>JAWKNG010000014.1:0-2922 GCA_041391845.1 Flavobacteriales bacterium | reverse complement strand
GCACTACCTCGATTACCGCATCCGCAGCACCACCTTCGTGGGCGAAAAGCTGCACCGCCTCGGCGTACCCCTCATGCGCCCCATCGGAGGCCACGCGGTCTACATCGATGCCAAGGCCCTTTACCCGCACATCCCTCCTGACCAATACCCCGGGCAGGCCCTGGTGTGCGAATTGTACAAGCTGGGTGGTATCCGGAGCGTGGAGATCGGCTCCGTCATGTTCGGCACCTACCTGCCCGATGGCTCACTGAAGCCCTCACCCATGGAGTTGGTGCGCCTGGCCATCCCGCGCCGCGTGTACACCCAAAGCCACATGGAGTACGTGGCCGAGACCTTCGAGGAGATCATGCGCTCACGCGAGCAGGTGCGGGGCTACCGCATCATCAAGGAGCCGAGGTTCCTGCGGCACTTTACGGCGCATTTCGAGCCCGTGAGAAGCTGAATGCCCGATGTACGGGTGTATCATAGGTCTCCCTTCTCGCCATCCACCCAGCGTTGCATCATCACACGCTCTGCAGGCGATTGCTCGAAGGGAATGGCACCGGCGATGATGTTGAGCACGCGGTCCCACAGGTTCGCCTTCTTGCCGGCCTCCGCCTTGATCGCCTCCATGGCATCGAGGTAGTCACGCTCATAGCGCTCGGCCTCGGTGATGGAGTATTGGTGCGGTATATGGTGCAGGATGGTCGTGGTCAGCGCATCCGCATCCACGGCACCGAGTTCGGTGACGAGCCGGGCCTTGAAGTAGGCCGCGGTACACAGACCCCGGATCGCATCAAGGTCGGCCCCCATTACCTGCCACAGGGTCTGCCAGTCGGCCTGTCCGGCACTGTCCGGTGCGGCAAGGGGCAGGCCGGCCATTTCCTGGAAGCGTGTGGAGACCTGTTGAAGATGCTGCTGCATGTGGGGCCAGTTCACCTCCGGCGATGCACCCGTCTTCAGCATGTCGGTGGCGTTCCGCAACAGGTCCACCACCTGCCGCTGTGCGCTGCGGAGCTGGACGAGTTGTCCATCGAATTCGGTGCGGAACGCGGCGTCGCCTTGGTGTGCTGCGAGTTCTTCGGCCTGCTTCAGCTTCTCGTCCATGCGCTGTTTCGCCTGGTCGATCAGGGACCAGTCGCTGCGCAGTGCATCGGAGAGGTGGCGCAGTTTGATCGCAGCACGCAGGGTGGGGTTGATGGGTTGAGTGGTCATATTCGTATGGTGTTGTTCAGTTGAGGTCAAGCGTTGTTCGCGGTGCCGGCATCCGGGACCGATGGCTGCGGGCTGCGGCGCCGTGCCCACCAGCCGGTCACGCGCTCCTTGGCGCCTTCCAGCAGGTGGTACATCACCGGCACCAGGTATACGGTGAGCAGCATGGAACTGGTGAGGCCGCCGATGATCACCCAGGCGAGGCCGTTCTTCCATTCGCTGCCGGTTCCGGTGGCCAGGGCGATGGGCAGCATGCCGAAGACCATGGCAATGGTGGTCATGAGGATGGGGCGAAGTCGGGTGCGGCCGGCCTCCACCAGGGCCTCCACATAGTGCATGCCTTCGGCCTTCAGCTGGTTGGTGCGGTCCACGATGAGGATGGCGTTCTTGGCCACCAGGCCCAGCAGCATGATGAGGCCCAGCAGCGTGAAGAGGCTGAGCGAGGAGAGGCTGAGGTTGAGCGCGAGGAAGGCACCGATCACGGCCACCGGGATGCTGAAGAGCACCACGAAGGGGTAGAGAAAGCTGTCGTAGAGCGCCACCATCACCAGGTAGACGAGGATGAAGGAGATGAGCAGTGCGCCGCCCAGTGCACCGAAGCTGTCGTTCTGCCGCTTCACGTCGCTGCCCCAGGTAAGGCGCACGCCGGCGGGCAGGGGGTTGTTGCCCAGGTAGGCCACCACATCATCGGCCACGCTGCCCGAGCCGCGGCCCAGGGCATCGGCGGTGAGGGTCACGGCGCTCATGCGGTCCATGCGCTCCACCAGGGCGGGCGGCTCGTGGCGTTCCACGGTGGCGAACTGGGCCAGGCGCACGGGCATGCCGGCCGCGTTGGTGAAGAGCAGCCGTTCCATGTCCTGCGCATCGCGCCGCTGGATGTCGTCCACGCGGATGCGGATGGGGTACTCGGTGCCCGCTTCGTACAGGCGTGCATCGTCGTTGCCGGCCAGGGCATTGCGCAGGGTGGCGCCCACGGCGGCGGTGCTGAGGCCCAGGCGTGCCATGCGGTCGCGGTCCAAGTGCACCTGCAGTTCGGGTGCGCCGCTCTCGATGCTCAGGCGCACGTTGTTGGCGCCGGGAATACCGGCCAGGGTGTCCTTCAGCACCTGTGCCGTGCGCATCACTTCGTCACGGTCTGCGCCGCTCAGGGTGATCTCCACCGGTGCGCTGCGGGGCACCAGACCGATGGTGGCCATGGTGATGTCCACACCGGGAAAGTGGTGCAGCAGGTCGGCACGCAGGGCCATCATGGTGGCCTCGGTGCTCTGTCCGTTGCGGGCCTCCTTGGGCACCAGGTCGATGGTGAGCTCCGAGCGGTACTCGGCGCCCACCCCCATGCTGCCTATGCCGGTGCTGGGGCCGCCCACGTTGCTGAAGACGTTGGCCACCTCGGGCCGTTGCATCAGGTGGGCCTCCAGGTCACGGGTGCGCAGGTTGTTCTCCTGCAGGGGCACCTGCTTGTCGTATTCCAAGGTCAGTCGGAAGATGCCCTGGTCGCCGGTGGCGATGAGCTCCTTGGTCATGATGCCCTGCTTGAGCACCGCGCCAGTGGCGGCGAAGAGCAGCAGCACGATGCCGAGGAAGGCGGCGCGGTGGGCCAGCACCCAGCGCAACTGCCGGGCATACCAGTCGTTGAGCCGGTCCAGCGCAAGTTCGAAACGGAGCAGCCCTCGGGCCCAGGCCGAAGTGGGCTGCAGGTCCTCGCGCTGGCCCATGCGGGAGGCGAGCCAT
>JAWKNG010000013.1:0-4103 GCA_041391845.1 Flavobacteriales bacterium | reverse complement strand
GGCTTGGTGATCCCCGCCTTTTCACGGGCGCGATGAAAGATGGCCTGCACACTGCGAGGGGAGTAGGGGCCGCCATCGGGGCCTTCGAACAGGTATCGCTTCGGCTTGTAAGTGGTCAGGTATTCCTCCAAGGATGCCAATGCCTTGCGGCTGAGCAGCGTGATGCGGTCCTTGCTTCCCTTGCCACTGCGAACGATCAACTGACTGCGCTCCACGGCAAGGTCCTGTCGCTCCAGCCCGATCAGTTCACTGAGCCGCAACCCAGCGGAATAGATGAGCATGAGGATGCTGCGGTGCTTCAGGTTGTCCACGCTGCGCAACAGGGAGGCGATCTCCTCTTCGCTCAGCACCATGGGCAGTTTCTTCTCATACCGCGGCCGCTCGATGAACTTCACGCGGTAGGCGTCGCCCAGCACATCCTTGTAGTAGTAGCGCACCGCGTTCACCACCTGGTTCAGGTAGCTGTTGCTTTTGCCGGACTTGGCCAGTTCGTGCTGGTAGGTCTCAATGTCCTCCGTGCGGATGTCGTTCGGGTGCTTGGCCGCGAACCGCCCGAAGAACTGCTTGGTGGCGTTCAGGTAGGTGTCGATGGTGTTCGGGCTGTACCGCGCGATCTCCAGCTTCTTCCGCATTGCGGCCAAGGCGTTCTCATGCTCCGGTGTAAGGGGCACCGCTTGTGGCTCTTTGCGTTGCGTTCGCTGAACGGTCGGCTTCATTGCCTTGATCGCCGTTGCCTTGTTCACGGGGTTCACAGGTGCATTCGGTACCGCTGGCACGTCATCGGCTTTCTTGCGCAGGCCGTTCATGTCCACCCAGGCCTTGCCCTTGAACGCGGCGAAGATGGCCTGCAGGTGTTCCGGGCCGTTCGGGGTCCACCAGCATCGGTGCGTATTGCTCCACCGGGCACCGGCCTGCTTGGCCGCCTGCACCAGCGCCGCATCATAAGGGAACCGCAGCGCAATGCACCGCTGGGCCTTGTGTACCAAGTGCTCCAGCTGCACGGCCTGTTCCCGCTCGACGACTTTCTTGTCCATGGGGTCCCGCCCAATTTAGTCATCGATGCGCTGTGTTGCGCACTACCCATTTCTTCCCGATCGGGCCTTTATTCGGTTCCGGTCGTTGCGCTTTGGATCGCACTGCGGGGCGCTTCTCCGTAGCGCTGGTCAGCCCTTTCCCAACGCTCGCAGCACCGCGGCCAATTCCTCCGGCCGCTGCGTGCCGATCAAGAGGCTGCGGCGATCACCCAGGTCCAGTTCCAAGGCTTGATCACCGCTTGTCGTATAGCCTTCCATCCGCCCGCCGAAAGAACTGCGCATACCCCAGCCGCCGAGGTCGATCAACGGACGGTAGCGGCGCACGCGACAGCCCTGCACCTGCGCCCAGGGGATGTATCGACCGGTCCGTTGCCAGGGCGCGAACCGGACGTGTATACCGGTGGCATCAACGCGCGTGAGCAGCTGCGTGCGGAGGAAGAGCAGGGTGAACACCCCCACCGACAGCCACACCGTGAGCAGCACACCGTTGGGCATGGAGGTGTCACCCACCGGCACCCCCTGGCCCAGCTGCCTCCACGCGGCGTAGGCGAAGGTGCCGTTGAGGCCCACGAACAACATCCGCAGCCACCATTGGTCGAAGCGTTGGGTCTCCTGGAACATGGCGCGTTCCAAGTTAACAGGGCAGGTGCCGTTACGGGCTCACCAGGTGGATGCCCACCTGTGCATAGGGCGCTCCGCCCAGTTCGTTCAGCATGGCGAAAGGCTGGTCGCCGAAGAAGCCGCGGAAGAACTCGCGCCCCCCGGGCAGCTCGTCCGCATCGAAGCTCCAGTCGTGGCGGTAACCGGCCTGCACGCTCAGCCACAGGAACCCCTTCACCTGCCGCTGGTATTCGGCGCGCAGCCGCAGCTCGCCCCGGCGCACCTCGAAGCTCTTGTCATCCGTGCTCAAGGCTTGGATGCGGTAGCTCTGGCCTTCCAGCTCGTAGCCGGTGAGCAGCAGGCTGCGTGCGCTGAAGGTGCGGCGGTAATGGGCCCGCGCCGGGAAGAGGATCTCCGTGCCCCACGTGCGGTTGGCGGCGGTGTAGTTGTACATCAGCACGGGGATGTAGTTCATGGCGCCCACGCGGTAGGTCCGGCTCATGCCCACGCCCCATTGCTTGCGGTCGTTCGGGCGCTTGCCCCACAGGGCCGCCACACTTCCCCGCACGTACTGCAGGCCCTGCGGATCGTCCAGGAAATAGTCGCCGCTGAGGTCGGCGCTGGCCTGCACGATGAGGAACTGCGTTTCGTTGAGGGGCTTGAAGAGGGTGGTGTTGAGTCCGGCGGTGCGCAGTCCGCGATCGGCCAGGGTGCGCATCAGGCCCGCGCTGCCGGGCTGTTCGCTGCGGTCGGTGATGGCGTAGCGCGTATCCCAGTAGGTGGCACCCAGCTGCCAGATGATGCTGTTGCGCGAGACTACAGGGATGTTGGCCTGCATGCGAAGGCCACCGGCATAGGTGGTGCGGCCCTGTTCGGCGGTGGGCAGCTCGGCATCTTCCGCCCAGCTGCCCCGGGGCGAGAAGCGCATGTCGTACCCGCCTTGCGCATCCCACATCACCGAGATGAAGCGCGTGGGGCTCTGGTCCAGGATCTTCTGGCTGCAGAATCGCTTGGCCTTGTCGTCCGCGAAGCCCAGGTCGTCGTACTGGCTGTAGTCCTCTTCATCCGCAGCCGGAATGCTGTCGGGCTGGGCCCATGCGAGACCGGGCAACAGCAGGGCCGTCAGCAACAGGTGGCGCAGGTGCATGACGGATCACTTGGTCTGAAGGCGCTTCCACACATCGGTACGCCCCAGGGCCTTCACACCGATGAAGCCGCGGATGTCGAGGGTGTTGGCATCCTTCATGGTGATGACGCAGCTGTAGGTGCTGCCGTTCTCCGGATCATAGATGGTGCCTTCGGTCCACTCGTCGTTGCCGCCGTAAGTGAAGTCTTTCAAGAGCCGGTAGCCGCGCAGGGGCACGGTGCGCTGTGACTCGTCCGGATTGTTCTTGTCCACTTTGGGCGCACCGGTGGCGGGGTCGTTGGGCTCGCGCAGCCACACGATCTTGCCGTAGTACTTGCCGCCGATCTTCTCGACCTTCACGCGTGCCTTGCCATTGCTGGGCTCCCATACGCCGATGAGGCGGTCGGCCGGCTCGGGCGGTGCCTGGGCCAGGACGGTGGAAAAGGGGAGGAGGAGCAGGGAGAGGAAAAGAAGGGTGGTTCTCATGGTGCTACGGTGAGTTCGAGGGTGAAGCTGCCGATCACGTGCCGATCTGCATCACTGTCCGCGTCGAGGTCCAGGTCGGCCACCACGGTCACAGTGCCCTGGGCCAGCAATTCCGCCAGCTTGGGCTGCTCGTCCGCCACAGTGAGCCGCACCGAGGCGGAGTCCGCTGGCAGCGGGTTGCGCACGGCCATCTGCTGCATGCCCTGTGCACCGCCCATCCACTGAACGCTCACACTTCGTATGCCTTGCAGACCGGTGCTGTCGGCCCCCGCTATCGTGGCACTGGTGAGCCGTGCTTCGCGCAGGTCGCCGATGCTGTGGCCCTGTTCCGTTAGGTAGGCCTCCAGTCCGGTGTTCCATTCGCCTTGGGCCGTGTTGCTGCCCTCGAACAAGGGACCTGCGGCGGTGAGGTCGATGGGCCCGCTCTCGAAGGTGAGGTGTTCAGGATCGGTGCAGGCGCTCAATGCGACCATCACCAAGGCGGGAAGGGGTATGCGGAGCATGGCGGTGCGGATGTCCAAGAATAGGGGACAGCGGAACCGGCCAAAAGGTTCGGACGGATCACGCCACGCCGAGCCGCTCCTCCAGCACGCCGACCAGGTCGTTGAGCATGGCGGCCTTGTAGGCGTCCGCTTCGGTGGCGGCCGCTTTGCGCACCCGGGCCAGACCCTTGCGGGCGTCCTTCTCGGGCCAGAGCTCCTGGTGCTCGATCACGGTGAGGCTCTCGAAGCATTCGGCGGCAGTGCCTTCCACGGCTATGGTGATGAATGCATCCAAGTGGTCGCGGACGTCCAGCCCCGCGTTCCAGAAGGAGGCCACGATGGTCCGGCGCACGCTATGCAGGTCCTCCCGGTCCA
>JAWKNG010000012.1:0-21564 GCA_041391845.1 Flavobacteriales bacterium | reverse complement strand
GGTATTACGAAGGCATCGTTGTCCACCGATTCGTTCATTTCGGCCGCTTCCTTCCAGGAAACGACGCGCGTGTTGACCGAGGCGGCCATCATGGGCAAGCGCGACGAGTTGCGTGGTCTGAAGGAAAACGTCATCGTGGGTCGCCTGATTCCTGCAGGCACAGGTCTGGCATACCACCAGGCACGCAAGGCCAAGGATGCGATGGACGACGCCGAGCGCCGAGCCATCGCCGAGGCGGAAGCCGCTGAAATGGCCGATATGGCGGAGTCTGCGGAGCCCGATGGGGAGTCCGACGCTGCTGGAGCGGCCGCTGCAGCGGCAGATTAAGCGCCGCGATGGCGATTGAGAGCTCCCGGATTGTCCTGACCAAGGCAGTCCGGGAGTTTTTCATTGTGGCGACCCGTTGTTGCCAATAGTTGCAGCGGGATGCCGCATGCGGGAGATTCCCGATTGGAGCCCTTCTTGTGACCACCCCCTTCCAACAGAGCCCCGCACGGCCCCGACAAATGCGCACATCCTCCGACATGCCTCCCGCAGGAGGAAGCGTTTCCTTGTCGCGTCTGCTCCAGTCCGTGGCGCAGGGGTTGCAGGATATTCGGGCCGGTCGTTCCGGCAGCGCGGTGATGGAGGCCGTTCCTGTCTTGCAGCGGCCCGGAGTGCAGGCCCTGCTGTTCCAGGTCTTGCGCACACTCGGGCAGGCCGAGGCCGTGCGAACCCAACTGGCTGCTCGCAAACCATCGCCTGCAGCCGATGCCCTGCTGTGCGCGGCGCTCGCACTGCTGTGCGATGCTGACAACGCTCCCTATGAACCGTTCACCCTGGTGAACCAGGCGGTTGAAGCGGCCAAGGCGAGCCGCGCCACGCGAACGCAGGCTTCCTTCATCAACGCCTGCCTGCGTCGTTTTCTGCGTGAACGCAAGTCGCTGATGCACACTACGCACGCTGATCTGCAGGCCTTGTGGAACCATCCGCGCTGGTGGGTACGTCGCCTGCAGCAAGACCATCCCGAGCATTGGCAGGAAATATTGCAGGCCAACAACATTCAAGCACCCATGGTGCTGAGAATTAACAAGCAAAAAACCACTGTAGCGCTTTACCAGCAAGCGCTTGCAGCTATCAATTGTGAATCGATCCCCGTCGGCGAGACAGGGCTGATGCTGCGCCGTGCGTTGCCTGTTTCAGCCCTTCCGGGCTTTTTTGATGGAATGGCTTCGGTGCAGGATGCGGCCGCCCAGATGGCCGCGCCTTTGCTCCTCGGTGGACTCGCCCTCGAGCGCCCCATGCGCGTTCTCGACGCCTGTGCGGCGCCCGGAGGAAAAACGGCGCACCTGCTCGAATGGGCGGGACCCAATGCCTCACTCCAGGTGACGGCGCTGGATGTAGACGCCGAGCGTTGCGAACGTATCCGCGGCACGCTGGCGCGTCTGGGGCTGCACGCACAGGTGCTGGCGGTGGATGCCGGGCGACCGCAGGATTGGTGGCCTTCGCAATGCGGTGGGGAGCTGTTTGACGCCATCCTGCTGGACGCGCCGTGCACCGCCTCGGGCATTGTGCGCCGCCATCCCGATGTACGCTGGCTGCGCCGCGAGAGCGATATTGCGCAGCTGGCAGCCATTCAGGCGCATTTGCTGACCGCTCTTTGGCCTTTGCTGCGATCAGGTGGCCGCCTTCTCTACTGCACCTGCTCGATCTTCCGGGCTGAAGGGGATGACCAGGTGCAAGCGTTTCTTGCGCACCACAAAGATGCCCGACTCTTGCCTTCCCCGGGGCATTTATTGCCGGGCATGGGCGCCAAGGGGAAAACAGTCCCGGACAATCGGTCGGGTGAACATGACGGATTTTTTTACGCACTGCTCCAAAAAGCACCGGCTTGATTGCGCCATGGTGCGCCACTGGCTGCGCGGCTGGCTCCGCTGGTGTCTGGCGGTCTGGCTGGTGTGGGGTCTGCCAGGGCAGGCCCAAATACCGGCAGGGATTCCAGAGATGCAGCTGGAATGGACCGAGGAAGGCGTATTTCTGAGCGCTGCCTTGCAGTTTGAGCTGCCCAAACTGGCCGAAGATGCCTTGCACAAGGGCATCCCGATGTATTTCGTCACGGAGGCGGAACTCGTGCGAGACCGCTGGTACTGGTACGACCAGCACATCGAAACGACGGCGCGCTACATGCGCCTGAGCTATCAGCCCTTGACCCGCCGCTGGCGCTTGAATGTGTCCCCCGTGCCCTTCGAGGGGAGTGGCCTGGGAGTGGTTTTTGGACAGAACTTCGATGCATTGCCCGATGTCCTGGCGACCATGCAGCGCATTGCCCGCTGGAAGATCGCAGAGTATCAGGCCATTGACCCTCAGGGACGCTACAACGTGAATCTGCGGTTCTGGCTGGACATGTCGCAACTGCCCCGACCGTTGCAGATCGGGGCCATGGGCCGGTCCGGCTGGAACCTCTCCATGGCACGCAACCAGCGCTTGGCGATGGAGCTGGCTCGATGAGCCCTGCTGGCGAGGCGCACCGCCCATCCCATGCCGTGCGCTGGGCGCTGGGTGTGGGGGCTGCCGTTATGGTGGCCATCGGATTGGTGCTGTTGTTTCTGCTCACCCTGACCACCAATAACAGGGTGTTGTACGAGCGTAACTACGCCTGGCTTTTCGGTATCAATGTTGTTGTGGCGGCCTTGTTGGCGGCCGTGCTGGCGTGGGTTGGGCTGCGGCTGCTCATGCGCTTGCGGCGTGGGCGGTTTGGCAGTCGTCTGCTGGTCAAGCTGGCTGCCATTTTTGCCCTGGTGGGCCTGGCGCCCGGATTGATGATCTATTTCGTCTCCTACCAGTTCGTTTCGCGCTCAATCGAAAGCTGGTTTGATGTGAAGGTGGAGGGCGCGCTGGCCGCCGGTGTGAACCTTGCCCGCTCGACGCTGGAAATGCAGGCCACCGACATGGCCACCCGTACGCGCAATGCCAGCGTGCAACTGGCCCAGGTGCCGGACTCTACCGCGGTGCTGGCGCTGGAACGCATCCGGGATCAGCTCGGCGCTTCGGACGTAGTGCTCTGGAGCGCTGCGGGCCAGATGGTGGCCAGTGTGGGGCAGTCGCGCTTTCGCATCAACCCGGAGCGGCCAACGCCCCAGCAACTGCGCACGGTACGCCAGCAAAAGGCTGTGGGCCAGATCGAAGGGCTCGAAGACTTGACCGATCTGGCGGACCAGACCGCACTCCAGAATGTCCGGGTCACTGCCATGGCTTTGGTTCCGACACCAGGCATGGGCCTTCTCGCCGAGCCGCGCTACCTGCAGGTCACCATGCCCTTGCCAAGTGTTCTGGTCGACAACTCGGTTGCGGTGCAGGAGGCCAACCGCGAATACCAGGAGCGTGCACTGGCCCGGGGGGGGTTGCGGCGCATGTATATCGGCACGCTCACGCTCAGCCTGTTTCTGGCTGTTTTCGGTGCGGTGCTGCTCGCTGTGTTGCTGGGGAACCAACTCGCACGGCCATTGCTGGTGCTGGCCGAAGGCGTGCGCGAAGTGGCACAGGGCAACCTCAGCCCCAAAGCGGCGCTGCAAGGTAAGGACGAACTGGGGGGGCTGACACGTTCCTTTGCCCTCATGACCCAGCAGCTGGCTGACGCACGGGCAGCGGTCGAGAAGAGCATGGGGGCAGTGGATGCTGCGCGTGCGCGATTGCAGACCATTCTGGACAACTTGACGGCGGGTGTGATCGTTCTGGACCGGCAAGGCACCATTCGTACCTCTAACCCAGGGGCTACGCGTATTCTGCGGGCTCCCATGGCCGCCTATGAGGGACGATTGCTTGCGCAGGTGCCAGGGCTGGAGGCATTTGCTGCCGCGGTGCAGGAACAGTTTCATGCCTTTCTCAACCACATCGACACACATGGACTGGACCACTGGCAGCAGTCCTTCGAACTGCACGAATCCCCCAGTGGAGCAGGCCACCATGCCACCAGCCTGGTGGCGCGGGGAGCCGAATTGCCGGATGCCGCCTGGCTGTTGGTGTTTGATGACATCACGGAAATTGTTTCTGCACAGCGTGCGCAGGCCTGGGGGGAAGTGGCCCGCCGTCTGGCCCACGAGATCAAGAATCCTCTCACACCGATCCAGCTCTCGGCCGAGCGCCTGGAGATGAAGCTGACCGGCAAGCTGCCAGCCCCTGAGCAAGCCGTACTCACCAAGTCCGTGAAAACCATCGTCGACCAGGTTGACGCCATGAAGCGGCTGGTCAATGAGTTTCGCGATTACGCCCGTCTACCAGCAGCAGAGCTGCAACCGCTGAATCTCAATGCCTTGGTGGCCGATGTGCTCCAGCTCTATGAAGCCGAGCATGCCAGCGTTGCCGTGCGTGCGGACCTGGATCCCCGTTGCCCACGCATCTTGGGCGACGCCCAGCAGTTGCGCCAGGTGGTGCACAACCTGCTGCAAAACGCGCAGGATGCGACAGATTCGGCCGGTGCGGGGACTGGTGAAATACTGCCGCCTGTTTGCATCAGCACGCACTGGAGCGACACCTCACAACGTGTGCGTCTGCGCGTCAGTGACCATGGCTCAGGTTTCCCGGCGCACATCCTGCAACGTGCGTTCGAGCCCTACGTCACGACCAAGGCACGCGGCACAGGACTGGGGCTGGCGGTGGTCAAGAAGATTGCCGACGAACATGGTGCGCGCATCGATCTGTCCAACCGTCTGGACGACGGCGTGGTACGTGGAGCCCAAGTATCGCTATCATTCGCCCCTGAGCACAGGGTGGCGTCCTGACAACACTGTGCACTGCAGCTTCAAGGCACTTCATACATGGCAAACATATTGGTAGTTGACGATGAACTCGGCATCCGGGATCTCCTGTCGGAAATTCTGAATGATGAAGGGCACAGCGTCGATCTCGCGGAAAACGCAACGCAAGCCCGGGCCGCCCGCATCAACGGCACCTACGACCTGGTATTGCTCGACATCTGGATGCCCGATACAGATGGTGTTTCGCTCCTCAAGGAATGGGCGGCTGGCGGCCTGCTGACCATGCCCGTCATCATGATGAGCGGCCATGCCACCATTGACACAGCCGTGGATGCCACACGCATCGGTGCTTTTGCGTTCCTGGAGAAACCCATCACCATGCAGAAACTGCTCAAGGCAGTGGAGCAGGGGCTGGTGCGCCAGTCGCAGCGTCCGCCTGCCCCAGCGCCTGTGGTGGTGGCCAGTCCACCAGCCATCGACAGTGCCATCTATGCGGCACAAAGCCTGCCTATCACCATGGAGGCGGACACCGGCCCGCATGCGCATCAGGGTTTTGACCTCGATCGCCCCTTGCGGGAGGCGCGCGACGGGTTCGAGAAAGCCTATTTCGAGTTCCATCTTGCGCGCGAGGGCGGCTCCATGACCCGCGTAGCGGAGAAAACAGGCCTGGAGCGTACGCACCTTTATCGAAAGCTGCGTCAATTGGGCGTGGATCTGGCGCGTGGAAAGCGGAATTAATTCGGCTCAGCAGAAAAGATGAAATATTTCTGGTTATAATTTGAGGCTCAGGCCCGGTAGCTCAGTCGGTAGAGCAGAGGATTGAAAATCCTTGTGTCGGCGGTTCGATTCCGTCCCAGGCCACCATAAATTCTCTTTGTAAATCAACGGTTTACGAAGAGGTGCAAAGAAGGCGGCCCGTCAAAACGGCCGCTTTTTTGTTTTCCTGTCGCAGTTTTGGCAATGACGTTGGCGAAGCAGTGCGCGGCAAGGGCCCCGGTCGGTTGAGAACTGCGCGGCATTGCGCTGGAAGAAAGGTCGATGGAGGCCCCTGCAAAGGGCTGCAGACGACCCCGCATGGGGGCTCGCAGGTACGCCCAGACCCTCTGGGTCTTCCCCTGGCGCCATGCCAGCCTTTTAAAGAAAGTGCAGTCTCTAAAGACCGCGTTTTTGGGCTCGTGACTAGACGCAACTCCACTTACTAGGAGTTGCCTCATGCAGACAGAAAACACCGCAGTCATCAATGGCGTCGTTCCCACAGCCACCAACGCAGCGGCCACAAACCCCCACCAACTTCCCCCGGCCAAAAAGCGCACCCGGACAGACGCGACCGCCAAGGCCGTGCGTGTCGGGAAAACCTGGACAGCACGATTGCGGCGCGGTGGTCATGACGTCTACGAGACCGGCCACAAAACCCGTGCGGATGCTGAACTCGCCGCCGCCAAGGAGCTGGCCAGGCGCAAGGCTCAGGGCGAGCCGTTTGGCAAGGGCCCCAAGAAAACGAGCTTCGTACACGCGCTGCGTGACTACGCCAAGGCCAGCCATGTTCGATGGCGGCCTGCATGTAGAGGCCCGGCGGCAGGTCGCACACGTCCATCTTTGCAAGATCGACGTCTGTCCCCTGATTCCGCGCACTGGCGTCGCGCAGCCGCTGCTGCTCACGGTTGCGCTGCGCGTAGTCTGGCTGTGCCTCGCGGTAGCCGCGCCAGTAGTCCGGATTGCGCTGTGCCCATGCCTGCTGGGCGGCGCGCTGATTGTCCCGGTAGTCGGGATCGGACTGGAGCTTGGCCCGCTGCCACTGGCGCTTGCGAGCGCGCTGGCAGTCGGGCAAAGAGCAGTAGGCTTGGTCGGGAACTTGCGGGCGGGGTGCGAAAGGCTTGCCGCAGCAGGCGCAGCGTCGGGTCATCGTCGGGATCTCCATGCAAAGGGGGGCTGGAAACCGCGACGGCACTGCTGCCGCGCCCGCATGCGGGGTACGCTTGACCTCGATCCGTCAGTGGGGCGTTCTCCTCGTTCGGGGTATGCGCCCAGTAGCGCGGGCTCCTATTTATCGGTTTTTATTTACATTTACCGATGTTGTGGAACAATATGCCGGATCATGGATACAACCGCCGACAAGCTGCTGGAACTGGTGCGCGCGCAGGGACTGCTGCGCCCGCACGATCTGGCCCCGCTGGGCATCCCACGGGTGGCCCTGACGCCAGGAGGCAGTGCGGCGCGGGCAACTGGGCCGTCCGGGCACCGGCCTGTACGGCCTTGTGGCGCGCCCGGTGTCGGCGCACGGGACACTGGCCGAAGTCGCGCGCCGCGTGCCCAAGGGCGTCGTGTCTCCGGCACTGCGCTTCCACGACCTGACGACGCAGGCCCCGTTCGAGGTCTGGCTGGCCATCGGCAACAAGGCGGCGCGCCAGCTCGACACCCGCCGCTGCGCCTCGTGCGCTTCTCCGGCGCGGCGCTGGCCGAGGGTGTCGAAGACGTGGACAGCGTCACCGTCCCGCGTCACAGGCGTCGCCAAGGCGTGGCCGACTGCTTCCAGAGTACCTGTCAGAATCAGCCTCGACGTGGCGCTGGAGGCGCTGCGCGAGGCATGGAACGCCAAGCGCGACCGACCGAAATCTGGCACTACGCCAAGATCATTCTGGCTAACGTGATGCGTCCCTATCTGGAGAGCCTGGCATGAACCAGCGCAACATCGCCGCATCGGTTCGTGCGGCTGCTCAACAGGCCCGCGCCGAGAAACTGGACTTCAATCTGCTGCTGACCCGTTACCGCGCTGGGCAGATGCTGTACCGCCTGAGCGTCTCAGAGCCGCGCGGGCAGTTCCTGCTCAAAGGTGCGCTGCTGTTCGACCTCTGGTTCGATCTGCCGCATCGCCCGACGCACGACGCCGACCTGCTTGGGTTCGGCTCCGTCCCCATCTGGAAAAGCTGTTCCGCGAGATCAGCCAGATCGCCAGCGACGACGGCATCGTGTTTCAGGCCGACAGCGTGAAGGCCGCCGAAATCCGCAAGGAGGCCAACTACGCGGGCGTCCGCGTCACGATGCTGGGCCTGCTGGACAACGCGCGCTGCCCGGTGCAGATCGACATCGGCTTCGGCGATGCCGTCACGCCCGCGCCGGAGAATGTGCAGTACCCGGTCATCCTCGATGGCATGCCGCAGCCGCAACTGCGGGTCTATCCCCGCTACACGGTCGTCGCCGAAAAGCTGGAAGCGATGGTGAAGCTCGGCATCCTCAACAGCCGGATGAAGGATTACTTCGACCTGTGGGTTCTGGCCCGGCATTCCGATTTCGATGGCGCGGTGCTGGCGCAGGCGATTCGTGCCACGTTCGAGCGGCGGGGCACGGGCATCCCGTCCGGCGCGCCGTGGGCCTGACCGACGAGTTCGGTCTGGACGAGCAGAAGGCCAAGCGATGGCAGTACGTTCCTGCAGAGCACATGAAGACAATGCCTCTGATCACGGTGATCGAGGCGTTGCGCGAATTCCTGCTGCCGGTGCTGGCGGCGCTCTCGGCGGGCAACGGCTTCGACCGGCAGTGGCGGGCAGGCGCGGGCTGGAATGCGGCCTGACGTCTGGCCAGCGCGCCCGTTCGATTCCGCGTTTGGGGATCGAACCGCAGACCGTTCGTTGCCTTCGGCAGCGAGCAAATGCGCGGAGGCGTCCGGTTTTTCCTCCGATGCGTGACCAGTGTAGAATCGTGCCCACAGAATGCCCGTTGTTGCGAGATTGCGGGTTATATAAGGTGGAACTACACCACCAGTGTTCACACGCCCCAGCGCCCGAAAGGGTTCTGGGGCGTTTTCACATCTTTGCGCAAGAAATCAAAGGCCTCTTGGAATGAACTGCAGCACCGTTCGGTGCCCAGGATCGCTACCAAGGCTGGCCGGGCATGCCGGTCCACAATTCGCTGAGGTCTGGGAAGCGCCATTTATCGGGGTCCTCGCGGGCCACGATTTTTTCGGTGCATTGGGCGGCCGAGAGATCCACGATTTCCGGTGGAATGCGCAGATCGGACTTTGTCGAGTAGAAAACCTTGACGATCGGCGTTACCAGCGACTTGGCAGCTTGTTCCGTCACCACGCCGATACGCCCGGATGTCAGGCGCACAAGGGAGCCCACCGGGTAGATGCCGATGCTCTTGACAAAAGCCTGGAACAGGCGCGTATCGAAGTGGTCGTTGGTCCACTCGGCCATGCGGCGGATGGATTCAGTAGTCCATCCGCCTTGTAGGGACGGTCGGAGGTGACCGCGTCGTAGATCGCCAGATGGCGGCCATGCGGGCAATCAGGCTGATCTTGTCGCCTTTGAGCTTGTCCGGGTAGCCCGTGCCGTCAATCTTTTCATGGTGGTGAAGACAGGCGTCGAGCACGGCGGCCTCTACGCCACCGCCTTCCTTGAGCATGTGGTAGCCCTCCACCGGGTGGCTGCGTACCACGGTGAATTCGGCGTCGGTGAGCTTGCCTGGTTTGTTCAGCACGGCCATGGGAATGGCGGCCTTGCCCAGGTCGTGCAGCAGGCCCGCCATGCCGGCGGTGCGCGTGTGGGCATCGCTCAGGCCCAACTGCCGGGCCAGCGCCACCATCAGCGCGCAGACGGCGACTGAGTGCATGTAGGTGTAATCGTCCGCCGTCTTCAGGCGCGCCAGACTTGATGAGCGCCGGGGTTGCGAACCACAGGTCAGAAGATTTCCGCGACCAGGCTCGAGCGCTTTCTGCATCCACTGCATTGCCCATGCAGGCTTCACTGAACATGGACACCACAGCCTCCCGGCCTGGCCGCGGATAGCGGCGGCCCTGCGCAGCTCGCCCTGCATGCTGGTGGGTGCATGGTCGCTGACGGGGCGGTGGTGGCGCGGGCGGAGGTGCCGCAATGGGCGTCATTTCCTCCAGGCGGCTGGAAGACCAGCCCCTGACGCGCCAAACTGTCCAGGGTCGGTGTGCGAGCCTTCAGCCCTTCCACCTTGGGGTAGCATGACAGGTTCTCCCGACCCAGGTCGTCCGCCACGATCACGATCACTGGGCGGGGCTTCGCGAAGGGGTCCGTGCGGCCGTCGCCGGAAGGGTCGCCCATCAAAAACGGCCCTGCAGGCCCCATCAGCAACAGCACGAACAACGCACGGAGCGGTCTGACCTTGGGGACCATAGGGATCGTGGGAACGCAAAGATCGGACCGGTAGGCGACGGCCGGCATACCGCTTCGGTAATTGGCGTTCGTCGGCAACCCGACAGCCTTCGTCGACGTACACAAGACCGTATCGTTCAGGCCGTTATCTTCACGCCGCCGCGTTCCACAGGAAGACCGCCCAGCGGGTGGGGCGCCCGGCACACTGCAAGGAAACCGATGCTCGTCATCCCTTCGTTGATCACCACGCTGTTCGCGGCCTCGCCCGCGTTGCCCGCCCCTGCACCTGCGGAGCCGGAGGAGGTGGTGATGGACGCCGGTTCCAGGCTGTACATGGAGCTGGGTCTGGAAGGCAGTCTGCCGGCCGAGGCCTTTCTCGAAGCCCTGGAGCGCCGCGAAGCAAGAAGGGAGAGCGGCCACATCCTGGCCATTGCCGACTTCAGCAGGCCTAGCACCGAGAAACGGCTCTACATCATCGATCTGGAGGCCCGGCAGTTGGTGCTGCGCACCTACGTGGCCCATGGAGCCAACACCGGTGAACTGTACGCCGAACACTTCAGCAACCGCGAAGGCAGCCACCAGAGCAGCCTGGGGCTGTACCGCGTAGGGGCCGAGATCGTGAGCCCCAAGCACGGTGCCGCCCTCCTGCTTCATGGCCTGGACCGCGGCGTGAACGACAAGGCGCTTGAGCGCGAGATCATCATGCACGGCGCCGACTATGTGAGCGAGGCCTTCATCGCCGAGCACGGCCGCCTGGGCCGCAGCTGGGGCTGCCCCGCCGTGCCGCGGGAGCACATGCAGCGCCTGGTGACGCTTCTGGCCGACGGTGGCCTCCTCTTTGTGTACGGGGGCTGATCCCCGTCGCCTGCCATGCACCGCTTCCCTGCCTACATCCTGCTGTGCACCTGCGTCCTGGCCGCATGCACCAGCACCCCGCCCGCACAACCCGGTCCGGAGGAACAGGCCCAGGCCGTGAACGAGGTGTTCGAGACCCCCGAGGTCTACAGTCCGCGCACCCTGGACAGCCTCGACGTCAGCGCCTTCCTGGACCGTCATCCGGAGTACCAGGCCGACTCGCTCGGGATCCGGGGCTTCTATGAGCGGCGTGGCATGCAGTTCGCCTGGTTCATCGGCGACACCCTGAGCCAGGCCGCCCTCAACTTCCTGAACCTGGTCGATGGCGCCGACAGCACCCTCGGCACCCTGGGCACCGAACACTCCGCGCTGCACGACCTGGTGCGCCGCATCGCCGACGAAACGGACACCGTGCCCCTCACCGACCGATTCTTCGTGCAGCTGGAACTCTCCCTCACCGCCCAGTTCTTCCGCTTCGCCGACCGCAAATACGGCGGCGTGGTGCGCAAGGACCTGCGCGAGCTGGACTGGTTCATCCCCCGGAGGAAGAAGGACTACCGCCAACTGATCGACTCACTGGCGGCCGGCCGCATGGACCTGAGCCCCATCGAACCCGTGCACCCGCAGTACCAGCTGCTGAAGCGTGAACTGCAGCGGCTGTACGGTGAGACCTGGATCGACACCCTGCCCCTGGTGGACCTCGGCGACCGCCGCAAGCTGGAGCCCGGCGACCGCGACAGCACCGTACTGGCCCTGCGCCGACGCCTGATCGCCTTCGGCGACCTGGAGGCCACCGCCGACAGCGGCCATGTGATGGACAGCACCCTGGTGGCCGGCCTGCAGCGGTTCCAGGAGCGGCACGGCCTGCTGCCCGATGGCGTGGCCGGCAAGGGCGTGGTGAAGCAGATCAACACCCCCGTGGCCGATCGCATCCGCACCATCCTGGTGAACATGGAACGGCTGCGCTGGGTCCCCGAGGTGCAGCCGCCCAACGTGATCCTGGTGAACATCCCCGAGTATCGGATGCACATCTACGAGGCCGACACCCTGGCCTGGAGCATGAACGTGGTGGTGGGCGCCACCGCCACCCGCACGGTGGTCTTCAGCGACGAGCTCACCACCATCGTGTTCAACCCCTACTGGAACATCCCGCGCAGCATCATCCGCAACGAGATCCTGCCTGCCGTCAAGCGTAACAGCAGCTACCTGGCCCAAAAGAACATGGAGGTGGTGCGTGGCGGCCAGGTGGTTCCTGCGAGCACCATCGACTGGAGCCAGTACACCGGCAGCGTGCCCTTCGAGATCCGCCAGAAGCCCGGCACCAGCAACAGCCTGGGACTGGTGAAGTTCCTCTTCCCCAACGAGTTCAGCATCTATTTCCACGATACGCCGAGCAAGAGCCTGTTCGGGCGGGAAAGCCGCGCCTTCAGCCATGGGTGCATCCGCCTGGGGCAGCCCATGGACCTGGCCGAATACCTGCTGAAGCCGGACACCAACTGGACGGCCGACAGCATCCGAACGGTGATGGCCAGGAAGAAGGAGAAGTACGTGGATCTCCCGGAGCCGCGGCCCGTCATCATTGGCTACTTCACCGCCTGGGTCGACACACAGGGTCGCCTGAACTTCCGGGATGATGTGTATGAGCACGATGCCCGCCTGGCCCAGGAGCTATTCGCATTGCCCGAGGAGGAAGAGGAAGCCGTCGCGAGCGTCAAGTGACCCGTGCCTCCTCCGTGGGGTGAGCGACCGGACCGCCGGTGCTGGGATCAGCCGGAACGGGCGCCGTACGTTCTGCCAAACCCAGGCCGGAAGGACCGGTCCATGCTGAAGCACAGAGCGGGCAGGCCGTTGAGCCCATTGGCCCTTGCGATGGGACGAACCGTGGTATTCCGCCTTTCAGCAGCGCGAATACGGTCCATCCCGTAGTCCTTCCCGGTCCTTTACGGAGGAACCACCCTCGTTCCACGGGGAAGCTTTGCCGAAACGCTTCGCCGTGGGACCTCAGCACCCTTCCGGAACGCGCCGATCGCCCGCCCTACTCTGGCTCCTGCTGGCCTTCTTCAGCCTGGTCACCCTGGTGTGCACCGCGCAGGACGATGGCCAGGTCTTCAAGACCATCCGCATCGGCGGGCAAAGGACGCTGAGCGGCTACCTGATCAGCTGGGTGGACGTTTCGCCCGACGGCGGCACCGTGGCCGCCAGCGCCACGCAGGGCTTCCCCTTCCGCTTCTACCCGATGGACGACCCCGAGGCCGCCACCGGCATCGACGTGGGCAACTGGTACGCCGGCAGCCGGGCGCGCTACAGCCGCAGCGGGAAGTACATGCTGCTGCAGCAGCTCTTCTACCTGGACTTCGCCCCCAACAAGGACCGGCCCATCAAGTACGAAGTGCTGGACGTGGCCGCGGGCAAGGCCGTGCGCACGTTCGAGGACCTCTACGCCGCCGACCTGACGCCCGACGAGGCCACCGTGCTGACCCTGGACAAGGCCGGGGTTCACTTCGTGGACCTGGCCAGCGGCAGGCGGGATGATGCGAAGCACATCGACCGCACGGGCAACGCCATCGCCGTGAGCCCGGACGGGACACGTTTCGCCGTGGCGCACCGCCCCACCAAGGACGAGGTATCCGCCATCCCAGCCGTGCGGAACGACAAGGACGCCATCAAGGCCGGTGTGAAGCAGGGGCAGATCGTGGTGGTGTACGACCTGGCCACCCTGAAGCCGCTCTTCACCCTGCCCGAGCTCTTCGACAAGGTGTTCAGGCTGGAGTACAGTCCAGATGGCAGGGACCTGTGGGTGCACGCCAAGCCGCACACCCGCAAGGGCGGCAACCCGAACGTGAACCAGAGCTACGTGGAGGTGAGCGACGCCGCCACCGGCGAGATGCGGAGGACCTCCTTCCCCAGCCTGGCGCTCTACGAACCCGACTTCCGCACCAGCCCGGACGGCAGCCTCTTCGCCATTGGCAGTGCCGGCGGCAAGTTCCAGGAGGTGCACCTGTACGACCGCGCCACTGGCCGCATGGTGGACCGCTTCGTGGTGAGCTGGCGGCTGTGGGAGAATCTGGACAAGGGCGAGTTCGCCAGCGGCGACGGGCGCCTGAGCTTCTGCTTCCTGCCGGACAACAAGCGCATGCTGCTCACCAGCGGCAACCGGCTCATCGAATGGACCTACGCCCCATGAAACACGCCTTCCTCCTTCTCTTCCTGGCCCTTGGTTTCCAGGTGGCCGCCCAGAAACGCGAACTGATCCAGGACAAGGACGCCATCCTGGCCCGCGCCGGTGAAGAACTGGATGCCGCCATGGCGCCCGGTGGTGCGCTCTACGAGGCCATCAACGAGGAAGGGCTCACCGGCGTGATGACGGCCCGCATCAGCTTTCGCGACAAGGGCGACGTGACCAGCGTGTTCGTGGTGGACTACACCGGCGGCGACATCCGCAGCCAGAACCGCTTCAAGGACCTGCTGCACGGAATCCGCTTCGGCTTCAAGACCCCGAAGGGCAAGCAGTACCGGCTGGAGAAGGAGTTCGTGCTCTCTCTGGAACGCTGAACGCGAAACGCTGAACGCTGAAGTGGAAGCCAACATCCAACCTGCGACTCACAACCCCCAACCGGCAACCTGCAACACTCAACCTGCAACATCCAACACTCAACCCGCAACATCCAACCTCCAACACTCAACCCCAAACACCATGAAACGCGCAGTAACGACCTCAGCCCTCTGCCTGGCGTTCTCCCTGGCCTTTGCGCAGGAGGACATGTCCGTGATCTGGGAGACCAAGCTCGGCCACAAGATCGAGCACACCGGCACCGGCCTCGAGGAACGCGGCTACAGCTATGCCGCCGATGACAAGGAGATCACCGTGTTCAACAACAAGACCGGCGCCGTGCGGTGGACCGGCAAGTACAAGGACCTGGCGCCCAAGCTGCGCAAGGTGGACGAGCTGATCCCCTTCTGGGAGAGCGACTGCATCTTCCTCTTCGACCGGAAGATGGGCAAGGACCAGATCGCCGTGCTGGAGATGAGCACCGGCAAGCTGCTCTGGAACACGGACCAGTACCAGAACCTGGTGGACGAGAGCATCGTGTACGTGCCCGAGCTGGACGGCTTCGCCATTGCGCTGAAGGACAAGCTCGTGTGGGTGCTGGCCAAGACCGGCGAGGAGCGCTGGAGCACCGACAAGTTCAAGGGCTCCGTGGGCCGCTACGTGATCACCGGCGACAGCAAGATCGTCATGGTCAACTTCGTGCCCAGCGGGCTCGGTGCCCTCTTCACCGGCTTCAAGAACCAGATCGCCAAGGTGGACCTGGTGACCGGTGAGATCCTCTGGGAGAACACCTACATCGGCCGCGCCGAACGCAAGGTGATCAGCCGGGAGTTCGTGTACGACCTGGAGGTGGACGCCGACAAGGTGTTCCTGCGCATGAACGGCATGCAGGTGTACGACCTGAACACCGGTGCCAACGTGTACAGCGCTGCCTTCGACTACACTCCGGACAAGGTGGTGGGCGCGCCCGCGGGGGCCAAGAAGTTCGGCATCTACGGCGCCGTGGCCGACCCCGTGTTCGTGGGCGACGACATGTACGTGCTGGACATGAGCAACAAGAAGAACCAGTACGTGAAGAAGTACGACCGCATGAGCGGCAAGCTGCTCTGGACCAGTCCGGAGATCGCCGGCGCACGCGCCATCCCCGGTATGTACGTGGTGGGCGACCAGGTGCTGCTGCAGATCGGCGGTGCTGTGGAGGCGCAGGCCTACATCTACAAGCGCGAAAGCGATGGACAGGGCGGGTGGACCATCACCGAAGAGTGGCGCATCTGGCACCCGGAGGTGAAGCCCTTCGGCATCCAGGCCTTCAACACCAGCGACGGCAGCCTGGCCTGGGAGAGCGAGAAGTTCAAGAAGGGCATCACCAACGCCATCGTGGTGAACGGCAAGTTCATCGTGTGCAGCGGCAAGGAGCTTTACAACATGGACCCGGCCACCGGCGCCGAGAAGTACGTGGTGCCCGTGGCCAAGGGCGGTGTGGGCCAGGCCAGCATGATCATGCCCTACAAGGACATGGTGGTGGTGGTGGGCGACAAGGGCGTGAGCACCTTCAGCACCGAGACCGGCGAACCCGTCGCCAGCAACAAGTACAA
Organism: Flavobacteriales bacterium; assembly: GCA_041391845.1. Lineage (GTDB taxonomy): Bacteria > Bacteroidota > Bacteroidia > Flavobacteriales_F > PHOS-HE28 > PHOS-HE28. The sequence goes on along the minus strand of JAWKNG010000012.1, from coordinate 5,711 downwards.
GAAGAGCGAGGTGGAGGGACAGAATGGCGACTTCCTGCTGATGAAGACCGCGGGCTCCGACATCGCCTGCTTCGACCTGAACACCTGCCAGTACAAGGAATTCAAGGCCAAGAAGGGGGCCGTCACCTCCCTTACCGAGAACGGCGGTGAATTCGTCTACGTGTACGAGAAGAAGGATGTGACCAAGGTGGCCACGCGCTGAGGTCGGCACGCGCACGCAGGCCGATCGCGAACGGGCCGTCCCTCCGGGGGTGGCCCGTTCCAATTCCCGGCCCTGCAATTCATAGTAAGGCCCCACGAAGCCTATCATCGAATTGACCACCTTCCACGTCCAGGAACCACCGATCATGGTGCTACTGATCTGGCCTCCATTAGGCAGTCCTGGAATCAGTTGAAGAACCGGACCTGGATATGTCCAAGACCAAGATCGATACCACGCGGATGAGGATCGGCTTGGCGATCGATCCCCTTTTCCAAGCGACGGACCGCCGATCCATCTGCTGCCTGAATGCAGCCTGTAAAGTGCACCAACAGGAGAGATCGAGCTCCTTCGGCCCTGATGATACATTTCCCTGACGCCAAAGAAGGCGGGCCCAGGTACCCTCCAATTCCCATCGAGCAACGTCACGCTGCTGAACAGCAACGAGACCAAGCCGTTGGCCTATCCGTGGAAGACCAAGGAAAAGAGCGGTCCTGACCGTGACCCTTCGACGGGAGAGCCTACCTACACCCCTTAAGGCCTTCCAGGTCCTTGGGGATCAACTCCTCCAAGAAGGACTTGCCGGTCGTTGGCACCACGGCATTCAGCACTTTGCCAGTGGCGGGATCCACCACCACCTTACTGTATACGTAGCGTCCGGCATTGATCCCCTGTGCGTTGTTGATGGCACCCACCGGAACGGGGAACAGCACGGCCTTCTCGGACCCACCCGCCAGAAATGCCTGCTCCATCTGCTCACGAGGCAGGAAGGTGATCGGGCCACCGAATGCTTCAACTAGCGCTTCCTGGGTCGTGGAGTTGTGCAGGCCGTCCTGATCCACCACGAGTTCGCGTCCTTTCACCTTGGAACAATTCTCCTGGGCCTTGTCCTTCAGGAACTTCATGAACGTGTCGGTCTTCTTGCTCTTGATGTTCCAATCCAGGTACTCCTGACACAGCATCAAGGACAGCTTCATGGAAGCTTCGGAATAATACTCCGCGTCGCCTTCCACCCGGCTCGGCACCAGGTAGCTCTGGAAGTCGTGGTCAGCAAAGAAGAACACGCCCTGCGGATTCGCCTTATGTCGCTTGCCATCAGTGCGGGTGAGCACGAAGGCGGGCACAGCCGAGGCAGGAGAGTTCGCAGCCACCGGTCCACCATTGATCAGCACGGCCTTCATGAGCGCTACGTGCTTCGTGCTATTCTGCTTGAACAGCTCCAGGATCTCCGAGGTCGTCCTGAACTCGATCTCCTCATTGAACTTCCATGTGGCGCGCACGGCGGGTTCGATGACCTGGCGATAGCTCTCGAGGGTGGCCCGGTAATCCGCTGTACGCTCCTCTGCCGTCTTTTTGTTGAACCGGTCGATCTCCTTGGGATTCTCCTCAGGTATCTCCACCACGAGCGTTCTGCGCGCCAGGGCGCGCAATTCGTCCGGCTCGGCGTTGATCCAGTCCTGCACTTGAGCGTTCAACAACTGGGAGGACAAGATGGCCAAGGACAGTGGGAAGAGACGAGTTCGCATGGACATTCCTTTGTTCAATCGGCCCAAGTTAGGTGCTACGGTCTATTCTTCCGTAGTACGCCACTGACGAAAGCATGCTTCACAGCACCATCCTCCCTCGGCCACATTTGTGGACACGAGCAGACAGATCGGTGATGCGGTGCAAGCCCCTCCGACCACTAACTGCCTGCAGCGACCCACTCAATGGGGTATGGTGGCTCGTCCGCGATGCGGGCACGACGAAGCCGCCGTCCTCCCGGACGGCAACCTGAGAATGACGCCACGAAGCCTGCTACATGCAGTACCAGGATGGCCAAAAAAATATTTTGACCGGACCATTCCCTCGGATCGGAGATCGACCTAGCTTTGATACCGTAGTCCAGGCAACCGGTCCTCTCTCCACCCTAAGTTCCGACGACCGGCACGGACACGACCTCCTCCGACGCACACGTGCTCCCGATCGAGCACCACGTCCCCAAGCGTTTCCCTTCCCGGAACGGTGAGCAGTTCGCTGCTCCGATCCCAGTCCTCGGGCTGCATGCACCGGTTGATGGCCTGGCACCGCCATCTGAATGAACCTCAACCAAAAGCACTCTCCCATGAACAGTCTTCACTACGCGATAACCCCACGAAGCCTTCGATGGTGGCTTCGTGGAGCCCTGCTGGTCACCGCGCTTGCCCTATTGACCGGAACTCGGGCCCAGGTTGGCACGAACTACTTCTTTTCGCAGACAACGGGTACCTACACCGCGATAACAGGAGGAACGCTATTGGTCACCCAGACCAACAACACCACCAGCAATGCAGGAAGCCTGGATGACGGCACCACGTACACGGTACCCATTCCTTTCACCTTCACCTTTGACGGCGTGGGCTACACCAGCTGCACGGTGACGAACAATGGCCAGGTGTCCTTTGGCGCAACGGCCATTGCAGCGAACAACTATTCGGCCATCAGCTCTTCGGCAGCTTACTCCGGAGCGATCGCTGCTTACAGCCGCGACCTTCAGGGGGGGGTACGTGTTCTCGGGTACCCGCACGCTCAACTCAGCCGTCATCGCCCTTTCGCCCGGTGCCAGCACTGCGGGCGTTACCGTCGGGTCCATCATTTCGGGAACGGGCATACCAACGGGCACCACCGTGGTGTCCTTCGATGCTGTGTCAGTGACAATGTCGGCCTTGGCCACTGCAACGAGCACGAACACTGCTTGTTGGGTCTGGAACGGAGAAATGCGCTACGAGACCCTGGGGTCTTCGCCCAACCGTATTCATGTGATCCAGTGGAGCAACATGAAACCCTTCGGCACCACGCTGACCACGGTGAACGGCTTCCGCATGAACATGCAGGTACGCCTGTACGAGGCGGACAATGCTGTAGAGGTGGTCTACGGAGCCTGCACGCCTGGCGCAGCCACCAGCACGACCACCGCACAGGTAGGTCTGCGCGGCCCCACGAACGCCTTTCCGGCGAACATCAACAACCGTCTGGTCGGTACGGCGCCTGCTAACTGGGATGCGTCCACGGCCGGTACATCGAACAGCAGTGCCTGCCGGTTCTCCAGTGCAGCACCAGCCAACACCATTCCCAATGGCCTCACTTACCGCTGGTACGACCCCCCCTGCTCTCCGCCCTCGGCGAACGTAAGCCTGAGCGCTCCCAGCTGTGCCACCAGCCAGTACACGGCGACGGTGAACGTGACCGCACTGGGTGACGCAGCGAACGTGGACGTGATCAGCAGCATCCACGGCCTGGTCGCCGACGATGTGGGCATTGGCAGCTACCCCAGCAACCCGAACACGCTGGGCACGCCCGAGAGCTTCACCGTGGTACACAACGGCAACGCCATCTGCAACTTGGCCCTTGGCCCTGTTGTTGTGAACGACGGGGACGGAGTATGCCATGCGGCAACGGTCTATCCCATTCCAGACAACGGATGCGCCACGACCACCTACCAGGACCTGAGCTTCTGCGTGACCGATCCCGGCGTACAACTCGGAACGGACGTATTCGTGGGCAGCGTCGACTTGATCATCAGTCACACCTGGAACTCGGACCTGCAGGTCCAACTGATCAATCCGAACGGTACGGCGGTGAACCTGGTAACGACCAGGTTCGGCAGTGGTGACAATCTGGGTGACCCGACGCTGTGCCCTGGCGGGCTCTTCACCTTGGAGGATGGCGGCACGGCCATGTCGACGTCCGCCACGTCGAACGTGGTGGGTACGTTCAACCCCGAGCAGCCACTGACCACTCTCCATGATGGCAGCGACCCCAATGGCGGATGGACCCTCCGCGTGTGCGACAATGCCGGCAGTGATGTCGGGGCCGTGCGCTTTGTGCGCGTGAACCTGATCCCCTGCCTGCCGGCGACCGGGACCGCAACGCTGGCTGCCGATTGCGGCAACGACCAATTCTTCATTGATGTGGACGTCACCGGCCTCGGCACCTCTTCCACGGTGGACATCACCACGGACTTCCTGGGCGATACCGAACCCACCGGTGTGGGCCTGGGCATCACCCAGATCGGACCCTACCCGAGCGGTTCCACCGTCGTGGTGACCTTGGTACACGACAGCGACCCGAGTTGCGATGCGGTATTGAGCGCCGTGAACTTCTCCTGCCCGCCGCCCAACGACCTGTGTGGGGGTGCGATCGCCATTTCCTGCAACAGCATCACGGCCGGTTCCACCATCTTCGCCAACAGTGCCGACGCACCCGGTACCTGCACGACCACGCTGAACACGACTCCCGGTGTATGGTACACCGTGATCGGCTGGGGTGGCGAGATGACCGCCAGCCTCTGCGGCAGCAGCTACGACACCAAGATCGGCGTGTTCGACGGCACTGCCGGCTGTGGCGCGCTGGTCTGCGTGGGCGGCAACGATGATGACCTTGGAACCGGTGGCGCCGGCGTCTGCGGTGGTGGCCTCCAGAGCTCCCACCAGTGGAACTCCACGGCGGGCACGCCCTACTACATCTACGTGACCGGTTTTGATCTCGAGGCAGGCAACTTCGTGTTGCAGGTGGCCTGCGGCGACCAGAACCCGCCGTGCACCGAGAACACCGTGGAGTTGGAGCTGAACACCGATGCTTCCGGCAGCGAGACCAGCTGGGAGATCATCCCCGTGGGCATCCCCACCCCGGTCTGCTCCGGCAGCGGTTACTTGGACAACGACCAGGTGTTCGAGACCTGCTGCCTGCCTGACGGTTGCTACCGCCTGCGCGTGCTGGACAGCTTCGGCGACGGCATGAGCACCGGTGACTACGTGCTGCGTGACGGCAACGGCAACCGCATCATCGACAACACCGGTGGTGGCGCCGGCTTCACCTCGGTGAGCGCCATTGCCAACAGCGGGGCCTTCTGCCTGCCGCTGGGCACCGACCAGGTGATCTACAGCCAGTGCGACAAGATGGACTTCCTGCTCACCGACTTCCTGATCGCCTCGGAGAACGCCGCCGTGACGGCCGAATTCGGCGTGAACGACGGCAACAGCGGGTACCAGTTCTGGCTCTTCGACCCCAACGGCAGCTACAGCCGCCGGGTGTTCTTCAGCCACGCCAACCCCATGGTGGGTGCGCCTCCGGGTGCCCTGGCCGCCGCGCACCTGCGCTTCGGCAACCTGATCACCAACCCGGTGCCGGTGGACCAGATGCTCAACGTGCGCATCCGTGGCCGCGTGAACGGGACCTTCAACGAGTTCGGACCCACCTGCCAGATCATGGTGGTATCCACGTTGCCGGCCTGCCCCACCACGCAGCTGATCGACGACCCGAACAACGCGAACTTCTCCTGCGGAGTGACCCGCGCCTTCGGTGGCAGCGACAAGGTGGTGGCCTACCCCGTGGCGGGTGCCAACCTCTACCGCTTCCGCTTTGAGCAGATCGGTGACGCCTTCGCGCGGAACATCACCTCGCCCACTTCCTCACGCTTGCTGAACTGGGTCACCAGCCCGCTGGTGCCCGGTGCGGACTACAACGTGTTCGTGCAGGCCAGCTTCGACGGCGG
>JAWKNG010000011.1:0-50430 GCA_041391845.1 Flavobacteriales bacterium | reverse complement strand
GATCAACGGTCAGTTCGTGGTGGCCAGCCCGAACCCCGCGGTGAGTGCCGAGTGGGTCGTGGGCGGTGCCAACAACGTGCAGGACAACAACAGCGGCTACGAGTTCTGGATCTTCGATCCGAACGGCAGCTACAGCTTCCGCCGCTTCCGCAGCCACAACGTCAGCGACGGCTTCGGCCCGGCCAGCGCCACCCGCGCCTGCCACATGAAGCTCAACAACTGGGGGGCCTCCACCCAGGTGCCCGCCAACGTGCTGATGAACGTGCGTGTGCGTGCCCGTGTGAACGGTGTGAACGGCGAGTTCGGTCCGGCCTGCCGCCTGGAGATCAACCCGGTGCTCGCGGCCTGCCCGCTGACCAACCTGATGGACATCCCGGGTAACCAGTACTTCAGCTGCGGCGTGTTCCGCCAGTGGGGTATCGGCAACTTCGTGCATGCCCGTCCGGTGGCCGGTGCCAACCGCTACCGCTTCCGCTTCCGTCTGCCCGCCGAAGGCTACGAGGTGATCCGCCAGACCACCAGCTACTTCGTGCAGCTGAACTGGAACGCGGCCGCTGGTGCGCCCCTGGAAGCTGGCAAGACCTACGATGTGGATGTGCGTGTGAGCAAGGACGGCGGCCTCACCTGGTGCACCGACAGCGACCCCTGGGGCACTGTCTGCCAGGTGACCATCGGCAACGCTCCTGCGAACGCCATGGCCTCACAGATCGGCAATGGTGCAGCGGCCGAGGTGCGCATGTTCCCCAACCCCAACCGCGGTGATGTGCTGACCTTCAGCCTCAGCGCCGTGGAAGAGGGTGTGAACACGGTGACCATGGATGTCTATGACCTCAGCGGCAAGCGCGTGATCACACGCCAGATCGCTGTGGCCGGTGGCAACGTGAACACCAATGTGGACCTTAACGGCGAGCTCGCCGCCGGCATGTACACGGTGAACATCATCGCCGGTACGAAGACCTACAACGAGCGTCTGGTGATCCAGCCCTAAGGCCGGAGCACACGCCCGCAACGAAAAAGCCCCCGCCGATCGGCGGGGGCTTTTTCATGGGGCTGCCTGAAGGGTGGCTCAGGCGGCCTTGGCCTGCGGGGGCGCCGCGCCGCGCGAACCACGGTCCACGATGATGCGGGCGTTGAGGTAGGCGCGATGGAACGCGGGATCCTGCAGGCGGTAGCGCTCCATGAGCGCGTCGATGCGCAGGGTCACCAATTGCCGGGTCTCCTGCATGCGTTGGGCCAGGGCGGCCGTGGCGCTCTTGCGGGTGGCGATGGCGTGGCGGGGTGCGTTGAGCAGTTCTTCGTTGACCCGGATGGCTGCGCGCAGCTCCTCAAGGAGCACTTCATCGATGCCATAGGGTACGAGCACTGCACCGAGCGCAGCGGCCTGGTCGAGCACCACCGTGCTTTGCCGGCCCAGCACCGCATCGGGCTGCCTGGCCAGTGCTGTGCGCGACAGGTTGATGCGGCCCGCCAGCGCCAGGTCGTCCTGTTCGGTGGCATAGGCCAGCATGCCCAGGGATACCGCCATGGTGAGGTCCCTCATCCGTGCGTTGTGGGCCGCCTTGGCCTGTGCGTAACCGACAGTGCCCACCAGCTGGCGCTCCACTTCGCGCCGGATCTCGGGCAACTTCACGCCGAGGTGGTCCACAGCGGTGATCAGGGCCGGGTGGTCCGCATAGCTTGCGGAGGAGCGTACCAGCAGCTCGTGCACGGTCTGGTACATGTTCAAACTGGACTCTTGTTTCTTGTTCATGGTCTTTGTGGTCGTTGTTTTGGGTTGAAAGGGAGGTCGGGGGTTGACGAGGAAGGTGGTGGTGATCGGTCCTTGCGGAGCGCGGGGTATCAGGGTGGTCTGGCGGGTGTCATGGGGTCGGTGTTGTCTGGGGTCGTCGAACGGGATCGCATTGCGGATGGTTATTCAAGATGTGAACACGAGATCGTTAGATCCACCAAGGGATCCAGAGGATCGACAAGGGTGAATTGATGGACGACAAATGACCCATGGACCACCTTCGCGTGGTGGGCTCCCGCAGGCCACCAAGGCATCGAAGCCACGCAGGGACCTCACCAGCGGGATCCTCCGCGTGCGGTTCGCAAGGCATTCCCTCGCCTGCGGAAGGGGGTCCTGGTATCAGGAGCCCGCGCGCAGGTCCAGCGGCCGCTGTTGCATGGTCAGCGGGATCCGCTGCACCGCCAGCGGCCCTTGTAGCGCGGTCAGCGGGCTTTGGCGAACGGTCAGCGGTCGTAGATGCATCGTCAACGGCCTTTGGCGAACGGTCAGCGATCGTTGGTGCATCGGCAACGGCCTTCGGCGCACCGCCAGCGGACCATGCTGCGATGTCAACGGGCCTTGATGCGGCGTCAGCGGGCCTCGGCGGACCGTCAGCGGCCTTTGCTGCGGTGTCAGCGGGCTCCGCAACACCTGCAGCGGTCGTTGCTGAATGGTCAGCGGGCTTCGGTAGCATCCTTGTGCTGCGTCACGCGCAGGAACCCGGTGGTGCACCAGCACGAAAGCCCCTGTCTGTGGCGGTGAGGTGGAGCGGTGGAAGAGCGCGGTGGCCCACGCGCTGAGCGCTTCCGCAGCGCACGTACCAATGCGGGGACCCCGGTATCGCGGAGCTTCCCCTATTTTCACCCCATGCCCCTCTCCCGCCGCGAGATACGCACCCGCGCCACCCGCTTCGCCAAGCAATGGGCCACCGCCCACAACGAGGACGCCGACGCCAAGCCGTTCTGGGGCGAGTTCTTCGAGGTGTTCGGCGTGCGCGCCCGCACCGTGGGCAGCTACGAGCTGCATGTGAAGAAGCTGAGCAAGGCCGACGGCTACATCGACTACTTCTGGCCGGGCACCCTGCTCATCGAGCACAAGAGCAAGGGCAAGGACCTGGAAAAGGCCTTCATCCAGGCCAACGACTACTTCCACGGGCTGAAGGAGCATGAGAAGCCGCGCTACCTGCTGGTAAGCGATTTCCAACGCTTCCGCCTGAAGGACCTGGAGACCGGCACGCTCACCGAGCTCACGCTGGAGGAACTGCCGCAGCGCATCGAGGTCTTTGACTTCATCGCCGGTTACGAAGTGCGCACCGTGCGCGAGCAGGACCCCGTGAACATCCGCGCCGCCGAGCTGATGGGCCGCCTGCACGATGAGCTGAAGGCCAGCGGCTACGACGGCGCGCCCGGCAGCCCCGAACGCCACGCGCTGGAGCTCTACCTGGTGCGCCTGCTCTTCATCCTCTTCGCCGACGATACCGGCATCTTCGAGCGCGATGCCTTCTACAATTTCATCACCGACCAAACGCGCGAGGACGGCAGCGACCTGGGCGCCCAGATGGCGCGGCTGTTCCAGCTGCTGAACACACCCGATGAACGCCGCGCCAAGACGCTCGATGAGCGCCTCGCCGACTTCAAGTACATCAACGGCAAGCTCTTCGAGGAGGCGCTGCCGCTGGCCGAGTGGGACGGCGCCATGCGCGTTACGCTGTTGGAACTGGCCTCGCTGGACTGGGGCCGCATCAGCCCCGCCATCTTCGGTGCGCTGTTCCAAAGCGCCATGGACCCCAAGCAGCGGCGCAACCTGGGGGCGCACTACACCAGCGAGCAGAACATCCTCAAGCTCATCAAGCCGCTCTTCCTGGATGCGCTGTGGGACGAGTTCGCGCAGGTGAAGGCCAGCAAGCCCAAGCTGGAGAAGTTCCACCAGAAGCTGGCCGAGCTGCGCTTCCTGGACCCCGCCTGCGGCTGCGGCAACTTCCTGGTGATCACCTACCGCGAGCTGCGGCGCCTGGAGATGGAGGTGATCCGCGCGCTGCAGAAAGGCCAGCAGGTGATGGACGTGGACCACCTGGTGCGCCTGAACGTGGACCGCTTCTATGGCATCGAGCTGGACGAGTTTCCCGCGCAGATCGCGCAAGTGGCGATGTGGCTCACGGACCACCAGCTGAACCAGGAGGTGAGCGCCGCCTTCGGGGAGTACATGGTGCGCATCCCCCTGCGCAGCAGCGCCACCATCGCCAACGACAACGCACTGCGCCGCGATTGGCAGAGCTTGCTGCCCGAGGGGAAGCGGTACGATTACATCTTGGGGAATCCGCCGTTCGCTGGAAAGAAGGAGCAGGATGCCGAACAGAAGGCTGCGGTGGAGCCGTATTTCACTAAGATCCCGGCGGCGGAACTTTGGACTTTGTCGCAGCGTGGTATATCAAGGCAACTGATTACATGTCTAAGAGCCCGTCTACCCGTACGGCGCTCGTGAGCACGAATAGTATCACTCAAGGTGAGCAAGTCGGCTTGCTTTGGCGGTACATTCTTGGGCAAGGCATGCACATTCACTTCGCCCACAGGACGTTTCAGTGGACGAATGAAGCTCGAGGTGTTGCGGGTGTGCAATGTGTGATAATTGGCTTCAGTCGGGATGAGCCTAAGCGCCGAACATTGTTCATCTACGAGGACCCCAAAGCCACTCCACTTGAGACACCGGCCGTGCACATTAACCCCTATCTCATCGACTTCAAGGACGTGTTCCTCGACAAGAGGAGTTCGACGCTATGCAATGTGCCTGAGGTTGTGTACGGGAGCTTTGCGTTGGATGGCGGCTACTATACCTTGAATGGAATAGAGCGGGAAGAGTTGTTGGCAAAGGAGCCAAACGCCGTTCTCTGGCTCAGGAGGTTCGTTGGAGCCGAAGAACTCTTGTACGACAAGGAAAGGTGGTGCTTATGGCTCGGAGATGCGGCGCCTGCTGATTTGAAACGGATGCCGCATGTAATGGAGCGTGTTGAAGCTGTCAGGAATTGGCGAAGAGCCAGAGTGCGCGCAACCACAGTTAAGCTTGCCGATTCCCCAACACTTTTTAGCGAGAATCGCCAGCCACGAAGAGACTACATCGCTATTCCCAAGGTGTCATCAGAAAGACGGCCGATAATGCCGTGACTACTTGAAGTCCTGATGTGATTGCGTCCGAACCGCTGTATGTGCTTACAGTAGAAGGCGCTGGGCTTTATCACTTCGGTGTGCTCACCTCCGGCATGCACATGGCTTGGATGCGCGCTGTTTGTGGACGCATGAAAAGTGATTACCAGTATTCGGCCAGCATCGTCTACAACAACTTCCCTTGGCCTGCGTCCCCCAGCGCGGAGCAGATGTCGGCGGTGGAGTTGGCCGCGCAGGGGGTGTTGGATGCGCGGGCGCAGTTCCCCGGCAGTTCCCTGGCCGATCTGTACGACCCGCTCACCATGCCGCCCGCGCTGCTGAAGGCGCACCAGGCGCTGGACAAGGCGGTGGACAAGTGCTACCGTCCGCAGCCCTTCACCAGCGATGCGAAGCGGGTGGAGTATCTGTTCGAGCTGTATGAGGAGTACACCAACGGCTTGCTGGCCGCAGAGAAGCCGAAGCGGGGGCGGAAGAAATGAGTTGAGCCTTTCGTATCGGCTACTTCGACGAAGCTGGTGACGACGGGCATCCCGGGTCCACCCCGGTGTTCACCTTTTTCGCCCTGTACATGCACCACCTGCTATGACGCCAGAACTAGGAGCATGTCAAGGCCTACAGGCGAGAAATGAAGGAGCGATACGGCCTACCTGCCACCGTTGAGATCCATAGCAAGGAACCGCTGCTGAACAAGGATCCATTTCGGTATCGAGGATGCCCTGTTCGAGGCGGTAGCGTGCGGCGGCGTGGTGCGAGCGCTTGTGCAGGCGGCCGAACGCCATGCGATAGAGGGCGCGGGTGGACATGCCCTGGGTGATGCGCGCGCTCACATGGGCCACGATGCGGTCCGCCAGTTCGGGATCGGCAGAAGCGCGGATGAGCGAACGGCGCAGCTTGGCGGCATCGAAGGGCACCAGCTCTCCGCTGGACTTGGTGATGAGCAGGGGCTGTGTCATGGACCGATCGCGCCCCACAAGATCACGATGCCGGGGATGCCCGTCGCTTCCATGCCTTCACCCCTTCGTACCACAGCACACTGACCATTCCCGCGGCAACGGCCAGGGCCAGGTGAGCGGGCTCCGGAGCGGTGAGCTGGAAGAAGTCGCGGAACAGGGGCACGGTGAGCAGCAGGGCGAGCAGGGCCACGGTGGCCAGGAGAATGCCGCGCAGCAGTCCGTTGGGGTAGCGCAAGGTGCGCAGGATGGATCGATCGAAGGAGCGGTTGACGAGCGTGAGGGCGATGTTGGCGACCACCAGGGTGGTGAACACGAGGGTGCGGGTGCCGTCCTCCCCCAGTTGGTGGTGCAGGGCCCACTGATAGGTGAAGAGCGTTCCGGCCGTGATAACCAGGCCCTGTACCACGCTGGTGCGCAGCTCGGTCCATGAAAGGAAGGTGAGGTCCCTGCGGCGGGGCGGGCGTTGCATGCTGCCGGGTTCCAGCGGCTCGCTCTCGTAGGCGATGCTGCAGGTGGGCCCCATGAGCAGCTCCAGGAAGATGACGTGCACCGGCGTGAAGATGTTGGGGTAGAGCCAGCCGAACAGCAGGGGCAGCGCCACGGTGAGGATGATGGGGATGTGGATGCTGATGATGTACTGGATGGCCTTCTTGAGGTTGCCGTAGATGCGGCGGCCCTGCGCCACGGCATCCACCATCCGGCCCAGGTCATCATCAAGGAGCACAAGGGCGGCGGCCTCCTTGGCCAGTTCGCTGCCACGCTTCCCCATGGCGATGCCGATGTGGGCGGCCTTGAGCGCGGGACCGTCGTTGACGCCATCGCCGGTCATGGCCACCACGTCGCCCTGGGCCTTCAGGGCCTTCACCACGCGCAGCTTGGCCTCGGGGAACATGCGGGCGAAGAGGTTGTGTTCGCGCACGGTGCGGCTGAGCGTGGCATCGTCCATGGCCTGCACCGCCTCGCCGCTCACGGGCCCGCCGGTGGAAGTGAAGCCCACCTGCTGCGCAATGGCTGCTGTGGTCACCGGGTTGTCGCCCGTGATGATCACCGTGCGGATGCCCGCCTGCTGGAAGCTGCGGAACACCTCATCGATGTTGGCCTTGGGCGGATCGTGGAAGGCCACCAGGCCGAGGTAGCGGAAGGTCAAGTGCTGCTGCTCGGCCGGCCAGTCATCGCCGTCCATCCGGGCCTCGGCCACGGCCAGTACGCGGTATCCCTGGGCGGCAAAGGCGTCCACCTGGGCCATGACGGCCTGCCGTTCGGCGGGCGCCAGGTCGCTGCAGGCGAGGATGGCCTCGGGCGCGCCCTTCGCCGCGATGATGCGTTCACCGGCATCGTTGGCGAAGACGTGCGTCATCATGGGCGGCTTGCCGCTGAGCGGGTACTCATGCACCATGCGGAAGACGGGGCGCAGGTCCTGCGTACTGTGGCGGGCATAGGCGGCGTGCAGGGCCGTCTCCATGGGATCGAAGGGTACGGGTTCGCTGGCCCACATGGCGGTGGCGATGAGGTGCTCCGCGACGGGCCCCTGCCACTTCTGCGGCCCCCGCGACCCTTCCTCGCCGCGCAGCTGCAGCGCCACCAGTTCCATGCGGTTCTCGGTGATGGTGCCGGTCTTGTCGGTGCAGATCACCGTGGCGGCACCGAGGGTCTCCACGGTCCTGGCCTGCTTCACCAGCACCCCGCTGCGCATCATGCGCCAGGCGCCGAGCGCCATGAAGGTGGTGAAGGCCACGGGGATCTCCTCCGGCAGGATGCTCATGGCCAGGGTGAGGCCCTTGAGCAGGCTGTCCAGCCAGTTGCGTGAGGCGATGAAGTTGAGGCCCCACACAAGCAGAAAGATGAAGCCACCGGCGATGGCCATGCTGCGCACGAAGCGTTGGATCTGCCGTTCGAGTGGGGAGCGGCCCTCCTCGATGGCGGCGAGCGAAGAGCCGATGCGGCCGATCTCCGTGCTGCGCCCCACAGCGGTGACACGCACCACGGCCAGTCCACCCACGGCCTGGGTGCCGCGAAAGGCCCTGCCGGCGGCGTCCTCACCCACCTCCTTGGCCACGCTGAAGGGTTCGCCGGTGAGGATGGACTCGTTCACCGCGAAGTCGTTGGCAAGCACTACCTGTCCGTCGGCGGGCACCAGCTCACCCTCGGCCACCACCACCAGGTCGCCCACTACGATCTCCTCCGTCGGCAGTTCCACCAGGCTGTTGTTCCGGATGGCGCGGGCCCTGGGCTGGGTGAACTGCTGGAGGGCGGCCAATGCAGTGCGGCTGCGCTGGTCCTGGTAGAGGGAGATGGCGCTGATGAGCAGGATGGCGCCGAGCATGAAGAAGGCCTCCCCCTGCTCGCCGAGGATGAAGTAGATGGTGGCGGCCGCCACCAGCAGCAGGAACATGGGCTCGGTGACGGCCGTGCGCAAGGCTTTCCAGAAACCGCTGCGTTCGCGCTCCTCCAAGGCGTTGGTGCCATGAACGGCGCGTGCCGCACCCACCTCCACATCGGAGAGGCCGTCAAAGGGGAAGGGGTTCTCGGCCATGGACGATGTGGGACAAGATAGGCGATAGCCGGGGTCGATGTGGGTCCCTGAAGCGGTCTGCTGCGGATACATGGACGGGTACACAGAGCGACCCGGAGCGGCGGAGCGATGCACACCCATCGATCCAACAGCCTGACCTTCAAAACTTCAGCGACACCCCCTTGATCTTCTTTCCGGAACTGACGATCGCCATTTTCTTTCCGGAGCGGATCCTTCTACTTTAGCGGCCTTGCAGATCATTTATCACACACCTAACGAAGCATTCAGAATTGTAACAGTACACAGGATGTGAAGAAGGAGGTCCCTGCGGAAGCTCGCGTTGGAGCGTAGCGTGCGGGGTTGAAGCGACAGGCCAGGGAGCCTTACCAACGTACCGGTGGCACGGACGCCACCAGCCCGAAACGAGACAACGAAACCCTAACCCTAACCTCATGAATAGTCGGAACAATACGACACGGCGAACGCGCTGGTGGGCCCCTGCGGCGATGCTGCTGGGCGGCCTTTTCCAGGCCAATGCTTCGCAGGCCACCACCTGTGCGGGTGCAACGGTGCTCACCTACCAGGACTATGCAGCGTTCTCCATCACGTGTGGAACAACGAACGACATCACCGCTTCGAACGCGGGCACTTGCGGGAACTCCAGCTACCGGGGAGGTCTGGAATCCGTGTACACCTTCACCTCGCAGGGAAGCGGCGCCGCCTCATTCGTCTACAGTGGGCAGACCTATGCCGGCCTGTTCCTGTACAATGGGTGCCCCACCAGCGGTGGCATTTGTGTGGCCAACGTCACCAATTCGAGTGCATCGAAAACGCTGAACGCCACCATCGCGGCGGGCAACACCTACTTCCTGGTGATCGATACGTGGCCTTCTCCGGCGAGCCCCTGCCCCGGCACGGTGGCCATCGACCTGCCCCCGGTCGATCCCCCGTGCGCCGGCACGCCCACCCCGGGCAACACCACCGGCCCGTCCACCGTGGCCATTGGTGGCACGGCAGCCCTGGGCCTGCAGAACACCACGCCCGGCATTGGTGTCAGCTACCAGTGGTACGTGAGCACGGTGTCCGCCACCGGTCCCTGGACCGCTGTGGGCCCCAATGCGTCCACCTACAATGCCACGGTATCGGTGAACAGCTGGTTCTACTGTGATGTGACCTGCTCGGCAGGCCCCAGCACGGGATCGAGCAACGTGCTGGCCGTGGCCGTCCTGGCCGCGAACACGGTGCCGCTTTCGAGCAACAACAGCTTCCCCTGCGGTACCAACATGATCCTGACGGACCATGCCGGTGCGAGCAACTACAGCAGCAATGCCAATGGTTACACCGTGCTGCAGGCCGGTGATGGCGGCATCATCAGCATCTCGGGCACCTATGACACGGAGAGCGGCTGGGATTACGTGCGCCTGTACAACGGTGTGGGCACCGGTGGTACACTGATCCAGAGCTACTCGGGCAGTGGCAGCATCAATTTCACGGGCACCGCCGGACAAACGGTGACGGTGCAGTTCACCTCGGACGGCTCGAGCAATTATGCCGGCTTCAACCTGACGGTGATCTACAGCGGCACCTGCTTTGTTCCCTGCACGGGCACGCCTGCGCCGGGCAACACCACCGGCCCCGCCATTGTGGGTGCGGGTGGCACGGCCGCCCTGGGCTTGCAGAACCCTACGGCAGGCAGTGGCCTCACCTACCAGTGGTACGTGAGCACGGTGTCCGCCACCGGTCCCTGGACCGCAGTGGGCCCCAATGCGTCCACCTACAATGCCACGGTATCGGAGAACAGCTGGTTCTACTGCGATGTGACCTGCTCGGAAGGCCCCAGCACGGGAACGAGCAACGTGCTGGCCGTGACGGTGGTGCCTGCGAACACGGTACCCCTGACCGGCAACAACAGCTTTGCCTGCGGCACGAACATGATCCTGACGGACCATGCCGGTGCGAGCAACTACAGCAACAGCGCGAACGGCTACACCGTGCTGGAGGCCGGTGATGGCGGCATCATCAGCATCACGGGCACCTACGGCACGGAGGCCTGCTGCGACCTCATCCGCATCTACGATGGTGCAGGAACTGGCGGCACCCTGCTGCAGACCTATGCGGGCACAGGTAACGCGAACTTCACCGGGGCCGCAGGACAGACGCTGACGGTGCAGTTCACCTCGGACTTTTCGGGCACGGGTGTGGGCTTCGAGTTTGCGGTGAACTACAGCGGCGCCTGCCTCATTCCCTGTGCGGGCACGCCTGATCCGGGCAACACCACCGGTCCTGCGAGCTTCTGCTCGGGCCAGGAGTTCACCCTGGGCCTGGAGAACGCCACCATCGGCAGCGTGATCAGCTACCAGTGGTACGTGAGCACGGCATCGGCCACCGGTCCGTGGACCGCAGTGGGCCCCAATGCGGCCACCTTCACCACCAGCCAGACCCAGCCCAGCTGGTACTACTGCGAGGTGACCTGCAGCACCGGCCCCAGCACGGGTGCCAGCGCGGTGCTGGCCGTGGGCATCGAGCCCCTGGCCAACTGCTACTGCGAACCCACCTATACCTACGGCAAGACGGATGGTGACCTGATCAGCAACGTGGTGATCACCGGTACCACCCTGAGCAACAACACGGGTACGGCCGAGGAGAACCCGGCCTACACCTACTTCAACACGCTGCCCAACCACACGGCGACCCTGCAGGCCGGCACCAGCTACCAGGTCCAGGTCACCGTGGGCTCCTATGGCAGCCAGAACGTGGCCGTATGGATCGACTTCAACGCGAACGGTCTGTTCGAGACCCCGGCCGAGCGTGTGGGCTTCACCACCACCGCCATCGCGGCGAACGGCACCGGCAGCTTCACGCTCTCCCTGCCCTGCGATCCCGTCCCTGGCGTGAAGCGCATGCGCATCCGTGATGTGTTCAGCCAGGTCGGGAACACCATCGACCCCTGCGCGAATTACGGTTACGGTGAAACGGAGGACTACGATGTGACCATCGCGCCGCCGCCGCCCTGCCCGGCTCCTTCGGGCCTGACGGCTTCCAACATCACGCTCACCAGCGTGAACCTCAACTGGGCGATCGGTTGCTCGGAGAGCGCCTGGGAGGTTGAGTACGGCGCCACCGGATTCACGGTGGGTACCGGCACCACAGTGCCTGCGGGTACCAACCCCTTCACACTGGGCGGTCTGAGCGCGGGCACCACCTATGACATCTATCTGCGTGCGGATTGTGGTGTGGATGGTGTGAGCACCTCCTTCGGTCCGATCAGCGTAACGACCTTGCCGCCGCCCCCGGCCAACGACGATTGCGGTGGCGCCATCGCCCTTACGGTGAACGCGGACTACCAATGTGGAACGGTCACCGCCGGGACCACCATTGGGGCCACGGCATCCCAGCAGCCCGATGTGGACAGCGGCACACCTGATGATGACGTCTGGTTCAGCTTCGTGGCCACGTCGACCACGCACCGTGTGAGCCTGCTCAACGTATCCAACTTCACTGACATGGGCCACTCGGTGTACCGTGCATTGCCCGATCCCTGCGCAGCTGCAGGCATGACCCTGGTCCTCACCAGCGACGCGGATGTAAGCAACCCCGCCGGCCTGACGATCGGCGAGACCTACTTCGTGCGCGTTTATGCATGGGGTACGGGTGCCTCGAACGTGAACTTCAACGTCTGCATCGGCACGCAGCCTCCGCCGCCCGCCAACGACCTGTGCGCGAATGCGATCGCGGTGAGCTGCAACTCGGTGACCAACGCCACCACGGCGAATTCCACCACGACCGGTGCTCCGGGCACCTGCAGCGGTTACTCCATGAACACCGCCGGTGGCATCTGGTACACCGTGCAGGGCTTTAATGGCACCATGACCGTGGACCTGAGCGGCAGCAACTTCGACACCCGTCTGGGCATCTACACGGGCAGCTGCGGCAGCCTGGTGTGCGTGGCCGGTGACGATGACAGCGGCACGGGCACAACGAGCCTCGTGACCTGGACCGGTAGTGCTTCGCAGACCTACTACCTCTACGTGACCGGCTTCAGCACGAACACCGGCAGCGTGGTGATGACCGTGACCTGCGGCGACAACAACCCGGTGTGCCCGGCCAACGGTCTCACCGTGGAGTTCCAAACGGATGGCCTGCCCTTCGAGACCACCTGGGAGATCCGCAACGGCGCGGGTAACGTGGTGGCAAGCAGCGGCGGTCCGCTGGTGGCCCCCAACGGCATCCAGACCGAGAGCGCCTGCCTGCCCGATGGTTGCTACACCCTGCGCGTGCTTGATGCCGGAGGCGATGGTATGACCACCGGTGGTTACATCCTGCGTACCCAAGGCACCAACGAGCGCATCATCGACAACCGCAACAACTTCAGCGGCGGTAGTGTCAGCGCGATCAGCGGTGGCCAGGGCTTCTGCCTGCCCATGAGCAATGACAAGCTGGTGTTCACCAGCTGCGACAAGCTCGATTGGGTCAGCGGCCAGTACGTGGTGGCAGCACCCAACGCAGCGGTGAGCGCCGAGTGGATCCCCAACGCGGCCAACAACCTGCAGGACAACAACAGCGGCTACGAGTTCTGGATCTTCGATCCGAACGGCAGCTACAGCTTCCGCCGCTTCCGCAGCCACAACCAGAGCGACGGCTTCGGCCCGGCCAGCGCCACCCGCGCCTGCCACATGAAGCTCAACAACTGGGCCCTCGCCAGCCAGGTGCCCGCCAACGTGCTGATGAACGTGCGTGTGCGTGCCCGTGTGAACGGTGTGAACGGCGAGTTCGGTCCGGCCTGCCGCCTGGAGGTGAACCCTGTGCTGGCAGCATGCCCGCAGACCAACCTGATGGACATCCCGGACAACCAGTACCTGAGCTGCGGCGCGACCCGTCAGTGGGGTATCGGCAACTACGTCCATGCCCGTCCGGTGGCCGGTGCCAACCGCTACCAGTTCCGCTTCCGCATCCCTGCCGAAGGATTCAGCGTGGTGCGCCAGACGACCACCTACTTCGTGCAGCTCAACTGGCCCACCCTGCCCCTGCAGGACGGCAAGACCTACGATGTGGACGTACGCGTGAGCAAGGATGGCGGCGCCACCTGGTGCAGCACCAGCGACCCCTGGGGCAAGGTGTGCCAGCTGACGATCGGAACCAACAATGTGAACGCGATGACCACGATGGTCGACGACCATCATGGTGAGCAGGTCTCCAAGGAACTGCTGCTGTTCCCCAACCCCAACCGCGGTGATGTGCTGACCTTCAGCCTGAGCAGCGTGGAGCAGGGTGTGAACACGGTGAGCGTTGACATCTACGACCTCACCGGCAAGCGCATGAGCGCCCGCACCCTGGCAGTGGCCGGCAACAGCGTGAACACCACCATCGACCTGGGCGGCGAGCTCGCTGCAGGCATGTACCTGGTGAACATCACCGCTGGAACCACCACCTACACCGAGCGACTGGTCATCCAGCCGTAAGGAGGAACGCAGCATTAAAGGGAACGCCCCGGGCCGCAAGGTCCGGGGCGTTCTGCGTTCGATGGATGATCGGTCAGCGAAGATGATCGTCGTAGCGCAGGTACTTCGCGCGCACCTGCTGGAATGCACGCAGGCCGGGAAGCCACTCCGCACGGATCTCCTCTTCGCTGCGGCCGGCGATCACTGCCTTGCGCAGCGCATCGGTACCGGCCAGCTTGTCGAAGAACTTGTTGGCGAGGAAGAATCCTTCCTTATCCGTTGCATCCTGGTAGAGGGCGATGAGCCAGTGCAGTTGGATGCGGCGTGCGGCGTAAGCTCCACGTTGGCCGAGCTCGACCAGATCGAAGCCCCGGCATTCCGTGTTCAGATGCGGCGGTTCCTTCGCACCCGGCAGCGAGCGCGGCGTGAACCGGAAGTCTCCGATGTGCGCACCGGGATAGCCGATGCACTGGAACGGACGATCGGTGCCGCGACCCACGCTCACCACGGTACCCTCAAAAAGCCCCAGCGAAGGATAGAGTGCGATGGCCGCGGCGTTGGGAAGGTTGGGAGAAGGACGCACAGGGAGCGTATACGGCATGGTATGATCGTATCCACTGCACAGCACCACGGTCAGATCACAGCGAACGCCGTTCTTCAACCAGCCTTCGCCATTGATCATCCCAGCGAACTCACCCACGGTCATGCCATGCACCAACGGCACCGGATGCATGCCCACAAATGAGCGGAAGGCCGGTTCCAGCACAGGTCCGTCCACGTAATGACCGTTGGGGTTGGGGCGATCAAGCACCACCACCGGCTTGCCCAGCTCCGCACAGGCTTCCATCACGTAATGCAGGGTACTGATGTACGTGTAGAAGCGCACCCCCACATCCTGGATATCGAACAGCACCAGGTCCACATCGGCCAGTTGGGCTGCGCTGGGCTTCTTGTTGGCGCCATAGAGCGAAACGAGCGGCAGGCCGGTGCGTGCATCGCGTTGGTCCTTCACGTGTTCGCCAGCATCGGCATCACCGCGGAAGCCATGCTCCGGCGCGAAGACCTTCACCACCTGCACGCCCGAGGCCAACAGGGTATCCACCAAGTGGCTGGGTCCCACACGCCCGGTGGCGTTGGTCACCACGGCGATCCGTTGGTCGGCCAGCAAGGGCAGATAGTGGTCCATGCGCTCAGCGCCAACGCGAAGGGGTTCCGTCGTCATCGCGGCCGCTGGCGCCTGCACGGGGCTGGTGGCGGGTGGCAGTGGCATGGACGTCTGCGCTTCACAACCTGCAGCGCCCGCGAGCAGCGCGCAGGCGCCCGCTATCTTCGCCCGGCCCAGCAAGGGCAGTGCCACTGTGAGCTTCGCCCATTTCATCGCACGGCGCATCCTCTTCGACAAGGAGCGGAGCGACCGGCTGTCGCGGCCCATCGTGGGCATTGCGGTGATCGGCATCGTGGTGGGCATGGCGGTGATGATCCTGACGTTGGGTGTCACGCAAGGCTTCCAGCGCGAGGTGCGGGCGAAGGTAACCGGCGCAGGAGGCCACCTGCAGATCGGTGCGCTGATGCAGACCGACCCCAAGGAGACGCCACGCGTACCGATCGACCAGGACTTCTACCCGGCGCTCGACACCGTACCTGGTGTGAAGCACATCCAGATCCATGCCACCAAGCCCGGCATCATCGAAACAGACATGGACATCGAGGGCGTGGTGGTGAAAGGCGTTGGGCGCGATCACGATTGGAGCTTCCTGCGCAAGCATCTGAAAGAGGGCGAGCTGCCGGCCATCGGCGAACCGGCCCGTCCCATCGACATGCTCATCAGCAGTTGGATGGGGCGCCGCCTGCACATCGGCACCGGCGATACCATCACGGTCTATCTGGTCAAGGACCGGGACGAAGTGCGCCCCCGTCGCTTCCGGGTGAGCGGCCTCTACGAAACCGGGTTGGAACAGCTGGACCACCAGGTGGTGTTCACCGACATCGAGCACCTGCAACGCTTCTCGCAGTGGGGCCTGAAGGCGGAACTGCTGGTGAGCGACACGACGCCAGGCGCGCTGTATGTGGAGGCGCTCGGCTTCGGTGGCGATCGGCAACACCACTTCACCTGGCCCGGATCGCCGTGGCGGGGCAAGGGGCCGCACCTGTTGCAGGTGAACAGCGATACCACGGTGCGCGTGGTCCTCAGCGACGGTTCCGAGACCCTGGCGGACACTGCTTGGCTGCGCGTGAAGCCGAACGGCTCGGAACTGTTGGTGGAACGCGGTGGGACCGGTGGCACGCACACACGCTACTGCGGCGGTTTCGAGGTGATCCTGGACGACTTCGATGACCTGCTGCGCGTGGACGACATCCTCTACCGCGACCACCTGCCGATGAACCTGCGGAGTGTCACCGTGCGCGATCGGTTCCCGGAGATCTTCGCGTGGCTGGAACTGTTGGACAAGAACGTGGTGGTCATCATCCTCCTGATGGTCATCGTGGCCATCATCAACATGACCTCGGCCCTGCTCATCATCATCCTGGAGCGCACCAACATGATCGGGGTCTTGAAGGCGCTGGGCACCAGCAATGGCGCCATCCGCCGCATCTTCCTCATCGATGCGGCGTACATCCTCGGCGTGGGCATCGTGCTCGGTGATGTGCTCGGCATCACCCTGGCCTGGGTACAGCGCCACTTCCAGGTGGTGCGACTACCCGTGGAGACCTATTACGTGGACGTGGTGGCCATCGATCTGCAGTGGTGGCCCCTGCTGCTGCTGAACATCGGCACCCTGCTGGTGTGTGTGGCAGCGTTGGTGTTGCCGAGCATGCTGGTCACGCGCATTGCGCCGGCGAAAGCGATAAGGTTTGCCTAGGTACGCGGGTCGTCGACCCGCGCACCTGGGCCGATACCTTTGCCATCCATGAAGATCCACGCCAACATCCTCAGCACCATCGGCAACACGCCCATGGTGAAGCTCAACCGCATCGTCAAGGACCTGCCGTGCACCGTGCTGGCCAAAGTGGAGACCTTCAACCCGGGCAACAGCATCAAGGACCGCATGGCGCTGAAGATGATCGAGGACGCCGAAAAGGCAGGCCTTTTGAAGCCGGGGTACACCATCATCGAAGGCACCAGCGGCAACACCGGCATGGGCCTCGCCATCGCGGCCATCATCAAGGGCTACAAGTGCATCTTCACCACCACCGACAAGCAGAGCAAGGAGAAGGTGGATGCCCTGCGCGCCTTCGGGGCGGAGGTGATCGTATGCCCCACCAACGTGGACCCCGAGGACCCGCGCAGCTATTACAGCGTGAGCAGCCGGCTGGTGACCGAAACGCCCAACAGCTGGAAGGCCAACCAGTACGACAACCTCAGCAATCGCCAGGCGCACTACGAGAGCACCGGCCCCGAGATCTGGGACCAGACCGATGGGAAGATCACGCACCTGGTGGTGGGCGTGGGCACCGGCGGTACCCTCTGCGGCACCGGGCGCTACCTGAAGGAGAAGAACCCCAACATCAAGCTCTGGGGGATCGATACGTATGGCTCCGTCTTCAAGAAGCTGAAGGAGACGGGGATCTTCGACAAGAACGAGATCTACCCGTACATCACCGAGGGCATCGGCGAGGATTTCGTGCCGCAGAACGTGGACATGGACCTGATCGACCACTTCGAGAAGGTCACCGACCGCGATGCCGCCATCTATACCCGGAAGATCGTGAAGGACGAAGGCATCTTCGTGGGCAACAGCGCGGGCGCGGCCATGGCGGGTCTGATGCAGATGAAACACATGCTGAAGCCAGAGGACGTGGTGGTGGTGATCTTCCATGACCACGGCACGCGCTACTTGGGCAAGATGTTCAACGACGACTGGATGCGCGAGCGCGGCTTCCTGGTGGAGGAGAAGCCCACCGCTGGGGATCTGCTGAAGGGCAAGGACCTGCAGCTGCTGAGCGTGGAGGCCGATGAACCGGTGCTGATGGCGATCGACAAGATGCGCGCCCACAACATCGACCAGCTACCCGTGTTCGAGGACGGCAAGCCGGTGGGCACCATCACCGACGCACGCCTGTTCGATGCCATCCTGGAGGACGCCGAGGTGCGCACCCAGAAGGCCTGCGTGGTAATGGGTCCGGCGTTGCCCGTATTGCCGTTGGACGCCACGTTGGATGAAGTGGCCAAGCGATTGGGGAATGGCAGTCCGGCGGTGTTGGTGGAACAACCGAACGGGTTCGGCATCATCACCAAGCAGGACATCATCGGGAAATTGCGATAGGCAAATTCCGATGCGGACCGGTATCGATCAAATGGGTCGCACGGTGAACGTGCCCACCCGCCCCCAGCGCATCATCTCCCTCGTCCCCTCGCAGACCGAGCTGCTTCACGACCTCGGCCTGGGCGATCGCGTGGTCGGCATCACCAAGTTCTGCATCCACCCAGAGGCCTGGTTCCGCAGCAAAGCGCGCGTGGGCGGCACCAAGCAGGTGGACCTGGACAAGGTGCGCTCCCTGAAGCCCGACCTGATCATCGGGAACAAGGAGGAGAACAGCCAAACGGACATCGAGGCGCTGGCGCTGGAGTTTCCCGTGTGGATGAGCGACATCCGCGACCTCGATGGCGCGCTGGACATGATCCGCCGCGTGGGGCAGCTCACTGATAGCACTACCCGCGCTGAGGACCTCGTGAACCGCATTGCTGCCGGCTTCGCACAACTTGTTCCGCTGGACCCGCCCTACAGCGTGGCCTACCTCATCTGGCGCGAACCCTACATGGCTGCGGGCGTTGGCACCTTCATCCACGACATGCTCCTCCGTTGCGGGCTGCACAACGTGTTCGACGAGGGCGATGCCCGCTACCCCACGATCACCGCACCACAACTGGCAGCGGCCGACCCCGACCTCATCCTGCTCTCCAGCGAGCCCTACCCCTTCAAGGAGCAGCACATCCAGGAGCTGAAAATGATCTGCCCCGGCACACCGGTGAAGCTGGTGGACGGCGAGTTGTTCAGTTGGTATGGGAGTCGACTGCTGCATAGCCCCTCCTACTTCAGCGGTCTGCTCAAGGGGTGAACGGTTCAGGTACCCACCAGTGCGGCCCTACTTTTGCCGAGAGCCCTGCTTCATGGCCTTCTCTCGCCTCTACCCTTTTCTGATGTGCTGCGCGCTCGGCAGTGCCTTGCAGGCGCAACGCGTGGGGCTTGTGCTCAGCGGGGGTGGTGCGTCCGGGATGGCCCATATCGGGGTGCTCAAAGCCTTGGAGGAACATGGCATCCCCATCGACTACATCACAGGGAGCAGCATGGGGGCCTTGGTGGGTGGGCTCTACGCGGCGGGCTATTCACCAGCGGAGATAGACAGCCTTTTCCGCACCGAGCAGTTCCGCATAATGGCTGATGGTGGCGTGGAACCCGCCTACGAACACTTCTTCAAGCAGGATGCGCCTGACGCCTCCTTGATCAGCCTTCGCTTCGACCTGGACACCACCTTGCAGACCTCCCTGCCCACCAACCTGCGCAGCCCGGTGCTGCTCGACCTGGAGCAAATGCGCGGGTTCGCACCTGCGGCAGCAATGGCGGGTTACGACCTGGACAGCCTCTTCATACCCTTCCGATGCGTGGCCTCCGACATCACGGCACAGAAGGCGGTCGTATTCCGCTCAGGAGATCTGGCACAGGCGGTGCGCGCCAGCATGAGCTACCCGTTCTACTTCAAGCCCATCCGCATCGACGGGCACCTGATGATGGACGGCGGGCTTTACAACAACTTTCCCAGCGATGTGATGTATGCGGACTTCTTCCCCGACATCATCATCGGCAGCAACGTTTCCAGCAATTCCGCCCCCCCCAGCGAGGACGATCTGCTGAGCCAACTGCGGGCGATGATGCAGGAACCCACCAACTTCTCGGTCATCTGCGAGAACGGGGTGATCATCGAACCGCGTACGAGCATCTCCATCTTCGATTTCTCCGACCCGGCGATCCCCATCAACGACGGTTATCAGGAAGCCTTGCGGAGGCTGCCCGAGATCAAAGCCCAATTGCATCGGTACGATGCCCCGGTGGACGTGGTGGAGCGCAGGCAACGGTACCGTACGGGTCAACCTGAACTACGCTTCGGCGACATCCGGGTGCACGGCCTCAACCGCCGCCAGACACAGTACGTGGACCGCGTACTCCGCCGGCGTCCGGGCAACCTTACGTACCCCGAGCTGAAAAAGGCCTATTTCCGGCTCTATGCGGACAGGAACATCGCGCTGTTGTACCCGAAGGCCACCTTCGACAAGCAACGCTCGGTCTTCGACCTGGACCTGCACGTGAAGCCTGAGAAGGACCTGGAGGTCCGCTTCGGAGGCATGTTCTCCTCGCGACCCATCAACACGGGCATGGCCGGCCTTCGGTACAATCTGTTCGGTCGCACCTCTGCCTATCTGGATGCCCTCTCCTATTTCGGCAAGTTCTACGCGGCCGGCCAGATCAAGCTGCGCGTGGACCTCCCCTGGCGCACACCGATCTATCTGGAACCGCACTTCAACCTGCACCGCTGGGACCACTTCCGCAGCTTCAGCACCTTCTTCGACGAGGTGAAGCCCAGCTTCGTGGTGATCCGCGAAACCTACGCGGGGACCAGCGCCGGCATGGGGCTGGGTAACAAGGGACTGCTGCGCCTGGATGTGCGGGCGGCCGAGACCAAGGACAGCTACTACCAGAGCGATGCATTCAGCGGCCAGGACACCAGCGACATCACGCGGTTCAGGCATGCCACGGCCGGCGTACAGCTCATGCGGCGCTCGTTGAACAGGAAGCAGCACGCCAATGCAGGCGAAGAGCTGAGCCTCTCGTTCCGCTATGTGAACGGATCGGAGCGCACCGACCTTGGCACCACGCGCCCCCTGGTGGACCCGCTGAACGCTGAACATGCCTGGGTGATGATGCGCGGCCGCATCGACCAGTACCTGCTGTCACGCGGGACCGTCAGGCTGGGATATCTGCTGGAAGGCGTCTTCAGCACCATGCCGATGTTCCAGAACTACACGGCCACCATCATCCGCGCACCTGCCTTCCAGCCCACCCCGGAGAGCCGCACCTACTTCATCCCGGAGTTCCGGACCACCAAATACGTGGCAGGCGGCGTGCGTACGATCATGGCCGTGGCCCGCAACAAGTTCGATCTGCGGCTCGAAGGCTATGTGTTCCAACCCTATGAACCCATTGTGCGCGGTGGCGCGGATGAAGCGGTCAATGCCCTTGCCTTCACGCAGCGGTACTACATCGGTTCGGGCTCGCTCATCTACCAGAGCCCCGTGGGACCGGTGTGGTTCAACGTGAGTTACTTCGATGGGCTGCGCAGCCCCTGGGCATGGAGCCTCAACTTCGGATACATCCTCTTCAACGAACGGGCACAGGAATGATCGACCACACCCTGCTGGATGCCTACGAGGCCGCGCACGGCGATCCGGAACAACTGCCGGCAGGGTCGCGGCACCTGACCGGCGATCGCTGGACCCGCGTGGATGAACTGCTCCTGGACCTGCACATGCTGCGGCACGGTTACGTCTCTGACAGCTACGCGCGACACCTGCACAGGGCGATCGAAGAGGCTTGCGTCGATGCATCGGTGGCCGATCGCCTTCGGGCGATGCGCTGATGCCGGCCTGTAGCAGGAAGCCCCACCGACACCGGCAGGGCTTCAAGAGGAACGTTGGTGGGCTCAGGCCTGCGCCGTGGGACCTCCGAAGTTCATCGGCACATCGGGCATTTCGGTCTCCCGGATGGCCCCGTGAACCTGTTCGAACTTCTGCACATTATCGATCAGCGCACGCATCAGGCGCTTGGCATGCTGAGGCGTGAGCAGGATGCGTGAACGCACCTTCGCCTTGGGCACACCAGGCATCACACGCACGAAGTCGAGCACGAACTCGGAATTGCTGTGCGTGATGATGGCAAGGTTGCTGTAGATGCCATCGGCAACTTCTTCGCTGATCTCGATGCTCAGCTGGTTGGGGCGGGGTTGATCCTTCTGGTCGGACATAGCTGTTCGGTTATTGGTTCATAAGCAGCGAGCGGCAGTTCCGGGTGGACCTGCCGCTCGCACGCTTTCAGTGTTGTTCGGTCAGGATCACTCGTCGATCTCCTGCTCCGCCAGCCTGTCGGCCATCATGCGCTGGTACTCGCCCTTGTTCGCCACGATGGCGCCGCGGTATTCGCGGGCACCGGTTCCGGCCGGGATCAGGTGACCAACGATAACGTTCTCCTTCAGGCCAACGAGGTTATCCTCCTTCGCGTTCACCGCGGCTTCGTTCAGCACCTTGGTGGTCTCCTGGAACGATGCAGCGCTGATGAAGCTGTCCGTCTGGAGCGATGCGCGCGTGATGCCCTGCAGCATGATGCGGGCCGTTGCGGGCTTGGCGGGACGTGCCTCCACCGGTTTGGCATCGCGGCGCTTCAAGGCGCTGTTCTCATCGCGCAGCTTGCGCATGGTGAGGATCTGACCCTCCTTCAAGTTGGTGCTGTCACCGGCGTCGGTGACCACCATCTTGTCGTAGATCATATCGTTCTCCTCCATGAACTCCGTCTTGTTCACGCTCTGGCGCTCCAGGAAACGGGTATCTCCCGGATCCTCGATCTCCACCTTGCGCATCATCTGACGGACGATCACTTCGAAGTGCTTGTCGTTGATCTTCACCCCTTGCATGCGGTACACCTCCTGCACCTCGTCCACCAGGTACTCCTGTACGCGGGTGGGCCCTTGGATGTCAAGGATGTCGCCGGGGCTGATGGAACCGTCGCTCAGGGGCTGACCGGCCTTGATGAAGTCGTTCTCCTGCACAAGGATGTGCTTGCTCAGCGGCACCATGTACATCTTGCGCTCACCTGTGCGGCTCTCCACGATGATCTCACGGTTACCACGCTTGATCTTGCCGTAGGAGATGATGCCATCGATCTCGCTCACCACCGCAGGGTTGCTGGGGTTACGCGCCTCGAACAGTTCGGTCACACGGGGCAGACCACCGGTGATGTCACCACCCTTGCCCGAGGTACGCGGGATCTTCACCAGCACATCGCCGGCCTCGATCTTTTGTCCCTCGCTCACGATGATGTGTGCACCCACGGGCAGGCTGTAGGTCTTCAGCTCCTCCTTGCCCTTCACGTCCATGATCTTGATCGTCGGGTTCTTCCGCTTGTCGCGGCTCTCGATGATCACCTTCTCGGCGAAGCCGGTCTGTTCGTCGATCTCCTCACGGTAGGTGGCGTTCTCCTCGATGCTCTCGAATTCGACCTTACCGGCCAGTTCGGAGATGATCACCGCGTTGTACGGGTCCCAGGTGCAGATCAGGTCGTTCTTCTTGATGGCCTGGTCGCCCTTCACGTAAAGGAAGGCACCGTAAGGCACATTGCTCGTGGTGAGCACGATACCGGTATTGGCATCCACGATGCGCATCTCCGTGCTGCGGCTGATGACCACCTCGGCGTCACCGCCCTTGCGGTCCTTCTTGCGCACGGTGCGCAGGTCATCGATCTCCAAGATACCGTCGTACTTGGCGCGGATCTCGCTCTCTTCGGTGATCTTGCCGGCCACACCACCCACGTGGAAGGTACGCAGGGTCAGCTGGGTTCCCGGTTCACCGATGGACTGCGCGGCGATCACACCCACGGCCTCGCCACGCTGCACCATGCGATTGGTGGCCAGGTTGCGGCCGTAGCACTTGGCACATACGCCCTGCTTCATTTCGCAGGTGAGCACGCTGCGGATCTCCACCTCCTCGATGGGGCTGGCGGCGATGGCGGCAGCGATGTCCTCATTGATGGACTCGCCGCCGGACACGATCAGTTCGCCGGTCTGCGGGTGGAACACGTCCTGCACCGCGGTACGGCCCAGCACCCGGTCGTACAGGCTCTCCACGATCTCCTCGTTCTTCTTCAGGGCGGTGGCCACCAGACCGCGGAGCGTGCCGCAGTCCTCCTCGGTGATCACCACGTCCTGCGCCACGTCCACCAGACGGCGGGTGAGGTAACCGGCGTCAGCGGTCTTCAGTGCCGTATCGGCCAGACCCTTGCGGGCACCGTGGGTGGAGATGAAATACTCCAAGATGGACAAGCCCTCCTTGAAGTTCGAGAGGATCGGGTTCTCGATGATGTCCTGGCCTCCACCAGCTCCGCTCTTCTGCGGCTTGGCCATCAGGCCGCGCATGCCGCTGAGCTGACGGATCTGCTCCTTGGAACCCCGGGCGCCGCTGTCCATCATCATGAAGATGGAGTTGAAGCCCTGACGATCGGTCTTGATGCGCTCCATCAGGGTGTAGGTCACCTTGCTGTTGGTGTGCGTCCAGATGTCGATCGTCTGGTTGTAGCGCTCGTTGTTGGTGATGAGACCCATCTCGTAGTTGCTCGTCACCTCGTCCACCTCGGCCTGGGCGGCTGCCACCAGCTTCTCCTTCTCGCCGGGGATCATCACGTCGTCCAGGTTGAAGCTCAGACCACCACGGTAGGCGCTCATGAAGCCCAGGTCCTTGATGTCGTCCAGGAACTGCGCAGCACGGGCCACGCCGGTCTCCTTCATCACCTTGCCGATGATGTCGCGGAGCGCCTTCTTGGTGAGCACCTCGTTGATGAAGCCGGCCTCGTCGGGCACCACCTCGTTGAAGATGGTACGGCCGCAGGTGGTCTCGATCATCTCGGCCTTGCCCGTCTTCGGGTTCATCCAGCGCAGCTTGATCCACGTGTGCAGATCGAGCTTCTTCTCGTTGTAAGCGATGATCACCTCCTCGCTGCTGTAGAACGTGCGGCCCTCACCCTTCATGGTGCGCTCGGCATCGCTCTTGCGGCCCTTGGTGATGTAGTACAGACCGAGCACCATGTCCTGGCTGGGAACCGCGATGGGTGCGCCGTTCGCCGGGTTCAGGATGTTGTGGCTGGCCAGCATCAGCAGCTGGGCTTCAAGAATGGCGGCATTGCCAAGGGGCACGTGCACGGCCATCTGGTCACCGTCGAAGTCAGCGTTGAAGGCGGTACACACCAACGGGTGCAGCTGGATGGCCTTTCCCTCGATCAGCTTGGGCTGGAAGGCCTGGATACCCAGGCGGTGCAGGGTGGGTGCACGGTTCAGCAGCACCGGGTGGCCCTTGATCACGTTCTCGAGGATGTCCCACACCACGGGCTCCTTCTTGTCCACGATCTTCTTGGCGCTCTTCACCGTCTTCACGATGCCCCGCTCGATGAGCTTGCGGATCACGAAGGGCTTGAAGAGCTCAGCGGCCATGTCCTTGGGCAGACCGCACTCGTGCAATTTCATCTCGGGGCCTACAACGATCACTGAACGGGCGCTGTAGTCCACACGCTTACCGAGCAGGTTCTGGCGGAAGCGGCCCTGCTTGCCCTTGAGCGAATCGCTCAGGGACTTCAGCGGGCGGTTGCTTTCGCTCTTCACCGCGCTGCTCTTGCGGCTGTTGTCGAAGAGGCTGTCCACAGCTTCCTGCAACATGCGCTTCTCGTTGCGCAGGATCACCTCGGGCGCCTTGATCTCCATCAGGCGCTTGAGGCGGTTGTTGCGGATGATCACACGACGGTAGAGGTCGTTGAGGTCACTGGTGGCGAAACGGCCGCCGTCCAAGGGCACCAGCGGGCGCAGCTCGGGCGGGATCACCGGCACCACCTTCACGATCATCCACTCGGGGTTGTTCGGGCGGCGGCTGTTGGCATCGCGGAAGGCCTCCACCACGTTCAGTCGCTTCAGCGCCTCGTTCTTGCGCTGCTGGCTGGTCTCGGTGTTGGCCTTGTGGCGCAGGTCGTAGCTCAGGCTGTCCAGGTCCAGGCGCTTCAACAGGTCGTGCAGCGCATCGGCACCCATCTTGGCGATGAACTTGTTCGGGTCGCTGTCGTCCAGGTACTGGTTGTCCTTGCCCAGTGCGTCCAGGATGTCGAGGTACTCCTCTTCGGTGAGGAAGTCGAGGTACTGTACCTGGGCGCCCTCCTTGTTCACGGCGGTGCCTGGCTGGATCACCACGTAGCGCTCGTAGTAGATGATCTGGTCGAGCTTCTTGGTGGGCAGGCCCAGCAGGTAGCCGATCTTGTTCGGCAGGCTGCGGAAGTACCAGATGTGGGCCACGGGCACCACCAGCTGGATGTGTCCCATGCGCTCGCGACGCACCTTCTTCTCGGTCACCTCCACACCGCAGCGGTCGCACACGATCCCTTTGTAGCGGATGCGCTTGTACTTGCCGCAGTGGCACTCGAAATCCTTCACCGGACCGAAGATGCGCTCGCAGAAGAGACCGTCCCGCTCCGGCTTGTAGGTGCGGTAGTTGATCGTCTCCGGCTTGATCACCTCACCATGGCTGCGCTCGAGGATCTGCTCGGGGCTGGCCAGGCTGACGACGATCTTGTTGAAGTTGCTGTTCAGCTTCACTTCCTTCTTCATGTGCTCTCGTTGCTTGCTTCCGTTCGACGTTCAGTTGCGCTTCCCTTCGATCACTCGAGGGAGACGTTCAGGGCCAGGCCACGCAGTTCGTGGAGCAGCACGTTGAACGATTCCGGGATACCCGGAGTGGGCAGGGGTTCACCCTTCACGATGGCTTCGTAGGCTTTCGCGCGGCCCATCACGTCATCGCTCTTCACGGTGAGTATCTCCTGCAGGATGTTGGCTGCACCGAAGGCCTCCAGCGCCCACACCTCCATTTCACCGAAGCGCTGGCCACCGAACTGGGCCTTACCTCCGAGCGGCTGCTGGGTGATCAGGCTGTAGGGGCCGATGGAGCGGGCGTGCATCTTGTCGTCCACCATGTGGGCCAGCTTGATCATGTAGATCACACCCACGGTGGCCGGCTGATCGAAACGTTCGCCCGTTCCGCCGTCGTAGAGGTAGGTCTTGCCGTTGCGCGGCACGCCTGCCTCGTCGGTCTCGGCATTGATCTGGTCGTGCGTGGCACCGTCAAAGATCGGCGTGGCGTACTTGCGGCCCAGCTTCTTGCCGGCCCAGCCCAGCACGGTCTCGTAGATCTGGCCCAGGTTCATACGGCTCGGTACGCCCAGCGGGTTCAGCACGATGTCCACCGGCGTGCCATCCTCCAGGAACGGCATGTCGGCATCGCGGACGATCTTGGCCACGATACCCTTGTTGCCGTGGCGGCCGGCCATCTTGTCGCCCACGGTGAGCTTGCGCTTGGCGGCCAGATACACCTTGGCCAGCTTGATGATGCCTGCAGGCAGTTCATCACCGATGCTCACCTGGAACTTCTTGCGCTTGTATACACCGCTGATGTCACCGTGGCGGATGTTGTAGTTGTGGATCAACTGGCGCACCAGGTCGTTCGTCCTCTTGTCCGCGGTCCACTCGGTGGGGTCCACGGTGATGAAGTCGATGGCCTGCAGCACCTTGGCGCTGAACTTCACGCCCTTCTTGATCTGCTCCTCCTTGTACTTGTTGAAGACGCCATTGCTCGACTGACCGTTGAGCAGGAGCATCATCTTGTCGATGAGCTCGTTCTTCAGGGTGCCCAGCTCCTTGTCCTGCTCCTTGTCGATCTGCTCAAGGATGGCCTTCTCGTTGCCCTTGGCCTTCTTGTCCTTCACCGCACGGCTGAAGAGCTTCTTGTCCACCACCACACCCTTGGTGCTCGGCGGCGCCTTCATGGAAGCATCCTTCACATCACCAGCCTTGTCGCCGAAGATGGCGCGCAGCAGCTTCTCCTCGGGGCTCGGATCGGTCTCCCCTTTCGGCGTGATCTTGCCGATGAGGATATCGCCTTCCTTCACCTCGGCACCGATGCGGATCAAGCCGTTCTCATCCAGGTCCTTGGTGGCCTCCTCGCTCACGTTCGGGATGTCCGCCGTCAGTTCCTCGAGGCCGCGCTTGGTGTCGCGCACCTCCATGATGTACTCGTCGATGTGGATCGACGTGAAGATGTCCTCGGAGGCCACGCGCTCGCTGATCACGATGGCATCCTCGAAGTTGTAACCCTTCCAAGGCATGAAAGCCACCTGCAGGTTGCGGCCGATGGCCAGCTCTCCGTCACGGGTACCATACCCTTCGCACAGAACATGGCCGGCGGTGACCTTGTCGCCCTTGCGGACGATCGGACGCAGGTTCATGCAGGTGCTCTGGTTCGTCTTCAGGAACTTGGTGAGCACGTACTCCTTGTCATCGCCGTCAAAGCTGACGATGCGCTCCCCCTCGGAGCGCTTGTACTCGATCACGATGCGTGCGCTGTCCACGTACTTCACCACACCATCGCCTTCGGCGGTCAGCAGCACGCGGCTGTCGCGCGCCACCAGCTCTTCCAGTCCGGTGCCCACGAACGGTGCCTCAGGGCGCAGCAGGGGAACGGCCTGGCGCATCATGTTCGAGCCCATCAGGGCGCGGTTGGCATCGTTGTGCTCCAGGAAGGGGATCAGCGAGGCGGCGATGGAGGCGATCTGGTTCGGACCCACGTCCATCAAGCTCAGCTCCTTGGGCTCCACCACCGGGAAGTCACCCATCAGGCGGGCTTTCACCTTGGCGGTCTGGAACTCACCCTTCTCGTTCACCTTGGCGTTCGCCTGGGCGATGATCTTGTTGTCCTCCTCCTCGGCGCTGAGGTAGATCACATCGGCTTTCACGTCCACCTTGCCTGCCACCACCGGGCGGTAAGGGGTCTCGATGAAGCCCAGGCTGTTGATCTTCGAGTACACACAGAGCGAACTGATCAGACCGATGTTCGGTCCCTCCGGGGTCTCGATGGTGCAGAGACGGCCGTAGTGCGTGTAGTGCACGTCACGCACCTCGAAGCCTGCCCGCTCGCGGCTCAGACCACCGGGTCCAAGTGCCGAGAGGCGGCGCTTGTGGGTGATCTCGCTCAGCGGGTTCGTCTGGTCCATGAACTGGCTCAACTGGTTCGTTCCGAAGAACGAGTTGATCACCGAGCTCAGGGTCTTGGCGTTGATCAGATCGGTGGGTGTGAACACCTCGTTGTCGCGCACGTTCATGCGCTCACGGATGGTGCGGGCCATGCGGGCCAGACCCACGCCGAACTGGGCGTGCAGCTGCTCACCCACGGTGCGCACGCGTCGGTTGCTCAAGTGGTCGATGTCGTCCACATCGGCCTTGGAGTTCACCAGTTCGATCAGGTACTTGATGATGAAGATGATGTCCTCCTTCGTCAACACACGCACGCTCAGCTCGCTCTCCAGCCCCAGCTTCTTGTTGATGCGGTAGCGGCCCACCTCACCGAGGTCGTAACGCTGCTCGCTGAAGAAAAGCTTGTCGATCACGCCGCGGGCCGTTTCCAGATCGGGTGGCTCGGCGTTGCGCAGCTGGCGGTAGATCACCTCCACGGCCTCCTTCTCAGAGTTCGAGGTGTCCTTCTGCAGGGTGTTGTAGATCAGGGCGTAGTCGGCCGCGTTGATGCTCTCCTTGTGCAGGATGATGGTCTTCGCGCCGCTCTCCACGATCTGGTCCACATGGTGGTCCTCGATCACGGTCTCGCGGTCGATCAGCACCTCATTACGCTCGATGCTCACCACCTCGCCGGTGTCCTCATCCACGAAGTCCTCCACCCAGGTCTTCAACACACGGGCGGCCAGCTTGCGGCCCACGGCCTCCTTCATGTTGGCCTTGGTCACCTTCACCTCGTCGGCCAGGTCGAAGATGGAGAGGATGTCCTTGTCGCTTTCAAAGCCGATGGCACGCAGCAGCGTGGTCACCGGCAACTTCTTCTTGCGGTCGATGTATGCGTACATCACCCCGTTGATGTCCGTGGCGAATTCGATCCACGAACCCTTGAAGGGGATGACACGCGCGCTGTACAGCTTGGTACCGTTGGCGTGGCGGCTTTGGCCGAAGAACACGCCGGGGCTGCGGTGCAGCTGGCTGACCACCACGCGCTCGGCGCCGTTCACAACGAACGAGCCCTTCGGGGTCATATAGGGGATCTGCCCCAGGTATACGTCCTGCACGATCGTCTCGAAGTCCTCATGCTCGGGATCGGTGCAGTAAAGCTTCAGCTTGGCCTTCAGGGGCACGCTGTAAGTAAGACCTCGCTCGATGCACTCCTCGATGCTGTACCGGGGAGGATCGATGAAATAGTCCAGGAACTCCAGAACGAACTGGTTGCGGGTATCGGTGATCGGGAAGTTCTCCGAGAACACCTTGAAGAGGCCTTCCTTTTCGCGGTGCTCGGGAAGGGTGTCGATCTGGAAGAACTCCTCGAAGCTTTGGAGCTGGATGTCGAGGAAGTCAGGGTAATCGAACGACAGGGCGCTGGAGCCGAAATTGATGCGTTTGCTGCGCTTGGAGCTGGTCTTCGCCTGGGCCATTGGTGCGGATGTAGGGTACGTAGGACGACCGTCCGTGATCCAACTTGTCGAGGGACGCCGGTGCGCTGGATCGGGGCGCTCCGGGGGGCGGAACCACCGCCCTCTAAAATGGCATCATCACAGCACGGACGGGAAGGCCCGCTGTGGGGCCTTCCCGTACCGCTGTGATGCAGTCGCTGAGCGGATCTTACTTGACCTCAACTTCGGCGCCGGCTTCCGTCAGTTGCTGCTTCAGGCTCTCGGCGTCCTCTTTGGACACACCTTCCTTCAGCGGCTTCGGAGCGCCGTCAACGAGGTCCTTGGCCTCCTTCAGGCCCAGGCCGGTGAGCTCCTTCACGAGCTTCACCACGGCGAGCTTGTTGGCGCCGCCGCTCTTCAGGATCACGTCGAAGCTGGTCTTGGCTTCGGCGGCCTCACCACCACCAGCAGCAGGGCCAGCGGCCACAGCTACGGCAGCAGCTGCCGGTTCGATCTTGTACTCATCCTTCAGGTACTGGGCCAGTTCATTCACCTCTTTCACGGTGAGGTTCACGAGCTGATCGCCCAGGGATTTGATGTCTGCCATTGTTCGGGGTTGTTACTGATTGTTCGTGGAAGCGGACTGTGCGTAACGCGTTCTATCGGCCGCACCTTCTTCCAAGGGCGCGGACCGCTTGTGTGTCTTAGGCGGGGCGCTCTTCGAGGGTCTTGAGCAGGCCGGCGATCTTCTGGCCACCGCTGCCTTGCAGGCCGCTGATGACGTTCTTCATCGGGCTCTGCAGCAGGGCGATGATATCGCCGATCAGCTCCTCCCTGCCCTTCAGGTTGGTCAGCATCACCAGCTGGTCATCGCCAATGAACACCGCCTCCTCGATCCAGGCGCTCTTCAGCACCGGCTTGGTGTCCTTCTTGCGGAAGTCCTTGATGAGCTTCGCAGGGGCATTGCCCTTGTCGGCGAAAAGAATGCTCGTCTGGCCCTTCAGCGTGGGGAACAGACCGCTGTAATCGCGGCCTTCCACACGCTCCATGGCTTTCTGGAGCAGGGTGTTCTTCACCACCTTCATGCGGATGCCGGCCTTGTTGCAGGCGCGACGCAGGTTGCTGGTGGCCTCAGCGTCCATCGACGTGGTGTCGGCCAGGTACAGCACGCTGGAAGCCTTGATCTCCTCGATGAGGACCTCGATGGCCTGGTCTTTTTCGGTACGGGTTGCCATGTTCGTGTGCTGTTATCAGGCTGCCACCGTGCGGGTATCCACCTGCACGCCGGGGCTCATGGTGCTGCTGATGCTGATGCTCTTGATGTAGGCTCCCTTGGCGGTGCTGGGCTTCAGCTTCACCAGGGTCTGGAGGATCTCATGCGCGTTCTCGCTGAGCTTCTGCGCATCGAAGGAGGCTTTGCCGATCACCGCGTGGATGATGCCCGCCTTGTCCACCTTGAAGTCGATCTTGCCCGCCTTCACCTCCTTCACGGCCTTGGCGACGTCCATGGTCACCGTGCCGGTCTTGGGGTTCGGCATCAGGCCGCGGGGACCGAGCACACGGCCCAGCGCACCCACCTTGGCCATCACCGCTGGCGTGCAGATGATCACGTCCACGGACGTCCAACCGCCCTTGATCTTCTCGATGTATTCGTCGAGTCCGGCCATGTCAGCGCCGGCGGCCATGGCCTCCTCGCACTTGGCGGGGTCGGCCAGCACCAGCACGCTCACCGTGCGGCCCGTTCCGTGGGGAAGGCTCACCGTGCCGCGCACCATCTCGGTGCTCTTGCGCGGGTCCACACCCAGGCGCACGGCGATGTCCACCGTGGCGTCGAACTTCGTATTGCTCACCTGCTTCACGATCTGCGTCGCTTCCTGCAGGCTGTAGGTCTTGCTCGCGTCGAACTTGGCCAACGCGGCTTTGCGCTTCTTTGTCAGAGTTGCCATGGCAGCGTGCTTAGAAGGGTTTATCTCCGGTTACGGTAACACCCATGCTGCGGGCCGTGCCGGCCACCATGCTCATGGCGCTCTCCAGCTTGAAGCAGTTCAGGTCGGGCATCTTGTCCTCTGCGATGGCCTTCACCTGGTCCCAGGTGATGCTGCCCACCTTGGTGGTGTGCGGCACGCCGCTGCCGCCCTTGATCTTCGCCGCATCCATGATCTGGACCGCAGCAGGGGGCGTCTTGATGATGAAGTCGAACGACTTGTCCGCATAGACCGTGATCACCACGGGCAGCACCTTGCCCGCCTTGTCCTGGGTGCGGGCATTGAACTGCTTGCAGAATTCCATGATGTTCACCCCCTTGGCGCCCAGTGCGGGTCCGATGGGGGGAGACGGGTTGGCCGCTCCACCTTTTACTTGGAGCTTGATCAGGCCTGAGATCTCCTTTGCCATTGTTCTTGGATTGTGTCCTTGTTAGCGTCCCACATTTGTCATGGGACTTGGACGGGTTTTCATTGTTGTTCAGACCTCCTTCTCCACCTGCATGAAGCTCAGCTCGAGCGGGGTCTTGCGACCGAAGATCTTCACCATCACCTTCAGTTTCTTCTTCTCCTCATTGATCTCTTCGATCACGCCGTTGAATCCGTTGAACGGACCATCGATCACCTTCACTCCCTCACCCACGTGGTAGGGATTCACGCTGGTCGCTTCGGCATCGGCCAGCTCATCGACCGTACCCAGGATGCGGTTCACTTCGCTTTGACGCAAGGGAACAGGGTCTCCCCCCTTCTCCGCACCCAGGAAGCCGATCACATTGGGCATGTTCTTGATGGTGTGGGCGATCTCGCCGGTCAGGTCGGCCTCCATCAGCACATAGCCGGGGAAGAAATTGCGCTCCTTGCTCACCTTCTTACCCTCCCGGATCTGGTAGAACTTCTCCATCGGGATGAGCACCTGGGCGATGTACTTGCCCAGATCGGTGCGCGAGACCTCCATATCGAGGAGCTCCTTCACCTTCTTCTCCTTGCCACTGATGGCGCGGACCACATACCATTTCTTCCCACCAGCGGCCATCTCAGTTCATGAGTTTGTAGATGAAACCGAGAACACCTTTCCAGGGGTTCGTTTCTTCCGGCCCCATGTTCTGCACCCCGAAGATGTAGTCCATAAGGAAGATGATCACCGAGAGGATGAGGGCGGAAACGAGGACAACGATGGCACTGCCCTGGAGTTCCTTCCAGGTGGGCCAACTCACCTTGTTAACGAGCTCGTTATAGCTCTCGCTCAGGTATGTCTTAAAGCTTGCCACGTTGAACTTCTCGATTTGGGCACGGGTGGCAGGAATCGAACCCGCAGCCTAAGGTTTTGGAGACCTTCGCTCTACCAATTGAGCTACACCCGTAGAGGTCGAAAGACCGGTTCCCTTACCGGCGGCGAAGGCCGTCCCGCGCTGTGCGGGACGGCCCTGCCTGGGTAAGGCTATGGAGTTGCTTACTTCACGATCTCGGTCACCTGGCCGGCACCCACCGTACGGCCACCCTCACGGATGGCGAAGCGGAGACCCTTGTCCATGGCGAT
This sequence comes from Flavobacteriales bacterium, assembly GCA_041391845.1. Classification (GTDB taxonomy): domain Bacteria; phylum Bacteroidota; class Bacteroidia; order Flavobacteriales_F; family PHOS-HE28; genus PHOS-HE28. The sequence goes on along the minus strand of JAWKNG010000011.1, from coordinate 16,850 downwards.
CGGAACGATCAGTTTCACGTTGATGGTCACGTTGTCACCGGGCATCACCATTTCGCGGCCGGCGTCCAGGGTGATCTCGCCCGTTACGTCCGTGGTGCGGAAGTAGAACTGGGGACGGTACTTCTGGTGGAAGGGGGTGTGACGACCACCTTCCTCCTTCTTCAGCACGTAGATCTCAGCCTTGAACTCGGTGTGCGGGGTGATGCTGCCGGGTTTGGCGATCACCATGCCGCGACGGATCTGGTCCTTTTCGATACCACGGAGCAGAAGACCGCAGTTGTCACCAGCTTCGCCGCGATCAAGCAGCTTGCGGAACATTTCCACGCCGGTGCAGGTGCTCTTCATCTTCTCCTCCTGCATGCCGATGATCTCCACTTCGTCACCCACCTTGATGACACCGGTCTCGATACGGCCGGTAGCCACGGTGCCACGACCGGTGATGGAGAACACGTCCTCCACGCTCATCAGGAAGGGCTTCTCCACCTCACGGGGAGGAACGGGGATCCAGTTGTCAACGGCATCCATCAGGTTCATGATGGTATCCACCCACTTGGGCTCGCCATTGAGGCCACCCAGGGCAGAACCACGCACCACAGGGGTGTTGTCGCCATCGTACTCGTAGAAGCTCAGGAGTTCGCGGATCTCCATCTCAACGAGATCGAGCAGCTCCGGATCGTCCACCATGTCCACTTTGTTCATGAACACCACGATCCGGGGCACACCCACCTGACGGCCGAGCAGGATGTGCTCGCGGGTCTGGGGCATGGGTCCGTCGGTGGCGGCGCACACGAGGATGGCACCGTCCATCTGTGCGGCACCCGTCACCATGTTCTTCACATAGTCGGCGTGGCCGGGGCAGTCCACGTGGGCGTAGTGACGGTTGGCCGTCTGGTACTCCACGTGCGCCGTGTTGATGGTGATACCACGCTCCTTCTCTTCGGGGGCGTTGTCGATCGAGTCGAAGCTGCGGGCTTCGCTCAGGCCCTTGTCTGCGAGGACCTTGGTGATCGCCGCGGTCAACGTGGTCTTGCCATGGTCAACGTGACCGATGGTACCGATGTTGACGTGCGGCTTGGTACGTACGAAAGTCTCCTTTGCCATTGTCGTGCGGTCGTTGGGTTGTTCGTGTTCTGATCGGTCCTTCGATGGTGTACAGGGCCTTCCGGGCGGACCCGGATGCAGCTTAGCCTATAGAGCTTCTGGAGCCTTTGACGGGAATTGAACCCGTGACCTCTTCCTTACCAAGGAAGTGCTCTACCCCTGAGCTACAAAGGCTTGGAAAATGCATCACTCCCCGTGGAGTGCAGTAGAGCGGGAGACGAGACTCGAACCCGCGACATTCAGCTTGGAAGGCTGATGCTCTACCAACTGAGCTACTCCCGCCTGTGCCGGTCTGCTTGGAGGTGCGGTCCCCACCGCACCGAAAGGCTGCGGATAGGCTCCGAACGAGTGGTGGGGAGAGCAGGATTCGAACCTACGAAGTCGTAAGACAGCAGATTTACAGTCTGCCCCCGTTGGCCACTTGGGTATCTCCCCTTTCGATCGGCCCACTGGAGCCAATGAAGGGACTCGAACCCCCGACCGGCTGATTACAAATCAGCTGCTCTACCAGCTGAGCTACATTGGCCTGTACAACACAGAAAGAACGGTTTCCGTTCCCCCTTCCACGACGATAAGGGTCGGAAAGGGGCTGCAAATGTAGCAAGATCCCGATCACCACCAAACAACAAGGCCACGAATTGCTTCGTGGCCTTGTCCCGACCGCCCCTGGGCGGCCTCTGGAAGAGGGTGGCTCAAGCCCGGCGCAACCGCTCCTTGGCCCGTTCCACCTGGCTGCGCAGTGCATCCACCGCGTCGATGGCCGCCTCCTCGAAGCTCTTGGCCTGCCGCTTGGCGAAGTGGTCGCGACCGGGCACCGCAAGGCGGATCTCCACCACCTTGTTCTCCCGGTTGGCACTGTCATGGTCCAAGCGCAGGAACACGTCCCCACCCAGGATATTGTCATGGAATTGGTCCAGCTTCACCAGCTTGTCCTGGATGAAGGCGATGAGCTTCACGTCTGCATCGAAATGAATGGAACGCACATTGATGTTCATGGTCCTAACGTTCGTTTGATGGTTCGTGTGGTACGCCCCCTCCCCGTGGATGGGCCTGGGCGTGGACATTGCGAAGTTTTTCAACGGTGTTGTGGGTGTACACCTGTGTGGCCGCCAGACCGGCATGGCCCAATAGCTCCTTCACCGCATTGAGGTCGGCACCCTTGTCGAGCATGTGCGTGGCGAAGGTGTGTCGTAGCACGTGAGGAGAGCGTTTCTGTTGCGAGGTGACCCCACTAAGGTAATGCACAACGAGCCGTTGTACGCTCCTCCTTGCCAAGGGTTGCCCTTTTTCATCCACCAACAGGGGGCCATCCGCACCCACCCCCGTGGCCGCCCGCACCAACAGATACGCCCGTAAGCGCTCGCACAGCGCGGGCGTCAGCGGCAGGATACGCTCCTTGTTGCGCTTGCCCAGCACTCGCAGCGTGCCCCGATGCAGGTCCACATCCCCCACCCCCAGACCGAGCAGTTCGGCCAGGCGCATGCCCGTGCCATAGAGCAGTTCCAGGAGCAACCGATCGCGCTCGCCCTTGGCGCCATCGGGCCACTTCATTTCATCGAACAGGCGGTCCATGCGTCCCAGTTCCACGAACTCCGGCAGGCGCTTGGGGGTCTTCGGCGGGTCGATCAGGGCGGTGGGATCTTCGGTCAGGGCGCCCACCGTGCGCAGGAAGGTGTAGTAGCCGCGCAGGGCGCTGAGCTTGCGGTTCACACTGCGGGCACCGATACCCTGCTCCAGCAGGCCCATCATCCAGCCCCGCACCAGCTTGCCCGTGGCCGCCTCCAGCCCCACGCCCATGCCCTGCAGCCAGGCGGAGAACTGTTGCAGGTCGCGCCGGTACGCCTGCACCGTGTGGGCGCTGCAGCGTTTCTCGTAGGCCAGGTGTTCCAGGTAGCGGTCCAGCGCCATGCACAACAAAGAAGGGGAAAAGTCCGGTCGGACCTTTCCCCTTCTCAACGGGATGCGAGGCAGGATATTACTCCTGCTCGGTCTGCATGGTCAGCTTGTAGGCCGCGCGGATCAGTTCCTTGCGCCGGGCCACCGAAGGCTTGGTGAAGCTTTGGCGCTTGCGGAGCTGACGCATGGTCTGCGTGCGCTCGAACTTCTTCTTGAACTTCTTGAGCGCCTTATCGATGCTCTCGCCTTCCTTAACCGGGATGATCAACATGGTAGTCCTTCGTTCGGGGGCGCAAAGATAGCGACGGGATCGATCCGTGCAAGCCCGGGTGAAATTAGTTCGTTCCGGTGTGGATCAGCCTTTCATCTGAGCGCCCCCCTATGTATAGCCCGTGACCGCTCCCGGAAAGTCGGGGGGCTCAACTCAAGGTCTTGTGGAGAACTCATACTGGAACCGCAGATCCAAGCCCTTGGTATCCAGCGTATCGAGCATCGCCTGCGTCACGCGCAGCGGATACAAGCTCCTGTTCACCGGCTCTTCCATCATCTTCAACCACTGCGCTTCGTCCAACTCCGCCGGGCGGTTGGCCCGCAGCACCGCCAAGGTGGGCGCGTTGAAGGTGGGTGGTGCCGCAGGCGCAGGCTCCGCTTGCGGCGGTGCCGTGGAGACCTGGGCCACCACGCTGAAGGGTAGCACCGCCAGCACAAGGAGGAGGATCCGCGTACTCATGGTGTGATGATGATGCGCGTGGAGCGCTGGTGATCGCCCCAGGTGAACCGGCAGTGGTACAGGCCTTCCGCACCCTGCAGGTACACCTGCTGCACCTGGCTCCAGGGCGGCAAACGACGCTGATGCAGCACGCGCCCCTGCATATCAAACACCTCCAACAGGCCCGCTTCGGGCAGTGCTGGGTAGTGTACTGCGAACATACCGGTGCTGGGGTTCGGGGATGCCCTCACCACCAGCCCCTCGCCCGGGGAGAGGGGGGGAATGCCCGTGTTGATCCCCAAGCTATCGCACACACTGCCATCTACAGGACCCAAGTGGTAGTTGGGGTGGTTGGGCAGGGAGTTGCTGAAGTAACGCTCCAGGTCGATGCCGTGCTGCTCCATGTTGCAGGCCAAGCCCGGCTCATCGGGGTTGTGGATCACATGCAAAACCTGAGTACCGTTGCCCGTGCCGATGTAGATCTTGCCATCGGGGGCCAACTGCGCAATGTCAAACTTTGCCGCGAATGGGGGATAGGGAGAGTAAGTGCTGTCCCACTGAGCGATCAAGACTTCGGAGTTGGCAAGGACGGAGGCCTCTGTATCATATTGGAATACTTCGACCCTTGTGGTCGCATAAACAAAACGGCTGTTCGGAGAGAATGCCACACCGATCCCGAGCTCAAGGTCATCTTCGACCATGACGAAGCGTGGCTCAGCGAAAAGGCCTGTACAACGATCAAACTCGAAAACTTCCAATCCATGATCGGCCCAGTAGTAGGCGAACTTGGTACCATCTGGCGAGAAGCATACCTGCCCAGCATCCCGTGGACGCACAATACCAATGGACTGCACTCCATCAACCTGGATGCCTTCCGGTGTTAGAAGCAACCGGTAGAAAATATTGGTATTTATTTTATGACAAAAAATCCACCAATCTCGACCATTGGCATGCCTAACAGAAGCAATCTTGCCTACATTCAACTCATCAATGATCACAGGTACATTTTTCGCCGTTACCACACCTAAACCTTCTCCTGAGTCGGCTTCTACAGTAGTACAGTACAATTGAGAAGCACTACCATTACTCCAGTCATCTATCGTCATATGCAGCAAATAAAAGGTGTTGGATGCCTCGGGCCTGGGAATGATCAATACGCCTTGGGTTATCAACAATCCATCGGGGTATTGGCTCGTGTACCAGCTTGGATTCAGCCCAGAGCCATTCACCATTGTATCACCCAATGCATTGGCCACAAAGGCCCCGTTGGTGCTAAATAAAAGGTCGCCATTTGTGCCAGAAATATTAGAATTAGTTCGGTAGTATTCTATATCCCTATCCATGAATGAGATCTCAATTGAACCAGATAAAAAATTCAGATCCATCCCACCGAAAGGCGGATCCGCAAAGCTTGCGTACCCACCCATCCACAAATTGTTCAGGCCCTGCTGAGCGTGAATTCCAGCTGTACCGGTCATTAAAAGAACAAGCGCCGCACGAACGGCCCTTGCAAAGTTCGTGCGGCGCTTCATGATGGATAGTAGGGTCAACGTACGATCGTTAGCTTGCCAACTCCCAAAAGACCTGAGGGCCCACGCACTTGGTAGTAGTACAAGGCAGGAGCGAGTGCTTCCGTATTCACAATGTGGCGCAGAGACTCCGCAGCGACCAGGTGCCTGAGCACTTCGGCCCCAAGGGCGTCGTACACGATGAACACACCAGGATCATCCAGTGGTTCTGCTAGTACGAGCGTTGCTTCATCGCTTGTGGGATTCGGCACAACGCTTAGAGCAGAACCTGTAGGTTGATCCAAACTCTTCACGAGAATACCGTGTTGTAGACATAGCAGCTCATCATCGTAATCCTGCCCCTCATCGATGAGCGAATACAATGCCCTTGCACGGAACACGGCGTTACCGCCCACCATAGGACATTGGTTGGCAATCTCGAAGAGTGCCGACGTCTGATCCACTGTGAAGTGATCTACCTCTTTACCGATGGTGGCCAGGTGGATCTCGTTCACGGCTTTTGCGTTGGATTCGGTCAATTCGGTGGCACCTAGGGCCGCATTGGCAGCACGCACCCCTTCGGCTGTGAGCACCTTACTGCTATGGGCCAGTTCCACCACGTTGGCGTTGTACTCGGCCAGGTCGCTGATGTTCTGGCGATATCCGGCCAGCGTGGCCATGACCGCCTGGCGCTGGTTGGTGGTTAGGGTGCTATCCTCCAACTGGACCATCGCCTCCTTCACCAAGGCCAAGACCCCGGCCATCTGCTGTTGATTTTCTTTCAACTCGTTGGTGACGCTCGCGTCCAGGTAGGCCAGCGCCGTGCGCTCATCCTCCACCTCCTTCAGTTGCCCGATCACCTCGTTCTGCATCGCCGTATAGAACGCGTCCAGATCAGGTAGGCTATCGCGCAGTTCGGGCGCACCATCCAGCTTGGCATACAAGTCGCCTTTCAAGGTCCACTGGGTCTGCTCGGTGTAGGGGTCGTTCTGCAAACTGTCGCCTGCGATACGTGCATCCAAACCGTTCAGACACGTATCGCACTTTTCACGCCCGAACTGCTCGCAATACTCCGCCCCGTGGTCGTTCGCACAGTCATAGGTGGTGCCAGGATATTCTACAAACCAATCCTCCGGCGACCAGTTGGGAGGCCAGGTATCCGCTCCGTTCAAGGTGATGGGATCGACACGGAAGAGTGAAAATGCAGATTCGAAGTTATCCACCTCATACAAAGCCTCGATCCCCCCAGCCTGCGCCGCATCGTACCACAGGTTCCCCTTCAACTCCTGCACATCGATGATGGCCGTGCCATCCAGGTGCAGGCCCCACTTGTGCCTGCGGATGTGGTTGCCACGCACGTCCGCTCCGTAGCTCTCGCCGCTGAAGAGCAGGCCGTTGGTGGTCCGGTCCATGTCGTTGCAAGAGACGTAAGGCGTGCCACCCTTCACGTTGCGGATGGCCGCCTGACCTTTCTGCGGATATCCGTTGTTACCCCCCACCACCGCATTGCAGCTCACCTCGGTGTCGTAACACCCCAGCAGCTGCACCCCCGCGTAGTTGGTGGCGTTGTCGCTCATGGTCATCACATTGCCGGCCAGCAGGTAGTTGGTGGCCGCGGTGAGCTTGATGCCCGTATGGGCCGTGGTGACCCCACTGCGGTAGGTGATGTTGTTGTTACGGATGACGGAACCCCAGTTCTGGCCGTTGCCCTCCTCCACCCGGATGGCCGTGTAGCCTTTGGTGAACTGGCCCGGTGGCGGGTTGCTGCCGAAGGTGATGGCATTGTCCTCCACCAAGAGTTGCACGGCTTCGTCGTTGAAGAGCAGTTCCAGGCCATCGTACTTGGTATCCAAGGTGTTCGTGTGGATGTGTACATCGCGGCTGCCGCTCTTCTCGATGTGGTAGGCGGTGCCCACCTGTTCCATGGTGTTGGCGCTGCTGTAGACGTTCATGCGTTTGGTATACACCCCCCAGCGGCATTCGCGGAAGGGGGTCAACCCGTTCACGAACGATCCTACTTGGTCCAAGGTATGCCAGCCACCACCTCCACTGGCATGTATGGCCGAACCATTGCCCACCAGCGCCTGGTAGGCCGGGTCCGGACCGATGTGGTGGAAGCTGCAGTCCCGCACCCGGATGTCGCAGCCTATGGCCACGATACCGTTGCTCAGGTGGTGGAAGACATTCCATCCGTTGGTCAGGTACAGCGGCACCCGTTGCACATCGAACGCGGCGAACCCTGTTGACCCAATGGTGCTTTGTTGTCCGGGATACGGGGCGGGCATCGGACCTGAACTGTAGAACAGGTTGTTCTTGCTGCCGATGGTGATGCTGTTCTGCACCGTTCCCGCTTCGGCAGGCACATGAATGCTGACCCGGTTGTTGTGGAACTGGTTGTTGAGGGTGGAGACCACTGCGCTGTCCAAGGCCTTCACGGCATTCTCCGCGTCGTCCACAAAGCTGTTGGCGAGGTAGAGCAAGCCGCCAGCCTCCACGGTGATCCCGCGCCACATCACGTTGTTGCAACTCCGCAGTGTGCTGTTCCTGATATCCAAGGTGGCGCCGCTACGCACCACGATCTCGGCGCCAGGTTCCATCACCAGCAGCGCATTGGACACGGCCACGTCCTCATCCACCACGAACAGCCCTTGGATGTTGGCTACGGTGCTCACGAGCACGGGATCTGCTTCGCTGGCCAAGGTGCTGTCGGGGATGATCAGCTCTGCTTCGCAGGTGCTCAGCACATGCACGGTAGCTGTTGCGCTCAACACCTCGCCTGCCACCGCCGTATCGAGGGCCAGGGTCACTGTATTGGTGAACTCGCCGAAGGCCGTGAAGTAGCCCGTGATCCAGAGTTCCACGCACTGCCCGTTGTTGAGGGTGAGGGTAGTGTCCAAGGTGCTCCAGAGGGTGGTGTCCGCGCCGCTCCAGATCTCGGCGCCTGTCACGGCGAAGGAAGGCGGCCACTGCTCGCTCAGCATCACGGGTGTGGCAAAGAAGCTGTTGTTACACACGGTGATGGTGAAGGTGACCGTGGAGTCCAGGTAGGTTTCACTGACGGAAGCCGATTTTCTCAGAGTGTAACTGCCGCACGGCGAGGTGGGTATGTTTACCCCATCCGGGTTGCAGAAGGCCCAATGGGCTACGGTATCCGATAGTCCGAAGAAGGGCTGGCAAGGAGGGAATTCCCCTGCATAGTCGGTGAGGATGTAAGTGGGGGCAGGACAAAAATTCGGAAAACAAGACTCAAAGGGATAATTGGCAAGTGGGACAGTGTAGGTATCCGTTACGTTAGTAGCACCCCGCACTTCTGTAGGTCTATTGACCACCAAATTGGTGGTCGTTGCAAGCGCCATGGAGAATATTGGTGTTTGCGCACCACAGCGCTTGCGGCCCGTGTTGGTGAGCGTGCTGTTCAACAGTTTCACGTAGCGTGCATCCTGCGCTGTATCGGTACCGAGATAAGGACCCGAACCGTCGGGACAATAAGGATAGAGCAAATCACTTGGTGAGTTACCGATGCTGCGCCCCAGGAAACGGACGTTGGCGTAGCAGTTGGTAAAGAAGCCACAGCTATCGTAGACTACGCCAGCCTTGCGACCAGACAGTGCGCCATTGAGGACATCCAATTTATGCACATCGAAACCAGCGCAGGTCGCAGTCCAAACAGAATCGGATGAGTAGTCACCAATGTAGTTCCATTGCTCGTCCTCCTCGTAGAAATTGGTCCTGCGGAAGACCAGATCGTAGTTTGGGTCGTGCGGAAGCACGTTCTCCGCCCGCTCGAACATCTGGTTCACTTTGCCGTATATTTCACACTGGTAGAACCTCATGGCCCGCGCCTCAGGCCACAAAGCGATCTCACCAACACCCGCCTTGAACGTACAGTTATTGAACTGGAAATCTTGTTGACCGATGCATTGGAAGTTGTCCGAGATAACACCCGCAAGGCGATTGTGCAGGAATCGGCAATTGTCGAACACGCCATAGCGCACACGCATGGGTCCTCCCCCCCCCTCGATATCCATACCGGAACCTGGACTGCTTCTATTGATCCGTCCTGCACCGTTGTAGTTCAGGTCGGTATTGATCGCATGGAGCCCCGAACAGCCGGTCCAAGAGATGCCTTGGCGGCTGTTCCAGTTGAAGCTACTGTTCAGAATGGTGTTGTTGAAGATGACCGTACCACTTCCATCCGTGTCCACGTCCACGACCAGACCGGGATATTGCAGGATAAAGGGCGGCATACTGGCTGTGTGCGTGGACATCAGCATCAATCCATCCCTGCCGAAGTGATGTGCGTGTACATTTTCCACGAGGCAGCGACTGGACTCCCAAAGGATCACACCATCGTAGGCCGTCTGCATGCCATCGAAATACGCTCTACCCCCTAGAATGGCTTCATCGATGTTCCCATTCAGTTCCAGATTGCGCACCGAAATGGAGTCGCAATGCTTGAATGTGAACATGGTTCCAACTGCGGCATGCCGCAGGCCAAGATCCAGATATTGTGGCATGTGCAGGGTATCCTCACACGATAAGCAGCGTGGTGCACCATTCGGCACACCAACCGCGCTAGAGATAACGCCAGATGCATCCTCTCTTACGAACGTGCCATAATACAGGCAGTCACGGTAGCGTACGCTGGTGTTCGTCCCACCTTGGATGGTGAAATTGAAGCAACTGTCCAACTTGAACCCATTGTGCGAGGCAACTAGGGACTGACAGCGCGGACCACTACCTAAAGGATAACGCCAAGCATCCCAATCAGGGGGTGGCAAAATATCACCCACATTCCAGAATTGCTGAACACCCATGATGTACTCACCATCCTCTAAGATCAAGGTGCCATAGCCATTCCGAGCTTGGAAGTATGCGGCGGCATTTACAAAAGCTTGGTGATCGTTGATCGCATCGTTCGGATATCCACCACCGGCCGGTGTAGCGAACTCCCACAGGTACTTGGTGACCATGGTCTGCGCGCTGAGCGACCCGAAGGCGAACAGGAGCGAAGCCAAGCAAAGAACTATTCGGCTGTACCGCATGACCTAGGGGCAGGCTCCTTGGGAGCTACTACGAACCTAACCGCTCGACGGGAAAATTCCAAATTCGCCGCCATGCAGGCACGCGGTGCCACGGGAACCTGTCGTTCATACGGAGGGTCTATGTGACCCTGGTCCAGCCCGGCGAAGCAATACGCGCAAGACTGCGCTCCAAGCCGTGGGCAACGCAGAGAATGGATGCACCAAGCCCGTAGGTCCTTCGCCGTACGCTGGACGCCGCTGTGCTCCCGCATAGGCTGACCGTACCTCCGGTCAACCCTACCCCTTCAGCACGTTCCGGCTGATCACCAGCTTCTGGATCTCGCTGGTACCTTCACCGATGGTGCAGAGCTTGCTGTCGCGGTAGAACTTCTCCACCGGGAAATCCTTGGTGTAGCCGTATCCGCCGAAGATCTGCACCGCTTCGTTGCTGGCCCATACGCACACCTCGCTGGCGTAGTACTTGGCCATGGCGCTCTCGGTGGTCATGGGCTTGTGGCGGTTCTTCAGGTCGGCGGCCTGCAGGGTGAGCAGTTCGGCGGCCTCGATGCGCGTGGCCATGTCGGCCAGCTTGAAGGCGATGGCCTGGAAGTTGGCGATCGGTTGACCGAACTGCTCGCGCTCCTTGGCGTACTTCACACTGGCCTCATAGGCGCCCTTGGCGATGCCGAGGCTCAGGGCGGCGATGCTGATGCGGCCTCCGTCCAGGATCTTCATGGCCTGCTGGAAGCCCTGGCCCACCTGGCCCAGCACGTTCTCTTCCGGAATGCGGCACTCCTCGAAGATGACCTCGGCGGTCTCGCTGGCACGCATGCCCAGCTTGTTCTCCTTCTTGCCCGCCTTCAGGCCCGGGTTGCCACGCTCCACCACGAAGGCGGTCATGCCCTTGCTGTCCAGCAGCTCACCCGTGCGGGCGATCACCACCACCACATCGCTGCTCTTGCCGTGGGTGATCCAGCACTTGGTACCGTTCAACACCCATTCATTGCCTTCCTTGCGCGCCGTGCACTTCATGCGCATGGCGTCGCTGCCGGTGTTGGGCTCGGTAAGGGCCCACGCGCCCAGCCATTGGCCGGTGGCGAGCTTGGGCAGCCACTTGCGCTTCTGCTCCTCGTTGCCGAACTGCAGGATGTGGCCGGTGCACAGGCTGTTGTGCGCAGCCACGCTGAGGCCCACGCTGCTGCACACCTTGGCAACTTCCACGATGGTGGTGATGTACTCAAAGTAGCTGAGGCCGGCGCCACCGTACTCCTCGGGCACCAGCACACCCAACATACCGGCCGGACCGAAGTGGTTCTTGAAGAGGTCGATCGGCAGGTGCTGGGCCTCGTCCCAGTCCATGACGTGGGGGCGCAGTTCGCGTTCGCAGAGGTCGCGCACGGCCTGCGCGATCATGGTCTGGTTCTCGGTGGTGTTGAATTCCATGGGATCAATAGGTGGCCAGTCGCAGTACGGGCGCGTGGTAGGAACGCAGCCGTTCAACGCCGGACAGGAAGGATAGTTCGATGAGGAAAGCGAAGCCGGCGGTCTCGGCGCCCTGCATGCGGATGAGCTCGGCGGTGGCGGCGGCGGTGCCTCCGGTGGCCAGCAGGTCATCGTGCACCAGCACGCGCATGCCGGGCCGAACCACGCCCTCGTGCATCTCGATGGCGGCGCTGCCGTACTCCAGGTCATAATTGTAGCTCACGGTGCGGTAGGGCAGCTTACCCTTCTTGCGCACGGTGATGAAGGGGATGCCCAGACGCATGGCGAGCGGCAGGCCAAAAAGGAAGCCCCGGCTTTCCACACCGGCGATGGCGTCCACCGGGGTGTGGCGCAGGGCCTCGGCGAAGCCCTCCACCACGGCGCTGCACAGCTGCGGATCCTCCAGCACGGGGGTGATGTCGCGGAACAGGATGCCCGGCTTCGGGAAGTCGGGCACATCGCGGATGGCGGCCTTGATGCGGTGTTCCAGTGCGCTGTTCACTCCACGGTGAGATAGGGCGCAAGTTTACGGAACGCGGCCTCATCCACAGCCGCACAGCCACGGATATCGGCCACCTGCCGGAAGGGTCCATGCTGGGTGCGGTAGGCGATCAGCGGCTTGGCCACCTTCCACCCTGCATAGGGGTGTGCTGCCAGCTGCTCCACCGTGCAGCTGTTGATGGGCAGGCGCCGCACCATCAGGGTGTCGATCACCAGCAGCTCGCCCAGGCGGTCCAAGGCATCGGGCTTGTCCTTCAACACGTACACCTCGGCCAGCTGGTCCAAGCTGCGGTAGCCACCCAGTTTGTCGCGGTACTTCAGGATGCCACGGGCAAAGGAGGGGCCGATGCCGGGCAGGGCCACAAGCGATGCGCTGTCCGCAGCGTTCACCTCCACCGCGCGATGTTCCGCGCGCTCCCAGCGCCGCGGCTGAGGCCCCGCATCCTGCGCGGTACCGCTCGCCCCGGCGCGGTCCTCCCAGCGCGGCCGCTCTCTTCCTGCCCGGTCCTGATGAGCCTTGCCTTCGTAGCGGTCGCGAGCGGGCGCACTGTCGGGCAGCTGCACATAGGGCGTCAATTGCGTCACCTGCTCCGGGCGCAGGCTGTACATGCGCGCCAGGTCCTTCTTGCTGCGGAAGCGACCGCCCTTCTCCCGGTAGCGTTCGATGCCGTCCACCTGCCGTTCGGTAAGCCCGAGGCGCAGCCAGTCGGCCCGTTCGATGGTGTTGGGGTCGAAGGCGAACAGCTCGGTCGGGGGTTGAACGGTGGCGCTGCTGTCCGCACGGGTGGCCAGCCAGGCGGTCACCTGTTCGCGGTAGCGACCATCGTCCACGAAGGGGGGCTGTCGCCACCACTGCTCGTACACGGCCCAGCAGAAGAGCAGGGCGGTGAGCCCGATAAGCACCAGCATGCCGCGCCGCTCTCCCTGGTGCATGCGGAAGAGCTCCTCGAAGCGTTCCTTGCCGGGATCGCGCAGGGCCATCGGCGGTGCTCAGTCGGGATCGTTCTCGCTGTAGCTGTCCGGCTCGGGCTTGGGCGGCGCGGTGAACACCCGGTAGAAGAAATAGGCCGTGATGCTGATCACGCTAAGCTGCGTGAGCACCATGAGGGTAAGGGCGGAAGGGTTCATGCCGCGGTGGTGCTGGGGTTCTTCATACGGCGCATGCCGGCCAGATAGACAAGGAAGGCCAGGCCAGCGAAGGTGAGCAGGAGCAGGATGCGCGCCAGGTTGGTGTAGAACAGGCGGTCCTGCAAGCGGGTGACCTCCGCACCATCGGTGGCGGCGGCCAGTTGCTGGTGCAGACCGGTATTGGCGATGGTGCGGATGATGGAACTGTTGTCCAGCTCCCATCCACCGCCACTGAAGAGGCTGCTGAGCGCGCCGGACCAGTCGTTACCGGCCGGGGTGAAGAGCGCACCCACGAACACCAGCAGGAGCATGGCGGGCGTCACGTACTTGATGATGAACTTGTACACCGTGGGCACCCGAAGGTCGGAGCCGGACATCAGTTCCTTCCAGCCCTTGTCGATGCCGAAGACCCAGGCGAAGAGGATCGTCTCTGCGAGCGCAAAGACCACCAGGGCCACCGTGCCGGCCCAGTAGTCGTACTCGTCGAACACCCCCTCCTGGAAGAAGATCACCGTGGGCATGCCCAGGAGCAGTACGATGAGCCCGAAGCTCCACGCGCCTTTCACCCGGCCCCAGCCGAACTCATCGCGCATGAAGCCCATCCATGGGGTGCCCATCGCCAGCGACGAGGTGATGCCGGCGAAGAAGAGCAGCCCGAACCACATCACCCCGGCCGCGGCGCTCAGGAAGGGTCCCCATTTCTCGAAGAGGAAGGGCATGGTCTGGAAGGCCATGCCAAAGCCGGCGTTCGCCTTCACCCAATCGAGGCCGAGGTAGCCCGCGGCGATGGGGATCACGACCAGACTGCCGAGCACCACCTCCACGAACTCGTTGGTGAAGCCCGCGCTCACGGCGTTAAGGGCGATGTCGTCCTTGCTGCGGACATAGGCGGCGTAGCAATGGATGGTGCCCATGCCCACGCTGAGGGTGAAGAAGATCTGCCCGGCGGCGGCCAGCCACACCTTGGGGTTGGCCAGGCTGTCGAACTGGGGTGTCCACAGGAAGTTGAGGCCGTCCCAGGCGCTGGCCGTGGGCACTTCAGCACTGGCACCGCTGGTGCCGAGGGTGAGACCGCGCAAGGCGAGGAACACCCCGAAGAGGATCAGCAGCGGCATGCCGATCTTGGCCGCCCGCTCCACCCCGGCCAGGCCGCGCGAGAGGATCCAGGTGTTGAGCAGCAGGCACAGCACGTAGAAGACCACGGCTTCGTAAGGAATGCCCGTGTGGCTGTGTCCGATGTCCACGTACTGCGTGAAGAACTGCGCCACCTGGCTTTGCGATAGGCCGTTGAAGGTACCGATGATGCTATGGTACACGTAGCTCATCGTCCAGCTCTCGATGTAACAGTAGTAGGCCGCCACGGCGATGTTGGTGAAGATGCCGAACACGCCGAAGTACTTCCAGAAGGCGCGCTTGGTCATGGTGTCCAGGATGAAGGGCGTGCTATGGTTGTTGTTGCGCCCACCGAAGCGGCCCATGCTCCATTCGATCCACAGCAGCGGGATGCCCATCAGCAGGAAGCAGACGAGGTAGGGGATGATGAAGGCCCCGCCCCCGTTGTTCACCGCCTGCACCGGGAAGCGGAGGAAGTTGCCCAGACCCACGGCGTTGCCGGCCATGGCCAGGATCAGTCCCACCCGTGTACCCCACGATTCCTGTTGCGCCATGTGCGTTGCGTGATTGCGATTATGACGGGCCAAGATAGAATTTCATCGCAACGCACTGCCCCATCCGGCAGGCCTTCCCACACCACGGGATACACCCCCATCCCCCCCCGTGCGCCTCAAGCCTGCACGCCCTGCAGCTGCGCGGCCAGCACCGCCAGCCCTTCCTCGAAGGTGCGCGGCGCGTAGCCCAGCTCGCGGCGGGCCTTGTCCAGCACAAAGCCCGTGCGCGGCGGACGTTTCGCCGGCTGGCCCAGCGTATCGCTCTTCACGGGCGACACCACGGCGGTATCGAGGTGGAAGAAGGCCCCCACGCGCTGCACCAGTTCCAGGATGCTCATGCCTTCCGGGCCACTGAGGTGGAAGATGCCCGTGGCCTTGCGCTTGGCGATGCGGATGCAGCCATCGGCCAGGTCCTCCGCCAGGGTGGGCATGCGCCATTGGTCGTCCACCACCTTGATGGGTTCGCCCTTCTCCAGTGCGCTCTTGGCCCACAGTACCACGTTGCTGCGGCTAAGACCTGGCGCGATGCCGTACACGATGATGGTGCGGGCAATGGCCCAGCGCTCCAGCCCTGCGTTCATCACCAGGCGCTCGCTGTCCAGCTTGCTATGCCCGTAGATGCTCAGCGGTGCGGGCACATCCTCCTCGCGGTACGGGCCAGCCGATCCATCGAAGATGAAGTCGGTGCTGAGGTGGATGAAGTGGCTGTGGTGGCGCTTGGCCGCCTGAACGAGGTGTTCGGTGGCCGTCACGTTCTGCAGCTGGCAGGCCGCAGCATCCAGCTCGCAGGCGTCCACGTTGGTCATCGCAGCTGTGTGGATCACCACCTCGGGCCGCACCGCATCGAACACCGCATCCACCTCGGTCGCGTTGGTGATGTCCAGCGGCCGGTAAAGGCTGCCCAGCGGTCGTGGCGAGCGATCGGCGCCACGGCTGGTGGCGGTCAGTTCCACCTCCGCATCGTGGCGGAGCGCGGCGACGAGCTTCTGGCCCAGCAGGCCATTGCTACCGGTGATGAGGATGCGCATGGGGCGAAGATCGGGCGGGGAGGCGTGTGGTGAGGCCGTCGGTCAACTTCCGATGTGGGTGGTACGCAATTAACGGGCCTGCGCTTGCCGCAGGCCGCCTTTCGTGATCTTGTTTTTGGACGAAGTGTTCATCGCATCAACGGGAGTTAGCACCGGGGCGAGGGCGGCATGTTACAAGAGCTTGTTATTGGCCGGCCAATTCTTTCTTTATTTGATCACTAGACTGTAGAACGTGCATATTCAGCAAATTGTACTGCCTAACGGATTGTTGCCGTTTTTCTAATGGCTATTATCCATCTATATGTCTATTCACACGACGACGGTCATAGCAATGGTGACAAAGGAGTTTGATTTCCGTGCAACTCGAGTTGGCATCGGTCCAGGCTCCGTCCCGCATGAACACAACATCGCATTCAGCACACCATGCATCTGGCCAAGGATTCTCGGGCGTCGGATCTCGCGAATACCACACCTGTGCAGGATTCTCGAACAGATGCCGACATATAAAGCATTCATAGCCTTCACCGTCTTCGTCGCATATAATCTTTTCTCGATCAACAGACATCTTCCCAACTATTTAAGCTGTCGTTTATGCCGATCACTAACGGTTCGCGGCTAAACGTCGGCAGGCATTCCGGGACCAGCCTCGACGCTCCGATCATTCAAGTTTACCACTTCTCTTTCGATCGAAGAACCGAGGGCCTGCTGGCGTTTAGGTGCTGTTAGCTGCAGTTCATTTTTATTCTTACTTCAACTTGGTTAACCTTGTAGACACCAACCAATCCCTGAATTTTGTCAAATCCACG
>JAWKNG010000010.1:0-70758 GCA_041391845.1 Flavobacteriales bacterium | reverse complement strand
CACACCCTGCTCCACGCTGCTCAGGCTGAAGGTCAGCACATCACCGCGGTTGGGGTTGGGGTACATGCGCAGTTCATTGGTGACCTGCTCACCGCGATGGTCGTCGACCATCGCGGTCATGGCGTTCACGTTGCTGTTCCCGATGGTGAACTGGCAGATGTCTCCCCAGGTCGGTCCCTCCGTGCACCAGGTGACGCCGCCGTTCCTGCTCACACGCACATCCACATCATAGGTCTTGCCGTTCTGCAGGGGCAGCGTGGACCAGTTCAGTTGCAGGAAGTAGCTGGTGCTCGTGCGGACCACCTCGAAGCCCTCCGCAGGCAGGCGGAAGCGGAACTGGTAGCGGTTGGCGCCGCTCACCGGACGTGCATGGACGAAGTTGCCACTGCCCCAAGGCCTGATGGCGCCGCAGCTGAGGTCCGGATCGTTGGGGATGTCCATCAGCTTGGTGCGCGGACAAGCGGCCAGCACCGGGTCAATGGCCAGGCGGCACGCGGGTCCGAAGGGTGCGTTCACACCGTTCACGCGGCTGCGGACACGGATGTTCATCAGCCTGTTGGCGGGAACATGGTTCGCGGCGCTCCAGTTGTTGAGCTTCATGTGGCAGGCGCGGGTGGCACTGGCAGGGCCGTATCCATCGCTTTGGTTGTGGCTGCGGAACCTGCGGAAGCTGTAACCTCCGTTGGGGTCGAAGATCCAGAACTCGTAACCACTGTTGTTATCCTGCAAGTTGTTCGGTGCGTTGGGGATCCACTCGGCGCTCACGGCAGGTTCCGGGGAGGCCACCACGAACTGTCCGCTCATCCAGTCCAGCTTGTCGCAACTGGTGTAGATCGGCTTGCTCAACCCCATGGGCAGGCAGAAGCTCTGGCCTCCGCTGATGACGCTCATACTTCCGCTGTTGAAGTTGTTGCGGTTGTCGATGATGCGTTCGTTGGTGCCCTGGGTCCGCAGGATGTAACCGCCGTTGGTCATACCGTCACCACCGGCATCCAGCACGCGCAGCACATAGCAACCATCAGGCAGGCAGGTCTGGTCGTTCAAGGTGGCGTTCGGAGGATACCAGCCACCACCGCTCTGTACGAGCAGATCGGTGCCCTCGCTGCGAAGCTCCCATGTCGTCTCAAAGCTGTTCATGTCCGTGGTGAACTCCAGCGTGAGGTCCGTGGTGCAGGCCTGGCCCACGCAGGCACAGTTGCCGTCGATCTGCCCGAGCACGTATGCTGCGCCCGCGTCACAGGCTTCACCGATCAGACCGCTGATGGCCGGGCAGTTGTCGTTGCTGTTGGATACATGGCCTGGCGGTTGTGTGCAGGCCATCACCAGTTGCGAGGGATCGCCATGGCCATCGTTGTCGGCATCGGCGTACCATGCCGTTGCCGTCGTCACCGTGATGGTCGTCTGGCAGCTCGCGCTGCAGCCATTGGCATCCGTGTAAGCATAGGTGAGGGTGCTGGTCCCAACGGCAGGGTTGAAGGTGTTCCCACTGACACCTGCGCCGCTCCAGGTCCCGCCGGCCGGGCTGCCTGCCAGCGACACCGGTCCGTCGGTACTGCAATAGGGCCCATAGCTGCCGCAGCTTACCACCGGCGTGGCGTTCACCGTGATGGACACACTGCAACTGTTGCTGCATCCATTGCCGTCGGTATAGCTGTACGTTAGGCTGTGCGTGCCGGCACCAGCCGTGGCGGGATCGAACGCGTTCCCGCTCACACCCGTGCCTGTCCACGTACCGCCCGCTGGGGTGCCCGTCAAAGGCTGGACTCCCTGGTCGGGACAGAATGGTCCGTAAGGACCTCCACAACTCACGGCGGGTAGGGGGTGGATGTTCACCAGCACCGTTGCGGCGCTGGCGCATCCCGCCGCGTTCGTGCTGGTCGCCGTATAGGTGGTGCTCTCAGATGGGCCGGCGTTCACCACATTGCCCGTGGTGGTGCTCAGTCCCGTCGACGGGGACCAGGTCCACGCTGCAGGCAGCACCACCCCGAAGCGGATGTGGTTGCGGGACGCATAGACATTGGTCATGGTCATCGCGTACTGGTTCATGGCCGCCGCACCGCTGTTGTCCGCCCGGTAGAAGGAGGTGGCATTGAAGCCAACGCCCGTGGTGTAGGTGGCCGTATTGAAGGTGCCTGATGCGCCGGTGTTGTTGTTCGAGAAGTTCATTTCCACCAGCAGGTTGTCCGTGCCGTTCCAGGTGATGGGGCTGGTGAAGGTGAAGGTGTTGAAGCCCACTTGCGGGGTGACCGACTGCGCGGGGAACACCAGGGTCCAACCCGTGCTCACCGGGGTCGTGCTCAGCGCATTGACGCCGCTGCTCCACTGGTACTTGATCCGGAAGTTGTTCAGCGCGTAACCCGCGTTGGCGGTCGCCAGGTCGATGGCGATGCTGGTGATCTGGCTGCCGGCGCTCAGGCCCAGGGCGCTCAGCTCACTGGCCCGCCAGAGCATCTGTTGTTTCGCTCCACCGTAGTAGTTCTGCATCGGGTTGGGGCCCAGCGCAGCGCCGGTGGTGTTGCCTGTCGTGGTGCTTCCGGTGCCACCTGTGATGACCGTTCCCGTGGTGCTGCCACCGCTGGCCGTGAGCTGCACCGATCCTCCCGCGCAGAAGGCCTCGGGTGAGGCGGGGCTGATGATCGCCGCCTCCGGTGCGTCGTTCACGTTCACCGTGGTGGAGGCGCTTGCAGCGCAGCCGTTCACGCCGTTCTGAACGGTCACCGTGTAGGTCCCGCTGGCGGCACTGCCCACATCCGGGAGCAGGGGGGCCTGGTCGCTGCTGCTGAAGCCGTTGGGTCCGGTCCAGCTGAACACCGTGCCGCTGTTGGTGCTCACGCTCAGCTGAATGTCGTCACCGCTACACACCGGTCCATTGTTCGCGGCGGTCGCTGAAGGCGCAGGGTTCACACAGCAGCTCAGGCTGGCCGTGTAGCCCGCAGCTGTGTTGCTGAAGTCGGAGGTGAAGTTCAGTGTGAGGCAACCGGAGGGATGGGTGCTCGTGAACGGCCCTGGAAGGCTGCTGCCACTGAAGGTCCCCAACAGCGGTGACGCCGTGCCCGGCCCATCGTACACCCGCACGAAGTCATAGCCCAGCTCGGTGGTGAACTGGCTGAAGGTCATCGTGACGGCCTCGCCGGCAGTGCCCGAGCAATACGTAGTGGTCACGTTCTGGTTGTTGGCGTAGTTGCCGGTGCCACCGGGGTCGCGGATCACCTGACCACAGGCCGTGGCCGCCGGTGTGGCGGTGATGCAGATGCTGAAGGTGCCCGTGGAGCCGAGCGATGCGTTCGTGAACACCCGCACCCAATACTCCGTCCAGGGTGCGGCATTGGCGAGGTCCACGAAGGCGGGGCTGTCCCCATTGCAGCTGATCAGCGTCCCGCCGCAGCCCGCGTACAGTTCCACACCGTAATGCCCGGCCGTCAATGCGCTGAGGTTGATGCGGATCGGCGAGGTGTGGTGGCCGCTGTTGAACCGGTACCAGGTATCCACAACGGGCCCGCCGCTCGTGCAGCCGGGTGCGCCTGTCTCCGATGCGGCGTCCAGCGTGGTGCCGATGGTCGCTTCCGCAGGGCATTGCGCGAGGCTCTTAACGGACAACAGCGTGGCAGAGGCACATTGGTCATTGGGTGGCGGACACTGCTGGTCCCGCGTGAAGGTCCCCAGGTTGCGGTCGCACACCGCCTGGTCGCCATGCAGCAGACGCACGTTCACTTCACTCGTCAGCGGGAAAGGGCCGATCGCCTGCACATCGAACTCCATCAACCCTGGCACCGTTGCGGCGGGCCCGCCATCCACCGAGTACCACAACGTGGTCGTTGGAGCGTCACCGGTGAAGAGCACCTCCACGTTCAGGCTGAAGCTGCTGCCGCCGCAGTCGGTGGTCGCGCTCACGGCGCCGTCGGGGCTCACGCAGTTGGGTGTGCAGCGTACCTCAAAGGTCCAGGGGGATTGCTGGCCGGTCGCACAGCTGTTCGATGCGTTCGCGTCGATCTCCATGTACAGGCTTTCGCCGGTGCTGGTGGCCGTCAGTCCGCTCAAATTCACGTTGGTGCTGCTCGCCAGAAGAGGGGCGCTGTTGTCCTCTCCATCGTGGATGCGGATGATGTCCGATGGGTCGATGGTGCCGGAGATGAAGACCAGGTTCACCGTGTTGCCGGCCCCCGCGCGGTAGGTGAAGGTGCGTGCGTCCTGGTCCGAGTAGCAATGCTGCACGGTCAGCACGTCGTTGCAGTTCAGGTCTCGGGGACAGGTGGAATAGGCGGTGAAGTCCGCCGTGCTGCAACCGGGGAGCACGTTGGTAACGCGCGCGGTCACCAGGTCCGCGGTCTGGAACGGCCCGATCGTGGTGGTGCCAGTGCCCGTCAAGGCCACGTTCTGGGTGCTTCCGCCGTTCACCTCGTAGCTGAGCGTTCCGTTGCCGCCAATGCCGAAGGCGTTCACATCCACATTGACCTGGTAGCTGTTGCCCGCGCAATTCTCCACCACGGTGAAGGTGGCCGCAGGCGCCACACAGACCGGTGTCCAGGTGTAGGTCTGGCCACTTGTCCAGCTCTTCGCCGGTGCGGTACCCGTGAACCGCAGCGTGCTGTTGTTCGCCGTGCCAGGCAGGGGGGTGCCCCAGGTCTCGCTTCCGCTGCCCACCAGCCGGTTGTTCACGTTCGTGGCGAACGCATTGCTGGGGCCGCGCAGGCCCACCTGTGGCATGTTCGTGGAGTTCGCCGGTCCCTGGGTGATGGGCCCATACACCGTGCGGATCGCTCCGGTGGCATGGTCCAGCCTGATCTGGAACGAATAGTTCTCTGCCCATGTCTGGAAGATGTTGCGGTAGCGCCGCACGCCCCGCCATTGGATGATGGTCTCGTCATCCACCGTCTGCCAACGCACATCGCGGGTGCCCGATCCCGCATTGATCAGGTCCGTGGCGAATGCGGCCACGCACCGGGCATAGGTCGCGCCGCTGCTCAGGGGGCTGTATTCGCCCCCCCCGGGTGCACTGCCGAAAGTGATGAACCCGTTCGCTGAAACGAACATGTTCGTGTAGGCCGTTCCGTTGAACAGGAAGCTGGGGATGGCCTGCGCGCCCGACACGTTGTCGTCGAAGCTGTTGCTCCACAGCGTGGTGCCCCCTGTGATCTCCTGGTAGCTGCCAGCACTGGCGGTGAAGGTGTAGGCGGTCGCCACCTGCGCCCAGCCTGAAGTCCATGGCATCAGGGCCGGGATCAGCAGGGCGAACAGGTGTCCCTTCCATGTGCTGCGTGCACGCTCGGGGGGCACGTGACCCATGCGTTGGATGTAGGAGTCCTTTTCCATGTACTGTGAAGTTGGTTTGTCGGAAAATTGACGCTGTTGATCGATTCCTATTTGGCTTTCGTCGAGGAAAGTTAGCGGATCCGCCAGGGCTATGTCAAGTGCCCGCGAGCACCGCTGGCAACAACATCAGCTCCTGAGCCTCAACGCAGAACGCCCCGAGCCTTCCGACCCGGGGCGTTCCCTTGAATGATGCGTTCGTCCTTACGGCTGGATCACCAGTCGCTCGGTGTAGGTGGTGGTTCCAGCGGTGATGTTCACCAGGTACATGCCTGCAGCGAGCTCGCCGCCCAGGTCGATGGTGGTGTTCACGCTGTTGCCGGCCACTGCCAGGGTGCGGGCGCTCATGCGCTTGCCGGTGAGGTCGTAGATGTCAACGCTCACCGTGTTCACACCCTGCTCCACGCTGCTCAGGCTGAAGGTCAGCACATCACCGCGGTTGGGGTTGGGGAACATGCGCAGTTCAGCAGGAGACCTGCTCACCATGATGGTCGTCAGACCATCGTGGTCATCATGTTGCTGTTGGTTCCGATCGTCAGCTGGCACACCTTGCCCCAGGGGTCGCTGGTGCTGCACCAGGTGGCGCCGCCATCCTTGCTCACGCGTACGTCCACATCGTAGGTCTTGCCGTCCTGCAGGGGCAGGGTGGGCCAGTTGAGCTGCACGAAGTAGGTGGTCGTCTGGCGCACCACGCTGAATCCTTCGGCAGGGATGCGGAAGCGGAACTGGTAGCGGTTGGCACCGGCCACCGGACGGGCATGGACGTAGTTGCCGATACCCCACTGACGGGTCGCGCCGCAGCTCAGGTACTGGTTGTCCGGGATGTCCATCAGGTTGGTCTGCGGGCATGCTGCCAGCACAGGGTTCACCTCCAGGCGGCAGGCCGGACCGAACTCGCCGTTCACGCCGTTCACACGGGCACGCACACGCACGTTCATCAGCACGTTGGCAGGCACCTGGCTGGCGAGGGCCCAGTTGTTGAGCTTCATGTGGCAGGCGCGGGTGGCGCTGGCCGGGCCGAAGCCGTCGCTCACGTTGTGGCTGCGGAAGCGGCGGAAGCTGTAGCTGCCGTTCGGATCGAAGATCCAGAACTCGTAGCCGCTGTTGTTGTCCTGCAGGTTGTTCGCCGCGTTGGGGATCCACTCGGCGCTCACCGCTGCGTTGGGTGCTGCCACCACGTACTGGCCGCTGACCCAATCGAGCTTGTCGCAGCTGGTGAACACCAGCTTGTCATTGCTCATGGGCAGGCAGAAGCCCTGGCCACCGCTGATCGCGCTGACACTACCGCCGCTGAAGTTGTTGCGGTTGTCGATGATGCGCTCGTTGGTGCCTTGGGTACGCAGGATGTAACCACCGGTGGTCATACCATCGCCTCCGGCATCAAGCACGCGCAGGGTGTAGCAACCATCGGGCAGGCAGGCGCTCTCGGTCTGGATGCCGTTGGGGGCCACCAGCGGACCGCCGCTGCTTGCCACCACGTTACCCGCGCCGTTGCGGATCTCCCAGGTGGTCTCGAAGGGCAGGCCATCCGTTTGGAACTCCACGGTGAGACCGTTGGCCGGGCACACCGGGTTGTTGTCGCCGCAGGTCACGGTCATCACCACGCTGCCGGTGTTCGTGCTGAAGCCGGTCACGTAGAGGTAGTAGGTCTGCGAAGCACTACCGGTCCAGGTCACGAGGCTCGTTGTGCCCGTGCCGCTGTCATCGTCACCGGCCACGCACACCAGGCTGCCGCAGCTGCCCGTGTAGATGCCCAGACGGGTGTCGAAGTTGCTGCCGCTCAGGTCCACGGTCATGGTGCCATTAAAGCCCTGCACGGTGTACCAGATGCCACCGGCGGTGTTCATGGAGTAACCGCTGCAGGTGCCCGGAGCACCGGTCGTGGTGGAATTCGCCGTGGTGGCGTTGGTCACCGAGTTGCAGCTCACCGCGATCGCATTCGCGCACAGGTCGTTGGCGGGCGGCGGAGGCTGCGTGCCGATGCAGACGTTGAAGTTCACGTTCGAGGCACCCGTACCCCATGCATAAACGCGCACGAAGTAGGTCTCGCCGATCGTCAGGCCGGCGGGGTTGCTTACATCCGCGTCGCTGGTGAGGACCAGGGTCATGCCTGCAGCTGCGCAGGGATCGGGCAATGCACGGTACACCGAGTGGCCCATGTCAGTGAAGTTGGATACGTTGAGCAGGCTCACACGGTGCGTGGTCGACGTGGCCACGAAGCTGAACCAGACGTCATCATCAGGTGTGCCGCTGTCCACATCGGGCTGCTGGGATGCCGTGGCCCCAATGGTGGTCCCGGCGGTGACCGTTCCACATTGGTAGTCCGCGTTCACCGTAAGGGCGATGGCGCCACCGCAATCGTCGTTGGCCGGGGGCGGCGGCAAGGTCGTTACGCTGATCGGACCGAAGGAGGTGCTCACACCATCCACACCACAATCCGCACGCAGATAGATGTCATAGGTGGTGCCCGCGCTCAGACCGCCCAGTGTGAAGGGGTTGGTACCCGCAGGCACTGTGGTGCCGGTACCCACCGTGAATCCGGTGGCGCCGTACTCAACCTCCCAGGCGCTCTCCGAGCAACCGATCGCCCAGTTGAGGTTCACGCTGGTGAGCGTGATGTTGGAAGCCGTCAGGCCCGAAGGAGCCGGGCAGGGCGGCGGCGGCGCGATGGTCACATCGTAGTCCTCCGTTTCACCGTAACCGTAATTCGCGCAGGGGTCGATGGTGTTCCCGACCTGGCTGAACACATCACGGATGCGCATGCGCTTCACGCCAGGGACGGGATCGCAGGGCAGGGAGAGCGTGAAGCTGCCGGTGCCGTTCGCCGCGATGGCGGTGGTGGTGAAGCCCACACGCTCGGCCGGGGTCTCGAACAGACCGTTCGCGTTGAAGTCGATCCATACGGCCGTTCTGGCTGCCATAGGAGCCCACGGTGACCTGGACCTGGTAGCTGGTGCCGGCCTGCAGGGTCGCCGTGTGGTTGGGCAGCGTGTTGAAGTAGGTGTAGGCCGGGTTCTCCTCGGCCGTACCCGTGTTGTTGCTCAGGGTGGTACCGGTGATCACCACGTTGCTGATCAGGTCACCATCCGTCTTGCCGTAGGTATAGGTGGGTTCGCAGTAGCAGTTGGCCAGGGGCTCGATGCCCACGGCCAGCACCGCGCTGGCACCCGTGCTGGGGCCGGTGCTGCAGGTCACCTCGCAGTAGTACCAGCTGGGCTGGGTCTGGCTGGTGGTGAAGGTGGCCGCATTGGGGCCCACTGCGGTCCACGGACCGGTGGCCGATGCCGTGCTCACGTACCACTGGTAGCTGATCACGCTGCCGATGGTGGCGTTCTCCAGGCCCAGGGTGAACTCCTGGCCCGAGCAGAAGCTCGCAGGACCGGTGGTGTTGCCCGGATCAGGCGTGCCCGCACAGGGAATGAGGCAGGCGCCGCTGTAGTTCACCGCAAACTCGAAGCCCACACCCGTGCCCGAAAAGTCCGAGGTGAACTGCACCGTCAGCGTCTGTCCTGCGGCCCCGGTGAAGTTCGCGTTACCTGTGCCCGCATAGGTCTGCAGCAGGGTGCCGCCAGTTCCTGCACCATCGTAGATGCGGATGAGGTCGCAGCAGGCCTCCGTGCCGTAGGTGCCCGTGATGCTGATGATGCCGCCATCACCGGCCTCCAGCACGGTGTAGCCGTTCGCGCTGTTGCTGTAGTTGCTCGCACCGGCATGGTCCGTCAGGATCATGTTCGTGCCGCAGGCAAAGCTGTTGTTGCCGGTCAGGGGTACCGTGTTCGCAGGCACCACCGTCACGGCCAGCACGTTGCTCGTTCCCGTGCTGGGGCCTTCCGAGCAGGTCACATCGCAGTAGAACCAGCTGTTCTCCGATACCGTGGCATTGTAGGTGGACGCATTGGGGCCCACTGCGGTCCAGGGACCGGTGGCGGACACCGTGCTCACGTACCACTGGTAGGTGAGGCCACTGCCTGCCGTAGGGTTCTGCAAGCCCAGGGCGGCCGTGCCACCCGCACCCACAATGGCGGGGCCGGTGGTGTTGCCCGGCGCAGGCGTGCCCGTGCAGGGAACAAAGCAGGTGCCGCTGTAGATCACCGTCAGGTTGAAGCCGGCATAATTGCTCGAGCCGTCCGAGGTGAACTGCACCGTCACCGTTTGTCCGGCGGTGCCCGTGAAATTGATGCTGCCACTGCCCGAGTAGCTCTGGATCAGTGTACCACCGGTGCCCACACCGTTGTACAGGCGCACGTAATCCCAGCCGCTCTCCGTGTCATAGGTGCCCGAGATGCTGATGATGCCGCCATCACCGGCCTGCAGCACGGTGTAACCATTGGCATTGCTGCTGTAGTTGCTCGCACCGGCATGGTCCGTCAGGATCATGTTGGTACCGCAGGGGAAGCTGTTGTTGCTCGAAAGCGGCACCGTGTTCGCGGCCAGGACGGCCACGGCCAGCACGTTGCTCGATCCCGTGCTGGGGCCTGCCGAGCAGGTCACATCACAGTAGAACCAGCTGTTCACCGATACCGTGGCATTGTAGGTGGACGCATTGGGGCCCACAGCGGTCCAGGGACCGGTGGCGGACACCGTGCTCACGTACCACTGGTAGCTGACACCAATGCCGGGCGTGGTGTTCTGCAGGCCCAGGGCTGCCGTGCCACCAATGGCCACGGTGGACGGGCCGGTGGTGTTGCCCGGGGTGGGCGTGCCGGCGCACGGGGGATCGACCGGGGGCAGGTCGATGGCCACCGTGCCGGGGCAGGGCTCGCCGGAGAAGGCCACGTATCGATCACCAGGAAGTAGGTGTTGCCCGCCGCGATGGTGGCGTTCAGCGTTTTCGATGCACTCGAATTGGTGACGTTGGCCACACAAATGCCACCGCTGGTGGGGCACCCATTGTACAGGAACAGGCCGGCATAGGTCTGCCCACTGTAGACGAATGAGGCGGCGCCGCTTCCCTGCGAGGTGAAGGTGTACACGGATTCCAGACCTCCCCGGTAGCTGGAGTTCCCGCAAGTGCCCGCGTTCGAAGCGGTGATGTCGTTCGTTGTTCCACACGTGATGGAGAACGCTGCATAGTCCTGGTAGGTGAGCACCGTTGCACCCGCACAGGTGGTGGCCTGCGAAGCATTGGCCTGGAAAAGGCCGCCCAGCAGCATCGCCGCAGGGGCCCACCAGCGCGTTCGCCGTGTCGTATTGTTCCGACTATTCATGAGGTTAGGGTTAGGGTTTCGTTGTCTCGTTTCGGGCTGGTGGCGTCCGTGCCACCGGTACGTTGGTAAGGCTCCCTGGCCTGTCGCTTCAACCCCGCACGCTACGCTCCAACGCGAGCTTCCGCAGGGACCTCCTTCTTCACATCCTGTGTACTGTTACAATTCTGAATGCTTCGTTAGGTGTGTGATAAATGATCTGCAAGGCCGCTAAAGTAGAAGGATCCGCTCCGGAAAGAAAATGGCGATCGTCAGTTCCGGAAAGAAGATCAAGGGGGTGTCGCTGAAGTTTTGAAGGTCAGGCTGTTGGATCGATGGGTGTGCATCGCTCCGCCGCTCCGGGTCGCTCTGTGTACCCGTCCATGTATCCGCAGCAGACCGCTTCAGGGACCCACATCGACCCCGGCTATCGCCTATCTTGTCCCACATCGTCCATGGCCGAGAACCCCTTCCCCTTTGACGGCCTCTCCGATGTGGAGGTGGGTGCGGCACGCGCCGTTCATGGCACCAACGCCTTGGAGGAGCGCGAACGCAGCGGTTTCTGGAAAGCCTTGCGCACGGCCGTCACCGAGCCCATGTTCCTGCTGCTGGTGGCGGCCGCCACCATCTACTTCATCCTCGGCGAGCAGGGGGAGGCCTTCTTCATGCTCGGCGCCATCCTGCTCATCAGCGCCATCTCCCTCTACCAGGACCAGCGCAGCCGCACTGCATTGGCCGCCCTCCAGCAGTTCACCCAGCCCAGGGCCCGCGCCATCCGGAACAACAGCCTGGTGGAACTGCCGACGGAGGAGATCGTAGTGGGCGACCTGGTGGTGGTGGCCGAGGGTGAGCTGGTGCCCGCCGACGGACAGGTAGTGCTTGCCAACGACTTCGCGGTGAACGAGTCCATCCTCACCGGCGAACCCTTCAGCGTGGCCAAGGAGGTGGGTGAGGACGCCGCCGGCAGGGCCTTTCGCGGCACCCAGGCCGTGGGTGGACTGGCCGTGGTGCGTGTCACCGCTGTGGGGCGCAGCACGGAGATCGGCCGCATCGGCTCTTCGCTCGCCGCCATCGAGGAGGGCCGCTCCCCACTCGAACGGCAGATCCAACGCTTCGTGCGCAGCATGGCCATCGCCGGTGGCTTCATCTTTCTGCTTGTGTGGGGCCTCAACTTCATCGCCTCACGCAACTGGCTGGACAGCCTGCTCAAGGGCCTCACCCTGGCCATGAGCATCCTGCCGGAGGAGATCCCCGTGGCCTTCACCACCTTCATGGCACTGGGCGCCTGGCGCATGATGCGCAGCGGGGTGCTGGTGAAGCAGGCCAGGACCGTGGAGACCCTCGGTGCCGCCACGGTGATCTGCACCGACAAGACCGGCACCATCACCGAGAACCGCATGGAACTGGTGGCGCTGCAGCTGCGCGGCGAGGAAGGGTCGCGGGGGCCGCAGAAGTGGCAGGGGCCCGTCGCGGAGCACCTCATCGCCACCGCCATGTGGGCCAGCGAACCCGTGCCCTTCGATCCCATGGAGACGGCCCTGCACGCCGCCTATGCCCGCCACAGTACGCAGGACCTGCGCCCCGTCTTCCGCATGGTGCATGAGTACCCGCTCAGCGGCAAGCCGCCCATGATGACGCACGTCTTCGCCAACGATGCCGGTGAACGCATCATCGCGGCGAAGGGCGCGCCCGAGGCCATCCTCGCCTGCAGCGACCTGGCGCCCGCCGAACGGCAGGCCGTCATGGCCCAGGTGGACGCCTTTGCCGCCCAGGGATACCGCGTACTGGCCGTGGCCGAGGCCCGGATGGACGGCGATGACTGGCCGGCCGAGCAGCAGCACTTGACCTTCCGCTACCTCGGCCTGGTGGCCTTCCACGATCCGCCCAAGGCCAACATCGATGAGGTGTTCCGCAGCTTCCAGCAGGCGGGCATCCGCACGGTGATCATCACGGGCGACAACCCGGTGACCACAGCAGCCATTGCGCAGCAGGTGGGCTTCACTTCCACCGGCGGGCCCGTGAGCGGCGAGGCAGTGCAGGCCATGGACGATGCCACGCTCAGCCGCACCGTGCGCGAACACAACCTCTTCGCCCGCATGTTCCCCGAGGCCAAGCTGCGCGTGGTGAAGGCCCTGAAGGCCCAGGGCGACGTGGTGGCCATGACCGGCGATGGCGTCAACGACGGTCCCGCGCTGAAGGCCGCCCACATCGGCATCGCCATGGGGAAGCGTGGCAGCGAGCTCGCCAAGGAGGCTGCCGCCCTTGTGCTCCTTGATGATGACCTGGGCCGGATGGTGGATGCCGTGGCCCAGGGACGCCGCATCTACGGCAACCTCAAGAAGGCCATCCAGTACATCATCAGCATCCACATCCCCATCATCCTCACCGTGGCGCTGCCCCTGCTGCTCGGCTGGCTCTACCCCAACATCTTCACGCCGGTGCACGTCATCTTCCTGGAGCTGCTCATGGGGCCCACCTGCAGCATCGCCTACGAGAGCGAGCCGCTGGAACCCGGCAGCATGCAACGCCCGCCCCGCCGCAGGGACCTCACCTTCCTCTCGTGGACCGAGCTGCGCACCAGCGTGGTACAGGGCCTGGCCATCACCGCCGGCACACTCTTCACCTATCAGTGGGCCGTACACCACCAGCTCGGTGAAGAGGGCACCCGCACACTCGTGTTCACCACCCTGGTCGTCGCCAACATCGCCCTTACGCTCGTCAACCGCTCCTTCCACCAGTCCATCCTGAGCACCCTGCGCTACCCCAACGCACTGCTGCGCGGCATCCTCCTGGCCACCGTGGCCCTGCTCGCCCTGCTGCTCAGCGTGCCCTTGTTCCGCGACTTCTTCCAGCTCACCGCTCCGGAGCCCGCTCACCTGGCCCAGGCCGTTTCCGTGGGCCTCGCCAGCGTGCTGTGGTACGAGGGGGTGAAGGCATGGAAGCGACGGGCATCCCCGGCATCGTGATCTTGTGGGGCGCGATCGGTCCATGACACAGCCCCTGCTCATCACCAAGTCCAGCGGAGAGCTGGTGCCCTTCGATGCCGCCAAGCTGCGCCGTTCGCTCATCCGCGCTTCTGCCGATCCCGAACTGGCGGACCGCATCGTGGCCCATGTGAGCGCGCATCACCCAGGGCATGTCCACCCGCGCCCTGTATCGCATGACGTTCGGCCGCCTGCACAAGCGCTCGCACCACGCCGCCGCACGCTACCGCTTCGAACAGGGCTTCCTCGATGCCGAAATGGATCCTTGTTCAGCAGCGGTTCCTTGCTATGGATCTCAACGGTGGCAGGTAGGCCGTATCGCTCCTTCATTTCTCGCCTGTAGGCCTTGACATGCTCCTAGTTCTGGCGTCATAGCAGGTGGTGCATGTACAGGGCGAAAAAGGTGAACACCGGGGTGGACCCGGGATGCCCGTCGTCACCAGCTTCGTCGAAGTAGCCGATACGAAAGGCTCAACTCATTTCCTCCGCCCCCGCTTCGGCTTCTCTGCGGCCAGCAAGCCTTTGGTATACTCCTCATACAGCTCGAACAGATACTCCACCCGCTTCGCATCGCTGGTGAAGGGCTGCGGACGGTAGCACTTGTCCACCGCCTTGTCCAGCGCCTGGTGCGCCTTAGCAGCGCGGGCGGCATGGTGAGCGGGTCGTACAGATCGGCCAGGGAACTGCCGGGGAACTGCGCCCGCGCATCCAACACCCCCTGCGCGGCCAACTCCACCGCCGACTTCTGCTCCGCGCTGGGGGACGCAGGCCAGGGAAGTTGTTGTAGACGATGCTGGCCGAATACTGGTAATCACTTTTCATGCGTCCACAAACAGCGCGCATCCAAGCCATGTGCATCCGGACGGTGAGCACACCGAAGTGATAAAGTGAGCGCCTTCTACATAAGCACTGCTTCCGGACGCAATCACATCGGACTTCACATAGAGCTATCGGCATTATCGGCCTTCTTTCTGATGACACCTTGGGCATAGCGATACGTAACTTCGTGGCTGCCGAACTTCTCGCAAACAGTGGGGCCGGCAAGCCCAACTCGTGGTTGCGCGCTTTTCTGGCCTCGCTCGCCAATTCTTCTTCGACACGCCCATGACTTTGGGCATCCGTTTCAAATCAGCTGGGTTCCGCTTCCAACCAACCAAGCACCATCGCTCCGTACCGTTGATGAGTTCGTCGGCTCCAATGAACCGCCTGAACCACTTCTGTGGCTGTTTGGTTCAGCCTTTATCAGGTCTTCCCGCTCTTCATTCGGAAAGGAGAAGATGGCCAAAGTCAGTTGCTTCACTCCCTCAGGCATCTTGGAACACTGTCAACTCCTCTTGTCGAGGAGCACTCCTTCGAAGTCGACGAGATAGGGGTTGATATGGGCCTGATTTCGAGTGGCGTGGCTATTCGCATCCTTGTAGATGAACAATGTTCGGCGAATACCAGAGTCCTTGCAAGCCTATGATGACACAATGCACTGCGGCAACACCCCGAGCTTCGTTTGTCCAACGGAATGTCCTGGTGTGCAAAGTGAACCCGCATGCCTCAAGGAGCATCCAAGCCAAGAGCACCCACTTGCTCACCTTGAGTGATGCTATTGGTAGCTCACGAATGCGCAACGGGTTGCTGGACTCTGCTCCTGAATGTAATCAGCAGCCTTGATATACCATGCTGCAACAAAGTCCAAAGTCCGCCGCCGGATGCAAAAGTACGGCTCCAATCGCAGCCTTCTGTTGAACGCTCCTGCTCCTTCTTTCCCGCGAACGGCGGATTCCCCAAGATGTAATCGTACCGCTTCCCCACGGGCAGCAAGCTCTGCCAATCGCGGCGCAGTGCGTTGTCGTTGGCGATGGTGGCACTGCTGCGCAGCGGGATGCGCACCATGTACTCCCCGAAGGCGGCGCTCACCTCCTGGTTCAGCTGGTGGTCCGTGAGCCACATCGCCACCTGCGCGATCTGCGCGGGGAACTCGTCCAGCTCGATGCCATAGAAGCGGTCCACGTTCAGGCGCACCAGGTGGTCCACGTCCATCACCTGCTGGCCTTTCTGCAGCGCGCGGATCACCTCCATCTCCAGGCGCCGCAGCTCGCGGTAGGTGATCACCAGGAAGTTGCCGCAGCCGCAGGCGGGGTCCAGAAAGCGCAGCTCGGCCAGCTTCTGGTGGAACTTCTCCAGCTTGGGCTTGCTGGCCTTCACCTGCGCGAACTCGTCCCACAGCGCATCCAGGAAGAGCGGCTTGATGAGCTTGAGGATGTTCTGCTCGCTGGTGTAGTGCGCCCCCAGGTTGCGCCGCTGCTTGGGGTCCATGGCGCTTGGAACAGCGCACCGAAGATGGCGGGGCTGATGCGGCCCCAATCCAGCGAGGCCAGTTCCAGCAGCGTAACGCGCATGGCGCCGTCCCACTCGGCCAGCGGCAGGCCTCCTCGAAGAGCTTGCCGTTGATGTACTTGAAGTCCGCGAGGCGCTCATCCAGCGTCTTGGCGCGGCGTTCATCGGGGGTGTTCAGCAGCTGGAAGAGCCGCGCCATCTGGGCGCCCAGGTCGCTGCCGTCCTCGCGCGTTTGGTCGGTGATGAAATTGTAGAAGGCATCGCGCTCGAAGATGCCGGTATCGTCGGCGAAGAGGATGAAGAGCAGGCGCACGAGGTAGAGCTCCAGCGCGTGGCGCTCGGGGCTGCCGGGCGCGCCGTCGTAGCCGCTGGCCTTCAGCTCATCGTGCAGGCGGCCCATCAGCTCGGCGGCGCGGATGTTCACGGGGTCCTCCTGCCGCACGGTGCGCACTTCGTAACCGGCGATGAAGTCGAAGACCTCGATGCGCTGCGGCAGTTCCTCCAGCGTGAGCTCGGTGAGCGTGCCGGTCTCCAGGTCCTTCAGGCGGAAGCGTTGGAAATCGCTTACCAGCAGGTAGCGCGGCTTCTCGTGCTCCTTCAGCCCGTGGAAGTAGTCGTTGGCCTGGATGAAGGCCTTTTCCAGGTCCTTGCCCTTGCTCTTGTGCTCGATGAGCAGGGTGCCCGGCCAGAAGTAGTCGATGTAGCCGTCGGCCTTGCTCAGCTTCTTCACATGCAGCTCGTAGCTGCCCACGGTGCGGGCGCGCACGCCGAACACCTCGAAGAACTCGCCCCAGAACGGCTTGGCGTCGGCGTCCTCGTTGTGGGCGGTGGCCCATTGCTTGGCGAAGCGGGTGGCGCGGGTGCGGATCTCGCGGCGGGAGAGGGGCATGGGGTGAAAATAGGGGAAGCTCCGCGATACCGGGGTCCCCGCATTGGTACGTGCGCTGCGGAAGCGCTCAGCGCGTGGGCCACCGCGCTCTTCCACCGCTCCACCTCACCGCCACAGACAGGGGCTTTCGTGCTGGTGCACCACCGGGTTCCTGCGCGTGACGCAGCACAAGGATGCTACCGAAGCCCGCTGACCATTCAGCAACGACCGCTGCAGGTGTTGCGGAGCCCGCTGACACCGCAGCAAAGGCCGCTGACGGTCCGCCGAGGCCCGCTGACGCCGCATCAAGGCCCGTTGACATCGCAGCATGGTCCGCTGGCGGTGCGCCGAAGGCCGTTGCCGATGCACCAACGATCGCTGACCGTTCGCCAAAGGCCGTTGACGATGCATCTACGACCGCTGACCGTTCGCCAAAGCCCGCTGACCGCGCTACAAGGGCCGCTGGCGGTGCACCGGATCCCGCTGACCATGCAACAGTGGCCGCTGGACCTGCGCGCGGGCTCCTGATACCAGGACCCCCTTCCGCAGGCGAGGGAATGCCTTGCGAACCGCACGCGGAGGATCCCGCTGGTGAGGTCCCTGCGTGGCTTCGATGCCTTGGTGGCCTGCGGGAGCCCACCACGCGAAGGTGGTCCATGGGTCATTTGTCGTCCATCAATTCACCCTTGTCGATCCTCTGGATCCCTTGGTGGATCTAACGATCTCGTGTTCACATCTTGAATAACCATCCGCAACGCGATCCCGTTCGACGACCCCAGACAACACCGACCCCATGACACCCGCCAGACCACCCTGATACCCCGCGCTCCGCAAGGACCGATCACCACCACCTTCCTCGTCAACCCCCGACCTCCCTTTCAACCCAAAACAACGACCACAAAGACCATGAACAAGAAACAAGAGTCCAGTTTGAACATGTACCAGACCGTGCACGAGCTGCTGGTACGCTCCTCCGCAAGCTATGCGGACCACCCGGCCCTGATCACCGCTGTGGACCACCTCGGCGTGAAGTTGCCCGAGATCCGGCGCGAAGTGGAGCGCCAGCTGGTGGGCACTGTCGGTTACGCACAGGCCAAGGCGGCCCACAACGGACGGATGAGGGACCTCACCATGGCGGTATCCCTGGGCATGCTGGCCTATGCCACCGAACAGGACGACCTGGCGCTGGCGGGCCGCATCAACCTGTCGCGCACCGCACTGGCCAGGCAGCCCGATGCGGTGCTGGGCCGGCAGAGCACGGTGGTGCTCGACCAGGCCGTTGCGCTCGGCGCCGTGCTGGTACCCTATGGCATCGATGCGGCGCTGCTCGAAGAGCTGCGCGCGGCCATCCGGGTCAACGAAGAACTGCTCAACGCACCCCGCCACGCCATCGCCACCCGCAAGAGCGCCACGGCCGCCCTGGCCCAACGCATGCAGGAGACCCGGCAATTGGTGACCCTGCGCATCGACGCGCTCATGGAGCGCTACCGCCTGCAGGATCCCGCGTTCCATCGCGCCTACCTCAACGCCCGCATCATCGTGGACCGTGGTTCGCGCGGCGCGGCGCCCCCGCAGGCCAAGGCCGCCTGAGCCACCCTTCAGGCAGCCCCATGAAAAAGCCCCCGCCGATCGGCGGGGGCTTTTTCGTTGCGGGCGTGTGCTCCGGCCTTAGGGCTGGATCACCAGACGCTCGTTGTAGGTCTTCGTACCGGCGATGATGTTCACCGTGTACATGCCGGCGGCGAGCTCGCCGTTAAGGTCCACATTGGTGTTCACGTTGCCACCGGCCACAGCGATCTGGCGTGTGATCACGCGCTTGCCGCTGAGGTCATAGACATCCATGGTCACCGTGTTCACACCCTCTTCCACGGCGCTGAGGCTGAAGGTCAGCACATCACCGCGGTTGGGGTTGGGGAACATGCGCACCTCGGCCGCTGCACCATTGCCGATCTGTGAGGCCATGGCGTTCGCAGGAGCGTTGCCGATGGTCACCTGGCAGACAGTGCCCCAGGGGTCGCTGTCGGTGCACCAGGTGAGGCCGCCGTCCTTGCTCACACGCACATCCACATCGTAGGTCTTGCCAGCTTCCAGGGGCGCACCAGCGGCCGCGTTCCAGTTCAGCTGCACGAAGTAGCTGGTGGTCTGGCGGATCACCTCGTAGCCTTCGGCGGGCAGACGGAAGCGGAAGCGGTAGCGGTTGGCACCGGCCACCGGACGGGCATGCACGAAGTTGCCGATACCCCACTGGCGGAACACGCCGCAGCTGAAGTACTGGTTACCCGGGATGTCCATCAGGTTGGTCAGCGGGCAGGCCGCGAGCACCGGGTTGATCTCCAGGCGGCAGGCCGGACCGAACTCGCCGTTCACACCGTTCACACGGGCACGCACACGCACGTTCATCAGCACGTTGGCGGGCACCTGGGTGGAGGCCCCCCAGTTGTTGAGCTTCATGTGGCAGGCGCGGGTGGCGCTGGCCGGGCCGAAGCCGTCGCTGACATTGTGGCTGCGGAAGCGGCGGAAGCTGTAGCTGCCGTTGGGATCGAAGATCCAGAACTCGTAGCCGCTGTTGTTGTCCTGCACGTTGTTGGCACCGCCCACGACCCACTCGGCACTCACCGCGGGGTTCGGGCTGGCCACCACGAACTGACCGTTGATCCAGTCGAGCTTGTCGCAGCTGGTGTACACCAGGCCCTGGTTGCTGATGGGCAGGCAGAAGCCCTGTCCACCGCTGATCGCGCTCACGCTTCCGGTGTTGAAGTTGTTCCGGTTGTCGATGATGCGCTGGTTGCTGCCCTGGGTGCGGAGGATGTAACCGCCGGTGGTCATACCATCGCCGCCGGCATCCAGTACGCGCAGGGTGTAGCAGCCGTCAGGTACGCAGCCGCTCTCGGTCTGCACTCCGAAGGGAGCCACAAGGGGGCCGCCGCTGGTGGCCACCACGGTGCCCGCGCTGTTGCGGATCTCCCAGGTGGTCTCGAAGGGCAGGGCATCCGTCTGGAACTCCAAGGTGAGGCCGTTCTCGGTGCAGGCGCTGTTGTTGCTGCCGCACTCCGTGGTGAGGGTGAAGGCACCCGTGCCGGCGCTGAAGCCCGTCACGTAGATGTAGTACGTGGTGCCGCTGACACCGGTCCAGCTCACTTCGCTCTGCGGACCGCAGAAGTCATCGTTGCCCGTCACGCAGACAAGGGCACCGCAGCTGCCGGTGAACACACCGATCTTGGTGTCGTAGCCACTGCCGCAGAGCGAGGCGGTCATCGGACCGTCCCAACCCTCCAGGGTGTACCACACGCCGCCGGCGGTGTTCAGGTTCGTGCCGCAGGTCTCAGCAGGTGCACCGGTGGTGGTGGCAGCGATGGTGCTGCCCGTGGTCACGCTGTTGCAACCGATGGCGATGGCGTTCGCACACAGGTCGTTCGCCGGGGGCGGGGTCTGCGTGGTGAAGCTGATCGGACCGAACCAGGAGCTCAGGCCGTTCGCATCACAGTCGGCGCGCACATAGGCCTGGTAGGTGGTGGCACCGGTGAGGCCGCTTAGGTTGGTGGTGGTGGCCACGGTGTTCACCGTGGTGCCGCTGCCCAGCGTAAAGCCGTTGACACCCCATTCGACCACCCAAGCGGTCTCCGTGCAACCTGCGGTCCAGTTCAGCGTGGCGGCGGTCACCGTCACACCGCTGGCTGCCAGTCCGCTCGGTGCGGGGCAGGGCGGAGGCGGGTCGATCGTCACGTTGTAGTCCTCAGTCTCACCGAAGCCATAGTTCAGGCAGGGGTCGATGGAGCTGCCCGGGGTGTTCCACACATCCCGCACACGCATGCGCTTCACGCCCGGGGTCGGGTCGCAGGGCAGGCTCAGCGTGAAGGTGCTGGTGCCACCGCTGGCAATGGACGTCGTGGTGAAGCCCACGCGCTCGCTCGGCGTCTCGAACACACCGTTCTCGTTCAGATCGATCCACACGGCCACGTTCTGGCCACCGTACGTACCCACCGTTACCTGGATGGGGTAGCTCGTGCCGGCCACCAGGGTGCCGGTGTGGTTGGGCAGGGTGTTGAAGAACGTGTAGGCGGGGTTCACCGGATCGGTGCCGGTGTTGTTGCTCAGCGTGGTCCCCACGATCACCACGTTGCTGATCAGGTCACCGTCCGTTTTGCCATAGGTGTACGTCGGCGTGCACAGGCAGGCGATGGGGTCGTTGAGCATGTCGATCTGGATCGGCGTGCTGTTGCCCGGGGTGGGCTCGCTGATGCAGGTCACCTCGCAGTAGTACCAGCTCTGAACGGTCTGGTTGCGCACCAGCGTGGCGCTGGTGGCGCCGCTGATGGGGGTCCAGGGGCCGCTGTCCGACGTGGTGCTCACGAACCACTGGTAGCTGATGCCCGGCAGGCTGCTCACGGTCTCCAGGGAGAGCGTGAAGTTGGCCTGGGCGCAAACCGTGGTGGACGTGCTCAGCGTGGCGCCCGGGGTGGGGATGCCCGTGCAGGGAGCCGTCAGGTTCCAAGCCAGGGTGAAGGTGCCCGCATTGGCAGCGCTGGAGTAACCATCCTGCACCCAGTACACACGCTGCGTGGAACCGGTGGTGTTCGTCCAGACGTTGGTCTGGGTGTCCGGATCGTCGTAGCAGGCGATGGTGGTGTTGCCGGGGCAGCTGCCGCCGTATCCCATGTAGTTCTCACTGTCGTAGCCGTTCACCGTCTGGCCGATGGTCAGCGTGAAGCCGTTGGGCACGTCTATGTAGAACACGCGGTCGGGCGAGGTGTTGCTCTGGCAACCGCCGGGGTAGCTGGAGATGTCATCCAGCCAGCCCACCGTGGTGCTGCTGAAGGGACTGGTGAGGGTGGCCAGGTTCTGGGCGCCCAGGCAGTTCTCGCTCAGCGGGGGGCAGGTGCCGTTGTCCGTGAAGGTGCCCAGGTTCCTGTTGCAGGCCGGGTCGAAGGGATGGTTCAGGAAGAGCTGCACGTCATCACCCACGGTGAAGGGACCGATGTTGGCGATGTCGAAATCGAGCAGGCCGGGAACGATGGTGGGGGCACCGCCGTTCACGCTGTAGCTCAGGTCCGTGCTGCCACCGTCACCGGTGAAGAGCACCTCCACATCGATGCTGAAGCTGTAGCTGCCGCAGTCGGTGGTCACCGTCACAGAACCATCGGGGTCCACGCAACCGGGCGTGCACTCCACCTCGAAGGTCCAGCTGGACTGGCCGCCGTCCTGGCAGCTGTTGCTGGGGTCAGAGTCCACTTCCATGTAGATGGACTGGCCCGTGGAGGTGGCCGTGAGGCCCACCAGGGAGTTCACCGTGCTGGAAACGAGCAGCGTGCCCGTGTTGTCCACACCGTCGTAGATGCGCACCACGTCGCCCGCCTCATCAATGGTACCGCTCACGAAGGTGAGGGTCACCGTCTCACCCGCGGTGGGCGAGTTGAAGGTCCAGGTCTTGCTGTCGTTGTTCTTGTAGCAGTAGTTCACCGTGGTGGTGCTGCCGCAGGTGATGTCGATCGGGCAGTTGCTGGTGTAGTCACCCAGCAGCACGTCGCAGGTGGCCTCATCGCCGCTGAGCAGCGTTACCACCACCACATCGGTCTGTGCGAAGGGACCCACCGTGGTCACACCCAGGCCGAGGCCGGTGGCGTCCACGTTGGCACCGCCGTTCACGCTGTAGCGCACACCTGCGCTGGCGCCGGAGCCCAGATCGGTGATGTCCACATCGATGCTGTACTGGCTGTTGCCGCAGTCATCCACCACGGTGGCCGTGGCAGCGCCGGGGAAGCAGGGGCAGTTGATCTGGAAGGTCTGGGTGGCACCGCTCGTGCCCTCCTGGTCCGCCAGCAGCCAGTAGGTGCCGGCAGCAGGCAGGTTGAAGGTCACCGTGACGGGCGAATAGAAATCGTCGATGCAGGTCCAGCCGGTGTTGTCGCAGACGCCGGTGGCCGATTTCCAGCCATAATCCACGTAGGCGCTGTTCGTCGCGGTCACCTGCAGTTCATAGGTGCCTGCCACGGGAGCGAAGAACTGGAACACGCGCTCGTTACCGGCCACGGTCCAGCCGCAGAACGAGGAACCCCACGCACCCGTTCCGGGCGCCAGGGTGAACGTTTCGGGCGTACCGCAGGTCAGCACCGTTGCGGTGGCGCAGTTCGGCGGTTCGGCCAGCGTGGTGAAGAGCTGTGCGCTGCTGTTGCTGCTGTAGTCACCAGCACCGCAGTCCTGACGGACGAAGTACCGGTACTGGGTGGAAGGCAGCAGGCCACCGATCAGTTGCGGCGATACCGCGTTGGTGATCACCGTGCCACCGGCGCCAGGGTTGGCGTCCGTACCGGGCGTGGTGAAGGTGGCCGCTGGACCGTATTCCACGATGAAGCTGCCGCCGCCACCGTTGTCCGTCCAGTTGGCCGTGGCGGAGTTGGGGGTGACCGTCGTTGCCGCCAAAGAGGTGGGCGGGGGGCAGGTGGGGGCAGGGGTGCAGGTGATGTCCGCATCCCAGCCCTCATAGGTCGCGGAGAAGTCCGAGGTGAAGGTCACCGTGAGGCATCCGCTCGGGTTGAGCGCGGTGATCACCGGCGTGGTGCCGGTGGCCACCTGCGTGGACGGGCCCGTGGCGGTGTTGGCATCATACACGCGCAGGATGTCGCAGCAGGACTCGATGTCCACCAGGTTGAAGGTGATCGTCACCACATCACCCGGAACATCGGGGCAGATGGTGATGGTGCGGTTCTCGTTGTTGGCGTAACCACCGCTCGGTCCGCCCGAATCATAGAAGTCGTTGCCGCAGGCCGGTGGGGTCTGGAAGGTGGCGGCCATCATGTTGATGCTGAAGGTGCCGCCGCAGTTCTGGCGCACGGCCACCTGGTAGCTGTTGCCGCCGGTGAGGCCCGTGAGCGAGAAGGGAGACAGGGCCGAGGTGGACGCGATGGTACCACCCGCTCCCGCCGTGAGGCCGGTGCCGGGCGTGAAGCCGGGTGCGCCGTACTCCACGATGAACGATCCCGTGCAGCTGGCGCAGTTCCAGCTAACGTTGGCCGTCGTGGACCCCGTGGGAGCAGCGCTCAGGCCCGTAACGCTGGCGCAGGCCGGAGGCGTGCAGTTCGCGTTGAAGGCATAGAGCTGCGTGAGGGGGGAGCCGATCCCAGGTGCCTTGCTGTAGAGCGAGGTGCCAAAGGGGTCGATCAGCTCCACACCCACTTCACTGGAGAACGAACCGCCCGCGCTCCAGTAGAGGTTGTAGGCGGTGCCGCTGCACAGGTTCGGTACGGAAACATCCACCGGTCCGGCACCCGAGGTGAAGGTGCTGCCCACCGTGGCCACCAC
This sequence comes from Flavobacteriales bacterium, assembly GCA_041391845.1. Classification (GTDB taxonomy): domain Bacteria; phylum Bacteroidota; class Bacteroidia; order Flavobacteriales_F; family PHOS-HE28; genus PHOS-HE28. Next base: position 46,792 of record JAWKNG010000010.1, on the reverse strand, counting down.
CGTGGTGCCCTGGCGGATCTGCATGGTGGCACCGCTCCATCCATCACCATAGCTGTCGGTGAGGCGCAGGGTGTAGCTGCAGGTGCCGCTGCCGCAGGGAGGGGGCGGTGCACCGGCCGTGGCTACGTTCAGCGTGTGGCACGAAGCATCCGTGCCGCAGGCGGCGTTCACGTGCACATGCACACGGATGTCGCCCGTATAGCTCGTAAGCACTTGCGGGGATGGACCATGTTGAAGCACCCCATTGGAGGTGTTCGTGATGGTCAGGTAGTTCCCGGCACCACCCGTACCGGTGATGGTGTAGGTGTTGGTGGCCACCAGTCCTGTTGCAGGGCTGTACTCCCCGCCGAAGTTACAGGTGGTCAGGTTCACGTTACCGCCGGGGCCTGCAACGGCAGCACCCTCGTAGGGCGTGCCGCTGATGCACTGCGCCGAGACCGCTGCGGTGAACAGCAGGGTCGACGCATATGCGCCGATCCTATGCAGCCACCGGTTGCGCCCGGGTACTTTCGATCGTTCAGTTCTGATCATCTTCTCTGGTTTTGGTTTTGGGTCGTCGAGCGGTAGGGCTGCCGGGCTACCACCGGTTGGTGCGCCTTCTCAGGCGGTCAGGGCGCGACGGTCCGTGGCACGGCCGCCGATGCTGCTACGTTGGTTGAATGTTTCCGAAAGGTTTTGGTTTGGGTGTAGCAATATTAGAAGAGTCCGTGATCCATCGCAACCTTAATATTTTTTTGAACAGGAGGCAACTGATCGTGATCTCGTTCGTACATGACCCGTATCGCGGCACTCCCCAGGCGGGGTCCCCTGAACCGGATCGCCCCGGCCCTGCCGCATTTGCGGAGGACCGGGGCGATCGTGGATCGGGTCCGGTTCCTTACGGCTGGATCACCAGTCGCTCGGTGTAGGATGTGCTTCCGGCGGTGATGTTCACCACGTACATGCCTGCGGCGAGGGCGCCCTTCAGATCAAGCGTGGTGTTCACACTGCTTCCGGCCACGGCCAGCTCGCGGGCCATCACCCGCTTGCCGAACATGTCGTACACGTCCAAGGTCACCGTGTTCACACCTTCCTCGATGGCGCTCAGGCTGAAGGTCAGCTGATCACCACGGTTCGGGTTGGGGAACATCTTCAGTTCACCAGCCGCGCCGGTGCCGTTGATGTCAGCCATCGCGTTGAAGTTGCTGCCGCCGATGGTCAGTTGGCACACATCACCCCAGGGATCGTCCGTGCTGCACCAGGTGGCACCGCCATCCTTGCTCACGCGCACGTCCACATCGTAGGTCTTGCCGACCTCCAGGGGCAGGGTGGGCCAGTTGAGCTGCAGGAAGTAGGTGGTGGTCTGACGCACCACTTCAAATCCTTCAGCAGGCAGGCGGAAGCGGAACTGGTAGCGGTTGGCACCGCTCACCGGACGGGCATGCACGAAGTTGCCGGTACCCCACTGGCGGGTGGCCCCACAGCTCAGGTACTGGTTGCCGGGGATGTCCATCAGCTTGGTGAGGGGGCATGCGGCGCGTACCGGATCGATCATCAGGCGGCAGGCCGGACCGAACTCACCGTTCACACCGTTCACACGGGCACGCACACGCACGTTCATCAGCACGTTGGCGGGCACCTGGCTGGCGAGGGCCCAGTTGTTCAGCTTCATGTGGCAGGCGCGGGTGGCGCTGGCCGGGCCGAAGCCGTCGCTCTGGTTGTGGCTGCGGAAGCGGCGGAAGCTGTAGCTGCCGTTGGGGTCGAAGATCCAGAACTCGTAGCCGGAGTTGTTGTCCTGCACGTTGTTCGCACCGCCCACGATCCACTCGGCGCTAACGGCCGGGTTGGCGCTGGTCACCACGTACTGGCCGTTGATCCAGTCGAGCTTGTCGCAGCTGGTGTACACCAGGCCCTGGTTGCTGATGGGCAGGCAGAAGCCCTGGCCACCGCTGATGGCGCTCACATCACCATCGAACGCACCGTCGAAGTTGTTGCGGTTGTCGATGATGCGTTGGTTGCTGCCGCTGGTGCGCAGGATGTAACCGCCCACGAAGCTGCCGCTCACCATGCCATCGCCGAAGGCATCGAGCACGCGCATGCGGTAGCAGCCATCAGGCAGGCAGCAGAAGTCGGTCACCGTGGCGTTCGGCGGGAAGAAGCCGCCACCGGCACAGGCCGGCGTGTTGAACCCATCCGGGATGATCTCCCAGGTGGTCTCATCGCTGAACAGGTCCGTCTGGAACTCCAGGGTGAGGCCGTTGTCGTTGCAGATCGGCTGGTTGTCGCCGCAGGTCACTTCGAGCACGAAGTCGTACTCGGTGGTGGCGCCGAAGGCGAACACGTAGATGTAGTACGTGGTGCCCAGCGTGCTGTTCCAGCTCGCGAAGCTCTGCAAGCCGCAGCCGTCATCGTTGCCACCCACGCACGTGAGGGCACCGCAACTGCCTGAGTAGATCGCGATCTTGGTATCAGCCGTGGTGCTGCCGCATACTCCAGCGGACATACCACCGCCCCAACCCTGCACGGTGTACCACACACCGGGAGAGGTGTTGGACGTGGTGCCGCAGTTGTCCAGCGGGCTGTCCGCACCGTTGGCGCTCACTGTGGTGCCGCTGATGCTGCTGTTGCAGCCCGGCAGTGCGATGGCGTTGGCACAGTCATCGTTCGCAGGGGGCTGCGGGGCGATGCTCAGCTCCAAGGTGTAATCACCAAAGTCGGCGCCGCTGAAGCCATCGACCACGAAGTAATAGGTGTTACCTGCGGTCACTGCCAGGTTGCTGATGCTGGAGATGAAGGCGCCGGCGAACAGGGGAGGGTTCGCGCAGGCGTCGTCATTGCAGGCGATGGCCGCACTGTTGCAATCGTTCAGGAACACGTACAGCTTGGTGTCGTATTCCGTTGTACCCAGGCAGAGCGAGGCGTTGATCACCTCGTTGCTGGTGGGGGTGTAGCTGTACACCACGTCGCGTCCACCGGTGACATTGAAGGGGCACACCGCGTTGTAGTTGTCCGCGAACAGGCCCGTGGAACCGCTCACCGTGGCAGGCACGGAGGGGATCACGAAGGCCGTGGCGCAGTCGTCGCCCGGAATGGCGGGGGGCGGTTCGGTCACGCACAGGTCGAAGGTGGGGGTGGTCTGCACCGCGCTCGACCAGGACCAGAGGCGCACGAAGTAGGTGGCGCCCACGGTCAGGCCGTTCACGCTGAGCTCTTCGATACCGGTCGAGAAGTTGTTGTCAGCGCAGCCCAGGTTCGCACCGTTGCACGCACCGCTCCGCACCTCAAGTACGGCGTCGAAGTCCGCGTCGAGGGTGACGGTGTGGCTGGTGTTGGTGGCCACGAAGCTGTACCAGATGTCGTCATCCGCAGTACCGCCGCACACACCGCCCGGGATGCTCTGTGTCAGGCCGGCCACACTGCCCGCCGTGGGGGTGCAGCTGCTGCCCACCGTGAGGGGGAGGGCGATGTTGCAGTTGTCGCCAGGCTGGAACACGAAGGGTGCAACGGTCACCGTGTAGTCCACGCAGTTGGGCAAGGGGCGCGAGTCGATGATCAGGAAGTACGTACCGGCCGCGAGGCTCACGATGCCCGTTGCCGTACCGTTCACCACCGTGGTCACCGCGTTGGCCACGCACGAAGCGGCCGTGCTGCAGTTGCCGCTCGACTTGAGGAACCAACCGGCGAAGGAGTTACCACCGCTGAGCTGCATGCTGATCTGGTAGTCACCTGCGGAAGGGATGTTCAGCTGGTACACGAAATCCTCTCCACCACCGTAGTTGGCGCCCAATCCGCACTGAGTGCCGATCAGGTTGTTGCCCTTGCCACAAGTGGTGTTGGTCTGTGTGTAGGGGAAGCTGTTCACCACGAGCGGGAGCGCGCAGGAAGTACCGGGAGGCGGGCAGGCCAGGCCGGGCTGGAAATTGCCCAGGTTCCGGTTGCAAGCGCCGTCGAACTCATGCGCGAGCACCACGTTCACCACGCTGCCGATCGTGAAGGGACCGATGTTCACCAGGTCGAAGTCGATGAGGCCGGGTACGGTAGTGGGGGCACCGCCGTCAACGGTGTACACCAGGTCGGTGGTCGCACCGTCACCAGTGAAGAGCACTTCGACGTCCAGCGTGAAGCTGTAGGTGCCGCAATCCACGTTCGGGGTCACTGAACCATCGGGGTCCACGCAGCCTGCCGTGCATTCCACCTCGAACACCCAGGTGCTCTGGCCACCATCGGCGCAGCTGTTGCTGGGGTCGGTGTCGATCTCGATGAAGATCGATTCACCGATGAGCGAGGTACCGGTCAGTCCATTGAGGTTGCTCACCGTGCTGGAAGCGAGCAGCGTGCCGCTGTTGTCCACACCGCTGTAAATGCGGATGATGTCGTTCACGTCGATCGTGCCGTTCACGAAGGTCACCGTCACGGACTCACCTGCGTTGGGCGGGTTGAAGGTCCAGGTACGGGGGTCGTTGTTGGAGTAGCAGTGGGTGTAGGTCACCGTTGAACCGCATACCACATCCACAGGGCAGTTGCTGAAGAAGGAGCCGAGATCGGCCGTGCAGCCGCTGCCGCCATTGGAAACCGACACGGTCACTTCGGCACCGGGGGTGAAGGGACCCAGACTGGTGATGCCAAGACCGGCACCAGCGACAGGCGTTTGGGGCACGCCGTTCACGCTGTAGGCAATATCTACGGAAGCGGCACCACCCAGGTCGGTGACATCAACGGCCACGCCGAATTCGTTGGATCCGCAGTTGTCATTGACCGTCGCGCTGGCCACCACCGGGGTGCTGGTGCAGTTCAGGGTCAGGCTGAAGGTGCCCTCATCCGCGGCGCCGAAGCCCAGCACATAGATGTAGTAGGTCTCGCTCACATCAGCGTTCCAGTTGGCAACGCTCAGGCCTGCGATCGGACCACAACCATCATCGTCGGTGGTCACGCACACCAAGCTACCGCAGCTGCCGCTGTAGATCGCGAGCTTCGAATCCCAGCTGGGGAGCGTGGAGCAGATGGTGGCCTGCACGGGTCCGCAGAGGCCGCTGGCCACGTACCACACACCACCGGAGGTGTTGTTGAGGAAGCCATTGCATACGGTGGCGGGTGCGCCGGTGTTCGTCGCATCCACGGTGGTCCCGCTGAGCACATCGCCGCACGCGATCGGCGTGGCATCCACGCACAGGTCGTTGGCAGGCGGGGGCGGACATGCAGGGCCGGCGGTCACATTGATACCGTAAGGTCCAGAGGCTCCAGCCTGGTTTATCACCGCGATGTAATAGGTACCCGCGGGGATGGTGTTGTATGGCACGTTCACACTGCCGTTGGGGCAGGTGGGACCTGGTGCACCGGTCCATGGGATGAACCCCGTGGATGGGCATCCTGTGAAGAGGTTAACGAACGCGTTGGTGCGAGGGGGCGTGCTACCACAGTAGTCGATGTTCAGGCTGGACACGCAGCCCGTGAGAGTGAAGGCCTCCCAGGAGACCAGTGCACCGAAGCCTTCGCTATCCGTGGCGCCGAAGTTGTTGCCCGTGATCAGGATCGTACCACCGGGTGCAACGCTCGGGAAGGTGGTGATCGCACTGCAATCGTCGAACGGCGGACGCGTGTAGAAGGTGATGCCCGGCGAGTTGGTGCTGTAGCCCTCGTTGCTGCCCGTGCAATCGGTGCGCACGAACACGCGGTATTGGGTGGGGTGTACCAAGCCGGGGATCGTTACGCTGTTGCCGGCGATACCTGTGAGGACCGTGCTGGTGCCTTCAGGTCCTTGTGCAGCGCCAGAGCCCGGTACGGTGAAGGTAGAGGCTGGGCCGTACTCGACGATGAACGTACCGGTCCCTGACCAGCTCACGCTCGCATCGGTTGCGCTCAAGCCGATAGCGGCCACGCTCGTGGGGGGCAGACAGGTGGGGATCGGCTCCACCACGATGTTGTCCACGTAGACGTTGTTGCCGAAGCCGGAAACGCCGCGGAAACGCACCATGTTGGTACCGGTGGGTACATTATAGGTGCGGGTGGCCCACTGACCTGCGGTGGGAACGAAGTTGGCTGCCTGGGGCGGTGCCGTGCTGGCATCTCCACCGGTGTTGTTGCTCATGGCGGCGAGCGTCGTCCAGTTCGCACCGCCATCAGTGGAGGCCTCCACGTTGAGGATGTCCGAATCGACGGTAACGCCACCGTCACCGGAGTATGCCGCACCAGCCACATCGAAGCGGATCTGCTGGCCTGCTCCAACGGCTGTGAAGGTGGGGCTGGTGATGGTGAGCACGGTGCCCGTGCCGGCGTTATAGTAGTTCCACTGGGCTGCTCCCTGTCCGGCCGCACCATATGCGTTGACCGTGCTCCGCAGGAGGGTGGTCGCAGCCGTGGCGCTCCAGCAGTTGGAGGGGAACACCACCGGTGCAAAATCGACCGGGAAAGGCGCTGCCATGGGCACCGCGATAGGGTTGCTCGTGGCGTTGGTGGGGCTGCCTCCGCCTGCGGGGCAATCCACCGTACAGCGGTAGGAGGTCGGACCGGTCTGGGTCACCACTTGTGTGGCGGCGTTGGTACCGAAGACGGTCCAGCCGCCACCGTTATCCAGTTCCCAGACGTAGCTGGCACCATTGCCTGCGGCGTTCTGGAGGCTGAGGGTGAAGCTCTGCCCACTGCACGCACCGCTGACGCTTGCCAGTGTGTTGCCGGGCGTTGGTGTACCGCTGCAGGTGGGTACGAACATGAACCGTGCGGCAGCGCGGAAGGCGCTCGTGGTCAAAGTGGTCGTACCGTTCACAGGAGCGGTCGCCCCGTTGTAGCGGCGCGAGGTCAATGCGGTGACACCTGCGGTAGCGTTACCGCGCGCGCTGTTGAATATGTTGGCCGTGTGGATCACGTTGTCCCCGCGCACCACCAGCATGGCCAGGTTGCCGCTGGCCTGGGTGTACGCGAAAGGTGTGGTGAGGTCCACGCCGGCGAACCCAACGGCGTTCCAAGTGATGGATCCACTGTAGACCAGCGTTTTACCGGCCGTGGTGAACGTACCCCCGGCAAAGGTGGTGTTGGGCGTGGTGTACAGGTAGATGGACACCGCGTTGTACGTGTTCAACGCCGCTGGTGTCAGCAACAAGTTGTTCGACAGCTCGATGCGGTTGATCGTGAAGTCCTGACCGATCTCTGTTGCGAGGTACACATGCTCGCTGGCATGGTGGCCGGTATTGCCCATCGGGGCAAAGCCCGTGGTGCCTTGGCCGGCATAGGCCGAGCCATCAATGGTCACTGTCACCTGAGCGAACAGGCCAGCTGTACATAGCGTGGCCAGGCTGAGGGCCGCCTGGCGCCAATAGGTGCGGCGCGTTCGGGTCCCTGGTCGTTGTTCGGTTCCGTTCATGAGGGTTGAGTTTTGGTGGTCACTGCGGTCACCCCTGGGCTTGGGTGTACCGTTGTTCCGAGGTCCGTCACGGGCGGAGGGAGCATCGGGCGAAGGGCGCCGGAACAAGGTGTCGGACCCTTCTGTATATGTGGATTTCAAGCGTTCTGGTCGATATCGATCTTTCCTGTTCGGTCCATTGGATGCTCCGAAACTATTGGGCTGAGCCATGAAAGGCAAGGGGTTGGCACACTTATTTATCGCGGAGGCAACCATTCGGTCGGGATCGCGTCTTAGGCCGTCCGATCCGGTCCGCATCGATCGGAAGTCATCCCGCACGCGTCCGGACCTTTACTTTGGCCGCATGCCCCGAACCGTGCAACGTCCGTCGCTCCTGTTGGCCCTCACACCGCTGGTCGTTCTGGTGCTGTTGCTGGCGCTCAATGTGCTGGTCTTTGGTGACAGCGGCCTGGAAGGGCCCAACCAGTTGGCACTGCTGGCCTCCGCCGCAGTGGCCGCGATCATCGGCCAGCGGCAGGGGCATTCCATCGGGGTCTTGCTCGAGCATGCCTACGACAGCATCCGCACGGCGATGGGTGCGATCCTGATCCTGCTCATGATCGGTGCGCTCGCCGCCACCTGGTTGCTGGCCGGTATCGTTCCCGCCATGATCCACCATGGCCTGTTGCTCATCGCTCCCGGCTATTTTCTGATCGCGGCAGCGGTGGCAAGCGCTTTGGTATCCCTCGCCACGGGCAGTTCGTGGAGCACAGCGGCCACAGTGGGGATCGCCCTGATGGGTATTGGCAGTGCGCTCGGTATCCCGGCGGGGTGGGTGGCAGGTGCGGTGATCAGCGGTGCCTATTTCGGAGATAAGATGAGCCCCCTCAGCGATACCACGAACCTGGCACCCGCCGTTGCCGGGGCGGAACTGTTCGGACATATCCGGTACATGGCCATCACCACGGTTCCGTCGCTTCTCATCGCCCTGCTGGTGTTCGGTGTAGCTGGCCTGTTCCTCGATCCCAACGGTGACCCGCAGGGTCTGGAAGAGGTGCATGCCGCGCTCACCGGCAGGTTCCGCATCGGCTGGTGGTCCTACTTGGTGCCGGCCGTCGTCATCGTGCTGATCTACCGCAAGGTTCCGGCCCTGCCGGCTTTGTTCGCCGGCACGCTCCTCGGTGCGGTGTTCGCGCTCCTGTTCCAGTCCGATCTGCTGCACGACCTTGCCGGAGGCACCAGCGCTCAGGGACTGTACCGCACCGTGATCGGCGCGATGGGAACGGGTGTGTCCATCGCCACGGATAACGCACAGGTGGATGAGCTGCTCAGCGCAGGTGGCATGGCGGGCATGATGGGCACGGTATGGCTCATCCTTTGTGCAATGACCTTCGGGGGCATCATGGAGCGGACCGGGGCCTTGGAGCGCATCACCGCCGCGCTCACACGGCTGGTCCGGGGCGATGGTTCGCTGGTGGCCACCACGGCGGCCAGCTGTGTGCTCACCAATGTGTCCGCATCCGATCAGTACTTGAGCATCGTGGTGCCGGGCCGCATGTTCGCTCCGCTGTTCAAGGCGCGTGGTCTCGACCCACGCGTGTTGAGCCGCACACTGGAGGATGCCGGCACCGTCACCAGCGCCTTGGTGCCCTGGAACACCTGTGGCGCGTACATGGCCACGGTGCTGGGAGTTGCCACCATCGACTATCTGCCCTATGCGGTGTTCAACCTGGTCAGCCCATTGATGACCGTGTTCGTCGCGGTCACGGGATACCGCATCCTGCGCCTGCCGCGCTGAACAGGCAACCTGGCACGGCCTGCCTGCGTAGAACGGGGCATGCACAGACATTGGTCCCTGCTGACCTTGCTCCTCATCGGTCCCAGCCTTGCGGCACAGGACCCCGTGTCGGAGCTCGCGAACGATGAACACGTCATCACCGGTGATGTGGGGGAAGATCCTGATCCCGGGCTGCATGCCTACGACCGCCTCAACCCACTGATGGGAGGTGATTCACTCCGTCGATGCTCAGGGTCGCTTTGTAACGGATGGGTGGACGATCACTACGCGGACGGTACCCTGAAGCATCGCGGCAGCTATGTACAAGGGCGGCTGCAGACGTATCGCAACTACCATCCTGGCGGCGTGCTGGAGCGGGAGTTCCGCCCGATCGATAACATCCGTGGAACGATGCGCACCTATCACCCGAATGGTCTACTGCGCTCCATGGAGAAGTACCTCGACGGTTCCGTTATCACCTACGAGGACTATTACACCAACGGGCAACTGCGCTATGCTGAGGAGCGCGATCGCAGGCAGGGTTTCTTCATCCGCATGGACCTGTTCTCGTCCACGGGCCAACCGTTGAGCTTGTTCCAATTGGTGGACCGCAAGGCCCTGGAGTTCGAGGTGAAGGAATTCCACCCAAGCGGCACGCTCAAGAGCATGGGGCGTTCCAAGTACGATCCCGCACGGGGCGAAGCGGTGCATATCGGCACGTGGAAATACTTCGCGGAGGACGGCTCGCTCAACCGGGAGGAGGTCCTTCAGGACGGCCGCGTGGTGTCGGTGCGCTGAGCGCCGACGCGCGATGCGGGCTTGTAGCGCATCACCTCGATGCGTTCATCGCACAAGGCGAACTCCTGCTGTTGGGCGTTGCTCGCCACCACGAGCGTGCGGCCCGCCACATGTGCTTCCAGCAGCTGCATGTACCATTGCACACCATCCGCATCCAGGTTGCTCGTAGGCTCGTCCAGGAGCAGCAGCGGGGTATCGCTCAGGATGGCGATGGCCAGCTTCGCCCGTTGTTTCATGCCGCTGCTGTACTGTGTCAACGGCTTGTCCAATGCATGTTCCAACCGTGCGGAACGGGCCACGGCAACGGTGTCCAACCCGTTACGGAGCGGCTTCACCCGCTTGTGAAGGTCGATCATCTGCCGCAGGCTGAGCTCCTCGTAGAGGCCGAGATAGGGCGCGGCGATGCTGACCTTCCGGTAGACCTCGTCGACAGCCACCTCCCGGCCCGCCATGCGATGGACCACCGTGCCTTCGGTGGGAAGCATCGCCCCGGCGATCAGTTGGAGCAGGGTGCTTTTGCCGCTTCCATTGGGGCCCAGCAAAGCGGTGCGACTGCCGCTGGAAAGGGTATGGTCGATCCCCAGCAGGACGATCTCGCGACCGAAGGACTTCCTGACCGAGCGGAGGTTCACTTCCATCCGTACACGCGTGTTGGACCCCTGTGCGCCCGCGGGGCAGGACGGTTCGCGGGTCCCATCATTCAGCAAGTCCCCGCATGATCCCTTTCGGGCTGTTGCGGATGAAGTCCAGGATCTGCCCACGCTCGGGGCTGCGGGGCAGGGTCTGTTCCACGTTCTGCACGGCACGGTCCACGTTGCTGTTGCGCACGAAGATCTCGCGATAGATGTCCTCGATCCGGGCCACGGCGGCATCATCGTATCCACGGCGGCGCAGGCCCACCACGTTCACGCCCACGTAGCTGAGCGGCTCGCGCGCGGCCTTCACGAAGGGCGGCACGTTCTTCCGCACAAGGCTGGCCCCGGCGATGAAGCTGTGGGCACCGATGTGGATGAATTGCTGCACCGCCACGTTGCCCTCCAGGATCGCCCAATCGTCGATGGTGACGTGGCCAGCCAGGTTCACGCTGTTGGCGATGACGATGTTGTTGCCCAGGATGCAGTCGTGCGCCAGGTGCACATAAGCCATCAGTAGGCAATTGTCGCCTACGGCGGTCTTGAGCCGGTCGGCGGTGCCGCGGTTGATGGTGACGCACTCGCGTATGGTGGTTCCGTCGCCTACTTCAGCGGTGGTCTTTTCTCCGGCGAACTTCAGGTCCTGCGGGATCGCACTGATCACCGCACCGGGGAAGATGCGGCACTTGCTGCCAATGCGCGCGCCGTCCATCAGCACGGCATTGGGGCCGATCCAGGTGCCTTCACCCACCACCACATCGGCATAGATGGAGGCGAAGGGTTCCACCACGACGTTCGCGCCCAGCTTGGCGTCAGGGTGCACGTAGGCGAGAGGGGAGATGCTCATCGGTGGGCGTGTTCAGGCGGTGGCCTTGGCGGGCTCGGGGGTCTTGTCCTTCACGATCTGTGCCATCATCTCGGCCTCTACGGCCAGCTGGCCACCCACGTAGCCACGTCCCTGCATGTGCACCAGGCCGCGGCGGATGGGTGTGAGCAGTTCGAGATGGAACACGATGGTGTCGCCCGGTATCACCTTGCGGCGGTAGCGTATGCCATCGGTCTTCAGGAAGTAGGTGGTGTAGTTCTCCGGGTCGGGCACCTGGCTCAGGGCGAAGATGCCGCCCACCTGGGCCATGGCCTCCACCTGCAGCACGCCGGGCATCACCGGGTTGCCGGGGAAGTGGCCGGTGAACTGCGGCTCGTTCATCGTCACGTTCTTTATGCCGATGATGCTCTTCGCGTCCATGTGCAGCACCTTGTCCACCAGCAGGAAGGGGTAGCGGTGCGGCAGCATCTTCTCGATCTGTTGGATGTCGAACACCGGCTCCTTGTTCAGGTCGATGTGGAGCGCCGGGTGCTTCTCTTCCTCGCGGATGCGCTCCTTCAGGCGTTTGGCGAAGCTGGTGTTGCCGAAGTGGCCCGGGCGTGCGGCCAGGATGTGGCCCTTGATGGGACGGCCCACCAGCGCCAGGTCGCCCACGATGTCCAGCAGCTTGTGGCGCGCAGGTTCGTTGAAGAACTTCAGGTCGGTGGTGTTGAGCACGCCGTTGCGGCGGATCTCCACCTCCTGGTAGGGACGGCCAAGCGCCTGTGCCAGGGACTTGAGGTCCTCCTGCGTGGTGCCCTCGCGGTCCTCCATCACGATGGCGTTGTCCAGGTCACCGCCCTTGATCAGGCCGGCCTTGGCCAGCTGCTCCAGCTCGCGCAGGAAGACGAAGGTCCGGCAGGGCGCGATCTCCGTCTTGAACTCCTCCACGCGGTACATGCTGGCGTGCTGGGTGCCGAGCACCGGGCTGTTGTAGTCCACCATCACTGTCACGCGGAACTCGCCGCCGGGGGTGGGCACGGCCAGCATCTCGGTGCCGCGCTCCTGCGTCTCGAACCACATCGGTTCCTTCAGCACGTACCAGTTCCGGGGGGCGTCCTGTTCTTCCAGGCCCACGGCCTCGATGGCCTCCACGAAGGGCATGGCACTGCCGTTCATGATGGGCACCTCGGGACCGGAGAGCTGCAGCAGGCAGTTGTCCACGCCAAGGGCGTAGAGCGCGCTGAGGACGTGTTCGGTGGTGTTCACCACCACATCGCCCTTGCCCAGGGTGGTGCCGCGGGCGGTGCTCACCACCAGTTCGGCATCAGCCTCGATGATGGGCTGGTCCGGCAGGTCGACCCGCTGGAACTTGTACCCGTGGTCCGCTGGGGCCGGCAGCAGGGTGAGGGTGACGGGAACGCCGCTGTGCAGGCCAACGCCCTTGAGGGTGGCGGCCGCGCGGAGGGTGTGCTGCTTGTCGCTCATGCCTTGGCTCCGGGGACCGTCGCGTGTCGCCGGAGCCCGGCGAAGGTAGGGCGATACCGCAAACCCGTGTGGTGCGGTGGTCAGCCCTGCTGGCGGGCCTTCAGCGCGGCGAGTTCCTTCTCCAGCTGGTCCACGCGCTTCTGCAGGTCGGGCAGGCGGCGGAAGATGACCGAGCTGCGGTCGTACTGGCCTTTGGGGAAGGCGGGCGAGCCTTGCACGATGGAGCCGTCCAGAAGGTTGCTGCCGATGCCGCTCTGGGCCGCGATCCGCACGCGGTCGCCGATGTGCAGGTGCCCGGCGATGCCCACCTGGCCGCCGATCTGGTTGTGGTCGCCCACCTTGGTACTGCCGGCGATGCCGGTCTGCGACACGATCACGTTGTGCCTGCCGATCTCTGCGTTATGGCCGATCTGGACCAGGTTGTCCAGCTTGGTGCCCTGGCTGATGATGGTGTGGCCGATGGTGGCGCGGTCGATGGTGGTGTTGGCGCCCACCTCCACCTGGTCCTTCAGGATCACGTTGCCCACCTGCGGCATTTTCTCGTAGACCCCTTCGGCATTGGGTACGAAGCCGAAGCCGTCGGCCCCGATCACCGCCCCGCTGTGTATCACGCACTGTGCGCCGATCACCGTCTGGTGGTAGATCTTCACCCCGGCATGGATGCGGGTGCCTTTGCCCACCACCACGCGTTCGCCGATGAAGGTGTTCGGGAAGACCTTCACGCCATCCTCCAGCACCACCCCTTCGCTGATGTAGCTGAACGCGCCGATGTAGACGCCCTTACCCAGCTTGGCGGAGGGGCTCACGAAGCTGGGCTGCTCGATGCCCTTCTTCTCGTACTGGAGCTGGTAGTTGCGTTCCAGCAGCTGGGTGAAGGCCATGCGCGGGTCGGCCACGCGGATCAGGGTGAGGCTCTTTGGGATGGGCTTGTGCGCCTCGAAGCCCTGCTCCACGATGGCGATGGTGGCCTTCGTGGTGTAGATGTGCTCGGTGTACTTGGGGTTGGCCAGGAAGGTGAGGGTGCCGCTTCGGGCCTCCTCGATCTTGGCCAGGTCGTTCACCAGCACCTGCGGGTCACCGTCCACTTCCCCGTGGAGCAGTTCGGCGATCTGGGCGGCGGTGAATTGCATGGTCGGAGACCGGGCGGTTCAGTGGGTGATGGGGACCGACACGCGCACCTGGTCCCAGGTCAGTGTGAGTGCTGCGGGCTCACCTTCCACCGCAATGGTGAACTGCTCGACCGGCGGAGCCACCGGCATGGCGGAGGCCTTCACCTGAGCCACGTCGGCCAGTGGGTCGCGCTGGGCCTCGCCATCGAAGTTCACCCCCCAGCCGTACATGCGACCGTTGAGGATGACCGACCATTCCTGTTCACCGGGTATGGTCCACAAGGTGTAGGTGCCCGCCTTTACCGGCCGATCGCCGAAGACGATGTCCTTGTTGATGGTGAAGGTGGTGGCTTCATTGGCCCCCGTGCGCCACACCTTTCCATAGGGCACCAGTGTTCCGAAGATGGCCCGACCCTTCTTGAACGGCCTGCTGTAGGTCACCTCCACGGTGAGGTCGTTGAGGAAGAAGGTCACTGTTTCCTCCGGGCTCGCTTTCTTGGTCTGAGCCTTCATGAACTGAAAACCAACGAATGCCAGCAAGGCGAGCAATGCGATGCTGAGCAGGGACCAACGGAGGATCTTTGGCATGGAGCGGAGAATTGCGGCGAAGGTACTCCGGTACGTGGAACTACGCGGTACGGTGCACCACCATGCTGCCGGCCTGCGCGGTAGGGGTGACCACCACATCGTTGATGCACACGTGCGGCGGTAGCGTGGCCGAGAACCACACCAGGTTGGCGATGTCCTCACCGCGCAAGGGGGTCAAGCCTTGGTAGGGCGTTCTGGCCTTCTGTTCATCACCGTGGAAGCGCACCAGGCTGAACTCTGTCTCGGCCAGGCCGGGTGCGATCTGGGTGACCTTGATGCCGTGGGGCAGCAGGTCCTGTCGCATGCCCTTGGATAGTGCGTCCACGGCATGCTTGCTGGCGCAGTACACGTTTCCCTTGGGGTACACCTCTTTGCCGGCCGTGCTGCCGATGTTGATGATGTGGCCCCTGCCCCGCGCGATCATCCCGGGTATCACGGCGCGGCTTACATGCAGGAGACCTTTCACGTTGGTGTCCAGCATGCGGTCCCAGTCGTCCAAGCGGCCCTCCTGGATGGGGTCCAGCCCCGCGGCCAGCCCGGCATTGTTCACCAGCACATCGATGGCCTGCCAGTCCGTTGGCAGTGAGGCGACGGCATGCACCACGGCATCGTGGTCGCGCACGTCGAAGTGCAGCACATGCACCACGGCCGGACCTTCCACCGTGCCGTGCAGACCTTCGAGCTCCTTGCGCAGGGCCTCCAGGCGCTCCTTGCGGCGGCCGGTGATGATGACGCGCCAGCCTTCTGCAGCAAAGCGGCGGGCGGTGGCTTCGCCGAAGCCGGAGGTGGCGCCGGTGATCAGAACGACTCTCTTGCTCATGCAGCAAAGGAACGCTGCCGCACGCTCATCCTCCCAACCGTTCCACCACCACCTCCTTCCTGTTCCTGGACACCTTCACCTCCATGCCGTTGTCCATCACCAGGGTGCCGCCATCACCACGCAGGTATTTCTGCACATGGTCCATGTGGGCCACGTAGCTGTGGTGTACGCGCAGGAAGCGGTCGGCGGGCAGCTGCTCCTCCACCTCGCGCAGCGTCTTGCTCACCAGGATCCGCCGTTCGCCGGTAAGGTGTATGCGGGTGTAGTTGCTCTCGCTCTGGCAGTAGATGATGTCGTCGGCTTCCACGAGGTCCAGGCCGTGCACGGTGCTGAATGCGATACGCTGTCCCTTGCGCACCGGCGCTTGCAGGTCCTCCATCAGTTTGCGCATGCGCTCCTCCAATGCGGGCAAGGCTTCCGAAGGGGTACTACGCTGGGCCTCCACCTTGTCCAACGCTGCCAATAGCTCGTCCTCCTGGATGGGCTTCAACAGGTAGTCGATGGCGTTCACTTTGAAGGCCTTCACGGCGAAGCGATCATAGGCCGTGGTGAAGATGACCTGGCCTTGAGCGTCACCAAGCTGTTCCAGGAGTTGGAAGCCGTTCATGCCGGGCATCTCGATGTCCAGGAAAAGCACGTCCGGAACGTGTTTTCGAAGGTGTGCCAGTGCCTTTGTCGGGTCTTGGAACACGGCCTCCACGCGCACGCTGTCCGGATGTTTTTCCAGCAGGTAGCGCAAGGTCTCGCAGCAGTGGCGCTCGTCGTCGATGAGGATTGCGCTGAGCATGTCAGACAAGGGGGATCATGAGGGTGATGCGGGTGCCACCGGGTTCGCCATCGGACAGCACCAGGTCCTCCACCTGCACATCGCAGCGGATGCCCTGTTGCTTTTCGATCATGGCGAGGCGTTGCTGGGTGATGGACATGCCCATGCTGCGTTTCTTCAATGCACTTCGGCTCTTGATCTCGGCGGCCTTTGCACGACCGATCCCATCGTCCTCCACCTCGATGCGCAGTCGTTGACCTTCGCGGCCTATTCGCAGGCTGAGCTCTCCTCCTGCATCCTTCTGCATCAGTCCGTGCCAGATGGCGTTCTCCAGGTAGGGCTGGATGAGCATGGGTGGGATCATGGTGGAGTCGACATCGATCGACGGGTCCACATGGATGTGGAAGCTGAACTTGTCGTCGAAGCGCGAGGCCTCCAGTTCCAGGTAGAGGCGAAGCGCCTGTAGTTCATCGGATAGCGTTACCCTGCGCTGGTCGCTGTGGTCCAGGATCAGACGGATGAGGCGGGCGAACTTGCTGAGGTATTTGTCCGCCTGGTCCGGGCGGCTGTTCAGCACGTGGTGGCGGATGCTGTTCAAGGCATTGAAGAGGAAGTGCGGGTTCATCTGCGCGCGCAGGGCGGTGAGCTCCACATCGGCCAGGCGCTTGTTGAAGGCGGTGGTGAGGCTCGCTTCCTTGCGGATGGCGTTGATACGGATGCGGTAGAAGGCATAGACCAATGCAAGGGCGGCCAACACCACGGCGCTGCGGAACCACCACGTTTCCCAGTACGGTGGCACGATCACCAGGGGCAGCGTGATCTCACCGAGCAAGGAGCCGTCCGAGGCCACGGCGCGTGCACGGAAGGAGTAGTCGCCCCCGGGCACGTTGGTGAACACGGCCGTCCGGTCCGGTCCGGCATCGGTCCACCCGCCGCTGAAAGGGTGCAGCTCGTACATCAGGCGATGGTCCAGCACGGCACGCGGGTCGATGGTCGAGAGCAGGATGCTGAAGAAGTTCTCATCGTGCCGGAAGCGCAGCTCGCTCCGAGAGCGGTAGTTGAACAGGGGGTCGAGCTCGCGCTCGAACACTTTCACCGAGGCGATGTAGACCGGGACCTGGCTTGCTACTGGATCGGCGGTTGTGTGCTGTTCCCAGAACACACGAGGGCCGGATGCGCCGATGAGCCTTCCGTCCGGAAGCAGCGCCAAGGCCCCACCGGCGGATGTGGATGGCAGGCCCTGTGCAGTGCGGAAGGCCTCGGTCCGCGAACCGGGCAGCACGTGCTCCACCCCCGAGGGGCCCATCACCCACATACCGCCTTCCGCATCGGGAAGCAGCGCGTATGCCCGTTCGTTCATCAGCCCATTGCCTTGCAGCAGTGTGCGCATGGCAAAGGGCCTTTCCGAGGGCTCATCCACCACGACCACCCCCCGATGTCCATCGGCCAACCAGATCCGGCCCTTCGCATCACAGGCCACATCCACCACACGCTTCAGAACAGCCACGGAATCCGCCCGTGGGCCCGGGTCGAAGTTCTCAAAGCGTTCGGTCACCGGGTCGAAGATCGCGAAGCCTTTTTCGTGCACCACCCACAGCTTGCCGGCACGGTCCTCCGCAGCGCCAAGCAGGTAATTACCATGGCCCAGCGCGGAGCTGTCTCCGGGAACGGGCAGGTAGTGGCGGAGTTCGCGCAGGTCCGGGCCCAGGCGTATCAACCCGTCGTGCCTGCCAAGCACGAAAAGGTCTCCGGAAGAATGCCGCACCATGTCGTGGAAATAGGTCTTCCAATCGCCTGCATTGAAGGGCCCTTCCGACGGGGCCATGCGCCCTGTTACAAGGTCCAGGATGTAGAGCTGCGACCAGCCCAGCACAAGTACCTTGTCGTGGCCATGTGCCAGCAATGCCTGCACTGTGAAGTGTTCCCTTTCGGGCTCGTGCCACACCTCGGCAGGAGGCGGCAGGTAACGCACCTGGCGTGTTGCCGGATCGATCCTGTAGAGCCCGTCAAGACCGGTGCCGCCGAAGAGGGCAGTGCCATCGGGCATGGGCAGTACGGTGGAGATGCCCTTGCGCCCTGCATAGTTCTTGAATGCCGCGCGATACGACCAGGTCGCAAAATGCTGTCGGGATGGACTGAACAGCCGGACATCCTGCCGGGTGACCACCAGCAGATCCCCCCTCCGGGTGGTGTGCATGTGCCAGATCCCCTGGTCACGCAGGCCCTCCATGGAGGCGATCGAGTCGGCGTGCAGGTGCTCGATGGCAACAGCATTGGTGTCGATGATCGCCAGGCCTGTGGTGTTGTTGCCGGCCCACAGGCTGCCATCGGGACCGCAGAGCACCGCATTGTAGGTGTTGGTGAATTGCCGCACGGCTCCGTTCTCCGTGATGGCGTAGCGGGTGAAGCGGTCGCGCTGGGGTTCGTAGCGCAGCACCCCGCCTCCCCAGGTGCCCATGAACAGGTGGCCGTTGGGGCATTGGACAATGTCGCGTTGACTGTTGACGCGCCTGTCACTTGAGGCCCCTTCAGAACCGGGCATCAGCAGGAACTCCATTTCCCAGGTGCCTTCGCGAAGCTTGAGCAGGCCGCGCGCCGTGGTGATCCAATACGTCCGGTCATCGTGTACATCCTGGACCATGGCGTGGGTGTGCGTGCGCATGCGGTCCACGTACATGTCCGGGTCGCGCGGGAAGGGGATGCGCTCAAAATCATCCGAACCGGGCCTGTAGCGGCAGATGCTTCCGAAGCTGGCCCCCACGAATAGCCGCCCATTCCGGTCCACCACCAACCAGTTCACCCGATCGCCGTCCAAGGCGCGCGGGTCGGCTGGCAGGTGCTTGTAGCGCGTGTAGTGGTGCGTGCGCCGATCAAAGCGAAGCAGGCCCGCATCCGCAGTGCCCACCCACAGTACACTGTCCTGCAGGGCCAGCGCGGTGATGTCTGACGAAGGCAAGGTGTTGCCCACATCCGCTTGCGGCAGGAATACCTGCATGTGGTGCCCATCGTAGCGATGCAGGCCACCCGCCGTGGCGATCCAGAGAAATCCTTCTTCGTCCTGCACCACCTGCCGGATGTTGGTGGATAGCAGACCTTGCTCCGCACCGATGATGCGCGGGTTGGTGAAGGACCAGCCGGCGGGCGGTCGCGCCCAAAGCATGCCACCACCTGGGATACAGGAAAGTAACAGGGCTATCAGGGCTGGGGTCCGCATGGATGGTTCCGTCGTTCGGCAAGGTACCCTGCCGCATACGCTCGCTCTAAGGTATCCGCACTTGGGCCGCCTCGCTCAAGGGGCTCTTCACACCCCGCTCGTTCACGGCTTGCAAACGATACCGATCCCCCTGTTGCGCGGGTCTTGTCAAGGTGGTCGATGCCTGTGCCTCCACGCGGTCCACCAACACGGGTTTGGCCTCGTCCGCGCGTTGCAGGTACACCAGCAGGTGGCTCACCTCTGTGGCCGGGTCCACGGTCCAGCTCAGGGTCACATGGCCCTCCTCCACGGTGGCGCGCAGGTCCGTGGGAGCCGCTGGCCGTGCCGTTCCATCGCGCCGCACGGCCCGCCGCAAGTTGCTTGGTGCCACATTCCCGGCGCTGTCCACGGCCAGCACGCGGTACTCCCGCCAGTGCGGCACCTGCGCAAAGCCCGCATCCTGGATCTCGTGTTGCGCGGGTGTGGCCATGCGCAGGCTTTGGAAGAGCGTATCGCCGGCATCCCGGTATTGCACGTCGTAGTAGGCCACATCGGGTGAACTGCTCGGCCGCCACGCCAGCGTGACGCGGTGCTCCCGGTCCACATCGGCCTTCGTAAGCAGGGGCGCGGACGGCGGAAGCACATCGGGCATTCGGCCCACGGCAGTGAGGGAAGGCGTGCTCTGGTTGTAGCTGCCGTCCAGCGCCACCACCTGGTAGTACACCTGCTTGTCCAGCCGTTGCAGGGATAGCGTGTCGGTGAAGAGCGTGTCGGCGATGGGTACACGGGTTAGTTGCACAAAACCGCGATCGGCCTGGAAGCTCTTGAACACGCGGTAGCCCTTCAGGTCCCTGTCCTGCACAGGCTGCCAATGGATAGTCACCTGGCCCGTGCTGTCCACCTCCACCTGCACACCTTCGGGCACGTTCGGTGGGATCTCATCGGCCAGTGCGCGGTATATCAGGTCCGAGGCTCTCGCCTGGCCTTCGGTATCGATCGCCATCAAGCGGTAGTGTACATCGTCCCGCACATCCCACTGGTGTGTGAAGCTGCGTGCCGACGCTGGCAGCGGTTCCGCGTGTGAGAGTGCGTAAGGCCCGAGCGGTCCTTCTGTGCTGTGGATGACTTGGAAGCCTTTCAAGCCAGCGGGCATCGGGTAGCTCCAACTCAAGGTTGAGCTGCCGTCCTGTGCGGTCTCGATGCGCACGGCTGAGAAAGGCGGCAGTGCCGGGTCCTCGCGCGGCGTCACTTGCAGCACAGGGTTCTCCACCGAGCGCATACCGAAAGCGTCCAAGGCCACCAGGCGGTAGTGCCAGGTCTCATCGTTCGCGGGCAGCGGATCCACCCATTCCATACCCAATGGATCGTCGCCAACGCCCTTGCTCTTGCGGTCGAAGATCACCGGTGCGCCGATGGCGGAGAAGGTCTTGCCATCCTTGCTGCGCTCGATCAGGTAGGCCACCGCATGGCCGCGCAAAGGTGCATGCGACCAGCGCAGTGTGGCGGCCTTGTCGCCGGGCAAGAGCGCGAAGGGTATGCCTTTCAGATCGTTGCGCAATGTGGCCTGGTCGAACGCGAACGACTGCTCCGGAATTCCCTCCACGCGCACGCTTCCGCTGATGTCGCTGCCATCGTCCGGCAGCTCGAACTGGAAACCGGAGAGCTTCGAAAGCTCGGGGTGGTAGGACGTCAGCAGGATCCACGCGAGGTAGTGCCGATCGAAGTCCTTGCCCGCTTTCACCACGGCATCGAGGTCCTTCTCGTTCACCGCGGGGACAGGGATCTTGTTCGCGAGCAGCGCCAGTGTTTCCTTCCATCCTGCATCGACGTTGGTGGCCGCGAAGGCTTCCGGTGTACCGTGCCGCAGGGTGATCGGCGCCCGGCCTTCCACCACCACCGTTGCCCCGTTCTGCATCATTCGATACCAGGCGCTGGCATTGGTGGGCATGCACTTCACCAGCACGTTGCCGTCGGCTTTGCGTGCCGTGATGTGCAGGTCGCCCACCTGGGCATGTGCTGCTGTGATCGCAGCAAGCGCGAGGAGAAGCAGCGCCGTTCGCATCCTTCGTTGCGCCATGGTCACAGGTCGATGTTGAGTTGCAGGGTGCGGGTACCGGAGGTGCTCTGCACGATGCTGTTCGAGATGTTGTTCAAGCGGATGTGCAACGGGTAGCTGCCATCGGTCATATGCGGGAATTGATAGCCTGCGGGCGGCTTCGGCAGGCCCATCTGGTTGTTGTGGATCAGGGTGAGCGCTTCATAGGCCGATCGCTCAGGGCGCCAGACGAGCTCCAGGCGCGTGGTGGCCGGGGTGGGCTGCATGGGCATGGTGGGTGCAAAGGGATCGTAGGGCGGTTGGAAGACCGGGAAAGCGGTCGGCGTGGTGCTGGCGGTGGTCGTGGAACCGCTCAGGCCCACCTCGGAGTCGCTGAGCAGGGACTGCAGGTGCTTGATGCCGGCAGGGGCCGTGGCATCCGTGCGCAGGTCCACCTTGCCCAACTTCGGTAGGGAACCGACGAAACCGGCCGCGGCCGCTTGCGCGGGGTTGAGCAGCGGTCCCCCGCCGGTGCTCCCCATGCCGTTCCCCTGCTGTACCAGGCCGTAGATCTCGTTGCACACGCGGCCCGTCCACGCATTGCCATAGCTGCCGTCGAAGGTGCAGTGGTCGCTGCCGAATTCATAGACCGCCGAGGTGAAGCTGCCGCTGGCCACGAAGGGATGGCCCAGTACATCATAGCGGTCGAAGCCCTCGCCGGCCGTGAGCGCGATGCGCAGGTCTTTCAGCACGACCCAGCCGCCATTGCGGGTGTAGAAGGGGGCATAGGTATTCACCGGTGTCACGGCCACCGGCTGTATGCTGTTCAGCTTGGCCGCACCCGTGGCGTATTTGCTGGTGCGGAAGTGGATGGTGTGCAGCACCTTTTCCTGCGTTACGGTGCCTTCGATGCCCAGGGCGGCCATGGCCGCAGCTGGATCGAAGGTGTTGTACTGCTGCATGCCGGCATAGCCGCCCAGGCTCACGGTGGCCTGGTGCTGGGCGGTGGGTACGTTCACCACGTTGGGCATGAGCAACTGCAGGTTGGCCGGTGTCAGCCGGCAGGCGGGACGTGTTTCGTTCTGCAACTGTGTCGGCGTGGCTTCACGTCGTGCCACGATGCTTAGATCGTAGATCTTCTCGGCCTGCATCGCGGGCATGTCGAAGAGCACCTTCAACTCGTGGTCGGTGTTCACCGGCACCTCCACGGGTGTACCCTGTCCATCGATGCGCGTGAGCCGCATGAGCAATTCGAAGCCGCACGCTGTGAAGTCCTGGAAGCGCGGCTGCTGATCGATGTTGAACTTGATGATGCCCTGTGGCAGGTCGTTGTAGGGCAGGAAGCGCTGGCGTGGGTAAGGCTTGGTATAGTCGATGGTAAGCAGGTCCAGTTCGGTGAGGCTGGTGGTGGTGGTGAAGAAGTGCTCGCGCTGCTGGCGAATGGGTTGTCCGGCCTGCGAGCCTTGTTGGTACACTGCGGGCTGCCACCCGGTACCCACCCATTGTTCGATGGCGGCCGTGGCGCGCACCTTGTATCCACGCGATCCGTTCATCTGCGAGGGTGCTCCTGATGAGGTCACCAAGCGCAGGGTCCAGGTATCGTTCTTGGTGTCCTGGTCGATCTGGAAGTTGCTCTGCTCCACGAAGCTGCCCTGGTCGTTCTGGCGCAGCCATTTGGCCCCCAGGTTGAAGCGGTATTTCTTCTGGATGAGCCCGCCCATGCCATTGGGGTAGACATACTCACGTTGCTCGCCCTGCTTCACGTGCCAGTTGATGACGGGGTGCGCGGTGAGCGGCACGAAGGAGGACATGTGGCTGGGCGTTACACCGGCGATCATGTCCAGTGACTCCAACTCCAGTTCCTGGCGTTGGATGAGCACGTTGGCGTTGGGCAGCGGCTGCATGTCGCAGGGCGTGCCGATGGTGAAGTCCTCCTCGATGTCTTCATCCCACCACAGCACTTCGGCCTCGGCGCGGATGATGCCATGCACGTAGTTGGGGCGCGGGAAGGCGGCCTCCACGATGATGCCCACCTGGATGCTGGCGATGTCCGCCGTGAAGGCCGTGAGGCGCGCACCACCGATGAGGTAGGCCATGCCTTGCGCGTACCACTGGTTGATGCCGAAGTCCGTGCTGCCGTTGCAGGTGCAGAGTTCGTAGCTCATCATGGCGAGGTCGGCACCGCAGAGCACGTCCACTTGCAAGCCCGTTCCGATCGCCGTGAAGTCACCCTCGGCCGCAATGTGCGCACCGGCCATGAAGCCGATGCCGAGGCCCTGCGCCAGGTTGCCCACCATGTTGGGGGTGAAGTTGAAGAAGTCGCTCACCGCTGCGGGAAGCACGGGCGGCGGCAGTTGCTGCCCGGTCATGAAGTAGGCGCCGGCCGTGGCGCTCAGCGGCCACACGTCGATGCCGAGGCCAATGGGCTGCGCAGGGGTGCCGGCCTTGAAGTACCACAGGTTGGGCGAGCGGTAGAAGCTCACAGGACCGTTCACCTCGAAGAGGGGCGTGGCCTTGGGCACATCGCCGTTCAACACGAGGTCGGCACTGAAGGTCTTCGTACTGAAATTGTACAGGACGTCCAGGGTGGTGTACACCATGGCCTCTTCCTTGTCGGCGTTCTCGATGGCTTCCATCACGTAGCCGTTGCCGTTCAAGGCGATCAGGCCGAGGCCACCGGTGCCGGTGTTGAACTGCACGGTGAGCGTGGCATCGGCGTTGAACGTGGTGCTCTCGGGCGTGAGGCCGAGGATCACCGCCGCCTGGATGCCCGCGGTGTTCTTCTTCACGTTGAAGAGCTCGCGCGGGTTCACGTTCTGCTGCGACATGGTGCGCGGACCGGGCGGAGATCCGTTCAGTTCCATGTTCCAGTAAGCGCCGCCTCCGAAGGCGTAGAGGTCCAGTGGCGTGGCCAGCGGGAAGGGCGTGGAAAGACCGACCATACCGAAGGCGTACCAATAGTCGGTGGTGCTGTTGTTCTCCTTCACATTGCCGAAGAGCACGCTGCCCTGCACAGTGGTGGCATCGAGGAAGGTGAGGTCGAGGCTGCCATCGAAGCCACTGCCGAACTTGGCATCGTCGCTGAAGAAGTCCACGCTGCCCTTCATCTTCACACCGCTCACATCGGCCTCCACGTAGATGGAACCGAGCTCGGTGCCCTCGCGCGTCACCACCAGGCTGTCCAGTGCCTCGATGCGGTTCTTGATGAACATGCTGACGCCACCGGAGATCGGCATCACGCCCTTGCTCAGGTCCATGCTTAGACCGACCAGGAGCTTGGCGTTGGTCATGTCGCTGCCGTCGAAGTCCAGCTGGTCCACCACTACGCCAAATCCAGCAACAGCCAATGTGGCCGGGCTAAGGCCGGTGCCGAAGTTCCCGATGGAGATGTAGCTCGGCCGGTTGCGCACCACCAGTTGCTCGATGGTGATGTCCGTGAGCTCGTTCTTCGGGATGTCGCCGATGAGCGATGCGAAGGAGATGCGGCCGTTGATGGTGGCCTCGATCAACGGTGCACCGCTGCCCAGGGTGATCTCCAGTCCGCTGTTGTCCTCCAAAATGAAGCGCGCGTGCCACACATCGAAGCTCAGCGAGTCGTTGTCCGCTGCGAGTGCGAAGCTGTGCAGCGTGTTGTTTCCCGCGTAGTCCACCGACGCCACGTAGATGAGGTCCTCGTCGGCGATGGGCAGGCGCAGGTTGCCCGCGAGGGCGCCACCCACCAGGCTGCTGGCCATGATCTCGAAGTGCAGCGTATCGATGCTGAAGTTCCAGTTGTCCAGCAGACCGCTGTTGCGCGGCAGTACGCCACTGGCCGCGAACTGGCCGCTGAAACCGGTGTCGTCGATGACGAGGTCCCTGCCGGCGAAGGTGGCCCTATGGTTCGCTGTGTCGGTGCGGTTGGCCCAGCGCGGCATCACCACCTGCACGCGCTCGATGTAGAGGCCATCCCACTCGGGCGTTCCCACACCGGGGTGCCCTTCCGGGAATTGCATGCCCTGCAGGTTGCTGCTGATGCTGTGGTCGATGTAGGCCTGCTGCACCTGCATGGTGTAGCCCTCCAGCTCCCGGTACTGGAAACCCACCACATTGGCGGCGCCCTGCCCCATCGCATTGAAATCGAGCATGGCCTGCCAGTCACCCCACTCCACGTACTGCACGGCGAAGGCCGCGAAGAGCGTGTCGTTGGTGGTTTGTCCGGCAGCGTTCACGGGCTTGAAGAGCACGGGGTCGAAGAGCGCACGGCCCTGCACATCCACACGCACGAGGCCGTTGCAATCGAAGGTGGCGCGCGTGCCAGCCCCCTGTGCATTGGCGGGATCGAAGGCGAGGTGTACTTCTTCGGTCATCTTGAAACGGACTTCCTCCAACAGCTCCAACACCGCCTGGTCCTCGCCAACTGCTGGCCCGCCGGGCGTAAGGCAGAAGTTCTTCCCCAGGAAGCTCAGGTAGCGCGGCTCCTCCAGATCATCAGCGAGGCGTTGGATGTGCGCGACGTTGTAAGCTGCACGATCGGGGAAGAAGTGCATGCCCACCACCTGCAGGCGGCCGCTTTCCGGGCCGATGCTGAAGGGCAGCGTGGTACCAGTGTTCTGCATCACCGTGGCCGCCTGATCGATGTACCACTGCGGATCGGTGGCCTGCTGCCACGCCACTTCGCGGTTGCGGCTGAAGCGCACGTTGCGGATGTTGGTGCTCAGGTCGGCCCACGTCGCGTCGATCCACGAATCGGTGCGCAGCACGGCCTCCGCCTGGCCGGCCACCACCACATCGTTGCTGTTCACCTGCAGGCCGGTGAATCGCACCTTGATGCCGATGGGAAGGTAGCCCGTGGGCTGGATCACGCCTTCACCGCTGAAGGTGCCGCTGCCGCTCACCTGTGTGATGGCCAGAATGAAGTGGCCCATGGTCACCAGGTCGCCTGTGCCGAGGTTCTGGCGCAGGTCGGTGGCGGGCGGCACGGCCACGGCACAGGGCGAAGCGCAGTCGTAACTACCGGTGAAGCTGCCCTCGGTGAGCACCACGCTGCCGGGATCGGTGGGCGGTGGTGGCACCACGTCGCCGTCGTTGCCGAAGGGGTCGGCCGCACCGGGTGTTCCGTAGGTGAAGACCACCACATCGCTCCAGCCATTGTTCAGGATGTTCAGCGTGCCGAACTGGCGGTAGGCCTGCACGCGCACGGCGTACTCGTGGCCGTCCAACAGCTGCGGATATTCCATGCCGTACAGGAAGAAGTTGGTGGGGATGTCCAGCTCGCTCAACTGCAGCATGTTGCCGGTGAGGAAGGCATCGTAGGGGTTGATGGGCAGGCCGGTGATGTCCATCATTTCCAGGCGGTACACCAGGTCGGGTGCGCTCACCGATGGGGGTATCCAGGTGATGGTGAAGAAGGCCGGGTCGGTGTACGGTATCTCTTGTCCGTTGGTGGGGGAGGTGATGATGGGTGGATCGGCCGTGACCACCACGAAGGGTGCCGAGCATCCCAGGGGCGACTCTCCGCTGAGGGGCAGGCCGGTGAGGAAGTCGTAGGCGCGGATGCACAGCGTGTACAGGCCTTCAGGCAGCGCGTTGTCGTTGATGAGGTCCTCCAGCGTGATGCCGCTGTAGAGCAGGTCGCTCTCGTTGTAGTTGTTGTAGAAGGCCTGCAGTTCGGTGCCGGTGAGCAGGAGCGATGCGCCGGGAGCGAGTTCAATGGGCGTTTGCGGGCGCGCCTCGGGACGGGTCTGGATGTTCACGCCGTTGCTGCCATCGAGCTCGCTGCCCAGGTAGATCGTGTAGCTCTCGAAGGGGTTGTTGTTCTGCAGGCTGATCAGCGTGTTGTCGCCCATGTCCAGCACCTCGTCGGCATGCAGTGGATAGGGTGGTGCCAGGACCAACGACACGCTGATCGGCAGCGGCTGTGCGTGGGCCGAAGCAGCCCAGAGCAGGGCGATCGGCAGCCCCGCCAGGCGGCCTCTCAGGAGGTGTTGCAGGATGCTACGCATGCCAACGAAGGTGACCGGAACCGCGTGCTCCGACAAGCGGCGGGAAGGCGCCATTGAGCCGTTGGGGCGATCCATTGAGCGGTTCACGATCACCGTTTATTCCGTGGTGCGAAATGGTCCCCAAGGCCTGTCCTTTCTGCCTTTTCGGGCATTTTGGCGCTGCTACTTTCCCGCTGTGAAAAGTGCGCGTCACAGCCTTTGGGCCTTCGTCCTGGCACTGCTGCCGGTGCTTTCAGCCGCGCAAGTGGTGGACCCCAACGCCCACCCCGTGCGCATCACCGGCGCATTGGGAGGAACGCTCAGTGGTTACCAGATGAACGGCATCAACGCGCGCCAGCAACCGCTCGGTTATTCGCTCAGCGGCACGCTCAACCTCTCGATCTACGGATGGTCGCTTCCCTTCTCTGTTGCCATCAGTCGGCAGGGCAGCACCTTCTCCCAGCCCTTCACACGCTTCGGCGTAAGCCCCGAATACAAGTGGGTGAAGCTGCACGCCGGGCACCGCAACCTGCGTTTCTCGGAGTTCACGCTCAACAACATCACCTTCCTGGGTGGCGGGGTGGAACTACGGCCCAAGGCCTTGCGCTTCAGCGCCATGTACGGCATGCTGCAACAAGCGCAACGCGCCGATGAGAACCGCTACGGCGTGGCCCAATACAAGCGCATGGGATATGGGGCGCTGCTGGGGCTGGGGAAGAAGAACACCTTCGACCTTACGTTCTTCCGAGCGGCGGATGATGTCACGTCGCTGCCGCTGCTGGACACGCTGCAACGCATCACGCCACAGGCCAGTACCACCATCGGCCTGCGTTCACGCGTGCAGTTCGCCAAGGATCGCCTCGTGCTGGATGCCGACCTCGCCGTGGGAGCCTACACCCGCGACCTCAACGCGCCCCGGCTGGATGAGGACATCTACGCCGACCAGCCTATCGTGGGCGAACTGGGCTTCAACTACGCCAGCAATGTGGCCGCTGCGGGTACCGTGGGCCTGGACTATGTGAAGGACAAGTTCACCTCCGGTGTACAGTACCGCATGTTGCAGCCCGGCTTCCGTACGCTGGGTGCCAACTACCTGCTCAGTGATGTGGAGCAGATCACCTTGCGTACCGCCTTTCCTCTGGCGAAGGACAAGCTGCAACTGAGCGGGCAGTTCGGCGTGCAGCGCAACAACCTCAGCGATCGTCGCTTCGCCAGCACGGCGCGCAACATCGGTTCGGCCAACATCGCTTATCGTCCTTCCACGCGCGTGTCGGTCAACCTGAACTACGCCAACTTCAGCATCTACCAGACGCTGCTGCTGGATACGCTCTTCGCCGATTCGGTACTCATCGATCAGGTGAACCATCAGGTGAACGTGGCCACGCTGTACCAGTACGGCGATGCCAAGCGTCAGCACAGTTGGAGCCTGATGACCGGCTACCAGCAGCTGAGCGACCGCAGCGATGGGCCCACCGACCTGGGCAACCGCCTCATCAACCTGAACCTGCAATACCAGCTGCGTTGGCTGGCCAGCCGCTGGGGACTGGTGCTGGGCGCCAACTACAACGACTACAGCGCGCTGCTCACCACCAACGAACGCTACGGCGCGACCGTCGGTGGTACCCGCATGCTGAAGAAGGACAAGCTGCTGCTTCGCCTCACGCACACGTGGAACCGCAGCCAACTGCCCGACCGCACGGACGACATCCACAGCACCAACTTCAGCATGAACTACCGCCTCAGCGAACGGCACGCGCTGATGCTCAGCGCCGGCAACATCCGGCGCGAAGGCCTGCAGGCATTCACCGAAACACGCGGCACCATCGGGTATCGCATGCGCTTCTGAACACGCAACCAACACCCCAACCCATGATCCGTAGCCTTACCCCGCTATTCTTCCTCGCCGCCACCGGCCTGTGCGCGCAGCCCACCATTCCGCAAGTGGTCCTGAACGTGGGGGACCAACTGGTGATCGACGCTACCTTCCCGATCACCGATGCCGGGCCGGGTGGGGCGAACGTCACCTGGGATTTTGCGAGCCCCGGGTTCAGTAGCACGCAATGGACCTATACGGCGATCACTGCCGCCAGCGCACCAATGGCCGCCGATTTCCCAGGTGCCACCATGGCCCTTTACGCAGAGATCGACCAGGATCTCATGCTCCATGCCTTCTTCGACTTCGCGAATGGCTTCACTGATCACGGCGAGCATGTGAATGATGGCGTGTCGGGTATCAGCAGCGTGAACACCGACCCCATGACCTTCTTCACCACACCGCTCATGGCAACGAGCACTGGGGCCGACACTTATGGATCCATGGAGGAGTTCGTCGGTTTCCCGGCATCGCTCGTGGGTACGCACAACTGGACCGTGGACGGTCATGGTACACTTGTTCTACCGAATGCTATTTACACCGACGTGCTGCGCATCCATGCCCAACAGGTGGAGACGCTCACTGTTGATCTCGGCGCACCCATGGATCTGGTCTCCTCACGGGAGGAATGGTGGTGGGTGAAGAGCGGCATCCCCTTCCCACTGCTCGTCTTCTCCCTGGAGACCGATGACTTCGGCACCGAGATCGGCGCGACGGCCGCGATGGTGAGCTTCAGCAGTGCCACCTCCATCGCCGAGCGGACGGAACTGCCCCTGCGCGTGTACCCCAACCCGATGCACGATGTAGTGACCATGGAGTTGGAGGCCAGCGGCACGGTACACTACCGCGTGCTGGATGCGCTGGGCCGGGAGGTGCTCAGCGGCAGCACCGCGGGCGGTGGCATGGGCCGCCATGCCGTGGACATCTCCACGCTAAGCAGCGGCATCCACCTGCTGGAAGTGCGCAGCCAACAAGGCGTGGCCAAGGCCCGCCTGATCAAGGAATGATCCGTTGATGAACATGTCAACCTGTACCGCCATGCTGCGCATCAGCGCCCTCCTTCTGATAGGCATCGGAAGCGTGCCGATCGCCCATCCCCAGAACTGCCTTCCCCAAGGCATCACCTTCAACCTCCAGTCCGAGGTGGATGCATTCCCGACCACCTATCCCGGCTGCGCCCAGATCGATGGCTTCCTGAGGATCGGGCCCAGCAACGATGGCTTCGGGGGCGGCATCACCGACCTCACACCGCTCTCCCAGATCACCTCCGTGGGTGGCTACCTCCTGGTGGAGTTCACGATCGGGCTGGGGTCGCTCGATGGCTTGGACAACCTTGCCAGCGTGGGCGGCTACCTCAAGTTGAACGTGAACGACAACCTGTCCGACATCACGGCCTTATCCAACCTCACCACCGTGGGCGGGCTGCTGGAAGTGCGGCAGAACCCGGTGCTCACGAGCCTGGAGGGCCTGGCCTCCGTGAGCACCACCGGCGGCAACGTGCGCGTTCAATTCAACGATGGGCTCACGGACCTGCAGGGGCTGGAAGGCCTTGTGGACGTGGGCGGAGCGGTATCGGTGGAAGGTAATTCCTCCCTGCAGAGCATGAACGGTCTGGCGCCGCAGAGCGTGGGTGCGGGCTTCTGGGTGAAGAACAACCCGCAGCTCATGGACCTCAGCGCCGCCAGCGGGCTCACCAGCATCGGCGGCTTCCTCAACGTGCAGGACAATGCGTCACTGCCCAGCCTGGAGGACCTTGCCAGCGTCACCGCCTTGGGCGGCTACCTGCGCGTGCAGAACTGCCCGCTCATCACGGACCTCACGCCCCTGGCCAACATCGACCCCGCCAGCATCGGGCAACTGCTGCTGCAGGACCTGCCGGGCGTGTCCGACTGCGCGTTGGCGAACATCTGCGCCTACCTCGCACTACCGGATGCTCAGCCCACCATCGCCAATAATGCCAGCGGCTGTGCCAGCGTGGCCGAAGTGGAGGCCGCCTGTTCCACCACATCCATCACGGATCCGACCGTTGCATCGGCCATGGCCTTGCAGCTCTTTCCCAACCCTTCCAATGGGATCGTACAACTTCAAGCCGCGGTGCAGGGCCCCGTTCTTCTGCGCGTCTACGATCCGGCTGGCCGTGCCGTCCACAGCGAGCGCTCCTCAGCAGGCGCAGGATGTGTACACACGCTCCACCTCGCCCACTTGCTGCCGGGGTGCTATCTGCTGCAGGTGCAGAGCGACCAAGACATCGCCACGGAACGCTTGATCATTGAATGACCCGATCGCTGAACCCTCTCCAGCATGCAACGTCACTTCGCCCTCCTTGTCTCCACCGTGGCAATTGTTCCGTTGGCACACGCTCAAGGCTGCCTTCCAGATGGCCTCATCTTGACCACGCAGGCACAGGTGAACAGTTTTCCCAATGATCACCCAGGTTGCACGACCATCGAAGGTCTCCTTCGCATTGGGCAAGGGAACATCACCGATCTCACACCGCTGGCCCAGCTCACCGCCGTGGGCGGCTACCTGCACATTGGCCCCAACCCGCAGCTCACCAATGTGGACGGCCTGGAGAACATCACCAGCGTGGGTGGTGCGTTGTCCATCACCGGCAATGCGCAGCTCAGCGACCTGTCCGGCCTGTCGGGCATCACCACCGTGGGTGGCCTCATGGAGGTCAGCGCCAACAACAACCTCACCAGTCTGGCCGGTCTGCAGGGCATCACCAGCGTGGGCAGCTACCTGCAGATCTCGGACAGCCCGGGGCTCACCGACCTGCAAGGGCTGGATGGCATCGAGAGCATCGGCGGTGATATCCTCATCAGCGCGAACCCCGCGCTGGCCAGCATGCAGGGCCTTTCGCCGACCAGCGTGGGCGGCGGCTTCAGCCTGATGAACAACCCGCAATTGATGGACCTGAGCGCGGCCAGCGAGCTCACCTCGCTCGGTGGTGCGTTATCGTTGATGGGGAACACCTCGATCCTCGATCTTGAGGAGCTTTCCGGTATCACATCCGTCAACGGACTGGTCAGGGTCACCGGCAGCTCAGGACTGATGTCCTTGGATGGACTGCGGAACATCGACGCCAGTACCATCCTGAACCTGATCATCATCAACAACCCCGGCCTGTTCCAATGCGCGGCGGAGAACCTGTGCGCCTACCTGGGCATCCCGGAGAACCTGGCCAACATCACCGGCAATGCCGCCGGCTGTTCCTCGCGGACGGAGGTAGAGGAGGCCTGCACGCTGCTGTCGGTGGAGGAGGGGCTGCAGGATGTGGGAGCGATCACCGTTTTCCCGAACCCCACGAACGGCACGGTGATCATCAGCGCTATGCTGAACGGCCCAGTGGAATTGCGGCTGCTGAACCAGGTTGGCAGGCTCTTGCGCACGGCACAGTTCCAGATCAACGCCGACGATCCGATGCTCCTGGACCTTGCCGATCTGCCCCCCGGTGCTTACGTGCTCCAGCTGCGCGCGAACGATCGGGTGGTTACGCGGATGGTGGTGCGGGAGTGAACTACACCCACCGCGGCCAAGCCAAATACCACTTCTCCACCGGTCGTGCCAACGCCTGTATTCCCAGGTTGTCGCTGGCCTCGGCGATGTCGCGCAGGGTGCCGTCCTTGTAGAGGAGCTCGATGCGGTCCTTGGCCGGATCGTAGGCGTTGTTCACGATGCTGCCGGTGAGCACGAAGTGTGCGGCATCGGCCACGGGGATGCCCAGCTGCGCGGCCACGGTGCGGCGCAATTCGGCGATGCGGGTGTCGTCCCAGGGGATGTTCTGCAGGCGGATGCGGAGGTTGCGCCGGGTGACGAGGTCCGTGGCGAGCCGGGCCAGCACGGTGTCCGGGTGATCGCACCACACCTTCACGGCGCCCATGATGTCGTGGTCGTCCAGCTTGAGGAAGTCGGCGAGCACGGCGGGGTCGTTGAAGCTGGCACGGTCGTGGCGAGCGCTGAGGAAGCGGAGCAGGGCGGGGGAGGCGAAGAGCGGCGTGCCGCGGAGGGCAAGCTCCTTGGCGCGGCGCAGCGTCTCCACCAGCATCATCTCGCAGGCCACCACGGTCTTGTGCAGGTACACCTGCCAGTACATGAGCCGCCGCGCCACCAGGAACTTCTCGATGCTGTAGATGGCCTTCTCCTCCACCACGAGGTGATCGTCCACCACCTGCAGCATCTTGATGATGCGGTCGCCGCCGATGACGCCCTCGCTCACGCCGGTGTAGAAGCTGTCGCGGTTCAGGTAGTCCAGACGGTCCACATCGAGCTGGCTGCTCACCAGCTGGTGCAGGAAGCGCTTGGGGTACTGGTCGCGGAAGATGCGGATGCCCAGCTCCAGCGCACCCTGGAACTCGGCGTTGAGGGCGTCCATCACCAGCGCGCTCACGTCCTCGTGGCCCACACCCTCCACCAGGCTGTGTTCCAGCGCATGGCTGAAGGGGCCGTGCCCCACATCGTGCAGCAGGATGGCGATGCGCGCACCGAGGGCCTCCTCATCCGTGATGTCATGTCCTTTTCCGCGTAGCGTGCTGATGGCCTCACCCATCAAATGCATGGCGCCGAGGGCGTGGTGGAAGCGGGTGTGCAGCGCGCCGGGGTACACCAGGTGCCCGAGCCCGAGCTGTTTGATGTAGCGCAGCCGCTGGAACCACGGGTGGTCGATGAGCCGCAGCACAACTGGGTGTGGCACAGTGATGAAGCCGTAGATGGGGTCGTTCAGGATCTTCACAGGAACTCGGTTGCGTGTTGGTTGGGTTGCGTGTTACGCGTTGTGGGCTACGCGAACACGCCAACATGTAACGCGCCAACACGCAACCGGACACAGTACCTTCACGCCCCGAAAGTACAGGGCAACACCGGACCCCATCCTGCGTTGTCCCTGGGATGAGCACCTTCCTTACCGCACCCATTGCCCCGCCGGGCACCCCACTGAACACCATGACCGCCACCATTCTCTGGGCCGACGACGAGATCGATCTGCTGCGCCCCCACGTGCTCTTCCTCCAACAGAAAGGCTACGTGGTGGACACCGTGAACAACGGGCTCGATGCCGTGGAGAAGGCGCAGGGCAAGGCTTACGACATCATCTTCCTCGATGAGAACATGCCCGGCCTCAGCGGCCTGGAGACGCTCACCCGCATCAAGAACGTGCTGCCCCATGTGCCGGTGATCATGATCACCAAGAGCGAGGAGGAGCACATCATGGAAGAGGCCATCGGCGGCAAGATCAGCGACTACCTGATCAAGCCGGTGAACCCCAACCAGATCCTGCTGAGCCTGAAGAAGCACCTCGAGGGCCGACGCTTGGTGAGCGAGAAGACCAGCAGCAGCTACCAACAGCAGTTCCGCCAGCTGGCCATGCGCCTGGGCGACCGGCTCGGCACCGAGGAGTGGAAGCAGCTGTACGATGAACTGGTGAAGTGGGAACTGGACCTCAGCGGCAACCAGGACCAGGGTATGACCGAGATCCTGCGCAGCCAGTGGAGCGAGGCCAACGAGCAGTTCAGCCGCTTTGTAGGCAAGCATTACCTCGACTGGCTGGCGGGCAAGGGCGATGATGTGCCCCTCCAAAGCCACCTGCTCTTCAAGCAGAAGGTGGCGCCGCTGATCGACGAGAAGCAGCCCCCGCTGTTCCTGGTGCTCATCGACAACCTCCGCCTGGACCAGTGGCGCGTGTTGGAGCCCATCATCGCACCCTTCTTCCGCACCGAAGAGCAGGGCATGTTCTACAGCATCCTGCCCACCGCCACGCAGTACGCACGCAATGCGCTCTTCGCCGGCCTCATGCCCAGCGAGATCGAGAAGCGCTTCCCCGGTAAATGGGTGAACGAGGATGAGGAGGGCAGCAAGAACGCCTACGAAGAGGACTACCTCGCCGATCAGCTGAAGCGCTTGGGCAAGAACGTGAAGCACAGCTACAACAAGATCCTCAACCTCAACGCGGGCCGTAAGCTCGCCGACAGCCTGGACAACCTGATGGGCAATCCCATCAACGTCATCGTCTACAACTTCGTGGACATGCTGAGCCATGCCCGCACGGAGATGGAGGTGATCCGCGAACTGGCCGATGATGATGCCGCCTACCGCAGCCTCACCAAGAGCTGGTTCGAGCACTCCCCGCTGTTCGATATCCTGAAGGGCATCGCCGAGCGCGGTGGCCGCGTGGTGATCACGACGGACCACGGCACTATCCGCGTGGGCGAACCCAGCAAGGTGGTGGGCGACCGCAACACCAACTCCAACCTGCGCTACAAGTTCGGCCGCAACCTCACGTACGAGCAGCGCGATGTGCTGGAGATCAAGGACCCCGTGAAGGCCTTCCTACCCAAGGCGAACGTGAGCACGGTGTACGTCTTCGCCAAGGGCGATCGCTTCTTCGTGTACCCCAACAATTACAACCACTTCGTCACCTACTTCCGGCACACCTTCCAGCACGGGGGCATCAGCCTGGAGGAGATGATCGTGCCGTGGGCGGTGTTGAAGCCTAGGTGAAGTGCGGATCAGATGATCAGACAATGAGATGATCAGATGATGGCTGCATGACGAGAGGCGAACTGACCGTCGTTGTGGTACTGGCCGCCGCCCTTGCATGGGACTGGTTCGGTAGTCGTTTTAGGCTGGATGCTGACGATCTCCTTGCTCTCAAGCCTGGGATGACCAAGGATGAAGTGCGCGTTTTGCTCGGAGAACCCCTTCAGGAAGAGGTGCGCAGGGACCATAAGTTCTTCTGCCGTTGCAACCCAGAGCAGATCTGTTGGCGTTCGGAGCTTACCACCTGGACCTACACACGAAAGCCGCTGATCAGGTTCGTGCCTTTTCTGACCTTTCCGATGGTCTGGGTGCACTTCAATGAGCGCGGGCACGTGGATGAGGTCTACACCAAGCAGTACTTCGCAGATGGCATGGACAGTAAGGGCCTCTACCTGAAGAAGCTCGATCCGTGTGACCCGAATGACCGAGCGCCCTATGAAATGCCGGGTTATGATGCTCTGGCCGCTGCTGAAAAGGTGAAGGAACTGTTCTGATCAAGATCCAGGTCAGTCCCGGACGCAGGACATGTTCTGATCATCTGATCGCCCGATCATCTGATCTTTGCTTTCGTGCTCGCCACCCTCACCCTCCGCAAACCCACCGAAGCCCCGGCTATCGCCCGCATGATCCTGCAGGGCTATCCCACGGCGCGTGTCTTCGCTTTCCACGGTGAGCTGGGTGCGGGCAAGACCACGCTGATCAAGGCCTTCTGCGCGGTGCTCGGCGTGGGCGACCACACCAGCAGTCCCAGCTTCGCCATCGTGAACGAGTACCGCACAGGCTCGGGCGATCCGGTGTACCACTTCGACCTCTACCGCCTCAAGGACGCCGGCGAGCTCGATGCCATCGGCTTCACCGAGTACGTGGACAGCGGGTACTACTGCTTCCTGGAGTGGCCCGAACTGGCGCAGGACCTGCTTCCAACAGAGACCCTGCACCTGCGCATCGATCTGCTCGCGGACGGGCAGCGCTTGGTGCGCATCGGTTGGTGAGCTCCGGGCGTATGCGCGCCGATCAGTGCTTTACCACCCGCACATGCTGGGCTTCCTGTCCAGTGCCCACCTGCACGAGGTAGATACCAGCAGGCAATGCCGATAGTTCCAGGGTGGTGCGCTCGGTGCTGGTGCGGAACTGAAGCACAGCGCGGCCCATTGCATCCCTAACGGTGATGGGGCTTCCGGGACGATGCATCGGCGTGTCCAGCACGATCATGCCTTCCGTAGGGTTCGGCCAGGCGAGGAGCGCAGCGTTGCCAGCCGTGGCCTCGTCCATGCCCGTGTTGATCACCGCGATCACTTCCGAGCTGGCCGTGCCTTCGCAGCCCTGCTCGCTGGTGTAGCTCACGCTGTACGATCCGTTCACCGTGGGCTCATAGCTCTGGCCGGTGGCCCCTTCGATCGGCTCACCGTTCAGGAACCACTGGATCGTGCCGCTGAACGCAGGCGATGCGATCAGCGTGTTGCCGTCCTGCACGATCGTCGGCTGCGGCACCTCGTCCGGCAGCCCGGTGAATTCCGTGACGAAGAAGCCCCTGTTCTGTATGCGCTCCACGCAGCTCAGCTCCCAGGGCGAAAGGGTGTTCAACTGGCCACACACCACGTAGCGGCCATCACCCTGGCTCACCAGTGCATAGGCGAAGCTCTGTAGGGCATTGGGCAGTTGGGCCGGTACTCCGGTGTGGAAGCCGATCAGGTACGCACCGTCGGTGTCGATCTCACCGATGAAGCCCTTGCCCGTGGCCGATGCCGTGATCACCGTGCTGCCGAAGGTGAGGGTGGAGGAGGATTGCTGGCCGCAGAGGTAGAGGGAATTGCCATCGTCCTTCAGGGTGAGGCCGTAGGCGTAGGTGGAGGCTGAGGAGTTGAGCTGACGCATCCACAGGGGAGTGCCGTCGGCGTCCATCTTCAGCACCGCATCGATCCCGTTCACGAGCGTGGTGTTCGTGATCACATCAGGCCCGAACGGGATGGGCGTGTTGAAGCCCAGGGTGGCGCAGGCGTAGATGTTGCCAGACGCGTCTGTCGCCAGCGGAATATTGTGCTCAAAACGGTCTCGGAAGTGGCCATGGGAGCGGAACCAGCGAATGGAATCCAGGTCGGCGCTGCAACGCAGGAAGAAGTAACGGTTCAGGGCCGCTGCCGCCGCGTCGCCCGGCAGGCTGGGGTTGCTGCCGAAGGCCAGTTCACCGCGGTGTTCACCGGCAATGATCACATCGCCATCGCTCAGGCTCACCGCGTTCTTGAACCACAGGTTAGGGAAGGCGGTCTGCGGTGCATAGGAGGTGGCGGCGAGGGTGATGAGCCCGTTGCCTGTCGTATCGATGCTGGCCATGGACAGGTCGGCGCTCTGGAAGTAGAGCCGCCCCCCCGCATAGTGCAGCAGGGTGGTGCGGGCCAGTCCACCGGTGGAAGGCATGCCGGTGTTGTGCGCCCATACCAATTCCCCATCCGGTGAGAACTTCAGCAGGTAGTTGCGGGTGGCGGTCACGTTCAGCGTGCTGTCGCTCACGATCAGGGTGTTCACCAGGGTGCGGCCCAGGAAATAGGCGTTGCCCGCTTCATCCGCACGGATGCTGAAGGGCTGGAACTGCGGCCCCACCGGACGGATCCACTGCAGCTCTCCCGCGCTGTTGAACTTGTGTGCGAAGGCGTTCACGCTGCCCGGCCCGCCGCTTGGCGATACGGTGTCGCCCTGGCATTGCTGCGGCGTGTTGCCGTCGTTGAACAGGTACAGGTTGCCCTGTGGGTCGCGGGCAAGGTCCAGCGCGCCGGAGAACGAGTTGGCCAAGCCGGCCACACCACCACTGCTGGTCCAGGTGTATCCCTGTGCCTGGGCGGTCAGTGTGTTCAGCAGAAGGGCGAGGAGCGAGCCAGCGAATGCCAGAGAGATGCGCATGTCGGTAGTGGTTGGATCGGGTGGCAAAGCTCCCGACGGTGGGCACAACGGTCAATAGAACCTTGGTTAGGGGTGGCGGGTGCTATCGACAACCACGCGGCCTACGCAGTACCTTCGCGTTCCCACCAACGCACCCATGAGCTCCTCCGGCGATCTGCTCAAGCAACTGGCCCGCCAGTCCGTCATGCTCCCCCAGGAACAGGTGATGACCGTGGGCCGCCGCAAGAAGAGCCTGTTCATCGGCATCCCCAAGGAGATCACCTTCCAGGAACACCGCGTACCCCTTACGCCCTCGGTGGTGGCTGTGCTCGTGGGCCGTGGACATGAGGTGGTGATCGAGCGCGGGGCCGGACAACCCGCCCAGTGGCAGGACAGCGACTACAGCGAGGCCGGCGCCATGGTGGTGGACAGCCCCGAGCAGGTCTTCAAGGCCGACCTCATCCTGAAGGTGGCCCCCCCCACCCACGCGGAGATCGAGCTGCTCAGGCACAAGCAGATCCTCATCTCCGCCCTGCAGCTCACTGTGCAGCCCAAGGACACCCTCAAGCGCATGATGGAGAAGCGCATGACCGCCGTGGCCTGGGACTTCATCAAGGACCGCGAGGGCATCTACCCCATCGTACGGGCCATGGGCGAGATCGCGGGCAACACTTCCGTGCAGGTGGCCAGCGAATACCTCAGTGCCGACAAGGGGGGACCGGGCCTCATGCTCGGTGGCATCAGCGGCGTGGCACCGGCCGAGGTGGTCGTCATCGGTGCCGGCACCGTGGGCGAGTTCGCCACCCGCGCCGCACTGGGCCTGGGTGCCAGCGTGAAGGTCTTCGACAAGAGCATCTACCGCCTGCGCCGCCTGCAGAACGACCTGGGGCAGCGCGTGTGGACGAGCGTGGTGCAGCCTGAGGAACTGAAGAAGGCCCTCAAGCACGCTGATGTGGCCATCGGCGCCCTCCGCCCCGAACAGGGACGCACCCCCATGGTGGTCACCGAGGAGATGGTGAAGGACATGAAGAGCGGCAGCGTCATCGTGGATGTGAGCATCGACCGTGGTGGCTGTTTCGAGACCAGCGAGGTCACCACCCATACCGACCCTGTCTACAAGCGCTACGGCGTGGTGCACTACTGCGTGCCAAATATCGCCAGCCGTGTGCCCCGCACCGCCAGCACCGCCCTCAGCAACATCTTCGGACCGATGCTCCTGAGCATGGGCGATGTGGGTGGCTTCGAGGACCTCATCAAGCAGGACCTGGGCGTGCGCCACGGCGTGTATTGCTACAACGGCACCATCACCAGTCCCATCCTCGGCGAGGCCTTCAAGTTGCCCTACAAGGACCTGGATATTCTGTTGGCGGCCTTTTAGGTCCCAGGGCCCATGCGACCGTGTGGGCATGTGTCCATGTGTCCATGTGTTCATGCGACCATGTGTCCATGTGCGCAGGTGTTCATTTGGGCATGTGCCCGTGAAAGCGCTCCGGACGCGGTTATTGGGTTGGTCATATCCGTCCGCTGAACGGAGGTCGGCGGCAATTCCATTTCCTACAATGGTCAACTGCGCTCCAGGGATAGCTCAGGTACGTGGGTTAAGGTGTATGGAAGCCCATGCAACCAGTAGTATTGGTTGATCAACTGATCAGAACGACCATGAACAACTTTAACGCGAATGCCTGGCTGGCTTCCTTCTGGGAAGGCGAGGTGGCTGAACCATCCGTTCCATACGGCAGCTCGGGAAGAAGGCCGAACCCAGTGGTTGATGAGACCTTCGAACTGGCCAGCCGGGTCATGGACTACACTGAGGTGTTGGTAAAGCAGAACGCCGTCTTTGCCGATCAGATCCTCCGGAGCGGAACATCCGTCGGTTCACATGTGCGCGAGGCGCAGGGAGCCCAAAGCCTGAAGGCCTTCATCAACAAGATGAAAGTGGCGCATCAGGAACTGGAGGAAACGGACTATCGCCTTGACCTCTGCCATATCAAGGCCCATTACTCGCATGACCCGGAGCTGGTCCGCAGGACCAAGGCGCTTTTTCCGCTCTTCAACGCGATCCTCAGCAGCTCGATCACGCGGCAGAAAGCCGAACGTTCGGACAGGCGCCGGAAGACCTGAACATCATCTGTTCCGCATTTGTACGTACCATCCCAGCGGTCCCCACAACCTGTGCTGGTTCGCCATGTCCACATGCGCATATGGTGTGATCCGACATGCTTTGGTAAGCACCGTTCCCTCGTTCCGCACGACCTTTGTCGGACCGCCATGGGCACATGAACACATGGGCACATGGGCTCATTTGCATTCCCATGGATCTTCAGCGCCGCTTGACCTTGTATCTATTCGGCCTCCTCCTCGGGGGCGGGTTGTCGTATTGGATCTATGGCAAGCGCATCACCAGCGGTGCGTGGCTGCCCGAGAACAAGACGAAACAACGCCTCGTGAGCACGCTGCTGCGGGCCACTCCGGCGGCCGAGGCCCAACTGGTGCATTGGCCGGCCACCTTGGATGATGTGCGCATGGCCATTGCGCGGTCCGAGGTACGCTTCGGGGAGAGCATCCGCCGCAACGACAGCATCTACTATGCCCTTGACGGCACCGTGGCCGGACGCAACGCCCGCTTCGTCATCGTGGGGTTGCGCGATTTTGACAGCGACAGCACCGCCACGCTCTGGAGCCTGCAGGACCGTTAGCGGATCCCTGGTTTACGCTGGTCGTATTCGTGCTTCACCGCATCGTCGCCCAGGGCGATGAAGGTGAAAATGCCGAGGGCCAGGCCCAGCGGCATGTTCAGGCAGTTGAGGGCGGCTATCACCTGTGTGCCGGTGCGGTTGCGGCGCTTGGCGATCCAGTAGCCGCTCAGCATGTTCAGCAGGCCCCAGCTTTCCACCAGCACAAAGAGGATCATGCCGAAGCCCTGCAACAGGCGACCGATCCACTCCGGCGGAGCGTCGCCATCGCCATGCTGCACCAGGTCGCTGCTCAGCAGTCCGCCCACACCCACCACCAGCACCAGCCCCAGGCCGGTAAGGCAGATGAAAGCGCCGTAGACGTAGTGCAGGATGCTCAGGGTGGAGAGGTGGCGTTGCATGGTGGGGGGTGTTGGTGAACAAGGGTACACCAGCGGACCTCCCTCCGCAATGGGATCGGGGCGACCGGCAGGGGAGCGGGATGGGTGGTCGGGTGGCCTGGCCCCGCGTTCTGGTGCCGGACGCAGGCAAGGCGCCCACTGACCTGCAGCGTCGTTTCCAACGGCGATCACGCATGCAGCTTTGAGGACCGGACCGTGGGCGACTTCCTCACCGGCCTACTGCGCATCCGCGAACTACCCTTGCCTGCCAATGAGAACGCCAACCTCCAGA
Source organism: Flavobacteriales bacterium (assembly GCA_041391845.1). Classification (GTDB taxonomy): domain Bacteria; phylum Bacteroidota; class Bacteroidia; order Flavobacteriales_F; family PHOS-HE28; genus PHOS-HE28. The sequence continues at coordinate 4,863 of JAWKNG010000010.1, read as the reverse complement.
AGTATTTGGTGACGGATGATAATGGCGTGGTGCATTGGCGGAACATACCAAACCTCGGCAGGGTCTCTCGCAGAGGACCCTGCCCAACGGACCCGGATCCGCATGTTGACTTAACTTGAAATTTTCATCGCGAGGTACCAACACTATAGTTCAGTCCTTACATTCATGGCATGAAGACCGCAAGCCTTCATATCACCACGCCTGTGACCGTCATTCGGTACAGCGGTCCCAGCCTCCGGCAGGCAGCTGGCCAGTCGGCCAGTCGGCCAGTCGGCCAGGTAGTATTCAACTCAGCAAGTTCTGCACGCGCAGCGCACTGCACGCCGCGTGTTCCTTCTTTTTATCAACGCCTAACTCGCTGCACCATGGAGCAGGCTCCGCCATTCCATAGATAGGTGCGAGCTTCCGACTCGCGGGCATCGGATCGGTTACACGGAGCGCAGACGAAGTCTACGATCAACTGATCCGCCCCTGCTACTCCCGGCCGCCGCAAGGGAAGGCACGCTGGCGTGCAACATGCACCTGGCGTTGTATTTTCACACCAGAGGGCCGGCCCGCTGCTGGTCATCACGAACTACGCCATGCCAAGGCAAGCGAACACGCATCCCATGCCACACCACATATCGGCTGTGATCGCTCCACTGCCCATAGCCTGCCTTTGCTTCCTTCTTCTTCCGCGCTGCGAAGCGCAGAACCTCGTGCCCAACCATTCCTTCGAGGAGTTCTCGGATTGCCTGGAGGTGAACACCGCCTACACCGTGGAAACCGGCCCACTGGGTTGGTTCTCGGCAGGAGGTACTGGCGATTACTACTTGAGTTGCCTGCCTTACGGGGCTTTCAATGGAGTACCCCTCAGTTCATGGGCCTTCCAGTATCCGCAGGATGGGGAATGCTACGTGGGTGTGATCACCTATCATCAATCGCAAGGCCAAAGGGAGTACTTCATGGTGGAATTGACCGAACCTTTGGTCCCAGGGCTGCAATACTACGCCAGCTTCTATGCGAACCCGACTTTCAGTGGACCACAACCACAAACATGGCTGGCATCGAGCCACTTAGGCATGCTCTTCACCATGCAGCCACGGCCATGGCAATCTGGTCAGCCATTGCCGGTGCCGGGCAACTTCGCGCACATGTACCATCCCTGGATCATCGCCGATACGGTGGGCTGGACCTTGGTGAGCGGCAGTTTCGTGGCCGACAGTGCCTACCAGTATATGATGCTCGGGAACCACTTCAACAACGCCAGCACGGATACGCTGCACATTGCCAGTTACCCATGGGACCCCATTGCACACACGTTGATCGACAACGTGTGCGTTTCACTGGATCCAAAGGGGTGCCCCTTGGCGCTGGGTGTATCCGAGCCAAATACGGACGCAGTGGTGCTGTTCCCCAATCCGGCAGGCGCGGAGATCGCGTTGAGCGGAGTGCCGCTCGGTAGCAGCATCAGCATCCATGATACGCTGGGGCGTTTGATGTGGCGTGAAGAGAACATGGGTGGCAGTTGGCGCATGAACGTGCTGGCATGGGCGAGAGGTAGCTATGTGCTGCGCTTGGAGCAACAGGGGAGGCTTCGTTCGTTCAAGTTCGTGTTGACCGAGTAGCTGAAGTCCGGTCTTTGGAGGCGTTCACAACAACAAAACCGAAGACCATGAAACAGACAGTTTTGAGGCCATGGACCATGGCCATTTGCATGCTTATCCTGGGTGGTGGGTATGCCCAGGTAACCACTCCGTTTAACCAACCTAGTGGCGCCGGTAATTTCGTCGGCTGGGACAATACGGTAACCACCGAACCGCTGATGATTCGGCATGATGCGAACCAGCCGATCGAGTGGTGGACGAACGCGATCCATCGGATGCGCTTGCATCCCACGCAGACCACCAACCTGCCGCTCCTTGGTGGTGGCACGATACCAGTACAACAGGATGGCTTTCTGGCCATCAGTGGTACGCCAGGTCTGTTGGCGCCCGGTGGTCGCGGAGCCTTCACACGGCTGCACTTGGCAGACATCGACCCTGGTGGAGTTGGACCCAATTTCTACGCCCAGCCGTGGGGTTTCCGTGGCTGGATGCGCAATGGCATCACCCTGACCGGGAACCGGGACCAGGCCTACGTGGGGCAGTTGTACTACGATGAGGATGAGAGCGACATGGTGATCCAATGGAGCGATAACAGCGACAAGCAACCCACCTTCGGACCCGACCGTATGCGCTTCCTGTTCACCTGGGACCGAGTGCAAGGGGTCAACGAAGGTGCACGGAGCGAAGAGGGGTTGGAGTTGATGCGTTTGTATCCGGAGAACTCGTTGCAGGGGTACGTAGGTATCGGTAACTATGCGCGCCCGGGCCTGGCCGAACCCGAGCCCACGGAGCAACTGGACCTGTTGGACCGCACGGTCCGCCTGCGCGATTTTGCGCCCGTTGCCAACACCAAACCTCGGCAGCGTCTCTCGCAGAGGACCCTGCCCAACGGACCCGGATCCGCGTGTTGACTTAACTTGAAATTTTCATCGCGTGGTACCAAAACCATATTTCAGTCCTTACATTCATGGCATGAAGACCGCAAGCCTTCGTAGCACCACGCCTGTGACCGTCATTCGGTACAGCGGTCCCAGCCTCCGGCAGCGGTCAACGGCTCCTGCCTCCGGCAGGCAGGCAACGGCTCAACGGCTCAACGGCTCAACGGCTCACATCAACTACAGCCAAGCAAGGTAACCCCATGTGGGCTTACCACAACGAAGAAGCCCCCAGTGCTTACGACACCAGGGACCTCGGTCGCTCATGTCCCACCTAACCCTGGCTAAAAGGTAAACGAAACAGAGCAGCGCGAAGGTACAGACCCTTGAGGAGCAGGCGCATGGCCCCAAGGGCGCCGGGTACAGCACGCAGGTTACAGACCTGTGCGCACGGGTAGGCAGCACACCCCAATGGTGCGCTGTCTACCTGGTACCCAGGAGCGCCAACAATTCAATGCGACCGGAGTGCATCCGGCGCATCACAACAACGGAAAGTAGATATGGCTCTGCTTACGCATGTGTTCAGAGTGACCCTGGCAACCGCGATGTATTTGCAGATCGGATTGCTGCACTTGATGCCTAGCGTTTGCGAAGGGCAGATCAACCTTGTGCCGAACCCATCGTTCGAGGAAGCCGACACGTGCAGCGTGCAGCTGGGTTACCTACCCAATGGCGTACCGCTGCATTGGTTCTCTTTTAGCAACACACCGGATTACTTCAGAAGTTGCGTGCCGGAAGGGTCGATCAATTGGGTTCCACAATCTGGGCTCGTTTATCAGCATGCCTACGACGGTGGTTCATACTCCGGGCTGTATACATACGTCTCGGGGAACGACGGCCGCGAAATGATCGGTGCGGAACTCATTGAGCCTCTGGAGGTGGGCGAGACCTATTACGCGAGCATGTGGGTGAATGCAGGAACCGGTGGCTACGCTGTGGGCAACTTTGGGATCTGCAGCAACAACATCGGGATGCTTTTCACCATGGATCCGTACTACTGGGTAACCGACATGCAGCCATTCGGGCTAAGGAACTACGCCCAAGTGTATAGCCCTGACGTGGTGACAGATACGGCAGGTTGGACCTTGGTGAGCGGCAGCTTCGTGGCTGATTCGGCATACCGGTACATCGTGATCGGCAACCACTTCACTGCTGCGAACACTGTCCTGGACACGATTGAGGTCGGTGCCTACAACCGAGCGTACATGCCGGTGGATGCCATCTGTGTGGCGGTGGATCCCATGGGTTGTCTCTTGGCGACGGGAGTGCCAGAGGCAAACTCATCCCTGCCCAGTCTGTATCCCAACCCTGCCGAAGGAACCCTTCGGGTAACCGGTTTGGGCGCTGGATACGCAAATGCCTGGGTGGTGGATCCATTGGGGCGAATGGTATGGTCCGGTCCAGTGTGGGGCATGGAGAAGATGGCCATTGATGTGGGTGCATGGCCCATAGGCCAGTATGTGCTGGTGCTGCACGGTGAAGAAGGGAGGCGTTCGATCCGTTTTGTTGTGATGCGCTGAGATGAATTCCGGTCTTCGACAACACATCGAAGACCATGAGAACAAGAACAAGAATAGCAGGGCTGATAAGCTTCAGCCTGCTGTGGGCCACCATGACGCTGAATGCGCAGGTAACCGTGGAAAGCAATACGATTACAACAACGAACGATTTCGTCGGCTGTGATGTGAACAGCACGGTGCCGTTGCAGGTACGGCATGATGCGAATTTCCGCATCGAATGGTACACCGCCGCCGTGCGCCGGATGCTGCTCTCCCCCACGTTGCTGGGGCAGAACGTGAACGGGTACACGGGGCTCGACCTCAGTGGTCACCTGGGTCTGGGCAATTTCACCAACCTGCCCGGCGGCCCACCACCGCTGACCATGATCCACTTGGATAACCTGGGTACTGAAGTGGCCGGCTATCGGCCCTGGATGCATACGGGTGTCGGGATGAGCGATGCGAGCGAGTGGATGTACGTGGGGATGAAGCGAGAGGCTGCCGATCGCCAGGATGCGGTGATCAATTGGTCGGACAACCGGGAAGTGTTCACTGGCGGCCAGTTCGGCCCTGACGCGTTGCGCATGGTCTTCACCTCTCCTCCCACCTCTACCTCGGTATCCGGCTCATTGAACGGCCTGGAGATCGCCCGCTTGATACCAGCGGTGAGCGGCGATGAAGGGTTCTTCGGCATTGGAGACTATTTCACGGCAGGTCTTCAGCCGGAAGAGCGCTTGGACATCCTTGACGGCCGCCTGCGGATCCGCGAACTACCATTGGCCGCTAACGAGAACGCCAACCTGACCAGGTACTTGGTCGCCGACAACAATGGGGTGGTGTTCT
>JAWKNG010000009.1:0-93181 GCA_041391845.1 Flavobacteriales bacterium | reverse complement strand
CATCCAGACCAGCGGCCGCAGCCTCCACGCGCAGGAGATCGACTTCAACGACATCCGCACCACGCTGCAGGCGCTGTACGCCATCTACGACAACTGCAACAGCCTGCACACCAACGCCTACGACGAGGCCATCACCACGCCCACCGAGGAAAGCGTGCGCCGCGCCATGGCCACAGGGTACCACGCCGTGCCCCGAACGGATGCCACGGGCGATGATCGTTCGGCCAGGCAAGGCGCGAGGAAGGGAGGCTACCACGAGGTAGCCGACCGCCGAGCAACGCAGCATGGGCGGACGAGCGCGCCCGCCCGAAGGGTGGCGGCTGTGCCGCCATGGCGCCGGAACGGGGTGCGGTGTGGTACCCGAGAGCTCATCATCAACCGCGAGCTCGGCCTGGCCAAGAACGAGAACCCGCTGCAGGGCAGCTTCATCATCGAGGAGCTCACCGACCTGGTGGAAGAGGCCGTGCTCAGCGAGTTCGACCGCATCACCGAGCGCGGCGGCGTGCTGGGCGCCATGGAGACCATGTACCAACGCAGCCGCATCCAGGAGGAGAGCCTCTACTACGAGACGCTGAAGCACACCGGCGAGTACCCGATCATCGGCGTGAACACCTTCCTCAGCAGCAAGGGCTCACCAACAATCCTACCCAAGGAGGTGATCCGCGCCACCGAGGAGGAGAAGGAGGCCCAGATCGCCACGGTGGAGAACCTGCGCGCGGCCTACAGCGCGGAAGCGGCGAAGGCGATCAAGGATCTGCAGCAGGCGGCCATACGGAACGAGAACATGTTCGAGGTGCTGATGGAGGCGACGAAGTATTGCAGCCTGGGGCAGCTGACGGCGGCGATGTTCGAGGTGGGGGGGCAGTATCGGAGGAATATGTAAGGCCCGGCGTGGCGTGTTACCTTTGGTTCAATGCCCAAGCTGTACGAATACTTCGGCCTCATCTTTCTATTCTACAGCGACGACCATGACCCCATGCACCTGCATGTACAACATGGCGATCGCGAAGGCATCGTCATGCTCCTCATCGTAGAAGGCAAGCTCGTGGAATTGCGGTGGTGAACCAAACGTGGTGCGGAGATGCTCAACGAAATGGAGCAGCGCGAGGCCGAAACCTTCGTGCGGGCCATGAAGGACGACATCGTGGCCAAGTGGACCGCCTTCTATGTCGAACACAAGCGCATCAAGCCCGAGCGCATCACCCGCCGCATCAAATGACCATCCCCGAGGACATCCGCATCAAGAAAGCCACCTACTTGGGTGACTATACCATCCGCTTCACCTTCACCGATGGGCACGTGAGCGAGATCGACTTCCATCCCTTCCTGAGCGCAGCGGGCCAGAATCCCATGAACAGCCAGTACCTGGATGTGCTGCGCTTCCGGCAGTTCAAGCTGCACCGCAACGTGGATGTGTACTGGGACGACTGGGAGATGTGCTTCCGTTTCGAGACGCTCTACACGGGGAAGCTTCCCAAGATGCCCAAGCCCTTGGCACGCATAGGGCGCCGGAAGACAGCTGCACGAACGGTAACTTCCAAGGCATGAAGCACAATGGGGCCGGCGTGTTGACAGAGGCGACGAAATACTGCAGCCTTGGGCAGTTGACGGCGGCGAGTCCTGAGCGTGAGCCGAAGGACGAGGTGGGGGGGCAGTACCAGAGGAATATGTAGATGAGGGGACTAGATCACAAGCTCATATACCGAGGAGCTTCTTCAAGTTTGCGTCCTGAGCTGCTCTGATGCGCACTACGAAGTCCACATCCCATCGGTGTTTATCGAAGTTGGCAAGGGTGGTCTTGTCTCCAATCACGAACCGCTCGCAGTCCATCAACTGGGTTTCATTGTTGTGAGCCATCACATCGCCTTCTGCGAGAAGTTCGGGGTATTCAATGCGCGTCACCAGATGTGAGTAATCGTCGTTGTCACAGTGCGTTAGCTCAACGCGATATTTTGGTCCGATAGGCAACGATAATGTGTTTGCCGGTGATAACGGTGCGACGAGGGCTCCCTCTGGTGCGAACGCGTTGTATGCGCTGACAGGATGATCCGAGGTTAGATAGCAGTTCGAGCATTCGCTCTTGTAAACGGTCACACGGTCGTTCTTTCGTACGTCCGCAAGGTGTAGCGCGAGACGGAGTTGTTCCAACACCCGATCATCGTGGGTTCGTTCCTCGTATTCCTTGACTAACTCTTTGACCGATTTGCCGTTTATGAGAAATTGCTCGCCGAACAAGGTAATGTAGCCTGCATCTTCCTTCTGCCATTCACCTCTATTCTGCTTAGCCCAGCGAAGCGCGCGCTCGAACCCATCTTCAACAGCCCTTCCTGTAAATATCTTCAACCTCCTTGTGCGGAAGAGCATCGTAGTTATCGTGCTGATGATCATCGCACGCGTGTCGTGGTCAAGCTCATTAGCCGAGTCATCGGTTAAGACCGCGTGGATCTTGTTGTAGTTCGCGTCCCAGATATCTGCGTATGCATCCTCAACGAACTGGCGTTCTTCCCGTGTAGCACCTGTGAGCCGGTATCCGTGGTCTTCCGCGCAGAGAACGCGAACACCAGTTCGCCCAGGAGGCTTCTTCAGATCTGCCTTGTTAAGGAAGTGGACTTCGTATTCGCCCTTCGCATTCGTCGAACCGAAGTGGTTCAAGTAGGCTTGCGGAACGTAGTGGTGGCTCTTGGGTTCTGACATGGTAAAGCGAACCTACTGCCGGACTGAGCAAGGTCAGCGAATCCTGAGCTCCTGCACCCCTGGTTTTTAGACAAGAAAATCTCCTTTATTCCAACCCCAAGTCAATCTGCCGGCCACGCCTGTAAGTCACAAGACCAAGGTGCTCGATGAGATCCCCATAGAACTTTTCCAAGATATGCTCGAAGTTGGGGTCATGACGGTCGTAAAGCCATCCGTTCCGGTACCACTGGAAGTACGGCACATGAACAATGTTCCAACCAGCCCGCTTCAGTACCGATACCCGCTCCATGTGTGCGCTGCTGTAGGTCCGCCCGTCTTCCACAAAGTGGTCAGGGCCATCCACCTCGATCGCCACGGAACAGGTAGTGTCTTCGTCGTAGAGCACGAAGTCCAGGCGCTTTTGTCCGCAGGTCTTCACTTGGTTGAAGAGCTTCAACCTGTGGTTGCTTTGGCGGTCGATGAATTCTAGCAGACAGTGGAGCAAGAGTCGCTCGAACTCGCTCTCACACAAGTCCGGGTTAAAGGTCCATGTAAGGCGTGAACCCATCCGCTCCAAGGGGCTTACCTCGGTGGTATCCTCTGAAGGTTCCGATAGTTTGGGTGAATACCCGAACGCCCCGAAGTAGCGACGGAGCAGAAGTGCACTGGAAGGGCATGCGCCAAGCACTGCATAGGTGTACTTGCGCGCTCGGGAAGTGGCCACGTTGAACCGGGTGGGCTTCTCGTAGAAACCGCGGGCGTAGCGTTGGTTCGAGCCGATGCCGAAGGTCAGGATCATCACATCCCGCTCATTGCCTTGGAACTCCTCCGGTGTGCCGATGAATAGGTCCACTCCATCGCGCTGAGCAGCGTCGATCTCGGTTTCTGCACGCACCTTCAGTTGGTTCCGTTGGTCCGTGGTAAAGGAGATGATGCCCACACTGGGTAGCCGGTTGGGGAACTCGAAGCCGAGCTTGCGCAGGTGCGATCCATTGCCAAGCTCACCGCCTGAAAGGATGCTGCGCACCAGTTCCAGTGCTTTGTCCACTTCCTTCTGGACGTACTTTCCATCCTCGGCTCGTTCTCCGCCCACTTCGATGTAGCGGAAGCTGTCCTTGCCAAGGTTCGTGGAGACCTCGGTCATCACCTTCAGGCCCCCATCGTCCTCGTAGAACTGCTGGCTGGTGTAGTTGGCGAGGGAAGGCATCGATCGGTAGTGCTCATCCAGCGTGGCTTGGGGAATGTGCAAACCAGTGGTGGGTGACACCATGAAGTCGAGGATGGACGAATCGCTGACGTTCAATCTGCGCTGCTTGGCCTCTGCGTAGTTGATCGCGCCGCGGACACCACCAAAGCAGTTGTTCCAAGTGAGCTCTTCGTACGTGCGATTGATCGCGAACAGCCCAGCGGCTTCCAGGCCCAATTGCTTCTGGTCGCCAACGACTACGAAGCTTTTGGCGCGGTAGAATGCCGGTACCACCTCGGGGATGTTCACCTGGCTGGCTTCGTCCACCACTGCCATGTCGAAGATGCCGGACTGTAAAGGCAGCACCCCGCCGAGGTTGCGCATCTCACCCAACCAGATCGGGAAGATCCGTGTGATGGATGCGTAGTTGACCTGTTCCATAAGCGGCTTGACGAGACTGGGTCTGCGCAGTCGAAACAGGGATTGCAACTTCTTGAGGTCGCCGCCAGCCGCATGCCCATTCTCAAGCTGAATGCGCCGAAGCAAGGTGCGTAGGTAGGTGCGTGACTGTTCTTCGGCCTGTACCTGAAGGTCGTGGATTGTGCGGCGAACCACATTCAACTTGATGTGGATCTGCTTCCGTTCTTTCCGCGCTGCATCGTAGGCTTGGATGGATGCATAGTGGGCCCGGAGGCGATGGGCATTCCATGGTTCCTCCGCGATCCAGTCGGCGTTGAACGTGCGACGATACCCTACCAGACCAAGGCGGGCTCGCAGAAGGTCTTTACGGGGGATATCCTCGCCCATGAAGCGTTGGTTCTGCACTTCTTCCAAGCGCTCCAAGGTGTTGGACCAGTGAGGCGGAACGACGGGTAGCACCGATAGGATGTCCATGGCCAGATCGGCCTCCTGAAAATCCCGGGCGTACGCTGCGCGGTTACGCAGGTGGTCTTCCTGCGCCCGGTAATTGGCGTTGGTCCGTTCAAGGGCCAAGCCCAACGACCGTTCTTCCTTTTGGATACGGGTCAACGTATTCAGGAGGGCGACCTTGGCGCGCTCTTCCTGGGTCTTCAACGTGCTCAACCGCTCTTTGAAGCCATGACCACACTGTTCGATAAGTTCGCCGATCCGGCGTTTGGTGCGATCTCGCTCAGAGGCATCGTTGCCCACGTAGATGGCGAACTCTTCGCCGAGCATTTCGTGCAGCTTGCGCCGTACGACATCGATCGCGGCCTTCTTGTGGCTCACCAGCAGCACGCTCTTTTCCAGCACCAATGCGGTCAGCATCAGTGCAGTGATGGTGTGCGACTTCCCGGTACCCGGTGGGCCTTGGATATAACTGAGGTCGGATGACCAAGCGTTCCTGATCGCCTCCTCCTGCTTGCGGGACAGTGGCATTGGGATCAGGCGCAGCGCGCGCCCTACCTCTTCCTGAACACCCTGGTCCAAGATGCGGAACTGCACGGGTTGCCCCGTAAGTACACCGTTGAAGAGCTTTCGCAGGGTATCACTCATACTTCGTTCGGTATGATGGAGCAGAGCTCGTTCAGCGCTTCGTAAGCGCTCAGCTCACCGGGATTGTTGCCCATAAAGGCGAAGCGATGGTTGAACCAGAGCAGCTTGTCGGACCGTTCATAGCGGCCCAAGTCCTCCTTGTGATAGGTGCCGGGTGCCTTGAACAGCTTGCTTCTGAAAGCAGGTACTTCGGCCATCAGCAGGTCAACGATCTCTTCCACGAACCTCCGATCCGTTATCCGCTGCACATATCCCGGTTCTTGAAAGACCTGGTCGAGGCGTAACTCCACGGCGTTGACAGCACTTGCTGCCGCCGGTGAAAGCATGTTCGGCTGCCCCATGGAATCCTCCTCGTCCACGGTATCAGCACCTTCCACGATGGCGGTGATCAGGTCGTAGTTGAGCGCAATGGACTTCCAGTGGATGTCAAGGACCAATTCCTTGCCGGCGTCGTCTTCGCTTTCGATGTTCATCGGCACCAAGAGCAACGGAGCTGCCACTTTCATGTTCCGGCTTTTGCCTTGGGTCTGTCCGATGCAAAGGCCGATGCCAAGGAACAATGCACGCCCATCTTTGGCTTGCCGGTCCTGTTCAGCGGCAAGCAGGTATCGCCTCATGTCATCCGATATGTGGGATACATCCCAATCCAAGTATCTGCTGGGCATCCTGGCTGTCCCCGGGATCACTTTGAGGAAGCTACCCCGATAGGCGATCTTCCGGGCCATCTCCCGGAGGTACTCCATGTAAGCTGCAACGGCGCCCATGGGTTTTAGAAGCGGGTCACGTCATTCAGCTCTCGGCGCAATTCGGCCAACTCCTGGGCAACGCCGGTGAGTTTCTGTGAAGCATCTTGGTTCAAGGAGTTGGTCGCGAGGACTCCTTCATCCATTGCAGCTTTCATTTTCCGGGAAACTGCGTTCAATTCGTCAAGGAGGCTGATCGCCTTTTTACCGTTTTCATTCTCGGAGCTGGTCAACTCCAACACACTACGCAATTGCGAGAGGCTGTCCAATTGGGTTTGGTTCATGGTGCGGAGCGAACCAGCAACCTCCATCAACTGCTTTGCTGATTCCCCAGTGTTCCTTTCAAGAGCAGGTAAATGACCCTTCAGTGCCGTTTCCATCTCAACCAATCGCGGATGCACACTTTCGAGGGAGCTCTGCAAGCTCTTGGCGGCCTCGTCCCGTCGAACGATCGACTTGTAACCGATGACCAACCACGCGATCAAAGCGATGGTAATGACCGAGAGCAGGATCAAGGAAGTAACTTGGAATGCGTCCATGAGGCTTGTGTGTGGAGTGCCAAAATACGGCAATGGGTTGAGCCTGTGTGACCTGCTCTACAAAAGCAATTGGAACGCGCCCTCCAGGCTTTGCGTAGGGCCTAGCATATTCATCACCGCTGTCACTGCCGCATCTTACCCACCATTCGACCACCGAAGGTTCTTCGCAATGGGTCCTTGTGTTCAGCTCACCTCCACCACCGACCCGCCCCAAGTCACCGCCCCACTGTACCAACTCCAGTTGAAGTGGATGTGCGAGAGCGGTTGTTCTTGCCCAGCCTCCCTACCAGCTACCGAAACCGCCTTCGCCTGCCCGCGCCGCACGGCGATCAGGTGTAGGCAGGCATCGCACGCGGCATGTTCGGGCCGGTCGGTGCTATCCAGCACCACTACCACGGTGCGCCATTGAGCGCCATAGACAGGCCAATGGTCCTTGGGTGGTCGCCACAGGCAGGTGAAGGTGTAGCGGATCATCGGTCGCGTTGTTCGGCTTGCTGTCGGATGATGTTGGCTAGTATCTGCTGGTAGTGCTCCGCGATCAGCCGGGCCTCCTCCGCATCGCTGCACTCCTCGATGACGAATCCATCCGGCGCCTCACCGGTTTCGAGGTAGGTGGCGGTGAGACTCCATGCATCGGTACGGGCTTCCAGTCCATCGATGAGCTGGCCGAGGTCGAGGCCGCTGAGGCGGATGACGTATTCCTTGTCGTGGGGCATTCGGCCAGGTTATGCAACAACTGGCAGAAAAGCCAGGGTTCATTCCAGCAGGCGGCAGCCAGCAGCGACCAAATGGTCGTAGGTCTCGTCCAATTCGCGAATGGACTGTGGCACACAGATCAGGACGCCTTCGCGTCCGCGGGTAAGCAGGACACGGTAAGCGTTCAATCGAAGGCGGAGCGGGTCTTCCACATCGCCCCGTTTCTGATACCGTGATGCCAAGGCATCATCCCATCGGCTCTCCTTGCGGATCAGGTCTGTGCCCCAGACCAAGAGGCTGTGGTCCAGTTCCAAGCCTTGCGCGGAGAATTCGCTGATGGCGTCGGTCAGTCGTCGGCAGGAGCTCGGTGAACTTTCTGGATCGGCATACCACGGACCAGCACGGAACGTGAGGGTCTTCACCTTGTGGAGGTCGAGCTCGTTGAGGCCTCTGTCGCGCCCGCCGGTCAGCAGCCCATAGCGGGCCTCTGGCTGGTCGCGGTACTTGTCCCACAAGAACGCCTTGGCTTGATGCAGGTTCCGCGTGATGCGGATCTGATAGCCTCGTGCCCAAAGCTGATCCACCAGTGCGCGCAGCTGCTCGGGCGATCGTGTTCCATCCATGAGGCCGCTGGCCCATTCGCTGAGGCCGTGTGCGAAATGGAAGCGCACGGAACGGGCCAAGTGCAACGGCGCGATGGCCTTGTAGGGAATACCACGCTCTTCGAAGATGGAGGCGAAATGCGGTGGACCGGTCACTTCCCAGTCGCCACCGCCTTGTTTTACAGCATCGGCCCACAAGGCCATACCACCTTCCTCACCTGTGTAGATCTGTTGTCCTTCGCCGATGAGCCCGATGACCACTGACCAAGCAGGGATGCGACCTGCGAATTGGATGAATGAAGCAGGCTCCGATATGGCATTCGGGTCATTGTGCTTCTGTTGCACGCGGTGCGCATCCCAAGCGCGCTGTGCTTCATCGAAGATCAGAACGTGGTGTGGTGGTGCTATAGACCTTCTGGACGAGTAGCGCTTGACGAAGTCCTTGACGTTCTGAACGAACACCTTGCCTTCACCACCGGCGCGGCGCATCTCGTACTGGAGTACATCCACTAAGGGCTTGTTGCCGGAAAGGAATACGGCGGGTGCGCTCGGCTTCTCACCGTTCGCCATAGGCTCGGCAAGGTCGTCGAGGAAATGCTCGTGTGCGATCTGCAGTCCCACATAGGTCTTGCCCGCACCGGGCACGCCGCTCACCAGTACCAACTTCCGCCGCTGCTGGCGGTGTGTCTCGTGGATCTCTGCTACTACAGACTTCAGCGCATCGCTCGTCACTTCGTCAATACGCTTGATGCGCGGGAGGGCTTGCTTCGTGAAATACGCTCGAACCGCTTGGACCAAGGAGGGCGGGGGCTGATGATTGTATTGGTCGAGGAATTTGGACAACGGTATCGGCTTCTGGCCTACCGGAGAATCGAATCGTGCAACCTCTTCATGGAGCTTATCGATATTGGTGATCGTGATCCACTCCTCACGTCGTTCAGCGCTCCTTAGTCCATAGTTGACCACAAGCGCATGGACGCGCACACCTTCAGGACCGCATAGGGTATGATTGGTGTATAGACCACGCGCATAGTCAGCAACCTGTTCCAAGTAGGCCTGTCCTGCATGTCCATCCCCCTTTAACTCCACGACGAGCACGGCACCCGAGATCAACAGGATCACATCGGCCCTCTTCTGGGTGAAGGGAAGATTGAACTCCAGGACAGCCGCATACTCTTGTGAAAGTGGCTGCATATCCAGCACTTTTCCGGCTTCGACCTGTACCAGCGGAATAGAGCTGTTCCATGCTCTGATCTGCTCCGGGGTAGAGTCCTTTACATATGCGACCAACCCGTTGATGACCTCCGTCAGATCGGCACCACGCAATACGGGAAAAGTCCCTGCCCAGCCGCACACCTCACTCTCCATTGGTCAATTGCTTTTCTTTCAGCGTGTTCAATGTAGTCCATCAGTATGGTCAAACCTGAATCTTGCCCGGTGCTGCGCAAGATTCTCCGGTGCCGGCCAATGCCGCTTCTCTGCTGGTAGCAGCAAGCGCCGACCGGAGAAGGGCCTGATGGCATGGCTGTTGTCGTTCTCCTGCAAATGCGGTGAGATCAGCACAGTGTAGTCCTTGGCCACGCTCACCAGCCCGCGATCGAACGCGCGGTGCAGGTTGGGGCACAAGGCCAGTCCGTTGGAGATGGTGTCATCGTACGAGTCGGCCCAAGGCACGATGTGGCATGCATCGATAAGGGAGGCGCGGGGGCCGTGGCGCACCTGAAGTCCGGTGATGGCGCAACGATGGTCGTAGAGCTCGGGCACCTTGCGCCGGAACGCAGCGCTGCGCAGCACCTGTTCCTCTTCCTCTTCTTCCTGTGCACGCTGGAGCTGCTGAGCCACATAAGCCTCCCGCGAGAGGTGTGCGATCTGATGCTCGAACTTGCGCAGGGTGTCAGACAGTTCGTTCGGTACAGCCTGGCCGGGGAAGTACGCGGCCATCAATAGCAGCCGGTCGGCCGCGCGGTGCTCGGCGATGCACCAGCGTTGGAAAACATCAGGCCGTAGGGTGGCATAGGCCTCAAAGGCGATGAGGGCGCCGAGGCTCTTGATGGACCGTGAGCTGGTGCCAGCGTGCTCGAAGCCCGGTAGCGCGTGGAGCGTCCACAATTTGGACCGCTCGTTCTTCAGGTGGTAAAAAGGGAGAAAGAAGCGGGGCTGGAAGGTGCCCGGTTCAACGAGTGCATCCCAATACCCCCGGAAGAGGTTGACGAGTTCCGCGGACGGGATGATGCGATTCTCAATGATCAAGCCCTCATCGAAGGCCCGTAGGATGGCTAACAGCAGGATGGGCTTATGCGGTGCCTTGCCGTTGGCGCGGTTCAAGCGCAGGTGATCCGGTAAGACATTGGGCATGGAGGCAAGGTAGTTCTCTGAGCGCTTCCAGGCTTCAAGGCCAACAAGCCCTTTCGCTCCGCGACCTTCACCCCCCCCTTGCCACCGAGCGTAACGGGTTATAGGCCAGTGGTGGCCCCCAGGCCAAGAGGCTTCAATGGCCAATAAGCCCCTTCGCTCCGCGACCTTCAAACCCCTTTGACACCGAGCGTAATGGGTAATAGGCCAGTGGTGGCGAGCAGGCCAAGAGGCTTCAACCGCCAACAAGCCCCTTCGCTCCGCGACCTACTGAACCCTTGACCAACGAACCTCACCGGTAATAGGCCAGCGGTGGCCAGCAGGCCAAGAGGCTTCAAAGGCCAATAAGCCCTTTTCGTTCCGCGACCTTCAAACCCCCTTGCCAATGAGCGTTCCCGGTGGCAGGCCAGTTGTGCCCGCAGGGCAAGAGGCCAAGGGCCAGCGGTGCGCAGCCACGGCCCGGGCCCATGGGCCTGCCGTTCCTGAACCGGGGCCAAGCCCCCCCGGAAAACCGGGGGTGCCGTTGCCTGTGTGCCGCTTGGCGGGGTGGCCGCCCGCTTTTTATTTGGCGCTATGCTGTTACCGGACAGGGAAAAAGGCCCCGACTGGAACGTGCGCAGGCGGCAGCGGATACTGGAGGAGATCACGGAGCGCGAGATGGAATTGATCCGGCTGGTGTGCGACAGCGGCCAATACACCTACAAGGCCATCGCCGAGCAGATGGGCATTGGCGTGAACCGCGTGGAGGAGATCTGCAAGAACCTGAAGCGGAAGTTCGATCTGCTGGAGAAGGCGAGCCTGGTGCGCTTTGCCACGGCCTGGGGGCTGGTGCCCGGCTATCCGTGGGACCGCTGGCTGGATGAACTGGACGCCGGCACAGGGCAGCTGGAAGGGGAGGAGGCGCCTTACCTGTAGGGCTGGTGGAAGGGTATGTAGCCCCGCGGGAAAGGGAAGCGGTGCCGGCCCCGCCGAACACGGTGCGGTGCCGAAGGAACACGGCGATGGCCCCGCCGAATTCGGTGCATGCCCAAGGGAACACGGGATCGGCCCGGCCGAACACGGTGCTGGGCTGAAGGAACACGGGGACGGCCCCACCGAACACGGTGCGTGGCCGAAGGAATACGGTGGAGGCCGGAACGAATGCGCTGCGCCCCCGAACGAATTCGCTGTGCGCCGGTCCGAACACGGTGCGCCCCGGAACGGATACGGTCGGCAAGAAAAGGAACGCGTTCGGCGCCCGAGGGCATTCGGTATGCGCCCGAACGAATGCCCTTTGCGGCCCGCCACCGGGGCGGCATGGCGCGCTGGGACAGGGGGGGCGGGTGGCTGCAAAAGGGGGGCTGCAGGTTGCGTTGCGCAGCCCCCGGATTTCCGGGGATGCCCGAACGGAACACCGGCGGCAGCGGCTGCGTGAAAGGGCCACAAACCAGCCGGCCACACACCGGCACAAAACACACAGGAAGATGAGTACCGTGAAGATCGGCCTCGACGGCCAAAGCGCCACCAGCCTGGTGGCATACGCCCAAGCCCTGCACGACAAGGTGGACGGCAACCCTGCATTCGCCACGCCGGTACCGGCCATGGCTGACCTGCAAACGGCGATCACCGCCCTGGCCGCGGCCAATGCGGCGGTGGACGCCAACCCCGGCCGCGTGGAACACCAGGCCCGTCGCGTGGCACAGTCCAAAGTGGAAGGTCTGGTGCGCCAGCTGGCCGGCTACGTGCAGGCCACCAGCGCGGGTGATGAGGACATTATTCTCAGCAGTGGCTTCGCCGTGCGCAAGAAGGCGAGCCCCATCGGCGAACTGCCCCGCCCCACCAAGCTGGTGAACCTGCTCACCAACACCACCGGCCGTGTAAGCATCCGCTGGCAGGCGGAATACGGGGCCGACCTGTACCATGTGTTCATGAGCGAGACCAACGCGCCCTTCAACTGGCAGCTGGTGGGCGCCACCACCAAGAGCCGCTTCAATGCGGACAGCCTGGAGCCGGGCAAGTTCTACTGGTTCGCGGTGACCGCCATCGGTGCCGCCGGCGAGACCAGCCTGAGCGAACCCTGCCGCGTGATGGCCGCTGCGTAAGCGCCACCGCGTGCCACCGCGAGCGGGTGGCCACTGATGACGAAGCCCCGGCCACAGCGCCGGGGCTTCGTCGTTGAAACCCCGGCGCAGCACCAGCGTTGAAACGCACCGAAGCCATGATCATTCCATCCCATAGACCGGAACAGGTGGTGCGCGAAGCCTTGCGCGACATGCCCGCGCTATGGAACAAGATGAAGGCGCCCTTGAAGGAGCAGCGCCGACTGATGCGGGTGAACAAGGCCCTGCGCCTGATACCCCAGCTGATCGCCTACCGCTCGCCGGCCGGCAATAACTGGCTGGTGGCCATGCTGCCGAACAAGAAGATGATCACCGTGGTGCCCTTCGTGTGGTACCGGGGCACGGATGGCTACTACCGGGCCGCGCGCATCGTGGAGGATGGCGTGTGCCACCACATCAGCCACCACGTGCTGGAGCAGTATGCCGAGCGCTTCAACCGCACCGGCGACGGCCTGGCCCGCCTGAAGGAGTTCATCCGCGACAACATGTGCTTCGGCACGGAGCACCTCGTGGGCCACGACGATGTGCGCGTGGGCATCACGCATGGCTACCTCATCGGCACCTGGGCGGTGCCCCACGAGGTGGTGCAGCTCGTCACCTTCGTGGACCACGGCAAGCTCTTCCCGGACCAACTGGAGCAAATGGAGCGCCTGGACGAGTACCGCCTGCAGCAGGTGCGCTACGTGCGCCCGATCGGGAAACCGGTGCAGCCCTGGGACCTGCCGCGGCCGCGGGTGTAGCGCAGGCTGCGCCCGGCGACGGTGGACCGGCACTTCAACGATGTATGAAGGCAAGCCACTGGCCATTCCCGCTGACCCCGGTTCGTTGACCGGGGCCGAAGCGGCGGGACCTAAGCCCGAATACCTGGACTACCACCGGAACACGGTGTTCGACCGGGGTTAAGGGTGTTGCGACACCGCCTTTGGCGCCGCCCAGGGCCTGCCATGCATTCGATCGAACCTGGCCTGCCACATCGTGTACCGGTGTGCATGCGTCGCCTCATCCTCCTTGTCGTCCTCATGCTCCCCGCCGTGCTCCATGCCCAGCCCGTGGACTGGCCGGATATCCGCGTCCCCTTGGAACCCTCGATCGGTCATCTGTACTCGCGTTCCGGTCGGCCTTCCGCTCCGCTCTACTACGTGACCGACACCATCGAGGTGAAGCTGATCGGCTACGTGAAACTGGACGGTAGTTGCGGCTCCGACCGACCCATCTACGGTTTCCAGCGCAAGGAGGGCAACACGTGGACGGACTACCTGCCGCCCTGCAACATGCAGCTGTGCTGTGGCATGCCCGATCGGTGGTTCCAGGAGACCGTCGCGCTGATCCCGGCGCATGTGGCGCGACCGGCGTACGGCAAGCCCTGGAAGCCTGGAGAGTACCGTGCGGTGGTGGTGTTGGTGGGCGACAAGGAGCTGGTGGGCCCGCCGTTCAGGGTGGTGGAGCAGCCATGAAGGCAGCGGGTCTTTGTGCTCAACGATGGCGTTCGTGCATGATCCATGCGTCGGTGGTCCAGTGGTGCGCGGTGCTGTTCCTGTTGTCGTCGCAGCGCTCGGTCGTTGCGCAACCCATGCCCCAGCCCGATCTGCTCTTCGTGGTGGTGGAGGACGAACAAGGGCGGCCCATGCGTGGTGCTTTCGCGGAGGACGCTTCCACCAAGCACCTTTACCAACGCAGCGGGGTGCGGCACTGGAGCGTATCGGTGCGGTTCACGCTCTCGGCCGCGCATCCGTACGGGCCCGAGCAGCCTGGCGACAAAGTGTACTGGACGCGCAACGGCACACCGTTACGGGCCGGTCTCCGCACGCACCGGCTGTTCCATTTCATCGACTGTTGGTGCACCGATGTGGTGATAGAGGTGGTCCGCGGCGAAGAGCGCATGCTGATCGACCTGCCGCACGATCCGGCGGAACGCTGGGCGGTATTGCAGCCGATGTGGTCACGTTCAACAGCGTATGCCACGCCGGAGGTGTTCGTCTTCCGACCGGGTCGCTTCACCTACGCCGAACTGGCGAACGATCCCGCCTGCGACCGCTTGGAGGCGCGGTTGGCGAGGCGCCATGCCACCGATATGGACCAGCAGTACCGCGATGCGCAATGGCAGCGACAGATGCAGGCGTTGGACGTGTACTTCGGGGCGGACCAGGGTCGCGTAACGCCAGAGTGAGGAACTTCGCAGCATCATGCAAAGGGTCCAACGCGTGCGAGTATTCGCCATAGCTGTTCTCACCGCGGGCCAATTCCACCTGGCCAACGCTCAACGCCTCGTGGTGCTCGTCCATGATGAGCAGGGCAAGCCGCTCCCGGGTGCCCACGTGAGCCTGCGTGATGCACGCGACCGCGGGGTGAAGCCGACGAGAAAGAAGGATGGCGTCTTCACTTTCGAGGAGGTGCCGGAGGGCTACGATGCGCTGCAGGTGAAAGCCGCCGGCAAGTTGTTGAACGGCTGCCAGTGGTACCGGTCCCTGCCCGATACGGTACGGATGACCATGCGCAAGGGGCCGTACTACCTGATCGACGAAGGACATCGGCAGGCACGGCTGGTCTTCCATGAGCGGCGCTTGGAAGTGGACTACCACCCAGGAGTGCGCACGGACAGCCTACGCCCTTGGTTCGCGGAACAGGGCCTGGTCTGTGAGCCCCATACCTGCACCTACCTGCGGCGAAAGGGCGGCGGCAAGTTCATGCTGCACCACAACACCGCATTGGAAGCGGTGCGGAAGAACCCGGCCGTGGTATGGGCGGGTCTCTATGCCGAGCATCAGAAGCGCCATCTGCACGAGGGCGTGGGCGTGACCCCGCACGCAGGGCTTTCCATGTCCGTACAGCACCAATTCAAGGGCATCGTGCGCATCACCTTCAATGGGTCCGCGATGAAGGAGCAGGGCGCCTTCGGGTACGCACAGAAGTTGAACTGGGTGCTACGACAGTTCGGATTCCAATTGACCGAGACCACCTCCGGCTATTTCGATGAATCCACTGTGCCCATGGCATTCAGCGGTGGCGGCATGGAAGTGAAGCCGGTCTCCGGTCTGGCGGGGCCCTTCCTCATCGGGCAATTGGAGCAGCTGGCGCGGCACCCGTATGTAAGGAGCGTGGAGCTGGAGGTGCCGGATAGGTTGGATCGAGCGAGGTGCACTGTCCGGCTTGCTCGGTTGAAGCTGGTAGCTGATCGCACCGGTACGTTCAAGCCCTTTGTTCTGGCCTTGACGTGTGCTTCGCCGCGTTGACCATCCACCCGTACACCACCAGCATCCACAAGGCGCACAACGGCCCCATGTCCAGCAAGCCGATGCTGTCCGGAGGATACGGGAAGGCGGCCATGTTGATGGCGAAGAGCAGCACGCCGCAGGCCACGCCGATGATCGACAAGGCCTTGCCGAAGCCGGATACGCGCCAGAAATGGATCGCGAACAGCGTGATGCTCGCCGCGATGAGGCAGTCCCACGCGATGTCGAGCCCGAAGTGGACGGCGTTCCCTAGGGCGATGAGCGTTGCGCGCGCGGGATCGCTCTGCGGAATGTCCGCGTAGGCTGCGAACAGCGCCTGCTGCACGGTGAGCATGGCCAGCACGGTGATGCCCGCCGCCGCCCCGAGGAAGCCCGCGATGCGCAGACCCACGCGTGGGCGTACACCTTCCAGTGCATGCACAAGGCCCAGCGAGGCGATGGCCACCAGTGGCCCGAAGGCGAATGCCAGCACGAGTGCTGCGGTGTCGGGCAGCGGCAGGAAGGCCGCGCCGAAATAGGCGAGGATGGCGGCGATGCCGCAGAGGCCGCCGGTGCGGGCCCAGGTGCGGTGCAGGTAGGAAGAGGTGCTCATGAAGGGAGGACGATATCAGCGGCCTCTTGTTACACCAGTGCCGGTATGGATCCCTTCGGTACCTTCACATGCGCCCATGTCATCCACTTCCCTCAGCAGCAGTGCTCCCTTGCGCTACGGCACCTATGGTGCGCTCTACTTCATGCAGGGCATTCCGCAGGGACTGCAGCTCTACGCCATTCCCGCATGGATGGCCATGAACGGGCTGGATGCGGCCGTGGTCGGCGCGTATGTCGGCATCTGCACGCTACCGTGGACCTTCAAGCTGGTGGCCGGTCCGCTCATGGACAGGTACGGATTCCTGCCCATGGGGCGCCGCAGACCGTGGCTGCTCGGGGCGCAGTTCGGCTTGTTGGTGATGATGCTGGCGATGGCCTTCGTCCCCGATCCGCTGAACAACCTCACGCTCTTCATGTCGGTGTCCTTTGTGCTGAACTGTTTCGGTGCCGTGCAGGATGTGGCCACCGATGGCATGGCCGTGGATGTGACGCCGCTGGAAGAACAGGCGCGTGCGAACGGCATCATGTGGGGGGCGAAGGTCGTCGGCATCGGGGCTACGCTCACCGGCGGCACCTGGGCCATCAACACCTTCGGGTTCACCACGGCGGTGGTGGGCCTCACGGCGGTGATGCTGCTGGTGCTCATCGTGCCTTCGGTGATGCGCGAACGTCCGGGCGAGCGGCTGTTCCCCTGGTCGGAGGGGCAGGCGTCGCCCGAGGCGGTGGCCATGAAGCCGGAGTCCTGGGCCGATATCCTGCTCACCCTGAAGAACGCCTTTCTGCTGCGCAACAGCCTGCTCGGCGCGCTCTGTATTTTCCTGGTGGGCAGCGCCAACGGGCTCAAGGATGCGCTGTTGCCCGTGTTCACCATCCAGCGGCTGAACTGGGACAACACGGCCTATGCGGACACGGTGGCCAGCGCCAACGTCCTTGGAGCGCTGGCGGCCATGGTGCTGGCCGGCTGGTTGGCCGACCGGGTGGGCAAGGTGCGGGTCATCAGCATCTACCTGGTGGTGATCGCGCTCACCTGGACCTTCATTGCCTCCGCACCGGCCAGCTGGTCCGCACAGGGGGCCTTCGTGGGTGTGATCTATGGCCTCCAGTTCCTGGAGATCTTCATGCTCGTGGCCATCCTGGCAACCGCCATGAACCTCTGCTGGACCCGCGTGGCCGCGACGCAGTTCACGCTGTACATGGTGTGCAACAACATGGGGCTGGTGGTGGGGGCCATGGTGCTGGGGCCGTTGCGCGCGCGGCTTGAATGGTCCGGCATGTTCCTCTTCCTCGTCGCCGTATATGCCGTGGCCCTGGTGCTGTGGCAGCTCATGCGGTTGGGGGTGCATGTGCATGCGCTGGGCCGATTGGAGGACGACTTCGCGGAGCGCGAAGCACGCATTGCCCTGGGGCGTGAGGGCGCCATCCCCGTGGACCTCGGTGTGCCAGGGGACATGAGGCCATGAGCCAACTGCGCTGCATGGTCCGATGAGCGACGGGAGTTGAACACCGCGCCATCTGCGATCTTTGGTCCTATGCGCATCCACCGTCCTTCCCTGTTCGCTGCCGTGTTCCTGCCCAGCACGGCGATCCACGCCCAACCCTGCGACTGCCCATCCACCTTCCAATGGATGGTCTCCACCTTCGAGCAGAACGACGCCGGCTTCCAGCTGGTGGTGGACCGCAAGGGCGAGGCGGACTATGCCAAGCACACGGAACTGCTGCGCGAGAAGGCGGCCAACGCCACCGACCTGATGAACTGCTCGCAGCTGTTGAACGATTGGCTGCACTGGTTCCGGCGCGGACACATCGGCATCGGTCCCACGGAGCAGGCGCAGAAGGCACAGCCACCAGCGACAACGCCCTCCGCTCCTCCCGCTACGATGCCCGCAGGCCGCACGGTGAAGCTCACGGAGGTGGAGCTGGTGAAGCGCATCGGGAAGGCAGGTGCAAAGCGACATCCACTGGAAGGCGTGTGGACGATGGGGCCCTATCGCGTGGGCATCGTGCAACAGGCCGCGGACAGCACGCGCTTCGATGCGGTGATCCTTGCCTCGGAGAACCCCAACTGGAAGCCCGGCGAGGTGAAGATGGAGCTGCAACGGCAGGCCGATGGCCGGTATGCGGGCACCTTCTACATGGGCGATCATTCGCCGGAGCCGGTGGAGGGCAGGGTGGTGGGATCCACCGGAAGCATGCTGCAGATGCGCGGCGTGTGGATGCGGCAGGTCCCCGCGCCGGAGTTCTCCGCCTCGGAGCGCATGCACCAACGCGCCATGGATGCCGAGGCGCCTTTCCTGGAGCCGCTCAGCGAACGCACGCTCTACCTGCGCATCCCTTCCTTCGCGTTCGAGCAGAAGGCCTTGATCGATAGCGTGCTCGCCGCCAACGATGCGCTGATCCGAAGGACGGAGAACTTCATCATCGACATCCGCTATGGCACCGGCGGCAGTGATGCGAGCTACGCGGGCCTGATCCCCTACCTCTACAGCGGGCCCATCCGTTCCGTGGGCGTGAAGCTGCGCGCCACCGAGCTGAACGCGGCAGGCTACGAGGCCTATGCCGACATGTTCGGTCGCGAGAGTGAGGATGGGCGTTGGTGCCTGGACGTGGCCACGCGCATGCGTGCGGCGCTCGGTACCTGGATCGAGATGAGCGAGCAGCCCTGGTCGGTGGATAGTTCGCATACGGTCCTGCCCTTCCCGCAGCGCGTGGGCATCCTCTGCAACGAAGGCAACGGCAGCACCGATGAGCAGTTCCTGATCGAAGTCCGCACCAGCTACAAGGTGAAGCTCTTCGGCCGCCCCACCTTCGGCACGCTCGATGCCTCCAACATGCGTCAGGTCATCTCGCCCGATGGCTGCTTCCAGCTCGGTTACACCATGAGCCTGAGCCATCGCCTGCCGCAGATGCCGGTGGACGTGATGGGCATCCAGCCTGACCACTACCTGGATGACGGCATCCCCGAACTGGACTGGGTTGGCCATGTGCAGCGGGTGATGGAGGGGCGGTGAACCGGAGGTGCCGCTGCGTGTACAGCCCACCGATGCGCCTCGTTCCGTTCCTCCTGCTGCTGGCCTCAGCCCACGTCCAGGCCCAACCCGGCTGGCGCGAACTGGAGTTCTCGTTCATGCTGGAGCACGATGGTGTGTTGGTGCCTGCTGAACGGCTCGAGCGAGGCGGTTGCTTCACCTTCGAGGTGGACGGCGAGCGCACCCGACCCTTCACGGTCAACGGATCCCCCTTCAGCACCGTTCGCTTCCCAGCAGAGCGCAGCGACATCACCCGGCACCGCGACACGTTGTGGCTGCGGATCAGGCACCACGATGAAGGCGTGATGGCCATCGCCTTCCCGCCGCGCGCGGGCTTGCGCACCAACCACCCGTACAGTACCGATCACCTGGTCGTGGTGTTCCGGCCTGGCCGTGTCATGGTCACCGACCTGCCGAAGCAGCTGCGCGTGACCGGCGTGATGACCGGTCTGGCACCGCTGATGGAGTTCTTCCCGGGCACCCACCTGTCAGCGACCTGTGGCTGCGATACGGTGCGCCAGGCCGTGGACCGCTTGCGGCAGAAGTTCGACTTCGGCATCCGGTGCCGCACCTACCGCACCAACAGAGCGCCCGAGACGGTCCTGGAGCTCTTCGCGGATGGCCCGTACCACCCGCACATCGGCATGCACATCCGCGGCACGGCGCTGGGGCCCGAGTGGCCGTTGGACACCGTGCGTTTCGCCCCGACGCAGTTCCGGGTGTTGGGCTGGCATCGCATGGAAGTGGACAGCGCAGTAGTGCGCGACACCGTGTTCGGTTGGGATCAAGTGGGGTTCGATCGCCCCCTGGGTGTGCCGCCGCCCAGCTATGCGGTGCATCTCTCGCACGCGCAGCCCACCACGCGTGATACGCTGCTCTTCCGCTTCTGGTGGTTGGGCGGTGGCGAGAACGTGCGCATCACACACCGCACCGTCCCTGACCTGGAAGGAGAGCACATCCTCGAGTTCACGGTGCACCGTTCACCCGCGAACCTGCCGGGTATCCTTCCACGAGAGCGCGAGATCACCGCGCAGGTGCTGCCCCTGCCCGCAGGGCGCGTGTGGATGAAGGTGGTGTACAAGGAGGATCCGGACTTTCCGGCGCCACGCTATGCGGCGTTGAATGGGCATTACCTTACCGTGGGCCGATGATCACGAACGTCCGCCACTTCCTGTTGCCAGCCTGGATGGCGGTTCTCTGTGCTGCTGCATACGCCCAGCCCGAGCCGCCCGACTTCTGCTTCGTGATCTCCGAGCCCGGCGATGCCGACAGGCCCTTGTCGCGTGCTTACGTGGTGAAGCAGCAGTACCGAGAGCGTGTGTTCTACTACAACTCCGACCAGTACTGGCTGAAGCCCGATACGATCATCACCCTCGGGAGCCGCGACCTTTTCAAGGAGAAGAACGGAGCTTGGCGCGTGTTCACGCCTGTGGCTGGCGTTTCCGAGAGCCGGCTGCTGGTGATCGCCGGCACCGACACCATGCGCATCGACCTGCCCGACGACATGCGGCCGCTCATCAACCGCGCTTGGAAGCGCTGGCCGGAACCTTCGCCGGAGGTGATGCGCTTTAAGCCCGGCCGTAGGTGGGAAGTGAACACCTGCATCAATGAGCACCAGGCGGGAGTGGCCACTCACCAGTTCATCCTTAGGCGCTTGAAAAAGGAGGCGAACTGGGTGGAGCCCCCGGCGAACATTCCGCCGCCGGGCATTCGTCCGCCGACGCCACGGCCTCCTGTGGCACCGATCGCAACACCTGAGCCCAAGCGCCCCTCCACCGCAGAGGAATGGGAGGCTTTCTGGGAAGAGCAGCCGCCGCTGAGAAAGGTGGAGGTGGAGCGCGTGAACGCTGATACCGTGTGGCTGCGCATCACCGGCCGCGTGATGCTCGATGGTGGTTGCGGAAGCGGCATGCCCTTGTTCGGCATCGAGATGCGCACCGACACCGGTTGGGTGGAACGGCTGCCGATGCGAGAAGAACAGATGTGCTGCGGCATGCCGTGGGGCGACTGGGAGGAGCGGGTGGTGAGGTTGCACCCCTTGCGCTGGTGGGTCAGCGTGAATTCCCCGGCAGCCACCAAAGAACTGCTGCCCGGCACCTACCGCATCGTGCTGAAAGGCGGCAACATGCAGGAGGTGCGGAGCCCTGCATTCGACATACCTTGAACGCCATGCGCCACCTTGTGATCATCCTTTTCCTCATCACCGTTCAGTCCGCTTGGGCGCAGACCCCGCGCAAGCTGGACGGCCTGGAGTACCGCGGCACGGGCGAGGCCGAACACCAGGAAGGCTGTGAAGGTTGCGGCAACGTGGGCATGGTCCGCTTCCTTCCGGATGCGCGCTTGGACTACCTGCTGCCGGGTTCCGACATCATCGACCGCAAGCGCTACACGCGCAAGGGCGATCGCCTCACCTTGGAAGGTGGCCACATGACCATGGAACTGAAGGGCGATTCGCTGTTCATCGACGCGTATGGTCATCGCTATCCGTATGTCCGAATGGACGGTCGTGGGCGATGAATGGAGTTTTCGTGACGCCTCCTGCTCAGGGCTACGGAGGCCCCCGTTGGTCCCAGCCCTTGTCCTCCATGCCCGACTTCACGAACTTGCGCACATGCTTCTTCGGAAGGGTCTTTCGTCCATCCTGCTGGTCGTGCTGGGCCTTGGCAGCTCCGCCCAGTCCTACCAGGACTCGCTGCTGCATGTCTGGAACAATACCTCTCTTCCCGACACCAGCCGGTTCGCCGCTGCGCATAAGCTGATCTGGCGGGTCTACCTGCAACGTTCTCCCGACACCGCACGCTACTACGCCGAGGAGCAACTGAAGCTGGCGCAGCGTGCCGGCCTGCTGAAACAGGAGAGCAGCGCCTACAACAACATCGCCGTCACCCACCACATCCAGGGCGATCTGGAGCAGGCCATCCCCTTCTATCAATTGAGCTTGGATGCGGACGTGAAGCGGGCCAAGGCCCAGCCCGGTGATGCGGAGGCGGTGGTCGGGATCGCCTCCTCGCATTCCAACCTGGGCATCCTGCGCCAGCAGCTGGGCGATCTGCCCGGGGCCATGGAGCACTACGAACGTTCGCTGCACCTGCTGGACAGCCTGGAGGCGAAAGGGGCGGAAGTGAACGCCAAGATCGCTGGGGTGCAGAACAGCATCGGACTGGCCCACGAGACGCAGCAGAACAGTGCGGATGCCCTGCTTTGGTACCGCCGTGCGGAAGACCGCTATGCACGGGAGGAGGCTGGTAGTTCCATGGCCAACACGCTCGGCAACATCGGCAATGCCCTGCAACGACTGGCCATCGAGGCGGCTGCGAGCCGTACGCGGGACAGCCTGATGGTGTTGGCCCAGCAGTATTACGACAAGAGCCTGAAGGTGCGCGAAGGCCTGGACGACCGGCGCGGCGTGGCCAACAGCCTGAACAACATCGCAGTCACGCTGCAACAGCAGGCCAAATGGAGCACAGAGGACAGCGATCGCAAGGCCCTGTTGGTACAAGCGGAGGAGCGTTTTCGGCAGAGCGCGGCCATGGCCGAGGAGGTCGGGGACCGACAGTCCTTGGCGAACACCTGGGGCAACCTGGCCGAGAACCTGTTGTTGCAGGACCGTGCGGCCGAGGCGGTGCGTTTCGGCGAACAGGCCTTGGAACTGGCCCGCACCATCGATCATGCGGAATCCATCCAACGTGCCGCAGGCAACCTCCATTCAGCCTACAAACGCTTGGGCCGGATCGGTCCCGCTCTGGAGATGCACGAGCTGTACATGGCCATGCGCGACAGTGTGCGCAACGACGAGAACACGCGCAACCTGCTGCGCCAGCAGTATGCTTACGACTACGCCCAGCGGGAGGCGCTGCTGGTGGCCGAACAGGAGAAGCGCGATGCCGTGGCCGCCGAGGAACTGCGCCGCCGCAACGTGCAGCGCAACGCCTTCATCGGGGGCTTCGTGCTCATGCTCGCGCTGGCGGGCACCTTCCTTTTCCAGCGGAACCGCATCAACAAGGAGAAACAACGCAGCGAGGAATTGCTGCTGAACATCCTGCCGGAGGAAGTGGCGGAAGAGTTGAAGGCCAAAGGCGAGGCCGAGGCTGTTCTCATCGATCAGGTCACCGTGCTCTTCACAGACTTTAAGGGCTTCACGGCCATGAGCGAACAGCTCAGTCCGAAGGAACTCGTGAAGGACCTGCACGAGTGTTTCAGCGCTTTCGATCGCATCTGCGAGGAGCACGGCCTGGAGAAGATCAAGACCATCGGCGATGCGTACATGGCCGCAGGTGGCTTGCCCACACCGAACACCACGCACGCGACCGATGTGATCCAAGCCGCCCTGGCCATGCGCGACTTCATCGCCGAAGGGAAGAAGCACAAGATCGAAAAGGGGTTGCCCTACTTCGAGATCCGCATCGGCATCCATACCGGTCCGGTGGTGGCGGGCATCGTGGGGGTGAAGAAATTCCAGTACGACATCTGGGGTGATACCGTGAACACCGCCAGTCGCATGGAATCATCAGGCGAAGTGGGCCAGGTGAACATCAGCGAAGTCACCCATGAGCTGGTGAAGGGCGATGCCTCGTTCACCTTCACGCCCCGCGGCAAGGTGCAGGCCAAGGGGAAGGGCGAGATGGAGATGTACTTCGTTGAGCGGGGGCGATAAGCCGTGGCGCGCCAGTTCCTGATGCGCATATGCTGTTCAGCGTTCTGTGTGCGGCGCCACGTCACCGGCTCTTGCTGCCGTTCGGCATCCCTGTAGCGCACGTTGAACGAGCAGATGGTCGCAGCGCTCAAGCCCGTTGACCTGCCTTTCAAGATGGAACTGCCCATCGGTTGCAGATACACCTTCATGCGTCCTGCTTGTACTGTCGCCACCAATACGCTTCCCGGGCACAACAGTGTCCTACGTCGGGCCATCCTGGCCCGCTTCATCACTGAAAGGGAGGGTGCCAGGGGAAGCATCCGCAACGCTGCTTCGGCGGAAAGCGTGGTGGTCGTTGCGAATGTGTTGCCGAGGTAGTGGAGTGATGTTCTGAGCGTGCCAATGGCATATGCTGGCCCATTCGAGCACGGGACATCATGCCCATTGCAAGTCCGGCCCCCATTTGGACCTTCTTCTTTACTTTGATGGTGATGCGTTCGGCCTATTCCTTCATCGCACTGCTTTTGCTTGCTGCATATCCAGCGAAGGGGCAGGAGTATGAAAGTGCTTGGGCCGATAGTGTGATCGAACGACTGGCAGGAACCTCAATCGACGACTACGAGGGGACGCTGCCGCTCGCACGAGGCTTGTTGGAGCATTTTCGCCAGCGTCGCGATACCTGCAACATGGCCCAGGCAGCGGTGGCCATGGGGTCGTGCTACGATGCGTTGGGTAAACTGGATAGTTCGTTGCATGTGCTTCTACAGGCCAGCGATTGGATGGAACGCGGCTGTGATCCGGAGCTGCCGTTCCGGGTGGCCCTCAATCTTTCCTCGACCTATCTGAGCTTGGAGGAGTACGATCGTGTGGATTCCATCTGTGCATTGGTCCTGGAGCGCCGCATCGACGGTCGCCAAAGTGTGCATCATTCCGACCTCCTCTTCAATCGAGCGGTGGCCATGGCCAGCCGGGGGGACCTGGAGGGTGCCGATCAGCAATTCAAAGAGCTCGAGGATCTAGCGCGTGCCAATGGCGATGCGATGAATGAGATCGACGCACTGTTGAACAGGGGAGCCTTGAGCGGTATGCGAAAAGACCTGGTGTCCGCTGAGAAGCGATTGAAGACCGCCCTCGAACGATGCGAGGAAGTGGACTGTCCGATGCGGGGCATCATTTTCCAGAATCTATCCTCCCTGGCCCAGAACAGGGGCCGGTACGACATGGCCTTGTCATTGGGCGACAGTGCGCTGCACCATGCCCGTGCCAGCGGTGACCTGTTCATCCAGGTGAAGGCGGTGGAGAACATGGCCATCAGTGCACATGCCAAGGGCGATCATGAACTTGCCTGGACGCTTTCGCAACAGCACCTGGCCTTGCGAGACAGCCTGCTCGATTCCGAAAAGGTGCGTGCCGTAAGCGATGTGCGTGAGAAGTACCAGAGCGAGAAACGCATGCGCCAGATCAAGGAACTGGAGGTGCAGAAGCTCAATGGTGAACTGCGCCAAGCGGAATTGCAGCGCACCCGGAACATCTACCTGTTCAGCGGGATCGGTGTGCTGGTGCTGGCTGGTGGTCTTTGGAGCCGGCTGCGCTTCGTGCACCGCTCGCGCGCGGCGATCCAGAAGGAGCGCGATATCAATGAAGGCCTGCTGCACAACATCCTGCCGGAGGAAGTGGCCGCCGAATTGAAGGCCAAGGGCGAGGCCGAGGCCCGCCTGATCGATGAGGTCACTGTCCTCTTCACCGATTTCAAGGGCTTCACCGCCATGAGCGAGGTCCTCAGTCCCAAGGCGTTGGTGAAGGACCTCCACGAATGCTTCAGCGCCTTCGATGCGATCATGGAGAAGCACGGGTTGGAGAAGATCAAGACCATCGGTGACGCATACATGGCCGCGGGTGGTCTGCCGGTGGAGAACAGCACACACGCCATCGACGCCATACGCGCGGCCCTTGAGATGCGCGATTTCGTGGAGGAGGGCAAAGCACGGAAGATGTCTGAAGGGCTGCCTTATTTCGAGATCCGCATCGGCATCCACACAGGTCCGGTGGTGGCCGGTATCGTGGGCGTGAAGAAATTCCAGTACGACATCTGGGGCGATACGGTGAACACCGCCAGCCGGATGGAGAGCAGTGGTGAAGCGGGCAAGGTGAACATCAGCGAGGCGACGTATCGGACGGTGATGAACGACATCGTCGGCAATGCAACCGTAGCGTCGACCCACCGGGTCGACACGCCAGGTATTGCCGATGGTCCGTCCATTCACCATGCGCCTGCATTTGTATTCACCGCACGCGGCAAGGTGCAAGCCAAGGGGAAAGGGGCCATGGAGATGTACTTCGTGGAACCGGCGGGAGCACCTGATGGATCACCTTCAGCGGATGAACGCTCTCGGATATGATGCATAACAGGAACACCGCCCGGCAGGTATCCTATATCGGTCTGTTGGTCATCGGGCACTCGGTTCTCGCCCAGGAGCATCATCCCCTGGACGGTGCGCTCCTCCCCACCCGCGCCACCCTGCGAAGCATCGCCGCCGAACAGTGGAAAGGACTGCCGGGCGGCTACAGGCTTCCGGCCGCTGTGGACCTTAGTGCACGGCTCCCGCCACCCGGCGATCAGGGGCGCCAGAACTCCTGCATCGCGTGGGCGGTGGCATATGGCATCGGGTCGTACCATCGAGCACAAGTTTCCGGTCTGCTACCCACGGACAGCACAGGCGCCATGGTACCACAACGGGTGCTCAGTCCGGCCTTTCCGTTCGACCTTACCAAGTCCATCTTCGATACCACCGACACCCGGTGTCTGGGCAGTTACTTCTCGAAGGTCTTCAGCATCCTGATGGAGAAGGGGTGTTGCACCTGGGACGAAATGCCCTACGATCCATCACCCATGGGCTGTTTCAATGATCTTCCTGAGAAGGCCTTGCACGCTGCACACAACAACATCATGGCACCTCCCCTGCGCATATCGCCGTACGAGCTGGACCAGGTGCGGTACCACCTTGCGGAAGGCCGTCCGGTCGCCTTCGCCATGGGCATCGATACCGCCTTCAAGAACGCGGGCAAACGGGCCGCGAAGGGTGCGCCCTTCCGCTGGGATCCCGACTGTGCGCAGCCCATGCCCGGCAGCCACGCCATGCTGGCCGTGGGCTACAGCGACACCGACAGCACGTTCCTGGTCATGAACTCCTGGGGCAGACAATGGGGCGAAGGCGGTTTCTGGCGCATGACCTATTCCCAATTCGATTGTCACGTGACCGAAGCGTACATCGTTCCGTCATCCACCAAGGCCGTGATCGATCTGGTCCTCCACGAGCCGGAGAAGAACACCGACCGTGCACGCATGAAAGTGAAATTGCGCCCGGGTGAACACGCCGAGGTGAAGGGCCTCGCGCTGGCCTTGGCGCAGCATGTGCCCGATGCCGACAAGGCGGTGCTGCTGGTGAAGAACGTGAGCAACTCCGACAGTACGTCCATCGAGCGACTCGACCTGGTCGAGGATCGTCCATTGCGGTTCTTCGTAGGCGAGGACCTGATGACCGTGACTTACACCAAGGCCTCCCGAACGCACGATGTGCGCCGTACAAGGGCGCACATCGTGACAAAGGTGGAAGAGCAGGGAACGGAGCCCACCGAGGAAAGGGCTATCCTTCTTTCCGATCGTATCCGCTCGGCGAGAGCTGCTCGTCCGTGAACTCCTCATCGAGCTCGCCGCCTGTGCGCTTCTTGGTCAGTACATAGGTGTTCGTGTTGCCATCCACGATCATGCTCACTTCGGTGCTCCAGTCATCCTTGTTCACATCGGTCTCCAGGAACCAAACTTCCCAGTACTCGGTGCTGGCGCTCTTCACCGTTGCGTCCCTTACCACCACGACCTTCATCATGTCGTAGTGTGAACTCCCTTTCGACATGAGGCTGCCGCTCTGGTTGGGATCCACCTTCATGCCGGCCGGGGTGGAGTAGCCGAAGACCATCCCGTACATGCCGGGGTTGCCATTGGTCAACATGCCCACTACTGAAACACCGATACCGTTCGGCGCGCCTGCAGCGGCCATCAGATCCACCCCGATGGTGCCCTTGAGGTTGCCTGGTTTGTTCGTGCCCAAAGGGGTCTGTCCTTGAATGGTCGTGTAAGCCATGGTGGAAAGGTTTTAGGGGTTGATACTGACCGCAAGGTAGGCCCACATGCCACCCTCCACCATACCCACAAAGGGTGATATTACAAGGCCACGATCCTCGGCATGTGCTCTGGATCGAACCTCGGCATGGGAGCCGTGTACATGTGGTGCATGCGACCGATCATGATCATGCTTCTGCTGAGCGTATCCACCCTTGGGGCACAAGCCACGCGCAGCGGGCGCGGTGTAGTGTTCGTTCAGGATGTGGATGGTCGTCCAATGAAAGGTGCTTACGCGGCACCCATCGCCGCCCAAGCCTGGCTCAGCAAACCCAACGCACCCGCATGGACGGTGCAGATGCACTTCACCGTGTCCGACGAATACCCGTACTCGCCCCACGAGATCGGCTCCCATAAGCAATGGACGCTGAGCCCGGATACCGTGCGCGACGGTCGCCGCCGTCACTTGCGCTTCAACATCATCGACTGTTGGTGCCGGGGTCAGTACCTGTTGGTGATCCAGGCCGGTGACACCATGCGCGTAGACATGCCGAACGACGTCAACGTGCGCGGACACCTTGTACACCACCGGGTGGCAAGGAGCGGGCTGGTGCCTTCACCGGAGCTGATCAGGTTCCGGCCGGGCCACTTCCGCTTCGAGGCGCTGGCGCAGGACTCCCGCATGCACGACGTGGAACAACGCATTGCCCAAAACCTGATCCGCGAGTCAAGAAAGCACGATGCCGTATCGACACGAAAGGTCGAACACGTCGGTGGGCCGACCGAAGCAATGCAGGTGCGCGAACGGCCCAGTGCTACACGCGAAGTGAAGCTGGTGGAGCTGCGTGGAGATACCGCCGTGCTGCGTTTCTGGGGAAATGTGATGCTCACCGGAGCATGCGGCGGCATTATGCCCTTGATGGCCATGGAAGTGGTGCGCAACAACGGCTGGGAGGAGCTGGTGCCCATGCCGGAACACCAATTGGACTGCGGTCCGCCTTCGGAGGAGGCACACGGCCACGAGCTGCAGATCCCCTTGGTGGAGTGGATGCAAGCCCATGGTCGTTCGGCCATGCCGGGGCGTTACAGGCTCCGTTTCCGCTTTGCCGATGGAGCGGTGCGCTGGACGAAGGCTTTCACCTTGGAGTGAGGCCGTTGCTGGCTGGTGATCACTTCCAATAGGCCGAGCGCAGCAATGAACCCCTGCAGCCAGAACAGTTCCGTCAGCAACACCTGCACACCGATCCAGATCAGGGTTCCCGTGCCGAGGATCAGTGCTGCGCGTGATACGAGGGAAGAGCCGCGCAGCGTGAGCATGAAGCCTGAGCAATGCCCCAGGCCCAGCATGGCGAAGAGGATCATGCCCGGCCAGGAATAGTCCGCGAAGAGCGTGCTGTGCATGAAGCCGGCCGGTAACTGGAGCAGCGAGCCATCGGGTGCGAGCATCATCAGCAGCCCACCTATCAGCGCGTTCACGGCCAGGAAGGCTTGTACAGCGAGCAACCAGATCCGCATGATGCGGGACCTCGTTCACATCAGTGCATCACCACCAACCGGCCATGTCCGGTGGGCTGGCCCTGCACCATCGTCGTGAGGAGGTAGGTGCCGGCGGGCAGCTGGTCCGTGGCGATGTGGAGGCGGTCGCCGTGGCGGGTGATGGACGGCATCACCAGCCGGCCCATGGCATCATGCACTTGGAGCAGGGCGCTCGCATCGGTCACCGGTACCCAGGCCACATCGTTCGCCGGCACGGGGTACGGTGCAAGTAGCATCGTGGCGCTCGCTTCGTCCAGGCCAGTCACAAGGTCCACTTGCGCCGTGGCGGAGCCTGTGCAGGCGTATTCCGTGGTGTAGGAATAGGTGATATCAATGGGCCAGCCCGTGGTGAGCTCTGTGAACAGCGAGTCACCCACCACGCCGTCGCCGGACCAGGTGCCGCCCGCGGGGGTACCGCCTGCCAAGAGCACATGCGTGCCATACGGCAACGAGGTGAACGGCAGGGTGATCGATACCTCGGGGACCGTGGCAAGGTTGTAGCGGGCGTATACCGTAGCCTCGGCGAAGGGCAGCTGCTTGAACACGAGGTCGGCGGCGCCATCGGCGTTGAGGTCGGCCACGACGTGCAGCATGTTGCTGATCAGGAAGGGGTCGAACTCCTCCCACAAGCCGTTCACCAAACTATCACCCTCCATCTGCACCACGTGGAACACGGCATTGCCGATGTTCAGGGCCTTTCCGAACAGCTCGGGCCGGTCGTCACAGTCCAGGTCCATGATGCGGCGGTAATCGTTGTAGTTGAAGCTGGTCTCCACATGGCGCCGATAGAACACCGAGTCCGGATCGGAGAGGAACATGTGCAGGGGGGTGAGCAGGTCGAAAACGCCATCGTTGTTCAGGTCCGCCACGTCCCAGAAGCGCATGCCGAAGCCGTTGTCCGCCGTGCAGATGGTGTCCGGCTCACTGGTCCACGCGCCGTTCTCCTGCAAGATCACCACGCCATGCACCTCGCTCTCCGTGGTGGTGACCAGGTCGTTCAGCCCATCGTTGTTCCAGTCGAGTGCCACGATGTCGCCGTCGGTGATCACGTTCATCGGCAGCGTCTCGGTGCGCTTCACATACCCGCCGACCCCATCGTTGCGGTACCATACGAAGGTGTTGCCGTTGTTGCGGCGCAGGGCCAGATCCTTCAGCCCATCCTCGTCCACGTGCATGGCACGCACCGCGCCGAACCACGCCGGGTGGTTCTGCCAATCATCGAAGTTCAGTTCGGTGTCCAGCAATACGGTGGAGAAGGAACCACCTTCGTTGCGCAACAGGTGCACGGTACCGGCCAGGTGGGTGAAGAGGTCCGCATCGCCATCATCGTCCACATCCTCGAAGAGCACGAGCTGTTCGCCGGTGGGTAGTGCGGACACGAACTGCGGATCGCCGAAGCCGCCAAGCCCATTGTTGGAGCGGACATACAGACTGTCGCCCTGTTGCACCAGTTCATCCGCGCCGGGCGCGGTGTCCCACTCCAGCAGGAACTCCGAAAGCGGACAACCTTCGCAGATCGTGGTGAGAGAGGTGTCGAACTGGGCGTGCGTTCCGTTCGTGCTCGTTGCGGCGAGCAGCAGTGCGGCGAGGATGGTACGTGCCATGGCAGGGGGGATGGAGGAATGAAGATAGTGCCCCGCTCCAGCCAGCGATATGACCTTGCTCACTCCATGCCGGCAGCGATCTTCACGGCGTGATCATCCGCGCTCAGTATGTAGATGCCTGGTCCGCGCACGGACAGGTACTGATGATCCTGCAGGCCATTGGTCGTGAGCACGAGGCGCCCCTGGGTGTCCATGAGCCGCAGCGCACCCAACGGTCGGCCGTCCGCCCTCCGCACCCACAGCCCGCCAGGGACCGTGGTGATGCGCAGACCGGGTGTCGGCCCATCACCAATGCTTTGCGGTGTTCCCACGCAATGGGGCAGCAGCATGAAGTTCAAGCCCACCGGGAGCGACCAGACCACCGGCCAGGCCTCTGTTGAGTTGGGTCCCTGTCCTGCGATGAAATATACCGGTGCTCCTGCGGGCGGTGTGGGGGGTGATACGTCCATCACATAGTTGCCCGGTGGAAGGCACAGTGTATCGCTGTCCGTCTGTAGTTCGTTCGTCAGCACGAACTGGCCCTCGGCGATGAGCCCCTGGTCGTTCCATATGTTGTAGAGGAATGTACCCGTGGCCTGCGCTCCGCCAAAATTCGCCAAGGTGGGATGCACGGTGGTACAGCTGCTGGGAGGGCACAGGTCGAAAATCTGCTCCCAGACGCAGGCCAGCACCGAGGTGAAGCCTGTCCAGAGTTCCAAGCGGCCATCAAAGGCCCCCACGGGCGCTTCCACACCGTCCATCAACCGCAGCGTATGCCAGCTGTCCTGGGCAATGCCGAAGTAGGTCACCGTCTCCTTGGCCAGGGTGTCGCCTTGCGCATCGAAGAGAATAAAGTTCGGATGGTCGAACAGTTCCACAGTGGGGTTCTGCACATGCACCACCACGGCCGTGTCACTGAAGAAGGCCCATTGCACGTCAACGGTCAGTTCTGCACAAGGGAACTCGGAACCGCTCACGGTGAAGGTGTGCTGTGCGGGTGGGGCGCCGTCCAGGATGCCGGTGCTGGCGTCCGTGAAGTCGATGGTGTAGGTGCCTGCGGGCAGCTGGCCCAGTACGATGGTCTCCGTGTGCGGCACCAGCACGGTGATGCCGCCGTTGCTCAGGGCGACCAGGGTGATGTTCACCGTTCCGCCGCCCACATCAGCCACCGCGGTCTGAACGTATGCACCCCCATCGCTGAGGTTGCCGATGAGCGCGATGCTCACGTTGTCTGCCGTGGTGGGGTTCGACGGGTCCACGGCGATCTGGTCGATGTAGAAGTGGGTCTGGGCGTTGCCCGCCAGTGCCAGGATGACGAGCACGAAGAAGAGTAGGGTCCGGTTCATGTACCAATGACGCGGGAACGGACCGGGAATGCTGCCTGACCGGTCGTCGATCGGTGCACCCATGTGGGGTGGAAGGGAAGCGGTACGCTTCACCGTTCCTGCTGTGAACGGCGGATCGACCTCAACCGTCGATTCATCGCTCGTGGGGTAGGGGACTTGTCATCCTCGCCCATCCCAGCATCATGAGCAGGTCCACGCCCGTCCTTGGATCCGCCGCGCAGATCCGGCGGGAAGTTGGTGTCACGCAGGGACCGAACGGCGGGAGCGCAACCCCACGAAAAGGTGGAGCAGGCCGGGCAGGAGGAGGGGGATGAGCACCGGTTGGAGCATGTCAGGGACCAATGCGGCATGCAGCACCAGGCCCGCGCTGGCCACAAGCCCACCGGACAAGGGGCGCCAATAGGCCATGGAAAGTCCGATGATCGGTACCACCGGGTAGAGGAACGCCTGCAGCAGGGTGTTCACCGTCCAGCCAGGTCCATTCGGTGGGTCGGAGCTGTCGCCGCTGAAGGCACCGATCAACACCACGACGAGGAAGAGCAGTATGACCGTACCCGTGATGCGGGCGATCCGTGCGAGCAATGGAATGTTCATGCGCTTACTGTTGGCCCAGCTAACGTACCCAGGCGTTGGATAGTACGATCCATCGAAGGAGTATCGTGCATTGGTCGATCGTATCGCGCGATCAAACCAAGGTGCCTTGTCAGCGTCAAAGCGAATGTCAACTTCGCGTTGCTTTACTGTTACCCTCACCTTAGGTCATCTCGATGCACGCTCTTCACCGGTCCCTCAGCGCGACCTTACTGGTCCTGCTCTCCATTTCCGCGCAGGCCCAGTTGCCGTTCGACGGCTATGTGCTGTACAACCTGATGAACCAGACCACCTCCCGGTTGGTGAGCGCGCAGGGGACCACCGTCAAGACGTGGAGCTGTCCATCCACCTTCAGCTATGCCATGGCGATGAAGCCCAACGGCAACATCGTGCGCACGGCTGTCAACAGCGGCAATGCGATCAACTCGGCGGCGGTGAGCGGTCTTGTGCAGGAGTTGGATGCGAACGGCAGTGTGGTCTGGTCGTTCACCTATTCCACCACCGACTACGTGACGCACCACGACATGTGTCTGATGCCGAACGGGAACGTGCTGTTGCTGGCCTATGTGCGCAAGACACTAGCCCAGCTGCAAGCGTTGGGGTACACGGGAAGCACGGCGAAGTATCCCGGTCGCATCATCGAGATCCAGCCAACGGGGAGTACCGCCCAGATCGTCTGGGAATGGAACATGGAGGACCGCTTCATCCAATTCGCGGACGCCACGAAGCCGAACTACATGCCCATCGCAGCGCATCCCGAACGGATGAACATCAACGTAACGGTGAGCGGTGGCGGTGGCCCGGGCGGAGGCATTGATTGGTTCCACGAGAACGGAATTGACTACAATGCGGAATTGGACCAGATCGTGTTCAGTGCCCGTTACCTCAGCGAGATCTTCATCATCGACCACAGCACCACCACCGAAGAAGCTGCCGGCCACACCGGGGGCAACGCCGGCCGCGGTGGCGACTTCCTCTTCCGCTGGGGCAAGCCCGCCAACTATGGAGTGACCGGCACCCAACGCATTCCTGCTGCGGTGCATGATGTGAAATGGGTGCGCTCCAACGCGCCCATGGCCGGCTGGCTGATGTTCGTGAACAACAACGGCGGCGGCAACACCACCACCACCATCGATGCCATCGATCCGGCCCGCGAGGGATACACCTATCCATGGACACCCGGTACGGTATGGGGGCCGTCCACCTATGACTGGCGCCACACCTGCCTGGCATACGCCAGTGGCCAGAGCGCGGCGGACATCATGCCCAACGGCAATGTGTTCGTGGCGCTGAGCGGGCAGTACATGTACGAGGTGAACAGCAGCGGACAGACGGTGTGGCAATACAACGCCGGTCCTCAGAAGGCGTTCCGATACACCTGCGATTTTCCGGGGATCACGGCGTTGTTGGGCGAGGATCCCTGCGGCCTGGCGACGGAAGTGGCGACCATGGATGCCTCCGAAGCGTGGAGCCTGTATCCCAACCCAGCGCGCGGCATCATCAACCTGCAGGGCATCGACATGAGCACGATGGAACAGTTCCTCGTGCTGGATGCCACGGGGCGCGAAGTGGCGCGCCAGGCACCGGACTGGACGATCGATGTGAGCGATCTCCCTGCGGGGTTGTACAATGTGGTGGTGGAGCACAGCACCGGGGCCCTCGATGGCCGCCGCATCTTCGTGGAGAACTGATCGCGATGTTCGGATTCGAGCGTTGGTCGTTGCTCAGTGTTGCGTTGCTGCCTTTGGCGGTGGTGGCGCAGGTGCCGTTGTATGACGCGGCCACGGTGCGCGAACTGCGCCTGTACTTCGACGTACCCGATTGGCGCCACACCCTGGACAGCCTGTATGTGGTCGGGGAGGATGAGCGACTCCTCGGCGACCTCTACATCGATGGTACACTGCTGCCTGATGTGGGCGTGCGGCACAAGGGCTACAGCTCCTTCGCCGTGGGTCGCCTGAAGAACCCGTTCAACATCAAATTGGACGAGGTGCACGAAGGGCAGGACTATCAGGGCTACGAGAAGCTGAAGCTCAGCAACGTCATCCAGGACCCGTCCTTCCTGCGAGAGGTGCTGTCCTATGAGGTGGCCCGTGCACACATGCCGGCCTCCCGCGCCAACTACGCCGATCTCTACGTGAACGATGAGCTGGTCGGGCTCTACACCAATGTGGAGGACGTGGGCAGGGACTTTCTCAAGGAGCGCTTCGATGAGAAGGAGGGGAGCTTCTTCAAAGGCAATCCGCCCACGGTGGACCTCACCGGAGAGAACTGCAACCTGAGCGATACGCCGGGAACGGACAGCACGGACTATTACACCCTGTACGAGCTGCAGTCCGACGCTGGATGGGCGCATCTGTTGGAACTCATCCACACGCTGAACCAGGAACCTGCCGCCATAGAGGAAGTACTGAACGTGGACCGCACCCTGTGGATGCATGCCTTCAATTACGCGCTGATCAACTTCGACAGCTACGTGGGTTATGCGCAGAACTACTACCTGTACCGC
Organism: Flavobacteriales bacterium; assembly: GCA_041391845.1. Classification (GTDB taxonomy): domain Bacteria; phylum Bacteroidota; class Bacteroidia; order Flavobacteriales_F; family PHOS-HE28; genus PHOS-HE28. Next base: position 57,614 of record JAWKNG010000009.1, on the reverse strand, counting down.
ACCAAGGACGGCCTTTGGAACCCCATCCTCTGGGACCTCAACATGTCCTTCGCCAGCTTCCGCCTGACCGATGCCAGCACCTATTGGAACGGCTTCAGTATTGCACAGGCGAAGACACTCGATCCGCTGAGCCATGTGAACGGTCCAAGCGTGTTCCCCCGCCCGTTGATGCGTCGCCTCTTCGAACGACCGATGTACCAGCGGATGTACCTCGCGCACCTCCGTACGCTGATAAACACCCACTTCGCCAACGGACAGTATCGTGCGCGTGCATTGGAACTGCGGTCGCTCATCGCTCCACACGTGCAGGCCGATCCCAACAAGTTCTACACGGACCAGGCCTTCGCCGACAACCTCGATGCCACCGTCACCTTCACCGTGGCCTATCCGGGCATCACCGAGCTGATGGATGCGCGCAGCACTTACCTGTTGGGCTATCCCGGAATGAGCGGACAACCGGTCTTCGGCGCGCTTACCGTTGCGCCCGAGGTGCCCACCGTGGGAACCACCGTTGCACTGAACGTGCCTGTGCAGGGCGCGGATACCGTGCTTCTCCTTTGGCGAAATGACCGTGATGCACGCTACGTGCGTACAGGCCTGTGGGACGATGGCGCACATGGCGATGGCACGAGCGGCGACGGCATCTACGGGATCGAACTACCGCTCTCCACCGGTTATCTGGAGTATTACATCTATGCCGAGAATGCGGTGGCGGGCGCCTTCCTCCCGGAGAACGCGGCAAACGAGACCTTCACTTTGGTAGCGCGCGCCACACCGGGCATGGTGGTGATCAATGAGGTGATGGCGGTGAACGACGGCCTCGTGCTGGACCCCACCGGTGCTGCCTCGGATTGGGTGGAACTCTACAACCGCAGCGCGTTCGCGGTATCCACGGCGGGGTTGCACCTGAGCGATGATGCGGAGGATCCAACCAAGTGGACGCTGCCCACCACCACGTTATCACCCGGCGAATACCTGGTGATCTGGGCGGACGAGCGCACATCCGTGGGGGATGACCATGCCTCCTTCCGTCTCGACGGCGGGGGAGAGACCGTGTTGCTCGCCTACGACAGCTCTACGGTGATCGACCGGGTGTCCTTCGGTGAGCAGTACCCCCTGCAGAGCTGGGGCCGCCTGCCCAACGGGACCGGCACGTTCCAGCGCCTGAAGCCCACCGCCGATGCGTACAACAGGCAACAGGATGAAGCGCTCTTCGAACGCACCGCCCGGATGTGGCCCAACCCGGCGCAGGACGAGATCAACCTCTTCGTGGACGTCACCGGCACGATCGAGGTCCAGGTGCTGCGGCCCGATGGTCGTGTGCTCGCACCGGTAACTTCCTACACCGACCAGCACCATATCGTATACAACACCAGCACCCTCGCTGCTGGTCATTACCTCCTGCACATCCGCACCGAAGCGGATGTGTTCGTTCAGCCCTTCATCATCATCCCATGAGAACGCTCCTTACCCTTTGCCTCGTTGCGCTTACCCTGCCGCTGCTGCGCGCCCAGTACACCATCACCTCATGGACGATGGCGGACGGGCTGCCGAGCGATGACATCCGCGATGTGGCCGTTGCGCCGAACGGTACCATTTGGTTGGCCACGTCGGCCGGTGTGGCCGCCTTCGATGGAACGTCCTTCACCGTACACACCACGACCACGCATCCGGGCTTGCCGAGCAACGATCTGTATGCCATCGGTGTGATGAACAACGGCGACGTATGGGTGGGCAGCGACTTCGGCCTGAGCCGCTTCGATGACACGGACTACATCACCTACACCACCGCCGACGGGCTCGGCGACAACGAGATCAAGAGCATCAAGCAGGCCCCTTCCGGGGAGATCTGGGTGGCAACGCTCAACGGTGCTTCGCGCTTCGATGGCAACACCTTCACTGCCTACGGTTCTCCGAACATCCCCTTCGGTGGCGCGCTTCATGTGGCCTTCGGAAGCGATGGCACGGTCTACCTCAGCGGCGGTCTGGGCGGGATCATCGTGTACGACGGCAGCACCTTCAGCACCATCACTACATCGGATGGCCTGCTGAGCAACCGGATCCGCAGCATCGCTGTGAACGATGCCCAGCAGAAGTGGGTGGGCACCGCGGAAGGCATCTCCGTGCTGAACGCGAACGACGAACATGTGGCGGACCATCCGAACGCCTTCATCCTGCCGCCACCGGATGAACTGAACCCCATCACCGACATGCTGGTGGATGACAATGGACGAGTATGGGCCGGCGTCTATGTGGACTACCTGGTCACGGTCGGTGGTGTGAGCATCTACGCGAACGGTGCCTGGAGCCAGATCGAAGAGAACGATGGGCTCGCAGGTCCCAACGTGCGGCGCCTCGCGCTGGGTGTCGATGGCTCCATCTGGGTGAGCACCAGCACGGGCCTGTCGCGGATCAGCAACATCAGCATCGGCGTGGAGGAGATCGGCGAACCATCGTTCACGCTCTTCCCTTCACCCGCCAACACCTTGGTGCATCTGCGTCCAGCGGAGCCGTTCGTGGCGGAGTTGTTGGAGGTATGCGATGCTGCGGGTCGTTCCGTGTTGCGCCAGCCTGCAACGGGTGCTGTGCTTTCCTTCGATGTGAGCGCTCTTCCGAACGGGGCCTACAGCGTTCGCGTGGGCGATCGCGTGCAGCGCTTGGTGGTGGCTCACTGAGCGCGCTCCATCGCGGCGGCCACATCGCGGAACACGATGCCGAAGTGCGAAGTGTCGAACACGCACTTTCCATTGCGGATGATGAGCACCTGCGGCGACGCGTGGGCGATGCCATAGCGTGCCTCGATGGCATTGGAGAGGGGCCGAAAGCGGAGCAGGTCCAAGTAGTAGGCAGGCTCCAGGCGTTCGGGTGTTCCGCTCCTGTCGAGGCGCGCAAGGGCGGCCGCGCTGATGTTGCAGCGTGTGCTGTGCTTCAGGATCAGCACGGGTCTGCTGATGGAGAGCTGATCGATCTCGGCCAGTTGCGCCGGGTCGTTGAGCGGAAGCCAGTTCATTGCGTTGGCAAAGATCGTGGTCGGAGCGCGCAGAATACTGTCGACCGATCGACTATATTCGCGTCATGCCGGTGACGATCCAGTCGTCAGCTACCGGAGCCGTTCGTTGAACCCTAACCCCCATGTTGCATGTAGTTGAAGGCAGCGCTGCTGTTCGTATTCCCACCACCCACGATCCCTGTGAAGCCCCTGCGCTACCGAACTTGCGCTCGATGGCAGGCTCCGACGATCACGTTGAGACCGAAATGGCCGTACTCGCCGCCCGGTTCGTCAACAGCACCAACCGCCACGTCTTCCTCACCGGCAAGGCGGGCACCGGCAAGACCACTTTCCTCCACCGCCTGGCCGCGCGCACGCACAAGCGCCACATCGTGGTGGCTCCCACCGGCATTGCAGCGCTCAACGCGGGTGGCGTCACCATCCACAGCCAGTTCCTGCTTCCCTTCGGCTCCTTCGTGCCCGAACGACGCCTGCCTGCCGATGTGGGCGAGTACGGACGCTTCCACGACCGCGATACCCTCAACCGCCGCCATCCGCTCAATGCCCTCCGCCGGAACGTACTGCGCGGCATCGACCTGCTCATCATCGATGAAGTGAGCATGCTCCGCGCCGACCTGCTCGACGCCATCGACCATCGCCTGCGCACCGTTCGCCAACGTTGGGACCTCGCCTTCGGTGGGGTGCAGGTGCTCTTCATCGGCGACCTCTATCAGCTTCCACCCATCGTGAAGGACGAGGAGTGGAACGTGCTGCACCGCTATTACGACAGCATGCACTTCTTCAAGAGCCGCGCGCTCAAGGAGAGCGGCTACGCCCATATTGAACTGGACAAGATCTTCCGGCAGCAGGACGAACGCTTCATCGCGATCCTCAATAATTTCCGCGAGAACACCGTCAGCCAGGCCGATGTGGATGTGCTCAATTCCTACTTCCGGCCGGAGCTCAGCGATGCCGATACGGCGGGGGTGATCACCCTCACCACCCACAACCGTACGGCGGACGAGATCAACCAACGGGAGCTGGAGAAGCTGCCGGGCCGCATCCAGCGCTTCGAGGCGGAGATCGAGGGCGACTTCCCCGAGAGCATGTACCCCGTGCTGCGCGACCTGGAGCTGAAGGAGGGCGTGCAGATCATGTTCACGCGCAACGACATGGAGAAGGCCTATTTCAACGGCAAGCTGGCCCGCGTGGAGAAGATCGCCGAAGGCAGGGTGCATGTGCGCATGTTGGACGACGACAGCCCCTACGTGTTGAAGCGCGAGACCTGGGAGAACAAGCGCTACGAGGTGGATGCCGTGACCAAGGAGCAGAAGGAGCGCGTCATCGGCAGCTTCGAGCAATACCCCGTGAAGCTGGCCTGGGCCATCACGGTGCACAAGAGCCAGGGCCTCACCTTCGACAAGGCCATCATCGATGTGGGTCGCGCCTTCGCGCCGGGGCAGGTCTACGTGGCGCTCTCACGCCTGCGCGCGCTGGAAGGGCTCATCCTCCGCACCCGGATCGACGCTTCGGTGGTCACCACCGACCGCGATGTGGTGGCCTTCAGCGAACGGCGTCTCACCCAGCAGCCGCTGCCCGAGCAGCTGCAGGAATTCCAGCGGCGCTTCCTGCACGACATGCTCGTGAGCACCTTCGACCTGGGCGACCTGCTCCAACGCGCTGAGTACATCCAGCGGGACCACGACGAGATCGGGCAGTTCGAGGACGAGGGAATGAAGTCCGCCCTTCAACGTTTCCGCGACCGCCTGCGCACCGAGGAGGAGAACACACGCAAGTTCCAGGGTCAGTTGGTGCGTCTGTTGCATGCGAACGACCGTGCCTCTCTGCTCCAGCGCATCGCCAGGGGGGCGGACTATTACGGTGGTTTCCTGCGCGAGGCCATGAAGGAGCAGCTGCAGCACTTGGCGCAGGTGGAGATGCTCACGCGCACCAAGCAATACGCCGACGCGCTGCGTGAACTGGACGGTATGCTGGTGAAGAAGGTGGCTGCCATCGGAAAAGCTGCGCACGTGACCACCTGCATCCTGGAAGGGCGGGAGGTGATGCGTGATGCGGAGCAGGAGAAGAAACTCGCCGCCGAACGAGCCATCATCGTGGAGGGTGTGAAGGCCTGGGCGGCCGAGCATGCACCGGCCAGCAGCCTGAAGACCGGCCGACGCCGTAAGCGTGACGCAGAGTGGGACCCTGCAGAGGCGGACGAGTACGTCGAGCGCTCCCTCTCCCGCAAGCGAAAGCCGAAGGCCGATGGTGGGCCCAAGGCTCCCAAGATCAAGGGTGAGACCTACCTGAAGACCTATGTGTTGGTGAAGGAAGGCAAGAGCCTGGAGGAGGTGGCGAAGGAGCGGGGGCTCTCGCTCAGTACCATCGAAGGCCATGCGGCACGGGGCATCGGCGAAGGCATCTTGGAGATCGATGGGCTGCTTCCCGCCGGTGATCGCGACACCATCGCCGATTGGATGAACGACAACCCCGACAAGAACAGCGGCGAGGTCCGCGCCCACTTCGGCGATAGGTATTCCTATGGGCAGTTGAGGATGGTGCAGGCCTGGCTGAAGCGCGAGGAATGAGCCGGGCGGCCTGCAGCTTGGTCCGCACAGGCAACAGGGATCGTGGCACCCTTGTATCTGCCGGCACACATCAAGGCATCGCTTACGATCGACCTCCCCGATCCGCACCGCCTGGTACGGATGGGCTGGCATGCGCACATGGGCACGCCGGAGTGTTCGCAGGAATGAGCGGCAACGATGGGCACCTCTTGATGCGGGTGCGGGTCAGGTCCACGCGAACGCAGCGTCAATCGGCCGCCAGGTAGATGATCGCCACCATCAGCCAGGTGAGCAGGAAGCTCAAGTAGGCCAGGCGCAGGGGTAGGTACTTCCGCCGGGAGATGAAGCGCCCGTGGGCATGCAACTCCTCCAGGATGGCTTCGTGCGTGCGTGGCGGCGTGCTCATCACATGGTTCATGTGCCGCTTGAACTCGGGCAGGCTCAGTTCAATGAAGTTGGTGAAGTGCAGCAGGTTGAAGGGCACCTTGTCGGACCCGCTGTCCGGCCGTTCCTTCATCAGCAATGGGCTCTTCGGGATGGTGGACCAGGCGCTGAGGATGATGGTGGTCAGCGCACCCAGTACGATGGCCCAGTAATGTGCCACCTGTTCCTGCTGTGCGCTTTCGGAGACCTTCACCAGCGCGAACTGGAGCATCACGGCTGAAAGGGTCAACATCAGGTTCGCCTTCAGATCGCTCATCTGGCTTGCCGTCATCAGGTTCCACCGGGTCTGCATCAGCAGCTGGTCGCGGTGGTCGGCCACGTAGGGGTCCACATCCTCGTAGCGCACGGCTGCGGTCGGTTCGGGCTCAACGGGGGTGTGGGAGAGGGGGGCGGTCGGCTCCATGGCAGTGCTGCGTGACCGCCAATGTAACGCCTCGCCGTCAGCGCCCTCCCCAGCGTCGCGCTCAGCGCACCTTCAGCACATTGCGCACCTGCTGGATGCCTTCGTTCTGGAGGCGTACATAATACACTCCAGCGGGTTGGTCACCCATGTCCACATCCACCGTATAGGTGCCAGCTGGCGTGGGTTGGTTCACCACGGTGCGCACCAGGCGTCCCTGCTCATCGTATACCTGGATCATGAGGCGACCGCCCTTGCTGGTATAGCTCAATGTGGTGCGCTCGGTGAACGGACTGGGATAAGCGTTGAGCACGTTCAGGCCCGCCGACTGGTTGAGCGCATGCGTACCGGTCATCAGGCAGCCCGCCGGATCGATCAGGTTCAGTGGCTGATAGCTGTCCAGCAGGATGGCGTCGATCTCGCTCTCTGCCAGACAGAACCAATCCTTCAGAACGCTGGCGTACACCGAGCGGAAGTCGTACTGCATGGCCAGGTTGGTCTGGAACGTGGCATTGGCGGGGATATCGGGATTGGTACCCATCATGCCCGGTATCACCTGCGTGCCGAAGAGGAACATGGGCTGCGCACTGCCGTGGTCGGTGCCGAGCGAGGCATTGTCCACGATGCGGCGGCCGAATTCACTGAAGGTCATGCCCAGCACCCTGTCTTCCAACCCCAGCAGCTGCAGGTCGTCCTGGAAGGCGTGGATGGCATCGCTGAGGCCTTGCAGCAGCGTCGCATGCGTGCCGATGGTATGGTCGTCGGCCACCACTTGTTGGGCGTGCGTGTCGAAGCCATCGATGCTCACCCAGTAGACCTTGGTCTTCAGTCCGCCACAGATCAATTGTGCCACGAGCTTCAAGGCACTGGCCAGTTCAGCCCCAGGTGCGTTGCCCTCGGGGTAGAGGGTGTTGAGGTTGCATCCCGCCACAGCTGCTTCCTGGATCACATCGCCGTACAGGTCCGTTTGGCGCTGCACCTGGCGCACGAAGGCGAGCTTGCCGCCATTGCAGGCTGCAGATACTGGATCGTTATAGATGTTGCCGGAGAGGTTCAGGGGATCCTCGCTGCCATAAATGGCCGTGCCCATGCTCACCCCTTGGTACTGCAACCCCGGGCCGATGGGCCCACCGATGCGGATGGCGAGCGGATCGGGCATGTCCACGTTGGGGTATCCAGCCGGGAAGTTGGGATACTCCATGTTGAGGTAGCGTCCCGTCCAGCCGGAGCTGAGCAGTTGGTCCGCGTTGGCACCCGTCTCCATGATGTCCGTGGCGCGGAAGTGCGAGAAGTTGGGGTCGGGATAGCTCACGCCCTGTACGATGGCCAGCTTGCCATCCTCCCAGAGATCGCGCAGGCCTCCCATGGCCGGATGGAACGCGGTGCCATTGAGGCCCGTGAGCGGGAGGGTCTGCGAGGAGGGGATCAATACGTTCTGGCGCTTGATGGCCAGGACGTCGTACTGGTCGAGCGGGATGACGGTATTGAGGCCGTCGTTGCCGCCATAGAGCTGCACCACCACGAGCACGCGGTCCTCGGCGGCATCGTTGAGCAGGGGAGCGAGCAGGGAGCTGCTGGCGCCGCGCACGGTGAGCCCGCCCACGGTCGCCACGGCGGAAGTGCGGAGGAAGTTCCTTCTGTTCATGGTGACGGTGGATCAGTGGAGTTGGGTCTCTGCGGCCTGGGCCATGTCGAGCATCAACCACAGCAGCAGTTGCGGCACCAATTGGGCCGTCATGTCCGTGGTGTTGGGGTCGTTGCTGTAGATCTCCCACGCATCGCTCCAATAGTGGTCACTGGCCTGGCCCAGCAACAGGTAGTTCGTCTTCAACTGGTTCCGTACTGCCTGTGAGATCGGAACGGCGAAGAGCAGATCGGCCAGCTCGGCCACCACCACATTGGGGTCGAAGGGGTCGCTGAAGCCGGCGACCAACTGCACGGGATCCACCTTGAACTCCAGGTTGCGGCTCGGTACGTGGAAGAGGTTGTTGCCCGTTGCGAAGCCGGTATAGATGATGCCGAGAAGTGAATTGTTCCGCGCCGGATAAGTGGCCGTGTCCAGCCACACATTGTCGTAGGTGGGGAACTGGTAGTAGGCGGGCCAGCCGGCCACATTGGGCGGGTTCAATACCTCCTGGCCCGCGTAGGCTGTGAGCCAATAGGCATCGCGCCAGTAGAGGTATTGCGCCTGGAACTGTGCAGGTGTGGGAGCGGGCAGCTCAAGCTTGCGGATTGATCCGATCACCAGGTCTGCCGGGCTCATCACCATGCAGGCCCGGATCTGTTCGCTGTAGAAATGGTCGCTGGTGAACAGGGCATGCATCACCTGTCGCAGTTGGTCCGCCTCACCGTGATGCTGTCGGAACACTTCGGCCAGCGGCTCGATCACCTCGGTCTCCGTGGTGGCATCGATCTCACCGTGCACGAAGAAGCGATAGATCTCACGGCATAGGAAGCGCGATACCTCCTCCTTCGCATAGATCATGTCCAGCAGCGCGTTCAGCTCGACCGACCCGGCCGATGCACCGCTCTGGCCCGTGATGATGGTGTTGTCGAAGAAGGAGCTGAACTGTTTGTCTCCGCTGTCATGCTGGCTGGGCCGGAAAATGACGTAGGGCAGAACGACCTCCTCGGCGAGGTCCTGTTCGCGCACGGTCCAGCCCGTCAGTACGCGCGCCGCAGCCTGCACGTCCTGCTCGGTGTATCCGCTGCCCTCCCCGAGCGTGAACAGTTCCATCAGTTCACGTGCGTAGTTCTCGTCCGGCGCCGCCGCAGTGTTCAGGTAGCCATTGAGGAACCGCAGCATCGAGCCGCTGATGGTCACCTCGTACATGAACGCTCGGTGGTCGCCCAGGCAGTGGTCGCGCAGCAGTTGGTCGTATTCGTAGCTCAGGCGCGGGTTGAAGACGCCGAACACCTGCGCAGGCATCTGGTTGTACCAGAACAACACCATCTTTTCACGGATCGTGCGGTCCTGGTGGAGCATCAGGCCGGTGCGCCAGAACATGTAGCTCTGGATGCGCGCAGCGGTCAGGTCTGTCAACTGCTCCTGGTCGCCGTAGCGAACGGTATCGATCCATGTGCTGCCGAAGGGCACCTGTGGGTCGAGGGCATTGGGGTCCGGAGCATTGGGTGGCCCACCCGTATAGGCCTTGATCGGCGGCGTGGTATCGTTCACCACCGTCAACACAGCGTTCACCACCTGCTCCAGGGATTGCCCTTCGAAGTGGGCCAGGTCCGAACGCGTTACCCCGAACAGGGTCCGACGCAACAGGTGCTTCAGTTCTTCGCGGCCGAAGGGGCCGGTGTAGGGTTGAAGGGGCATGGCTCGGGGCTATGTACGGTAGGACGATGATACGATGCAAATGTCCGATCGGACCGGCCCGATGGCAAGTGGAAGTTGACCGGTCTGGATCCGTTCGCGTCCAATGACGCGATCAAATCGACGGATGAACGCAGGTGCGGCCCTCCAAAGTACGCGTGCACCGCTCGTTCACAAGGGTCCGTCAGTATCTCTTCATCGCCCCCGGGAAAGGCCCCGTCGAAGAACTGGAACTTTGAAGGACCATTCTTCGTTCCTCTCATAATGACCTGTTCCGTGCACCTTAACGACCCGTCGGGGTCATTCGTTCGTGCAGCTTTTTCATGGGTATTCCTGCTGACCGGTGCACTTGCGTTCGCCACGCCCCCCAACGACCGCTGCGATCACGTATTGCCGCGTCCGCTGCCCTTGGGTGGTTCGCTGGTGTTCGAAGGAACCACCGTGGATGCCACGTTCACCGATGATGCCTTTCCGGAGAACGAGATCGGCCAGTTGGGCTTGCCTGTGGTCTGGCATGCGTTCACCCTTTCCCAGTGCACCCGGGTCGAATTGACCTATTGCGGTACGGCACCGGCCTTCACCAGCACCTGGGGGCTCCTCGCGAAAGGCTGCCCCGCCGCGCTGACCATCGCAGCAACGAGCATCAACGACGACCTCTGCGGCGACGGTAATCGCACCTTCATATACGATTCGCTCGGTACGGGTACCTTCTACATCCCGGTGCTCAGCGATGTGTTCGGCACCGCCTACGGAGCTTATCGCATCGAGCTCAAGGCGCGCGTATGCACGGGTGGAACACCACCCAATGACCTCTGTACTGGAGTGGAGCCGGTGACCTTGCCCGTGGGGCATGAGACCACGTTCATCGGCGACAACACGGGGGCCACCTTCGCCGGTGACGGCGCTGCCGGTACACTGTTCGGTACGGTACCCATCCCAACGGTGTGGCACGCCTTCGAGCTCACCCATTGCTCGGCCGTGGAAGTATCTTACTGCCCCACGGATAACGGGCAGACCAACTACTGGAACCTCCTGGCCACCGGATGTCCAGCAGGCTTCACGATCGACCCAACACAGATCCTCGACGATCAGTGCGGCAATGGCATGCGCACCCTGTTCTTCGCTTCACTGCAGCCCGGTGTGTACTACCTGCCGGTCATCTATGATCCTTTCGCGGGCGCCGCAGGTCCGTATGCCGTCCAAGTGAAGGTGGGGGCCTGCTTTGGCGGGACCCCGCCCAATGACCTGTGCGAAAGCGCCTCGGTGCAGCAGTTGGTATTGGGCGTACCTGCCGTGGTGAAGGGCGACACGCGCGGCGCGACAGCAACTGCTGACGGTACACCAGGCACGGTGATCGGTAACAGCGGTCTGCCCACGGTCTGGCATGCCTTCACGTTGGACCAGTGTGCCCGGGTCACCGTGGACTACTGCCCCACCGAACTTCCTTATCAATCCTACTGGGACCTGCTGGTGCGCGATTGCACCGCATCGGACGTCATCGCTCCGTTCGCCATCCTGAACGACCAATGCGCAAGCGGCCGACGCACCCTGGTATTTGATGCGTTGGAGCCAGGTACCTACTACCTGCCCGTGCTGAACGACGCGTTCAATGGTTCGGTGGGGCGCTATGCCATCGAACTGCTTGCTCTGAACTGCGCGGGTGAGGTGCCCGACAACGACCGCTGCACGGATGTTCCGGTGCTTCCACTGGCTGCCGATACCCTTGTGTTCACGGGCAACACCACGGGGGCCACGGTGGTCGGTGATGGTGAGCCGGGCAGCCTCCTCGACGATCCCTCGGTGCCTACCGTCTGGCATGCCTTTACGACCAGCGCCTGCAGCAATGTGCGCATCACTTACTGCGGCACCGATCCGGTCTTTGGCAACTATTGGGACCTCCTCTTCCGGGATTGCCCAGGCAATGAGCCGGTGTTCGCGAGCGACATCAACGATGCCCTGTGCCCGAGCGGAGCGCGCACCCTGCTCTTCGATTCACTACACCCGGGTACCTATTACCTGCCTGTGCTGCTCGATCCCTTTGGTGGCAGCCGCGGTCCGTATGAAGTGTCCGTGAGCGCGGTCTACTGCGACCTGCAGACCGGAACGGAGCAGCAGGCGAACGCTTTCGTGGGTCCCAAGGTCTTCCCGGTCCCCAGTGACGGCCGGGTGACACTGGAAGGTCTGCCGGAGGGTGCGTACGAGTTGTCCGTGTGGGACATGGGCGGCCGCAGGCTCCTGACGCGATCCGGGACTGGTGTTGGCACGCCGCACACCCTCGATCTGCACGCGCTGCCCGCAGGTGCCTACGTGTTGCTCGTGGAGCAGGAGGGGCGTCGTTCGCACCATGTCATCGTCCTTTCCGGCCGGTGATATCGGGCGGGTATCTTCACGCGCTCATTCGTCGCATCCATGAAGCTTGTATCGTTCAATGTGAATGGCATTCGGGCCGCCGTCGGCAAGGGTCTTATTGCTTCGTTAGAGGCCATGGATGCGGATATCCTGTGCTTCCAGGAGACCAAGGCCACACCGGCCCAGGTGCAGGAAGTGCTGTCCACCCTTAACGGTCATCAGGTGCATGCCTACGGCGCGCTGAAGGCGGGCTACAGCGGCACCGCCATCGCATGTCGCACCGCACCGCAGAAGGTGGAGTTCGGCATCGGCCTGCCAGGCCATGACGATGAAGGACGCGTGATCACCGCGTGGTTCACCGACGTCATCGTGGTGACCGTGTACACTCCGAACAGTGGTGAAGGCCTCAAGCGCCTGGGCTATCGCGCAGAGTGGGATGCCGCCTTCCGCGGCCATGTGCAGGAACTCTCGCGCAGCGGCTTGCCTGTGATCGTGTGCGGTGACCTTAATGTGGCCCACAGACCCATCGATATCGCACGGCCGAAGGCGAACTATGACAAGAGCGCCGGCTACACGCAGCAGGAGATCGACGGCATGGACGCGCTCCTCGGCGCGGGCTTCGTGGACAGCTTCCGCCACCTGCATCCGGACGAGGTGAAGTACAGCTGGTGGAGCTTCCGTGCCGGTGCCCGCAGCAAGAACATCGGCTGGCGCATCGACTATGTGCTGGTGACCAAGGACCTCGCTCCGCGGCTCAAGGAAGCCTTCATCCTCAATGACGTCATGGGCAGCGACCACTGCCCGGTGGGCATCAGCTGGTGATCGACGCCGGGCTCAAAGGCTGAGCAGGTCCTTGAAGCGCGCTGCCTGTCTGCGGCTCACTTCAATGGTCTCCTGCTGCCCATCTCGGCCCGTGTGCTTCAGCTTCACCATCAGTCCGCCGCTGAACCAGGGCTCGATGCTTTCCACCCAGCGCAGGTTGATGATGTGCTTGCGGTTGGCACGGAAGAACACCAGTGGGTCGAGCTTCTCCTCCAGCTTGTTCAGGCTGCGGAGCACGAGCGGTTTCTGGTCACCGAACCGGACACGAACGTAGTTGCCCTCGCTCTCGAAGGAGCGCACATCCTTGAGCGTGACGAACCAGCATTTCTCACCGTCCTTCAGGAAGATCTGGTCATGCTCGCGCAGCACCTCGCGCCCTTGTGCGACCTGGTCCTGCGGCTCTTCCAGCTTTCCAATGGCTGCGGCGAGCCGCTCGGGGTCGATGGGTTTCAGGAGATAATCGAGCGCGTTCACGGAGAAGGCCTTCAGCGCGTGCTCATCATATGCGGTCACGAAGATCACCTGGGGCGTGTGGTCGAGGCGCTCGAGCAGTTCGAAGCCCGTGCAACCCGGCATGTTGATGTCCAGGAAGAGCACGTCCGGACGGTGCTCGGCGATGAGGGCCTCGGCATCGTCCGCATTGGCGGCCTCGCCAACGATGGTGATGCGTTCATGGGCGGCCAGCAGGTTGCCCAGTTCCTTGCGCGCCAGGCGCTCGTCATCGATGATCAGTGCTTTCATGGCGTTGCTGTGGCTTGTGCCCCGGAAGGAGTGGTCGGGGCGGTCCGTTGTTCGTGGAGCGGAATGATGACCGTGGTGACCACGCTGCCATCCACCTCGCGGATATGCAGCGCGGCAGCTGCCCCGTAGAGCAGCTCCAACCGGCGGCGCGTGTTCCGCAGTCCGATGCCACCGCCCTTGCCCTTCACGGGCCGGTAACTGCCGCTGTTGCGAACGGTGATGACCGTGGCATTGGTACCGGGCACTGCATCGATCACCAGGTCGCCGCCGGCCGGCAGGTGCGCGATGCCGTGGCGGACGGCGTTCTCCACCAAGGTCTGCAGCAGCATCGGTGGGACCAGGTTGCGTTCCAGCGTGGGGTCCACATGGATCTGTGTGCGCAGGCGCTCCTCGTACCGCATCGACTCCAATGCGAGGTAGGCCTTCACGATGTCGATCTCCTCACCGAGCGGAACCGTCCTGCGCTTCACGCTGGCCATGGCGTTGCGCAGGATCGCACTCAGCTGGGTGATGGCGCGCTTGGCCTGGTCCGGGTCCTCGTCCACCAACGCCCGGATCCCGTTCAAGGCATTGAACATGAAATGCGGGTTCATCTGCGCACGCAGTGTGTTGAGCTGGTTCTCGCGGTTGGCGGTCTCCAGCCGCAGGTTGCGGATCTCCTCCCGCCGGTTCAGGATGAAGTAGCAGTACGCGAGGTAGGCCACGGACCAGATGATCAGCAGCAGACCCCAGTTGATCGCGCGGTTCAGGTGGGTGAGGAGCGGTTCCGTATGGAGCGGCTTGTACGAGGTGAGCAGCACGTCGTGCAGCAACATCTCCAACAGGTTGGCGAAGAGCGCGAGCAGCGTGGCGTAGAGCGCCAGGCGCGGCAGCAGTGTCCCGAAGTCCACCTGCACAAGGTTCTTGCGCAGGATGATGTGCCGGAACAGGTGGCTCACCGAGATCCCGATGAACACCTCCATCACCATCAGCTGAAGCACGTCCGCGTTCGATCGGTCGTTGATGAAGTGCCACGCGTAGAACAGCCCCACGAAGAGGCTCCAGCTGAGCAACTGCATCAACCAGTAGACCGGCCGCGGACCGTTCAGGAAGGGCGTATGCAGGAAGGACCAGCGCATGGTGCTCAGCGCCACGAATGTACCCCTTGCCATGCAAGACGGTCAGCGTGATACACGAACGGTCGAAGACCCGCACAGATGGCGCTGGAGTACCTTGCAGGCGCGGCCATGAACTACCTTGGGCATTTGTTCCTCAGCGGTGAAGAGCCTCTGGTGATCGTCGGCAATTTCATGGCGGACGACATCAAGGGCCGACATTTCCATGATCATCACCCGCTCGTCCAACAGGGCATCCGGCTCCACCGCGCCATTGATAGCTACACCGATGCGCATCCCGCACAGCGCGAGGGGAGGGCCCGCCTTCGCGTCCATGCCGGTCGCTACTCGGGCGTGGTCATGGACATGTTCTACGACCACCTGCTCGCCCGGTATTGGGCCACGTTCCGTTCGGAGCCTCTGGCACGCTACGCCGACCGCATGTACAGGCTGTTGGTCGAACATCGGGAACTGATGCCACCGGGCATCCGTATGCTGCTCAAACACATGGCGGCAGGTGACTGGCTAACGACCTATGCGTCCGAAGAAGGTCTGGCACGGGCCTTGAGCGGGCTGGCAGCGCGCGTGCCCGAGGGGCATGTGATGCGCGGTGCGGAAGCGGTGCTATGGGCCGATCGCGACCAGTACACTGCAGAATTCGAGGTATTCATGCGCGACATCCAGGAACACCTCCGCGACCATCGATGAACCGCCGCAACCTGATCCGCTCCCTGCTGGTGATGCTGGCTTCCGGCCTCATCGCCCTGCTGATGGTGCGCAGCGGACGCGGCCGTATGCGCACGGAGCCTCCGCCGCCTTGGGACGGTCCCCGTGTGGAGCGCGATCTGGACCAGGTGCGGCATGACACGCTGCGGGTGCTGGTGCTGCGTGACCCCCTAACTTGGGAGCAGCGGCCACGTGCAGAAAGCGGGCTGGAGTGGGAGCTGCTCGAGCGTTTCGCGCGGACCCTGGGCGTCCCCATCGCTGCGCGCCCGGTGGATCACCCGGACAGCCTGTGGATGGCCCTGCAGGAAGGGCGTGGGGACATCATCGCGGCACAGCTCACGCCTCGCCGGGACCATGCACGCTGGGTGCGCTTCAGCCGCGCCTACCGCAGGGTGCGCCCGGTGGTCGCCACCGTTCATCGCGAACCGGTTCCCAGGGGCAAGGCTTCGGTGGCTCCCCTTACCGACACGGTGCTGCTCGCACTGGCGTCCCCGTTCAGAAAGCCCGATTACACGCTGAGCGAAGCGTTGTGTCCCGTGGTGGCCGATCACGGCACCGGTCCGTTCACCGGGGACGAGCTCCTCGCCTCGCTCCTGCTGGGCCGGCATCAGGCAGTGGTGGTGAGCGATGCGCTCGCCGCCTATGAGGCGCAACGGACACCGCTGGTGACGTTCTCTGCGCCCGTGGGTCCACCCCTTGAGCACTGCTTCGCGCTGCGACGCAACGCCCCGCTCTTGCGTCAGGCGCTCGACCACCAGCTCGAGGAGGAGGAGCGCAGCGGGGCGCTCGACCTCATCTGCGACGCCTACCGCGCGCGCCGCGCGAAGCCAGCCCAGCGATTGCGGCCGAAGCGATCCATCCCCATCGAAGGTGACAGCGTATCGCCCTACGATGCCATCTTCCGCTCCTTCGCCGGACGCATCACATGGGACTGGCACCTGCTGGTCGCCATGGCGTACCAGGAATCACGGTTCGATAGCACCGCCTCCAGTCACAAGGGCGCCACTGGCATCATGCAGTTCATGCCACGCACCGCTCAAGGGCTTGGGCTCGACGTGGCCCATGGAGTGGATGCCCACGTGGCTGCGGCGGTGCGCTATGTCAATAAGCTGGACACGCTGTGGCGACGCGCCGTGCCCGACCGCGATCAGCGGCTGCGCTTCGTGCTGGCATCCTACAATGCCGGTCCGGGGCACATTATCGACGCCCAGCGGCTTGCCGAGCAGCTTGGGCTCGATCCCCGCCGCTGGGAAGGGAACGTGGAGCGTACCGTGCTGCTGCTCGCCCGCCCACAGTGGTACATGCGCCCCGGGATGCGCAATGGGCACTGCAACGGCGCCCAGGTGTTCCATTATGTCCGGGACGTATTGAACATGTACGCCCAATTGACGCATGCCCTGCCGGACCCGGTCCATGCGCCATCCGATGCGGACAACGGCCCGGTCACAGCTGTGGAGAGCGTTCCGGAAGGAGCGTTACCGTAGCCTTCCCCTGGGGCGTGACGCTTCGGTGCAGCCGCATGCCGAGGGTGCCCTAACTTGCCACCATGCTCGACCGCATCCGTGCCGCCCTTCCCGTTCTGCTGTTCCCTGCACTGCTCGCCGCCCAGGACCTTCCCCACACGCTGGCACCGGAGGAACGCGCATTGATCCCCGCCTACCGCAACAGCCGGGGCAGCGATGGGCGCGGCATCAGTACACCACCACCCTTCGCCGCACGCACCATGGCCGAATGGGAGGAGGTGGAGCACCTGGTCGTCACATGGACCAGCTACACCGGCATCCTCAAGCAGATCGTACGCGCCGCCAAGGAGGAATGCGAGGTCATCATCGTCTGCGACGACCCCGCACAGGTGACCTCCGTGCTCCTGAACAGCTCCTTTGGTGGTCCGTTGGATGACCTTCAGAACATCACCTTCCTCAATGCCGACTTCAACAGCATCTGGGTGCGTGATTTCGGGCCGGAGAACATCTATTCCAACGAGGTGGACTCGCTCCACCTCATGGATTGGATCTACAACAGGCCACGCCCTGCGGATGATGCCTTGAGCGCGGTCCTCGCCGATGCGCTCGGCCTGGCCCTGTACCGCACGGACCAACCGCCGTACGACCTGGTCCACACAGGCGGCAATTTCATGAGCGATGGCTTTGGCACCGCCTTCAGCAGCGAACTGGTGGATGAAGAGAACGGACCCAACGGCGAGTTCAACATAACGGTGCGCAATTCCGATGGCGTGAACGACATCATGCAGCAGTTCATGGGGATCGACCGCTACGTGAAGATGCAGCAGCTCCTCTATGACAACATCAATCACATCGACATGCACATGAAGCTGCTCGATGAGGAGACCCTGCTCGTGGGTGAATTCCCCGCAGGTGTGAGCGATGGGCCGCGTATCGAACAGAACGTGCAACAGATCATCGACCAGGTGCCGTCGTTGTTCGGGAACCCATACCGCTTGGTACGTGTACCCATGCCCCCCAGCACGGGCGGTAGCTATCCGCCGAACGCCAGCTACCGCACGTATGCCAACAACATCTTCATCAATGGCACCGTGCTCGTGCCCACCTATCGCACCGAGTACGATACCGTGGGCCTGCGCATCCTTCGCGAGGCGCTGCCGGGGTACCGCGTCGTCGGCATCGACTGCGATGACCAGGGCCAGAACATCATCAGTGCGAGCGGTGCCATCCACTGCATCACCAAGGCCATCGGCGTTCGTGATCCCTTGTTGATCCGGCATCAGCGGCTAACCGATACCGACAACGCGCAGGATCCCTACCCAGTGGAGGCCTACATCCGGCATCGGTCCGGCATTGCCTCGGCACGTCTGTTCTGGAGCACCGATACGCTGCAGGGATACACCGAAGTGGCCATGAGCGCAGGGGCTGACAACAACTGGAACGCGGCCATCCCTGCCCAGGCTCCCGGCACATTGGTGTACTACTATATCGAGGCCACTGCCAACAGCGGCAAGGTACAGCGGCGGCCGATCGTGGCCCCTCAGGGCTGGTGGCGGTTCCGTGTCAACGACCTATCGACGGCGCTGCGCGCCGCCGATGTGACCGCCGACATGCAGGTCTATCCCAACCCCACCCGTTCACTGCTCGTGCTCGATCTGGGCGAAGGCGACGTACGCACGGTCCAAGCGTTCCTGCTCGATGCCCTTGGGCGCGAAGTGCGCCACCTCTATAGTGGTCCCGTGCCGGCGGATGGCCGCGTGTTCACGGATATCGCCGACCTTGCCCCCGGCTCGTACCGGGTGCGTCTGCTCACGGACACGGGCGTTCGAAGCCTTCCTGTGGTGAAGCACTGATCCGTCAGTCGGCCCGCATGAAGCGACCGATCACGACGCCGTTCTCACCCCGGAGCAGGTAGGTGCCGGTCGCCAGCCTGCTGACATCGATCGTCGCCATGGGGCCTGGGGCAAGGGACCAACGACCGTGGCTGCGGCCCTGCAGGTCCATCACTTCCACGCTGCGCAGACCCTCCGCTCCCTCGATCCGCAGTGGTCCCTGCGTGGGCACCGGGGCTAGTCGTATGGTGGGTGGAGTGGGGGTGGCCACGCTGGTGTTGATGTCCGCCTCCAGGCAGAGGCTGAAGGTGCCGGCCGCCGCACCACCACTGTTCCACACACGCAACAGGAAGTCCGTATTCTCCGGCAGACCAGCGATGTTGATCGGCGCGCTCACTTCTGACCAGCAGGCGATGTAGGTGTCCGCCGTGCAGCCGCTGTACAGCGCCACGTTCACCTCCTCCGCTGTGATGGCCTCGGCCAGGATGCTCAATCCGGGGGCGAATCCGCTGTTGAAGCGGTACCAAACGTCCACCACCGACGCAAAGGGGTCGCAGTCCGGGTTGGGCAGGGAGGAAGGGTAGGCGCATTCGTTGCTGCCCGTGCTCGCCTCGCAGCCCCCCACCGGTTGGATGACCAGCTCGGTGGCGTTCACGCAGTCATCGTTCCCGGCCGTCTCGCAACCGTCCGCACAGGTGATGCTGAGGGTGAAGGTGCCCACCGCCTGGTTGTAACCGTGCACCAGCACCAGGTAGGTGACCCCTGCCATGCTGGGGAAGCTTAATTGACTGCTGTTGCCGCCGCAACCTGCCGCATCATCGTTCCCGGCGACACACAGCGGTGCGTTGCAATCGCCCGTGAACACACTGATCTTGCTGTCGTAGTCAGTGGCACTGCAGGTCGACACTGTGAGGACCTGTCCGTTGCCCTCCACACTGTACCACAGCCCCTTCGTGGTGATGTTGGCGGAACCGCAGGCGGGGGCGTCGGCTACAAGACCCAGTGTGGTGTTGCCCGTTGCAGAGCCGTCGCAGGTCAGCGGGACGGCGTTCACGCAGAGTGCGTTGGGTGCCAGTGGCTCCGTGATGGTGGCGAAGCCGACCGGCCCCACCTGCTGGCTCAGGTCGCCATCGCCACAATCGAGCGTGAGGTACACCTCGTAGTTCGTGGCGAGCGTCAGGCCGGTGAGCAGCACGGGCGGCCCAGCGATGCCCTGGGTGCCGGTGAGGATGGTGCCTGTGCCCGGCGTGAAGCCCTCCGGTCCGTACTCCACGATGTAGCCCGCGCCCGCCTCGCTGCTTTCCCACGTGAACGAGGCGGCGATGTCGAACGGCGTGATGTCCAGCGCGGTGGGTGTGCCGCAGGTCTGGCAACTGCGCACCAGGTCGAAGGAGCCCGTGGCACCGTTGTAGCCTTGCACCAGCACCTGGTAGGGCACGCCCGCCTCGGTATCGAACGAAACGGTGGAGCAGGTACCCGCTCCCGGGGTGTCATCGTTGCCGACCACGCAGATCAGCGCATCGCAGGTACCGCTGTACACGTTGATCTTGCTATCGTAGCTCACGTTGGAACAGGTGCTCAGGGTCGTTTGGTCGCCATCGCCGATGAAGCTGTACCAGACGCCCGGCGCACTGACGCTCGTGCCACAATCCGGTGCGCCATCCGCAGTGGCCGATACGGTGCTTCCAGAGAGCGTGTCGCCACAAGCGATCGGGATGGCGCCTGCACATACATCGTTGGTGAGGGGTGCGCAGCTCACCCCCAACGTGAAGGTTCCGGTCAGGCCATTGTATCCCTGTACGAGCACCAGGTAGCTGGTGCCTTCCGAAGCGGCAAAGACCACTGTGGATCCAAGTGCGCAGGCATCGTCGTTCCCGGCCACACAAGCGAGCGCTCCACATCCTCCGACATACACGTTCAGCTTGGTGTCATAGTCGAACTGGGAGCAGACCGAAAGGGTGATCTGCCCGGTCGCGCCCTCCAATACATACCACACACCTGCAGCGGTCACCGCCGTCACACAGGTGGGGGCGGCGTCCTCCGTGGCGTCTATCGTGGTCCCTGCGTAGCTGCCCCCGCAACTGATGGGAACGGCACCGGAGCAGGGGTCGTTGATCGGCTGGGCGGTGAGCGGCGACAGGGCGACCAGTGTGGTCGCGAACAGCAGGGTACGGAGAAGCATGGTTCGGGATGTGGTCCGGCCAAGGTAGAGGCTCTCCGCGTACCATCAAAGGTCACCTCAGCCTTCACCTCCGCCGAACACGCATGCGGTCCGGATCCTCGTGGAAGTAGTAGCGTAGGTCCACCGTGAGATAGCCGCCGTCCAGCTCGCCGCGGACCGTATACGGGAAGAAGGTGGGCCCATAGTAGGTGAGGTCCGCCACGGCAATGGAACCGAAGGGCCGGTGGAAACTGGCGCCGAGGTAGAAATAGCCTGAGCGCTCGGTCCGGTACTCCACGCCCAGGTTGGCCAGCGCACCGAACTGCGCCCAGTTGTTGCGGTACACGTAGATCCTGCCGCGTTCCACGTCCTTCTGAACGTCGCTCGGGTAGGCGTCCAGGGAGAAGCCCAGGGCAGCGTTCATCCACATTCGTTCTCCCAGCCGGACATAGGCCAGTGCGGTGATGGGGATCTCGTAGCCGATGTACCGGAACGCCGCTGAATCGGCATAGCCGCTGGTGTCGTTCAGCAACGCGTACCGGTAGTTGCGCTGGATCTGAAGGATGCCGGTCTCCAGTGAGATGGTGTTGGTGATGCCCACCCGGACCGACATGCCGAAGGCATACCCCCCGGTGAGGGTGACGTTGCCGCGGAGCGCACCCTGCTCCAAGGGGATCACCGGGTCGAAGAAGTCCAGTGGTATCACCGGCTTCACCTGGATGCCCACGGTGGCCACCCCCGTCTGCGCACTGACCATGCGCGTGATGGCTCCGACCGCCAGCAGCAGCAGGATGGAGCGGCGGATCGGGAAGGTGCGGTTCACTGTTCTTCGTCCTCGTGTATCACCAGCTCCTGGCCCACCCTCAGGCGCGTATTGCGGTGCAGGCCGTTCAGGGTGCATAGTTCCTTCACCGTGGTGCCGTACCGTTCAGCGATGGCCTGCAGGTACTCGCCCCGCTCCACCACATGGGTCCGCACCCCTTTTGGGAACGCCGCATAGGACCATTTCGTGCGCCGGAGCACCAGTTCGTTGCACGTGAGCTCACCGCTGGCCGGGTCGAAGAAGCGCATCGGATCGATGGGTACCCCCTTGAAGCGCGCCTCGAAATGCAGGTGCGGGCCCGTGCTTCTGCCTGTATTGCCGCCAAGCCCGATGAGGGTGCCGGAATCCACCTCCTGTCCCGGGCTCACCTTGATGCGGTGCAGGTGCGCATAATAGGTCTCCAGGCCGTTGTAGTGGCGGATCACCACCAGTCTCCCGAAGCTGCTGAAGCTGCCTGCAAAGCGCACGACACCGGGGAACATGGCCTTCACGGGGTCCCCGGTACGCAGCGCGAGGTCGATGCCGTTGTGCGGACGACCGTCACGCCAACCGAACCGTGAGGTGAGCACACCGGCCACAGGCGTATGTGCGGCGCAGCCCAGATCCGGCCGGGTCAGCTCCAGGAGGATGGTGCTGTCCCCGGCGGTCAGCTCGGGGCCATAGATCGCAGGGTTGTCACACCGCCAGAGACCGCCGTACAGGTCGGGGCAGGGGATGCCATCTGCAAGGGTCCAGCCCGCATGCAGGCCCGCTTCGAGCTCAGCTTCGCTCGGCCGGGAGGCGATATACAGGGAGATCTCGTTGATCAGGGCGTAGGGGACCTGCTCCAGTTCGAAGAGCGAATCGATCAGGAGCACGAGCTCTGCATCGCCCATGCTCAACGTGCGCTTGAACAGGCCGATCTCGCGCAAGGACTCCTCCTCCGTACCCTCGGCCGTACAGAGACTGTCCAGCAGTGCATCCAGGTCTACCGGCGGCTCCTCGAACAGACGGGCATCCCCGTAGAGCACGGTCGCCTCCACCACCTCACCCGAAGGGAGCTGCGCACGCAGGTGGCCGCCGTTGCCGGCCATCAGCCATGCGAAGGCCATGCCCACAAGGGTGGTGATCGGTGGAATACGACGCGGCATGGTCATGGGTACGGCGCGAAGGGGGGTGAAGATACCCGATCAGCCGGACCCCGCCGCACGGGCCGACGAACGGCGCTCCCGGGTAGGTCAACGGAGCAGTGCGCCGGCGATGGCCAGTACCAGGAGCAGTCCCACGAAGGCCAGCACAACGAAGCGCAACAGGCGGTCGCCGATGAACGGTTCGCGGTGACGGCCCAGCACCCGGTAGTTGGCACGCACTGCGGCCTCCCGGTGCCGCTGGCGCACAGCCACCAGGTACGGCGCACCTCCCTGGGTGTCCGCCTCATATCCGATGCCGGCCGTGCGGAGGGCTTCCTGGAACTCGCCCGCCTGGTCCTGCTCCGCAAAGCGGAACACGATCCAGTTGGGGTCCTCCGGATGGTCGTCGTAGTTGGTGAGGTTCAGCAGGGCCATGGAACAGGGTTCAGCCGGTCCGGGTGTTCGCCATCACTCTTCCCAGCGGACCAGTTGGTCCAGTGGTTTGCGGTAGCCTTTGGGCCATTCCACGGCCGGATAACCGATGTGGAAGAGACCGAGCGCCTGGTCGTCGGGCCCAAGCCCCAGGAAGGCGCGCATCGCAGGGCCCGTCATGGGTGCTCCCGTGGCCCAGAAGGCGCCAAGGCCATAGGCGGCACAGGTGAGGTGCATGTTCTGCACGGCACAAGCCACCGCCATCAGTTCATCGCGCTCGCTCACCTTGCCGTTGGGGTCGCGGGCCATGGCGATGGCGATGACCACGCTGCTCTGGAGGGGGCGCTGGGTGAGGTTCTCGAGCTTGCGGGGCAGGAATTTCTCCGGTGGTGTGCTGCTGCGGTAGATCTCGCCAAGGAGGTCGCTCAGCCGCTGCCGGGAGGAGCCGCTGAATACGGTGAACCGCCAGGGCTGTGTCATTCCGTGCGTGGGGGCCCACGTGGCGTTGGTCAGGATGCGTTCCACCAGCTCGCGATGCACCACGCGGTCGGTGTAGTCCTTCGGATAGATGGTGCGGCGGTACTTGATCAGGTCACTGAGCTCGCTCACGCTGAATTTCATGCTGCAAATAGAAGCGATCTGCACGCTCAGGCAGCGTTCGGGTCCGAAGCCGCGTCTTACCTTCACCGACCGAACCAGATACCTGCACGATGATCAACCGTTACGCTTCCGTTCTCGCCATCCTTTTTTCCGGTGCCTCCATGGCACAGGTGAGCCTTTCCGTGGGCAACCACGTCCCGGTGGTGGGCCAGACCGTTGCCCTGGCCACCGGCAGCTCCTACACCTGGGAAGGCCCCGCCGGTGCTGATGTCACGGTCAACTATTGGGACCTGTTCCCGTCGGCGTCCGGCACCCGCAATTTCTACTACGCAGCGGCCACCAGCACCATGCCATCAGCCACACTGGCAAGTACCGATGGTGGCTCAGATACCACGTTCTGGTCGCTCTCGAGCGAAGGGCTCACGGTGGTCGGTCTTCGGGGATCGCTCGAAGGTGTACTGACCTACACGGACCCCATCGTGGAGCTGAAGTTGCCACTTGCGTATGGCCAGTCCTGGACCGACGCCGGTACCGCCAACTACACCGCACTCGGCTTCGGTGTGACACGCGTGGTTTCGCTCACCGGTTCTGCCGATGCCTATGGGACCTTGAACCTTCCCGGGGGCAGCACCAACGACGTTCTGCGCGTGCGTGTGCGGCGTGCCACCACCGACAACAGTGCCATTGCCGTGGTGAACCGCATCGCGAACATCAGTTACTTCTACACGGCCGGCTCCGCCCATCCAGTACTGAGGCTCTCGGTGGACTCCACCAGCACGGGCCTCGCCTGGCAGGTCACCCGCTCGGTGGAGTACGTCGGTAACACCGTGACAGTGGGTATCGATGAGTACAATGCGGCGGAGGCCCGGTTCATCGCCTATCCCAATCCCGCCCACCAGAGCGTGACCCTCCAGCTGAACGCCCCTGCGGACCTCTTGCAGGTGTTCGACAGCAAGGGCGCCATGGTGCGCAGCGTGAACACGACCAGCGACAAGGTGGTGCTCGATCTGCAGGGTGTGGAGGCCGGTCATTACCTGGTGCGCGCGTACCACCGCGGTGTTGCCGTGGAGTCCCGCCCCCTGGTGGTGGAGTAAGCTCGTGACCCCATGACGGACCACACAGGGCCGCCTCCTACCGGGGCGGCCCTGTGCGTTGTGAACCACCCCACGCACCGAGGTGTTACCTTACCGAACCATGCGAGGCCACCGATTCTCCCAGTTCCGACCGACGACCGATCAGCGGGGGCCTTTCGAGCAGGTGCTGCCGCTCTTCCTGGAGCTGCTCACACACACCAGTGGCGATGTGGAGGAGGCGCTGGACTGGTTGCGCCAGGTGGATGAGGAGCACGGCGTATTCCCGGACGGATACACCCTTGAGGACTTCAAGGCGGACCTCTTGCGCAACGGCATCATCGGTGATCGGCCGACGAAGGGTGGTCGCACCCCCCTCACCGGCAAGGCAGAGCGCCTCATCCGGGAGCGCGCGCTGGACCAGGTGTTCGGTCGGCTGAAGCAGGCTGAACGCGGTGACCATGGCATGCGACGGGGTGGGGCTGGCGATGAGCCCACCGGTGAGCGGCGCCCCTTCCGCTTCGGTGATCGTGCCGATCAACTGGCCATGAGCGACAGCATCCGCAATGCCCAGCAACGCGGGCTTGATGAGCTGCGGCTGCACGAGGAGGACCTCGAGGTGTGGGAGACCGAACACCGCACCGCGAGCGCCACGGTGCTGATGATCGACATCAGTCACAGCATGGTCCTCTATGGTGAGGACCGCATCACCCCGGCCAAGAAGGTGGCCATGGCCCTCGCCGAGCTCATCCGTCGTCGGTACCCCAAGGACAGCCTCGATATCGTCGTCTTCGGCAACGATGCCTGGCAGGTTGACCTCAAGGACCTGCCCTATCTGCAGGTGGGGCCCTATCATACCAACACGGTGGCCGGCTTGGAGCTCGCCATGGACATCCTGCGTCGACGCAAGGTGCGAAACCGCCGCATCGTGATGATCACCGATGGCAAGCCCAGCTGCATCAAGCGCGACGGCGAGTACTACATGAACAGCTTCGGCCTTGACGAGGTCATCGTTGGTCGTACGCTCGATGCGGCCGTGCGCGCCCGCAAGGCAGGCATCCCCATCACCACCTTCATGATCGCGCAGGACCCCTACCTGCAGCGCTTCATCGAGCGCTTCACCGAGGCCAATCAAGGCCGCGCCTTCTACACCGGTCTTCAGGGCCTTGCGGACATGGTGTTCCGCGATCATGCGGCCAACCGGAGATCCTCCTGATACCAACCCGCTCGGGCGCATCAACTCCACGCCCCCTTCCCCCATGGAAAAGCTTCCCACCACCCTCGGCGAACTGAAGAAGAGCGGCTACCGCCCGCGCAGCGTGAAGCAGGAGCTTCGCGACAACCTCATCGCCCGCATCCGCGCCAAGCAGCCCTTGTTCGCCGGTGTCCATGGCTACGAGGATACCGTGGTGCCCGCCCTGGAGCGCGCCATCCTCGCGGGCCACAGCATCAACCTCCTGGGTCTGCGCGGCCAGGCCAAGACACGTATGGCACGTGCACTGGTGGAACTGCTGGACGAGTGGATGCCGGTGGTCGCGGGCAGCGAGATCAACGACGATCCCATGGCGCCGCTCTCGCGGTATGCCCGTGAACTGGTGGCCCAGCAGGGTGATGGCACACCCATCACCTGGCTGCACCGCTCGGCGCGCTACAGCGAGAAGCTTGCCACCCCCGATGTCACCGTGGCCGACCTCATCGGCGACAGCGATCCCATCAAGGCCGCCAACCTGAAGCTCGATTACGGCGACGAGCGTGTCATCCATTTCGGCCTCATCCCGCGCAGCAACCGCGGCATCTTCGTCATCAACGAACTGCCCGATCTGCAGCCGCGGATCCAGGTGGCCCTGTTCAACATCCTGCAGGAAGGCGATGTGCAGGTGCGTGGCTTCAAGATCCGCCTGCCGCTCGACATCCAGTTCGTCTTCACCGCCAACCCCGAGGACTACACCAATCGGGGCGCCATCATCACCCCGCTGAAGGACCGGATCCAATCGCAGATCCTCACGCACTACCCGCCCACCATCGAGCTCGGCATGCGCATCACCGGGCAGGAGGCCCGCGTGCCAGCGGGGCAGGAGGAACGGGTGCGCGTGCCCGACCTGTTGCGTGTGCTCATCGAACGTCTCGCCATGGAAGCCCGCGACAGCGAGTTGGTGGACCGAAAGAGCGGTGTCAGCGCACGGCTCACCATATCGGCCTACGAGACCCTGCGTGCCTCCGCCGAGCATCGCGTGTTGCGCACAGGCGAGCCCCACGCGGTGGCGCGCATGGGCGACCTCTGGTCCATCGTGCCCGCCATCACCGGCAAGATCGAGCTCGTCTACGAAGGGGAGCAGGAGGGGCCCGAGAAAGTGGCCGAGCACCTCCTCAGCCTGGCCGTGCGCAATGTGTTCGCCGAGCTGTTCCCTGATGCGACGAAGGGCCGCAAGCGCAAGGTGGATGCCGGTGGCGATCCCTATGCGACCATCGTGGACCACTTCAACGAGGCGCACTGTGACCTGCTGCTGGACCGTGATGGGAGGTCCCATGCGGCTGCCCTGCGCAAGGTGCCGGGGCTCATGGAACTGGTGGCCGAGCGACATCCCTATCTCGATGCGGAGGAGCAGGTGCTGTGGGCCGAGTTCGTCCTGCATGGACTGGCGGAGCACAGCCGGATCGGCCGCAGCCGCATGATGGGCGCGGTGCGGTTCGGCGACCTCATGCGCTCGGTGCTCGGTGGGGTGTTGGACGAGGATGCGGAAGCCTGACCGGAAGGCTCAGCCCTTCAGGCCGGAGAACCGGTGATAGTCGCTGTTGTCCTCGTCGATCTGCCGCTTCACTTTGTGGATGCGATGGCCGATCACGGCGAGTTCCCGGTGGCCATGGTCCACCAGCCAACGCTGCGCATCCGCGTTGCCATCGCCACAGAGGGCCAGTTGTTTGAGCGCGTTCAGTCCTTGCTGCTCCAGCCATGCCAGGGCCTGTGCGTTGCCCTCCGCGCCATGGATCACCGCCATCAGGTGTGGATGGCCCTTCGCCACGAGCCATTCGCGCGCATCGTGCTGCAGCTGCAGCGCATGGCAGAACACCCCCAGCTCCGGATACCCGTTGTGCAGCAGCCAATCGCGCAGCCCTTGATGGCCGCTGATGGCCTCGCCCCAGGCGAGCAGTACTTTGGCTGGGTATTCAAGGCGCATGGTGTGTTCGCTCCTGGCTGTTGACCATCAACGGCGGTGTGCCGCTCGAAGGTATGTGCTCCACTCCGGAAGGCATTATCTTGCGCATTCACACCAACACCATGCTGCACCGATCACTGCTTCTGCTGTTCGCCTGTCTTCTCTGCACCGCAATGACCGTGACCGCCCAGGATGTGGAGCCGGACCCCGCACAGTTCGCCACATGGCGCGCGGCATCCTATGGGCGGGCCCTGGGGCTGGAGGAGAAGACCGTGCGCAGGGTGGCTGAAGAGCTTTCGGCGGGTGAGGAGGAGGTGTTCGAACTGCGGAAGCAGATCATGGAACTGGAAGCACAGATCGAGCGTGCCATGCAGCCACACGATGCGGCCGTGATGAAGCAGCTCTCCAAGGAGGAGCAGCGTAACCTGCGCGACCTGATCGCCCTGGGATGGACCCCGCGCTCACACCCCCCGATGCCCGAAGTGCGCCTTCCGGCAACCGGTGCCGACGGACAGCCTGCCCCCAAGCCATCTGTGCCGCATACGCCCGCGCCGAACGCCACGATGGAATAACGCACCGTACGACGAAGGGGCCGTCACGCCATGTGCGCAACGGCCCCTTCGCAAGTGCGTGGCCGGGGTCATTCCACCTCCACCACGAGGTATTTCGAGATGCTCCAGAAGGCGTTGGCGTCCGTCACCACCAATTTGTTGCCACCCTCCAACCGGTAGCTGCCGTCCGGGTGGGAGGTGACCAGCTTGGCTTTCTTCGCGCCCAGCACGATCTCGGTGGTGCGCACCACATCAATGCGTTGGAACGCGTCCGCAGGGAGGTTCGCGGTGTTCAGTTTGTTCACTCCACCGATGCCGATCACGCCGCCCTCCTTCGAGAGGATGCCGCGCTCCTTCAGCTCCTTGGAGGTGCCGACCACGTAGTAGGCCGTGTTCAGCTCCGTGCGCTGCATGTCGCTGAGCTGTGATTTGTCGCGGTACATCTCGATGAGCGTGGCGAGCGAACTGTTCGTGCTGGCGAGCTGCTCCTTCAAGGTGCCGATCTCCACATCCTTCTCCTCGATGTTCGATTCCAACCCGGCGATGGTGCGTTCCAGCTCGGAGAGCGCCTGTGCGTTGCCTTTTGCCTGCCGGCGCAGCTTGTCCAGCAACTGGCGGTTCTCGGCCAGCAGGGCGTCAATGCTCTGCAGATCGCCCATGATGCGCTGCTCCAGGTCGGCGCCCTGCTCGGCCCCATCGGCGGGCTCCAACAGCTGGCCCTGCTTGCTCCGGATGGTGCGCAGGTTCTCGCTGATGCGGTTCATCGTTCCGAACAGGTCGTTGATCATGGAGTCGCGCTCGGCCACCTTCGCCATGGAACTGGCATTGTCCTGTTCCAGTTGGTCCACCAAGGGATCGGTGGTGGGCTCGGAGGTGCAGGCGAACAACAGGGTGGCGAGGCTGAACAGGGGAAGGATGCGCTTCATGGGAGTGGGCGATGGTCTGGTGATGAACGCGTACGGTATATGGTCCGGTATGTCGGGCATCGGATGCGGGCGAAAGTTAACGAGCGACAGCGCTGCGGGTCCTGACACAGGGCCCGCAGAGGGTCCGGTTGGCGTACGATGGCCCAACTTTTGACGTTCCTGCACGTACAACGGGGATGCCATGGTGCCGGCGAGGCCGTGCCCAGGCATCGTTGCCACGCGTCATGCGCCGCTTCCACGCCCTCCTCACCCTGTTCATGTTGGTCCAGGCACCGCTGGTGCTGGCCCAGCGCGACAGCAGCCTCACGAGCGCGTTCGCGCGGATGAGCGCCCGCGAACGGGCCCGTGTGGCACGTGAAGAGGAGGTCGCCGCCGCCGCCGATCCCGCCTTCCAGGCCTTGATGCAACAAGGGGAGGAACACTTTCGGGCCGCCCTGTACGACGAGGCGCTCGCAAGCTTTCAGCGCGCCCGCTCCATGCGTCCGCTCAACGTCCATCCGAAGGTGAAGATCCAGGACCTCGAGGCACTGATCGCCCGGCAGCAGCAGGCGGCCGCGGAGCCTTCCCCTGTGGAGGTGCCTGTGCCTGCGCTTGAGCGCCCCACCGTTGCACCATCGGATGGTGGTCCGCCACCCGTCATCGCGCCTTCGCCCCCGCACGAGGAGCAGCATGCAGGACCACCCGCCGGAACGCAGGAGCCGGTCGAGGCGCACCCCCTACCGGTGACGCCCATGCCCACGGATGGCCGGTCCGGAGGGCCGGAGGAACGGGTCGTGACCCCGCCACCCGCGGTGCGTGCGAACGTGCAGGCCGCCCCCCAGGAGGAGGGTGTGCGCATTTTCCGCGAGGGGCGTGCCGTGGTGGAGGAGCGTGTGGTGCAGGAAGGCGATCGCCTGGTGGCTTGGCGCAAGGTGGTCCATCCCTGGGGCGAGGTGGTGCACTTCCGCGACAATGAAGCGGTGCCGGCCCGCCGCTGGCAGGAACGCTTCGGAGGCTACTGACCCACGGCCATCACCTTCACCGGGAATTCCAACAGGGACCGATAGTCCTCGCCCGCCTCGGCCATGTCAGCATCGTTGCGGGCGTGCAGCCACTCCATGCGCACCTTGCTGCGGCCGCTGGCATGCAGGTCCTCCCACTGCCGGAACAGGTCCAGGAGGAACTTGGCCGTGGAGGAATTGAAATAGCTCAGCTCCACGCGCAGCAGGCTCGTGGGGCGGGGCGCCATGGCGTACGCATCCACGATGGCATGGAGCGGCGTGAAGAAGCGGTCGGCGTTCTCCGGGATGGATCGGCCACGGATCTCCATCACGCCCTCCACCGGGTCCAGCAGGATGGCCGGTGTACGCTCAGTGGCGGGCAGTGCGAATGGTTCCATGGTCGCCAAAGGTAGGAGTACGCCACAGCCAACGAAGGTCATTTGCACTGCCGCCCGACGGCCGGTATCTTGGTCCTCGACAGCGATCAAGGGCTGCACAGGAGACCATGAGCATCCGCACGATCATCGTACCGTACGACTTCTCGGAATGTGCCACGGATGCATTGCGCGTGGCCGGCGACCTGGCCCATCGCACCGGTGCGGTGATCGATGTGGTGCACGCCTATGAGGAGACCACGCACTCCCATGTGGAGAACCATCATATCCGGGAGGAGATCGAGGGGAGGCTGGCGCGCATTCCCGAACTGCCCTTCCTGCAGGGCGTGGAGCTGCGCAAGTTCATGCTGCGCCAGCTCACGGTCACCGAGATCTTCAAGAACGAACGCCTCAGCCACGCGGACCTGATCGTGATGGGCACCCATGGCGCCAGCGGCATGAAGGGCATCGTGGGCAGCAATACGCAGCGCATCGTGCGTCAGGCGCCCATGCCCGTGCTGGTGATCAAGCACCACATCGAGCAGTTCGAACTGAACAACGTGGTCTTCGCGTCCAACTTCAGCCAGCAGGACGTCGAAAAGTTCGAAGCCTTCCGGCCGCTGCTCGACCTGTTCGATGCCAAGGTGCACCTGCTGAAGGTGAACACCCCGCGCACCTTCGAGCGCAGCGAGGACAGTCACCGTGCCATCGCGGGCTTCCTGCAGCGGCACGAACTGCGGCGGTACACCGTTACGGTCTACAACGACCTGAGCATCGAGGAGGGCATCCTCAACTTCGCGCAGAGCATCGACGCCGACCTCATCGCCATGGCCACCCACGGCCGCACGGGCTTCTTCCATG
This sequence comes from Flavobacteriales bacterium, assembly GCA_041391845.1. Classification (GTDB taxonomy): domain Bacteria; phylum Bacteroidota; class Bacteroidia; order Flavobacteriales_F; family PHOS-HE28; genus PHOS-HE28. The sequence goes on along the minus strand of JAWKNG010000009.1, from coordinate 25,823 downwards.
TGGTGAACGGAAGCATCACCGAGGACATCGTCAACCACACACCGCTCCCGGTGCTGAGCGTGAAGCTTTGACCGAACACGGCGCCATGTATCTTTACGCAAACTTGTGACCCCGCATGAAGTTCCTGCACAAGACCTACGATGCCAAGAAGAAGGAGATCATCGAGGTGGAGATCGATCAGCCGACGAAGGTGAAGTTCATGACCGCCAAGGAGTACAAGGCGTACACCCAGGGGCGCACGCACACCTACTTCGGCGGCCTGTTCGAGGAGTCCCCCGTGCGCTTCGTGGTGCCCTATGATGCCCACTGGAACGTGGTGGTGGAGAAGGGTACCCAGCGCGCACCCCTCGATGTGGTGGCCTCCTGCCGCCTCACCATGCCCAACAGTACGGTCAGTTCCTCCATCGCGTCCGATGCACCTGCACACGTGCGTGAGCTGGCGGAGACGGGTGAACAGCAGGACTGACGAACCGATCTGCGGATCATGGCGTTGTTAGAACATGGCCACGCATCTTGAACGTCAACGATTGGAGCGCATCCTCCTCGGTCAGCATCAGCTGGTCGACGAGGTGTATCAGCTGCTGGAGCAGGAGCAGAAGCACGACGACATCATCCGCGCCGTTGTGTTGAGCTCCCGCGGTAAGGGAGGACCGGTATGGGAGAACCCACCGGAGCATCGGGTCTATTCGGAAGAGACCATACGCGCACTGTGCATCAAGTACCGGCTGCGCTTCCTGGAGGGTGCGCTCTTCAAGGGCGCCATCCCCGATCAGGCGGTGTACGCCATCCGCCAGATCGAGCGCCGCCTGGGCGTGCCCTTGCAGGCCTTCCGCATCATGGCACCGTCGGCCCGGTTCAAGCTGTGCGACAGCGAGGCGGACCCCCTGTTGTTCGTGCCATTGGCGGACGGTCGTTACGTGCTTGTGCACAAATGGGGCAATGACCTGTCCCCTTGGCGTGCGTTCATCGGATGGCCGGTGCGCAATGCCGTGAACCTCGGTGTCACGGTGTTGATGCTGGCGGCCCTCCTTGCCCTGTTCGTGCCGGACGCCTGGCTCGGAGGCTGGCACACCAACCGCTTCCTGGTGTTCGTGTGGACCAGCCTCGTGCTGGCCAGCTTCACGGTGTTCGGCTGGTTCGCCTTCTTCGGCCAGTTCAGCACCGACAACTGGAACAGCCGCTACTTCAACTGATCGCCTTCCACGGGCTGTTGGCCCGGGAACACGAAGGGGCTGCCGTGCACGGCAGCCCCTTCCTCATTCCTGCACCACCTGTTCAGTTGATGCCGATCTCGCGCACCTTTGGTTTGGCGGGCTCGGCCTTGGGGATGTGGACGTTCAGCACGCCATTGGCATAGCTGGCGTTCAGCGTTTCACTGTTCACATGCTCGGGCAGGCGGAAGCTGCGCGTGAAGCTGCTGAGCACGAACTCGCGCCGTGTGAAGCGCTCGTTCTGCACGTTCTGCTCCTGTTTCTTTTCCGCACTGATCGTGAGCACATCGTTCTCCACTTGGAGCTTGAGGTCCTCCTTGGTGTAACCGGGTGCGAGCACGTGCAGTTCGTAGCGGTCGTCGCGCTCCACGATGTTCACGCTCGGTACGCTGCGGCGCAGTTCGTCCTGGCCGATCATCTGGGCGATGTCGCGGCCGAAGAATTCGTTCACCAGCTCATTGAAGGGGCTTACGAACGAGGAGCGGGGAGTGATCTTGGCGAGTGTCATGGTCGGTATGTGTTTCCGTTGGTTGCGTGCAGCCCCACTTCCAACCGGATGCCGATCGAATATTAATGTCATAATGACAAATTGCTCGTCCATGGAGCGCCATTATGGCGCTTATTGCCGTAGGAAGAGGAAATAGACGGTGCCTTTTTGCGGGTCCGGTGCCTGACCGCTGGGGTCGAAGCGGGCGCGGCGAGCAGAGCTCAAGGCATGTTCGAGCACGCATGCACTGGCCGTGCTGCTCTCTCCCGGCTTGATCTCGGCCTTCAGCACGCGGCCGGTGCGGTCCACCTGCACGGCCACGGCCACACGCCCCTCCTCGCGGCAGAGGTAGCCGGGTACATCGTTGGCGCGCACCCTGCCCTTCAGGTCGTGCCACACCGTGGTGGCGCCCTCCACCTTCACAGGTTCGGCCGCCTTGTCCATGTAGCGTTCCTTGTCCCATTTGCTGGGGTCCAACTGGGGCATCTCCACTTCCTCGCCTCGTTCCGCCCGCTCGCGCGCCAGCCGGTCGAACTCTTCCTGTTCCATGGTGCGCAACTCCTCTTCCACCCGTTCCTGCAGGCGGGCTTGTGAGAAGGTGGGGCGTGTGGCCGCCGTGATGTTGCTCGTCAGGTTGGTCACCTGCTGGGGCGCGCCATCGGCCATCGGGGCCTCGCTCATCAGTTGTTCCAGTTCCTCCTCACTGACCACCTCGATGCGCATCTCGCTGAACTCCTCCTCGGTGGGGGTCTCCCTCAGGGTCCACAGGGTGAACGCGAAGAGCGCGAAGCTGTGCAGCGCGAGGGTGCCGATCACCCCCACCTTGTGCTCTTCGAACCAGTCCAGCAGCCGATACAGCATGGGTCAGGGTGCTTGCGCGTCGTTCTGTGCGGACCAAGATACACGCTGGGCCAGCGGAGCGGCCGAACGGATGCGCCAGGGAACGGGCCACCGGTTGTTCCACCGCCTGCCGGCCCCCTTCAGCCAGCCCAGTGCGTACCCGCGGTGGCGCAGCAGCGCGAAGCCGGTGGCGTCGCTGGCCTCCAATGCCTCACCCCGCAGGTAGCGCAGTGCCGTTCCCTCGTCGGCTTCCACTTCAGCGAAGGCACCGGGTTGCAGCAGGCCGCTCAGGCCGAGCGCGGCGGTGGGGTGCAGGTCGCCTCCCTTGTGTTCGGCCACGGGGATCCCGGGTGATACCACGCGCAGCACGGCGTCCACCTTGCGCAACAGGGCACGCCAGGTGCCGTCCACCACATGCACAGTGCCGTCCTGTTCGGTGGCATGGTGGCCGCCAGGTGCGGGTCGCAGCCAGGTGCTCCAAGGTGTCTCCCCCCGCCGTGGTGCCTCAGCCGCCGGTGTGCCGCTCCGCTCTCCGGGCTTGCGCAGCACCGCCAGGAAGAACCCCTCTCCAGGCATGCGATGCGGGTAGCACCGCAATCCTGCTCCGCCATGACCCGGCACCGCATCCACTCCGGCGGGGAGCGTCAGGGGCACCAGTTCCGCACCCTGTTCCAGCAGGGACCGTACCTGCGCTTCGTTCTCTGCTTCCTCCCACGTGCAGGTGCTGTAGATGAGGGTGCCGCCGGGCAGAAGCAGCTCCCACGCCGCTGCGGCGAGGTCCTGTTGCACGGCGCTGCATTGGCGCACCAGGCCTTCGCTCCACTGGTGCCTGGCCTGTGGGTCCTTGCGGAACATGCCTTCACCGGAGCAGGGGGCGTCCACCAGCACCAGATCGAAGAGGGGCGCGCGTGGTGCCTTGGGGCGTAGGCCCCCTGCAATGACCACGTTGGGCTGTCCCCACTTCCACAGGTTCTCCTGTAGCACGGCGCGGCGCAGGCCGTCGGGTTCGTTGGCCACCAGCAGGGAGGTGGGATGAATCAGGCTGCGCAGGTGGGTGCTCTTGCCGCCCGGCGCGGCGCAGAGGTCCAGCGCCGCCACGCAGGGGCCCTGCAGATCGCTCTGCACCACGGCCTGTTCCAGCAGCATGCTCGCGGCCTCCTGCACGTAGTAGCAACCGGCATGCAGCAGTGGGTCGAACGTGAAGGCGGGGCGCCGGGGCAGGTAACGGCCGCTGGCGCACCACGGTACGCGTGCACCTTCCGGGTCGAAGCCCTTGGCGGGGTTCAGCCGGATGCTGATGGGCGGGGATTCGTTGAGGGCGGCCTCCAAGGCCGACACGTCCACGCCATGCCGCGTGCTCAGCCGTTCGCGCAGGGATGCGGGCAGGTCCACCGCCGGACGATCCTCGGGGGTGGCGCGGCGGTCAGGCATGGCTCAGTGGGCCAGCGTGGTGCTGCGCAGGAGGGTCTGGGCGCGGTCGGGTCCAAGGGATACCAGGGTCACCGGCACGCCCACGGCCGCCTCGATGCGGGCGATGTAACGTTCAAGCGCGGGCGGCAGGGCATCGCTGGCCTCGGTGGCCGGCCAGCCTTCCATGGGCTCCAGCACGGGCTCCACACCGCCGGTGATGTCGTAGGGCATGCGCTCGGTGGTGCGGCCGTCCATGCGGTAGGCGGTGCAGAGCATCACCTGGTCCATGCCGGCGAGCACATCGGCCTTCATCATGGCCAGCTCGGTGATGCCGTTGATGGTGACGGCGTAGCGCAGGGCGGGCAGGTCCAGCCAGCCGCAGCGGCGTGCGCGGCCGGTGGTGCTGCCGAACTCATGGCCCACCTGGCGGATGTGCTCACCGAGGTCGTCGTGAAGCTCGGTGGGGAAGGGCCCGCTGCCCACGCGGGTGCAATAGGCCTTGAAGATGCCCACCACCTTGTGGATGCGGTTGGGGGGCACGCCCAGGCCGGTGCAGGCGCCGGCGGAGATGGTGCTGCTGCTGGTGACGAAGGGGTAGGTGCCGAAGTCGATGTCGAGGAGCGTTCCTTGCGCGCCTTCCGCCAGCACGCGCTGACCGTTGCGCAGGGTGTCCTCCAGGAAGTGCTCGCTGTCCACCAGGCGCAGCTCGCGCAGGCGTGCCACGGCGTCCATCCATTCGGCCTCAAGAGCGCGGTGGTCCATCACGGCCTCATGCATGGCGAGGAGGCGTTCGTGCTTGCGCACCAGGTTGCCGTAGCGCTCGCCGAGGTCGCTGCGTTCCAGGTCGCCCACGCGCAGGCCGTTGCGACCCGTCTTGTCCATGTAGGTGGGCCCGATGCCCTTGAGGGTGCTGCCGATCTTTCCCTTGCCCTTCTCGGCCTCACTGGCAGCATCGAGCGCGCGGTGGGAGGGGAGGATCAGGTGTGCGCGGCGGGAGATCAGCAGGCGGTCGCGCACATCCACGCCAGCGGCCTTCAAGCCATCGATCTCCTTCATGAGCACGATGGGATCGATCACCACGCCATTGCCCACCAGGTTGAGGGTGCCCTCGCGAAAGACGCCGCTGGGGATGGTGTGGAGGACATGTTTGCGGCCCTCGAAGATCAGGGTGTGGCCGGCGTTGGGCCCGCCTTGGAAGCGGGCGATCACGGGGTAGTCGGGTGCGATCACATCCACCACCTTGCCTTTGCCCTCATCGCCCCACTGGGCGCCAAGGAGCACGTCCATCCGGGCGCTCATGCCGGGATCAGGCGGGGATCCGCGCCACCGCCTCCTCCACGGTGGGGGCGATGATGAACACGGTATCCAGCTTGGTGACGATGAACAGCTGTCGCACGCTGTTGCTCATGCCGGCGATGAGGGTGTCGCCACCGGCGTTGCGGGTGCGTGTGAGCACGTTGATCAGGATGTTGAGGCCGGTGCTGTTCATGTACTGCAGCTCGCTCATGTCCAGCACCACGTACTTGATGCCGGAGGCCAGCTCGGTATCGAGGGTGGACATGAGGCGGTCCGCCTGCTGCTGGTCCATCAGGCGTCCCTTGAGGTGGAACACCTTGCTGTTGGCGGCGTCCGATACGGCCAGGTCAAAGGTTGGTTGGTCGGTCACGTTCATGGGCTTGGCATTGGGCCTGACAGTCGCTGCAGAGGCCGTGGATGTGTAGGGCGTGGTACTGGACCTGGAAGTGGAGCACTTCGCTCACCGTCTTGCGGATCTGTTGGATGCGGGGGTCGCAGAATTCCTGCACACGGCCGCACCGCTCGCAGATCAGGTGGTCGTGCTGGCGGTTGGCATGGGACTTCTCGAAGTGGGCCTTGTCGCCCGCAAAGCGGTGTCGCCGCACCAGTTCGCAGTCCAGCAGGAGCTCCATGGTGTTGTAGAGCGTGGCGCGGCTCACGCGGTAGTTCTTCGACTTCATGCGCACATAGAGCCGCTCGATGTCGAAGTGCCCGTCGTGCGCATAGATCTCACCGAGGATCGCGAAGCGCTCGGGCGTCTTGCGATGCCCGTTGCGTTCGAGGTAATCGGAGAAGATCCGCTGGACATGGTCCTGCGCGTCCACCTGCACCATGGTGCAAATGTAAGGGCGGTGGCGGGATGGGTGCGTCACTGGTCCACGCGCTCCACCATCCGCACGCCGCGCACGCGGCGCAGCTTCTCCATCAGCGAGTTGAGGTGGTCGGTGTCGTGCACATAGGCCATCACCTTGCCCTCGAAGATGCCATCGTGGCTTTCGAAGCTGATGGCGCGCATGTTCACGTTGTGCTCGTGGCTGATGATGGTGGTGATCTTGTTCACCAGGCCCACATCATCGATGCCGCTGAAGCGGATGCCGGCGAGGAATTCCACCGTATCGGTGCCCTTCCAGCGGGCCTTCACGATGCGGTAGGCGAAGTTGCTCATGAGCTGCACGGCATTGGGGCAGTTCACGCGGTGGATCTTGATGCCTTCGGTGAGGGTGATGAAGCCGAAGACATCATCGCCGGCGATGGGGTTGCAGCAGGGCGAGAGGGTGTATTTGATCTGCTGGAGGTCATCCCCGAGCGAGAGGCCGCCGTGGTCGTGTCCGCGGATCTCGGCCACCACCTCTTCCAGGGGGCGTTCGTCGGCCCTGGGCTTGTGCTTGGGCAGGGCGAGGCGGCCGCTCTTCACGGCGGGTGGTGGCAGCTGCGCCAGGTCGTACTTGCCGCGTGCCACTTGGTAGAAGAGGTCCGTGGGCGAGCTGGCACCGAGGTGTTCCACCAGCACCTTCACGTTGCCCGTATCCACCTTGGCCCCCCAGCCGCGCAGGTGGCGCTGCACGGTCTCGCGGCCCACCACCGCAAGTTTCTGTTTCTGTTCGCGCAGGGCCTGTTTGATGCCGTGGCGTGCCTTGGCGGTGGCCACGAAGCTGAGCCAGTCCTCCTTGGGTTGCTGCTTGCGGCTGGTGATGATCTCGATCTGGTCACCGCTGCGCAGGGGCTGGCTCAGGGGCACCAGCTTGTGGTTCACCTTGGCACCGATGCACTGGCGGCCGATCTGGCTATGGATCTCGAAGGCGAAATCGAGCGCGGTGGCACCGGAGGGCAGGTTGCGCATTTCACCCGTGGGGGTGAACACCACGATCTCGTCGCTGAACAGGTCGAGCTTGAAGTCGTTGACGAAATCGATCGCGTTGGAGCTGGGGTCCTCCAGCAGTTCGCGCACACGGTTCAGCCAATTGTCAAGGGCCGAGGTGGTCTCCTCCCCATCCTTGTAGCGGTAGTGCGCAGCCAGGCCCATCTCGGCGATCTCGTCCATGCGGCGGCTGCGGATCTGCACCTCCACCCAGCGGCCGCCGGGGCTCATCACAGTGGTGTGCAGGCTCTCGTATCCGTTGGCCTTCGGCAGGCTGATCCAGTCGCGCAGCCGGTCCGGGCTGGGCTGGTAGAAGTCGGTGACGATGCTGTACACCTTCCAACAGTCGGCCTTCTCCAGTTCGGGCCGGGTGTTGATGATGATGCGGATGGCGAAGATGTCGTAGACCTCCTCGAAGGACACGTGCTTGGTGAGCATCTTGTTGTAGATGCTGTGCACGCTCTTGGGCCGACCCTTGATCTCGTAGCTGAAGCCCTCGCGGTCCAGCGCCTCGCGGATGGGCAGGGTGAAGCGGCTGATGAAACGCTTGCGCACGGCTTCGCCCTTCTTGAGCTTCTGGCTGATCTCCTCGTAGATGGCGGGTTCCTTGAACTTCAGGCTGAGGTCCTCCAGTTCGCTCTTGATGCTGTAGAGGCCCAGCCGGTGGGCCATGGGGGCGTAGAGGAACACGGTCTCGCTGGCGATCTTCAGCTGCTTGTCGCGCGCCATGCTCTCCAGGGTGCGCATGTTGTGCAGGCGATCGGCCAGCTTCACCAGGATCACCCGCACATCCTGGGCCAGCGTCAGCAGCACCTTGCGGAAGTTCTCCGCCTGCACACTGTCGGTGGTGAACTGCAGGCCGCTGATCTTCGTGAGGCCGTCGATGATGGTGGCCACCGTCGGACCGAAGAGGTCCTTCACATCATCGAGGGTGAGGTCGGTATCCTCCACAGTGTCGTGGAGCAGGGCGGCCACCACGCTGGTGGTGCCCAGGCCGATCTCCTCGGCGCAGATGCGCGCCACGGCGATGGGGTGGTAGATGTAGGGCTCGCCGGTCTTGCGACGCTGGTCCTTGTGGGCCTCCACGGCGATGTTGAAGGCCTTGCGGATCAGGCGGCTCTCCTCGGCGCTGCGATGGCCCTTGATGGCACGCAGCAGACCCCGGTAGCGGCGCAGGATCTCGGCCTTCTCGGCCACGAGGTCGATGCGGTGCTTGGACGGGGTGGGGGCGGATGCGGAAGGTGCGGAGGAGGGGCCTTTGTCCATGGATGGTGGTCCAACAAAGGTAGTGGGAGCGTCCGGGGCATCGATCATATCCACACTGCCGGCCCGGGGCCAGCAGCAATGAACGGTGTGGATCGACCATCCGTTCCGCCTCCACGGTCCTCTCCCTTACACCGCCGGCAGCACCTCGCCCCGCACTTCCCCGAAGCCGATGCGCACACCGTCCTTCGCGCAATGCCCGCGCATCACCAGGGTGTCGCCGTCCAGCAGGAACTTCCGCTCGGTGCCGTCGTGCATGGCCAGGGGCTTGGTGCCCTTCCAGGTGAGCTCCAGCAGGCTGCCGTAGCTGTCCTCCGTGTCGCCGCTGATGGTGCCGCTGGCCATCACGTCACCGGCGCGCACGTTGCACCCGTTCACCGTGTGGTGCGCCAGCTGCTGGGCCATGCTCCAGTAGAGGTGCTTGAAGTTGCTGCGGCAGATCACCGTCTCGCGTCCATCGCCCGTGGCAATGGCGGCCTCCAGGGCGATGTCGAAATGGCCAGGTCCCTGTTGCTGCAGATAGGGCAGCACGGGTGGGTCCTGCACGGGGCTGGCCGTACGGAAGGGCTCCAGCGCATCGAGCAGCACCACCCAGGGGCTGATGCTGCTGCCGAAGTTCTTGCCGAGGAAGGGCCCCAGCGGCACGTACTCCCAGGCCTGGATGTCGCGCGCGCTCCAGTCGTTGAAGAGCACCAGTCCCAGGATGTGGTCTTCCGCCTCGGCCGTGCTGATGCGCTCGCCCAGTGGCTTGCCGTCGAAGGTGATGAAGGCCACCTCCAGCTCCATGTCCAGCTGGCGGGTGGCGCCGAACACGGGAGCGGCATCGGGCGCGGGCTTGTACTGGCCCATGGGACGGCGGATGGGGGTGCCGCTCACCACGATGCTGCTGGCGCGGCCATGGTAGCCCACGGGCAGGTGCAGCCAGTTGGGCAGGAGCGCATTGGCGGGATCGCGGAACATGCAGCCCACGTTGTAGGCGTGCTGGCGGCTGCTGTAGAAGTCGGTGTAGTCGCCGATGTGCACGGGCACCACCATGCGCACCTGGTCCATCGGCAGCAGGGCATCTTCGCGGGCGGCGTTGTCATCGCGCAGTTCGGGGTGGTCGTGGCGCAGCAGCTCGCTGAGCCGTTCACGCAGGCGGCGCACGGCAACACGGCCGCCACGCATCAGCTCGTTCAGCGCGGGCGCCAGGAACGCTTCCCGCGCGATGCCGGTGCTGTCCAGCAGGCCCAGGTCGGCCAGGATGCTGAGGTCCACCACGGTGTCGCCCACGCGGGTCACGGGTACCGGCGGCTCACCGTTCCAGCTGGCCACGCCAAGCGGGAGGTTCTGGATGGGGAAGTCGCTGCCCTCGGGCACAGGGATCCAGGAGCGCAGGGCGGGGTCGTTGGCAGGCACGTTCATGCTGCAAAGGTGCGAAGCGCGTGCCGCACCCGTATCCTTGCACCATGCGCCCCGTTCCACGCCCGGTGCTGCTGCTGGTGGTGGTGCATGCCGCACTGCTGGCATGCTACACGCTGCCGGCCACCGGGGTGCCGGAACCTGCGCGCGCCCTGGCCACCGCCTACGCCCGGGGGCTGTTCCACCAGCAGTGGCAGCTCTTCGCGCCCGATCCCCCGTTGTGCAGCTGCCACCTGGAGTGGCGCAGCAGCGCAGGTGACTGGACCGATCCGCTGCCCGCCACCACGCATTACCTGGCGCGCCGCATGCTGCGCTCCGCCGCTTGGAACGTGCAGCGCGAACTGGCCGGAGGGGCGGACGCGCCCTCTGCGCCACTGCAACAGGCCCTGCACCGCCTGGGCGCGCACCACGTACCCCACGCCACGGGACTGCGGCTGGTGGAGCACTGTGTCACCGACCCTGCACGCCCCGCTGAACGGGAGCCGCGCATCACCCCGCTTCCGCTGCCATGAACGCCGCGCTGCGAGCCGCACAGGTGGCGCTCCACGCCTGGGTGCTGGGCTTCGTGCTCAGCGCGCTGCCGGTGGCCACCACGCTCTGGGTGGCACCGTTGGCTCCCCCGTGGGTGCCGCCCGGCCCCTTCACCCCGCTCACCCATGCCCTTGGAACGTGGCTGCCTGCGGCGTCGGCCTGGCCGGTGGTGGGCATGGTGCTGATGCTGTCCGTGCTGGGTGTGCTGGGCCGGCTGCGGTGGTGGGCTGCGCTGCTGCTGTGGGTGGGCTATGTGAACCTCATGCACCGTGCCTGGATGGCGGGCAGCGGCGGCCAGCAGCTGATGGCCAACCTGCTGCTGTGGAACGTGCCGCTGCTGGCGGGTGTGCAGGCAGGCTCAGCGCGCGGGGCCTGGCTGGTGCCGCTGGGCCTGTGGATGATGCGGGTGCAGCTGCTGCTGGCCTACGGGGTCACTGCGGTGCACAAGCTGGGCGGCACGCTGTGGCCCACGGGCCGGGCGCTCGGTGTGGTGGTGGGCGATGAGGCCTTTGGTCCGGTGGCCTTGCTGCAATGGCCGCTGCTGGCGCAGGGCCTCACCTGGGGCGTGCTGGCCCTGCAGGTGTTGTTCCCGCTGCTCATCTGGTGGCGCAGTGCGCGGCCGTGGCTGTTGGGCTGCGGGGCGCTGTTCCACCTGGGCACGGCGCTGTGGATGGACATCCCCGAGATGGGGCTGGCGTTCATCGCGGCCTATGGCCTGTGGCTGCCGGAGGAATGGGCGCAGCGCGCGTGGGCGCGGCTCCGTCCCCTTACTTCCCCCGCCCCCCGATCCGGAAGGCGCCCCCCGCCATGATGGCGTGCTCCAGGAAGCCGAAGTGCTGCGAGGCACTGTCCTCCGCGCGCCCGGTGGTGAGCACGTGCGTGAGGTCGATCCAGCCGGTGCGCAGCATGTTGCGCACGAAGAAGTGGCGGGCGAAGGTGAAGTGGAGCCCTGCCTGCGCGCCCACCCCGAAGCCGGCCACGTTGAAGCGGTTGTTGAGCCCCTCGCCGAAGAGCCGCACATCGCTGCGGCAGATCACCGGGCCGGCGTGCACACCGGTGAACAGTCGCAGGTCCGCCGTGCCCGTGGGGGCCGCCCACAGCCGGTGGTAGCGGTCCAGGTCCACGCTCAGCAGGTTCAGCCCGTCGGTGTGCTCGTAGGTGAGGGTGGCGCTGTCCAGCACCATCAGGTCCTCCACGCTGCGCTCCCAGCCGGGCTTCAGTTCGCCGTTCCACGCCACGGCCTGGTCCGGGCGCACCACGTACTTCATGTGGTCCAGCCCCAGGGATACGGACCACTCCTCGCGGAAGTGCCAGCCGAGGCGGTACACGTACTGTGGGAACCAGAGGTAGCGCGGGTTGAAGTAGGTGTCCCACGCAAAGGGGTGGGGCCGGTCGGCGGCCTGCACATCGTGGAGCGTGATGCTGTAGGCGGGCCCTTCCAGGTGGATGTCGCTGCGGCCGAAGAGCGCGCGGTTGTAGCCCCAGTAGAGGAAGAGCTCGCCGGCGTGCGTGGGGGCCTGGGCGGGCAGCAGGGCGGGCGCCGGCAGGAGCAGCGCGAACACGAGGTGGCGCAGGATGCTCATGCGGTGGTGTCCTTGTTGGGGGCCGTGTGCGGCACCTGGTCCATGGCGGCGCGGGCCGCGGCGGGTGGCGCGCACAGCTTGCGCAGGCGGGTGTCCATCCAGGCGCCCTCCACCACCAGGCGTGCGCAGTGGGTGCCGTCCGCCTTGGTGAAGGTGTGTGCGAAGGAGAAGCGGGTGTGGTCGGCGCTGATGGCGTTCACTTCCAATTCCACGTACACCTCGTCGTGCAGGCCGATCTCGCGGCGGAAGGTGCACTCCTCGCGGAAGAGCACCGGCCCGAAATGGTGCTCCTTCATCAGGGCCATGGTGATGCCGAGTTCGGCGAGGACGTCCATGCGCTGCTGGGCGCAGAGGTCGTAGAACACCGAGTGGCGCAGGTGGAAATTGGCGTCGATGTCGGACCAGCGGAGGTTCAGCTTGGTGCGGAAAGGGGAGGGGCGTTCCATCGGGCCACGAAGGTACCCCGGCCGGCCTCAATGGGGCAGGTGGTCGCGCAGGGCGCCATAGGCCCAGGTGCCGGCCAGGGCGCTGGCAAGGACCACCACGAACACCGGGTGGCCCGCGCCGATCAAGGTGTAAAGGGGGCCGGGACAGGCGCCGGTGAGTGCCCAGCCCAGACCGAAGATGGTGCCGCCCAGCAGGTAGCGCGGCCAGGTGCGCTGCTTGTCCTGGAAGAGGATGGGGTTGCCCTGCAGGTCCTTCAGGCGCCAGCGTTTGATGAGGGCCGTGCCGATGGCGCCCAGCACCACCGCGCTGCCGATGACCCCGTACATGTGGAAGCTGGCGAAGTGGAACATCTCCTGGATGCGGTACCAGCTGATCACCTCGGCCTTGGTGAACATCACCCCGAAGAGGATGCCGAGCAGGATGAAGCGGAGGGGGCGCAGGGGGCTCATGGTGCCAGGATGAGGGGGAGGAGGAGCCAGTGCACGAGCAGGCCGCCGATGAAGAAGCCGATGACGGCCACCAGGGAGGGCAGCTGCAGATCGCTGAGGCCGCTGATGGCGTGGCCGCTGGTGCATCCGCCGGCGTAGCGGGCGCCGAAGCCCACGAGGAAGCCGCCGCCCACCATCAGCAGCAGGCCGCGCGCGGTGCCCAGTTGGTGCCAGGCGAAGAGCTCCGTGGGCACCATGCCCTGCTGCCAGCTGCCGAGGCCCAGCTCCGTGGCCCATGCGGTGAAGGCGGGTGCCAGCTGGGGCGGCGCGGGGGCGGCCAGCCAGGTGCCGGCGATGAAGCCGCCGAGCAGCGCTCCCAGCACGAAGAGCAGGTTCCAGCCCTGGGTGCGCCAGTCGAAGCGGAAGAAGGGGATGCGCCGCCCGGCACCGAGCATGCTGCAGCCTGCGTGCAGCGTGGCGCTGATGCCGAAGCTCTTGCCGAACCAGAGCAGCAGCAGGTACACCGTCGCGATGATGGGGCCGGCCACCCACCAGGGCCAGGGTCCGCGCAGGAGTTCCAGCAGGCTCATGTGCCGCGCATGGTGAGGATGGGCATCTTCAGGCTCTTCACCAGGTCCAGGCTCACGCAGCCCTTGATGAGCCGGGCGAAGCCGCCGCGCCCATGGGTGCGCATGGCCAGCAGGTCGCCGCCGTGCAGCTCGGTCCATTGCAGCACACCCTCCTCCACGGTGGGCGCCTTCACCACATGCTTGCTGTAGCGCGTCAGGTGGTTGTCCGCCGCGAAGCGGTCCATGCGCAGGCGCACCTCCTCCACGGGCAGGCTGTCCCTGGGGGTGTTCACGCGCAGCAGCTCGATGGTGCTGCCGGCGCTGTCGTGGAATTCGCGCAGCACATCGAAGTACTGATGGGGGCGTGCGAAGGCATTGGCGAAGAGGATGCGGTGGGCGCTCTGCCCGGGGTGCCCTTCCTTGAGGGTGAGCACCGGGATGCTCACGCGGCCGATGAGGTGTTCCACCAGCAGGCCCACCAGGCGGTCGCGCAGGCTGTCGCCGCCTTTGGTCCCGATCACCAGCAGATCGATGGAGCGCTGCTCGATCTCCGCCACGATGGCGTCCGCGATGCCGCCGTAGCGCAGCAGCGGTTCCACAGGGAGGTCCACCGCGCGGGTCCACTCCGCCAGGGCCCCGACGGCGTGCGCGCCCTGCTGCAGGTAGGGCGCGGGGTCCAGGGTGCCATCGTTCACAGGCAGCCCGTGGTGGTCCACGGCCATGCCGCCGGGCAGGGCCACCACATGCAGGGCGAAGAGCTGCGCATCGGTGTGGCGTGCCAGGCGCGCCGCCGCTTTCAAGGCGAACGTGCTCAGGGGGCTGAGGTCGGTGGGCACCAGGATGCGGCGCATGGGGCCAAGGTACCCGGCCTACCGGGCCGTGGACTGACGGCCGTCAGCTGGCCGGCCGGGGCGCTCAGTGGCGGTGGCCCGCCCAGGCCTCCACCAGGTACTGCGTGAAGCGGATGGCGCCCGCACGGTCCAGGTGGCCCGCATCGAAGGAGCGCTCCACGGCGTAGAGGTCCGGGTAGCGACGGGGGTCGCTCAGGTCCAGCTGTGGAAGGTGCGCCAGCCGCCGCAGCGTGGCGGTGGTGTAGGGGGTGGCCCCGCGGGGCGGCAGCACCAGCACCAGGGTGATGCCGCGGGCACGGCACCGCTCCTGCAGCGCGGTGTAGCGCGCCAGCCAGGCCGCACCCGGCTCTGCCTCCGCCGCATCGTGGGCCGCCACGGCCTCGTTCATCCGCCGCGCCAGCTCCGCCGGGTCGTCCAGCAGGGCTTGCCGGCCTTGCAGCAGCCCGGCCGTCACTTCCGGGCGGTCGTTGTCCATTACCTCCTGTTCCAGCGGGTAGTAGCCGTTGCGACCCACCTTTTCGCTGCCGTAGTGCTCCTCCCGCAGGGTGTTGCGCAGGGCCAGGTATTCGCCTGTCAGGGTACTGCCGTACAAGGTGGCGGTCAGGTGGGTCTTCAGCACCATGGCCTTTGCTGTCCAGGCCTTGGTGCTGCCGAGCACGGCCCGCGTGATCCAGGCGAACTCCCGCCAGCTGTGCCAGTGGGTCTCGCGGTACTTGCCCATCAGCGCCTGTTCGATGGGCGGCAGGTCCTGCACTTCCAGGAAGAGGTGTGTGAGGCCGGGGGTCAGCGCGGGGTCGTCCAGCAGCCCCTCCGCCAGGCGGAAAGCGGGGACGATCGTCATGGCGGCCACGCCCAGGTTGTAAGCGCGGCGGCCAGGCCGGGGTGCCAGGGAGTCGAACACGGTGGGCACGAGTCCCCGGTACATGCGGCTGGAGCCGATGAACACCACGTCCACGCTGTCGCCCAAGTGGCGCAGGTCCGCCGCCTTGCGCGCCACCTGTTCGTTGCCGTAGTGCAAGGGCAGTTGCCGCTTCACCAGCGCCACCAGCCCGCTGTAGAGCAGCAGGAAGGCGAGGATGCGGAGCAGGGAACCCTTCATGGTCAGAACTGGAAATAGATGAAGGAGGCCTGGCTCTCGAAGAGCAGCAGGGTGGTGGCGAGGAGGGCCAGGTAGGTGGCCCAGCGCAGCGGCAGGGGCCAGTGCCCGATGGCCAGGGTGTGGGGCCGGTCGCGGTGCACCCACTCCAGGGCCAGCAACAGGGGGATCAGCAGCCAGCGCCCGTCGGTGGGCACGCTGAGGCCGGTGAGCCAGGGCTGGCGCACGATGCCGCCGAGGTAGCTGAAGGCCTGCGGCAGGTCGCTGGCGCGGAAGAAGACCCAGGCCACGGTGGTCTGGGCGAAGGTGAAGAGGATGGCCAGGGCGGTGCGGGGCGAGGGCAGCAGCGCACCAGCGGCCACACTGCCGGTGTTCGCACGGTTGCCACCGCCCAGCATCAGGGGCAGGAAGAAGAGCGCATTGAGCGCACCCCACACCACGAAGGTCCAGTTGGCGCCGTGCCACAGGCCGCTCACCAGGAACACCACCATCACGTTGAAGATGTTGCGGCCCATGGTGGAGCGGCTGCCGCCCAGGGGGATGTAGACATAGTCGCGGAACCAGGTGCTGAGGCTGATGTGCCAGCGGCGCCAGAATTCAGCGATGTCGCGGGAGAAGTAGGGCGTGGCGAAGTTGTTCATCAGCCTGAAGCCGAAGAGCCGCGCGGTGCCGATGGCGATGTCGCTGTAGCCGCTGAAGTCGCCGTAGATCTGGAAGGCGAAGAGCACCGCGGCGAGCACGAGGGTGGGGGCGGAGTGGTGGGTGTGGCCGGCGAACACCTCGTTCACCAGGGTGGCGCAGGTGTCGGCGATGGCCACCTTCTTGAAGAGGCCCCAGAGCATCTGGCGCAGGGCGTCGCGGGCATCGCTGGCATCGAAGCGGTGGGCGGTGGCGAACTGGGGGAGCAGGTTGGTGGCCCGCTCGATGGGGCCGGCCACCAACTGGGGGAAGAAGGACACGAAGGCCAGGAACGCCGCCAGGTCACGCGTGGGCTGGAGCCGCCCCCGGTACACATCGATGGTGTAGCTCATGGTCTGGAAGGTGTAGAAGCTGATGCCCACGGGCAGCACGATGTGCAGGGCGGGCGCCTCCATGGGCATGCCCAGGAAGGTGAAGGCACCGGCCAGGCTGTCCAGGAAGAAGCCGGCGTACTTGAAGTAGCCGAGCATGCCCAGGTTCAGGGCCATGCTGATGCCCAGCCACAGGTGCCGCTGCCGGGGGCGGCGCACCATGGCCAGCGCAGCGCTGTAGTCCACCAGGGAGCTCAGGGCGATGAGCCCCAGGAAGCGCCAGTCCCACCAGCCGTAGAACACATAACTGGCCACCAGCAGCAACAGGTTGCGGGCGCGCAGCCGCGCAGCGGGGATGGCCCAGTAGGCCAGGAACACCAGGGGCAGGAAGAGGGCGAACTCCAGGGAATTGAAGAGCATCGTCCGTCCGTGCTGATCAGGTCACACAGGCGGGGCGCCTAGCTCGATACGTTCCAGCCGTAGAGGGGGCGCAGGCGCATCATGCCGTTCACCTGGAAGCGCACGCGGCGCAGCTCCTCCTCATCGGTGGGGTGGCGCAGGGCGGTGTCGATGAGCTCCACGATCTGGCGGCAGTCGTTCTCCTTGAGGCCGCGCGTGGTGATGGCGGCCGTGCCGATGCGGATGCCGCTGGTGACGAAGGGGCTCTTGTCATCGAAGGGCACCATGTTCTTGTTCACGGTGATGTGGGCCTCGCCCAGCACGCGTTCGGCCTCCTTGCCGGTGATGCCCTTGTTGCGCAGGTCGATGAGCATGCTGTGGTTGTCGGTGCCGCCGCTCACCACGTGGTATCCCTTGGCCAGGAGGGCTTCGGCCAGGGCGCGTGCGTTGGCGATCACCTGGCGGCCGTAGTCCTGGAAGGCGGGTCGGAGGGCTTCGCCGAAGGCCACGGCCTTGGCGGCGATCACATGTTCCAGGGGGCCGCCCTGGGTGCCGGGGAACACGGCGCTGTCCAGCACGGCGCTCATCATGCGCACCTCGCCCTTGGGGGTCTTCAGGCCCCAGGGGTTCTCCATGTCGCGCCCCATCATCATCAGGCCGCCGCGCGGGCCGCGCAGGGTCTTGTGGGTGGTGGTGGTCACCACATGGCAGTGGGGCAGGGGGTCGTTCAGCAGCTTGGCGGCGATCAGGCCGGCTGGGTGGCTCACATCGGCCAGCAGGATGGCGCCCACCTCATCGGCAATGGCGCGGAAGGCGGCATAGTCCCAGTCGCGGCTGTAGGCGCTGGCCCCGCAGATGATCAGCTTGGGCTTTTCGGCCAGGGCCTTGTCGCGCACCTTGGCCATGTCCACACGACCGGTGGCTTCCTCCACCCCATAGAAGGTGGGGCGGTAGAGCTTGCCGCTGAAGTTCACCGGGCTGCCGTGGGTGAGGTGGCCGCCGTGGCTGAGGTCGAAGCCCAGGATGGTGTCGCCCGGCTTCAGGCAGGCGAGCATCACCGCCGCATTGGCCTGGGCACCGCTGTGGGGCTGCACGTTGGCCCACACGGCGCCGAAGAGCTTCTTCACCCGGTCGATGGCCAGCTGCTCCACAGCGTCCACATGCTCGCAGCCGCCGTAGTAGCGCTTGCCGGGCAGGCCCTCGGCGTACTTGTTGGTGAGCACCGAGCCCATGGCCTCCATCACCTGCTCGCTCACGTAGTTCTCGCTGGCGATGAGCTCCAGCCCGATGGTCTGGCGCCATTTCTCCTGTTCAATGATCTCGAAGACCGCGGTATCGCGTTGCTGTGCCATGGGGGATGAAGGGTCCGTTGGGGGAGTGGACGGCCAAAGGTAGCGGAAGGGTGCATGGCGTCCGTGGCCGCTGCCGCACCCCTGCGCTGCGGCGCGCCTACCGGGCACTGCGCGGCAGCAGCGATGCGGCCCAGAGCACGAAGAGCACCACCGGGTATTGCAGCAGGTGCAGCAGCTTCACCGACACGCCGTAGAGGGCGGGCAGGGCGGCGGAGAGGGCGTTCAGGAGCAGGGCCACGGCGCCCACCAGGGCGAAGCCCAGCACCACCACGCGGCGGTAGCGGTGGTCGCCGAAAACGATGCGGGCGCAGGCCACGCTGAGGCCGAGCATCACGGCGGTGAAGAGCAGCGCCAGGGCCCACTTCAGGCGCAGCAGGGCGGCCAGGTCCAGGCCGGCGGTCCACTGGCGGAAGAGGGAGTGCGCGTAGGATACCGTGCGCTGGTTCGCCACGGCATCGAGCTGGTAGTTGAGGTTGAGGAAAAGGAATTCGCGCACCGCGCCCAGCAGCACGGCGGCCAGCATCAACAGGGCGAGGAGGGTGCGGCGGCGCATGCTCAGGCGGGGGTGGCCCGCAGGGGGAAGTACCGCACCCAGGCCCACCACAGCAGGAACACCCAGCCGTACACGATCACATAGAAGGTGTAGTCGTGGTTGAAGTTCAGCAGCTCGTAGTCGATGGTGACCACGATGCAGAGGGCCACGATGCGCAGCACGTTGATGAGGTGGATGCTGAGCAGGCCCAGAGGGATGAACCAGGCCTTGTGCTTCCAGGGGCCGGGGAAGGCGAGGATGAAGAGGCTGAAGACGGCGAAGAGGCCCACACCGTTGCAGGGGTCGCCGATCCACAGCAGGTGGCCGCCCTGCACGCCCACGGTGCGGATCTGCTCGGCGTTGGTCGGTTCGGGGATCAGGTCGTAGCCCAGCGCCTGGAGCACGGCGCCGCTGTGGCGGATCAGCAGGTCGATGACGGCGGCGTCCAGCCGGCCGTGGGGGTGGAGCCACAGCTCATAGAGCAGGTACCAGGCGAGGTAGCCGAGGGCGCCGAGGGTGAGGAAGCGGACAACGGGATCCCGCATGACCCCCGAGAGGGTGGGCGGGGTGGCCATCAGTGGGCGCGCTTGCCGGCGCGGCGCAGATCCAGGGCCTTTTTGCCACCGAAGAGGGCACCTGCGGCGAGCAGGGCGGTGAGGCCGCCATCGATGGGGATGCAGGGCGGGGGCCAGCAGGGGGGAGGACCGCCGAGCGGTTGGGCCATCAGCTCCGTCGCGAACGGGACCGCGACAGCCAGGAGCGTGAGGGCAAAGCGCAACGATGTCTTCATGAGCCGAGAGTGCGGGCCAAATGTAGCCCTTTCCCCCGAACGGCGCCAGCGTGGGTTATCCCTGAGTTATCAACCATGGCACAGCCCCGTACCCCGGCACGGCAGGACGGCTATATTTGCCCTCCCTCCGTCGGGTGGGTGGCCTTGTTCGTCGGATCGCACACGCAGGGCCTATTTCGCATGGCAGCCAACAAGACCTCGCAACGCGGGAGCATCATCGATGCGAAGGACCTGCGCTATTTCCTGCGCATCGCCTCGAAGAACTGGTACTTCGTGGTCATTGCGCTGGTGCTCTCGCTGGTGCTCTCCTACCTCTACACCTACAAGCTGCCCAACATCTACGGGGCCAGCACCCAGATCCTGCTGAAGGACCGCGAGGCCTACGACTACCAGTCGCAGGTGTACAAGAGCCTGGGCTATGTGGGCATCTACGGCGACCTGGTGAACCAGAAGCGGGTGCTCACCTCCTACGATCTCATCGACGAGGCGCTGGACAAGCTCGACTTCGATGTGAGCTACTTCATCGTGGGGCGCTTCAAGACCAGCCAGGTGCACGGCACCCTGCCCTTCACCGTGCACATCGAACCGCTCGATCCAGACCTCTACGAACGCCTCTTCGACCTGCGCATCGTGGACAGCGAGCGCTACGAGCTGAGCTTCGAGCACCAGGGCGTCCTGCAGAAGCGCACCCACCGCTTCGATGAGGAGGTGCGCGACCCCCTCTACATCCTCACCGTACAGCGCACCCCCTGGCTCACCAAGGAGAACATGGGCAACGTGGCCGCCACGGACTACCAGTTCAAGCGCCACCAGCGCAATCGCCTGGTGGGCCAGTACAAGGCCCGCATCAAGGTGGAGAACCAGGATTTCACCACCATTCTGGGCGTTACCGTGGAGGACGAGGTGGAGAGCCGCGCCAAGATGTTCCTCGACACCCTCTCCAAGGTGTACATCGACTACACCCTGAAGAGCGAGTTCGACATCAACCAGAACACCGTCAACTACATCGACAAGCAGCTCGATGAGGTGACCGTTATCCTCACCCGCCACGAGGACGAACTGCAGAGCTACAAGGAGGGCAAGGACATCCTGGACCTCTCGCGGGAGGAGACCATGTTCTTCAACGAGATGGTGAGCTACGAGCGGGAGGTGCGCCTGCTGGAGCTGAAGCTGCAATCCTTCGATGCCCTGGAGGACTACCTGCTGAACAGCCAGGACGAGACCCTGCTGCCGCCGGCGCTCTACATCACCAGCGACGAGTTCCTGCAGACCAGCCTGGAGGAGATCTACCTGCAGCAGCTCAGGCGCAACACCATGCTCTACGAGGCGCGGCCCCAGCACGGCGCGGTGGAGCTGGTGGACACCACCCTGCAGAAGCTGAAGCTGAACGTGCTCACCTACCTGGACAACAGCCGGGTGGCCGTGCGCTCGAAGATCGGCGACCTGAAGGCGCAGATCGGCGATTACGAGGCCATGATCCGCAAGCTGCCCAAGAGCCAGCGGGACATCCTCAACATCCAGCGGCGCCTGCAGGTGAACGAGAAGATGTACCTGTTCCTGCTGGAGAAGCGCGCCAGCACGGTGATCGCCCGCGCGGGCATCGTGCCACAGACCAAGGTGATCGAGACGGCCCGCAGCCTGGGCGTGGTGCGGCCGGACAAGAGCAAGGTGGTCTACACCTTCCTGCTCGGCGGCCTGCTGGTGGCGGCCATCGTCATCTTCGTGCGCATCATGTTCTACGACCGCATCGAGAACGCCGATGAGCTCAAGGAGCACACCATCCTCCCTGTGTTCGGTGAGATCATCGCCAGCGAAAAGGCCGAGGAGAACTACGTGGTGGTGGACAGCGACCCCAAGGCCGCCATCACCGAGAGCTTCCGTACGGTGCGCACCAACCTGGAGTACATCCCCGGCCCGGAGCTCGGCGGCAAGGTGGTGATGGTCACCAGCTACCGCCCCAACGAGGGCAAGACCTTCTGCAGCGTGAACCTCAGCGCCATCCTGGCGAAGGCCGGCAAGCGCGTGCTGCTGCTGGAGTTCGACCTGCACAAGCCCAAGGTGGCCACCGGCCTGGGCATGAACAGCGAGATGGGCCTCAGCAACGTGCTCATCGGCAAGGTGGACTGGCGGACCGTGGTGCTGCCCACCCAGTTCGAGCACTTCGATGTGATCCTCGCCGGGCCCACCCCCCCCAACGCTTCCGAACTGGTGCTCAGCAAGCACCTGGAGCGCATCTTCAACGAGGCGCGCGCGGAGTATGACTACGTGATCGTGGACACCCCGCCCGTGGGCCTCATCACCGACGCCCTGCTGATGATGCGCTTCGTGGACGCCACCCTCTTCGTGGTGAACACCCGCTTCGCCAACAAGGACCACGTGACCAACGCACTCGATGTGCTGCAGGCCAACCCCGGCCAGAACGTGGGCTTCATCCTCAACGGCGTGCGGATGAAGAAGAGCAAGTACTACTACAACACCAACTACGGCTACGGCTACCGCTACGCCTACGGTTATGGCAGCGGCTACGGCTACGGCTATGGCTACGGCCGCCGCTCCCGCAAGGAGGGCAAGGCGGGCGATGGCAAGGACGTACGCCACTGAGGGACGTGATGGCACGCGGCAAGGGCATGGACCACGAGGAGCTGGGCACGGTGGTGTACACGCCGGACTCCCTGCTGCGCCGCCCCGCGAAGCTCTTCGCCACCATGGCGGCGGACCTGGGCCGTGCGCGCGGGCTGGCCTACCGCCTGGCCGCGCGCGACCTCAAGGCCCAGTACCGCAGCTCGCTGCTGGGCTACCTGTGGGCCTTCATCACCCCGCTGATGACCACCCTGGTGTGGGTGTTCATGAGCAGCACGGGCGTCATCCGCATCGCCGATACCGGCATGCCCTACCCGGTGTTCGTGTTCACAGGCACCATGCTGTGGCAGGTGCTGGTGGAGGCCGTGAGCATGCCGCAGCAGCAGGTGTCCGGCGCGCAGAGCATGCTGGTGAAGCTCAACTTCCCCCGCGAGAGCATCCTGCTGGCGGGCCTGCTGAAGGTGGGGCTCAACGCGGCCATCCGCATGGCGGTGCTCATCCCCGTGGTGCTCTTCTTCGGGGTGCTGCCCGATGCCCGCCTGCTGCTGCTGCCCCTGGCCCTGGCGGCCCTCATCGTGGTGGGCAGCGCCGTGGGCCTGCTGCTGGTGCCCATCGGCTCGCTCTATGCGGACATCGGCCGGGTGATCCCCATGGCCATGCAGGTGCTCATGTACCTCACCCCCGTGGTGTACGCCATGCCGCAGGAGGGGCTGCTGGCCACCTTCTTCCGCCTCAACCCCCTCACCCCGCTGGTGCTCACCGGCCGCGCCTGGCTCACGGGTGCGCCCACGCCCATGCCGGAGCACTTCCTGCTGGTGGCCGCCGCCGGGCTGGCCCTGCTGCTGGTGGGCTGGCTGCTCTTCCGCCTGGCCATCGCCGTACTTGTTGAACGCATGGGATCCTGAACACATGGCAGGCGAAGTGCTCATCCGCGTGGAGGGGGTCTCCAAGAAGTACTGCACCGATCTGCACCGGTCGCTGCGCTACGGCGTGCAGGACCTGGTGAACGAGGTGCGCGGCAAGCCCCGGGGCAACAGCCTGCGCGAAAAGGAGTTCTGGGCCGTGCGCCAGCTGGACCTGGAGGTGCGGCGCGGCGAGTGCCTGGGCCTCATCGGCCACAATGGCGCGGGCAAGACCACCCTGCTGCGCATGCTGAACGGGCTGGTGAAGCCCGATACGGGCCGCATCGAGATCCGCGGCCGCGTGGGCGCCCTCATCGCCCTGGGCGCCGGCTTCAACCCCGTGCTCACCGGCCGTGAGAACATCTATGTGAACGCCGCCGTGCTGGGCATGCGCAAGGCCGAGGTGGACGCCCGCATCGAGGAGGTCATCGACTTCTCCGAGCTGCGCGCCTTCATCGACACCCCCGTGCGCAACTACAGCAGCGGCATGAACGTGCGCCTGGGCTTCTCCGTGGCCGCCATCATGCTCCAGCCGGACATCCTCTTCCTGGATGAGGTGCTCGCCGTGGGCGACATGGCCTTCACCCTCAAGTGCCTCAACCTCATGCGCTCCATCATGGAGCGCACCGCCTGCGTCTTCGTGTCGCACAACATGCCCCTGGTCTCCAGCTTCTGCACCCACGTGCACATGATGCACCGCGGCCAGCTGGTATCGCAGGTGGGCGAGCCCATGGAGGACGTCATCGCCCGCTACGTGGCGCTGGCGCCCGCGCTGCGCACCGTGTACGGCGACGGCGCCCAGGTGGGCGCCCGCGTGCTGGGCGATGCCGTGCGCACCGATGGCGAGGGCCGCGTGCACGTGCAGCAGGGCACCCCGCTGGAGCTGGAGGTGACCCTGCGCGTGGACGAACCGGCCCACCTGCAGTTCGTGATGCAGACGCAGGGCACCGTGCCCCTGGTGCATTACGCCGTGGAGGAGGGTGGCACCGACCGCCTCTTCGCCCCCGGCACCCACCACTTCCGCATGGCGCTGGGCCCCGCCGAGTTCAACGCCGGGCGCTACGGCCTGCTGGCCACCGTGCGCCGCGCCACCGACCGCTCCGTGCTGCACCGCCGCGAGGGGCTCGTGGAACTGGTGGTGACCGCGCAGAAGATGACCTGGGCGCACATCCTGAAGAGCGTGAACGTGATCCCCCTGGAGCCGGTGGAGCGGCACAATGAACGAACGGACGGATGAGCGACCTTCTACAACGCATGGGCCGTGCCATCGGTCTTACGAAGCGGCCCTTCACCGGACCGCGCATCTTCTGCATCTCGTTCCAGCGCACCGGCACCACCAGTGTGGGGCGCTTCTTCGCCGACCATGGCCATGCGGTGGCCACCTGGAAGGTCTCCTACGGCAATGCCTGGAGCCTGGCCTGGTACACCGGCGATCATGAACGCATCTTCAACCACCCCGACTTCCTGCGGCACCAGGTGTTCGAGGATGATCCCTGGTGGCTGGGGGACTTCTACAAGGTGCTCTTCCACCGCTTCCCCGATGCCCGTTTCGTACTGCTGGAGCGCGATGCGGACGCGTGGTTCGATTCCATGGTCTCGCACTCCAAGGGCAGAACGCTGGGCAACACCCACCGCCACGCGCACCTCTACGGGCGCTCGGCTGAATACGCGGCGCTGGAAGGCACGCCGGGGCTGTACAGCAACACCATCGACAACCTGCTGCCGCTGAACGAGACCCACCGGGCGCACTACACGCGCATCTATACCGACCGCAACCGCGAGATCCGGTGGTTCTTCGAACGGTTCGGCCCGGAGCGCCTGTTCCACGGGCGGCTGGAGGACCCCACCATCTGGCAGCGCATGGGGGCCGCCTTCGGCATGGCGGTGGCGCCGGGCTACACGGTCCACGCCAACGCATCCGCGCCACGGCAGGCACAGGGTGCACAGCCCACCACGGAACGCCATTCCTGAGATGAGCCACCAGCAGCCGCCCATTTACGTCACGCGCGCCTTCCTGCCGCCGCGGGCGGAGTACGATGCCTGGCTGGACCGCGTGTACCAGAGCCATGTGCTCACCAACAACGGCCCCATCCACCGGGAGCTGGAGGATACGCTGCGCCAGCGCTTCGGGGTGCCCCACCTGAAGCTGATGACCAATGGCACCCTGGCCATCCAGTTGGCCTTGCGCGCCCTGGGCGTCACCGGCAAGGTCATCACCACACCCTACAGTTATGTGGCCACCACGAGCGCCCTGCTGTGGGAGGGCTGCACGCCGGTGTTCGTGGACATCGACCCGCGCACCTGCTGCATCGATCCCACCTTGATCGAGGCGGCCATCACTCCGGACACCACCGCCATCCTGGCCACCCACGTCTACGGCATCCCCTGCGATGTGGAGGCCATCGATGCCATCGCGAAGAAGCACGGGCTGAAGGTGATCTACGATGCGGCCCACGCCTTCGATATCACCTACAAGGGCCGCAGCATCCTGGCCTGGGGCGATGCCAGCACCCTCAGCTTCCATGCCACCAAGCTCTTCCACACGGTGGAGGGCGGCGCCACCATCCTGCACGATGCGGAGGCCGACCACCGCCTGCGCCTCTTGCGCAGCTTCGGTCACATCGGCGACGACCACTACTCCCTGGGCATGAACGCCAAGATGAGCGAGGTGCACGCCGCCATGGGCATGGCCGTGCTGCCGCATATGGAACGCATCGTGGAGGAGCGGCGGGCGATCATTGCACGCTACGACGAACGACTGCAGGATCAGTTTGAGCGGCCTCGTCCAGCGGTAGAGGTGGGCTACAACTATTCCTACTACCCCTTGTTGGCACGGGATGCCGCGCAGCGGCTGAACATTGAACGTGCACTGATGGAACAGGGCATCCATCCGCGGCGCTACTTCTATCCTTCACTGGATGCATTGCCCTATGTGAACGCCGCCGCCTGTCCCCACAGCCGCTCGGCCAGCGAACGGGTGCTCTGCC
>JAWKNG010000008.1:0-106396 GCA_041391845.1 Flavobacteriales bacterium | reverse complement strand
ACTTACCGCTGCATATGCAGGCGTTCACGCGGTGCATGCAGGGCGTTGCTCCGTACCTGCATACATCCAAGCTGCACCCGCGCATGGCGGTGCTGCGGTAGCCGATCACCGTTCTGCGGATGCACAATGTCCGGTACCCAGCGCAGCGCAACATGGCGCGCATGCGATCCCTTCCCACGCAGAAGCAGATACCCATTATGCACCTGCAGATCTACCGATCGCACTTGCATTCAGTCCTGATGCACCCGCGGGTCCTGGGGATGCAGCTGCAGACCGATGACCTGCCAATGCGGTCGTGTTCCACGCGCGTGCAAAGGGGCCGTCCGCAACTGCGCGATCCGTGACCGCATACGCATTTCCCCCTTTCAGCGGCCGGCGGGCGGGCACACCAGAGCCACGGGCGCCGTGCCTACCTTGGAGGCCGCAATGGTCGCCGCATGATCGTGATCCACGCCCGCGAGGGGGGCCGCATGGTGCAACTGGCCGGCCTCCAGGCCCTGCAGGAGAGCCCCGCCCCCGAAGTGGTGTGGATCGATCTGGTGGGCCCCACCGACGCCGAGCTGCGGGCCACCGAGGCCTATATGGGCAGCGCGCTGATGACGCCCACCCAGGCCGCGGAGATCGAAAGCTCTTCGCGCTACTTCGAGGAGCCCGGCGCCGAGTTCCAGCTGAACACCTACTTCCTGCAGACGCACGACCGGGAGCTGCGGGCCGAGCCTGTCACCTTCGCCCTGCGCCACCACGTGCTGGTGACGCGCCGCAACGGGCCCCTGCACAGCTTCACCGAACTGGAGCGCCGCCGGACCCTGGTGGCCCACGCGGGATGGACCGGCTACGACACCTTCATCGCCCTCTTCGACCAGCGCATCGACGAGGATGCCGACCTGGTGGAGCAGCTGAGCCGCGACATCCTGGTGCTCAACAAGGACCTCAACCTCAACGCCACCGTGGGCAAGGCCCTGCTGCTGCGCATCGACGAACTGCTGGACAAGGCCATGCTGCTGCGCGCGAACATCGTGGACAAACAGCGCACCCTGGGCGCCGTGCTGAAGCACGAGGGCCTGCCCACCGACCACCACCCCGGCGTTCACGCCCTGCTGCGCGACGTGGACTCCCTGCTGGAACACATCTCCTTCGGCTTCGAGCGACTGGAGTTCCTGCAGAACACCGCCCTGGGTCTGGTGAACATCGACCAGAACAAGGTGATCAAGATCTTCACGGTGGCCACCGTCATCTTCATGCCGCCCACCCTCATCGCCAGCATCTACGGCATGAACTTCCGCCACATGCCCGAGGTGCAGCACCCGCTGGGCTACCCGCTGGCCATCCTCCTGATGCTGATCAGTTCCGCGGCCACCCTGGTGCTCTTCCGCAGGAAGGGGTGGTTGTAAGGGGAGCGTTGGGCACAGGCTGCGCACGGGCCTGCACCAAGGCCGCCGCACACAACGCACGATGCAGGCAGGAAGCGCGGCCTGCACGGCCTGCTCCCGGATGCGAAGCACCCACCAGCCGGTGGCGCGACGCAACCGGCGGACGAAGCGCTGGCGCGCGTTCGATGCGCTACCCGTCCAGCTTCGCCCACTTCAGCCGCAGGCTGTTGCTCACCACGCTTACGCTGCTGAGGGCCATGGCGGCACCGGCGATCATGGGGTCCAGCAGGAAGCCGTTGACCGGGTAGAGCACCCCCGCGGCGATGGGGATGCCGATGATGTTGTAGATGAAGGCCCAGAAGAGGTTCTGGCGGATGAGCGCAACGGTGCGGCGCGAGAGCTGGATGGCACGGGGGATGGCGAGCAGGTCGGTGCTGATGAGCGTGATGCGCGCCACGTCCATGGCGATGTCGCTGCCCTTGCCCATGGCGATGCTCACATCGGCCTTGGCGAGCGCCTCGCTGTCGTTGATGCCATCGCCCACCATGGCCACCACGTGGCCCTGCTGCTGCAGGCCCGCCACGAAGGCGCCCTTGTCCCTGGGCAGCACTTCGCTGCGGAAGTCGGCGATGCCCACGGCCTTGGCCACGGCCTGTGCGGTGCGGCGTGCGTCGCCGGTCTGCATGTACACGGTGATCCCCGCCTTCTTCAGCCGCGCGATGGCCTCGGCCGCCGAAGGCTTGATGCGATCGGTGAGGGCGATCGCGGCGCGTACCTGCCTGTCGTCCGCGAGCCAGACCACGGTGAACGCCGCCTCCTGCCAGCGCTTCTCGTGATCCCGCCATTCGCCGGTGATGGCGATGCCATGCTCCTCCAGCAGGCGGCGGTTGCCCACCAGCCAGGTGGTGCCCTGCACGGTGGCCTTCACGCCCTTGCCGGTGATGTCCTCGAAGTATCCAACCGTGGGGTCGTTCCCGAGCCGATCATCAGGATCGATGTGTAGTACGTATTGAACGATCGCTTCCGCCAGTGGGTGTTTCGACCGCGATTCGATCGCCATCATGGCCTTCGCTGCATCACGGTCCTCAAGGCCAATTTCTTCGACAACATCCGGCTTGCCTTCGGTGATGGTGCCGGTCTTATCCAGCACGATGGCAGTGATGTGGCGTGCGCGCTCCAGGCTCTCGGCGTCCTTGATGAGGATGCCGTTCTCGGCGCCCTTGCCCATGCCGGCCATGATGGCCGTGGGCGTGGCGAGGCCCAGGGCGCAGGGGCAGGCGATCACCAGCACGGTGACCAGCGCCAGCAGGCCCTGCGTGATGGCATGTTCGCCGCCGAAGACCCACCACACCAGTGCGCTCAACACAGCGATGCCGATCACGATGGGCACGAACACGGCGGCCACCTTGTCCACCAGCTGCTGCACCGGGGCCTTGCTGCCCTGCGCCTGCTGCACGGCCCGCACGATGTTCGCCAACAGCGTGGCCGCGCCGACCTTCTCGGCCCGCATGCGCAGGCTGCCCTTCTGGTTGATGGTGCCGGCCAGCAGCTTCGTACCGGGCGTCTTCGCCACGGGCACGGGCTCACCGCTCAGCATGCTCTCGTCCACATAGCTGTCGCCGCTCACCACCTCGCCGTCCACCGCGATGCGCTCACCGGGGCGCACCACGAGGAGGTCGTCCACGTTCACGTCCGCGATGGGCACTTCGTGGGTGGACCCATCAGCCGCTTCGCGCAGCACGGTGTTCGGTCGCAGGCCCATCAGCTTCTTGATCGCACTGCCGGTGCCGGCCTTGGCGCGCTCCTCCAGGTACTTGCCCAGCAGGATGAAGGTGATGACCACGGCGGCGGCCTCGAAGTACACGTGCGGCAACAGGCCGCGGTCCGTCCAGAACTGCGGGTGGACGGTGTTGAAGACGCTGAAGCAGTAAGCCACGCCGGTGCTCAGGGCCACCAGCGTGTCCATGTTGGCGCTGCGGTGCCTGGCCTGCTTCCACGCGTTGATGAAGAAGGACCGGCCGAACACCAACACCACCGGCGTGGCCAGGGCCCATTGCACCCAGGGGCTCCATGGTGCGTGCATGAAGACCATGCCCACCACCATGAGCGGCACGCTCAGGGCGACAGCGAGGAGGAGTCGCCTGCGGAGCTGCGCCAAGCGCTGTTGTTGCAGGGTATCGGCCTCCTCCAGCGCGCGCCCCTCCTCGGCCACCAACAGGTCATAACCCGCACGCTGCACGGCCGCCTTCAACTGCGCATCGCTCACCGCACCGTCCTGCCAGGCCACCTGTGCGGTGTTGGTGGCGAGGTTCACGCTCACCTCCTCCACCCCTGGCTGGGCCTTCAGCGCCTTCTCCACGCTCAGCACGCAGCTGGCGCAGGTCATGCCGGTGACGGGGTAGGTGCGCTTCACGGAACGCGGTCTGTCCATGCCTGCCGGGGGGAGGGTGGTGGGAGGTGCGCCGTTCTTCATGGCGTAAGGTATGGACCGCAGCACGCACCGGGGTCGGGGCGCGGTGGCGCAGGTGGGTGGGCGGCCGTGGTGCGGATCGTGGGCCGGTGGAGGGCGGCCGGTGCCGGAGCCATGCACTGCAAAGGTGGGCGATCCGCACACCGCGCAGCCCGCCACTGCGGACAGGTGGCGTGCGCAGGTCGATCCGTTCACCCCTTCACGAAGCGCCCGACGAAGGCCCGTCCCTCGGCCACGGCGCGGTACACGTAGGTGCCTTGTGGTAGTGCGCTCAGGTCCAGGCGCAGCTGGGGGCCCGAAAGGCCCTGCACGGACAGCACACTGCGACCGGACACGTCGTGCACCGCCAGCTCCACCGGAGCGCCGATGGCCACATTGAGCACGAGGGTCGCCTCACCCGTGGTGGGCGATGGGTAGAAGCGCTGCTCTTCGGTGCGCAGTTGTTCGAAGAAGATGGACTTCACCGACGAATACCCATCAAAGCCCAGCTTCACCCGATAGTACACCTTGCTCAGTTCCGGAGGAGCGGGGTCCACCCATACGTAGGGCACTGCTGCGCTCGGGTCGCCACAGATGCCTGGGATCCGGTGCACGGCAACGAACGTGGTGCTGTCCGTGGAACGCTCCACGTCCTGCCCGTTGCAGGTATTGCCCCCATGCAACACCCAGTCCACGCGCACCGCGCCCGAAAGCGCGCTGAGCTCGTAGCGGGCGATGAAGGGATGCTCCTGGGCGTGCACGTGGCATGGCCCCGCCGCAGCCACGGCCAGCAGGCCCCCCAGCCGGGCGACCAGCTGTCTGAGGGTGGTCCATGGTGCGCCGCACATGGTACAAAAGTACCCTGCCCTGCCCGGCTTGTCGTGGACCGTTGGCCGTCCGGCTTGCCCCGTTGGCCGATCATGGCGCGCAGCGCTACCTGCCGGAGCCTGTCTCAGCGCATCACCACGAAGCGCCCCTGCCGCCCATCGGCGAGGCGCAGGGTGTAGCTGCCGGGCGGCAGGTCGCCCACGTGGAGCGGCGGCACGGTGCGCGTGTGCACTACGCGGCGGCCGGTGGCGTCCAGCACCTCCACCAACTGGGGCTGGGGGGCGCTCCAATGCAGCTGGTCCTGCGCGGGCTGCGGCCATACACCCAGGGCCGCACGGGCCACTTCTTCCACGGTGGTGATCAGCGGTACGGTCACCAGCGTATCGGCCGTGGAGCAGAGCACGTCCAGCTCCGGCAGGAACACCAGCCTGTACGCACCGGGCAGCAGTCCCGTGAACGTGGGGGCTGCCTGCGGCCCCTCCACATACTCCTCATCCGCCGTCAGGAGCAGGTAGCTGCCCGCCAGCGCACCCGGAGGCGAGAAGGGGTCCAGGACATCGGGCGTGAGGGCCTGCACGCTGATGCTCCCGTCGGCACCGGTGCTGCCCTGCACATCGAGGGTGAACTGCGCGCCGCCGAGGCTGTAGGCGGTGACCGGTGCACCCATGGCACTGGAGCCACAGGTGCCCAGGTCATGCAGCTCCGTGGAGTAGGTGTGACCGAAGGGCAGGCCGCCCCAGGCATGTTGCACCACCGGGCAGGCCACGGGGTTGAGGCTGTCGATGCGCAGCCCGTCCTGCAGCAGGTACACCCAGGTGGAAGCGGGCTCGGGCGGGCAGTCGTGGAAGTTGAGGATCGAGGTGCCACAATACGGGAGTTCGGCCCAGATGCTCACCTGCACATCGCCTGCGTATGGCAGCACCTGCTGGCCCAGGTCCCACTGCAGCTGCTCCACCTCGAACTCCAGCGTACCCACCGGGGTGGCCCCATCGAAGAGGGCCACGGTATGCGTACCCACGGAGAGCCCGCTCACGCTCCAGTCGGTGCCGCCGTTTTCCCAGAGGCAGCTGGTGGCACCGCACTCCTGCAGGTTCACGAAGGCGGAACCCTGCATGGCCGGGGCGATGGGATGCGCCACGTAGGGGCCGCACTGGGCGTGCAGGGCCAGTGGCACGGCGGGGATCAGGATGGCGGTGAGGAGCCTCATACCGGTAAGACGGTGGCCGGCCGGTGGCGTTGCCCCGCCGGAATGCCGGCGCCCCTGTGGACCGCTCATCAACGGGCCTGCGCCGATGGACTTGAAGCCGGCACGGTGACGCGAGCAGCCTACCTTCGGCCCATGGACCTGCACGCCGGCCGCATGTGCGTGGCTACCGCAGCAGCGGAGCGCAGGGCCCCTGCACCCGGGCGACCACGGCAATGCGGGGTGGGGAAGCGTACCGGTCCGGCCTGGACCAAGACACACACGGTGATCGCCGCTCTTGCGTTCATCCTGCACACCTTAACGGGCTGCAGCCAGCCCACCACTGACATGACCAACACACCGAACCCCCTGTTCTGCGACCCCGACACCGGTGTATGCGCCGTGCCCGGCATGGACCCCGAAGCGATCGTCAATGACCATGGTCCACAGGGCAGGGCCGTGAAGCCCCTCACGCTGCTCTATTTCACCGACCCCATCTGCAGCAGCTGCTGGGGCGCCGAACCGCAACTGCGCAGGCTGAAGGCGGAGTACGGCCACCTGATCGACATCCAGTACCACATGGGCGGCCTCTTGCCCTCGTGGGACGTGTACAACAGCGGCGGCATCAGCAAGCCCGGCGATGTGGCGGGCCATTGGGACGAAGTGAGCCCGCACTACCGCATGCCCATCATCGGCGATGTGTGGCTGGAGGACCCACTGCCCAGCAGCTATCCGCCGAGCATCGCCTTCAAGGCCGCACAGCTGCAGGACCCGGCCAAGGCGCTCGTGTTCCTGCGCCGCCTGCGCGA
The DNA here is from genome assembly GCA_041391845.1 of Flavobacteriales bacterium. Lineage (GTDB taxonomy): Bacteria > Bacteroidota > Bacteroidia > Flavobacteriales_F > PHOS-HE28 > PHOS-HE28. Next base: position 99,757 of record JAWKNG010000008.1, on the reverse strand, counting down.
GCAGGTGCTGGTGGAGAAGAAGAACATCACCAAGTGGGCGGTGATCGCCGAGGCGGCGGCCTTCGCAGGGCTGGACCCCGCACGCATGGAGGTCGACCTCAGCGGTGCCGCCAACGCGCTGTTCCAGGCAGACCTCACCCTGGCGCGTTCGCTGGGCGTGCGTGGCTTCCCCACCTTCCTCTTCAGCAACGAAGCGGGCGAACGCCAGCTGGTGTACGGCGCACGACCATATGCCACCTTCGAGGAGGCGGTGAAGAAGCTGGTGCCCGGTGCCACTCCCGGCGCGCGTCCTGGCACGCTGTCGGAACTCTTCGCTAAACATCCTTCGTGGTGCGCCGAAGAGGTGGCGGTGATGTTGGGCATCACCCACGAAGCGGCCCGTGCGCAGCTGCAGGCCGCGGAAAAGGACGGGACCCTGCGCGCTGTGCATACGCGCAACGGGAGCGTGTGGCAAGGGAGGTGAGCGTGCTGCTCAGGTGCCGGGTGTGGCGGTGTTCGCTGCTTGCCAGGCCTTGAACTCGCGGACCAATGAGCGATGCGCGAAGAAGCCGACCAGGGCCAAGCACACGCCGTAGTAAACCAGTGCCGGACGTACAAGGATGGCGCGCAAGTGGTCGTTGAGCCCCCAGTCGTACACTTGACCGAGGTTGTGCACCACGGCCAGCACGCTCGTACAGGTGATCGCCTTCATGAGCACATGCGCGAGCTGTCCATAGTGCAAGGGCTGGTTCCGTTCGACCGTGTACAACGCCCTCCATGCCCGACCGGTCCTGCCGAAGAACAGCAGGGATACATACTCGGAACGATCGGCTGGAACGCCGGGCAAATGATGCGTTCCGAACGTTGCGCAGTAGTACCAATGGCCATAAAGGACCGCGGCGCTGAGGAGCAGGTTCGACACGACCAGAGGCCAGAAGCTCAGACCGAACATACTGGTCAATGGGTTCATTTCTCCGGCTTCACCACCCGGCTGAAGCATGAACAGGCTGGTGCTCCACAGGTCACCGGCGCGCGTGATAACGAATGCCAGCGCCCAAGGGAGAACGCGTGGAGACACAGTGGTGGATGACACCGTACGAAGATGAACATTGCGCTTCAGAACTCCGCGCTCGCTAGTGACGGCGGGAACAGGACCACCCACGAAGCGGCCCGTGCGCAGCTGCAGGCCGCGGAAAAGGACGGGACCCTGCGCGCTGTGCATACGCGCAACGGGAGCGTGTGGCACCTGCGCTGACCGCGTTCGCTGATCGTTCACCGAGCACGCGCGTAGCACCCCGCACGCAACGAACGCCACCAATGAGGATGAAGGCCGGGGCGCGGCGCGGCACGGGAACGGCACCACGTGGCGGCCTGCGACCGGGCCAGCGGACGGTATCCCCCGGCCTTTCAAGCCTCCAAGGTTGACCGCCCCTTCTGCTGGCGCGGCGAACCCGCATGCGGTACTTTTGTTGTGTATGAGCATGACGACCCTCCGCCCCCTGATGGCCAGCCTGCTGCTGGTGCTGACCCACCTGACGATGGCCCAAGGCCCCAGCTACCGCGCCGGCGAGGTGTTGGTGATGCTGCGCCCCGATGCCGACCCCGCATCGCTGATCGATGACCTGCGCACCCTGAACGGGGAGCCCACCGGGATGGCTCTGAAGCGTACGGTGAGCACCCCCTGGCGCACCTACCTGCTGCGCTTCGATGAGGCCCGCATCGCCCAGCCCGACATGCTGCGCGCCGTGCGCCGCCACAAGGACGTGCAACTGGCCCAGAACAACCACCTCGTGGAGCAGCGCGCCGTGCCCAACGATACCCAGTACGGCAGCCAGTGGCACCACCAGAACATCGACAGCGAGGCCGCCTGGGACATCAGCACCGGCGGGGTCACCGCCACGGGTGATACCATCGTGGTGTGCATCATTGAGAATTCCGACCTGCCCCACCCCGACCTGATCGGCAACGCCTGGTTCAACCGCGGTGAGATCCCCAACAACGGCGCCGATGATGATGGCAACGGCTACATCGATGACTTCCGCGGCTGGAACCCCGGCAGCAACAACGACAACGTCTATGGCGGCGGCCACGGCACCCAGGTGGCCGGCATGATCGGCGCCAAAGGCAACAATGGCCTGGGCGTGAGCGGCGCCAACTGGAACGTGAAGATGATGGTGGTGGACTATGCCAGCACGGACGAGGCCGATGTGGTGGAAGCCTACACCTATCCCTGGGTGATGCGCCGTGAGTACAACGAGACCGGCGGGGGCAAGGGCGCCTTCGTGGTGAGCACCAACGCCAGCTGGGGCATCAACAACGGCCAGCCCGATGATTCACCCCTGTGGTGCGCGGTGTACGACAGCCTGGGCACCGTGGGCATCCTCAGCTGCGGCGCCACGGCCAACAACAACGTGAACGTGGATGCGGTGGGCGACCTGCCCACGGCCTGCGCCAGCGAATTCATGGTGAGCGTAACGGCCACCAACGATCAGGACAACCGCACCTTCAGTGCTTACGGAGCCACCACCATCGACGTGGGGGCACCGGGCGCCAGCGTGTTCACCACCAGCATGGGCGGTGGCTACGGCAGCACCAGCGGCACCAGCTTCGCGAGCCCCCTTACCGCCGGCGTGATCGGCCTGCTCTACAGCGCGCCCTGCGCCTCCCTGATGGCACTGGTGAACGCCGATCCCGCCGAGGGCGCGCGCTACGTGCGTGACAAGCTCTTCGAAGGCGTGGAGCAGGTGGGCAACCTGGGCGGACAGACCGTCACCGGAGGCCGCATCAGCGCCGGCAACAGCATGGAGCTGATCATGAACGCCTGCGGTGCCTGTCCGGGCGCCTTCAGCCTGGCCGCCGCCAGCCCGGCCATCGGCTCCAGCACCCTCAGCTGGAACGCACCCACCACCGGCTCCTTCGATGTGCGCTACCGCCCCGTGGGCTCCGACACCTGGACCACCGTCACCGGCCTCACCAGCCCCACCCTTGAACTGACCGGGCTCAGCGCCTGCACCCCGTATGAATTCCAGGTGCGCCCGCTCTGCGAAGGTGAGGAGAGCGACTTCGGAGCCTCCTTCACCTGGACCAGCGAAGGCTGCTGCAACGCCCCCCTCACCCTCACCACCGATGTGGTGGCCGATGACGCCGTGGACCTCGCGTGGGCCGGCGTGCTCGCCGCACAGCAGTACACCGTGCGCTACCGCATGCAGGGCACCACGGAGTGGACCATCGCCAGCACCACCGCTGAGGCATTCGGCAGTATCACCGGCCTGGAGCCCTGCACCACCTACGAATTCCAAGTGGCCGGCAGCTGCGACGGGGTGGAGGGCACCTGGAGCGCCACCGTGGCAGCGGCCACCACCGGTTGCGGCGCCTGCGTGGACAATCCCTACTGCGACGCCGCCGCCGATGACGGCAGCGATGAGTGGATCGCCAACGTCTCCATCGGCGACCTGCAGAACACCAGCGGCAGCAACGATGGCTACGGCAACTTCACCGGTGCTGCGGTGCAGATGGAGCTCGGTCAGACCTACCCTGTTAGCCTCAGCCCCGGCTTCTCCTTCTTCCAGTACAACGAACGCTGGGCGGTGTTCCTCGATGCCGACCAGGACGGTGAATTCGCTGCGGAGGAACAGCTTTTCACCGCCGGACCCAGCAACACCACGGTCACCGGCACGCTCACCATTCCCGCCACGGCACTGCCCGGCGTCACACGCCTGCGGGTGATGATGAAGTACGACGACCCCGTGCTGGACGGCTGCGAGAACGCCGACTTCGGCGAAACGGAGGACTATTGCGTGGAACTGCTCACCCCCCTGGCCGTGGATGCGCCCGCAGCCCCCCAGGTGCTGGTCTTCCCCTCCCCTGCCGACCGCGTGCTCTTCATCGACCTCAATGGGCACGCCACAGGCCGCTCCCTGGTGCAGGTGATGGACGAGACAGGCCGCGTGGTGAAGCAACGCCGCATGGAGGCCGGACGCACCACCCTGCCTGTGGCCGACCTGGCCGACGGACTGTACATCTACCGCCTGACGGACGGGGAGGTGGAGCTTGCACGCGGACGCTTCGTGGTGGCCCACCTCTGGTGAGCGTCGTCGCGTAGCTTGCACCCCTGATGCAAGGGCTGTCCGCAGTGCTCATCACGCGCAACGAGGCGCACAACATCGTTCGCTGCCTGCGGTCGGTGAAGGGCCTGTGCAACGATGTGGTGGTGGTGGACGCCGAAAGCAGCGATGCCACCCGCGCGCTGGCCGAGGCGGAGGGCGCCCGCGTGGTGGTGCGCCCCTGGACCGACTACAGCGACCAAAAGAACTTCGCCAACGCGCTTGCGCTGAACCCCTGGGTGCTGAGCCTCGACGCGGACGAGGAGCTCTCCGCCCCCCTGCGCAGCGCGCTGGAACAGGCGGTGGCCAGGGGCCTGTCCGGCGCCTACCGCGTGAAGCGCCTCACCAACTACTGTGGCTCCTGGGTGCGCCATGGTGGCTGGTACCCGGACAGCAAGGTGCGCCTCTTCCACCGCGACCAGGCCCGCTGGGAAGGCAGCCATGTGCACGAGACGCTCGCGCTCGCGCCCGGTACCGTGGTGCACGACCTGGAGGGCGACCTGCTGCACTACAGCTATCCCACCCTGGCCGCGCACCACGAGCGCATCGAGCGCTATAGCACGCTCCACGCCCGCAAGCTGTTCGCCGCGGGGAAACATGCAGGTTGGATCAAGCGCTGGCTCTCACCCGTGGCCAAGTTCGTCCAGGGCTACTTCCTCCAGTTCGGCATCCTTGACGGGCGGGCCGGGTGGAACATCGCGCGCCTGTCGGCCCGGGCCGTATACCTGAAGTACGCCAAGCTCACGGCCCTGCATGAAGCCGCCTGAGCACATCCTGCTGAGCCGCACCGACAGCATCGGTGACGTGATGGTGACCCTGCCCATGGCAGGCCTGCTCAAGCAGCGCTTTCCCGGGGTGCGCATCACCTTCCTCGGTCGCAGCTACACCGCACCGGTGCTGAAGCATTGCCACCACGTGGACCGGGTGCTGGACCTGGACGTGCTGGAGCACTACGGTGCCGAGGCGGCCGCACTGGAGCTTCGCAAGCTGCACATCGATACGGTGCTGCACGTCTTCCCCCGGCGCTCCGTGGCGGCGTGGTGCAAGCATGCCGGCATACCCCGCCGCATCGGCACGGCACACCGTTGGTGGCACTGGCTCACCTGCACCGACCGCCCCCGCTTCAGTCGCCGGCGCAGCACGCTGCACGAAGCCCAGTTGAACCTGAAGCTGCTGGCGCCGCTGGGCATCCACGACACGCCCTCCCTGCAGGAACTGGCCGCCCTCAGCGGCTTCCGTGCGCCCGACCCCGATGCGGACACGGCGGCGTTCCTGCGGCCCGACCGCACACGCGTGGTGCTGCACACCCTCTCCAGGGGCAGCGCCGTGGAATGGGGCATGGAACGCTTCGCCGCACTCATCCATGCGCTGGACCCCGAACGGTACCAAGTGGTGCTCACCGGCACGCCGGCCGAAGCTGAACGCTACCGCCGCGCACTGCCCGTGCACCTGCCGCACGTGACCGATGTGGGCGGACGCGTGGACCTGGAACGCTTGGTGGCCCTCATCGGCGGCTGCCATGCCTTGGTGGCGGCCAGCACCGGACCACTGCACATCGCCGCTGCTGCGGGTATCCGCGCCATCGGCCTCTATGCCGATACGCCACCGATCCACCCGGGTCGGTGGGCACCCTTGGGAAGCGATGTGCATGTGCTCCTGGCACCGCCGGACCAGCGTGGCACCGACCCGCTCGCGCAGGTGCAGGCCATCACGCCTGCGCAGGTGCTGGCGCTGCTGGAGACCCTTCCGCAGCGGTGACACGCGGCGCTGCGAACACCAGCAGGGCGTAGTACAGCGCGAAAAAGGTCGCGCCCGCCTGTGTCTCGATGGTATCGTCGCTCAGGTTGGCCACTGCGAAGATCAGCGCCCACGACAGGAACACCGGATGCCGCCAGGATCCCGTGCGCCAGGCGGGCCATACCCAGGTCCACAGGCTGAAGAGCAGGCCGAAGAGCCCGAAGCTGATCCAGAGCGTGAGGTATTGCTGGTGCGCGCGGTGCCGCCATCCCGCCGGCAGGGATGAACCTTCGGCGGTGTACGCCGCATCGAAGGCCTGCTGCGTGTCGCCCGTGCCCACCCCCGTGAGCCAATGCCGCTGCGCGATGTGCCAGCCCGTGCGCCAGTACTCCAGGCGCATGGCCAGTGAGTGGCCCCCCGCCGTGCCCTTGTCGCGGTAGTTCTGCAGTTCGAACACCAGTTCGTCCAGCCGCTGTGCGAGCATGTTGCGGCTGTCCGCACGATGGTCGACCACCCCGCGCTCAATGGCCCGCACGTCGGCATCGCTCAACGCCATGATACCCACACTGTCCTTCGGCAGCCCGCGACTGGCGAGGTACCGCACCAGGGTGCCCCAAAGCACGTGGCCCCGATCGTCCGGTGCATCCATGCTGCGCTGGCTGCGCCGGGGCCAGGTACGCCGCATCTCCCCCCAGGCCAGGTGGGTCCATACGTAGTGGCCGTTCTGCTGCTGCGCATTGGCCAGATCGTGCATGTAGGTCTCGCCACCGGCACTGCGCGGCGCGGTCCGTGGCAGGTCGGCCGGGGGCAGGCGCATTCCTGCGCGCAGCACATGCACCACCGGCACCAGGGCGGCGGCGGGCAGGAGCACCAGGGCAAGGCGCAACACCGTTCGCTGCAGGGGAGCGGCACGACCGGCCTTGTGCCAGAGCAGGGCGATACCGAGCAGGGCCAGCAGGGCGAAGCCCTGCACACTGCCCAGGCGGGCAAGGAAGTGGAGCACCCATCCTATGGCGGCGGCCCGGGCCACCTGCTCCCACCAGGGTCCCCGCCGGCCCTTCCACACGAACACGGCCACGGCCAGGCACAACATCAGCGCCAGCCGGATGTGGCTGATGAAGAGCGAAAGGCCCCGATAATCCTCCGCACTGGCCCGGCTGAACAGCGCACCGAAGACGGAACACGCAACCGCGCTCCAGGCACCGAGCAGCAGCACGGTGCGGAAGTCCTGCGCGCCAAGCCGCCCGGAACCGGCGAGCACGGCACCGAAGCTGAGCACCGGCAGCAGGATGCGCACCAGGTCCAGGCCCCAGCCCAGGTCCTCGGTCCACAGCAAGCCCACCACATGCAGGCCGAAAAAGGCCAGGAAGGCGAGGGAGGGTCCCGTGGCGAAGGCGGCCTGCCAGCGTGTGGCGGTGCTGCGGGTGAGCACACCACCCACCAGCCAGTTGGCCACCAGCAGCATCTGGGCCATGCTCAGGAAGGCGGTGCTCCACGGCAGGAAGATGAGGCACAGGGCCAAGGCCGCCACATGCACCCGGTCGCTCCAGTGGGACCCTGCCACCATGCGGCTTGGAACGGTCCTAGCGGCCGGCCAGGATGCCGGTGTAGCTGCCGCTGGTGAGCAGTTGCGTGCCCTTCAGGATGTACGGGTCCGTCGCCAGGGAGGCCTTTGCACGGCCCGTCTGGTATTCGTAGCGCGACACGATCTCGTTCTTCAACACCTCCTCGATGTCGGTGCGGAAGCGGACCAGTTCCTCGCTGCGATCGGGCGCCAACTCCTTGCGCAAGGCTTCGATCTGCGCTTCACTGTGCGCATAGTAGCGCTCCTTCTTCGCGGTCTCGATCAGCTCGTCCAGCTTCTTGAGGCTCTCGGTATCGTAGTGGAACTCGTGCTGCTGCACGTAGGCCACGAACTCGTTGTAGAGCGCATCGCTGATGCGGAAGCTGCGCGCATCCTCCAGCGTGGGGTGCGTGGCGCGGTACTGGGTGGCGAAGTCGAAGATGAGGTCCTCCTGGTACAGGGCGCCCACCACCTTGGCGAGCTCGGGATCCTCCACCTCCACATCAGGCAGGATGCCACGACCGTCGTACACCTTGCGGCCGTTGCGGGTGGCGAACTCGGCCAGCTTCGTCTCATCCACTTCCACCGCCTTGCCGCTGCTGTCCTTGTTGGCGTAGTCGAGCTTCTGGATGCAGCGGCCGCTGGGGATGTAGTACTTGGCCACGGTGACCTTCAGCTTGCTGTTGTAGTACAGGTCGCGCGTCTGTTGCACCAGGCCCTTGCCGAAGGTGCGCTCGCCCACGATCACCGCACGGTCCAGGTCCTGCAGCGCACCGCTCACGATCTCGCTCGCACTGGCGCTCTGCCCATCCACCAGCACCACCAGCGGGATGGTGGCGTCCAGTGGGTCGCTCAGCGTCTTGTAGGTCTTGTCCCATTCGGGTATGCGCCCCTTGGTCTCCACCACCAGTTCGTTCTTCGGAACGAAGAGGTTGACGATGTTCACCGCCTCGCGCAGCAGTCCGCCCCCATTGCCACGGAGGTCCAGGATGAGCTTGTTGGCGCCCTTGTCCTTCAACTCCTTCACGGCGTTGCGCACTTCCTGGCCGGCGGTCTGGGTGAAGCTGTTGAGCTTGAGGTAGCCCACCTGGCCGACGCTGTCGATGATGGCCTTGTAAGGCACGTCGGGGATCTTGATCTCCTCCCGCGTAAGGGTGTGCAGCGTGGGTTCCGCAGTGCCGCGCCGCAGGAGCACCTTCACGGGTGTGCCGGCCTGGCCCTTGAGCAGCTTGCTCACCTCGTCGGTCTCCATGCCGGCCACGGTGCGGCCCTCCACCTGCACGATCTCATCGCCCGCCCAGATGCCGGCCTTCATGGCCGGGTAGCCTTCGTAGGGCTCACTGATGTACACCTTGTCGTCGCGCCGCCGGATGAGCGCCCCGATGCCACCGTACTGGCCGGTGGTCATGAAGCGGTAATCCTCCATGTCGCTCTCGGGGATGTACTGGGTGTACGGGTCCAGCGAATTGAGCATCGCGTCGATGCCCGTCTTCATCAGCTGGCCCGGCCGGGTGTCATCCACGTAGTAGATGTTCAGCTCCTTGTACAGCTCGGTGAAGATCTCCAGGTTCTTGCTGATCTCGAAGAAATTATCGCCGGCGGCGAGACCGATGTAACCGGCCCCGGCCAGCGCGCAGGCTGCTGCGAGCGACTTCAGTGCGGGTGCCTTGCGGAGGGATGGGATGTGCATGGCTGGGAGGATGGATCGGGGACGGGGTCGTAGCCGTGACCGCCCCAGGGATGGCAAGATAGGAAGCGCTTGAGGGTGAGCCAGCCGCCGCAGAAGGCGCCATGCTGGCGGAGGGCCTGCAGGCCGTACTCGGAACAACTGGGTGTGTAGCGACAGGCGCCCGGCAACAGGGGCGAGATCACCCACTGGTACAGGCGCACCAGCAGGACCAAGGGAAAGGCGAGCCACTTAGCGAGCATCCTCATCGAGCCAACGCAGCAGGGCGCGGGATATTTTCCGGGATACCTCCTCCTGCGCCAGCACGTGGCGCGCCTGGTACACGATGAGCCAGGCCACCTGTCCGGTGCCCTCGCCCAGCCGGTCGTACAGCGCGGGCTTCGTGTGGCGGTAGGCCTCGCGCATCAGCCGCTTCATGCGGTTGCGGTCCACGGCGCGACGCAGGTGCTTGCGGGGCACGCTGAAGGCCACCTGGGCAGGGGCGCTGGTGGGCAGCTGCATGCGCAGACCGATCAGTCGGAAAGGCGCTTCGCTCAGTCCCCGGCCGCGACGGAACACGTCCTGGATGCGCAGCTGGCCACACAGGTGCTCGTGCTTGCGGAAGGTGAGGCGGGGACTGCTCATCGGTGGTGGTGGCGCGGGTCAGCGCACATCCACCGGATCGATGCGCTCCCCCTTCGGTCTACTTCTTCTTCGCCTCGCGCTTGATGTACCATTCGATGGCACCGGTCATGCTCGGCGCTTCGGGCATCGGCGCCTCGAGGTCCAGCCGGTAGCCGTTCTCCACCACCGCCTTCGCCGTGGTGCCTCCGAAGGCCGCGATCACCACCTTGTCCTGCTTGAACTTCGGGAAGTTCTTCTTCAGGCTCTCGATGCCGCCGGGGCTGAAGAACACGAGCATGTCGTATTCCAGCTTCTTGAGGTCGCTGAGGTCGCTGGCCACCGTGCGGTAGAACACCGAGTTGGTGTACTTCACACCAGCCTTGTCCATCAGGCTCGGGATATCCGAGGTCTGGATGTCACTGCAGGGCACCAGGTAGGTCTCGTCCTTGTGCTTCTTGATCACGTCCAGCAGATCGGAAAAGGTCTGCTTACCGATGAAGACCTTCCGCTTGCGATAGACGATGTACTTCTGCACGTAGTAGGCGACGCTCTCGCTCACGCAGAAGTACTTCATGCTCTCCGGCACGGTAAGGCGCAGCTCCTTGCACATACGGAAGAAGTGGTCCACCGCGTTGCGGCTGGTGAGCACCACCGCACTGTGGTCGAGGATGTTCACACGCTCCTGGCGGAAATCCTGAGCAGGAACGGCCTCCACCTTGATGAAGGGCCGGAAGTCGATCTTCAGACCGTACTTCCGCGCCAGCTCATGGTAAGGCGACTTCTCGTCCGTGGGTGCAGGCTGAGAAACAAGGATGGACTTGATCTTCAAGGTCCCTTCGACTTAAGGTGGTGGAGCCCTCAGCCCGCGTGCAAACTGCTCACCAACAGCAAGGCAGGCAGGACTTCGGCGGCGCAAAGGTAAAGCAATATGTGGTGCCCGGAGGCCCCCTCCGAAAGCCCGAGCCAGCCCCCCCTGAACCACCTGTAAAGGAGCAGGAGCCCCAACAGGCCCAGCCCCAGCCAGCCCACCTCGATGCGCCACTCGGCGCGGTAGGCCACCAGCGCCACCACCGGGAACAACAGCATGCCGGCCAGCACATGCAGCAACAGGCCCGTGTAGCTGTGCTCCATCAGCACACCCCGGTCGTTGATGACGCGCGCCAACGCCCCGTTGAGCACCAGTTGACCGCCGATGACCAGCACCACCAGACCCAACCACTCCACATAGCTGTGCGCCACCGAACCCCACCAGAGCGTGTCCAGTTGCCAGGCGAACAGGGCCAGCACCGACACGGCGGGCAGCAGCAGGCCCCAGAGCGCGCGGTCCCGCAGGTCCACCTCGTCGCGCAGCACCTGGCGCCCCAGCCGCAACCTGAACAGCGCCTGCGCCAGCACCCCCCACTTGCGTGGTGCGCTCACATTGATGAGGGCCAGCAGCGACAGGGCCAGCACCAGAACGATCGTGACCCACTCAGCGTTGAACGGGTCGATGGCGCGCAGTGCGTCGGGCGGCATGGTGCAAAAGTAGCCCTGCCGGACCGGTCCCGCTGCCGCCACTTGCCTACCTTTGCACCCCCATTCCGAGCGCAGCGCAGAACGCCCATGAGCACCACATCAGCACCGACCAAGAAAGCCGCCACCGATCTCTTCCAGAGCCACGACCACTACCTGGTCGATGAGCTCTTCACCGAAGAGCACAAGCTGATCCGCGACACCGCCCGCAAGCACGTCAGCACCCACCTGAAGCCCATCATCGAGGAACGCTTCGAGAACGCGTCCTTCAGCAAGGACATCATTCCCGGCCTTGCCGAGATCGGCGCCTTCGGTCCCTTCGTACCCGAGGAATACGGTGGACCCGGCCTGGACCAGATCAGCTATGGCCTGATCATGCAGGAGATCGAACGCTGTGACAGCGGCCTGCGCAGCCTGTGCAGCGTGCAAGGCTCGCTCGCCATGTACCCCATCTGGAAGTACGGCAGCGAAGAGCAGAAGAAGAAGTGGCTGCCCGACATGGTGCAGGGGAAGAAGATCGGCTGCTTCGGCCTCACCGAACCCGACTTCGGCAGCAACCCCAGCGGCATGGTCACCACCTTCAAGGACATGGGCGACCACTACCTGCTGAACGGTGCCAAAATGTGGATCAGCAATGCCCCCTTCGCCGACCTGGCCGTGGTGTGGGCCAAGGCCGAGAACACCGAAGGCCGCATCCATGGCCTCATCGTGGAGCGCGGCATGGAGGGCTTCACCACCCCCACCACCCACGGCAAGCTGAGCCTGCGCGCCAGCCCCACCGGCGAACTGGTGTTCGACAATGTGAAGGTGCCGAAAGGCAACCTGCTGCCGGGCCGCAACGGCCTGGGCGCACCCATGAGCTGCCTGGACAGCGCCCGCTACGGCATCGCCTGGGGCACGCTGGGTGTGGCCATGGAGTGCTACGATACGGCCCTGCGCTACAGCCAGCAACGCATCCAGTTCGGCAAGCCCATCGGCGCCTTCCAGCTCACGCAGAAGAAGCTCGCCGAAATGGTCACCGAGATCACCAAGGCCCAACTGCTCACCTGGCGCCTGGGCACCCTGCGCAACGAGGGCCGCGCCACCACCGCGCAGATCAGCATGGCCAAGCGCAACAACGTGCACCTGGCCCTCACCGTGGCACGCGAAGCGCGCCAGATCCTCGGCGGCATGGGCATCACCAACGAGTACCCCATCATGCGCCACATGATGAACCTCGAAAGCGTGGTGACCTATGAAGGCACCCACGACATCCACCTGCTGATCACCGGCGCCGACGTGACCGGCTTCCAGGCGTTCAAGTAAGAGCGCGATCGCACAGAACAGAGAAGGGGCCTTGCGGGGCCCCTTCTGCATTCATCTGCGGAACTGTGCCAGCGCCACCACCTAGGGTGCAACATCGGCCACCACCCGCAGGTCGTGCATCACCTTCATGGTGCCGGTGCCATTGACGAAGCGGATGGCGCCCACCGGACCCTCATAGCGCAGGCCGGGCCGCTGCTCCTCGGACTCCAGCACCACCTCGAACTTCACCTTCCTGTTCTCGCGAAGCGCCTTCGGTGTGTTCAGCGCGTTGCGGGTGTCGACGACCACCTCCTTGGGCAGGTGGCCGGGCTGCATGAAGTGGAGACGCACCCTGCTGTTCACCGGCAGGTCCATGTGGAAACGACCATCATCCCGCAGCTCGGCATACAGGCAATGCGCGTCCTCCAACTCCACCACCAGCACCGCATCGTTCAGGTGCCCATCGGTGATGTACAGTTGACCGGCGATGCGGATGGCATCGGGGCTGGCCGGTGCAGCCAACAGGGAGAGTGCGAACAGGGCGAACAAGGCGGTGAGCAGGGCTGCTTCGCAGGAGAGATGAAGGCGCTTTTCCATGGTCCCGTGGCGTTGTTCCGGCCACGGCCCAAAAGTGCGGGCAGCACTACCGCACCATCAATACCCACAAGTGGGGAAAGCGCACCCCGTTCAGCCTTCAGACCCACCGACGATCGATGGCGTACTTCACCAGGCCCGCCACACTGCGTACGTTCAGCTTGGTCATCAGGTTCTTCCGGTGGGTCTTAACGGTGTCCTCGCTGATGAAGAGCGCCGCGGCGATCTCGCCATTGGTGCGCTCCAACGCGATCAGGCGGATGATCTCGCGTTCGCGGGCGGTGAGACCGACATAGTCTCCGTCCATGCGCTTCTCCGTGAACGCATAGCCCGCATCCACACTGGCCTGCGCAGCGGGGCTCACGTACCGCGCGCCGCTCAGCACGGCTCGGATGGCGTGCACCAGCTCGGCCGTGTCGCCGCCCTTCACCAGGTAACCCACCGCCCCTTCGATGAGCATGCTGTTGACGTACTCGATCTCCGTGAGCGTCGAATGGGCCAGCACCGGCAGCGTCGGATGGTGTCGGTGAACGGCGCGCATGGTGTCGATGCCATCCATCACCGGCAGCGACACTTCCAGCAACAGAAGGTCGAACGGCGCAGCGGTGAGCAGCTCCAACACACGCGTGCCCGTATCGGCATGGGTCACCGCGGCAAGGAGGTCGGTGCCATGGAGCTTGGCGCGAAGCCCCTCGGCCACCAGGTCCAAGGGATCGGCCACGAGGATACGCAAGGGTTCCGCTCCGACCTTCATGACACGAAGATGCGGAGAACTGCGTCCCGCACCTATCGCTCTTCCAAGACCAGATAGCGCGAATAGGACCAGAACGCACCTGGATCACTGATCTCCAAGGCGGCCAGCCGGCCCTCTGAAAGCACGAAGCGATAGCTCCCTTCGGGATGCTCGGTGAGCAATGTGGCGCGCCTGCCGTGCAGCGGGATGTGTCGTAGCGCGCTCATGGACCCTTCCTTGAAGGCCTGCTCTCCGCGCCGCACAGCCCGGCGACCCAGCAGACCCCAGGCACCGGCACGTGACAGTACGCCCTGCTCCCGCAGTTCACGTGCGTTCCCATGAGCATACCAGATGCGCTCCGCCGCTTGCCGCTGAAGATCGGCATCGCGGTCACGCGCTTCGATCAGGGCTTCCTGCATGGCCACCTGCAGCTCCAGCTCCGACAAGCGCTGTCGTAGTTGGGTCGCATCGTGTCCCCTCTGCTCCAATTGCACGATGAGCGCTTCCGTGGATGCGCGGTGCCGGTCAAGTGCTGCGGCACAACTGTCGCGCGCGGCCCGTTCGGCCGCGTGCCCGTGCTGCGCCTGTTGCAGGGCCCTGTCCAGCGCATTGATGCGCTCCCCTCCGGAGGCGATAAGTCCATTGAGCAGGCGCATGTTGTACAGGATCCGCCGGTCCATGACCTCCGTTGGTTCCTCCTGGCGCACCTGGTCCTTCATGAACCCTTCGCGCTCATCAATGAGCAACAGGATGTCCCGCACTTCCTGCAGCGTGGCCTGCATGTGCAGGATCTCGGAGGTGTCTGGAAAGCTCCCGGCAGAGGGAGACGCCATCGTTGTGGCAAGCTTGGTGGTCGGTACGGGGTCGCTGCTGCAAGCCATCAGCAAGAGCGCGCTCACCCCCCAAAAGGAACGCAGGTGCATCATGTTCGATAAGGTCCGGTGCGGGAGAGCGGCCGCAAAGATGCGCCAGCGGGAGGAACCGAGGCCTGTGTGCATGGGCCACTTCTGCAGCGGCGATGAACAGGTCGGAGTTGGCAGTACACCGCTTCCACTTGTCTGAAGAGCGCCCGATCCCCTAACCTTGTCCTGCCCAAGTTCTCCGGCGGCGCGCAGGATGCTGTTCCCCTCGATCGATTTCGCGGTCTTCCTGCCCATCGTGTTCCTGCTCTACTGGTTCGTGTTCCGCCGCCTGGCGCTGCAGAACGCCTTCATCCTCCTGGCCAGCATGGTGTTCTACGGCTGGTGGGACTGGCGGTACCTGGGCCTGGTGTTCATCAGCGCTGCCACGGACTACCTCGCCGGCATCGGCATGGAGCGCGCCGGCACACCCGGCAGACGCCGCCTCCTGCTCATCATGAGCCTGGCCGTGAACCTGGGCATGCTCGGCTTCTTCAAGTACTACAATTTCTTCATCGAGAGCTTCAATGGGGCCTTCAGCCTGTTCGGGCAGGAGATCGGGCTCCGCACCCTGCGCATCGTGCTGCCCGTGGGCATCAGCTTCTATACGTTCCAAACGCTCAGTTACACCATCGATGTGTACCGCGGCCAGTTGAAGCCCTCGCGCGACCCGGTGGCCTTCGGTGCCTTCGTGCTGTTCTTCCCCCAGTTGGTGGCCGGCCCCATCGAACGCGCCAGCCACCTGCTGCCACAGTTCATGGGTGAACGACGCTTCGATCCGGCCTTGGCGCGTGACGGGCTGCGCCAGATGCTCTGGGGCTTCTTCAAGAAGGTGGTGATCGCGGATAATTGCGCCATCTATGCCGACATGGTGTGGACGGACCCCTCGCTGCAGTACGGCAGCGGCTGGTGGGTGGCCCTGCTGGCCTTCACCTTCCAGATCTACGCCGATTTCAGCGGCTATTCGGATATCGCCATCGGCACCTCCCGCCTGTTCGGCTTCGACCTCAAACGCAACTTCAACTTCCCCTTCTTCTCCCGCGATGTGGGCGAGTTCTGGCGACGCTGGCACATCAGCCTCAACACCTGGTTCCGCGACTACCTCTACCTGCCCTTGGGCGGCAGCAAGGGGGGCAAGTGGATGGTGGCACGCAACGTGGCGGCGATCTTCCTGGTGAGCGGTCTGTGGCATGGCGCCAACTGGACCTTCGTGGCGTGGGGCACGGCGAACCTGCTGCTCTTCCTGCCATCCATCCTGCTGGCACGCCACCGCAAGTTCACCGGGCCGCTCGCACCCGGCCGGCTGCTCCCCACCTGGAGCGAAGCAGGCCACATGCTCAGTACCTTCCTGCTGATCGCCCTCACGCGTATCTTCTTCCGCTCCCCCACCATCGAGGTGGCCTTCCACGCGTTCCGCGAGATGTTCTCTCCCTCGGTGTTCCGCGCTCCACCCGGCACCCTCGCCAGCCACTGGGCCACCATGATCGGCGGAGCCGGTCTGCTCCTGACCGTGGAGTGGGTGCAGCGCGAGCAGCAGCATGGGTTGGTGCTCGACCGCCTGGCGCAACGCCCCCTGCGGTGGACCATCTACCTGGTGCTGGTGGGAGCCATGGTGCTGCTGGCGCCCAACAACGGCGATTCCTTCATCTATTTCCAGTTCTGAGCCATGCGCCGATTCCTGCTCCATGCCCTGTTGTTCGGCACCCTCGTGCTGCTGGGCATCGGCGCCTACGTGCAGGCCTACCGCCATTTCCTGCCCGCTCCGCGCATCAGCCCCAACGGCGTGCTGAACCTGAAGTTGAGCGCGCTGCGGCACCGGGGAACGCATCCCTGCCACGTGCTGGCCCTTGGCTCCAGCATGACCCTCAACAACCTGAGCAGCCCCGAGGTGGTGGCAACCTTCAACGACACCAGCTACGTGAACATGGGCGCCTGGGGCATGGACATCCAGCAGAGCACCTCCCTCGCACACGTCCTTGTCCCCCTGCTGAAGCCACATACGGTGATCGTGATGAGCAACCTCAGCGACCTGGTGCCCGACGCACACCGCTATCCGGTGGACACCGCACGTGTGGCCGCGTACCTGCTGCGATGGAGCACGGTGGAGGCCTACCTGCGCAACCTGCGGCCTGCCTATTACCTGCGTGAGATGGAGCGCAATACCGTGCGCATGCTGGACCAGGGCAATTACGAGTTCATGAACATCGACCCCCACGGCTGGGCGCCCCTGGTGATACCGGCTGAGCGGATCGATCATGGCCGCTGGGAACGCCGCCCGCCCAAAGCCGCCTGGCTGAACAGCGGGGAATACCGCATGCTCACCGACATGAGCACCTACCTGCACGAACAGGACGTGCGCCTGGTGTACATCCAATCTCCCTACCGCGCCGGCGTGCGTTCGGCATCGGTGGACACCGTGGTGCAGGACCACCTGCGCCGTGTGCGCGCATTGCTGGAGCCCCACGGTCACGCCGTGCTCGATGCCACCGACCGCGTATGGGCCGACAGTCTGTTCGTGGACTACAGCCACCTCAACGAGCAGGGCGCACGGCTGGTGACCGCACATGCGCTCTCGCAACTGGGAGCAACGCAATACTGAGGCGGATCGGAACAGGCGGCAGCTGGCACCCCGCTCACCGACCATCCCAGCCAAAGCCGATGTGCAGGCCGAAGGAGAACATCACCCCCGGCAGCTCCTCTGCATTCAAGCCGGACTCGAGCGGCAATTCCTTGCTCCCTATACGATAGCGGATACCACCGAACAGGTCCGCAAAGAAACCTTCCAGCCCTCCGCGCAGGCCCAGCCGCGCACCCACCGGCACACCGGTGCCCGCCAAACCGCCCGTCCGCAGCGCCACCTCCGGCCCCATGTAGACGGACGGTCCATCGGTATCGGCGAAGTGGAAGTTGGAGCGATAACACACCTCCAACTCCTCGCCGGTCATGAAGTACATGGCCGAAGCAGTGAAGGACGTCCGCTCGGTGAGGTCCTGGTCGTAGCCCAGCCCGAACCCCTGGTCCATGTAGGCATCACTACCCACTTCATATTGATAGATCCCCAGCCGGATGCCGCCCTGTGCAAGCAGGACAGTGGTGCTGAGCAGGAACGCCAACAGGGCGAACGAACGGGTCATCTGGGAGGCACGCATGGATCAAAGGAACGGCATCGGACCATAGCATCACACACCGGATGTGTGTGGACGTACGAACCGTGTCGGTGAACGGCGCGCACCTAGCGCAGCAGGTTCACCGAACCGGTGGCCTCCCGTTCATCCTGGTAAGGCAGGCGGTACCGCATGCGGTAGGCGTAGACACCGGCCGACAAGGGCTTGCCAGCCAGCGTTCCGTCCCAGCGCATCAGGGGGTCCACAGTGGCGAACACCACCTGACCCCAGCGGTCCATCACCACCAGGTCCAGCATTTCGGGCATGCATTCGCCGCTCCAGCTCCAGCCATCATTGATGCCATCCCCGTTCGGGCTGAAGGCATTGGCCACGTACACCTTGCACGAATCGGAGCAATCAGGCACCACGATGGGACGTTGCACAGTGACCACCCCGCAGGTCAAGGTGACCTCCACGGTCACTTGCACAGTGGTCGATCCAGCGAGCTTCACCACCGGTGCGCTGCCCGTGGCGGCAGCTGCCGCACCGCCGAAATCCCAACGCACGCCCACCACCGCACTGTCCGCAAGCACGGTAAAGGCCACCGGATCCTGGATGCAGGCACCTTCATGCGCGAAGTCCGCTTCGCACAGGCAGTCCATCGTGCTCACCACCACCCATGCGGTATCGCTGCAGCCGCTTGCATTGGTGCCCACCACCAGGTAGGTGCCCGCGTCGGCGATCGGCGTGCCAGGGTCCACCATGGCACCGTCCAACGACACATCCACCGTGATGCCATCCAGCGCCAGCACCGCCGACAGGTCCACCGTCTGCCAGGGGCATAACGTGTAGCTCAGGTCAGGGCCCAGGTCGGGGGTGGGTTGGATGGTGAGGGTGACGGTCGCCTCGTCGGAACAGCCCGCCGCGTTGGTGGCCACCACTTGATAGGCACCGCTCCACTGCACCTGCTCCGGCGCATCCAACGGCGCACCGTTCAGGGTCCATGCGGTCTCCAAGCCCGTCAGGGGGAAGAGGGCGGTAAGGTCCACCACATCACCGGCGCACCGGTCCACGGTCACATCAGCACCCAGTGCCGGTGTCGGCAGCACATCGATGGCTGCCAGCAAGGTGTCCGAGCAACCGTAGCCGTTGGTGAGCACCAGCTGATAGGTCCCGGGCTGTTGCACCGCGCCCGGATCGGCCACCGCTGCGCCGTTCAACGTCCAGCTCGCCGTGCTGCTCCCTGCCACGTACAGCGCCTCCAGATCGGCCGTTCCCCCTGCGCAGATGCTCAACGCCTGGTCCGCACCCAGCACAGGTGCGGCGTGCAACGTGACGGCCACGAAGGCCGTGTCCCGGCAATCCTCCACGGTGCTTACCACCAGGCGATAGGTGCCACCATCCTCCACCGCGCTCGCGTCCGGCACTGCCGCTCCACCCAGCGTCCAGTTCGCCGAAAGCCCTTGGGTATCGTACAGGCCGCTGAGGTCGATCACCTCGCCCGCGCAGCCGGCGACCGCCTGGTCCGCTCCCAACGTGGGGGCCTGGTATACGGTCACCGTCACCACTGCCGTATCTCTGCAACCCGCTGCATTGGTCTGCACCAACTGGAACACACCGGGCACATTCACCGCATACGGCATCACCCACGTGACACCATCCAGCGTCCATTCGGACGTGCCGGTGCCGGGCCCGACGTCATAGAGCTGCGTGAGGTCCGTTGTTCCGTTGGAGCAGATGTCGATCAGGCCATCGGGGCCCAGGTCCGGCACAGGGGACCAGGTCAGTTCCACATCGGCCTGCGCCACGCAACCCTGTCCATCGACCTCGGAGATCGTGTACACCCCGGGCTGTGCCGCCTGCGCCGGTGTGGCGAAGGGTGCCCCCCCGAAGGTCCAGGTGGCCGTTGGGCCAACGAATGGATAGAGCACCGATAGGTCGGCCGTGGCACCGGGACAGATGGCGACGGTCTGATCGGGTCCCAGTGCGCCACCACCCACGGTCACGGTCACCAGCGCGGTGTCGCTGCAGCCGCCCTGGTTGCTGCCCACCAGCTGGTACACACCGGGCGTGGAAACGCTCGCCGCCTGGGCCGCACTGATCGATGCCCCTGCGAAGGACCAGTACGAATAACCGGGCGGTCCGCTGATCAGCTGGGTCAGGTCCACGGTGGCGCCCGCACCACACAGGTTCACCGTCTGGTCAGGCCCCAGGTCCACCTGCGGGTACAACAGGAATTCGAGGGAGCCGTAGTAATAGCAATCCGTCCACCAATCGTAGCCATCGCAGTAGTACGTACCGGAGGTGGTGATCTGTGTGGGGTCCGTGATGGTGTTGCCAAAATTATCGTAGTAGATGAGCGGGAGCGTTCCCATGCCCAGCTGCCCTTCCATCATGGCCACCATGTTCACCACATCGCCTGGACAGCCGTACACCACGTTATAACCAAGGTCATAGAAACAGGGCGGCGGAGGCGGGCTGTTGAAGCCGAAGGCGAACGCTCCCCCACCCGCGCCACCATCGAACCAGCCTGGGGTCCATCCGTTGCCCGGCCCGGGACCCGGACCACCGCCAACGCAGGCCGTATCGATCACCGTGATCGTCCATACCCCGTCGGCGTTCTGGTAGTTGAAGGCGGACAGTCCACCTCCCTGTGGCGCGAAATTGCCGGTAAAGGGCGCTGCGGCCGTGGTGATATTGCCCCCACCCCAATAAGTGAAATTGGTGTTCGTGTAGTTCTGTCCGCCCGCCCCGTTGAACGCTGAAAGCAACAGGGTGGTGCCGGAGGGCGAGGTCAGCGTGATCTTCAGGGTCTGCGGATGGTCCGAAGTGATGTTGATGACCACGGACTGCAGGTAGTACCCCCAATCCCAGTTGGGGTCCACCAGCCATCCAACGCCGCTCACCGTGGCCGTAAAGGTGCTGGTATCGCACAGCGGGATCGGGCCGCTGGTGAAGTTGTACTGCGCCCGTACCGCTCCGATCCCCCCCGGCAACAGACCGATCAGCAGGGCCATGCGGAGATGAAGGAGGAGCGTGCGTGCCATGGTCCGGGGGTCAGTGTCCAAAGCTATGACGCCCCGCAGAACGAAAGGTTGCTCGGGGTCAGGAACTTGCCGCTGATCAAAAGCGGATGCCGAAACGGTTGTTCCAGGTGTAGGTCAGCTCCGGCACCCCCGCTGGCTGGCCTGTGTCGCGCAGCAGGTTCAGGCGGCTCTCGAAGGAGTAGCGCTTGGAGAGCGCCAGTTGGAAGCCGGACTCCAGCGCCACACGATGGTCGGAGGCATCGAACAGCTTCGGCTGGTAGTAGAGCACGGCGGTGATGCTCGCCTGATCGCTGAAACGCACCGTGCCCGAGAGGTAGCTGCTGCTGCGGGCGTGCAACAGGTCCGCGGTTCCCGTGGGCTGCTCGTACTCGAGCATGAGCGCCGTACCCACATGCAGGCGCAACCCGTCCTCGTTCACCACGCGCAACCGGGGGCCCGCACCCACGGTGGCCCGAAGGTCCAGCAGCAACGGCTTGTTGTACTGCGTCTGGGCGAAGGCCTCCCCCGTCCACCGCTTGTCGTAGGCATAGTTGTACCGCAGGTGCTGAAAACCCGTGTTCAGGAAGGCGTTCTGCTCCACCCGGCTCAGGGCCAGATCGTTCACCAGCAGGTAGCGGTGCTTCCCGCGCACATGCTGCACCGCTCCGCCCAGCCCGAAGGTGAAGCTCCGCTGGGTGTTCTCCGTGAGGTTGTACCGGAAGTCCACGATCGCGGACCACGGCACTGAATCGTTCAGAAAGCGGCGACCCTCGATGTTCACCACCTGCCCCAGTACGGGCAGGGCCGGCAGCAACAGCAGGAAGGGGAGCGTGACGATGCGCCGGCCGGACATGGCACGCAAAGATCCGATGCACAGGCCAGCGCACCATGAAAAGCACCACCACTTCCCGTTCGTTAAAGTGTGTAACGAATACCGGCAAGCCGACCCGGATCGCAGACCTTCACCTTCCGCACCGCGCACACCATGCTCATCCATCGCCACCTACTGCATCGCTCCGCCGCACCCATCCTCGTCGCACTCGCCCTGCTCCCGTTCATCGGCACCGACCGACCGCATGTGTTGGACGCTCCATCGCACGTGAGGCACGAGCAGCGTCACATCCAGCGCAACTGCGCCCTTTTCGTGGCGCAACGCTCCGCCGCCTGGGCCGCACAACCCGCCTTCGGCAGCGAGCTCGATGGGGCCAACGTGCAGTGGAACCATTGTCCCGGTGGCACCATGGTGGCCTGTGTAGCCGCGCCAACGGCACAGGGCGATACGGTGTACCAGGGGATCGCGTGGCAGCCCGGATCGTGAGGGGGACGGTGGATCGGAGCTGAGCGCGCACTGTTGTCCTTTGCTGGGCGACCCCAGGCCGGTACGCCACCGTGGTGCCCGTTCGACCTGGCATGGTCCGTAACCGCGGACCGACCGGTGGCGTCACATCGGTCATGGAAACCTTCAACACCCGGCACCCGCTATCGCTCGCCTTCCTGCTCATGTTGCATATTCCGCTGGTGGCGCAGGTCGCTGATGCGGGAATGATCGGCGCGTTCGATCGCGCGCTCAGTGAGCGCTTCACAGCGGACGCCCCAGGGGGCGCGGTGCTCATTGCCCGCGGCAACACCATCCTGTACGAAAAAGCCATCGGCCTCGCCGACCTTGCCACCGGCGAAGCGCTGACCACGGACCACCAGTTCCGCATTGCCAGCGTCACCAAGCAGTTCGCCGCAGTGGCGATCCTGCAACTGGCGGAGGCAGGCAAGTTGTCGGTCGGTGACGAACTCCAGAAGCACCTGGACTTCCCCGTGAAGGACCAACCGGTCACGATCGAGCACCTGCTTACACACACCTCGGGCATCCCTGACTTCACCAGAAGCCTGGCCTATACGCCCGAGGCCTATGCCCAGGACATCACCCTGCCCGAGCTGATCGCCCTGTTCGCCGACGAACCCCTGGAATTCGCACCCGGAACGCAGTGGAGCTACAGCAACAGCGGCTACATCCTGCTCACGGCGATCATCGAAAAGGTCTCCGGCCTCACCTGGCCCGCGTATGCGCAGCAACACCTCTTCGCGCCCGCAGGCATGACCGCTTCCAGCGCCGCCATCACCGGTGGACCTTTGGAGCGGGAGGCGGTGGGCTATGCCGAGGGTGATCAGGGTTGGGAGCCCGCCTACCCGATCAGCCTCTCCTGGCCGCGTGCCGCCGGATGCATACGCAGCACGTTGCGCGACCTGTGGGCGTGGAACCGCAGCGTTCTCGCCGGCACGCTGATCCAACCCGCCAACGTGACCAAGGCCCATCGCCCCTTCCAACTCGCCGACGGGTCGGCCACGGACTACGGGTACGGCTGGTTCCTCCAGAACGTACAAGGCAGCCCCACGATCGAACACAACGGCGGCATCGATGGCTTCACCAGTGCGAGCCTCTACCTCCCGCAGGAAGCGCTCTATGTGGCCGTATTGGTGAACCGACAGACCAGTGACGCCTCCGACCTTGCACCCTTGCTGGCCGCCATCGCCCTGGGCAAACCCTATGGTGGTCCAGTGGTGCCGCTCAGCCCTGAGGCCGCCCAGGGATACACGGGCGTTTTCGTGAACGCCAGCGGTGTGGAGCGCTACATCACGGCGAGCGAGAAAGGGCTCCATGCCCAGCGCCAGGGATCCGTGGTGCTCGACCTGGACCACCTCGGCAACGACCACTTCATCTACCACGGCGATGTGATCACGATCACCTTCGAGCGTACGGAGGGTCGCGTGGTCGGTGCCCGCTTCGTCAACCGCCGGGGGGAAGAGCGGCTCACCCGCACGAACAGGCCGCTGCCAGTGCGCACGGAGCTCCGGTTGGACCCCACTGAACTGCAGCGCTACGTGGGTACCTATGCACTGGCCGAAGGCTTCACCATCACCTTCCGTGCCGAGGGCGATCGCCTCTTCGCACAAGCCACCCGCCAGCCCGAGTTCGAGCTCTTCGGAGAGGGGCCCCATGCCTTCTTCCTCAAGGTGGTGGATGCGCGCATCGTGTTCCACCCCGAAGCGGATGGCTCGGTGAAGCGCCTGACGCTGTTCCAGGGTGGGGAGATGGAGGGGGTGCGGGTGCAATAGCGCAGCGCACGGCGCTCTGCCCCCCGCACTACGCGTTGCCTGCGGCTACGCGCAACAGTGTAGGCTCTCGGTAGCCTGTGGCTACAAGGCATACTTGGTACGGACTCCTGAAAGGATGGCCACAGGCTACCAAACTTCGGAGCTTATCGAGCGTAGCCACAGGCTACGCTCAGAGGCACGGCTACGCCACGACCAGATGGAGCGCAGTACCGCGCTACGCACAGTTCGCCCAGCACAGATCAGGCGATCAAGGCCAACAGCTTGGCCAACTCCTTGTCACTGATCGCATCCCGCTCAGACTTGTCATAGACCGTCAGCAGGATCACCGTGCTCTTCACCACTTTCACACAGGTAATGACACGGGCACCGCCAGACCTACCCTTGCCTTTCGACCGGATCGCCATCCGCACTTTATAACAGTCCTGGCCCAGCGCCGAGCCACTGCGGGGGGCCAAGGCCAACTCACGGATGAGCAGCTCCAGATCTCCGCGGATCGAAGGGTACTTCTTCGCAAGTCGTTTGATCGCCCGTTCGAACACGGGCGAGTACCTGACCTCAAAGCTCATCCAGCAGCTGCTTGGCGGACTTCAGCTTCTTGCGCCCGGCCATGTGCGCCTTCACGTCCTCCATCGCCTCCATCACCTCCAGGGCCACTTGGGCCTTCTTGCCGGACTTGAAGATGTTCACCACCTCCACAAAGTCCAACTCCTTGATCAACTGATCGAACAGCTTGCGCTTGCTTGGATCCACGATGTCCAGTACGTAGCGTGCCATGCCGCTAAGATAAGGCGAGGGAGAGGGCCATACCAACGTGGCCTGCTTGCCCACCGCCCAGATCGCCCCGAACGCCTTAGGATATCCTGTACAACGCCTCGCCACCGACGGCACCATCGTTACCCAGGGCATGCCCGTGCTGCGCTACACCATCAACGGTGTGCCCATGACCATCACCGCGCATGAAAGCGGCGTGCTCACCCACCACAAGGCACCGGGCGATACGATCATGCCGGACGATGAACTGTTCACGGTGCGGGGGGAGCGGAGGGGGGAGGACTGAAGGACGCTGGGGGCGGAAGGTGTCCTTTCGCCGGAAGGGTCCCGAAGCAGCAGACCTTGGGGAGGTTTACGGCAACCAGGGCATATCTTCGCACAACCATGGCCAAGCTCGCAAAGAAGCGCCCTGCACGAACCGCCATCGTGCGTAAAAGCACCCCAAAGCGACCCAAGCGCTCATTGCCCGATGTACGCAAGTACGCAGGGGCCGTGCCGGGTATGGCTGACTGGGCGATCGAGGAAGTGAAGCGCATGCGCGATGAGTGGTGAACGCATCCTTGCCGATACCAACATCCTCATACGGATGTTCTCCAACGAGAAGGCCGTCGTGGATCTCTTGGATGGCGCCGATGTCCACGTCTCGTTCATTACCGAGATCGAACTTTTGGCAACATCCCGTATCACGGATGCGCAAGCGAAACAGATCCGGGCCTTTTTGGACCAGTGTATCATCGTGTCTGCTGAACGGGAAGTGCGACGCTTTGCTATCGACTTTCGCAAGCAGACCGGCCTGAAGCTGCCGGACTGCATCATCGCAGCAACAGCCGCTTACTTGAACATGCCCTTGGTCACCGGTGACAAGGACTTCGAAAAACTGCAGGACGATATCGCACTGTTCCGCTTGTGATCGGATGCCTGCGATACAGGCAATAAGAACCGGCCATGAACGACATCTGCTGCAAGGCCTGTGGCGCACAAGCTGGAGAGCCTTGGGAAACCGACCGGTCCAGGTTGACGCACCTCGTTATTGCCACCTACCAGTATGATGTGCCGCTATACGCCCAGAGCGAGGAGGACGTATCGGTGTTCTGCGATGAATGCGCTGAAGGGTTTGCCCAGCTCCGGGCTACATGGGCGCAATTGAATTGAGCGGTTTGCGCGCAGCTCGTCCTTTGGCAAGCGCTATATTCCCCGATCTTTTGCACCTTTACCAAAAGGACCGCTCCCCCCATGCCCATCCCCAAGAAAGTAGCCGAACGCCTCATCGCTGGCATCAAGCGCTATCAACCGATCCTGGAGTCCGCCCGGCAGCGCGATGTGGGCGAGACCGATACCGTCACCATCATCAAGGATATGCTGGCCGATGTGTTCGGGTATGACAAGTACTTCGAGGTGACCAGCGAATACGCCATTCGCGGCACATATTGCGACCTGGCCATCAAACTGGATAACAAGCTCACCACGCTCATCGAGGTGAAGGCCGTGGGCATCGAGCTGAAGGACCAGCATGTGAAGCAGGCGGTGGACTATGCCGCCAACCAAGGCGTGGACTGGGTGCTGCTTACCACTGGCATCCGCTGGTGCGTGTACCACGTTCACTTCACCAAGCCCATCCAGCACGAGCTGGTGGTGGACCTCGACCTCAGCAAGATCAACGTGCGCTCCGAAAGCGACCTGGACCACCTCTACCTCTGGTGCAAGGAAGGCTGGCAGCGCTCCGCTCTCGGCGACTTCCACGCACAGAAGCAAGCCCTGAGCCGCTTCTACCTCGGTGCCGTGGTGCTCAGCGATGCCTGCCTGGAGACCATCCGCCGCGAACTGCGCCGCGTCTCACCGGACATCAAGATCACCACCGACCAGATCAAGACCTCGCTCACCAACGAAGTGCTGAAGCGCGAAGTGGTGGAAGGCGAAAAGGCCGAGGAGGCCCGGAAGGTGGTGGCCAAGGCGGCGACGAAGGCGTTGCGGGTGGTGGGGAGTAAGGACGGGTTAACTGAGTCGTAGATGGCAATACTATGAGCTGTGCCTTACGTAGATTTCGATTAGCGCGGGAATCGAAATACAATCGGCTTCCGCAGGACAAGATAGCCCGACTAAACCACTTCAACCCAGACTCCATTTAAACAGCGACGCAAATGTTCGAACGGATTCTAAAAGTAGTTCTCGCGCCACTTACAGCAATTAGCTTAATAGGCGTCATCGTTTCTGGGATATGGCTCGCTTTTTTAGGCGAATGGATTGCTATTGGTATTGGCTTTGCGGCTGTCATAACCTCTTCTTTCTTGATTACTATTGTCCTACTACCGGGTTCGTTATTCAAATATTTGGCGCAAGTTATTCAAAAGAAAGGATTTCCATGGCTTGGCTTTCTAGTCGAAACTTTTTCTTCTTTATATTTTAGTTTAATTGTTTTTCTTTCGGCGTATTTTTGTTTCCATTATTTTTTGAGTATTTCAAACGACAAAAGCCTTATCCCATTGTTAATCTGGTCTCATGGAGTTGCTACAGGAGTTTGGGGATATTTGGCGTCAAAGGCGTTGACTGCAAAGAATAACATAGTCGGCATAACGACATTCATGCATTCATTTGTTCTTTCAGCAGGATACATTTCCTGCATAATTATATATATACATTCGGACTATTCTAAAAATGTTTTACTTCCAATACTAGCTCTTTCAAGCGTTATAGGGTTTATTTTTCACGTAGGTATTAGTGCTTACTTTTTACGGGAAGACCAGAAGCCTTGGTACGAACGAAATAGCACCTTTTAGTCAGTCTCTGCTCCGTTCTTCTGCGCGTAGCTTGCGGCTACACGCAACACTGTAGGCCCTCTGCAACCTGTGGCTACCCGACTCTTGACTTTGACCGCTGCTACAAGTAGACATAGGTTACCGATGTGCTGTTCTTATGTAGCGCAGCCATAGGCTACGCACAGAAACACTTTACAACCAGCAGGCGTAGTTACCCTATCTTGGAAGCTCAATTCGAAAGCAACGGATGAGCGATCTAGATGAAATGCTGCGCAAACGCAATGCGCTGATTGATGCCCAGCTCAGCGACTCGAAGAAGTTCTGGATTAGACATAGCGCTTTGATAGTTACTGTTATCGGACTGCTCGGAGTGCTTGTACCAGGATTCTTCGCCTTCCAGCAGTGGAAGCAACTCAGTGCTGAAATGCAGGATACGAATGAACAACTTCTGGAACAAGCCATTAAAGAGAATGCGCTTACAGCATTTCTTGTAGCCGATTACAAGTATGACGTAATGGAGAACAGGAAGGATACCATGAGCCTAAAGCTCGATAGTGCGGCTCGAAGGGAGTATGACCTGAAGGAGAATCTTCGACTCGAGGCATTGACTAAGCAACAGCTCCTAGCTGATTATGAAGCCTACAAAGAACGCGCTGCAATGCTTGTTGGTGGTTTGCAACGTCGAATCGATGAACTTGAATCGAATCAGCGCATTCCAGATTTTGATTCAGTGATGTTCCGGGTCATGGTTGACCCTCAAGTGAAGCTCCTAGCTGAGCGCGTGGACATGATGTTGCATCAATGTGGCTTACCACCGATACGTGAGCAACGTATGCCTGAGGTTCATGTTATGCTCCACGCTAAAACGAGCACTCAGCTTGAGCTCGAGTTCGCCAGGTACAACCTCCGAGAGTGTAGTGCACGAAACGCTAGATTGGTACTGGCTGGTCAAGTTGAACGATAGACCTGCTCTACGCGTAGCCTGCGGCTGCGCACAACAGCGTAGGCTCTCCGTAGCCTGTGGGCACCTGGCTGACTTGTCTTTCTTGGCACCGATTTCTGAAACGGCAGCCACAGGCTACCATGCTCCGGAACTTATCGAGCGAAGCCACAGGCTACGGGCAGAGGGGGCTGGCTTACGCCGTGCTCCCGGCAGATGTCCGCCACTTTGCAGCCCTGCTCATGCTCACGCAGCATCGCTACGATTTCCGCTTCCGTCCATTTGCTCTTTCTCATTGTCCCAAAGTTCAGGTTGTTGGTGGGTTTCTACTATCCCACGCACCTGATCTTGGGGGAGCTTACAAATGCAAAAGGTCTTTCAACTCATGTCACTGTTCTTCAAGGCGGCCACATGCGCCAGCATCTCTTGGGCTCGCTCAGTCCAGCTCATTGGGCGCAAACCTCACTAGGCGGCTGTGGCCTCACAAGGGGTGGTTCGCTGAAGGCTTACGTTTTTCCGACCACCTCACACTAAGTGCATTGAAAAAGGTACGAGTAGAAAGGCCTCGTAAAACATTGGTATTGGTAAAGATACTATCGATTTCTTTGAGGCCAGCTACAATTCCAAAAGGCTGGATTAATCGAATAAATTCCCCTGCTTCGACGAATGAAATAAGCCTTGCCTTTTGAAGGCTGCTCTCTACCTTCCTCAATCGAATGGCTCCAGAGGAATGATTTGGATCGTGCAAGAATCACAGGAAAGTCCCCCGACCTAAACAACTCTGGGACTCTTTGGGAACAGACTTCCCGGCATATCGCTTCAAACAACAAACTCATGCACAATCGGCTCACGGGCAGCGACGGAGCATAGCCGCTCTATCTCCGCAACAGTAATAGCCAAATTCTGGATTCAAAACAAGGCGTCCTTGCCTTATTCCAAGCTGTATCTCCATCGTACCCTCCATGCCTTCTTCCACTGTTCGGAGCGTGACGTGTGTTCGGTCCTTATCTTGTTTTGAAGAGAGAACCGCTCCATGCCACTCTTGCCCACCGATCGTTGTGCTATCGCCATCCAAGTATATCCATAGACCTCCTTCCGATTCGCAATCGTTCGATTCTGCCACCCAATGACCAAATACATCGGCCAATATGACATTCGTGGCTCCATCAAATCCCAATGGCTCTGCCTTTGCATTGGCAGGAGCTTCCTGGCGATTGCTCGTTTTCTCATGGTCAGGGAGGGAGATTCCTCCTGGAGCTGTGGCTAGTCTACCAGCCTGATATTCTTTATGGGATGCGAAGACAGCCCCCGTAGCATTGGACGTGATAACTAGGTTCTTAAATTCTTGATACTTCACACTAACATTGCCACAGTCGACTGCCGCCACCTCTCCGCATTGAACCATCATTACACAACACTTTTCTCCAACAGCGTATATGAGAAAAGCAAATGTACGCTCACCCTCCGTTGCGATACCATAGCCATCAGCAACCCAAGCCGCTCCTTGATACAGCCCGTCAATTCTTTCCTCGGCGATTTTCAAGGCCTTGCCATAGCCCAATTCACATGGGTTAACTACCGTTTGGGATTCTTGGTCTCTTGGCTCTATCGCGATAATCACAAAGACAGCGACAAGGCCAAATACTGCTGTAATTATCGAGCGAACAAATGGGGGCCAGACCTTGCTTGCCCACATTAGAATTAAGCCCAAGGGAAATAAAAACAAGAGAGCAATCGCAACAACGATACCCTTCTCGTACCATGGACTATCTAATTTAGGGGTGCGCACCTATTTGTTCGCCTTCTAACAACATGAACCTGTCCATGTAGTGTATCACCTTAATCATCCCCTACCCCGAGCACATCACACACCCGTCCGGATCATCCAGCGAGCAGGCGATCTCGGCGGCGGCGCGCTCCTCGGCGGTCATGGCCACAGCGGTGACGGTGCTGGCCACGGCTTCGGGCATGCGGGTCGCCGGGGCTTCCATGGTCACCCGTGCTTCGACCCCGCTCAGCGAGGGTGACACGCTGCGGGCTTCGGCCTGGGCAGGCACCCAGGCTTCCACTGCGGGCTGTGCCGGTGCGGCTGCAGGCTGGGCCAACTTCGTCTTGTCCACCGTGAACTTGATGGCGTCCGTGGCGGCCTTGGTGCGCAGGTAGTACATGCCGGTCTTCAGGCCCGCCTTCCAGCTGTAGAAGTGCATGCTGGTGAGCTTGCCGAAGTTGGCGTTCTCCATGAAGATGTTGAGGCTCTGGCTCTGGCAGATGTAGGCGCCCCGGTCGGCGGCCATCTCGATGATGACCTTCTGGCTGATCTCCCACGCGGTCTTGTACAGCTCCTTGAGGTTCTGGGGGATCTCCGGGATGTGCTGCACGCTGCCGTTGGCGGCGATGATCTTGTTCTTCAGCGTCTCGTCCCACAGGCCCAGCTTCACCAGGTCGCGCAGCAGGTACTTGTTCACCACCACGAACTCGCCGCTGAGCACGCGGCGGGTGTAGATGTTGCTGGTGTAAGGCTCGAAGCACTCGTTGTTGCCCAGGATCTGGGCGGTGCTGGCCGTGGGCATGGGCGCCAGCAGCAGGCTGTTGCGCACGCCGTGCTGCTTCACCTCCTCGCGCAGCACGTCCCACTCCCAGCGGTCGCTGGGCTTCACACCCCACATGTCGAACTGGAACACGCCCTGGCTGATGGGGCTGCCGGCGTAGGTCTCGTAGGCGCCCTCCTCCTTCGCCAGGTCCTTGCTGGCGGTCATGGCGGCGTAGTAGATGGTCTCGAAGATCTCGCGGTTGAGCACCTTGGCCTCCACGCTGTCGAAGGGATGGCGCATGAGGATGAAGGCGTCCGCCAGGCCCTGCACACCGATGCCGATGGGGCGGTGGCGCATGTTGCTGCGACGCGCCTCGGGGATGGGGTAGTAGTTCTGATCGATCACCCGGTTGAGGTTGCGGGTGAGCTCGTAGGTGACCTCGAAGAGGCGCTGGTGATCGAACTTGCCCTTCTCCACGAACTTGGGCAGGGCGATGGAGCCCAGGTTGCACACGGCCACCTCATCGGGGGCGGTGTACTCGATGATCTCCGTGCAGAGGTTGCTGCTCTTGATGGTGCCCAGGTTCTGCTGGTTGCTCTTCCCGTTGGCGGCGTCCTTGAAGAGCATGTAGGGCGTGCCGGTCTCGATCTGGCTCTCGAGGATCTTGAACCAGAGGTCCTGCGCCTTGATGGTCTGGCGGCCCTTGCCTTCGGCTTCGTACTGCTCGTACAGCGCCTCGAACTTGGCGCCCCAGGTGTCGGCCAGGCCGGGGCACTCGTTGGGGCACATCAGCGTCCAATCGCCGTTCTGCTCCACGCGCTTCATGAACAGGTCGGGCACCCACATGGCGTAGAAGAGGTCGCGGGCGCGCATCTCCTCCTTGCCGTGGTTCTTCTTCAGCTCCAGGAAGTCGAACACGTCAGCGTGCCAGGGCTCCAGGTAGATGGCGAAGCTGCCTTTGCGCTTGCCGCCGCCCTGGTCCACGTAGCGGGCGGTATCGTTGAACACGCGCAGCATGGGCACGATGCCGTTGCTGGTGCCGTTGGTGCCCTTGATGTAGCTGCCCTTGGCGCGCAGGTTGTGCACGCTGAGACCGATGCCACCGGCGCTCTGGCTGATCTGGGCGCACTGCTTGAGGGTGTCGTAGATGCCGCTGATGCTGTCGTCCTTCAGTTGCAGGAGGAAGCAGCTGCTCATCTGCGGCTTGGGCGTGCCGGCGTTGAAGAGCGTGGGGGTGGCGTGGGTGTACCAGCCTTCGCTAAGGCTGTTGTAGGTGGCGATGGCGCTATCCAGATCGCCCTTGTGGATGCCCACGGCCACGCGCATGAGCATGTGCTGCGGGCGCTCCACCACCTTGCCGTGCAGGCGCAGGAGGTAGCTACGCTCCAGGGTCTTGAAGCCGAAGTAGTCGTAGTTGAAGTCGCGGTCGTAGATGATGGCGCTGTCCAGGGTGTCGGCATTGTCCTGGATGATCTTGTGCACATCGTCGGCCAGAAGACTGGCGCGCTCACCGGTCTTGGGGTCCACGTAGTTGTAGAGGTCCTTCATGGTCTCGGCGAAGGACTTCCGGGTGTTCTTGTGCAGGTTGCTGACGGCGATGCGGCTGGCCAGCTGCGCGTAGTCCGGGTGCTTCACCGTCATGGTGGCGGCCACCTCGGCGGTGAGGTTGTCCAGCTCGGTGGTGGTGACGCCATCGAAGATGCCATCGATGACCTTGAGGGTCACCTGCGTGGCATCCACCATGGGATCCAACCCGTAGCACAGTTTCTTCACACGGGCGGTGATCTTGTCGAATTTCACCGCCTCCCGGCGTCCGTCGCGCTTTACTACATACATGTTCTATCGATGCGTTTGGTTTGGTGGACCGGCCCGTCCTCAGCTCCCGCTGGATCCGTTCCGGCTGGTTAATTTCCTGTCAGTGACAGGGCCTACAAGGTGGTGTGCTCGGAGGCCCTTTGGTCCGGCGGTCGATCGGGTGATCTTCAACCGGGTGATGTGAATTGTGAGGGACTGCTGGCTGACGGTTGTCTTATGTCCTATGCAACCCAGGATCCGACATAGGACATAAGACAACTGTCAGCCGACCACTAAAAATCCGCGTCCAGCGTGAACTTGGTCTGGTCCTTCTCCTTGTTGAGCACGCCGGCCTTCTGGTACTCGCCCACGCGCTTCTCGAAGAAGTTGGTCTTGCCCTGCAGGCTGATCATCTCCATGAAGTCGAAGGGGTTCATGGCGTTGTAGATCTTCTCGTTGCCCAGTTCCACCAGCAGGCGATCGGCCACGAACTCGATGTACTGCTGCATGAGCTTGGCGTTCATGCCGATGAGGTTCACGGGCAGGGCGTCGGTGACGAACTCCTTCTCGATCTCCACGGCATCGCGGATGATGGTCTCCACGGTCTTCTTGGGCAGCTTGTTGAGCAGGTGCTTGGTGTAGAGGCGGCAGGCGAAGTCGCAGTGCAGGCCTTCATCGCGGCTGATGAGCTCGTTGCTGAAGCTGAGGCCGGGCATCAGGCCGCGCTTCTTCAGCCAGAAGATGCTGCAGAAGCTGCCGCTGAAGAAGATCCCTTCCACCGCTGCGAAGGCGATGAGGCGCTCAGCGAAGCTGCCCTTGCTGATCCAACGCAGGGCCCACTCGGCCTTCTTGCTCACGCAGGGCACCGTGTCGATGGCATGCAGCAGGCGGTCCTTCTCCATCGGGTCCTTGATCAGGGTGTCGATGAGCAGGCTGTACGTCTCACTGTGGATGTTCTCCATCATGATCTGGAAGCCATAGAAGAAGCGCGCCTCGGGGTACTGCACCTCGTGGAGGAAGTTCTCGGCGAGGTTCTCGTTCACGATGCCGTCGCTGGCGGCGAAAAAGGCGAGGATGTGCTTGATGAAGTAGCGCTCGTCGTCGTTGAGCTTGTCGGCCCAATCCACCAGGTCGGCGTGGAGGTCGATCTCCTCGGCGGTCCAGAAGGCCGCTTCATGCTTCTTATAGAACTCCCAGATGTCGTGGTGCTGGATGGGGAAGATGACGAAGCGGTCCTTGTTCTCCTTCAGGAGGGGCTCATGGGCATCGGCCGCGTGGGTGGGGAGGAGTTCCTCCATGCTCATCTGGGTGGGCTTGCTGGTGTTGCTCATGGGTTTGTTCGGGGGAAGAGAGGTTCGTTCGGGGTTGACCCCGTTCAAAAAAATGTCTTGGTACGTCTACGGTTCCCGCCGATGTCGACCCGGTCAGTGGAGCTGTTCCGGGGGCGTCGTCGTCGGGTTACAAAATTGGATCGCTGCGCAGGCCCTCACAAGGATCGAAGGCGGGTAAGTTTCCGGAGTTTTCAACACGGCCGCGTATCCCAACAACGACGCGGCAGGGATCCATTGCGCAACCCTGCAAGCCTTTTCTTTTCACGATCGGTTAACAATCTGCGGACCGCGCAGTAGCAGGGCGATACCGCGATGACACCACGGTACAATGCCCGTCCCCGTTGTGTTCCACGCGGGCACCACACAGCAGCCAAGCACGATCTTCAGGCTTCCAGCCCCAACGCATCCAACGAACGCATGTTCCACGGGCCACAGCAGTGGGCAACGAACCGTACCCTGCGGTATCTATGGCCTGCGGCACTTCCTCCCCACCCGACCGATCAGGGACGCTTCGCCTGCTGCTCCAGCCACGCCGCATGGATCTCCTCCAGCTCGGCGTACCACTCCGCGCCGTACTTGCGGGTGAGGGCGTCCTTCAGAAAGCGGAACACGGGCACATCGAGCTTCTTGCCGCAGCTGCACGCCGGCTTGCAGATGGGCCAGCGGTGGTAGTTGAGCCCCTCGTGGAATTTCAGCTGGGTGATGCGGATGGGGTACAGGTGGCAGCTGATGGGCTTGCGGAAGGGGATGGCACCGTCCTTCCAGGCCTTTTCGATGCCGCACAGCGCGATGCCCTTCTCATCGAACACGGTGAAGGCACACTCGCCACGCCCTTCCACCAGGGTGGTCACCAGATCGCCGTCGTCATCCACCTCGCTCACCCCGTGCTGGTCGATGGCGCGCTGGCCCTTTTCGGGGATGTAGGGGCGGATCTTGGGCCAGAGCTCCTTCAGCAGGGCCTCCTCATCGGCCTCCAAGGGGGCACCGCTCTCGCCGGCCACGCAGCATTCGCCCTTGCAGGCGTTGAGGTCGCAGACGAAGCGTTGCTCGAAGAGGTCTTCGGAAATGAGGGTGCCGCGGTGTTCGATCATGGGTGGGGCGAAGCTACGGGGGTGGAACTGTTGCTTGGCGGTGGCACCAAATGGACGCGTTATGGCCCCAACTCCCAACTGAACGCCACGAACTGCGCATCTTTGCCGCCGCGACGCTGAAGGTTTCCAGAGCGTTCGCACCCCATCATGAGCAATCAGGAAGACCGCCTCAAGACCCTCATCGGCCATGCCAAGGAGTATGGCTTCGTGTTCCCCAGCAGCGAGATCTACGACGGCCTGAGCGCCACCTACGACTACGGTCCGTACGGCGTGGAGCTGAAGAACAACATCCGCCGCTACTGGTGGGAGGCCATGACCAAGCTCAACGAGAACATCGTGGGCATCGACGCGGCCATCTTCATGCACCCCACCACCTGGAAGGCCAGCGGCCACGTGGACGCCTTCAACGACCCGCTCATCGACAACAAGGACAGCAAAAAGCGCTACCGTGCGGACGTGCTCTTGGAAGAGCACATGGCCAAGTATGCCGACAAGATCGAGAAGGAGGTGGAGAAGGGCCGCAAGAAGTTCGGCGAGGCCTTCGATGAGGCGCAGTTCCGCGCCACCAACTAACGTGAAGCACGCAGCCGAGGAACGCATCGATGCCGTTGGAAAGCCGCATGAAGGCCACCCTGGAGGCCAACGACCTGGTGGCCGTGCGCCAACTGATCGTCGACGAGGAGATCGAGTGCCCCATCAGCGGCACGGGCAACTGGACCGATGTGCGCCAGTTCAACCTGATGTTCGCCACCGAGCTGGGCAGCGTGAGCGGCGAGGCAGCACCATCTACCTGCCCGGAGACCGCCCAGGGCATCTTCGTGAACTTCCTGAACGTGCAGAAGAGCGCGCGCATGAAGGTCCCTTCGGCATCACGCAGACCGGCAAAGACCTTCCGCAACGAGATCGTGGCGCGGCAGTTCATCTTCCGCATGCGCGAGTTCGAGCAGATGGAGATGCAGTTCTTCATCAAGCCCGGCACCCAGCAGGAGTGGTACGACACTGGAAGATCAAGCGCATGGCCTGGCACCGCGCCCTGGGCCTGCCCGCGGACAACTACCGCTTCCACGACCACATCAAGCTGGCGCACTACGCCGACGCGGCCTGCGACATCGAGTTCAAGTTCCCCATGGGCTTCAAGGAGCTGGAGGGGATGCACAGCCGCACCGACTTCGACCTGGCCAACCACGAGAAGTACAGCGGTCGCAAGCTCACCTACTTCGACCCCGAGGCCAACGAGAGCTACGTGCCCACGTGCTGGAGACCAGCATCGGCCTGGACCACTTATGTTCCTCGCCATCCTGAGCGCGGCCTACGACGAGGAGAAGCTGGAGAACGGTGAGGAGCGCGTAGTGCTGCGCATCCCGGCGGCGCTGGCGCCTCGTGAAGTGGCGTGCTGCCGCTGATCGAGAAGGACGGGCTGCCCGAGAAGGCCCGCGCCATCATGGACCGCCTGAAGCTGGACCACAACTGCCAGTACGACGAGAAGGACAGCATCGGCAAGCGCTACCGCCGCCAGGACGCCATCGGCACGCCCTACTGCATCACCGTGGACCACGAGACTTTGGTGGATGATAAAAGTGACCATCCGCGAGCGCGACAGCGTGGCAAGGAGCGCGTGCCCATCAGCGAGGTGGAACGGATCGTGGGCGAGAAGGTGGATGCGCGGGGGTTGTTGGGGAGGGAGCGTGAGGCGCCAACTTTGAACGTCCGTGCCTACGGTACTCCAAGCTCCATGGCTTCACGTTCAAGTTCTAGGTAACGAGAACAGCGAACCGCCGCATATCCACGTCATCAAAGGGAAGGCGGAATCCAAATGGTGGCTTGATCCCGATCTGGCGGAGGAGTACAGCGATGGTTTCAAGGTGCAGGAACTGCGGACCATCCGAGAACTATTGAAAGAACATCACCATGCGCTCCTCCAAGCCTGGAAAGACCACTTCAACGAAGCCTGAAGGCAAGCGTCCTCTGACCCGATCGACAAGCTCATCATTGAAGAGGGCTTGCGGATCAAGGATGTGTACGTCCGTAAGGACCTCGATATCCTGATGGTCGTGCTGAACAATGGCAGCACCATTCGAAGCACCGTTTCGGTCATGCCCGTTTGAAGGGGGCAAACGAGGTCGCATTGGAAAAGAAATGGTCCTTGATCGCCGGGGGCCCGCAGCATACACTGGGAGGCCCTCGATGAGGACCTCTCGCTCCGAAAGGGTTCATCGTGGACAACGCCATGCGGAATGCGATGAAGAGCTGACCACCCCGCAGGGCGTACCCAACGCGCCTGAGGGCAGGAACCCTGGGATGCTGCGCGAAAAGATGGATGCGCGGGGGAATTGAGGAAATTGTGAAGATGAATCGATTGAAGCTGCCATACAACGATGGGCGGAAGCCTCAGAAACGGGTGGTACTGCTTTCAGCAATGCATACGATAGCCTCTGCTGGATACTGATAACATCTACGGAGTGAGGATGCTGAAGCAATTCTGCTGGAAGTATTGGGCCTCATTCGATAAAGGTTCCAACTCCGCTGATGGTTACACAGCAAGACTTCTTGCCTATCAATACCGCGATGATGATGAGGTCGTTGAGAAATGCAAGGACATTATCGAGCTCTATTGTGACCCCATCGAACTAGGATGGGCCACTGATGGGTTGTAGCCAGCGACAACGCCGTCACCATCCGTGAAAGCGACAGCATGCGGCAGGAGCGCGTGCCCATCAGAAAGGTGTGAACGGATCACAGTGGGAAGGTGGGTCTGGAAGCTGTTGGAGAACGTGTGAACACTATCTTCGCAGCCCCCAACACCACACCCAGGTGGCGGAATCGGTAGACGCGCTGGTCTCAAACACCAGTGAAGCAATTCGTGCGGGTTCGAGTCCCGCCCTGGGTACCAGCGGATCAGATGATCGCCCGATCAGATGATCAGATGATCGGGAACACGGCCCGGGCGTTCCCGCCGATCCGATGCAACAGGACGACCTCGTTTACCCCGACCCCGCCAAGCAGGACCGCTACGACCGGGCCTATATGCGCATGGCGTTGGAGTGGGCCAAGCTGAGCCACTGCACCCGCAAGAAGGTCGGCGCCCTTATCGTGAAGGAGGGCATGATCATCAGCGACGGTTACAACGGGACCCCCACCGGCGCCCCCAACGACTGCGAGGATGAACAGGGCCTCACCCACTGGTACGTGCTCCACGCCGAGGCCAACGCCATCCTGAAAGTGGCCCGCAGCACCAACAATGCGCGCGGTGCGACGTTATATCTGACACACTCGCCCTGCAAGGAGTGCAGCAAGCTCATCCTGCAGGCGGGTATCGAACGCTTGGTCTACCTGGACGCCTATAAGGATACCGATGGCCTGCAGCTGCTGGAGAAGGGCGGCCTGATGGTGCGGAAACTCGAACTTCCCTGACCCATGCGCCGCAGCACCCGCTCAGCCCTCTATCCCCTCGGCCTCTCTCTGGCCCTGATCGCCGGGCTGTTCATCGGACGCGACATGGGTGGCGGAGGGGCCATCAGGCCCGTGTTCATGCTGCGCGAACCATCGGCGGCCACCAAGATCGGCGAGGTGCTCGATCTCATCGACCGGCAATACGTGGACAGCGTGGAAAAGCAGGCGCTCGTGGACGAAGTGCTCCAGGACCTGCTCCAGCGCCTGGACCCGCACAGCTACTACATCACCGCGGAAGAGTTGCGCGCCACCCAGGAACCGCTGGAAGGCAGCTTCGATGGCATCGGCGTGGAGTTCGCCATCCAACGCGATACAGTGGTGGTGATAACCCCCGTGGAGGGCGGCCCCAGTGAAGCCCTCGGCATCCGCGCCGGCGATCGCATCCTGAAAGCCGACAGACTGGGCCTTACCGGCCCGGACATCCGTAATGAGGACGTGATGAACAGCCTGCGCGGTCCCCGGGGCAGCAGCGTGGAGGTGACCCTGCTCCGTCATGGTCGCAAGGCTCCGTTCACGGTGGCCATCACGCGCGGCAAGGTGCCCATCAACAGTGTGTCCACCGCATTGCTCGGGGCGGACGGGGTCGGCTACATCAAACTGGTCCGCTTCGCGAAGAACACCCATGCAGAGTTCCTCGAGGCGGCGCGCAAACTGCGGGCGCAAGGCATGCGGACCCTGGTGCTGGACCTCCGGGGCAACGGCGGAGGGTTCCTTACCTCAGCCATCGAACTGGCTGATGAGTTCCTCCCGCGCGGACGCACCATCGTGTACACCCAGGGACGCAACTCGCCGCGCCAGGACATCACCGCCACCTCTGCCGGGGAGTTCGAGGACATGCCGCTGGCGGTGCTCATCGACGAAGGTTCTGCCAGTGCCAGCGAGATCATCGCCGGGGCCGTGCAGGACAACGACCGCGGCATCCTGGTGGGGCGTCGCACCTTCGGCAAAGGACTGGTGCAGGAGCATGTGGACCTGCCGGACGCCAGTGCCATCCGGCTCACCACTGCGCGGTACTACACGCCCAGCGGCCGTTCCATCCAACGCCCTTACGGTGCGGGGATCGACTATGCGGACGATCTGGAGGAGCGCATGGTGCATGGAGAGTTCCTGTCCCAGGACAGTGTGCGGGTGGACAGCAGCCAGGTATACACCACGCTGAAGGGCCGCACCGTCTATGGCGGCGGTGGCGTCATGCCGGACATCTTCGTGCCCACCGATACATCGGAGGGCTCGAACTATCTCACGGAACTGTTCTTCAGCGGCGCCTTGAACGACTTCGCCTTCGAAGTGGCGGACAAGGAGCGTGAACGCTTGCGGGCCATGGGCTCGGCGGAAGTGTTCGCCATGCGCTACCAGGTGGGCCCGGCGCTGCTCCGTGACCTGCAACGCCATGCCGAAGCGGACGGCATCCGCGTGGACCCACAGGATGCGCAGCGCAGCGAGCGCCAGATCGGTCTGCGACTGAAGGCTGGCATCGCGCGCAACATCTGGGGCAACGGTGGCTTCTACCGGATCATGCTGGAGACGGACAACATCTACCAGCGGGCCGTGCACGAACTGGCATCACCCCAGGCGGCGCGCTAAGGACACCTGGACCCTGGACCCTGGTCCGGGCTGAGCAGCCTGTTCCACGTGGATCTGCCCCAACTGCATGACCGGTGTCGTGTGATGGCCGTTCCCCCCCGAAGCATGCGGGAACTGTAGCAACGAAAATAGGGGCCCGAAGGCCCCTATTCCTGTCAGATGATGTACGCTTAGTGCGTAGCTTCCTTCACTTCTTCAACGGCCTGCTCGGTGGCTTCCTTCACTTCACCGGCAGCATCCTCAACAGCCTCACCGGCGGTCTCCACAGCACCCTCCACTGCTTCAACAGCTTCGGTGGCGGTAGCTTCAGCTTCCGTGGCAGCGTTCTCCACTGCATTGGTAGCGTTCTCCTGCATGGTCTCGGCCTGCTCGCTGCTGCAAGCAACGAAGAAGGCGGCCAGGGTGGCAACGAGGGCGAATTTCTTCAGCATGGTCGTTCGTGTTTCGGGGTTACTTACTTGGCAATGGTGGCAGCAGCGCTGTCCACGAGGGCGGCGGCACTGTCAGCAGCAGCGGCAGCAGCGGCGGCGGCAGCGGCAGCCTCTTCGGCGATGCGCATGCTGTCAGCGGCGGCCACAGCGGCCAGGCTGTCGGCTGTAGCCTTGGCCTTGGCTTCCATCTCAGCCTGGGAAGGACCACAGGCCACTACAAAGGCCGCCAGAGCGGCTACGAGAGCGAACTTGTTGTACACGGAACGGTTGGTTTTGGTGAAAGTGGCCGCAAAGGTAGCTGTCTTTCGCTCATTTCCAACTGGTCATGGCGATTCATCGGCAGTATCTTTGTACCTGCCCACGAAGGCATCCGTTCAACCGACAGAACCGTTCCACCATGGCCTACGAACTCCCTGCTCTACCCTACGCGCACGATGCGCTTGAACCCCATATCGACACTGCCACGATGCAGATCCACCACGGCAAGCATCACCAGGCTTACGTGAACAACCTGAACAAGGCGCTGGAGGGTTCCGCTGACGCAGGAAAGCCCATCGAGGACCTGATGAAGGGACTCGACATGAACAACATGGCGGTGCGCAACAACGGGGGCGGCCATTACAATCACAGCCTGTTCTGGACCGTGATGGCCCCGAACGCCGGTGGCAACCCGAGCGGTGACCTGGCCGCCGCGATCGACCGCGACTTCGGCTCCTTCGATGCGTTCAAGGAGAAATTCTCCACCGCCGGAGCCACACGCTTTGGCAGCGGATGGGCGTGGCTGTGCGTGCACAAGGGTGGCAGGCTGGAGGTCTGCTCCACACCCAACCAGGACAACCCGCTGATGCCCGGCGTAGGTTGTGGCGGCACGCCCATCCTTGGAATGGACGTGTGGGAACACGCCTACTACCTGCACTACCAGAACCGCCGCCCGGACTATATCAGCGCCTTCTGGAACGTGGTCAACTGGGCCGAGGTGGCCCGTCGCTACGCCGCTGGAAAGTGAGCCTCTCCGAACAACGAACGGATGTTCCGGGACCATCCCGGGGCATCCGTTCCTGTTCAAGGGCCGGGGTATTGCTCGTGGCAATGACCCTGCATCTTGCCTGCACAGCGAGCGGCCCTTTCCAGCCCTTGCAAGGCGAGCCTCCCATCCTGTCAGAACTGGCCGGGACACCACCCGCACCGACGGAGGCACGTGATCCCCGCGCAACAGCCGCCGTGCTGGCCGTGTTCCTCGGGCCCTTCGGGGCGCACAGGTTGCACCTGGGCACCAGCCCCAAGGTGGTGGTGATCTATGGTGCCACCCTGGGCGGGTTCGGCATCCTGCCGCTCATCGACCTGGGGCACCTGCTCTTCGCACGTGACCAGGAGCGTTTCCGCAACAACGACAAGCTCCTCATGTGGCGCTGAGCCGGCGCCCCCCAAGGGCGTGCCGTTCGATCACTCCACGGTGACGCTCTTGGCCAGGTTGCGCGGCTGATCCACATTGCAGCCCCTCATGACAGCGATGTGATAGCTGATGAGCTGGAGCGGAACCACGCTCAGGAGGGGCACAAGGGGGTCGGCGGTGTCGGGGATCTCGATCACGTGGTCGGCCATGCCCTTCACCACCACGTCCCCTTCGGTCACGATGGCAATGATCTGGCCCTTGCGGGCCTTGACCTCCTGAATATTGCTCACCACCTTCTCGTAGCTGGCTCCCTTGGTCGCCACCACGAACACAGGCATGGCATCATCGATCAGGGCGATGGGACCGTGCTTCATCTCGGCCGCAGGATAACCCTCGGCATGGATGTAGCTGATCTCCTTGAGCTTGAGCGCACCCTCCAGCGCCACGGGGAAGCTGTATCCCCGACCCAGGTAGAGCGCATTGGGGGCATCCTTGTAGATGGCGGCGATGCGCTGGATATGCTCCTCTTTCTCGAGCACCCGCTTCACCTTGTCCGGGATGGCATCCAGCTCGTTGAGGAGGCGATAGAAGTTGCTGCTGCTGATGGTGCCGCGCTTCTGCCCGATCATCAGCGCCATGAGCGTGAGCACGGTGACCTGTGCGGTGAAGGCCTTGGTACTGGCCACACCGATCTCCGGTCCAGCGTGGGTGTATGACCCGGCGTGGGTGACACGCGCGATGCTGCTACCCACCACATTGCAGATGCCGATGATGGTGGCGCCACGGCTCTTGGCAAGTTCAATGGCGGCTAGGGTGTCGGCGGTCTCGCCGCTCTGACTGATGGCGATGACGATATCCTCCTCTCCCACGATGGGATTGCGGTAGCGGAACTCGCTGGCGTACTCCACTTCCACCGGAATGCGGGCCAGGTCCTCGAAGAGGTACTCTCCCACCAGGCCTGCATGCCAGCTGGTGCCGCAGCCCACGATGAGGATGCGCTTGGCCTGGATGAACTTCTGCTCATAATCCTTGATGCCACCCAAGGTGACCTCTCCGAGCGCCATGTTGAGACGGCCTCGCAGACAATCGCGGATGCTGCGCGGCTGCTCGTGGATCTCCTTGAGCATGAAGTGGTCGTAACCGCCCTTCTCCAAGGCTTCCAGGTGCATCTCCAGTTCGTGGATGAACGGGGTCTTCACCTGGTTCTTGATGTTCTTGATCTTCAGTCCATCGTGACGGTCGATCACGGCGATCTCGCCATCCTCAAGGTACACCACGTTCTTGGTGTGTTCAATGATGGGGGTGGCATCGCTCGCCACGAAGTACTCGCCCCCCTCCCCGATGCCGATGACGAGCGGGGAACTCTTACGGGCGGCCACCATGATGTCCGGCGCCTTGCGGTCGATGACCACGATGGCATAGGCCCCCACCACGCTGTCCAACGCCAGACGGACCGCTTCAGCCAGCTCCAGATCACCGGAGCGCTGCACATCCTCGATCAGGTGTACAAGCACCTCGGTATCCGTGTCGCTCTCGAAAGTATGACCACGGTGGACCAGCTCCTCCTTGATGGCTGCGTAGTTCTCGATGATGCCATTATGGATCAGCGCGAGGTCGGGGCCGTTCCCACGATGGGGGTGGGCATTGATGTCGTTGGGGGGGCCATGGGTGGCCCAGCGGGTATGGCCGATCCCCACGGTCCCGGTCAAGTCGGCACCCGATGCATGGCGCTCCAGATCGGCCACCTTTCCCTTGCACTTGATGATCCTCAGGTCATCCTTCTCCAGGAGCGCCACGCCGGCACTATCGTATCCACGGTACTCCAGGCGCCGCAGGCCATTGATCAGGATGGGATAAGCGTCCTTATCGCCCAGGTATGCTACGATCCCGCACATCGGTGGTCAGTATGTGGTAAATGTAAGTTCCAGCCGCAAGCCGCCTTCCGGCCGGGCCGGGCCTGCAAGGATCGCTCTCGCCACCGTGGTGCCATTGCTTCCAGGGACCAGCTCGAGCACGTCCTCCTCGATGGTACCGTTCAACACCCCCTGCACATACCGCGTGATGTTGAACCGATAGCTGCGATCGGCACTGCTGTAGAGGCCGTCGATCGATCCCGTTCCCTGCAGCTGGTCTGGAAGGAAGGCATCACCACCCGTATCCCTCCTGCGGAACACGAAGAGCTGGGAGGGAGGGAACAGGTCGGGATTGAAGCTGCCATCGAGCGGGACCACCAAGATGGCCCGTGCCACCACCTTGCCCTGGTACAGCTCCGGACGCAGTCCAGGGAAGCGCAGGCCCGTGCGCAGACCGCCCAAGGCCTGAACATAGGCGCGGACCGCAGGTGCGGAGGTATCAGCAATGGCCTCCACCAGACCCGGTTCGATGGCCGCAGCGCGGTCGCGCTCCACCACCGTGTAGCGGACACTGTTCTGGCCGATCGGGAAGTCCAGCGCGAGGGTGGCCGAGGGGTCGACGAGCGTATTGCGGTAGTAGAGGGTGACCTTGGCCGCAGTGGAGAGCAGGTTCAACGGCAGGATGCCTTGCTCGAACGGGAGCTGGGATCCGTTGTTCACGGTGACATAGAGGCCCTTGAAGAACTCTTGGAAC
Organism: Flavobacteriales bacterium; assembly: GCA_041391845.1. Classification (GTDB taxonomy): domain Bacteria; phylum Bacteroidota; class Bacteroidia; order Flavobacteriales_F; family PHOS-HE28; genus PHOS-HE28. Next base: position 55,148 of record JAWKNG010000008.1, on the reverse strand, counting down.
GCCACGCCGCCCGCGAAGGCCGGCTGCCCGAACGCCTGGCGAAAGCGCTCCGCCAGCGCTTGGTCCAACCGGATGCGAAGCTGTGGCACCAAGGTGTCTCCGAGCACCACCGGACGTCCGGCCAGGTCAGGCCTGATGCGTCCGCCCCTGTCGGCGACCAGATCGGCGTTCGCATCGTGCGCCGGAACGCGGTCGTTGAAGTAGAGGGAATCGACGGACAGTGCCTGCCCCAGTTCAAATACCTGGAACACCTGCGGATCGGTCCCTCCGTAAGGTGCCGTGGACAGGTCGTAGGGCAACGCGAGCACAAGGCTGTCCGCCACCAACCCGGTGTTATCCTGCCCGGCACCGATGTTGTTCACAGACAGCTGCAGCTGGAAGACCGTGCCCACGCGGACCGACCCGAACTGGAGGTCGAGGTAGGAGCCCACGAGCTGGCGGGTGAGGCCACTGGTACGGACGGCGGTGTCCGGTCGCGTGTAGGCGCGCACTGCGGCCAACTCCGTGGTGGTTCCCAGCGGCTCGGCAGGCAACAGATCGATGCCGAGGTCCTCTTCCGGCTTACGGCACGACAGCACGACAGCCGAGAACAACGCGAACATGGCCCAGCTGCGCAGCCGGGCACGGTGAAAGGGTCCGTGCGAAGGGGTCACGATCAGACGAGGGCCTCCTCGAGCACAGTGTGATAGAACTCGGCGTGGGCCTTCACGAGATCGGCCTCGGCCGGATAGTTCAGCACAGGACGCTCATAGGCCTTGATGGCCGACTCCAGGCCCTTGCTCAACTTGGGGCTGGCTTTCACCACACCGTCCGACATGCTTAGGGCGAACTTGTACAGATCGTCGGTGCTGGGCTTGGCGAGCATCTTCAGCTGCTCCTTGCCGAGCCCCTCGGAGGCCAGTTTCTTGGCCAGGTCCTTGTCCATCGGCTCGCTCTTGTCATCGTAGATGCTCAGCACGAGCTTGGCGCCCTCGAAATGGGGGTCGTCAGAGAAGTGGTTGCGCACCAGCATGGGCACGAACGCGCTCATCCACCCGTGGCAGTGAATGATGTCCGGGGTCCAACCGAGCTTGCGCACCGTTTCGAGTACCCCCCGAGCAAAGAAGAGCGCGCGCTCGTCGTTGTCGCCATGGAAGGCGCCTTCCGCATCGTGCGTGCCGGACTTGCGCTTGAAGAACTCCTCGTTGTCGATGAAGTAGACCTGCATGCGCGCGTTGGGCACACTGGCGACCTTGATCAACAGGGCGTGGTCGGTGTCATTGATGATGAGGTTCATACCGCTCAAGCGGATGACCTCGTGCAACTGGTGGCGGCGCTCATTGATGCAGCCGAACTTCGGCATGAACACCCGCACCTCGTTTCCGCACTCCATGATGCCTTGCGGCAACTGGCGCGCCGCCTTGGCCATCTCTTCGGGACCATCCAGGAAGGGGTGGATGGACTGGGAGATGGTCAGGACCTTCGCGTTCTTCAAACTCATGGGATCGATGGGGGGGACTGTGAAAGAAAGTACAAAAATATAGACTTTCAGGGGCAACTTCAACAAGAGGGTGTAGCTTGGCCCTCCCGCGGCCATCATGGAGACCGCGTCGATCGTGGAGAGGATCACGCTGCCAACCCATATGGCCGAGCGTAGCGCGGCGGCCCGGCGCGCTGGTGGCCGCGTGGGTTTCGTGCCCACCATGGGTGCGCTGCACGAGGGCCATATGGACCTTATCCGCCAGGCCCGTAAGTCCACCGATCTGGTGGTCTGTTCCATCTTCGTCAATCCGCTCCAGTTCAACGACCCGAGGGACCTGGCGAACTATCCCCGGCAGTTGGAGCAGGACGCCGCCCTGCTCAGCGACGCCCAGTGCGATGTGCTCTTCGCCCCCACCAAGGAGGAGCTGTTCCACGCGTTCGAGCCCCGCACCTATGACCTCGGCGGACTCGATGGCCACTGGGAAGGACCTTCCCGGCCCGGGCATTTCCAAGGCGTGGTGAACGTGGTCGAGCGGCTCTTTTTCCATGTTCGACCCGATATGGCCTTCTTCGGAGAGAAGGACAGGCAACAACTTACCATCCTGCGCCATGTGGCCCGCCATGAGCGCTGGCCGGAACGCATCGTGCCTTGCCCCACCGTACGTGCGGCCGACGGCTTGGCGCTGAGCTCGCGCAACCAACGGCTGTCGGCCGAGGAGCGCGCACAGGCCACCGTGCTACACAGAGCCCTGCAGCGCGCTGCGGAGCTTGCCTTCCAATTCCCGCCCGCCCATCTGCATAAAGCCGTGGCGGACGTGCTCGCCGAAGAACCCGCTGTGCGATCGGACCATTTCGGAGTGGCCGATGCGCTGGACCTTCAGCCGCTTGAAGAGTGGGGTGACCGCACAGAAGCAGTGGCCCTCATCGCTGCGTATGTCGGACCCGTGCGCTTGATCGACAACATCACCCTGGTGCGACCGACGGTTCCCCGTGGAGGGCCTACCTTTGCCGCCCGTTCCCGGGAACACCCCGGGGCGACCAACGGATGACCATTGAAGTGCTTCGCGCGAAGCTGCATCGGGTACGCATCACCGAAGCGAACCTGAACTACATCGGCAGCATCACCATCGATGAGGACCTGATCGATGCGGCCGGCTTGGTGGAGGGTGAAAAGGTGCAGGTGCTCAACGTGAACAACGGCGAGCGCCTGGAGACCTACGTGATCAAGGGCGAGCGTGGAGCAGGCACCATCTGCCTCAACGGACCTGCCGCGCACAAGGCCAGCGTGGGCGACATCGTCATCGTGGTGGCCTACGCCCGCATGACCCTGGAAGAGGCCCGAAGCTACCGCCCCACCATCGTGTTCCCCGACGAGAACACGAACCGCCTGCGTCCCTGAGCATGGGCAGAACGGTGATCGGCGCGATCAAGGTGCTGGTCCCCCTGGCGCTCGGGGTGTGGCTCATCACTTACTTCTACCAACAGCTGAGCCTGCCGCAACGGGCCCAGCTCTTCGCCGCGTTCGGTCAGGCGCAATGGGGCTGGTTGCTCCTGGGACTGCTCCTCAGCTTCCTCAGCCATCTGGCGCGGGCGTGGCGCTGGCGTTATCTGTTGGAGCCCCTGGGCCATCGCATCCCGTTGTTCATGACCTACAATGCCACCATGAGCGGCTATTTCATGAACCTGCTGCTGCCGCGCGCCGGCGAAGCCACACGCGCCGCGCTGCTGGCGCGGCGCGGGGGCGTGCCCTTCGAGCAGGGGCTTGGCACCATCTTCGCCGAGCGTGCCGTGGACCTTCTTCTGCTCGGCATCATTGCATTCGTGACAGTCGTGCTCCAGTTGGACAAGCTCGATGTGTTCCTTTCACGCATCGCCACCTTCCGCAACAGCCAGGGTGGGGCGGATACGACCGATCTGGAACGCGTGCTCTGGCTCCTGGCTGCCGCGTTGTTCGTGGGCTTGGCCGCAGGACTCTACCTGGTGCGCAGCCGCCCCGCATGGCGCAGCCGCCTAAGGCGTTCGTTCAATGGGCTGTTGGACGGCATGCGGTCGGTGCTGCGTACGCGTCATCGCGCCGCGTTCATCGGTCACAGCGTGCTGATCTGGGTGCTCTATGTGGCCATGTTCTGGGTCGGCTTCCTGGCACTGCCCAGCACGGCGGTCCTTCCACCAGCCGCTGTGCTCGCGGGCTTTGTGGCGGGCACCTTGGGGGTGGTGCTGGTACAAGGGGGCGTGGGGGTGTATCCCGCTTTCGTTGCCATCATCCTCAGCGTATACATGCCCGCACCGCTCGAAGGGGGGCTGCTGCACCCCGAAGCGCTCGCCCTCGGCTGGCTGCTCTGGGTGGCCCAGACGCTGCTGGTCATCATCCTCGGTGGCCTATCGCTACTTTTGATGGCTCCAACCCCTCGACAACACGGAGCATGAGCGTGGAGCAAGCAGTACCAACGACCGACAAGCGCGTGGTGGACCTCGTGCAGGCGCAGCGTCTGTGCAATATCTGGCGCATGAAAGGGGACCGCATCGTGTTCACCAACGGGTGCTTCGACATCCTGCACCGCGGGCACGTGGAATACCTCCAGGAGGCCGCCGCCCTTGGTGACCGGCTGGTGATCGGCCTGAACAGCGACGCCAGTGTGCGCCACCAGAACAAGGGCCCCGAGCGCCCGCTCAACGATGAGCAGAGCCGGGCCAAGGTCCTCTCCGCACTGCGCCTGGTGGATGCCGTGATCATCTTCGACCAGGACACACCCCTTGAACTGATCCAAGCGCTCGGGCCCGATGTGCTCGTGAAGGGCGGTGACTGGTCCGAGGATCGCATCGTAGGCGCCGAGCTGGTGAAGGCTCGCGGCGGAAGCGTGCACAGCCTGAAGCTGGTGGAGGGGTTCTCCACCACCGCGCTCGTGGACAAGATCCGCCGAAGCTGAACCCGGGCGGTACAGGCTGCCCCATCGTTGATCATGGGCATCACCATCCATTTCTCCGGAAAGCTCCGTTCCATGCACGACCAGCCCAAGGTCTTTCGCATCGTGCAGGCGTACGCCCAGGAGAACGGATGGGAGGTGCGTGCGGTCGAAGACCCTGAAGGCGCGCTCTACTTCATGCGCAATGGCGTGGTGGAACCCTACGAAGGTCCGGTCTCCGGATGGGTGGTGGAAGCGCATCCCGCCTGCGAGCCGCTCTTCCTCCTCTTCGACCTCGAGGGACATGTGCAGCAGTCCTTGAAGACCCAACATGCGCCACGCGAAGTGCATGTGCAGTTCGTACGGCTTCTGGCTTCGATGGCGCAGCTGTTCTCCGCATGGGAGGTGCGGGACGAAGGCGGCTATTGGGAGACCCGCGATGAACGGCTCCTGCAGGACCGCCTTGACCGGCTCGCCCAATTGAACAGCGCCCTGCCAGCACTTGCCGGCCCGCTCCCCCACCCGCCTTCGGGCCCCGAACTGAACTGACCCCATGGCCAAGGTCCGCTCCCAATTCGTTTGTCAGAGCTGTGGCTCCGCCTTCCCCCAATGGACCGGCCAATGTTCCAGCTGCAAGGCGTGGAACACACTGGTGGAAGAAGTGCGCGACCGCGTGGAGGAGAAGCGCGGCACCCCGGCAAGCGTGAAGGGGCGCAATCCCAAGCCGGTGGCCATCCACGAGATACCGGTGCAGGACGGCCCGCGCATACCGGTCACCGATGGAGAGCTGGCGCGTGTGCTGGGGGGTGGCATCGTGCCCGGTAGTATCACGCTCATCGGCGGCGAACCGGGCATCGGAAAGAGCACATTGCTGCTGCAGACCGCATTGCGCAATCCGCACCTGAGGACGCTCTATGTTTCGGGAGAGGAGAGCGAGCATCAGGTGAAGATGCGGGCGGAGCGGCTGCTCGCTGCGGAAGGCATGGCCAGCAGCCAGGAGGCAGGCGTCAACGGCGGCTGTTACGTCCTTACCGAGACCAACACGCAGAGCATATTCAAGCATATCGAGGCGCTGGAGCCCGGCCTGGTGGTGATCGACAGTGTGCAGACGTTGCATACCGCTTCGCTCGATGCCAGTCCGGGCAGTGTGGGGCAGGTGCGTGAGTGCACGGCAGAGATCATGCGGTTCGCAAAGGCCAGCGATGTTCCGTTCGTACTGATCGGGCACATCACCAAGGATGGCTTCATCGCGGGGCCGAAGGTGTTGGAGCACATGGTGGATTGCGTGCTGCAGTTCGAGGGGGACCGTGACCATGCTTACCGCCTGTTGCGCCCACTGAAGAACCGCTTCGGCAGCACAAACGAGCTCGGCATCTATGAGATGCATGGCACGGGCCTGGCCGCTGTGGAGGACCCCAGCCAGGTACTGCTCGGAGACCGGCGCGAACGACCCAGTGGTGTGGCAGTGAGCGCCACGCTCGAAGGGCAACGCCCCCTGCTGATCGAAGTGCAAGCCCTCGTGAGCAGTGCGGTCTATGGCACACCCCAACGCAGCGCCACCGGCTTCGACCTGCGGCGGATGAACATGCTACTGGCCGTGCTGGAGAAGCGATGCGGGTTCCGGTTGGGACAGAAGGACGTGTTCCTCAACCTCGCCGGAGGCTTCCGGGTGGAGGAGCCGGCCATCGATCTGGCCGTTGTCTGCGCGGTGCTAAGCAGCAATGCCGACATCGCCATTCCCATGGATACCGCGTTCTGCGGTGAGGTGGGCCTGACCGGTGAGATCCGCCCCGTTACCCGAACGGAGCAGCGCATCGCAGAAGCACAGAAGCTGGGCTTCGCGCGCATCTTCCTCCCCCGAGGCACCAAGGGCATCAGCCCCACCAAGGGCATCGAGCTGGTGCAGGTGGGCCAGGTGAACGAGGTGCTCGGCGCCCTTTTCGGTTAGGCCTACTGCACGATCAACCGCTGCACTTCACTACGCGCACCTTGCTGCACCTGCACGAGGTACATGCCCGGAGCCAAGGCTTCATCGCGGCGGTACTCCACCCCTTCCACCGGGGCTTCACTGCCACCGCCGAGCTGCACCACCTCGCGGCCATCGATCGTGAGCAGGCGTATCAGGAACGCTTCCTCCGACTGCAGGCCCGACACGCGCACAGTGAAGGGTCCTGCGCTCGGGTTGGGGTACAGCAGCAGCTCGATCGGTGCCTCTTCGTAGTCCATCTGCAACTCCTCCTCCGGCCCGTTCATTGCGATGACGGATGCGGCCGCGGGACAGGTGAGGAAGCCATTGCCCGGAGAGCCCTGGTAATAGTTGTAGTTGATGTTGAGCAACGCCGAATTGAGCGTATTGAGCCCATAAGCCGATGAACAGCCTCCGATCTCCGCATCAGCCTGCGCGACCAGCTGCTGCACGGTCCACCCGGCAAAAACGCCGGTGCTGATCACCATGTCCTTGAGCATGGCTGCGCTCGGGCTGAAGGAAGGGTCCACTTCATCGAACCGCATCGAAAGCTTCAGCGCCACAAGTTCAGCTGCAAGGTTGTTGCTGTATCCCGCACCGGGGTTGGTCAGCGTTCCACCAGGCAACATCCCGATCGACCCATAGGAAGGCAGGAAGGCGCCAACGGCGGCGGCGGTGGTGAGCCGCAAGAGACGGTTGCCGCAGCCAATGGTGAGGTAATTGGATGCCGGGAAGGCCGCCGCGAAGTTGCTGTTCATATAAGCGGCCGGATCGTACCCATTGCTGTTGGCACCCCACGTTCCCTGCGACTCGGCACGAATACCGGTGCAGTTGACCGCTGTGGGCAGGGTGATGCTTACCGACCCGCTCCTGCGGCATCCAGTGGCGGCCGTGACCGATACACTGTAGGTGCCCGAGCTTGTCACGGTAGCGGTCGCCGTGGTCTGTACCGGTGTGGTGCTCCAAGTGTAGGAATAGGGTGCCGTGGCACCGCTTGCGACCACCGAAACCGTCGCGTTGGCAGGTGAGGCACTGAGGCTCAGGCTTGGCAGTGGGTTCACCGTGACCGCCACGGCACTGGACGTGGTCATGGAGCCTGACACCGTCCGCACCACTGTATAGCTGCCGGTCTGCGTGGCCGTGTAGGATGCCGCAGTGGCTCCTCCAATGTTGGTGTTGTTCCTGCGCCATTGGTAGGTGGCACCGCTCACCGTACTTGCGCTCAGCACCACCGATGAGCCGGAGCAGAACGTCGTGGGCCCATTGGCCGTAACGGTGAGTGCAGTGGAGCCCGTCACCACCACGTTCAAGGCCGGCGAAGTGGAACTGCAGCCGTTGACCGTTCGCACGACCGTGTAGCTACCTCCAGCGCTCACCGTGATGGTGTTGCTGAACGTGGACCCCGTGATGGCTGTTCCATTGCGGTACCAAACGAAGCTCGACCCACTGGACCACGTGGCATAGAGCGCCACGCTGCCCCCTTGTGCGAAGGTGGTGGCCCCACCGGGCTGGATGACCGTGGCCGCGCCTTCTCCAACACTAACGACAATGGGAGCGGAAGTTCCTGAGCAACCGGACACCGATCGCTGCACGGTGTAGCTACCGGTCTGGGTGGCCGTGTAGCTCGAGGACGTGGCACCGCCGATCACTGTTCCGTTCCTGAACCAGACATAGCTGGACCCGCTGCCAGTGGTGGCGTTCAGCACCACGCTACCCCCATTGCAGAAGCTTGTGGGTCCGGCGGCGGATATGCTCACCGTGGGACCCGCGGTGACCACCACGGAAAGCGCTGAGGAAATGGCGCTGCAACCGCTCACGGTGCGTTGTACAGTGTAGCTGCCGGCCTGAGTGGCCGTATAGCTCGACGCTGTGGCCCCCCCGACGACCGCTCCGTTCCTGTACCAGATGTAGCTCGATCCGCTGCCTGTGGTGGCATTGAGCACGACACTGCCGCCGCTGCAGAAGCTGGTATTGCCCGCAGCTGTGATGCTTACGACAGGTTGCGTACCGACGGTCACGCTCACCCCACCGGAGAGCCCGGCACATCCCCCCACCGTTCGCTGTACGGTATACGTGCCCGCCATGGTGGCCGTGTAGCTGGAGGAGGTTGCACCTCCGATCACCGTTCCATTGCGGTACCACACGTAGGTGGAGCCGGCACCTGTGGTGGCGCTCAGCACCACGCTGCCACCCGTGCAAAAGCTGGTGGACCCCGCCGGGGTGATGGACACCTGGGTGGTCTGAGGCGTGCCGATGCACTGGCAGTTCGCGCTCCACTTGTCGTTGATGGTGCAGGGATCGCCGTCGTTACAACTGGCTCCCGGGAGTGCACTGCCTCCGGCCACACCCTGACAATCCAGGGTTGCCGAGCCAGCGCCGGCGGTCGTTCCGATGGCACCCAGGGACAGGTCGAAATAGCTGCCGCTCTGTGTAACGCGCAACTTCACGGCCCTGACCATGTACTGACGGCCCTGTACATATGGGATGGTACCGGGTTGGTAGCTGGTGCCGATGACCGGAGAGGTGGTGATCCGGCTGGGAACGCCGGTGGAGGGATCGACGGCGTAGAGGTGGTAGCCCTGCACGCTCTCTGTGGAGGCCGTCCAGCTGAAGGCGGCATATCCACCCGCGTTCACAATGGACAGATCGCTGGGGGGCGCCGTCATCTGCATGCGCAGCGACGGGTCTCCCATAAGGCCGAGGTGAGCGCGGCCGATCGAGCCCTGCCAGCCATCGGTGAGCGGCAGGTAGAGGCTTGCATTGTTCATCGTGCGCCAAGCACTGTAGCCGATGTTCAGCCCCATTCCCATGTGGTGGAAGTACCACGCAGGTATGGCTGCCCAGCAGTTGGTCAGGCATTGTCCACTGGCAAGCGGTGCGCGGAGGAAGTTGTTCGTGTTGTCCCAATCGCCGAAATAGCTGCCGAAGGACATGTTGAAGACACCGTTCATCTGCACCCCTCCGGCATAGGTCTCCGTGGTGCCGATGTTGTTGGCGCCGTTGAAGGTGAGCGTGCTACCCACGTACGCCTGAAGGCCTCCACCGCTGGAATAGGTCCACAGGTAGCTTTGGCCATTGACGAACGTGTGGAAGGCCTCGCCATAGGGGTATGGCGCCGTGATGTTGGCGGGACCCACCAGCGGCGCAATGGAACGCCATCCGCTGGCGGCGAGCGGGTTGGACACCCATTGGAGGTTGTCGAAGATGATGCCACGCTCCTGGGGCGTGAAGCCTTTCACCTTGAAGGAGTGCAGCTTGTTCAAGTAGCTCCGAAGCAGCTCCGTCTCGCTCTGACCGAACGCAGGCAGATCGGACAGGTCAACGCGACCCACCTGAAGCTCGAGGTCCGAGGGGAATTGGGACTGGTCGAACTTGCCATCACCGGGTACATTGCGGTTCTCTGCTCGTTGCGCGTTGGCGTTGTTGATGGAGTTGTCGGTCCATGAACCTGTGAGCTCACCGTAATAGCCGTCGCAGGGCCACGCACCGGTATGCTCACCATGCCCATCGGGCGCTTGGTTCCCGGAATAGGGGACCGGAACATGACCAAGAAGGAAAAGGGCCTTCACGTTGGCAGGGTCGCTGTTGTACAAGCCCATCACCGTATTGCGCACGGACTGCACCGAAGCTGTGCGGCTCACATCACTGCGCAGCACCGTCCAGCCATCGGCGAGCAGGTCGCGTTCCAGCTGCTGGATCTCGTTCGCCAGCGGTGAGGCCATCGTGTTGTCCACCAGCAGGATGAGCTTGCCCCGGCTGTCAACGGCCGGTACTTCCACACCAGTGGCGATGTAGCCATTGCCGGTCACTCCACCAGCCACACGTACCACGCGATACTCGTAAAGGGTACCGACCGACACCGCATTGTCCTGGAACTGGTTGGAGGAAGCGGGGACGGTCGCGTACGCACCACCCCATGTGTTCGCCGCAAGGGTCTTTCGGTAAACCGTAATGGAACTCGTGCTCGCGAGGGGGGTCCAATTGAGGGTTATCCGGGCAGGCGAACTCTGCACGGTCGCCCAAAGCTGCACCGAAGCGCGCTCCGAACTGGTCTGTGCCATGGCAAGGGCGGGAAGCAGCAGGGCGGCGATGATCGCCGACCACCACCACAAATGCCCATGGCGGTCCACTGTACGCTCCGATCGTTCGGCCGCATTGGCCCACATCAGGGATCCGATCACGTGGAGTGTATTGCGCATCATTCTCATGGTCCTAGCTGGGTTCGCCGTCCTTGGATGGGGGGCAAAGATCCGCCGATCACATGCGTTGCGCCACTGCCTGGAACCTGCGCCATTCGCGGCTTCGAGGCGGGTCTGGCGCCCATTGCTACGGGTTCGTCGAGGATCCGTCCCGGCTCGGCAGGCAAGCCACCCGGTACAGCAGTTTTCCACGATCCGACGAACGGCCTCCGAATCCCGCTCAATCGGTGTGTTCCTCCCGTATCCGCTTCAACAGGCCCTGTGCTGCGAAGTGACCCATGGCGAAGGCGCCCTGCAGAAGATAACCACCCGTGGGGGCGTCCGTGTCGAGCATCTCACCCGCAACGAACAAGTGCGGATGGCGCAGCAGGGAAAGATCGGACGCGACAGCCTCCAAGGCGATACCCCCCACGGTGCTGATGGCCTCAACAAGCGGACGAAGGCCTGTCACCGGTACACGAACGTTCTTCAGGTCGACCGCCCACCTGTTGCCGTCGAGGTAATGCTCCTTGGGTGTGAACGCCTTGAAGAAGGCCATGGCCGTGCGGTCCCATCGGAGGACCGCCGGCCGCTCCCGCCATTGCGTGAAGAACAGCCTCTCTGCGATGGCCTCCGTGGTCAGGTCGGGCTTCAGGTCGATCTGGAGCTCCGCCTTGCCATCGGTCCGCAGTGCTGCACGCAACCAAGGCACGAGCGGGTATATCGCATTGCCTTCGAGGCCATGCTCCGTGATGGTGATCTCACCGCGCAGCGAACGCGGACCAGCGCTCACCCGGATGTTCTTCAACGGCTTGCCGGCATGGACCCGCAGACCTTCCGGCAAGGGCACCTCCACCCCGCAATTGGAGGCGGCGAAGGGCTCCGTCCTCACCCCGATCGCTTCGAAGTGATCCAACCAATCACCGGTGGATCCCGTGACGGGCCAGGAAGCACCGCCGAGGGCGAAGAGACAGAACGGATGTTCCAACGCGAGCTGCTGTCCGTTCGCCTCCACCAATGGCCTCGCCTGCGCACGGAACCCGATGAAGGCATGGCCAGTGTGGAGGTTGACGCCTCCTTCGATCAGGTGTTCACGGATGCGTCCCAATACCTCGGCGGGCCGAAGGCTGCGCTGGGGGAACACCCGGCCACTGGTCCCCACGAAGGTGTCCACTCCCAGTCTGCGCAACCAGGAACGCAGTTCCACCGGACCGAACGCCTCGATGATGGGGCGCATGCGTTCCACCGGCAAGTAGTGGGCCAAGTGGGGGTCTCCTTCACTGGCATTGGTGATGTTCAGGCCACCGGCACCGGCCACCAGGAACTTGCGACCGAGGGTACGCTGCCGCTCATAGAGGTCCACCCTGACATGCGGGGCCAGGGTGGCTGCGGCCATCATACCAGCCGGACCGCCTCCGATGATGGCCACCCGATCAACCACGGCGGGACGCTGCAGAGACGGACGCCGTCACTCCTTCACCAAGTTGTACAACTCCTTCAGGTCAGGTGCAAGGATGATCTCGATGCGCCGGTTGCGAGCCTTGTCCGAGGGGTCCACCGGGACATGCTCGCCACGGCCTGCTGCGGTGACCCGCACGGGGTCCATGCGACTGGTCTCCTGTATGAGCCGCACCACGCTCGTTGCGCGCAGCACGCTCAGGTCCCAGTTATCCTTCAGTGCACCTCCCGGCTGGACCTTATCCGTGTCGGTATGCCCCTCCACCAGAACGTTGAGGTCGGCTTCATTCTCGATGGCCTTTGCCAGTTTACCGATCAACTCGCGGCCCTTGGCGTCCACGGCGTAGCTGCCACTGGGGAACAGAAGCTTGTTGTCCATGCTCACATAGATGCGACCATTGCGCTGCTCCACCGTCAGGCCCTTGCCTTCAAAGCCGGTGAGCGCCGTGCTCACACGATCCTTCAGTGCGCGCATGGCCGCATCCTTGCTGGCCAGTTCCGCACGCAGTTCGGCCAGAGCGGCCTCACGATCGGCCAGGGCAGACTCCTTTTCGCTTACCCGACGCGCAAGTGCGTTCACCGAGTCCTCCTTGTTCATCAGATCGAGCCGCAGGCTTTCCAGGTCGGTGAGCAGCTTCCGGTTCTCACTGCGGTCACCGGCCAGAAGCTTGTTGTACTTGTCAAGCAGTTCGTTGTTCAGCTGATTGATCTTGTCGTACTGTACGGTCATCTGCCGTAGCGATGTGCCAAGTACGGTGGTATCACGGCGCAACTCCTCCACCCGTTTGGTGTTCTCTGCATCACGGGCCGTGATCTCCTCCAAGGCCGCCTGGGCATCCCGCGCCCGGACATTGGCGGCATCCACCTCACCCTGCATGGTGCGCACCCTGGACTCCGACTCCTCGTATTTCCGAGCGGGCACACAGGCTGCAAAGGTGCCGCTCATGAGCAGCAGGAAGGACAGGGCGCGAACGGGAGGATGCATGGCACTGACGGGGTTCAATGGACGTTCAAAGTTCGGGGCGGGCCGCCACTCACCGACCCCAATGCAACACTATTTTTGAACAGATCGTTAATGTGGTGGAGAACGATGGATCGGCGGACCCTCCATTTGCCATGCTCTATAAAGATTGGTTGACGACACCAGCGTTCGACCTGGAGCTGAAGCGCTATCAGTTGCTGGCCTTCCTGCAGCGTGTGCAACGGGGTTTCGAGGCGCAGAAGATCTATCCGTACCTGGTGGAACTTCGCTCGCAGCTGGAAGACCTGGTAGCCCTCCAACGCAGCAGGGAGCGCTCACAGCGATTGAGGCAGGGTGATCTGCTCGGTATGGACCTGCGACGGGGCCATTTGCTGTACTCCCATGCCGATGAACCTGCTTTTCTGGATGTGGTGGATGAACTGCTCGAACGAGCCCTGCCCGATCTGCAGCAATACACCAGCGTTGGAGAGGACCTGCGGCGGTCGCTCCTTACCGAACTTCGGATAACACCCATCGGCCTGCAACCAATGCACCAGTATGAAGGATGGCTGCTGCTCCGGGAGGGTACGGAGGCGAGGGCATACAGCTATTCGATCCCCTGGGTCGTCAGCACGGCGCAATTCGACCCCGCCATGCAGGTACGGACCAGGTACATCGCCAGCTTCACGTGGGGCTCCTTGAGCCGCCTGGAGCAGCTGCGCAAGCGACTGGAGGGTGAATGGCCGGCAACGTACTGGGTTGCGACCTATGCGTTGGAGAGTGAGCGCACACTGCCCCGGATGGAGACACTGCTGCCCCTGGCACGCCATCTCCTCTTCGAACGCATCGCGCTCATTACGGGTCCCGACGGTCGAACCAGGCCGAACGCAGTTGAAGGAAGTCCATCCCATTGATGGGCAGGTCGCGCACCCAGGGCTGGACCACCCGCATCATCCGCTCGTGGTAGATGGGAAGCACCACCATGTCTTCCATCAGGATGCGCTCGCAGCGTGCCAGCAAACGCATCCGCTCATGCTCATCGATCGTGGATTGGGCGGTGTGGAAATGTTCATCGAACAGCTCATTCCTGTAGCGTGTACTGTTCAGGAATGATGGCTCCGCCGTATCACTGGGGACGTTGCGTCCATAGAACAGGGCCAGGAAATTCTCAGGGTCCGGATGATCCGCCACCCAACCCTCACGCCAGAACTGGACCTGCCCACGTTCCACCCGGCCAAAGTGTTGTTCTGCAGGGAGCACACTGATGACCACCTGTACACCGAGATTGCGTTCCAACATGGTCTGCACCGCTCCCGCAACGCGCACGTAGGCGGGACCATTGCTGTTCACCTGGAGGTATACCGCTGGCACATCGCGCCCCGATGCGTAGCCCGCATCCTGGAGGGTCCGTTCGGCCAGCACTGGATCGTATCCGAGCAAAGGCACCGAGTCGTAAGGGTAATCCATGAACCCGGGAGGGACCACGCCACGCTCTGCAGCCAATGCCAGATCACCAAGGAGCGAGTCCACCAGCGCCCTCCGATCGATGGCCAGTGAGAAGGCCCTTCGCACACGCACGTCGTCGAACGGCGCCTTGGTGCGTGAGAAACCATAGAACTGGACCGACATACCCGCGGCGCTCTGCACAACCGGCTGCTGCACTCCCGCCAAGGTCAACGCAGCCAGGGCCGTACTGTCGGGTTCGGCGAAATATGACAAACGCCCCCTCTTGAACGCATCCCACTCCTTCGCGCGATCCTGCTCGAAGGTCACACGAACGCCATCGAGGAACGGGAGCTGATTGCCATGTTCGTCGCTGTCCCAGTAGCCGCTGTTGCGCTCGAGCACCAACGCGGTGCCTTGCTTGACGGACCGCATCCGGAACGGACCGGTACCCACCGGGTTCCACGCGGCCTCGGCGCCATGATGCTCCACCATTTCAGGGGGATAGATCCAGCAACCCTGATGGGCGAGCACCTGCAAGAACGTGGCCGACGGGGCCCGCAGCGTGATGCGGAAGCGCCCATCATCAAGCAACTCCAAGCCCTTCACGGGGGGGGGCTCCTTTCCCGCCAGTACGGCGTTGATCCGCGCCCCCGCACCAAGCACCAGATCCTGGAAGAGCCAGGACAACTGGTTCTGGGGACCTGGCGTGCAAAGAGCCGTGAAGCAATACAGCACATCCCCACCGCTCATCTCCCTTGCACGGCCTTCCGGGAAGCAGGCATTATCATGGAAGCGGACACCTGTGCGCAAGGTGAACGTGTACACCGTTCCGGTGGAGTCCACCTCCCATGATGAAGCAAGCGCCGGACGGACGCTCAGGTCCTCTCCCTCAATGCGTACAAGCCCTTCATATACCTGTGATGCGATGCGATATGCGGAAAGCTGGGTGATCCCCAATGGGTACAGACCCCGGATGGACGAAGGCTCATTGAAGCTGAAGACCCCTCCGTAAACCCTGCCGCCCTTCGCCTCTGCCGCTCGATATGGCTCATCAGGTGGCGCGCATGCCATCCATGGAAGGAGCCCCAGCAGCAACAATGGAAGACGCATGATAGGCGGTAACATCACGGAGGGTAAAAATACCGGGCCGGTCCGAGGGCCATCCACCGGTAACTTGGTCACCATCAACAGTCCACTGGTGAAGAACCCCGGGGCGGCCCTGCCCTTCGGATAATTTTTGCGCCGCCGCTCCGTATGTCAGCTGTGTCCTTCCCCTGCCGGTCAACGGGTCCGCCTACTGGCGGACAAATGCTGCTGGCCCTGCTGGCCTGGTGGTGGGCGTTGACAGCCCTGGGGCAGCCGCTTTCCAATCTTCGTGAAAGATGGATCAGGCCGGGACCGGACACGTTGGTGATCGACACCATGAGCATCGCACCGGGCTCCCTCAGCATCCTTGTCGACGGGCGCGCGCTTCCTGCCGATTCGTTCGCACTGGACCCTTTCCGGGCACGCCTTTACATCCCGCACGGCCCCGATCCGGTGCTGGTGACTTACCGCGTGCTCGCACTGGACCTTTGGCGGCCAGCGAGGCATAAGGACCCTGCAGCCCTCATTTCCATTGGCAACGACCGGATCGACCCCTTCAAATACGAGCCGCCACGCGGCACCGAAGACCTGCTCGGGATGCGGGGGCTCCAACGTTCAGGAAGCATCTCCCGCGGGGTGCTGTTCGGCAACAACCAGGACCTTTCAGTGAACTCTTCGCTGAACCTGGAACTGAGCGGTCAGCTCAGTGACCGCATCAGTGTGGTCGCTTCGGTCACGGATAACAACATACCCATCCAGGCCGGTGGCAATACTGCGGAGCTTCAGGACTTCGACCAGGTCTTCATCAAGCTCTTCGAGGAGGGAGGAACGGGGCGGGGCAATGCCTGGGAGCTCATCGCGGGCGATTTCGTGCTCCAGCGGCCCAGCAGTCACTTCATGACCTATATGAAGAAGAACAAGGGTCTGAGCTTTGACGCCCGGACCGACCTGAGCACGAACAGCACCGGGCGCTCCGGCGTGAGCGTGGCCATCAGCAAGGGCAAGTTCGCACGCAACGTCGTCCAAGGCCAGGAAGGTGTGCAAGGACCCTATCGCCTGCGGGGCGAAGCAGGCGAACTTTTCATCATCGTGCTCTCGGGCACCGAACGGGTATACATCGATGGGCAACTGATGGATCGTGGTCAGGAGAACGATTACATCATCGATTACAATACCGCGGAGATAACCTTCACAGCCAAGCGCCTGATCACCAAGGACCGCCGGATCACGGTCGAGTTCCAATACTCGGACAAGAACTATGCCCGGTCGCTCATGCGTGCCAACAGCAGCCAGACCTTCGGCAAAAGCACCCTGCACTTCAACCTGTTCAGCGAACAGGACCACCGAAACCAGCCACTGCAGCAGCAATTGAGCGAGGACGAACGCGAAGTGCTGCGTCTGGCGGGCGATGACCCGCTCGCGGCCACCGTAAGCGGCGTGGACAGCACAGGCTTTCTTGCCGACCAAGTGCTCTACCGACCCGTTGATTCCCTGGGCTACTCACCGGTATATGTCTACTCCACCTCACCTGATAGTGCCTTCCTCCGCATCACCTTCTCGCCCGTGGGTGCTGGCAACGGCGACTATGTGCAACAGGATTTCACCCCCAATGGGCGTGTGTTCAGATGGGTGGCCCCCGATACCGTGAACGGTCTTCTGGTGCAACGGGGTGACCACGCCCCCTTGCGCGTGCTCATTGCGCCCCGCAGTCAGCAGATGATGACCCTCGGCTTCGAGCACAAAGCCGGCCAACGCACGCGCATCCGCAGCGAACTCAGCTATACCAACCTGGACCGCAACACCTTCAGCAGTGCCGACCAGGGAGACGACCAAGGTGCAGGTCTGATGGCGGCGGTGGAACACGCCATTCCCATCAGTGCCAAGGACACCACCCTGCAGTTTACGCTGGCAGGTGACCTCGAGGCCGTAACACGCGATTTCCGTGCCGTGGAACGCTACCGCTCGGTCGAATTCGAGCGCAACTGGAACGTACAGGGTCGACCATTGGTCGGTGAACAGATCCTGGCGAACGGCCTGGTGGGCATCCGCGGCGCCAAGCTGGGCCACCTGAGGGCCGGTCTGGGAAGCTTTCGCGCCGGGGAAACACAGAGTGGTCTGATGCAGCAACTGTTCAGCGATATCCACTGGCGCCGAACGGACGTGGTGGGGCAGGCCAGCAGGTTGATCACGACAGGTGCATCGAACAGCGACTTCCTGCGGCACAAGGGGCTTATCCGCCAACGCTTCAAGCATTTTTCATTGGGCTACCAGGACGAACACGAACGGAACCGCTTCCGGCCTGACAGTACCGACGCATTGCTGCCCGGCAGCTACCAGTTCCACGAATGGGAAGCCTTCGTGCAGAGCCCTGATACGCAGGTAACGCGCTGGCGGGTGGCAGGCGGACAGCGCTTGGACCGGGCGTTGCGCAACGGCCTTCTGGCCACTGCTTCGGAAGCCACCTCCTACAGCATCGATCTGGGGATCGGAAGGGATCCCCGTAACAAGCTTGCAACGCGTTTCACCTACCGGCGCCTGGACATCATCGACAGCACCCTTACGAGCCAACGACCGGAGAACACCTATCTGGCGCGGCTGGACTACGATGCGAACATTGGCAAAGGCTTTGCCGTGATCGACCTGTTCTACGAATTCGGGTCGGGGCTTGAGCTTAGACGGGAGTACATCTATGTGGAAGTGCCGGCCGGCCAGGGGCTATACATCTGGATCGACTACAACGGCGATGGGGTGAAGGACCTCAACGAGTTCGAGCTCGCCAACTTCGGCTATGAGGCGAACTACCTCCGTGTCTTTGTGCCGAGCAACAACTACGTGCGCGCGTTCAGCAACCAGCTCAGTGCTTCGGTTGACCTGCGACCCGCCGCACGATGGTTGGACAAGGAGGGCGTTCGAGGCTTTCTGGCACGCTTCTCCGATCTTGCCTCCTACCGCTCCGACCTGCGGAGCACCACCGATGAACTGGCACGCGCCATGGTGCCGGTGGCTGTAGACCTTCTCGACAGCAACTTGACCGCCTACACCTCCTCCGCGCGCAACAACCTCTATTTCGACCGCACCAGTCGGTCATGGAGCGTTGACCATGCCTGGCAGCGCGACCAGAGCCGCTCCCTGCTGCTCAACGGCTTCGAATCGCGATCGCGGGAGTTCAACACCCTCCATGGACGATGGAACACGACCCGCCACTGGACTATTGAAGTGGAGCTGGAACAGGGACGCGTGACCAACAGTTCGGACCTGTTGAGCGGTCGTTCCTTCGCCATCGATCAACGCGGCATGAAGCCCAAGCTCACCTGGCAGCCGAATACATCCTTCCGGGCGATCGGCACCTTCAGGTACGTGGAGAAGCAGAACCGGCCTGAATTCGGGACCGGCTCCACGGAAGCCCAGGACCTTGGGATCGAATTGCGCTACAACACGGTGGGGAAAGGAAGCCTGCTGGCCACCATCAACCTGGTCGACATCCGGTTCGAGGGCGAGGAGAACACACCGCTGGGCAACGAACTCCTGAACGGCCTGCGGCCAGGCACGAACTACACGTGGAGCATGGCGCTACAGCGCAACCTGAGCAACAACCTCCAGGTGGACATCACCTACAACGGAAGGCGCAGCGAAGGGCTCCCCGTGGTGCATGTCGGGGGCGCCCAGGTCAGGGCATTCTTCTGAGCCAGCGCGTGCCGCTCCCCTGAACGAACAGGCCCCCGGGGTTGCCGGGGGCCTGCATTGCGGACATCGGCCGGTCACTTCAGATCGAAGTTCGCCTTCGATACCAGGGACCCGGATTCGTAGATCTCCACCAGGTACTGGCCTGTGCGCATCGCACTGGTGCCGGTCCAGAAAATGCAGACGTCCACCGGCTCGTTCTGATAGTTCACTTCCCGGCGGGCGCTGAACTCCCCTTCCACCCCATTGAACTTGAACCTATTGTTCGCATCGGTGGCGGGAAGTACCGTCCCATCAGGACTGATGACGCGCATGAACAGGACCTTGTCACCGGCGGATGTGATCCGGTTCTCACCCAGGGTGAAGCAGCACTTCACCATCTCGGCCTTGCTGGCACGATCGGTATCCACCTGCTTGCCGTTGTTGCGCATGAACAGGGCCCCTGCGTTGATACTCGTCGTATGCAGCACACTGCCTTTGGCGATCTTGCCCTCCAGGTCCTGCTTTTGGGTGGAAAGTGCCTCCTTCTGCGCTTTTTCCTCGCCCAGCTCCTGTTTGATCGTGAGGTTCTCGGCCGTCAGCAGTTGGTTCGCCTGGTTCAGGGAGTCGATCGTGACGACATATCCTTTCATGATCTTCCGCAGCGTCTCTGCCTCCTTCTTGGCCTTGGAGAGATCATAGTTGCCCCGCTTCACACGATCAAGCAACTCTTCGATCTGCGCCTTCTGAGCCTCCATTTCGGTGGTCAGCTGTTCATTCTCTGTTCTCAGGGTATCGTAGCTGGCGAGCATGTTCTCCAGCAGATGGGTCACATTGTCCTTCTCACTGGTAATGGTCTCCACCTGCTGTTGCGTGGATTCCACCTCCCTGCCCCGCTGCATCAGTAGCCATAACATGACCACGTTGCTGATCAGGAGCAGCACCACCAGCAGGAGGAGGCCCGTGTTCGATCGGTTCTTGGTTTCGGTTCCCGGTGCGGGGCTTTGCTGCTCCATGTTCGCTTCTTCGGATGGGTGCGCTAAATTAGGTTCGCCTTGCAAGGACCTTGGACCTGTAACGCGCACGCTTATCAACAAAGTATTGAACCCTGCTCCCGTCACATACCGAGGCTGGATGAAGGACTTCGTAGGCCTCCTTGTGCCCAGACTTTGTCCAGCCTGCGACAAGGCCTTGATGACCTTTGAGGATGTGCTCTGCCTCGATTGTCTGGCCGACCTGCCACGCACCCGGTTCCACCACGACCCCGGGAACAAGGTGGAGCAGCTCTTTTGGGGCAAGGTGCAGTTGCAGGCGGCAAGTTCCTTCCTTCAATTCTCCCGAAGCGGCATGGTCCAGGGGATGCTCCACCAATTGAAGTATCGGAAGGACCGGGATGTAGGCATCCTGCTTGGTCGGTTGATGGCTGAAGAGCTTCGCCATGAACCCCGTTTCCAAGACATTGACGCCTACCTTCCCGTACCGCTCCACCCCCGGAAGGAACGCAAGCGTGGATTCAACCAAAGCCGTATCCTGGCCGAAGGGATGGCCGATGGATGGCCCAAGCCGATCCTGGGCCGGGAGCTCATGCGCGTGGTACGGACCCCATCACAGACCAAGCGCGGACGATTGGAGCGATGGATGAACGTGAAGGAAGCCTTCCACCTGCCTGATCCGCAGGCCCTCCGTGGCCTGCACCTGCTGATCATCGACGATGTGGTGACCACGGGGGCCACTGTTGAAGGTTGCATCAAGGCCCTTGAGCAGGTACCGGAACTGCGCATCAGCTTGTTCACGGCCGCTTGCGCCTGACCCGGTACCTTTGTCACATGTCCACTTCGCTGGTCATTCCTGCCACTGCGGACCGTGCCAGCAGGTACACCGCGCTCGAGCCACAGCTGCACGCCCTTATCCATGAAGGCCCTGACGCCGTGGCCGCCATGGCCAATGCCGCCGCCGCGATCCACGGAACGTTCGGGTGGCACTGGGTCGGCTTCTACAGGGTGATCGGCGACGAACTCGTGCTGGGACCGTTCCAAGGGCCTGTGGCCTGCACGCGCATTGCCAGGGGCCGGGGCGTGTGCGGCACGGCGTGGGATACTGGCCGCGCTCAGGTGGTGCCTGATGTGGACCGCTTTCCGGGCCATATCGCCTGCAGCGCCCTGTCCCGCTCCGAGGTGGTGATCCCCCTGCGCGACCGGACCGGGAAGGTCGCTGCGGTCCTCGATGTGGACAGTGCCCTGCTGAACGATCTTGATGAGGCAGATGCCGATGCCCTTGAGCGCCTGATGACACCTCTTGTGCAATGGCTGTGAGCGTTGTTCGTGGCAGCGCCAGGATGATCATACTTGCCGGGCTGGTGTCCGGTTGCGCTCAGGTGGCGGAGCTCAGCGGAGGACCCAAGGACGAAGCCGCCCCCGTGCTGGTCCGATCGGTACCGCCACAGAACGCGACCAACTTCACTGGCCAGCGTATCGTGCTGGAGTTCGATGAACGCATCCAGCTGGACCGGGTGCGTGACCGTCTGCTGGTCTCACCGCCTCTGGAAAAGGCCCCCGATGTCCGGCTGCTCAACGCCCGCAGCGTGGCCATCGATCTCGCTATGCCGCTGATGCAGGACCGTACCTACACCTTCAGCATCGGAGAGGCCATCAAGGACCTGACCGAAGGCAACCAGGCGCTGGGTCTTGCGCTCGTGTTCTCCACAGGCGCTGAACTGGACAGCCTGTCCATCACCGGCGTGGTACGTGATGCCTACACAGGCTTGCCCCGCAAGGACATGCTGGTGATGGCCTATCCGATCGACAGCGTCGCAGCGTTCACCCAAGGGCGGCCAGCCTATGCCACAAGGAGCGCTGCGGACGGCAGCTACACGCTCATGCATCTGCGGGCCGCCGATTACCTGGTGCGGGCCTTGCATGACCTGAACGCGAATTACCGCTACGACCTGCCCTCGGAGGCCCTTGCATTCCATCATGAGGCGATCCCTGCCACCATGCTGGACAGCTCCCAACGAGCGGTCGACCTGTACATGTTCCAGGAAGAGGCTGCCGAGCAACGCATCATCGACCAGCGCGTGAAAGCGGACGGCCAATGGACGATCGTCCTGGCCCAGGAGGCGCGGGAACTGAACGTTCAGGACGTTTCGCGCCGTGGAGGCACCCTTCGCTGGGACATGTTCTGGAATGCGCGCCGGGACTCTGTGGAACTATGGCCGTCGGATACGACCATGCTCCGGGCAGGCAGCTACCGCATCACGGTCGATGGCAACATCCTTGATACCCTTTCCTATCGCCCCCTTCTGCGCATGCCGTTCTACACCAGCCTCGCCCTGGTCGGAACAGAGGAACACCCCGGTATCACCTTGCGCGCCTCGCGTCCGGTGCGATCCACGGACAGCACACGGTTCTTTCTGCGTATCGACACGCTGGAGCGTTCCGTAAGGGCCGATATCGATGCATCGGACCCCCGCCTGATCCATCTGGGGATCGCTCTACCAGAGGCTTCACAGGCGGTGCTCACCGTCCTCCCCAAAGGTGTGCGTGACCTTTTCGGCGGCAGTAATGACACGGTGCGCATCGCATTGCAGCGCAGTGGTGCGAAGGACCTGGGGACCGTGCGGATCCGCATGGCCGCGGACAGTAGCGTGGAGGGAATGCGCATCCTACAGCTGCTGGATGGCTCGGAGAAGGTCATCCGAGAGGCCAGGGTGGACGGCGCCTCAAGAGAGGTGGCTTGGGAGCGCATCCCTCCAGGTTCCTTCTCCCTGCGTGTCATCGCTGACCTGAACGCGAACGGCCGGTGGGATCCCGGGATGCTCCAGGAAGGAAAGCAGCCGGAGCGGGTGTACACCTATGACAAGCCCATCCAAGTGCGCGCTTCCTGGGACTTGCGCGTGGACGTTCCTCCCTTCCCGAAGATGGCCGGTCGACCCTGAACACACCTCCGTCAGGCATAACCCTGAGCCCATCGATGGCGTACAACGGCCGACGATCGCCCTTGTGGCGGTCGGTCGACCTCCATGAACGGCGCTGCTTCCGCTCCTGCCATCTGCTCCATCAGCCGCACGCTCGGCTCACTCTGCCTGATCCTTCTGTCATCGCTGGCGGCTGCCCAGCAGCAGGGACCTGCAACACGTGGCAAACGCTTCTGGACAGGGTTCGTGCAGAACGGTTTCGGGGCAAATAGTCTGAAGGTCCATGTCCTGACAACGGTCGCCACCAATGGAACCGTCAGCATGCCAGGGACCGGCTGGAGCAGTTCCTTCACCGCTGGCCCGAATGCCGTCGCTGTGCTCGACATTCCATTGACCGCCGAGCACTTCAGTTCCGGCGTCCTTGAACAAAAAGGCATCCTCATCACTACGCAGGATAGTGTCGATGTACACATCGGCAGCTTCCAGAACTGGACCCAGGACATGAGCCAGATCCTGCCGGAACCATCCCTGGGTACGCGATACAGGGTCTCCGCCAGTGCGGGTGTACCCAACTTCAACAACCTGCACCACAGCGAATTCCTGATCGTTGCAACGGAGGATGGTACAGAGGTCAGTATCACGCCCAGTGTGGCCACCATGGATGGCAGGCCAGCGAACATCCCCTACACCATACAGCTCGATGCGGGCGACTCTTACCAAGTGAAGGCGCTCAGCGACAGTGGCGACCTCACCGGCAGTCTCGTGGAAGGCACGGAAACATCGGGACCGTGCAGGCCCTTCGTGGTCATTGGTGGCGCAACATGTGGCTCGGTGCCTGCGGGCTGCGCAGCCTGCGATGTGGTGTTCGACCAGCTCCTTCCGATCCCGACCTGGGGAACGAAGTACTACACGGTGCCAGTGCAGGGGGTGAACACGGCCACGTATCGCATCCTCGCCCATGAGGATAATACGGTCGTATCGATCGGCGGATCGGGGAGCATTTCACTGAACGCCGGACAGAGCCACACCGTGACCGGCAGTGTCTTACCGCGCTGCATTGAAGCCGATCGACCGATCATGGTCACGCAGTTCATGGAAGGCTATGCCTGCGCCTCCATTGGAGACCCCTCGATGGTCGTCCTTTCTCCCGTGGAGCGCATCTCCCGGAACGCCTCCTTCCATGTGACAAGCTCCGCCCAAACGAATCAATTCCGGCTATCGGTGGTCATGCCCAGCAGCGCCGTGGGAACGTTGACTCTGGATGGCGCCACCGTCAGCCCCGGGCTGTTCCAACCCTATCCGGATTGTGCGGAACGTTCGTTCGCCAGCATCACCGTTACTTCAGGCGTGCACCGCATTCAGGCATCCGCAGGGTTCCAGGCCTATCTTTTCGGCTATGGCTGGGGCGAAAGCTATGCGACCACCGTGCACGGCATCGGCATCCCTGCGGTCCAGCAGGATTCCCTTGTCTGTGGCGGGGGTACCGTCACGCTCTCAGCTCCCTTCCCCTTGAGCAATGCCGTTTGGAGCAATAATGACGCACCCACTGTGCCGATCGGCGTCGGCCCCTCCATCACGCTCACCCCTACTGGCAGCGCTTCCTACACCGTGACCGGCGAGGTCGGAGCAAGCGGCTGCCCACGCTCGTTCACTTTCCATGTCGGTGTACCGCTCACCATCCCCACGCTCCTCACCGCCAACGACCAGCCGACGATCAACGTGTGTCAATACGAGCCGGTCCAGCTATCCTTGGTCCCACCGCCTGATACCGCTTGGTTCGATATCCAATGGTCACCTGCGGGCTCCCTTGACCACCCCGACCTTCCCGGTCCGATCGCCACACCCCAGGAGGATACGTGGTACCGTGTAAGCGTCCAAAGCCCATCTGGCTGCGGCGACATGGTGGACAGCATCCTGGTGCAGGTGACGCCCGCACAGGTCCTGGACCTGCGAGTCTCGGCCACGGCACCTGTCATCTGCGCAGGCATGAGCACCATGCTCAGTGGATCGGCACTGCGTGTCATGGCCATGGATAACTTCAACACGGGAACTGCCCCGATATGGACCGCGATCCAAGGAGGTGGGGTCTCACAGCTCTGCGGATCCCAGAGCGGATCCGCGTTGCGCTTCGACGGCAGCGGTCAACGTAGCGCCCAGACCATCGGGATCAACACAACGAACGGAGGAGAGGTGCGGTTCCACCTCAAGCTCGCCGAACAGCTTCCTCCTTGTGACGGCATCGAAGCTGGTGAGCATGTGGTCCTTGAATACTCCACGAACAACGGGTTCAACTGGACCTTGTTGGCCAGCTACCTGGATGGACAATTCCCCGATTTCACTCCTGTTGTTCAGGAAATACCACCTGCAGCACAGTCCATGAACACCATGTTCCGCCTGCGACAGCTTGCGCACTCCGGTGCAGGCCAGGATAACTGGGCGTTCGACGAATTCTTCGTGGCACGCATGGACAGCGACTGGCTGACGAATTCTTGGAGCGGTCCCGGTATCGGCAACACCACTGCATCCAGTCTCAGCATCACGCCCGCCAGCACCGGATGGTACGTACTACATGGAGTGGACCCGACGGCTGGCTGCACCTACACTGATTCAGTGCAGGTCACCGTTCAACCGGCCTTCACCATCGCATTACCCGGCGATACCACCATTTGTGATGGTCTGCCGGTCCTCATTCAGAGCACCTCCTCCGACACCAACGGTGTCACCTATCAATGGACTCCGGCCAATGCTGGGCTCAGCGCCACCAATGTGCCGGCGCCCACCGCATCCCCTGCCACCACGACCACCTATACACTGCAGGCCTCGAACGCGTTCGGCTGCACGAGCATGGACCAGATCACCGTTACCGTGGGCGGGCTCATTGGATTGGCCGTCACTGCGGACCAGACGACCATCTGCCCGGGCTCGACCGTACAGCTAACGGCACTTGCATCCGGAGGCGCAGGACTTACCTACGCATGGAGCGGGCCTGCCATGACGGACCCTACAGCAGCAACGACCTTCGCCACACCGTCGACCACCAGCACTTACACCTGTACCGTGACCGAGGCCGGTAGCGGTTGCATGCGCTCGGCCAACATCACGATCACCGTGAACGCCGGTCACACGGCGAACGCCGGGATCGATGTACATCTGTGCTCCACGCTGGGGTACCAATTGCAGGTCGTACATAACGTGCCACAAGCGTCCATCAGCTGGCAACCGGCGTCGAACCTGAACGTGTCCGACATTGCCGACCCCTCGATCGTGGTGGACGAAAGCGCCACCTACATCGTTACCGTGACCGATATCAATGGCTGTTCCGTGACCGATTCGGTGCTCGTGAGCAGACCGTTCGAAGGACTTCCATTGGATACCAGCCTTGTTCGCTGTGCCAATGACATACCGATCCTGAGCGCTCCGTCGCCTGCAGGATCCTACCTCTGGAGCACTGGCGCCACCACCCCGGAGATCGTTCCTGATGGCGCCGGTGAGCACATGGTCACCATGACCGATGCGGATGGTTGCTCCTGGAGCACCACCTATGTGCTGGTGCTGAACCCGATGCCGACCGTGGAACTGGGTCCGGACCAGCAATTATGCGGCATTTCGGAGCTCACATTGGTGGCAGGTCCGGAAGGTCCTTCCTACCTATGGGACCATGGAGCGACCGGACCCGCGGTGACCATCACTGCAAGTGGCGACTACGCCGTTACTGCAACGAGCTCGGAGGGTTGCTCGGTACGCGATTCGGTGTCCATCACCCTTCTCTCGGCTCCGGTCGACCCCTTGGAGGATATCATCCAATGCGCCACCACACCGACCGTCCTCGATGCCGGCAACCCTGGAGCCAGCTATCTCTGGAGTACGGGAGCCACCACGCAGACGATCACCGTTTCCGAAAGCGGGAACTACTCCGTGGTGGTGACAGGCCCACAGAACTGCTCCGCCACCTTTGATGCGGTGGTGACCCTTAGCGACCCACCAACCGTGGACCTTGGCCCCGACCGTAGTATTTGCAACGGCACATCCACCGTACTGGGTGGTGCAGCCAGCGGGCCGGACCACCTCTGGTCGACCGGGGCCACTACACCCAGCATTGAGGTGAGCGATGCGGGAACCTACTGGCTGCAGGTGAGCAATGGCGCATGTATGGAGAGCGACACCATCGTTGTGGAGCTTCTGCCACTGCCCGAGGATGTACTTGTTGATGTCCAACAGTGCCGCGACATACCCGCCGTGCTGTTGGCAGGGGGGCCACAGAACAACTACAACTGGAGCACCGGCGCAACGACGCCGTCCATACTCGTAAGCACCAGCGGGACCTATAGCGTACAGGTCACCGGACCGAACGGTTGCACTGCGTCACATGATGTCGTAGTGACATTGATCGCACCGCCTGTTGTACAGCTGGGACCGGATACGGTGCTATGCGAAGGCGAGGTGCTGCAGCTCGATGCTGGAAATCCTGGAGCCTCGCACCTATGGAGCACCGGCGCACGAACAAGGCGCCTGAACGTCACCACAAGTGGCACGTACTCCGTCACAGTGGACAATGGTTGTGTTCGCACCGATGCCATCACGGTCCAGTTCAACCCCTCGCCAGCACGGCTCGCCGCCCGTGAATTCCACACCTGCCTGGACGACGAGCCGAAGTACGTGATCCTCGATGCAGGCAATTCTGGCTCCAGCTACCTCTGGTCCACCGGGGCCACCTCACAGGTTATCATGGCAGGTGCGTACGGCACCTACTACGTGCAGATCACCAACCTGTATGACTGTACTGTGCGCGATTCAGCCCAGGTGATCGAATTCTGTCCGGCCACCATCTTCGTCCCCAACACCTTCACTCCGAACGGTGACGGCCTGAACGATGTCTTCACCCCGGTGGGTAAGAACATCGCCGACTTCACGCTGCGTGTGTTCGATCGCTGGGGTGAACTGCTCTACGAGACCTCGGACCTAAACATGGGCTGGGATGGCACCTACCGCGGCACCGTGGTGAAGAACGACATGTACGTGTGGCGGATGACCTACCGCTTCTACACGGACGAGGATGGGTCCATAGGCTTCGAGCAGAGCCAGATGGGGCAGATCCAGGTGCTTTACTGATCCAACGTGAACCCATCGGCTTCCATGGCCACCGGGAACTTCGCTCGGAAGTCCTCCAACGCTGCGCGATCGAAGACCGTGGTCAGCATACCAGCGGCTCCCGGTGCAAGGCCGCATACCTCACCCCTGGGATCGATCGCGGCCGAGTCGCCTGAGTAGAGATGCCCGTTGCCGTCCTGGCCCACACGGTTCACCCCGATGACATGGCACTGGTTCTCTATGGCCCGTGCGATGAGCAGATGGCTCCACGGATAGCGACGCACCTCGGGCCAGTTGGCCACATACAGGATGGCATCGTAATCACCCCGATTGCGCGCGAACACCGGGAACCGCAGATCGAAGCAGATCTGGAGCAATAGCCTCCAACCGAGCCACTCCACCACCACGCGCTCGGTGCCGGGGGTAAAATGGTCCGTCTCCTTCGCGAAGCGGAACAGGTGGCGCTTGTCGTATGTCGTCACCGTGCCATCGGGCGTGACGAAAAGACCCCGGTTGTAATAGTGATCACCCTCTTGAATGATGACGCTGCCATAGAGCGCTGCATCAATCGCTTGGGCCTGTTCCTTCATCCAGGCCACCGTGCGACCGTCCATGCCTTCGGCGAGCTCGCGGCTGCGCATGGTGAAGCCCGTGGTGAACATCTCCGGAAGCACCACAAGGTCAGTGGTACCAACGATCTCCTTGAACTTGGTCGCGAAGAGCGCACGGTTCTCAGCCGCATCCTCCCAATGCAGATGGCTCTGCACCAATGTTACCCTTAGATCCTGCATAGCTTCTCTATAGCGGCATCCAAGGTAGCGTCCTGCTTGGCGAAGCAGAAGCGCAGCAGCCGTTGTTGCGGCGGCGGCTCCTGATAGAACGGTGAGAGCGGAATGGTGGCCACGCCGAACTCCCGCGCAACGCGCTCGGCAAAGGCACGGTCACCCTCGTTACTGATGGCGCTGTAGTCGGCCGTCTGGAAATACGAGCCTTCGCACGGCAACAGCTTGAAGCGCGAGTTGCGCATGCCGACCGCGAAGCGATCGCGTTTGGCCTGGTAGAAGGCTGACACCTGCTCGTAATGTGCGGGCTCCTGCATGTAGGCGGCCAGCGCGTGCTGCATTGGCGTGTTCGCACTGAACACATTGAACTGGTGCACCTTGCGGAACTCCGCCATCAGCGCCTTGGGGGCCATGGCATAGCCCATCTTCCAGCCGGTCGCGTGGAACACCTTGCCAAAGCTGAAGATCACGAAGGCGCGTTCGCGCAGTTCTTGGTAGTTGATCGCAGAGGCGTGCGGTTGTCCATCAAAGACCAGGTGCTCGTACACCTCGTCGCTCAGCAGGAGGATATCGGTGCCGCGCAGCAGGTCAGTGATGCGGCGCATGTCGGCGTCGCGCAGGATGGTGCCCGCCGGGTTGTGCGGCGTGTTGATCATCAGCATGCGCGTGCGGGGCGTGATCGCCGCCCTCACCGCATCCGCATCGAACTTCATGTCATTGCCCAGCCGCACATGCACCGGACTTCCGCCGAACAGTTCCACCGTGGGCGCATAGCAATCATAGGCCGGATCGATGATGATCACTTCATCGCCGGGATGAACGACCGCACCGATGGCCGTGAAGATGGCCTGCGTGCCGCCCGACGTTACCGTCACCTCCGTCTCAGGGTCGTAACTGAAGCCATAAAGCCGCTGCGCCTTGGCCGCGATGGCCTCGCGCAACGAAGGCAGGCCGGGCATGGGCGCATATTGGTTGTGCCCGGCACGCATAGCCTTATCGACCAGGTCGATGAGCTGCCCGTCGATCGGGAAATCCGGAAAGCCCTGGCTGAGGTTGATGGCGCCGCACTCCTGAGCGAGCTTGCTCATCACCGTGAAGATGGTGGTGCCGACGTGTGGGAGCTTGGAGGACAGTTGCATGCTCCGCGAAACTAACCGCACACTGGTCCCTATGTACCATGTCGACCGGCGAAGAACAAGAAAGGCCGTCACTGACGGCCTTTCCATGTCCAGTAATGAGCGGGTCACTCCTTCGTGACGCTCGCTGCAAGGTATTCCCTGTTCATGCGGGCGATGTGCTCCAGGCTGATCCCCTTGGGGCATTCCACCTCACAGGCACCGGTGTTGCTGCAGTTGCCGAAGCCTTCCTTGTCCATTTGCTCCACCATGGCCAGCACGCGGCGCTTGGCCTCGGGCTTGCCTTGTGGCAGCAGGGCGAACTGGCTCACCTTGGCGGCCACGAAGAGCATGGCGCTGCTGTTGACGCAAGTGGCCACGCAGGCACCACAACCGATGCAGGTCGCGGCATCGAAGGCCTTGTCTGCGTCATCCTTCGGGATCGGCACCGCATTGCCATCGACCAGATTGCCACTGGTGTTCACGGTGACGAAGCCACCGGCAGCCTGGATGCGGTCGAAGGCGCTACGGTTGACCGCCAGGTCCTTGATCACGGGAAAGGCCTCAGCACGCCAAGGTTCCACGTGAATGGTGTCACCATCCTTGAACTTGCGCATGTGCAACTGGCAGGTGGTGATCATGCGGCCTGGTCCGTGGGCCTCACCATTGATGAACAGGCTGCACGATCCGCAGATGCCCTCGCGGCAGTCGTGGTCGAACGCGATCGGGTCCTCGCCTTTGCGCACCAGGTCGTCGTTCAGCACGTCCAGCATCTCCAGGAACGACATGTCCTCCGAGACGTTGTTGACCGAGTAGTCGACGATCTTGCCTTTGTCGTTGGGGCCGGATTGGCGCCAGATCTTAAGTGTCAGCTTCATGGCGAATGGTCAATGGTGAATGGCGAATGGGCATGAGCTCATCGGCCACGATCCTTGCGTAAGTGGTCGTTTCGTTCTTCGATCTTGAAGATCATCTTGTTCAACATACGCGCGATCGAAGTAAGCCGCGATGCGATAGGCGTTGGATCAAGCTTCAGCTTGCGATAGATCCGTCGGGAAAGTTCAAGCTGTGTTTCGAGCTCGTACAGCGAACCACGGGTAATGCGTAGGTAGCTCAGCAACTGGCGATCGCCGCTCGTGCCACGGCCCCATCCTTCGGCGATATTGGATGGCATGGAGACAGCAGCACGGCACATTTGGCTCACGAGTCCGAATCGCTCTTCGCTGGGAAGTTGAGCGACGAACTCGTACACCATCTCAGTGGTGTCCATGGAGTGCTGCCAAATGACCAGGTCACGGTAGCTGCTGATCGACCCATATGGTTCGTTCGGCTCCTCCATGCAGAGGTCGTTGAAGGTATCAAGTCGTTCCCGGCTCATATGTGTATGGTGTTGATGAGTTGCATTTTCCATTCGCCATTCACCATTGACCATTCACCTTCCTACTTGTAACTCCGTTGCGTCAGTTTCACTTCCTCGAAGGTCAGCGGCTCCTTGTGCAACTGCGCTTTGCCGGCTTCACCCAGCCACTCCCAGGCGGCCACGTATGCGTAGTTGGTGTCGTCGCGCTTGGCTTCGCCTTGCTGGGGACCTTCCGTTTCGGAATACTCCTCGCGGAAGTGTCCGCCACAGCTCTCATTGCGGTCCAGCGCGTCGAGGCACATCAGCTCACCCAGCTCCAGGAAATCGGCCACGCGTCCGGCCTTCTCCAGCTCTTGGTTGAAACCATCGGCCTTGCCGGGTACGCGCACGTTCTTCCAGAAATCCTCACGGATGGCGCGTATTTCCTGGATGGCCTGCTTCAATCCTTCGGCGTTGCGGGCCATGCCGCACTTGTCCCACATCACCTTGCCCAACGCGCGGTGGAAATCGTCCACCGGCTTGGTCCCCTTGTTGCTCAGGAAGTGGTCGATGCGGTCCTTCACCTCCTTCTCGGCGGCGTCGAACTCGGCGCGCTTGGTGTCGATGGGGCCGGTGCGGATGTCGTCGGCCAGGTAGTCGCCCACGGTGTAGGGGATCACGAAGTAGCCATCGGCCAGGCCCTGCATGAGCGCTGAGGCACCGAGGCGATTGGCACCGTGGTCGCTGAAATTGGCCTCGCCCAAGGCGAAGAGACCGGGCACCGTGGTCTGCAGGTTGTAGTCCACCCACAACCCGCCCATCGTGTAGTGCACGGCCGGGTAGATCTTCATGGCGTGGTCGTAGGGGTTCTCACCGACGATGTTCTCGTACATGTCGAAGAGGTTGCCGTACTTCTCGCTCACCACGGCACGGCCCAACTCGGTGATCTTCTCCTTGCTGGGGTTCTCGATCTTCAGCACGTTGGCCTGCAGCTTTCCATAGCGCTCAATGGCCGCGCTGAAATCGAGGTACACGGCCTCGCCGGTCTTGTTCACACCATAACCGGCATCGCAACGCTCCTTGGCGGCACGGCTGGCCACATCGCGCGGCACCAGGTTGCCGAAGGCCGGATAGCGACGCTCCAGGTAATAATCACGGTCCGCCTCTGGGATGTCGCTTCCTTTCTTCCTGCCTTCGCGGATGGCCTTGGCATCCTCGAGCTTCGCGGGCACCCAGATGCGGCCATCGTTCCGCAGCGATTCGCTCATCAACGTGAGCTTGCTCTGGTGCGTGCCGCTCACGGGGATGCAGGTGGGGTGGATCTGCGTGTAGCACGGGTTGCCGAAGAAGGCCCCACGCTTGTGTGCTTTCCAGGCAGCGGTGACGTTGCTGCCCATGGCGTTCGTGCTCAGGAAGAACACGTTGCCGTAACCGCCGGTGCAGAGCAGCACCGCGTGGGCGCCATGCCGTTCGATCTCGCCGGTGATCAGGTTGCGGGCGATGATGCCGCGCGCCTTGCCGTCCACGATCACCACATCGAGCATCTCATGGCGGTCGTACATCTTCACGGTGCCTTTGCCAACCTGGCGCATCAGCGCGCTGTAGGCGCCGAGCAGCAACTGCTGGCCGGTCTGCCCACGGGCATAGAAGGTGCGGCTCACCTGCACACCGCCAAAGGAGCGGTTGTCCAGCAATCCGCCGTAGTCGCGGGCGAAGGGCACCCCCTGCGCCACGCACTGGTCGATGATGTTGGCGCTCACTTCCGCCAGCCGATACACGTTCGCCTCCCTGGCCCGGTAGTCGCCGCCCTTCACGGTGTCGTAGAACAGGCGGTACACGCTGTCACCGTCGTTCTGGTAGTTCTTGGCGGCGTTGATGCCCCCCTGCGCAGCGATGCTGTGCGCGCGACGAGCACTATCCTGGAAGCAGAAGGCCTTCACGTTGTAGCCCATCTCCGCGAGAGAAGCAGCGGCACTGGCACCGGCGAGGCCCGTTCCCACCACGATCACGTCGATGCGACGCTTGTTGGCAGGCGCCACGATGCGCATGTGGCCCTTGTGGTAGGTCCACTTCTTGTCAATGGGTCCAGGAGGGATCTTACTGTCGAGCTTGCTCATGGCCAAGGGTCAGGCGTTGATGAACATCCACACGGGGATGAGTGCGAAGAAGATGGGAACGACAACGGCGAAGAACACGCCCACGTTCTTGATGATCGGCGTATAGCGCGGGTGGTTCAGGCCCAGGCTTTGGAAGGCACTTTGGAAGCCGTGCAACAGGTGGAAAGCGAGCACACCCATCATCACCACATAGAGGGCCACGTACCACAGTTGGGTGAAGGCAGCGGCCACCACGGAATAGAGGTCCTTCAACGGCTCGCCGTTCTTGTCCACCGTCATGGGCAGTTCACCGAAGTGCATCTCGAACCAGAAATGCTTCATGTGGATCACCAGGAACACCAGGATCAACGTGCCGAGCAGAGCCATCTGGCGGGCGTACCACGCACTGTTGGCACCGGGCTTCTCGTAGGCATACTTCACCGGACGCGCCTTGCGGTTCTGGATGGTGAGCAGGAACCCATCGAAGGCGTGGAACAGGATACTGAAGTAGAGCAGGTAGCTCACCACCTTCACCAAGGGGAAGGTGGTCATGAAGCGGGCGTACTCATTGAACTTCAGCTGGCCCTCGGGGCTCATGTCCAGCAATTGCAGGTTCCCGGCCAGGTGGGCGATCAGGAAGATGGAAAGGA
This sequence comes from Flavobacteriales bacterium, assembly GCA_041391845.1. Classification (GTDB taxonomy): domain Bacteria; phylum Bacteroidota; class Bacteroidia; order Flavobacteriales_F; family PHOS-HE28; genus PHOS-HE28. The sequence continues at coordinate 21,046 of JAWKNG010000008.1, read as the reverse complement.
AAAGGCCCGTCAGGGCCATCCAGTACTTCTTCGCAAGTGAGGAACCGAGTAGAGCTGATCGTGCCATGTCTCTGTAACAGCGAACGGATGATGTTCGTTCGGGCCGCAAACTTACGGGGTGGCCCGCAGGCTCGGAAGATGACCGACGACCACTCCTTGTTTAGAATCGTTCTGATCTGAGATGCGCTCAGCATCAAGAACTTGGCAGCGACCGCCCCCCGGTCGCGCAGGGAAAAGGCCGGCAACGCGCCTACTTCTGCGGCCAGGCCTTGCGCGTAGCTGCGATCGACCGCTTCAGCAGGGCCTTGAGCACCTTTTGGTCGATCTCGGCCAGGCGTTTCACATATACGCAGCCCTTTGTCGACTTGTGTTTACCCAATGAAGCCAACAACTCGGGCTCGCTTTCGAGCAACCCCGGCAAGAGGTAGATCACCAGTTCCGTCTTCCGTGGACCGAACGCCGCCAGGGGCGCGCTGCCCGAATGACCACTGGCGTAGGTGTAGTGGTAGGTGCCGAAACCGATGATGCTTGGCCCGTACATGTGCGGCTCCTCACCGGTGAGCTCCTGCATCATGGCCATCAGGACACGGCTGTCATTGCGCATCTGCTCCTTGGGGTGCTTGTCGATGAAGGCGGCAACGCTGGCGGTGGTGCGGTGGGTCTTGTTGGGGGTGGGCATGGGGCAAATGTCGATCGACCTTATGCATCGCGTGCAATCGTCTTCACCCTGACGGATCGGGTATTTCGCGTTAGGGACAGCAGCGGGTAGCCCACAGCCGACGAAGGAGGCGAGGACTGCGAGCGCATGGCCCGACGGCGAGACCCTGAGCGGAGCAACGCGGAGCCGAAGGGCGAGCCGGAACGCCCACATCCAAGTCACAATCCTCAAGACTCAAGTTCCAAGTCACAAGGCCGCTTTACCTTGATGCTTGAGCCTTGTGTCTTGAGCCTTGATCCTACCTTCGCACCATGCGCTACACCCCCCTATCTGCCGCCACCTACCGCGAGCACCGCGCCCGCTTCCGCCAACACCTGGAGAAAGGCGGCCTGGCCGTGTTCCACAGCAACGATATCATGCCCACCAGTGCCGATGGGCACATGCCGTTCAAGCAGGCCAGCGACATCTTTTACCTCAGCGGCATCGATCAGGAGGAGACGATCCTGCTGCTCTTCCCCGATGCGGTGGACCCGAAGGACCGGGAGATCCTCTTCGTGCGTGAGACCAGCGAGCTGATCGCGATCTGGGAGGGCGCCAAGTTCTCGCAGAAGGAAGCGAGCGAGCTGAGCGGCATCGCTACGGTGCTGTGGACGAGCAGCTACGAGGCCACGATCAAGCGCTTGGTGCCGCAGTGCGAGCACCTGTACCTGAACAGCAACGAGCACCTGCGGCAGCACAACGAGGTGGAGACGCGCGAGGACCGCAAGAACAAGGAGCTGCGCGCGCAATACCCGCTGCACAGTGTGAAGCGCACCGCGCCCATCATGCACCGCATCCGCTCGCGTAAAACTGCGGAGGAAGTGGCGCAGATGAAGCGCGCGATCGCGATCACGGGCAAGGCCTTCGAGCGCGTGTGCGGCTTCGTGAGGCCCGGGGTGAAGGAGTACGAGATCGAGGCGGAGATCACGCATGAGTTCGTGCGCAACGGCTCGCGCGGCCATGCCTACACGCCCATCATCGCCAGCGGCTACAACGCCTGCGTGCTGCACTACATCACCAACGACATGGTGTGCAACGACGGCGAAGTGATCCTGATGGACTTCGGCTGCGAGTACGGCGGCTATGCGAGCGACCTCACGCGGTGCATCCCTGTGAACGGCCGCTTCACCGACCGCCAGCGCGCGGTGTACAACGCGGTGCTGCGCGTGAAGAACGAGGCCACACAGCTGCTGCGTCCCGGAACGTTGCTGGCCGACTACCACAAGGAAGTGGGCAGGATCATGGAAAGCGAGTTGATCGGCCTGGGCCTGCTGAACAAGACCGACGTGGCCAAGCAGGACCCCGAACGACCGCTGTACAAGAAGTACTTCATGCACGGCACCAGCCACTTCCTGGGCCTCGACGTGCACGACGTGGGCCTGTGGAACGAGATGATCCAGCCGGACATGGTCTTCACCGTGGAGCCGGGCATCTACATCCGCGAGGAGAAGCTGGGCATCCGCTTGGAGAACGACATCCTTGTGACCCGCGACAACCCGATCGATCTGTTCGCGGACATTCCCGTGGAGGCCGAGGCGGTGGAGGAGTTGATGAATGTGAAGCGGGTGGTGGCGTAGGTCGATCCGCTCCGGAAAGGATGCCGATGAACGCGAATGGAGGACCATCCGGTTCCATTGGAAATGGTGTTGGTTCGGGGCGAATGGAACCAGCGTTACGAAAGCGACTCTACTGCATTCACGCTTCAAACACCATCACCATGTACATCCGATCCATCGCCATCGCCGGTTTCATCCTCGGGATCCTCTTCAAGACCCTGCACTGGCCGGGTGCGAGCTACATCCTGCTCATCACCGGCGTGCTCACCATCGTGACGCTTTCGATGCTTCTGTTCCGCAAGTCCGGACCGATGATCGTGCAGCTGCAATACCCTGCCATGCTCATCGGGGCAATTATCGCTGTGATCACCGGCGGATCGTTCAAGATCATGCACTGGCCTGGAGCGAACATGCTATTGCTACTGGGGCTCACCACCTGCGCGGCGTGGTTCCTCATCCCTCAGGGCCGCAGGACCGAGGAAGCCTGAGACGGTGCTGACGAATTCGTCCGAACGGAAAAGCCCCTCGAAGTCCGAGGGGCTTTTCCGTTGAACGTGTTCCGTTCACTTCACCTGTTACACCACCTGCACCTGATCAGGCCGGGTGCCGTCCACCATGGACGTGCGTACGTCACACCTGTCCATATTCGTCATGCTAAAGCACTGCGCCATCCGCGATCAACGCATGGGACATGGGAATGATCGGCACTGCACTGGTCAAGCGACGCGGCGGAGCTGAAAGGGCTGCACCATGGACGACTCCCCGTCAAGGACCATCAGGTAGAAGTCCTCGCCCTGGAGATCCGTAACGCGCACACGGGTCACTGGCCCATTCACTTCGCCGGTCTTCAGGATGTTGCCTCTGTCATCACAAATGTCAAAAAGGGCATCCTCACAACCCGGCTCATAGTCGAACATCAGCAGGCGCTCGAGCTGGTCGATGCGCAGGCGTATGTGCAGCTTGTCCTGTTCCATGGTGGTGGTGGTTGCCCTGTTCTACGCAGATCGTTCGCGAGGGTTGCAAAACCAAGGGCCCGATCCACATTGCTGCGGACCAGGCCCCACCACCAAACCAAAAAGACCGAACCAACCAATACACTAACCGCCTTGATCGAGGAAGATCCAGAGCCGGAGGCGCCGGGTCGTGTTATTCGAACGTTCCATGGCTACGAGGGGTTTGGGTCCGTTACTGTTCCGCCAAACTAGTGCAGCAGCCTGGTGGCTGTCGAGCGATGAACGAGCAACGGTGTCCGTCACCAAGTGAGCGGCTGAACCGCTGATGACCACCCTTGTCAGGTGGCGACCCTTCCTGCCTTTCCCTGTCTTGATCGCTCCGTTGGCCCATCGATCCGCCGGGGTACGGCCACACACCCTATCTTTTCGCCAAACCCCGAAGCCATGGCCCTCCGAGTTCTGATCGTGGACGATGAAGCGGACGCTCGTGACAACCTGCGTCTGATGTTGGAGGAGTTCTGCCCGGACGTACAAGTGGCTGGACAGGCTGGCAGTGCAGCTGAAGCGCGGCAACGCATCCAAGAGTTGCAGCCCAACGGCCTGTTCCTTGACATCAAAATGCCCGGTGAGGACGGCTTCTCCCTGCTGGCCTCCATTGCCGAGCTGGACCTGCCGGTGGTGTTCACCACGGCGTATGATGAATATGCACTGCAGGCGTTCAAGCAGAACGCGCTCGATTACTTGGAGAAGCCGATCGATGCTGAAGAGCTCCAGCGCGCTGTGAAGAAAATGCAGCGGATGAGCGATGAACTCGGCTCCGGACAACCTTCCGCCATCGCCGCCCTCATGAAGGACCCGGCTTCCCCGCTCAGCTCGCGCCTGGCGATACCCGGGCGCGATGGATTGGTCCTGCTCAAGCATGAGGACATCCTTTATCTCGAGGCGAACGACAGCTACACAACGATCCACTTGCTGGACGGCAAGCGGAGCGTGAGCAGCAAGCACATCCGCGTGTTCGAGAACAACCTTGACCCGAAGTCCTTCTTCCGGGTCCATAAATCGTACATCATCAACCTGGCCCACCTGAAGGGGTTCAATCGGGCCGAGGGGAACATGGCGGTCCTTGACAATGGCACGCTGATCCCCGTTTCACGACGCAGGCTCCCGGATTTCCTGGGCCTTATCAATACGTTCTGAACGTGCACCCGCGCACGATCCTGCGCCAGTTCGTCCTGCTGCTTTCCGCTGCAGTTGCACCCCTCCTTCATGCGCAGCAGTATGGGTTCCTTCAGTGGACACCCGCCGATGGTCTTGCCCAGAGCCAGGTGCGCTGCATCGCCCAGGATGGAAAAGGATTCCTTTGGTTCGGCACGTTGGGCGGCGCCAGTCGTTTCGACGGGCTCGTGTTCATGAACCTCGCCCTGCAGGAGGGCGTGCCCGATGCCCAGATAAGCGCCATGGCGACCGCACAGGACGGCACCCTATGGATGGGAGCTGGATCGCACCTGGTCAGCCGCAACGGCACGGTCATTCATGTGGAAGCCCTCCCACCCGCTGCACGCGGATCCCGAATACAAGGCCTTGCGGCCACAGGCGACCGGCTCGTGGTAGGGACCGATGGTGGCGGGTGCTTCGTGCGCGACAGCACGGGTATCCGACCGCTACCGGGATACCCGATGGACACCGCGGCTTACGTGCGCTGCCTGCTGGCGTTGCGTGATGGCTCCCTGTTGATCGGCACACGTACGGGATTGATCCACCAAAGCAACGGAACAGCCCGTTCGGTAGCCTTGGGCAATGGCACACCGCGCACGGTGACAGCATTGGCCGAGGCGCAGGATGGAAGCTGGTGGGTGGGCACCAGTTCGCATGGGCTGTACCACCTGAGCGAGGTATCCGGTCAGCGTCATTTCGACGAAGAGAGCGGACTACTGCTCGACCATGTTCGCTGCGTGCTGGTGGATGACCGGGACCGGGTCTGGGTCGGCAGCAAGTTCGGGCTGAACCTGTTGGAGGAAGGACGCATGCGGGTCTTCACCGTGCACCAGGGAATGCCCAACGACAATATCACCGCCGCCTTCCAGGACCGCAATGGTGACCTGTGGTTCGGCACGGATGGCGCTGGTTTCCTGCGCTACGCGGGAGAGCGTTTCGTGACCTTCACCCTGAAGGATGGCCTATGCAGTGACCTGGTCATGAACATGACCACGGACGCGGACGGCGACATATGGCTGGGCACCTATGACAACGGCGTGTGCCGCATGGACGGCATGGCGCAGATCACCACCTTCGATGGATTGCCGAACAATACGGTATGGTGCGGATCGAAGGATGATATGGGCCGATTGTGGTTCGGCACCAGTGGCGGCCTGGCATGTGTGGTGAACGGTGTGGTGCAGGAACTGCCATTCCTCGACAGCCTGGCCGATCAACGCATCCTGTCGCTACACCTGACCAGTGATGGCACGCTCTGGTGCGGCATGCGCGATGGTCTTGCCCGGATCGGCCGCGATGGCAGCCTGGATGTCCTCGATGCCTCATCCGGCGCCATTGGACGCTCCATCCGTTGCATCACCAGCGATGCCAGCGGGGCGCTGTGGCTCGCGTCAGAGAACGGGCTCTACCGCCTTCAGAACGGCCGCACCGACCGTTGGACCACCAAGGAGGGGCTCTGCGACAATACCGTCCAGGCTCTTTGCTTGGATGGCCAAGGAAGACTTTGGATCGGCACGACCAATGGCCTTTCCTGCTGGAACGGAAAGTCGTTCACGACGGTGCGGCCCGCGGACGATTTCGGAAGCAACTTCATCGACCTCCTCCGGTCGGACGGTGACGGCCGGTTGTGGGTGGGCACGAACAACGGGCTCTACCATTTCGATCCGGACGAGCTGTTCGATGGCTCGATGAAGATGCGTCACTTCGGCAATGCACAAGGGCTTCGCAGCCTCGAGTTCAACCTCAACGCCTCGCACCTTGATGAACAGGGCCGGCTCTTCTTCGGAAGCACCGGGGGGCTTGTCATGTACAGGGAACGTGCCGGGGATGGACATCGGAGCGTCGACCCGCCGGTGGTACACCTGACGGCCCTTCGCTCGTTCCTGCAGCGCACCGATTGGAGGGACCAGAGCAAAGGCACGGACCAGAACGGCCTGCCGGTGGGACTGAAGCTGGCATACCGTCGGAACTACCTGACGTTCGACTACGTTGGCATCAGCCTGGCCGATCCTGCGGAGGTCCGATACCGCTACCGACTGGTGGGCTATGACCAGGACTGGCTGCCCGCCACTGATGCGCGTTTCGCCAGCTACAGCAACCTTAGCCACGGCACCTACACCTTCGAAGTGGCGGCGACCATCGACGGAGCGAATTGGAGCGAACCCGCCCGCTTCAGCTTTGATATTGAACGGCCCTACTGGCTCCAGTGGTGGTTCTTCCTTGTGTGCGCCGTGTTGGCCATCACCGCCGCCTGGGGCATCCATCTGTACCGCCAGGCCATCCGGCAGCGCCACGAACGGACACGCCAATTGATGCTGCGATCGCGCATGCTGCAATTGGAACAGCAGGCGCTCAACGCCAACATGAACCGCCACTTCGTGTTCAACGCGCTCAACAGCATCCAATACCACATCAACAAACAGGACCGCATCACCGCCAGCAGGTACCTGACGAGCTTCGCCAAACTCATCCGCAAGAACCTTGATGCAAGCCAGAACGACACCACCTCCCTTGCCGAGGAGCTCGAACGGCTGGAACTCTACCTGACACTTGAGCACATGCGCTTCAAGGACAAGTTCCGCTATCGCATCGAGGTGGCACCTGAAGTGGACACCCGCCATGTGCAACTACCCGCCATGATGTTGCAACCCTATGTGGAGAACAGCATCTGGCACGGCATCCTTCCCATGGACGTCCAAGGTGAAGTGGTCATCCGTGTGGAGCCCTCCGGCCCGGGCAGGGTCCGTGTCATCATTGAGGATGATGGGGTGGGGCTTGAACAAAGCTTGCGCAGAAAGGAGGGCAGCCCTTCGGACCATATCTCCCGCGGCATCGAGATCACGAAAGGGCGGGCTGATGTCCTTCGAAAACTGGACCTCAGCGACATCCGCATCCAAGGCCCGGAGCCCCGTTCCATGGATGCCGACCCCTCCCTGCGAGGTACCCGGGTGAGCGTGGAACTTCCAGCTTGACGAACCGTTCGCTTCACGGCACTTGCTTTTGGCCTTGGGGCGTATTACATTTGGCTTGTATTCTGTACCAGACCGCCATGCGCTCGTTGCTCCAAATAGTCCTGATAAGCCTGTTGCTGGCATCTTGCTCGAAAGAGGAGGTGGTGTCGCCCATGGCAGGCGCTGGGACTGGTGTGGAAGGTGCGTTCCACAAAGGTGCCAACGAGGATGGCGTGACCGATCCAGCTGACGGCTCCGGTTCCATCAGTGATGATGGCGATGACCTGAACGACGGCGAAGGGCGCAGGAAGAAGAAGAAGCCCTGAGCATGATCCCTGCTGAGATCGACGGCCCCATAGGGGCCGTTCGTGTTCATGTTCGTACCCTCGCCGGGCCACCGGCGGCCTACCCTGCTCCCAGGCAGCTTCACAGAACTCCTTGGAACGACAAAGCCGCCCATTCGGACGGCTCTGTGTGGAGAATACCGGAGTCGAACCGGTGACCTCTTGCATGCCATGCAAGCGCTCTAGCCAGCTGAGCTAATTCCCCAAGATCTCAATCTCCCCAGACACGCATCGACGGGCCGGGAACATTCCCACCGCGTTCGGTCATCGGGGCTGCAAATGTAATGGATCCCTTCAAATGCTGAAAAACGGCCTCCCCGATCGACTTTCGTTAGGTACCGCCCCCAACGGATCACCGATGTTGCACCATGGAACAGGAACGACGACCGCACCAACACATCTTCCACCCCACCGATCTTTCGCTGAGCAGCAAGACCGCGTTTCAGCATGCGGTGGCCATGGCCTGGTCCCTGGGGACGAAGCTCACGATCATGCATGTGGCGGGCTCTGACCAGGTCCTTCGGGAAGAATTACCAAGCGTTCGATCCACCTTGAGCACATGGGGATGGACCAGCCCCGGACGCGAGGAGGAGGACCTGCGCTCAAGAGGCATGGCAGTGCGCAAGATCCTCTCCCGGGACCGGGACCCCATAAGCGCCTGCGCCCACCACCTGACAAGGCATCCCGCTGACCTGGTCGTGCTTCATACACATCGGCATGAAGGTCGGGTACGGTGGCAAGAGCGCTCGGTCGGAGAGGAGATACGGCGAAGCACCGCCCTGCCCGTGCTCTTCTTTCCCGAGGATTGCGCAGGGTGGTTGGATCCCGCAACAGGCGATGGGCGGGCGTTCAAACGCGTTGTTCTGGCGGTGGAGCGCCCCGAGGACAGCGAGCCCTTGTTGAAGGGTCTGATGGCCGTTCCACTGAACGTATCCGACCCTTCGATCATCAACATGGTCCACATACGGACGGCCACCCGGGCCGGATCTTGGGGAACTGGTCGACCCCACGTGCTCCAGCTCATCGGCCCCGTTGTGGACACCTTGGTGGAAGCTGGAAGGGACGCCGATCTGCTGGTGTTCGGTACACGCAGGCCCAAGGGACCGTTCGATGCCTTGCGCGGCACCACCACCGAACAGGTATTGCGGCGTTGCAGCTGCCCGTTGCTGGCGCTGCCATTGGGGGCCTCCGGTGGACAATGACCTGGGCTCGGGCCATGACAGGGGGTGGGGCCATCCCTTGTTGGACCATTGCTCCCATGCCGTTGGAAGAGTCGTCCCCCGGGATGCCCTGTGTCAGTGACGGTGCCGCCGTGCCTGACCGAACATGCAGGGCGATGGTGTATCCGGCATTGATTAGGGTCAGCCTGCGCTCTGTGAAGCGACCAGCTTCCATGTGGCCTGCTGGGCTCTCAGCGGGCGCTTCCCCGGCGGGGCTGTGCGATACCTGTTCGTCTGCTTCCTGTCGAGCACGCGGGCCTTCATGGTATCCCGCCACTGCAGATCGAGCATTCGCAGCATCTCAGCGCGCAGTTCAGGGTCCAACAAGGGGAACGCCACTTCCACACGCCGATCCAGATTGCGGCCCATCCAGTCGGCGCTGGAGAGATACACGAGCGGCTCGCCTCCGTTCTCGAACACGTATGCCCGGGTGTGCTCCAGATAGCGATCGACGATGCTGATCGCCTCGATACCCTCACTGACACCGGGCACACCTGTGACCAGGCAGCAGATGCCCCGCACGATCAGACGCACCGGAACGCCTGCACGGGAGGCATCGTAGAGCTTCTCGATCAAGGCCCTATCCTCGAGGCTGTTGACCTTGATGAAGATGCCCGAGGGCATCCCGTTCAGTGAAGCGGCGATCTCCTGGTCAATGAGCGTTTCGATCTTTGAACGCAGGCTCATGGGCGCCACCAACAGATGGTGTGTCCGCGGACGGTGCCTGCGGTCCTCGAGGTGCCTGAACACCTCGGCCACCTCCCCGGTGATGGTCGGGTCGGCCGTGAGCAATGCGGAATCCGCATAGATCCGCGCACTTCGCTCATTGAAGTTGCCCGTTCCCAGGTAGGCGAAGCGCTGCGTGCCATCGGGCGCGGTCCGCTCGATCAGGCAAAGCTTGCAGTGGACCTTCAGCCGCTCGTAGCTGTAAATGACCTTGGCACCGGCTCGCTCCAGGACCTCACCCCAGTAAAGGTTCGTGCGTTCATCGAACCTGGCCTGCACCTCCACGAAAACGGAGACCTTCTTGCCCCGCTCCAGGGCGCTCAGCAATGCGCCGCATACCGCGCTGTCGTCGGCCACCCGATAGAGCGTGATGTGGATATGCGTAACGGCCTTGTCGCGTGCAGCGCTTCCCAGCAATTCGATGAATTGAGAGAAGTCGTGATAGGGGAAATGAAGCAGCAGGTCCTTCTTCCGCAACAGCCTGAACGGGTCGCGTGCATGGGCCAATGCCGGATGCCGCTGCGATGGCCACGGCTTTTCCCGCAGCGCATTGTGTCCATCCACCGGGAGCTTCATGAAATCGCTGAAATTGTGGTAGCGGCCACCTGGAACCATATCCTGCTTGGTGAGTCCCAGCAGTGTGCGCAGGGCGCGGAGCAGCCGGGGGGGCATGGCCGCATCATAGAGGAACCTGGCCGGCATGCCTGTACGGCGCTTCTTCAAGCTTCTGCGCACCTTCTCCTTCACGTTGCTGGCATACTCCTCATCCAGGTAGAGCTCCGCATCGCGCGACAATTTGATGGCGTGGCAGGCGACGACCTTGAAGCCCTTGAAATGCTCCCCCAGGCAGACCCGGACGACGTCATCAAGGAACAGGATGTCGGTACGCCCTCCTGCTGAAGGCAGGACCACGAACCGACCAAGCTCTTCGGAGGGGATGTTGAGAAGCACCATGCGTTGCTTCGCCACGCCCTTCTGCTTCAGGAGACAGGCGAAGTACAGCCTGCGGTCCTCAATGAACGGTGCATTGCCGGGACGGACCGCAGCGGAGTGGAGCAGTGCTGCGACCCGTTCAGCGAAATACGCACGCACGAAGCGCACCTGTTCCGAACTGAGCTGCTTGGGGGCGAGCAACCGGATGCCCTTTTCGGCAAGCGCCGGGATCAAGGTTCCCCGGAACAGGGTGCCAAAGGCGTTCTGCTGCTGCAGTGCCTTGCGGTTGAGCCTGTCGACCAGCTTGTCCGCCGGCAGGTCCAGAGCGGTCCGGTAGGAGCGGTCCAGCTTGCGCAATCCGCGGAGCGAAGCGACCCGAACACGGTAGAACTCGTCGAGGTTACTTGAATAGATGGCCATGAACTTCAAGCGCTCGAGCAGGGGTACGCGGGGGTCCTGCGCTTCCTGAAGGACCCGCTCATTGAAGGATAACCAGCTGAGGTCACGCTCCATGAAGGGCCCGGCGAGCTTCTTGCGCCAGGTACGACCCTGCGCCAGACCACGCACCTGGTCGCGCAGGGTCTTCAGATTGATCGCCTTCTGAGGTCCGTACCGTTCACGGGCATATTGCGTATGGAAACGGTGGGTGGTCAGATAGACCAGGTTCTCTCGCAGCCAATCACCGGGATCGATGGGACGACCCCGCACGGCCTCCAGCTCACGCCGAAGGCGCTCCCCTTTCTCCTCGAAATCGACCTGGCCGGCCTTTGCGCTGTCCGCATCGCGCAACACACGCTGCAAGGTTGAGCGCGGGCGGGCACCCACACGCGTGGCCAAGATCGCCGCACGCACAATGGCTATGTCACGCTCTGGCACGCCGTTGCGGGACAGGAAAGAGGTCCCCAGGGTGGCGCTGTGCTCCTCGTGGCCCGCGTGGGCCTCGGCATAGCCGGTATCATGGAACAGTGCCGCGATCTCGAGCAGGACCAATGAACGACCGGACAACCCCATGGCACCGCCAATGGCCAACGCCGTGCGCGTTACGCTCAGTGTATGATCCAGGTCATGGAAGAGCAGATGGGCGGGAATGTGCCGCGCAAAATGCCGACGCACGAACAAGCGCGCCTTTTCCAGCAACGTTTCCTGATCCATTCCGGTGGGCGAAGATATCCGGTGCCGTCCGGTGGAGATGCAGCATCTACCTTTGGTCGAACGTCACCGATGTTCCACGAACAGCTGTTCCCGTTGTTCAGTTCCCTGGCCAATGTTCAGGGATCCATGCTGTACGCTGGCGCTTTCCCCGATGACCATACCGCGCGGCTCATCGACATCGCCGAACGCATCCTCAGCGACGGAACGGGCAGCAGCAAAGGACTTCGGGCCCGTACCACGTTCGCGCTCATCGAAGCCTACCAGAACATCGTACGTCACCGGCAGACGGGCAAGGGTGAACGTGGGCTGGTCGCCTTGGTTCATGACAACAGGCATACGGAGGTGATGACCGCCAACGATGTGCGCGATGGCGACCTTGCCGGACTGCTCCGGGCATTGAAGCGGATCGAAGGGCTGGGGGTCGACGAGTTGAAGCGTCTGTTCGTTGAGAAGCTGAGCACCGGCGCCACCAGTGCGCGTGGCGGGGCAGGATTGGGACTGATCGAAATGGCACGTCGTAGTGGCAACGCACTTCGGCACCGCACCCTGCCAAGGCAGGGAGGTGTGCATCGCTTCCAGTTGATGGTAAGCTGTCGGGCCCAGGACGAGTTCTTCGGGCCGGAGCGCTTCGCCGCGTTGGATGAGGCGAGCAGTGCCGTAGGGCTCCTCGCAGGGCTTGGAGGCACCGTCTGGTCATCCGATGTTGAGCAGCAGGTGCTCCGCATGGTCGAGCATGAACCGGGTGTACAGGGTGCGGAATTCGCTCGTGCCTGTCTGGCCATGCTTCAAATGCTGCATGATCTCCGCCCCCCGAACGGGGCATCGTTGCTGTTGTGCCGCATGGATGAGCAGGGTCGTGCGATCGACATGCTCACAGCGACGGACACGGCGCGCGCCGACCAGGTCCTTGCGCTGACCTCCACCCTGAACGATACGTCGCACGCCGATCGCCGGCGTGCCTATCACGATATGCTGCTTGGACGCGTGGCCAAGCAAGAGGCATGGCGCACAGGACTCCATGACCTGGCCTTGAGAGCGCGTACGTTGGAGGCTGCGCATCGGATACTGCCCGAAGGTGGCCACGTACTGCTGGTGGAAGCCCGGATCTGACCGTTCCTCGTTCAGATGCATGAAGTACATACCGATCGCCCCGGTCCTGTTGTTACTTCAGTAAACGGTCCCCATGATCTCTTCGCTGAGCCACCTTCTGGAACTCCTTGACCGCGCAGGACGCTGGTTCGACCACCACTTCGGATGGTTCTTCACCAATGGCATGAAACAGCGCAGGGAGCGCCCGTTCAGAGCTTGATGCACACGTTCTTCGCTTCCGTGAAGAAGCGCAGCGCCTCCACTCCTCCTTCACGGCCCACACCGCTCTGTTTAACGCCGCCGAAGGGTGTACGGAGGTCGCGCAGCATCCAACAGTTCACCCAGACGATGCCGGCTTGCACAGCACGCGCCACCCGATGAGCCCGCTGGATGTCCCGCGTCCAGATGACGGCGGCGAGTCCGTAAGGGGTGCTGTTCGCTTTGGCGACCGCCTGTTCGTCGCTGTCGAAGGGAGCGATGCTGATGACCGGACCGAAGATCTCCTCCTGGTCGGTGCGACAGGCTTCGGGCAGGCCTTCGATCACCGTGGGGGCGACGTACCATCCTTCGCTGAGGGGGCCTTCCTGCACGATGCGATGGCCGCCGCACAGAACACGTCCTCCCTCCTGCCGGGCGAGTTCGACATAGCCGAGCACCTTGTCCATGTGGTCCTTGGACACCACTGCACCGAGGTCGGTGGCAGGGTCCATCGGATCCCCGACCTTGAGCGAACGCACACGTTCCACGAGCCGGTCGCGGAACGTCGCGTAGATGGAGCGTTCCACCAGTACACGTGAGCCGCACAGGCAGATCTGCCCTTGGTTGGTGAAGCTCGAGCGCACCGTGGTGGAAAGAGCCTCCTCAAGGTCGCAATCGGCGAACACCAGCACAGGGTTCTTGCCACCAAGCTCCAGGCTGAGCTTCTTGAACATGGGCGCGGCAACACGTGCGATCTCGGCCCCGGTACGTGTGCCACCTGTGAATGAAAGCGCGGAGATCCGGGGGTGTGCCACGATGGATGCGCCCACGGTGGCACCCGCACCATGCACGATGTTGAGCACGCCTGGCGGCATGCCAGCCTTCTCACACAGCAGGCCAAGCCTGTATGCGGTACAGGGGGTCACTTCGCTCGGCTTTGCCACCACGCAGTTGCCAGCGGCCAGTGCCGGTGCGATCTTCCACGTAAAGAGATACAGGGGCAGGTTCCACGGGCTGATGCAACCGACCACACCAATGGGTTGGCGGTCGGTCCAATTGACCGCCACATCGTCCATGAGGTGGGCCTCGCTGCTGAAATGCACGATGGCCGTGGCGAAGAAGCGGAAATTGGCCACTGCTCGGGGGATGTCCACCTTGCGGGCGAGCGAAAGGGGTTTCCCATTGTCCATGGACTCCCACTCCGCGAAGCCATCCAGGTCGTCCTCGATGAGGCGGGCCAGTTCCAACAGGACCTTCGAGCGTCCTTCGCGGCCCATGGCCTTCCATCCCGGGAGTGCCCGCTCTGCTGCGGCACAGGCCATCTCCACATCCTCAGGACCACTGTCAGGTAGACGCGTCAGCAGCTGGCCGGTGGCCGGTCGGTACACATCGATCCACTCACCGGTGGAGGCGGGGCGCAGCACGCCATCGATAAGGTTCAACAAGTTCTCCATCGCTATGGCCCTCGGCCCAGTGCCGGGCTCCGAAGGTAGATCGCCTACAGGGACCTGCATGAACGTCGAAAGGCCCCCTTGCGGAGACCTTCCAACGCCTTGTTGCGAGGCCGGCTACACCAAAACCCGATCGCCAGCCATCGAGGAGCGCCGAACGGTGGTCCATTACCACGCTCCGGGAACAAAGGTATTCCGACCCCTTCCGCCCCTTCGTTAAGGATGTCCGAACGAACGTTAAAGAGCGTTAAGGTTGGTGGGCGTGTCCGTTGCCGGTAGTTTCGCTGCATGGACCGCCGCTGGATGCTCGGCTCGATCACCATGGTCGCAGTGTCCCTGATCGGCCTGATGGTGCTTCAGGTGCGTTGGATGCGTGACATCCTGGAGGCACGCGAGCAACAGCTGCACGGTGCTGTGAGCAATGCACTGCTGACCGTCAGCGACAGATTGGAGCGGGAGGAGCGCTGGGAGGTGATGCGCGCGAATTCCTCGGGGCGCCGTCTCCTGCTCCGCCTTGACACCCTTCGGGAACGTCCCAGCGCACCGTTCCCAGTGACGCGTTCCTCTGATAACGACCTGAACGAACTGGTGGGCGAACTGGTCCGGGACATCCTTGTTGCAGAGTCCGGACAGGACGTTCGCTCAAGGCTCAGGACCGCACTGCTCGACTCCTTACTTGGTGCCGCCTTCACCGGTCAAGGCATGGCACGGCCCCGTGCCTTCGGTGTGTTCAATGCAGAAGGCGGGCGGATCCCTTTGGAGACCGATGAACCAGGCACCGAGCAGGACCTGGCGCTCACTCCGCATCGTGTGCGGTTGTTCCGTCATGACCTCACGGACAGTGGCACCTATCTGCATGTGGTGCTTGCTGAAGAGCAGAAGGCCCTGTGGAGCGGGATCGGTCCGCAGTTGGTCATTGCCGGCCTGTTCATCGCGCTCATCATCACCGTATTCGTAATAACGCTACGCAGCATCATTCGACAGAAACGCATCAGCGTCATTCGCAACGACCTGGTGAACAACCTCACCCATGAGCTGAAGACACCCATCAGTACCATCGGACTGGCCTGCGAAGCACTGTCAGACCCGTCCATTCCACGCACCGAGGAGCAGGTACGCAGCTACGTGGCCATGATCCGCGACGAGAACAAACGGCTGGGTTCACTGGTGGAGAACGTACTGCAAAGCGCGGTGCTCGACAGCGGACACATGGTATTGAAGGTCGTGGACCTCGACATCCATGGCTTGATCCAGGATGTTATTCGAAGCAGCAACATCCTGGTGTCGCGCCGCAGCGGTCGTATCGTAACAGACCTGCGCGCCGAGATACACCATGTGCAGGGGGACCGGATCCACCTGACCAACCTCCTGTATAATCTGATCGATAATGCGGTGAAGTATACGCGGAGCGAGCCGCTCATCCGGATCGCGACGCGGAGCGATGACGTGCACATCACGATCAGTATCACGGACAACGGAATCGGCATCGCCCCTTCGGAGCAGCGCAAGATCTTCGACCGCCTTTACCGTGTGCCGACCGGCAACATCCATAATGCGAAAGGTTTCGGACTGGGCCTGAGCTACGTGCGCACGGTGGTGGAGCGCCATCGTGGTCGCATCACCCTGGAAAGCACACCAGGCCATGGCAGTACCTTCCATATCCAAATCCCCTTCGAACATGTCGTCTCCCCTGAAACTCCTGCTCGTAGAGGATGACCCGAACCTGGGTGGCCTGCTGGCCGACTACCTGCGTGCGAAAGGGTATCTCGTGGACCTGCGCACCGACGGCCAGCAGGGTTGGCTGGCATTCAGCCAGAACAGCTACGACCTGATGATCCTGGACGTGATGATGCCCCTGAAGGACGGCTTCACGCTGGCGCGCGAGATCCGGGCCAAGGACCCATTGGTCCCCATCGTGTTCCTGACAGCCAAGAGCATGAAACAGGACACCTTGGAGGGCTTCAAGGCCGGTGCGGACGATTACCTGACGAAGCCGTTCAGCATGGAGGAGCTATTGCTAAGGACCAATGCCGTGCTTCGGAGGTCGCGCGGGGTGCAGCCCAGAGAGGTGGAGCCCGAGGAATACGTGCTCGGCGCCACCCGCTTCGACCCGCGCAAACAGATGTTGCAGACCCCTGTCGGTGAACGTCGGCTTACCACCAAGGAATCCGAACTATTGCGCCTTCTGTGTGCCCATCGCAATGATGTGCTGGAGCGTGGCCTCGCCTTGCGCGAGGTGTGGGGCTCGGACAGCTACTTCAATGGGCGCAGCATGGACGTGTACATCGCGAAGCTCCGAAAATACCTGCGAGAGGACCCGTCCGTGGAGATCATTAATGTACACGGCAAAGGTTTCCGATTGATCGCACCCGAAGGGCAATGATCGCGCTGCATTGGCGGTTCGTCAAGGAAAGACCGATGCCATGCAACGTAGAACACATTCCTGGGACCTCCAGCACCATCACGCATTCCGCAGGTTCGCGCTGGGGTGCAGTGCGGCCTTGTCGCTCACACTGGTCGCCTTCGAATGGAGGAGCAATGCGGCCACTTACCACCTTCCTTCCGACCCGATCGATGACCGGTGGTTGGAGGATGAGCTACCGCCAGTGGTGATCATCAAGGCAGAAGATCGCACGACCGCCCCTGTACGCCAGCGGGGAAGGCCGGTGGCCACGAACACACCGGTGCTGAACGACCCGATCGTGGAGCCGGTGGCCGACCCCCTGGTGGATGCGGCCTCCATGGGCACGGAAGCCGGACCGGCCACTTCGCACGCCCTGTTGGCAACGGACAGCGCGGATGCCGGTCCGATGATGTTGAACGGGGTGGAGCGGCAGCCGTACTTCCTGGAATGCCTGGAAGGAGGAATACTGGACCTCGGACACTGCACCGAAGCGCGGATCGATGCACACCTGCAGCGCCATTTCCGAGTGCCACGCGATCTGAGGCGAGAGGAGTTCACAGTGGTGAACCTCGAAGTTCGCAAGGATGGGCAGATCGGGCGGATCCACTGTGCGCCCCGACCGAGCACCGAGGTACAGCAGGAGTTGGAACGCGTGCTCCGGAACCTGCCCGTGTTCGTTCCCGGCAGCCAGAACGGCCATCCGGTGGCGGTCATCTATCAGCTTCCCTTCCGTGTGGCGCGGCGCTAGTGGGCTACAGACAAGCTGTGCGGCCTCCGTCGACCGGGAGGTTGACCCCATTGATGTACCCTCCCGAAGGACCGGATAGAAATGCCACCGCATAGGCGATCTCCGCCGCATCAGCGAACCGACGGAGCGGGACCTCCGCGCGCATTTCCTCTGTGACCTCCTCCTCTGAACGCCCCGTGCTGACGGCCCTGTTGCGGATGATCGCAGCGAGCCGTTCGGTGGCCGTGGCCCCTGGCAGCACATTGTTCACCGTGATGCCGAAGGGGCCCAGTTCGTTCGCCAGGGTCTTTGACCAGTTGGCTACTGCACCCCTCACCGTGTTGCTGACGCCAAGGTTGTGAAGGGGCTGCTTCACACTGGTGCTGATGATGTTCACGATACGGCCATGGCGACGTTCCTTCATGCCGGGCACAACGGCCTGTACCAAGGTCTGGAAGCTGAGCAGGTGCAGCCTGAAGGCAGCTTCGAAGCGATCCACACCGGCCTCATGGGCTGGCCCTGGCGCCGGGCCACCGGTATTGTTCACGAGGATATCGACCTTGTGACGGAACGTTGACCCGTCCAATGCCCGCTGCAGATCCGCTGTACGGCTCATGTCCACGCAGAGCATTGAATGTTCTCGATCCGCCCCACCGGGAAGCCCGTCGAGCACCTGGGCGGCACGTTCCGCATCCCGCGCCAACAGAACGATGGACGCTCCGAGCGAGGCAAGCTCGACAGCAATGGCCCTACCGATCCCCTGGGTCGCACCTCCAATGAGCGCCACGCGCCCCTGCAAGCTTGTTTCCATTCCGTCAAAAGTAGATCGTGGGAAAGAAGCGCTTGGTCGAACCGAACGGAAGCTGCACCTTCGCACTGTCCAACAGACCCTTGAACCATGATGAACAATTACTTTCTCGTAGGCGTGCTTGCCGCCGCGATGCTGAGCACCGAGGTTTCGGGCCAGGCAGCGCTGACCCCCGGCATGACGAAAAAGAACTCCGTCCGTGTGGCGGAAAAAGGAGCTCCGGCGGTACGCATCCGTCATAACAGCGAGCGCCCTGAACTGCGCGGCGGCATTGCCAATGACGCGTGTGCCGATGCCATTTCACTGACCGTGAACGATCCGGCCGACTGCCCGGCGAACGCCACTGCTGGCGACAACTCCGGTGCAACGGCCAACGATGGCGAGCCGACCTGTGATGGTGGCGCCTCCGCCTATGAGGACGTATGGTACGCCTTCAACTCAGGCAGCTTCACCACGGTGACGATCAACGTGACCCCCGGGACCATCGAGGACATCGTCATCGACGTGCTTGAAGGCGGTTGCGCCGGCACCTCTGTGGCTTGTGCCATCGGCGAGCTGGCAGTGTCCGTGCCCGTGACCCCGAACACCGACTATGTGTTCAGCGTGGTGTCCAATAACGATTTCGGTTTTGGTGGCACGTTCGACCTGTGCCTCACCGGCCTTGGTGGTGGCACTGCCCCTGCCAACGACGAGTGCAGCGGAGCCACCGCTCTGACGGTGGGAACGGAGTGCACCCCGGTGACCGCTTCGATCGCCGATGCCACCAGCAGCATCCCTGCCATCGCTTGCAACGGCTTCACCTCACCTGGTTCGCTCGATGTGTGGTTCAGCTTTGTGGCCACTGGCCCAGTAACCTCTGTACAGGTGGATGGACAGGGCACCTTCGACGCCGTGATGGAGGGCTTCTCCGGTGACTGCGACAACTTGGTAAGCGTGGGCTGTGCTGACGCCACCTTCCCTCCGGGCGGTCTGCAGGAGACCCTGACCATGAACACCGTGGCCGGTTCCACGTACTACGTTCGCGTATACCACTATGGCAACGCCCCCACGGCGAACCCCGAGTTCAGCATCTGTGCCTTCGCTCCCAGCAATGTTCCCCCGAACGACCAGTGCGATGCAGTGACCGCGGACGCCCTGGCCACGGGCAGCAGCATCAACTGGACGGGAGACAACACCGGCGCGCTTGACACCGAAGCGATCGGTACGCCCAACGTATGGCACGCCTTCACCATCACCGAGTGCGCGAACATCGTCATTGACTACTGCGGCATGGCCGCCCCCTTCCAGAACGTGGGTGCCCGTCTCTATATCGGCTGCCCCTTCACCGAGTTCATCGGTTTCAGCGCGGGTAACTTCGATGACTGTGGCGATGGCAATGCCACGATCTACTTCAACAACGTGGCCGCCGGCACCTACTACTATGCGGTGCTGCAGGGTCCTGATGCCACCGGCGAATACAGCATCAACGTGAGCGCCGAGGCTTGTGCTCCGCCCCCCGCCAACGACGACTGCAGCAATGCACAGAGCCTTGCCGTGTTCAACGCCTGCAACCCGGTGGATGGAAGCACGGAGAGCGGCAACGAGTCGGTGCCTGCGATCGCGTGCAACGGGTTCACTTCGCCTGAGGCCATCGATGTATGGTACTCCTTCGTAGCCACCGGCACCGACCACACCGTGACCGCCACCGGTACCAATGGCGCCGATCTGGTGATCGAACTGCTTGAAGGTGGATGCGATGGGCAGACCAGCCTGGCCTGCTCTGACGCGACCATCACCGACGGCGTGGAGGAGATCATCCAGAGCGGCCTGACCGTGGGTAACACGTACTACGTGCGTGTCTACAACTACGGCGGTACCGCCACCTTCAACATCTGCGTGACCGGCGACATCGAGACGGCCGTTGATGAAGTTAGCGCGACCAGCACCTTCACGGTGTTCCCCAACCCCAGCAACGGTGACCTGACCATCGCAAGCAAGGAGCTGAACGGTGCATCGGTGATCGAGGTGATGGATATGACCGGCCGCGTGCTGCACAGCGAGAACCGCACCCTGGCGGTCGGCCAGGCCCACCAGTTGAACCTGGCGGGACGCATCGCCTCGGGCAGCTACATCGTGCGTGTGCTCACCGCTGAAGGCAGCAGCGAGCAGCGTGTGGTGATCCGCTGATCAGCGTTCACGAAGTCCCAGATAAGGGGCCGCTCCAGCTTGGGGCGGCCCCTTATTCCTTCTGCACTTTCGGATCCCACCATCGCGATCGTGAAAAACTTGGCCGACCCATGGACCGCCTTGGCCAAGAACCGCTTGACTTTTGTCCTTTGACACGGGGACCAAGAACCCGAACACACCATGTACCGACCATACCGATCCCCCTTTGCGCTTCCGCTGTTCCTCCTGCTGTCATTCCCCGTGGTGGCTTCCTCGGGAATTGGAGGTGGCCCCGCCAACGACCTCTGCACCAATGTGACCGCCGAGGACCTGGCCATCGGCGCCAGCCTTACCTTCACCGGGAACAACACCGGTGCCACCTTCGATGGTGATGCGGGACCGGGCAGCTTCATGGACCTGGGCCTGCCCAGCGTGTGGCATGCCTTCACCACCACCGATTGCGCCGATGTCACCATC
>JAWKNG010000007.1:0-123755 GCA_041391845.1 Flavobacteriales bacterium | reverse complement strand
CCCTGTCGCGAGCAGTACTACCCCATGGTGGGCACGGAGCTTTTCCCCACCCCCGTCGACTTCACCTTCACCTCCGTGGATGGCGCCGAGCGCAGGCCCGCTTTCCTCACACCCATCACTTACCCACCCATTGTGCAGTACGATGTCTGCGAGCTGCCCTTGGAGGTGCCGCCGAAACCCTCCCCCGATGGCCGGGTGCGCATCCGACCCAACCCCACCCCCGGCGCCATCACCGTGGACTTTCCCGCCCCCCTGCTGCGCGAGAGCTTCTACTCCGTCATCGATGCCACGGGACGCCTGCTCTACGAGCGCCCCCTGCCCCCCGGCGCCACCACCACCGACATCGACCTCAGCCGCTTCGGCAAAGGCACCTACATCCTGCGCATCACCGACCCCGATGGCCAGCGCAATGAGCGGGTGGTGGTGGAGTGAGGGGGTGGTGAAGTAAACCGCAGCCTACAGCTTCACGAACTCCACCCGGCGGTTGTTGGCCTTGCCCTGGGGGCTGTCGTTGGGGCCGGCCGGTGTGCCTTCGCCCTTGCCGTCGGTCTCCAGGCGGCCGCCGTCCACAGCGAACTCCTTCACCAGGGCCTCCTTCACGGCGGCAGCGCGGCGCTTGCTCAGCTCCAGGTTGGCGGCCTCTTCACCATCGCTGTCCGTATGGCCGATGATGCGCACCCGCACACCGGGGTTCTCCGTGAGCGCGGTTCCGATCTCCTTCAGCGTGCCATAGCTCTCGGGCTTGATGCGGTCGCTGCCGCTGTCGAAGAGGATGCCGCGCGTCACCAGGCGGCCTTCTGTGATAAGCTTGTTGCGCGTATCGGGCGCACCGGCCGCCACACGCAGGTCCTTCAGGTAGGCCGTACTGCCTTCGCAGCCCCCGCCCTCCAGGATGAAGCGGTAGTTGACCCCCGGTTGGAAGGCACGCGGGATGTCCCACACCTTCTCCTCATTGAGGTACATGCGCAAGCGGGCCTTCTGCCGCCAGATGCTGACGCGGGCCATGGGCGCGATGCCCCGGTGTACCAGCTGCATCTGCCCCTTGCTGTTGTTCATGATGCGTTGCCGATCAAGGCCGTGGACCTCGATCGCCGTGTGACCTTCACTGCCACCGGCCCCCTGGGGGTGTACGCTGGCATCCACCCGGCCGTGCTTTTCCGGCTGCAGCAGGTTGCCATTGTCATCGGCCACGAAGGATGCGGTGATGAAGGAGCAGTAATAGCTGAACTCATCGCTGGTGGCCACGTCGAACTCGATGGTGCAGTTCTCCGGGATCACCCCAAGGAATTCGGGATAGAAGATGCCATCGCCGTTGAGCTTGAGCCAGCGGCCTTCGGTGCCCTCAATGGTGACCACCTCGCCGCTGCTGTTGGTGTTCCAGCGCGCGGGGAAGTCGCCCACGGCATCCTGGGTGAAGTCCTCCACGGCCACCACCTGCTCGCCGGGCACGAAGTCGAACTTGCTGTAAGCGGTGAGGCTGCGCGGCTTGGCGGAAGCGGCCCCAGCGGCATGGCCTTCACCGGTATGGCCTCCGCCCTCGACCCCTTCCACAGGCTCCTGGCCACCGGTCCCCGCGGGCGTATCGCCCTGGCCCTTCTTGCCTTTGCCCTTGGTGGCCTCCTTGGCGCCTTTGTCCACGCCCTCCTCGGCCTTGTCGAAGCCCTTGTCGATGGTCTGGTCCACTTTGCGTTCCAAGCGCTCCTTGGCCTTCTGCTCAAGGCGTTCCTGGATGTTGATCTGGGCGGCGGCCGTACCCATGAGGAGCACCGGCAGGACCACCACGATGGAGGTGCGGAGGAGGATCTGCATGGCCGCAAGGTAAAGGAACACGTCGAAAAGCATCGACCATACCCAGACAATTATCGACGAAATGCTGTTATTTGTCGACCGGCCGAACAAGTGTCCAGTGGTCGGTCCACCCGGAGGGCGGGGATTGAACACTACGCCGCCAACAAGGCTTGCATCCGCTCCAGCAGGGCGTCGGGGTCGTAGGGCTTCTGTACCAGGTCGTTGGCGCCGGTGCCCTGCACGGTGGCGCGCAGGTGGGGCAGTTCGTAGCCCGTGAGCACCAGGATGGGCAGTAAAATGCCTTGGTCGCGGAGGGTCTCCACCACGCTGAGGCCGTCCACATGGGGCAGGCCGAGGTCCAGCAGCAGCAGGTCCGGACGCAGCTGGCGGCAATGCTCCACGACATCGCGGCCATCGCGCAGGGTGCTCACCTGCCAGCCGGCCTGTTGCAGGCGCTTCTCCAGCAGCTTGCGCACCAACGCATCGTCCTCGATCAGCAGCACATGGGGCATGGAGGCTGATACGCAGGATCGCGGCCGGATGTTACCGCATCACACTTCGCTCCGTGGCTCGGGATCGGGCTCCACCGCACTGAGGTCGGCCCGGCGCCCACCGGTCAGCAGGCCCACCATCATCACCAGGCTCGTGCCCAGGATCACCATCAGCAGCACGCTGCCATCGCGATCGGGGATGCGCAGGTGGGCCGGTATGTTGTAGGCCAACAGGATGGTGATCAAGCCCCGGGGTGCCAGCAGGGCCACGGTACGCGGACCTTCCACCCGGAGGGCCGCCACCGCCAGGGCCCGTATGGCGAAGATGGCCGCGATCACCAGACCGCCCAACACCAGCACGTCCTTGTCCATCAGGCGACGCACATCGATGATCAAGCCGAACATCAGGAAGAAGAAGGTGCGCACCACAAAGGCGGTCTCGGCGGTCACCAGATGCAATTCGTGCTCGATGTTGCGCATCGTGGAGGCCTTGGTGATCCGCGCCACCCAGCCGCGGAACATCAGGCCCTGATTGCTCACCATCAATCCGAAGACCAGGATGATGAGCAGCGAGGAAAGGTCCATCTTCTTGCCCAGGGCATAGAGCAGCATGAGCACGGCGATGAGCAGGAAGAACTTCACCCGGGTGCGGATCCGCTGGAAGATCCACAGCAGCACGAAGCTGGCCACCACGCTCACCACGATGGTCAGCACGACGTTGCCCACAAAGCGTCCGGCAATGCCTGCGACCGAAGACCCCGCGTGGTCGTCGATCAGGAAGTAGAAGAAGAGGATGCCCAGGATGTCCGAGAACGTGGCCTCATAGATGATGAAGTCCCGCCGGTCGCGTGGAAGGTCGAACACGCTGGGCAGCACAATGGCGCTGCTCACGATGGACAAGGGCATGGCATAGACCAGCGCCCGGTACCAATCCACCCCCAGCACCTGTACCACGATGAGGGTGATGGCCGTGGCCGTGCCCAACAGCGCCACCAAGGCCAGCAGGAAGGACCGACGGACCATGCTGCGACGCCCCGCAGTGAGCTTCAGGTCCAAGGCGGCCTCCAGCACGATCATGACCAGACCGGAGATGCCCAGCACGTTCAAGGCCTGTGATACGAGCGGGCTGTTGCGCAGCAGGCCGTAATGGTCCAGCACCTGGTGTGCGGCAAGGCCAACGCCGATGAGCATGAGCACGCTCGGCAGGTTGGTGCGCTTGGCCAACCAATTGAACAGGTGCGAAAGGATGATCGCCGAGGCGGCCAGGATGAGGAACAGGTAGGCGTCCATGGGCGTGGCGAGCAGCCACAAAGATGAGCCTTCCCATCCGCACACCGATCGTGCGCGTCGTCCGTTCTACTCCTGTACTTCCTCGATGTCGTCCACCGGCTCGGTGCGGAAGATCCAGAACTTCTGGCCCACGAAGTTGAACACCGCGCAGATGCCCGTGGCGCCCATGAAGGCCACCAGGTACTTGCGCGGCACCCAGCTCCATGTGCTGTGCTGGTGCAGCACCCACAGGAAGAGGCTGTTGAGGCTCACGTTGAGCACCATGGACATGCCGTACAGGGCCAGGAACTTCACCAGGCGGCGGTTGCTGCGGTCCTTGCGGCGCCAGGTCCAACGCTTGTTGAAGTGGTAGGTGACCATCAGTCCGCAGAGGAAACTGAGGGTCTTGGCCACGGCCTCGTTGCTCCATGGGGGAGGCAGCAGCGCGTCGGGCAATACCTGCAGGAATAGGTAGTAGCAGGCCAGGTCGGTGAGCACCGCCAGCCCGCCGATGAAGCCGAACTTCACCAGTTGCTTACGCCCTTCGGGCACGGCGCTCAATCGCGCAAGTGGCATGCGGTCAGCGGGTAAAGGCCTTGAAGAGGTCGTTGCCGTTGGCGAAGAGGATCAAGCCCAGCAGCAGCATCATGCCGATCATCTGGGCGACCTCCAGCACGCGCTGGTTGGGCGCGCGACCGGTCACCATCTCGTAGAGCAGGAACACCACGTGACCACCGTCCAGCGCCGGTATGGGCAGGATGTTCATGAAGGCGAGGATGATGCTGAGGAAGGCCGTCATGTTCCAGAACACCTGCCAATCCCAGGTGGCGCTGAACAGCCCGCCGATGGCCCCGAAGCCACCGATCTGGCTGGCGCCGGTGCGCGAGAACACGAGCTTCAAGGAGCGTACATAGCCACCCAGGGTCTCCCAGCCATACCCGATACCGGCCGGGATCGCGGAGAGGAGACCGAACTCCTCGTGGGCGAACTGGAAGTAGGCGGTGGGCGCCTGATTGCCTATGCCGATGGTGCCGTCGTCCTTCACCGTCAGGATGATGTCCATGACCGCGCCGCTGCGCTCCACGGTCACCTTGGCCTGACGACCCTTCCACCGCTCCAACTGCTTGCGCACATCGGCATAGTACTTCGCGGTCTCGTCGTTCACGGCCACCAGCTTGTCGCCCTTGCGGAAGCCCGCTGCTTCGGCCGGACCACCGGCGATGACCGTATCCACGGTGAACGGCACCCGCGGACCGAACAGGGCCTTCTCGCCGCTGGCCAGGATGCTGTCCTGCACGTTGGGCGGAAGCACCACCGTGGTCGTTGCACCCTTGCGGTCCACCGTCAGTGTGCGGGCGCCATCGATGAGGATGGCCTTGCCCACTTCTTCCAACGTGCGTGGTGTGGCACCTTCCACGGCGAGGATGCGGTCGCCGTCCTCCAAGCCTTGGCGTTGCATCACCTCGCTCACGTGCACGCCGTACTTCACCTCGCTCAGCGGCAGGTAGTCGCGGCCCCAGGTGAAGAGGATGCCGATATAGATGGCCATGCCCAGCAACAGGTTCACGGTGACACCACCCACCATGATGATGAGGCGCTGCCAGGCGGGCTTGCTGCGGAACTCCCACGGCTCGGCCGGCTTGGCGAGCTGGGCCTTGTCCATGCTCTCGTCCACCATGCCGCTGATCTTCACGTAGCCACCGAAGGGCACCCAGCCTATGCCGAACTCGGTGCCGCGCCACTGCTTCTTCCACAGCGAGAACCAGGGGTCGAAGAAGAGGTAGAACTTCTCCACCCGCGTGCCGAAGTAGCGGGCGGGAAGGAAGTGCCCCAGCTCGTGCAGCACCACCAGGATGCTGAGGCTGAGGATGAGCTGTGCGCCTTTGATCAGGATCTCCATGCGGAAGGAATGCCAGCCCGGGCCACGCGACGCGCTTCGGCATCACTGGCCTCCAGGTCAGGAAGCGTGGGGTTGGGTAGGAAGGGTACGGTGTTCAGGCAATGCTCCACCAGGTCGCTCATCTCCAGGAAGCCGATGGCATCCTGCAGGAAGAGCGCCACGGCCACCTCGTTGGCGGCATTGAGCACGCACGGCGCGTTGCCGCCCCGGTCCATGGCATCGAGCGCCAGGGCCAGGTTGCGGAAGGTCTCCAGGTCGGGCTGCTCAAAGGTGAGCGCCGGGTACTTCACGAAGTCGAAACGGGGCCAGTTGGTGGCTAGCCGGTCCGGGTAGGCCATGGCGTACTGGATGGGCAGCTTCATGTCCGGCAGGCCCATCTGCGCCTTCATGCTGCCATCGCGGAACTGCACGATGCTGTGGATGATGCTCTGCGGGTGGACGATGATCTCGATCTGCTCGCGCTTCAGGTTGAACAGCCACTTGGCCTCGATGGCCTCCAGGCCCTTGTTCATCAGGCTGGCGCTGTCGATGGTGATCTTGGCGCCCATGTCCCAGTTGGGGTGCTTCAGGGCCTGGGCCTTGGTCACCGTGGCCAGCTCGGCGCGCGTCCTGCCCCGGAAGGGACCTCCGCTGGCCGTGAGCACGATCTTCTCGATGGGGTTGTGCCACTCACCCGCCAGGCACTGGAAGATGGCGCTGTGCTCGCTGTCCACCGGGTAGATGTTCACCCCCTTCTCCTGCGCGGCCTTCGTGACGAGCTCGCCCGCAACCACCAGGGTCTCCTTGTTGGCCAGGGCGATGTGCTTGCCTGCCGCGATGGCCGCCAGCGTGGGTCGCAGCCCGGCGTAGCCCACCAGCGCGGTCAGCACCAGGTCGATGCCTTCCATGGTCACCGCCTGCTCCAGCGCCTCGGCACCGGCATAGACCTTGATGCCCTTGGGGAAGAGCGCGTCCTTCACGGCCTCCAGCTTGACCGGATCGCCGATCACCACCGCGTTGGGGCTGAACTCCAGCGCTTGCTGCATCAGCAGCTCCACGTTGTTGCCACAGCTCAATAGCTCCACCACGAAGCGCTCGGGCTGCTCGCGCACCACGTCCAAGGCCTGTGTGCCGATGGAACCCGTGGAACCGAGGATGGCGATGCGTTTCTGCATGGTCGGACCGCCACCCCTGCGGCGGCAAGGGTGCAAAGATCGGGGTTTTGTGGGCTGGTGCGGAGGGGGCGGTTCCGCGGTCTACAGCAGCGCGAAGCGCCAACTACTCCACCACCACCTTCGCCCCCGCCAACCACCGCGCGCCATCGCTCAAATGCAAGTGGTACAGGCCAGCACTAAGTCCCGCCGGCAAGGCGGTGAGGATGGCTTCCTGCTGCGTGACTTGCAGCGCGCGATGACCGCCTACGCCGATGAGTTGTTCCCGCACCACCCGCCCCTCACTGCTCACCACTGTAAGCCGCAACGGCCCCTGGGGCGTGATGCTGGGCGGCAGGCTGATGGAGACCTGCACAGCCTCGCCGGCCCGCACGGGGTTGGGGGCCACGGTGAGGGCACCTTGCAAGTTGGTCACCTGGCTCTCGATGCCGGTGATGAGGTGGCAGCCGGGCTCCAAGCAGCCCATGCTGTCGACCTTGATGACCCAAACGTCTTGGGAGTAGATGCCGGGGACGGCTAGGGTGCGGCCTACGGCGATGTAACCGCCGTCTGGCGTGAGGGCTACGTCGCGTAGACGGCCTTTTCCTCCTGTGACCTGCTCATCCACATATTCATATGTTCGCATCCAAATACTATCCCCTGTTGCTGATGTTCGCAACATCATCCCATATATCATCGGATTAAAAAGCAGATCACCAACGGATACAATACCACCTCTTAACGTGTCTTCTACGGCGGAAAAGAAAGCGCAACCTGGACAATCGTACGCATATGTTTGGGACCATAACACCTCGCCCGTCTCGAGATCGAGACCGGCGCGGTAGGGATATACTTTCGCGTTGATGTCCGTGCCCCAGCCTGAACTGACCATCACTTCCCCGTTCTGGGTAAGGACCAGATGCGCAACACCTTCTTCGTATACACCACCCCAAGTCTGCTCCCAAACCACCTCACCTAAGGTATCCAACCGAAGTACCCACAATTGCATATCCATGCCTGGCACGCGGCGTTGACCCCCCACCAGATAACCTTCGTTGTTTGGCAATGGGATAATACTGTTAAAATAGTCATAATTATCATCAACCCCATACGTGCGCAACCATTGAACATCTCCCGTCCCATTAGTGCGGATCAAGAAGGCATCCACCACTCCTTGTGTGCTTGTCTGTCCAACAAATACAAATCCACTATCAGGCAACTGCCTGGCCTGCCGTCCGATCCAGGAGTCGCCCGGCAACTCATGGAAAACCTTGAAGTCTTCCACAACACCTGCTTCATCCAACCAATAGAGGGCCGCCCAGTTCGTATCGGGAGCACTCGCGCTTCCACCGATAATGTATCCGCCCTCCATGCGGGGCCATAGATTATCCAACCAACCGCCGTGCGTGGCACGACCTTGCAGTTCAAACCGATATCCTTCTGAAAAATTTCCCTCTTGATGGACCAAAGCCGTGCATATCGTTGATCCTATCTGCCCCAGGTCTGATTGATATCCGCTCGCAAAGGTCAGCAAGGTTTGACCAGAACCATCCACATAAAGACTTCCTGCATCTTGTGCCCTTCCCTCATTGAAAAGATCAAATCGCTTATTGAACGTACCCTGAGCGCTGGTCTGTAGGCATAGGCCAGCGCTCAGGATAACGCTCAACAGCAGCTTGCTCATGATCGGTTCAACGTACCATGTTCAACTTTGTACTACCTACGCGCAGTCCATCAAAATACAACACGGCCACATGCACCCCCGGTGCCCACTGCTGGGTGTTCAATTCCGCTATTCCATTGCTGTTCCCCAAGGTCTTGCTCATCACCAATTGGCCTTGTTCCGTGTATACCTCCAAGGTTGCGTTCTCTACTCCTTCCACCACGCTGTAGGTCAAATATACGGGGCCAGAGGAGGGGTTGGGATAGGCCTCACCGCCCCCCCGCCGCCCTTCGCAACCGGTCATTGATCGCACGGCCCAGGCCTTCCTCGGGGAATTCCTCGGCCACGATAACGGCACAATCGCTGCTGTCCAGCTCGCGCAGCACGGCGAAGAGGTGGCGCGCGGCCTCGGCCATATCGCCGCTTTCGGAGAGCACTTCGCAGCGGTGGGCCAGGTATTCGCGCTGGAAGCTGATGACACCCACCGAACGGCCCGCGAAACGCTTGAGCAGGGCCTCCACATCGCCGCGGTACAGGGGCTTGCGCGGGGCGTAATGGCTGTCCAGCATCCCCGGTGCGTGGGGCTTGGCGGCCGTTGGTACCACCGTGAGCGGTCCGGTGATGGCGGCGATGGCCTCGGCGGAGATGCCGCCCGGACGGAACAGCTGCCACCGGCCGTCCTGCCAACCGATGATGGTGCTCTCCACCCCCACCGCACACGGACCACCGTCCAGGATGTACGGCACCTGGTCCCCCAGCTGGTCGGCCACGTGCTGTGCGGTGGTGGGGCTCACGTAGCCGAAGGGGTTGGCACTGGGCGCGGCCAGGGGGAAGGGCAGCGCTTGCAGCAGCGCCAGCGTAATGGGATGGGCCGGCATGCGCACGCCCACGGTGTCCAGCCCGCTGGTGACGATGTCGGGCACGTCGGGGTGCTTGGGCAGCAGCAGGGTGAGCGGGCCGGGCCAGAAGGCGTCCATGAGGGCCTGAGCCTGCGGCGGCAGTTCGCGCGCCACGCGTTGGATGTCGTCAGGGCGGCCTATGTGTACGATGAGCGGATCGAAGCTGGGGCGCTGCTTCACGCTGAAGATGTGCAGCACGGCCACTTCGTTGAAAGCATTGGCTGCAAGGCCGTACACGGTCTCGGTGGGGATGGCCACCACCGCGCCGGCTTCCAGGTGCCGGGCCGCCTGTGCGCTATCGGTGCCAATGGTGCTCATGGTGCAAAGATCGGCAGCGGGGAACGGAACGAACGCCACACACCCGCGATCCTTTGGGTGCCGATGCCTGTTCCATGGTCATGCGTTCTGTTCTGCTGGTGGTGTTCATCGCCCTCATCCTACCCGTGGTCCATGCCCAGGACCGCGCGCCCTTCGATGGGTTCAACACCCGCCGGATCCAGCTCTCGCAACGAGCGACCTGGGTGTTGGGCGGCTGGGCCACGGCCAACCTCGGCGCGGGGCTGGCGGTGCGCGCCAACGCCGAGCGCGGCTCTGAAGCCTGGCACTTCGGCACTATGACCATGGGCTGGAGCGCCATCAACCTGGGCATCGCCGTGCCGGGACTGTTGGCCCTGCGCAAAGAGGCCCGCACGCCGATGGATATCGCCGAGGTGCTCGCGGCCCAACGCCGCACCGAAACGCTGTACCTGATCAACACCGGGCTGGACCTGGGGTACATGGGCCTGGGCCTGTGGATGCAGGAGCGCGGCTTGCGCACGGCTGGCGAGGACGGTGCCCGACTGCGCGGCTTCGGCAATGCGGTGCTGGTGCAGGGCGCCTTTCTGTTCGCCTACGACCTGGTGGCCTACGTGGCGCACAGTCTGCATTGGCAGCGTAAGCGGGACGGGCTGCTCCGACAGCTACAGTTCAATGGCACCTCGTTGAGCCTGCGGTTCTAAGGTGCTATATTCCACCCCATGGACCGACGTCACTTCCTCCGCTCCGCCTGCCACGCCTGCGCCGCGCTGGCCGTGCTCCCCGCCGTCACCACCTTGGAAAGCTGTGCTTCCGCCAAAGGCGCCCGCTACGCCGTGAAGGACGGTGCGCTGCGCATCCCGGTGAGCGGCCTTACGCCGGGGGTGAACATCGTTCGCGCCAAGGGGCTGGCGGACAAGCTGCTGATCGACCAGCGAGCGGACGGCACCTACACCGCGCTGGTGCTCAACTGTCCGCATAAGAACGGTCCGGTGACCTTCACCGATGGCGAGGGCCTGAAGTGCGGCTGGCACGGCAGCACCTTCGATCTGAACGGACAGGTGACCAAAGGCCCCAGCAAGAGCGGCCTGAAGCGCTATCCGGCTGCGGTGGAGGGCGCCGAGCTGGTGGTGCGCGTGGGGTGATCAGGGTTTGACCACCTGCTGCGTCACGAAGCCCAGGTTGGTGTAGAGCGATGCGAAGTAAGCGCCTGGCGCCAAGCTGGAAATGTCTACCGTGAAGCTGTGCTGCCCTGCGGACAACCGACCCTGGTTCACCTCCTGCACCACCGCACCCAGCGCCCCGTGTATGCGGATGCCACTGTAGCCGGTGTTATGCAGGTCCACGTCGATGCTCAGGGTGTTGGCATCGAGCGGGGTGACCGTGATGCGGTCACGCACCTCGGGTACCACTGCAGGCTGGGGAAGACCGGTGCTGACCGGGCCGTAGCGGAACAACCCATATCCTCCAGCAAAGGCCAGTGCGTCGTTCACCTTGTGGAAGCGGTTGAAGCCGGCGAGTTGGAACGAACTGCTCCAGCTTTCGCCGCCATTGGTGGTGGTGAAGAGCACATTGTCGCCGGCCCAGCCCTGGTCGGGGTTGAGGAAGCCGACGCCCTGCAAGCGACCGAAGCCGTTGGCCAGGGTATCCAAGGTCCAGGTGAGACCAGCATCGTCCGAACGTGCGATGCGCGGTCGGCTCTGGTAGCCGGTCTCGATGGAGGCGTACAGGTGCTGCCCGTCCGGCGACTGGATCTTCCAGAACCACTCGTTGCCCGTTCCAGTGGTGAAGACCTGGGTCCATGTAAGACCACCGTCAACGGTGCGGAAGATGGATGCGCCCTGCGTGTTGTTCGGACCGCCACCCACGGCAAAGCCGGTGTCCGCATTGAGAAAAAGCACATCGATGAGGCACCACGCCTGCGCGGAGAGGTCGAAGTGCTGCCAGGTGAGGCCGGCATCGCTGCTCTTGATCACGTAAGCTGGCCCGAAGAAGACCCCGGCACCATAGATGGTCGTGGCATCGGCTCGCGCCAGTCCGCAGATGCCCGGTACCGGCTGTGCCAGTTGTGGCATGATGTCCGTCCAGGTGGTGCCGCCATCGGTGGTGCGGAACAGTTGCCCATCCAACGAACCACAGAAGCCCACCTCGGCATCCAGGAACTCGATGCTGCGCAGGTAGTCGTTGCCGAAGTCCACAACGATGGACCAGAATTCACCCCCGTTGTAGGTGCGCAGGATGCGGCCGGACCCGCCTCCGGCCACCCATCCGGTGTCGGCGTTCAGGAAATAGAGGTCGTCGGCTCGCTCGATGGTAGGATGGACCAGTTGGGTCCATTGGGCCTGGGACGTGGCGACGAAAAGGAGCAGGATGATAGCGTACGGATGGCGCATGATAGACCGGCTTTGCCGCACGAAAATGCAGATGAACGACCGATCAGCCCATCTCGGAACGACGAGCGGCGAACATCGCTGGGGTAGCGGTCACCCCAAGCCCTCCACGTAGCGTCGGTCGTTGGCCAGGCGCGGCATCTTGCTCTGGGCGTGGTCCAGCACCAACATGTTCAGGCGAGCGGCAGCTTGCGTACCCGCACCACGTGCTTGGTCATGGCTACCAGAGCACCGGAACGCAGCTCCTGCTCGAATTGAGCCAGAACACGCAAAACAGGTTCCAAGATCTCGTCAGCGTGGGTGTCCTTTTCACGAATGATGATCACACTCGGGGCGTGGTCCTTGGAAGTGAACAAGAGATCGCCGAAGTCAAGGTCGTGTGTGATGATCACGCAGGAGTTCGCCTTAGACCATTCCAAGATGGACAAGTCCATCGCTTTGGGATCACCAATGATCGACCAGTGGAGCGCCTCATGTCCTGCTGCCGTCAGGCCAGCAGCCAGTTGAGGCGGTAAACACATATCAACCACGAGCCTCATGCCCGCTCGATCGGCAGATCTTGGTCGTTGGCCAACAACGTGGCAAAGTTCAGCGCAGCGGTGATGTCCTCATCCTCAAGGTAGGGATACATGTCCAATACCTCCTCACGGGTGCGTTTGGCCGCCAGCAGACCCATGATGGTGCTCACTGTGATGCGCATGCCGCGAATACAGGGACGACCACCCATCTTGCCTGGCTCGATGGTAATGCGGGGCATGATCTCCATGGTTCTCAAAGATACGTACGAAGCGAAGTGGGTGGCAACCGCTTCTACAGCACGACCACTGCGAAGCCCCATCACCCCAACCCCTCCACATACCGCCGGTCGTTCGCCAACCGCGGCATCTTGCTCTGGGCGTCGTTCATGCCGCGCGTCTTCATCCACGCCGCGAAGCCACCACGCGCCACCGTGGTGATCACCAGCGGCCGCAGCACCTTGCCCACGATCAGGTCCTTGTAGTAGGGGTTGCGCTTCTGCAGGGCTTCGTCCGTCGCGCCGGCGAAGCGTGCCATATCCGCCGGAGGGGCCGCGAACTCGATGAACCATTCGTGGTACGGCAGGCCTTCCGAAGGAGCGGTCTGTGGCGCTACCGTGAACTCGGCCACCTCGCCGGGTACCACCGCCAGGGCATCCTTCAACGCTCCTTCCACCTCCTCCGCAATGACGTGTTCGCCAAAGGCGCTGGTGAAGTGCTTGGTGCGGCCCGTGACCTTGATCCGCGGCGGGCTCAGCGAGGTGAACTTCACCGTGTCGCCGATCTCGTAGCCCCACAGCCCGGCGTTGGTATAAAGCACCAGGGCGTACTGGGTGTTCAGCTCCACCTCGGCGATGGAGCGTGGACGTCGGTCGCTGCCCTGCATGGGCACGAAGCCGAAGTAGATGCCGTTATCCATCACCAGCAGCAGGCCCTCGTCGTTGGCCTTGTCCTGGTAGGCGATGAAGCCCTCGCTGGCCGGGAACAGCTCCACGCTGGGCACGCTGCCGCCGATGAGGGCCTCCATGCGGCTGCGGTAGGGATCGTAGTTGACACCACCGTACACGAAGAGCGAGAAGTGCGGGAACACCTCCTTCACCGTAGCCTTGCCGGTGCGCGCCAGCAGCCGCTCGAAGTACATCTGCACCCAGGCGGGAATGCCGCTGATCAGGCGCATATCGGCCTTCATCGTCTCGCCCACAATGGCCTCCACCTTGGTCTCCCAGTCGGTGATGCTGTTGGTGGCGAAGCTCGGCATGCGGTTCCGGAGCAGGTAGGCGGGAACGTGGTTGGCCACAATGCCGCTGAGCCGTCCGGTGGGGATGCGCCGCGAGCGATCGAGCACCGGACTGCCTTGCAGGAAGATCATCTTGCCGTCCACGAAGTCGGCGCGACCACTGTGGGCGATGTAGGCCAGCAGGGCCCGGCGCGCGCTGCTGATGTGGTTGGGCAGGCTTTCCGGGGTGATGGGGATGTACTTGGCTCCGCTGGTGGTGCCGCTGGTCTTGCAGAAGTAGAGGGGCCTACCCGGCCATAGCACATCGTCCTCACCGAACAGGATGCGGTCCACGTAGGGCTTGAAGCCCTCGTAGTCGCGCAGGGGCACGGCCTGCACCAGGTCGGCATGGCCGCGCACCTCGTGGATGCGGTGCTCACGCCCGAAGGCGGTATCGCCCCCGAAGCGGACCAGCTCCGCCAACACGGCCTGCTGGGTGGCCACGGGGTCAAGGGCACGGCGCATCACAGCGTCGGTCACGTACCGCGCATAAGGCTTGGCGATGGCGCTCTTCAGGCTCATTCGAAGACGATGTAGGCCTGTGGGTCGATGGGCTCACCCTTCTGCCAGAGCTCGAAATGCAGGTGGGGACCGCTGGAAAGCTCGCCGCTGTCGCCCACGATGGCGATGGCCTCGCCGGCGCGCACCTTGTCACCGGCCTTGCGGAGCAGTACGCTGTTGTGCTTGTACACGCTCACCAGGTCGTTCCGATGCTGGATGTAGAGCACGTGGCCCGCATCGGTGGTCCAGGCGGCGGAGAGGACAGTGCCTTCCAGGCAGGCCTTCACCGCAGCGTCGGCCTTGGCCACCACGTCCACTCCGTAGTGGCCCTTGGCGCGGTCGTGACGGGCGGTGATGATGCCGCGCAACGGTGGGAAGAGGATGATGCCTGCCAGGTCGCGCGCGCCTTCAACGCCCCCTCCGGCAACGAGGTCATAGGCCTCCTCCTGCGCAATGCGATCGCGCAACAGGCTGTCACGTCCCCCGGGCTGCAGATCGGAAGGGGACGGTTCGCTTGCAATGGGCCTGAAGAGGGTGGCACTGTCCGGTGTCACCTCGCCGCTCAAGACCCGCTGCAGGTTGGCCAGGTAGGCCTCCTGGTCCCGCACGCGTTGCTCCAGCGAATCGGCGAGCAGGGTGCTGCGATAGGCGTTGCGCTTTGTCTCCTGATCGGAGTACCCGGGAATGTAGCGCTTGAGGGGGGTGAACACGATCAGGGCCGTGACCAACAGCCCATGCAGGGTGAAGGCGAGGAACCCCAGGACCAACACATTGAGCCGATCGAGGCGCACACTGAACCGCTCCTCGAAGGTCCGGTCGTCGATCAGTACGAGGCGATACTTGCTGCGCAGCTTGCGCATCAGGCGCCTGAAGCGTCCTTTCGGGCGCTTTGCGGGGGACTGCGGAGGGATCGCCATGAAGCACAAAGGTCGCGAAGCTGCAGCAACCAGCGCAGACACCTCGCTCCATCCTGTGCCGATGAAATATCTTCGCCCGTTCGCAGTTATGGCATCGACGTCCATGTTCCTCCTTCGCCGCTCCCTTACCGGCCCGCTCCTGCTCCTGGTCGTGGTGTTCTCCGGCGTGGGATGCAGCACCGAGAAGGACGCCTTCCTGAACCGCACGTATCACCGGCTCACCACGCGTGACAACGGCTGGTTCAATGCCCATGAGAAGCTCAAGGAGGTGGTCAGTGGCATCGAGGACGCCCATGTGGACAACTATGACGAGGTGCTGCCCGTGTTCATCTACGGCACCGAAGAGCAGGCCCGCAACGCCACGCCCGATCTGGAGAAATGCATCGACAAGTGCTCGCTGGTGATCGAGCGGCACAGCATGGACATCGAGGGCAAGGAACGGAACCGCTGGATCGACGATGCCTGGACGGTCATCGCACGGAGCAATTTCTACAAGCAGAACTATTACGAGGCCGAACGCGGATTCGCCTACATCAGCCGCCGCTTCAAGGATGGTGACAGGCGGCTGCAGGCCTTGGAGTGGACGGCCCGCACGGCGATGGAGCTGGAGCAGTACGCCAAGGCCCAAAGTGCGCTGGACCAGATCAAGGACGAGAAGAAACTACCCAAGCACTTCGACCATGGTTCCCTGAGCGCGGTGCAGGCCGACCTGGACATGCGGCGCGGCAAGGTGGACGATGCGATCGTGCACCTGGAGCGCGCTGTGGAGGTGTCCAAGGACCGCGACAAGCGCACCCGCTGGGCGTTCGTTCTGGCACAGCTCTACCAGGTGAAGGGCTTCGAGGAAAAGGCGATCGCCCAGTACAACAAGGTGATGCGTATGACCCCCCCGTACGAAATGGCCTTCCACGCCCAGATCTTCCAAGCGCTCGCCTTCAACAAGGGTGATAGCAAGGCCCTGCGCCAGAAGCTCGGTCGCATGCTGCGGGACGAGAAGCATGTGGACCATTTCGACATGATCCACTATGCACTGGCCGACCTCGACCTCAAGGAGCGCAAGAAAGAGGAGGCCATCGAACACCTCGAGACAAGTGCCCGGGTGAGCACCACGGACACCAAGCAAAAGGCCAAGACCTTCATGAAGCTCGCCGACCTGAGCTTTGACGACCGCATCTATGCCCGTGCCCAGAAATACTATGACAGCACACGCACGCTGCTGAGCGAGGAACATCCCCGCTTCGAGGAGGTGAACACACGCGCAGAGGTCCTGGGCGACCTGGTGGAACAATTGGAGATCATTGAACGCGAGGACAGCCTGCAGGGGCTCGCAGGGTTGGACGAGGCGGCGCTCCAGGACAAGATCAAGGACATCATCAGGGCCCGTGAAGTGGAGGAGGAGGAAAAGCGCCGCCTCGAAGAGGAGGCCCGCGAGCTGGGCGCCGCCGCCACCGACAAGCCCGCCACAACACCGGGCACCACCGCAGGCGGCCGCGGCAACTGGTACTTCTACGATCCGCAGCAGATCGGACGCGGCCTGGCCCAGTTCCGCAAGCGCTGGGGGAACCGCCCCTTGGAGGACGACTGGCGACGCAAGGACAAGAGCGGCAGCATCACCGCAGAGTCCGAGGAGGAAGAAGAGGAAGGTGAAGGCGAACAGACCGCTTCCAAGGACGGTGAACCGGCGTGGAAGGACCCCTCCTTCTATCTGAAGGACCTGCCCAAGGACCCCGAAGCCATCTCCGCCAGCAATGCCCGCATCTGCGAGGCGTACTACATCAGTGGGATGATCTACAAGGAGCAGCTCAAAGACGTTGACAACGCCACGGAGAGCTTCGAGGTGCTCAACAATCGCTTCGATGACTGCCGCTACACGCCGGAAAGCTACTACCAGCTATACCGCATTTACCTTGAGAAGGAACAGGGAGGTTGGTTCTCCCTGGACGGTATCGGGTCGCAGACCTATGCGAACATCATCCTGGAGCGGTGGCCGGACTCGGAGTTCGCCCGCCTGGTGCGCGACCCCAATGTGATGCAGGCGGACGAGGAGCGCCGCAGGGCCGAGGAGGAGGCCTACCGCCGCATCTACCAGCAGTTCCGCCAATACAGCTACATCCCGGTGGTGAACGCATGCGAGGCCGTCCTGCGCGATGAACCCCGGAACCACTTCCGCCCGAAGTACCACATCCTGAAGGCCATGGCACTGGGGGGACTGCGCGACATGAGCGCCTATCGCAGCACCCTCTCGGAACTGAAGAGCGCCTATCCCGGCACCGATGAGGCGAAGGCCGCGGATGAACTGCTCGCCGCACTCGACAAGAGCGCAGGCGGCACCGAGCCACCGCCCCCCCGCGCCGAAGGGAGCACAGGTGATTACACCAAGGAGGATGGGGTCCACTTCTACGCGGTGGTCGTACCCAACAAAGGCTCCGACCTCAACAGCATCAAGCTCGCCATCTCCAACTTCGGCCGGCGCTACATGCCCGCTGAGACCTTTCAAGTGAGCACCAACTTCCTCGACAGCGACCACCAGGTGGTGCTCGTGGACCGCTTCAGCGACCGCGCCGCCGCACTCGCCTATCATGCCCTTTTCGCCGGCAATACCGATATGCTGGCGGCCGTCAAGAGCAAAGCGGTGGCCAACCTGCCCGTCAGTACGGAGAACTACACCCGCCTGTTCCGGTCCAAGGACCTTGCCGGATACCAGCAGTTCTTTTCGGAGAACTACCTTGAAGGTCAATAGGATAAGTCGGGCAGAAGGACTACCTTTGACCCGTTGACCAGCCATTTGGACCATGTTCCGCAACGATCGATCAGCCCAGGCCGCCATGACCAAGACCCCTGACACCGTGAACCCCGGCAAGATCAACAGCATCATGGAGGGCACCTCCATCGAAGGCGAGATCAAGAGCGACAGCAACCTGCGCGTCGACGGACGGGTGAAGGGCACCATCCATGTGAAGGGCCGTCTGATCGTGGGCCAGAGCGGCTCCATCGAAGGCGAAGTGGTGTGCCAGAGCAGCGACATCGAAGGCACCGTGATGGGCCGCATCAACTGCCAGGACCTGTTGAGCCTGAAGGCCACCGCCAAATTGCATGGCGACATCAATACGAAGAAGCTCGCCATCGAGCCGGGTGCCGTGTTCACCGGGAACTGCAGCATGGCCGGCGGAGTCGTGAAGGAGATGGACCCTGTACGCCTACGGACCGAAGGGGCACGCAGTGAGCAGGCGGCCCAGGCCGTTCGTTGAGCTGTCATCGATCATGCGCTGGTCTCTCTTGAAGAGCCTGCTGCCCTTCAGCGTGCTGTGCTTCGCACTCCACCTGTTGATGCTCAGGCAGCTTTCCATTCCGTTCGCTGGTGCGCAGATCGTGCCGCCCGTTCTCTTCACGGCACTGAGCTTGGTGCTGTTGTCATGGCAGGAGGGGCACGGCACCGCTGACCCCAAGGCAGCCATCCGCCGCTTCATGACCGGGATGGTACTGAAGATGTTCGGCTCCCTCACCCTGCTGCTGGTGGTGGCACTGCTGCTGCCCAGGGCCGAACGGCTCGCCTTCGCCATCGCGTTCATGGGCTACTACCTGGCCCACCTCGCATTCTCCGCGGTGCGTATGACCCGCATGGTGCAAGGCCACGCACGTCAGGCATGAGCGCTCCACCGCCCCGCAGACCCTTGCGCGATGCCTACGGCGACTACCTGCGTTTCATGGGCCTGGGCCTGACCATGGCGGCCATCGTTGTGGCCTTCACCCTGCTGGGCCGATGGCTGGACGGCTTCACCGGATGGCGTTCTCCTGCCTTCACCATCGGGGGAGCGCTCTTCGGCATCACAGGTGCCATGCTGCACCTCTTCAAGGAGACCGGTAAGGGGCGGCGCAGCGGAAGGTGATCAAGGCCTTTCTCTTTTCGCTGCAGGATCTTACCTTTGCGGCCGCGTTAAGCCCCCCTCAGGGGCGGCCAACATGATGAAACCCTTGCTGCGCGCTGCTTTCCTGCAATTTTGCCTGCTCCTTACGGGAGCCCTGACCGCGCAACAGCCCGACAGCACGGTAGTGGTCCTCGAGCAGGAGAACGTGTTCGAGGAGGAGGCGACCGGCCATGGCGAGGAGGGAAAGTTCAACCCTGGCGAAATGATCATGGGCCACGTGGGCGATGAGCACGGCTGGCACCTCTTCGGTCACACCTCGCTGCCGCTGCCGGTGATCCTCTACAACAGCCAACGCGGCCTCAGCGTGTTCTCCAGCGCCCATTTCGACCATGGCCACAAGACCCACGGCGGCTACATGCTGCACGAAGGCAAGGTGGTGGCCACCGACGCAGTGGATGGCACCGATGCGCACCACGCGCAGGTGGATGAAGTACTGACCGGCGCCACGATCGACCTGAGCATTACCAAGAACGTGCTCGCCCTGATGTTCAGTGCCGTGCTGATGCTGGTGGTCTTCCTGAGCGTGGCCAAGGCATACGCCCGTCGCGGTACCGGCGCGCCAAGCGGGTTGCAGAGCTTCATCGAGCCCATCATCCTCTTTGTGCGCGATGATGTGGCCAAGCCGAACATCGGCCCGAAGTACGAGCGCTTCATGCCCTTCCTGCTCACGGTCTTCTTCTTCATCCTCATCAACAACCTGATGGGTTTGGTGCCGTTCTTCCCGGGTGGTGCCAACGTAACGGGCAGCCTGGCGGTCACCTTCACCTTGGCCGTGTTCACGTTCATCCTGACGCTCGTCAACGGCAACCGCCACTACTGGGGGCACATCGTGGCCATGCCCGGTGTTCCCTGGCCGGTGTTGATCATCCTAACGCCAGTGGAGATCCTGGGCGTGTTCCTGCGTCCTGCCGTGCTCATGATCCGACTCTTCGCCAACATCTCGGCTGGCCACATCATCGTGCTGAGCTTCTTTGCCTTGATCTTCATCTTCGGAGAGATCAACGCCGGGCTGGGCATGGGCGTAAGCGTCTTCACGCTGGTCTTCACGGTGTTCATGAGCATGCTTGAGCTGCTCGTGGCCTTCATCCAGGCCTTCGTGTTCACCTTCCTTTCCGCGATGTACCTGGGTGCCGCTGTAGAAGAGCCCCACCACCACTAAGAACGATCCCCAAACACCAACCTCAACCATGTTCCTCTCGATCCTCCTGGAAGCCGCTGCCAACTCCCACTTCGGTCTGGCCGCCATCGGTGCCGGCATCGCTGCCCTGGCCGCTGGCTTCGGTATCGGCCGCATCGGCGGTGACGCCATGCAGGCCATCGCCCGTCAGCCCGAAGCCGCCAACGACATCCGCGCCAACATGATCCTGGCTGCGGCGCTGGTGGAAGGTGCCGCCATGTTCGGCATCGTGGTGGGCCTGCTGGCCATGGTGCTCTGAGCACCGGCCGCGCGCAGTTCATTCCTGATCCTTCACCCGTCCACGTGCCATGAAGCTCGTTGAATTCTCCTATGGCCTCATCTTCTGGATGACGGTCTCCTTCGGGATCGTCCTGTTCATCCTGGCCAAATTCGCCTGGAAGCCGATCCTGGGCGTGCTCAGCGAGCGCGAACGGACCATCGAGGATGCCCTCAACGAGGCGAAGAAGGCCCGTGAGGAGATCGCCCAGATGAACCGGAAGAATGAGGAACTCATGCGCGCCGCCCGCGAAGAGCGTGAGGTGCTGTTGAAGGAAGCCCGCGACATCCGCGACCGGGAGATCGCCGAGGCGAAGGACAAGGCCAAGGCGGAGGCCGAAGCCCTGCTGGCCCGCGCGCGAACCGATATCCAGAACGAGAAGAACGCCGCCCTCACCGAGATGAAGAACCAGGTGGCCGAGCTGAGCATCCTGGTGGCTGAGCAGGTCCTGCGGGAAAAGCTGGCCGACGGCGCCGCCCAGCAAGCCCTGGTGGACAAGGTGATGAACGAAGCAGAACTGCGCAGGTCATGATCGTTGCACCGGTCGCCTACCGTTATGCGCGCTCCCTGATGGAGCTGGCCCAGGAAAAGGGTGTGCTCGCCGGTGTGCAGGAGGACATGCGCCTGGTGGGTGGCACCTGCGCGGCCAATCGCGAACTGGTGGTGCTGCTGAACAGCCCTGTGGTGAAGGCCGACAAGAAGGACCGCGTGCTGGAGCAGATCTTCGCCGGCAAGGTGGGCCAGCTCACCGCCACCTTCATGGGCATTCTGGTGCGCAAGGGCCGCGAGCGGCTGTTGCCCGATGTGGCCCAAGCCTTCAGCGAACTATACAAGCAGAGCCGGAACATCGTTGTGGCCCATGTGGCCAGCGCGGTACCCCTCTCCGCCGCAGCCCGCGCCCGTGTGCAGGCCATCGCTGAGAAACAGCACCCTGGCAAGTCCATCGAATTGGTGGAGAAAGTGGACCCGACCCTGATCGGCGGTGTCACCATCCGCATCGGCGACGAGCTGTACGATGGCACGGTGAGCCGTCGCCTGGCCGACCTCCGCCGCGAATTCTCCAAGAACCCGTACATCCCCGAGATCTAACGCCTTCCCCCGTCATGGCAGTGAACCCAGCCGAAGTAACGGCGATCCTCAAACAAGAACTGGCCGGCTTCCGCAGCGAAGCCGAGCTGGAAGAGGTCGGTACCGTCCTCCAAGTGGGCGATGGCATCGCCCGCATCTACGGCCTCAACAGCGTGCAGAGCGGTGAGCTCGTGGAGTT
Source organism: Flavobacteriales bacterium (assembly GCA_041391845.1). Taxonomy (GTDB): domain Bacteria; phylum Bacteroidota; class Bacteroidia; order Flavobacteriales_F; family PHOS-HE28; genus PHOS-HE28. The sequence goes on along the minus strand of JAWKNG010000007.1, from coordinate 102,075 downwards.
CACCAGCGGTCTGCGCGGCATCGTATTGAACCTGGAGGAGGACAACGTTGGTGTGGTGCTCCTCGGCCCCAGCGTGGGCATCAAGGAAGGCGACACCGTGAAGCGTACCAAGCGCATCGCCTCCATCAAGGTGGGCGAGCAGATGGTGGGCCGTGTGGTGAACACCCTTGGCGAGCCCATCGACGGCAAGGGCCCCATCGGCGGCGAGCTCTTCGAGATGCCCTTGGAGCGCAAGGCCCCGGGTGTGATCTTCCGCGAACCCGTAAAGGAGCCCCTGCAGACCGGCATCAAGGCCGTGGACGCCATGATCCCCATCGGTCGTGGCCAGCGTGAGCTGATCATCGGTGACCGCCAGACCGGCAAGAGCACCGTGGCGCTGGACACCATCATCAACCAGAAGGAGTTCTACGAGGCCGGCCAGCCCGTGTTCTGCATCTACGTGGCCGTGGGCCAGAAGGGCAGCACCGTGGCGGGGATCGTGAAGAAGCTGGAGGAGAACGGCGCCATGCCCTACACCGTGGTGGTGGCGGCCAATGCCAGCGACCCCGCGCCGATGCAGTTCTACGCCCCCTTCACGGGCGCTGCCATCGGCGAGTACTTCCGCGATACGGGCCGCCCGGCTCTGATCGTGTACGATGACCTCTCGAAGCAGGCTGTGGCCTACCGTGAGGTGTCCCTGCTGCTGCGTCGTCCACCAGGCCGCGAAGCCTACCCCGGTGACGTGTTCTACCTGCACAGCCGTCTGCTGGAGCGTGCCGCGAAGATCACCGCCGACCAGAGCGTGGCCAGCCAGATGAACGACCTGCCTGAGAGCCTCAAGGGGCGCGTGAAGGGTGGTGGTTCGTTGACCGCACTGCCCATCATCGAGACGCAGGCCGGTGACGTATCTGCGTACATCCCCACCAACGTGATCTCCATCACCGACGGGCAGATCTTCCTGGAGAGCAACCTGTTCCTCAGTGGTGTTCGCCCCGCCATCAACGTGGGTATCAGCGTAAGCCGCGTGGGTGGTAACGCGCAGATCAAGAGCATGAAGAAGGTGGCCGGTACCCTGAAGCTGGACCAGGCCCAATATCGCGAACTGGAGGCCTTCGCCAAGTTCGGCTCCGACCTGGATGCCGCCACCAAGGCGGTGCTGGACAAGGGTGCCCGCAACGTGGAGATCCTCAAGCAGGCCGAGAACAGCCCCATGCGCGTGGAGGAGCAGATCGCCATCATCTACTGCGGCACCAAGGGTCTGCTGAGCAAGATCCCGGTGAGGAACGTGAAGCAGTTCGAGGCGGAGTTCATCACCATGTTGCGCAACAAGCACAGCGATGTGTTGGCCGCGCTGAAGAAGGGCGATTACAACGACCAGATCACCGGCACACTGGAAAAGGTGGCTGCGGACCTGGTGAAGAGCCTGGACAACTAAGATCGTAGCACCTGTAGCGTCGACCCTCCGGTCGATCTACGGTAGCGAAACATCAGCACCGCACAATGCCCAGTCTGAAGGAAGTACGCAGCCGGATCGTCTCGGTGAACAGCACCAAGCAGATCACCGCGGCCATGAAAATGGTGAGCGCGGCCAAGCTGCGCCGCGCCCAGGACGCCATTGTGCGCATGCGCCCCTACGCGGAGAAGTTGCAGCAGATCCTGAGCAACGTGAGCGCATCGCTGGACAGCAGTGAAGGCATCTACAGCCAGCAACGTGAGGTGAAGAAGGTGCTCTTTGTGCCGATCGTGAGCAACCGCGGTCTGGCAGGCGCGTTCAATACCCAGGTGTTCCGCCTGGTGCGCAAGGCGCTGAGCGATGCGCAGCAGAACGGCCAGGAAGTGACCATCCTGCCCATCGGCAAAAAAGCCTTGGACCTCTACCGCCGCAGTGGCATGGTGAGCAACGAGCTGCCCACTGACCTGGCCGGGCTGTTCGACGGTCTCAGCTTCGACAAGGTGGCGCCCGTGGCCGAGCTGATCATGCAGCGCTTCGTGGACGGGCAGTACGACAAGGTGGTGCTGTTCTACAACAAGTTCAAGAACGCGGCGGTGCAGATCACCACCGAAGAGCAGTACCTGCCCATCCCTCCCGCCCCCCGGAGCGAAGGCGCTGAAGTGAGCCAAGGCGAACACATCATGGAACCCGATCGCGCCACCATCGTGGAGCAGATCATCCCCAAGAGCCTGAAGATCCAGCTCTACAAGGCGCTGCTGGACAGCTTCGCCGCTGAGCACGGTGCCCGCATGACCGCCATGCACAAGGCCACCGACAACGCCGACGCCCTGCTGAAGGACCTGAAGCTGACCTACAACAAGGCACGCCAGGCGTCCATCACCAACGAGATCCTGGAGATCGTGGGCGGCGCGGAAGCGCTGAAGGGGTAAGCGTAAGCGGCTTCGCCAAGGTCCTCTTCGGCGCGGCCGCGAACTTCGACGAACGGGCTCCTTTTATCGACGGACAGAACCCTGCTGTCGTTCTTCCGTAGAACGGTCCACTCATCAACCCGTGGACCATGAACAGAACCTTACTCGTTGTCTTGAGCACCCCGTTCTGGGGCGACCTGCAGGCGCAGAACGATCTGGTCGGCCTCATGCGCGAACCCGGCCCTGAGGGGACCGAAGCGCACACCAACTTCGACCCGGTGCTGCTGGATAGCGGCCTACCGGTGCTGGAGCTCGTCTCCTTCGAGGCGGAAAGCAAGGACCCGGCCACCGTGGAAGTGCGATTCGCCACCGTGTCAGAACGGCCTACAGAGGCGTTCCGCCTGGAGCGCTCGGCGGACCTGATCCATTGGGATGTGGTGGCCCGGGTGGACGGCCACGGCACCAGCGATGCGTACACCCCGTACACCCTCTTGGATGAGGCGCCCATCGCAGGCGTGTCCTACTACCGCCTCCTGAGCAAAGAACAGCAAGGTTGGAGCGAACTCTCCGACCTGTTCTCCATCCGCCACGAGGTGCCTGCCGATCTTTCCATCCAAGGCGATCCGCGCCCGGGTCGCTTCAGTGTGCTGGCACAAGGCACCTTGAGCGAGGTGGTGATCCTCAACAACCGTGGGCAGTTCATGCCCATGGACCTGCAGCTGGACGGCGACCGCGTGATCGTGAACGCCGAGCTGCTGGAGAACGGTACCTACTACGTACAAGCCATGGTGGACGGCACGCCGGTGATGCGCCCCATCGTCATCCATAATGGCAATATCGTCGGCGGTTAGTCCCCCGCTGCTTCCGTCCATCTTCGTCGACCGAAGGGCCGTCCTGCACAGGGCGGCCCTTGTTCGTTGTGGCATCCATCACCTGCACGTTCGCGGTGGAACATGGATCGTTGAACGGGCCCATCTGTGCTGATGCGTTGTACGCTCGAGAGATGCGCGTCCGTTCAGGAAGCTTGCATCACCTGACCTGTCGAGAACCCTTGCTGTTCGTTCCGCTTCGCAACGGAGGCCTGTGCGATGCTGTTCCCGTCTGCACGGCACAGCAGGTCGACGATGCTGGACCAGCGATGCGCGATCCGGTCCGGATGTGACCCCAAGGCTTCGCACCGCGCCGAACAAGGCCATCAACGCTCGATCCCCGCCATCAGGGCCAAAGCACCAGTGGCGGGGATCATACGAGCGGGAATGAGCACGCGAACGGGTGCTCAGAAGGTACTGCTCTGCAGGCGGCGTTCGCGGCCCGAATGGGTGCCGTAATAGCTGATGGAGAACTCGAACGCGCCGTTGTTATTGGTGTAGTTGCGCAGTGGCGAGGTGTTGATATCGTAGCTGAAGCGGTACACGGCGCTCTTATGCTTCAATCCCACTTGAGCCACAACGGCATCGTTCCACCGGTACGAAGCCCCTCCGATGACGCTGTACATGCTGCCACCGACGTTGAACTCCGCCAGCATACCAGCGTGGATGAGCTGGTCGTTGCCCTGGCGCATGTACACGCCCTGGGGGATCAGGATCAACGGATCGATGACCTTCACACGCACACCTCCGTTCGCCATGTAGCGGATGTGCAGCTCGCTCACTTCAGTGCGCAGGATCGACTCATCCGGCGTGGTCACGTGGAAGAGCGCGAAGTTGCCGAAGGGGTTCACCCGCTTGTTCGGGTTGATGGACCGGTACGCCACGCCGCCGGAGATGTCGGGCATGAAGCGCGCGCCACGTTGCAGGAACTCGCCTGATGGCAGGTCGCTGTTGAAGTAGCCATCATCATACTGTGCATCCCACACCAGCTGCTGGTCGTTCATCTTCTTGTAGATGAGCCCCAGTGCCACACCGGTGGAGAGCGTGTACTTCGCCTTGGGATCGGCCACGTTGTACGCTGCGGTGATGCCGAATTGGAAGGTGTTCATGATGCCGGCCATGTTGTAGTTGTACAGGTAGCTCCCGAAGCCGAAGCGGTGCTGTACGCTCACATCATACGCGAACGCGGTGGTGAGGAAGTTGGTGGATAGGCTGCTCCACTGGCTCCGCACATTGCTGCTCATGCGGAAGTCGGCATTCTCGAACATGCCGGTGAGGGCAGGATTGAGCACCACCTGTGCAGCCTCGTACTGCGAGAGCTGGCCGTCCTGTGCATGGATGGTCGTACAGACGCACAATGCGCCGGCGAGTATCTGGATCTTGAGGTTCGTTCGCATGGTGCACATGGCTTAGCGGACCAGGGTTACCTTCCCTGTGCGGTCGTGGAGGAGTCCATCCACGGTGGTGGCTACGACGGAGTACACATAGACCCCGTTGATGGCATGCTTGCCGTCGTGGGTGCCGTCCCAGCCGAAGGTGGGATCGGTGGTCTGGAAGATGAGCTCGCCCCAGCCGTTATAGATCTTCAGGTCGATGGTCTCGAACGGACCACCGCGCACGAAGAACGTGTCGTTCACGCCATCGCCATTGGGGCTGAAGGCATTGGGGAGCTTCGGAGGAAGGATGTCCTTCACCGCGATGCTGATCAGGAGCGAGTCACGATCGGTGCAGCCGTTGGCGTTGCTTACGGTCTGTACGATGATGAACTGTCCATCCTCGGCGTATTCGTGCACCGGTTCGGCAGCGAGCGAGCCGTTGCCATCACCGAAGTCGTACTGCCAGCCAGTAGCGCCGAAGGAGTTATCGGTGAACTCGATCGGTGTATCCGTGAAGGGATCACCACTGATGCTGAAGCCAGCCACGGGTGCCTGGAGCACATCGACCGTGCGCGTGATGCTGCTGCTGCAGCCGTTCTGCGCAAAGACGGTGAGGGTGGCCGTGTACTGACCTTGCGTGGCAAAGATGGAGCCTGTCTGCGGACCGCTGCCTGTGGTACCATTGCTGAAGGTCCAGTTCCACCCCACGATGGGTGCGCCCGAAGTGGTGCTGGTGCTGGTGAACTGTGTCTGCGACCCCGCGCAGGCGTTGCTCCAAGTGAAGTCCGCCACCAGCGGGTTCACAAAGCTCAGCAGCAGGGTGTCGTGGGCCGCTGCGCACACGCCATTGCCGGTGGTGGACAAGATCATGCGCACGGTACCCAGCTGTGCATCAGTGGCGCCGGGCTGGTAGGTGGCGTTCGGGTCAGCGGCGTTGGGCAGGAACACACCCGCACCATTGGACGACCACTGCACACCGGCCGCTCCTGTGAAGGATCCACCGAGCTGCACCGCCGTGGTGGCATCGCACACGTTGATGTCCTGGCCGGCGCTCACGGTGGGCAGTTGCTGCAGGGCCACCACGAGGGTGTCGCGCGCTGCCGGGCAGCCCAGGTTGCCGGTGGTGCTGAGCACGAAGCGCAGTTCACCGAAGACCAGGTCCGTGGTGCTTGGCACATAGGTGCCCGACAGGCTGGTGTTGTCCGGCACAAAGCTTCCGGTTCCGGTCGTGGTCCACTGACCGCCACTGACGCCGACCACCGAGCCATTGAGCTGGATGGCACCACCATCGGCACAGGTCAGTTGGTCCGGACCAGCGTTGGCGATGCGCGTGGGACCGATGTCCACGAAGAGCGAATCGCTCGTGTTGCCGCAGGTTCCCGTTCCGAATCCCGTGAGGATGAGGTACACGCCACCTGCGATGCTGTCGTTCGCCGTGGGCGTGTACACCGCGTTGTTCAACGTAGCCGCAGGGCTGAAGCTGCCCGTTCCAGTGGTGAACCACTGCACGCTGCCAGCGTTCTGCACAAGACCGTTCAGTTGCACATCCTCCAGGCCATCGCAGAGCAGCACGCTCGCGCCGGCATCCACGGTGGGGGGTACATGGTAGCTCACCACGAGCGTATCGCGACCGGCAGCGCAGCCCTGGTTATTGGTGGTACTGAGGATCAGCGAAACATCACCGATCACGAAGTCCGCCGGTCCAGGAACATAGGTGGCATTGAGCGCGGTGGCGCTGGGCATGAACGAGCCGGTACCGGTCGTGCTCCAGATACCCGTGGTGGTGCCCGCCACCGCACCGTTGAGGGCGATGTTCGCATCGGTGCTGCAGGCCACCACATCAGGTCCAGCGGTCGCGGCCAGTCCACCGCCGAAGGTGATCACCAACTGATCGCTGACCGCTGCACAGGGCTCAACACCCGTGGTGGTGGCTGTGAGCACCACACTACCGGCCGTGCTGTCCGCAGCGCTTGGCGTGTAGAGCGTGGCCAGGGCGTTGGCATCGAGGAAGCTGCCGCTACCACTGGTGCTCCACATCACGGTGGGTGCGTTCACCACGTTGGCCACCAGCTGCACCGGAGCGGCCGTGCAGGCCACGATGTCCGCACCAGCGTTCACTTGCGGCAGCGCGTTCACCGTGATGGTCACCACATCGCTCGTGGCGGCGCAGAGTCCGTTGCCGATGGTGGTGAGGGTGAGCTGCACCGCTCCGTTGGCGATGTCCGTTGCGCTCAACGTGTACGTGCTGTTGGTGGCGGTGGTATTGCTGAAGAAACCGCTGCCACTGCTGCTCCACTGACCGCCCTGGGCGCCGCTCACGTTACCGTTGAGCTGCACAAGCGGTGTGTTGGCGCACACGGCCTGGTCATCACCGGCAAAGGCGAAGCTGCTGTTACCGAAGGTGAGCACGAGCTGGTCCTGTACCGGTGCACAGGTGCCCGTGTTGGTGCTGAGGAGCGTCAGTACCACACTTCCGTTGGTCACGTCGGCAGGCGAGAAGTGGTACTGCGCGTTGAGCACATCAGCGCTGGGCACGAAGGAGCCCGTACCCGTGCTGGACCAGACACCGGAGGGCGATCCGTTGATGATCTGCCCCTGCAGTTGGGCGTAGGTGCTCAACACACAGACGCTCATATCAGGTCCGGCATTGGCCTGCAGGCCATCGGTCAGATAGATGGTCATCTCATCGGTCACGGCGTTGCAGGTGCCGTTGTTCTGCGAGGTCAGTGTGAAGGTGATCGCACCGTCCTGCTGGTCAGCGGGGCTCGCGGTGTAGGTGGTGCTGAGGTCCGTGGTGGAAGCCAGCGTACCACTGCCCGTTGTGCTCCAGAGGCCCAGTGTGGTGATGCCGGATACCATGCCCTGCAGATCGAAGCTGGTCACACCGTCGCAGTAGGTCTGGTCCGGGCCTGCGTTCACGTAGGGTGCCGGTGTCAACGTCAACACCAGCGCATCATTGGCGTTGTTGCAGCTGTTGAGTGCGCTGAGCGTCAAGGTCACTTCACCCACCAGCGTATCCAGCGCACTGGGAACGTAGGTTGCGGTCAGGACCGCATTGTTGGGGAAGAACTGACCCGTACCTGACGTGGTCCATTGGATGGTGGTGGCATCTCCCACCAGCGATCCGTTCAGCTGTACCACTGCGTTGTTCGCGCAGGCGGTAAGGTCCGCACCAGCGTTCACCGTGCCGAAGGGCAGGATGTCGATGTGCAGCGTATCCACTGCTGCCGGGCACACACTGGTGTTGGTGGCTGTGAGGATCAGGTCCACACCGGTGGCCAGCGAATCCAAGGTGCTTGCGCTGTAGATGTTGGCCAATGCGCTCGAGGCGTTCTGGAACGAACCTGTTCCGAGCGTGCTCCACACACCGGTGGTGGAGGCGCCGCTCACGTTGCCATTGACCAGCACGTTCAGGTCATCCACGCAGACCACAAGGTCGTTCCCGGCATCCACCTGCGACTCCGGAACGATGGTCAAGGTCATCTGGTCCATCGCATTATCGCAGCTGTTCACGCTCCATGTGAAGGTCACCGTACCGTTCACCGCATCGCCCGGAGCAATGGTGTATACGGCGTTCGGAGCATTCGCGTTCGGTGCGAACGTGCCTGCACCCGTGGTGGTCCATATGCCTTCCGTGGCGTTGCCGGTGATGGTACCACTGAGCGTGATGGTGGGCTCCGATGCGCAGACCGTCCGGTCCACACCAGCGCTGGCGATCGCGTTCGGCAGGATCGTGAGCGTCAGGGTGTCGCTCACACTGCTGCAGAGGCCGTTGTTGGTCGACGTCAGCACGAGGTCCACACCGCCGTTCAACGAATCAAGGCTGCTGGCGATGTAGGTGGCGTTCAGCACATTGGCGCTCGGGAAGAACGTGCCCGTTCCGGTGGTGGTCCAGGCACCCATTGTGGCACCTGCGCTGACCGTGCCGCTCAGTGGCACGTCCAGGGCGTTGGAGCAGGCGGTGATATCAGCGCCAGCGTTCACCACGGGGGCCGGAGTTACCGTGATGCTCACCTGGTCGGCCACCGCGATGCAATTGCCGTTGCCCGTGCTGGTCAAGGTGAGCGTGATGCTGCCTTGTTGCAGTTCGAAGGGCGTGAGCGTGTACTGGGCGCTCAGCGCAGCGGCATCGGGGGTGTAGCTGCCCAAACCACCGCTCCATACAGCACCAGTGGCGACCGTAACAGCACCGCTCAGATCGACCGTGGGGTTGTTCGCACACACGCTCAGATCAATGCCTGCGTTCACCGTGGGTGCCGGGGTGAAGGTGATGAGCACCTGATCGTTCACCGCGAAGCAGTTGCCGTTACCGGTACTGGTGAGCGTGAGCGTCACACTTCCAGCGGCGAGTTCCGCTGCCGTGGGCGTGTAGACCGGCGAAAAGAGGTTGTTCGCAGGCGAGAAGGTGCCATTGCCGCCGGACCAGACACCACCGTTGGCGTTGATCACGTTGCCGTCCAGTTGTACGGCGCTGTTGTTGGCGCAGATGGCCTGGTCGGCACCTGCGTCAACGGCCGGTGCGCCGGTGAAGGTCACGGTCATCTGGTCGCTCATAGCGTTGCAGATGGTAGTGCCTGTGCTTGTGAGCGTGAAGGTGATGGAGCCCGCGGCGATCTCCGCTGCTGTAGGCTGGTACTGCGTGGCTGTGGCCGTGGCTCCGGACACGTAAGTGCCATTGCCACCGCTCCAGATCGCGCCAGGTGCGTTACCCACGAAGCCGTTCAGTTGGATGGTCGGGTTGTTCGTGCAGATGGCCTGGTCCGGACCGGCGTTCACCACGGGTACGGGATCGATGGTGATGGTGAGTTGATCCTGTACAGCCGTACAATTACCGATGCCGGTGGTCGTAAGGGTGAGCGTCGCACTACCTGCTGCGATCTCGCCCAAGCTCGGCGTGTAGGTCGCGTTCAGTGCCGTATTGTTCGGGCTGAAGCTGCCTGCACCACCGCTCCACACACCGCCGGTGGCGATGGTGACCGCTCCGTTCAGCAGCACCTCAGCGTCGTTCGCACAGACGTGTGCGTTCGGACCAGCGCTCACCGTGGGAGCAGGAGTGAAGAAGAGCTGTACGGAATCACGCACCGCACTACATCCGCCGTTACCGGTGGATGTGAGGTACAACCAGAGGTTGCCCGCAGTGATCTCCGAACTGCTCGGCGCATATACAGCGTTCAAGGCACCAGCATTGGGGGCGAACGTTCCAGCACCTCCGCTCCATGCACCACCGGTGGCACCGCTGACGGAGCCCGTCAACTGCGCAGTGGAATTGTTCGCGCACAACGTTTGTGCAACGCCAGCCTCTATGACCGGTGCGGGTGTGAAGGTGATGGTGACGTTATCGGTCACTGCTGTGCACAGGCCATTGCCCGTGCTGGTCAATGTGACGGTCGTACTGCCAGCAGCCACTTCCGCAGCAGTGGGCGTGTAGATGGCATTGAGCGTGGCGGCGTTCGGACTGAAGGTTCCTGCGCCGCTCCAGAGTCCGCCGGCAGCATTCAGCACGGAACCGTTCAACTGCACGGCGGCGTTGTTGGCGCATACTGACAGGTTGGCTCCAGCATCCACGATGGGTGCAGGGGCGATGGTGATCGTCACCTGATCGTTCACAGCATTGCAGCTACCGTTCCCCACTGTGGTGAGGGTAAGCGTTGCCACGCCAGCCGCGATCTCTGCAGCGCTCGGCGTGTAGGTCGCATTCAGCGTTGCGCTGTTGGGCGTGAAGCCCCCTGTGCCTCCGGTCCACAGACCACCGGTGGCAACGGTCACAGCACCGTTCAGCTGCACGGTCGCGTTGTTCGCGCAGCTGTTCAGATCAAGACCTGCATTCGCGGTCGGTGCAGGCGTGAAGGTGTAGGTCACTTCATCGCTAACGGCGCTGCAGCCGTTGTTCCCGGTGGTGGTCAAGGTCAGGGTCACACTGCCCGCTGCGAGTTCACCCACCGAGGGTTGGTACACGGCGTTCAGGTTGTTCGCGTTCGGGCTGAACGTGCCCTGGGCACCGGACCAGGCACCGCCATTGGCAACCGTCACGCCACCGTTCAGCTGGATACTTGCGTTGTTCGCGCAGAATACACCACCCGTTCCCGCTTCCGCCGTGGGAGCGGCCGTGAAGGTGATCAGCACATTGTCCGAAACAGGCACGCAGTTGCCGTTGCCGATCGTGGTCAAGGTCAGGCTCAAGCTGCCAGCAGCGATCTCCGCTGCGGTGGGTGTGTACACCGCGTTCAGCGATGCAATGGACGGCGAGAAGGTGCCTGCCCCTCCGCTCCACTGACCACCACCAGCACCGGTAACGCTACCACCCAATTGCACGCCGGGGTTGTTGCTGCACACGAACAGGTTGTTCCCTGCCTCTGCGACCGGTGCCGCGATAATGGTGATGGTCATGGCATCGCTCACCGGGTTGCACAGACCGTTCTGTGTGGAGGTGAGGGTAAGGGTCGCTGTACCCAAAGCCACTTCAGCAGGGCTCGGGGTGTACGTTGCGTTCAGCGTATTGGCGTTCGGTGAGAAGGTTCCACCACCACCGCTCCACACGCCGCCACCTGCGATCGTCACTGAGCCGTTGAGGTTCACGCTTGCTCCGTTGGCACATACCGTCACATCAGCACCCGCATTCACTACGGGTGTCTGGGTGAACACGATGAACACTTGGTCGGTGACCTGCGCGCAGGTACCATTGCCGGTACTGGTCAGGCTCAGTGTCACCGAGCCATTGTTCAGTTCCGTGGTACTCGGGGTGTAGACGGCGTTCAGTGCGGTGATGCTCGGTGAGAATCCACCGGTGCCACCGCTCCAGATACCACCTCCGGCATTGCTCACTGTGGCGGCGAGCTGCACGGCCGCATTGTTCGAGCACACCGTAGCATCAAGGCCAGCGTTCACAACGGGTGCAGGGGCGATGTTGATCACCACCTGATCGCTGACAGCGTTGCACGTACCGTTGCCCGTGCTGGTGAGCGTTAGGGTGACCATGCCTGCGGCGATCTCACCCGGTGTGGGCGTGTAGGTCGCATTCAGGTTGGTGTTGCTCGGATTGAAGGTGCCCGATCCGCCGCTCCATACACCACCGGTCGCGTTGTTCACGATACCCGTCAGCTGAGCGGTCGATTGGTTCGCACAGACAGTGAGGTTCGTGCCCGCGTTCACCACCGGTGCCGGAGTGATGGTGATGGTCACCTGGTCGGTCACGGGCAGGCTGTTGCCGTTGCCCACCGTGGTGAGGGTGAGCGTCACCGTTCCTGAGGCGATCTCGGTAGCGCTCGGCACATAGGTCGCGTTCAAGGCGCCGCTGTTGGGCGTGTACGTGCCTGTTCCGCCGCTCCAGATGCCACCCGTGGCAATGGTCACCTGACCGTTCAACACCACGCTTGCATTGTTCGCGCAGATGGTCTGGTCCGGACCGGCATTGGCCGTGGGCGCCGCGCCGAAGGTGATGGTCATCGCATCGCTCGAAGGAGCACAGGCGCCGTTGCCCGTGGTGGTCATCGTCAGGGTCACACTACCTGCAGCGATCTCAGCAGCCGTGGGTGTGTACACCGCGTTGGCCGTGGTATTGTTCGGGTTGTAGGTGCCCGCCCCCCCGCTCCAGATGATGCCCGTGGCGATGCTGAAGGAGCCCGCCAGCGTGGTGTTGGCGTTGTTGCTGCTCACGGTCTGGTCCGGACCAGCGTTCGCGATCGGCGCAGGAGTGAAGTCGAGGGTCACCTGGTCGCTCACCGCTGCGCAGATGCCGTTACCCGTGGTGGTCACCGTAAGGGTCACACTGCCGTTCGCGACCTCGATCGGCGAGGGCTGGTAGGTGATGTTCTGCGCCGTGCCGCCCGGGGCGTAGAGCCCGGTACCACCCGACCACTGCACGCCGGTGGCTACCGTGATGGCTGCGTTCAGCACCGCATTGGCGTTGTTGCCGCAAAGCGTCTGGTCGGGCCCGGCGTTCACTGTCGGTGCCGGGGTGATCACGAAGGTCACCTGGTCCGTGACGGGGTTGCACAGTCCGTTGCCGGCCGAGGTAAGGGTGAGCGTGACACTGCCACTGGCGATCTCGGCTGCGGTCGGCAGGTAGTTCGCGTTCAGTGTGATGTTGTTCGGCGTGAACACACCGGCACCGCCGCTCCATACTCCGCCCACAGCACCGTTCACGGCACCGTTCAGGGTGATGAGCGGCGCGTTCGCGCACACTACGCCATCCACGCCGGCGTTCACGATCGGCGCTGGCGTATAGGTGAGGACACGTGTATCAGCGGCCGCAGCGCAGCTGCCGTTACCCGTGGTGGTCAACGTCAAGGTGATCTGTCCCGCGGCGATGTCCGCAGCACTCGGGGTGTAGGTGGCGTTCAGCGTGTTCGCGTTGGGTGTGAAGGTTCCCGTCCCACCGCTCCATACTCCCCCCGTCGCGGTCACCACACTTCCTCCAAGGGATACAGCAGCGTTGTTCGCGCATACGGTCACATCCGGACCAGCGTTCGCGGTCGGCGCATCGGTGAAGGTCAGCAGCACTTGATCGCTCACCGCGTTGCACAGGCCATTGCCCGTGGTGGTGAGCGTAAGCGTAACACTACCAGCAGTGATCTCCGCCGCGGTGGGCGTGTAGATCGCGCTCATGTTGGTGGTGCTCGGATCGAAGGTGCCGTTGCCACCGCTCCAGACCCCGCCCGTAGCCACGGTGAACGCACCGGCCAGCGAAGTGGTCGCGTTGTTGGCACAGAGCACACGGTCCGCACCGGCATTCGCGGTGGGTGCAGGTGTGATGCTGAAGGTCACCTGGTCGCTGACGGGCGAACAGTTGCCGTTGCCCACCGTGGTGAGCGTAAGGGTCACCGTACCCGCTGCACGTTCTGCGGCGCTCGGGGTGTAGGTCGCGTTCAGCGTGCTGTTGTTCGGGGTGAAGGTTCCCGTTCCACCGCTCCAGATGGCACCCGTGGCCACCGATACGCTACCGTTCAAGCTGATGGTGGCGTTGTTGGCACACACCGTTCCGTTCACCCCAGCATCCACCGTTGGTGCCGGGGTGAAGGTGATCACGCGGCTATCGGACACCGCTGCACAGTTGTTGTTGCCCGTGCTCGTCAGCGTGAGCGTAAGTGTACCCGCGGCGATCTCCGCCGGCGTGGGCGTGTACGTGGCGTTGAGCGTGGTGTTGTTCGGAGTGAAGCTGCCCAGACCTCCGCTCCAGATCCCACCGCTCGCAACGGTCACACCGCCGTTGAGGGCGATCGCCGCGTTGTTGGCGCAGAAGCTCGCATCCACTCCCGCGTTCACGGTCGGTGCAGGGGTGAAGTTCAGGATGATGTTATCGCTCACATGGTTGCACAGACCGTTGCCAGTGGTGGTGAGCGTGAGGGTCACGTTGCCGTTCGCGATCTCCGCCGCTGTGGGCGTGTAGGTCGCGTTCATGTTGCCGTTGCTCGGGCTGAAGGTGCCAGCGCCACCGCTCCAAACACCACCGGACGCCACCGTGAAACCGCCGTTCAGCATTGCAACGGGGTTGTTGGCGCAGAGCGTCTGATCCGCGCCCGCATTGGCCGTTGGCGCCGGGCTGATGGTCCACAGCACCTGATCGCTCACCGCGCTGCAGTTGCCATTGCCCGTGCTTGTCAGTGTGAGGTTCACACTACCGTTTGCGCGCTCGGCTGCGGTCGGTGTGTACACCGCGTTCAACGTGGCGTTGTTCGGGGCATATGTACCTGCGCCACCGCTCCATACACCACCGGTCGCCCCTACAATGGAGCCGGCCAGCGTGATGGCGGCGTTGTTCGCGCATACCGTGCCGTTCACACCGGCGTTGACGGTCGGTGCTGGAGTGAAGGTGATCACGCGTTCATCCGAAACCGCCGAACAGTTGCCATTGCCCGTGGTGGTGAGCGTGAGCGTCAGGATGCCATTGGCGATCTCTGCAGCTGTCGGCGTATAGGTCGCGTTGAGTCCCGTATTGTTCGGCGTGAAGGATCCGTTGCCGCCGCTCCAAACGCCACCGGTCGCACCAGCGACCGATCCGGTGAGGGGGACCGCGGCGTTGTTCGCGCAGATGGACACATCGGCACCCGCGTTCACCGTGGGGGCAGGTGTGAACGTGAGCAGCACATTGTCCGTGACCGCAGCGCACAGGCCATTGCCCGTGGTGGTCAGGGTCAGGGTCACGTTGCCGTTGGCGATCTCGGCCGCACTAGGTGTGTAGACCGCGCCCAGGTTGGTATTGCTCGGCGCGAAGGTGCCATTTCCACCGCTCCAGATGCCACCGGTCGCCACAGTGACGCTTCCGTTCAATGCCGCGTTGGCGTTGTTCGAGCAGAGCGAAAGGTCGGTACCGGCGTTGGCCATCGGGGCGGGTGTGATCGTATAGGTCACCTGGCTCGATACGGCATTGCAAGTGCCATTGCCCGCAGATGTAAGGGTGAAGATGACGCTGCCGTTGGCGATCTCGGCTGCTGTTGGCAGATAGGTCGCGTTCAACGTGGTGTTGTTCGGGGAGAAGGTTCCACCACCCGCACTCCAGATGGCTCCGGTGGCACCGCTCACGCTTCCGTTCAGGGTCATCAACGGGGCGTTGGCGCACACGGACGTTGCAGTACCGGCGTTCACGATCGGCGCCGGCGTGAAGGTGATGATGCGACTGTCCGAGACCGCCACACAATTGCCGTTGCCGGTAGTGGTCAAGGTGAGTGTGAGCGTGCCCGCAGCGAGTTCTGCGGCGGTCGGGGTGTAGGTACCGCTCAGCGCGGTATTGTTCGGCGTGAAGGATCCCGCACCACCGCTCCAGATACCACCGGTGGCGATCGTGACCCCACCGCTCAGCGCAACGGCGGGGTTGTTCACGCAGATCGATGCATCACTTCCGGCGTTCGCGGTCGGCGAAGGCGTGAAGTTCAGTACCACGTTATCACTGACCGCGTTGCACAGCCCGTTACCGGTCGTGGTCAACGTCAAGGTCACACTTCCGTTCGCGATCTCCGCCGCCGTAGGCGTGTAGGTGGCGTTCATGTTGATCGTGCTGGGGAAGAAGGTCCCGGCACCCCCGCTCCACACGGCACCGGTCGCCACGGTGAACCCACCGTTCAAGGTCGCCACCGGGTTGTTGCTGCAAAGGGTTTGATCCGCACCCGCATTGGCGGTCGGTGCTGGTGAGATCGTGTAGGTCACCGCATCGTTCACTGCGTTGCACAGCCCGTTGCCCGTGCTGGTCAAGGTGAGCGTAACAGTTCCCGCCGCCCGTTCAGCAGCACTCGGCACGTAGGTGGCATTGAGCGCGGTGTTGTTCGGCGTGAAGGTGCCTGTGCCACCGCTCCATACACCACCACCAGCACCAGTGATGCTGCCGTTCAGGTTGATGATGGAGGCGTTCGCGCAGACCGTGCTGTTCGTACCAGCGTCCACGATGGGGGCGGGCGTGAAGGTGATGACACGACTGTCGGTGGCTGAATTGCACGTGCCGTTGCCGGTGGTGCTCAGCGTCAAGGTGAGGATGCCGCCAGCGAGTTCCGCAGCGGTCGGTGTGTAGGTGGCGTTCAGTGCCGTGTTGTTCGGTGTATAGGTTCCAGCTCCGCCGCTCCATACACCGCCTGTCGCCAGGGTGATGCTGCCGTTCAAGGCAACGCTGGCGTTGTTCGCGCAAAGCGTCACATCCGCACCGGCATTGGCGGTAGGGGCCGGCGTGAAGGTCAGCGTCATCGCATCGCTTACAGCCGAACAGGCTCCGACACCGGTCGTCGTAGCGGTGAGCGTCACACTGCCATTGGCGATCTCCGTACCTGTGGGTGTGTACACGGGGCTCACGGCCGTGTTCCCCGGCGTGAAGGTGCCCGCGCCACCGCTCCAGATGATGCCGGTGGCAACCGTGTAGCCACCGTTCAGCGAAGCGTTCGCATTATTGCCGCATAGCGTTTGGTCGGCACCGGCAGTAACCGTTGGCGCGGGTGTGATGCTGTAGGTGACCTGATCGCTCACCGCGTTGCATGTACCGTTGCCGATGGTGGTCAAGGTCAACGTCACCGTGCCCGCTGCACGCTCAGCAGCACTGGGGGTGTAGGTGGTGATGAGCGACGTATTGTTCGGTGCGTAGGTACCTGTGCCACCGCTCCAGATGGCACCCGTAGCGACGGTGACGGTACCGTTCAAGCCGATCGCACTGTTGTTGGCACACACTGCACCGTTCGGTCCGGCATCCGCCGTGGGTGCCGGGGTGAAGGTGAGCACGCGGCTGTCCGATACTGCGCTGCAATTGCCGTTGCCTGTGCTGGTCAGCGTGAGCGTCAAGGTGCCTGCCGCGATCTCTGCCGCGGTGGGTGTGTAGGTGGCGTTGAGCGCGCTGTTGTTCGGGCTGAAGCTGCCCAGACCACCGCTCCACACGCCCCCAGTGGCCACGGTGACACTGCCGTTCAGCGCGATGGCTGCATTGTTCGCACAGAGCGACACGTCGGCTCCGGCGTTCACTGCGGGCGAGGGCGTGAAGCTCAAGGTGATGTTGTCCGTCACCTGGTCGCAGGTGCCATTGCCGGTGGTGGTGAGGGTGAGCGTCACGCTACCGTTCGCGATCTCAGCCGCGGTCGGCGTGTAGGTCGCGTTCATGTTGGTGGTGCTCGGGTCGAAGCTGCCGTTGCCGCCGCTCCACACACCACCGGTCGCCACGGTGAAGCTGCCGTTCAAGGTGGCGACAGGGTTGTTGCTGCACAGCGTCTGGTCCATGCCGGCATTGGCCGTCGGAGCTGGTGTGATGGTGAAGGTCACCTGGTCCGATACCGGGTTGCAGGTGCCGTTGCCGGTGCTCGTCAAGGTCAGGGTCACCGTGCCTGCAGCGCGCTCAGCGGCCGTGGGCGTGTAGGTGGCGTTCAGCGTGGTGTTGTTCGGTGTGAAGGTCCCAGCACCACCGCTCCAGGTTCCGCCCGTTGCACCGGTCACCGATCCGTTCAGGCTGATGGCGCTGTTGTTCGCGCAGACCGACCCGTTCACACCAGCCTCGACGACAGGTGCCGGCGTGAAGGTGATCACGCGGTTGCTCGCTACCGGCAGACAGGTCCCATTGCCCGTACTGGTGAGCGTAAGGGTTACGATGCCCGCGGCGATCTCCGATGCCGTCGGGGTGTAGGTCGCGTTGAGCGTGGTGTTGTTCGGTGCGTAGGTGCCCGCACCGCCGCTCCAAGCGCCACCAGTGGCGCCCGTTACGCTCCCGTTCAGGGGAACGGCAGCGTTGTTGGCACAGACCGATACCGGTGCACCGGCGTTCACCACCGCAGCGGGCGTGAAGCTGATGACCATGTTGTCCGTCACCGGAGTACACAGACCATTGCCCGTGGTGGTGAGCGTCAAGGTGACGTTGCCAGTGGCGATCTCCGCCGCAGTAGGCGTATAGATCGCGTTCATGTTGGTGGTGCTCGGGTCGAACGTGCCTGCGCCACCGCTCCACACACCGCCCGTGGCGACCGTGAAGCTGCCGTTCAACGTGACCGCGGCATTGTTCGCACACACCACACGGTCGCTGCCCGCATTGGCCGTGGGTGCCGGGGTAATGGTGTATGTGACCTGTGCGCTCTCGGCGTTGCATGTGCCGTTACCGACCGTGGTCAAGATGAGTGTAACGGATCCTGCCGAGCGCTCTGCTGCGCTCGGCGTATAGGTCGCATTGAGCGTGGTGCTGTTCGGCGCGTAAGTGCCAGTACCACCGCTCCAGGTGCCACCCGCAGCACCCACCACACTACCATTGAGAACGATCGCACTGTTGTTGGCACAGACGGTTCCGTTCGTACCTGCATTCACGATCGGGGCCGGTGTGAAGGTGATGGTCCGGTCGCTCGTGGCGGCGATGCAGCTGCCGTTGCCGGTGGTGGTGAGCGTCAAGGTCACGGATCCCGCTGCGATCTCCGCTGCCGTCGGCGTGTAGGTTGCGTTCAGCGTCGTATTGTTCGGTGTGAACACACCCGTGCCACCGCTCCAGATGCCCCCCGTGGCCACCGTCACAGCCCCGTTCAAGGCTACTTCCGCATTGTTGGCGCACAGCGAACTGCTGGCTCCAGCGTTGGCCGTCGGACCGGGCGTGAACGTCAGTGTCACTTGATCGTTCACGGCAAGACAGTTGCCATTGCCGGTGGTGGTCAAGGTGAGCGTGACACTGCCGCTGGCGATCTCGGCCGCAGTGGGTGTGTAGGTGATGTTCTGGTTGGTGGTACTGGGGTCGTAGCTGCCCGCACCTCCGCTCCAGATCACGCCCGTGGCCACCGTGAAGGAGCCGTTCAAGGTCGTGGCAGCGTTGTTCGAGCAACGCGACTGGTCCACACCTGCGTTCACCGTGGGCGCGGGCGTGAAGGTGAGCAGAACACTGTCACGCACGGCCTCGCATACGCCATTGCCTGTCGTAGTGAGGTACAGTCGCACCGAACCAGAGGCGATCTCGGCTGCGGTGGGTGTATACGTTGCGTTCAAGTTGTTCGTGGCCGGCAGGAAGGTGCCCGACCCACCCGACCACACACCGCCGAGCGCATTGAGGATGGACCCGTTCAGCGTTGCCTGCGCGTTGTTCGAGCAGATCAGCTGGTCAGCGCCGGCCTCGGGCAAGGGGCGTGGTGCGAACGTGATCACGCGCGTATCGCTCACCGGAGTACAGTTGCCCGTTGAGGTCAACGTCAGGGTCACCGTACCCAAGGCGATATCGCCCAAGCTGGGTTCATAGGTGGCGTTCAGCGAGGTGGCATTGGGGCTGAAGGTGCCGCTGCCATTGGTCGTCCAGATACCCGTGGTACTTCCACCGGTGACCGTGCCCGCGAGCGGCACTTGCTGATCGGCACAAAGGGTCACATCGGGACCGGCGTTCACATCGATGCGGCCGGAGAACTCGGAGAAGAAGCCGTAACGGCAACCACTCGTTCCGCCACCGTTGATGATCGCCAGCGAGAACACATCCGTGGTATTGGTCACTTGGAACGCTTGGTTCACCGGAACCTCCGTGGTGTTGTATTGGATACGCGCCGCCATCCATGCCCCGCCGGTACCCGGCACCGCCTGGAACGCCGAAGCCGGGATCGTTGCCGTGCCCGGACCCGTCACCACGAAGTCATCCTGCGATCCATTGCGCACCAACAGGTTGAGGAAGAAGGCCTCGCTGGTGGAGCGCGTGAAGCTCAGGTTGGTGCTACCCGCGCAGTTCAAGGGCGGCAGGATCGCCATGCCCTGCTCACAACCGAAGCCCGTCACGTGGATCGCGTACACCGGCTTGCTCGCAGAGATGTAGGTGGAGTTGTTGCCTCCCCCGGAGAGATAATCCATGTCATGCCGGTAGTATTGTCCGGCAAAGAGCGTGGCCACTGGCGTGGCGCTTCCATCCACGAAGACCTGCGTGTTGTTCTCGACCGCCATCAGGAACAGCGACTCATCGCCCGTCGGGTTCAGTGCTCCCTTCACCGCGATGTAGTCCGTTCCGAGGATGTCCACCGGCACGATCTGGTCAAGCATCAGATCGTAGCACCCGCCGGATGGGTTGTGGTTGCTATCGTCCTTGATGGACACCGCAACAGGCTTGTCCGAAAGCACAACCGCCCCTGACGGGTGTGTCAAGGGATCGAAGTGGGTGGCCGGGTTGGTATTGCCACAGGAGTATGTCTGACCCTGTTGCAGGGTGATGGTGAACGGGATCAATGCCGGATGCCCATCCACGGCCACCGGCGAATAGATCATCACCAGTGTGTTGTTCTCCGTTGCCACGATGTCGAACGAGGCGAACGCGAGGTCGGCGTTGTTGGGAGAGAAGTTGTGGTTGTAGAACGGCGCGTGCTTGTGGAGCGGAATGTAGAACTCGGTACCCAGTCCGTTGGCCCCTTTCAGGGCCATGATGTCCGGGTTGTTCGTGTTGCTGCTCTCGTAGTAGCATGTGATGTTGGCCGTGGAGCGAATGCGGAGACCCGTATTGCGCACACTGTTGGTGGGACGCGTTTCCAACTGGGCCTTCAGCGCTGTCATGTTGTGGCGTGCCGCCCCGTTCGCGGGCACGTTCAGCACGATCGGTGCTCCCCCGTTGAAGCCAGGGTTCGCAGGCTGGTCGATGGTGACCACCGCCGCGGTGGAACCAGCTGCCACATTGAGGAAAATGGGCTCATCACCCGGCGGGTTGTGCCGCAGTGTGACGTCAGGTGGAGCCATCCAGAACTCCGTGCCCGTCTGTGCCTGGAGCAGCCCGCTTGCGAGCAGCACCAGCACCAGCAGTGCCTTTTTCATTCGTAAGGTCGGGGCCCATGAGTGGTGGGACCCGGGCCGTTCTACGTTCGTGGCCCCCGAAAAGGTTCCACGGCCGATGGAACGGCCCTTACGACCGACAGACGAAAACACCGGTGCCCCGGCATCCCGTACTTTGGCCCGGGCCTTGCTGCCCACTTGAGCATGTCCCGCCTCCTCGCGCTGCTGGCTTCGGCGTCCATCGCCTTCCTGCTGTCGTTCGCCTTCGTGGAGCCCGATGCGGAGCAAAGCCTCCTGCAGGCGGCCGAGCGTGCGACCACCGCCGTTCACAGTGCGGGAGAGGACCTTGATCGTACCATCTCAGAGGTGGCCTCCACGCTGACCGGTACGGAACCCTGGGACTGGATGCGCGCGCATGCGTCGGCGTGCGACCAGGAGCTGGATGGAAAAGGCGTGCAGCTCCTCATCTACCGGAACGACTCCCTCGTGGCATGGACAGGACAAGTGCCGCAGGAATGGACCGAACACGCCCCACCGGACGAAGAGCGCATACGGCTGACATCAGGCCTTTTCCTGGGCCGGAGCGCGACCGTTGGGCTGCTCGATCTCCATGCCATGCGCGTCCTCGTTCAAGAGGCGTCGATCAGCAATGCCTATCTCCACACGGGCTTTCACCCTTCCCTCGGTCTGCCCAAAGGACTGCAGGCCCTTCCCGTGGGCGCCACGGGAACCACCATCCGGACCGCTTCAGGAATAACGCTGTTCGACCTTCAATGGGCGGATGGGGCATTGGATTTCGGAGGCTGGATCCTGTTACGCCTCGCCTTTCACCTGAGCGGCGCATTGCTCCTCCTGCTCGCGCTCTGGCAACTCGGCTCGATCGTTGCCGAGCGCTGGGGCGGCTTCATGGCATGGGCCCTCCTAGTGGCCGTCCTGACCTCCCTCCGCGGAGCGGCCCTCGCGTACTGGCCCAATTCAACCTTCGACCGACTCCCGCTCTTCGATCCGGCCGTGTACGCCACCTCCTGGGTATTCCCTTCACTGGGTGACCTGCTCATCAATGCCAGCATCCTGCTGACCCTGGCGCTGTTCACCTTGCGCATGGCGGTCCGTTCACCACATGCTCGCAGGCTCCCCATCCTACATGCCCTGTGGTGGGGAGCACTGATGCTCTTCGCCGGTTGGAGCACGGAGCTCATCATCGGTCTGGTGGACAATAGCAGCGTGGACCTCGACCTCTTCCACATCGGGCAGTTCAGCCTCCTCAGCGCCCTGGCCCTGCTCTCCATTGCAATGCTTCACGCCGCTTGGTGGGTCCTGGCCATGGCGGTGGTACACATGCACGACCGTAACCGGCATGCACAACGCGCATGGGCCATACCCGTGGCCGTGTCCTTCGCCTGGGTGGTCGGTCATGTGCTCGTAGGCGTCCCGGACACCGTCCTGTTCCTCTGGCCGTTCCCCTTGATCCTCGTACTGCTGCTCCACCGTCGTTCGCGGCTGCCGTTCGCCGCTGGTGCCACCACAGTTGCCCTGTTCGCCGTGGTGTCCACCCATCTCCTCATCAAGTACAGCCGCCATCGGGAGGAGCGCGAACGCCCTGTGCTCGCCGAACGACTGGCGGTCCGGGAGGATCCGGTCGTGGAGCTGCTCTTCCGCAGTACAGCCCCTTACCTGCGCCAGGACCCCGCCGTCAGCGCCCTGCTCGCCGGACCCCGGCAGTGCGACGCCCCACAGCTCGATCAGCTCGTGCGGCAACGCTTCTTCACCGGCTATTGGGAACGTTACGACGTTCGCCTCTATGCCCTTGACACCGCGGGAAGGCTGCGCTGCACCAATACCACCGCCGCTCCGCAGACCATCAACGGCGATGAGGACCCCTTCAATGACCCGCTCGCCATGGCGGACATGCCGGACCTCTTCATTGAGGAACAGCCCGGTCGAAGCCCCTTCTACCATGCCCGAATGGCGGTGATGCGCAACGACAGCACTCCATCCGGCCAGCTTCTGTTGGAGATCCATCCCCGCTCCGCCTTCCAAGGAATGGGCTTCCCCGACCTGCTCCTTGCGGGCGACGACCCCCTGGCCCGAAGAACACAACGCTACAGCATGGGCCGTTATGAGAGCGGCCTGCTGGCCGAAAGCTCCGGCGCCTTCGAACTGCCGCTCCGGTGGGACCGCACCCTGCCCTCCGACGGAATCCTTTGGACCGAGGAGGCGGGGTTCCGCGTGCTCGCCAAAGGAGACCCCGGGGGCACGCTCATCGTGCTGGCCACCCCGGCCCCCACCCTGCTGGACCATGTCACCTCCTTCAGCTACCTCTTCGCCTTCTTCGGGTCGCTCGTGCTCCTGACGCTCGGCCTGTACGCCTTGCTCCGCCCGGGACGCGACCGGACGATCGGTATCGGTGCCAAGGTCCGGGTGGCCCTGCTTCTCTTCACGGTCGTTGGGCTCGCGTTCTTTGGCTCCGGCACACAACGGCTCCTGTCACGCCAGTTCGATGAAGCCAACAACCGCAATGCCCTGGCACGGGCCCGATCGGTGGCCGCCGAACTGCAACATCGCTTCGCTGGTAGTACCACCATCGGCGCGGAGGAGGCCGGCTACCTGCAACACCTGCTCGCCCGTGCCAGCAATGTCTTCCTCACGGACATCGTTGTCCATGGCACCGATGGTCGGCTCCTCGCCAGCTCACGCCCCCAGATCTTCACCAGCAGGCTGCTCGGCCCGCTCATGGACCCTGTCGCCTACACCCGGCTGGTCCTGGAAGGTTCGCAAGGGTTCGTTCACCAGGAATCCATCGGAACTGCGACCTACACTGCAGCCTACGTACCCCTGCGTGACCCCGAAGGCAACACCCTCGCGTACGTGTCATTGCCCAGCTTCACCGACCGGGCCCGGCAGGATGAAGAACGCGCCGGTGTGCTGGTGGCCGTGGCCAACCTCTTCGTGCTCTTCTTCGCCCTCAGCGTACTGGTGGCCGTGTTCATCAGCAACTGGACCACGCGCCCACTGGACCTGCTGAAGAACGCGCTGGGACGTGTGGCCCTGCAGGGTGCCAACGTGCCCATCCGCTACCAGGGCAACGACGAAGTGGGCCAGCTGGTAGAGGTGTACAACCGCAAGGTGGAGGAGCTGCGCGCCAGTGCCGAACTGCTCGCCCGCAGCGAACGGGAGAGCGCCTGGAAGGAGATGGCCCGACAAGTGGCGCACGAGATCAAGAACCCGCTCACGCCCATGAAGCTGAGCATCCAGCATTTCCAACGCACCTGGTCGCCCGAAGCTCCTGATGCTCGCGAGCGTCTGGACCGCTTCAGTAACAACCTGGTGGAGCAGATCGATGTGCTGAGCCGGATCGCCGGGGAGTTCAGCCACTTCGCGCAGATGCCCCCCGCGCACCCGGTGCCACTGGACCTGGCCGAGGTGGCCGGGGCGGCCGTGCAGCTCTTCAGCAGCACCCCAGGCTGCCGGGTTCTGTTGCTGGGTGAAGGCCCCCTGCCCGTACACGCCGACCGGGAACACTTGCTGCGCACGTTCAACAACCTCGTGAAGAACGCCCTGCAGGCCGTTCCGGAGGAACGCGAGGGCAGCGTGGAGGTGCTGTTGCGCCGTGAAGGCAGCGAGGCCATCGCCGAGGTGCGGGACAATGGCTCCGGCATCCCCGCCGATGCGCTGGACCATGTGTTCGTGCCGCGCTTCACCACCAAGAGCAGCGGCATGGGACTGGGCCTGCCCATGGTGAAACGCATGGTGGAGAACGCCGGCGGCCGGGTGTGGTTCACCACGGAGGAAGGCCGGGGCACGAGCTTTTTCGTCGCGCTGCCGCTCAGGGCCTGACGGGTACATTTGCAAAGGTCCGGTCCGTCGATCGGATCACGCATGAACACCATGTCCTACCAGAACCTACTCATCGCCGATGCCGACGGCGTCCGCACCATCACCATCAACCGCCCCGATCAGCTCAACGCGCTGAACCGCGCCACCATCGACGAGCTGGACCGCGCACTGAACGAGGCCGAGGCCGATCGCAGCGTGCGCGTGCTCATCATCACCGGCAGCGGGCCCAAGGCCTTCGTGGCCGGCGCCGACATCAAGGAGTTCGCGCACTTCAGCGTGGAGGAGGGCCGCGCGCTCAGCGCTGATGGGCACACCAAGCTCTTCGACCACGTGGAGCGCCTGAACAAGCCCGTGATCGCGGCGGTGAACGGCTTCGCCCTCGGCGGCGGACTGGAGCTGGCCATGAGCTGCCACTTCCGCGTGGCCAGCGACAACGCGAAGCTCGGCCTGCCCGAGGTGGGCTTGGGCGTGATCCCCGGCTACGGCGGTACACAACGGCTGGCGCGTCTTGTGGGCAAGGGCAAGGCCATGGAGATGATCTTCCTCGGCGGGGCGGGCATGATCAAGGCCGATGAGGCCCTGCAATGGGGGCTGGTGAACCACGTTGTTCCACAGGACCAATTGCTCGCCAAGTGCAACGAGCTCGCCTCGGCCATCGCGAAGAACAGCCCCACCGCCCTGGGTGCCGCCATCCGCGCGGTGAACGCCGGCTACGAACCTGGCGTTAATGGCCTGCAACGCGAGGTCGAAGAGTTCGGCAAATGCTTCGGAACCGCGGATTTCAAAGAGGGGACAAGCGCGTTCATGGAGAAACGGAAGGCGGAGTTCAAGGGGAACTGAACCACGGATACACACGGATGAAATGCCTTCCCCCAGGTATCCCTTGTTGGAGTGCGCTGTTCCGTGTCCATCCGTGGTTGAACTAACCCCATGAGCGCCCTCCGCAAACTCGCCGGCCAAACGGCCATCTACGGGCTCAGCAGCATCGTTGCGCGCTTCATCAACTTCCTGCTGGTACCGTTGTACACCAGCAAATTCGTCTTCGAGCCGGCCGAGTACGGGGTGGTCACCGCGCTCTATGCGTGGACGGCCTTCCTCAACGTGGTGCTCACCTTCGGCATGGAGACCACCTACTTCCGCTTCGCCACGAAGGACCATGTAAAGGACAACCCCGATGGTGGCCGGGTGCTCTATGCCACCGCCACCTACGGATTGCTGCTGCCCGCACTGCTCTTCATGGCGCTGGGCGGGGCCTTCTCCGGTCCCATCGCAGACGGTCTCGGTTTCGGGGCCTATGCGAGCTCGGTGCTGATGCTCGTGTTCATCATTGGCATCGATGTCATCACCACCATCCCCATGGCGCGCTTGCGGCAACAGGGCCGTCCGTGGAAGTTCGCCGCCATCAATCTGCTCAGCGTGGCCGTGAACGTGGGCCTCAGCGTCTTCTTCATCCTGTACTGCATGAAGCGCACCAACATGGGACAGGGCAATGCGCTGATCGATGCGGTGTACGACCCTGCGCTCGGCGTGGGCTACGTGTTCGCCATCAACCTGGCGGCCACCGCGGTGAAGCTGCTCGTGCTGCTGCCTTCGCTCCCCCCCCTGCGGGTACGTGAGCCGCAGCTGCTGCGTGCCCTGTACGCATTCGGCGCGCCGTTGATGATCGCGGGCCTGGCCGGCATGGTGAACGAGACCGCTGACCGCGTGATCCTGAAGTACCTGCTGCCCGCCGATGTGGCCGATACCGAGATCGGGATCTACGGCGCGTGCTACAAGCTGGCCGTGCTCATCACGCTCTTCATCCAGGCCTTCCGCATGGGAGCCGAGCCCTTCTTCTTCAGCCATGCCAAGGAGAAGGACAGCCGCGCAACCTTCGCCCGCATCATGAACGTGTTCGTGGCCGTGTGCATGAGCGCCTTCCTCGTGGTGATGCTCTTCCTCGACCTCTTCAAGTGGTTCATCCCCAACCCGGCCTACCACGAGGGCCTGCGCGTGGTGCCGATCCTGATGCTCGCCAACGTGTTCCTCGGCATCTACTACAATCAGAGCGTGTGGTACAAGCTTACCGACCGACCGCGTGTGGGAAGTACGATCAGCATGGTCGGTGCAGCGATCACCATCGTGCTGCTGTTCGTCCTGATCCCCCGCCTGGGCTACCTGGGTGCGGCTTGGGCCACCTTCATCTGCTACGCCAGCATGGCGGCCATCAGCTATGCCTGGGGCCAGCGGCACTATCCCATCCCCTACAATGTGAGCCGTGTGCTGCTGTACATGGCGGGCGCGGTGTTCCTGTGGTGGGGGTGCGAGCAGGTGCCGTTGGAAGGTGCATTGAACTATGCGCTGCGGGCGCTTGTGCTGGGGGGCTACATGGCCATGGCCTGGCGGAAGGAGGGCTCCGCGCTGCGACCTTTGCAAGCATGAGCACACCGATCGAGACCCTCCCAGTCCGCATCGTGAACAAGGGCCGGCACCCGCTGCCCAAATATGCCACCGACCATAGCGCGGGCCTCGACCTGCGGGCCAACATCGACGTCCCCATCGTGCTCGCCCCTGGCCAGCGCGCCCTGATCCCCACCGGCCTTTACCTGGAACTGCCCGAAGGCACCGAGGCACAGGTGCGCCCCCGAAGCGGTCTGGCCTTCAAGCACGGCGTCACCGTGCTCAACAGCCCCGGCACCATCGACGCCGATTACCGCGGCGAAGTGGGCGTGCTGCTCATCAACCATGGACAGGAGCCCTTCACCGTGAACGATGGGGAACGCATCGCCCAATTGGTGGTGGCGCGGTATATCCGGGTATCTTTCGCGGAAGTTCCGGACCTTCGCGCCTCGGAACGCGGCGCAGGAGGCTTCGGCCATACCGGCGTACGCTGAGAACTGAGCCTGAATGAAGATCATCGTCCCCATGGCGGGCATGGGCAAGCGGATGCGTCCGCACACCCACACCACCGCCAAGCCCCTGCTGCCCATCGCCGGCAAGCCCATCGTTCAACGCCTCGTGGAGGACCTGGCCGCCGTGGCCGGTGAGCCTGTGGAGGAGGTCGCCTTCGTGGTCCACCCCAGCTTCGGCGCCAAGGTGGAACAGGGCCTCATCGCCATCGCCGAGAAGGTCGGCGCCAAAGGCTCCATCCACTACCAGGAGGTGGCCCTCGGCACCGCCCATGCCATCCTCTGCGCCCAACAAGCGCTCACCGGCCGCGTCATCGTGGCCTTCGCCGATACCCTGTTCCGCGCCCAACTGAAGCTGGACAAGGACTGCGACGGGGTGATCTGGGTGAACAAGGTCGACGACCCCAAGCCCTTCGGCGTGGTGAAGCTCGATGGCGAGGGCATCATCACCGAGTTCGTGGAGAAGCCCCAGACCTTCGTCAGCGACCTCGCCATCATTGGCATCTACTACTTCGCCGATGGAGAACGCCTCCGCAAGGAGATGCAGTACCTCATCGACAACGACATCAAGGACAAGGGCGAGTACCAGCTCACCAACGCCATGGAGCACATGAAGCAGAAGGGTGCGCGCTTCAAGGCCGGTGCGGTGGACGTGTGGATGGACTGCGGCAACAAGAACGCCATGGTGGACACCAACACCAAGGTGCTCGGCTTCCTCAAGGACGAGAAGGGCCTCGTCAGCCCCAAGGCCAACCTCACCGGCAGCCTGGTCATCTCCCCCTGCTTCATCGGCGATAACGTGACCCTGGTGAACAGCATCGTGGGCCCGAACGTCTCCATTGAACCCAACGCCGTGATCACCAACAGTGTGGTACGGAATTCGATCATCCGTCCTGCGGTGCAGATCACGGACGCCGTCATCGACAACAGCATGATCGGCGAACGCGCCATTGTTACCGGCAAGGCCATGGACCTGAGCCTGAGCGATGACAGCACCGTAGGCTGAAGAACCCCGCCCATGGCCCGCTCCCTCCACCTTCCCCTGCTCGCGCTCGTGTTGCTCCTGGGCGCCTGCGGCGGATCCAAGCGGGCCATGCCCACCGCCACGCCCGAAGCCGGCGCTCCCGCCCCCGACCGCCGGGCCGAGGTGATGCGCCTTTTCATGGAAGGCACCCAGGCCCGCATGGGCGGCCAACCCGCCAAGGCCGTCGCCGCCTTCGAACAGTGCCTGAAGCTCGACCCCACCAACGGCGCCGCCCACTTCGAGCTGAGCAAGCTTTACCATCAGGGCCAGAACTTCCCCAAGGCCGTGGGCCATGCCAAAAGCGCGGTGGCCGCTGACAAGTCCAACATCTGGTACCGCTTCCTGCTGGCCGACCTCTACCAGCAGAACCAACAGGTGAACGAGGCCATCGACGTGTACCGCGGCATCGTGGACCAATGGCCCGACCGCTACGAGGTCTACTTCGACCTGGCCAACTCCCTGGCCTACACCGGCAAGGTGGCCGAGGCCATGAAGGTCTACAGCGACCTCGAGGAACGCATCGGCCTCAACGAGGAACTAGTGATGCAGCAGTACGGCATGCTCGCCGGCAATGGCAAGCTGGCCGAGGCCGAACAGCTCGCCCTGCGCGCCGCCGCCGCCTTCCCCAATGATCCGCAGTACATCGGCATGCTGGCCGAGATCTACGACCAGCGCGGCGAGCACGAGAAGGCGCTCCAGCAGTACCGCAAGGCCCTGGAGCTCGATCCCGGCAACAGCATGCTCCGCATCGGTCTGGCCGAGCACTACTACGCCACGGGGCGCATGGAAGAGGCCTACACCGAGCTGGGTGAAGCCTTCCGCGACCCCGAGATGGACATCGATGCCAAGATGCAGGTGCTCATCGGCTTCTTCGAGATGACCAACCACGAGGGCGAGAAGCCCGAGGACCGCACCAACCTCGTGGCCCGTTCCTACGCCCTCATCGAGGCCTTGGAGAAGGCCCACCCCGAGAGCGGCAAGCCACACACCATCCACGGCGACTTCCTGCTGCGCGACGGCCGCTATGCCGAAGCCCGCGACCAGTTCCGCCTGGCCCTGCGCAGCGAGAAGGACCGCTTCCCCATCCACATGCAGCTGCTGCAACTGGACCTGCAGCTGGGCGACCACCAAGCCCTGGTGAACGATGCCGACTCCGCCATCGCGCTCTTCCCCACCACCCCCGAGATCCACCTCTACAAAGGCATCGCCCTCTCCCAGCTCAAGCGCCACGACGAGGCCATCGAAGCCCTCATCACCGGCCGCGACCTGGTGGTGGACAACCCCGCCCTCACCACCCAGTTCTGGAGCAGCCTGGGCGACGCCTACAATGAGGCCGGCCAGTTCACCAACAGCGACAAGGCCTACGAGAAGGTGCTTGCCGCCGAACCGGACAACATCGCCACGCTCAACAACTGGGCCTACTACCTCAGCCTGCGCGGCGAACAGCTGGAACGCGCCGAACGCATGAGCAAGCGTTCCAACGAACTGGCCCCCGGCTCACCCACCTACCAGGACACCTACGCCTGGGTGCTCTTCCGCATGGGCCACCATGCCGATGCCAAGGTGTGGATGGAGAAGGCCATCGCCGGATCGCCGGAGCCCGATGGCGTGCTGCTGGAGCACTACGGCGACATCCTCTTCGAAGCGGGTGATGCCGCCGCCGCCGTGGAACAGTGGCGCAAGGCCAAGGCCAAGGGCGGCGCCAGCCCCCTCATCGACCGCAAGATCACCGAAGGCCGCCGCGTGGAATGAAGACCAAGGCCCTGCTGCTGGTGGCCCTCCTCGCGGCCGCCGGGTGCAAGCCCGGTCGAACCCTCCCCCTGGTGGGGCGCGACATCCCCCCACGCTCGCCTGAGAAGCTCCTCGAACGCCTGCTCCAACAGGCCGAACCACCCGCCCGCTACTACAGCGCCAAAGCCGCCGTGGACCTGCAACTGCCCTATGGCGGCCGCAGCTTCAAGGCCCAGCTGCGCTCCGTGCGCGACAGCGCGGCGTGGGTGAGCGTGGTGCCCGCCCTGGGCGTGGAGGTGGCCCGCGTGCTCATGACCCCCGACAGCGTGAAGCTGCTGGACCGCGTACACGACCACTTCTACCTGGGCGACAGCGCCACCACCCACCAACGCTTCGGGCTCATGCCCGCCTTGGGCATGCTGCAGCGCGCCCTGCTGGGCCTGCCCGTGGGCCTCGATCCCGCCGAGAAGTACCGCGCCGATCGGGAGGACGGCCTCTATGTGCTCACCAGCAAGGAGAAGCGCCGCTTCGTGCGCGCCGCCGAGGACATCGCACCGGGCGACACCCTGGCCCGCGACCGCGACATGGGCGAACGCCGCCTGGAACGCACCCTGCGCAAGGCCGAGGAACGCGAAGCCATCGTACACCGCTTCTGGCTGGAGCCCGACAGCTTCCGCGTTGTGCGGGTGCAGGTGAGCGACCTGGTGCGCGACCGTGTGGCCGATGTGCACTACGAAAGCCGCGGCGACGCCAGTGAACACCACCTGCCCAACCGCATCCGCATCACCGTCAGCGAGGGCGAACGACAGGTGAGCGGCCTGCTCGAACTGTCGCGCATCAGCGTGGAAGGGCCGCTGAGCCTACCTTTCCGCGTGCCGGAGAAGTTCACCCCGCTGCCTGCCACCCCGTTGCCCACCGCCCCATGAGCACCCTGCGCCGCCTGCTGCTGTGCCTGCTGCCCCTGCTGCTGGGCCTCGGCGCCCATGGCCAAAGCCGCAAGGAGCTGGAGAAGAAGCGCGAGGCCCTCGACAAGCAGATCAAGACCACCACCGCGCTCATCGAACAGGCCCGCAAGGAACAGCGCGTCACCCAGGAACAGCTGCAGCTGCTGGAAAGCCAGATCCAGGCCCGCGAACAGCTCATCCGCGCCATGAACAGCGAACTGCGCGTGGTGCAGCAGCGCATCGAGGAGGACCAGGCCATGGTCACCTCACTGAACGAGGACCTCACCACCCTCAAGGCCGAGTACGCCCGCATGCTCCAGTTCGCCTACCGCAACCGCAGCAGCTACGACCGCCTCAGCTACCTCTTCGCGGCCTCCAGCTTCCAGCAGGCCTTCAAGCGCAGCCGCTACCTGGAGCAGATCGCCGCCCAGCGCACCCGCCAGGCCAGGCTCATCGAAGAGACCCGCATGGAGATCGAAGGGCGCCTCAAAGCCCTGGAGGACCAGCGCGCCGAGAAGAGCCGCATCATGGCCCAGGAGCAGGCCGAGAAGCAGCGCCTGGCCAGCGACCGCAGCGGCCAGCAGAGCGCCCTGGCCACCTTACGGAAAGAAGAGGGCCGCCTGAAGGAGACCCAGCGCAAGCAGCAGAAGCAGCGCAACGAGCTGGATGCCGCCATCCGCAAGGCCATCGAGGAGAGCATGAAGCCCAAGGCCGGCGCCACCAAGGGGGCCACCGCCACCACCAAGGGCGGCAAGCTGGAGCTCAGCCTCACCCCCGAGGCCAAGGAGCTCAACGCCGACTTCGAGAAGAACAAGGGCAAGCTGCCCTGGCCTGTGGAGAAGGGCGTCATCACCAGCCGCTTCGGCAAGCAGCCCCACC
This sequence comes from Flavobacteriales bacterium, assembly GCA_041391845.1. Lineage (GTDB taxonomy): Bacteria > Bacteroidota > Bacteroidia > Flavobacteriales_F > PHOS-HE28 > PHOS-HE28. The sequence continues at coordinate 70,032 of JAWKNG010000007.1, read as the reverse complement.
CCGTGCTGCCCGGCATCACCATCGAGAACAACGGGGTGGACATCACCACCGAGAAGGGGGCCTCCGTGCGCGCCGTCTTCCGCGGCGAAGTGGCCAGTGTCATCGTCATCCCCGGCGCCGGCAAGGCCGTCATCCTCAGCCACGGCGCCTACCGCACCGTGTACAGCAACCTGCGCGAGGTGAGCGTGGCCAAAGGCCAGAAGGTGGACACCAAGCAGGTGGTGGGCACCGTGCTCACGGACGATACCGGCTCCATCGCCCACATCGAAGTGTGGAAGATCACCAGCGAGGGCCTGGTGAAGGTGGATCCGGGGCCTTGGTTGGTGCGGTAGGGGGCGTTGCCCGAGAAAGCGTGAGGAACGATCACCCCACCACCATCGGCCACACCAGCTCCACCACCACCTTGTACAGCACAATGCCCACGGCCAATCCGATGGCGAAGGCGTAAGTGGTGCGCTTGGGGTCTTTGGCGGTGCTCATGGAAGCGAAAGTAGCACCTCCATCCCGATCAAGGATGCACCAGCCTTGCCATCCGAGGCTTACCGCTCAGTGCTCCACCACCACCGTGCGCGCTGCGATACCGGCTTGGGTAAGGGCCCGCAACAGGTAGGTACCGCTGGCCAGGTGCTGGATATCGATCACCACCTGCTTGCCCGATGGACGCCGCTGCAGCAGGATGCGGCCCTGCATGTCCAACACGCTCAGTTCCTGGATGTGCGCATCGACCTGTACGGTAAGGTGTGTACGGGCCGGATTGGGGTAGAGCAGGAGGGAGGGGGCGTCCTGTCGTTCCTTGATGCCCACCATGCTAGGGTATGACGTACACCCCGTGTTGAACACATCGTAAGCGGCCTGCACCGAATCGGCGCGCAGCTTCAGGGCTTCCACGCTGGCATAGGCGCCGCCACTTGCAGCCCGTGCGTAGATGAAGGCCAGGTCCATGCACAGGGTGTCGCCAGGCCCTAGGGTGAAGGGTCCGGTGGCGCCAACGGAGCGGCGGTCGGGAGTCGCCAGCGTTATCTGTTGCTCGATAAAGCTGCCCCCTGGATATTGGAAGTGCGTGGGATATCCAAGCTGAGTGAATGGCGCTCCGTACCAAAGGCCGTACATCGCGTCATCCAGCGTTACCAATTCAGGGCCTGCGGAAGGAATGCTTCGATGCGAACGCAATGGTTGGGAAAGGAAGCGAACACCCAAGGCAGGTGGCTGATTGCCATAACCAAGACCCGAGATGGTGGTTTCATCATTGTCATCCCAGTTGTATGCAAAGAACATATTCCGAATGCTATCGCATCCAGCAAAGTCATCATCGGGGTTTCCGATGTCAATATCAGCATATTGACCATATCGTATATCCGTAAACAATAGAGCTGATCGATTTACATACTTATAATTCACGAATACAGTATGGTCAAGTGCATGATCGCCATCATCATGAAATGAATAATGCATGATGTGCAGATCGAAGGGCAGACTCTGCAGAGTACCCCCGTACAGATCGAACCGATCGTTGGTATGGGTGATCGCATACACCGCCTGGTCGCCTTTGATGACCGGGTATTCGCCTTGCTGCGGCTCGTATACGCCATTGGCATTGAGGTCTGCGAACGGTGCCAGTTGTGCCGGTTCGCCATTGCTCTCATCCCCATTGCCAGGCCAACTGGCAATGGCCTCTGGCATGGTGTAGCCCGGCGCGTTCCATTCAGCGATATGGGCCTGGACCTGTGCACGGTCCAACTTCCATACACGGTGGTAACGTTCCAAAAAGGCATCATCCATCACGAGCGCTTGAGGACCGGCATGATCGTTCCGGCCATCCGGTGAAGTCCCTCCACCAAACGCTGGTAAGGAGGCATGGCGTTCACCACCGTGGGTGGCCAATAGCCAAGGTGAGCTGGAATAGACCGCGTTGGCAATGCCGGATTTCGGTGCCCTGAACCGTGTGCCATCGTTAAACCACCATGGATCAAAACTATTCTGCTTAGGGGTTACGACCGCGGAAACGTTATTGATATCAAGTTTGGCGGAATTCGTGCCGGGCAGCAATTTGGCCATCCCGTTGCATGGAAAGTAACCGTCACCCATGCCCGGGCTAGCACCCACCATATACTTCGTACCGTTCAGCTCGTGTATGCCCCCCCTGCCATCGACCGGTATAACCGTGCTCAGGTCGGGACCTGTGTAAACGCGATGTGCTATGCTTAGAAAGAGTCGTCCATCCGGGTCCGTACCAATACCATCCACCGAAGCGATAGGGTTGAAAGGCAGCTCCGCGAAAACTTGTCCATCCCATAATGCCAGCTTGTTCAGTGGTTGGCCATTGTTCGATGCTGTGAAGGCACCAGCGACGTATAAACCGTTACTGGTGCTGTGCAACTTGGTTACCGCTCCGTTCAGCCCGCCCCCCACCGTCTGCCAGGAACCGCCATCGTACGCGTGCAGGTGGCCGTCCGTCACATTCGGGCCATCGGCGCTACCTGCGTACAACACCCCTTCATGCACGGTCAATGCGTTGATCTTGTGCGGGGCAACATTGCCGAGGAAAGCCCACGCACCAGACTCCCATTTGAAGACCTGGCCGTCGTTGTTTCCCGCATACAGCACATCGCCGTGGGCGTGGATCGTTTCCACCGGGCTGAAGGGCACCACGCCCAGGTCGGTCCATTGCTGGCCATCCCAAGCAGCCACCATTCCGTGGGTGGAATTGCTGAAGCACGCCACCAAACGGTCGCCCAACAACTCCAGGTCGAACACCCGACCGCTCGCCGAGGTCAAGCCGGACTCCACCACACCCACGGTAGCACCATCCCAGGTACATAGACCACGCACATCCACGTCATTGAATCGAATGAACTGACCACCCATCCACAACTTGTTCTCATAGATCACAGCATCGCGTACACCGCTACCGATGAACCCCGTACCCACCGGAACCACGCGCTGCGCGTGCGCAGAACCACCAAGAAGGTACATCGCTACGCCTAGGAATATGGAGTATGTCTGTTCCATGGTGCTGTGTTTTATAGTGTGAACCTAGAAGCTGTAGCTGAGACTAGTTCGGCATTTCCCAGCAGGGGTGGCACGCACTACCGCAGTGGTCAGTTCGGTGCAGGTAACGGTCCTGGTGAGCCGATCCATGCAAGGGCGTCTGCCGATCAGCCGAGAGCATCGGTCGCTGCCACTCACCCACCACTCCCCTCCCCGCCCTACCTTTGCCGCACATTCCCGCCCCCATGGCCTTCCCCCTCTTTCCCCTTTCCATCCTCCTGGGCGTCATCGGCCCCTGGCAGATCGTGCTCGTTGTGGTGGTGCTGCTGCTGCTGTTCGGCGGCAAGAAGATCCCCGAGCTGATGCGCGGCCTGGGCCAGGGCATGAAGGAGTTCAAGAACGCCAAGGACGGCCTGGACGAGGACAACAAGGACAAGCGCTAAGCTGCTCCGGTGAGCCTGACGAAGACCTTCCGCGAGGCCCGGCAAGCGCTGGCCAACGGTGCCACCGTGAGCGCCGCCACCACCGCTGCCCTGGCCGCCGCACGCCAGCACAGCGACCTCAACGCCTTCCTGGAGCTCTTCGATGAGAGCGCCCTGCAGCAGGCCCGGCGCGTGGATGAACGCCTGCAGCACGGCAACGCCGGTCCGCTGGCGGGCATGCTGGTGAGCATCAAGGACAACATCTGCTACAAGGACCACAAGCTGAGCGCGAGCAGCCGCATGCTGGAGGGCTTCACCAGCCTGTTCAGCGCCACGGCGGTGGAACGCCTGCTGGCCGCCGATGCGGTGATCATCGGGCGCACCAACTGCGACGAGTTCGCCATGGGCAGCAGCAACGAGAACAGCGCCTTCGGTGGGGTGAAGAACCCCGCCGACCGCAGCACGGTGCCGGGTGGCAGCAGCGGTGGTGCAGCGGCCAGCGTGGCGGCCGGTATCGTGCACGCCGCCCTGGGCAGCGACACCGGCGGCTCCATCCGCCAACCGGCTTCCTTCACCGGTACCGTGGGCTTCAAACCCACCTACGGCCGCATCAGCCGCCACGGCCTCATCGCCTTCGCCAGCAGCTTCGACCAGATCGGGCCCTTCGCCCATACCGTGGCCGATGCCGCCGCTCTCTACCGGGTGATGGCCGGTCACGATCCGCACGACAGCACCACCAGTCGCAGGCCGCTGGAACCCCTGGCCACCGAACACCCCGGCGCCCTGCGCATCGGCTATTTTCGCGAGGGCCTCGAACGCGCCGGCATGGACCCCGCCGTGGTGGCCCACCTGCAGGCCCAGATCGACCGCCTGAAGGCCGATGGCCATACCGTGGAACCGGTGGACGTGCCCCTGCTGGACCACCAGGTGCCCACCTACTACATCCTGGCCACGGCCGAGGCCAGCAGCAACCTGGCCCGCTATGACGGGGTGCACTTCGGTCACCGCAGCAGCCGCGCCACCACCGTGGAGGAGACCTATCGCTTCAGTCGCAGTGAGGGCTTTGGGCCGGAGGTGAAGCGCCGCATCCTGCTGGGCACCTTCGTGCTGAGCGCGGGCTACTACGACGCCTACTACGCCCAGGCCCAGCGCGTGCGCCGCATCCTGCGCGACCGCACCCTGGAGGCCACCGCCCGCTACGACCTGCTGCTGGGGCCCACCTGTCCCACCACCGCCTTCGAGCCCGGTTCGGTGACCGATCCGGTGGCCATGTACCTGCAGGACATCTTCACCGTACAGGCCAACCTGGCGGGCACCCCGGCCATCAGCCTGCCCACCGGCACCCACCCCAACGGCCGCCCCTTCGGCATCCAGCTGATGGCCGCGCCCTTCGCCGATGCCAAGCTGCTGGCGGCGGCGGAGCACTTGTTCTGATCAAGCAGAAGGCTAGTTCCAAAGGGCAGGACCGCAGCCTGCACCACCCCGTCCACATCCCCCTGTGGATGAGCCGTTGGCACAACATCGGCAGCGCAGCTGCGTATAACGGGTAACTTCGGCTCCCCGAGAACGCCATGGCAGCCCTCCGTCCGCTCCTCCTCTCCGCGCTGCTGCTGCCTGCCCTGCTGTGTGCACAGACCGGGCCCGATAGCAGCGCCGTGCAGCTGCTCGCCGACGATCCCGTGGTGCGCAGCCTGGACGACCTGGCGCGGGTGCCGTGGATCAAGCATTCCACCTTCACCACCGACACGGCCCACCACAACACCCACGGCTTCGCGCCCGGGGTGGTGCCGCAATGGCCCGATGCCGCCATCGCCGAGCGCCTGGCCGCGCTGGACCCCACCACGCCCTTCAACCTGGGCTTCAATCCTGTTGTGCGCGCCTACGTGGACCTCTACGTGAGCCGCAAGCGCGAGATGAGCTCCCGCATGCTGGGCCTGGCCGAGCTGTACTTCCCCGTCTTCGAGCAGTACCTGGACCGCCACGGCATGCCGCTGGAACTGAAGTACCTGGCCGTGGTGGAGAGCGCCCTGAACCCCGCCGCACGCAGCCGCGCCGGTGCCGTGGGCCTGTGGCAGTTCATGCTCCCCACCGGCAAGATGTACGGCCTGCAGGCCGATAGCTACATCGATGAGCGCCACGACCTGTACAAGAGCACCGAGGCCGCCTGCCGCTACCTGAAGTACCTGCACAGCATCTACGACAACTGGGAAATGGCCCTGGCCGCCTACAACTGCGGGCCCGGCAACGTGAACAAGGCCATCCGCCGCAGCGGGGGCGCCCGTGACTACTGGGCCATCTACGACCACCTGCCCCGCGAGACCCGCGGCTACGTGCCTGCCTTCATCGCCGTCAACTACCTCTTCGCCCACCACGCCGACCACAACATCTACCCCGTGGCACCCAGCTACTGCGTGCATGAGGTGGACACCGTGCAGGTGTGCTACCCGGTGGACCTGGCCCTGCTGGCGCAGCTGACCGGGGCCAACGCCGATGAGCTGCGCGCGCTGAACCCCACCTTGAAGCAGGGTGTGCTGCCCTACGCCGCCAAGGAACCCGTGAGCCTCTACCTGCCCGCCGACATCGCCGGCACGGTGGTGGCCAACGAGGCGCTGCTGCGCGAACAAGGGTTGGCACGCACCACACCCGCCGTTGCACCCGCCGTGGCCGCTGCAACACCGGCGGCCACCAGCACCACCACCGCGGAAGCCGCACCGGCCACCCGCAGCGAGAAGCGCTACCACACCGTGCGCAAAGGCGAATCGCTCGGGGTCATCGCCCAGCGCTACCGCATCACCGTCACCCAACTCAAGCGCCTCAACGGCATCAGCGGCACCACGATACGCCCCGGCCAGAAGCTGGTGGTGGGCACCCGCACGGTGGCCGCAGAAGCGCCGCCCGCACCCGCGCCGCGCACCGAGGAAGCCTTCATCTACCACGTGGTGCAGCCCGGCGACACGCTATGGGACATCGCCAAGCGTTATCCCGGTGTGAGCGTGGACGACCTCAAGCGCCTCAACGACGGCGTCACCGACCTGAAGGTGGGCGACCGCATCAAGGTGAGCAAGCAGGAGGGCTGATCCCGCGCCGCAGTCCGCATGACCCACGCCCCTTCCCGCACCCTTCAGCATGGCGGCCGCGCCTTCCTGGCCAGCGCCCTGCGCCTGCTCCCGCTGTGCCTGCTGCTGCTGGCGCAGGCCTGCGATGATGCGCCTCAGCGCAAGCCTGCGGCCGTGGGCGGCGATGGCGAGGTGCTGGTGGTGATGAACAAGGCCCATTGGGACGGTCCGCCGGGCGCCCTGGTGCGCAGCGTGCTGGAGCAGGATATGCCCCACATGACGCGTCCGGAGCCGCGCTTCACCGTGGCCCAGGTGGCGCCGGGGCAGTTCGCCTCGCTGCTGCAGGGGCACCACAGCGTCATCGTGGCCGTCATCAGCGGTGAAGCGGACAGTGTGGCCCTGCGCATCCAGCGCGATGTACACGCCACCGGCCAGCTGCTGATGCAGGCCAGCGCCTACGACCCGGAGACCTGGATGGACCTCTTCCAACGGCAGGCGGGCACGGTGGCCGAGGCCTTCGAGCAGCACCAGCGCAACCGCATCGCCGCGCGGGTGAAGGGCACGCAGGACGCGGCCCTGGTGAGCAGCCTGCGCGCGGCCATGGGGCTGGAGCTGGCCGTACCGGGGGGCTACCGCGTGGTGGAGCAGACCCCGCGCTTCGCCTGGCTGCAGCGCGACCGCATGGTGCGGGGCGGGGGGCTGGAGCACAACGTCATCGAAGGGCTGCTCATCCACCGCCATCCGTACCGCAGCGACAGCACCTTCAGCGCGCCCTACCTGGTGGAGCTGCGCGATTCGGTGACCCGCGCCTTTGTGGAAGGGCCCGATCCCGGTTCGTACATGATCGTGCAGCGCGCCTTCGAGCAGCTGGACCTGATGCCCACCGGCCGTGAGACCGTGCTGGACGGCCGCTTCGCCTATGTGATGCACGGCCTCTTCGGCATGGAAGGCGCCAAGATGGGCGGGCCCTTCGTGAGCCTCAGCACCCTCGACCCGGCGGGTACCGAGCTGATCACTGTGGAAGGCTTCGTGTACGCCCCGCAGTTCAACAAGCGGGAATACCTGCGCGAGCTGGAGGCCATCCTCTACAGCCTGCGTTCCGTCGCAGGTTCCTGAGCCTCAGCCGCACAGCCTGCGCACCGGCCCACCGTATCAACAGCAACGGCCACCCGTGTTGATAATTCGCTGTGGCGTCGCCCGCCTGCGCCCCCTATTTTGCGCTGTGCTTCGTTGACAAGGAACATGGAACTCTCCCACCTCAGCGCCTTCACCCATAAGCACTGCCGCTTCAAGCTGCGCAATGGCAAGGAGGTCTATGGCGTGGTGTGGGAAGTGGAGACCAGCGACGGCAGCGGCGCGCCCAGCACCAGCCTCTACTTCGCCAGCGTACGCGACTACGAGCGGCTGCAACAGGAAGGCAGCCCCGTGCAGGTGATCCCCATGCAGCCCGAGGAGATCGTGTGGGCGGAGAGCATGGCGAGCTGAGGGATGAAGGAAAGCTGAAAGAGGAAAGAGGAAAGCTGAAAGAGGAAAGTCGGAAGGGGAAAGTCGGAAGGGGAAAGCTGAAACCGGAAACCCTTACACAGGGTGGGGGTGAACAGCACGTGCGTTGGTGGCCGGGTGTCGAATAGCCCCCGAACCCTAACGCTTTATTCCAGCACCAATTTCGCCCCCGCCAACCACCGCGTCCCATCGCTCAGGTGCAGGTGGTACAAGCCCGGGCTGAGACCAGCCGGTAAGGCGAAGAAGACCGCTTCCTGCGGCATGCCTTGCAGTTCGCGAGGACCGCCTTCGCCGACGTGCTGGGTGTACCACCAGCCCGGCGCTGTAGCTCCCCTACTTCCCCACCCCCGCCTGCCACAGCAGGAAGGCGTAGTTCAGCGCCACTTCCTTGAGCACCTCGAAACGGCCTGAGGCGCCACCGTGGCCGGCATCCATGTTGGTGTGCAGCAGGATGGGTGCGGGGCCCTGGTGATGCTTGCGCAGGCGGGCCACCCACTTGGCGGGTTCCCAGTACTGCACCTGGCTGTCGTGGAAGCCGGTGGTGACCAGCAGCGCGGGGTAGGTCTGGCGCTTCACATTGTCGTAGGGCGAATAGGCCAGCATGCGGTCGTAGGCCTCCTTCTCCTTGGGGTCGCCCCACTCGTCGAACTCGCCGGTGGTGAGGGGGATGCTCTCATCGAGCATGGTGGTGACCACGTCCACGAAAGGCACGGCGGCCACCGCGGCCTTCCAGCGGTCGGGGCGCATGTTCACCACAGCACCCACCAGCAGGCCTCCTGCGCTGCCGCCGTAGCAGAACAGGCGCTTGGGATCGGCGTAGCGCTCCTTGTCGAGGTGGTCGGCCACATCGATGAAGTCCGTGAAGGTGTTCATCTTGTGCTCCATCTTGCCGGTCTCGTACCATTCGCGCCCCATCTCCTCACCGCCGCGGATGTGGGCGATGGCGAAGATGAAGCCGCGGTCCAGCAGGCTGAGGCGCGCGCTGCTGAAGGTGGGCTCGGTGCTGTTGCCGTAGCTGCCGTAGCCGTAAAGGAGCAGTGGGGCGGTGCCGGTGCGCGGGGTGCCCTTGCGGTACACGATGCTCACGGGGATGCGCACGCCATCGCGGGCCGGTGCCCAGATGCGCTCGCTGGTGTACTGCTCGGGGCTGAAGCCACCCACCACCTCCTGCTGCTTGAGCAGGGTGCGCTGCAGGGTGTTGAGGTCGCACTCGTACACGCTGTTGGGCGTGGTGAGGCTGGTGTAGCCGTAGCGCAGGGTGTCGGTGTCCCACTCGGGGTTGGTGCCGGTGTAGGCCACGTAGGCGGGGTCGTTGAAGGGGATCTCCTGCTCGGCGCCGGTACTGAGGGTGCGGACGCGCAGGTGCGAGAGGCCCTCGCGGCGTTCGCTGATCACCAGGTGGTCGCGGAAGGTGTCCACATCCTCCAGCAGCACGCTGTCGCGGTGGGCGATGACCTCCTGCCAGCTGCGCTTGTCGCGGGTGCTGCCTTCTGCACAGCGCATGAGGCGGAAGTTGGTGGCCTTCCAGTTGGTGAGGATGTACCAGTGGCCGGGCTGACCGTTGTGGGCGGGCACATGCATGGCGCTGTGCTCGTGCTCCTCCTCGCGGGGCAGGAACACCTGGAAGGTGCCCAGGGGCTCGTCCACGGGCAGGAAGAGGTGTTCGCTGCTGAGGGTGCTTTCGGTGGTGATCATCACGAAGCGGTCGCTGCGGCTGCGGTACACGTCGCAGCTGAAGGCGGGGTCGCGCTCCTCGAAGACCACCACGTCGCTGGCGGGATCGGTGCCCAGGCGGTGGCGGTAGATGCGGTAGCTGCGCAGGGTGCTGTCCTTGCGGGCGTAGAACACGGTGGCGGGGTCGGCGAAGGCGCAGCCCCCGGCGGTGTTGGTGATGACATCGGGCAGGTCGGTGCCGGTGGCCAGGTCGCGGAGGCGCAGCTCGTATTGCCGGCGGCCCACCTTGTCCACGCTGTAGCCCACGATGCGGTTGTCGGGCGCCACCTCGAAGTCGCCCAGGTCGAAGTAGGGGTGGCCCTGGGCCAGCTCGTTCTCATTGAGGAAGTCCTGCTCCGGGGCACCGGCCTTGTCCGCCCGGCGCACGTGGATGGGGTACTCCTTACCCTCCTCGTAGCGGTAATGGTACCAATAGCCGTTCTCGCGGTAGGGCACGCTGAGGTCGTCCTCCTTCATGCGGCCCTTCATCTCCTGGAAGAGGGTGCTGCGGAGGTCCTTCACGGGGGCGAGAGTGGCCTCGGTATAGCGGTTCTCGGCCTCGAGGTAGGCCACCACCTCGGCGGTGTGGGCATCGGGCTGGGCGGCGTTGCGCTGGGCCTCGGTGAGGCGCATCCAGTGGTACTCGTCCGTGCGGGTGTGGCCGTGGGCGGTGAGGGTGTAGGGCTTCTCGGCGGCCACGGGGGGCTGCATGGCGGTGTCGGTGGACATGGGCTGGGGGCTGTTCTGGCAGCCTGCGGCGATCAGGGCCAGCAACGGGGTGATGGCGGCGGCGCGAGGGAACATGGGGGCGAAGGTACTCCGCCCCGAGGGTCGCGGACCCTCGGGGTACTTGCGTAGCTGCGCGGGTCGCCGACCCGCGCAGCTACGCGAGTACCTGCTGCAACACCCCGGGCGAACGCAGCTCGCCGAGGCCATCGATGTGGAGGCGGTAGTAGAGCAGCAGGTGATCGAGCAGATCGCGGCGGAGGGGGCTGGGGAGCGGGGTGGCGGGGGCCTGGTGCAGGGGCAGGGGCAGCAGGGTGGCGAGGGCGGCGCTGAGGGCGGGGGGCAAGGTCTGGCCGTGCTGGGGAGCGCCACTGGTGAAGTGCCCTTCCTTAAGGTCGAAGCGGTCCTCGCCGGGCAGGGGCGGTTCGGGCATGAAGCCGAGCTCACCGCTGAGCTGCAGGAGGAACTGCAGGGGGAAGTGGGCCAGGTCGTCCCGGCTGTCGAGCTGTTCCACGGCCTCCTCCAGGAAGCCGTAGAGCTGGGGGTCGGCCGCTTCGCCGCGCAGGAGCTTCACCAGCACCTCCTGCACGAAGAGGGCCACGGCGGCGCGCACCGGATCGAAGGGGATACGCACGTAAGGCCGTTCCACCCGCAGGTCGCGCAGCACGAGGAGGTCGCGGTCGCTGCGTTCATCGGCCACCAGCTCCACCCGGGTGAGGGCCTGGAGGGCGGCTTCGGAAATGCCCCCCTTGCGGGCCACGCGCACCACGTAGGAGCGCAGGCCGTACTGCTCGGTGAAGGCCTTCAGGATGAGGCGGTGGTCCGCATGGCGGATGGTGCGCAGCACCAGGGCACGGGTGGTGGTGAGCATGGGGGTAGTGGCGGCTCAGCGCACCACCAACACCTTGGTGTTGCACTTGCTCGTGCCGAACTGATCGGCCACGAACACCATGTAGACCCCGGTGCTGACCTTGTTGCCCTCCATGTCTGTGCCGGGCCACAGGGCCTGTCCGCCGAGGCTGGTGGTGCGGTACACGAGGTTGCCGGCGATGTCGGCCACCTTCACCTCACTGTCGCGCATCAGGCCGGAAATGGCCACCGGGCCGCTGTAGCCGGGCTGCACGGGGTTGGGGAAGACCGTGGCGCATTCGTTGATATCACCCCCCTCGGTGGCATCGCTGCGGAAGCTGACGATGCCCCGGTCGGTGGCCACGAACACCTCCCCGCTGATGGCCTCGATGGTGATGGCGTAGATGGTGTTGCTCGGCAGCGGACTGTTGTCCATGGTGAAATGGCGGAGCTGGGTGCGGCCATCGGGGCTCACCAGGAACACGCCTCCGGTCTGGGTACCGATCCACTTGCGGTTGGCGCCGTCCACTTCGATCGCGCTCACCGCCTCGGTCTCCAGCAGGTACTGGAAGTTGCCGTCCTGCTCCAGGAGGATCTGCTGGGCATCGAAGCCGCTGCTGTTGAAGACCGCATCGGGCGTGTAGAAGACAGCGACGCCCTTGCTGGTACCCACCCAGATCTGCTGTTCCTTGTCCTCGGCCACGCAGTACACGTCCGGCGCCGGCAGACCGCCTGCACCCTCCACATTGGTGAGGAGCTTGTAGCGGTCGTCGCTGGTGTTGTCCAGGGTGCCGCCATCGTCGAAGACGAACATGGAGTTGCCGCGCGGGCGCACGATCCATTTGTAGCCGTTGCTGGCTGCCAGGATGTTGGTCATGAGCAGGTTGCCGGCCAGGAGCGTCCCTGGAGAGAAGGCGTACCACGAGCCGCTCCGGGTGCGCACACAGATCGGCGCGGCGGACCAGGGGTTGGTCATCCAGAGGTTGCCGGCGGCATCATGGTCCATGCCGCCCACGTTGCAGCGCCCTTCGAAGCCAAGGATGTCCAGCCCAAGCGCGCTGTTGTCGGCGTTGTAGATGGTGGTGGGCACGCCGTTGCGTACTTCGATGAGGCCATCGTCCCAGCTGCCGTACCAGGTGAGGTCGGGGTCGTTGGGGTCCACGGCCACGGCCACGATGTCGTTCACCTCGGCTCCGTAGCTATTGGCGCCATTGAGCAGCAACGCACTGGTGGTGCCGTCCACGGTGGTCCATTCACCGTTGCGCCGCATGTGCACGCCTTCCTTGAGGAATTCGTTGGTGTAATTGCCGGCCATGGCGCCGGAGGCCACGAGCACCACACCCTGTCCGCTGGCCAGCGACCACGTGTTGGCCCGCTTGGGTCCATTGGGGAAGGCGGGCAGCTGCCGACCGTTGGTGAAGCGCACCAGGCCCCAGCCACCATCGGCGATCCAGAGATCGCCCAGGGTGCCGGCCACCTGCGCCGGGCGGGCCGGCGCGTTGAGGTCCGGGTACCAGTCCACATAGAACAGGGAGCCGGGCGCTTCGTCGAAGAGGTTGGCGCCGTAAACGTCCAGGTTGTTGCCGTGCGCCACCAGCACGTACTGGCCATCGCGGCTCACGTCCACCGAAGTGTTGGCCCGGTCAAAGAAAGGAGCGAAGCGCTGCCAGGTGTTCTCGGGGGACAGGATGAGCAGGGTGTCGCGGGTGCCTTGTGCGCTCTTGTAGTTCAGCAGCAGCCTTCCCTGGAAAGAGGCGAGCTCATCAAAGGGGCCTTCTGCGACGTTGCCGCCCATGTCCGTCCGAAGGCGCCAGTTGGTGAAGGCCGCCAGGTTGGGCTCGTTGCGCGATGCCACGAACAGCCCGGTGGAGGTGGCCGCGTAGATGGAATCGTTGTGGAACGCGATGTCGCGCACCTGCACCTGGGATCCGTTGGGGCCGATGCGCCACGTGTCACGCACCTCCTTGCGGGCAAGGTCCACCACCACGATGCCGAAGCCACAGGCCAGGTAGGCGCGGGTGTCGTCGAAGATGACGGCGTTCACCGCCTTGTCGCCGAGCAGATTGCTGCGTTTGATATCGCCCAGGTTGGTGGCCGTGCGCCCCTGGATGAGGTCGAGGTTGCCGTTGCTGTAGTGTACCACCAGCATCGACAACGGCTCGTTCCACGCCAGGCCACGGATGCCCACGTCACTGAGCACGTTCACCTTGGAGAGCTTCTCGGTCTCGCCACTGGCCGGGTCGTAGCTGAAGAGGCTGTTCTCCGTGGCCGCGTAGACCCTGCCACCGCCCTGCACCACGGCCACACACTGGCGATAGGGGAAATGGTCCTGCCACTCCCCGATGGCCACCTCGCTCTGCGCCTGGGCACGGTGGAGCAGCAGGAGGGTGGCAAGTGCGAGCAGGGGTCGGAAGTGCTTCATGGACGGGTGACTGACGGTGCTTACAACGCAGCGAGCGGGCGATCGGTATGGCGCGCACGAGCGTGGATACAAAGATGGGCCACGAAAGGCTGCCATCGTCCCGCCCCAGATGCACGAACGCCCCGGAGGTCCGGAGCGTTCGCTGAGGTCGCGTGCGGATTCGAACCGCAGTAGCAGCTTTTGCAGAGCTGTGCCTAGCCACTCGGCCACGCGACCCTGTTGGGGGCTGCGAAGATAGGAGGATCGGGCGATCGTGATGCGTGGGGGGTGCGAGGGGTGTGGGATGAGGCTGGGCCTTCAGCCCTCCCCTTATCCACGCCGGAGAGCAATGGCCCCTGGCGTTGCCATGGGCGGGCATGAGGTCGGGCCGTTGGCCCTCGGCGAGCGGGGCTGCAAGCGGATTCCTCGTACCAGGACCACATCATGCGCATGCGGGACGGAGTTCATTGCCGTCCATGCACGTTCAGTCCCGGTTGAGTAAGGGGGGCATGGCACCGGATGGGCCGGGCCTTCAGCCCTCCACCGTGTAGGCGCTTTCGGCCACATCGCCGTTGATGGGCGGGCGCTCCTTCACCACCCGCACCCGCCAACGGAACGCCGGGTCCCACTCATGGCGTAGGGCCTCCCAGATGCGCCGTGCCACATGCTCGATGAGGTCGGCACGAACGGCCATCTGCTCCTGCACAATGGCGGTCACGCGGCCATAATCCACCGCGTCGGCCAGGCGGTCGTGCAGCTCGGCACGCTCCATGTCGCCCTGCACGCTCACATCCACGCGGAAGTGCCCGCCGATGCGCGCCTCCTCCGCCAGGCAGCCGTGGTAGGCGAACACCCGGATGCCGTTGACCTCCATCAGGCCCATGCGCGGCAATGATCGAGCCCGGCCTGCAGGCGCAGCACCACTTCCTCCCGGCCCAGCAGCACGCTCACCTCGAACATGCCCGGACCCTGCATGCGGCCCGCCACAAAGAGGCGGTAAAGCGGCATCAACTGCCCCACTTTCATGAAATGTTGCTGCAGAACATCATTGAAGGTGCGTTCCAAAGCAGCTGCATCCCAGCTGGCCACACCCCCGAGCCGGGCGATGTAGTCCGCCAGGGCCGGCGCTGCTTCGGGCTTCCAGCGCTTGCGCAGCTCTTCTTCGGCACCCGCATTGCCTGCCAGGGGCGAACCACTGGTGAAGAGGTAGGCCCCCTCGAGCATGTCCTCCGGGAAGGTGGCCCGCTCCTTGAGCAGCGTGGCGGCCGCCGTGGCACGCTCCACCGTGGTGCTGATGCCGCGCTCCTGCAGCAGGGCCAGCAACTGGCCGCCCAGCACGGCATCGGGCTGCATGCGCAGGTACTGCTGGTTGAACCACTTGGTCTTGTCCGGATCGAAGCGCGCGCCGCCCTTGTGTACGCGCTCCAGGTCGAAGTGTGCGATGAGCTGGTCGCGGGTCATGAGCTCCAGGTCGCCGCCGGGGTTCCAGCCCAGCAGGGCGAGCATGTTCACGAAGGCGTCCGCGTAGTAGCCCCGCTCCCGGTAGCCGCTGCTCTTCTCGCCGCTGGTGGGGTCGGTCCAGTTGAGGGG
Organism: Flavobacteriales bacterium; assembly: GCA_041391845.1. Taxonomy (GTDB): domain Bacteria; phylum Bacteroidota; class Bacteroidia; order Flavobacteriales_F; family PHOS-HE28; genus PHOS-HE28. The sequence goes on along the minus strand of JAWKNG010000007.1, from coordinate 54,784 downwards.
GAACACCGGGAAACCCAGGCGGTCGCCATCGCGCTTGCTGAGCTTGCCGTTGCCATCGGGCTTCAGGATCAGCGGCAGGTGGGCGAAGGCGGGGCGCTCCCAACCGAAGGCCTCGTAGAGCAGCACGTGCAGCGGCGCACTGGGCAGCCACTCCTCGCCGCGGATCACGTGGGTGATGCGCATGAGGTGGTCGTCCACGATGTTGGCCAGGTGGTAGGTGGGCATGCCGTCGCTCTTGAAGAGGACCTTGTCGTCGATGTTGGCGCTCTGCACCACCACCCAGCCGCGGATGAGGTCCTCGAAGCGCACCTCCTGGTGGCGCGGCACCTTCAGGCGGATCACATGCTCATCGCCCCGGGCAAGCCGCTCCTGCACATCGCTGGCGCTCAGGGTGAGGCTGTTCTTCATGTGCTCACGCGTGATGGCGTTGTAAGCAGGCGAGGCCGATCCGGCGGCCTTCAGGCGCTCGCGCATGGCCTCGAGCTCCTCGGGCGTGTCGAAGGCGTAGTAGGCCTTGTCGGCCGCGATGAGCTGATCGGCGTACTGCTTGTACAGGGCCTTGCGCTCGCTCTGGCGGTAGGGGCCATCAGGCCCGCCGGTCCAGGGGCTCTCGTCGGGGGTGAGGCCGCACCAGTCCAAGGCCTCGCGGATGTACTCCTCCGCACCGGGCACGAAGCGGGCCTGGTCGGTATCCTCGATGCGCAGCAGGAACTGGCCGCCGTGCTTGCGGGCGAAGAGGTAGTTGTAGAGGGCCGTGCGCACACCGCCCATGTGCAGGGGGCCGGTGGGGCTGGGGGCGAAACGGACGCGGACGGACATGCGCGGTGCGGGTTCGGGGGAACAGGGACAGGCGCCTCACGCGCCGGGGGCGCGAAGGTAAGCGGGGGCTGCGTGACGCGGGCTCAGCGCAGCTGCACACCCTTCAGCAGGAGTCGCTGCCAGGCCGTATTGGCGCGCAGGTACTCCTTGATGGCCGGGTTGGTGGGCACCAGCTTCCAACCCATGTCCTCCACGTGGGTGAGGACCTTCTCCATGAGGGCACCGCGCACCCCGTGCTGCTCCAGGTCCTTGGGTACATCGATGCTGGTGAGGAAGATGCGGTCTCCATCACGGTCATACTCCACGCGTGCGCGCTGTCCGTCCACGCGCAGCACGAACTGCCGCGCATCGGATTCGTCGTTCAACTCCAGGGTGGAGAGGTCGATGGGTGCGTCCTTTTTGGCCATGGGGCGGCAAAGGTACCGCTCCACCGGCCATCACACCAACCCGCACACCCCCTCCCCGATGTCGTACCTTGGTGGACCATGGAACCCCTGCGCAGCATCCTCCCCTGGTCGGCCCTGCTGCTGGCGGGTCGGCTTGCCGCCCAATGCGGCCCCTGCACACCCGACACTACCTGCCTGGCGGATCCGCCCTTCCCCACGGTGTGCCCCGAGATAGCGCCCCAGGGACAGGTGGGCGTGCCCTACGACGAACAGCTCACCTTCTGGATACCGCCGGTCTTCACCGACCCCAATACCGGCTTCTCGGTGAGCGTGCAGGAGGTGCGCGTGACCAGCGTGACGGGCGTGCCGCTGGGACTGAGCTACGAGACCGATGCGCCTGACCAGGTCTACTTCCCGCAAGTGGCCCCCCACGGCTGTGTGCGCGTCTGTGGCACACCCTTGTTCCCCGGCACCTTCACCGCCACGGTCAGCTTGGATGCCGATGTGCTGCTGGGCACCGTGGCGCTCACCGTGCCCCAGAGCCTGGGCTTCAGCCTCACCGTGGTGCCCGGCACCGGCGGCAACAGCGGCTTCTCCTTCAGCCCCCTCGGAGGCTGCGCGCCGCTCACTGTGGACCTACAGGCCCTGATCACCGGGGCCGGGCTGCAACCGGCTTACGCATGGACCTTTCCGGGCGGCACCGCCAGCGGACAACAACTGCAGCTGACCCTGAACGACCCTGGCACCACCGTGGTGGACCTGCACACCGATCTGCGCGCACTCCGCCTGGAGCGCCTCACCGTGAACAGCGTGAACACCGACTGGTGCGGCGATGTCGAGGAGCCGCTCCTGCTGGGCCAATGCATCGGCGCGCCCGACCTGTTCTTCACCTGGAACGACGCGGCCGGCAATACCTACACCGCCCCCATCGACAACGATGCGCTCAGCACCACGTGGAACGAGTTGGAGGTGCTGCTCAGCGCGCCCCCCTATCAGCTCACACTCATCGACAAGGACCCCTTCTTCGATGGGGATGACACCCTTGGTGTCTTCACCATCACGGCCGACGCCGCGGGTGTGTATCCCTTTGCCCAAGGTGCCACGCAGGGCAGCCTCGAAGTGGCGCTCGTCACCGTGCAGTCCTTCGACCACCAGGACAGCATCGTGGTGCTACCACCGTTCCAGCCTGCACTGGTGCTGGATACGGACGGCAACACCCTGTGCGTGGACGTCGCCGACCCCCTGAGCGTGAGCTGGAGCCTGAACGGTGCGCCCTATGCCGCCACTGACCCCTGTGTGCCAGCCCTCAACGGGGCGTGGAGCGTGACCGTGGTGAACGCGCAGGGCTGCGTGGCGACCCTCACGGGCGAACTGCCTGGCGTGAATGTGCGCGAACTGCCGTGGGGCCGCCCCCGCATGCAGCCCCAGCCGGCCACCGATGCGGTGACCCTGGTGTGGGACCGTGCCCCCGGGCCCAACGCCGTGCTGGTAGGGACCGACGCGCAGGGGCGGGTGTGGATGCGGCGCAACCTGGCCGAACTGCGCGCTGGCGAACCGCTGCACCTCGACCTCCGTGGCCTGGCCGCGGGCGTGCATGTGCTGCGCTTGCAGGGCGATGGGTTCCGCGCCAGCTGGCCTTTGCTGGTGACCCCCTAGAGCCTCTTGGGATAACGCGACCGTCCGCTATCTTGGCCTACGGTCGCTGCCCCAACGCACCGCCACCCACCGCATGTCCTCTTCGCTGCGCACCCTGCTGCTGCTGCCCTTCCTGTTCCTGCTCCACGGCCTGCGTGCGCAGTGCCCCGGCTGCAACCCCGACCTCAGTTGCGTATCGGAACCCGCCTTCCCCACGCTCTGCCCCAGCGCCCCGCCCGACGCCACCGCCGGTGAAGCCTACCAGGCCGACCTCACCTTCTGGCTGCCCCCCACCTTCACCGATGCAGGCAGTGGCATCACCGTCAACTTCCTGCAGATGACCGTCACCGGCGTGCAGGGCCTGCCCTTCGGGCTCAGCTTCGAGACCAACGCCCCCGGCAGTGTGTACTTCCCCCAGCAGAACGCCTACGGATGCGCGCGGGTCTGCGGCACCCCATTGGCACCCGGCACCTTCCCCATCACCATTGCGGTGCTCGCTTCGGTGGAGGCCGGCGGCTTCAACCTGGATGTGCCCCAGACCTTCAGCCTGCTGCTGAACGTACTGGCCGGCAGCGGTGGCAACAGCAGCTTCACCTACGGCCCCACCGCGGGCTGCGGCAGCGTCACCGCCAGCTTCGAGGCCCTCATCGATGGCAGCCCGCTGATCACCAGTTACCTCTGGGACCTGGGCAACGGCAGCACCAGCACCGCCGCCATCCCACCCCCCCAGACCTACAGCACCCCCGGCATCCACGTCATCAACCTGCAGACCACCCTCAGTGCCTTGGTGCTGGACACCCTGGTGCTCACGGGCGTGAACGGCAACTGGTGCGGCGATGTGGAGGAGCCCGAGGTGCCCTTCGGCGGCTGCATCGGCGACCCTGACCCCTACTTCGTGCTCACCGACGGCAGCGGCAACACCTACACCAGCAGCGTGGTGGACAACAGCACCACGGCCACGTGGGCCGGGCTGGGCCTGGTGCTCAGTGCGCCCCCCTACTCCATCAGCTTCTACGATGAGGACCCCATCAGCCCGGACGACCTGCTGGGCACCTACAACCTGCCCGCGGGCAGCAGTGGCACCGTCTTCTTCAACGTGGCGGGCGGCACCACGGGCAACCTGCGCATCGGGCTGCAGGTGCAACAGAGCTTCAGTGATACCGACACGGTCATTGTGTTCGCTGTGCCGGAGCTGACCCTGCTGGCGGACTCAGCTACCGGCACCCTCTGTACCACCCCCGATGACCTGGTGAACTACCTGTGGTTCCACGATGGCGACACCGTGCCCGATGCCAACGGCCCCTGCCTTGTACCTGACAGCGCCGGCCTCTGGTGGGTGGAGGCCATCAGCGCGCAAGGCTGTAGCGCCACCAGCGACACCGCCGTGGTATGCCCCACCGTCACCATCGAGCGTGATGGCCTCACCCTCTTCGTGCCCAACGTGTTCACCTCCTACGCCTGGAGCAGCAACGGCCAGCCCATCGGCGGCGACCAGCCCTTCCTCATCGCTCCAGCGGACGGCACCTACACCCTGACGGTGACCGACGCCAACGGCTGCACGGTGACGGTGACCTATGTGCTGAGCACGGTGGGTGTGGCAGAGGTGGCGGGTGTGCGCACGCTGCCCCTATTCCCCAACCCGAACGATGGCACCTTCACCGTAGTGCTGCCGACGGGTCTTGGGGAAGCACAGGCCCGGCTCCTGGATGCCAGCGGGCGGGTGGTGGAGCACTATACGCTGACCGGCGGAGCGGAGCAGCAGCCCCTGAGCACCGCTGCGGAGGCGGGCACGTACCTGCTGCTGGTGGAGGCGCGGGATGGGCAGCGGTGGCAGGCAAGGGTGGTGGTGGAGTGAGGACTTGGTGTAACTTCGGTATCATGACCAGCTTGCCTTTCACCACAGCGCGCGACTGCCAAGGCAATTACAGCGAGGCGCATAGCGTGGTAATACCATCCCGACATGCAAGACCGGCCAAGAGATGCGCGGCATTCTTTTCGGAGGACGATACGCGGAACAGGCTGCGTAGCGGGGTCTACGGAACCTGTTCCGCGGAGAAGGCATGCGGAAAGAAGGCAAGCAGATCGGCTGGTATTGCATGTCGGGATGGTATCAGCAGTATCCCGCAGGAGCACGACTTGCGCAGCCCGGAACAACTGGAGCGCTTCCGGATGCTGGACTACATCACCTTGCTGCAGAACGCAGCCAACGCCGGTCGTGCGGCCCACGAATTGACCACGGCCGAGGTGAACCAGTTGAAGGCCCTGAGCGACGGGCAGTACGACCGTGCTGCGAACTGGATCAGTAACCTGCTGTGCGTGTACTACGAACATTGCAGGCCACCACGAACGGGAGGGGAGGTAGGCGGCGATAAGAGTTTGCGGGAGCCTCCAAACGCCACGCGGTCGCCAGAGGAGAACATGATCACGCTGGCACCGAATCCGGCACAAACCTGGACAACATTGACCTTCTTCCTGCTGGATGAGCCTGCGAATGGAAGGATCCTCGTAAAAGACATCGCTGGGAGAGTACTACTCACCGAGCGTTTTGCAGGCAGGCAAGGCCAAGTGGTGCTGGACGCGCGTCAGCTGTCCAAGGGCACCTACACGGTTGAATGCATCACGGATGCAGGGGCACTGAAGACCGATCGTCTGATCGTACAGTGATGCGGACGCTCGCGAAACGAATGGTCGCGCTGGCGACAGGAGCGATGCTTCACATGATGTTGGTCGCTCAAGCACCGTTGTCATTGGATGTATCCTTCGGATGCGACTTTAACACATGGTATGTAAGCAGCATTCTTCCATTGGATGATGGAAGTCTTCTGGCCTCTGGGAAAATGAAATTCGGAAATGATCTGAATTTCAAGAACATGATGCGCTTTCTTCCGAACGGCGATCGAGATTTTGATTTTGCTACGAATGGTATAGGAGGTGGCACTATCAGAAGGTGGGGAGATCGATTGTACGTTGAGGTGGGGCAGGCAGTTAGGCGACTTTACTTGGATGGCGAGATCGATTACGACTTCATCGCTATGAGCACGCAGACACTTTTTAGCTCCCTCCAAGGCGGCGACTACCACGTCTACCCGGACGGCAGCATTCTGATGAGCGGTGCGCACAGCCTGTACGACACGGCGCGGGGCTACGTGGGCATCTACAACCTTATCTGGTTCACCAACACCGGGCACTTGGATACCACCAAGACCCACCGCTACTGCAACGGGGTGATCTACGAGATCGAGCAGCAGCCCGATGGCAAGTTCCTGTGCAGTGGTACGTGCAGCACTTATGAAGGCCAACCCGTGCGCCGTGTCTTTCGGGTGCATGCCGATGGGGCCTTGGATACCAGCTTCGATCCGGAGGTGGCATGGGGTCGTGTCAGTGAGTTCCTGGTACTGGAAGATACCCGGATCGTAGTGGTCGGCAGATTCGGTTTGGATGACCTGCCCGGCGATACGATCCGCATGGCAAGGCTATTGGGCAACGGGGAGCTGGATACCTCCTTTGACCAAACCATCACCTTCGGTCTGGGTACGATCCCGAACTACCTGGACCTCGGTGTCATCCCCAACTCGATCGACCATTGGCCGGGGGGGCGCTACTTGGTCACTGGCACCTTTCAACAGGTGAACGGCGAACCACGCTTCGGACTTTGCGTGGTGGACAGCACTGGCACGCTCATGCCCGAGTTCAGCGGCGCTGGTGTGGGCACCTATGTCTATCAGGGGCAGGTCCTCGGTGGCGTTTCGGGTGTCCACTTCACCCCCGACAACATGCTATACGTCTACGGCACGTTTCACGGCTACACCGACGGCACCACCAACGACCCCGACCAGCGCTTCATCACCCGGTTGTACGGGCCGGACCTGACCACGGCGGTGTCTGATGCCCCCAAGCCAGTGCAGGCGAGCGTGCGTGTTGCTCCCAACCCCACTCACGGCCACTTCACCCTGTTCTTGCCTGCCGACCTCGGCCCCGCACAGGCCCGGCTGCTGGATGCCAGCGGGCGGGTGGTGCAGCACTACACGCTGCCCAGTGGCGCGGAGCAGCAACCCCTGAGCACCGCTGCGGAGGCGGGCACGTACCTGCTGCTGGTAGAAGCGCGGGATGGGCAGCGGTGGCAGGCAAGGGTGGTGGTGGAGTGAGTGCTCCGGCTGAACCGGATACCACCCCCGCGCGTACCGTTGCGGCAGTGGGTCCTGCCTTACCGTAGCTTTGTTCGGCAATAGGTCCCTTGGCACGCGCGTTTGAGGGAACACGTCCAGCATGCAGAACGACTACGACCTGCTCATCGCCAAGCTCGATGGCTTCATCCGCAAGTACTACGCGGACCAGGCCATCCGGGGCGCGCTGTACAGCGTGGGGCTGTTGGTGGTGGTGTTCCTGGGCGCCGCGCTGCTGGAGCACCTGGGCCACTTCGGCACCACCGTGCGCACCGCACTGTTCTGGGGCACGGTGGGCACCATGGCGGTGATCCTGGGGCGTTTCGTGGCCCTGCCCCTGCTGAAGCGCCAGCGGCTGGGACCGGTGATCGACCATGCCGAAGCCGCCCGCATCGTGGGCACCCACTTCGGGCAGGTGCAGGACAAGCTGCTGAACACCCTGCAGCTGCGCACCATGGCGGGCCAGCAACCCGACCAACGCGCCCTGATCGAGGCGGCCATCGCCCAGCGCAGCCGTGAACTGGCTCCGGTGCCCTTCGCCCAGGCCATCGACCTGCGCCGCAATACGCACTACCTGCGCTATGCCCTGCCCCCGCTGGCCGTGCTGTTGGTCCTGCTCTTCGCCGCGCCCAGCCTCATCACCGGCCCCACCAAGCGCCTGCTGGAGCACCGCAGCGAGTTCCTGCCCGAAGCCCCCTTCCGCTTCGTGCTGCTGAACGACAGCCTCACCGTGGCCGAACAGCAGGACTTCGAGGTGCTGCTGGGCATCGAGGGCAACGCCATCCCGCAACAGGTGGACGTGGAGGTGGACGGGCAACGCATCCCGCTGGTGCGGGTGGACGGACAACGCTTCAGCCACCGCTTCCGCAACGTGCGCGACACCACGGCCTTCGCCTTCGTGGCCGAGGGCTTCCGCAGCCCCACCTACACCCTGCACACGGTGGCCGATCCGCTGCTGCTGGATCTGCGGCTGCTGTTGGAACCGCCGGGCTACCTGGGGCTGCCGGCCACCACGGTGGAGAACAGCGGCGACCTGAGCGTGCCCGTCGGCACCCGCGTCACCTGGACCCTGCGCGCCCGCAGCGCCGACCGCCTGGACCTGGCCTTCGACGACAGCACCTACACCCTGGCGCCCACCACCAGCGACGCGGGCACCAGCACCTTCCGCGCCGACCGCCGCCTGCTGCGCAGCCACAGCTACCGCATGGCCCCCTATGCCGGTGCCCGCGCCGCCAGCAACAGCCTGCAGTACCGCCTGGAGGTGATCCCCGACCTGCACCCCACCATCCAGGTGGAGACCCGCAGCGACAGCACCGCCCTGAAGCGCCTCTTCTACCGCGGCGAAGTGGGCGATGACCACGGCTTCAAGCGGTTGCTCTTCCACTACCGCTTCGTGAGCGGCGGTGACAGCGTGCCCCCCGAGCGCCGCAGCGGCAGCTTCCAACTGCCCATCGATGCGCGCCAGACCCGCCAGGAGTTCTTCCACAGCTGGGAGCTCTATGACCTCAACATCCAGCCCGGCGATCGCGTGGAGCACTGGTTCGAGGTGTGGGACAACGACGGGGTGACCGGCAGCAAGAGCGCCCGCAGCAGCACCCAGGTGTTCGAGGCCCCCACGCTGAAGGAACTGTCCAAGCAACAGGAGCAGCAGAGCGAAGCCCTCAAGAGCGCCCTGAAGGAGAACATCCGCGAGGCCCAGGACCTGCAGCAGGAGCTGGACAAGCTGCGCCGCGAGCTGATGCAGAAGAAGGAGCTCGGCTGGCAGGACAAGCAGAAGCTGGAGAACGTGCTGCAACGCCAGCAGCAGCTGCAGGAGCGCATCGAGCAGAACAGCGAGCAACTGCGGCAGGACCAGCAGCGCCAACAGGAGTTCAACCCGCAGGAGCAGCGCATCCTGGAGAAGCAGCAGCAGGTGCAGGAACTCTTCGAGAACGTGCTGAGCGAAGAGATGAAGGAGCTCTACCGCAAGGTGCAGGAGCTGATGGAGAAGGTGGACAAGGAGCAGCTGCAGGAACAGTTGCAGGAGATGAAGATGGACCAGCAGGACATCGAGAAGGAGCTGGACCGCGCGCTGGAGCAGTTCAAGCGCATGGAGGTGGAGCAGAAGGCCGAGGACCTCGCCAAGCAACTGGAGGAGCTGGCGGAAAAGCAGGAGGAGCTGGCGGAAAAGACCGAGGAAGGCAAGGCCGATCAGGAGGAACTGAAGAAGGAGCAGGCCGAGCTGAACAAGGAGATGGATGAGCTGCGCAAGGAGATGGACGAGCTGGAAAAGAAGAACAGCGAGCTGGAAACACCCATGGAACTGCCCAAGACCGATGAGCAGGAGCAGCAGATCCAGGACGAGCAACAGAAGAGCAGCGACCAGCTGGAGAAGAAGCAGAACCAGAAGGCCGGACAGAGCCAGAAGAAGGCCGCCGAGCAGATGGAGCAGCTGGCCTTCCAGATGAAGAGCGCCATGCAGAACAGCGCGCAGGAGCAGCAGGAGGAGGACATGGACGCCCTGCGCCAGCTGCTGGAGAACATCGTACACCTGAGCTTCGAGCAGGAGGGCCTGATGGAAGAGCTGCAGGGCACCAGCGTGCGCGACCCGCGCTTCGTGCAGCATGGACGGCAACAGCGCAAGCTGCGGGACGATGCCAAGGTGATCGAGGACAGCCTCTACGCCCTGAGCAAGCGCGTACCCCAGCTGGAGGCCATCGTGAACCGCGAGATGACGGCGGTGAACGGCAACATGGACGAGGCCACCCGCCTGCTGGGCGAGGCCCGCGCCAACGAACGCTTCAAGCCCATGGCCGCCGACAAGCAGCAGCACGCCATGACCAGCCTGAACAACCTGGCCCTGCTGCTGAACGAGGCGCTGCAACAGATGCAGCAACAGATGGCACAGAGCATGCCCGGCAGCGGCAACTGCAACAAGCCCGGCGGCAGCGGCAATGGCAAGGGCAACAAGCCCAGCATGGCCAAGATGAAGGCCCAGCAGCAGGCCCTGCAGAAGCAGCTGGAGGAGATGCGCAAGGCCATGGAAAAGGGTCAGAAGCCCGGCGAAAAGCCCGGTGAGAAGAACCCCGGCGGCATGGGCATGCCCGGCATGAGCCAGCAGCTGGCCAACCTCGCCGCGCAGCAGGCGGCCATCCGCAAGGAGATGCAGAAGCTGGCCCAGGAGCTGAACAAGGACGGCAGCGGCGCGGGCAACTCCATCAACAAGCTGGCTGAGGAGATGGAGAAGAACGAGAAGGACATCGTGAACAAGAACATCACCCCCGAGACCCTGCGCCGGCAGCAGGACATCATGACGCGCCTGCTGGAGCACGAGAAGGCCGAGCGCGAGCGCGAGCTGGACCAGAAGCGCACCAGCAACGAAGGGCGCGACCAGCCGCCGCCCGACCCTGCCCGCTACTTCCAGCAGCAACGCCAGCGCGCACGCGAGGCCGAACTGTTACGAACAGTGCCCCCGGGATTGAAGCCGTACTACCGCGATCGGGTCAATGCCTATTTCGGTACCTTTGACCGACCCTGAAGCCCATGGGAGCCTTGACCCAAGAGATGGAGTTCACCCAGCGCATCGACTTCCCCGCGAAGGCCGAGAACATCGCCCTTGCCGAGAAGCTCATTGATGAAGCCTGCTCCACGCACAACGTGCACGAAAGCCGCTACGGCAACATCCTCATCGCCCTCACCGAAGCGGTGAACAACGCCATCCACCACGGCAACCGCCTGGACCCCACCAAGCAGGTGACCCTGGGCTACGCGATGAAGGACGGCCGCATCATCTTCCTGGTGCAGGACCAGGGGCCCGGCTTCGACTACGACCACCTGCCCGACCCCACGGATCCGCAGAACCTGGAGAAGCCACACGGCCGCGGCGTGTTCCTGATGCGCGCCCTGGCCGAAGAGGTGGAGTTCCAGGACCAGGGGGCCACCGTGACGATGGCCTTCCGCATCGACGCCGCCCAAGAGTAAGCACCATGGCCACCATCGCGTTCAAGGCAGCGGGCGTTCCCCACGCCTTTCGCGACAAGGACCGTCTGCGCCGTTGGCTCACCGCCGTGGCCCGCGATCATGGCCACAGCATCAACGAGCTCACCTACGTGCTGCTGACCGATGCCGCGCTGCTCGAATACAACCAGCGCTACCTGGGCCACGACGACTTCACCGATGTGATCACCTTCGACGGGCAGACCGGCACCGGTGTGAGCGGCGACATCCTGATCAGCTACGACCGGGTGCGCGAGAACGCGCGGGGCTTCGGGGTGAGCGCCCAGCACGAGCTGCGCCGCGTGATGGTGCACGGCCTGCTGCACCTGCTGGGCCACCGCGACAAGACCAAGGCGCAACGCGAAGAGATGCGCAGCCAGGAGGACCATTACCTCTCGAAGCTATAACGCGACCGATCTTCCAGCATGAACGCACATGCCCGGCCGTATTCCAGCCGGGCATGCGTCATTCAGGTCTCCTGTTGGATCAGGCGCGGTCGCTGCTGCGCTGCACACCGAGCATGTCCTCCACCTTGCAGAGCGCTCCAGCCACGGCCGCGTAGCCGGTGATGGCCACGGCCTTGGCCTTGTTGCCGCCCTTCCGGAAGTCCCACACGTCCTTGAGGAAGTCGGGGAAGTTCTCGGCGTTCATCAGGTCGTAGGCCACGGACATGGAGGTGGTGAGGGAGCGCGCGGTGTGCCACAGGCCGAAGGGCACGTAGAGCGATTCGCCCGCCTTGATCACGAATTTGTACGGGGTCACCTGCTTGAAGAGCGGGAAGCGCTCGTAGTCGGGGTTCTCCGGATCGTTGATCAGCGACTTCCACGGATCGTTGGGGTCAGGGTACATCAGGTGGGCCTGCTCGCGCGGGTACACCGTGAACTCCTTCTCGCCGTAGAGCTGGTTGATCCAGGCGCTGAGGTGGTAGTAGTCGATGTGGATGTAGGGGAACTGCCCGCCGGGACCGCCGATGAACAATTCGGTGGCGTTGCCCCAGTTGCCGCGTTGGAACCAGCGACTCTCCAGCCAGTTGGGCCGCGCATAACCGAGGTCCAACGGGTTCATGTGCCCGGCCAGTTCGGGCAGCTGACCGCGGATGTGGTACTTGCAGGGGTAGGGCACCGGACGGCCGGTGTCCTTGCCTTCCACCAGGTCGAGGATCTCGGCCATGGTGTACTCCGTGCCGTTCACCACAGTGCGGCGGTCACCGAACTGGGTGCGGAAGAAGTCGGGTGTGAAGGTGCCGGAGGCCTTCCACTTCCTGCTGGCTTCGGTGAAGACCAGCGGAATGCCTTTCTTCCAATACTCGTTGTAGAACTCCTTGTGCGTAAGCTCTCCTTCGGCAACGCGTCTGATCTCCATGAACGTCCGGTGGTTGGTGAACGTGCTCGTACGAGAAGCTGGCGAAAAAGGATATGCAACGAACAAGGGCCGCCCGATGGGAACGGCCCCTGTCCATGCTGTTCGGAAGGCCTTATTTGCCGGCCTTCGCCTTGGCGATCAGTTCTTCGGCCATGGCCATGCTGGCCTGTGCCTCGGTGCTGGCAGCCTCGAAGGTCTCAGGGGTGCTGCGGTTCACCGTGGTGAGGTTCTTCTCCAAGCGGTTCATCATGCCGGCGATCTCCGTACGCAGCAGGCCCAGCCGCTCCTGTTCGGCGCCGCTGGCAGCCTGCAGCTGCTTGTTGTTGGCCATGCTCAACTGCTGCACCTTGCCCAAGCTGTCCTTCAGCTGACCGGAAAGGGTGCGCACGGCATCCATGTGGGGGTCCTGGGCGGCCTTGGCCGGAGCGGTGGTGATGGTGGCGTTCTGCTGGGCCTGGGCGGTGAAGCCGAAGCAGGCCAGAGCGGCGATGAGGGCGAGCGTGCGCATGGTGTTGACGGTATGTGTCGGTATTGACGTACGGCAGCACAAGAATGGTGCCTGAGCCTGCCGGAAGGACGAAGATAGGGGATCGGCGGGTCATTGCACCAGCAGGCGCACCGGCGGTCGGTCGCTGGCGGGCAGGCGCACCAGGTAAGCGCCGGGGACGATGCCGGACAGATCCAGCGGGTCGCGTAGTTGCCAGGTGCGCACCACACGGCCACGGGCATCGATCAGCTCAACCGGTCCCGGGAGGTCGTCCGCTCCACGCAGGGTGAAGTGGTCCCGTGCCGGGTTGGGCAGGACCATCAGCCCGGCGGTGGCGGCGCCTTGCACGGCCACCACTTCGGACCATGCGCTGGTGCCATCGTTATCCACCTGCCTGAGCTGGTAGAAGCTCACCCGGGTGGCCGGGTTGTTGTCCGTATGGAGGTACTGGAGCAGGTGCAGGCTGTTGCCCGCCCCATCCACCCAGGCCACCTGGCTGAACGCCGCATCACCCTCCACCTGCCGCCACACCTCGAACCCTGTGTTGTTGTGTTCGGTGGCCGTGACCCAGGAAAGCCGCACCTCACCTGCGTTGGTCCGTTCAGCGTTGAAGGAGAGCAGCTCCACGGGCAGTGGAGTGGCCTGGCCGGAGATGTAGAGCTCGCCGCTGACCGGTAGTACGGCCGTGTGACCGAAGGTGCCGCCGGACGCTTGGATACGGGGCTCAGCACCGGGAGACGCTGGGAAGTGGGATATCCAACCCGCCCCGGTCAGTGCATTGTCCGCGAGGTCACAGTTCTCGCCTGCTCCGGTATACTGCGCCACACCCGCATCGGCAGCCACCGTAACGGTGGGGTCGGCGGCAGCGAAGGGAACGAACTCATCGCCGCTGTGGAAGAGGCGCACGATGGCACCAGCGGTGATGGGGTTCTGGGTGATGAGCTGCCAGTTGCGGTCCAGGTAGTGCTGCCCAAGGAGGCTTTGACGCACCGGTCCGCCATGCAGGAATACGTTCATGTTCACGGTGCCCAGGGCCTGGCCATTGTCGTTGAAGCGCGCCACCACCTTGCGGTCCGCGTATATCCACTGGTCCTGGCCGGTGCCGGTGCTGACGATGGGGTCGGCAGCGGAGCAGGTGTTGAGCGCTTCGGCCCAGAGCTGTGGGGTGAACTCATCGCAGCCGATATCGGGGGTGGTGGCATCGCGCGGCCCGCCATCCATGTCCGTGGTGACACCCAGGAAGGGCGAAGCGGCGCCATCGAGCTCCATGGCATAGGCGTGCAGGTCGGCCAGGGGGTCGAAGAAATGCGGGTCCGCGATCATTGAAGCGGGGTGCGTGCCGGAGCCCGCCTGCAACGCGGTCATGGTGGTGTAGGAGGTGCCGTTCCACGTGACGACCGGGCCTGGCGAGCTGCGCTCGAAGCAGTTGTTGGATGCGATGATGCCCGAACTGTTGAACGTCAACGCAACATCGTCCGCAGCACTGAAGATGTTGTTGAGGATGTTGACGTCGGTGGGGGGAGCGATGGCGAACGAACGGAACGCCGGACCATTGGCCCCCCTGCTGCGGACACTGTTGTGCACGAGGTCAACGCGGGTGTTGATGCCGCCCATCACGATGCCCACCCCGTTCACCGCTACGGCATTATTCGCAATGAGGGCGCGGGCCGGCGGAGGTGGGTCGATGTTCGCGAGGTTCATCCCGAGCGAGGTGCTGCCTGTTCCACCCGTCATCGTGTTGGCCATCACGCGTACAGCCCCCCTGATGGAGGTGAGCTCGATCCCGCGTGTGGTGCCCATGACGATCGAGTTGCCCTCGATGGTGATCGGTCCGGTGTTGTTCCCCAGCCGGAACCCGTTGGCGCCTGAGGGCCTTTCGCACTGCACGACCGACACGGTATCCGTAGAGCCCGGTCCGATGGGTAAGGACTCCAGCGCGCAGAATCCACCGATGAGCGCGCAACGCTCCAAGGTGTACGAAGCGGACCCGGTGAACGGTGCGACGCTCCGGTAGATCAGCGATGCGTTCGTCGTGAGCGCGTTGCCGTTCATGACCCGGCAATGGCTGAGCCGCAGGTCGGTGATGGGGAGGCATCCCGGGTCCAACTCCACCACGCGGGAATAGTTGAACGCTGCGGACCGTGACAGCGTCATGTGCTCGAAGCGGATGTGGGAGCAGCCGTCACAACGGATCAGGTAATTGGGCGCGGTGAAGGTGCTCGTGAGCGATGCGGTGTTCAGTGTCACAGCGGTGCTGTCCAAGGACTGCCCACGGAAGGTGACGGTATTGACACTGCTCGCTCCTTTGATGGGGCCGATGGTCAGTCGCTCGGTATAGGTGCCATCCTCCACCTCGAAGATCACCGGACCACTGATGCCGCATGCTTTCAATGCGTTCAGCGCCTCGTTGAACGTGGCGTGATCGGCGGTTCCGGATGGACCGATGACGAAGGTGCCCATCAGCCCGGTGCAGACGCCATCGACCTCATCGGCACCGATGTCGGGCGCGCTGGCCACGGGCAGGCTCCGTACATCGCCATCGAAGTCCTGCCATAGCCCCACTGTCAAGGTGCCCTGGCCCAGGCACGGCGAACCGGCTTGCACGTGCAGGTCGCTGGTGTTGTTGATGAACCTCGGATCGGCCTGCACGGAATACAGGTGCTGGCCCGTGGCGCACTGCAAGGCACCGAGTTCAGTGTATGCTGCGCCGCCCCATAGCACCCAGAGCGCACCGCTGGCATGGAGCACGTTGTGGTCCACCTGGTCGAAGCTCATCCCACCGGTATGGTAGAGCGGGTACGTAGTGGCACGCACCGCATTGCCCACCAGCAGGTTCCCGGTGCCCGTGGCCGTGAGCTCCAGTCCCCGGCCCAACGCCGTGCTGATGGAGTTGTTGATGATGCCGAGCCCGTTCGTATTGCCGGTCACCACCACTCCCTTCGCCGTGGTTGTACCAATGATCATGTTGTTGCGCACCACCGTCCAAGTGGGGTCGGCACCGTTGCAGGCAATGCTCATGGCCGCACCGCCCAGCGCATTGGCCACCACGCGGTTGCGGCAGATCTGCAGCAGGTTGGAGTTGTGCGCCACGTCCACTGCGGTGCTCGCGGTGAGCACGGGGCCGGTGATCTCATTGTCCTCGATGTACACCTCCGGGTCGCCGGTGCCGGCGTTCATCAGCTGGATGCAGCGCGAGCGCTGTCCGGTGAACACGCTGTTCCTCACCTCCAGCGTCAATTGGGAGTAGTCCATGCTCCACTGCACGCCGGTGTAGCCCCCCTCGAAGCGGCACTGGTCGAAGACCACGTTGCGTTCGTTGTTCTCCGCCAAGCCCCGCACCAGCATGGCATTGGCGTTGGTGCTCACGTTCGTGAAGCGGCAATGGCGGAAGAAAATGTACTCAGAACGCGTGGTGGCATTGACCACCGTCCACTCCCAATCGACGCAGCTGCCCGCCAACGTGGTGCCCCCGCTGCGTGCGATGGTCATATGTTCGACGTTCACGCGATCCGCGCCGCTCATGCGCATCGTGGCCGCAAGGGTGCCCGTGGGCCAGGTGAGCGTAACGAGCGAGCTGTCCAGGCTCTGGCCCCTGAACGTGATGGTGTTGATGTTGCTGTTCCCGGGCACGTTCCCCAGGACGAGCTGTTCGGTGTAGGTGCCGTTCGCCACCTCGAAGACCACGGGGCCCGTGATGCCCAGCGTTGTCATGTCGGCGATCGCGGCCGTGAAGCTGGTGTAGTCCCCTCCTCCCCCGCCATCGATCACATACGTGCCGTTGAGCTGCGCATGGGCGAGGGATTCGAGCAGGAGCGCGAGGAGGAAGAGCGATCGACGGGGGGACATGGCCCGGTACACTAGGAATGGCAAGTTCCTCTGCCAGGCCGGCCAGGTCCAGCGCCAATGGGTGAACGCCAGGAAAGCATGGGTGAACGTCCCCGAGCCTTCAGCGAGGCCTGGCGTATGCCCGTTGGCCTGCGGGGGACCGGTACGGTCAGATCATGCGCAGGCGTTGCAGGACGGCGGGGCGGTAGCTGCGCCCGATCGGCAGCCAGCGATCGCCCACGTGCAGACCGTTGTCGCTGATGGCCTGCACGCGGTCCATGTTCACGGCATAGGAGCGGTGGATACGCTCCAGGCGAGCGCAGGCGATCTCGTCCAGCACGGTCTTCAGCATGCGGCCGACAACGTACGCACGCGCCTCACAATGGACGCGGGTACTGTTGTCATCCGCCTCCAGATAGAGGATCTCCTGAACGGACACCCGCACATGCTGTGCCCCGTCGCGCAAAAAGACCGCATTGTCCAGCATCCTGCCGCCGCTCACTTCCCGTTCACTGCTTCACGAAGCGTGCAGCGCCCACAGCCGCGCCTGAGGGGCGCAGCAGATAGACACCGGGGACCAACGCATCAATACCGATGGGTGCGCCCTGCGGCGTCACTCCCTGCGCGACCACTCGTCCGGCTGCATCCTGTATCACATACGGCATGCCTGCATCCGGACCGGTCAGCCATATCCGGTCGGTGGCCGGGTTGGGATGTACGCCCACGTCCGATGTTGCATGCGGGTCAACACCAGTGCTGATGTCCACCACGACGGTGACGAACACGGTGTACATGCAGAAGTTGACATCCATCACCAGGCAGTTGTAGGTGCCCCCAGCGGTAATGGTGATCGTGGGCGTGCTCTCGCCGGTGTTCCACTGGTAGCTGTTGAAGGTGGCTCCGAAGCCAAGCTCGTAAGGCAGCTGGGTCTGGTCGATCACGATGGTGTTGGCGCCCACCACGGACGTCGGCTCGAACTCATCGGCGCCCATGTCGCAGGCGGGGTTGCCACGCGCTTCACTGTCAATGTCCGCTGCCACTGCGAAGTAGTACTCACCCAGATCGTCCAGCTCACAATTGTTCATGTGCAGGTCCGGCTGTGCGGGGAACACCGGGTCGATATCGGTATCGCCTGCACCTTGCGCGGTGCCTGCCTGGTGCTCGGCAATGGTGGCGTGGTCACTGCTGCCCACCTGGGACAGCATCCCACCCGTGGAGAACAGGCAATTATGGTCCTCGGTGGCGACGTTGCCAGGCACCTGCACGTAATAGGCCATGCCTCCCGCGTTGTTGGCGAAGATGTTGTTGCGCACCAGTGCATCCTGACCGTCGGCAAAGCTGCTCAGGTGGTAGAAGGCGTAGCTCTGGAACTCGTTGCCGGCGGCCACGAGCACGCTGTTGTGCACGATCTTCATGTCCCACAGATTATACACGGCCAGGCCCCACACATCGCCAGTGCCGTTCACGTACACCATGTTGTTGCTGATCATGTTGCCGGTGGTGTTCTGTGTGTTGCCCACTTCGATGCCGGTACAACCGTTGGTGGCGTAGGCCTGGATATCGTTGCGGCGGATCTGGCTGCCCCCATCGAAGTAGGTGGTGCGGATGCCGACGTACCAGTTGCCCACGGTGGTGCTGAAGGCATTGTCGCCGATCTGTCCCCGGCAGTTGTTCAGCCGAACGCCCGTGCCGACCTGCTGACGGAACTCGTTGCCGGTGATGATGAGCCCCCCGATGCGCGCACCGCTGAAGCCGTATCCTTCCAGCTCAATGGCCGTATTGCCGTCGAAGAAGGAGTTGTCCAGGATCAGCACATCCTGCGGGTTGTTGTTGGTGTTGATCGCGGCCTGGTCGCAGTGCACGAGGATGCGGTCGAAGTAGGCCGAGCCCGATGGGTTGGTGCTGCCGCGGAACACGCACTGTTCGATGGTCAGGCCTTCAATGGCGTTGAAGAAGTGGATGGCGCGGGCATAGTTGAAGTCGAGCGGACGGAAGGTGAGCTTCTCGAAGCGCACATCATCCGTGCCATCCACGCGGAAGATGTAGTTGTCCGAAGGACCGCTGGCGTCATGCTCCAGGTCCACCAGCTGCGCGCCGTTGCTGCTGTTGCGGAAGGTGATGGTGCCGGGTGTACCGGGAACAACACCCAGGCTGTACTGACCGGCATAGGTTCCCGGCCTGATATCGAAGGTGACGTTGCCTGCAGCGCCTTCGCTCATGAGCGCGTTCACTGCGGCGGTGATGGTGGGATAGTCGGGGTTGCTGCCACCCACGGTCTTGGTGCCCGAGAGCTGGGCATGGACACTTGTGCCGAGCGCGCAGCCGAGAAGGATCGTGTAGAGGTGTTTCATGGCTTGGTGATCTTATCCAGGAGTCCTTTGCCCTTGTTCAGCAGGTCGTTGGCGCCACCCTTCGCGGGGGCGTTGGTGGTCGGTGCTGCCGGGGCGCTTGCGCCACCCGTGGTGCGGGCTGCTGGCGCGGACGCAGCGCTGCTCCCCTTGCACAACATGCCCGGCTCATAGCTGCTGATGCGGGCGATGTCATCGGCGCTGGTGAGCATCCACACCTCCAGTGCCTGTATCTTGAAGGTCTCGCCCACTTTCTGGCCGTTCTTCCAGGTGCCACCGCCCTTGGTGAGCGACATGCGGGTATGCGCATCCTGTGTGGCGTTCCACCATTCCATCATGTTGGGTTGCTGGTGCTTCACCCCCGGGTCGGGACAGTACTGTTGGGCGTAGGTGCTCTTCCCCTTGAAGGCGTTGTTCACGGCCTTGTTCACGAGGTCGGCGCCCTGCGGCGTGAGGCGGGTGGTGCTGCCTTCCACGAAGTAGAAAGGAGCCAGCATGCGGATCAGGTACGCTTCGAACTGGGCGGCCGTGCCTTCGCGCAGCAGCTTGTGGGTGTACATGAACACGTCCACGTCGCGGGCGAAGTCGGGGATGCTGACCTCGCCAAGTTCGGCCAGCGCGGTCTGGGCCTGCTGCTCTTCGAGCTGCTCCTTCATGGTGGGCATGGCGTCGAGCTCCTCCTTGGAGAAGGTTCGCACCGTGCCATCCTTGCGCTCGCGGCTGCTGGCCACGATGTTCTCCTTCCACGGCCCGCTCACAGCGTCGCGGTAGAAGCGCACGTCCACCTTCTCGTAGATGGTGGTGAGGTCGTAGATGCTGGTCTTGGCGTCGAACTCGATCTCCACGGGTATCGTGAAGGAGCGGGGTGTGTGCCAGGTGACCCCTTCGCCCGCTGGGATGCGAAGGAAGTGGAGGTCACCGACCATGCTGTTGGCACGCCAGCCGAGGAAGGCGAGGTAGCGCTCGCGGATCATGCCGATCATCTCATCCTTGGTGGGCGCAGGAAGTCCGAAGTACTCGCTGTCGGCCACCTTGAACTCGCGGAAGCTGGTGCTGGCGCCGTAGTGGTAACGCGCGATGCCGGTGAGGCGCACGGTGGCCTGCGGGTATTCGGGCACATCCGCCTTGCGGGTCACGTAGGCCACGCGGTCCCACATGTACTGGCCGTGTGCGCTGTGCCACTCCTTCCGGGTGGGGCCGGGTGTAAGTTCGACCTTCAACACGCCGGGGCCGCTGAGGTCCTTGATGATCTGTGCGTCGGAGGGTTGGGCATAGGCCGCAAGGACGGACAGGCACATCGCCGTGAAGAGGAGCAGGAGACGGTCGCGCATGGCAGTGGCGGTTGATGCCACGAACGTGCTGAAAAGGCGCGGTGAAGGACACCCCGATCGGGTGAACGGATGCGAGGATCGGGTGAACGCTCACAGCGTCCTGATCCGCGCCATCAACGCCTCCTTGTGGGTCCTGCCCACGGGCAGGCTCTGTGTGCCGATGCGCACGTACCCCTCCTCCACCGCGGTGATCCGGCGGGTGTCCACCAGGTAGCTGCGGTGGATGCGCTGGTGGTGCGGACTGCCGAGCTTCTCCTCCACCGCTGCGAGGGTGCTGATGATGACGTACTTCTTGGAAGGGGTATGGAGCGTGACATAGTTGTCATCCGCTTCGGCGATGTGGATGTCGTCGATGGCCACCTTGGTGAGGCGGCCTTTGTCCTTGATGAAGATGCTGTCGGCGATGACGAAGTCGCTGCGCTGTGCTTCGGTGGGCGTGGCGGAGACCTCCACCGCATGGGCATGGCGCGCCAATGCCAGTTCGATCTGGGTGCGCAGGTCGTTCTCGTCGAAGGGCTTGATGATGAAGCCGGCGGGCTGGAGCGGCTTCACGCGCTCCAGGGTGGCCGCGTCGCTGTGGCTGGTGACGAAGATGAAGGGGATGCTGTAGGTGCCCTTCACCTTTTCAGCCAGTTGCACCCCATCGGCGCCCTCGCCCAGGTTGATGTCCAGCAGTAGCAGATCCGGCTTCTGCGCGAGGAGCTCGGCCATGGCATCCAATGCATTGTCGCACGTGGCGCACACCTGATAGCCCAGCTCCTCGAGGTGCGCACGCAGGTCCTCCGCGATCAGCGGCTCATCTTCCACGATCAGGATGCGAACGGCGTCCATCAGGCCGCAAGATGGAAATTCCGGACCATGAGTTCAACCACGGTGCCGGCCTCGTTGCGGATGCTCCACTCCGCCTTCAGCTTGCTGGCGAAGGTCTTGATCATGCCCAGCCCGAAGCCCGTGCCATCCGCACTGCGTGTGGCTTGCGGATCATAGCCCACACCATCGTCCCGCACGGCGATGCGCAGTGCATCGCCTGCGCGGCCCAGTGTGATGGCGAGCACACCGGGGCGTGCATCGGGCCAGGCATACTTCAGGGCATTGGTGATGAGCTCGTTCAGGATCAATCCGATCGGCACGGCCGTGTCCACATCAAGGCTGAGGTCCTCCACTTCACAACGCAGCTCAACACGGTCACTGCTGGCGTAGCTGCTGAGCAGGCTGCCGGCGAGCTTCTCCACATACTCCTTCATCCGAACACCGGTGAGATCGCCCTCGCGGTAGAGGTCCTGGTGGATGAGCGCCATGCTCTTCACCCGCAGCCGACCGTCGTTCACGGCCTGTCTGGCCTTCTCATCGGTGATGCCCCGGCCCTGGATGCTGAGCAGGCTGCTGACGGTCTGCAGGTTGTTCTTCACGCGGTGATGGATCTCGCGCACCAACAGTTCCTTCTCGCGCAGCTGTTGTTCGATGACGGCGTTCTTCTGGGCAAGCTCGGCCTCGCCACGCTGTTTGATCCGGTAGGCACGATAGGCGAACAGGGCCGCCGCCAGCAGGAGCAGGGCGCCCCCCGCGATGGCCTTGATGGTAAGGGCGCGGCGTTCCAACTGGGCCCTGCTCTCGGCGAGCAGCACATCCTTGCGACCGCTCTCGTACTTCTCCTTCATCTCGGTGATCTGTGCGGCACGCTCCTCATTGAACAGCGCATCGCGCAACTCCTTCATGTGCTTGAAATGGAACAAGGCGGAATCCGCCTGTCCCCGCTGTTCGTAGAGGTCGCTCAGGAAGGACGCGCCCTCCGCCTCCGCCTGCTTGGAACCCACACGCTGTGCGAGGGCGATCCCTGCGCGGATGTTCATCAGCGCGCTGTCATCGATGCCGTTCTCGCCCTGCAGACGGCCCAGGTTGAGCAGCAGGTCCGCGTGGTTCACTTCATCCTCCTCGGGTGAATGCATGGCCACAGCACCGCGGATGAGCTCCAACGCATGCGCCTTGTGACCTTTCTGGAAGTGTGAGTTCGCCAAGTTCATGCGCACCTGGGCCGCAAAGGAGCGCTCACCGAGGGACATCAGGATGCTGTCGGTCTGCTCGTAGTAGCGGATGGCACTGTCGAGCTGCCCGTTGGCGTGGAACACATTGCCCAGGTTGTTCCCCACATTGGCCACCCAGGCAGGGTCATCGGCGATGCGGAACCCGTCGAGCGCACGTCGGTACACCACGGCCGCATCATCCATCCGACCGGTCTTCTCCATCACGGTGGCCACGTTATTGTGCGCCATCGCGGTGTACCAGGGATCGTCGCCGCCTTCGAAACAGGTGAGCGCCTGGAGGTAGTGCCGAAGCGCTTCATCCTGCTCGCCGATGAAGGAGTGGCACATGCCCGTGTAGTTGTGGCCCTTGCCCAGCTCCATGCTGTCCCCGGCAGCGAGCGCCAGCGCACGGTACTGCGCGGCGAACACCAGTCCGCTGTCCGGGTCGTGGAACACGGTGCTGCGCAGCAGTTCGGTCAGTACGGGCAGCCTGCTCGTGTCCCGAGGCAATTGGTGCAGCACACGCAACAGGCTGTCCAGTTGTGCATGAGCGCAAAGGCCCATCGCCAACAGGAGCACGGAGAGAGCATAGCGCATGGGTGCAAGATGGTGATCGTCCAATGAAGGCGTCTGACTAGGGGAGCTGCTCCCACCGCACGGCCGTGGGCACCGATCCTCCGATGTTCTGCAGGATGAGGTCGCGATCATTGGCGACACCGGCGTACTTCACCAGGCCATCGAGGTTCACATCCTCCGGCCAGTAGCCGCCCACCACATTGGTGGGGATGATGCCGCCGATGCGCGCCAGCACGGGGTCA
This sequence comes from Flavobacteriales bacterium, assembly GCA_041391845.1. Lineage (GTDB taxonomy): Bacteria > Bacteroidota > Bacteroidia > Flavobacteriales_F > PHOS-HE28 > PHOS-HE28. The sequence goes on along the minus strand of JAWKNG010000007.1, from coordinate 31,614 downwards.
CGGTCGTTGGCCGCACCGGTGTAGCGCAGCGCATCGTCCAGCAGCGTGTTGCCGCTCCAGAGCATGCGCACACCGTTCACCTCGCGCTGTGCCTCGGCACCCCAGGTGGGCAACGCCGGGTCGCGGAAGTCGAGCGCGGTGGGGGATGGTGCGAGGGCCACGGGAAGGGCCGTCATCACGCCCAGGTGATTGCGGTGGCGCACGGCCACCTGGTAGGGCCCTTCAGGTCGGTCGAAGGCGATGGCCGACACCCCATCGGGCGCCACCACATCGCCGCTCGCGCGCAAGAGGCCCACCTGCCGGTTGAGCACCGTGCCGGGCTCCAAGGGGTCGCGGAGCTCCACGAGCACCCAGTCAACGATGGCCGCGCCCAGGCTCCAGCTGAGCACCAGCGCGTTGGTCTGCAGGGTATCGTCGAGGCTGAAGCCCATCGCGCTGTACGGCTCGCTCACCGGAAGCAGACCGGCCATGCGCAGGTCGTCGCGCTGCGGAATGAAGTTGTCCTGATGAGCGCCTTGCAGGTAGACCTTCGCCCGCACGTACACCGCCTCCACCTTGCGCACGCCGTACACCGCCGTGAAGCCGCCGTTGGCCGAAGGGCTTGCCGTGGTGAGGTTGAAGGTGGCCGCGGAAGGGTCGAGGTCGATGGTCTGGCGATGCGCACCGGCAAGCGCCACACGGCCCGCCAGACCGACCGTGAGCGCAAGGGGTGCATCGTTCTGCGCACTACCCACCGCGAAGCCCCAGCGGAACACACCGTCGGCATCGTAGCTGGCCAGCCAGCAGTCTCCGCCCCCGTTGCTGAGCACATTGGTGGTGCCGGGCCCTGGATCGAGGTCGAGCGCATTGTTGCTGAAGGTGCCGAAGCTGCCCGTGCTGTAGAGGTTGTCCTCATCGTCCACCGCGAGGGCCGTTCCTTCGTTGAGGAAGGTGGCAAGGCGGAAGGCCCACGCAAAGGCACCGCTGCCGCTGAGCTGCGCCACGAACGCATCCTCCGTGTTGGCACCCGGCAGCTCGAACACACCGGGGCCGGGGTCGAAGTCGGTGGGGCTGGTGATGCGCCCGGTGAAGCTGACCGCTCCATCCGAAGCCACCACCAACGAACGCGCACGCTCACTGCCCGTGCCACCGAAGCGGTGCGCCCAGGCGTGGGTGCCGTCGGAGAACAGCTTCTGCACGAAGGCATCCTCGGCCCCGCCGCTGCTGAGGTTCACCAGACCGACACCGGCATCAAGATCCACCGTGTTGCGGAACTCTCCGCAGAGCAGCACCTCCCCATCCGGCCCGATGGCCACATCGTATGCCACATCATTGCCTGTGCCGCCCACCGCGTGGCCCCACACGAAGTTCCCCGCTGCATCGAGCTTCTGCACGAAAATGTCCTGCTGCCCGGCACCCGTGACCGCTGCGACACCGGGGCCGGGGTCGAGGTCGCCCCCGCTGCCCAGGTAGCCCACCGTGACCACATGGCCGTCCCCGTCCGCCGCGATGCTGTTGCCCTGGTCGGTGCCCAAGCCACCGAAGACACGCCCCCAGAGGTAGCCGCCTTGCGGATCGAGCTTCAGCACGAACACATCGATGCCACTGTTCTGCGTGGTCCAGAGGTCCTGGCCCGGTCCGGGATCGAGGTCCACCTGTCCGATGAGGCGACCGGTGAGCAGGATGTTGCCATCGCCATCCACCGCCAGACCGAAGACCTGATCACCGGAGGCACCGCCGATGCGCAAGCCCCAGAGGAACTGTCCCAGGGCATCGCACTTGCGGACCCAGATGTCCGTACCGCCCGCACTGGTGATCGTCTGAACACCGGCACCCGGATCGATGTCCACCGTGGTGCTGAACTCGCCCGCGGTGATCACTGCGGCCTGGCCGTCCATGGCCACGGCGCGCGCAAGGACCTGATCGAACTGACCGCCGTAGACGCCTTGGGCCCACTCGAACGACTGGGAACAGAGCGGATGTGCGAGCAGCAGGCACGGAAGGAGGAGTCTTCGCAGCATGGCAAAGGGGTTTGGCTGCCACAAGCTACGCAACACGCACCAGTGCACCTTCCAACGCGGGTGAACGACCTGCGCAAGGGGGTGAGCGGTGCGCCCACCTGACTACCACGATACGCGACCCTGAGCGATGGGCGTTCCATCGGCACCCACGGCGCGCCACACCAACACCTGCGCTGCGATCCCGCTCATGGCAAGCCGTACGGCTTCGACATGCGGTGTCGTAGTGAACAGGATGCGGCCCTGCACATCGCACACCTGCACGCGGAAGGGCCCGGTCGCGGAGCTGGTCCATACAAGGCCCTCCCCGGCACGCCGCACCTGCACGGGCCCATCGCCCTCAACGGTGTGCGCCACCACCCCCACATTGATCAGGTCACTGTGCAGGCCGATCACCAGTGCATCATGGTCGGCGCTGCGGTAGGGGCCGGGTTGGTAAAGGGGCAGGTTCTCCTCGCGGTAGTCCAGCTCGGCGGGCTCGTCGCTGTTCAGGTGCCACACGGCCGCACCGGCCATCGCCGCCACCGCCGGTGCCGTACCGAAGGCATGGTCCAGCCGGCCGAAGGTGCCCTCGAAGCGGTAGCTGTGCGCACCCTCCGGCAGCAGGTCCTGCAGCCCGCCCGCACGCAGGCGGTCGATGGGGTCCTCCTGCGCATACGCATTGAAGTCGCCCAGGGCGATCTGTGCGGATATCCCGGTGGATGCGCGCACCTCGGCCCAGTGTTCGAGCAGGGCCGTCGCCTGATCGCGGCGCAGCGCGTTGTAGCAGCCCTGACCGTCGCCCTGATCGAGGTTGCCGCCCGTGGCATTGTCGCAGAGCTTGCTGCGCAGGTGTACGCTGCTCAACAGGAAGCGCCCGCCCGTGGCGTTCACCACGAAGCCCTGGCTGAGGTGCGGGCGCTGGAAGAGCGAGGTGTTGAGCGCCTGCAGCGGACCTTGCGGGGTGAGCACCGCAGGCTTGTAGAACAGCACCGTCTTGGTGCCGCCACTTCCGCCGGCATCCGCTTCACGCGCTGCGTAGGTGCCCGCGCCCATCGCCGTGTTCAGCGCGGCGAGCAGATCGGCCCAGGCCACATCGTTGTTCTCCAGTTCACAGAGCACCAACGCATCGGCATCGATGGCCTGGAGGGCCGCCACCAGCTTGGTGCGCTGGCGCTGCAGCTCCGTCGTGGTGGAGGCACCCCAGACCCCCAGCGTGGTGAAGTAGTTGAGCACGTTCAGGGACGCCAGCCTCAGGTCTCCCTCCTGCGCTGGTGCGGCAGGGCGCGGGGCGTGTACCATCGGCACCGCCCCGGCAGGGTGCAGGCGGTAGGCATCGAAGGCGTAGCTGAGCACGGCGGTGAGCCCGGTGACCGTGCTTCCGGTGCGCAAGGTGCCTTGTGGGCCGAGCAATGGTGGCGGGGCCGGATAGCTGGTGGTGCGCCCATCATCCAGCAGGATTCGCGCGCGTTCGTTGAGGGCGAAGCGCGCCTGCACCGCTGCCACATTGCCCGCGCCACTGCTGGTGGTGTTGGTGGCCACGGCATCGTTGGGGTCCACCACTTCGGTGGGGAAGGGAAGGCGCTCGCTGGCCAGCATCACCTCGCCGTACTGGACCCAATTGCGGGTATCGGTGACCACAAGTTGTTGCGGGAAGCGCAGCAGCATGCCTTCGTAGCGCTCCCAGTTGTTCAGCGTGGTGATGGGCAGGGTGATCTCCGTGGGCGTGACCGTGCCGCCGCCCAGCACCTGCACGTTGGTGATGCTGCGCAGCTCAGTGAGGCCCTGGAACTCATCCACCGTTCCGGTGACCTGCAGGCGCTGCCCCACGCTGATGCCGGTGGCGTTGGGTTGGTACACGAAGAGCCCGTTGCTCGTGGCGGGGTCGGTGTCGCAGGTGGGGTCCTCGATGAAATAGCCCTGGATGGTTCCGCTGCCCACATGGATGGCCGTGACGATGCCGGTGGTGGTGTGCACCTGACCGTCGAGCGCGCTGAACGTTCCGCTGCCCTGGATGGTGCAGATGGGGGTCTGTGCGGCAACGAAGCCGGTGAGGCCCAGCAGGTGGCAGAAGGTGGCAAGGAGGCGCTGTACGGTCATGGCGGGCCGCAAGGTACAGGCGCCCGGTGCTGCGGATGGACAGCGAAGCTGCGTCCTGCTATCTTGCACGACGAGCGATGGAATACGAGGAAGTGACGATAGCACCGGCGAAGGAGCGCACCCACCCCGAACTGCGCGAGGCGCTTCAAGCCGCCGTGGAGGAGCGCGGACAAGTGACCGTGCACTGCACGCTGGATGCGGGCGAAGGTGATTGCATCCGCATCTGGCCCAGCACCTACCTGGTGTGCCGCCTCAGTGGCCACCGCAGCCAATTGTTGCATGCCGAGGGCATCCCCCTGGCCCCCACCTGGCTGCCCGTGGCACCGGGCCGCAGTGTGCAGTTCACCCTGCTCTTCGCCGGCCTGCCCCAGCACTGTGTGCTTTTCGATCTGGTGGAGGAGATCCCCGACCCGGGCGGCTTCCACGCCACCAGCATCCTGCGCAATGGGATGGATGTGTACCGGGTGGAGCTCTGACACACTGCGATGCCCCATCCGTACCGCCCGATGAACCACCCTGAGCGCGCTGCGGGGCACCGCAACACCACCGCCACCACCCGCATGGCCCTCCGCCACCTGCTCGCCGCCGCCCTGGTGCTCCTGATGGGCACGGCAGCGGCCCAGAACCTCCGCACCAAGGACGGCGCCGACCTCGGCCCGCGCAGCGAATTCATGAAGGGCTGCCAGCAAGGGGTGCGCGAGAAGCTCATCGAAATGCAGGGCATGAAGATCGACGGTCGCCGCTACTGCCAGTGCATGGCCGAGGCCTTCCTCCCCCAGGTGACCATGGCCGAGCTCGATGGCGCCCTGCAGGGGGGAGGCGTGGAACAGCTCATGCTCCAGGAGCCCTACTTCAGCACCGTGGTGGCCTGTGTGCGGGAGCACGCCACGGTGAAGGACGATGCCGTGGTGGGCGAACTGGTGCAGGGCGGCTTCGCCGAGGAGGCCTTCCTGCGCGAGTGTGAGCGCGCCGCCGTGGCCGAACTGGACAGCACCAACGCCCACCTGCGCAGCGCGGTGGCCGCCTACTGCCGCTGTGCCCTGGACCGCCTGCAGGAGCAGGGCCTCACCTACGGCCAGCTGATGGAGGTGGAGAACGAGAACAGCATGGCCTTCAACGAGCTGGTGATGCCCTGTGTGGCCCTGTTGAGCGACAGCAGCTGGACCGCCACCGACAGCACAATGGTGGTGGAAGGCACCACTGCGGTGAGCGAAGTGCCCCTGGTGGACGTGCTCGGCCGTGGCTACCGCGTGAAGCTGCAGGTGAACGGCCTGGAGCGCTCCTTCCTCTTCGACACCGGCGCCAGCGACCTGCTCATCAATACCGAGCTCGCTGCCGAACTGCGTGCCAACGGCACCCTGCGCGATGAACACACCCTCGGCACCACGCGCTATGAACTGGCCGACGGCTCGCAGGTGAAGGCCGACAAGATTCGGATCGACGAGATCGTGATCGGCGAGCACCGCGTGCGCAACGTGGTGGCTGGTGTGGTGGAGGGCGGCTCGCTCCTCTGTGGCCGCAGCCTGCTGGACCGCTTCAGCAAGTGGGAGGTCGACGCGAAGCGGAAGGTGCTGGTGCTGCACCGCTGAACCCCGGCTGGCCTGAGCGGTCGGAGCGGCGGCGTACCTTCCCGGTAGCAACACGGGTGGCCCTCGTAACCTTTCGCGTACTTCGGCGACATCCCTGTTGGAACCCCCTCGGGCCATGGCATCACCACCGGATAAGCGCAGCGCCTTCATGGAAGCCTACCAAGGCTGCCACGCGTCGTTCGCCCGCTACTGCTCGGCCCTGGCGCATGGGCGCATGGATGCGGAGGACCTCATGCAGGACGTGCTGCTCTCGGCCTTCCACCACTTCGAGCGGATCGAGAAGCCGGAGGAGCTGCTGCACTACCTGCTGCGCGCGGCCCGCAACCGGTCCATCAGTGTGTGGCGTGTGCAACGCCGCAGCGCCGATGTGGAGGAGCGCCAGTTGAACCGCCTTCAGGCCCGTGGTGTGAGCGCGGATACCCTGGTGGACGTGCAGCTGCTGTACCGCGCGCTGGACAAGCTCCCCATGGACCAGCGGGAAGCCTTGCTCCTGTTCGAAGTGACGGGGCTGCCGATGGCTGAGATCGCCGTGGTGCAGAACTGTTCCGAAGGCGCAGTGAAGACGCGCGTTAGCCGCGCCCGAAGCGCCCTGCGCGAACTGCTCAGCGACCGACCTGCCGTATCCGGCGCCGCACGCACGCGCGCTCTGCTCACCCTCATCACCCTGCTGCCATGAGCACCGAAGGACCCGACACCCCTTCCCTCGAGCTGCTGCGCGAACTCCCCACCGAGGTGACCCTGACCCAGGTGGAGCAGTGGGTGGCGCTCTTCCCGCCCCTGCCACCCCCCACCCCCTGGTACCATCACTTCAGCCTTAACTCCATCCTCATGACCACTGCAAGCACCCTGCTCATCGGAGGCGCGCTCTACCTGCTGAGCGCCGATCCAGCCACCCCGCCGCACACGGTGCAGCTACCTGCTCCACCCGCTGCGACGAGCACCCCACAAGCACCGGCGAGCACCACGAACGCGCCCCTGCTGCCCCACAGCCCGGCAGCCCCGCAACCGCAGCCGACCACGGCACCTGCCCTGGCCCTGGACAGCGTGCCCGCAGCCGAACCACCGCCAGCGCCTGCCCCTGTCACACCGCCGAGCGCACCGCCACCCGCGACCACAGCGCCTCCGCCCGCCACGGTGGTGCCCGCTTCCGTTGCGACGAACGAACGTCGCTTCGACCTCTCCGGCTTCCAACGCATCCGCTTGCACGGCAGCCTCGACATCCAGCTGGAACAAGGCCCCTTCTCGGTGGTGGCCATGGGCTCCGAGCGCGACCTGAACGACGTGCGCGCTGAGGTGGGCGACAAGACACTGGTGGTGTCGCAGGTCAACAACCCGCGGAGCTACATGGGCCGGCAGGAACCCCTGAAAGTGGTGGTGCGCATGCCCCAGCTCGACGGGCTCGAGGTCTTCGGATCAGGCAGCATCACCGCCGGTCGCTTCACCGCTTCGGGCAAGGTGGCACTGAAGGTGCAAGGCTCCGGTGATGTGAGCGTGGAAGCCCTGACGGACGCCCGGGAGCTCACCGTGGAACTGTTCGGTTCAGGCGATGTGGTCTGCACCAATGCTGAAGTATGGGAAACCACGACGCTGATGCTGACCGGCAGCGGTGATGTGGAGATCGGCGGCCGCACTGAACAACTCATCGCCACCATCACCGGCAGTGGCGATGTGGAGGCCGGTGACCTGCGCGCACAACGGGCCAGGGTGAACATCACCGGCTCAGGCGATGCTACGGTGAACAGCGCCTCGGCCGTGGAACAGATCGTGAGCGGGTCGGGTAGCGTGAACGTCCGGTAGCCGCGAAAGGCGAAGGCCCGGAGCAGGGAGGCATCCCCCCCGCTCCGGGCCTTCGTACGTCGCCCTGCTACTGCACCACCAAACGCTCCGTGTAGCGCTCGGCACCCGCAGTGAAGGCCACCAGGTACATGCCGGGGGCCAGCGTGCCGCCCAGGTCCACCGTGGTGCTCAGCGTGCCCGCCACCACCGGCAGCTGATGGCTGCCCACGCGCTTGCCGCCCAGATCGTACAGCTCCATCACCACGCGTTCCACGCCCGCCTCCACCGCATCCAGGCGCACCGTCAGCAGGTCGCCCCGGTTGGGGTTGGGGAAGAGGTGCAGGGTGCTGTTGACCTGATGGGCGGCGGCCATCAGGGAATTAGCATTCACCGGAGCTGCCCCGATGGTCACCTGGCACACATCACCCCAGCTGGCCCCATCGGTGCACCAGGTGGCACCGCCATCCCGGCTCACCCGCACATCCACATCATAGGTCTTGCCCTCCTCCAGCGGCAGGGTGGGCCAGTTGAGCTGCACGAAGTATGTGCTGGTCTGGCGCACCACCTCGAAGCCCTCGGCCGCGATGCGGAAGCGGAACTGGTAGCGGTTGGCACCCGGCACACTGCGGGCATGCAGGTAGTTGCCCGTGCCCCAGGTGCGGAACACTCCGCAGCTGAAGTACTGGTTGCCGGGGATGTCCATCAGCTTGCTCAGCGGACAGGCCGCGCGCACCGGGTCCACCATCAGACGGCAGGCGGGGCCGAAGGGGCCGTTCTCCCCGTTCACCCGGCTGCGCACCCGTACGTTCATCAGCACGTTGGCAGGCACCTGCGTGGAAACGCCCCAGTTGTTCAGCTTCATGTGGCAGGCCCGCGTGGCGCTCGCCGGGCCGAAGCCGTCGCTCTGGTTGTGGCTGCGGAAGCGGCGGAAGCTGTAGCTGCCGTTGGGGTCGAAGATCCAGAACTCGTAGCCGCTGTTGTTGTCCTGCACGGCATTGCTGCCGCCCACCACCCACTCGGCGCTCACCGCCGGATCGGGCTGGGTCACCACGAACTGGCCGCTCACCCAGTCGAGCTTGTCGCAGCTGGTGTACAGCGGACCGCGGGTGCTCATCGGCACACAGAAGCCCTGGCCGCCGCTGATGGCGCTGGTGCTGCCCGTGCTGAAGTTGTTGCGGTTGTCGATGATGCGCAGCCCATCGTTGAGGGTGCGCAGGATGTAGCCACCGGTGCTCATGCCATCGCCGGCCGCATCGAGCACCGCGAAGGTGTAGCAGCCATCGGCCACGCAGGTGAACTCCGTCTGCACGCCGAAGGGCGCCACCAGCGGACCGCCTGATGCCACCACCGTCTGCCCATCCTCGGTGCGGATCTCCCAGGTGGTCTCGAAGGGCGCCCCGTCCGTCTGGAACTCGATCACCAGGTCCGTGGTGCAGATGAAGTCTGGCGTGCACTCCGTGGCGCCCACCTCGCTGCTCTCGCCGCTGGGGCAGGCCAGGCATGCGGTCTGGGCCGCATCGGGGTTGTAGGTATTGGCCGGGCACAGGTCGCAGACCGCCTGACCTGCATTGGCGCTGAAGCTGCCGGGCGGGCAGGCGCTGCACGCGGTCTGGCCCGTGAGGTCGTTGGCGAAACCGGCCGGGCAGGCGGCACAGCTCGTGGAGCCCGTCACCGCGCTGAAGGTACCCACGGGGCAGCTCTCACACACCGTGGAACCCGTGGTGGCGCTGAAGCTGCCTGCCGGGCAGAACGTGCACGAAGTGGCGCCGGACACATCACTGAACGCACCCGCAGCACAGGGGAAGGCGGTGATACCATCGGGGCAATAGCTCCCCGGCGGGCAGATCGTGCAGGCGGTGATCACGTCGTTGCCGCTCATCTGCGCAATGGTGGCGAAGTATCCCAGATCACAGCCGCAGGTGGCCGTGTTGAAGTTGGGGATGGCATCCACAGCGAAGGGGCATGGATCATCATCGTTGGATACATAGCCGGGGCCGGGGGAGGCGCAGGCGAGGACGAAGTCGTTGGGGTCGCCCAGGCCGTCCGCATCCACATCGGCATACCACAGGGTCGGTGCCTGAACGGTGAGGTCCACCCCATTGGGCGTTCCGATCGTCGCCGGGATGGAGCTCACCACCCGCACGCGGTAGCCCGTGCCCGCCGGTGTCGCGGGGGGGATGGTGCAGGCGATGGTGCCGTTGGTGGTGCCCGCCACACTGCCGATCGCGACAGGGTTCGCGAAGCTGCCCGCCGCATCGCTGAGCTGCGCGGTGAAGGTGTTGCCGGCCGAGAACGTACCCGGCACCGTGAAGGGCAGGGAGAAGCCATCTCCCGCGCAGAAACTGGTACCCGCAGGACCCGCGGTATTGATGGTCGCCACCACCGTCAAGCTGTACCGAAAGTCAAAATTCGGGAAGTTGGTCCAGGATGAGCCCGTGTAGGCCACCAGGTTGCCGGGTGCCACGTCCCCAAAGTTCCATCCATCGCCATTGTTCTGGTTGGCGTTGTAGAACAGGACAGCGTACGTGTTGCCCGCCAACAGGCCTGCTGGCACCGTGAGCGTATGGGTGCCGTTCACCATCACAGGGTTCAGCTGGCTGTAGAGCAAGGGTCCGGTGGGCGACCCGCTCCGCACCTCGATGCGGTCCGGCACAGGACCCAGCGGTTTGGTGACGGTGGTGAGGTTACCATTGCAGGGCACCGTAAAAAGCTGCCCTGCGCCGCGCCAGTTCTGGAACAGCGAGTTCGACACCGGTTGGTTGAGCGTGCACTGCCCGTAGATGAGCAGCTGGAGGGGCAGGAACAGGGCCACCAGCCAGGCGCGCAGGCGGAAGCTGGGTGACAACAGGGAGAGGGGTCTTGTATGGGCCATGGTCGGGGCGGTTCGGTCGTTGGCAAAACACGGGTGTTCGGCCGGCCAAGAACAGGGGAGAAAGACGGTGTTGGACCACGTATTTTTCACAGGTTGACAATAGGCGGGCGATGCTGAGGATCCCCCACACCCCGGCCCGCCCCCTACCTTCGCTGCATGTGCCTCATCGCCCTGGCCTACAAGCTGCATCCGCACTATCCGCTGGTGCTGGCGGCCAACCGCGATGAGTTCCGCGCGCGGCCGGCTGATGCGGCGCACTGGTGGAACGACGCGCCGAACATCCTTGCCGGGCGCGACCGGCAAGCCGGGGGCACCTGGCTGGGCGTACACCGCAACGGACGCTTCGCCGCGCTCACCAACCACCGCGACCTGCGCAGGCCCGCGCGCCAGGGACCTTCGCGCGGCAGCTTGGTGCACCAGGCGCTCCAACAGGAACCTCCCTTGCAGGAGGCCGATCGCTACGAGGGCTTCAACCTGCTCCACGGAACGCTGGACGCCCTGCACTGCTTCAGCAATGTGACCGGCACCGGGGTGGCCCTTCCCCCCGGCATCCACGGGCTCAGCAATGCCTTCCTCAACAGCCCCTGGCCCAAGGTGCAGCGCGCCACCGAAGGCCTCGCGGCGACCCTCCAGCAGGACCCCGCCACCTGGACCGAAGCCCTCTTCACCCTGCTCAAGGACGACCGCACGGCAGCGCCGCACCTGCTGCCTGATACCGGACTGAGCACCGAGCAGGAAGCGGCCCTCTCCTCCATCCACATCGACCTGCCCCACTACGGTACCCGCTGCAGCACGGTGCTGCTGGTGGACCAGCAGGGCACGGTGACCTTCGTGGAGCGCACCTGGCCTGCGGGGACCGAGGTGCGCGAGGTGTTCACCCTGTAACCCCACCTGCCCTCGACCACCATGGAACGATCCACGCGCACGTCCCTCCTCCTGCCCACCGTGGCCGTGCTGGGACTGCTGGCGGCCCTGCTCATCGACCTGCGCGATGGCGATGGGCCCAAGACCGCCGGCACCACCCTGCTGCTCATCGGCTTCATCGGCCTGTGGCTGCACCGCTGGAAAGGCGGCCGTCTCTTCCAGGTGATCACCGTCGCCGGGCTGGTGGGCTTCATCGTGCTCACCGTGCTGCGCATGGTCCAGGGGTCGTAGGGAGCGAACGCAACGCCCCCCGGACGAACCTGGTCGCCCTAGAGCCTTGGGGCTGGCACTTCCCAACCCCCATCGCGTGGTGCGCTCTGGCGCAGCAGGTGCAGCCTGCACCGAGGGGGATGATGGCGATGGCCGGCTCCAATAGTTGATCGATACCCTGCGAACCGAGGCCATGTTCACCGATGCACCGATGAGCCTGCCAGGCGACGATATCGGCTCCAGCGAGGAACACTTCTTCCAAGCGGCCGACCACCAGGTGCGGTACATGATCCCGATGTTACCTGAAACCGCGCTAGGGCAGGACCCGCCGCCACATGGTGGACATGCGTAGCGCCGAGGAGTACGCCAACGGTCACTTGCCCGAAGCGGAAAACATACCCCTTCACCAAATGTTCTGAACGCGCGCGCAGCTGGTCGCCGACAAAGCGGATCATCACCTTGTGCCCGCAGGGCGAGGAAGAAGTGCGCAGGACGCACAGGTGCTGCGCGACATGGGTTTTAGGAGGCCGTGGTGGCGGTGCCGGGGGGAAAGGTGGGGTGGCGCTGAGCAACACGCCCATACTCCAACCCTCAATAGGTCAACGTCAACCCCACACCCCAGCCCATGTCGCTGTCGTAGTGGCCGCGCAACGCCCACGTCTTGTCGAATACAAACCGCAGGCCCGCCATGTACTCGTAGTCGCTATTGCCCATCAGGTCCAGGCGCAGGCGGGGCGTGAGCGGGATATCATGGCGCATCAGTTGCGCGCGCAACCGGCCATCGGTGTCGATGCGCGCATCCAGCACCAACAGCATGGGCAGGGTGTACTGGAAGCCGATGTGCGCCACGCGGCGGCTGTTCTTGGTGTTGCTCTGCCGGAATAGGTTCTCTTCCGGGCCGTCCGTGTGCCCTTCACGCGTGCGCCAGTCGATGCCGATGTTGGGGAACCACCACTGCATCTTGCCGAAGAAGCGCCCGAAGTGCGCTTCCACCTCCTGGCCGTGCATCTCGGTGTAGCCCAGGCGCCATTCCGCTTGAAGGCTCCAGCGCTTGTTCATCAGCATGGCCTCGCCGTCGATGCCATTGGTAGCGAAGTCGCTCATGGCCATGAGGTGCCAGGCCTTGTCCTCGCGGAGGAAGTGCTTCCAGGCCTTGGTCGCATCGGGCAGCACGGGATTCGGTTCTTCCGTGGGGTTCGTGAACACACGGCCCATGCCGCTCATCATGTGGTACAGGATGTGGCAGTGGAAGAACCAGTCGCCCTCCTCGGTGGCTGCGAACTCGATGGTGTCGGTCTCCATGGGCATGATGTCCAGCACGTTCTTCAGTGGCGCATGGTCGCCCTGGCCGTTCACCACGCGGAAGAAATGCCCGTGTAAATGCATGGGGTGGCGCATCATGCTGTTGTTATACAGGATGATCCGAACGTTCTCGCCCTTGCGGATGAGGATGCGGTCGGTCTCCGAAACGGTCCGGTTGTCAATGGCCCAGAGGTAGCGGTTCATGTTGCCGGTGAGCGTGAACTTCAGCTCCTTCACTGGCCCGGGCGGTAGCGCGGTGGGTGCGGGGGAGCGCAGCATGGCGTAGTTGAGCGTCACGATGTCGGAGAGCGCGTTGCTGTTGTAACGGTCCGCGCCCTGGTCGGTGCGTGACGACTCCTTCGGACCAGTGATCTCAGGATACATCACCACATTCATGTCCATCTGCTGGAGACTCATGTGCATGCCCATGTCGTCGAGGTCGCCGTTCATGCGCATCATGTCGTTCATCATCTTCATCCCCTCGAAGTACTTCAGCGGTTGCAGGGGCGCGGCGAGCTGGCGGATGCCGGAGCCGAGCCACACCGAGGTGGAGCGCACACGGTCCTCGCTCGTGGCGAGCAGCTCGTAGGCCGTGCTGTCGGCCGGGATGGTGACGATGATGTCGTAGGTCTCGGCCACGCCCATTATGAAGCGGTCCACCTCCACGGGTTCCACGTCCATGCCGTCGCTGGCCACCACGGTCATCTTTCCACCTGCATAGGTGATCCAGAAGTAGCTGCTCGCGCCACCGTTGATCAGCCGCACGCGCACCCGGTCACCTGCTTTCAACTGCGGGGCCTCGTCCACCGGCCTGCCGTTCGCGAGCAGCCGGTCGTAGTACACATCGCTCACGTCCATGGCGTTCATGCGCTTCCACTCGTTGGTGAGCTTCACGCCCAGCGCACCGTCCTTGATCGCGTCACTGTAGCTCTGCACCGTGCCGGGCCGGATGCGGTGCTTCTTGATCGCGCTCCAATCGTTGGCCGCGTGCAGGCGACGGTGCACCTCCTTCGGCTTCATGTCGGTCCACTCGCTCAGGATCACCACGTGCTCAGCCATCCGAGCCTGGCCCGGGCTTGACCCGGGGCGCTTGTGGATGATCAGCGCGCCATGCATGCCGTTCTGTTCCTGTACGTTGGTGTGCGAGTGGTACCAGTAGGTGCCGCTCTGCACCAGGGGGAACTTGTACACCTGGGTCTCGCCCGCCTTGATGGGCGCGGTGGTGAGGTAGGGCACCCCGTCCAGGTGGTAGGGCAGGATGAGCCCATGCCAGTGCAACGAGGTCTCCTCCTTCGCCATGGCGTTGCGTACCACGATCATCGCCGTGTCGCCCTCGGTGAAGGTGAGCGTGGGCATGGGGATGCTCCCGTTCACCGCATAGGCCTTCCGGGGTTTGCCCGTGTAGTTGACGATGGTGTCGGTGATCACCAGGTCGTAGCGCGTCACCTGCGGGGTGAAGCCGCTCGTGAGGCGCGAGGTCCCCAAGGCCTGGTGCTGCGCGGATTGCGCCATGAGGCGACCGGCGAGCAGGAAGAGGAGCACCACGAGGTGGACCAGCAAGCGGATCATGCGGAGAGCGTACATGGCGTTGCGTCGATCACTTCACGATGGTCTCCTTTACGCTCCCGCAGGTCATCATCTGCGCGCCGTAGAACGGATTGCGGATGGCCTTGTCGCGGCTCAGCCAGTCGGACCCCCCTTCGTACATGGGGCAGTGGTCCAGGTAGATCGGTACGGAACCGGGCCGGGTTCTCACCAGCGCGAGCATCGGTTCGGTCAGTTCGGCGAAGGCCTTGCGCTGGGCCTGCAGATCCTTAGCTGCACCTATGGCGGCGGCGGGGTTCGCCAGCGGCTCCATCACCTGCATCCATACCGTGTGCACCTCCGACCCGAGGGTGCCCATGTCCACCACCCGGACGGCAGCATCCAGACGCTCTGCGGCGGCCTTCGCCTTGGCCGCATCGGAAGCGACGAGCGCGTCCTTCAGCTGGAAGTAGGCCTCGAACACAGGTGTCAGCGGATCAGGCTTGGACTCGGTGGCCGGCTGCTGTGCCGCAAGCGCGTGGCCCGCATGATCATGTCCCTGTGCGTTCGCTTCGGCGTGTTGCGGCTTCCGCTTGAAGCCGCGTTCGTACTGGCAGCATCCAGGCAGGGCGGCGTAGGCCGCGTCGGGGGCCAGATAGCGCTCGCTGTCGTAGCCCGCGTGGGCGATGCGTTGGAGCACCGCGTCCAGCGTGGTGCGCGTGCTGTCGAAGGTTATCCGTGCCGTCTTGGCGTCCACGTCCCAGTCGGCCTCGGCCTCACCCTTCACGTAGGCGGCCTTCTCGATGGTCTTCTCGCACATCGGGCAATCGCCGTCGATGCGTACGGTGGTGGTCTGCGCATGCTTGAGTTGTGCGCTGCAGCTGGCCAGCACGAGCATTGCGGCCAGTGCCATTATGGTGTTCAAGGTTTTCATGTGCTTGTGTTCTTGTCGGTTCGTGTATTCACTTGTCCAGTCGCGCCCAGCGGAGCCGCAGGCTGTTGCTCACCACGCTCACGCTGCTGAGGGCCATGGCCGCACCGGCGATCATGGGATCGAGCAGGAAGCCGTTGAAGGGGTACAGCACCCCGGCGGCGATGGGGATGCCGATGATGTTGTAGATGAAGGCCCAGAAGAGGTTCTGGCGGATGAGCGACACGGTGCGCCGCGAGAGCTGGATGGCGCGCGGGATGGCGAGCAGGTCGGTGCTGATGAGCGTCATGCGCGCCACGTCCATGGCGATGTCGCTGCCCTTGCCCATGGCGATGCTCACATCGGCCTTGGCGAGCGCTTCGCTGTCGTTGATGCCATCGCCCACCATGGCCACCACGTGCCCCTGTTGCTGTAGACCGGCCACGAAGGCGCCCTTGTCCTTGGGCAGCACCTCGCTGCGGAAGTCGTCGATGCCCACGGCCTTGGCCACAGCCTGCGCGGTGCGCCGCGCATCACCGGTCTGCATGTACACCTTGATGCCCGCCTTCCTCAGCCGCGCGATGGCTTCGGCCGCCGAAGGCTTGATGCGGTCGGTGATGGCGATGGCCGCCCGCACCCGCGTGCCGTCGGCCAGCCACACCACGGTGTACGCAGCCTCCTGCCAGCGCTGCTCGTGTTCGCGCCATTCGCCGGTGACGGCCACGCCGTGCTCCTCCAACAGGCGGCGGTTGCCCACGAGCCAGGTGGTGCCGTTCACGGTGGCTTTTACGCCTTTGCCGGTAATGCTTTCGAAGGCACTCATGGACGGGATCGAGGCGTTGGCCTGTGCATCCGTTCGGTCGACCCGATGGGTCGACGCTACGGGATCTCCGTGGCCAACGAGGGCGCGTTGCAGATGACGCACCACGGCTTCGGCCAATGGATGCTCCGACCGTGATTCGATCGCGAACAACGCCGATGCGGCGGTGGCATCATCCAGGCCAATGGCTTCCACCACATCGGGCTTGCCTTCGGTGATGGTGCCGGTCTTGTCCAGCACGATCGCGGTGATGTGACGCGCGCGCTCCAGGCTTTCGGCGTCCTTGATGAGGATGCCGTTCTCCGCGCCCTTGCCCATGCCGGCCATGATCGCCGTGGGCGTGGCGAGGCCCAGGGCGCAGGGGCAGGCGATCACAAGCACGGTGACGAGCGCCAGCAGGCCCTGCGTGAAGGCGTGCTCGCCGCCGAAGATCCACCACACGATGGCGCTCAGGATGGCGATGCCGATGACGATGGGCACGAAGACAGCCGCCACCTTGTCCACCAGCTGCTGCACCGGGGCCTTGCTGCCTTGTGCCTGCTGCACGGCGCGCACGATGTTCGCCAGCAGCGTCGCCGCACCGACTTTCTCGGCCCGCATACGCAAGCTGCCCTTCTGGTTGATGGTGCCGGCCAGCAGCTTGGCGCCAGGCGTCTTCGCCACGGGCACGGGCTCGCCGCTCAGCATGCTCTCATCCACATAGCTGTCGCCGCTCAGCACCTCACCATCCACCGCGATGCTCTCGCCGGGCCGCACCACGAGGATGTCATCCATGTTCACATTGGCGATGGGCACCTCGCGGGTGGAGCCGTCGGCCGTTTCGCGCAGCACGGTGTTCGGTCGAAGGCCCATCAGCTTCTTGATGGCGCTGCCGGTGCCGGCCTTGGCGCGCTCCTCCAGGAACTTGCCCAGCAGGATGAAGGCGATGACCACGGCCGCGGCCTCGAAGTACACGTGCGGCATCAGACCGCGACTGGTCCAGAAGGACGGATAGGCGGTGTTGAAGACACTGAAGAGGTAGGCCACGCCGGTGCTCAGGGCCACCAGGGTGTCCATGTTGGCGCTGCGGTGCTTCGCCTGCTTCCAGGCGTTGATGAAGAAGGGCCGTCCGAAGAAGAGCACCACCGGTGTGCTGAGCGCCCACATCACCAGGTTCGCCCACGGTTCGTGCATCAGGAACATACCGATGACCACGAGCGGGATGCTCAGCGCCAGCGAGGCCCACAGTCGTCGCTTCAGGTCGGTGAGGCGCTCACGCTGGATGGCTTCCATGTCCGCTGCGGCATCCTGCTCCTCGCCGATGAGCAGGTCGTAGCCGATGCTTTGGATGGCCTGCCGCATGCCGCGCTCATCGATCACGCCCGGCACGTACTCCACCTGCACGGTGTTGGTGGCCAGGTTCACGGCGGCCTTGAGCACGCCGGGCGTCGCGAGCAGCATGCTCTCCACGCTGGCCACGCAGCTGGCGCAGGTCATGCCCGTCACCGGGAAGGTGCGCTTGCGCGTGGGCACATCGTAACCGTTGTCGCGGATGACCTGCACGGCATGCAGCACGGCCTCCACGGGCCGGGTGCTGCTGAACACCGCGCGGCGGTTGTTCAGCTCCACGTGGTGGTCCTGCACCTCGGGCACGGCCCCCACGGCCTTGTCCACGATCAAGGCGCAATGCTCGCTGTCCATGTTCTCCACGGGCAGCAGGACGGTGGTCTTTTCGGTGGGCATGTTCCTTCGCACTTAAGCGGCTTGGGGGATGAGCCCGTAGCCGGCGGGTTTGAGGGCGGTGAGCAGGTCGTCGAGCGCTATGGACCCCTTCACAATGTCCACCTCGGCCGTGTTGGTGGTGGCATCCACGCGCACGGCCACCACACCAGGTAAATGCTTAAGGATGGTGCCGGCCTTGTTGGCGCAGCCTGCGCAGGTGATGCCTATAGTGGAGAAACGAAGGGTCTCGGTGGGGGTGCTCGTGTGGTCCATCGTCTTTTGCGTATTGACGGTACAAAGCACCGACGACCACCGTCCCTTCGCGTTACATCCTCTTCGGTAAGGTTTACATCAGCCCCCCACCTGGTCCAGCGGGGTGCGTCCCAGGCCCATGGCCTTGAAGGTCGAAGGCGTCATACCGGTGAGCTTCTTGAACTGCGCGCTCAGGTGGGCCACGCTGCTGAAGCCCGTGCGGTCGGCGATCTCGCTCAGCGTGAGCTCATCGTACTTGATCAGCTCCTTCACGCGCTCCAAGCGCTGCAACAGGAAGTACTGCTCGATGGTGATGCCCTCCACCTGGGAGAAGAGCGCGCTGAGGCCCGAGTACTCGTGGTGGAGGGCGTCGCTCAGGTGCTCGCTCAGCTTCAAGCGACCTCCACCGACCTCGCTGTGATGCACCAGCTTCACGATGGCCGCTTTGATGAGGGCGATCATCGCCGCCTCGCGGCTTTCAACCAGTTCGAAGCCTTCGGCCTCCAACAGTGCACGCGCCCCTTCGAGTTGCGCAGGGCCAGGTTCGCGCTCAAGCTCCACCTCGCCCAGGTCCACGTGCTTCACGGCCATGCCCTGCGTTTCGAGCACGCGCCTCACGGCCGCCCTGCAGCGGTCGCAGACCATGTTGCGGACCACGAGCTTCATCCCACGAAGGTAGCTCCGTGAACCTCCCACCGTCGCCGGGCTGGCGGGCTTCATCGTGCTCACCGTGCTGCGCATGGTCCAGGGGTCCTGACCCCCTGCCCGTGAACGCACGAAGGCCCGGCGATCACCGGGCCTTCGCATTCGTTCCGCGCTGGCGCGATCAGTTCCCGCCGCCGTTGTCATCGCCCGGAGGATCGTCGCTGCCGTTGCCGCCGCCGTTGCCGCCATTGTCATCCACCTGCCCGTTGCCTGCAGGTGAGAGGAGCTCATCACGCTGGCACGAGCTGAGCAGGAAGACGAGGGTGAAGAGCGATGCGAAAAAGAGCACCAGGCTGCCGCGCATCAGGATACCGTTCGAGTGGGGGTGGGTCCGTTCCATGATCGTTGGTATTGGAGTTCGACCTGTGGTGGCCGATGGACCAAAAGAGGGGGGGCTGCTGGGCGCGACCTCCTCCGGGTGGACGGACCGGGCAGGCGGGCCGATGGAACGGGCAGCCACCCTGCCGAACATCCGACCCCGGCGGGCGTTCCCTTCACCGGTACATGAAGATCCTCTCCATCATCGCGCTGGTCCTGGTGGTGCTCCTGGCCGCCTCGCAGCTCTGGGCCTACGGGCAGGTGCGCAGCATCGAGATGTACCCCTACGCGGTGCTGAAGACCTACCCCGACTTCGAAACGCGGCGCTACCAGGCGGCCAACTTCATCTACGTGACCATGGACGCGGAGAGCTACCGGGCCAGCAGTGGCAAGGGCTTCCGCACGCTGGCCGGCTACATCTTCGGCGGCAACGCCACCGGGCAGAAGATCGCCATGACCAGCCCGGTGGAGATGGAGATGGACAGCGTGGTGACCATGAAGTTCATGCTGCCCGCCGAGCATGACCCCAAGGACCTGCCGGCACCCAACAACGCGGAGGTGCGCTTCACTACCGAACAGGAGCGCACCCTGGCCGCCATCACCTTTGGTGGCTTCGCCGATGATGCGCGCATCCTGGAGCACAAGGACCGGCTCTTCGCCGCCCTGGAGCGCGAAGGCATCGCCCACACGGGACAGTGGAGCTTCCTGGGCTACGACCCGCCCTACCGCCTGGTGGGCCGCCGCAACGAGGTGGTGGTGGAGTTGGTGCTGTGAGCGGGTTCCTTCAAGAGCGCCTCTGGTGGCTTCGAGAGCCTCAGCCACCAGAAGCGCTCGAAGCCACCAGAGGCGTTCTACTTTCGACCTTTGGTCACCATGCGCGCCCTGCTCGCCCGGCCCTACCCCCTGGAACCCGCCACCCGGCGCCACATCGGCAAGGCGGTGCTCTTCGGGCTGTTCGTGGCCGCCTTCCTGCTCGTGTTCCGGCCCTTCGGCCTGCACAACGCGCCGGAAATGGGGGTGCTCGCCGCGGCCTATGGGGCCACCTGCACGGCCACCATGCTGCTGCTGAACGTGGCCCTGCCGCGCGTGCTGGCCGCATGGTTCGATGAGGCCCGGTGGACCGTGGGCCGCGAACTGGGCTGGACACTGCTGAACGTGGCCGCCATCGGCCTGGCCAATGCGCTGCTCTCCACCGCCTTGGGGCTCGCTCCGCTTACCCTTGTCACGCTCGGCCTGTTCACCCTCTTCACCGTGCTCATCGGCCTGTTCCCTATCACGCTCTCCGTTCTGCTCACCGAGGCCCGCAGGTCGCGCACCTACGCGACCGACAGCGCCGCCATCAATGCCGACCTGCACCAGCACGCTCCACCAGCACAGAGTGCTGCACCCGCCTCCGCACCCGGGCCCAGCGCACTGACCCTGCCCAACGAGGCCGGCCCGGCGCTGCTGCTGGGGGCGGACGCCCTGCTCTTCGCCCGCGCCGCGGACAATTACGTGGAGGTCTTCCACCTGCAGGCGGGACAGCCCCGCCGCACCGTGCTGCGCAACAGCCTGAAGGCCCTCGGCGATGCGTTGCAGCCCCATGGCGACCGCTTCCTGCGCTGCCACAAGAGCCACCTGGTGGACCTGCACAAGGTGCAGCGTGTCAGTGGCAATGCCCAAGGCTTGCGGCTGCACCTCTCGGGGGTGGAGGAGCCCATCCCCGTGTCGCGCCAGCTCACCAGCACGGTGCGCGAGCGCCTGGCCGATCGCCGCTCCTGAGGGGTCCTCGCGCATCGCGGAGGCTCCCGCGTGGCGGCGACCTACCGCACCACCAGCTTCACGCGCTCCTGCTGCCCGGCCGTGCGCAACTGCGCCACATAGGCCCCGGCACCCAGACTGCCCGGCAGCAGCAGGTCCAGCGGCGCACCGGCAGGCACCCCCTGCGCCAGCACCTGCCGGCCTGCTGCATCCAGCAGTTCAAGCCAGGCACCCGCGGCCATGGGGGCACTGCTCACCAGGCGCACCGTGCCGTCCGCGTGGTGGCGGGCAGCCAGCCCGGTGCCGCCGGACAGCTCGCCGATGGCCGTTCCACCCGTGGGCGTGAAGCGCCACAGCTCGTTCACCGGGATGTTCGCACCCACGCCGGTCTTCTCCCCGAACACCAGGTAGCCGTGGTCGCCGATGGTGAAGAGCGTGCCGTTGGCGATGCGGTCGGTGGGCAGCGTGCTCTGGAAGGTCCACTCGTTCAGCGCCGCACCATAAGCATAGAGGTTCCGCTGGTTGCCCCCCACGTTGAACACGTAGCCGCGTCCTCCAACTTCGGTAGCGGTACTTTGATCGCTGACAGGGCTGATGGAGGCGACCTGGGTCCAGGCATCGGCCACGGGATCGTACTCCCACCAATCGCCCAGCACACCACCGAAGACGAACGCCCCCATGCCCAGGTAGCCCTTGCCATTGGCGCTGAACGCGCATTGCGCCCGGCGGTCCTGGCCGGGGAAGGGGGCCACGTTGCTCCAGCTCTCGGTGGTGGCGTTGAAGGCCACCACCGCTCCACTGCCGTTCACCGGGCCGATGTAGAACGTATCGTCGATGACGAAGCCGTGCGAGTAGCCGAAGGAGGCCGGCGCGTTGGGCATCTGCACCCACTGGCCGGTGGCGGGGACGAACTCGTACAGGTCGTTGGTGAACTGGATGAACGGGGAACCAAAGCCCAGGAAGAGCCGCTCGCCGATGGTGAAGGCCGTGGCCCCTTCGCGTACGCCACCGGGATAGGCGGGGATGCTCTCCCAGGAATCCGTGGCGGCCGTGTAGAGCCACATGTCCGACACGGTGTTGTTGACACCGCTGAACTGCAGGCGCCCGGTGCCCGCGATGGCCACCGTGCTGTTGCCCGTGGCAGCGGCCCAGAAGCGGCCGGCGCCCGTGCAGCTGGTCTTCTGTTCCCATTCGGCCTGGGCCAGCAGCATGGCCGGCATGGCCAGTTGAACGAAGAGGGTCGTGATGCGCATGAGCGATGGCTTTTGTGTGGGGCAAACCAAGCGCTCCGCCCCAGCGATCGCAATAGAACCTTCGTTACAGTGCGCGCCCCCGGACGATGCCCAGTCGGAGCGGGTGGAGGCGCGCCTTGCCGTACGCCCCTGCGGGGCTTCCGTTCACCCCTGGCGCCTGGCCGGTGGCCCCCTGCCTTGCCGGTGGTCCCACTGTGCTTGCATGGTCCTGGTGCGGGCGGTCACCTTCGCCGTACAGCCCTGAACGCATCGCCATGGACACCCTCTTCCGCACCCTGCTGGCCCTGCACGTGGCCGCCGGGTTCACCGCCCTGCTCACTGGCCTTAGCGCCATCGCCAGCCGTAAAGGAGGGCCCGTGCATGCCCGCAGTGGGCGCTTGTTCCATGGTGCCATGGTGTCCGTGGCCCTCACCGCCGTGGCGCTTTCCGCCCTGAAAGGAGGGCGTTCCCTGCTGCACATCGGCCTCTTCGCCCTCTACCAGGTGCACGCCGGGCTGCGCTCCATCCGCAACAAGGGGCTACGGCCTGCCGCACAGGACTGGGCCGGGCTGATGCTGGGCGGCGGCAACGGCGCGTTCATGATCGCCACGGGCAACGTGGTGCTGCTTGTGTTCGGCGGCATCAGCACCCTGCTCGCCCTTACCGACCTGCGGCTCTTCGTGCGGGCGCTGCGCGGCAGGCCCCTGCCTCCCCTCGCCTGGCTGCGCCGGCACATCGGCATGATGCTCGGCACCTACATCGCCACCACCACCGCCTTCCTGCTCACCCTGATGCGCCACCTGGACGTGGGCTGGCTCCATTTCCTCTTCCCCACCTTCATCGGGGTGCCCTTCATCGCCTATGCCACCTGGCGCTTCACGCGCAGGGGGGCGGTGCGACCGTGAGGTGGCTGATGTCCGGCTCATCCTCGCCGTAAGCGGCCTGCTCGAACGTGCTCATGGTCTGCTGTGACCATTGGCTTTCGGGGACCAGGCCCCTGTTCACCGTGATGTCGAGATCGGCCTCCAGTTCCCGCTCCAGTTCCTCCGTACTGTTGTACTTGCTGAACACATCATCCAACGGTCCTGCTGCGAATTCCGTGTCCTTCCACTGGCGATGCATGTACCACAGCACCGCGATCAAGGCGAGCAGGAAGATCGCCTCCCGGGCCTGCTGATCGACCTGGGGCCGCTCGAGCACGGTGATCCGATCCCCCGGCTGCAGCCCCTGGTGGCTTCGAGAGCCTCTGGTGGCTTCGAGAGCCTCAGCCACCAGAGGCGCTCTGAACCAACCTCCCCCCTCCCGTGTACGTGTCCCTCAATACCGACCTTTGATCATCA
The DNA here is from genome assembly GCA_041391845.1 of Flavobacteriales bacterium. Lineage (GTDB taxonomy): Bacteria > Bacteroidota > Bacteroidia > Flavobacteriales_F > PHOS-HE28 > PHOS-HE28. The sequence continues at coordinate 8,323 of JAWKNG010000007.1, read as the reverse complement.
TGCGTACACCCGCCACCGCGCTGCTCCTGCTCATCGCCCCCCTGCTCCACGCCCAGACCTGGGAGCTGGTGACGCCCATCAAGACCCGCAGCGACCTCACCGCCGTGCACCTGCACAGTCCCACTGAGGCCGTCACCATCGATCGCACCCTGGGCTACGTGCTGCGCACCAGCGACGCGGGCGACAGCTGGGACCGCATGCCCTACAACCTGCTGAACGTGCCGCGCAGCCTGTGGATGTGGGACGCGCAGCGCGGCATCATCGGCGCCGAGAGCGGCCGCTTCTACCTGACCACGGACAACTGGAGCAGCGTCACCTCCGTGAACCTCTTCGGCTTCGGCCATGCCGCGTGCCTCAGCTTCGTGAACGACACCCTGGGCTGGGCCGCGAGCGAGAGCGGCAAGATCGCCCGCACCACCGATGGCGGCGCCACCTGGACACTGCAGACCAGCGGCACCACCAACGCCCTGGTGGGCCTGTACTTCGTGAACGACACCCTGGGCTTCGCAGCGGCCACCGGCGCCGTGCTGCTGCGCACCAGCAACGGTGGCGACACCTGGACGCCCATCACGGCGCCCATCACCTACAACATGCGCGGCTTCCACTTCTTCGATGCCTTCACCGGCCTTGCCGTAGGCATCGGGGGCGAGATCATCCGCACCACGGATGCAGGCCTCACGTGGACCCCGCAGGCCAGCCCCACCACCAACAGCCTGCTCAGCCTCTTCGCACGCGGCGACCTGCTCATCGCCGTGGGCAATGGCGGCGTGGTGATGCGCAGCACCAACGGCGGCGATACGTGGAGCGCGCAGATCATCGAACAGAACCAGGACCTCTACCACGCCTACGTGGACCCCAGCGGCTTCGGGCTGATGGGCGGCGAGGCGCGCGTGTACCGCACCACCGACCACGGCGCCACCTGGGCACCCGTGCAGATCGGCACCTACCACACCAAGCTGAGCAAGGTGAGCTTCGGCACCGACCAACTGGGCGCAGCGGCCGGCTGGCAGACCCTGGGCGGCTTCGAGAACGGCGTGATGCGCAGCACCGATGGCGGGCGGCACTGGACCAATGTGACCGGCGGCAGCGCCACCTGGGTGGGCGTGCACCTGCGGTCCAACGGCGTGGGCTGGCTGGGCGGCGGCGTGGGTGCCAACCGCAGCACCACGGACTTCTTCGCCACCAGCACCAACCACCCCGGGCCCAACGTGGCCATCCGCAGCACCTGGGCCTTCAGCCCCACCACCGCGCTGGCCTGCGGCGGCTACGTGAACGGCGGCTGCTACCGCACCACCAACGGCGGCAGCAGCTGGACACAGGTGCTCGACGGGGGCAACATCTTCGACATCTGGTTCGTGAACGAGCAGCTCGGCTTCTGTGGCGGCGAGGGCGGCACCCTGGCGCGCACCACCGATGGCGGCGCCACCTGGGAATGGCTGGACAGCCCCACGAGCGCCAGCATCAACAGCCTCTTCTTCCTCAACGACACCCTCGGCTTCTTTGCCGGCAGCGGCGGCGCCCGCACCACTGACGGCGGGGAGACGTGGACGATCCTCAACGAACTGCCCCAGTTCACCATGAGCATCTTCTTCACTGATCCCGATACCGGCTACGCCGTGCAGTACAGCGGCTACGTGCTGCGCACCACCGATGGCGGCGACAGCTGGGACCAGGTGGTGCCCGCGCCCTTCGATGTGGGCATGAACGATGCCCAACTGGTGGACGGCGCCCTGCTGGCCGTGGGCGACCACGGCGATGTGTTCCGCGCCGCGCTCCAGTGCCCCACCACCCCGCACATCCCCACCGTGCTGCAGAGCGACAACACCCTCTGCACCGCCTACCGCCCCAGCATCCAGTGGTACCTCAACGGCGAGCCACTGCCCGATGCCACCTGGCCCTGCATCACCGCCGACGCGCCCGGCAGCTACACCGTGGTGATCACCGATGCGCTCGGCTGTACCAGCGCACCCTCCGCACCCGTACAGGTGATCGTTACCGGGGTGGATACGCCCACCGCCGCAGCGCCACTGCTCCACCCCAACCCCGGCACCGGCACCTACCAACTGCGCTTCGCCGATGCGCGTCCGCGCCTGTTGCACCTGCACGACCTGCAGGGCCGCCTGCTCCACCAGCAGCGCAGCACCGGCCCCAACACCGTGCTCTTGGTGGAGCACCTGCCGGCGGGCCTCTACGTGCTCAGCGCGGAAGGGGAAGCATGGGGGGTGAGGGTGGTGCAGGAGTGAAGTTCCGGATGAAGGGCTTAGTTTCGTTGGAATGAACAAGGCCCTCCTCCCCTTTCTTCTGTTGCCCTTGGCGGTCGCACCCGGCAGGCTTACGGCGCAGGAACCAACAGCCGTGAACTATGTGGGACTGGAATACATGACCGCGCTCAATGATGTGAACGGCGGTGATGGCTACCCGTGGCTGAATGCCGACGGCACGCACCTGTACTATTCGCGCTCCACGGACGCGGGCATCCGCACCTTCTACACCGAGCGGGCGGATGCGTCCTCGCCCTGGAGTGCACCCGTGGACCTGCTCCCGCTGGAGACCGGCAACACCATGGGTGCCTGCCTCAGCCCCGACGAGCTCACCATCTGGTTCACCTCCACCAGTTCGCAGGTGCGCAAGGCCACCCGCACCAGCATCACGGACCCCTTCAGCGCCTCCAGCGCCGTGCTGCTCCAGGGCACATCAGGCACCTTCAACGGGCCCTCCCTCAGCCCCGACGGTTCATACATGACCGTCCTCCGCTTCTCGGCGGCCATCGAACTGGAACGCGTGGCGCCCGACACCTACGCGTACATCGGGCCGCTCACCATGCTGGGCAACCCCATCACCAACGCCACGCGCATGAGCCAGGACGGGCTCCACCTGTACTTCAGCGCCTCGCTGGGCGGGGTAGTGCGCCCGCACCGCATGACGCGCAGCAGCACCAGCGAACCGTTCGGCGATCCGCAATACCTGGCCGGCACCGACTTCGTTTCCGGCTACCCGTGGCTGCAGGCCCACCTGAGCGCCGATGAACAGCAGCTGATGGTGGTGCGCGGTGGCTCCACCTGGGCGGTGAACGAACTGTTCTACACCAACGCCTCCGCCACGGGTGTGGAAGAACTGTGGGCACCCCGGAGCTTCCTCTTCCCCACCCCCGCATCACAGCAGGTGACCGTGGAACTGCCGGCGCACTGGCCCAGCGGAACCCTGCAGGTGTGGGATGCGCGGGGTGCACTGGCCCTGCAACAAAAGCTTACCGAAGCCACCACCACAGTGCCGGTGAACCACCTGCCCGCAGGCCCCTATCAGGCACGCCTGCAGCACGGCACCGAAGTGCTGCACCTGCGCCTGATGGTGGTGCGCTGACCGGCCACGACCCACACGCCGGTCCACAGAAGCACGTCTCGCAGCAGAACGGAACAGGACCCCTGCCCACCCTGCCGCTCCGCGGGCCCCGGCCACCTGCACACCCCTCAACACCCCGTTGAACGTCCACGTACATGACCACCACCATCACGTTGCGCGACCGCATCCTTTCCACCGTGCCTGGCATTGACCCCAAGGGACCACGCGGCGCACGACGGGCCACCCCCGCCATCAGCGTGCTTGCCGCCTGGCTGTGCCTCGGCTCTTGCACGGCCCCGCAGCCCCAGGCACCGGACCATGTGCTGCCCCCGGAATGGGAGGCGCATGAGGCCGTTTGGTTCTCCTATGGCTACCTGGCCACCGACACCGTGCTGGACAAGCTGCTGCTGGACCTGGACCCGGCCACCCTGGCCGTGTGCGTGGTGGATGGGGACAGCCTGGCCGCGGTGTTGAAGGCCCGCTTGGACAGCCTGGGCATAGCGCCGCACCGGTACCGCATCGAACCGGTGGTGGATAGCCTGGAGGCACCCGTGGTGCGCGATGTGGGACCCCTCTTCCTGCGCCGGGCGGACGGGGGGCTGGCGGTGCTCGATGCCGCTTGGAACTACTATGGCGATACGGCCAACCTCATCAACGCATCCGCCGCGCAGCGCGCCCTGGCCGACAGCCTGCCGTCCCTCTTCGCCCGCCGCCTGGGCCTGCCCGTGGTGCAAAGCCCACTGGTGATCGAGGGCGGCGCCTGCGAGATCAACGGCCGCAGCGACCTCCTCCAGGTGGAGGCCGTGACCCTGCACCGCAACGCCGGCTGGAGCCGCGACAGCATTGAACACGAACTGAAGCGCGTGCTGGGTGCCCAACGCGTCATCTGGCTGCAACACGGACCGGCGGACGACCTGTGGGCCTTCGAGCCGCGCGTGCATGGCGATGTGTTCAACCAGGGCACCGGTGGCCATGTGGACGAGTTCTGCCGCTTCGTGAACGATAGCACCGTGCTCCTCTGCTGGCCCGATGCCGAGGAGCAGGACAGCGTGGCGGCCCTCACCCGGCGGCGCATGGTCATCAACGAGCGCATCCTGAAGAAGGCCGGCCTGCACGTGGTGCGGGTGCCCACGCCCGTGGCCGAACACCATCCGCACCGGGTGGACAGCACGCGCCGCTACGACCGGCTGGTGCTCCTGGCCCGGTATCCCGATCTGCACCACGGCGATACCATCCGCTACATCCACGCGGCCAGCTACCTCAACTTCCTCCTCACCAACGGGCGCGTGTACGTGCCGGCCTACTGGCACGAAGGCCTTCCAGCAGCCATGCGCGCCAAGGACGAGCGCATGCAGGCCATCCTGCGCACGCACTTCCCCGACCGGCGCGTGGTACCCATCGATCCACGCCCCATCAACCAGTACGGCGGGGGTGTGCATTGCTGGACCCAGCAGCAACCGAGGGTGAAGCGCTGAGGTGCGGGCCGTGGCTTCGAGCTGACCCCGGTGGCTGAGGCTCTCGAAGCCACCGGGGGTCAGCTCGAAGCCCCGGGGGTTGGCTCGAAGCCACCCATTCTATCTTGGCCTTATGCACGACTTCATGTACATCCTGCTGTGTGCCAACGGCTCGTACTACGTGGGCAGCACCATCGATCTGGAAAGGCGTGTAGCGCAGCATCAGCGGGGCGAGGGAGCCAATCACACCCGCAAGCACGGCCCCGTGGAGCTGGTCTATTTCGAGTGGTTCCCCCGGGTGGACCATGCCTTCTACCGCGAGAAGCAGGTGCAAGGCTGGAGCCGCAAGAAGAAGCAGGCCCTCATCAACGGCACGCCGGGCCTGCTGCCCGAGCTCGCCAAAGCGTATCGCGACCTGAAGGACCTGGGGCTTCGAGAGCCTCAGCCTCCAGGTCAACCTGAGGACCCTGAGGCCCCTTCGAGCTGAACCGGGGCTTCGAGCCCTGAGGACCCTGAGGCTCTCGAAGGGTCGAAGGGCAGCCACCGGTTCAGCTCGAAGGGTCCCTATCTTTACTCCAGCATCACGAGCGTCCGCCGTACGGCGGACCACCAACCGAGTGTCGACACCACGGTGGTGAACAAGGATGCGGACCACGTGAGGTCAAAAATGTCGGAGACGCTCACATACCGCTTGTCTGCAGGGACCCGCACAGGCCGGGCCCGTGATGCTTCCGTACGCACGGCTGGCAGCACAGGCCCCCAACCCAGGCACCCGTGGATGCTCCGCTCCGCCCGCAGGGGCGGGGGTGGCCGCGCGTACGCACCGTACCCGCCAACCAACCCCCACCCCCATGCACACGCTCGAACGACCGCTCTTCACCGTTGAACACCAGGGCCGCACCCTCACCGGCCGCGAGCTCCTCCGCACCCGCCGCCAGCTGGTGGTGCAGCTCGTACACCCCTTCGGACTGCTGCACGACAGCCTCTTCATGCCCGCCTTCATGGCCCAGAGCGGCCTCAGCTTGGAAGGCGAGCTGGGCGATGAGAAACGCGCGCTGCTGCTGCGCGGCCTCTACGACCAGGCCACCTGGCTGGCGGACCTGCTGCCCCTGCTGCAACGTGCCCTGCCGCCCGACGATGACGGCACCGAGGCCTTCCTGCAGCACATGGACGAGGCCCTGAACGCCGCCCACGCCCCGCGGCCCGGGGCCACCACCGTGCCCCTGAGCGCGCTGCCGTGGCACCACCCCCACCGCTTCCACCGCGAAGTGGCCTGGCTGCGCGCCCACGCCACCCTGCCCGCCGTGCGCATCGCCCTGCCCACCACCGACCGCGAACACGAATGGCAGCTCCTGCTGCTGCTCTTCCACACCCTGCACGGTCGCCTGGGGAAGTGGGCGGAGGGCTTCAGCTGCGACCTCGGCGCCAACTGACCCGCAGGACCAATGCCGACCCCAGAACACAAGCGCCGTGCGTTGATCGTGGCGGTTTTTGCCGCAGGTGCTCCCATGCTGGGCGCGTCGGCGAGCGAGCGGGATGCCGCGCGGATGCAAGGCGCAAGGAGCGCGCAGAGCACCCGCTCTGTAAGCTCCGCAGCAACGCCGCAGCCACGTGGCAGGCCCACGCGCAGCCAGCGAACAGCGTGGGAACACCTGCACGACCACCCTTTTGCCGCCAAAAGGGTGGAAAGAAGACCTCCTGAATGACACGCACCACCCCTACGACCCGAACACCACCAAAGAACCGCACGGACGCACGCATCACCTCCCGCAGCCCACACACCACCCCGCTCCCCAACACAGGGTGCGGTGGAGGCCGCGATCAGCGCGGCACGGCCCAGAAAACACACCACCATGAACCCAAGAACACAAGCGCCGTGCTTTGATCGTGGCGGCTTTGGGGCTCCACCCTTTTGCCGCCAAAAGGGTGGAAAGAAGAGCCCTAGGACGACAAGCACCACCCCTACAACCCGAACACCACCAAAGGACCGCTGGGCATGAACACCCAACCTCCCGCAGCCCACACACCACCCCTCTCCCCCTCACAGGCACTCCACAACCAACCAACCCAAACTCCCATGACCCTAGGCCGCTTCGCCATGGAACCCGATCGCATCGCGTTCCTCCACCTACCCGCCCGCACCGACGCCCAGCTCCGCATGGCCATCCGCCTGTTCCAGCAACATGCGCGCATCATCATCCGCCTGGAAGACCCCTGCCCGGAGGCCCCGCCACACCACCACGGGCCGCCCATCGCCCGCTTCGGCGTGGTGCAGACCAAACCCACCCTGGACGGCCGGGTCTTCACACCTGCCGAACTCGCCGAGCGGGCCGAGAACGCCCTGGAGCCGTTGATCCACGCCGGCTGGCACGTGCAGGTGTGCGTGGGCAAGGCCGCAGGGTTCTGGATGAACGCGGTGTACGAGCCCTTCGGCCTCCTTGCCACACCCCCGCCGACCACCGCATAGCCGCACCACCCCATGCCCCTCATCCTCCACATCCCCCACGCCTCCACCCACATCCCCGACCGCAGCGGCTACTGCGTGCCCGATGCCGTGCTCCAGCACGAACTGCTCCTGCTCACCGACCATCATACCGACCACCTCTATGCCAACGGCACGGACATCGCCATCGTGGCACCGTTCGCGCGCATCTTCTGCGATGCCGAGCGCTTCACCGACGATGCCCAGGAGGTGATGGCCGCACGCGGCATGGGCGTGCTGTACACCCACACCGACGAGGGCCTGCCCCTACGCCACGTGGACCCCGCCCTGCGCGCACGCATCCTGCGCACCTGGTACGCGCCGCACCACGCCCGCCTGCGCACCGCCGTGGCGCAGCAGCTGCACGCAGCCGGCACCGCCCTGGTGGTGGACTGCCACTCCTACCCCGCCACGCCCTTGCAGCGCGACCTGGACCAGGCACCTGAACGCCCCGCCTTCAGCATCGGCACCGATCCGCTGCACACACCGCCCGCCCTCATCGCCGCCGCCGTGGACCACTTCGCTGCGCAGGGCCACGCGCTCGCCATCGACCGGCCCTACCGCGGCACCCTGGTGCCCACGCCCTGGTACGGCACCGATGCCCGCGTGCGCTCCATCATGCTGGAAGTGAACCGCGCGCTGTACCTGGAACCGGGGAGCGACCGGCGCAGCGCTGGCTATGCGCGGACGCGGGAACTGGTGCAGGGGTCCCTGGAGGTGATGCGGGGGTGGGAGGGTTAGGGTAACGCACCGATGCTCACCTGCACCGCAGCGCTATCCACCATCTTGTACGTGTCCTGGTTCACATGCACTATATAAGCGGTCACTACGGGGTCTTTGCGCACACCAGGACCGGGGCCCATAGCGACCAGCCGCGAGCCTGACGTGCCGGGCTCCACGGTGAACGCACCGCCCCACGTGCCCGCGTTCGCCATGAACGACAGCGCGCTGCTGTCAGCGTCGCGCACGGCCACATGCAGCATGGAAACTTCAAACGGGAATTCACCTCCGTTCGACACCTCCACTTCCGCGAAGAACGAATTGCCCC
>JAWKNG010000006.1:0-127443 GCA_041391845.1 Flavobacteriales bacterium | reverse complement strand
GGCGCACGTGGTGGACGGCGTGGCCGACCCCAGCTCCGTGAGCCGCTACAACGGCCGCGAAGGCATCGGCCTGCTCATCAAGAAACAGGGTGATGCCAATGCCGTGGACATGAGCGCCGCCGTACGTGCCGAGCTGGCCCGCATCGAGGCCGAGGAGGCCGCGCTGCACACGCGCTTCATCATTGTCTCGGACAGTACCGACACCACCCTGGAGGCCGTGAACGCCGTGCTCTTCGACCTGGGTCTAGCCATCGTGCTGGTCAGCATCGTCATGCTCCTCTTCCTGCGCAGCCTGCGCAACTCGCTCATCGTGCTGGTGGCCATCCCCGCATCGCTCGTCAGCGCCTTCGTGGCCATGGGGCTCTTCGGCTACACGCTCAACCTGATGACCCTGCTGGCCATGTCGCTCATCATCGGCATCCTGGTGGACGACAGCATCGTGATCCTGGAGAACATCCAGCGCTACCTGGACAAAGGCATGGACAAGCGCGAAGCGGCCCTCACCGGCCGCGCAGAGATCGGCTTCTCCGCCCTGTCCATCACCCTGGTGGACGTGGTGGTCTTCCTGCCCATCATCTTCGTACAGGTCTTCGTCGCCGACCTGCTCAAGCAGTTCAGTGTGGTGGTGGTCGTTTCCACCCTCATGAGCCTCTTCGTCAGCTTCACCCTCACCCCCTGGCTCGCCTCCCGCATCGGCCAGCGTGAGGACCTGCAGCCCACCACCGCCTGGGCCCGCGGGCTGCTCCGCTTCGAGCATGCGCTGGACCGCCTCAACGATTGGTATGCCCGGCAGTTGCGCTGGGTGCTGGCCCATCGCGCCGCCTTCCTCGGCATCGTGCTGCTGCTCTTCGCCGCCACCGGCGCGGTGCTCAAGCAGGGCATCATGACCAAGGAGCTCATCGCCACCGGCGACCAGGGCATGTTCCGACTGACCTTGGAATACGACAAGCAGGTGCCCCTGCAGGAGAACAACCTGCGCACCCGTGACCTGGAGGCCCACCTGATGCAACGGCCCGAGGTGGCCAACGTCTTCAGCAACGTGGGCGGCCCCAGCACCGGCATAGGCAGCATGGGGGTGGGCGCCGAGTACCGCTCGGAGCTCACCATCGACCTGGTGCCCAAGGAGGCCCGCAACGGACAGAGCACCGAGGCCACCATGATGGCCCTGCGTGCCGACCTGCTGCACCACTTTCCCGGTGTGGACATCACCATGGCCACCATCGGTCTGGTGCCCCGCAGCGCACCGGTGGAGATCACCCTGAGCGGCGCAGACCGTGACGAAGTGATGCGCACGGCACAGGTGCTGAAGGACACCCTGGCCGGCATTCCCGGCGCCAACAACGTGCGCCTGAGCATCGAGAGCGGCGCACCCGAACTGCAGGTGCACTTGGACCGCGACCGCATGGCACGCCTGGGCCTCAGCACCGCCGCCGTGGGCGCCACCCTGCGCAATGCCCTGGCCGGCAACGACGATGCACGCCTGTACGAAGCGGGCACCGAGTACCCCATCCGCATCCGCGTGGACGACATCCAGCGGCGCGATGCGCAGGACATGGAACGGCTGCTCTTCACCAACGCGGCCGGCATGCCCGTGCGCCTGGCCCAGTTCGCCACCGTGGAACGCCACGAGCCGCCCGCCCTGGTGGAACGCATGGACCGCATGAGCGCCGTGACCCTCACCGCCGATGCCCTGGGCCGCGGCTCGGGCAGCGTGGCCGATGATGTGGTGGCCTACCTGGGCAACAACCCCCTGCCCGCCGGCGTGCGCCTTACCTGGGGCAGCGACGTGAAGCGGCAGAACGACAGCTTCGGTGCACTGGGCGGCGCACTGCTCATCTCCTTCATCCTCGTCTACCTGGTGATGGTGGCGCTCTACGACAGCTTTCTCTACCCCTTCGTGGTGCTCTTCAGCATCCCGGTGGCCGTGATCGGTGCCTTCCTCGCGCTCAACCTCAGCCTCTCCTCGCTCAGCCTCTTCACGCTGCTGGGCCTCATCATGCTGCTGGGCCTGGTGGCCAAGAACGCCATCCTCATCGTGGACCGCACCAACCAGCTGAAGGCCGAGGGCATGCACTATGTGGAGGCCCTGGTGGAGGCCGGCCGCACCCGCCTGCGCCCCATCCTCATGACCACCATCGCCATGGTCTTCGGCATGCTGCCCATCGCCCTGGCCACCGGCACCGGCAGCGAATGGAAGAACGGCCTCGCCTGGGTGATCATCGGCGGCCTCACCAGTTCCATGCTGCTCACCGTGTACCTGGTGCCGGTGATGTACCACCTGCTGGAAGGCGCCAAGGAGCGCGTAGTTGGTTGGTGGACACAGCTCCGCAACCGCCCGCCGTCGGTCCCGGAGGCCGGCACCGCGAACAACGCTTGACCACGTCCGCATACCACCGGACCATCACAATGACGAGGACTACATCCGGAAAGACAGCGCCGTTGCGCTGATGCAAGGCCGTGTGGATGGCGAGAGGGGTGATGTGCTACATTCCGCCTATAGCCCCTCGAAATGCGCCGTAAAGTGCCGCAAGAAGCGCGGTTCCTTGATGATGCGGTAGCCCCGCACCTGCTCGCGTGAGCGCATGATCTCCTCGAAGGTCTCGGCCACGTACTCCATGTGGCTTTGGGTGTACACGCGGCGCGGGATGGCCAGAGGCGCACCAACTCCATGGGTGAGGGTTTCAGTGAGCCATCGGGCAGGTAGGTGCCGAACATGACGGAGCCGATCTCCACGCTCCGGATGCCGCCCAGCTTGTACAACTCGCACACGAGGGCCTGGCCGGGGTACTGCTGCGGCGGGATGTGCGGGTAGAGGGCCTTGGCATCGATGTAGACCGCGTGGCCGCCGATGGGACGCATGAGCGGAACACCGAGGCGGTGCAGCTTCTCGCCCACGAAGGTGGTGCTGCGGATGCGGTAATCGAGGTAGTGGGGATCGAAGACCTCCTGCAGTCCGATGGCGATGGCCTCCATGTCGCGTCCGCTGAGGCCGCCGTAGGTGGTGAAGCCTTCGGTGATGATGAGCAGGTTGATGCAGGCTTCGGCCAGCGCCGCATCGCGCAGGGCGAGGAAGCCTCCCATGTTGACGAGCGCATCCTTCTTGGCGCTCATGATGGCCCCGTCGGCCAAGGCGAACATGCGCTGCGCGATGGCGCGGTAGGGCAGCTCCTTCATCTCCTCCTCGCGGTGCTGGATGAACCAGCTGTTCTCGGCGATGCGGCAGCAGTCCAGCAGGAAGGGCACGCCGTGACGCTTGCAGATGGCGGCCACACCTTCGGCATTGGCCATGCTCACGGGTTGCCCGCCGCCGCTGTTGTTGGTGACGGTGAGGATGACGGCGCCCACGTTGCCCTTGTGTTCCTTGAGCAGGTGGTCCAACTCGGCCACATCCATGTTGCCCTTGAAGGGATGCATGAGGGCGGGATCGCGGCCCTCGGCGATGGGGATGTCGATGGCGGTGGCGCCGGTGAACTCGATGTTGGCGCGCGTGGTGTCGAAGTGGGTGTTGCTGATGAAGACCTTGCCCGGCCCGCCCAGGTGGCCGTAGAGGATGCGCTCGGCGGCGCGGCCCTGGTGGGTGGGCAGCACGTGCTCCATGCCGGTGAGGTCCTGCACCTCGGCGAGCATGCGCTCCCAGCTGCGCGAACCGGCATAGGCCTCGTCGCCCTCCATCATGCCGGCCCATTGGTGCGCGCTCATGGCGCTGGTGCCACTGTCGGTCATCAGGTCGATGATGACATCGCGCGAGCGGAGCAGAAAGGGGTTGTAATGGGCCTCCTTGAGGTATTCCACACGTTCCACCTCGGTGCTGATGCCGATGGGTTCAACGCTCTTGATGCGGAAGGGCTCGAAGATGGTGCGGTGTATCATGTCAGCGTAGGTCGATCCGCGATGGAGCGCAGAGCGGGACAAAGCTGTCCGGAATGAAGCCAGCGGAGGGTGACGGCCGTCAGGCCAGCTCATGCTCCGGACAATCCGTCCGCAGCTCCGCCAGCGCGAGGTCCTGCCGCAGCAGTATGCAGTGGTGTTTCCCCTGCCGGTCGCCACGGTAGTGCGCGCAGGTCCAGCACATGCGTTGCACTTGCACGTCGCCCCTGGAGAGCAACGCTTCCAGCAGGTGCATTAAGGCCAGTAGCATCGTTTCCCGTTCGCGCACGGGCAGCGTGGCCAGTGCTGCCGCGAAGGGTCCCGCGGCCGGCAGGTGTTTGCGGCCCGCAGCGGTGAGGCGCAAGGCATGGCTGCGGCCATCGTGTGGATCGGGCTTGCGGGCCAGCAGGCCACGGTCCACCAGTAGTTTCACGCTGTCGCTCACGGTGGGGCGTGTCACCTGCAGTTCATCGGCCAGGCGGGCCACACCCACGGACTGCCCGGCATGGTCCGCCACGAAACCCAGGATGCGCAACTGCAGCGGACTGAGGCCCGAGCCGGTGGCCTCCTCCCAACGCATGGCGCGCGACACCTCTCCGATGCGCTCCAACAGGCGCGCCAAGTGGGCGTTCATGGGATCGTCGATGTGCGGCTTGCGGGCCATGGCGGAAAGGTATTGCACGCAAAGGGACCCGGCACTTGTAGCCGGGCCCCTTCGCATCATTCCTATGCGATCAGAACTCGCCTTCGTTCACGTATGGTTGGCACCACAGCGTGGCGGTCATGGTCACTGCTTTGAACCAGGCGGCGTGCATCTTCTCCACATCCTCCGCACTGTGTCCCTTCTTTGCCAGGAAGTCCTTCATCGTGGCTGTGATGGGGAAAATGAAGCCCACCAGGTAGCGCATGTGGATGATGGGTTCGGCCTGTACGCCATCCGTAGCGTTCTTCTTGGTGCTGTGATGACGCAATGCGATCTCGTACTGGTAGTTCAGCCAGTCCTGGTCATAGGGCCGGTTGCAGATGTCCATGATCCACTGACCAAAGCGGGCGCGAACGGCAGCCAGGTATTCCATGTCCGGCTGGCCCTTATGCGAGAAATAATGCACCAGATGTGGGTGGCTGCCCACATAGCCGTACCACAGATCGAGCACGGCATCGGTCTGGTCCTTCAGCACTTCGCCTGCCATTCGCAGGTACTTCTCGTCCTCAGGCCCGAAGAGCACAGTGGCCTTCAAGGCGTCAAGGTCCTTCATGGTGAACGGCGATGCGCCCACCTTTCCATACGTGTATCCTTTGGGTGTTTCCATGGTCGTTGAGGGTTTGGTCTGTTCCGGGGAAGTGTTCTTGGTTCGCTGGGCGAGCACGGGGATCGTGGTCAGGCCCATGGTGATGATGATGGCTGTTCTTCTCATCTGGGTGGAGTGTTAAGGAGTGTCGTACGGAAGGGATCGCGATCCTTAGGCGACAAATATAGTTAGGATACCATACTTTAGTCCCGATCGACCCCTAGTAGCCGTGAAAATCCTTCTCACCCTCCTGCCGGCGTTCCTGATCGGGATGGCCGCGCAGGCTCAACAACGCAACAACATGAACGAACAGACGAAAGCGGCCGAAGTGGCCTTATGGGACACCTACGTCACCCGCAAGGACGGCCGGGTGATGCACTTCGACATCATCGCACCGAGCAGCCAGCGCGACACGGCCTTTATCCACGGCTATGGCCGCGCCTACCTCGAGAGAAAGGGTGAAGGTGGGCAGTCGCTCACCGCCAAGGAGTGCCGCTTCTGCCACGTACGCGCCCTACAGCCCAAGTGGGAGGCCGACATCCGGCGCCAGGGCTACTTCATCCTGGAGATGGAGAACTGCGACTGACGGCGCTACCACGCGAACCGCCCCTGCATGGCCTCCAGCTCCTGCACGAGGTCGGCTTTGCGTTCGGGCTGGACCCCCTGTAGCCGTACATCACGCGACACCTTCAGGCTGAGCAGCTCCAGGTGCTGATCCACGAAGAGGAACTCCAGCTTGGGATAAAGCGTGCGCAGCGCCTCCACCAGGTCCAGCACGGAGAGGTCGTGGTCCACCAGGTCGAAGGTGCCGGAAAGTGATGTGCCATGCACCAAGGCACCGAGCGTACCGATGACGCCATCGATGTGGACGAAGGGCCGCTGCTGGTGTCCGCTGCCGCTGATGGAGATGCGGCCCTTGTGCTGCGCCTCGAAGAGGAAGCGGTTGATGACGGCATCGAAGCGCATGCTGCGCCCCGGGCCATACACGTTGCCCAGCCGCAGGATCGTCACCGGGCGGTCATCCATCAGGCGCTCCATGTGCGTTTCGCCGCGCCGTTTGCTATGGCCGTATGCCGAACGTGGAGCGGGACGTACCCCGCTGTTCGCCGCAACTTCGCCCGAACCGTAGACCGCCGTGCTGCTCAGGTACACCACACGCGCATCGGGCGCCACATCCTCGATGGCGTAGACCACCTCGGCCGTGCCCCAGTGGTTCACCTGCTCAAAGTGGTGGTGCCCCGCATCGGCGAAGGGCGTGGTGACCTTGGCTGCCAGATGGAACACATGGTCCATGTCCGCCAACTCCTTCCGCAGCTTGCGCGAGTCGAGGATATCGCCCTGCACAAAACGCACGGGTACCTTGCCCAAACGCGGCCCCATAAAAAGCCCGTGGTGTCCCCGGCTCAGGTCGTCGTACACCACCAGCTCGGTGATGCGCTCATCCGTGGAAAGCGCGGCCACGAGTTCCGCACCGATGTATCCGGCCCCGCCGGTGATCGCGATCTTCATTTCAGAGAGCAGAGTTCGAGAGTGCGAGGGTGCGAGGGATCATGACCTGGTAGCGAGAGTGCTTTTCGCTCGCTCACATCAGCTCTTGCACCCTTGCACCCTAAAACGATGGTACGCCACGAGGTCCGTTCATATCTTCCGGTGTCTCCTGTACCAACTCCGTGTTCAACCCGCACTCCGTCTTGTTCAGCCCGAACCAGCGGCTGGTCCGCTCATCGTAGCCGTCCATCAGCTTTCGGGTACAGGGCTCGCAACCGATGCTGCCATAGCCCTCGGCTTCCAGCGGATGTTCAGGCAGCTCGTGCTTCTTGCGGTATTCGAACACCATACGTGCGTTCCAATCCAGCATGGGGTGGTAGCGCAGGCAGCCGAAGCCCGCGGGCTGCTCCACCTGCATGGCCTTCCGTGCAGCGCTCTGGTCGGCACGCACCCCGTTGAGCCACACATCGTACTCCGCCAGCACCCGTTCCAAGGGTTGTACCTTGTTCAGGTGGCAGCAGCGATCGGGATCCCAGGTGTACATGAGCGCACCGCTGGCATCGCGCTGTTGGCTCTTGGGCACAGCGGGCCGCAGGCCGATGAATTGCAGGCCGAGGCGCTCCTTCAGCACATCGCGGAAGCGCAGTGTCTCCGGGAAAAGATATCCGGTATCCACGTAGTACACGGGAATGTGCGCATCGATGCGCGAGAGCATGTGCAGCATGGGCACGCTATGCCCTTGGAAGCTGGTGCTGGCAAAGAGGGTCCTGCCCTCGGCTTGGAAGGCATGGACACGATCGCGGAAAGCCTCGAAGGTGGGCATGGGTGCAAATGTGTATCAGCGTTTGGGCGAACGCCTGACACAAATCAGGCAGCCAGCGGATCAATACGTCCCCGGCACCGCCTCGTCCACCACCAGGATGAAGTCCGCCTTGCCCTTGTGCTCGGCATCGAGCCTGTTGGCATCAGCTTGTGTGGTGGTGGCGATCGTTACGATGCGCAGCTCCGGCCGTGCCTGTTTCAGGTACCAGCCGATGCCCTCATAGTTGTCCGAGTGGTAGGTGCCGTTGAAGTGCAGGAAGCGCTTGCCGGGCGCGAAGTTCGCGACGATGAAGTGCGCCATGGTGGCATCCTTCAACGCCTGCGCCATCGGCATGGTGGGGCTCGCGTGTCCGTGACCCATGTCCAGCATGGCCTTGTAGCCGGGCAGTTCGGGATCGTAGGCGATGGGCAGCGGGGCGATCCATTGCTTCTCGTTATCGGGCAGGGTGTCGAGCGCTGCGAAACCGCCCTTGTAGACCATGCTTGCATAGCGGCGCGGCACGTTGGTGGCGATGAAGCGCAGGCCCTTCTCCCTGGCCAGATCGACGAGCGGGGCATAGTCGCTGTGGTTCTTCCACAGGCGAGCCAGCGTATCGAAGGCGGCCTGGTCGATCTCGCCGCGCAGGTAGCGATCCAGCGTAGCCTGGTCATCGGCCTCGATCATCTCGGCACCCATGGTGAGCGGAGCCTTCGCCGCCAGCTCGCGCGCCACCACCAGTTGCAGCCAGTGGGCGATGGCGCTGTTGTGCTGCTCTCCGAAGAGGATCACATCGGCACCACCGAGCGCCTTCATGAAGGCCTTGTGCTTCGCGGGCTTGCCCTGGCCGGTGAAGAGGCGGTAGGCGATGGGGTCCTGGGCGAACGTGAAGGTTGCACCGGTGAGCAGGACCGCGGCGGTCAGATGGCGAAGGACATGCATGGTACAAAGGTGTGGATCATGACCGGCTTTCTTTGTGCGCATGCTTGCCGATCGCCTCCTCCCGCATGTGCTCCATTTCTCCCTGAAGGGGATCGAGCTTCCCACCGGTATTGGGGTGCTTGATCCCTTCAATGGTCCGAACGCTGATGAGGTCAGCCGCATCGTCACGCTCTTCCACCGCACCTATTACAGTGACGATCGTCCGCGCACGCTCATGCTCGGGATCAACCCTGGAAGGCTTGGTGCGGGCAGTACCGGCCTCTCCTTCACCGACACCAAACGCTGCGAGAGCGACCTCGGCATCCCTGTGAACGGTCTGCGCACCCATGAGCCCAGCAGTGACTTCTTCTACCGCATGGTGCGTGCGGCAGGTGGGGCTGAAGTGTTCTACAGCCGGGTGTACGTGCATGCCATTTGTCCGCTTGGCTTTGTGAAGGAAGCCTCCGCAGGGTCACCCGAGGAACGAGTGGACCCTGCGGGTAGGAGCAAGAACGCGCAGGGTCCTTTGCAAGAGACCCTGCGCAGGACCGCGGTCAACCTGAACTATTACGACGACAAGGGACTGGAGCAGGCCGTGACACCGTTCGTGGAGAGCTGGCTGCGCACCCTGGTGAAGTGTGGCATGCGCACCGACACCGTGCTCTGCATCGGCACGGGAAGAACGCAGCCTACTTCAGCAAGCTGAACGCTCGGCTTGGGCTCTTCGACCGCATCGTCGCATTGGAACACCCACGCTATGTGATGCAGTACAAGGCGCGCAGCATCAACGCGTATATCGACAAGTATCTCTCGGCTCTCCGGTCCTTGTGATCGGATCATCGGATGACGTTCATGATCTTCCCGATCTTGATGATGGGCGCAAGGTCGTGCACGGGATCGGCCAACAGCTCCAGGTTGCGTAGCGGGTCGCCGTTCGGCGCCGCAGTAGGCCTCTTACTCCGTGGGCCCCATATCCACACCTGCTTCCAGCTCCGCCTCTATGGCTGCAGTAACGCGGGACAAGAGGTTGAGGCCTGTTGCGGCTTCGATGGCGTCCACGCTGGTGCGGTAGTTGCCCCAGGGGAGCGCGCTGGCGGCTTGCGTGTTGGGGATGTCCACGGCGATCACGCGTGTGTCAGGGGTGATGCGGGCGAGGTCGTCCCCATCGTCCGCGGGCAGGATGAGGAGGACCTTCCAGTAGTGCGAGGGCACGGTGAGGGCGCCGCCGGCGAGGGTGGTGGTGGTGCCGCCATTGCTGCCAGTGCCGCCACTGCCACGGCCACCGCTGAGGATGTAGATCTCATGCCCGCTGACCACCAGGCTCCGCGCATAGTCCTCCAGTTCGGCCCAGATGCCCTGGTTCAGCTGCGGCGCTTGGGGCATGATGTTGGTGAGCAGGAAAGTGGCGGCGTTGTCTGCATCATTCAACAGGCGGTCGCTGCTGGGGCACAGGTGCCCGCGATCGAAGCCGCTGCCGCTGTAGTGCCAGGTCTGCGCAGCGAAGAAGCTGGCAGGCAGCGCATCATCCGGCGTGAAGCAGTCGCAGCGCTCAGCGGTGCCCAACCACTCCGCGCCCAGGTGCCAGCTGACCCAGGTGGCGGTGCCGCGGCTGTTGCTGTAGCCCAGTGCGTATTGGTGCCGGCTGATGAGAAGGTTGTCCGGCTGGGTGCCGTCCGCTGTTGCGCCGCTGGGGTTGCCCAGGGTAAGGTGAAGGGGTACACTGCCTTCCTGCGGCGCCGGCACATCGGGCGCGGGCAACTCCTCTGCCGCGCATCCCTGCAATAACAGCGCCGTGAGCAGGAGCAGCGGGAAGGGGCGGAGGCGCATGGCGTGTACCGAAGGAAGGTGCAAGGTAGGCAGGTCGAGGTGCTGCGGCGGTCCGGGCTGGGGACTTGCGGTGGCCTGGCGCCACACGAGAAGCCATCTCAACATGATGCTTCGGACTGTGCCGGGGCCTTTTGCTGTCCTCCTTCGTTGCTCGATCCTTGTAGAGCGGCCGTGTCGCGTTCCACCCCACCTATGCCCCATGCTCCGCCCGGCGCTGCTCCTGCTACCGCACAGGCCTGCCGGACCGTACCGTCTACTTCTCCACCTACGCCGAGGTGTACCACAGCTTCTGCCTGGCGCAGCCACCCACTGCCTTTCCCGCCGGACTGGCCGTTGCGCTCGATCGATAGGCACGCGCCTGAACCTTGGGCCGCCGCCCGGCCTGCAACACGGGTTCGCCACTGCGCGCATCCGCACGGGCCTGTATAACAAAACTTCCCATCCGTGCAACCCGCCGTATCCCCGAAAACAGGGAGATCGGCCATCCCTTAGGCGCCTATCCTTGCCCCCGGTAGACACAGGACATGCGGGACACATCATCGTTCAAATGGGAGGCGTGCGCCTGGTGGGTGCTCATCATCGCCCTCCTTGGCCTCATCACCCTGCTGGTAGCCTGCGGTGATGCGCAGCCCGGCTCCGATGTGCCACGCGCACCCCTCGCAGCCGCCATGCCCACCCAGGCATCCGACAGCATGCACCTCACCGCCCAGGCCCTGGATACGGCCCGCGCCGCCTTCATGGCCAACTACCGCCTGCAGAACGGCGCCACCGTCCACGCAGCCGAACAGGAGATGCCCTGGGACGATCTTGCTGCGTGGGTGGTGCTCGGTGCCGATCAACACGCCGTGCGCTTCGAGTACGGCCTGCGCGACTCCTCCTTCGTGCTCGCACTGGTGCGCTTGAAGTTGGATACCACCGCCACCCCAGGGCGCTACAGCTACCAGCTGCCGGACTCCCTCTACGAGCTCGCTGACGGAAAACTGCGCGGCGCCGAGGGGAGCACATGGCGCAAGGAACGCCAGTATGCCGCCGGCGACAGCACCACCTACTTCGCCCGGGTGCTCCGCCTTAACACCGATGGCAAGATGGGACCCCTTGTGCACGGCGTGGACGCACAGGCCATGGTGTTGCCCTGGGAACTGGAACTGCTGCCGCTGTACGAGGCCAACAAGGACGGCCATGCGGACAGCACCTTCCACGCGGTGTTCACCTGCATCGCCACAGCGGACAGCGCCAAGGTGCTCCAGCACCGCATGGCCGTACACCTGCGCCTGCGGCCCCTTCAAGGCACCGGTTACCGCGACCTGCTCAATGATGCCCATGTGCCCGGCGATCCCTTCCTGATGCACGGCGCCGACTTCGGCTCTGTTTGTCCCAACTACTGCGACACCTACCAGCTCATCCCCCAGTGAACCGCTCCTACCTTGGAACGGTCGCTCCAGCACATGTCCCTTCCGTCGGTCAGCATCCCCACGTTCATCCTGTTGGCTGCATTGATCGCCGCGGTCTGCGCCCTGCGCCTGTGGCGGCCCGGCACCCCCTTCGCCCGCCTGCTCATGACGTGGGTGCTCGCCTCCGCGGCGGTGGAGTTCATCGGTGTGGCAGGCAATCGTTTCGGCTTCGTCAATGTGCGCTTCTACAACGCCTTCATCCTCGTGGAGTTCCTCCTTCTCCTGCGCATCGCCATGTTGCGGCCCGTGGCGGGCCTGCTGCGCCCGCCCTACGTGTACGTGGTCATGGCCGCCTTCGCGCTCGTATGGGCCTTCGATGTGTACACCATCGGCATGGAGGTGAAGTTCGCTGCACTTGCCTTCCTCATCGGCACGCCCGTCATCGTGGCCGTCTACCTGCTCCAGCTGTGGCACCTGGTGAACACCCACCGCGACAAGCTCTCCGACCATGCCCCTTTCTGGGTCTACCTCACCGTGCTCATCTTCTACGGCACAGTGGCCCCCATCCTTGGCTCGGTGAACTACTTCCGCCAGTTCGAACCACAGCTCGGTCGCCAGCTCATCACCCTGGTCAGCTTCATGAGCATCGTCAAGTTCCTCCTCCTCGCCATCGCCTGCCTGCGTGAGCGGCGGCATCCAGCGCTCCCCATCTGATGGACCATTCCAGCGTCGCCACCGTCCTCGTGCTCTCCGCCCTCGTCCTGGTGCTGGTGGTGGGCACCGTCATCCTCCTGCTCATCGTGGTGCACCAGCGCCGCATCCGCCACCGCGCCGAACTGGCCGAGCTCACCACCAGGCACGCCGATGAGGTGCGCCAGGCCGAACGCGAAGTGGAAGCCCAGACCCTCCGCAAGGTGGGCGAAGAGCTGCATGACAACGTGGGCCAGCTCCTCACCTCCCTGGGCATCGACATCCAGCAGCTGCGCGATCAGATGGACAGCGAGCAGCGCTTCCGCCGCATGGCCGATACCCTCGAACATGCCGTGCGCGAGACACGCCGCCTCAGCGCATCCCTCAACACCGACCACCTCCGCACACGCCCCCTGCAACACCTGCTGCGCACCGCCTGCGAACAGCTGGACCTGCCCGGCCGCCGCAGCGTGCAGTTCCTCACCAGCGACAGCCCCATCGAGGTGAGCCCCGATGAGAAGGTGGTGCTCTTCCGCATCTTCCAGGAGGCCACCAACAACGCCCTCAAGCACGCCCGCGCCACCCAGATCACCGTGGCCCTCGTAAAGTCCGACCAGCTCCGCCTCAACATCACCGACAACGGCAGCGGCTTCAACACCGCCACCGCCACCGAAGGACAGGGCCTGGCCAACATCCGCCGCCGCGCCGCCCTCATCGGGGCCGAGGCCATCGTCATCAGCGAACCCGGCAAGGGCACCATCATCACCATCCGCCGATGAGCACCCCACCCACCCGCGTGGCCCTTGTGGACGATCACACCCTGGTGCGCGATGGCCTCGTGGGCATCGTGAACAGCCTGCCCGGTTATGAAGTGGTCCTTACCGCCGAGGATGGGCTCGCTTTCACCAAGGCCCTCGAACGCGGGCCAGAAGTGGACATCGCCATCGTGGACCTCAGCATGCCCATCATGGACGGTTATGCCACCATCCGCTGGCTGCACGATCACCGACCCGCCATCCGCTCGGTGGCCCTCACCTTCGATGATCGCGAGAGCGCTGCCATCCGCGCCATCCGCAACGGCGCCTGTGGCTTCCTGCTCAAGAACATGTCCCTCGTGGAGTTCAAGGAGGCCCTCGATCAGGTGCGCGACCACGGCCGCTTCGATGGCCACCTCGCCGCCCAGGACCGCCCCCTGCGCACCGCCTACGAACGCGCCCAGGCCAAGGTGCACGCTGCCATCACCGAGCGCGAGTTCGACTTCATCAGCCTCGCCTGTGCCAGAGAGGAGTATACCTATGAGGAGATCGCCGAACGCCTCGGCGTGAAGCTCTCCACCCTCGAGACCCACCGCAAGAACCTCTTCGAGCGCTTCGGCATCAAGAGCCGCAGCGGCCTGGTCATCTTCGCCTACCGCTGGGGCATCGTACAGGTGGTGATGGAGTGACCTGTTGAAAAAATGCATCCCTGCCGTTGCCCGGGCCCTGCGCACAAGGCCGGCAGGCTCCTGCATCGGGTGTCCCCGGGAGCGGCCGGGAGGGTACCTCCGGTTGATTCGCGGCTTCATCTTTCCCAACTTTGGCCACGGAGCTCATGAAAGCCTGGACCCTACCGATGCTGCTGCTGGCGTTCGCGGCACGTGCGCAAGCGCAGCAGATCGCCCCTATGGCCGTGCTGCCTGCAGGGGGCGCTGGTCCGGCCGGTCCCGTGCACCTGCAGTGGTCCTTAGGGCAGGCCGTCAGCCGCACCTTCATCGGTGATGGGGTGCTTACCGCAGGGGTGCAACAGCCCGATGGCGCCGGACCCCGGTTGCAGGTGCGCGTGTTGCTGGATGGAGCGTGGCGCGCCGAGGCCGGCCTCATGGTGGACAGCCTGAGGGCACAGGGCGTGTTGCCCTTGGAGGAACCGTACACCGCCTTGGGTTCTCTCGTGACCGGGCCGCTCCACTGCGATCCGGCCGTTCTCCAGGTATCGGGCCCTGATGCGATCACCGATTGGGTGCTGGTGGAACTGCGCCGGGCGGCCGCCCCTGCAGTGGTGCTGGAAGCGCGCGCGGCCTTGCTGCAGCGGGATGGCGATATCGTTGCGGTGGATGGCGTGTCACCCCTCCGGTTCAACAGGCTGGCAGAGGCCTTCCAGGTGGCCGTGCGCCACCGCAACCACCTGGGTGCCCTGGGCGCCGAGGTGTTCCAACCCGGCACCGCCACCGTGAGCCTCGACCTCAGCCTGCCCGCCACGACCACCTTCGGCACCAACGCCCAGAAAAGCGCCAACGGCCGCCAGTTCCTCTGGGGGGGCAATGTGTTCAGGGATGGGCAGCTGAAGTACACCGGCGGGAACAATGATCGCGACCCCATCCTGTCGGCCATCGGGGGCATCGTGCCCACCAACATCACCACCGGTTACCGGGTGGAGGACGTGAACCTCGATGGTGCGGTCAAGTACACCGGCGGCAACAACGACCGGGACCTGGTGCTGAGCAATGTGGGTGGTGTGGTACCCACCAACATCCGGAACGAACAACTCCCTTGAACCGTGCGGACCATGCTGCGGACCCTTCTCCTCCTCCTCTTCCTGGCACGCCTGATGACGTTGAGCGCACAGGCACCGGAGTCCTTCGATCTCCAGGGCATTGCCCGCTCCACCACGGGTGAAGTGCTCGCCTCGCAGGCCATCGCCTTGCGCATCGGCATTGTTGCGGATGAAGTGAACGGAACGGTCATCTACCAGGAGACCCATGCGGTCACCACCAACGCGTACGGCCTCTTCACCGTGGCCGTTGGTGGTGGTGCGCCCGTGCTGGGCACCTTTGCCGATGTGCCGTGGGGCACTGCGCCCCATTTCGTGCAGGTGGAGCTCGATCCCACCGGTGGCACCGCCTATCAGGTGGTAGGCACGCAACAGCTGTTGAGTGTGCCCTATGCCTTGCACGCGGCGAACGGGCTGCCGGGCGGCGGCACCTCCGGCCAGGTGCTGACCAATTGCTGTGGCGTCCCCACCTGGGCCACGGGCGGCATCTGTCCGGGCACCTTGTCCGGATTGCAGTGCGCGTTGGCGGACCATACGGGTGCCCTGTACGCCGGCGTGCTGGCCGGTGGCGTGCGCTCCAGCGTTCCCTATGAAGGGTGCCTTGCCGGGCCGCACCCCGGACAGGTGGTCGCCTCCACCGGGGTCACCGGGCTCACCGCCACCCTGGCCGCAGGCAACTTCGATCCCGTGGGCGGTGCGCTCAACTATGTCATCACCGGAACGCCGAGCGGGGTGGGAACCGCCCGCTTCGCCCTGAACATCGGCGGACGAAGCTGCACCCTCACCCGGGAGGTGCTCCCCCTTCCAGGGGCGTTCAACCCTGCACTGGCCTATGGCAGCGATGTGGACCAGGATGGCAACACCTTTCTCACCATCACCATCGGCGACCAGGAATGGATGGCGGAGAACCTGCGCGTGAGCACCTTCGCGAACGGTGCGGCCATCCCCAACACGACCGCGGGAACAAGCCAGGCCGCCTGGGTGCACTACAACAACGATGCGCAGTACGAGGTGCCCTATGGCAAGCTCTACAATTGGTACGCGGTCAGCGACCCGCGGGCCGTTTGCCCCACCGGGTGGCATGTGCCATCGGACGCGGAGTGGAACACCCTGGTCGCCACGCTGGACCCCGCGTACCTCCCGGGGGCATCGGGCGAGCAGAGCCCGACCGCCGGTGGCCCCTTGAAGGCGACCACCAACTGGGCCGCACCCAATACCGGAGCCACCAACGCCACCGGCTTCACCGCTCTCCCTGGTGGCATCTCCATCGGCATCTACCTTTCCCTGGGCAGCTCCGGTTGGTGGTGGACAGCAACGCAGAGCAGTGCGCTCAACGCTTGGTACCGGCGGCTCGTCAGCGATAGCAGCGCCGTGGAGCGGGACCAGGTCAGCAAGGATTGGCGGGTATCCGTGCGCTGTGTTCGGGATTAGGCCCGCCGCAGGCCTCGGTCGACCGCAAGCTCCTATGGTCCGCGCATGCCGGTGCCACCCGTTGGGTCGGGTCATCCCACAGGGGGGCCAAGCACCGCAGGCTCTCCCGCCTTACGGCGGTGGCCCTGCGCTCCGATCGCCGCAGGCTTCGCTCGTTCCTCAATAGACCTTGCGAAGGAGCAGCGTGAGCCGTTGAAATAAGTACATCCCCGAAAACTGGGAGGCGCCGTCGGACCGGCTTTTTCACGCTCCATTTTGGCCGCCGATGAACACGCCGGCCCGTACTGCACACGCCGCACTGCTGCAGGAGCTCCGCGCCCAACGGGTCGTGCTCAGCCCCCAGCAGGTGGAGTACATCACCACCCTCCTCGCCTGGGCGGCGGCGGGGGAGGAGGAGGCCGGGGCGTAACGCACAGCCCCTGCAACGTGAAAAGCCCCGGCGCGGGGCCAGGGCAGTTCACAGGAGGAAGAAGGCGGAGCGCTCAGGCGGCGCGGCCCAGCCCACGGTCGACTCCTGGTTGCTGGTGGACGCGCTGGCTTGGGCGGGTGGTACCACCGACGTGCCGGGACCCACGCGCATGGACACCCATGTGGGCCCGGCCTTTCCGCAGCCCGCGCTGAACGCCATCAACGTGCCTGTGCGCGTGGCAGTACCGGCGCGGCTCCAAGCCTGCCTGATGGATGCAACAGGGCGGACCGTGTCCGTGCTTGCTGGTGTCGAACTGTCCTCGGGCGATCACCAGCTGGCCCTGCCCATCAACTCCAGCGTTCCGGCCCGTGCCTATCTGCTGCGCGTTGAATGCGGCGGCCTCGTGGACGTGCAGCGCATACTGATCCAGTAGCCGCACACGACCATCCGTGCGATGGTCCTCGGTGTCCTGTGATGATCATCACGGACATGGGGCTCCGCAACGGCCCACCTTTGATGCGTACCAATACTTCTTCATCATGAACACGCATCCCATCCGCACCCAACTGCTTCCGGTCGTTGCGCTCTTCGCGCTCACCCTGGCATCCTGTTCCAAGGACGAAGCGGTGGCGCCCACCCCGCTCGTACCGCTCACAACCGCTGAGCAGGACATGCTGCGCTTCATGCTGGAGGAGGAGAAGCTGGCCCGCGATACGTACACGGCACTGGAGGCGCAGTGGGGCACGGCCGTGTTCACCAACATCAAGGCCAGCGAACAGCAGCACATGGATCAGGTGGTGCGCCTCCTGGACCGTTACGGGGTGGCCTACACCCTGTTGCCTGCCGGGGTCTATGCGGACAGCTCTTTGCAACAGCTGTATGACCAGTTCATGGTGGACGGCCAGGTGAGCGAGTTGCAGGCCCTGCACATCGGCGCTACCATTGAGGACCTCGACATCGTGGACCTGCAACAACGCATGGATGCTACGGCGAACGTGGACATCGACGCTGTGTTCGCCAAGCTGCAGTGCGGCTCCGGCAACCACCTGCGGTCCTTCGTGGGGGTCATCACCACGATGGGCGGCACCTACACGCCACAGTTCCTCGATACGGCGACCTACGCCGCCATCCTGGCCGCATCCAATGGCTCTTGTGGGGGCGCGTGAGCGCACTCGCAAGCGATCGTTGAGTTGCCATTTGGTGTTCAGGTCTTGACCGTTGGTCGTGCGCAATTTCACATCCAGGGGCAACGGCCCGTCAATACCTGCTCATTGCTCTTCCCAGGGTCAATGCGTGCTCCACGGAGCGTTGGCGCGGGGCACAGGTCTCGGCACATGCGTGTGAATTGGATCCCCCCAACATAAAGAGCCGGCCACATGGCCGGCTCACCTTCTTGGTGCAACGCACGCCTCACGGACGAACGATGCGCGTCTGCTTCAGCGCATCCCCATGCTGCACGCGCAACAGGTAGCGGCCGCTTGTGAGGGTGCCCAGCCGTGGCCAGCTGGTCCTGCCGGCCTGCGCGCGACGCATGGCTGCAGCCTGGCGCCCGCCCGTCTGGTGAAGTTCCATCAACACGGCGCCGCGCCGCCTTCAGCGAACGACGGCGCCCTACTCGCGGAACAGGTCATCGCGCCATCGTCGATGGCGGTAAGACCAGCGCACTCAGGGACTCCAGCGGGGAACTGCCGCGAGCTGTGCGTGCAGCCGGGGCGCCACAGCAGCCTGGCAACGCAAGTGCCGAGAGGGGCTGATGAGTGCCCGGTCTGTTGCGCAGCTGATTTACCGCAGTTGATCCACTTCCATGTTGCGGTAGGATGAGCGCTACATGAGCGTTCCGCGCACTGCGAAGAATTAGATCCAGCATAAGGATCGCTTGGCTTTGGGCCAGGCCCTCAGTGCGCCGCCTGCTTCGCCGCCTGTGCTGCGTAGAACCCACCGCCAGCCGCGATGCGTTGCAGGGCGCTGCGCGCTTCCTCCGTACGGCCCACACGCTGCAAGGTGAGCGCACGGTACCACTGCGCCTCTTCCGCGAACACCACCGACGGCTGTGCCAGGGTCCGATCGAAGCGCACCAGGGCCTTGTCGTACAGCCCCAGGTTGAAGCAGCACAGACCGCTGTAGAAGAGCGCGTTGACATCATCGGGGTATTGCTGCAACAGGAACTGCAGCTCTTGCAAGCAGGCTTTATGCCCACCGGCGGTGAAGTGTGCGAGCGCTTCGCTCATGAAGGCCTCGTAGGTGCTATAGCGCTCCTTGCCCTGGGCCTGCTGTTGCGCTTGGCGGTCGGCATGACTGGCGTCCACGCCCTGCGGTGGAGCGGGCAGCAGCGGCGCGCCACGGTACAGCTCATCGGGGTGTGCAAGCTTCAGGTCGTGCAGATAGAGCAGGCGCGGCACCGGGCGTGCGGTGCGCAACGGTGCAGCGTGCATGCCGGGTCGCAGCACAGCGCTGTCGGGGACCCGTTCCGCGAGCCGCTCGGGCGCCTCTTCCCGCGCCACAGGTGTGGCATCGGACAGGTGCAGGTCCGCAGGTCCATGTCCCCGCTGTTGGGCCTGCGGGAGTTCTTCGGCCACGGCCAGCTCCTGTGCGGTCACCACCAGCTCGGGCAGCAGCACGGTGCGCGGTGCGGGTTCGGCAGGGGTGGTCGGTGGCACCGCCGCAGGTGGCACATCAGCTTCGGAGGGCCACAGCAGCATGGCGGTGAGGGCGATGAGCACCGCACCACCGGTCACCCACGGCCAGCGCGCACGCGGCATGCGCGGTGCCACGGGAGGAGCTTGTTCCCAGGCGGTAAGGGCGCCGGGCGTCCGCAGGCCTTCCACGGCATCACGCAGCAGCGGATCGGCCTCCAGGGCGCCTTCCACCGCGCGCTGTGCGGCCGCATCGAGGCGGCCTTCCGCATAGGCGCGCAGCTCTTCCAAGGTGGGGGTCCGATGGTCGAAGGGGTGGGGCATGGGTCAGGCGGTCTTGCGCATGCGTTGCAGCAGCAGCTTCAGGTTGCGACGCCCGTTCTGCAAATGGCTGCGCACCTGCTCCACACTGAAGCCGGTGCGCTCGCTGCATTGCTGGTAGCTCAATTGGTCAAGGTGGAAGAGGCGGATGCACCCGGCTTGTTCGGCGTTCAATTGCGTGATCGCGTGCTCCAGGCGCTGCAGGTCCCTTTCCTTCAGTTCGGCATCGTCCAGCGTGTCCTCGGGCGCTGGGGTGTCATGCAGCTCTGCGGAAGGGCGCTGGCTGCGCAGCAGCATCAGGCAGCGGTTGCGCATCACGCTGTGCAGCCACGGCCGCAACCGCTCCACCTGGTGTTTGGCCAGCAGGGTGGGCAGATCCGCATAGAGCTCGGTCACCAGGTCCTTGCAGCGCTCGCTGTCCTTGAGGTACTTCATCGCCACGCCATAGAGCAACAGGGCATAGCGGTCCCACAACGCCGCCAAGGCCGGTTGGTGGCCGCTCTGGAGAGCGGCCACCAACGCTTCGTCGGTCTGGTCGACGGGCCTGCGGCGGCGAAGGAAGATCATGGCTTCTAACGGAGTCCGGCTTGGCGCTGCATGTAGAGGTCAAGGTAGCTCTTCGTCTCGATGGCCACCACACCACCGGTGACATCACCGTAGCGTGCGGGCAGGCCGCCGGTGTACATCGTGATGCTGGCGATGGCATCGGGAGGCACACCACTGA
Organism: Flavobacteriales bacterium; assembly: GCA_041391845.1. GTDB lineage: Bacteria > Bacteroidota > Bacteroidia > Flavobacteriales_F > PHOS-HE28 > PHOS-HE28. Next base: position 107,127 of record JAWKNG010000006.1, on the reverse strand, counting down.
GCCGGCCACTGACCTTCACCCCGTCCACGAAGTAGACCATCGCATCGGACCGGGATCCGCGGAAGTACAGCTCATCGCTGCCGGGCGCCTTGTAGATGTCCGGAGTGAGGCTCGCGATCATGCTCACAGGGCTCTTGCGCAAGGGATTGCTCTCGAACTGCGCGGCGATCACAGTAAGCTTGCTGGGCTCTTCAGGGTCGATCAACGGTGGCTCCCAGCGGCGCACGATGATCTCGAACGGAGGCAGCGTATTGTCCGCGTACAGTTTTTCCGCCTGCAGGAAGGTGATCTTGTCCGGATTGACCCGAATGCCATTGATCTCCCGGGTGTTGAGGCCTACATAGCTGATGCGGACGGTATAGGTCCCAGGCTGCAAGGGCTTCAGCACATAGCGGCCGCGGTCGTCGGTGGTACTGCCGATCAGTTGGTCGCCATACGTGGTCACTACGTTGGCATAGGGGAGCGGCTGGCCCTGGTCGTCCACCACGTTGCCGTGGATCTCGCCCAGGCCCTGCGCCTGCGCGGTGCCGCCCAGCAGGAGGGCGAGCAAGGGGAGGAGGTGCTTCTTCATGGCCGTGTGTTTCCAGATGGATGCACAGCGGAGCAGGAATGCATAAAGCGCTTGATCGACCTGTTCACCTGTATACGCTGGACCAGTGTTGAATGCGAGCATTTCCGCCGGTTCCGGTAGCATAGAACCCAGCACTGGAATGCGGATAGTGCTCAGCCCTGGATGCCAGGTCCCAGTGTGCTTGCAGGGGGTTGTTATGGATGTAGAGCAGCTTCTGTTCGATCATGCGTTCGTTGAAGCAGAGCTTGATGTCAGACGAAGGCTCCCATGCACGATGCCACTGGCCTTTGTTGTAGCGGGATGAGTCAACGTTACGTTGTAGGTTGAACAGCATGAACTCGTCCTTGGCCAGGGTCAGCCGATCGATCATCACCTTTGCCAACCAGCGTTTACAGTCGCTGAGCACCTGGTTCACAGAGTGCTGCTCAGGAACGTGAATGAGGAGGTGCACATGGTTGGGCATGATCACGTAGCCGACTACTGTGCAGCCCTTGTCAACCCAGCGCTCCAACTTCTCGTAGATCGCGTCGTACAGGTTGGTGCGTGCGATAAGGTGATGGTGCCCCCAGCAAGAGAAGGTGCAGAAGTAGATGCCTGATCGTTTGGGGAGAAGCTTTCCTACTGTCATAGTTCCAAGGGTCACTGACCCTTGGAACTATGATGTTCCAGAGTGGATAACTTCGAGGGTCGCCGACCCTCGAAGTTACAGCTCCTCCGCCACCACCTCACGCACCCCCGGCACTTCCATCTTCAGCAGGTTCTCGATGCCCTGTTTCAAGGTGACCATGCTGCTCGGACAGCCGCTGCACGAGCCGCGCAACGATACGGTGACCACACCGTCCTGGTAGCTGCGGAAAGCGATGTGACCGCCGTCGCCTTCGACAGCTGGACGCACGTATTCCTCCAACAGGCGGATGATCTTCTCGTCCTCCGGTCCCACGGCATCGGCATGGCTGCTAGCGCGCTCATTGGCGTCCGCCAGCGCTTGTGCCGGTGCGTTCTCGTACACCACGCGGCCATCGGTGTTCAAGTACTCCTGGATGTATTCACGCAGCTCCAATTGCACCAGGTCCCAGGTCACGCTGGTATTGCGCGTCACCGAAATGAAGTTGCTGCTGATCAACAGGCCGGTGACGAACGGCAGGTTGAAGATGTGCTCGGCCAAAGGCGAGATGCCGGTGGTCTCCTGCGGGCTGCGGAACTCCAACAAGCGACCATCCTGCACCAGCAGGCGGCTGCTCACAAAACGCATGGTGAAGGGGTTCGGCGTGCTCTCCGCATACACGGATACCGGCGGGCGCTTGAGGGTCTGCGACATGGTACAAAGGTACGGTCCGGGCCCGCCGTGGGCTTCCAAGCACCGGGTACGCCTTCGGTTGACACCCTCCGCGGTTGCGTATCTTTGCCCTTCATGCGTCGCTACCTGAACCGCCACCGTTGGCCCGGCACCCTTGCCGCGCTGCTGCTCCTGCTGGGGTCGGGTGTGTTCAGCCTGTCGCGTATGAACTGCCTGATGTCCGGGCGCACCACCGTGGCTTACGGCCTGCTCGAGGAGTGTTGCCTGGAGGTGGCCGATCCTTCCCAGGCCAGCATCAGCCCGGTCTGTTGCCTCTTCTCCGAAGTGGGTTCCGATGGCCTCGAACAACGCCAGGAGCGCGACCTCCGCCTGGTGCCCGCGTTCATCGTAATGGGCCATCTGCCCGTGTGGAACAGTGCTGTGGTGGCGCGTCCAACGCATGTGAGCTTCGCCACAGGCCCCCCGCCCGAAGAAGGAGGCGAACGCCAGGCACGCCTTCGTCGCCTGCTGATCTGATCGGAACAGCGACCGCCGCTTGCAGCGGCTTTGCGGCACCCTGCCGCGCGTCCCTGTTGTTCCATCCTGATCCGATCTCCGTGAAGTTCCTCGCTCTGTTCGCTTCCATCATTTGTGCTGCCGTGCTCGTCGCGCAGGACCCCATACGCGGTGAGGTTCGCACCGTCGATACCGTGGAGCCGCTCCCCGGGGCCAACGTCATCTGGCGCGGCACCACCATCGGTACCACCACTGACATGGACGGGCGCTTCAGCATCGCGCCGCCACCCACCTGGCCCGCCGAACTGCAGGTGTCCTTCGTAGGCTATGCGCCCGCCGTGCTGCCTTTTACAGCGCCCCCCACCGCGCCCGTGCAGGTCACCCTGCGCTGGGCCGTGGATATCCGCGCCGTGGAGGTGGTGGAGCGCGCCAGTGGCACCCTCCTCGATGCCCGCACCATCAACGCCACCGAACGCATCGGCCAGAAGGAGCTGAAGCGCGCTGCCTGTTGCGACCTCAGCGAGAGCTTCGAGACCAACGCAACGGTGGATGTGCAGTACAGCGATGCGGTCTCCGGCGCGAAGACCATCCGCATGCTGGGGCTCGATGGCCGTTACGCCCAGATCGGCGTGGAGAACATCCCCTTCCTCCGCGGCCTTTCCGCCACCTCTGGTCTCACCCTGCTGCCCGGCACGTGGATCAAGGACATCAACCTCAGCAAGGGTGTGGGTACCGCCGTGAACGGACCCAACGCCATGAGCGGACAGATCGAACTGTGCCTGCTGAACCCGCTGGAGGAACCGCCGCTCTTCGTGAACGCCTACGGCAACAGCCAGGGCCGCGCCGAGCTCAACGTGCACAGCGCACAGCGCACGGGCAAGCAGAGCGCCAACCTGCTGCTGCTCCATGGCAACCTCTTCGAGCTGGAGATGGACCAGAACGGCGACATGTTCATGGACATGCCCCTGACGCGCCGCATCAACGTGATGGACCGCTGGCTGTACCAGGGTGAACGGCGCAGTGCACAAGTGAACGTGCGCTACGTCAACGATCGTCGCAGTGGCGGACAAAGCGTGATGCACGGGGCCAAGCCACTGGGGGAGGAGCACCTCGGCCACCGCCCGCTGAAGCTCTACCGCATCCAGCTCGACCAGGAGATGGTGGATGTCTTCGCGAAGTCGGGCTTTGTGTTCCGCAATGATCCCACCAAGAGCGTGGGGCTGATCGTGGCGCTGCGCCACCATACCATGGACGCCACCTACGGCCTGCGCAACTACACCGGTCAGCAGCAGAGCGCCTACGTGAACGCCGTGTACCAGCAGCTGCTGCGCGACGGCAACGACGGCTTGAAGGCCGGCCTCTCGTACCAGGTGGACGACTACACCGAGGTATTGCGCGATACGCTCGTGGCCCCCCTCGATCTTTCCCGCTTGGAGACCATGCCGGGCGTGTTCGCAGAGCACAGCATGAAGCGCGGAGAGTTGAGCCTGGTGAGCGGTGTGCGCGTGGATGTGAACGAGCCCTTCGGCACCATCGTGAGCCCCCGCCTGCATGCCCGCTACGAACTGGCGCCGCTCACCACTGCGCGCGCATCCGTGGGCCGTGGTTTCCGCACGCCCAACCCGCTCGTGGAACAACCCGCTGTGCTTGCCAGCTCGCGCCGCATTACCTTTCAGGGCGAACTGGGCATGGAGCGCGCGTGGAACTTCGGCGCCTCCATCCTGCACAAGTTCAAGTGGCTCGGTCGCAAGTGGGCGCTGGGCCTCGATGCCTACCACAGCCGCTTCACCCAGCAGCTTGTGGCCGACCTCGACCGCTCACCGCTCGGCCTGGCCTTCTACATGCTCGACGGTCCGTCCTTCGCCAACAGCCTGCTCAGCGATGTGCAGGTGAACCTGAGCCGCGATCTGCTGCTGCGCGTGAGCCATCGCTACTACGATGTGCGCACCACCTTCGATGGTCGGCTGCTGGAACGGCCCTTCACGCCCCGTCACCGCGGCCTGGTGGACCTGGCCTATACGAGCCCGGAGGATCGCTGGCGCTTCGATGTGAGCCTCAACCTCTTTGGCGATGCGCGCATCCCGGCCACCGATCGCAACCCCGTTGGGCTGCGCATGCCCGAACGCTCACCGGCCTATGGCACCGTCCACGCGCAGATCACCCACGTTCGCGGCAACTGGGAGTTCTACGTGGGCGGCGAGAACCTCACCAGCACCCTGCAGCGCGAACAGATCATCGCTGCGGATGATCCCTTTGGTCCCTACTTTGATGCCACCCTGATCTGGGGCCCCACCAACCGAGCCATGATCTATGGCGGCCTGCGTTTCCGACTCGTCCGTACCACCCAGGAACCCACACCTTCCACACCATGAACCGCACCCTCATCACCCTACTGCTCTCCTTCGCCGGCAGCACCCTCAGCGCCCAGGACAAGGACTGGAGCAGCATCGTCATCCGCACCTCGAGCGTGTGCGACATGTGCGAACGCACCATCGAGGAGGAGCTCATCTATACCAAGGGCGTGAAGTCCGTGGACCTCGACCTCGCCACCGGACTTGTCACCGTGCAGTACGATGCCAAGAAGGTGAGCCCCGAGAAGATCCGCACCGACCTCACCCTGCTGGGCTACGCCGCGGACGACATCCCCGGCGATGCCAAAGCCTTCGCCAAACTGCCCGCCTGCTGCCAGAAGGAAGGTTGCGGCAAGATGCCCGGGAAGAAGGAGTGATCCCTCGGGTGGTTCTTGCATTTGAACGGTCCAGCCGCCGTTTCTTCCGTTGCTTTGGGGACTGAACAGTTCCATCCATGGCCCTGATCCGCTCCGTCCGTGGCTTCACACCGCAGTTCGCTGATGAACCCTTCCTTGCCGAGACCGCTGTGGTGCTGGGCGATGTGGTGATGGGCAGCGGCTGCAGCGTGTGGTACAACGCCGTGGTGCGCGGTGATGTCAACAGCATCCGCATCGGCGATCGTGTGAACATCCAGGACGGTGCCGTGCTGCACAGCACTTACCAGAAGTGCGGTCTCACCATCGGCAACGACGTCAGCATCGGCCACAACGCCATTGTGCACGGCTGCACCGTACACGACAAGGTGCTCATCGGCATGGGGGCCATCGTCATGGACCAGGCCGTGATCGGCGAAGGCAGCGTGATCGCCGCCGGTGCCGTGGTGCTGCAGAACACCGTGGTGGAACCCGGCAGCCTCATGGCCGGTGTGCCCGCCAAACGCATCGGCCCCGTCAGCGCCGACCTCTCCAGGAACGAGATCGAACGCATCGCAGCGAACTACCGGCTGTACGCGAGCTGGTTCAAGGAAGGGTGAGCATTCCCTCCCCCCACACCCCCCGCCTTACCTCCGCCTCCAGCCCCAGGTGTGCCAACGTACCCGCGTAGGCCGCTGGATCGCCGCTGGTCCAGCACTGCAGGCTGCCCTGCTCCGCATCGGTGCTCAGGTGCAGGTCGTGCAGCAGTTGGTGCACGCGGCGCGCAATGGCGGGGGCAGGGTCGATGATGCGCACCCCCGGCCCCACGATGCGGGCGATGAGCGGGCGCACCAGGGGGTAGTGCGTGCAGCCCAGCACCAGCGCATCGATGTTCCGGACCACCATCGGCTCCAACCAGCCGCGCAGCATCGCTTCGGTATCGGCATGCTCCAACAGCCCCGCTTCGATCTGCGTCACCAGCCCGGGGCAGGCCTGGTGCAGCACGGTGACGTCGCCGGCGAAGCGCTCCACGATGCTGGCGTAGAGCTCGCTCTGGAAGGTGGCGGTGGTGGCGATCACGCCCACGGTGCCGGTGCTGGTGTGCTCCACGGCGGGTTTCACCGCAGGCTCCATGCCTACGAACGGAAAGCCCGGATGCGCGGCCCGCACTGCCGCCAACGCTGCGGCGCTCGCCGTGTTGCACGCGATGACGATCAGCTTGCAGTCCGCCCGCAACAGGGCCTCCACGATGGCGTGGCTGAAGGTGCGCACTTCGTCCAGGCTGCGCTGCCCGTACGGCACGTGTTGGTTATCCCCGAAATAGAGCAGGCGCTCCCTGGGGAGCGCCTGTCGGATGGCTGCCGTGACGGTGAGGCCGCCGATGCCCGAATCGAAGATGCCGATGGGGCGTGCGTCGTGCTTCACCGCCGTGCTTACTGGATGCCGAGCTTGGTCTTCACCAGCGGGAGGATGTCCTCGCCCTTGTCGAAGTAGAGCACAAAGCCGGTGCTGGTGTCGAAGATGTAGGTGAAGTTGTTCTCGCTTGCCACGTCGTTGATGGCCTTGTTGGTCTTGTCCACCATGGGCTTCAACAGTTCCTCCTCCTGCTTGGCGAGGTCTTCCTGGGCCTTTTCCTGGGCGGCAGTGATGCGCTGCTCCAGCTCCTGGATCTCGCGTACCACCATTTCCTTCTCGGTCTGGGTCATGGTCTCTGCGCGGCCTTGTGCATCGGCCATCTTGGTCTGGTACTCGGTGCCCATGGCCTTCAAGCGGTCGTCCAAGGTCTTGGCGAAGGCTTGCATCTTGGCCTCCGCATCCTTGCGCTCGGGGAGCATGAGCATGAGCTGCTGACGGTCGATGTGACCGAGCTTCAACGGGTTCTGGGCCGCAGCGGGCAGGGCGCTCAAGAGGAGGCCGGCGGCCAGGATCAGGTTCTTCATCGCAGTGTTCATCGGGGTTGTTTCATGTCTGAGCCACCGGGTTTGGTCTCCGGGGCACTATTGCGCTGTTCAGCGTCCTTGCCGCCCTGGTCGGGTGGCGGTTCACCGAACTCATTGTCATCGTCGCCACCGCTGCCGCCTTCCTTGCCCGGACGAATGCCGAGCTTGCGCAGCACGCTGTCGCTCTTGTCGTACTTCTCGCTGGCGAAGAGCAGGTTGCTGCTCTGGCCGCCGATGTCGAACACCGCCACGTAGCTGGTGCCCGCCACTTCCTTCACCGCGTTGTATACCCGGTCCTGGATGGGCTGGATCAGCTCCTGCCGCTTCTTGAAGAGGTCGCCGTTGGGGCCGAAGCGCTTTTTCTGCAGATCGCGCGCCTCCCGCTCGCGCCGGTCGATCTCGTCCAAGCGGGTGCGCTTCATCTCTTCGGTGAGCAGGATGGCCTCCGCATTGTAACTGTCCCGCAACCGCTTGATCTGCTGGTGGCGCTCATCGATCTCGTCCTGCCACTGCTTGGAGAAGCGGTCCAGTTCCTTTTGCGCCGAACTGTACTCGGGCATCTGGTCCAGGATGTACTTGGTGTTCACGAACGCGATGCGCTGCGCATCGGCCGTGTGCACCATCCCCAGCAGGACCGCCAGGAGGAGGAGGGTGGAGCGGAAGTGGAGCATGGCTTGCAGGGGAAAAATAGGCGATCCGGACTACAGCTCGCCAAGATCTATGCCGATCGTGAAATGGAACTGGCTACGGGCCATGTTGGGCAGCTCCGGCACATCGTCCAGGCGCCAGCCGTAGTCCAGTCCCATGGGGCCGAACATGGGCAGGAACAGGCGCAGACCCACCCCCGCAGAACGGTAGAGCTTGAAGGGGTCGAAGGTGCTGAAGTCGTTCCACGTATTGCCTGCCTCCAGGAACCCGAGCGTGAAGATGGTCGCCGAAGGGTTGAGCGACACGGGGAAGCGCAGCTCTGCGGTGTACTTCGCGATGGCGAAGTTGCCCGTGTTGGGCGCCAGGGAGAAGTCGTCGTAGCCACGCAGACCCACGATCTCGCGACCATCGAGTTGGAAGCCGGTGAGGGCCGCACCACCCAGGTAGAAGCGCTCGAAGGGGGAGTTGCCCACCGCCGCGTTGTAGCGCCCCAGGTATCCGAAGCCCGCACGGGTCATCAGCACCAGGTTGTGGCCGCTCTTGCTGTTGGTGAGCTTGTTGTACCACTGGGTGGTGAACTTCCACTTGTGGAATTCGGCCCAGCGGTAGCGCTCAGCAGGGGTGGCCGTGGCGTAATCCTCGGGGCCCTTGTAGATGCCCGGCATGCGGCTCCACGGCGGGGTGGCCTTCGCCGTCAGGGTCACGTCCGAACCCGATCGCGCGAAGAAGGGCTGGTCCACCGAGTTGCGCGAGAGCTGCACCTGGTAGCTCAGCACGTTGCTGGTGCCGTCCGCAAAGCTGAAGACCACGGCGCCGCTGCTGAAGTTCTGCAGGTCGTAGCGCTGGAAGGAGAGCGTCTGCCGAAGGATGAAGTAGTCGTCCGGCACGGTGAGGCGCTTGCCCAGACCGATGCTGGCGCCGCTGATGAGGAGCGATTGGCGAAGAGGGTTGTCCACCCGCCCATCGTTGGTGTCGATGAAGCGGCCCTGGCCGTTGGTCTGCACCGAGTGGAACACCGAGAAGCTGAGAGCGTTGGGCTTGCGGCCACCCAGCCAGGGCTCCACGAAGCTCAGGCTGTAGCTCTGGAAGAAACGCCCGTTGGTCTGGGCACGCAGGTTCAGCGTCTGTCCATCGCCGCTGGGCAACGGCTGCCAGCTGGGGCCATGGAAGATCTTGCGCATGGAGAAGTTGGTGAACGACAGGCCCAACGACATCACCAGGCGACCGGCCCCCCAGCCACCGCTCAGCTCCAGGCGGTCGCTCGGCTTCTCCTCCACCGTGTACTCAAGGTCCACAGTGCCCGTCCGCGGGTCCTGCATGGGGTTCACGCCGAGGCTCTCAGGGTTGAAGTAGCCCAGGTTGGAGAGCTCCCGCTGGGTGCGGATCACATCGCTGCGGTTGAAGAGCTGCCCCGGCTTGGTGCGGATCTCCCGGCGCACCACCCGCTCGTGCGTCTTGGTGTTGCCCTTGATGATGACGTTCCGGATCCTGTATTGCTTGCCTTCCCGGATGCGCAGCTCCAGGTCGATGCTATCGCCCTCCACCAGCAGCTCCACGGGGTCTACGTAGAAGGAGAGGTAGCCATCGTCCATGTACAGCGAGCTGATGTCGCGCCCGCTCTGGTTCATGTACAACCGGCTGTCCAGGTCCTTCTTGCTGTACACATCACCCCGCTTGATGTTGAGGATGGTGCGTAGCTCTTCATCGCTGTGCTTGGTATTGCCCGTGAAGCGCACATCCCGGAAGTGGAACTTGGGACCCTCCTCCAGGAAGAGCTCCACGTTCACCCGGTCATCGCTCACATAGTACATCGTGTCCCGCACGATGCTGGCATTGCGGAAGCCCTCGTTATTGTAAGTGTCCAGCAGGCGCCCTTTGTCATTCTTGAACTCCTGGCTGTCGAACTTGCTGTTGCCGAAGATGTTCCACCAACGCTTCCGCTTGGTTTTCTTCAACGCCCGCCGCAGGCGTTTGTCCGCCAGCTCTTCGTTGCCGTGGAACACCACGTCCCTGATCTTCACGCGCGGGCCTTTGTCCACCGCGATCACGAGCGAAACGCTGTTGGTGCGCGCAGTGTCGAGCTGTTCGATGATGTCAGCAGTGGCTTTCAGATAGCCCTTGTCAGCGAAGTAGCGGCGCACACGGTAGCGCGTATTGGCCACCAGTGCCTCGTTCACCTGTTGCCCTGCAATGAGCTCCACCTCCTCGCGCAGCTTGTCCGTCTCGCTCCGGCTGACACCCGTGAAGCGGAAGCGGCTGAGGCGCGGCTTCTCCTCCACCACGATGTGAAGGAAAATGGTGCGGCCTCGCACTTCGGCGGCTTCGATGCGGACATCGCTGAAGAGCTTCTGGTCCCACAGGTTGCGGATGGCACGGGCGATGCGGTCCCCCGGAACGGTGATGCGCTCACCCACCTGCAGACCGCTGAAGAGCTTGATGGCATTAGGGTCGGTGGTCTGCGTGCCGCTCACGGTGATGCCCCCGATCTCGTATTCCTGCGGGAAGCCGTAGTCCATGACAGGTTGCTCCTGCGCCGTGAGAAGGCTTCCCCAGAACAGGAGCAGCAGGAGCGGTAATGCGCGCATCATGGGGTGGTGACCTGTTCACTGGTGAGCCCGAAGCGGCGTTCACGCTGTTGGTAATCGAGGACGGCCTGGAAGAGGTGTTCGCGGCGGAAATCGGGCCACAGCACCGGAGTGAACCAGAACTCGGCATAGGCCAATTGCCAGAGAAGGAAGTTGCTGATCCGCTGCTCCCCGCTGGTGCGGATAAGGAGCTCGGGTTCTGGCATGCCAGCCGTGCAGAGCGCACGGTCGATGACATGTTCATCGATGGCATCGGCGCTCAGTCGACCCTGTTGCACATCGGTGGCGATGCGGCGCACGGCCTGCACCAGTTCCCAGCGCGAACTGTAGCTGAGGGCCAGGGTGAGGGTGATGCGGGTGTTGCTGTTGGTGCGCTGCATGGCATCGAGCAGGGTGCTGCGGCAACCCGGCGGCAGGCTGTCCAGGTCGCCGATGGCGTTCAGGCGCACCGCGTTCTCGTGCAGCTCGTCCAATTCCTTCACCACCGTGTTCACGAGCAGGTCCATCAGCGCGTCCACCTCGGCTTTCGGGCGGTTCCAGTTCTCCGTGCTGAAGGCATAGAGGGTGAGGTGGCTCACGCCCAGCTCCGTGCAGCCCTTGAGCGCTTCGCGCACACTGCGCACACCGTTCATGTGCCCCACGATGCGCGCTTCGCCATGTTGCTTGGCCCAGCGCCCGTTGCCGTCCATGATGATGGCCACATGGCGGGGAACCCGGTGCATGTCAATGAGGGCGCGTAGCTGGTCGGCGTTATGGGCGGTCTTGTCCAAGGGGCGGCAAAGGTCGGAGATCCCGGCCATCAGCGTTTCCGCTTCATCCAGTTGTACTGCTCGTCGCAGTCGGAAAAGCGTGTGATGATGTAGGTGATGGTCAGTCCGGAGTAGACGTACCAGTCGCGGGTGTTACTGTCGCCGCGAGCCCGTCCGGTGGCATCATAGCCTGGTACTCCCACGAGGCCGCTGCGGTCGGCCAGTTGGGCGGCCAGTGGGCCGTTCTCCGCGGCCAGCAGCTCGTTGTCCACGTAGGTGCCGCTCACATCGTCGATGTGGTCGGTGTAGGTCCGCCGCATGCCCCATTCGGCCTGCAGGTCCACCTTGCCCAGGTTCACCTTCAGCCCTGCACCGAAGGGAATGGCCACGTTGTCCAGTTGGTACGGTGCACTGTTGCCCGTGGCGGTGGTGCCCTGGCCCTCCGTGCCCAGCGGCTGCAGCTCGTACCAGGTATCGTCGAGCTGTGCCTGGGGGTTCACGCGGAAATAGGCCAGACCGCCGAACACGAAGGGGGTCCAGGAACGGCCGCCCTTGCCCTTCTTGCGGTATTTGAAGAAGTTGATCTCGAACAATGCGGAGGCCTCGAACACCTTGGTGACGAAGTGCAGGTTGCGCAAGAGCTGAAGGGTGTCACGCGAATCGCTGTCGTACGCCTGGAGCGTGCCGTACAGGCCTTGCAGACGAAGGGCGTAGCGGTCGTTGAAATTGTACCGGTACACCAACCCGCCAGCCAGCTTCGTATCACGGGGATAGTGCCGGGTGGGGTTCAGGTCGCCGATGTAGTACGATGCACCGATCGTGCCCCCGATCTCACTGACCTGCGCCAACAGCGCAGGGGCACACGACAGGATGCAAAGGACCAGGGCGGCAAAGCGCTTCATGCTGCGGATAACGGTGCCTGGACGCGACTGGTATGCTCCGGCACATTGCAGGGCCGAAGTTATCGGTCCAGCGCATGCGCGGGCGCTTCGCTTGTTAAGGAAGGTGAAGGTATTGCTCAGGGAACCTGTGCGCTCCGTTCTGCCGTGGGTACCACGCCGCCGATGGATACCAGCACGGGGTCCCTGTCGTTCGCGCCGCCGGCATAGCGGATCACCCCGTCAAGGTTCACGTCGTTCATGGAGTAGCCGAACGCCACGTTGGTGGGGACCGTGCCACCCACCCCCTGGAGGATCGGGTCACGGTCGTTGTCCGCTCCAGCATACCGGACCAAGCCGTCCCCGTTGCAATCACCGGCCCACAACGCGGAACGCCCGCCCACCAGCGCCTGTCCATTGGTCCCGAAGGTCTGGGTGCCGCTCAGGCTCAGGTCCAGTACCGCGTTCTGTGCTCCGAAGGCCACCGGGTCCTTGCTCATGGTGGCCAGATGGTTGCGGTGCCGCACCGCCAGGTGGAAGGCGGGGCGGTCCACGGTGAACTGCACCGGGCTCACCCCATCAAGGTCCACCACATCGCCATCGCGCTGCAGCAGTGCGGGTATCCGCTCCAGCACGGTGGCCGGCGCCTCTGCACTGCGCAGCTCCACCAGCACCCAGTCCACGATGGCATCCGGGCCTGTGGTCAGGAACACAGCGGGTTGTACCGAAGCCCCGGTGCCGGTGCTGAGCGCGAAGCCCAGACCTGTGTAAGGTTCGCTCAGCGGGAGGGACCCGCTGTCCCGCAGTGCATCGCGCATGAGCCCTGCGGAGGGGACATAGGCGCCCTGCAGGAGCATGCGGAGCTGCACGTCCACCGTGCGCTCGCAGGCCAACAGGAGGGGCCCATTGGTGGCGCTGAAGCCGGGGTCGGAAGGTTCGGCCAGCAGGGATCCTCCCAAAAGGCCCTGGCGCAGGTTGGGGCTCAGGTCCTGCAATACCTGGTCCCCTGGTTCCTGGTCGAAGCGCCAGTAAGCCTCCAGCGCGGGTGTGGCGGGGTCCACGTGAACACCCCTGTTCGCCAGGATCTGTGCAGTACTGCGTGCCACGGACCAGATGCGGAGCTCGTCCAAGCCCCCGGCATAGGCGCCGGGGAACAAGCTGCGGCCGATGGAGCTGATGGTCACCGGAGCGCTGTTCGCTGGGTTGGAGGAGGAAGCGTTCACCACACCGTTGATGTAGACGATGAGCTGCTCACCGCTGCGCACCACGGCGTAATGGTTCCATTGGTTGGCCACCATGGCACTCAAGGACGACACGCGCGGGGCTCCGTTGTGGTAGTAGCGCAGGCGACCGCCAGCCAGGTCGAGCGAAAAGGTCAGGCTGTCACCCAGGATGGCGTCAGCATTGCTGAAGCCGGCCAGAGGCCGCTGCCAGAACTCGATGGTGAAGTCGCCGCTCAGCACGAACGGCTCCAGCTTCACACCATCGTCCACCCCGTCCAGTGCAAGGAACTGTCCGCAGTTGCCACAGCTGCCCGCCTGCTGGAAGGTGGCACTGAAGCTGCTGTTGTTGTCGGGCACCACGTAGCCATGCGTCATCGGTGCCCCGCTGCTCCAACTATCGAACGTGTAGCTGCCGCTGCCCAGGCATTGCGCCCCCACAGGGACGGATACCTGCACTTCGTAGCCGATGGCCTGGTCGAAGGTGTAGGGCGTGAGCACGGGAAGGCCTTCCACCAACACCTGCAGCCCGAGTGGGTCGCTGGAAATGGTCACATCGACCTTTTCCGGGAAGATCTGCACGCTGTGGCTGTGCTGGAGCCCGTCGGCATCGGTGATGGTGAGCGTGACCGTGTAGTAGGTGACCCCGGTGTAACCGTGGCCGGTGGTGGGGATGATGAGGTCGAAGGTGCTGGTGCCCGATGCGCCGGCCTCGGGGTGGATGTGGTCGTCGTGGTTGAAGACGGCCGTCCAACTGTAATTGGCCTCGGTGATCGCATCGTCATCGAACCCGATGCCGGTGAAGGTGACCACATCACCGCTGCGGAACAGGCTTCCGTCACCCGGGCTCAGGATCTGCGCGAAGGGGGGCGAGCCAAGGGTGACCACATCGGAACCACAGTTGATCGTGCTGGTGCCGTCCGATACGACCAAGGTGGGGAAATAGGTCCCTGGAGCGGTGTAGGTGTGTTCCACCGTTGCACCATCCAATGTGGGGCCGCCATCGCCGGGGGTCCAGGTGAAGGTGAGCGGGTCGCCCTCAGCATCGGTCGCACTGCCGCTGAGCGTGGTGGTGAGCGTTGGTCCCGGGCCATCGTTCGGTGTGGCCGTTACAGGTCCACACTCCGGAGCACGGTTCGCTGAGTAGAAGATCCGGTGGATCGCACCCGTGTAGGTCACGAACTCGCTCACCAGGTCGATGTAGTACAGCGATCCGTCAGGCCCTTGCAGGAGTTTCACCACGCTAAGGGGGAAGTTGCCGCCCACACCGGCGTTCAGGAAAGGTTGATCGCCGGTCACCGCGCCGTTCTGGTCCAGGGTGAGGTAACGCAATTCGTATCGGGCATAGTCCCCATAGATGTAGCGGCCCTGCCATTCGGGCGGGAACATGCTGCCGGTGTACACGATGCCAGCGGTGATGGAGGCACCGGTACCGGCGTGCGGGTAGGTGAAGAGCGGGTCGGAATAGAGCGGGTCCAGGCAGGCGCCGGTGGGCGTACGGCCGCCATCACCGCAGAACGGCCAGCCGAAGTTCGCCGCAGGGCTGGCAACATGCAGGTCCTCCCAGGCCACCGTGTGGTCATTGCCGCCCACCTCACCGATCAGGAACTGCCCCGTGGTCGGGTTCACCGAGGCGCGGAAGGGGTTGCGCAACCCCGAACAATAGATGCTCTTCAATATGCCATTGGCATTGAAGTTGCCGGGAGTGGCATCGAAGAACGGATTGTCCGGAGGAAGGGTCCCGTCCTTGCGGATGCGGTGCACCTTGCCGTAGGGGGAAGCCATGTCCTGTGCCAGGGCGGGTGTGAAATCGTCGCCCACGCACACCAGGATGGTGTTGTTATCCACGAAGGACATCCCACCTCCGATATGACAGCAGCTCGAGAACGGGGTGATGGTCTCGTAGATCACCAGTTCGCTTGCAGGTGATGCACTGCTGCCGGCATGGGTGAACCGGGAGACCCGGTTCTTGTTCGCCAGGGTGCTGTAGAAAACGTAGAAGTGGCTGTTGGTGCTGAACTCGGGATCGAGCATGATCTCGATGAGGCCGTGCTCTCCGCTGTTGTTCACGTTGGGAATGTCCATGTAGATGGAGGCCTGCACCGGCCGCTGATCCAACGGGGTGGTGATGAAGATGCGGCCCTGCAGGGTGGTGACGAGCATGCGCCCGTCCGGAAGGAAGACCGCAGAGGACGGTAGGCCCAAACCATCGATCACCAGTTCGTGCTGCAACGGATCGGGCTGAGCACGCAGCAGCAATGGCAGAACGAACAGTGCGGGCAACAGCAGCGCCCGGATCCAGCGGGGCGTGCCAGTAGGGATGGATGGTGCCATGTGATCGATGAGCGCCCGTTCACGGGGCATTGATGAGGTACAAAAGTACCAAGGCCACCCCCTGCGCGCCAGACTTCCGTCAGTTCAGCGGGATGCGCTCCGGTGGTCGAGCCCCCAGTTGAGCTTGGTGCGCAGGGTGTCCAGGAAGTCCTGTCCTTCGAGCTGCACCAGCTTCACCGAAAAGGGTGCCCGCCGTATGGTGACCGTGGCGTCGCCAGCCACCGCAACGCTGCGTGCGTCCAGGTTCAGCAAACACTTGTCGGACCGGGCCTCCAATTGCAGCCGGATGGTGAAGTGATCGGGGATGACGAAGGGACGGACGTTCAGGTTGTGCGGGGAGATGGGGTTGATCACCAGGGCATCGCTCGTGGGATGCAGGATGGGGCCGCCGCAACTGAGCGAATAGGCGGTGGAACCGGTCGGTGTCGCAACAATGAGCCCATCCGCCCAGTAGGTGTTCAGGAAGTCGTTGTCCAGGTGCACATGAACGGCCACCATGCTGGCGCTGTCCCGCTTGCTGATGCTCACCTCGTTCAATGCGAAGTTCACCGTGCCCAGCACGTCACGATGGTCGGTGACCTCCAGCAGGCTCCGTTCCTGAACGGCATAGCGACCAGCCTTCAGGGCGGCCAGTGCCGCATCCAGTTCTTCGATGCGGACCGATGAAATGAAGCCCATGCGACCCAGGTTGATGCCCAGCACAGGCACGCCGCTGCGCCCCACCCGCGCCACCATGTCCAGCAGGGTGCCATCGCCCCCCAGCCCCAGCCATAGGTCCACTTCGTCACCTTCCTCCCGCTCCCATGCGGCAGGCGTGCCCAGCTGTTCGGCCAGGTCGGCGGTGGGCAGGGTCGTCAGCCCCATGGCGTGCATCCGGGCCAGCACGGCGCGGGCCAGTTCCAGGTTCTCCGGGCTCATCTCCCGGGCCATCAATCCGATACGCATCCGCTTAGAAGGGTTGTGTGAAATGTAGGAAGGATCCGTGTTCGCCCAATGCGTTGATGCTGTATTCGAGCCGCACCACCTGGTCGTAACTGGTCACCAGGTCAAGGCCCAGGCCGTGTCCCCGCTGCCACTGGTCGTTGAGGAAGTTCTGCGCGGCGTAGCGGCTGTCCCACACGCGCCCCATGTCGGTGTAGAGGTTCAGGTACAGCGCGATGTGGAGCGTGCGGAACGATTCAATGGGGATGGCCTCCACCCGGTAGGTGCGCGGCCTGAACAGGGCGAACAGCACGTTGGCACGGCCCATCGCGTAGTGCTCACCATCGGCCACGTAGTACTCGTAGCCGCGCACCTGCGCGCTGTAGCCCAGGCCCTCCTGCACATGATAGGGGGGGGTGCCCTGTGTCACCCGGCCGCGCAACGACAGCGCGGCGGTCCACCGATCCCCCAAGGCCCACCAGCGCTTCACCGTGGCATAGGCGGTGGTGATGTCCGGTTCTGCCTCACCGCTCACCCCCAGCCCAAGCCGGTCGATGCGCAGCTCGGCGAAGTGGCCCTTGCGCGGGAAGGCCCGGTTGTCGCGGCGGTCCCACACGATGCCGTATCCCAGGCTGAAGTAGCGCGTGCGTAGTGCACTGCCGTCGAAGTAGTCCAGCGCGCGCTGCACCACCGTGTCCGTCACCGCCGCGTCCATGTAACCCGCGCGCCAGTAGTGCCGGATGTCGTGCGCACGCCGCAGTGTTACTTCCAGTGCACCCCAACGTTCGGTCCGGTTCGGTCCGTCCGGGTTGCGTAACAGGATGCGCTCGTTGTTCACCGTGCCGGCCGTCACCTCAGCCTGCTGCTCAAAGCCCCCCCCCACGGCGATGCCCCAACGCTGCTTGCGGTCCACGTAGGGTGCGCGGTACTGGAGTGCGAACTGCTGGGTGTAGCCGAACTGGGCCACGGCGTGGATGGTCTCGTTCCGGCCGCGGAAGTTGTAGCGGTTGAGGGTAACGCCATAGTTGACGCGGTCCGGGTCGCGTGTGAGCCACCAGGTGTTGAAATTGGGGTCGGCGAGTTGGAAGATGAAGCCGGGCCACCAGTACCACCGTTCGTTCACCACCACCTCCACGATCACCGAACGCTGGTCGAGGAAGAGAGGAAGCACCGTGACGGTGTTGAAGAGCCCCGTGTTCAACAGGTTCTGCCGGCTGCGTTCTGCACGCGTGTAGAAGTCGGCGAGCCCCACCGTATCGCCTTCGCGCAGCAGCAGCTCGCGTAGGATGATGGGCTCGCGTGTGACCTTGTTGCCGGTGATGGTGACGCCATAGACGCGCACGGTCGATGCGGTGCTATCGCGCTGGGCACGCAACGGCGGCATCACGAGCAGCAGCAGGAAGAAAGCCATGGAACGGCGCCACCAGCGCCGGCCGGTGTTGCGCATCACAGGTTCATCAGGCGCATCAGCTCGTCATAGCGGTTGCGCAGGTCGTCGTGGAAGCGCGAGCCCTGGTACGTGGACTTCACGAAGTATTCGTAACGATCGAAGGACTGCAGGATGTCACTGATGTCCTCCCGGTTGATCTTCAACGTCACCTCCACCCGCACACTGTCCGGCACGCTGTGGGTGTACACACTGAGCACACGCGCGCCATTGCCTTCCACGATGCGGGCGATCTCGTGCAGGCTGTAGTCCACCTGGTTCATCTCCAGCACCACGATGCTGCCCACCTCGGCGATGTTCACCACCTGCGCGAGCTTCATCAATGCGGCGTGCTCGGTGATGCTGCCCAGGTACAGCCCCATGTCGTCCAGTACCGGCACCACGCTCAGCCCATGTTCACTGAAGAGCTTCATCACATCGTAGATGTGCTGGCCGCCGCGCACGTAGGGTACTTCCACCCGTTCCATGCACTCGGCCACCGTGCCGTGTGGATCGTTGCGGTCCTCCAGCTCGCGCTCCTTCACCACGCCCACCAGCCGACCCTGATCCACCACGGGCAGGTGCGACACCTTGAACTCCTCCATCCAGTCCAAGGCGCGGCCCAATGCATCCTGCGGACGCAGGGGTGGGAGGTCGGCGGTGATGAGATCGATGGCGTGCATGGTGTCGTGTTCCTGTTGAAGGAACGCAGGGGACCTACTTTTGTGCGCCCCCTGATGGTGGCAAAGTAACGCATCCGCAAGGTGACCCGACTGAGCGTCAATATCAACAAGCTCGCCACGCTCCGCAACGCGCGTGGTGGCAACAACCCCAACGTGCTCGCCCTGGCCCTGCAGCTCGAGCAGTGGGGCGCGCAGGGCATCACCGTGCATCCGCGTCCCGATGAGCGCCACATCCGCCGCAGCGACGTGCGCGCCCTGGCCCCCCGCCTCACCACGGAGTTCAACATCGAAGGCTACCCCAGCGCCGACTTCCTGGCCCTGGTGGAAGAGGTGAAGCCCGCCCAGGTGACCCTCGTGCCCGACCCGCCGGGTGTGCTCACCAGCAATGCCGGCTGGGACACCATCGCCCATCAACAACTATTGCGCGACGTGGTGGCCCGCTTGAAGGCCCAAGGCATCCGTACGTCGATCTTCCTGGGCACCGAGCCCCGCCACGTGGAAGCCGCCGCCACCACCGGCGTGGACCGCATCGAGCTCTACACCGAACCCTACGCAGCCCACTACGCCGCGGACCGCGGTGCCGCCGTGGCCCCCTTCGTGCGCGCTGCCGAAGTGGCCGCCAGCGCTGGCCTGGGGCTCAACGCCGGCCACGACCTCGACGGCACCAACCTGCGCTTCTTCGCCCAGCAGGTGCCCGGTCTGCTGGAGGTGTCCATCGGCCACGCGCTGATCTGCGATGCGCTCCTGTTCGGCCTGGAGAACACCGTTCAACTCTACCTGCGCGAATTGCGATGACCGTCGATCTCCACTACCGCCGGCTTGGCCCGGAAGGCGCGCCCCCGGTCGTGGTGCTCCACGGTCTGTTCGGCACGTCCGACAACTGGGGCAGCATCGGCAAGGAGCTCGCTGAACCCACCGACCCCGGTGCCACCGCCTGCGATGTCCTCCTGGTGGACCTGCGCGATCACGGTCGCTCACCCCACAGCCACGCCACCTCCTATCCGCTCATGGCCGCTGATGTGCATGCCCTGATCGAACGCCTCGGCCTGCGCGATGTGGTGCTCGTCGGGCACAGCATGGGTGGCAAGACCGCCATGGTCTTTGCACAACATTGGCCCCAGCTGCTGCGCCAGCTTGTGGTGGTGGACATCAGCCCGAAGGAGCATGCCAACAACCACGGCCACATCATCGAGGCGCTGCTCACCACCGACCTGGCGCCCGGCCGCACACGCAAGGAGGTGGAAGCGCACATCGCCGCGCGGGTGAAGGAGCCCGGCGTGGTGCAGTTCCTGATGAAGAACCTCTACTGGGCCACCGAGGAACAGCTCGCCTGGCGCGTGAACGCACCCCTGTTGGCCCGCGAACTGCCCGCCATCCTTGCCGCCATCGGTCCGGAGACGGTGCGCACCCCTACGCTCTTCATCCGCGGCGGACAGAGCGATTACATCCTGCGCGAGGACCTGCCCGCCATCAAGGAGCAGTTCCCCAACAGCCGCGTGGAGACCATTCCGTACGCGGGCCACTGGGTGCATGCGCAGGCACCCGACGAGGTCATCGCGCTCATCCGCTCCACCCTGCCATGAAACGTCTGTCGCTGCTGTGCTCCCTGCTCCTGGTCGCCATGGCCGGGCATGCACAGATGGATACCGTGTGGGTGCCCTACAGCGCCGGCATGGACCTCCGCGACGGGCTGTACCGCTCGTTCCACGAGTTCAGGTTGAACGCTCCGGGGGTGGCCATGGAGCGCCTGCGCGATGACCAGGGACTGCCCGTGCGTGATCTGCGGAAGGTGATGAGCCGCCTCTACTGGCAGCCGGACAGCGGCGCGCGCGAGGCCATCCGCCCCGACCGCATGTGGGGCTTCTGCCAGAACGATGTGATCTATGTCTCGGCCGGCAACGGCTTCTACCGCATCGGGCTGATGGGTTCCATCGCGCACCTGGTCGTGGAGGTGAGCTACCGCGACTGGGACCCTTACATGCAACCCTTCCCCGTCACGCGTACGGCCTTGGTGCATCAACTGCTGGACATGCGCACCGGCGCCTTCCTGCCCTTCACCTCAGGGGGCATGTCCCAGGCTTTGCAAGGCGATCCAGTGCTGCTGGAGGAGTTCTTGGCGCTGAGCCCTCGCGAACGCAACAAGGATGCGGTCCTTTTCCGATTCCTCCACCTGCATAACGAGCGCAACGCGTTGCTGCTGCCCAAGTGATCGGCACGGACTTCGCATAGCCTTCATCTGTGTCCCAACGGAGTGGGCTACATTCGCCGTCCATCCCTGCTGCCATGCGCCGTTCCCGCTTCGCCCTCGTGCTTCCCTTCGCCCTCATGGCCGGTGCTGCCATGGCACAGACCGACAAGCAGTTCGTACCCAGCCTCGTGGGCTTCTGGAACATCGAGAACCTCTACGACACGCTCGATTCGCCCGATACCGACGACCGGGAGTTCCTCCCCGACGGACCCAAGCAATGGAACACGCAACGCTACCAGCGCAAGGTGAACAAGATGGGCGAGGTGATCGCCGCCCTGGGCAAGGACCTCGACCCCCGCGGCGTGGCGCTCTTGGGCCTTGCCGAGGTGGAGAACCGCACCGTAGTGGAGGACCTCTGTCGCTCCGCTGCGCTGAAGGAGCGTGGCTACCGCGTGGTGCACGAGGACTCACCCGACCGCCGCGGCGTGGACGTGGCCCTGATCCACGATCCCAAGCGTTACGCCGTGTACGCGCACAAGAGCTACCGGCTGCACATGCCCGACACCGCCTTCCGCACACGCGATCAGTTGCTGGTGAGCGGGGTGATGGACGGCGACACCGTTCATGTCATCGTGGCGCACTGGCCTTCGCGTCGCGGTGGCGAGAAGCGCTCCATGCCCAACCGCATGGCCGCCGGTGAGCTCGGTCGCCACATCGTGGATTCGTTGCTCGCCATCAGCAGCAACGCGCGCATCCTGTACATGGGCGACCTCAACGATGATCCGGTGAACAAGAGCATCACCATGGGGCTGCGCGCCACCGGTGATCAGGCACTGGCCCAGGGAGGCACCCTCTTCAACCCCATGCACGCGCCTTACAAGAAGGGCATCGGTTCGCTCGCGTGGCGCGATTCCTGGAACCTTTTCGACCAGATCGTGGTGTCGCCCGCGTTGGTGAGCGGCGCCGGTGGACGCTACAAGTACTACGGCGTGAGGGTCTACAACGAACCGTACCTCCGCCAGGACGAAGGCAACTTCGCCGGTTACCCCAAGCGCACCTTCGTGGGCGATACCTACCAGGACGGCTACAGCGACCACTTCCCCGTGTACCTCGTGCTGGTGCGCGAGGCGGATGCGAAGCGCTGAGCGCTGCGGTTCGGCAGGCGATGCCGAATTTCAGTGGAGACTTTTCGTGAGGGATCCGAGCGCGTTGCAGGTCCGAGCATCACGCACTGATCGATCCACAGTGCGCTTCGATCCTTCTGCTGCGCGCAGTGCCCAGGTCCGAACAGCAGCACTGATCCTTCGATCGCGATCGCCGTACAACGCAACGAGGCCCGCCACCGCAGGGTGACGGGCCTCGCCGTTGGGTCTCTGTTGAGCTTAGTGCTGCACGCTCACCCGACGGCTGATCAGCTGGTCGCTGTTCCGCACGTTCAGGGTGTACATGCCGCTGGCCACGCTGTTCACGTCCAGCTGCAGCAGGCTGTTGCCACTACTGGTACGCAGGGCCACACGACCGGTGGCGTCAACCAGTTCCACTTCGCTGCGGCCCTCCATGGTGGAGAGGTCCACGAAGAGCGCGGCGCTGGCCGGGTTCGGATACGTACGCAGAACGCTGGTCGCCACTTCGTTCACGCCGGTGCTGGCGCTGGTCTCCAGGTCGCTCTCCATGCGCGGCTCCAACTTCCATTCGCTGAAGTTGTAGTTCACGATGCCGGTGACGTTGTAGTAGCTGCCCACGGTGGGTGCCGTGTCGTACATCAGGTCGTTGATGAGGATGGACCCCTGCCAATTGCTGCCCAGCCACTGGAAGTTGTTGGTGTTATCCGGAAGGTTGTTGCAACGCAGGTCCACCACGCGCACCAGCACACCTTCCCAGGGTTCGGTGGCGGCTTCAGTGGCGTTCAAGTTCTCAGCGGCCGGCAGCGTGTTGCCGCTGGAGTTCACCGTGAGGCTCGTAACACCCACGATCTCGGTGAGGTCGTTGAACTCGTCCACACGTCCGATGAGGGTCACGTCATCGCCCATGGCCACCGCGGTGGGGGGCGTGCCGAACACATAGATGCCGCTGTGCGCACCGGTGCCGTCCTGGATGAAGTAGCTCGTGACGGTGCCTCCGGTGTTGGTCACCACACCGGTGACGATGCCGCTGGTCTGCACCAGCACACCGTCGAGGTTGGAGGCGCCGTCGGGGGTGGCGTTGCCCTGGATCTCAGCGATGGTGGCGGGGGTGGGCTCTTCCGGCGCCGTGGTGCTGATGGTCACATCGTCCACCACCAGGTGCTCGGGTTCCACCGTGTTGCGCAGGCTGAGGATGAACTGGCCTGCGGTGGTGTCGTTGGTGCAGGCCACGGTGAGCACCACTTCGGTCCACGTTGGGCCGTTGAGCGTGGTGTAGCCGGTGTAGCTGCTGTAGCCGTTGCCGGGGCGTCCGTCGTACAGTCCGAGGCGCACTTCGCCGTTGCCGCGCGCCCAGAAGCGCACTTCGTAGGTCTGTCCGGCCACCACGGCCACGTCCTGTGTGCTGAAGCGCTGGTGTCCAGTGGCGGCGTTGGTCAGGCGTACGGCGAAGCTGCCGCCGTGCACGTTGTCGCTCACCTGGGCCATGCCGGTGGTGGGCAGGTTGGTGCGTGCGCCGTTCCAATCGGTGGGCACGTTGTCCGTCCAGGTCTCAAAGCCGCTCTGGAAGACCACCTGCGCCTGGGCAGAGAGTCCGAGGGCCACGAGAAGACCGAATGCGTAGAGGTGTTTCATGGGCTGGGTCGTTTGGTTCGTTGGAAGGAATGGTCACTGTATGACCACGTCGTCAATGCGGAAGTTGGTGGTCTGCCCGTTGGTGCCGCTACCCGTGTAGCGGAAGCCGATCACGAACGAGCCAGTGTAGCCTGCGGGCAGTGCTGTGGAAAGATCGATGGAGCCCGAGTCCACCCACACCTGGTCGGCAGTGGCTGGTGTCGCATAGGCGCAGGGGACGTTCACCCAGTTGGCCGTAGCCAGGTTCGCGATGTTGTAGTTGGTGCTGATCATCACCGCGAAGGGGTCATGCCCGGCCACACCGAAGCCGCGCTGGCTGCGGAAGGAGAGCGTCATGCCTGCGGTGTACGTCACGGGAGGACTGATGAGCCAGGTGATGTCCGTGCTGGCCGAGGATTGGAACGCCGTGGCCTGGGCACAAAGGTTGCCGCTGGCCGAGTAGCCACGCCAGCGACGCGTACCCACCTGAGGCGCATTGATCCAGCAGGCCAGGTTGCTGATGTCCACGTTGGAGACGGTGGTGGCGAAGTCCTGTTGCACCGATGCGGCAGGATCGCAAAGCGTGGGCAGCGGATCGCAACGGTCCGTGCCGTTCAACTGCACCTCGTTGATGTTGCGGATGAAGAGCTGCATGTCCGGGTTCGTGGTGCCGAACTGGCCCACCACACCCACGATGCTGCCTTTGCCCGTGGGCAATTGCTGGTTGGCGAAGTTGGCATAGCCGCTGGTGCGCACGATGAGCTCGGTGTTGCAGTCGCTCAACAGGCGGTTCACCGTGATCTGGTTCACCGCATCCGCATAGGTCTGCCCGATCTCGCTCAAGGCGAACTCCACACCCGTCACGCGTACCAGCTTGCCCTGCATCGCAGGCGTAACCTGGTCGATGGTCACATCCTGCGGCACCTTCTGGATGCCTGTGGCCTGCTTGATGACATTGTTGTCCACGTCCACTGAGTCCAGCTGCATCATGCCCTGATACAGGCTGAGGCGTGTGCCGCGCAGATAGATCCTGATCGAATCGCCCTGGTACAGGCCGCCGGAGTTCACCAAGCGCAGTTGGATGGCACCCGTATGGTCCTGCACATAAACGTTCTTGTACAGGTTGCCGTTCTGCTCATCGGCGGTCACAACCGCATACACAGAGCTGTCACCGACGAACTTGCGCGATGGAGCGCCGGCTGGCAACTGGGCGCGCAGCTGCGCCACCGTCAGCACATCACCCACCGGGATGGTGCGCACAGGAGGGGAATCGAACTCCTTCTTGCAACCAGCGAGAAGGGCTGCGCCAACGGCAGCGAAGAGAAGGGGACGAAGGTTCATGCGTGACATTGCTCGGAGTGCCATGTGATCAGAAGCTGAAGGTTACCATGACGAAGTAGTTCCGTCCGAAGAGGTAACTGAAACGGGGGGGGAAACGGTCCACATCCATGCGGTCGTAGCGCAACTGCTCGAAACCGCCGATGCGGAAATCCTGGTTGTTCAAGAGGTTGCTCACCGTGGCGTTCACGGCGATGCGGTAGCCCTTCACCATCCAGCTCTTGCCGGCGAAGAGGTCCACCGTCACGTTCGCGTCCAACTTGGTCTGCGTGAGCAGCTGGTCCCACTGCGGGTCGCTCTCCACCAGGTTCTCCAAGGCCTCCGCCGTGCGACGGTCCGGGTTGGGGTCCAGGTAGATGTCGTCGAAGTAGTTGGCGTTGAAGCCCGCGAACCAGAACTTGGGCGAGTTGTAACGCAGGCCCAACGAAGCGGCCGTCTGCGGCATGCCTCCCACCTTGTAGTTCTCCCAGAACACCGTGCGGTCGGAAGCGAACACCTCCGGACTGTTGTCGCGGGTGATGGTGGCGGTCGGGCGGCTGGAGTAGCGGTAGTCACCCAGGCCCAGCACGGCCGATGCCTGCCAGGTGGTGGTGATGTTGCCTTCCACGCCCAGCTCCAAGCCTTGGTGCACCTGGTCCACACCCGTCATCACGTAGTTCACCAGCGTGAGGAACTCATCGTGGTAGAAGCTGCGCGACCAGTTCTGGTCGGTGATCTGGGCGTAGTACAGCGTGGCGCGGCCCTTGATGCGGGGTGCGCGGATGATGTAGCTGATGTCCCCGCTCAGGGCCTTCTCGTTCACAAGGTCGGGGATGGTGGCGTGGCGTGTGCGCGGCGAAATGAAGCTGCTGCGCGGGCTCGGCGGACGCGTGATGAAGGCCGCATTGGCGCTGATGAACTGGCGGCCCGTGAGCTTGTACGTGGCACCGGCCTTGACCCCAACGTTCAGGAAGGTGGACTTCTCCGAGGTGCCGGCCGAACTTTCCGGGAAACGGCCGTTCTGGAAGCGGCTCTCGCGCCAGAAGCTGGTGGTGCTCAGGTCCAGACCAGCATACACATCGACCTTGGTGAACTTCCGCTCGTATTGCCCGAAAACGTCCACCAGGCGGGTGTGGATGTCGTAGTCATAGCCAAAGAGATCGCCTTCACGCACCAGGCGGTTGGGTGTGCTCAGGTCGTTCTGCGAGATGAGGGTGTCGTTGAAGTCGCGATCGGCGAACTGATCGATGTCCACCCAGAATTCACCACCCAGCAGATCATCCACCACTTTGAAATAATGGGTCTTCTGCTTGTGGAAACTGCCTCCCACGGTGAGGTGTGCATCCCCCTCGAGGGCCGTGCTGTACACCGAGTTGAGGCCCAGGCGGGTGGGGTCGGCACGCTGCTCCTCCACGATGTACTTGCTGCGCAGGCCGGTGAACGAACTGCCCGAGCCGTTGGCGTTCTCCACCGTGTAGAGGTTCTTGCCGTTGGCGAAGTACAATTGGTCCCAGTTGATCTGGCGGGCATTCTCGTCGGTCTGCCACAACGCGGTGAGGCGTGCTGCTTCGGCCGGGTCGGTCTCCGTGTAGTAGCTGGGCAGGTAGCGGTAGTAGTCGGCACGCGGGTCCTTCGCATCGAACCAGTTGAGGTTCGTGAGGCCATCACGACCGAAGGTGTAGAACAGTGAGGAGGTGAGCTTCGCCTTGCTGTTGATGGTGTAGTGGTGCGAGGCCATCAGCATCGGCTTGTGATCGAAGCTCATGCGCGCATTGCGTTTCTCGCCGTCCTGGTACCCCCAGTTGGGGTTGTAGAAGCTGCTTCCCACGAGGTCGTACGCCTCCTGGATGGCGAGGCCCTGACGACCCTGGATGATGGGCGCACCGAAGCCGCTGAAGCTGATGCTGTGCCGCTCGTTGATGCGCTTCTCCGCGCCGAGGTAGTAGGCATACGCGTTGAACGAGGTGCCGTCCACATACCCTTCCTCCGCCCAGCGCTTGGAACCCGACACGCTGAAGGCCCAGCCGTTCTCCTGCATGCCCGTGTTGTACGTGGCCATGATCCGGTTGCGGTAGGCCCGGTTGGTGGAGGCATAGCTCACCCGCACCCCCTTGCGCAGTTCGCTCGGACGCACGTTCATCTCGGTATACCCGCCGATGCCGCCGAAGTTGTAACGCGATGGCGCCACGCCCACACGGATCTGGTTCCACCGGGTGATGTCGTTGAGGCCGGCCCAATTGGACCACGTGGCCCAGCCGGTCTCCAGGTCGTTCATCAACACGCCGTTGATGCTCACCAGCATGTTCTCCGAGTCGAAGCCACGGATGCGGAAGCGTGCCTGCCCGAAGGTGAAGCCGGCCGTGGCCGTGAAGATGTCCCGCGACGATTGCAGCACCCCGGAGATGTCCTGGCTGCCCAGCTCATTGTCCAGGTCCCCCGCGGTGATGGTGAACACCGGAAGCTGCGGCTCGTTCTGCTTGGTGCTGTCGGCCTTCTGGGTCGCGGTGCTGTCCGTCTGGGCCAGCGCAGGCTGGCTCAGGGCCAGGATGCCTGCGAGGGGAAGAAGGCGCAAAGCCCGCAGGGTGGTAAAGGGAACGTTCATGAGGGTATCAGCCCGCGAAAGGACCTGCTAGCGGACCACACCGGTCGACACGACAAGGAGGCGTGTGCAAACGGGCGGCGCAGGGGTGTCCATCGGGCACTTGGGCATTGGGCCGGCGAAGGTACGACCTGGCCCGCCTCGCCGGTGTTCCCACCATGTTAAATCCTTCCCGGCATGGCCTCTTGCGACGGGACCTCCGGCCTATCTTTGGCCACCCTGCACACCGCGCGCCCTCGTGTCCGAACGCCTCGTCATCATCCCCACGTACAATGAACGGGAGAACATCCGGGAGATGCTCGCACATGTGGCCCGCCTCACGCCGGCGTTCGATGTGCTCGTGGTGGACGACGGTTCACCCGATGGCACCGCCGACCTGGTGAAGGAAGCACAGCTTGCCCTGCCCGGACGCTTCCACCTGCTTCAACGTTCCGGCAAGCTCGGACTCGGCACAGCCTACATCGCCGGCTTCCGCTGGGCCCTCGAACGCGGCTATCAGTTCATCTTCGAGATGGACGCCGATTTCAGCCACGACCCCGACGACCTTGTACGGCTCTACGATGCCTGCAAGGCCCCCGATGTCGGGATGTCCGTGGGCTCCCGCTACGTGAAGGGAGGCGGTGTCTCTGACTGGTCGTGGGACCGGGTGCTGCTCAGCTATTGTGCGTCGCTCTACGTACGTGCGGTCCTGTTCCTCGGTGTGCGCGATACCACCGCCGGCTTCGTTTGCTATCGCCGCGAGACCCTCGCCGCCTTGCCGCTGGACCAGGTGCGATTCATCGGCTATGCCTTCCAGGTGGAGATGAAGTACCGCGTGAAGCTCCAGGGCTTCCGCATCGTGGAGGTGCCCATCATCTTCAAGGACCGGCAGAAGGGGCAGAGCAAGATGAGCGCCAACATCTTCCGCGAAGCCTTCCTCGGCGTGCTGCAGATGCGCTTCAACATCCGAAGGGCATGAACACGTTGGTGATCCGCGATCGCGAAGTGGGCAGCGCGGGACGCACCTCCCGCTCCCACTTGCTGCGTATCCACGTGAACGGACGATCCGCTCATGCCGACGGTCGCGTGAACGACACCATGCGCGGGGAATGCCTGCGCTTCGCCCGATGATGCGCTGGCTGTGCTTCGTCCTGTTGGCCGCTTGTTCACAGGCCGATACCGAGCCGGAAGGGCTGCTGCCGCGTGACACCTTCGTGCAGGTGCTCGCCGACCTGCAGCTCGTCGAAGCCCGCATCCACCAGGAACTGATGCTGCAACCCGTGTCCCGCATCCCCTCCGACACCTACGCACAGGAAGTGTTCGCCAGGCGCGGGGTGAGCGAGGCCGCCTTCAAGGAGAGCTTTGCGTACTACGCTGCGGACAATGCCGGGATGACCGCGATCTACGAAGCGGTGATCGCCGAGCTCTCGCAGCGCAAGGACAGTGTCGGTCAGGCCGAGCCGGTCAAGTAGGACCGACATAGGTTCAGGGTCAGGTTGGAAATAGAGAGAACGGCAACACCGGCTGCGACCCGCCGTACGGCGGGTCGTGAATACAATAGCCCTTGGCAAGAACAACATGCTGCGACCCCTTCAGGGTCGATCAATTCTGTTGCTCCAACTTGTTCAACATGCTGCGCCTCCTTCAGAGGCGATAAGCCCGTTGGTCCACCAGGAACAAAGGTTTGCATATGGCTTGTGGCGGTTTCGTAGCCATTTCCTTTCCACCGAAACCAAAGCTGGCTACGGAGCGAAAACCTTGCTGGCAGGCGTTCATTCTCCATAAGCTATATGGTGTGTTAGGCTATGTATTTATTTTTTCAATTTAACTTTCACTTCGTTAATTGTGCTATTGTCAGTCAACTCAACTTCTTCGTCTTTGTAATAATACGGATCCCATTTTTCGATAAGTAATTCATTATCATCAGTCCATTCTATAGCCTTATATCCATCTGGTAAAAGACCATTTTCAAGTTCCACAATGGTCGAATCATTTCTAATTACAGACCAAAATACTCTGGAATATCCAAATCCTCCATTGTCAAATTGATACTCGAAGAATTGAAACTTGGCGTTTGGAGAAATTTGAGATTTTAGGAGTACAAAACTTGAGTCTTTCAAATTGTGTTCAGAGTGAAACGCTTCTTCTATTTCATTTATGTCCGAAGTGATCTTGTATCCAAGTACCAATACTCCGATTAAAATGATTCCGCCAACTATTAGAAGAGTTCTTTTCATTTTAAATATTGCCTAATTTGCTACTTCCCTTAAAGCGTGAACCCTGTGCTGTTGCCTTGACCCCGGAGGTGTCACAGCATGTAGCCCGAAGGGCGTTGACCGCGATCGCGCATTTTTCCGACCCGCCGTACGGCGGGTCGCAGCCGGTGTTCATGTTCCATTCCCCCGTCCGCGATCCTCACCCGTCAAGTAACGCACCACATTGTCCACACTGTCCTGCACCGGGCGGAAGGTGATGCCCAGCGCCTGCGCCTTGGCGTTGCTGTAGTTGTGCTGCGCCAACGCACTGTGCACCGTGTGGCGCGTCACCAGTGGACGACCACCGGTGAGCAGCGTACGCAGCCGTTCCACGCGCCAGGCCAGGCCCAGCATCCACGGGGCCACAGCGCGGTCGGGTGGGGGATGGCCGAAGCCTTCCGCATAGCGCTTGAACAGCTCGGCATACGGGAGGTTGCTGCCCACCAACAGGTAGCGCTCCCCGCTGCTGCCGCGTTCCATCAGGGTGATCAGCGCATCGGCCACGTCGCGCGCATCCACGAAGCTGTTGCTGCCCGGCGGATGGAAGCGGGTGCCGCGTTGCAGGCGTTCGGCCAGGCTCATCGAACTGCGCCCCGCAGCTCCCGGACCCAGGATCACCGAGGGGTTCGCCAGCACGGCGTCCAGCCCCTCGGCGATGCCGCGCTGCACCTCCAGCTCCGCCTCGTACTTGCTCCACGCATAGCCCGAGGTGTGCGCGTCCGGTGCCCAGGGCAGCGCCTCATCCACCGCGCCGGTGGGGGCATGGCCCAGCGCGGCGGTGCTGCTCACGTGGCACAGGCGCTGCACCCCGCTCAGCAGGGCCGCGTTCACCACGTTGGCCGTGCCCTGCACGTTCACATGCCGCAGCGTGCGCAGGTCGCGCGGATCAAAGGAGACCAGGGCCGCGGCGTGGTACACCTGCCGCACCCCCTGCATCGCATCCTCCAGGGCGGGCATGTCGTGCAGGTCGCCGGGCACCCACTCGATGCGCGCCAGCCGCTCGGCCGCATCGGGACCGTAGTGGCGGAAGATGCGCTCCACCACGCCGATGGCGCTGCCCGCACGGCGCAAGGCACGCACGGGGCCCTGTGCCGCAAGGCGGTGCAGCAGGTGCGCGCCAACGATGCCGGTGCCGCCGGTGACGAGTTGCATGGGTGATCGGTGGGCGCGCTGGGTGCAACGGCCGGGGCGCGAAGATACCCCGCTTGCCGCCCCCAGCAGGCCGCGCTCCGATGGCCCCGGCTATCTTTGGCCGCCTTCCCCACACCACGGCGGAAGCAGGCATCCATGGCGAAGGGCTTCATCGACGAATTGCGCTGGCGGGGCATGCTGCAGGACAGCACCCCCGGCGTGGAGGAACATCTGGCACAGGGTCCGCAGCGCGGCTACATCGGCTTCGATCCCACCGCCGACTCCCTCCACGTGGGCAACCTGGTGCAGATCATGTTCCTCACCCACTTCCAGCGCTCCGGCCACCGCGCAGTGGCCCTGGTGGGCGGCGCCACCGGCATGGTGGGCGATCCCAGCGGCAAGAAGAGCGAACGCAACCTGCTCGATGAGGAGGCCCTCCGCCACAACGAGGCCTGCATCAAGGCCCAGCTGCAGCGCTTCCTGGATTTCGAACACCCCACCAACCCCGCCCAGCTGGTCAACAACTACGACTGGTTCAAGGACATGGGCTTCCTCCACTTCATCCGCGAGGTGGGCAAGCACATCACCGTCAACTACATGATGGCCAAGGACAGCGTGAAGAACCGCCTGGAGACGGGCATCAGCTTCACGGAGTTCTCCTACCAGCTGGTGCAGGGCTACGACTTCGTACACCTGCACAAGACCCTGGGCTGCACCCTGCAGATGGGCGGCAGCGACCAGTGGGGCAACATCACCACCGGCACGGAGCTCATCCGGCGCATGGGCGGCGGCGAGGCCTTCGCCGTCACCACCCCGCTGCTCACCAAGGCCGATGGGACCAAGTTCGGCAAGAGCGAGGGCGGCAACATCTGGCTCGATGCCGCGCGCACCTCACCCTACAAGTTCTACCAGTTCTGGCTCAACAGCAGCGATGCCGATGCGCCCCGCTTCATCCGCATCTTCAGCACCCGGGGCCAGGAGGAACTGGAGGCGCTGATCGCCGCGCACAACGCCGCGCCCCACCAGCGCACCCTGCAGAAGGAGCTGGCCGCCGAGATCACCCAGCGCGTGCATGGTGCCGAGGAGCTCGCGGGCGCCATCGCCGCCAGTGAGGTGCTCTTCGGCAACAGCGCGGCGGGCCTGGCCGCGCTGAGCGAACAGCAATGGATGGACGTGTTCGAAGGGGTGCCCCAGGCCGATGTGGCCCGCAGCACGCTCGAGGCAGGCACCTCCATCATCGATCTGCTCACCGACCACACCGGCTTCCTGCCCAGCAAGGGCGAGGCCAAACGCGCCCTCAAGGAAGGCAGCATCGCCGTGAACAAGGTGAAGGTGGACGAACAGCGCAGTGTGAGCGCCGCGGACCGCCTGGGTGGACGCTTCATCCTGCTGCAACGCGGGAAGAAGAACTACTTCTTGGTGAGGGTGGGGTAACGGTCAATGCCGAAATATATTACCGCTATCTAAATTTGCTTGGAGTCAGAGTTTTGAATATAACTGCAGAATAGGTTTTCACTTTATTTTTTTATCATAAGTATCCGATAGTTTGCTATAATTTTTTTAGTTGTTGAATAACTATATCAAGTCGTCTAATTAGTTCATCATAGGTGAATATATCAATGACATTTTTATACTTTCGCTTTATTATTTCGAAATCGCCTATTTGGTTAGCATTCAAATCGGTATCCCTGCCCATGATTATCATACCATGAGGGTTTGTTATTCTGATTTGAAGTCCTTCCGGCAGCTCGTTTTGGTATTTCTTCGTCAGTTCAATTTCGCCTTTTTTGCCCAACTTGTTGAGGTGATAAATGTATTTTTCGATTTGCATTATTGCTCCTGACAAATCGCGATTGGGAATATGATTGTCTCTATACGTTGTTTGAGATACAATTGGTTTAGCAAAGGGAATTTTGATTTCTATCAAATCTAGATTTCCCATAAAATCTATAAGACCATAATCGAGCCTTCGTGACTTAGAGCTATATATGTCTCTAAATTGAACTTCCTGAAAAGCGGCAATATACTTAGGGAAGATCAATAGAATTATTTGAATGATTTCATTCTGCCACTGTTTTTCTGTGTAACTTGTTTCGTTTCTCAGCATGTCTTTGAGCTTATCAATAATCGTATTATACTTTATTATCTCAGATTCTTGGAAAGATTTTCTGATTTTACTGTAAGAACTCCGACTTTTATTGTTAACGTATTCAGTGTATTTTGTTTCTTTATCCGGGATTGTATCAAAATAATCGCGCAGTATTGAAGTGACCCTTGCATCTCTGTATAAATTTAATTCATAACTATTAGGGAAAAGTGAAATTATTTTGCTCAGTTCTGACATAGGCATTATATTTTCTCTTTCTCCGCCTATATAAATGTCTTCGTTCGCAAAGGTGTCAATCTTCTTTAAGATTGAAATGTTAGAAGGAACAATGAAGTGATAATCATATAAATCAATTTCTTTGTGAAAGAAGAACCAATTTTTTGTTTGAAAAATGTATTGATTGAGTTTGTAGTATTCACCTTCAAGTTGTCCTATTTTAAAGTAATAATCCGGAAATTCTTCATGGTCGATTCGTTCTATGAAATGTGTGTTGTTGAGTCTGAATGTTCTTTTTATATTAAACGAGTACGAAAATTTTAATTTATCATCTAACCAAGTAGGATTAATTTCAGCGTTATACTTAAGAAGCAAATCAGTATTGCGCTTAATTATCTCGATCATAAGTCAATCAGATTGCTAACTATGGAATATGCATTAGATGGTTGTTTCGCCGCGTGCGCAACTAGTGAGTCTGTGTTTGTTCGAGGTTGGGGATAGCAAAACCACACTGGCTCGCTTGACTTGTCATTGAAAGTAGTGGGTTGGTGTTCAGTGGGCCTATTTCAGGTAGTGCGTAGCTGGTCCGAAGTTAGAACATGCAAGCGCATCATTCAACGTGTTGGGCTAGGCTTCCTTTCGCCCCTCACTCCGGCTTCACCACCCGGCTGTAGCGCACGCTGCCATCGGTGCTGTGGAGGGTGATGAGGTAGATGCCGGCGGCGTGGCCGTGGAGGTCCAACAGGTGGGTGGTGCTGCCAGCGCTCCAGGGGCTGCGGTGCAGGGGCTTGCCGGCGGCATCGGAGAGCTGCACGGTAAGGGCATCGGCGGCGGTGGCGGGGCGCAGCAGTTGCCACTGCTGGTAGCCGGGCAGGGGCAGCACCCGCACACCGGCGGCAGCGGCTTCGGTAAGGCCGGTGCCCACCTCCACATCAAAGCCGATGTCCTGCCAGGTGGAGGAGGTGGCGGTGCCGGTGGGCGCGTCCAAGGTGAGGCTGTAGATCTTGCGGCCGGTGTTGTTGGTGCCCAGGGTGCCGAAGTTGGTGGTGCTGGAGCCAGTGAACCAGATGTCCAGGATCAGGGTCTGGCCGGCATCGTACGCGAAGGGCGTCTGCAGCGGTATGCTGAACCAGTTGCCCTCGGTGCCGGGCGCGATGGTGTAGGTGGGGGCCATCAGCACGGTGTCGAGGTCGGTGAAGAAGGTGTTGCTGGTAAAGGCACCCGCTGTGGTCATGCCCAGGCGGATCATCAGCCCGGTGAGGGTGTTGCCCAGGTCCTCGCCCGTGCTGCCATAGCGGAAGTACAGCGTGGTGATGAGGCCGCTCACCTCGTTCTGCAGGTCACCTGGCAGGTAAAGGCTCTGGGTGTGCGGCGCGAAGCTGGTGTTGCCCAGCAGGAAGGTGCTGTTGCTGGTGCCGCAGCAGCGCTGCACGTCCTGCGCGCTGAGCGCTGCGGGCAGTGCGAAGAGCAGTGCGTAGAGGGTGGTGCGGGTGAGCATGGTGGGCGGGTTTGGTCATTCAAACCTACGCAACGGGGGCGTGGGTTGCAAGGGGAGGGGTGGTCGCGGTGTGTACGAATGAAATGCAACTCACGACGAACGAATCGAAGGCTATTCAAACCCTTAGTACCTGGCGATCTCCTGCCTGCGCTTGGCTTCCTCATCCATGCGTGCGCGGTCAAGAAGCGGCACGGTGTTCCAGATGGTGAACTCCCAGGGAAGTGGATGGCCGTCTTTATCCATGTAGCGAAGGATCGAACACAGTGTCAAGCATCCGGTTTGGGGGTAAAGGACAATGAACTGGCCACCGGTGGAGCAGTTCCATTGTTCAAGCTGCATGTAGCCGCCGTTACGCTCCACGAAACTGCGGATGGCCAGGCTGTCGATGGTTTCCATGCTGAATGTGTACCCCCTCGTCCGCAGGTCCTGATAGCAGCTGCGCACCTCATTCCGCTCGAAGGGCCAGTAGGGGTTCTGTGCTTTTTCCAGCTCCCATGCTTGTGCTGCGCGCTCGGCTTCTCGCTCCTGGGCTACGCTATCGATGGCCTCCCCCGGGATAAGCTCTTCCTGGACAACTTGGTCCAGCTCCAGTGGCTGTTCCTCATACTTGCCTACACAGGATCGGCAGTCAATGTTGACATAGTAACGAATGGTCGTGTCACCCATGGTCTTGGAGAAGTGGACCATGCCGCAAGGCATATCGGAAAAGCGGTAACCGGCCGCTACAAGATCATCCAAGGTCAGGTCGGAATGCATTTCAAAGGGATGCCACGGCGGTATGCGCGGCTCGATGTAGCGTGTGTTCTCGTATATGAACAGCACCAACGCAGTGACCGCGATACCTAAAGCGAAGGCCAATAGGGTAGTGCGCATGATCGTAGTTCGTTAACGCATGGCAGAACGCGGAAGGTATGTACCGACCGTTGGCTCCCGCACCTTGGGTAGGGACTGGTATCGGCCCTTGGTGATCGCCAAGTTCATCCAGCAGGCCGCTACGCGCTCAGGTCGACCGGGGCCAAGTCGAAGAACATGAGCCGTGTGTTCGATGGATCTTATCGCTAACACCGGCGTGGTCAGGCCTGATCTGGCAACACCGTTCCAGGAAGCCATACACTTGCCAACTACTTTTCGATTGCCTTGACCTTCTTGTAGTTCGCGCGCATCCGCTCCCGAGCCTCCGGGCTCACGGGCTCATCGAAGGCGCGTTCGGCAGCGGCGCTGAACCGTCGTGCCTCATTGCCCTTCAGTACGGGTGTCTCTTTGATCGGACGAGCCATGTTGTTCGATGCTTGTACCTCGATCCGGAACAAATCCAAGTTACAGACATAAAGTTACGCGATGCAGCGGCATGGTTCAGCTCAGCTCGGTCCATTGTGTTCGTACCCCTGACCCGCCTGTAGGCGCTTGGTGTGCATCCTACCCTACCCCACCATCAAGTTGCACCCGCGCACCTGGCTGTGGTCGAAGCGGCCGAGCACCTCGAAGCTTCCGTCGGGGTGGGTGCGGCCAAGGTCCTGGGTGCTGATGAAGGGGCAGCTGGCGAGGTTGGCGAGGTCGGTGACGTCGATGCCACCGCTGCGGCCGGGAGGGGCGGGGCTCAGCGGGTCGTTGACGTCGCGCAGGCGGACACGCATCCAGGTGGGACAGTGGTAGCGGCCGCCGCCATCGCTCCAGGCCTGCGAGAGCAGCTCGGTCATGCCGTACTCGCTGTGGATGGCGGGCACCTCGAAGGCGTCCTGCAGGATGCGGTGCAGGGCCTCGCGCACCAGCTCGGGGCGACGGCCCTTCATGCCGCCGGTCTCCATGATGGTGGTGTGGCGCAGCGGCATGGGGTGCTGCTCGGCGAGGTCGAGCAGGGCGAAGGTGACGCCAAGCAGGAGGGTGCGCCGGCCTTCGGCCTCGGAGCGGCGTAGCACGTCGGCCAGTTCGTCGTAGCGGTACAGGTAGGTGCCGCTCAGCGGGTCGCCGCTTTCCCGGATCAGGTGCTGGGCCATGTACACCAGCGAGCTGCCTTCCCGCTCGAGGTAGGCCGGCAGCAGGGCCAGGATCCGCCACGTGTCGGGAGTGCCGTAGCGGGCGGTGAAGGAGGTCATGAAGGAGCGCTCGTACACCCGCGGATAGGGCACGAAATGCCTGCTGGTGATGGCCCCTGTGGTCCCGCTGCTGGTGAAGTGGCTGCCGGGGTCCAGGCCATCGAGCAGCACCCGGTGGCTGCGGAACAGGGTGATGGGCAGGTGCGGGATGTCGGCGGCGGTGCGCACCTGTGCGGGGTCCACGCGCAGGGCTTCCACGAAGCGGCGGTAAATGGGGTTGCGCTGGCGGTGCAGGTGGAATGAGTCGAGCGCCAGTGCGTTGAAGTCCTCGTCGGTGCGCACGGCGAAGGGACGGTCCAGCAGCGGGGCGAGGAGGGCGTCGGTCGACATGCGTATGGACAGGCCTTAACTTTGGAACGATGCTGACGCTTCGCTCATCGGCCACGAAAGTAGGTCCCCTCGCTCTGGGCGCGGTCCTGCTGCTGAGCGCCTGCTTGAAAAAGGAGGAGTTCCCACCCGAGCCGACCATCGCCTTCAAGTCGCTGGAGCAGTTCGGCGACTCGGCCTCGCTCACCATCACCTTCACCGATGGGGATGGGGACATCGGGCTGGACGATACCGATACGGAGGCCCCCTTTGAGCCGGGTTCGGACTATTACCACAATCTGTTCGTGGGTTTCGACCAGTTGAACAATGGTGTCTGGCAGGAAGTACAACTGGCGCTTCCGCTCAACTACCGCGTTCCCCGCATCACTCCCTCCGGCCAGAACAAGGCGCTTTCGGGCGAGTTGGCGGTGGCCTTGAAGCCCTGGCCGATCATTCCCGGCTCGGAGGGCGATACGGTGCGCTTCGACGTGCGCCTGCTGGACCGCTCCCTCAATGCGAGCAACGAGGCGAGCAGTGGTGCGGTGGTGGTGGAGTGATCACATCTCGCCGGCCATCGCCTCGGACACGTTGATCACGTGGTCGCCGACCTTCTCGCAGGAGGAGAAGAGGTCGTTGTAGATCAGCCCGCTCTTCACGTTGTAGGCCCCGGACTCGATGCTCTTGAGGTGTGCCCGCCGCAATTGATCGCGCTTGGTGTTGATGCGCTGTTCGGCCTCCACGGCCTCGTCCAGGAAGACCTGCTCGGCGTCGACGTCCAGGTTCCTGTGCATCACCTCAAAGGCGCGCTCCACCAGCGCGAGCATCTCCAGCAATTGCTCGCGTTGTTCTGGTGTGAACCACAGCCGTTCATCGCGCTTGCGCTCCATGGCCTTGCCCATCTGGAAGAAGATGTCGCCCACCCGCTCCAGATCGCCGACGATGGCGAGCATCCCCTGGATCCTGGCGGAGACCTCTTCATTGCGCACCTCGGTGCTGGTCTTGGTGAGGTACTTGCCCACCTCCACCTCGATGCGGTCGGTGATCTGCTCGTACTTGGACAGGCGCTGCATGATCAGCTCACATTGCTTGGGCTCTGTGGTGGTCACGAGGTCGCGCACCATGCGCAGCATCTCGTGCGTCACACGGCCGAACTTGGAGATCTCCTTGCGGGCCTCCATCAACGACACTTCGGGGGTGAGGGGGATGTCGGCGTCGAGGTATTCGAGGCGGTATTCCTCATCGAGCTCGCTGCGGGCAGGCACCATCCAGGTGACGATGCGCTCCACGTAGGGCACCAGGCCGATCAGGAGCAGTGTGTTGAGCACGTTGAAGGAGATGTGCAGCAGGGTGAGCGCCCATTTGATGGAGCCCGGGTCGAGATAGGGTGAAGCGCCGAACGTTGCCGTGATGTACTGGTCGATGGCGCGCAGGTAGGGATGAAAGAGCAGCAGGGCCCACGACGCGCCGATCAGGTTGAACAACAGGTGTGCACGGGCCGTGCGCTTGGCCCAGACGTTGGCCACCAGCGCGGCGATATTGGCGGTGATGGTGGTCCCGATGTTCTCACCGATCACCAGGGCGGCGGCCATGTCGTAGCCGATGGTCCCGTTCTCGCAGAGCACAAGGGTCAAGGCGATGGAGGCGCTGGAGCTCTGGATGATCATGGTGAGCACCGTTCCCACCAGCACGAAAAGGAGCACCGAG
The DNA here is from genome assembly GCA_041391845.1 of Flavobacteriales bacterium. Taxonomy (GTDB): domain Bacteria; phylum Bacteroidota; class Bacteroidia; order Flavobacteriales_F; family PHOS-HE28; genus PHOS-HE28. The sequence continues at coordinate 68,548 of JAWKNG010000006.1, read as the reverse complement.
AGCATGCCCATGTCGCTCAGGTCGCGGAGGAAGGCGAGCGCCTGGGCGGATGGGTGCGGGATGGACTGCTTCATGAACTCCAGGCCCAGGAAGAGCAGCGCCAGGCCGATGAGCAGCTCGGACAGTGCCTTGGCACGTGCGGTGCGCAGGAACAGCAGGGGGAACGCCAGGCCCACGATGGGTATCGCCAGCTTGGTGATGCTCAGATCGGTGAATACGGCCCAGCTGAAGAAGACCGCCTTGATGGTGGTGCCGATGTTGGCCCCCATGATCACGCTGATGGCCTGGCGCACGCTCAGCAGGCCGGCGTTGACGAAGCTCACCACCATGACCGTGGCCGCGCTGCTGCTTTGGATGACGGTGGTGCTGACAAAGCCGGTGAACACGCCCATGAAGCGGTTGGCGGTCATGGCGCGCAGCACACTGCGCATGCGGCCCCCGGCCACCTTCTGCAGCCCTTCGCTGGTGACCTTCATCCCATAGATGAAAAGCCCCAGCGAACCGGCGAGCGTGAGGAATTCGAGGAGGCCGAAGGACATGGGTCGGTGAAGGCGGCCAAAAGTATCACCGCCATGTTAGGACAGTGTTAGATCTGCGGGCAGCGTGCTCCCACGGGATGCGGCGCACGGCGGTCGGTTACCTTTGAAGGCGAACACCGGTCCCTCCACACCCATGGCACAGTTATCCCCCCGACAGGTCAGCGTGATGACCGGGCTGGTGGTGGCCGTGGCGGGTGGCTTGCTGGTGGCCGTGGCCGCTTCGCCCATCGGCATCCGCGTGAAGGCCTGGGTGGCGGTGATCGCTGCGATACTGCTCTTCGGTGTGGCCTACGCGGTATTCTCCTTCGGTATCGAGCGCTTCATCCACAGCCGCATCAAGGCCTTGTATCGCACGGTGCATGATCTGCGTCGGCAGCGACCCGGTGGGGCATTGCGGGAGCGCGGAGGTGACATCCTCGATGCGGTCAATGCCGAGGTGGCCGCATGGGCGACCGAACGCCGGACGGAGATCCGTGAACTGCACGAACGCGAAAAGTTCCGCCGCGAGTTCATCGGCAACCTGGCCCACGAACTGAAGACCCCCATCTTCAACATCCAAGGCTACATCCTCACGCTGCTCGAGGGCGGATTGGAGGACGAGAAGGTGAACCGCGACTTCCTGGAGCGTGCGTCGAAGGGCGTGGACCGCCTCACCAAGATCGTGGAGGACCTGGACCTCATCACCAAGCTGGAGAGCGGTGTGATGGACCTGCGCATGACCCGAATGGACTTGCGCGAGCTGGTGGCCGATACGATGCGAGCCGTGGAGATCTCCGCCCGTGAGAAGGGCGTGCGGCTGGTGAACGAACTGCCCGCGCCGACGTGGGTGCGTGCCGATCAGCACCGCATGGCCCAGGTGTTCACCAACCTCATCGGCAACGCCATCAACTATGGACGGCCGGGTGGCAAGTGCGTGGTGCGCAGCTACGTGCTGGGCGACCAGATGGTGGTGGAGGTGGCCGACGATGGCATCGGCATCAGCGAGGAGCATCTTCCCCGCCTCTTCGAGCGCTTCTACCGCGTGGGCAAGAGCCGCGCCCGGAACGAAGGAGGCAGCGGCCTGGGGCTGGCCATCGTGAAACACATCATCGAGGCGCACGGCCAGGGCATCACCGTGAAGAGCACCGAGGGCGAAGGCACGGTGTTCAGCTTCACCCTGGAAAGCGCCTGAGCCCTGTTCACCGGACCGCTTCGTCGTAAAGGACGACCTCGTGCTCGTTGTTGATGCTGATGCGCGGGATGTCATCAAAGATTGTGACCTTGCCGGTCACACAGATCTTCTTGTTGAGGAGGTACTGTTCCGGGTCGTAACTGAAGTTGGGGCCGTTGTACTCCCAGATGGTGGCATAGAAATCCTGGTGCGGATGCAGGCGGTCGAAGTTGAGGTAGATCGCCTTCGCCTTGGCCGTCTTGCGCGAGCTGACCACCGTGCCGCACACGGTGACGCTGCGACCGATGTGGTACTTGGCCTGCACGGTGTTGAACATGCCGTTGGGCAGCGGGGCCTTCATGGGTTCCACTTCGGCGGCGAAGGGATCGCCGGTGGCGTACCAGTCCTTTGGTTGGCGCATGGCCTCGATGCGGGCTTCCAGGGCATCATCGAGGGCGGGGAAGAAGTCGATGCCCGTGACCTGCTCCACGCTGTCCACGCTCACGGCGTAGCTGATCGTGGGGTACTCGTTCCTGCCATTGCTCTGGAGGAAGGCGATGGCCTTGGGCTCCGGACCGTCGAGGTCGGCGATCACCTTGAAGAAGTGTTCGGGGATGCTCACCTCGTTCTGCCGCCCTTCCTTCTGCATGGTGGGCAGGCCATCACGCAGCACCGGTCCGGTGACCACGAACACGCGACGGTTGCTGAAGTTGACGTATCGGCGCACCCAGTCCTCCAGTTCCGCCCAGGAGCCTCGATTGAGGTCGGGTAGCTGCGGACTGATGTTGCTGTAGAGGTAGGTGGCTGCCAGTGCGGTCTGGTTCCACCGCATGTCCGCGCTGGGCACAAGGTGGCCGCGGTCGTAGCCGCTGTTCCAATAGTCGACGGTCACGGCTGTACCGGTGCGCACCAAGGGATCGGGTAGGAAGGAATCGATGCGGGCGAGGTTGCCGGTGATGAGATCGGGGCTCGCGATGTGGGCCACCCAGCGCGGCTGCTCGTGCTTCTCTTCGTACACGAGCAGATGCCCCGGATGCTCGATGACCTCGTCCCCGGGCTTCAAGGCGGGCAGTCCGGTGGCGCGCAGGTCGCGGCGGATGATGGCCAGCTTCACCGAATCGAGGCGTTCCTTCAGCGCCGCTTCGGTGGCGCGAAAGGCATCGTACTGCGCTTCCAAGGCCTTCTGCTTCGCCTCCAAGGGTGCTTGGCCGCTGGCTTGGGTGTGCAGGGTGGTGGTGGCCGTGAGCAGGACGAACGGGAGGAGCAGTGAACGGAGCATCGAGCGCCAAGTTAGAAGCCATCTCAACATAATCCTTCGGGCTGTGCCGGGGCCTTTTTCAGGCATCCGTCGTTGCTCAACCCTTACAGAGCGTCCAGCTATGTGCGGGTTTCGCGCCTAGGCTCCCCGAAAAGATCCACCGTCTCGCTGCCAAAAATTATCTTGAGACGGCTTCTAGGCGAGGTACCTCAATGCAAGCGCCTTGCCAGATCCTCCAAGGCCGCTTGCAAGGGTCCGTCGTTCGGCTGGTGTGGAGCGTTCGTCGTGCGGGGCAGTGCAGCGATGGCTTCGGCCACCTGCACGTGTTCCTGGTTGCGTACCACATGCCATTCCAGGGGTGCGTGCAGCCTGCCGAGGTACTCTTGTTCGGCCTGGCCCGGCGTAGGGATCAGCACGGCGGCACGGCCAAGGGCCTCGAGGTCCATGAGCGTGGTGTAGCCGGTGCGGGTGATGATGTGGCGGGCGTGCAGGAGGTGGGCGTTGAGCGCAGCAGCGGGCAGGTGCGGCACCAGCTGCACGTTGCCCTGCTGTTCGGCGGTGCCGCCTTGAGGAAGCCCGCGCACCAGCAGGTGCCGGCCGGGGAACGTCCTCAGTTGCTGCAACAAGCGTTGCTCCAGCAATCCCCGTTGCGGCTCAGGGCCGCTGATCACGGCCACCACGTCGTAGGTCTGTACCGGAGCGGGTGCATCGGCGCGCATGCGGCTGAGGGTGCCGATGTAGCGGGCGTTGGGGGGGAGGGCAGGTCCGTGTGCGAGCTCTCCGGCCAGGCCTGGTGCGTTGGCATGGTCCACCACCCAGCACTGGTCGAAGGCGGCGAGGTGGTACCGGTTCAGCCGGCGGAGGGCGCCTTGTGCGGCGGGGGTGAAGGGGAACACCTGGTGGGTGAGCACCACGCTGGGAAGCCCTGCGTCGCGCAGCCCGAAGCGTTGGTCGCTGATCACCGCATCGAGGTGCATGCGACGACGCAGGCCTTGCAGCACGGCACGTTCTTGTGGGACGCTGCGCACCATGGCGGGGAACTGCCGCACCATGCTCCACAGCTGTCGGCCACTGGCGCTGTAGCGGATCACCGGCCCGGGCAGCACCACGTGCTCCAGCTCGGGGAACTCCGCACGCAGCACGGCCAGTGGTCCGCGGTCCGCTCCGATCACCGGTGTGGCGCCCTGTTCCACCAGTCGCCGGATGATGGGGATGCAGCGCGTGGCGTGCCCCAAGCCCCAATCGAGCGGGGCCACCAGGATGCGGGCGCCGTGGAACATGATGCGGACAAAGGTGAGGCGTGCTGCTTCACGCCAGTGTTAAGGCACTGCAATATCGGGCGCATCCCTTCACCCGTGGTTCACGCTATTTTCGCGGCCCTTGTGGGGGGGCGTTGATCGTTCTTCGTTGATCGTGGTTCGGGGTGCGTTGGTCGTTCATCGCTGTTCGTTGTTCGGGAGCGCTCCGCTGTATGTTGGTGCCATTCGGCCCCGTCAGCGCGACCAACGAGCATCGAACAGCGAGCATCGGTCACCCCCGACCAACGAATACCGACCACACGATGGGCAAGAACAAGATCGCGCGCTTTGCTGAGAACCTCACGTTCGCGCATGTGGTGCAGCCCACCTTCACCCAGCTGGTGCAGGAAGGTCTGCCGCAGCGGGGGCGGTGGAACGCCCTGCTTTTCGGCAGGGAGGCGCCCTTGGTTCTGGAGCTGGGCTGTGGTGGTGGAGAGTACACGGTGGGCCTCGCCCGCATGCATCCCGAGCGCAACTACCTTGGCGTGGACATCAAGGGTGCGCGGTTGTGGCGGGGTGCGCGCATAGCCAAGGAGGAAGGGCTCTCCAACGTGGGCTTCCTGCGCACCCACGTGGACCATCTGCTGAAGTGCTTCGGTCCGCAGGAAGTGGACGAGATCTGGCTCACCTTCAGTGATCCGCAACTTGGCAAGCCCCGCAAGCGCCTCACCAGTCCGCTGTTCCTGGCGCGCTACAAAGAGGTGCTGAAGCCCGGTGGTGTGGTACACTTGAAGACCGACAGTCCGGAGCTGTACGAATACACGTTGGAGATGATCGCGGAACACAAGCTGCCCATCTTCGAGCAGAGCGCGAACGTCTATGCCGATCTGGTACCTCGTGTACCAGCGTCGGAGCAGGCCGTGCTGAACATCCGCACCTACTATGAGCAGATGTGGTTGGAGGAGGGCCGGACGATCCATTATGTGCGGTTCGGCCTGGGTTGAACGATCGCGGCAGCGGTGGTCGAGCTGATGGGTCGATCTTTGCAGGTACCCGATCGTTCTAAGCATCGAACCCATGCCCAAGCGCACCATTATGAACGATGCTGTCCAAGAACGTGACTTCTTCGCCGACGTCATGGCCGTGGTACGCCAGATCCCGCGCGGCCGTGTGACGAGCTATGGCGCCATTGCGAAGTATCTCGGTGCTGCGCGCAGCAGTCGCATGGTGGGCTACTGCATGAACAACAGCCACCGCGTGCGTCCGGCGGTCCCCGCGCACCGGGTGGTGAACCGGATCGGCCTGCTGACGGGCAAGCACCACTTCGCCACGCCCTCGCGCATGCAGGAATTGCTGGAGAAGGAGGGCGTGCGGGTGAAGGACGACCAGGTGATGGACCTCGCCAAGCGCTTTTGGGATCCAGCGGTGGAGCTGGAGCTGGATTGAGTTCCCGCTCCGTCCTGGTAGTTGCGTATCTTCATGGCACAAAAACACGTGGGCCATGACCATCCGCATCGCGCATGACGACGAGGACGGCACCATCGAGGTACACCCCGATCAGTGCCTGGTCCGGCTGATCTGGAAGCGGCCGGTGACCGGAAAAGCCTACCGGAACCTGCTCGATCGCCTGTTGGAGACCGTTCGACAGGATGGCATCAAGTTGTGGCTCAGCGATGGCCGTCGAGCTGGTGCGATCCTATACGCCGATCAGGTGTGGACCATGCAGGAATACACTCCACAGGTGATCGGCGCCGGCTTGGAACGCATCGCCATCGTCAACAGCAAGGACGGTCTCAATCTTATCGCGGTTGACAAGCTGGTGAGCGCCACGCCTCCCGAAGCGCCCTACGACGTGGCCTTCTTCGAGGATCCGGCCATTGCCCAACTGTGGCTGATGGACCCTGCAAGGCGTTCAAGCCCCGTGGGAACGCCTTCCCGCCGCGGCTCGGAATGAACCCCTGTGCTTCAGAGGCGTTAGTTTTGCGTTCCCAACATGAGCATCAGTAAGGACGCCGTCCTCTCCGCATTGTCCCGCATTGTCGAACCCGACCTGAAGAAGGACATCGTGGCACTGGACCTGGTGCGCGACATCAAGATCTCGGGCAACACCGTGAGCGTGCACGTGGAGGTCAGCAACCCTGCCATGCACAGCCGCAAGCGCATGGAGGAGGCGGTCACCTTCAACCTGAAGCAGGTGCTTGGACAGGAGGTGGCGGTAATGGCCACCGTAACGCCACTGAGCGGCGAGCGAGGCAACCTGCGGAAGGTGCTGCCCGGTGTGAAGCACATCGTGGCCATCGCCAGTGGGAAGGGTGGCGTTGGCAAGAGCACCATCACGGCCAATTTGGCCGCAGGCCTGGCCGCGCGCGGCCTGAAGGTGGGTCTCGTGGATGCCGACATCTACGGCCCAAGCATGCCGTTGATGTTCGATGTGCTGCACGAGAAGCCGGCCACCACTGAGAAGAACGGAAAACACTGGATCGTGCCGGTGGAGAGCTACGGGGTGAAACTGCTCAGCATCGGCTTCTTCGCGCAGACCGATCAGGCCATCGCCTGGCGCGGTCCCATGGCCACCAAGGCGCTCGAGCAGATGATCAAGGATGTGGATTGGGGCGAGCTGGATGTGATGCTGGTGGACCTTCCGCCGGGCACGGGCGACATCCACTTGTCGTTGGTGCAGGCCGTGCCGCTCACTGGCGCCATTGTGGTGAGCACCCCACAGAACGTGGCGCTGATCGATGCCCGCAAGGGTGTGGGGCTCTTCCGCCTGCCCAGTGTGAACGTGCCCGTGCTGGGCATCGTGGAGAACATGGCGTGGTTCACTCCGGTGGAGCTGCCGGACAACAAGTACTACATCTTCGGCAAAGGGGGCGCGCGCGCGCTGGCTGAGGAACTGGAGCTGCCGTTCCTGGCCGAGGTGCCGCTGGTGCAGAGCATCCGCGAAGCCGGTGATGTAGGCCGTCCCGCTGTGCTGCAAGGCGACACCCCCGCCGGCCGGCCTTTTGCCGATCTTTGTACCGCGTTCCACGAGCGCCTGCTTGCCTTGGAACGCGAACCGAAGTCCGTCACCGCCTGAGCCATGGACCAGCACGAGACCATCCAGCGCATCGAGTCGGCCCTGGCCGATCTGCGCCCCTTTCTGGAGGCGGATGGTGGCAACATCACGTTGGAGGAAGTGACCGCTGATGGGATCGCCCGGGTGCGGTTGCACGGAGCCTGCACCAGTTGTGCCATGAGCCCCATGACCATGAAGGCCGGGGTGGAAGAGGCCATCAAGCGCGTGGCTCCGCAGATCAAGGCCGTGGAAGCCGTGAACCTGGCCGCCCGGCAGGCGGGCCTGGGGGCGGTGGTGTGATCCGCCGAACTTCAACGGCCTTCGCTTGTTCCACATGGACGCCGTGACCACCGTCACGCCCCAGCCAGACCCTGCGCCTACCTTTGCCGCGCATTTCTCCATGGAAACACCCACCCGGACCAAGACCGTCGAGGAGCGGCGCAACGTGGTCATCCTCTTCGCTGGTGACAGCGGCGATGGCATCCAGCTCACCGGCACCCAGTTCACCGACACCAACGCGCTGTTCGGCAACGACGTCAGCACCTTCCCCAATTTCCCCGCTGAGATCCGTGCGCCGCAGGGCACCCTGGCCGGTGTAAGCGGCTATCAGTTGCACTTCGGCAGCACCGAGATCTTCACCCCCGGCGACCAGTGCGATGTGCTCGTGGTGATGAACGCTGCGGCCCTCAAGGCCAACCTCGGAAAGCTCAAGAAAGGAGGCATCATCATCGCCAACAGCGATGGCTTCGATGCCAAGAACCTGCGTCTGGCGGGCTACATCGACCAGCAGGACCCGCTTGCCGACGGCACCCTCGCCAACTACAGCGTGCATGCGGTGGACGTGACCAAGATGACCCGTAATGCTCTGGCGGAGACCACGCTGGGCATGAAGGAGAAGGACCGCTGCAAGAACATGTTCGTGCTTGGCTTCATCAACTGGATGTACAGTCGGAGCCTGGAGAACAGTGAGCAGTTCCTGGCCCAGAAGTTCGGTAAGAAGCCCGAGCTGCTCGATGCCAACCGCAAAGCGCTGCTTGCCGGGTTCAACTACGGCGACACCAGCGAGACCTTCACCACGCGCTATGAGGTGAAGCCCGCCCCACTTCCCAAGGGAACCTACCGCAGCATCACCGGCAACCAAGGCATCGCGCTGGGTCTTGTGGCCGCCGCACAGAAGGCCGGGCTGGACATGTTCTATGGCAGCTATCCCATCACGCCGGCCAGCGACATCCTGCACGAGCTGGCACGCCACAAGAATTTCGGGGTGAAGACCTTCCAGGCGGAGGATGAGATCGCAGCGATCTGCTCGGCCATCGGCGCCAGCTACGGCGGTGCGCTGGGTGTAACAGCCAGCAGCGGTCCGGGAATTGCACTGAAGGGCGAAGCGATGGGCCTTGCCTTCATGTTGGAGATCCCCTTGGTGATCGTGAACGTGCAGCGTGGCGGCCCCAGTACCGGCCTGCCCACCAAGACCGAACAGGCCGACCTGTGGCAGGCCATCCACGGCCGCAACGGCGAGGCGCCGATCCCCGTGCTTGCCGCCAGCAGCCCCACCGATTGCTTCGAGATGGCCTTTGAGGCCGTGCGCATCGCCGTTGAGCACATGACGCCGGTGATCCTGCTGAGCGACGGCTACATCGCAAATGGAGCCGAGCCCTGGCGCTTCCCGCAGGCGAGCGATCTGCAGCCCATCACACCCCCCTTCGCCACGCCGAAAGTGGAAGGTGACATGGAGAAGTTCCTCCCGTACCTGCGGGACGACAACGGTGTGCGCCCTTGGGCGATACCGGGCATGGCCGGCCTGCAGCACCGCATCGGCGGCATCGAGAAGGAGGACGGCACCGGCAACATCAGCTACGACCCACTGAACCACGAGAAGATGGTGCGGTTGCGTGCAGAGAAGGTGCGCAAGGTGGTGGAGAACGTGCCCCCGTTGGACCTGAGCAACGGCGTGGAAAGCGGCGAGTTGCTCATCCTCGGCTGGGGCAGCACCTACGGCGCCATCAAGACCGCCGTGAACGAACTGTGCGCCGAAGGGAAGTGCGTGGGACACGTTCACCTGCGCTACCTCTTCCCGTTCCGCAAGGAGCTGGGTGAACTGTTGAAGCGCTTCGATCGTGTGCTCATCCCGGAGATGAACAGCGGACAGTTGCGCCAGTTGATCCGTGCTGAATACCTGGTGGATGCCAAGGGTCTCAACAAGATCCAAGGCATGCCCTTTACCGCAGCGGAGATCAAGGCCGCCGCCCTCGAATACCTGAAGCAATGACCACCGCCAACGAAGTCGTGAACGGCAGTGCCACACCCGCCAAGGTGAACTACGCCAGTGACCAAGAAGTGCGCTGGTGTCCCGGTTGCGGCGACTATTCCATCCTGAAACAGGTGGAGACCGTGCTGAAGGAACAGGGCAAGCCGAAGGAGGAGATCGTCTTCATCAGCGGTATCGGATGCAGCTCGCGCTTCCCGTACTACCTGGACACCTATGGCATGCACAGCATCCACGGTCGTGCACCCGCCATCGTCAGCGGTCTGCGTGCAGTGCGCCCCGATCTCAGCGTGTGGATGATCACCGGTGATGGCGACTCGCTGAGCATCGGCGGCAACCACTTGATCCACCTGCTGCGCCGGAACGTGGATGTGAACGTCCTGCTCTTCAACAACGAGATCTACGGCCTCACCAAAGGGCAGTACTCACCGACCTCACCGGAAGGCGCCGTGACGAAGAGCACGCCCATGGGCAGCGTGGACCATCCCTTCAATCCGCTCGCGTTGTGCAAGGGTGCCGATGCCACCTTCATCGCCCGCGCCATGGACCGCGATCCCAAACAACTGCGTGAGGTGCTGGTGAAGGCCGATGCGCACCGCGGCACCAGCCTCATCGAGATCTACCAGAACTGCAACGTCTTCAACGACGGCGCGTTCGAGGTCTTCACGGAGAAGGCCACGAAACCCTTCCACACGCTCTTCGTGGAACACGGCAAGCCGCTGGTGTATGCGAACGGCACCAAGGGCATCAAGCTCGATGGCATGACGCCGGTGATCGTGGACCTCGTGCCCGGTGAAGCACTACCCGAGGACCTCTGGGTGCATGACGAACGCGATAGCTTCAAGGCGAGCATCCTTGTGCGCCTCTTCGATGATCAGGGGCACGAAGGTGCCATGCCGCGTCCCTTCGGTGTGTTCTACATCGCTGAACGCAGCACGGTGGAAGAGCGCATCAACGCGCAGGTGGAGGAGGCCAAGGCGAAGAAGGGTGTTGGCGATCTGGATGCGTTGTTGAGCGGGGGGAGGACGTGGACGATCGGGTGAACGTCGAACAGGCTTCCAGCCTGTTCACTTCGCCGATCCTTCATGTCATACGGCGATTCCATGGATTAGGAGTAGCGAACCCGACCGCATAAAGGCTGTCTTCATGTGTCGTATCGTAGGTATACGAAGAAGCAAGATCGCTTGAGCATGCTTTAACTTTGGAGGAACATCATCCGAGATGACGACTGCCGCCCTCATCACCAAGTTGAAGAAGAAGCTCGATCAGGAGCGCGATGCCAACGTCTTGCGCGCCATCGAGATCCTCTTGCGTGACGATACGAAGGAGGCGCGGATGCAACGGCGGATGATGGAAGGTGCAATACGGTCGGAGGAGGACATTGCCCACGGCAGGACCATGAGCGTTGATGAGGCCAAGCGCAAGTTGAAGGCGAGCATCGCGAAGCGCCGTGAAGTGCCTGGAAAAGCACAGCGGGAAAAGCGTGCATGAGGCTCGAAGTGACCGACTCTGCTTGGTCCAGCCTGGATGCGCTGACCGTGTTCTGGTCTGACCGATCGACCGATGCTGCCATCGATGCCCGTGTGGACGAACTGTGGGAGGCCCTGCTTTGGTTGTTGGACCATCCTGGAGCCGGGCAAGTCGAGGAGTGCTTGAGTGCGTTCGGTAAGGAACACCGTCGTTGGATCGTGGGTGATGTGAAAGTGATCTACCGTCTTGGTCCTGATGTTCTCTATGTGACCGACTTCTTCGATAGCAGGCAGGATCCGAAGAAGATGAAGGGCTAGAGCCCATCTCAAAAAAGCCTTTCGGGCTCCACATGGGCCTTTCTCGTTCATGCGTCGTTCCCGGAGACCTCACAGAGTAGCCGACTATGCTCGGCTCCGGCGCCTTGCCTGAACGAGAAACTCTCCATGCTCGCTGCCGAAAACAATTTTGAGATGGGCTCTAGTTGTATCGGTATGTAGACTCTCATTCATCTGGAACGCCCTCCCCCCAACACGGGAACACCACCGCCATCAGCGCACTGCTGAACTCCTCTCGTTCCGCTTTCGCCTGCTGCCGCTTCGCCTCCAACTCCAACCACTCCAAGTGCCGCGCCTGTTCCACCAGATCGCTTACCAGGGATGCGGTGACCTGTGGTGTGCGCACCATACGCCGAAAGCTTTCCTCGTCCGTGGGTTCCATGCTCAGTGTGATCGACCCCGATGCGGCAATGTCCTTCCGTGATGCGGCGTAGAGTTGACCATCCCTTCGGCCCATGCATACGAGGTCGTATTGGAACAACACATTCAACCTTTCGGTGAAGACGCCGTTCGCCTCCATCACCCGCTGGTAGCTGTTCAGTTCCTTCGGGATCAGGTACACGCGCAGGTCGCTGAAGAGTTCCTTGTCCAACACATCGATGGAGACGGGCGAGTAGGTAAGCGTGGCGGTCTTCGCGCTTTGGTCGTCCGTGTAGGACATGGAAGTGCGTGAGGTGGTCGCGGCCAGCACGGCCTTGTCCACGTTCCACCAGCCGGGGTTGGTTACAGGCACAGCGAAAGCTGAGCGTGGTGGGGTTGGTGGTGGCATCGGGTAACCAAGCTGATCGTACACCGAACGCAGGTTGGCGTTGAACTCTTTGCTGAAGCGCTCACTGTCCTGCTGGAGGTCCTTCATCTGCCGGTCCATTTGGCGCTGGAACGCCTGCTGGTCCAATTCAGCTTCTTTGCGGTAGAATTCTTCTTGTGTTTTGCGTGCCGCTTCCGCGTAACGTAGGCTCCATTCGGTGTATGCGTTCCTTAGTCGATATGCCGCATGTGCAGGCAAGTCCACCCGCCCATCGTTCCGTAAGGCGAAAGAGGCGAAGGCGCCATGACCCATGCGCACGGCCATGGAATCCAACTCGCTCAGGTCCTTGTCAAGGTTGTTGGCGTAGAGGTCCAGCACTTGGTCGTCGCAGGTGCGGTGGACCTCGCGCATGCGCTCCTCGAACTCCTGCGTGGCGAGGTTGGTGCCGTTGAAGCGTTCGTTCCAGATGGCTTGGACCTTGGCGGGGTCTATGCCCAAGTGGGCGCTCGTGGCCGAGGTCGGCAAATCAACGTACCGGAGGATCTGATCGATCTGTGCGTCGCTGAGGTCGTGCGGCGTCATAACACTCTTATTCCATTTTCTGAACAACTCGTTCGCATAACGATTACCCGTCTTGAGGTAGGCTGAGCTGTTCTTGATCCATGCGTAGATGTCGCCTCGACCTTCCCAGCGTTGCCTTGCACCGGTCAGGGCAGGGCCGGTCAGGTTTCTTTCCGGACGATGGCACGCTGAGCAGTTCGTCGCAAATAGGAAGGCTCCGTTGATGTGGTCGGGGTCCGGACGAATAGCTCTCCTTGAGTATTCCTCATACGAAAGGGTATCCGGGAATGCCAATGTCGAATCCGATCCGAAGGAGGTATAGCGGGAGTATTCCGCACTGAACGACCAATACAAACTATCCGTGTACCCCTTGTCCGTCGCATCCTTCCCCAGCTCCGCCACCTTCGTCAAGTACCCCGGCGGGTAGAAGTCCAGCGTGCTGATGTCCACCGGCACCAAGGTGCGCGCCAAGGGCTGCGGATCGCGCCAATCCACGATGCCTTCCGCGTTCATCACGCCTTCGTAGAGCATCATGCGCGGATCGGCCTTGTCCGCAGGCACCATTACCGTCAACGGTTTGCTTGGGTCGATGCTCGCCCGCTTACCATCCACCTGCGCATCGATGTAGAACATGCCACCGGTCTCCAACAGCGTGTCGCCGCTCATGGTACTCAGGCCTGCCTTCATAATGTCCACGCCGTCGATCGCTTCCAGCAGCGTAACACGCACGGGCTTGGTGATCGCCTTGCCGGCCTCATCGATGAAGGCACCTTGAGGGATGTCCACCACCAGTCCGTTCGGGGTGATCATCGTGGTGTCCGCCTTCGGGTCGATGGTCATGATCAAGGCCGGAAGACCGATGCCTGTGGTGTCGCTCAGCGTGAGCAGTTGTTCGGTTCCCGAGGCTTCGCCAGTCGTTCGGTCCGCAAGGAAGTTGCCCTCCTTCGCCAGCATCCATCCGCCTAGAGCAAGGATGGCGATCACCGCCGCACCACCGATACCCGGTAACCACTTGCCGAACTTGTAGCTCCGGTAGGCCTTGTCCACCGCAGGCCGCAGCGCGAGACGTTGCATGCCACCCAGCAGTGCGCGCTGGTCCTCCACCAACTCACGCAGTTCTGCGTTGGACCGCATGCGCTCCTCGAAGGCGGCGCTGTCGGTGGCGTTCATTTCGCCGCGCAGGTAGTTGTCGGCGAGTTCGATCAGGGTCAATTCGTCGCGCATCGTTCAAGGGTGTTGGATGTTGGCAACGGATCCCTGTGCGAGCAACGAGCGGTAGCGCTTGCGGGCCTCCTCCAGGCACTTGTACTTCCGCGTCTTGGCCGCGCCCTCGCCCGCCAGCCCGATGGACTGGGCGATGGTGAGCAGCGGTTCCTTCAGCAGGTAGAAGCGTTTGAGGAGTTCCAAGCACTTGTCGCCCAAGGCTTGCAACGCGCGCTCAGCAAGGCCAAAGTGTCGCTCCTCAGCAAGCATGGCACTGAGGTCGTTCGGCTCGTCGGGCAAGGCATCCAGTTCCTGCGTGAAGCGGCCCTGCCTGCGCAGCTCCTCCTGCCACTTGTTGCGGCAGATGGCGTACAGGTAAGTGCCGATGGAGCAGGTAAGTGTGAGGGCCTCGTCCTTCGCCTTGCCGAGCAGGATGATCAGCGCGTCCTGGAACAGGTCCTTGGCATCGGCGCGGGTGCCCCCATGCTTCCGCACCATACGCTCCACCTTGGGCAGGTGCGCATAGAGCTTCACAAGAGCCTTGTGCTGTGGCCCTGAACGCAGTTGGCTGATGATCTCCTGGTCGCTCATCGGGATCCGTCTTTACCCTTGATGCGCTGAGAACGGAAAGGTGACCCTCCATCGCTCCCACCGTCCCAAGTTCGACCTTTGTGTGGATCATCCGTGCATGTGCCGCTTCGCCACACTGTTCCTCACCCTTGTGCTTGGTGCAGCCTCCAACGCCACCCACGCGCAGTCCTTCGACCTTGAACAGTTCGACCAACTGTTCCGGCCCCGGCTGCGGCTGGATGCGCGGTACACACCGGTGGTGGCCTTCACCGACCGACCTGGAAGCTTCGAGGAGCGATCGGCCACCGGGGTGCTCACCATTCCGCTATGGAAGAAGTGGACCGCCGGCGTGGAATTGAACTTGCTGGGTAATTCGTGGAAGGAGTTGCTGAAGAACAGTGTGCGCGTGCGGGCGTCGCAGGTGTTGCTCAATGCACGGTACACACCGCGTGAACTGCGCATCGGTGATGAGCTGCATACACTGAACTCCGCATCCATCGGCGCCCTGGGCATCAGCCTTACGAAGAAGTATCGCGTGCTGTTCTGGAGCGTGAACGCGAACGTGAGCGAGGCGGCTGCCACACTCGATCAAACGGTACCGCGCTTCAATGGCATCATCGGCAAGATGCAGGTGAAGGGCCTGCGCAGGCAAGTGTTCTACGGACTGGCAGTGTCGGCGAGCGATGGCCTCAACCTGCCGCTTCCCTTCGTGGGCGGACAGGAGCCCATGGGCGAGCGCTGGAGCTTCCAGTACATACTGCCGGTGCAGCTGGCCGTGGGCTTCAAAGCCTCGCAACGCACGCGCCTGCTCGCCGGAGTAGGTGCCGATGGGTTCCGCAGTGGCTCCGCGCTCGGCGATGAGCGGGTGAACCTGAATTATACCGCGCTGCGCGGCTTCATCAACGTGCGCCACAGACTGTCCAACACACTGCAGCTGCGCGCCGAGGTGAACGGTCTGCCCGTGCATGCCCTGCGCATTCCCGATGCGAACAAGGACCTGCAACGCTACCCCATCGACGCCGGGGTCAACGTGATGGTGGGCATGAACATCTTCTTCGGCGAAAGCACGCTGGAGCGCATCCTGGATGATGTGCTGAAGTGATCGCGGTGGGGAGGCTGTTCAGCGTTTTAGCTCGGCGGGAATAAGGCACACGGGGATGGGGTCCATCTTGTGCTTGTTCGCCGCGCGCCGCTTGTCGAAGATCGATAGTACCGTGCGTTGACGCTCGCTGAGGCCTTCTGTACTGCCTCCGTTGTCGCGCAGGTCCATGGCCCATTCAAGCTCGGGGTAGCTGGCACCGATCTGGTCCTCATCGGTGCGGCTGTCGCCGAAGAGCCCATCGGTAGGGGCGGCTTCAAGGATGCTCTGTACGATGCCCAACTCGCGCGCCACCGCGTACACCTCGCTCTTGGTGAGGTCCGCGATGGGGGAGAGGTCCACGCCGCCATCGCCGTACTTGGTGAAGAACCCCACACCGAAGTCCTCGATCTTGTTGCCGGTGCCTGCCACCAGGTAGCCATGTATGCCGGCGAAGTAGTAGAGGGTGGTCATGCGCAGGCGAGCTCGGGTGTTGGCCAGCGCCAGCTGGTGCATGGCGTCATTGGCACTGTCGGGCAGCGCGCGTTCCAGGGTGTCGAAGGTGGGTGTGAGGTCGATGCGTTCGAGGATCACGTTGCCGTGCGCCTCCTGCAAGCGCGCCACATGTTCAAGCGCGCGGGTCACATGGCTTTGTGCCTGGTGGATCGGCATCTCCAAGCATAGGGTGTGTAGGCCGGTACGCGCGCAGAGGGCACTGGTCACCGCACTATCGATGCCGCCGCTGACACCCACAACGAAGCCTTTCTGGCGGTTCTGGACACAATAGTCTTTCAGCCAGTGGGTGATGTGGTCGATGATCCCTACGGTTCTCATGGTGTAAAAATGCGAAGCCCCGTCCATGTGTTCATGAACGGGGCTTCGTGATGCATGCCGACCGTATCAGAAGAACATGCCGAGCGTCAGCTCCAGGTAATTGTTGAGGATGCGGGCCTTCTTGTCCACACCGGCATCGAAGTTGGCGATGTTGGTGAATCCGTTGTTATAGGTGATGCCGAAAAGGAGGCTGGTGTTGCCGCTGAAGTTGTACTCAGCGCCGGCACCCACCACGAGACCTGCCCGGAAGAGGTTGATGTCATCCTGGATGTTCTCGTTCTCAAGTTCTTCGAACTTTTCCACCAGTGTGGGGGCGTTCTGGAAGAACACTGGAGTGACCATGTCCGCTTTCGCCCGGATGTTGAAGCCAGCACTGAACCCGACCTGCGCGAAATAGCGCATGTAGCCGATCTCATTGGTCATCAGTTTCACCGTCAGCGGCAATTCGATGTACTGCAGCTTGTACGTGGTTTCCAGCTCGCGGAGCTGGGTACTCGTCTGTCCTGGCGCTGAAAAATAGCTGAACTCCGATGAGGTCTTCCCGCCGGTCTGGGTCAGGCTCAAGCCGGTGGCGAACCGATAGTTCCCAGAACTTCCGATCGGAAATTCGGCCATCAGTCCGAAAGTGTAGCCGAAGGTGTTGCCGGATGCTTTGATCCCCTTGGTCTCCGAACGGAGCATGGAGAGGTTCGGGCTCAGCTTGAGACCGAAGCGAACACCGGCATCATCCTGCGCCAACAGCAGGGAGGGGGTGAACAGAGCAGCGGCCATCAGTACAACGACCGTTCCTACGGTCCGGTGCAGCGGGGTCTTCATAGTTTTGGGGCTCATTTACGAACGCTCAAAGGTAAGCTGTTGAACACACGCGCATCGTTCCTTACCCTTGGTGTCTTTGTCATGCTGTGGACGGCGTGTACGCGCACAGGTCACACCACGATCGACGGCAGTGATGTTGTCCTTCATTTGCCCATCGAACGGTTGGACCACCAGTTGTTCCATGCGGACACTGCTCAGTTCCCCAGTGCGCTGAGCAAAGCCCATGCCGCAACGGGCTCCTTCTTCCGTCTCTATGTGGAGCATATCCTGCAAGGGCCGCCGCTGGAGGATCCCCTGATGCCGGTCATGCTCCGCGCTTTCGTGGATGATCCGGACTGGCGAAGTGTTCAACATGCGGCGGACAGTGTGCTGGGGGACCTGGTACAGGAGCAACGGGCCTTCGAGGAGGCCTTCGCACGACTGAAGGTGGTCTTTCCGGACAGCATCACCCCACGGCTCATCGCCTTCAACTCGGGCTTCAACTACGGGCTCTTTCCCACGGATAGCGTGCTCGGTTTCGGGGTGGAATGGTTCGTGGGGAGCACGCACCCTGTGGTGGCCCGTCTTGCTCCTGAAGCCTTTCCTCAGTTCGTGAAGCAGCGCATGGTGCCAGCCATGCTGGTGCCCAGCGCGGTGAAAGGATGGCTGCTGGTGCACTACGCGCAGCCTGCAGGCGGCATGGACCTGTTGAGCAACCTGGTGGAGACCGGCAAGGTGATGGCCCTGCTGGATGCGCTCCTGCCCGACGTCGATGCGTATGTGAAGCTCGCCTTCACGCCGGAGCAGCTCGCCTGGTGCGAAGCCAACGAAGCGCTCATCTGGCGCGAACTGGCGGGACGCGAACTGCTCTTCAGCAAGAAGGCCGATGACATCGGGCGCATCATGAACGACGGCCCCTTTACCAACGGCTTCCCGCGGGAGAGCCCCGGCCACATCGGCGAATGGATCGGCTACCGCATGGTAAGCCAGTACCTCGAAGCACATCCACGTACCACCTTTGCCGAGCTGTTCAGCATCCGCGACCCCAACACCATCCTGAAAAGCTACCGTCCCCGGTGAACCCGGACACCTGACCAGACCTCCCCATGAAGACCTCCGAGATCAAGCTGACCGTGCAGTTGGATGAGAACAAGGTGCCCGAACGCATTGATTGGGAGGCCGAGGATGGAGCCACGCGTAGCACGAGCAAGGCCGTTCTGTTATCGTTGTGGGACGAGCAGGAGCGCAACACCCTGCGCATCGACCTATGGACGAAGGAGATGACCGTGGAGGAGATGAAGGCTTTCTTCCACCAGAACATCCTCACCATGGCCGATACTTTTGAGCGGGCCACCGGGGAGGGCAGGATGGCCGCACAGATGCGTGACTTCGCGAGCTACTTCGCGGAGCACATGCTGCCGGAGTTGAAGAAGTGAGCGGGGGGCGTCAGTAGCGGGTGGCGAGTGACTGCCGCCTGTAACGGATCGTTCGACAACGGCATTCACTCGCCATTGATCGACCGCCACCCTGCATTCACCTCTTCGATGTAGTGGAGCAGCTCGTCGCGGCCTTTGGAGGTCTCCGAGCTGGTGATGAAGATGGGTGGCAACTCCTCCCAAGTCTCCTTCAGTTCGCGTTTGAACTGCGCCACATTGCTATCCACCTTCGGGCCCTTCAGCTTGTCGCTCTTGGTGAAGACGATGCTGAACGGAATGCCGTTCTCGCCCAGCCATTGCACCATGTCCAGGTCGTTCTGCTGGGGCTCCAGGCGTGAGTCGACCAGCAGGAACACGTTCTGCAGACTTTCCCGCTCCTTCAGATAGGTCTGTATCATCTTCTCCCATACGGCACGTTCGGCCTTGCTGGCCTTCGCGAAGCCATAGCCGGGCAGGTCGGCCAGCATCCACGGGCGTTTGCTGGTGAGCGTGCCTTCCACCCGGAAGTGTTCCACGTTGCGGGTGCGACCAGGGGTGTTGCTTACGCGAGCCAACTTGTTGATGTGGCAGAGCATGTTGATCAGCGAGCTCTTGCCCACGTTGCTGCGGCCTATGAAGGCATACTCCGGCAGGCCCGGCTGCGGCCAGTCCTTTGCGGTGCGTCCGCTGGTGAGGTGCTGTGCGAGAAGCGCTTTCATGGGAGAGAGGCGAGTGACGAGCGTAGAGCCGTGCTGGAGATCTTTACGCTGGGAGGCGATCGATCGCGGCACACCACATCATAACGGTCAGATCATCCCAGTGTCTTTGTCAGCCACTTGTCCACGATGGCGTTGAACGCATCGGGATGTTCCATCATGGCCGCATGTCCGCAGTTGTCGATCCAGAACAGCTCACTGTGGGGGATGAGGCTGTGGAACTCTTCGGCCACGTGGGGGGGGGTGATGGTATCCTGTCGGCCCCAGATGAGGCACACGGGCATCTTCAGGTTGGGTAGGTCCTTCGCCATATTGTGGCGGATGGCGCTCTTGGCGAGGGAGAGGATGCGGATCAGCTTGGCCTTGTCGTTCACCGTTACATAGCACTCCTCCACCAGGTCGTCCGTGGCGTGCCTGGGGTCGTGGAAGGTGAGTGCGATCTTCTTGCGGAGGTATTCCTTGTCCTCCCGGCGTGGAAAGCTGCCTCCAAAGGCGTTCTCATAGAGGCCGCTGCTGCCAGTGAGGGTGAGGGTGCGCACTTTGGCGGCATGCTTGGTGCAGTAGACCAGTGCCACGTGGCCGCCAAGGGAGTTGCCCAGAAGGTTCACTTCGTGCAAGCCCTTGTGGGTGATGAAGCGATCGAGGAAATCCGCCAAGGCCGGCACGTTGGTGTTCAACATGGGCAGGGTGTACAGCGGTAACATCGGCATCAACACCCGGTAACGGCCACCGAAGTGCTTGATCGGTCCTTCGAAATTGCTCAGTGCGCCGAACAGACCGTGGAGAAAGATCAGGGGAGGACCGGCGCCCACATCGATGTAAGTGAACTCGCCCTCGCGCTTCAGGTGTGCTTCGTTCGCCATGCGTGCCGACCAAAGGTAGAAGCTGGGCGGAAAGGAGTTCCATCTGCGGTTGGATGTTAGCCGCAGCGCAGTGTGCATAACACACGGCCATGCTTCCGGGACGGTCACGGGTGGGCTGAGCGGGTGTGCCGATCAACAGGGTCTGGGAAGGGGTGCAGTGGTGATCGGTGGGGATCGTCGCGGGTCCTCCATCCGCCTTCGATCTGCGGTTCCGCACATCGGGCTGTTGATCATTAATCCGCTGAGGGTCAAGGTCTGGCGAATGCTGTCTGGACCTTTGGCGGACCGTTCCTGCCGGTGGCATCGGGGCGATGAGCACCGGATCGGTTGTTCATAAGGCTCCCACTTCCTCCCACTTTGAGAAAGGCCTATTTTCAGGCCTGTTGCGGGTGTGTGACAACTTTTGTTCACCTTCGCCGTTGAAGATTTATCAACAAAGGGGCAAAAACGGGGGAGATCGTGGGAATAAGTGGGTGACCTGACCTACTTTCGCGACCATTCCGGCCTGCATGCACCATGCTGAACCTGCTCGGGGAATACCCATCCACCTTGGACGCCAAGAGCCGCGTGCTCTTGCCTGCCGCGCTGAAGAAGCAGCTCGGTGGGGAGGAGTCCAAGGGGTTCGTGGTGAACCGCGACGTGTTCAGCGAGTGCCTCGTGCTCTATCCGATGGAGGAGTGGAACAGGACGAGCGCCGAAGTGCGCCGCCTCAACCGCTTCGATCCGGAGAACGTGGAGTTCATTCGGCGCTTCCTCAACGGAGCCACGCCGCTCGAGCTCGACGCGAACGGACGGCTGCTCATTCCCAAGTCACTGATGACCCACGCTCGCCTCGAGAAGGACATCGTGTTCACCGGAATGGGCGACCGCATCGAGATCTGGAGCGAGGCACTTCACAGGGATGCATTGGGCGGGAACGTGGACTTCAAGTCACTGGCTGCGAAAGTGATGGGCGGGAAGCCTAAAGCCAATGATCAATGAGTATCACGACCCCGTTCTTTTACAAGCCTGTCTTGACGGATTGAACATCCGCCCCGATGGCGTTTATGTGGACGCCACCTTCGGCGGCGGCGGTCACAGCAAGGCCATCCTGCAACGCCTCGGTCGACGCGGCCGTTTGGTCGCATTCGACCGCGACCGCGATGCGTGGGCCAACGCCATCGACGACGACCGCTTCACCCTGGTGCGCTCCGATTTCCGCTGGATGCGCAACCACCTGCGCTACCTCCATGCGCTGCCGGTGAACGGACTCCTCGCCGATCTGGGGGTGAGCAGTCACCAGTTCGACACCGGTGCCCGCGGCTTCAGCTTCCGCTTTGATGGTCCGCTCGATATGCGGATGGACCATCGCGCCAGGCGAACAGCAGCGCAACTGTTGTCCGACCTGGACGAAGCCGCGCTCACCCAGCTGCTCCGCACCTATGGCGAAGTGGATGGTGCGCATCGGGTGGCGCGGCAACTGGTGAGGGCCAACGCGGAGACGCGCATCGGCACCACCCAGCAACTGGTCGAAGCGCTGAAGCCCGTGACCCCTCGCGCCAAGGAGAGCACCTTCCTGGCCCAGGTCTTCCAAGCCCTGCGCATCGCCGTGAACGATGAACTGGGTTCGCTCGAAGCCCTGTTGAGGCAGAGCGCTGAGGTGATCGCACCCGGTGGCATGCTGGTGATCATGAGCTACCACAGCCTGGAGGACCGCCTGGTGAAGAACTGGATGCGCAGCGGGGACCTCAGTGGCGTGGAGACCAAAGACCTCTACGGCAACCGAACGCGGCCGTTCAACCCGACAAGCAACAAGCCGATACAGCCAACGGACGAAGAGATCGCCATCAACCCCCGGGCCCGCAGTGCCCGACTTAGAACAGCAGAACGGACGTGAACAAATTGCGCGAACAGAAGGAAGAGACCACCGCGAAGCCGCCCAAGGCCGAGCAAGGGGGTGGCGCGCGCCTGCCCGGTGGCTTCATCAGCGTGCTCAACGGCTCGTTCCTCACGCGTGAACGGGTGCTCGGCAACATGCCCTTCATCCTCTTCTGTGCGGCGATGATGATCGTGTACATCGCCTATGGCTACCACACCGAGCGCGTGGTCCGCGACCTCGACCGCACTGGCGCAGCGCTGAAAGAACTGCGCTCCGAATACATCACGGTGCGCGCCCAGCTGGAGAAGCGCGAGCAACAGAGCCAGGTGGCGGCCGGCATCGGAGCGCTTGGCCTGCGCGAAAGTCGTGTGCCGCCGGTGAAGGTGGAGGTGAGCGAGCGTGAACTCAACAAGACCCGCACACCCTGATGGAGACCAAGCAGCTGCGGGCCCGGGCCAACATCATTTACCTGCTCATGGTGGTCTTCGCCGCGGCGATCGCTGTGAAGCTCTTCACCATTCAGTTGCTGGAGGGTGACAAATGGCGCGCGAAGGCCGAGCAGGTGAGCACCACCTACCGTACCGTGCAGCCTGATCGCGGCCACATTTACAGCGAGGATGGACGCCTGCTCGCCACCAGTGTGCCCGAGTACGATGTGCGTATGGACATGGCCGCCGATGCCCTCACCGATGAGCTCTTCAACGCCCATGTGGATTCGTTGGCGTGGCATCTCGCCCAGCTCTTCGGGGATCGTTCGGCGGCTGACTACAAGCGCGATCTGCAACAGGCCCGTGCACGCCGCGAGCGCTATCACCTGGTGAAGCGCAAGGCCGATCACACCCAGGTGCAGCAGCTGCGCACCTTCCCACTGTATCGCCTTGGTCGCTACAAGAGCGGCCTGGTCACCGAGAAACGCACGGTGCGTGTACGCCCCTTCGGCAGACTGGCGGCGCGTACCGTAGGCTATGTGTTGCGCGACAGCAACATGGTGGGCCTGGAAGCAGGCTACGACAAGTGGTTGAAGGGTACCACGGGACGTCGGTTGGAGCGCCGGCTCGCCGGTGGTGTGTGGATGCCCATTGATGACGGTGAAGGCGTGGATCCCGTTCCCGGCACCGATATCCATACCACCATCGATATCAACCTGCAGGACGTGGCCGATGCAGCCCTCGAACGACAACTGCAGAAGCATGGAGCGCAGTACGGCTGTGTGGTGGTGATGGAAGTGGCCACCGGTAAGATCAAGGCCATCAGCAATCTGATGAAGAGCGGGGACAGCACCTACACGGAAGGGTTGAACCACGCCATAGCCGAGGCCACGGAGCCGGGTTCCACCTTCAAGCTCGCCTCGCTGCTGGTGGGCATCGAGGATGGACTGATCGATCCGCAGGACACGGTGAACACCAGTGGAGGCAAGGTGAAGTTCCGCGACCGATGGATGCATGATTCGCACGAAGGCGGCTATGGACGCATCTCGGTGGAGCGCGCCTTCGAAGTGTCGTCCAATACGGGCATCAGTCTGGCAGTGACGAAGGCATATGGTGACAAACCCCGGCAGTTCATCGAGGGCTTGCGTCGCATGGGCCTGCACCAGCCTTCGGGCGTGATGATCCCCGGGGAACCTGTGCCCACGCTGCGCGGACCGGGTGAGAAGGGCTGGAGCGGCGTGAGCCTGCCGTGGATAAGCATCGGCTACGAGACGCTCTTCACCCCGCTGCAGATCCTCTCCTTCTACAACGCGGTGGCCAATGATGGTCGCATGATGCAGCCCTATTTGGTGGACCGCGTATCGCGCAACGGCCGCACGGTGAAGTCCTTCGCGCCTGTGGTGCTCAATGAGCGCATCGCCTCGAAGCGCACGCTTGAGATCGCGCATCGCATGCTGGCGAACGTGGTGGATACCGGGACCGCCACGAACCTCAAGGGGGCCCACTTCCATATCGCAGGCAAGACCGGGACCGCCCAGATCGCACGTCAGGGTGGCTACAAGCAGCATGGGGTGAGCTATCAGGCCTCCTTCGCCGGATACTTCCCCGCCGATGCACCCAAGTACAGCTGCATCGTGGTGGTGAACGGTCCCACGATGAGCGGCTACTATGGCAACGTGGTGGCGGGCCCGATCTTCAAGGAGATCGCGGACAAGATCTACAGCAACCGCCTGGAACTGCAACAGCCCACGCAACTCGCCGCCGTGGATCAGCGCCGCATGCCCGTCAGCCTCAGCGGCCATGCCGGTGATCTGCGTGTGGCCTTGGAGGGCCTCGGGCTTCCCATGCAGGTCCAGGGCGATGCGCAATGGGTGACCACGCAAGCCTCGGACAGTGCGGTGGTGCTGGCTCCGCGCGGTATTCCGGATGCTTCGCTGGAGCGTGTGCCCAACGTGCTTGGCATGGGCTTGAAGGATGCGCTCTTCCTTCTGGAGAATGCCGGTCTGCGTGTGCGCGTGGCCGGCAATGGCATGGTGAAGCGCCAATCCATCCAGCCCGGCAGTAACGCCCGCACGGGTACCACCATACTCATCGAGCTCGCATGAAGCTGCTGAAGGACATCCTCTACAAGGTCCGCATCGAGCAGGTGGTGGGTTCCACCAATACGGCGGTGGAGCATCTGGCCTTTGACAGCAGAGCGGTCACAGCGTTCACAGCCTTCGTTGCAACGCGCGGAACCCAAGTGGATGGTCATGCCTTCATCGACAAGGCCGTGGCAGCCGGTGCAGTGGCCATCATCTGCGAAAGCCTCCCCGCCGAACTGAAGCAGGGGGTGACCTATGTGCGCGTGGCGGATGCAGCGGAAGCCCTTGGCTTGATGGCGGACAACTTCCACGACCAGCCTTCGCGCAAGCTGAAGCTGATCGGTATCACTGGTACCAACGGCAAGACCAGCACGGCAACCTTGTTGTTCCGCCTGTTCCGCGCACTCGGCTACAAATGCGGGCTCATCAGCACGGTGGAGATCCGCATCGGGCAACGCACCATTCCCAGTACGCACACCACACCGGATGCAGTGCAGCTCAATGCCCTGCTGGCCGAGATGGTGGCGGAAAAGGTCACGCACTGCTTCATGGAGGTGAGCTCCCACAGCGTGGTGCAGCAGCGCATCGCCGGGTTGCACTTCGCCGGTGCCGTGTTCACCAACATCACACACGACCACCTCGACTACCACGGCACGTTCGACGCGTATATCAAGGCCAAGAAGTCCTTCTTCGATGTGCTCCCTGCCTCCGCTTTTGCGCTGGTGAACGCCGACGATGTGCACAGTGCGGTGATGCTGCAGAACACGAAGGCCACCAAGCGCTCATTCGCCGTGAAAGGCATGGCCGACCACCGTGCACGCATCGTGGAGAACCAGCTCACCGGCCTGCACCTGACCATTGATGGGCACGACCTGTACGCCCGATTGATCGGCGAATTCAATGCGAGCAATCTGGTCGCCGTGTATGCGGTGGCCGTGCTCCTGGGCGAGCCGCCGATCAATGTGCTCACGGCGCTGAGCGACCTGGAGCCTCCGCGCGGGCGCTTCCAGATCGTGCGCAGCTCCACCGGCATCATCGGCATTGTGGACTACGCCCACACCCCCGATGCGCTCAAGAACGTATTGAGCACCATCAACGAGGTCTGCGGCGAACATGAGCAGGTGATCACCGTGGTGGGTTGCGGCGGCGATCGCGACCGCGCCAAACGTCCGGTGATGGCGCGCATCGCGGTGGAGCTGAGCGCACAGGTGGTGTTCACCAGCGACAACCCGCGCAGCGAGGATCCGATGGCCATCCTCAATGAGATGCGTGCGGGCATTGCCTCCGGGGATGTGCCGCGCACTTGGGTGAACCCGGACCGGCGTGAAGCCATCCGACAGGCTGTTGGCATGGCCCGACCCGGCGACGTGGTGCTGCTGGCCGGCAAGGGACACGAGACCTACCAGGAGATACAGGGTGTGAAGCACCCCTTCGACGATGTGGCCGTGCTGAAGGAAACCCTTGAACTGCTGCACAAGTAATGCTGTACCACCTCTTTGATAGCATCGGTGCGGGCATCCCGGGAGCGGGTGTGTTCAACTACATCTCTTTCCGAGCGGCCTTGGCCGTGTTCGTCTCACTGCTGATCTCGCTGTGGTGGGGCCAGGGCATCATCAACCTGTTGCGCCGCCTGCAGGTGGGCGAGACCGTGCGCGACCTGGGTCTTGAAGGACAGCTGCAGAAGCAGGGTACACCGACGATGGGCGGGCTCATCATCCTTTCCGCCACCATCATTCCTACCCTGCTCTTCGCGAAGCTCAACAACATCTACATCATCCTGCTGCTGGTGAGCACGGTGTGGCTGGGACTCATCGGCTTCCTCGACGACTATATCAAGGTCTTCAAGAAGGACAAACGCGGACTCGCCGGCAAGTTCAAGGTGGTGGGACAGGTGGGGCTGGGCATCATCATCGGTGCCACGGTGTATTTCCATCCGGAGATCCGAACGCGTGTGGAGGTGCCCGAGGTGCTGGCCGAGCAACTCGATCCCGCGGAGATCCATACCATCACGGAGGACGACGGCACGGTGCACTACATGCTCAACCGCAAGTCGCCGAACACCACGATCCCATTCGTGAAGGACAACGAGTTCAACTACTCGTCCATCCTGGGTAAGCTCTTTGGCAACGAGGCCCGTCGCTACACGTGGATCATCTACATCCTTGTGGTGATCTTCATCATCACCGCGGTGAGCAATGGTGCCAACATCACCGACGGTGTGGACGGTCTTGCCACCGGGACTTCTGCGATCATCGTGCTCACATTGGGCATTCTCGCGTATGTGAGCGGCAACATCGTCTTCGCGCACTACCTCGACATCATGTACATCCCGGGCTCTGGCGAGCTGGCGGTGTTCATCGGTGCATTGCTTGGCGCCTGCATCGGGTTCCTCTGGTACAACGCTTACCCGGCGCAGGTCTTCATGGGTGATACCGGCAGTCTGGCCTTGGGTGGGATCATCGCGACGCTGGCCATCCTGGTGCGCAAGGAGCTGCTGATCCCGGTGCTCTGCGGCATCTTCCTCGTGGAGAACCTGAGCGTGATGATGCAGGTCTCCTGGTTCAAGTACACCAGGAAGAAGTACGGCGAAGGGCGCAGGATCTTCCTTATGTCGCCGCTGCATCACCACTTCCAGAAGAAGGGGATCCATGAAAGCAAGATCGTGTCGCGCTTCTGGATCGTCGGCATCATGCTGGCGGTGCTGTCCATCGTAACCCTCAAGCTGCGCTGATCGGGATGACGCAACGGAGCACATATCCCTTGGTGGTGCTGGGCGCGCAGGAGAGCGGTGTGGGAGCTGCGAAGCTTGCGCAGCGCAGGGGCATTGATGTGTTCGTCAGCGATGCGGGCGTCATCAAGCCTGCTTACCGTGAGGAGTTGCAGCGGCTCCGCATTCCCTTCGAGGAGAGCGGCCACACGGCTGAACGTGTACTTGCAGCGCAGGAGATCATCAAGAGCCCAGGTATTCCTGATACCGCTTCGCTGGTGGCGTTGGCGATGCAGAAAGGCATTCCGGTGATCAGCGAGATCGAGTTCGCCTATCGCCATTGCAATGGCCGCATCATCGGCATCACTGGGAGCAACGGCAAGACCACCACGACGCTCCTGACGCACCACATCCTGCAGCGGGCTGGCATCAAGGCCGCCCTCGGTGGCAATGTGGGTACCAGTTTCGCCGGGCTCGTGGCCGAAGGTGATCATGATTGGTACGTGCTTGAGCTGAGCAGCTTCCAGCTCGATGGCATCCGCACGTTCAAACCGGATGTCGCCATCCTGCTCAACATCACGCCCGACCATCTGGACCGGTATGCCTACCGCATGGAGAACTATGTCTCCAGCAAGTTCCGCATCACGATGAACCAATCGGCGGCGGACCACTTCATCCACTGTGCCGATGATCCGGAAACCGCCAACTGGTTGTCCGGTCATGCTGTGAAGGCCCAACGCTGGCCCTTCTCCACCGAACACATCCTGACCCACGGTGCCTGGTTGCAGGACCAGCACATCCATATCTCCACCGACCAAACCACCTTCCACATGTCCATCATCGAACTCGCGCTCAAAGGCCGCCACAACGTCTACAACTCCATGGCTGCCGGAATTGCCGCCCGTGTGCTGGAGTTGCGCAATGATGTGGTACGCGAAAGCCTGAGCGATTTCCAGAACGTGGAGCATCGCCTGGAGCATGTGGCCCAGGTGAACGGTGTGGACTTCATCAACGACTCGAAGGCCACCAACGTGAACTCTGCCTGGTATGCGCTGGAGAGCATGGACAAGCCTGTGATCTGGGTGGCCGGTGGCGTTGACAAGGGCAACGACTATGCTTCGCTGCTGCCCCTGGTGAAGAGCAAGGTAAAGGCGCTGGTGTGCCTGGGCAACGAGAACGAGAAGCTGCACAAGGCCTTTGGTGGATCGGTGAAGGACGTTGTCGACGCAAACAGTGCAGAACAGGCCGTGCTGGCAGCGTATGCGCTTTCGGAGCCTGGCGACGTGGTGTTGTTGAGCCCGGCCTGTGCCAGCTTCGATCTGTTCGAGAACTACGAGGAACGAGGCCGTCGCTTCAAGGCGGCGGTACGCGCCCTTTGATCCATTATCCCATGGAACACAAGAAGCACGAAGCCCCCCACCTCCACATCGCCGGTGGTCAGCTGTTGCAGGCGCGACAGGTGGCGCTGCAGCGTGTGCAGGGTGTGGCGCACAGCCTGGAGCCGGTGCGCGAACTCGATGGTGTACACTACATCAACGACAGCCGCGCCACCTTTCTCGATGCCTCATTGGCGTCCATCGGAGCGGTGCACCAACCCCTGGTGTGGATCGCCGGTGCCTGGAACGAGGAGCTCACCGAAGGACTTACCCAGGAACTGTTCGGTGATCGCCTGCGCGCCGTGGTGCTGTTCGGTGCCGGTCATGAACGCCACGCATTCAAGGAAGGTGGCCGCGTGTTCGTGGCCGATGATGTGCGCATGGCCGTGTTCCTGGCCCGCGAGATCGCACAGGCCGGTGAGGTGGTGCTCTTCAGTCCGGCCTGTCCCAGCGGCAATGGCTTCGCCAATTACGAGGAGCGTGGCGTCGAATTCAAACGCGCGGTCAACGATCTCTGAGCAGCAGCATGAGCAGCCTGATCCATAAGCTTCGCGGCGATCGCGTGATCTGGATGACCGTCCTGTTCCTGGGACTGATCAGCCTGCTCGCCGTGTACAGCTCGATCAGTTCGCTCGCCTTCAAACGAGAAGGTGGCAGCACGTTGCACTTCCTTTTCAAGCACGGGCTCATGCTCGCTTCGGGTGGCGCCATCATGTACTACGCGTCCACCCTGCGCTACACCTACTATTCGCGCCTGTCGATGTTGGCCATTCCAGTAACGGCGGGGCTGCTGCTGCTCACACTGCTGCTCGGTTCCAACATCAACGATGCCAGCCGCTGGATCACCATCCCCATCATCAACCAAAGCTTCCAGACGAGCGATCTGGCCAAGGTGGTGCTTGTGGTCTACCTCGCACGTGTCATCGCCAAACAGAAGGACCAGGAATGGACCCTGCGCGATGTGGTGGTGAAGCTGATGGTACCTGTGGGTGCCATTTGTGGGCTCATCCTGCCCGCCAATTTCTCTACGGCGGCGCTGCTCTTCCTCATCAGCGTGCTGATCATGTTCATCGGACAAGTGCCGGTTCGTCATCTGTTCGTGGTGCTCGGGTCAGCGGTGCTCGCGTTCGTGCTCCTGTTGCTCATCGCCAAGAGCCAGCCTGGTCTGCTGCCCCGTCTCGACACGTGGATCGCTCGCCTGGAGAGCTTCGGAACCGCCGACAGTGATGCCAATTACCAGGTTGAACACGCCAAGATCGCCATCGCTTCGGGTGGATTGCTGCCCAACGGTCCCGGAAGTGGCGCCTCGCGCAATTGGCTGCCGCACCCGTACTCCGACATGATCTACGCCTTCATCATCGAAGAGTACGGCAGCATCATCGGAGGGCTGGGCCTGTTGTTGCTCTACCTCATCCTGCTCTTCCGATCCGTCCGCATCGCCGGCCGGGTGGAAAGGCCCTTCGGAGCTCTCGCCGCCGTCGGCCTCAGCCTCATGCTCGTGCTGCAGGCGATGATCAACATGGCGGTGGCGGTGAACCTCGTTCCCGTCACTGGTCAACCGCTGCCCTTGGTCAGCATGGGCGGTACTTCCATCTGGTTCACCAGCCTCGCGGTGGGCATCGTGCTCAGCGTGAGCCGCAGCCTTGAGGAACCTCTTACGAACAACACCGATGAACAGCGCCCCCGCACAGCAGCAGCTTAGGGTGATGATCGCCGGTGGAGGCACCGGTGGGCACATCTTCCCGGCCATCGCCATCGCCAATGCGGTGCGCGAGCGGGAGGCTGCTGCAGAATTCCTCTTCGTGGGCGCTGAAGGGAAGATGGAGATGACCAAGGTCCCCGCCGCTGGGTACCGCATCGAAGGCTTGCCCATCCGTGGCTTCCAGCGGGGCAGCATCGTGAAGAACCTGGCGCTGCCCTGGCTCCTGCTACGCAGCATGCTAAAGGCCCGGAGCCTTGTGCGCAGCTTCCGTCCGCAGGTGGCCGTGGGTGTTGGAGGCTATGCCAGTGGTCCTCTCCTGGCAGCCGCTCAACGCATGGGTGTGCCGACGCTCATCCAGGAGCAGAACAGCTTCCCCGGCAAGACCAACATTCACCTCGCCCAGCGTGCGCAACGCATCTGCGTGGCCTATGCAGGGATGGAGCGCTTCTTCCCCAAGGAGAAGCTGTTGCTTACGGGCAATCCGGTGCGAGCGGAGGTGGTGCGGCTTACCGGCAAGCGTCCGCGTGGAATGGAACACTTCGGACTCAGCGAGGGCCGACCGGTGCTTTTCATCACGGGTGGGAGCCTCGGTGCACGCGGCATCAACCGTGGCGTGGAAGCGGCCCTGCAACAGTGGAAGGACGCTGGTATCCAGGTGATCTGGCAGACCGGAACACCGTACCTCGCCCAGGCGCGCGGAGCGGTGGAAGCGGTAGGATACACCGATTGCAAGGTGCATGAGTTCGTGGACCGAATGGACCTGGCCTATGCCGTTGCCGATCTGGTGGTGGCCCGTGCCGGTGCCATCAGCGTCAGTGAACTCTGCCTCGTGGAACGACCGGCCATCCTCGTGCCGCTGCCGACGGCTGCCGAGGATCACCAGACCCACAATGCACGTGCCCTCACCGATCGCGGTGCGGCCGTGCTCCTGCGCGATACCGATGCCGCAGAACAGCTCGGTGCCAGGGTGCTCGAACTGGTGCGCGACAGTGCAGCGCTCGATCGCCTGCGCAAGGCCATGGCAGGGATGGGCACCCAACACGCTGCCGAGGCCATCGCTGCCGAAGTGATCCGACTGGCACGCCCGATCAATGCACCAACGCGCAACGAAGCTTGACCATGAGCACCCTGAGCGGACATCGGTTCTACTTCATCGGCATCGGCGGCATCGGTATGAGCGGTCTTGCCCGCTACTTCCGTCGCCGGGGTGCCGAAGTGGCAGGGTACGACCGCACGCCCAGTGAGCTCACCAACCAGCTTCTGGCCGAAGGGATCGATGTTCAGTTCAGTGAGGACCCACGCTTGATCCCCGCAGAACTCCTTGAGGCGTCGGCGGCCGATGTGATGGTGGTGCGCACACCTGCCGTGCCGACCACGAGCCCGTTGTTGGGGTACTGGACCGCACGTGGGGCTCGAATCCTCAAGCGCGCTGAGGTGCTCGGAATGATCACACGGGACAAGCCCACCATCGCAGTGGCGGGCACACATGGCAAGACCACTGTGAGCACCATGATCGCACACCTGCTTACACAAGGAGGCGTGAGGTGCAATGCCTTCCTTGGAGGCATCGCCGCGAACTACGGCACCAATGTGTTGCTCAACGACAACGCAGTGGTGAACGTGGTGGAGGCGGATGAGTACGATCGCAGCTTCCTTCAGCTCTGCCCTACACAGTCGGTGATAACGGCAATGGACCCCGATCATCTCGATATCTATGGTACGGCAGAAGCGATGTTCGATGCCTATTCGCAGTTCGCCATCCAATGCGATGGTCCGCTGCTTGTTCACGAACGCATCGCCGGCCACTTCAGCGATCGCAGCCAGATGCGCACGTACGCTCTGGGGAGTGCGGGTGAACCTTCTGCCTCCAACGTCCGCGTGGAGAACGGCGCCTACCACTTCGACCTCCATGCCGAAGGCCGTGTTCTGAAGGACCTGCGCCTGGGGATGCCTGGGAGGCATAACGTGGAGAACGCCATCGCGGCTTCGACGGTAGCGTTGCGCTTGGGTGTGAGCGACGATCGGATCCGTTTCGGACTTGCGAACTTCCGCGGGGTGGCACGCCGCTTCGAGGTGCGCATCAACAATGACATGTTGGTGTTCATCGATGACTATGCGCACCATCCGAAGGAGCTGGATGCCTGCATCGCCAGCGCACGTGAGCTGCATCCGGGACGACGTATCACCGGGGTCTTCCAACCGCACCTCTTCAGCCGTACACGCGATCTGGCTACGGAATTCGCGCGCAGCCTTGCGGCCTTGGACGAGTTGATCCTTCTGGAGATCTACCCCGCCCGTGAAGAGCCGGTGGAGGGCATCACCTCCGCGTGGCTGCTGGACCAGGTGCCCATGACCAGCAAGATGTTGGCCACGCGTGATGGGCTGGTCGATCTGATCGCAACCCGCCCCATCGATGTGTTGCTGACCATGGGCGCGGGCGACATCGATCGCGTGGTGCCCGCATTGGAACGACATCTCAACCAACGTCACGAACCATGAGCAAGTGGAAGCGATACCTTCGTGTGTCCGGCATGCTGCTCGGCGTGCTGGCCATCGTATTGGCCTTGGGCTTCGTGGAACGCAATGCGGATCGAACGCCCTTGCACGACCTGCGTGTCCAGGTCAGTGGTGCCGATGGGGTGCGCTTCATCGACGAGGCCAGCGTTCGCCGCGAGGTGCTCGAGCAGGGTATCGCCGTGATGGGTACCACCCTCGGTGAGGTGGATGAGACGCGCATCGAGGAGCGGCTGCGCAGCATTCCCTGTGTGGCGAGGGCCGAGGTCTACCACACCATGGATGGTGTGCTCCATGTGAGCGTGGTGCAGCGCAACCCGATCGTGCGCGTGATCGATCATGATGGGACCAGCTTCTATATCGATGAGGAAGGCTGGACCATGCCCACCGATCTGGCCCGCCCTGCCCGTGTACTGGTGGTGACCGGTGTGCTGAACGAGCCCGGTGCAAGGAACGGGGTCATCGACATTTTCAGCACTGACAGCCTTCGCAACCGTTTCCTGTCGGACGACATCCATCGGCTGGCCACCTTCATCCGCAGCGAACCCTTCTGGGATGCAATGATCGATCAGGTGGTGGTGCGTGCCGATGGTCAGTTCGAGCTCGTGCCCAAGGTCGGTGGCCAGCGCATCCTTATCGGCGACGGATCCAACCTGGAACAGCGCTTCGCCAAGCTCAGGCTTTTCTACGCCAAAGGCATGCCCATGACCGATTGGCGCCGCTATGACCGTATCGACCTCCGCTTCGCCGATCAGGTCGTTTGCACCGAACGAAAAACGCCCTAACCCCCCCACAGACCATGGACCAACATCAAGACATCGTGGCCGGCCTCGACATTGGCACGACCAAGATCGCCTGCATCGTCGGGCGAAAGAACGAACAAGGCAAGATCGAGATCCTCGGCATGGGCAAGTCGCGAAGCGATGGTGTCAGCCGTGGTGTGGTCGCCAACATCCAGAAGACCGTGGAGAGCATCGTCGCTGCGGTGAAGATGGCCGAGGACAGCGCCGGCGTGGAGATCGGCACCGTCAATGTTGGCATCGCCGGACAGCATATCCGAAGCATGCAGCATCGGGGTATGAAGATGCGTGAAAGCCTTGAGGAGGAGATCGCTCAGACCGACATCGATCAACTCATTGAGGAGACCTACCGCCTGGTGATGCCGCCCGGTGAAGAGATCATCCATGTGCTGCCACAGGAGTACATCATCGACAATGAGCAGGGCATCCGCGACCCCATCGGAATGAGCGGGATCCGCATGGAGGCCAACTTCCACATCATCAGTGGTCAGGTCACCGCAGCTCGGAACATCAACAAATGCGTGCATCGCGCAGGGCTCAACGTCACCGAGCTCATTCTCGAACCGCTGGCCAGCGCTGATGCTGTCCTGAGCCAGGAGGAAAAGGAGGCCGGCGTGGTGCTGGTGGACATCGGTGGCGGTACCACCGACATCGCCATCTTCTTCGACAACATCATCCGACACACCGCGGTGATCCCATTCGGTGGTAATGTGGTCACGGAGGATATCCGCCAAGGCTGTGGCATCATGCGCGAACAGGCGGAGCAGCTCAAGACCAAGTTCGGCAGCGCGCTCGCTTCCGAGAACAAGGACAACGAAGTTGTATGCATCCCCGGACTCCGCGGTCGCGACCCCAAGGAGATCAGCCTGCGGACCCTGTCGCAGATCATCCAGAGCCGCATGGAGGAGATCCTCGAGCATGTTCACTTCGAGATCAAGAACTCCGGCATGGAGAAGCAGCTCATTGCCGGCATCGTGCTCACCGGTGGTGGGGCACAGCTCAAGCACCTGAAGCACCTTGTGGAGCTGATGACGGGCATGAGCACGCGCATCGGATACCCGAACGAGCACATCGCCAAGAGCGCAGTGGAGGACGTGACCAGCCCGCTTCATGCCACCGGTGTGGGCCTTGTGATGAAAGGCTTCGACTATCTGGAACGCCATCGCAGCCGAACCCCCGTTGAAGCGCGTGCCACGGCCGCGGCCCGCACCCCCGTCAAAGGCCACTCAAAGGGCTTGCTCGGCGGGCTGCTGGATAGCGTGATGAACGGCGCCAGCAACCTGCTCAAGGAGGATGAGATCTAAGCCACCGTCACGATCATAGCCAAACCGACAAATCCCCCCAACAATGAAATTCGACATCCCCCAGGAGCTCAACTCGATCATCAAAGTGATCGGCGTGGGCGGTGGCGGCAGCAATGCCGTCAATCACATGTACGAACAAGGCATCCGTGGCGTGGACTTCATCGTTTGCAACACGGACCGCCAGGCCCTGGACATCAGTCCGGTACCTGTGAAGGTGCAGCTCGGCGTTGCCCTCACCGAAGGCCTCGGAGCGGGTGCCGTGCCCGAGCGCGGCAAGGAGGCCGTGCAGGAGAACCTTGATGAACTGCGCCAACTGCTCAGCACCCGCACCAAGATGGTGTTCATCACCGCTGGCATGGGCGGTGGCACCGGCACCGGCGCCGCACCCGTGATCGCTCAACTGGCCCGCGAAATGGGTATTCTCACGGTCGGTATCGTCACAAGCCCCTTCATGTGGGAGGGCCGTCGACGCAAACAGCAGGCCGTAAGCGGAGTAGAGGAGTTGCGCAACGCCGTTGATACGCTGCTCGTGATCAACAATGACCGGCTGCGCGACCTGTTCGGCAACCTCTCGGTTGACAATGCCTTCGAGCATGCGGACAATGTGCTCACCACCGCGGCACGCGGTATCGCCGAGATCATCACCAAGACCGGCAAGGTGAACGTGGATTTTGAGGATGTCAAGACCGTAATGACCCGCAGCGGCAATGCCATCATGGGCATGGCCGAGGCGGATGGCGAGGACCGCGCGATGCGCGCCGCCCAGGAGGCCCTCGATTCACCGCTGTTGAACGACAACAACATCGCCGGGGCCAAGTTCGTGCTGCTCAATATCACCCACGGCACGCGCGAGATCCTCATGGACGAGATCGGCGAGATCACCGACCACATCCAGGATGCGGCCGGCAGCGGCGCTGATGTGATCTGGGGCTATGGCAAGGACGAGAGCTTGGGCGAAAAGGTGCGCATCACCGTCATCGCGACCGGATTTGAGACCAATGCTGTCACCGGCGCCATCGTTCGCCCTTCCGAGGAGCGGACCATCATTCCCCTCGATGCTGACCGTCCTACGATGATCACCCAGCCCATCGTGAACCCGGTCGCAACCGCTGCACCTTCAGCCCCAGTGGATCCGCCGGTACCTGCTGCCTTCGATGAACCGTACATCAAGCAGTTGCCCGAACCGGTGAAGGAAGTGGAGCAGGCTCCACCGGCGCCGCAGGCTACCATCGAATTCGAGGTGGAAACACTCCGTCCCCTCTCCGATCAACCTGCCAACCCGGTGGTCGAGGAGAAGATCGTGCATGGCCTCTGGGACGATGTGGATGCCACGGGCAACTCCTCGACCGTTGTCTCCGAAGCCCGCCTGAGCCCCAAGGAGCACCAGGCGCGTGTGGAGGAACGACAGGCCCGCATGCGCGAGATCACCCAGCGGCTCCGTTCCCCGAACGGCCTCGCTGACATGGAACATGTGCCAGCCTACAAGCGCAAGAACATCCACATCAGCGATGTGCAACACAGCGCCGATTCCAACGTGAGCCGCTACACGCTCAATGAGGAAGTGGATGAGCATGGCGAGCGGCGGGTGGAGATCAAGCGTAACAATCCCTTCCTCCACGACAACGTTGACTGACCCCATGGACCTCGCACAACGGATCGATGCGGACATCAAGGCGGCCATGCTCGCCCGCGAAAAGGACCGCCTGAACGCGCTGCGCGCCATCAAGAGCGCCATCTTGCTGGAACTCACCAAAGAGGGTGCGGGTGATGGACTGGACGAGGCGGCGGGTCTGCGCATTCTGCAGAAGATGCACAAGCAACGGCAGGAGAGTGCCGCCATTTACCGCGAACAAGGCCGCCCTGAACTGGCCGCCGAAGAGGATGCCCAAGCCGCGGTCATCGAGGCCTACCTGCCCCAGCGCATGAGCGAGGGCGAGGTGGAGGCCGCCGTGAAGGCCCTCATCGCAGGCAGTGGTGCCCAGGGGATGAAGGACATGGGCCGTGTGATGGGGCTGGCGACCAAGGAGCTTGCCGGGAGAGCCGATGGTTCCGCCGTGGCCGCCATGGTCCGCAAGTTGCTCGCAGCCAGCTGAGCATCAGCAGGTAAGTGAGTTGAAGGGGTGTCCGGGGGGGCACCCCTTCTTTTTGTCCCGCTCCGGATACCCGCACAGCCCCGTTCCAGCGTATTTTCGCGATCTTCGCGGCCAGATGTGGGCCGGATCCCGATCGAACGCTGAATTGATGCTGCGTCCCCTGTTCCTCTTCGCTGTGCTGCTCCCCGGCGTGCTATGGGCTCAGCCCGAATGCGATGTGACCCTCGCAGTGACACCTGTCAGTTGTGCCGGTGAGGCGGATGGCGCCATCTCGGTGATCACCGGTTCCGGTGGGCCGTTCCTCTATTCCCTCAATGGGAGCTTCCCTCCTGTGAACGTTGGAACTTGGACGGACCTGGCGGCCGGGCCCTACAGCGTCGTGGTCACGGATACCGCACAGGCCTCTGAATGCCTTTCCGTGATCGATACGCTGATCTTCGAACCGTCCATTTCCATCGTGGGGAATCCTGTCTATTGCCCCTCGGACCCACCCGTGCTCACCGTGGTCCCGTTCGCGGGCTATCAAGGACTCTACTATGCATGGTCCACCGGTGATACCGCCCAGGTGTTATCCCTGCCGCCAGGTGCTACAGGCACGTTCACGGTAAATTCCATTGATGCCAATGGATGCGAACTGGATGCCGATGTGGAAGTGGAGGAGCTGCCCAGTCCCACGGCCGTGATGGGTGTGCCTGATACGGCCTGCCAGAACGTGCCTGTTCAGATACTCACGGTCGCCACGACCGGTGATTCCATTGTCTGGCGATGGCAGACCGCTGGCTATAGCAATGCCTTCAACGACCTCATCAGCTTCACCCAGAGCGGTTATCAACCCATCAGCATCCAAGCCTTCAATACCGTGGATGGCTGCGGGGGGCTGCCAGTGCTCGACAGCATCTATATCGATGCCCAGGTGCCCGCGATCTTCTCCGCCACACAGATCCCGTGTACGACCGAACTGGAGATCCTCCTCGGAAGTGTCGCTGATTCGTGCGCCTTCTTCATCAACGACAGCCTGTATGTCAACGACTGCAATGGATTCATCCGGTACAACATCGAACGGTATGACCTCCACACCTTCACACTATACGCCACACAGGCCAATGGGTGCAACGACACGCTCGAAGTGATCGTGGATGTGCGCACCGAACCGACCCTCTTCCTGGCGAATGCCTTCACCCCCGACGGTGACGGAATTAACGAGCTATGGCCTGTGCGGGTGGATATCCCCGCTCTCGGCTATGAAGTGGTCATCTATGACCGCTGGGGGCGTCAGGTCTGGATCAGCAATGACCCGCTGGCGCAGTGGGATGGAACGCTGAACGGAGATCCCGTACCCATCGGGGTGTACCCTTACACCATGCGACATAGGGACCCCTGTCAGGCGACCGATGAGATCACCACCACAGGGCACGTGACCGTGATCCGATAGTATGGTGGCGGTCTGTCCGGCGGGTGGAAGGAACGTCATCCGGTGGCACCATGTGCGCCTCAAGGTGGGCGAGCATGTGCTCAGGGTCCGCCCGATGGTCCAGGTACCCTCGCTGGTATGGATGTGAGCGCCGCACCCGCAACAGGGAACGGATGAGCGATATACGCACCCGCACCACCGTCACATATGGAGACCTGGGTGGGGCCTATGCAGCGTGCGGGTGCCCTTGGTATGCGCTGGCCATGGCGCATTCCCGGCCCTGCGAAAGACCTTTCAGCATCACCTGGCCCCCGGACAGGCCTTCCCATTGCCTCTGAAAGGGGCCTGTGCCCCACCGGTCATGGGTGCGTGGCAAAGGCGTTCGGCTGGATCAATGCAGAGCGCAACAGCGTTCCGACCCTGAGCCTTGGCTGGTCCTACTGGCAGGCAGGCCCCAAGCTCTGGATCCACTCGGCAAGCAGTGCAGCACCCTGTTCATCCACGATGCTCCGTCCGATGAGGGGCATGCGTATGGCTTCCTCGTTCGTTGTCAGCCGGTGGTACATCGCAGAGCGGCCAAGGTTGCCGCGAGCCACCAAATGAGAGAACGGTTCGATCGGCTCCTCTGGAACGACGCATACGCCAAGGTTCACAGGGTCTTCCGTGCGCTCATAGGCGAGACGGATGGCACGGTAGGAACAACTGCGCCCTTCATCATGGCAGTGCGCACAATTGATATCCAGATACGAACGTACGCGCTGCTCCAGGTCCTCACTCGTGTCGTCCCACCGTACCAGCGTAAGGAAGTCCTTCGGGTAGCCTGGTTGAAGGATGCCATGCGCCACCCACTGTGCCAATTGGTTGTTCGGGCCTGTACCGTACCAGAGCGGTCCGTTGAGGTTCTGGGGCTCTGGTCCGATCGGTGTGTTCGAACCGTATTTCCGATGGCAGCTCTGGCACTCGACCAGGGAGGGGATACGGTACTGTATGGAGCGTGCGTCACCCTCCTCATCGGTCCAGCTCACGGGTATCGTACTCCCGG
This sequence comes from Flavobacteriales bacterium, assembly GCA_041391845.1. GTDB lineage: Bacteria > Bacteroidota > Bacteroidia > Flavobacteriales_F > PHOS-HE28 > PHOS-HE28. Next base: position 29,135 of record JAWKNG010000006.1, on the reverse strand, counting down.
TGAGGTCCAGGTAGGCCTCGCTTTGCTCATCGTTCCATACATAGTTCGCGATCTCCCACTGTCCGGCTCGCTTGAAGAGCATCCGGGTCTCGATGATCCGCCGACCGCCTCCGGCCAGCGCCTTGTCGTAGTAGAAGCTCTTCAGCAATACGGCACCGTCCGGGAAGTCGAGGACCTGGTGCGCACCGTTGAACCGTGCCTTCCTCCCGGGTGGCATCCACACGAAACGGGCCTTGTGCGCTTCGTCGGTGAAGAGCGGGGTGATGGGCGCGAAAGGCAGCACCTCGTTCACAGGTTCCATCGCTCCCAGCTTGCCTGCAAAGAACCCATATTCGGAGAGCGTGTTATAGGGCACTTCGTCCAGGTCGAAGTTGACCTTTGTGGCTCCTTCAGTGTGAGGCGCGACCCCATCCTCCAACCGCTCCTTGCGGCACGCACTGAAGGTGGTCAGCAGGATCAATAAAGCTGGTAGGGTACGGGACGGTGACATGGTCGCTCAGGACGGAGGAGGAACACGTGTTCTCCTCCTGGTCCTCCCAAAAGTAACGAAGGTCCGGCCCTCAGGGCCGGACCTTCGTCAGGTCATGATCGGAAACTCACTCCTTGGTGAAGCTCCGCTGAGTGGTGCCGTTCGGAGTGAACACCTGCAGCACATAGGCGCCGGGTGTCAGCCCGCTCACATCGAGACGCTCGTTGAGCAGGTTGCCGCGGAGCACCAGCCGACCGGTTGCATCGAGCACGCGGACAGGCACCTGGCCGCTGCCGAGCCCGGATACGGTGAGGATGTCCTGTGCAGGTACAGGGAACAGCTGCACCTGCTCATCACGCTGGGCAGCTAGCCCGGTGGAGACACCCTCCACGATCACTTCGGTCGTGTTCACATCTACGCCTTCGATCACGTCCACAATGCCTGAAGGCCAGCGGACGGTTACAGCCGTGATCTCGGTCTCTTCGCCAAGTCCGAAGTGGGCCGTCATGGTGCTCATGTAGCGGAAGCCATCACCACTGCGCACTTCGCGGGTGAACGTGCCGCTGGGCGTTTCCACCGTGATGCGCGCACCGATGCCGTTGCTGTTGCTTACCACGCCTACCGTGGCGATCTTCAACCAGTTGTTGTCATTGCCAACGTTCCGGCGGATGGTGCCTGAGGTGTACACATCCAGGAAACCATCGTTGTTCAGGTCGCCGATGGGGCCATTGCCGGGGAAAGTGCCGTTGGGAACGAAGGTCATGTCACCCATGTTCATCAGCAGGCCACCGCCACCAAGGATGTCGAGGTAACCGTTGTTGTCGAAGTCATGGGTGGTCCATTCGATGCTCTGTCCGGTGAACAGGTCGATGCCCGAGCCCGCCGTAATGTTGGTGAAAGTGCCGTCACCATTGTTCTCAAGCAGTTTGTGGTAGCCGCTGCTGCTGGCGCCGATGAGCACGTCCATATCCCCATCGTTGTCGAAGTCGCCCCAGGCACTGCTCCAGCTTTGGTGACTGTCCGCCATGCCCAGTTCGGGAGCAACGTTGGTGAAGGTGCCATCGCCGTTGTTGCGCATCAACAGGTCCACTGGGTCGCAGCCACACTTCGCTACGAACATGTCGATGTCGCCGTCGTTGTCATAGTCGGTCCAAATGGAGCCGTAGTTGCCACAGGTGAGCCCCAGAAGGCCTTGGTTGAAGGTGAGGTTGCCATTACCGTCATTGAAGAAGGCGACATTGGCATCCACGTCGTGGCACACGAAGGCGTCCAGGTGGCCATCGTTGTTGATGTCCACCATGTTCGTCCGTTGGCTGAAGATGTAGTTGGGGAAGGATACCTCCGTGAACCCCGTACCCGTGTTGTTGGCCATCATGAAGGTGGAGCCGCTGCCACCGCCATAAAGCAGGTCGTTGTATCCATTGCCATCGATGTCTCCCGCGGCAATGCTCCAGGAGGCCGTGTGGTCGGCCGGTGTGGTGATGATGTTCACGGATTGGAACGTACCATTGGCCTGCTGGTAAAGGATGTTCACATTGCTGGTACTGGTGCCCACGATATCGTCCAGCTGGTCATTGTTCATGTCCACCACGCAGTAACCGCTGCCGCTCACACCTTGGGTGACGTTGGTGAAGGAGATGATCGACGGCGGAGGAGGAGGGGGCGGCGGAGCAGGCTGCACGTACGCCAGCTCGAAGCTGAAGCCTGCGGTGGTCCAGCGGTTGTCAAAGCCGATGGTGTAGGTCTGTCCGGCGGTCACAGGAAAAGTGACCAGGGAGGTCAGGTTCGAACCGCTGTCGTCATCTCCTGCCAGACAGTTGAGGCTGCCGCAGGTGCCCGTGTAGATGTGTACACGGGTATCCACCCAAATGGTACCGGCTACATCCGTGTTAAGGCGTATCGTGGTGTCCACCGTCGCTGTGTAGGTGTACCATTCGGCCAAGGTCCCGGGGTTGCCATTGGTTGCACAACTGACCGGCAGAGGCTCGGTCCCGTTGACCGCATCCACGGCATGCACTCCTAAACCGACGTTCAATGCGGTGGCGCACGTGTTCTGGCTGTAGGCCTCGTATGTCAACGCGACCAAAGAGAGTGAGAGTAGAGTGGAACGCATGGGCTGTTTTGGTATGTGACTTTCGCTTGGTTCAAGGACACGTGCCAGGGAGGCTGGAGATCCATTCACGGATCATCTCGGCACCTTCATCATGGGCGATCGTCCGCCCCAGCAAGGGCATCCGGACGGTCTCGTCGGTGGAGGTCAATCTGTAATGCATCATGGACCGTCCCGGATTGCCCCGGGCAACGATCTCCGTGTACTCCGGAGCGATCGGGTCGTCCGGAGGTACGCACACACCCAGGTTCACCAGATCCTCGCTCTCGTTGTAAGCGAAGCGCATGGGCCTGTAGTTGCAGTGGCGCTCGTCCGCATGACAGTGAGCACAGTTCATGTCCAAGTAACTACGGACCCGCAGGTCCAATGGTTGGGTCGCATCATCCCAGCGAACGGTCGTCATGATGTTCGCGGGGTAGCCGCTCTGCAGATAGCCCATCTCCACCCATTTCTCCAATTGGTTCCGTACGCCGTCCTGATAGGTCATGTCGGAGTTCAGGTTCTGTGGCTTTGGACCGATGGGGATGGGGTCGAAGTTGACCTTGTGGCACGTCTGGCACTCGGCCGCACTGGGTATCCGGTACAGGATGTTGCGCTGCTCGCCGCTCTGGTCGACCCAGGTTACCGGCGTATTGCTGCCGTTCAGGTCCAGATAGGCTTCCGTTTGGTCTGTATTCCACACGTAATCGGCGAAATACCAACTGCCATTTCGCTTGAACAGGAGGCGTGTCTCGATGATGCGCCGCTCGTCATTTGGCAGCACATGATCGTAGTAGAAGGTCTTGATGAGCACAGCGCCATCAGGGAAGTCCAACACCTGATGATCGCCGGCATAGTAGGCCTTTGCTCCGGGTGGCATCCACACGAATCGCTTCTTCTTGGCGTAGTCCGAGAAAAGCGATGTGATCGGCTCGTAAGGCAGCACGCCGGAATTGGGTGCCTGGTCCTTCAATGCGCCGGTGAAGAACCGATAGGCCGAAAGGGTCTGGTACGGAGCGAGGGTCGCGTCAAAGTAAACACCATCCCCGGCTGGGGGTGTAGGCAAGGCAGGTGTTGGAGCCTCGGGCTCCGGCTCGCGCTCCTTCCTGCATCCCTGCACAAGAAGAAGGCCCACCAGCATCAATGGTAACAGGCGCAACTCGCCGCCAATGTGTACGCCAGGTCGCATGGTCGTTCGTTAGACGTTCAAGGGTGTGCCCTCGGTTGCCTGAGGACGCTCACTCGCGGGTGAAGGGCAGTCGCTGTACAGCGGTTGCGTCCTGCACCTCCAGCACATAGAAGCCGGGCTGCACCTGAGAAAGGTCCAGCCGTCCGCCTTCCAGGCGTGCGTTCATCACCAGCCGCCCAGAAGCTCCGAACACCCGCACCATTGCGTTGCCGGCGACCGTTCCCTGCACCATCAATTCATTGCCCGCTGGCACGGGGAACAGGCGGAGCACGGTCTGCTCCTTTTGCGCAACGTCGGTGCCGATCTCCTCCACCAAGGTGATCGTGCCGTTCACGGGCACATCATTGAGCACGTTCACGATGCCGGAGGGCCAACGCACCTGCACCTGCTCCACCACCTCATCCGTGCCAAGACCGAAGTGCGCCGTGATGGTGCTCATGTAACGGAAACCGTCGCCACTGCGCACATCGCGGATCTGCTGGCCGGACGCGGTGGTGATGGTGATACGCGCTCCGATGCCCTCACTGTTGCTCACCGTACCTACCGTACGAATGCGCAACCAGTTGTTATCGTTACCGTTGTTGATGCGCGCTGTCGAGCTGCTGATGACATCGAGGAACCCATCGTTGTTGAGGTCCCCAACAGCACCCACCTCGAAGCCCACGGGGTTCTCCTCGAACACCATGTTCCCCATGTTCACCATGATGGTGCCACCGCCGCCCATTACATCAAGCAAGCCGTCGTTGTTGAAGTCGTGCGTGATGTGCTCGATGCTGGTGCCGGTGAACACGTCCCAGCCCGAGCCTTCCGTGATGTCCGTGAAGGTGGTGCCATCGTTGCGCATCAACTTGTGACCACCGGCCGTGAAGGAGCTGGCACCCACCAGGGCGTCCATGTCACCGTCATTGTCGAAGTCGCCCCATGCAGCACTCCAGGTCTGGACCGGGTCTGCCAGGTTGTAGAGGGCGGCAACCTCGGTGTAGGTTCCATCGCCGTTGTTGCGGTGCAGCTGGTTGGTGCTCACCACCGGGTTGCCCCCACGACATTTGGCAATGAACATGTCCATATCGCCATCGTTGTCGAAGTCCGTCCAGATCGAACCGTAGTTGCCACCGCCTTGCGTATCACCAAGTCCGCCTTGGTTCCAGCTCAACGTGTTGCTGCCCGTATTCAGCAGGTACACGTTGGGCGCCACATCATGGCATACGAACACGTCCAGGTCGCCATCGTTGTTGATGTCGACCATGTTCGTGCGCTGGCAGAACACGTACTGGGCGAAGCTGCTGTCAGTGAAGGCCGTGCCATCCGCATTGGCGAACATCACCGTGACACCACTGCCGCCACCATAGACCAGGTCGCGCTGGCCATTTCCATCGATGTCACCCGCGCAAAGGCTCCAGCTTGCCGAGTTCGCGACCGTATCGTTCGGCAGGTTCACCGTGTTGAAGCCGCCACCAGCCAACTGGTAGTTGATATTGATGTTCGAGGTGGTCACGGAGACCACGTCGTCCAGGCCGTCATTGTTCATGTCCACAGCGGCACGAACGGAGCCTGCGGTCGAAAGGGATTGGTTGGTGAAGCTGATCAACTCCAGGAACGGCGGCTCCTCCGTCACAGAGAACGTGAAGCCGTTCGCATCCCAACGGTCGTCAAAGGCGATGTAATAGGTTGTGCCTCCGGTCAGGTTCACGTGGAGCCAGCTCAGATAGCCGCTTCCCGAATCATCGTCACCGCCGATGCACGTGAGGGAGCCACAAACGCCACTGTACACGTGGACCCGCGTGTCGCGCCCCGTGTTCTCCACCAGATCCGTTGTGATCACCAGGCTGATGTCACTGGAAGGCGTGTACGTATACCATTCGCCGTTGCTCGCGGAGTTGCCGCCAGTGGCACATACGGGCAGCGGGATCTCTGCTCCGTCCACAGTGTCCACCACATGAATGCCGGCCGTGATGGCCAATGCGGTGGAACAGTCGTTCTGTGCGAAGGCCGATGAACCGAACAGTAACAAAGGGAGCAGAGCCGCGTAGGTGTGTTTCATCTTGCTGGTCCAGGTCAGTGAATGGATGGTAAGGCGGGCATGTCTTGCAGGTCCATGCCTCCAGCGAAGTTAGGGGGATCGATGGGCCAATTCGCAAGGAAGACGCTCGTCGATGTATGTCAACGGTTCATCGGTGCCATTGAGGTCGTCACCGATCTACGACCAGCTTGAAACCCACTCCATGCACGTTCACGATCTGAACCTTGGGATCGGGCTTCAGATACTTTCTCAGGCGACTGATGAACACGTCCAGGCTCCGACCAAGGAAATAGGTGTCATCCCCCCAGACCATGTTCAACACCAGTTCGCGGGGCAGCACTTGCTCTCGGTGCAGGCACAGTAGCCGCAGAACATCCGCTTCCTTGCGTGTGAGCTTGCGCTCTTCAGTGGGGTGGCTCAGCATCAGGTTGCGATGGTCGAAGGTGAACTCGCCCAGCTCGAACCGCTCCCGTCCCTGTTCCGGCTCACGGCCGTGGGTACGGCGTAGGATCGCTTCGATGCGCAGGATCAGCTCCTCATGGCTGAACGGCTTCGTCAGGTAGTCGTCTCCACCGGCCTTGAAACCCGCTATGCGATCATCCACCTGACTTTTCGCAGTAAGGAATACGATGGGCACCGCACGGTCCACCAGGCGGATGTCTTCGGCGAGGCTGAAGCCATCCTTCTGTGGAAGCATCACGTCCAGCACACAGAGGTCGTGTGCCATCTCATTGAACTTGCGCAGTCCTTCCTTGCCATCCCTGCAGAGCGTTACGTGGTAGCCCTTGCGCTTGAGGGCGTCCTGAATGACGAAGCCGAGGTTCTGGTCGTCCTCCACGAGCAGGATGCGTGCGGTTCCTGTGTTCATGAGCGGTGCTTGTTCCGGCCTTGAGGCAGGCAGAGGGTGAAGGTGCTGCCCTTGCCAGGCTCACTGCGGACCTCCACCCGGCCCCCGTGGGCAGAAGTGATCTGTTGCACGTAGTGAAGTCCGAGGCCAAAGCCCTTCACATCGTGCCGGTTGCCTGTGTGGACGCGATAAAAGCGTTCAAAGATGTGCTTCAGGTCCTCCTTCGCGATGCCGATCCCCTTGTCGCTCACGGCTACGTGCAGGCGGCCCTCGGTGTTGTAGGTACGGATGATGATGGTGCCGCCATCCGGACCATATTTCAGGGCATTGTCCATGAGGTTCGTCAAGGCGTTGGTAAGATGCACTTGATCGCCTTCGACCACCTCATCGGTGGCCTCCAGCTGGAGCGTGAGCGTTGCGTTGCGCTCCTGCAGCGGAAGCAGGAAGTGATCGCGCACCTCCATTACCACGGCATGCATGTGCACAGGTTCCCGGGCCAGTTCCAATTCACCTTTGTCCAGCGTGGACAGCTGGAGCACCCGCTCCACCTGAACGCGCAAGCGCTCATTCTCTGTTCTGATGATGCGTGCATAAGCCTGCAGCCGATCGGGCTCATGCACGATCTCCGGATCGCTGATGACCTCGCTGCTGAGCGCGATCGTGCTTATCGGGGTCTTCAACTCGTGGGTCATGTTGCCGATGAAGTCGTTCTTCATCTCGCTCAGCTTCTTCTGCTGCAGGATGACCCATACACTGTAAGCGAAAAAGCTGAACACGATGAGCGTGACCACTGCGGGAAAGATCCATGTCCAGCTGCTCGCGTCCGGCTCTTCCCACAGGCTGCTCTGCCGTTTCGGGAAATACACCCCGAAGTAGTGACCGTCCTTGTCGAGCTTCTGCAGTCTGGTGTGTGGTACCGTATCCGTGTCGGCCGTGTCAAGGCTCACATAATTGCCATAGACCACACTGTCCGTGAAACAATCGTAGATGCCATACTCGAAATCCTCCAGGATGTTACGGCGATTGAACTCCTTGCGCAGCAGGGCCTCCAACAGATAGGGATGCAGCGTGTCGTTGATCGTTACGGCGAAGTAGTTCGGTCGCTCTTGTTTGACCGCATCGTACAGGTCGCTCGGATCCTTGGTGATGGAGAGGATCTGCTCCGTCACATCCGTCAGCGCGATCACCACCCGGTCGTTGAACTGCTTTTCCAGCTGTCTGGCCTGTTCTCGGTTCAGTTCCAGCTGGTCCTTGTGCGTGCGCCGAGCCTGCTGCAGCCACAGCAGCTGCGTGATGATCACGCCGAAAACGCTCAAGGTAGCCAGCAGCAGCAGGGTTCCGATCGCTTTGCGTCCCATCATTGGCCCGCTTAATGAGCACTGGGACAATGTTACAGCGCGGCAGCACTTCCACCATGGCATCTTAACAAGCCTTATCGTTCCGAGGAGGGATGATCCCCCCGGGCGGCCGATCTTGCAGCCCCATGGAACGAACTCCGTTCATCCTGCCACGGCTGCCCTTGCACCTATGGGTTGTGTGGCTGGCCGTCATCGCTGCCGGGGCTTTCCTGGATGTAATGGAAGTGGATGCGGCACAGTACGCCACCATGGCCCGCGACATGCTCTATCAGGAGGACCCACTGAAGCTGTATTTCCGCGGTGCCGATTACCTGGACAAGCCACCCTTGCTGTTCTGGCTTTCAGCCCTCTCCTACAAGCTCTTCGGTGTGCACAATTGGAGCTACAAGCTGCCCAGTATCCTTGCGGCCTTGGTGGCAGTTCATGCCACCTACCGCTATGCCCGCCTCCATCATGGCGCTGCTGCCGGTCGCTGGGCCGCCTTCCTCTTTGCCACCTCGGTCGCCTTCCTTCTGATGACCAACGATGTCAGGACGGATACGCTCCTAACGGCCGCCATCATCGCAGCCATATGGACAGGGAGCGAGTTCCTTGCGGATGGCCGTACCCGCTGGCTCCTGGCTGCTTCCTTTTCCGTGGCGTGCGGGATGCTGGCCAAGGGTCCCATGGGTCTCGTGGCTCCCCTCACCGTTCTCGGGCTCCAGGTGTTTCTCGATCGCCGATGGCAGTTGCTGCGTGATCCACGCCTGCTGCTGGTCCCGCTGGTGATCGGCCTCCTGCTTCTGCCGATGCTCATCGGACTCTATGAACAGCACGGCATGCATGGCGTTCGTTTCTTTTTCTGGGAGCAAAGCTTTGGACGCATTACTGGAGAGAACCGCTGGAAGGACGATTCATCGGCATTGTATTTCACGCACGAGCTACCGTGGCTCATGCTGCCCTGGACGCTCATCGTCCTTCATGGATGGTGGAAGGGTCTGTGGAACACCCTGCATGCGGATGGTCCGCTCGAGCGTGGTGGTCCTTGGGGCGCCCTTGTACTGTTCATTGCTCTTTCCCTATCCCAATTCAAACTGCCGCACTACATATACCCCATCCTGCCATTGCTGGCGGTGCAGGGTGGTCGTGCATTGAGCGATGGGTTACCGCCCACCCTGGCCACGGCTCAGCGATTCGTTTGGTGGGCGATGGCCTTGCTCTCCATCACCCTGCTGCTTTGGGCGTTCCCTGTTGGCAGGCTATGGACACTGATCCTCTTCGGAGGACTCATGATGATGCATCGCTTCAGGGTCGGGAAGGATGACCGGACAGGCTTGCTCCTTGGTGCCGCGCTGTGGCTTTCCATCGCCTGGGGTGTGAACACACAGTTCTATCCGGAAATGCTCCGCTATCAATCGAACGCTCAGGTGGGGAAGTGGCTGCATGCGCATCAGCTCCGGCCGGAACGATTGATCGGTGTGGGTGTTGGTGGTACATCGCTTGAGTTCTACGGCGGGGGCAAGGGCCCTTATGTGGCGGAGGTATCCGAGTTGACGACCGCGCCCGCACGGGGGCAGTATGTCCTGGTGGAGGCTGAACAGTTGTCGACCATCGCTCAGCGATTTCCGCCATTGGATACCGTGCTTGTGCTGGAGGATCTGCCCGTTCAAATGCTCAGCGTGCAGATGGTCCTGCCGGGTGGACGTAGAGAGGCAGCGGATAAGCGCTACCTGCTGGCCTATTGACCCCTGCCTTTTCGCTCCCCGAACCTTTTTCAACAAATGGGTGTTATCTTGTTCGTTGTGGAATTCCCTGTTCCACAACTACCAGAACCAACCCTACGATCATGGAACACACTTTATCCTATGCAGCAAGGAGTACGCTCCTTTCGGCGGCCACAGTGATGGGCTTGCTGGCGACGGCGCTTGTCCCGGCCTCCAAGGCGATGGCCCAGCAAGGTGAATGCCTTGCACAGGCAGGTACCCTATCCGGATTCAAACCTACCGACTGTCTCCAAGAGGGGGGCACACAGATCGGTGGGATCCCGAACGGTGACCACTTCACCCCGCCTGGTTTCATCCGTAATTGGGTGCTGACCAAGGGCCCTGAACTGGTGATCGTCGATGCTGGCTGGTCCAACATCTTCACCGTTACCGAGACCGGTTCGTACACCATCCATACGTTGGTCTACGACCCCACTACGCTGGACCTGGGTAGCATCGAGCTGGGGGTGACCACCGGTTTCGATGTGAATGGTCTGCTCATCCAAGGAGGTGGTAGCATTTGCGCCAGCCTCGACGTGACCGGCACGAGCATTCTGGTGGATAACCCCGATGCTGGTTCGCTCACCTCCATGGACGCCAGCGTATGCCTGATCAATGGCGAAGCCACGCTCAACGCCATGGTGAACGACGCGCCCTACGCACCCGCTGGTTATAGCGTGGTTTACGTGCTCACCGAAGGCCCAGGCCTGACCATCGTGAACGCCGGTGGTGAGCCTTCCTTCACCGTGACGCAGCCGGGTAATTACACCATCCACACCCTGGTGTACGACCCGTCCACCCTCAACCTTGGGATCGTTGACTTCGGCACCACCACGGGCTTTGATGTGAACGGCTTGCTCATCCAAGGCGGTGGCGCCATCTGCGCTGCCCTTGACGTGCCCGGCGCAACGTTCGAAGTGACCGAAGAATGCCCCTGCGAAGCCAATGCAGGTACGCTCTCCGGCTTCAAACCAACGGATTGCCTTCAGGATGGTGGCACCATGATCGGTGGTATCGCCAATGGTGATGCCGTCGTGCCTGCAGGCTACTCCACGTTGTACGTGCTCACCCAAGGCCCAGGTCTGGTGATCGTGGACGCAGGTCCTTCACCCATCTTCACCGTGAACAGCGTTGGCTCCTACACGGTACACACGCTGGTGTACGACCCTTCCACCTTGAACCTCGACATCGTGGAGTTCGGTGTCACCACCGGGTTCGACGTGAACAGCCTGCTCATTCAAGGTGGTGGCAGTATCTGCGCCAGTTTGGATGTGACCGGTACCACAATCCTGGTGGACAACCCGGATGCAGGCAGCCTTTCAGCCATGATGGCCGAGGTGTGCCTTAGCGATGGAAGCGCCACAGTGGCCGCCGGAACGAACGCTGCTCCATATGTGCCTGCTGGATATCAGGTGGCCTATGTGCTCACCCAAGGTCCGGGCCTGGTCATCGTCAATGCCGGTGCAGATCCCTCGTTCGTGGTCAACGCTGTGGGAGACTACACCGTGCATACGTTGGTATACGACCCCGCAACGCTCGATCTCGGCATCGTGCAGCCCGGGGTGACCACGGGTTTCGACGTCAACTCACTGCTCATTCAAGGCGGTGGTGAGATCTGTGCCGCGCTCGATGTGGCAGGTGCTCCTATCTCGGTCGTTGCATGTGATGAGCCCTGTACGGCGAACGCAGGTACGTTGACGGCCGACCTCTTCGAGCTGTGCCTGGAAGATGGCATCGCCACAGTGTCCGCCACGCCGAACGGTGACGCGGTGGTGCCCGACGGTTACAGCGTGGTATATGTCCTCACACGTGGAACGGAACTGGTCATCCTCGATGCAGACGCCGGGCCTTCTTTCAACGTGGCGAGCCCTGGCATGTACACGGTCCATTCCTTGGTATACGACCCATCCACCCTGGATCTAGGTATCGTTGAGTTCGGTATCACCACCGGAGTGGATGTGAACGGCCTGCTCATCCAAGGCGGCGGTTCGATCTGCGCGAGCTTGGACGTGGCCGGTACACCCGTAATGGTGCTCGACTGTCCCCCAGCGTGTGAGGCCTTTGCCGGTACCATCGAACCCGCCCTCGCACAGGTCTGCCTCGCTGGTCCTTCGGGGAACGCCTTCCTGGAAGGTGTGCCGAACGGCGATGCTGTCGTACCTGCCGGTTTCAGCACCTTGTATGTGCTCACCCGCGGTCCTGAACTGACCATTGTAGGCGCCAACGTCGACCCCTTCTTCGCCAACGTGGAGGATGAAGGTGTTTACACCATCCATACCCTGGTCTACGACCCTGCGACCCTTGACCTTACCGGGGTGCAGCTTGGCGTTACCACCGGGTTCGATGTGAATGCCCTGCTTCTTCAGGGTGGTGGGGAGATCTGCGCCAGTCTTGATGTTGCCGGTGCGCAGATCACCGTTTCGCAGTGCGATTTCTGCACCGCTGACGCGGGTACCCTCTCTGCGACCGATACCTTGGTATGCCTGTCAGGTGGTGCGGCGACCCTGTTCGCCATCCCGAATGGAGATGCCGTAGTGCCAGCTGGCTATCAGACCGTCTACGTGCTCACCCGCGGTCCTGAGCTGGTGATCGTGAACGCAGGTCTTGTACCCTCGTTCACCGTCACGGACCCGGGCACTTATACCATCCATGGCCTCGTCTTTAACCCGGCTACGGTCGACCTCGGTATCGTGCAGCTCGGCGTGACCACCGGCTTCGATGTGAACGCCCTGCTGATCCAAGGTGGTGGCACCGTTTGCGGTAGCCTGGACGTGCCCGGTGCCGCTTTTCAGGTGAACGCTTGCGGTCAGGAGTGCGATGCACAGGCCGGGACCCTCAGCGCAACGGCAAGCCAGATATGCCTGGCTCCGACCGGTACGTCCATCACTGCCACGACCAACGGTGACGCAAGCGTTCCGCCCGGCTTCCAACAGGTCTATGTCCTGACAGAAGGCTCTGGGCTCGTCATCATTGACGCTGGACCTGCACCGTCCTTCAATGTGACCGGAACAGGCACCTACACCATCCACTCGCTGGTCTATGATCCAGCAACCCTTGATCTTGGTATCGTTCAGTTCGGCGTCACAACGGGCTTTGATGTGAACGGTCTGCTCATCCAGGGTGGAGGAGAGATCTGTGCCAGCCTTGATGTGGCGGGTGCTCCAGTGAACGTGATCGAGTGCAACAATGCCTGTGTGGCTGACGCGGGTACCCTGGACCCTTTTGAACAAGCCGTATGCCTGACCGATGATGGTGCCACCTTCGGTGCCGAGCCCAATGGCAATGCGCTTGTGCCGGCAGGTTACGAAGTGCTTTATGTGCTCACGAGTGGCAGCGGGCTCACCATCGAACAGGTGAATGTCGACCCGTTGTTCACGGTGACGACCACTGGTCTTTACACCATCCATACGCTGGTGTACGACCCAGCCACGCTGGATCTGAGCATCGTGGAGTTCGGGGTCACCACGGGTGTGGATGTCAATGGCCTCCTGGTCCAAGGAGGTGGTGCTATCTGCGCAAGTCTCGATGTGGCGGGTGCACCCACCCAGGTGGTGGATTGCAACACGCTCTGTGACGTCGATGCGGGTACCCTTACTGCCGACGAGTCTGAAGTGTGTCTGGTGAACGGGGTCGCCACCATTGGCGCAACCCCGAACAATGATGCCTTCAAGCCCGCCGGATTCGAGCGCATCTTCGTCCTCACCCAGGGCACGGAGCTGTTGATCGTGAACGCGAGCGTTACGCCCAATTTCGTGGTGGACGCCCCCGGCCTTTACACCATCCACACCCTCGCTTTCGATCCCAATACCATCGATCTTGGTCTGGTCGAGTTCGGCGTCACCACTGGCTTCGATGTGAACGGGCTCCTGGTACAGGGTGGCGGTTCCATCTGCGGCAGTCTCGATGTGGCGGGCGCACCTGTTCAGGTGAGCAACTGCGATGCCCTCAATGCATGGCCCAACCCTGCCACCGCAGAGCTGACCCTTGAACTGGAGGGCTTGGGGACCGGTCGTATGGAATTGGACATCCTGGATATGCAGGGTGCCCGCACGGCGATCAGTACCTCCATCGCGGCCGATCAGCCGCTCTATCGCCTGGATATCTCCGACCTCCGTCCTGGTCAATACATGGTGCGTGTGATCACCAGCAACGGCGTGCGTACAGTGCGCTTCGCAAAGATCGACCGCTAACCGCGTCCGGTGAAGGTGGGGCCTGGGAAGCAGGGTGCATGTCACCCTGCGACCCGGGCCCCACTGATTTTGTGACAGTGACGTGACCGTTCTGGTGCCTTTCGCCCGATCCAGGTATTGGTCTGCGGTGTTCTTACCGTGTTGCTTTGCAGCACCTTGTTCAGAAACCTCATGAGAACGTTCCTTACACTCGCATTTCTCCTTCCTGGTACAGCCATCCTTGCGCAGACGGAGGTCACCGTTTCAACTGGCCCCGCCAATGCCCAACAGGTATGGTACAGCCTTCAGAACGGGGTCCAGGCCACCGCGGACCTTGCAGCTTGGGACCTGGCCTTCGAGATCAATTCCTTCACCTCCTCCATCCTGGTGAACACAGCAAAGGGTCTTACCGTGTTCGAGACGCCTCTGGCCATCGCCGACTGGGCTTCCCTCACCAGCCCCAACGAAGCGGACTGGACCGCCATCTACAACTCAGAGCTGAGCTGGTTCGAAGGAGCGCTCACCAACGGGAACAACCTCGATCAGCCGGATGGCTTCAACCTTGGGTGGGGAGGCTACAGCTTCATTACACATACCGTGGCAGGCACCAAAGTGTACGTGATCAAGGACGGTGAGGGCAACTACCGCAAATTGCGTATCAACAGCCTCGCTTCGAATACCTACAGCTTCACGTTCGCCGACCTGGATGGCTCCAACGAGATCACCGCTACGTTGAACAAGAGCAATTTCGTCGGCAAGAATTTCGGCTACTTCAGCTTCGACACCAACAGCACCGCCGACCTCGAACCAGCAGCCAACAGTTGGGACCTGCTCTTTACCAAGTACACATCGATCATTCCCGCACCCGAGCCCACCGCATACAGCGTGGCTGGTGTGCTCCAGAACAAGCAGGTGGATGTCGCGCAGGTGGATGGCATCCCCGTGGCCGCCGCACAGTGGGAGGGACAGCTGCTTGATAGCGCAATGAACATCATCGGCTATGATTGGAAGACGTTCAATATGACCACGTTCTCCTACGAATACGCAGAGGACCGCACCTACTTCGTGAACGACCGTCAAGGGAACATCTGGAAACTTGTCTTCATTGGCTATGGCGGTTCGTCAACAGGGACCATGACCTTCACCCAGGAACTGGTGAGCGCCACCTCGGTGGATGAGCTCGACGCCACCACGCTCTCCGTGTTCCCGGTGCCGGTCAACAACGGAGTGCTGAACATCGCGGCCGATGCGGACATGCGCAATGCAACGCTGGAAGTGATCGATGCCAGCGGACGAACCCTGCACAGCACCACCCTCACTGACCTGCTCGCCGGAACCATCGCCACTGTCGATATGTCCGACGTGCCCTCTGGGATGTACGTGGTGCGCCTCCAGGCACCCGGCACACTCCGCACCGCTCGCGTGGTGGTGGAGTAGGGCACCGTCGTTGAACAAGCATGAAGGTGTTCAAGAACAGCAGCAGGGTGGGAGCGGTCCTTCTTGGATCGTTCCTGCCCTGTCTGCTATTCGCGCAGATCACGCTGCAGGTGCGGGATGCGAAGGACGCTCCGATCCCCTACGCCCACGTCCTTTGGCAGATGCTCGATGGCACTCAACTCGGTGGCATGGAAGTGCTGGATGCGAGCGGACAGGGACGCATCGTTCCACCGGCCACAGCAAGCCGCATTGCTCTGCGCATCTCATTCGTCGGCTACCGTACCATTACTGATACGGTGCCTGCCACAGCCACCATATTGAAGTACACCCTCGTACCGGACGCCCAGGCCTTGCCGGAGTTCGTGGTCACCGGACAGTACGCACCCGCTTCACCCGAAAAGGCCGTACATCGTGTGCGCGTGCTGGACGCGACGACCATCCAGCGCATGGCCGCCAACAACCTCGGCGATGTGCTACGCAATGAGCTGAACATCCGACTGTCACAGGACAACATGCTCGGGACCTCCCTATCCATGCAGGGGCTCGGTGGCCAGAACGTGAAGATCCTCGTGGATGGCGTGCCGGTCATCGGGCGGCAGGATGGCAATATCGACCTGGCCCAGATCGACCTGACGGGTATTGAGCGCGTCGAGGTGGTGGAAGGGCCGCTCAGTGTGAACTTCGGTACCAATGCATTGGCAGGTACGATCAACCTCATCACGCGCAAGCGAGGTGGTACGCCGGCCTCGATAAAGGCATCCGCCTATGCCGAGCATATCGGCCGTCTCAACACCACCGTGTCAGCTACCCGCCAATGGGGACACAACGATGTGGTGTTCACTGTGGGCCGCAATTTCTTCGCCGGTTGGGATCCGCGCCACACCGGCCTGGTGGACCTATCGCCTGCGCTGGCTGATACGAACCGCTTTCAACAATGGAAGCCCCGCGAACAGTACTTCGGTCGCCTCAGCTATCGCCACACCACCGATCGCTGGGACCTCGGCTATAAGGTTGAAGGCATGCACGACGTGATCCTCAACCGCGGTCTTCCCCGCGCACCCTATCACGAGACGGCGTTCGACGAACGGTACACCACCCTGCGGCTGGATCTTGCCCTCACTGCTGAGCGCAGCATGGCACGTGGTCGCAAGCTCACCGGCCTCATCGCCCACAACCGCTATCTGCGCTTCAGCAACCGCTGGTTCCGCGACCTCACCACGCTCAGTGAACAACTGGTGGACGGTCCTTCCGAACAGGATACCTCGGGCTTCACCCTCACCAACGTGCGAGCCAACCTCATCCAGGCCCGTGACAGTGCCCGCCTCAACTACGAAGTTGGTGTCGACCTCAATTTGGAGACCGGTAGTGGACCACGCATCGGCGATGGTCAGGAGGATATCGGCGACTACGCTCTTCTCGCCAGCGCCGAGTTCCGCGCGCATCCCTCGCTTACTCTGCGCCCCGGAATACGCTATGCCTACAACACCCGCTATGGCGCGCCCGTGCTGCCCTCCTTCAACATTCGCTGGCAACTGAACAAGGGCTTCACCCTGCGCGCTTCCTACGCCAAAGGCTTCCGTGCTCCATCCTTGAAGGAGCTCTACCTCTTCTTCGTGGATGTGAACCATGACATCCAGGGCAACACCGAGCTCGTCGCTGAACGATCGCATCATTGGTCCACCGCGCTCAGCTACCGCCATGCCAAGGAAAAGGGTGTTTACACAAGCGAGCTGTCGCTCTTCCATAACCGCATGAACGACCTTATCACGCTGGTCCAGGTGTCCGGTGCGCGCTTCACGTACGACAACATCGGTACCTTCGAGACCACCGGCGGCAGCGTGGGTGCAGGATGGGACAACGGCCATTGGGTGCTGTCCACCGGTGTGGCCGTCACGGGGCGCTACGACGCCATCGCTGAAGCCGCCGATCAGCCTTACCTCTTCACCACTGAAGTACGTGCATCGCTTACCAAACAATGGTTGCGGAAGGGCTGGAGCACCTCGCTCTTCTGGAAATGGCAGGACAGGCAGGTGAACTACGTCCAACAGGAGGACGGCGGCGTTACGCAGACCTTCATCAGCGCGTTCCACATGGCGGATGCCACCATCACCAAGCGCCTTTGGAACGGACGCCTCGCCTTGTCCGGTGGTGCGAAGAACCTGTTCGACGTGCAGGACATCGCAGCCACCATGAACGGTGGCGGTGTACACGCCGGTGGAGGTGCAAGCGTGCCCATGGCCACCGGCCGACTGGCCTTTGTACGCGTGGAGTTGGACCTGAAGCGAACGAAATGAAGAACAGCAGCATCACCATCCTCACGCTGAGCACGCTCCTTATGGCGTGCATGAAGGACGAACTGCCTGTGCCCTCTGCCCCCCGCGGCGGGGCCATGGCGATGAACGAATGCATGGGGCCCGCCTATCAGGATCAACTGTGGATCGACCTGAGCAGTGGTTCCGTGGTGAGCACCAACCACAAGGAGGCGTGGGACCTGGCCTTTGAGAGTGCACCGGACGGCTGGCGCATCTGGCTGAACGGCGCCAAGCTGATGACCGCTTGGGATCGCGGAACCGTGGATATCGCGCTCCCCCACGATACGGTGGGCATGTCCGCCGGGCGCCGCATCGATGCTCCCAGCGGCCACCGGGACAGCACTGCCTTCGGTGATTGGCGCGGACGGGATGCCGTGTTCGTCGTGGACATGGGCTTCAATACCCTTGGGCAGTCGCTCGGCTTCCGCAAGTTCCGCTTGCGCACCGTTACCAGCACAGCCTACACCTTCGATGTCGCTCACCTCGATGGCAGCCAGCTACAGACCGTTACCTTACCGAAGGATCCTTCGCGACACCACACCTGCTTCAAGCTCACAGAAGGGGTGCAATCCATTGAGCCGGTGAGCGGTGCATGGGACTTCGTGCTCACCCAATACACGCACCAGTTCTACGAGCCGTTCATGCCCTACCTGGTGGTCGGGATGCTCTCTGCGCCTGGTGTGCGTGTGGCTCAGGTGAACAACGCTGATCTCGCCACGGTCAGCCTTGCGGATACACTGCAACATCCTTTCAACAGCAGCCGCGATGCCATTGGCTACGACTGGAAGGTCTACTCCTTTGATGAGGCTTCCTTCACCGTGGACGACCGCATGGTCTACATCGTGCAGGATGCGGAAGGCTTTTTCTTCAAACTGCACTTCCTCGATTTCTATGGCGACCAGGGACAGACGGGTTGCCCGCTCTTCAACATCATGCCCCTTTAGCAGCGTGTTCCGTTCGACGCGCTGGACGCCGGATGTGAGCGGTCCTCACATGTCGATGTCGCCACCGCCTCCGCTGCCCGGCTCCCGACGCTGTTGCTCACCGCGACGGCGGAAGAGCGACGCGTTCTGCTCGCCGAACTTCCATGTGAGCGTGAAGCGTACGAAACGCATTTCGCGGCGGCGAAAGTTCTCCTGGTAGAAGAAGGGCGTTTCCAGGATGTTGCCCCACCGGCGCGTGAAGAACACATCGTTCACCGATACCACGGCCGAGAGTTTGCGCGTAAGGTCGTGACCCAGTGAGGCGTCGATGCCATACTGTGAGAGGGTGCGTCCCTGCGGCTGGATCTCGGGGCTCTCGTACTCGCCGTTCACTTGCGCGTTCCAATTGGCCTTGCCGCCGAAGCGATAGGCCATCAACAACTTCGTTTCCCAGTTGAAGCCTTCGTTCCGTGTGCCCCCGTTGGTGTTGGCGAGCGCGATATTGGTGTAGCGCAGCGATCCGCTCAGTGTCACCTGGAACTTCGGGAAGGGCTCCACCTTCACGACGTGCTCCCATCCGGCACTGGTGCTGAAACTGCCGTTCACGAAGGTGTTGAGCAGGATGGTACTGTCGTTCTCCAGCGGTGCGCTGAACCCGGTGATGACGTCTTCGGTGAATCGCCCGTACAAGCTGGTGAACCAGCTCGCCTTGCCCTTCATGAACGGCAGCAAATGGTTGATCTCCGCAATGTTGCTGAATTCCGGTGAGATCGTCGGGTTCCCGATCCGTAGGTTCCGCGCATCGCTGAACATGATGAACGGCATGATCTGCCAGAATCGGGGACGTTGGATCTTGCGGGAGAAGTTGACCTGTAGCTCACGCATGCTTCCATCCCATTTGCGGCTGAGGTAGAGGCCGGGGAACAGGGCTTTCACGAGGTCTTCCCCTCCGTTCGGATACTTGTAGCTGAAGGTCTGGTCCTTCCCGCGCAGCTCTGTCACGAACCAGGTCTGCTCGAAGCGCAGACCGGCCTGCATGGACCATCGCTCGGTAAGCTTCCGTGACCAATTCACGTATGCCGCATTGACGATGTCCGTGATGTCATAATCGTTGCTCAGGGCGGTGTCTCGCGTAGCCACGGACGAAGGGGGGGTGAGCACGGACACGTACAGCCAGGTATGGTCCTGTTTGTAGCTGCCTTTCACGCCCCATTCCAATTTGTTGCTGCCCTTGGGGCGCACCACGTCCAACTGTCCGCCGATCTGATGCAGGTCGGACCCTCCGATATTCTCCTGTGCGCGCTGCAGACCTTCCAATCCGCTGCCGTAGCCGAAAAGCTCGAACAATGAACGGCTATCCCGATCCCACCGGTTGTAGTTCACATCGGCGGTCCATTCGCGCCCCTCCGGCCCTTGATGGCGCCAGGCCAGCTGGGTGGTGTAACTGGCATTGTTCATGTCGCTGCCGTTCAGCTGCGCACCATAGTTGATGAGCTCCCCGTTCAGGTCCTCGTTGCTGTAGCGTTGCTCGTCACCACCCTCACGATCGCGGAAACGCAGATTCTGCGACACACTGATGATGTTGCGGTTATTCAGCTGGTAGTCGATGCCGAAACGTCCTCCTTGCATCCTGCCGAGATCGCTGCTGGTGCTGTTCTGTTCAAAAGTGGACAGCACGTTCCCGTTCAGAAGGTCTTCCCGAAGCGTGCGACCGTCGGTCACGTTCCGGCTTGTATTGTAATTGTAGGAAAGGTTCAGCCCCAACCGACCCTCGCGCAAGTTGAGGTTCAGTCCACCCTGGTACCGGTCGTTGCTTCCCACACCAGCCTGTACCTGCCCGCTGTAGCCCGGCTTGGTGTTCTTCTTCAGCACCACATTGATGATGCCTCCTGTGGAGCTTGCATCGAATGCGACCGAAGGGTTGGTGATCACTTCCACGCGCTCGATCTCCTCCGCCGGCAGCTGATCGAGCGTGATGGTGGTGGGACGACCATCAACGAGCAGCTGGGGGTTGGAGCCCCGCATCTCCACGTTGCCGTCAACGTCAACGCTAAGACCCGGAATGTTCTTCATCACATCCACCCCGCTGCCGCCCTGGGTGGTAAGGTCCTTGTCCACATTGAAAACCCGGCGGTCAACTTGCATCACCATGGTGTTCCGCTCACCGACCACCTCCACCTCCTGGAGCAATTGCTGGTCGGGCTGAAGGGAGATGTTGCCCAGGTCCAGCTCCGATCGTTCGCGTGATAGGATCACCTGCTGTTCCAAGGGTGTGTATCCGATGAAGCTCACCACCACGCGAAGTGGCCCGAGCGGCAGCTTGTCCACACTGAAGTCGCCATTGTTGCGCACGATCGTACCACCCAACAGGCTGTCCTTCCGATAGACGGTGACGGTTGCGAATTCCGCCGGCTTGCGCGTGCCCGCATCAATGACCTTGCCGTACACACGGCCGTTCATGGCTGCACCGGCTCCTCGACCGGGCCCTTGGGCCTGTGTCAGAACGGGTGCCACGAGCAGGCACAGGAACAGGACCGGCCGACGCCATGCCGTGTACAGGAAGGAACGTGTCATGCGAGGTCAAAGGTATCGGGTGGCCATTGGCCGGGAGACCGGAGCGAGGTTCCTTTTCGCAGCCGCATTGTGGCGATCAACAAATTTTAGGAGTGGCCTGCCTGAACGAAAGAACCCCCCGGAAAATACCGGAGGGTTCTTTTTGAGGTGTGCGTTGCTTAGTACTCGTCCTCGCGGAAGCGATCACTGCGGTCGCTGCGCTCACCGCGGAAGCCTCCACGGTCACCACCGCGATCACCGCCACGGTATCCGCCGCGGTCTCCGCCGCCGAAGCCACGGTCACCACCGCCGAATCCGCGACCACCACCGAAGCCACCGCCACTGCGGGGACCTCCTTCGGTCCGAGGACGCGCCTCGTTCACCACCAGGTCGCGGCCGTGGAAGTTCTTGCCATTGGTCGCTTCAATGGCTGCGCGGCCCGCTTCATCATTGGCCATTTCCACGAATCCGAAGCCGCGGCTGCGGTTGGTGGCCCTGTCCATGATGATCTTCGCCGAGGTCACTTCCCCATAGGGAGCGAACAGCTCGTGAAGGTCCTGGTCCTTGACAGAGTAAGGAACGTTGGCGACGTAAATGTTCATGAGTTCTACTGACTGTGTTTGTTTGATCTTGCCTGTGCCGCGGAGGTCTCGCCAAAGAACGCCCCGGCCGTTGGGCGCAACGAAAGTAGGGCGAAAACCGATCCGGTCAAGTACCCCCGTGACGGTGGTCACCTGAGCGACCATGCTCCGGACCTACCTTTGTGGCCGCTTTACGGTACGAAAGCCCCCCATGTCCAACCCCTCCTTCGCAAAGACCCCCCCTGTCTTCTTCCAGCGCCTCCGTGAGGTCACCGAGGCCTACTTCCGGGAGAACGACCTCAAGAAGACCGGCGATCACCGCCTTTATTGGAAAACGATCATCCTGCTTTCCGCCTTGGTGGGCCTCTACGTGGTCCTGGTCTTCTTCACACCGACAAGTGTTTGGCTCGCGCTCGGACTATGCGCCCTCCTGGGCGTGGTGTTGGCCAGCATCGGCTTCAATGTAATGCACGACGGTGCGCATGGGTCCTACAGCAGCCGAAAGTGGGTCAATGAGGTGATGGGGCACTCGCTCAATCTCCTTGGAGGCAGTGTGCAGTTCTGGAAAATGAAGCACAATGAGAACCACCATACCTTCACCAACATCGAAGGCATGGACGATGACATCGACATCAAACCCTGGGTCCGTGTCCATGAAGGTCAGCCGCGCTATTGGTTCCATCGGTTCCAGCACATCTATGGACTTCTCCTCTACGGACTTACCTATCTGTTCTGGGTCTTCTTCAACGATATGAAGAAGTATTTCACCGGTAAGATCGCGGACAATACCCGGATGAAACCCCTTAAACTCAAGGACCACATCGTATTCTGGGCGACCAAGCTGGGCTATGTGGCCATCTTCCTT
This sequence comes from Flavobacteriales bacterium, assembly GCA_041391845.1. GTDB lineage: Bacteria > Bacteroidota > Bacteroidia > Flavobacteriales_F > PHOS-HE28 > PHOS-HE28. The sequence continues at coordinate 6,581 of JAWKNG010000006.1, read as the reverse complement.
GTCCTTCCCATGTTCTTCGCAGGGGTCGTACCCACCCTGGTCGGTTACGGTGTCATGGTGTTCGTCACCGGTCTGTTCATTGCCGTGGTGTTCCAACTGGCCCATGTGGTGGAGCACACCGAGTTCGTCGATCCCGCGATCGATGGTGCGCAGATCGAAAATGAATGGGCGGTCCACCAGGTGAACACCACCGTGAACTTCGCCACGCACAACAAGGTGTGGAACTGGCTCTTCGGTGGGCTCAATTTCCAGGTGGAGCACCACCTTTTCCCGCGTATCAGTCACGTGCACTACCCAGAGATCAACAAGCGCCTGAAGGAGGTCTGTGCCGAATTCAACGTGCAGTACCGGGAGTTCCCCAGTCTGCGCAGTGCACTGATCTCACACCTGCGGCACCTGAAGCAGGTCGGCGTGGCCTGAGCGCATGCGTAATGGAAGGGCGAGCAGCGTGGTCCACCACCCGCTACTCGCCCTTGTTCGTTCACAGCGCACCACACGCCGCCTTTCTCCCAGCCTGTCGTAGGGCACTACTCCAACACCACCGGCAGGTCCTTCGGGTATTTCACCTCGTAGCTGAAGCCAAGCTTGCGCGTCGCCTTGGGGTCCAGCTTCAGTGTCCATGTCATGCTGCCACGGTCCGTGTTCACGGTCGCCCCACCATCCTCCTTCAGCTTCACCTCCACTTCGCTCTGAGGGCTCAGCGGATATTGATCGCGCAGCACCAGGTCCACAGCCGTGCCTTTGGTGTTCCGTACCGTGATGTCCCATCCGATGGTCACCGTGCGTTTACCGCCTACCACCGCCTTCTCGTTCGTTGACTTTCGTTTCACGCGATCCACTACCACGCCCTTGTCGCGGCCCAGCGAGATGTCCAGGGTGTCCTTCGGCTGGTCCAATTGCAGGAAGCTCTTGCCCACGAAGGTGCCCTCGAAGAACACATTGGCCTCGCCAGGCAAAAGGTTCAGGTCCTCCCAGCCCATGGTGCGTGCATACAGGAAGGCGTCCCGGTCCAGCTTGGGCGTGGCGTAGTGGGTATAGCTCGCGTTGATGTTGTGGCTCTGCACCGCCACCAAATGCGGCGCACCATCGCTCGGCACGCTGAAGCTCCGGTCGATGCGGAACTCTGCGGTGGTGGCCCGTTGTTGGACCGTGGTGGGAAGGAGCACCGTTGCTTCTTCATCTTTCATCATATCCATGGAACCGGCCATCTCCATCACCGCAGGTGCTTCCGCTTTTTGTCGGGCGACCGCAGGTGTCAGTCTGTGCATGGCCCGATAGGTGTACAACGTCCACGGCTGCAGGTCGGGCAATACACCGCCCAGTGTGGGGTTGCCGCTGCTCAGGCTCAGCTCCACCTTGTCCCAATCCTCGCCGGTGTTGTTCACCACCTGCGCCTTCATCAACAGGTCGATGGGCTGTCCCACGGCTTGGGCACGCAGGTCGTACGCAGGTGTCCAGCCAGCCGAGCGAACGAAGTAGTTCAGGGTGAAGGTGGCCGCCACCTCCGATCGTGCATCGATGTCCACCACCACTTCACTCGTGGGGCGCGGAGCCTGGGCTTGCATCTGTTGTAACTGCTGCTGAAGGCGCCCTTTCTCTTCCTGCAACGCGGTGAGCTTCTCCTGTTGCGCCAGCCAATTGCTCTTGGTCACCTTCAACCGCTCGCGGACATAGTCGTTCACCGCCGTGAGCTGCGCAGCCGTCAGTCCGTTCTGCTGCCCGCCGATACTGCTGTTCTTCCCCAACAACTGCTCCTCGTTCACCCAGATGTCCTGCATGGCCTTCTCATACGCCCAGTCCTTGTCGATCTTCCGCATGTGTTCCTGCAGCGCTTCGATCTCCTTCTTCTTCGGGCTCTCCGTGAGGTAGTTCATCCGGTGGTTGACGCTCAGGATGGCGTATCCGCCCTTGCCCGTTACCTGGATGCTTTGCGGGTCGAGGTCCTGCGCCAGCCCGGTGAAGACGAGCAAGGTGCTTCCAGCCGGCAAGGTGGCGCTGGCCGTGCGTGTCACTTGCGCGCCCGCAAGGAAGACCCGGGCTTCGGAGATGCGACTTGACACGTGACGCTCGCCTTCTGCTGCGAACAGATGAACGGCGGTGAGGAATCCTGCGAGAAGGAAGGTGCTACGGTACATGGTCCGATGATCTGGTGTAAAGGTCCACATTGCGGTACACTTCACGTTGGGCAAGGTTCATGCTGTGTGACCGTTCAACACAACAAGCCCCGGCCATCGCTGACCGGGGCTTGCCCTAGTTCACCTCCGCAGCGGTCTCCCGCCATAAGGCGGGGACCCTGCGCCAAAGTTCTTACATCATGCCGCCCATGCCGCCCATGTCGGGGCCATGGTTGTGGCCTGCTGCCTTCTCCTCCTTCTCCTCGCTGATCACGCACTCGGTGGTGAGCAACATGCTGGCGATGCTGGCTGCGTTCTCCAAAGCCACACGGGTCACTTTGGTCGGATCGATCACACCAGCGGCGAGCAGGTTCTCGTACTCCTCGGTGCGGGCGTTGAAGCCGTAGTCGGCCTTGCCTTCACGCACCTTCTGAACCACGATGCTGCCTTCCAGACCGGCGTTGGCCACGATCTGGCGCAGGGGCTCCTCGATGGCACGACGTACGATGCCGACACCGGTGGTCTCGTCATTGTTCACGCCCTCCATCTTCTCCAGCACCTTCTGGGCGCGGATGTAGGCCACACCGCCGCCGGGCACGATGCCTTCCTCCACCGCGGCGCGGGTGGCATGCAAAGCGTCGTCCACACGGTCCTTCTTCTCTTTCATCTCCACTTCAGTGGCGGCACCGATGTAGAGCACGGCCACACCGCCGGCCAGCTTGGCCAGCCGCTCCTGCAGCTTCTCCTTGTCGTAATCGCTGGTGGTGGTCTCGATCTGGGCCTTGATCTGGTTCACGCGGGCCACGATGTCGTCCTTCTTGCCGGCGCCGTTCACGATCGTGGTGTTGTCCTTGTCGATCGTGATCTTTTCAGCCTTGCCCAGGTAGCTCAGGTCAGCGTTCTCCAGCTTGTAGCCGCGCTCTTCGCTGATCACCGTGCCACCGGTGAGGATGGCGATGTCCTCCAGCATGGCCTTGCGGCGGTCGCCGAAGCCCGGAGCCTTTACGGCAGCCACTTTCAGGGCGCCGCGGATCTTGTTCACCACCAGGGTGGCCAGCGCCTCGCCGTCCACATCCTCGGCGATGATCAGCAGGGGCTTGCCCGTCTGTACTGCCTTCTCCAGGATGGGCAGCAACTCCTTCATATTGCTGATCTTTTTGTCGTAGATCAGGATGTAGGCGTTGTCCAGGTCAGCCTCCATCTTGTCTGCGTTCGTCACGAAGTAGGGGCTCAGGTAGCCGCGGTCGAACTGCATGCCCTCCACTACTTCCACGGTGGTCTCGGTGCCCTTCGCCTCTTCCACGGTGATCACGCCTTCCTTCTTCACCTTGGCCATGGCCTCGGCGATCAGGCTGCCGATGGTCTCATCGTTGTTGGCGCTGATGGTCGCCACCTGCTTGATCTTGGCATTGTCCTCGCCCACGGTCTTGCTCATCTTCTTGAGCTCGTCCACAACGGCGATCACGGCCTTGTCGATGCCGCGCTTCAGGTCCATCGGGTTGGCTCCGGCGGCCACGTTCTTCAGACCGGCGGTGACGATGGCCTGGGCCAGCACCGTGGCGGTCGTGGTACCGTCACCGGCGATGTCGGCGGTCTTGCTGGCCACTTCCTTCAGCATCTGGGCGCCCATGTTCTCCACGGCGTCCTTCAGCTCGATCTCCTTGGCCACGCTCACCCCGTCCTTGGTCACCTGGGGAGCGCCGAATTTCTTGTCGATGATCACGTTGCGGCCCTTGGGACCGAGGGTCACCTTCACCGCATTGGCGAGGTGGTCAACGCCACGCTTCAAGCGGTCGCGGGCGTCGATGTCGAACTGGATGTTCTTGGCTGCCATTGTTCCTTCTGGTTTTGCTTAGTTCAACACAGCGTAGATGTCGCTCTCACGCATGATGAGGTAATCCTTGCCTTCGTAGCTGAGCTCCGTGCCGCTGTACTTGCCGTACAACACTTCGTCGCCAACTTTTACGCTCAGGGGGGTCACCTTGCCGTCGTCTGCAACGCGGCCGGCTCCCACGGCGATGATCTTGCCGCGTTGGGGCTTCTCCTTGGCCGTGTCAGGGATGATGATGCCACCCTTGGTGGTCTCTTCAGCGGCTGCGGCCTCTACCAGGACGCGGTCCGCCAACGGTTTCACATTTGCCATGTTGATGGATGATGATGGGTTTATCGTTGGGAGAAGGCTCCTTGCCTTCGCGCCGCCCACCTCTCAAGCCCCATGCCACCGGGTGTTGCGGCTACCTGCGCTGTCATCTTTTCGCGCCTTACACCTCGATCGTCAGTTCACCCTGTCAAGCTGGCAATGCAATGGCCGCTCTGGTGGTAAAAAAAAGAAAGAGGGCCGGACGACCCTCTTTCCCATGTAGGTGTGGTTCGCGGCCTATTCGGTCGGAGCCTGGCCTTTGGACGGTGGAACCGACTCGCCGCCCTCCTCCATGGCACCGTCGCCAGCAGCCGGAGCATCAACGTTCTCGGTGGCGGCGTCCAATTCGTCCTGCAGCACCACGTTGGAGCCGCGGTCCTGCAAGCCGGCCGATACCAGGCACAACACCATCAACGCCGTTGCCAGCGTCCAGGTGCCCTTCTCCAGGAAGTCGGCCGTGCGCTGCACACCACCGATCTGCTGGGCGCCCGTAAAACCGGCTGCCAGACCGCCACCCTTGGGGTTCTGGGCCAGCACAACAAGGGCCAACAGCCCGCAAATGACAAGGATGATGATGGAGATCGCGACCATGGTCTCAGGTGTTCAATTGCTCTTCCAGCGAACGGGAAAGGGCGGCAAAGTAAGCGCTTTTTTCGGGGTACTTCAAGGCCAGCTTCCGGTAGGCGTCGATGGCCTTCTGCAGATTGCCCTGTTTCTCATAGATCCGGGCAAGCGTCTCGGTCACCAATCCGGCGCTGTCGTCCAGGCTCTTCTTGGCCGCCTGCTGCGGGGTGAAGAACGTAGCCTTCTTGGTGGGTGCTGGCGTTTCCTGCTGGATGAACCGGTCGATCAATGAGCTCACCTCCACCGGTGCGGTCGGCTTGGTGCTGGCGCCCGACACGGTAGTGGGGGCGGGCGAATGTTCCGGCCCCACGGATGCTTCCTCCTTCGCTGGGGCCGGTGCGGCCGCAAGCTTGGCCGGTGGAGCGGGTGCCGCCTCTGGTGCCGTATCGTTCAGCCAGCTGGTGAAGCGCAGGCGGCCGTTCACCGGGCGTGCCACGGAGCGCGTTGCTGGAACGGGCTCCGGTATGGGTGTTGGCCGTGCTGCTTCCTTGGCCGCCGTCATCGGCACAGGCACGGGGTCCATGGCGGAAGTGGGCGGCTCCTCGGCCGGCTGCACACTGCGCGGTGGCGGCGCGTGCAACGTCAGGTCGTACACGCTGGCCAACGCGGACTCCAGGATCTGGCGCTCCAACGGGTCCTCCGCAGCCAACAGCGCCGCAGCAGTGGGGGCGGGGTCCTCGTCCACAGCCGGGTGATCGGACTCATTCGCTGCAATTACCTGGGGAACGGGCGCTGGCTCTGCCACCTCGGGAATCACGGCGGTCACTTCGGCCTGTACAGGCGGTATCACAGGCTCAGCTGAGTGTTGCTCGTTCGCTACGCTCGCCGTTGGGGGCGGGATGTCGGCGACAGGGGGCATCGCAGCGGGTGTGGCGCCTGGCTCCTGTGGCACCACGTGCATCGGTGCGGACCGACGCTCTTCCGCAGCCCGCAAGGGACGTTCCACCAGGTCATAGAGCACGGCCCGCGAGGGTATGTGCGCGGCCGCGCGCTGCAGACCGCTGTCCGACCGCACGTCGCCCGAAGCACGCTCGCCCACGGTGCGCAACAGCTGTGCCCCGGCGAACCAGGGCGCGCGTTCGCTCAGCTCGCGCAGGGCGGCCATGTCCTGCTGCTCTACGGCATGTGGCGTGCGGATCAGGCGGTCCAGTTGTTCGCGTTCCATGGCTGCGTCACCAGTTGCCCAAGGTACGGTCGAAGATGTCCTGTGCCAGCTGATCACTGATCTGCTCCACCAGCCGCTCCTCCACGCTCACCAGGTCCTGGCTGCTCTCGTAATCGGCGAAGCGGGTGTAGCTGGAACTGTTGTTCTTCGCTGGCTCCAAGGTGTTCACGTAGTCCACCCGCACCGTCAGCGTCAAGCGGTTCAGGGCGGCCGTTTCGTTGGCCTGGATGCTCACCGGTTGCACATCGTAGCCCGTGATGCTGCCGCTGTAGTGCACATCGCCGTCCTGCTGCGCCAGCTTCAACGGTGTTTGGGCCAGCAGCAGGTCGCGCAGGGTCTCGGTGAAGATCTGTGCGCTCTGCGGGGTGGCCAGGGGACTGCCCGTAGCGAAAAGCTCCACGCTCACCGTGCGCGCCGCACCCACATCACCACCCGTGAATGAGTAGTTCACCCGACAACCCGGCAGCAGCACCAGTACCACCGCCAGCGACCCAACGATCCAACGCACTATGCCTCGTTCCCGCATCATGCGATGCCG
>JAWKNG010000005.1:0-175754 GCA_041391845.1 Flavobacteriales bacterium | reverse complement strand
TGCTCAGGTGGTACACGATCTTCAGGAACAGCTCGTAGGGCGTGCGCTGCGCACCGGCCCAGCTCTCGTCGATGATCTTCAGCAGGTCCTCACTGATGTCGATGCAGAAGCGTGCATCCCAGCGGTCCTCGAACCACTTGGCCAGCTTCTTCGCCGCATCGCCCTCCACCACATCCACGTTCAGTTCGCCATTGCCGCGCAGCCCACTGAAGGTGAGGTTGCTGCTGCCCACAAAGCCGATGATGGGATTGAAGCGGTCATCGCGAAAGGCCAGGTACAATTTGGCGTGCAGCTGGTGCAGAAGGTGCAGCTTCACCACCACCTTCTTATCACGGATCTGCTGCGCGAACCGGCGCAGGTTCCTCTCATCCGCCTCCGAAGGCAAGCCCAGCGTCAGTTGGTTCCGCAGTTCCTCTGCAAGCTTGCGCTTCATGGCCAGCACCGCTTTCTGGTCCGGCTCGCTGACAGCGCCGTTCGCGTTTAGCTCTAGCAGTTCTTCCTCCGGCTTCTGGTTCATGCCCACCAGCACGCGGGCCTGTTTCCCTTCACCGCCCTCGAACTGTTCCACTTCATCGGCCAGCCCGGTCCAGCCGCGAAGGTTCAGGTAGCCCACACAGAAATCACCGCGATGGCTAACGCGTAGGCTTTCCTTGAGGCCTTCGAGGAGCTTCTGCTCGATATTGTCGTAGATGGTAGGCATTGGGCGGGCGCTCAAATTAAGCACCCCCCTCCGACAAAACCTGTCGTACCCCCCGCTTCATCCCAGTTCCATGGGTGCCCCTACCTGAAAAAGCCACTGACCCCCCCAAGGTCCGGTAGCTCCACGTTGGCAACCCGTGTAGCCGGGCACCAAAGGGCCGATAGCCCGGAAGCCTCGAGCCCAAGCGGCCCACCTGCGCACCGGTGCCAAAGGCCAAGCGGCTTTCAGGCCTGTCAGCTTGCTTGCCAGGGACCCCCAGGCCTGTTGCGCTCCGCGCACCTGCAGCGCCTTGGGCCGAGGGCCGGTGAAGAGGCCGGTGGGTATGCGGTGGCGGCAGCCAGGTGGTGGGTGGCAAAAAGGTGCGAAGCAGGGGCTTGAAGGCCGGCCAGCCTGTGAATTTCCGTGTTCATAAAAAGGAGACGGCCGGGTGGAAATGCACTTGACAACGGGGTGTACCGAAGTTGTTCCTTCGCGCCATCACCGGAGCGCATGGAGCGAACGATCGCCAGGGGACCAGCCGCCGGACCCGGGTGGCCTGCCTGGAGGCCTTCCATGCGGGCGGTGTGGAGCGCGTACCGAACAGGAACCCAACCTTCTGAAGCATGCCCCGCCACACGAAGACCGAACGCCACTCCCTGGCCTTGTTGGACGAGCACCATGTATTGCGCGAAGCGCTGGGCCACTGGCTGGTGAGCCACGGGCCCTATGCGGTGGCCTGGAGCGGCACGCGGGTGGATGAGCTGCTGGGCGCCATGGACAAGGGGCTGCGCCCGGCCATGGTGGTGCTGGCGCTGCGTCCGCCGGACGAGGCGGGCCTGGGGGTGCTCGAGTAGCTGGGCACCCTGGCGGATAGCCCCATTGCGGTGGCCCTGGCACACCAGCAGGATGCGGAGCGAGCGGCGCAGCAGCAATGCCCACTCCTTGGAACGACAGCATCTGCTGAATGAGCATCCGGTCGTCCCTTGACCGAACAAGCCATTTCGGTCTCCCCTCCCCATGCACCTCGTATGGCAAGGCCGCGCTGGGCTTCCGCTCTGCTGCACGGCGGCATCGGTGTAGCGCAGAACCAGCGGCACGGAACCGCCCCCTGCACTCTTCCCCCGCACCTAGTCCGCGTTACCGCGCCTTATTCGCCTCTCCCTTGCATAGTGCGCTGTTGTGCGCGCCTACGCACCGCAGCGCACTGCCCCTTTAGCCATCGCCTTCAATGGACCCTAGTTCCAGAGCGCGCAGCCCCCCTGGCCATCCTCCTCCCTCTCCCATACCTCGTGCTTCTCAGGTGGAACCGGCTACAATAGATCGCAGCCCAGAACACCTAGGAGCCGCTCCTCTTGGGCTAGTCCTGCGCAGGGGGCTAAAGGTTTGGGTAGTTGCGGACTTAATAGTGAGGGAGCTTTGCCCCCATGTTCGACCGAACCCTCGTTCCCACTGCCGTTCCAGCCCACATGGTCATCGGCTTCACCACCCTACAGAGCACCTCCTACCACCTCCGCGATAAAGCGTCGTTCCCCCTCGGAGCCGAAAAAAGTGAGGTTGTCGTTTTTTCGGCGATCGACATAGGGGTGCTTTGCCGGCATGTTGCACGAACGACCCTGTGTATGAAGCACCTCACTCCTACCGGCCCGGCACTTGGAACTGCACTACTACAGTGCATTGGGCTGGCCGCTCCCCACCTAAAGCACGTGTGCAATTCCTGCACCAGGCTGTGCAATTCTTGCACATGGTGGTGCACGATCTGCACCGACCTGGCCGCCCGCAGCATACCGCAGTGCAATTCGTGCACAGAACTGTGCAATTGCTGCACAGGCTTCAGCCATGCTGGTGTTGCTTACCAGCGTAGTGCGAACGATGGCAGGCCCTGGGCGGCGGTCTGCGCCCCCCGCAGTTCCGGCTCCGGTACGGCCCGTTCGGTGTCCCGTGAGGGCGGGTGCGCCATGCTCGGCAAAAAAATAGGCAGGTGCTGCCTAATTCATGGCAAGGCGACCCCGGACGTTTGTGCCGTGACCAAGCAACACCGTACACCTCTGGCACCCGCCGCACTGGTACATGCGCTACTGCGTGCAACTGCCCACCTCCTGGCGGGGGTGGTCGTGGGGCTGATGGTGGGTGGAGCACCGGTGGTCGCCTGTGGGGGGCAGCCGACCGATCCGAGGGTGAACGTGATCCGAAGCACTGCGCGCTTCACACCGTGGCCTTGGTCCATGGACGATCGGACCGCATGCCCTTATCCGATGCCCACGCGTTCATGCCCCGGCGGCACGCCCTGGGCCGTGGATGGCATAGCAGGCCGCTCCTCCTGTTCTGCCGGATGTGGTCCGGACCGTTCACTTCTCCGTGAAGACGGGCGGGCTCGAGCCGCTGAAGAAAAAGGGGGAATTCCCCTGATCGGTGGCACGCCGGCCCTGGAGGTTTGCACCGTGAACGCGAAGCACTCCTATCTCCTGGCTCCTGCCACCGCCTGCCTGATCCGCCTCCGAAGGGTTCCGCGCCTCATGGTGGGTGTGGTGCTGATGCGGGAGCGATGGCTGTTCGGCGTATGCCTTGGAATAACGATCGACTGCAGCGCCATGTCGGACAACATCAACGCGATAACGATCGACCCCGACGTGAAGACGATCGACTTCAATGCGACAACGATCGTCTCCGGCGTGACCACGATCGCTTCAGACGCGATAACGATCGACTTCAACGCAACAACGATCGTCTCCGGCGTGACAACGATCGACTTCAACGCAACAACGATCGTTCCCAACGTGACAACGATCGTCCGCAACGCGACAACGATCGCCTTGAACACGAAGACGATCGACCGCGACGCGGTGTTGTCCGTCGCAGCGCGCGTTACGCGTCACCCGCGCTACCCGGAACAGCCACTGTATCGGGCTGAGCCCCAGGCACTACTGTGCTTCGGTCACAGCCGCGGTCCGCCGCGTGCACGCCGTGCACGTGGCCCCCCAAGCGGGGCCCACCCCGGACCGCATTTCCGAATTGAACAGGCATTTACCTGCAGTGCACCCGGCAGTTCCTCAACAGGGTGCGAACAAAAACAAGAGCCGTGTACTTAGCAAAAGAAACTTCACGCCTGACCGCCAACGAGTTGGCCAGTAAGGCGGATCACATTGTAGAACGGATGACGGGCAACCCCGCCTTCCCCACCCTCCAGGCGAGCCTGGCCCCGATCACCGCAGCGGCGACCGTGCTGCGGGAGGCCATCGCCGCATCCTTGGACGGTGGCAAATTGGCCGTGGCCACCCGCAGGGCCCGACAGCGCGAGCTGAAGGACCTGCTGGACCGCCTGGCCGAAGGCGTGGCCAACGTGGCCGGTAAGGAGGAGGAGGTGGTGCTCAGCAGCGGCTTCGGTGTCCGCCGCGCCAGCACCCCTCTGGCCGAGCCCGGCATGCCCCGCAACCTCAGCGCCCGCATCAGCGAGCACGAGGGTCGGGTGGACCTGACGTGGACGCCCGTTCCCGAAGCGCTCACCTACCACATCCTGCACCACGCGAGCGATCCGCTGGCGGTGGACGGCTGGGTGCTGGTGGGCGTGAGCACCCGCGCCGCCTTCTTCGTGAAGGGGCTGACGAGCGGGAAGCTGGCGCATTTCAAGGTGGCCGGCGTAGGCACCCGCGGCATGGGTCCGTGGAGCCAGGTGGCCAGTAGCCTGGTGAGGTAGGCGGGGGCGGAGGGGCCGCGGCAACGGCTTCCCTCCACACCCACTTCAGTACTACTCACCAAACACTCCGAAGAAGTGAAGGCCCTGCGAAAGTAGGGCCTTCGCTTTTGGGGGTGCAAGGGGGAATGAGCGGTGAGGGGCCTGTGTGGTGGAGAGGGGTGGTGGGTTCGCTACAGGAGGTTGTATCAGTGGCCAGGGGTCGCCTTGGTGGTGTTCGGGATGGGTGGGTGGTACTGGCTGCCCAGAAATACATCCATTCCACTTTTTGGCGGCAAAAAGTCGTACAGGTGTTCCCACGCTGTTCGCTGGCTGCGCGTGGGTCTGCCCCGTGGCTGCGGCGTTGCTGCGGAGCTTACAGAGCGGGTGCTCTGCGCGCTTCTTGCGCCTTGCATCCGCGCGGCATCCCGCTCGCTCGCCGACGCGCCCAGCATGGGAGCACCTGCGGCAAAAGCCGCCACGATCAAAGCACGGCGCTTGAGTTCTCGGACACATGGTGGTATGTTCTCTGGGCCGTGCCGCGCTGATCGTGGACGCCCACCGCACCCTGTGTTGGGGAGAGGGGTGGTGGGTGGGCTGCGGGTGGTCGGACCAGAAGCTAGGCGGTCGCCGGGTTTGATCATGGATGGTGGGTGGAGCGTTTCATCCAAGGGAATACACATTCCACCCTTTTAGCGGCAAAAGGGTGGAGCCCAAAAGCCGCCACGATCAACCCACGGCGCTTACGTTTTCGTAAAAGTGGTGGTACTTCTTCTGGGCCGTGCCGCGCTGATCGCGGCCTCCACCGCACCCTGTAAGCAGGAGAGTGGTGGTGCTTGGGCTGCGGGAGGTGATGCGTCCATCCATGCGGTCTAAACGTGGTGTTCGGGATGGGTGGGTTGTTTTTCATCTTCCGGGCCGTGCCGCGCTGATCGTGCCCCGAGGCATCGGGGACCCACCGCACCCTGTGTGCAGGAGAGCGGTGGGGGGTTCGCTCCGGGTGGTTGGGGGGGTGGTCGCTCGGGTGGTGCTCTTCGAGTGCCTCGGAGCTCGCCCCCCAGGACATCCTCTTGCCGACCGCTTCCCTCTTGTTGAACCGTGTAAATCGGGTGCTCGCGGATCCGGGAACCCTCCGCCATCCCTATGCGGGATGATGGTTGTCATCATGTCCACCACTATGCGATACACCCGACTTCATGCATCCGGTAGCGGAGGCAGCAGCAACACGCTCAGTCGTTGAGGCTGAAGTTCACTGTTTCGGTCATACGCACATCCACGGGTCGGCCATCCTTGAGACCCGGCTCCCACCCAACCATTCCAGCAATGAGCCGTTTTGCTTCCGTATCGAAGTTCGCATTACCAGGGTTGCTTACTGTTACCTCGCGGACCTGACCGGTTTGCGAGACCACAAAGCTCACACGTACCTTGGCCACCTGTCCAGCGACCTTTTCGGCGGCCGGATACTGCCGCGTGGCCAGGTAGGCCTTAAGCGCCCTGTTCCCGCCCGGGAAACGAGGAGCCTGATCCACCTCGTTGACGGCATACACCTTGGGTTTGGCTAGTGTTGCGGACTCCGCGCCGCTACCGTTCCGGACCGGTCCCGTGGATGTTGGCGGCTCCTTTGCGGCGGGCTCACGGATGGCGTCTTCCGCCTTCACCTCCGGCATCAATACATACAACTCGTAGATGACCGGAGCGGCGCCTTCATCGAAGGCTTCCGCGTTGGCCAAAGTGGTCTGTCGGCTCACAATGGTCCACCGCGCATCATCACGCGGCAGTGCGTCCATCGGAAAGCCGCTAACCGTGCTGGTGGCGCAATAGAAGGGTCGTTTCACCACCCCGTCCGGCGTCTCCACACCGAACCAAGCATAGCACGCCGCACCGCTGCAATCATAGGAATGGAAACGGCCTTGCAAGGTGTCCGTCAACGTATGCAGGCTGTCGCGGTAAGCATCGAACCGGGCTTCGCGTCCGGCCAGCACATCCGCCTGCAGCCTGGCCACCACATCCACGGCCACGGCCATCTGGGTGAAGGTGGCATCGCCATTCCTCATCGTGAACCGGATACTGTCCCCGTTGAGATAGTGTAACATAACAACACCCTGGCTCCTGGTGTAGAGCAGGCTATCGGGCAGACCAATGGCCTCGTGGGACAGCGAGAAGGTGGATCGTAACAGGTCCCGACCATTTTGCAGGGCATGTTGGAACATGATGGTGCCATAGGGGTCAACATCGAACTGCGGCGCGGAAACGATGAAGGTTGCGGCCGTATCCACACCCGCAAAAAGCCGCCAGCCAAAGCGTCTACCTTCATAGGGCTTGAACAGATCGGCCGCCTGCTGCAGCTCCACCGTCGTGAGCGAATGTCTGCGAAGGTGCTCGCGAATGGTCTCCACTGTAGGGTAGAGGCTGTACACCACAGCGATGGCCAGCCCCTGGGCCCATACGCGCGGCCTGCTAAAACCCACCTGCAACCGTCCGTTCCGTTCGCGCAACAACAGTGCTACGGCAAGGCAGATCAACACCAGCAGGAAGATCAACAGTGGCTGTTCCTTCTCGATATAGACCCAGGCCGCAGATCGCTCGTCATTCTCCGCCACCAAGCGGAAAACCCCGCGAACGGCAATGGCGATGGCGATCCCCACCAATGCCGTGGCCGATGCGGACCAGTTGCGCGACATGGCCAGCCACAGCGCGGCCAGCACCGGAATCAGAGGCAGGTATTCATGCAGCGGCAGGGCCATCATCAGATAGCACAGCACCCCGATAGCGAACCCGGCCCAGGTGAACTGTGTGGTGGATGCGGCCGGTGGTGCAGGGCTGATCGGTTCCTGACCGTGCCGCTGCAGCCGAGTATTATTGGCAATGGCAAAGAGCACCTCGATCCCTTCGGCGAACCATCGCCCCAACATCATGGTAAGGAAGCCTCCCACCGGGGCCGCCACGAGCACCAAGGGGCTGGGACCCACCATGGACCGCAACCACCCACCCACGAACGGTATATTGTCAAGGCCGTTGGCGAGCGGCCAGATGACCAGGAAGGAAAGCACACCGATGAACCCGGCTGCAGATCCGAGCGCCTCGGTGAGCGTACGGAACACATGGGCGACAATGGGACCAGCAAGAAAAACGCGGTGACCTTCGGTATGCTGGTCCAGATCATCGGCGCGGGTCCACCATAAGCGCGCCAGGAAAAAGCCGACGAACAGGCAAGCCAGGCCAGCGAGCACACCCACCTGCATCCCCAGTACGGCCGGCACATACTGATCTGCTTCATAGAGCTTGACACAACCGTACACGGCGCTCCCCAAGACCGCCAATGCGGCGACAATGCCTCCCACGCCCAACAATATGGCCAGCCCCCTGTATACGGCGCGCCAAGGTTGCCGGAAGAATGAACCATCATCCAAGAGATCGACCAGCTTGTCCGTAACATTTGTCGTCCATGACCACATGTGCAGGACAGGGATTTACTCAGGCAGTACGTTCACGATACGGCCCAACGTGTGTGAATAGACCAGCTCCTTGGTCAGCAGTGGGTCGCTGTTGAACTTGAACCCAACGACAGGGCGCTCCATGAAGACCAACTTGAACTCCTCTTTGGACAGGTCATAGACCAGGTCTCGTGAATCACGCACATCGGACAGCTGCCAATCGCTGACCGCTACCGGGTTCCTCCGAAAAGCTCCCGGGGAGAGGTTCATGCGCACCCGCAACAATTCCAGTTCGGCATCACCGCGCGAACCGCTCGGGGTCACGCCCTCCAGTGGCACAGGGAACAACTCCTCCTTGTACCGCTTACCATTTGCCGTGTTGATGTGCAACTCATGTCGCAGACCCGGCTTTCCAATATCGTAAGTGACGATACGGAAGGTGTCAAGGGAACCCACCTCGCTGAACACATGCAGCACCGTGTACACCGATAGCGCAGCGAACTGCTCAGGCGGCTCGGTCAAAGAACGATACGACAAGTCATCGCCACCGGGTCCTGAAGGCTGAGGCCCTGGGGTCGATGAAGGCACGTTGGAGGCCGGAGCCTGCGCTGGTGGCACCGGTACTGGCACAGTGTCCGAATAGGCCGACGAGCGCAAGACGACCGGTACTTGATCCATGGTATGCCAGGTAACGGTATCCGGTGCCGTGGAGCCGACCGTTGGGGGCCCATCATCACCCGAACCGGTCTGCTCGCCTCCTGCCACCTCCCCACCAACTGGTGCTCCACGCTCCAACGCGGATGATCCTCGCAAAGGCATGGCACCGTCGACACAATCCATTGCCTCGACAAAACCCTTCGCGAACAGGGGTGTTGGCCGAAGGATGCGGCCACCCGAACTGAGCTCCTGCAGGGCTGCCGTCCTTAACCAGGCCCATTCAGAGGCATCGACCGCGTAGAACGATAGCCGGCGAATACGGCCCTCTCCGGCCGGGGCCTCCTCCAGCCTACTACGTTCAAACACCTTGCGCTGCCCGTTCCGCAGGGTCATGACCAGCTCTTCGCTGAACTCCGTGCCCTCCTCCTTCGATCCGGCCAGCACCAACTCGCGCCCTCCCAAGCTGTTGGCCCCGATCATCATGCCCTCCCGGTCAGCCGACTGAAGCGTACTGAGAGCGAGCGGTTCGGTGCGCACCATGCGATACTGACCAGTCCTACTGGTCCAATCCAAACTCCACCTGCAACTAGCTCCCTGACCCTGCACCTGCAAGGCGCACAAGAGCAGAAGCACAACGGCGAATAGAGGTGTCTTATCACGGAGGACCATGCGAATACGACCCTTACATAGCGCCCCCACTAACGAGCGCGGCGACCATTCCGACAAGGACCACTATAAGGATGGCGATACCTGCTCCCCCCTTCTTTTTCGGTTCGCTGTCGGTATGGGCCTCAGCCACCTGAACGGGCCTCTGCATTCCGGCCTCAATGAATGGCAGGTCGTCAAGTGTTGCTTTGCGGAAATTGCGGTAGTTGGCTGGAAAGCCGGTTACCGTCACCACGATGCGACTGGAGCTAACCGGATTGATGTCGAATATCGGCTCCACCAAAAGGTCGGCTCCCGAATCTTTTACAGCACTCGCCACGGCCTGTACCCGCAGTGCTGCCTGGCTCGTGGCAGGACCGGTGGCCTCCCCGCTCACTTTGGTATTGCGCACGTCGAGGTCGGCCATCACCGGATGATGAACGACCCCTGCCCCGTGCACAAAGGTGAAGCGCGCGCTGTCCGTTCGGGGAAGGATGGCACAGGAGCTGAACAGGGTTTGAAAAACAACGATGCACAAGAAGAGCGTGTTGCGTTGGAACATGGCAGTTCGATGTAGGTGGCCGAAAATAGTAAATGCCCCGATATCATGGCCGCAGGATCGAAGCATTCAAGAAACATCGGCCCTAAACTTTCCTGGTTCACAGGAAAGGCACGCTGAACAACAGGGGCTTTACAATGAGCGACCATACCTCGGCCCGTTGAACAAGGGGCAGGTCAGATCCCCCAGGATGTTAGATGCGCATCCGTGCTTCCATCACTATTCGAGGCATGGACTGCGATCAGCCTGTTGCCATTGAACGTATCATGACCGTGGCACCTGATGGAGTGCAGACTATCGGCCCGAAACCGACCTTGCCCGCGCCCGCTCGGTCAACACGCACCATGGAACACCCTCACACCCACAGAAGCACTTCCCAATGGCCGTTACGCATGCCATGGGAACATCACTGCACGATCAACCTGACATGACGCACTGAGCCATCCTGCTCCACCGATAGCATGTACGTGCCTGGTGGTGCAGCGCCCAGATCCAACGGGTACGGCGATGATACCGACGTCCAGTTGCCCACGATCCTGCCCACGGCATCGTGCATCATGATGCGTGCGGTGGCCGAGCCCGGGAACCACACCACGCACTGGTCGTGCGCCGGGTTCGGTACCAGGATGAACGGTGATGCAGGGGCCGTATGCACCCCGGTGCCTATTTCGGCATAGAACACCACGGACGCCGTACCGACACAGCCCAGCGAATCATAGGTGTAGAAGAGGGTGTGCGGACCAAGGCTCATACCTTCTCCATTGATGGTGGTAATGGGGGTCGGGTCATCATCCAACGTGTACACTCCTCCCGGGGGGGTGCCCTCGTTGGTCAGTACATGCGCTTCGCCATTGACGAGGAATTCGGTAAACCCAAGTTCGAGTGAAACCTGGGGTACGCTCAACACGTGCAGCGAGTCGAACAGTGTTACCTGACATCCGTTCGTGCCTGTCACCATGAACGTGAACGGGTAGGTACCAGAACCCAACAGCGAAGGGTCCACCGGATCCGAGGTGATACCGGACCCGGAAAGTCCCCCTCCGAACACACCGACCGTATCAGCCTCTACGCTGATCAAGCTGTCATACGCGCAAACCGACAAGGGGGATAAGATCGCCGCTTCGGGCAACGAAAGCACCACGAGGTTTTGCTCCAATACCGCTTCACATCCGCTGGCATCCGTTACGGTGAAGGTGAACGGGTGGTTGCCAGGCCCAACAGGGAAGGGTCCAGCGGATCCGAGGTGATACCGGACCCGGAGAGTCCACCTCCGAACACGCCGACCGTATCAGCCTCTACGCTGATCGAGCTGTCATAAGCGCAAACGGACAACGGGGAAAGGATGGCCGCTTCCGGCAAGGAACGCACGATGAGGTTCTGTACCAATACGGTTTCGCATCCGTTGGCATCCGTGACGGCGAAGGTGAACGGGTAGCTGCCCGGGCCCAACAGGGAAGGGTCCAGCGGATCCGAGGTGATACCGGACCCGGAGAGTCCACCTCCGAACACGCCGACCGTATCAGCCTCTACGCTGATCGAGCTGTCATACGCGCAAACATCAAGGGCGGAGAGGATGCGGGGCGATGGACCGGGGACCACCGTGACCAACAGGGTATCGAAACCAGGGCATGCACCAGGTCCTGAAGCCGTGCCTGTGAATTCATAGACCCCTGGGCCAACGGTCGGATGGAAAAAGCCGAAAACCGTTGAAGGTGGTTCGAACTGGACACGATCAAAGCCACCCAATGACGCAGCGCCGATGAAGGGTCCCTGCAACGTGACCATCAAGGTATCCTCCTTCATACACACCTGCTGATCAGGCCCGAGGTCCACAGGCGTGCATGCCAACAGCTCGAAGAAGGTGGGGCCACCCGCAGTACAATCGCCTCCGTTCACCGCGTCCATGGTATAAACTACTGGCCCGGACGAGGGCCTTGCCTCGCATGAACGATCCACAACGCCTGAGCTACTCGCGATCCCAGCCCATGTCCCACCTGAAGGGCTGGCGGAAAAGATCACTGGGTCAGTGGCACAGCCGTTGAAGGGATCACCACTGAGCACGGTCAGGGTTGGGCTCTGTACCACCACGATCGACTGCGAAGCACTGAGCGGACAACCCGTCCCCCCATCGGCCACGGTGTAGACCAGCTGGAAAATACCCTCACCGGAGAGGGTGAACACGTTGTCGATCACGCCGGGGCCGCTCCAACTCCCTCCCGCGGGTGCCGCGTGATCCAAGACATACGATAGGCCTGAAGCGCAGAGGGTGTCGAAGGGTGTGAGCACGACAGTGGCCGAAGGGGAAGTCTGCGGCAGCAGGTTGGGGAACCACCATATGAGGGAGCTATCGCGGTCAGCTATCAGTAGGTCATTCGCTCCATCGCCGTTGAGGTCGGCGGCGATAAGCTGCGCCGGGCGGATGCTGTCCATCAGCGCGACAGGTCCGTTGAACGCATTGAGCTGATCGCTATATGCAGACCATTGCACTGGCTCTCCCCATGGCCAAACATGCCAAATGATACTAGTCCGCGAACCGCAGCCCAAGGAACCTACCCAGCCCATGCCGTAGGCAAATGCATCGGTAGCGATATCCACAATATCAAACGCACCAAAGACTCCGTCCTCCACGGTCCTATTTCGCGCCCACTTCAGTGAATTCTTTGCATCCACTACATCAAGGTCTCCATCACCGTCAACATCTACGAGATCCATACCAGCATTGGTATACATCAAGCCGGTCAATACCATGAGAGTGCTCGTCCAGGCCTCCCCTGGGCCATTATTTACGCCCATGGCCATGAAACCACTCCAATTCACGGCTAGGATATCCACGTCACCGTCCAGATCAACGTCTCCCGACATGAGCACAGGAGTAGGTGGCCCACCACCATAGGACACGCTGTCATCGAGGGCGTATGTGTCCGTTGATATGTCATATGCATAGATGTAGACCTGTCCATTCGAGGTCACCAACACCTCTGGTCCAGGATCCGGTTGTACATCACGGCATAATACCGCACCGGCACCATTCGGAAAGTTCGTGATCAGCTGTGGACTGCCGAACTGACCATTTCCCAGCCCCGCAACCCAGATCAATTCCGAGTTCGGACCCACGATCATGACCATGTCAAGAACCGCATCATAGTCCATGTCCGCCAGGGCTAAGTGATGAATGGGATCCACAACGAAAATAGTGTCCGCAGGGGCAAAATCGCCCTGACCGTTCGCGTTCTCGAAGAAGAGCACATCGGTCAACTGCCGCAGAACAAGGTCGATATCGCCATCCGCATCCACATCGGCTGGGAGCAGGCGGCCAGGTGCGGTGGCGACCGTATGCTGGTCGCTGACGAGCTGTCCCGGGCCGAACTGAGCATTGGAACAATTTACTGTCACCAACACCGCCAAGAGGATCAACAGTCTGCAATAGCTCATGGTCATGTGGTTTTGGGAAGCGGAATATAGGCAATTCTTTCGGACGAACAACTCGATCGAGCAGACGAACGAGCTATAACGCTCGCTGGAGGCCTTGACTGAGCCGCTGGCGTTCACTCCCTCCGCGCCTTCCCTGAGCGCTGACATCGCCATCCACACACCCGTTCCCGCCATCCGCTCGATCGGGCTGGTGCCCAGGGCAGTGTCTCAGCAGTTTTGGCCTCGCAGCGGGCAAATGCCGCTGGGATGACCCGAACCGAACCCCAACCACCCAACGCCATGAACACCAACATCCTTATCACCGCAGTCCTCAGCATCCTGCTTTACACAAGCGCGCGCCATGCCCAGGGGCAGGAAGTCCTTACCAATGCCGACCTCCTCCAGCTCGCCGAGCTCGGCATGGGGGAGACCATCATCCTCAGCCGGGTGGAGACGGCTGCGAACACCTTCGACGTGAGCACATCGGCCCTGGTCGCCATGAAGCGCGCGGGCCTCTCCGATGCAGTGCTCGCGGCCGTGGTGAAAGCGGCGAACGATCCGGCCCGGAAAGCGGTGGACCCCAACGACCCGTTGGCACCCCACCGGCCGGGCATCTACTACTTCGATGAAGCCGGCCGATTGGTGGAGCTGTTGCCCACGGTGACCTCGCAGGGCAAGGATAAAGGGCGGTTGGCCACCGCGCTGACCTATGGGTTGGCGAAGACCACGGTAGTGGCGCGCGTATCGGGTGCACAGGCACGCGCTCAGTTACCGACCGCACGCGAGTTCTACTTCTACTTCAATCAGCAGAATGCGGCCTTTGACCAGAGCAGCATCGCCTTCTACGGGTTCCAGCAGGCCACCAGCCCCAATGAGTTCACTCTTGCCCGGCTTGATGATGCGTCGGGTGCCCGCGAATTGGAGATGGGCTCCGCGAACAGCTTCTCCTCCGAGTTCGGTATCGATGAGAAGCACACCCGGTCATTCGGTATCGAGCAACTCGCACCTGGCATCTACAAGGTGACCCCTGAGGGCCTAGAGATGGGCGAGTACTGCTTCGTCTATGCCGGCGCCTCGTCGTATGGCCAGGGCGCCCATAAGCTCTATGATTTCGGCGTTGGCCGGATCGCTGCACAAGGCGTGATCAGCGGGCAGTGAACCCCACGGCATACCGAAAGCAATAAAGCACCGACCATGCGCCACCAACACCCCTCCCTCCACCGGTCCCAGGCATGGTTCCCGGTCCTTCTCGCCATCGCCCTTGTCGTCGGCACTGCTCAACAAGGCTCTGCACAGATCAGCGCAGCGAATGATGGCTCGCTCGTAAGCGACAGCTCGCGGGGATCGTGGGCCAATGAGAAGAGCGCCCCAGCCACGAACTGGTCTTGGAGCGGTGACAGTGCCCAAGCTCCTCAGCAGCGCATCCTCGTTGGTCCGGCCACTGCGCCGGTGGAACTGATCCAGGAGCGCACCAGTGCAGCGCGCAGCAAATACCCGTCGCTGGTCATGTCCATGGGCATCGTGTACAAACTCGATGGTGAGAGGTCGGCCGTTCGCTTGGCAGGGGACTCATCGATCGTGCTGCGCGTGGAGACCCTTTCGTCACCGGATGCGGATACATCCACTGCCAATACGGCGCAGGTCCCGGACGATCTGCTTTTGGTGCGCCTTCAGCCCGCGACGGACGCACGCACACTGGTGGTCGTGGAGCAGACCTGCTATGGCTACCGCGATGTGCGCCGGCCTGGAGGATCCATCCCGTTCCAACGCGCGGCAGGCGGGCCCGGACAATGGGAGCTCCGGATGGATGGGCTCCGACCGGGTGAGTACGCCCTTGTGGCTGCCGAGCAGATCACCAGGCCCGCCGGGCCCATTGCCGTCCATACGTTCGGGATCGGAGAACCAGACCCTACTGCGCCCGCCCACCCTACTGCACACTGAACCTCAACGCAACCCTGCCCACCATGACCAGCACTGCTTTCCTTCCGTTCCGCTCAGCTATCCTGTTGATGCTCGCAGCTCTCTTCCTGCTCCCGGCCTGCCAGAAGTGCGAGACCTGCTCCTACACGTACGATGTAAGCAACGGACAGCAGGAGACCTACACCTTCCCCGAGGTGTGCGGGGAAAAGTTCAAACGAGAAGCGCAAGAGGATGCGTGCCGCACGGCAGCACAAATGGCGGGCACCACCTGCACCTGCCGGAACAGCTGACAACAACCACCACAAACCCTTACGAACATGCGTAACACACTCACCCTTCTCCTTCTCTCACTGGTGATCAGCCTCCAAGGTCAGGTGATAACCAAGCTGAGCAACGGTAACTCCACGTTCTACTACGATGTGACCCAGTTGGGTGATATCGTCATCAACTCAGCGGCCGGGGATACCATCATCCTACCTGGCGGGCCGATCAACTGCTTTACCGTCACAGTGAACAAACCCCTCTGCTTCATCGGGGCCGGCATCCTATCGACCGGTACACCTGTTACAGGAAAGACCGTGGTCACCCCAAGCTTCAATAACGACTGGGTCATTCAAGCTGCCGGAAGTGGATCCAGCTTCCATGGCATCGACTTTGACCGGCCGGTCCGGTTCACTGGTGGGGTTTCCAATATCTCGTTCACGCGCTGTGCATTCTCCACATTCCCCATGGCCGGCTTCAATATGACCGCCCCGAACAATGTGCAGATCAGACAGTGTCTCTTCCGCAGCGGGATCACCAACGGGGGCACCAACGCACCCCAGGATCTGTTGATCGAGAACAGCATCATCGTTGGAGGCATCGACTTTGGTAGCAATGATATCGCCACTGCCCTGGTGACCCAGTGCGTGCTCCTTGACATGATCACCTCAGCTGGCGAGAACGAGGGGGTCACCTTTACTCGGAACATATTCACACGTGCATCGAGCAGCTACAATGTGAACAGTGCCGCCAGCTATCAATGCAATCTGTTCTGCATGACAACAGGGAACACCTTGAACTGGACCGGAGCAACGGACCTCGGTGGGAACCTGGGCTGGCAGATCACCCCAACGAACGTATTCGTCAACGTTCCGGTCTTCAACACCTACAATGAGACCTATGACTACCACCTCACACCCAACAGCCCCGGCCTGAGCAGTACCATGGGCTGCGCTGAAGGCGAGGTCGGGATCTATGGTGGCCCTCCAGGCAGCCCATGGAAGGACGGCGCCATCCCCTTCAACCCCCATTGGATCAGCCTCTCCCCCTCGCTGGGCAGCACCAATGGCGGCGTGATCAACGTGAACCTCTCGGGTGCCGCCCAGCAGAACTGAAGCACCATGATACGCCACATCACCTTCCTATTGGCAGCCGCAGCGATCGTCCTCACCGCTGCTGGCCAGAGCCCCACCATCGTGGGCTATGAGTACTGGTTCGACCAGAATGATGGCGCCCGCACTTATGTGCCAGTGGCCCCGGCACAGACCGTGAACCTGAGCAACGCGCCCTTGAACACCAGCGGGCTCTCGCTCGGACCCCATGTGGTGAACCTCCGTTGGAAGGACCAGGGGCCCGGCGGTACCAAACGCTGGAGCTCCGTGGTGACCCGCGCCCTGCAGGTGGGCCAGCCTGGCCCCTGGGAGATCGTGGCCGTGCGCTACTGGGTGGGCAACCCCGCCAACGATGCCGACCCGCTCGTCCGAACCAAGGTCTTCAGCACCCCACAAACGGTGCTTTCCTACAACGGACCGCTGGACCTGTGCGGGTACCCGACAGGGACCCAGACGCTCAAACTTCAACTGCTGGACAACCAAGGTCAATGGAGCTCGGTGGTGACACGGCCGGTGAATATCAGCCTGGCGGGTTCACTTGGGCAACCCGTGATCACAGCATCATCGGCCACCTTCTGCCCCGGCGATGTGGTCACCTTCACGGCCACCCCGCAGCTTGGCTCCGGCTTCGCAACACCGACCGGCTACAGCTGGCAGGTGCCCACAGGCAGTGGCTGGAGCGCTCTGCCCTCGGACAGTGCAAGCATCTTAGTCACCATCGGTGATCTCTCCGGCACGGTACAGGTGACCCCCAGCAATTTCTGCGGCACCGGGCCGAGCGCGTCCCTCGCTATCGGCATCGCCCCAACACCGGACCAACCCAGCTTCATCACCGGCCCTTTGCAAGCTTGTGCAGGTAGCATGGTCACCTTTGGAACGCCCGCCGTGCCCGGTATCACCTATGCGTGGTCGATCAGCGGAGGCTGGACGGCCAGCGGTGGTCCCGGTGCCTCGATCACCACCACGATCGGCAACACGGATGCCAATATCGCCGTGACACCCTTCAATGCCTGTGGTGTGGCCGGCCCCACACGTGAAGCGCAGATCAGTGTGACCCTGCCTCCCAACGCTGGAACCAACGGCGATCTGGTCATCTGCTCCGATGCAGGGCCGGTCAACCTCTTCCTTCAGCTTCAGGGCACTCCCGACAGCGGCGGGGTATGGTCGTTCAATACCGATGCGGTGTCCGGCATCTACAACCCGGTATTGAACTCCCCCGGAACATATCTCTACACCGTGAGTGGTTCGGGCCCCTGTCCGGATGCCACTGCCACGGTGACGGTGATCGAGCCGCAGGCCCCCAACGCCGGCCTCGACGGGACCATCGCCCTCTGCAGCAATGCCGGGCCGGTAACCATGACCGATGCCCTGGGCGGCTCGCCCGATGCCAACGGGACTTGGACAGGCCCCAGCACCACCGCCGGCCAGTTCGATCCAGGCACGATGTCCGCTGGTGTCTACGTCTACACGGTAAGCGGCACAGGACCCTGTGCCAATGCCTCTGCCTCGCTCACCATTGCTGTGCAGCAGGCGCCCAATGCGGGCGTGGGCGGCACATTGGAATTGTGCGCGGGAGCTGGACCAACTGACCTGCTGGGTGCGCTCAGCGAAGACCCCGACCCAACGGGCAGTTGGAGCGGTCCTCAAGGCCCCCATGGTGGCACCTTCACCCCTGGTGGCGACCCGGAGGGTGTATACACCTACACGGTGCCGGGTGCAGGGGTCTGCGGCGCGGCAAGTGCCACCTTGAACGTGAACGTGATGGAGCTTGTCCTATCCAGCATTGGTGGTCCGCTGTCGGTGATGGAGGCCGCACAATTGGAATACACAGCCGCCCCGCCGCTGGCCGATGCGGACTCGATCACTTGGACCCTTCCTTCCGGTTGGACATGGGCTCCCGACGATACTGACCCGTATGATGCGGTCGCTCGCGTCGTACCCTCCGTCCAAGCGATGGTGGTGAGCCTTTGCGCACAAGCCTTGGGTGGTGGTTGTGCCGGGAACGAGGTGTGCGTGACGGTGGATGTGACGGTCGGGATCGAGGGGCGTGATGTGGAGGCCGCTGGGGTGATGGTGTTCCCGAACCCGAGCGCGGGGGTGTTCATCATACGGACCGAGACCGCTCATCCACTGATGGAGGTCCGCGTAAATGACGCAAGCGGTCGAGTGGTGGCCGAGCCGGCGATAGTGCCTGGTGCAACCGTCACGGTGGACCTCAGCGCGCTGGCATCAGGTCGGTACGTTCTCTGGGTGCGAAGCACCGAACACACCTTCGTCAGCCCGATCGCGATCACCCGCTGATCCGTTCGGTCAGGCACTGATCCGCCACTTATGCCCCCCTTGCGCTTGTCTCGCGCAAGGGGGGCATTGGTCTGCGTAGTGCTGATCTATTGCTGGATAGGCGGCTTTCGCGGACACGTGAACGTTTGATGTTGAAGGAGTCAACTACCTCGAGGATGGCTCTGCTTCGATCACCCCACAACCAGTTAACACCTACGCCATCCTGGTCAGCTCCGTCATCAACTAGATCTC
This sequence comes from Flavobacteriales bacterium, assembly GCA_041391845.1. GTDB lineage: Bacteria > Bacteroidota > Bacteroidia > Flavobacteriales_F > PHOS-HE28 > PHOS-HE28. Next base: position 156,877 of record JAWKNG010000005.1, on the reverse strand, counting down.
GCTAATATCCATCGCCACCAGGCGTGCACCCACCTCAAGAACACCGTGCTTGAGGCCACGGCAGGAGACAGAGATCAAACATGAGCCCTTCAAATGGCTCTCATCGACACTGTCCTCCATACTGATCAGCAAATGCTCTATTTCATCTTGGTTCTCAAAAATATTATTATTGGACCCCCTTTAGCCGGATGACCTAGATATGTCTTCAATAAAATCAATAGCTACTGAGAGAATCAATAAGCCATTAATCTTAATAATTAGGTATTATAAATATATTTTATATTTTTTTATTACCACAAATCTGAGCATAATTTCAACCAATAAGATAACTGCTCAATATTCCTACAATAAATCGGAACTACTAGCTCTCGTAAAACATGCTTCACACGACACGACGAGAGCGCATGCGGCACTGCTGCTTGCCGTGGAGATCCAAACGGAACAACCAGACAGCGTGAAACCCTTATGTGACCTCGCTCTTCGAATTGCAACCAATGCGTTATCAACTATGATCCCAGGTTCGCTCGCAGAATCGAGACCGCAAAAAAGAGCATATGGTCGAATTCGCGCGACAGCTCTGCTCAATCTTGGGTGTTTATCCCACCGCACGGGCGATACTTTGAAAGCGATGGAGCTCTATGATCAGGCCTTTGCCGAATTCAAACGGATCGACTTCATGCCAGGTGCTCATGATGCCATGGCATCTATTAGTGCATTACTGATGGAAGCCGGTCACAGCTCCGAATCGGCGATCGCCAACCAAACAGCAAAGAAATATCCAAGATATGAAAATGCGCGCTATGGATATTTGGGGAAATCAATGAACCGGTCAAAGACTGACTATCACCCTATACCTGTGGGGGATGCAAATACTCTGATCGATGACTCACAAGCTACACCAACGAACTCAGACGTGGATGTGTTGGTGCCGCAAAGTACGATTGCCGTAGAACGGTACATGGTCGACGCTGCTCCTCAACAGGGTGATATCGACACTGTGAAGGGGGCGGCCGAACTAATGCCGAGTGTGCCAGTTCAAGTACTTCGAACAGCCGGTAGAGGCGCAGCAATGGTCGCAGAGGGAGTCGATACTGCGGTCATCGCTAGTAGCCATCGCCGGATTATGCAACCTGTTCGCAGGGTGGGCGGGATGACGGAGGCGCGTGATGAGCTGGAAGTGGGTGAGGCTTGGGTCCTTTTCCATGATCAGGCGAAAGCTTTGACTTCATTCGAGCGGTCACGTTCTCTTTTCCGGGCATCACGCTCCGACTCCGGAGAGTGTTTAGCGCTATTGCGCATCGGTGAATTACGCGGCAATCGAGGGGAGTTTGAGCGGGCTTTTGCTGTGCTCGATAGCGCACGGCTGAAAGCACGTACTATCGGAAGGGCTGATCTGGAGGGACTTGCTTTGGCGGGCATGGGAGACATGTGTCGGCGGATCGAGGAGTGCGGAGGGGCTTCAGAGCTCTATCGGCGGAGCATTGAACTGGCACAGCTAACAGGGGATAAGCGCACAGAGTCCCGCGGCTATCTTGGGATGACTGAGGGACTCTTGAAAAGTGGTGCGCCAACCCAAGCAGCACCATTGGGCCAGAGAGGGCTTGCAATTGCCACTGAACTAGGTGATCCGGACCTGAGGCAACAAGGTGCCAAACTGCTTCAGGGTGTCTACACAGAGTTGGGCCGTTTGCAGGAGGCGGACGAGATGGACGAACTGGTGCTGAGCCTACGCGCGTTCATTGAGAGGCGAGACCGTGCCATGGACTCGATCGTCCAGGCCATGCGAAGCGACTTTGCAAGGATACGTCAGGAAGACAGTCTGGCACACTGGGTAGTGCAGAGTGCCTTGGAGTCGAATTGGAAGGGTGAAAAGGCAAAGGCAACCATGAACAGACGTGCTGCCTTTGTGATCGGCATTTCTGCGGCAGCGATCATCATCGCCGGTTGGATGTACTACAGGCTTGATCGTCGTCGTCGACAGAGGCGTGCGGAACGCAAGGCTATGGAGCTCGAAATGCGCGCGCTAAGGGCACAGATGAACCCGCACTTTCTATTCAATGCCTTGACCAGTATCCACATGCACATTCTGGAGAATGAAGCAGAGGTTGCGGCGGAATTCCTGACCAAGTTCACCAAGCTCATGAGGCAGGTGTTGGAGATGAGCAGGCTGAACGATGTTTCGCTCAAGCGCGAATTGGAGGTGCTCGGCTTGTACGCCGAACTTGAGCAGATGCGCTTGAAAGGCCGTTTCCGGTACCTGGTCGAAATGGCGCACGATGTGGATCCGGAGACTGTATCCCTTCCGCCGATGCTATTGCAACCATTTGTGGAAAATGCTGTTTGGCACGGGCTGGCAGGAAAGAAAGGCCTTGGCTGCCTGCGGGTGGCTGTGACCAAGGCCAACAGTGCGTTGCATGTGACAATTGAAGATGACGGCTGCGGGCGACAAGACGACAAAGCCAGCCGTAGCGGTCACACTTCTCTCGGCACGTCGATCACCAAGGAGCGCCTTGATCTATGGGCCACCCAAAGTGGAGCGCCTGCGACATTTTCGTACGTACCAGTACCGGTCGGAACGCGCGTTCTGCTTGTGCTCCCATGGACGGAGGGCCCGTGACTACACCATGAGGCAGCCGGCAGATCGCACTCCTGCCCATTGATCGGCTCGGCTGCCATTGGGTTGCGGGGCAGATGAATGAATGCTGGTATGTCGAGCGGCGCAATTTCTATCTTAGCTGGACGCTCGGGTACAACCATGATATCCACGAAGAGACAGCCAAGCTGCAAGTTGAAGCTCCGGGACGATCGATTCAGACGCCCATTTTACGAGGGTCTGACCGTATCGCCTCAGATCCGTTTGGCGAGACGATCCACCTATTGCGTACAGATGCAACCTGGCCAGCTCCTCGAAGCAAGCTTGAAGGCGATCAGGCAGTTACTTTGGGGGCTGAGCCTTTTTGTTCCAAGTACCATGCACGTGCTTGCCCAAACGACTAAGGTTGACACGACCACAACACGTTCCCAACCAGAGGTAAGGAGAGACAGGCTTGGAGCACGGTTTTTCATAAGTGGTGTATATGCTTTAGCTCTTGACGAGGTCGACCGTTCCATGAACATCCGTCCAGAGTATTTCGGATCGCGGGTTGGTGCACTCCTCCCTGTAGGCGCGCAGCTCGATATCCTGGCAGTAAGTGAATTCTCGAAGCTTCCTGAGTTTTCATTCACTTCCAGCGGAATTGACTATACGGTATTCGCGCCGTATGGTTATAAGTACGTCCCAGTTACTAAGACAATACCAGACTCGTTCTTCGCCAGTTTTCGTATCGGAATACGGCTCTACGCACGGTATAGAAAGACAGATGTGCTGGTCTCTTCAATAAAGGCTATCCGTCGCGATACATGGAAGACAAAGGTGAATCGTACCGGATTCTATACTGGGATAAATACAGGCCCGACTTTGGGGTTTCATGAGCGGATTATTCGTAGTCTGCCAGACACATGGCCACTCAACGAGCAGATTCCGAGAACTTCTGTTTTGGTTGAGAAGCATCGATACAAGCGTTGGTATTGGAACGTTTCACATGAAATTGGTTGGACCTTTGGGGGACGGTTCGATGTGTTCGCTGGTATCACGCTCGTTAGCAGCATGCATGGATTTGGCGATAGTGCTTATGAATGGGCGAGCAGAGCGTATGTTACAAACTATTTAACTGGAGGTCTGTCATACGTACTCGGCAGATCTAAACTCGATGCAAGAAACCTCATGTGATGAATCGCGTACTTTCCTATACATCCATGTTTTTCATGTACTGTGTGCTTTTGAGCGCCTGCCAAAAGCCAGTGGTTGGATGTACAGACCCTTCCTACGAAAACTACGACCCGGAAGCGAACGAGGATGATGGATGTTGCTGCACCATTACGCCAGGTCCCTATCATAACGCCGAAGTTGACCTCATGGATCTAAGTATTCCGTTTCCGAATACGCCGGATACTTTAGACCCAGTACCGGTGATCTCTTTACGAGCACGGATCTTCCGGGTCGATGGGACCGCTACAGGCCCATGCGGGTGCCTGACATCATCTCGTCGCTCTCCTTACAGTGCTCCGTATACCGCCCATGAGATTGCTTATGGTCCAAGGTCAGTGTGTTACACATACCTTGGTTTCCAAGGCCGGGTGGTTCCTGTACCGATCGACTCAGCAGTCTGGAATGCTCTTGCTGAGTCGAATGGATTCATCGGGGGAGTTGCTGCTCCGTTGCGCATACAGTACCGAGTCAACTTTCGAGGACATAATGCACCCGATGTTACGCTACAGTTTGTCGATACCGTCAACTCAACGGTTTGGCCAGATCTACCGTATATCTTAGTGCAATGGGGAAGTGATGGCTACAATCCATACTCAAATTCAGCTATACCTGGTTCAATATTGCCGTGTGCACAATACCCTATTGATACGGGGAGTGTGTCTATTGATTCGTTGAGCATCAGTTTTCTGCAGTGAGTTATTTGTTGTAAGGTCATCTGCGGATTAAAGTGTGCCGGGCGGAGTGTAAACTTCCCCAAAGTTCGGCCACTCATTACTGGAAGTCGAGTACTATCTTCCGCACAGCAATCCACTCCCATGGCCACATCGCTCACCGTTGTCATCGTCGATGATGAGGACGCTCCGAGGAACCTCCTGAAGAACCTGTTGGACCGCAGGCATCAGGAAGTTCAGCTGCTCGGGACAGCAGATGACGTCCCTTCCGGCATCGAGCTTATCCGCCGCACCGCGCCCCAAGTGCTCTTCCTCGACATCGAGCTGAAGGACAGGACGGGCTTCGACCTGCTCCGTGCCTTGGGCGACCGCCGACCGCACGTCATATTCACGACGGCACACGAGAGCCATGCCGTGAAGGCCATCCGCTTCAGCGCGCTCGACTACCTGCTGAAACCCATCGATGCGCAAGAGCTGGCCGATGCCATCGCCAAGGCCATGGAGGTCTCACGCATCGCAGAGAAGCCGCCCATGGTTGACATGCTCCTTAAGAACATCGACCGCTCCATCGGTGACCGCGTGATCGCGCTGCCCGTGAGCGACGGATTAGAGCTGGTGCACGTGAACGAGATCGTGGTATGCGGGTCGGATTCCAACTACACCACCCTGTACATGCGTGACGACAAGCGCCTGGTGATCTCACGCACCCTGAAAGAGTTCGAGGACCTGCTGGGTGAGCAGGATTTCATCCGGGTTCACAACTCCTTCCTCATCAGCAAGAAGCACATTCGGAAATACATCAAGGGCGAGGGTGGCGAGGTGATCATGTCCAACGGCATGAACATCGCGGTATCCAGGCGAAAGAAACAGGAGCTTATGGATGCGCTGGTGCGCCTGTGAATACCGCGAGCAGGCCCTCCGCTGGCGGCGTTCCCGATTGACCATACCCTGTTCCAAGCATGCGGCCAGGTACCATGCACGTCGACCCTTCCGGGCATTTTCCGGAAGGGTCGACACGATCAAGCTATGCTCTCCTCGATCACGAGGTAGCCTTACTTCCGCTTGGGGAACAAGAACGACACACCCACGAACCAACCCACCTTGTAGCGCTGTTCGGTCAGTGCATTCTCATCCAGGTCCGCGGTCACGAAGGAGCGATCGAAGTCCAATTCACCCTTCAATACCTGCACAGGCTTGACGACCGGGCCGGCATGGATCGATACCCAAGGGTCACGTCCGAGCATGATCCCAGCACCGGCCAGAAGGGTCACGTTCTCGAACTCGGTCATGTCGATGGCTCCGCCGAGCATGAGGTCCGGCTTGATCAACCGGTGGGTCCGTTTTGAAATATGGATCGTGGCCATCAGCGCTGGCTGCACATCCTGCCGGTCGGCGTTGGCCACAACGAAAGAGTTGTTGGCATTGTTCGGGTCTGTCTGTAGGCGGTAGCTTTCGTCCTGAACACCCAACAGTGCCACTGGCCCCGTGCCGAAATCAACCTTCACACCCCCACAGATGTAGACCTTGTAGGTGAAGCTGCCCTCACGCGGCTCGCAGGCCCCGCTGAGGCCTGACCTGGCCTCCACCTTAACCTCGAACTCGATGAAGTCCTCCACCGCCTGCACCGGCAAGCTACGGATAATATAAGCGCCATCCGATCGCATGGAATTGTAGAACGCGTGATAGGACGCGACGATGGCCTTGTAGTCGTGTTTGCTGAACTCGGTCCGCACCGCGTTCACAGCATCCTTCAGTCCCGTGACCCGGGTACGTTCTTCAGCATTTTCATTCAAATGCTTGCTGACACTGGGCACCAGGAGGAATGCTTCGTAGCGCCGTTGAAAGGACTCCAGCGCTGCGGCCAGTTTGATCTCCTCTCCATTGAAACACACCTGCATGAACTCCTGGCCACACTTCGCGACTCGTTCGCGCAAGTCAGCGACCGACAAGCAGGGATCCTTCATCGTTGTTTCGAGCACCTTGAACTTGTCTCCCAACAGGACAAGGTCCCTCCATGCGTTATAGACCTCGGTCGCTTGTTCCTGCAACCTGATGTACTCATCCGTAAAGGGATCCGCACGTAGCTGTTGGAGTTCGTCGTTCAAGGTCTTGATGCGTCCATTGATCTGCGTCATCCTCACGTTGCTGGCGGTGAGGCGCTCCGTCGCTTCCTTCAGCCTGTTGTTCCAGTCCGACCGGAGCCGGCTGATCAGCTCCGGCGTGCTCTTCTGGTTCAGCACTTCGGAGCTGTCAGGATAGATCGTGGCGAACTGTTCCAGGATGAACGTTCGGTCCTTGGACTTCGTCGCTGCATCCATCGTCCTGGTCAACACCTTCACGGAGTCTTCCAGTACTGCCTTTTCGTACAGGAGGCCATCCTGCTCGCTGAGCAATGCGTCGATCTTTTCCTGGGTCTGATCAGTGCCTTCTCCTGGTGGGTCTTGTTGCGTCTGCTGCTGCAATGCTTGGCCCGCATCACTGTCAGGAAAGCCGCTGATGAGTTTGGTGGCCGCGTTCGGCTCGGTGTAAATGAGAACGTTCTTGGAGGTAATGGTGATCGCCGTGGTAAGCGGATTCACATTTGTGAGCGTGAGGGATGCCGTGCCATCGAGCTTGAGGCACTTAGCTGGTGTCTCCATTTGCATGGTCTCCATGTCAACTACAATGGAAGCGTGCTGTGCCCACAGAAGAGCAGGCAGGAAAAGTGTTACCGTCGTTAAGATCGCTCTCATGATGGGTCCAGGTTTTGGTCCCCGCAAACCAAGCCCCCCTCCCCCCTCCCTCTCAGGTCCCTTTTCACCCCCCCCGAGGCACGTAGTTTTCACAGGGGGCGGGGCCTTCGCACCCCCCCCTAACCTTTGTTCTATTGCCTTGGGGCCTGCGCCCGGGCTAGGTTGCCGTGCCGTTCGCTTGTCCCGGACGGTACACGACCATGACCCACCTGTCCTTCCGTTCCTGCACGCGCGTGCTGTTCGCCATCGCGTGCGCACTGTTGTTGCTCGCTCCTGCCCACGCCCAGCAGGCCCCCATCCCCGGCCGGCTGCTGCTGCGCCTGGAGAAGGGCGCTGATGCCGCGCGCATCCAACGCGAGCTGCAGGCCGCGCTGCCTGCGGCCTGGGGCACGCCCAGCCTGAAGGCCCTGGGCGAGGGAGGGCGCTACCACCTGCTGGTGGTGGGCGATGCCACGGTGGCACCCGAGCGGCTGGCGGAGCGGGTGAAGGGACTGGCCGGCGTGGAGGCCACCCAGGCGGACCTGCCGGTGCAGCGCCGCGCACAACCCAATGATCCGCAGTACGGGAGCCAATGGCACCTGGTGGACATGAACGTGGAGCCCGTGTGGAACAGCACCACCGGCGGCACCACGGCCATGGGCCAGCGCATCGCCGTGGGCATCGTGGACAGCGGCGTGGAAGGCGCTCATCCGGACCTGGCGGACAACATGGTGTTCGATGAGCCCGCCGCCGATGACCATGGCACCCAGGTGGCCGGTGTGGTGGGCGCCGTGGGCAACAACGGCACGGGCGTGAGCGGCGTGAACTGGGACGTGGACCTGGTGAGCCCCGCCACGGTGAACTCGCTGAGCGATGTGTTCACGCAGTTCCAGTTCTGCCTGAACCAGCGCACGCTCTTCAACCAGAGCAACGGCACGCTAGGACGGCTGATCGTGGTGCTGACCGCCTCCTGGGGCCTTTCGGGAGTGGACTGTGGCTTTGGTGATCCGCTCTTCGACGACCTCGGCGCGGCCGGCATCCTGGTGGTGACCAGCGGCCCCAATGACGGCACGGACATCGACGTAGTGCCGGACTATCCCGCCACCTGCCCCAACGCGAACAACATCGTGGTGACGAGCTACGGGGAGCAGGACCAGGTACCCTTCGCCGTGGGCGACAACACCGTACACCTGCTGGCACCGGGTCTGGACATCCTCACCACCGACCTGGGCGGCGGCTATGCGGCGGTGGACGGCAACTCCTTCGCCATCCCCAACGTGGCCGGTGCGGTGGCGCTGCTCTACAGCAATGACTGTGTCACCTTCGCGCAAGGCATCACCAGCGACCCGCAAGGCACGGCCCTGCAGGTGAAGCAGGCCATCCTGAACGGGGTGGCGCCCTTCCCCGGCGGCAACGCCATCACCATCACCGGCGGCAAGCTGGATGTGAACGGCGCGTACCAACAGCTGGCCGCGCAGTGCGTGCCCTGTGCATCGGTAACGGTGAGCCTGAGCACCCCTGCCGGCGCGAACGCGCAGTACAGCGTGGTGAACGGTCTGGGCGTGCCCCAGGCCAGCGGCACGGGCGACACCTTCACCCTGTGCGTTACCAACGCCTGCTTCACCACCACGGTGACCGATGGCAGTGGGCCCGTGGATGGCACCTTCACCGCCACGCTGGATGGAGCGGTGGTGGCCTCCGGGGCGATCACCGGCGGTGCGTTCAGCTTCACCGTGGGCAGCCCCGTGCAAGGCTGCACGGACCCGGGCGCGATCAACTACAACAGCACCGCGGTGTGCGATGATGGCAGTTGCTGTACAGAAGGCTTGGTGCAGGTGTCCATCCTCACCGATGAGCAGGGCCTGAGCGGCACGGTGGAGCTGACCGTGACGCTGGCCGGTACGGTGGTGCACGATGGTCCGCTGCCCGTCACCGACCTGCCCGGCTTCGGTGTGGCGGGCGCGCAGCTCACCTTCTGTCAGGCGCCTGGCTGCCTCAGCGTATCGGTAGGCAGCAGCGATGTGCCGCTCACCAGCTCGTCCGTGATCAGGACCTTCGATGGGCAGGACCTGGAGGAGTTCTTCTTCCTCCCCTCGGAAGGCTTCATCGGAGCCGTGGGCCCTGAGGCCCCGGAACTGTGCGACGGGGTGGACAACGACTGCGATGGGGAGGTGGACGAGGATTTCCGCTGGTACCCCGATGCCGACGGCGATGGCTGGGGCGCCAATGTGCCCGCGGTGGTCTCCTGCACCCCGGTGGCCGGCTCGGTACAGCAGACCGGCGATTGCGATGATGCCAACGACCAGATCAACCCCGGCATGCCCGATGGCTGCGACAGCGCCGACGGCATCGACAACAACTGCAACGGGGTGGCGGAGGATGATGCGAGCGTGTGGTTCGCTGATGCGGATGGCGATGGCTGGGGTACTGTGGACAGCTTCGTGCTGGCCTGCATCCAACCGCCGGGCACCTCGCCGGAGCCCGGCGATTGCGACGATGCCAATGATGCGGTATTCCCCGGCGCGAGCGAAGCGTGCGACGGGCTGGACAACGACTGCGACGGCGAGGTGGACGAGGACTTCCGCTGGTACGCGGATGCCGATGGCGACGGCTTCGGCGATGAGGCCACCCTGCAGATCAGCTGCACGCCCCTTGCCGGCTTTGTGCAGGTGGCCGGCGACTGCAACGATGCGGACCCGGACCTGACCTTCATCGGCGCGGCTTGCGACGACGGTGATCCGAACACCGTGAACGACACGGTGCGCCCGGACTGCAGCTGCCTTGGCCTGCTGCCCGGCGAATGCCCGCCGGGAGAGATCGCCGACTGCAACGGCAACTGCGCACCGGCCGAATGGGTGGGCGATGGCTTCTGCGATGATGGCAGCTTCGAGTGGGAGGGCAACTTCATCTTCTTCAACTGCGCCGAGTTCGGCAACGACGGCGGCGATTGCGGCGGCAGCGGTTGCGTGACGGAGCTCTGCGACGGCCTGGACAACGACTGCGATGGCGAGGTGGACGAGGATTTCGTGTGGTACACCGATGCCGACGCCGATGGATTCGGGGACTTCGCCACGGCGACGATCAGCTGCACGCCACTTGTCGGCGCGGTGCAGATAGGCGGTGATTGCGACGACAACGACCCCGCCACCTACCCCGGCGCGCCGGAGGGCTGTGAGGGTGTGGACCGCAACTGCGACGGCATCGTGCCGGGTGCCAATCCCAACGACGTGTACAGCCCCGACTGGACCGCCACGGCCACCACCGGCCAGAGCGTGAACCTCTACGACCTGCTGGCACAAGGGAAGACCGTGGTGCTGGACCTCTTCGCGGCCTGGTGCCCGCCCAGCCAGCAGATGCTCACGGCCAACTTCCTGCAGGACTGGAACGCGGACATGGGTCCGGATGGAACGGACCAGATCCGCATCGTGGCCATTGCGGTGGACCAAAGTGCCGGTAGTGTGACGCCCTTCATCGAGGAGGCGCAGTGGCCCGTGATCGTGCAGGACGGCGAGTCCTTCGGTCCGCTGTACGACGCCATCGGCATGTATGACAACGCGGTGCCCACCCTGCTGATGATCTGCCCCGACCGGTCGGTGACGATGCTCTACCCGCAACCCGACGACCTGCCCTACACCGGCCTGTTCAACTACGATCCCGCGGCGGGGCTGGCGCTGGTGAACGAGCGCTGCGGATGCCGCAGCACCTGCGTGGCCAACATCGGCTGCATGGACCCGAATTCCTGTGACTACGATCCCGATGCCACCTGCCCCGGCCCCTGCGCGCAGGCCCAGGAGTGGTTCGCGGACAACGATGGCGATGGCGTGGGTGGCAGCTCGCTCGGAACCGCCTGCACACAACCGCCCAACAGTGCGCCCACCGGCGGCGACTGCGACGATGACAACGCGTCGGTGCAACAAGGCTTCACGCTTATCGTGCTCACCAACGACCCCGGCGACTTCGGCACGGCGCACTACGTGATCCAACACGGTGGCGGCATCCTGGAAGGCGACCTGGACCTTCCGCAGGAGACCGAGGGCATCGGTGAACTGCCGGTGTGCATCGCCAACGGCTGCTACACCATCAGCATCAGCCAGAACGATGTGCTGCTGTGGGAGGAGGCCTACCTGCTGTTGCCCCAAGCACCGGAGGAGCCCGTGGTCTTCTCCACCTTCGACGGCTACCAGGGCGGCGCGAGCGCTGAGGTCTGCGACGGCATCGACAACGATTGCGACGGCACGGTGGACGAAGGCTGCGGCAACTGCTCCGATGCCGACCGCGCATGGATCCTCGCCAACCAGGCCACCATCGAGGGCATCGTGGGCAACGCCTTCCTGAGCTGCGGCGCCTCTGAACAATGCCTGCTGGACGCGCTCCTGGCCGGGACCCCGCTGCCTGAGAGCTGCGCTACCTGTGTGGCCCAGCGCTACGTGTGCATCCTGGAGAACTGCCTCGCCCAATGCGTTGGCGGCTTCGGCTCGGCGCCCTGCGTGGAATGCGTGAACGCCACGTGCAACGCGGCCTACTTCGCTTGCGCAGGCTTCACGGACAACGATGGCGATGGGGTGGTGGCCGAACTTGATTGCGATGACAGCGACCCGAACGTGTTCCCCGGTGCGAACGAGATCTGCGACACCATCGACAACGACTGCGATGGGCTGATCGATGAGACGCCCACCACCTACTACGCGGACCTGGACGGCGACGGATGGGGCGATGAGAACAACACCGTGGAAGGCGGATGCAACCCGCCCAACGGCGCCACCAGCCAGGTGGGCGATTGCGACGACAGCAACGCCGACATCTACCCCGGTGCGCCCGAGCTCTGCAACGGCATCGACGATGACTGCGATGGGGAGGTGGACGACAACGCGGGCATCGCCTACTACGTGGATGCGGACGGCGATGGCTACGGCGACATCAACAGCGAGCAGTTCTCCTGCACCCCGATCCCCGGCCTGATCACACAGGGCGGTGACTGCGACGACACCGACGAGACCATCAACCCCGGCGCCGCCGACCCCTGCGATGCCATCGATCAGGACTGCAGCGGCGGGCCCGTGCTCACCACCTGGTTCGTGGACAACGACGGTGACGGCTTCGGCAACGACGCCACCACCACGCAGGATTGCACGCAGCCCACCGGGTACGTGGCCATCAGCGGGGACTGTGACGATACCAACAGCGATGTCTTCCCCGGCAATGGCTGCAGCAATTGCACGCTCACGGAGCAGGCGTGGCTCGCTGCGAACCAACAGACGCTGCTGGCGGCCGTGAACGACTGCACGCTGCAGTGCTTCGGCGACCCCACCTGCATCGCCAGCTGTCTGCAGAGCAGCGGTGTGCCGCTGGGTGCCGTGTGCCTCAGCTGCATCGATGGCTACCTCCTGTGCGTACAGGACAACTGCAGTATCCAATGCCTCAACTCACCGGAATTCTGCTTCAGCTGCCAGGTGCAGGAGGGCTGTCTGGCCGCGCTGGCCAGCTGCATGGGCCAGGTGGATGCCGATGGCGACGGTTGGTGGGCCGGCAGCGACTGCGACGACAGCAACGGCAGCATATTCCCCGGGGCCACCGAGGTCTGCGACGGCGTGGACAACGATTGTGACGGCGATACGGACGAAGGGCTCAGCGTGACCTACTACACCGATGCGGACGGCGATGGCTTCGGCCTGGACGGCACGGAGATCACCGGCACCTGCGACCAACCGCCCGGCACGGCCACCCAGGGCGGCGACTGCGACGATGCGGACGACACGGTGTTCCCCGGCGCGCCGGAGCTCTGTGACGGCATCGACAACGACTGCAACGGCGAGACCGACGACAACGCGGGCACGCTCTACTACACCGATGCCGACGGCGATGGCTACGGCGATGATGCCACGGGCCAGTTCTCCTGCACGCCCATCCCCGGCACGGTGACCCTGGGCGGCGACTGCAACGATGCCAACGACGCCATCAACCCCGGCGCGGCCGACCCCTGCGATGCCATCGACCAGGACTGCAGCGGCGGACCGGTGCTCACCACCTGGTACCAGGACAACGACGGTGATGGCTTCGGCAACGATGCGGTGAGCCTCAGCGATTGCGTGCAGCCCGTGGGCTACGTGGCGCAGCAGGGCGACTGCGACGACAGCAACAGCGACCTCTTCCCGGGCAACGGTTGCAGCACATGCAGCGTGACCGAGCAGCAGTGGCTCGCCACCAACCAGCAGACCCTGCTGAACGCGCTGAACAGCTGCGCCCTGCAGTGCCTCACGGGCGATCCGGGGTGCATCAGCAGTTGCCTGCAGGATGAAGGGGTGCCACTGGGCGCCTTCTGCCTCACCTGCGTGGAGGACTACGTGCTGTGCTGGCAGGGCAACTGCCCGATCCAATGCCTCGGCAGTGAGCAGGCCTGCCTGGAATGCCAGCTGCAGAGCGGCTGCTTCGCCACCTTCGCCAGCTGCCTGGGCATGGTGGACGCGGACGAGGATGGCTGGTGGGCCGGCAGCGACTGCGACGACAACGATCCTGCGGTGAACCCGGGCGCGAGCGAAGTGTGCAACGGGGTGGACGATGACTGCGACGGCACCGTGGACAACAACACCGGCGATGCCTACTACCCCGATGCGGACGGCGATGGCTTCGGCGACACCGATGCCATGGTGCTCTCCTGCACCCCCGTGCCCGGCTTCATCACGCAGGGCGGCGACTGCAACGACAACGACGCCACGGTGAACCCCCTGGGTACGGAGACCTGCAACGGGCTGGACGATGACTGTGATGGCGAGGTGGATGAGGACTGTGTGCTGCTGGACCTGAAGGTGCTGCTGGACGGTCCGTACAGCCCCAGCACCGGGCTGATGAACGACGGCCTGCGCGCCCTGGGCCTGGTGCCCACCACGGAGCCCTACAGCGCGCTCGGCTACAGCTACACGGGCGGCAGCGCCACTACGACATCGCCTGTCGTACTGGCCACCACCGGTCCGGATGCCATTGTGGACTGGGTGGTGGTGGAGCTGCGGGCCGGCACCGACCCCACCAGCGTGGTACACAGCCGCTGTGCCCTGCTGCAGCGCGACGGTGATGTGGTGGACCTCGACGGCATCAACCCGCTGAGCCTGCAGGCTGCGCCGGGCGATCTGTACGTGGCGCTGCGCCACCGCAACCACCTGGGGGTGATGACCGCGGTGCCCTTCCTGCTGAGCAACACGGTCACCACGATCGATCTGCGCACTGCGGCGGAGGCCTGCTTCGGGGCCGATGCGCGGCGCAGCGTGAGCGGTGCCTTCCCCGCCACCACCTTGTGGACCGGCGATGTGGACCGCAACAACGTGGTGCGCTACACCGGCCCCGCCAACGACCGCGACCCCCTGCTGCAGGCCATCGGCGGCTCGGTGCCCACCAACACCACCACCGGCTACCTGCCGCAGGACGTGAACATGGACGGCACCGTGAAGTACACCGGTCCGGCCAACGACCGCGACCCCATCCTGCAGACCGTGGGCGGCAGCGTGCCCACCAACACGCGTAGTGGCACCCTTCCCTGATCGCGGCCTCTCCCCCGTTGATCGATGTACGCCGCCCGGCCCTTGTGGTCGGGCGGTGTGCGTGGGGGGGTGAGATCTCACCTGCCCGACCACGTATTTTTCACCTGTGGGCGCAGCCGCACCCTCCGTTGATTTGCCCCAGACCAACACGAAAGCCATGTCACAACAATCTTCCCAGTACGGCATAAGCTCCCTGCTGACACGCCGCGCGAAGTTGTATCGCGGATCAGAACTGACCCAAGCGAACGGGGTCTTCAAAAGACAATTCAAGTTCAATAAGCCAGGCGATCTCACGAACGACCCGATAGACCTGGAGGGGACTTCCGTACAGATCAGCTTGGGATCGATCGATAATGTGGAGGCCGCCTTGCTGGGCAAGCATGGCGCTCACGCAAGGGGCATCTATTTCGACTATGGCATAAGTGGGATGGATTTTTGCCCGGTGGTTCGCTTCATGTTCCCAGATTTCACAACCAAGGGGGATCTTAAGCTGTTCCAAGAGCGATACAAGGTGGTCAATTCTGAACTGGTGGAGATAACCGTTTCGGCAGCGAATGATCTCACAGCCCTTTATCAGGAAAGGATCCGCATATTCCCAACGGACACCACCACACACAGGGCCCACGCAAACAATGGCACTTACCCCGACCCACAGGCCGAGTGGTTCGCTTACGCCGACAACGTGAATAAACTGATCGCGGACAACGTCTTGCAACAGGCAGCTGATACGAACCTCCCGCCAGTGAAGTACTTGGTGGTCACCTGTATCTCTGAAGTGCTGGAATATGGGGCGATGGCACTGCATGGTGCGGTGCCCGAATACCGGCACATGCTCGCGCTTCACACAGCTACCGAAAATGGTGACCTGTTAAGTACAACAACGATACCTCCCTCCGGAAGTTATGCCGGTCTCGCCATGGACCTCGGCCACCTCTGCCCGCCACGCTGCAAGAAGGTGTTGTGAACGCGGCCTGGATGGCGATAGCTTAGGGCTCCTTCCGCACCGCACCATCGAGACGATCAGCCTCATCAAACTCGTGTTCCAGGCAGGCGCGTTCCTGCTGTGGTTGCGCAACCTGAAGAGGATGCCGGTCGGCCTGCGCCCGATCCTGTGGTTCATGGTGCTGAGCCTCATCGTGGAGAACTGCGCCCTGGTCCTTTCGCTCCAAGAGATCAACAACACCCTGCTCTACAAGACCTGGATCCCCGTGATGATCACCCTGCTCAGCTACTGGCTCATGCGCTCGCTGCACCGCTCCTGGCAGGTACTGCTCGTGGGCCTCGCGTTGACCGCCTATTTCGGGCTGCTCGTGTGGGAGTCCATCCACCTGATGGAAGGTGCGCTCCTGTTCGCCCGCAGCCTGCTGTTCGGCTACGCCTTCCTCAGCATCGCCCTGGCCGCACGCCTGCTGTACCTGGCCGCCACCTCGTTGGACCCCCTGCTCAAGGACCCCGTCTTCTGGGTGCTGGTCGCCTTCTTCGCCTCATTGGGACCAGCCATTCCCTACCTGGGGCTGCTGAACCACCTCTACGTGCAGAACATGGAAGCGGCGGACTCCCTCTACCTGATCGTGGAGCTGCTGTTCCTGCTGCAGTGCACCGCGCTCGGTGTGGCCGCCATGCTGTTCCCTTCACCCCAACGGACCATCGCACATGGAAGGCCTTGACCCCTACTGGACGATCATCGTCAGCACCACGGTCCTGCTCGGCCTCATCGCCTTCGTGGTGCTGCTGGTGGTGCTCAACAATGCGCGCCGCATCCGCCACCGTGCGGAGATGGCCGAGGCCGAACGGCTGCGCCGGGACCAGGTGGCCTCTGCCGAACGCGAGACCACCCGCCACATCCTGCGCGAGATCGGCCGCGAACTGCACGACAACGTGGGCCAGCTGCTGGCCGTGGCCCAATTGGGGGTGAACAATGAGCTGGACGAGCAGGGAAGCAACGCCCGGCTCGCGGCCGCGCGCGATGCCTTGGAGCAGGGGATGGAGGAGGTGCGCCGCGTGGGCCACCACCTGAACACCGACCTCTGGCAACACCGCAGCCTGGCGGATGCCATCAGTGCCGAAGCGGAACGGATCGAACGCGTGGCACGCCTGCGGGTGGAACTACAGGTGAAGCAGCCCCTGCCCTTCGTACCGCCCGACACCAGCACCGTGCTCTTCCGCATCTTCCAATTGCTGGTGACCAACGCGGTGAAGCACAGCGGCAGCCCCGTGCTGCACATCCTGCTGGAGCCCGCCGGCAGCGGCCTGCACCTGCAGGTGCGCGACGAGGGCCGCGGATTCAACGCACGTGGAAGCAGCCCCGGTGCGGGCATCCACACCATCCACCAACGCTGCGTGCTGATCGGCTACGAGGCCCACTGCGAGAGCACCCCGGGCAACGGATGCACCTGGACGATCGGACCCAATGACACGGAACATGGAACATGAAGTAGCTCTGGTGGACGACCACCATCTGATGCGCAGCGGCCTGGCCGCCACCGTGAACGGCCTGGGAGGCTACCAGGTGCGCCTCGAAGCGGGCAACGGCCGGGAACTGGTGGACGCCCTCCAGGTGCTGCAAGGCAATGGGCTTCCGCTGCCCGCCATCGCCATTGTGGACCTGAACATGCCGGTGATGGACGGCTACGAGACCATCGCCTGGCTGCGCGCACACGCCCCGGGAGTGCTGCCCCTGGCGCTCACCTTCGACGGCAACGAGGAGGCCGTGGTGCGGGCCGTGCGCGTGGGCGCCCGCGGCTTCCTGCTGAAGAGCACCCGCCCTGCCGTGCTGAAGACCGCCCTGGACAGCCTGCTGCTCACCGGCTACTACTACACCGAGAACACCCACAACGCCCTGCAGAGCGATGCCCTGCACCGCAACCGCCAGGAGCGCGACCGCGCGGAAATGCTCGCACGCATCACCCCGCGCGAGATGGACTTCCTCCTGCTGGTGTGCGACGAGGCCGAGTACACCTATGAACAGATGGCCGAGCGCATGGGCGTGCACCGCCGCACCGTGGACAATTACCGCATCAGCCTCTTCGAGAAGTTCGACATCAAGAGCAAGACCGGCCTGGTGCTCTTCGCCATGCGCTGGGGGCTCCTCCAATGAGCATCGTTGCGGCCACCGCCCCCCCGGGCCAGCAGCAGCATCAAGCCACCAACACTACGACACCCATTGTCGTTGTTGCACCCGCATCTTGCATCCATGACCAGATCCGATCAACGATCACCGGGACCCGGACCCTGGCGCGAACTGCTGTGGTGGATCGCGCTCATCGTGCTCATGGGAAGCATGCTCGCATTGGCCACCTTGATGTATGCGGAGTGAGATGCAGCAGCGTGGTCACCACGTCCGACGCGCTCATCCCCGCCAATGCTCCCAGATGATGACCATGGCGAGCGTATCCAGCCGGCAATAGAGCCGCAGGGCCTCGCTGAGGGCTGCACGCGCTTCCGGTCGGTCGCGCAGCTCGCCGTACAGCATGTCCGCATAAGCCGTCATGGCGCCGGTGCCTTCGCGCACCGCATACCCATCGATGAGCTCAATGGCGGGCAGCAGCCCGTAGGGGTTCAGCGGCACACCCCGATCATCGGTCGCCCAGAGGTCCACCGGTCCGTACGTACGGGTGCCGAACTGCTCCAGCCAACGCCGGATGCGGGGGGAGCGCTGTTCCTTGAGCACGGCCGGCAAGGTGTACTTGATGCTCGTGCGCCCCTTGGTGTCCGGGTGGAAGTAGCCTTGAACGGCCAGGGCGTTCATGTCCGTAAGGCGACCGTCCAGGCCCCGGTCCTTGTCGCGCACCACGGCATCCAGCCAGCGCGCAAGCGTTGCATCCGCATGGGTGTAAGTGTCCATCTGGCATCGGATGTCGCGCAGCACCGTGTTCTCATGCCCCGACCACGTGAGCACTGTGCCGGCCTCGCCGATGTGCTCCATGAGGGAACGCGCGAAGGCGAAGCTGGGGAAGGCCTCCTCGGTGTTGAGCCACTCGGCATGGGTGGGCTCGGCATCCGGCGCTGCGATGGTGTGGCAGCTCCACTGGAAGCCGATCTGCTCCCACGGCCGCATGCCGCGGTGGTACGGCAGCGCCATGCGCGAGGTCTCGAAGTCGATGAAGTGTAGCGGGTACGACCAGCCCTGCACCGCAGCCCGCAACGCCGGGTCGATGCGCTCGCTGCGCTGGTGCTTCTGCATCAGCGGCCGACCACCGAAGTAGGGCTTCTCCGGCTTGGGGCCCACCAACACGCTGTCCGGCACATCGGCAATGCCTACGCGTCCTTGCGCGATGAGGTCGTCCAACGCTCCGCCCTGCCAGGTGTTGAGGTTGCCCGCCCGGTACAGGTCCAGCACCGTGGGAGGCGCATCGGCCAGCGGGCCCCAGCACTGGCGGAAGCCATCGCGTGCGGGATCGTCCGGTGCGGCACCCCGGTACTCACAGGATGCACAGTGCAGGCCGATCGGTGTGGCGATGCGTTGTAGCGTGGGGTTGAGGCTGTCAGCCAGTTCAACGGCGCGTGGCATCAGGGTGGGCAGGCGTTCCTCCACCGCAGCGTGCACCGGCAGCTTGATCAGCAGGTCCTCGGCGCGCAGGGCTTCCACATCGCCGGTGTAGCGCACGTCGATGGGCTGGAAGCCACCGGGCTCCGCGACGCCACGGCTGATGCGGAACAGCCCGTTGAGCCCGTCGATGGCGGTGCGCTTGGTCTTGTCCGGAACCAGGAGGTACGGCTCCACCGTGCAGCCCGGTGCGGCCAGGCGCACCACCCCGGTCTGGTACGCCACGTCATCCAGGTACTCCTGCCAGTCGCGGTCCTCCAGCTCATGCGGCCCGTCGATGCCCTTGGACTTCACCTCGATGAGCTCCAAGCGATCGCCGCGCTTCACCAGGATGTCCACCCGTACCAGGAACGCATCATGAAGGAAGGCGGCCTCGAACAGGGTGACCTCCTCCTGTGCCAGCAGCGCCCGGGTGCGTTCCGCCGCTTCGGCACCGTTGCCGATACCCCCCAGGTCGATGCCACCCGGATGCTGCAACTGGGCCATCAGACCCACCGCATAGCCACCCTCGGCCAGCAGCTTCAGGTAGTCATTGTCGCTGAGGGTGCTGGGAAAGCGCTGTTTGCGGTAGTAGAGCTTGGTCGGACAGTCGAGCGCCACCTTCAGGTCGCTCTTGGACAGGGTGCGCATGGCCGTAAGGTACCACCGCCCCTACGACGATCCGTGTCGGAGCCCGGTAAGATCCTCAGCGCTTGGTGGCGCGCTTGTTGCTGCGCGCTGCGCCGCTCTTCGGTATGGTGCTGCCCGGGTGCTGGTGCCGCACACGCTCCGGCTGCGATCCGGGCCGGTCGTGCAGCTTGCTTTCGGCACTGGTCTGGCCGGGGTGCTGCTCGCCGGGCAACTGTGCGGCCAGGTTGCGCGGCTTGCGCGGCGCAGGGATGGCCTTGCCGCGTGGTGCGGCTTTCTTCGTGGCGGTCTTCGTCGCCTTCTTTCCTGAAGTGCTGCCCGCTTTGCTGGTGGTCCGGGTGGTCATGGTGGGAATGAGGGACGCTCTGTTCGTCCTTCACCCCGAACCTAGCACGAAGCACCACCGAACGCACTGACGACGGTCAGGTGACACTACTCCTTCACCACCCGCAGCCGCCTACGGAACACCTCGCTCCCATCCCGCAGCACCACCGCTGTGTAGCGCTCCGGCACCAGACCGGTCAGGTCCAGTTCCACCCGCTCCTGCCGCAGCACCCCCAGCGCACGCTCCAGCACCACCGCTCCCTGCGGATCGAGCACCTGGAGGGTGACCGGTGCCGCCCGGTCCGCGAAGTAGTCCAGCACCGTGCGGCCCGTGGTACGGGTAGGGAAGAGCCCGATATCCGGCACCGTATCGCGCAGTGTGGGCGCATCGGCCGCCACCCGGAAGTGGTGCGTGATGCCGCTCCCATGGTCGCTCTCGAAGCGGCGCAGCAACCGGCCCTCACCATCCAACAAGCGCAACACCCCGCGACCACCGGCCGTGTTGTACCAGAACTCCAAGCCATCTCCCGCGGTGTCCACCAGCGCCAGGGTGTAACAGCCTTCCGCCAGGCGCAGCGTGTCGGTGTAGAGGCGGGCGCTATCCAGGCTGCCGGGGGCGTGGGCCACCAGTACGCGTCCCGCAGCGTCGGTGACCTGTAGTCCGGTGTGCCCCGGTTGGTCGTTGGTGAGCAACTGCACGAGCAGCGGAGCGGGGTACACCGGCACCGGGGTGTAGGTGCTGCGGTACACGTTGTCCGCTGGCCAGGCATCGGGCTTGCCGTTGGGCCGCTCCAGCCGCACCTCGAACACCGCCGGATCCGCACCCTCCAACGGGCCGGGCAGCGTCACTTCCGCCACTGCATCGAAGGGTAGATCGCCGGTCCAGCGATGGGTGCGCATCGGCCCACCGGCCAGCCCGTACACGATGTCCACCTTCCGCAAGGGGCGTGCGCCGCGGTTGCGCAGCTGCACGATGGCCGCTCCACAGGCCGGGTTGCGCAGGCGATGCATCGGGGCAGTGCTCGGGGCCACGATGTCGACCAGCGCCACATCGTGCGCTGCAGCGGGAGCCGCCAGTTCCACCAGGTAGGCGGCCAGGTCCCAGTGGGCCGTGCTGCTATCGTGGGCGTAGGGTTCCATCACCACCTCCACCGTGTGGGTGCGCTCACGGCCCACAAGCGGCACATCCACCACATCGGGCTGCTGCAGCTCGCCCGGGCACCAATGCCCCCGGTCGAAGATCCACGTGCCGGCCTGCGGCTGCAGGGGGTTGGTGCCGCACTCGCGCCACAGGTCTCTGCGGTCCACCGTGCGGCCATCGAAGCGCACTTCGCGCCACTTGCGGCAGAACTCCGCACAGCCATCGTCGGCGTGCATGCCATGGCCGGTCTGTTGCAGGCGCACGCGGGCCAGGGCGGTGGAAGGCCGGGTGGTGATGGTCCTCGGCGGCACGGCCTGCGCGAACGGCCGGGTGCTGTCGCCATAGGCGAAGTGACCGCGATGCAGGGTGTTGACGGCCAGCACCCGCGCCGCCGGCGGACCGGTGATGCAGGCGAAGTCGAGCGTAACGGCCCAGCCGCGATCGGTGTTGGGTTCGTAGCCGCTGTGCACATGGATCACCTCCACACTGTCGCGCAGCACGGGACTGAAGTCGGTGACATCCACCTGCCAGGTGAAGGACCAGGGGCTCTTGTAGAAGCCACCGTACGGCGTGAGCATGCGGGCCACTTCGAGGGTGTCGGTCGTGCCCAGCGGATGCACCAGGATGTGGTCCAGGTAGTCCCACTCGGCGCAGCGCAGGCTGTCCGGGCAGGCGAAGGTGACCGTGAGCAGCACCTGGCGCAGGTCCACTTCGGCCTTGGGGAACTGCACCCGCACGGGGAAGGAACGCACCCCGGCGGCCGGGTCCGTGACGATGGTGGCGCGGTCGTGGGAGCGCACATGCAGGGTGTCCTGGGCAGCGAGTGCGGCGGTACAGGCCAGGGCGATCAACAGGAGCGGGAGTCGCATGGCGCAAGTTGCGCAGTACGTGGCACACTCCGACACCTGTTGGCGCACACCCATGATGCCGCCTGCGGGCGGGCACGGACCAGGCCGTTCTGAATGGTACAGGAGCACTGACCAACACCCTGGCCGCACGGGTCGGGACCGCTGGTCGTTGCCCCGCTCCCTACCTTGGTCCGGCATTCAACGGACCATCCGCACCATGTCCTTCCAAGGCAAGCTCAAGCGATTCCTGCTCATCCTGGAGCAGGTGAAGCACACCCCCACCTTCGCCCAGCTCCAGGAGCATCTCCAGCAGCACGGCTTTGCGCTCAGCGCCCGCACCCTGCAGCGCGACATCGAACAGATCCGGGTGGAACTGGGGCTGGAGATCGGCTACGACCGCACCCGCAACACCTACCACCTGCCGGCCACCAAGGAGGGACGCCATAGCGTGCTGCCCCTGCTGGAGCGCGCCGTGCTGGGCGAACTACTGGCCGCATCGGGATCCGACCTGCGCAGCACCGCCGATGTGGTGCTGATGGAGCGCAACGGCGCCTTGCAAGGCCTGCAGCATTGGGGCACGCTGCTGCGGGCCATCCGCGAGCGGCGCTGGGTGGAGATCGCCTACCAGCGTTTCCAGAAGGAGGAGGGCAGCAGCTTCCGCATGCGCCCCTTCCTGCTGAAGGAATACGGTGGCCGCTGGTACGTGCTGGGCCTCGCGGACGGCTACGACAACCCCATCTCCCTGGGGCTGGACCGCATCACCGGGCTGGTGACCACGACCAAGCGCTTCGCCGCAACCGAACGCGCCGCCGTGGAGGCCTTCTACACCAACGTCATCGGGGTGGATGCCTCGGCCGGCAAGGTGGAGCGGGTGGTGCTCCGCTTCACGCCCGTGCAGGGCAAATACGTGAAGGCCCTGCCCCTGCATCCCACCCAGAAGGTGGTGAAGGAGGACCGCGAAAGCACCGTCATCGAGCTGCTCGTACACCCCAACCGCGAGCTGCACAACGAACTACTGGCGATGGGCGATGGCGTGCGGGTGATGGAGCCCGCCTCCCTGGTGAAGGCCATCGCGAAGGCGCATAAGGCAGCCGCCAAGCAGTACAAGTAGGACGGCTCAAGATCACTCCCGCACCCACACCTGCTTATCACCGTTGGTGAGGGTGAACATCACCCGGGCGCCATCGCATACATACCGGGCGTGCGGTGCGAAACCGGTGCCCAGGTCCACCTCGATGCGCCCTTCCTGGGTGCGCCACCGGCCCGTGGCCACCTCCCCCTGGCCACTGTCCCCGCTCACTTCCGGACCTCCACCTACGGTGCGTCCCACCTGCCGCAAGCTGCCGTCCGCACCCAGGGTCAAGCGCCATTCCGTGGCGAAGGAATAGCTGCCGCTGACGTAGCTTTCCGAATATACCCAGGTGCCCACCAAGCGCCCATCGCGGGTCCCCTGGTCCTGTGCCTTGGGTGCAGCAGCAGGTGTGCGCGGCGCCTGCGTGGCGGTGCGGCGGAACACCAGCTCAAGGGGCGCGGCACCCACCAAAAGCGCTTCCTGCTCGCCGATGAGGAGGGTCAAGGTGCCGGAGGTCCACCGTGCCGAACAGGAGCGTGTGCCGCCCAAGGCAGGGTCCGCGAAGGTGCCCGTGGCTGTGCCGGCATCCACCGGCGACAGGTGCAGGGTGTAGGGGTATCCTTCCGCCTCCATGTGCCCCACATAGCTTTCCCCCTCGCACTGGAGGGTGAGCGATACCGGCACACCCTGCAAGGTGCCCGTGTAGATGCCCTGCCAGGGGCATGCGAAGGTCATCAGGGGGGCTAACAGAAGCGCGAAGAGGAGCCGTCGGTGGTGCATGAGAGCGAAGGTATCGGACCCGTGCTGCGCGCCTGCTGTAACCTTCGTTCTACGCGGCATTGATCAACAAGCGATCCACCCGGGATCTACCTTTGCTGCGTCCATGGGACCTATACCTACACGATCGGCACACAAGCTCCTGAAGATCAAGGATCCAGGGGCTGCGTTCCACGTGGAACACCCCGGACATGGCAAGCACCTGTACCGATGAGCACCTTGGAGGCATACGATGTGGTGGTGGTGGGCGGCGGACATGCCGGCTGTGAGGCAGCGGCGGCAGCGGCCAACCTCGGCTCGCGGGTGCTGCTGGTGACCATGAACATGGGGGTGATCGGACAGATGAGCTGCAACCCCGCGATGGGGGGCGTGGCCAAGGGACAGATCGTACGCGAGGTGGATGCTCTGGGTGGCTACTCCGGCATCGTCAGCGACCGCAGCACCGTCCAGTTCCGCATGCTGAACCGCAGCAAGGGTCCCGCCATGTGGAGCCCCCGCAGCCAGAACGACCGCAACCTCTTCGCCAGCGAATGGCGCCGAATGCTGGAGCAGACCCCCAACGTCCACTTCTGGCAGGACAGCGTGCAGGAGATCGTGATCGAACAGGACCGCGTGGTGGGGGTGCGTACCGGCATGGGCATGCACATCCCCTGCCGCTCCGTGGTTCTCACCAGCGGCACCTTCATGAACGGCATCATGCACATCGGCGAGCGGCAGCTGGGGGGTGGACGGGCCGGCGAAAAGGCCAGTCACGGCATCACCGAACAGCTCGTCTCCCTGGGCTTCGAAGCAGGCCGCATGAAGACCGGCACCCCACCCCGGGTGGACGGCCGCAGCATCGACTACAGCGTGCTGGAGGAACAGCCCGGCGATACCGATCCGAACAGCTTCAGCTACCTGCCAGGCACCAGCGCCATCCGCGGTCCGCAGGCACGCCCCCAGCTCAGCTGCTGGATGACCTACACCAGTCCGGAGGTCCACGACATCCTCCGCACCGGCTTCGACCGCAGCCCGATGTTCAACGGCCGCATCCGTGGACTGGGACCCCGTTACTGCCCCAGCATCGAGGACAAGATCGACCGCTTCGCCGACAAGGACCGCCACCAGATCTTCGTGGAACCCGAAGGCTGGGATACCGTGGAGACCTACATCAACGGCTTTTCCACCAGCCTGCCGGAAGAGGTGCAGCTGGCAGCCCTGCGCAAGATCCCCGGCTTCGCCAACGCCCGCATGTTCCGACCCGGCTATGCGGTGGAATACGACTACTTCCCCCCCACCCAACTGAAGCACACCCTCGAGACCAAGGGCGTGGATGGCCTCTACTTCGCCGGGCAGATCAACGGCACCACGGGCTACGAGGAAGCCGCCTGCCAGGGACTGATGGCCGGTATCAATGCCCACCTGAAGGTCCGCGAACAGGAGCCTTTCATCCTCGGTCGCGACGAGGCGTACATCGGGGTGCTGGTGGACGACCTCATCACCAAAGGCACCGAGGAGCCCTACCGCATGTTCACCAGCCGGGCGGAGTTCCGCATCCTGCTGCGCCAGGACAACGCCGACCTCCGACTCACCGAACGTGCGCACCATATCGGTCTGGCCTCCGAGGAACGCCTGGCACGGGTGCAGCGGAAGCAGGGCCTCACCGACGCCTTGAGCCGCGCGCTAAAGGCCGAAAGCGTGGAGCCAGAGGCCGCCAATGAGGTGATCGTTCCACGTGGAACATCGCCCCTGAAACAGAAGGTGAAGCTCTTCGATGTGCTCCTCCGGCCCCAACTCAACCTGGCCGATCTGCTGCCCCTCTCCCCCACCGTTCAGACCCTCATCGACACCTTCGATGACCTGCGCGACGAGGTGGTGGAACAGGTGCAGATCAATTGTAAGTACGATGGCTACCTGGCCAAAGAACGCGAGATGGCCGAAAAGCTGAACCGCCTGGAGGATGTTCCCCTCGACCTGGGGATGGACTACCATCGCCTCACCTCCCTCTCCATCGAAGCTCGCCAGAAACTGGACAAGGTCCGCCCCACCACCCTGGGTCAAGCCTCGCGCATCAGTGGGGTATCCCCCGCCGACCTCAGCGTGCTCATGGTCTACCTCGGCCGCTGATCGTTCCACACACCAACCCCGCACGCCCCCACAGTCCTCGAACCCCTGTAGATCAAGGGATCCCGTGCGCAACCAACCCGATCGTTCCACGTGGAACAACACCGCGAAACCCTCCCCCACTGTCCCATCTGCCGGTCCACCACATTCCGACCGGGTGTGACCATCAAGGACCATTCCATCACCCAGGAATCGTTCCAGGTGGTGGCCTGTTCAAGCTGCGGATTCACCTTCACCAACCCGCGTCCGCTGGCCAACGAGCTGGACCGCTATTACGCCAGCGACGACTACATCTCCCACAGCAACCGGAGCCGTGGTCTGAAGGAGCACTTGTACCAGCTTGCACGTCGTCGTGCCATCCGGGGGAAGCACAACCTCATTGCACGCTACCACCCCAACGGCCGTGTGCTGGACATCGGCTGTGGCACCGGACAGTTCCTCGCCTACCTGGCCAGCCGGGGCTACCTTGTGCAGGGTGTGGAGCCGAGTACCACCGCACGCGAACAGGCCATCCGCGAACATGCGCTCGCCGTGGTGCCCGCCATCACCGGCATCATCGCCCAGGAGAACTTCCAGGTGGCGACCCTCTGGCACGTGCTGGAACATGTGCCTGACCTGCGCGCCACCTTCAAACGCTTGTACGCCCTCCTCGCCAAAGGTGGGCTGCTGGTCATCGCTGTTCCGGATCGCGAAAGCTGGGACGCCACCCATTATGGCACCGACTGGGCCGCCTGGGATGTGCCACGCCACCTCAGCCATTTCCGCCGCGACGACCTGAAGACCCTGCTGCGCGAACATGGGTTCGAGCTGCTGGAGATCCGCCGCATGTGGCTCGATGCCTATTACATCGCGCTGCTGTCAGAAGGTTACCGCGGACGCTCAGCGCTGCTCGCCTTTCCGCTCGCAGTGCTCAAGGGCACCTGGTCTAACCTCCTTGCCCTGCTCGGAAGCCGCCCAACCTCCAGCTCACTTTACGTCGCTCGGAAGGCCGAGGCCTGAGAAGGCTGTTTTTTTGGCCGCTGTTGCGTTTGGCCATGTTCGCCAGTGGTGCACCTGTCGGAGTCTGTCGTTCGTTGATCCTGGGCGAGTTCTGGGCCTTGGCTTAAGTTCCTCATTTTCTGAGGGTTAGGTGGGGCGGGTATCCCTGAGGGTCGGCCACCCTCAGGCGACCCCCTCACGCTGTACCTTTGCAGCCCTTTTCAACAACCGGTACCATGTCCACCCGCACGCTCGTCGCCCTCCCCCAAGTGATCACCGACACCCTCGCTGAACTGGGTGTGAAGTCCGAGAACCTCGGTGTCAGCACCGGCAGCACCTGGATCGCCAGCTCCGGCGCCATGCTGGAGAGCTACAGCCCGGTGGACGGTGCGCTCATCGGCAGCGTGCGCGGTGCCGACAAGCAGGCCTATGAACAAGCCATCGCCACCGCACAACGCGGCTTCCAGGAATGGCGCACTTGGCCCGCTCCCAAGCGCGGCGAAGTGGTGCGTCAACTGGGCGAGGAACTCCGCACCCACAAGGCCGCGCTGGGCAAGCTGGTGAGCTACGAGATGGGCAAGAGCTACCAGGAAGGCCTGGGCGAAGTGCAGGAGATGATCGACATCTGCGACTTCGCCGTAGGCCTGAGCCGCCAGCTGCACGGACTCACCATGCACAGCGAACGCCCTGAGCATCGCATGTACGAGCAGTGGCATCCCTTCGGTCTCGTTGGCATCATCACGGCGTTCAACTTCCCCGTGGCCGTGTGGAGCTGGAACACCGCGCTGGCGTGGATCTGCGGCGATGTGTGCCTGTGGAAGCCCAGCGAGAAGACACCGCTCTGCAGCATCGCCTGCCAGCACATCACCGAGCGCGTTTTCAAGCGCAATGGCGTACCGGAAGGCGTGAGCGTGATCATCAACGGTGGTCGCGAGGTGGGTGAATGGATGAGCCATGATACCCGCGTGCCACTGGTGAGCGCCACCGGCAGCACCCGCATGGGCAAGGCCGTGGGCGCCGCGGTGGGCGAGCGCTTGGGCCGTTCCCTGCTCGAGCTCGGGGGGAACAACGCGATCATCATCAGCGACAAGGCCGACCTGGACATGTCCCTCATCGGCTGTGTGTTCGGCGCGGTGGGAACAGCCGGTCAGCGCTGCACCAGCACGCGTCGCCTGATCATCCACGATTCCGTCTATGACACCTTCCGCGACAAGCTGGTGAAAGCCTACGGACAGCTGCGCATCGGCGACCCGCTGAACGAGCACAACCACGTGGGTCCGCTGATCGATACCGCGGCGGTGGAGATGTACCAGAAGGCCCTGGAAGCCGCACAGGCACAGGGCGGCAAGCTGGCCGTGGCCGGTGGTGTACTGAGCGGCGCCGGTTACGAGAGCGGCTGCTACGTGAAGCCCGCCATCGTGGAGGCCACGCCGGACATGCACATCGTGCAGGAGGAGACCTTCGCGCCCATCCTGTACCTGCTGCGCTACAGCGGCGATCTGCACGAGGCCATCGCCATCCAGAACAACGTGAAGCAGGGTCTGAGCAGCGCCATCATGACGCTGGACCTGCGCGAGGCCGAGCGCTTCCTCAGCGCGGCCGGCAGCGACTGTGGCATCGCCAACGTGAACATCGGCACCAGCGGTGCGGAGATCGGCGGCGCGTTCGGGGGCGAGAAGGAGACCGGCGGCGGCCGCGAGAGCGGAAGCGACGCCTGGAAGGCCTACATGCGCCGCCAGACCAACACGATCAACTACGGCACCAAGCTGCCCCTGGCGCAAGGCATCCAATTCGACCTCTGAGAAAGGCCCGGCCCAATTGCGCGCCGCGCCTATCTTGTCGCCGATGAAGTCCCTGCTCTCGCTGGCCTTGGTACTGGGTCTGCTGGTCGCATGCACCGCGCCGGAGCCTGCTGAACGCGCCCTGCGCCCCAAGCCGGGCCGTTGGACCATGGCCCTGGAGCTGAACGGCGCCACCCTGCCCGTTCACCTGGAAGTGGCGCCGGTGGACAGCGCCACCTGGTGGCTGCAGGTGATCAACGGCGATGAGGTGATCACCGCCAAGGACATCGAACAACGCGGCGATTCGCTCTTCATCCGCATGCCGCTCTTCGACTCGGAGTTCAAGGCCGTGCTGCACGATGAAGGCCATATGAGCGGTCGTTGGTTCAACTACCTGAAAGGCCCCGACCATTCGATGCCCTTCGTGGCGCGCGCAGGCCATCAGCCCCGACCAGCTGTTGATAGCAGCGCGCTCACCGGCCATTGGCGCGTGCGCTTCAGCCCTGGAAAGGAGGACGGCTACGACGCCATCGGCATCTTCGAACTGCGCAGCGGCGGCCAGGCCACCGGCACCTTCCTCACCGAGACCGGCGACTACCGCTACCTCGACGGATGGATACAAGGCGACTCCCTGCTCCTGGGTGGCTTCGACGGTTCGCACGCCTTCCTGTTCCAAGCCGAGCGCCAGGGCGACAGCCTGGTGGGCCGCTTCCGCAGTGGGATCCACTGGGAGGAACCGTGGTCGGCGGTGCGCGAGCCCGATTTCAAGCTGCGCCATCCCGATTCGCTGACCTTCCTGCGTGAGGGTCATGAGATGATCGATTTCCAGTTCCCCGATCTGCAGGGCCGCATGGTGTCGCCCAATGATCCGCAGTTCAAGGGAAAGGCCCTGCTGGTGCAGGTGATGGGCAGCTGGTGCCCCAATTGCGTGGATGAGACCCGCCTGCTGAACGAGCTCTACGCCAAACA
This sequence comes from Flavobacteriales bacterium, assembly GCA_041391845.1. Classification (GTDB taxonomy): domain Bacteria; phylum Bacteroidota; class Bacteroidia; order Flavobacteriales_F; family PHOS-HE28; genus PHOS-HE28. The sequence continues at coordinate 126,992 of JAWKNG010000005.1, read as the reverse complement.
TCATGATGCCGGCTTGGAAGTGCTGGCCGTGGCCTTTGAGAAGCACCGCGATCCCCAACGCGCCCAACGCGCACTTGAGCATTACCAGCGCACCTTGGAAGTGCCTTACCCCATCCTGTATGCAGGCTCTTCGGACAAGGAGGAAGCGGCCGCCAAGATGCCCTTCCTCAACCATGTGATGAGCTATCCCACCTGCATCCTGGTGGACCGCCAGGGCAAGGTGCGCCGCATCCGCACGGGCATCTACGGGCCCAGCACGGGCGCCCATTACGCCCAGTACAAGCGCAGCCTCACGCTCTACGTGGAGGAACTGCTGAACGAAGGCCAGGTGGCCGCACTGCCCTGATCAGGGGCGCTGCTCCACGTCCACCGTGGGTCGTTCCGTGCGGTTGGCCAACAGCCACGCCGTGTGGAACACCAGCAGGGCGCGCTGCCGCAGCTTGTCGAACTCGATCTTCTCCACATCGTCCGTGGGCTGGTGGTAGTCCGCGTGGATGCCGCTGAAGTAGAAAATGCTGGGGATGCCCTTCCGCGCGAAGTTGTAGTGGTCGCTCCGGTAGTAGAAGCGGTTGGGGTCGTTCGGTGCGTTGAAGGTGTAGTCCAACTCCAGCCCGGCATAGCTGCGGTTGGCCTCCTCATTGATGGCGTGCAGATCGGTGCTCAGCCGGTCGCTGCCGATCACGTAGATGTACGGGGCCTTGCCCGCGTGGGCGCTGTCCGTACGCCCGATCATGTCGATGTTGAGGTTGGCGATGGTCCTGTCCAATGCGAACACCGGATGATCGCTGTAGTACTCGGAGCCCAACAGGCCCTTCTCCTCAGCGCTCACCGGCAGGATCAGCACGCTGCGCCGCGGTCCATGGCCGTTCTTCTTCGCTTGCATCAAGGCTTCGGCCATCTCCAGCAAGGCCACGGTGCCGCTGCCATCATCATCGGCACCATTGTACACCTGGCCCTTCTCCACGCCCACATGGTCGTAGTGCGCGGTGATCACCACAAGTTCGTCGCGCAGATCGCTGCCTTCGATGTAGGCGAGCACGTTCTCCGTGCGCACTTCGCTCTGGCGGCTGTTGTGGTCCACGGTGAAGGATGCCGGGATGATCCGCGGCTTGCGGCTGCGCTTCCACTTGCTCCAGCGGCCCTTGGTGATGAGGGCCTGCACACTGGCATCATCGACGGCCATCACCTGCAGGCCGTTGCGGGGCTTCTGCGGTGCGTACGCCTGGCGCAGGCGGCCATGCGGCATGTTCAGTTCGCCGCTGGCCATGAGGCTGCCCAGCCCGGGTTGGGCCAGGATCAACAGGCGCGCTCCTGCCTTTGCCGCACGATCGGCGTGGTCGCGCATGGCCATGAAGAGGTTCGCGGCGTCGCCCGTGAGCGATACCACCACCACGGCATCCTTCAGGTCACCCGCCTTGGCTGCATCGCCATCGCGTCCCACGAAATGCACGCGGTCCACGGCCACGTCAGCCTCCATGTTCTCCCGGAAGTACAGCACCTCCTCCATCCAACGCAGGGTGTCGCCGGCGTTCACCAGGCTCAACGATCCGCTGCGTTCTTCGATGAGGGTGAAGGGCTGGTAGTAGCCATCCACCACACCGTCGCGTCCTTCCAACGGTGGCACGCCCATGGCGATGAACTGCTCGCGCAGGTAGGCTGCTGCCATCTTCTGGCCTTCCTTGCCGGTATCGCGGCCCTGATAGGCATCGCTGGCCAGGATGCGCAGGTGGCGTTCCAGATCGGCCGTCGTGATGGTATTGGCGTAGCGCAGCGCGATGCTGTCCACCTGGGCCAGCAGGGGCGCCGCGAACAACAGGCAGGGGAGGAGGGAGGCGCGCCGCATCATGCTCCCTGCACCGCTTCGATCTTCTCGACGCGCCGCTGGTGACGTCCGCCTTCGAAGCGGGCATCCAGGAAGGCATCCACGATGGCCACCGCCTGTTCGGGGCTGATGAAACGGGCCGGCAGCGCGATGATGTTGGCGTTGTTGTGCTGACGAGCCAGTGTGGCCAGCTCGGGCGACCAGGCGAGGGCCGATCGTACACCGGCATGCTTGTTGGCCGTGATGTTCACGCCATTGCCACTGCCGCAGATCAGCACACCCAGCACCTCCGGATCGGCCGCCACGGCCTGCGCCACCGGATGGGCGAAGTCCGGATAGTCCACGCTATCCTTCACGTGGGTGCCTTCGTCCTTCACCTGGAACCCGCGTGCGCGCAGGTGCTCCTTCAGGTGGTGCTTGAGGTCGATACCGGCATGATCACTGCCGATGTAGAGTTGCTGGGCCATGCTCCAAAGATACCGGTGCCCGCTTCGGTGCAAGGATGTTCATAACCCCTCTTTGGATCCAACATTCCAACCCTTGGATCGGTGCGATCCGTGTTGATAACGCGCAACAAGAAAAGTTGCTGTTCACAAGTGTTAATGGCCATGATCGATCCGCTGGATCCTGCAAGGCTTTCTTTCCAGTCGTTCCTGCACAGCGATCGAACGATCGGGAGGTACCCCAAGGGATGTCGATCTTTGCACCACCCCAGCGGAGCTTACTTGTTCACGATCGTTGATCGACCTTCACTTTCCATTGATGCCCAAGCAGGAACCGTTCCCCGCTCTCTTCCACCACTGTTGATAACCCGTGCGCTACTTTTGATAAGCGATCCGTGCAAGCGAGCCGCCAACTCTTCATCAACACGATCAACAGCCCATATCATATCATCAACTCTTTTAAAGAGATAGGATAAATGCAGAAGAGGTTGTTGATGATCGTGGTGGTGGGTGTCTCAGTGCTGGCCGCACAGGCACAGCCGGTGGTGGGTGACAGCCTTACCCGTTATCTGCATCCCAACGGTCGGGTGAGCAGTGAAGGGGTGCTGGTGAACGGCAGGCCGGAAGGTACCTGGCGCAGCTTCTACGACGATGGAACGCTGCGCAGCGTAGGGGACCGCCGTGAAGGTCGTTTGGAGGGCACCTGGAGCTTCTATGGCCCGAACGGGAAACTGGAGAGCACCATCGCCTACAGCGCCGATAAGCGCGAAGGTCCGCTGATGCGCTATGACACGGCCGGTGTGTTGATGAGCGAGGAGCCCTATGTCAACGACCTCCGTGAAGGAGTGGCGCGCTATTACCACCCCAATGGCCAGGTGCATAAGGAGATCCCCTTCAAGGCAGGCAAGGAGGATGGCAAGGGCACCGAGTATGCCAGCGATGGTCGCGTGGTAGCACTGCTGACCTATGGCGCCGGTATGTTGCGCCGCCGGGATGAGATCAACCGGGTGGACCGCATGGGTCTGAAGCAGGGGCCGTGGAAGGAGTTCCATCCCAACGGAAAGGTGCGCTGGGAAGGCAGCTACGTGGATGACCAGTTGCAGGGTGTGGTGAAGGAATACGACGCGCTGGGCAACCTCAAGACCCTGCAGAAGTACGACGCCGGCCAGCTGGACACCCAGGCCCAGGAAAAGCTGATGGTGGAGATCAAGCGCAGCTACCACCCCAATGGCAAGGTGGCCAGCCTGGGCAGCTACAGCAAGAGCGGCAGGAAGGAGGGCCTCTTCAAGGAATTCGCGCCCGATGGATCGCTCGTCGGCGCCAAGATCTACGCGGGTGACCGGCTGCTGAGCGAGGGCCGTGTGAACGATGTCGGCGCGTTGGAAGGACCGTGGGTGGAGTACTATGCCACCGGTGAGAAACGCGCTGAAGGCACCTACAAGGAGGGCAAACGCGATGGTGCGTGGAGCTTCTTCCACCGCAGCGGAAAGGTGGAACAGAAAGGCAACTACGTGGCCGGCCTGCCGCAGGGCGAATGGAAATGGTTCTACGAGAACGGCAGCGTACACCGTGAGGAGTACTACCGGCGCGGCAGGGAGGACGGCGCATCCGTGGAATATGCCGAGGATGGCAGTGTGCTCACCCAAGGTGAGTACATCGATGGCAACAAGGAGGGCAAATGGCTCTATCACGTAGGCGATCACCGCGAGGAAGGGGCTTACAAGGATGGGCTTCGCGATGGACCATGGCGCTTCACCTACCACGACGGTTCGCGCAACTTCGTGGGCAACTTCGTGAACGGCGATCCCGAAGGGAAGCACCGCTGGTACTGGCCCAATGGTGAGCTGAAGCTGGAGGGCAAGTACAGCGCCGGCCTCGCACAGGGCGATTTCATCCACTACAACGAGAACGGCTTCCCCATCATGACCATCAAGTACAAGGACGGTGTGGAGGTGCGCATCGATGGGGTGAAGGTGCCGCCCCCATTTGAGCCGGGTTCAGCTGATTGATGTTCTTCCCCTGTTCACTGTGGGCTTGGTAAGTTCGGGGCCGAATTGCTTCTGCTGTTCCGATGTCCTCCTCCACCACCAACGCCGATCTGCAACGCCGCTATGATGCGTTGGTGCAGCGCAGCCTGGCGGGTGTTTTCCGCACCACCCTTGACGGCCGTCTATTGGAGGCCAACGATGCCCTGGCCCGTATCCTCGGCTACCGCACTGCAGAGGAACTCATGCGGCAGCCCCTGCTTGAACTCTATCCCAGTGCTGCTGCGCGTGAGGCGTTCCTTGAGGCCTTACGGACCAACGGTCAACTGGTGAACCATGAGATGGTGCTGCGACACCGCTCGGGACGGGACCTGCACGTACTGGAGAACGTCTTCATCGATTCCGCAGAGGACGGGGAGGCCACCATCCAGGGTACCCTCATCGATATCACCGCGCGCAAGCAGGCGGAGTTGGAGCAGCGTTCGTTGATCGCCAGTTACCGCAGCCTGGTGGAGCACATCCGCGATGGCCTGCTGGTGGTGAAGGATGGCCGCGTGACCTATGCCAACCCGGCGGCTGAAACGCTCTGTCCGGCACCTCCCCTCGGGACCGAGGTACTGGCCATGTTCCATGCCGATGATCGGGCCTCCATCCTGGAACGCTTGCGCGCGCCCGAGCTCCACGCTGGTCCCTTGCCCGTGCGGATGAACGGATCACGGGAGACCGGATTGGTGCTGTCCGTCAGCCCCGCGCCGCACCATGGGCACGATGCCGTTCAACTGACCCTGCAGGACCAGCGCGCTCAGCAGCAGTTGATGAAGGAACAACTGCGCCTGCAGATGATCGAGGAGGTGAACCAGGTGCTGCGTCAGGAGATATCAGATCACCGCCGCACCCAGGAGGAACTGCGCCGCTCGCGCCGCTTCGCCCGCAGTCTCATCGACAGCAGCCTGGACATGATCATGGCCGCCGATCCCAACGGTGTCATCACCGAATACAATCCTGCGGCCAGTGTGCGGTTCGGCTATGAGCCCGAGGAGATCATCGGAACCAATGTCCGGGCGCTCTACGCCGATCCAGCCGAACACGACCGGGTCTTGCAGGAGCTGGACAGCCACGGCATGTATACCGGCGAGGTGCGCAACATCACCCGCACTGGCGAGGTGTTCACCAGCTTCCTGGCGGCGTCGCGTCTGTACGATGAGGATGGTGAGTTGCTGGGCGCCATGGGTGTCTCGCGTGACATCACCCGGCTGAAACGCGATCAGGAGGCGCTCAAGGCCAGCGAGGAGCGCTACCGCGATCTCTTCGAGAACGCCACCGACCTCATCCAGAGCGTGGATCCACAGGGACGCTTCGAGTATGTGAACACGGCCTGGCACCGGACCCTGGGCTACTCCGCTGAGGAGCTCTCCAGCCTGCACTTCATGGACATCGTGGCGCCCGATCACCAGGCTCACTGCAGGCGCAGCTTCGACCAGTTGATGCAGGGAGAGGACCCGGGCCGGATCGATACCGTGTTCCTCGCAAAGGATGGCAGCCGTGTTCACGTGGTGGGCACCAGCAACCTGCGAACGGTGGAAGGGAAGCCCATAGCCACCCGCAGCATTTTCCACGACGTCACGGCCGAGCGCACCGCCAGCCTGCGTGTGCAGGAACATGAAGCCAAGCAGCGTGCCCTCTTCCAAAGCAGTGAGCACCTCTTTTGGACGGTGGACCGCGACCTGAAGATCACCTCCTACAACGCGGGATATGCCAACATGATCAAGCGGCTCTATGGCTCGGAGCCCGATCTGAACCGGGACCTGCAACGTCCTCGCAGGCTGTTCGCCGAACCGGACTACCATGACTTCTGGGAGGAGAAATACGCCATCGCCTTCAGCGGCCAGGCCGTGCGGTTCGAGACCGACCGTACCGATACCGAAGGGCGGCGGGTCTGCAACGAGATCTTCCTCAGCCCGGTGATCGGTCAGAACGGCACCATCACCGAGGTGTTCGGCATTGGCCATGAGGTGACCGAGCAGATCGCCGCCGAGGAACTCGCCCGTGAGCAGAGCGCCCGCTTGAAGGCCATCTTCGACAGCGCCGCCAACATGATGATCTGGACGTTGGACAGGGACCTGCGGTTGACCAGTTACAACGAACGTTTCCTGGAGGCCATCGAGGAGGATTTCGGTGTTCGCCTTTCTGTTGGGGACCCCTTCGTGGACAAGCCGGCACAGCAGGCTGCAGGCTCCCGCACCAACAACTACCGCGACCGCTACCTGGCCGCGCTCAAGGGCAAGCCCCAGCAGTTCGAGGCGGAGCTTACCGACAAGCATGGCCGCACGATCTGGGTGGAGAACTTCCTCAACCCCATCGTGGTGGACGGGCAGGTGCAGGAACTCTCCTGCCTCGCTTATCACATCACCGACCGCAAGCTGGCCCAGACCGAACTGCTGAAGAGCCTGCACGAGAAAGAGGTGCTGCTGAAGGAGGTGCATCACCGTGTGAAGAACAACCTGCAGATCATCAGCAGCATCTTCAACCTGCAATCGGCCCACGTGGGCGACGACCAGCGCATGATCGGCCTGTTGCGCGACAGCCGCGATCGTATCCGCAGCATGTCCTTCATCCACGAGAGCCTTTACCAGACCAAGGACTTCTCCTCCATCGATCTGGCCGATTACATCGACGGGCTCAGCCGCAACCTGGTGATGAGCTACAGCCTCAACGGAAAGGTGGACCTGCAGACCGATCTGCAACAAGTGCACCTGGTGCTCGATCAGGCCATTCCCTGTGGCCTCATCCTCAACGAACTCATCAGCAACGCGCTCAAACACGCCTTCCCCAACGACCGTAGTGGGACCATCCGGATCGCCCTGCGCCTCGCTGGTGAGCAGGTGCGCATCGAAGTGAGCGACAACGGTGTGGGACTGCCCGCCGGCTTCCGACCTGAAACCCACAGCAACCTTGGTCTGGAGCTCGTTGATACGCTCATCGGTCAACTCGACGGCGCCATGGACCGTAGAAGCGAAGGAGGCGTGAGCTATTTGCTTACTTTTGAACGTTCCAAGACCACCTAAGAATGGCGCAGACCAACGTCCTCGTAGTGGAGGATGAGAGCATCGTGAGCAAGGACATCCAGCACAGTTTGAAAAAGCTGGGGTATCACGTGGTCGGCGCCGCCAGCACGGGCGAGCAGGCGGTGGTGCTCGCCAAACAACACATGCCGGACATCATCCTCATGGACATCATGCTCAAAGGGGAGATGAACGGCATCGAAGCGGCGGACTCCATCCGTAAGGAGACCAACATCCCGGTGATCTTCCTCACCGCTTACGCGGACGAAAGCACCCTCGCCAAGGTCAAGGTCACCCAGCCCTACGGCTACATCATCAAGCCCTTCAAGGAGATCGACATCCACACGTCGATCGAGATGGCCCTCTACAAGCACAAGAAGGAGGCCGAGGTGCTCAAGGAGCGTGACATGCTCTTCGCCCTGGTGGAGAACAAGGATCCCGCGCGGGATATCCTCTTCGTGAAGAGCAACAGCCGACTGGTGAAGCTGAAGACCTCCGATATCTACTATGTGGAGGCCTTGAAGGATTATGTGGTGATCAACACGCTGAACACGCGCTATACCGTGCACAGTACCATGAAGGACATCGAGGCGAAGCTGCCCGACTCCGACTTCATCCGTGTACACCGCAGCTTCATTGTGCGCCTGGACAAGATCGTGGCCATCGAACAGCCCAACCTGATCCTGGAGAACGATAAGAAGGTGATCCCCATCGGTGGCAGCTACAAGGACGACCTGGCCAAGCGCCTCAATCTGGTCTGAGCCCCTGCGCCGCCGCCGCTGAAGGCCCGGCGCCATGACCGCCACCGCCCGCCTCCCGCACCTGCCCGCGCTCGACGGTCTGCGCGGTATCGCCGTATCCCTGGTCGTCCTGCACCACCTGCTGCCCACCCTGCTGCCGGGTGGCTATGTGGGGGTTGATGTGTTCTTCGTCCTCTCCGGCTTCCTCATCACCCGCCGCATCGCTGCGGACCACGCGACCGGCAGCTTCCGCCTGGGGCGCTTCTACGCCGCCCGCCTGCGCCGCCTCTTCCCCGCGCTGTTGCTGCTGCTGCCCGCGGTGCTCGCGCTCGGCTGGTGCTCCCAACTGGCCCACGAGTTCCGCAGCACCGGCCAGCATGCCGCCAGCGCCGCGCTCTTCATCGCCAACATCCGCTTCTGGCGCGAAGGCTCCTACTTCGCCGAGGACAGCTGGCACGACCCTCTGCGCCACCTGTGGTCACTGGCGGTGGAGGAACAGTTCTACCTGCTCTGGCCCCTGCTGCTACCGCTGCTGCTGCGCCTGCGTGGAAAGGCCTGGCTCGCCACGTTGGTCCTGCTGCTCCTGGGCATTGCTGCCGCCTTGCATCCGCTTGATGGATCGGCGCGCAGCAGCTTCTATCTGTTGCCGTATCGCGCCTGGGAACTACTGCTCGGTGCGGTGCTCGCCATGTGGACCCTGCCGGTCCTGTCGCCCGCCTCGCGCAGCGGTGTGCAGCTGATCGGCCTGTTGGCCATCGCGGTCAACGCCTTCCTGCCCGGTTCCGAGCATGCGCTGGTACTTTCACAAGTGGCCCTCGCTACGGCCGGTGCAGCCATGCTCATCGCCACTGCCACCACCAGTGGCACCGGTCGTGGGTTGGATGGTGCGGTGCTTGGCTACCTGGGGCGCATCAGTTATCCGCTCTACCTCTGGCACTGGCCGCTGATCGCCCTGGCGCGGCTGCTCTGGTGGGATGAAGTGCCCGTTGTGGCCCTTGTGCTCATCGCCTTGCTGAGCCTGCTGCTGGCGGCCGCATCAGAGCGTTGGGTGGAGGCACCGGTGCGGGCGGCGCTGCGGCTGCAACGGCTGCCGGCCGCGTTGATCTTCCTTGCGTTGCCCATGGGGGGCGTGTACCTGATGGCGCGCTGGGTGGGGGAGGGGCGCGTGACCGAGCGTCTGCACGCCGTAAGCGCAGTGCGCAGCACTGCCGTGCTGGACAAGGCGGTCGTACCCCAAGCCGTGATCGCCGGCACCCTGCCCGGCACCGTGCTGCTCCTCGGCGACAGCTACGTGGGCCAATTGTATCCACGCTTGGACAGCCTGCACCGCAGTGGTGTTCCGATGCGCACCGTGCGCTTCCACGGCCGGGTTGGCTGTCCGCCCATGGGCCTGCATAGCACGCTGGATACCGGTTGTGCCGCGGCCAGTGCTGAAGCCTTCCGCCTCGCGCTGGACACTGCAGTACACGCAGTGGTCATCGGCAGCTCTTGGCTCGGCGCCGCTCAACGCATGGACCTGCACTGGCCGGGCCTGCCTGCGGGCGATGCATCGTGGCAAGCAGGCCTGGCCTATCTGGAACAGCAGCTCGCCGCCCTGCGCAGCGCGGGCAAAGAAGTGTACCTGCTGTTGAACCCGCCCGGCGGTGCCTGGGCACACCCGGCCAATGCCCCATACGAGCGCCTGGCTGCGCGAACGGGCCTCGACCGTAACACCTGCCCGGAAGAGGACCACAACGCACGTGTGGGGGCCGTGAACGACGCGCTGCGTGCCATTGCACAGCGACAGGCTGTCCACCTCATCGACCTGGCCGAGCTGCTCTGCGCGGAAGGGCTGTGCAATGCGTCGGATCCCGATGGTCGACCGCGCTACTCCGATGCCACCCACTTGCGAGCGGCTTACGTGCGTTGCTGTGTGCCGGTGTTGGACGGGGTGGTGGGGGAGTAGGGCCGGCGCGACGGTCGGCATCGCCTTGAGCGCTGAGGCTCATGACACCCGGAGCGAGGTCCACCGAATGAGAGGAGCATCATGCTTCTGCGGCCCTGGCAAGCCACTGAGGTGGGCACCGTTGACACCGGGCACGCTGGCCACCTTCTGCTCCACCTCGTTGGGCAGGCTTTCAGCCACCAGGCAGGCGGGAAGCCCGTGCGGGAGCGCCCCCCTCACCGCCGCTTCTTGCCCTTCTTGCCCCCCGCCTTGCCCCCGCTCTTGCCCTTGGCGCTGGCCTTGGACTTCGGTGGTAGGCGGAAGCCCTTCTTGGGGGCGGCGCCCTTCGGTGCGCGGCGCTCGAACTTGCCGCTGGTGGTGACACCGCCGCCCTCCTCCAGGGCGAACTCCACGGTGCGGCGGTCCATGTCCACGGCCTTGATCACCACGCGCAGCTCGTCGCCTAGGCGCAGGCGGCGGCCGGTGCGGTGGCCCACCACCGTGTAACGCTCCTGGTCGAAGCGGTACACATCGCCGGGCAGCTCGCGCAGGCCGATCATGCCCTCGCACTTGTTCTCCACCAGCTCCACATACACGCCCCAGTTGGTGAGGCCGCTGATGATGCCATCGAAGGCCTGGCCGATGCGGTCGCGCAGGTATTCGGCCTGCTTGTACTTGATGCTGGCGCGCTCGGCATCGGCCGCCTGCTTCTCCATGCGCGAGCTGTGGCTGCAGCTCAGCTCCAGCGCCTCCTGGTCCAAGGGCTTGCCATCGGCCAGGTAGTGGGCCAGCGCACGGTGTACCAGCAGATCGGGGTAACGACGGATGGGGCTGGTGAAGTGGGTGTAGTGGGTGAAGGCCAGCCCGTAGTGACCGATGTTCTCGGTGGTGTAGATGGCCTTGCTCATGCTGCGGATGGCCACCTGCTTGATGATGTTCTCCTCTTCCTGCCCCTGCACGGCGCGCAGCAGGGCGTTGATGGCGTGGGGCAGCTCTTCCAGGTTGGAGGTGTCCAGGTCGTGACCGAAGCTCTTGGCCAGCGATCGCAGCTGGTCCACCTTCTCGGGGTCGGGCAGGTCGTGCACGCGGTACACGAAGGGCTTGGGCTTGCCGCTGGCGGGCTTGCCCACGTGGGTGGCCACGCGCTTGTTGGCCAGCAGCATGAACTCCTCGATGAGCCAGTTGGCGGGGCCCATCACCTTCTCGTACACGCCCAGGGGCTTGCCGTCCTTGTCCAGCTTGAACTTCACCTCGTTGCCACCGATCTCCAGCGCACCGTTGGCCAGGCGGTCCTTGCGCAGCACCTGTGCCAGGCGGTGCAGGGTGAGCACTTCCTGCTGGAAGGGGCCATTACCCCCGTCGATGATGGCCTGGGCCTCGGCATAGGCGAAGCGGTGCTGGGAGCGCATCACCGTGCGACCGAACCATTCCGCGCGGATGCGGGCCTGGTCGTCCAGTTCGAAGATGGCGCTGAAGCTGAGCTTGTCGGTGTGCGGGTTGAGCGAGCAGAGGTCGTTGCTGAGCTTCTCGGGCAGCATGGGCACCACGCGGTCCACCAGGTAGACACTGGTGGCGCGTTGCGCGGCCTCCATGTCGATGACGCTGCGGGGACGAACGTAGTGGCTGACGTCGGCGATGTGGACGCCCACCTCCCAATGGCCGTTGGGCAGCTTGCGCAGGCTCAGGGCGTCGTCCAGGTCCTTGGCATCGTCGGGGTCGATGGTGAGGGTGGGGATGGGGCGCACATCACGTCGGCGTGCGATCTCCTCGGGGGTGACGCCATCGGGGATCTCGGTGCTGGCGGCGATGACGCTCTGGGGGAACTCCAGCGGCAGACCGAACTCAGCCAGGATGGCGTGCATCTCCACCTGGTGTTCGCCGGCCTTGCCGAGGACACGTGTCACCCGGCCGCGGGGCAGGTCGCGCGGGTCCTTCCATTCGCCCAGGTCGATGATGACCTTGTCGCCCTCGCGTGCACCGCCAAGGTCGGCCGCTCCGATGAAGAACGGGCGCTGCACCCGCTGGTCATCGGCCACCATCACGGTGCGTCCCTGCCGGTGGTGCACGGTGCCCACGAATTCGGTGCGTCGTCGCTGGAGCACCTCCAGCACCTTGCCTTCCTGTTTGTGGCCCCGGCCGGCCTGCAGCTTGATGCGTACGCGGTCCCCATGGAAGGCCGTGCCGGTATCGCGCTGGGGCACGTACACATCGTCCATGCCTGGTACGCCCAGCCGCACGTAGCCTGCGCCACTGGCGATGATGTCGATACTGCCCTCGACCACCTTGCCGGGCGATGATCCGGTGAGGGTATAGCGACCCTTGGCACCGCTGACGATGCGGCCCTCGTCCAACAGTTGGTCCAGCGCATCAAAAAGGAGGTAGCGGCGACTTTTGTCCTTGAATCCGAGCTGGAGGGCGAGCTGTTGGCTGGTGGCCCCACTGGAGCCCGCCTTTCGCAGGGCCGCGATCACCTGTTCGTTCAAGGGGCTGGTGCGGGAAGGGTTCGGCATGGGGGTGCTTGGGTGGCGCAAGTTACCCGCCCCACGCGCAGCCCGCGTCCGGCGCGGATTTCATGCCTTCACCAACGATCGTTGATAACCTGCGGAAGATCACTACCTTTGCAGCCCTTTCCGGGGACGTCATGCAGGAGAGCTCCAAGATCTTCAGCGGTACCGCCACGCGATACCTGTCCGAGAAGATCGCCGCAGCCAGCGGCGAACGGCTCGGCGAGGTGACCGTGAGCCGGTTCAGCGACGGCGAGTTCCAGCCGAGCTTCGAGGAGACCGTACGCGGCGAGCTGGTGTTCATCGTGCAGAGCACCTTCCCGCCCAGCGACAACCTCTTCGAGCTGCTGATGATGGTGGACGCCGCCAAGCGCGCCAGCGCCAAGCGCATCGTGGCGGTGATGCCCTACTTCGGTTTTGCCCGCCAGGACCGCAAGGACAAGCCCCGCGTGAGCATCGCTGCCAAGCTGGTGGCCAACATGCTCACAGCCGCCGGCGTGGACCGCATCATCACCATGGACCTGCACGCCGACCAGATCCAAGGGTTCTTCGAAGTGCCGGTGGACCACCTCTTCGCCAGCAGCCTGTTCCTTCCCTACATCAAGGAAATGGACCTGCCCGATCTGGTGATGGCCGCACCCGACACCGGCGGTACCAAGCGCGCCAACGCCTACGCCAAGCACCTGGGTGTGGATATGGCCATCTGTTACAAGCAGCGCAAGGTGGCCAACCAGATCGAGAGCATGACCGTGATCGGCGATGTGAAGGGAAAGAACGTGGTGTTGGTGGACGACATGGTCGATACCGCCGGAACGCTCACCAAGGCCGCCGACATGATGATGGAGCAGGGAGCCGCCAGTGTGCGGGCCGTGTGCACCCACGCCGTGCTCAGCGGAGAGGCCTGCCAGCGCATCCAGAAAAGCTCCCTCACCGAACTGATCGTGTCGGACACCATCCCCATCGGTGCCGACAAGCTCCAGCATACCGACAAGATCAAGCAGCTCACCGTGGCCCAGCTCTTCGCCGATGTCATCCGGCGTGTACGCAGCCACGAGAGCATCAGCAGCCATTTCATCATCGCCTAACCAAGACCCCCATGAACACTGTAGCGCTCAGCGGTACGCCCCGCAACGCGGTCGGCACGAAGGATGCCGCTCAACTACGCCGTGAGAAGCGCGTGCCTTGCGTGCTCTACGGAGCCGGAGACCCTGTCCATTTCAGCGTGGACGAGACGGCCCTGCGCCCGGTCATCTACACCCCCGAGACGGTCGGGGTGGAGATCGACATCAATGGCACCAAGACCCTTGCCATGGTGCAGGAGAAGCAGTTCCACCCGGTGACCGACCAAGTGTTGCATGTGGACTTCCTCGCCCTTGACACCAACAAGGAGACCACTGCCACCCTCAATGTGCGACTCGTCGGCCAACCGTCCGGTGTCCGCAAGGGCGGAAAGCTCAGTAACCCCATGCGCCGCGTGCGGGTGAAGGGAAAGCCTGCCCACATCCCCGGTATGATGGAGCTGAACGTTGCCGACCTGGACGTGAACCAGACCATCACCCTCGCGGACCTGAAGTTCGAAGGCCTCACGATGGTGGGTCGCCCGCAGGACGTTGTGGTGGCCGTGCGCATGAGCAAGAAGAAGGAGGATCCCGCTGCCGCTGCCAAGGATGCCAAGGCCGCTGCTCCTGCCAAGGCTGCTCCTGCCAAGAAGTAACACCCCCGGGTGGGTTCCCCGCCTTTGAACGGACCCGGCATCGCCCGGGTCCGTTCCTTTTCGCCCCGCCATGAAGTTCCTCATCGTGGGCCTCGGCAACCCCGGGCCCGAGTACGCCGATACCCGCCACAACATCGGCTTCCAGGTGCTTGACCACCTGGCCGCCGCAGGCTCCATCCGCTTCAGCCCCGACCGCTACGCCGATCGCGCTGAACTGCGCCACAAAGGACGTACGTTCGTGTTGATCAAGCCAAGCACCTTCATGAACCTCAGCGGCAAGGCGGTGCGCTATTGGATGGATGCGGAAAGCATACCCCCCGAACGACTGCTCGTGGTGACGGATGACCTGGCGATCCCCTTCGGTGCCATCCGGCTTCGCGCCAAGGGTGGTGCCGGTGGTCACAACGGGCTGAGCAGCATCATCGAGCTCATCGGCACTGAAGAGTACCCGCGCTTGCGTTTTGGCATCGGCAGTGACTTTCCCCGCGGTCGGCAGAGCGAATATGTGCTGGGTGCATGGAACGAGGTGGAACGTAAGACCCTCTCCGAGCGGGTCGAGCTGGCTGGCAAGGCCATCCTGCAGTTCGGGCTGCTTGGCCTCACCTCCGCGATGAACAACTTCAACAAGCGCTGAGGTGCACGACCTACCTTTGTACCAACGAAATCGAACGCCATGTTGAGCAAGAAGATCGAAGCCGCACTGAACGCACAAGTGGCCGTGGAGGCCGCCAGCAGCCAGGCCTACCTCGCCATGGCCTCCTGGGCCGAGAACCAGGGCCTCAGTGGCACTGCCGCCTTCCTGTACCGCCACAGCGATGAGGAGCGTATGCACATGCTCAAGCTGGTGAAGTTCATCAACGAGCGTGGTGGAAAGGCCGTGATCCCGGCACTGAAGCAGCCCGGCACCAACTTCAAGTCCATCACGGATATCTTCCAGGCATTGCTCTTCCACGAGACCAAGGTGACCCAGGAGATCAACAGTGTGGTGGACACCTGCCTGAAGGAGAAGGATTACACCACGCACAACTTCATGCAGTGGTACGTGAGCGAGCAGATCGAGGAGGAGGCCCTTGCCCGCACCCTGATCGACAAGCTGAACCTGATCGGTAACGACAAGGGTGGCCTGTACCTCTTCGACCGTGACCTGGAGGGGATGACCGCCCAGGCGGGAGCGGGAGCGGAGCAGAAGTAAAGAAGAAGGGTCGCAGCCCTCCCCAATGCGCGGTATTTGCAGAGGGTTCGCAACCCTCTGCGCGGGTTGTTCCTTCGAAAAGCCCGTTCACCGAAGGGTCAGCGACCCTCCTTAGAACGGCCAGTCACCGCCGATGCGCAGTGGCCCTTCCAGCCCTGCATCCACCAAGCGGGTGCGCAGCTCCTCTCGCTTGAAATGACCAGGCAGCACGGGCGCGTTCGCCAGGCCCAGCAATAGCATCCCCGTGCTGCGCACGTTGTTCACCATGGACTGCGGATCCACCAAATGGATGTCATCGCAGCTGCTGTGGTAGCAGGCATACACATGCTTTCCAAGGTCGCTCAAGGGATAGAGCACGGGCACACCTGACAGGAGGAACGGTTGGTGATCGCTGTGCAGCCACAGCTCCTCGCGCACTTCGCCCTTGAACACGCTGCTGTCCACGGTGGCGATGCGGCCGCACAGCTCCTCCAGCAAGGGCCTCCAGCCTTCCGGTCCGCCCACTCCGAAGCCTCGCGGGTCGCCGCTCATGTCCAGGTTGATCATGCACGCGATGCGCTCCAGTTCGCCATGTTGCTGGTAGTGCTCCACGAGTGCGCGCGAACCCAGCAGGCCCTGCTCCTCGCCCATGAAGAGCACAAAGCGCACCGTGCGCTCCCCTCGTTGCCCGCTGGCCACCATGGCCCGCGCCAGGTCCAGGATGGAGAAGGCGCCCAGACCATTGTCCGTGGCACCGCTGGCCAGGTCCCAGCTGTCGAGGTGTCCCCCCACCACGATCACTTCCTCCGGTCGGGTGCGGCCGCGCAGCTCGCCCACCACGTTGTGGGCACTGACCTGTTCGCTCCGGTTCACCATGCGCAGGCGGGCGCTGTACGGAGTTCCTTTCGCCAGCCCAGCACGCAGCTCGGTGCCGCTTTCCGCGGCGATGCATGCTGCAGGTACCGGTATCAGGCGCCCGTCGATCGATGCGGTACCTGTGAGCAACACACCGCCATCCACCTGATTGACGAAGAGGATGGCCGCAACTCCCCGCTCGAGGGCCAGTGCTGCCTTTTCACTGCGGTGCAGGTTGCGGGTGCCGGGCGGGGCGTCCACCAGTCCCAGGTTCACCAGGGCGACCCTGCCCCGCAACGCGTCGCCGAGCGCATCCAGATCGGCTGGCAGGCCATTCCCCGCATCGATCAATGGTGCTTCCACATCCGCTTCCAACGGTGTGTTGGCCAGGGCCACCGCTCCCAAATGCATGGACCCGTTGCCATCGCCCACCGTCAGTGCCACCTGTCCGCGGCTCCAGGCTTGCGCGGTGAACGGCCATTGGTACACCGTGTCCAAGCCCGCAAGGCGCAACAGGCTGTCCGCCGCCCGCTCGGCCCGTGCCCCTTGCGCGCTGCCCGTGAGCCGATGGCCGATGGCGCCCACGCTCCAAGAGAGCCAGGCATAGCCTTGTGGCGCCGCAGTTGCCACGCTGTCGAACGCGCGCAGCACAGTGGTCCCGGCCTGTGCTTCAACAGGATGCTGTTGAGAGATGAAGCTTGCCATGGAAAATGCCGCGCCCAAGAGGCGGCTACCTTGCATGCGAATAATTTGGTTCGGCACGGGATCGGTGATGGGGGTGTTCAAAGCTAAGATCCAAGCGATGGTGGGCGCTCCCTACTGGCGGGTACTGCTACTGCCCGTTCTCCTTTGTGCTGCCGTGCCACAGCAGCGCGATGCGGAGAAGGACACCACTGCGATCCTGCAGGCGAACTACATGTACAATATCGCCAAATTGGTGGAGTGGAAGGATCCCGCCATGCGCAACGGGAACTTCATCATCGGGGTCATCGGCAGTGCCAACCTCTATCAGGAGTTGATCAAGCAGTATTCCACCCGGACCATCGGCAAGCAGCCGATCGAGGTGCGCAAGCTGCCGCGCACGGCCGATGTGGAACGCTGCCACCTGCTCTTCGTAGGGCAGAGCGATGTGGCGCTCCTGCCCGAGATCTACAGGAACCTGGCAAAGAGCCCCACTCTTGTGGTGACCGAGTATGACGGCGCGTTGGATGACGGTGCCGTGGTGAATTTCGTACGGGTGAACAACCTGTTGAAGTATGAACTGAGCCTTGCCAATGCAAGCAAGCACGATGTGGTGGTGGGCCTTACGTTGAGGAACCTGGCACACCGTGTGGAGGAATGACCATGATGCGCCTGCTCGCCATAGCCATCACCGCGCTGCTCGGCCTTGCCGCGCAAGCCCAGCCCGACCTGCTGGTGGAGGCGCTGCGCAGCTACCAGGCCGGTGAGCTGATGAAGGCGCGCCTGCTGGTGGACGAAGCGGTACAAACGCCGGCCCACGCCCAGGATGCCGAGGCCTGGCTGCTGCGCGGCTTCATCTACAAGGACCTCTTCAAAGGCATGCCAGGGGGGGAAAAGGCCGACGAGGTGCGCGATGAAGCGTTGAACAGCCTGATGAACAGCTTGAACCTGGACGAGGCGGGCACCTATGTGGACAACGCCGTCCAAGCCTATGACTTCCTGGCCCGTAGCTGCTTCAACGATGCTGCCAAGGCCTTGAACGAGCAACGGGAGGATCGGGCGGTGGAGCTCTTCACCAAATACAAGGCTGCGGTTCTGCGGCGAGAGCCCCAGACCTCCCTGAAGGCACGTGAGACCGAATTCTACAACGCCCTTGGGACGGCCTATACCAAACGCTTCAACCAGCAGCGACAGGACACTTCATGGTTCTTGAAGGCCACGGAGGCCTATGGACATGTGCTGGGCATCGAACCGGACAACTACGGCGCCAACTACAACCTGGCCACGTTGCACTATAACCGGGGCGTGTACAACATTCGTGCGATCAAGGCTGAGGACGACATTCCCACCATCCAGCAGATCCAGGAAGTGAGCCGCACCTACTTCCAACAGGCACTGCCGTACATGTTGAAGGCGCACGAACTGGATCCCACGCGCAGGGAGACGCTCCTTGGTCTGGAGGGCATCTATTACAGCCTGCAAGACCAGGATAGTTCGGAGCGCTATCGCCAGCTCTTCGAGCTGCTGCCACCACAGAACGACAACTGATACGGTCAGCCATGCCATTCAGGTTGACCATCGGAAGGAAGATCGGGATGGGCTTCGGCCTGTTCATCTTCTTCGCCCTGCTGGTGGTGATCCTCACCAACCGCTCACTGGAGCGCAGCCGGCGCATCAACGAGCAGATCAATACGGTCTATTCCCCTTCGGTGGATGCCTTGGTACGCCTGCGCAACCTGGTGGTGAACGCGCACACCCTGGCCAAGCAGTGGGCCCTGTTGGAGAGCATTGCCGATGCACCGGAGAAGACCGCCCTGGTGGAGCTCACCAACCGGGACCTGCCCCGCCTGCTGGATCGTCTGGACACCCTGATGGCCCACTGGGAACCCGACGAGATCGCCCGCATGAACCGCATCACCACAGAGATGCGGGCGATGTTCGATCTGCATGACCATATCAAGCAGCTGCTGCCCTCGCTCGAAAGCTATAGCGACCCCTTTGTGCATATGGAACGCAGTGACCTCGCCGAGGAGGGTGGGCCGCTGGACCAGCAGCGAAGCAAGGTGCTCTCGGAGCTCGATGCGTTGCTGGCCGTTCAGGAGAACAAGCGAAGGGCCCTGGCGGAGAGCATGATCTTGAGCTTCAACTCCCTGCGGTTCATCGTGCTCTACATGGGTATCGCCCTGGTGATCGTGGGGGCGATGATCGCCTTCGTCATCATCCGGGGTATCGTTGTGCCCGTCCAGCGCCTGCGAAGCGTGCTCCTCAGTCTGGGCCGCGGCATTTTCCCGCGAACCACCATTCGCACCACCAATGACGAGGTCGGCGACATGAGCAAGGCGCTCACCTCCTTGGTCGAGGGCCTGCGCCGCACCACTGAGTTCTCACACCGCGTGGCGGCAGGCGACTTCAACACCGAGTATCGACCGCTGAGCGAGGAGGACATGCTCGGTCATGCACTCCTGAAGATGCGTGATGAACTCGGCCAACGTGAACGGATACTTGAGATGAAGGTGGTGGAACGCACCGAGGAGGTGGTCCGCCAGAAGGAGGAGGTGGAGCGCCAGGGCCGCAAGGTGGTGGAGCTCTACAAGAACGTGACCGACAGCATCCGCTATGCGAAGCGATTGCAGGAGTCCATCCTGCCACCGGACAAGCGGATCCGCGAGCTTCTGCCGGATTCCTTCGTGTATTATCGACCCAAGGACATCGTCAGCGGTGACTTCTATTGGGTGGAGCGTGCCGAGGAGAAGGTGGTCTTCGCTGCGGTGGACTGCACAGGCCATGGTGTGCCCGGTGCCTTCATGAGCCTTATCGGCCATAATGCACTGAACCAGGCGGTGAAGGAGCGCGGCCGCACGCGGCCCTCAGAGATACTGGCCGACCTGAATCGCATGGCCTATGATGCCTTGCACAAGGACCGCGACCAGAACCTGGTGCGCGATGGCATGGACCTGGCCTTGTGCACCTACGACCCGGCCAAGGGGATCCTGGAGTATGCCGGTGCCAACTGTCCCCTGTACCTCCTGCGGGGGGGAGAGGTGCTGCAGTTCACCCCTGATAAACATGCCATCGGAGGTAGTGACCTCCCCGTCAGTGCGTTCACCGACCATCGCATCAAGTTACAGGCCGGTGATGTGGTCTACATATTCTCCGATGGATTTGCCGACCAGTTCGGTGGCCCCCACGGCAAGAAGTTCATGTACCGCCAGTTCCGCGAACTCCTGCAGGAGATCCACCAGCGCCCCATGGAGCAGCAGCGCATGGCGTTGCATGAAGTGTTCACACGTTGGCGCGGAGGCCATGAGCAGGTGGACGACATCCTGGTGATCGGGATGCGCGCCTGAGCAATAGCGGGCCTCAGCCCTGCATCGTCCAGCCACCGCCCCCGGTGGCGGTCTCCCGTGGGTTCATGCACATCACCGGAATGTGCGCCTCGTTGGTGATCACCTCCTGCTCGTACGGTACGCCCAACACGCCGAAGATGTTGCCCTGCGCCAGGTTCATGATGGCAATAAGGTCGGCATCCACTTTCACGGCGTGGCGCACAACAGCCTTCACGAAATTGTCGCTGTCCTCATCGGCGATCGTTGCATCGTACGTGATGCCCCGCTCACGCAGGTATTGATCGGCGAAACGCAGGTGGTTCTCCAGTTGCTTATGGAGGAACTCATCGCCCTCCTTGGGCACGATCAGGTGAACCTTGCTCTGGAAGTGCTTGGCCATGTCGGCCACCAGGGTCAGTTTCTGACGGGTCTCCTTGTGCAGGTCCAACGGAACCACGATGGAGTCATAGCCATTGGCCTTGATCGAGCGCTCCTGCACCACGATGAAGGGCACCGGGGAACTTGTGATCACACGCAGAGCGCGGCTGCCGGTGATGAACTGCATGCCGCGCATGCCATGGGTGCCCATCACGATCAGGTCCGCATCGACCTCCGCAGCTGCATCGCCGATGTCGTCGTAGATGCTGCCCACCCGGACCAGCTTGTGCAGTGCCACGTTCCCGGCGGTGTCCCGCAGACCCTCCACCATACCGGCCAATCGCTTGCGCGCGTCCTCCACTTCGCTCTGCTTGGCCACCACATGAAGGAGAAATACTTCGGCGGAGCTGTGCTTGGCCAGGGTGATGGCGTGGTTCAGTGCGTTCTCCGCCACCGAAGTGAAGTCGGTGGGGACGATGATCTTGCGGAGTTGTTGGCTCATGGTTCCGATGCGCTGGTCCGGGTCGCAGGTCTCCGGGCGCCGACGAAGGTAGCAGGGCGCGTTCAATTCCGGTAGTCTTCGTAGCGCCGAACGCAGGACCAGGCCCGGCGACCCCGACCATCCGCCCAACAAACGATAACAAACGGCTGTAAACGCTTACAAACGAAGATCGCACGGATCGAGGTCCGGAACCGTACCTCCTTTGCAGCCGGAAAGGCCACGGTGGCCGATCCATAGCGAAGAAAACACAAGTGCCATGAACACGACGATGAAGAACAAGGTGCAACTGATCGGCAACCTGGGTGCAGACCCCGAGTTGAAGACCGTGACCGGGGGCCAGCATGTGCTACGCTTGAACCTCGCCACCAACGAGCGGTACAAGGCCCAGGACGGCGAGTGGAAGAGCGAGACGCAGTGGCATACCGTGGTGGTGTGGGGCAAGCAGGCCGAACGGATCGCAGGCCAGGTGCGCAAAGGCACGGGCCTTGTGGTGGAAGGCCGCCTGGTACACCGCCGCTACGAGACCAAGGAGGGCGAGAAGCGCTTCTCCACCGAGGTCGTGCTGAACGACTATCAGGTGCTGGCCCCCGCTGCCGTAACGGAAATGAATTGAACGGTGCGGCTGCGCCCGGGGCCTCCCGGTCGGTGCGCAAGGTTGGTGTGGGTGAACGACCGGTGCAGTGATGCCCCTTGGCAGCCCTCCGTTCAACAGGTGCAAGGCCCTTGCTTCGGCAGGGGCCTTGTCGCATTCCGCAACAGGCTCTTACGGCATCGCCTTCACCATGCGCAGCACAGTGCTTCCGCTCGCCGTGCGCAGCTCCACCAGATAACCACCCGGCGGCAGCATCGACACATCCACCGCGTGCCGCTCAACACTGTGGGACAAAGCCCTTGTGATGAGCAACCGCCCGCCAAGGTCCATCACGCGGCATTCGACCGCCTCCACCGCAGGCCCACTGAGCAGCAGTTGGTCCACCACTGGCATGGGGTCCGCGCGCCAGACCGCATGCTGCGCACGCTCCACCTCCACGGTCGTAAGCCCCCCCGAAAAGGCTTCCACAGCCACGCATTCAGTGACCGTGCAGGTGTCCCCGAGCATCGGCCCCCATGTACGCAAGGTGCGGCACAGGTCATAGATGCCGGGCACAGTGTAGGCGTGGATGGCCATGTTGCCTGCCGAGAAGGACCCATCGCCGAAGTTCCACAACACTTCACGTTCCAGGCCGGCCGTGGACGAGGTGTCCAGCACCCCCACCAGTTCGTTCAGTACGTAATACACAAAGCCCGGTTCCATGAATCCTTCGCAGGGGGCATTGCCCGGCCCCAAATAGAGCCACTTCACCACCGTGGAGGTGCAGTAATGAGGCGGCCCTCCGGTCAGGCTCAGCCGGATGGCATGCGGGCCGGGGCCGGTGAACGCGAACGTGGCATAGCCACCTTCCACAATGCTGCCGTCCGGGAACTCCCATATGGCGGTATGCGCCATCGAAGCGATGTCGACCTGTTGGATGAAGGTGATCTCGGTACCCGTGATACCGGCAATGGTGAAGTCCGCCTGGAGGTCCAGACAACTGCTGTCAGGTAGGGCTTCGATGAGCTTGCAGGTGGAGGTGCTGCAGGGCAGGAAGGTAACTGCATCCAGTGCGTTCACGGTAAGGCACACCGGATAGCTGCCGGGCCCTGGGAATCCCATGTAGAGCTCGGCATCATACGACTGCTCCAGGGTCGACGTGAAGCTGCTCCACACGCTGTTCATCACGTAGGTCTGTCCGGGTTGCACCAGCGGCTCCAGGTAGTAGTTGAAGCCGCCTTGGATGTGCGCTTGGAAGTCCACGACCAAACTGGGGTCGCAGCCCGAAACGGTGCCACCACCGCGTTGCTCTTCACCTTGCGGATAGAGCTGCGCCTGTGCTGCAACGGGCACCAGCAGGGTGAGCAGGAGAACGGTACGTTGCAAGGAACGCTTCATGGTCGTGCGGGAAGATGGAGGATCAGGCGAAGCTCGGCCCCATGGCGGAGCGTGGTGGCGTAGACCGTGGAACGCGGCTGTACCGCGCTGATGGGCCATAGGGCGAGGTAACCTGCCTGCAGGGTCCAGTGTTCGTGCAGGCGCCAGCCCAGGTCGAGGCCCGTGAGACCGAGCACCGAGGCCGGATAACGCTCCTGGCGCTGGCTCGCAGTAAGCATGCCGCCCCCCAGCTGATCGGCGGACCGGCGAACGATACCCGGCCCCGCTTCCGCCTGGGTGAGCTCCACCGTGGGACCTACGCGCACCCCCACGCTCCAGCGACGCCATTCCTGCTGCCAATGGGCCAGCAATGGAATGCGCACCGTACTGCGGCGGTCCACCCCTTGCGTCACGGTCTCCACCGCCGTGGTGGTAACGATGGTGTCCACGTCGCTGAGGAACACCTGGCCGTTCAGGGTGACGAAATAGGTCTCGATGCTTTGGTCCTGGTACACCGTGCGGTCCACATGCCGGAAGCCCCGCTCAGAGCGGTCGGTCATCAGGCCCACCGACAGCCCGAAGCCCGAACGCCATTGCCGGCCCAGCGCTCCGCCCCAGGTGAACTGCTGCTGCCAGCCTTCGCCCGCGTTGAGCGCATCTGACAGGGCCCGGTCCTCGCCGTACCAGGTGCTGCGGCTGGTGGTGCTGCCCACGTGCAATGCCAGCCACCATTCTCCCGGGGGTATACGGTAAAGCGGCGCGGTGCGGTGGGTCAGCGTGGCTTCCAGCGGTGCGGTGCGCAACACCGTGCCCAAGCGCTCCAGCCCTGCTGAGCGGAACGTGTTGGTCACGCCCGCTTCAGCGGTCACGGGAACACGTGGCGCCATGGGGGCATCAACACCGTTGCTGGATGCGGGAACAGGGCGTGCCTCCACCACAACCTGTTCGCTCGCTGGTGTGGATCGGGTGGCACTGGAACCGCTGGTATTCGCTGTGTTCGCCGCTGTATGCGTGGCCGAGGTTGGCCGACTGTTGGTATTGGCGCTGGCCGATCGGGACCCTTCGCTCAGGCGTTGGTCGTCAGTTGCACGGGTGCGCTTGGTGTGACCGTTGGTCTTGGTGGTGATCGACGTGGGTTCCGGTGAGGTGGCTTGTGCCGGTGCGGAGACGCTTGCTGGTGCTATGCGGTTGGTACTGGCGGCTCCAGGTGCGGCCAGGGTCGAGTTGGTGCTTATCGGTGCGGTGTTCGGTATGCTGGTGGGTGCTGCGACCACCACAGCGTCGCGTTCTTCAATGACGGGTTCGGACAGGGCCCACCAGGCAGCGCCGCCCACCAAGGCTGCGCCACCCAGCAGCAGGGCCAGGCTTTTCCACTGCCACCAGGCGGCGCGTCGGGTGCGCTGCTGCCGGGCGGCCAGCTGTTCCCATACCGCGGCGGGCGGATCCGCTTCCGCCTTGGCCAGCAGCTGCCGGAACCGTTCGTCAATGGGGTGTCTTTCCTGCATGTGCGGGGGTGGTGATCTCGTTCAGTCGTTGTTGCAGCATGCGCCGCGCCTTGGCCAGCTGGCTGCGTGAGGTGCTCTCGCCAAAGCCGAGCATCGCCGCGATCTCGGCATGGTCATACCCGTCGATGGCGTAGAGGTTGAACACCGCGCGGTAGCCTTCGGGCAGGGCCTGCACCAGGCGCAGCACCTCCTGCTCGCCCAGCTGGTCCAGCGCCAGGGCGTCCACCGGCTCTTCGGGCAGGTGTTCCAGACCGAAGCGTTCCTGCTGGAACGACTTCTTGCGGTAGGTATTGATGGCGGTATGCACCATGATGCGGCGGATCCAGCCCTCGAGCGAGCCTTGGTGGCGGAAGCCCACGAGCTTCTCGTACACGCGGATGAAGCCCTCCTGCAGCAGGTCCTGCGCCTCCAGCTCGTGCCGGGCATAGCGCAGGCACACGGCGTACATACGCCGTGAGAACCGCTTGTACAACAGCTCCTGACAGCGGCGGTCCGCGTTCAGGCAACCCTGCACCAGCTCACGCTCGGAGAGTTCGCTCAAGGGATCTGGCCTATCCTATGCTGTAGACAGGGCGAACGGCCGTTCCGCTGCCTGGCACCGCGCTAGGGTAGGGGAAAGGTACGGTGAAGTGGGGTGGCCCGGGGCGGAAAGGGGGCCACGATCTGGTGATCCACATCATCCAACAAACGACAGCAAACGGCTGCAATCGCCTGTAAACGACTATTACCCGAATGCCCCTTTTTCACCAGTGGACTTTTGCAGCGGTCAACGGAACACGACCAACAACGACGAAACACACAAACACCCCAGTACCCATGAACACGCTGAAGAACAAAGTGAGCCTGATCGGAAACCTCGGTGCAACCCCCGAGGTGCGGGAAGTGGCCACGGGTCGCAAGGTGGCCCGCATGGTGGTCGCCACCCACAGCACCACCCGCAACGCCGCTGGCGAACGCGATACCAACACCCAATGGCACACCGTGGTGGCCTGGGGCCGCACCGCCGAGCAGGTGGAACGCCTCCTGGAGAAAGGCAGTCCCGTGGCCCTCGAAGGCAAGCTCGTACACCGCAGCTACGCCGGCCGCGACGGCCGCACCCGCCACATCAGCGAGATCGTGATGAACGAATTCCAACTGCTGCCCTCCCTGAAGCGCGCCGCCAAAGCCGCCTGAGCACAGTCCACAACGAACGCAACACACAACGCTCAATACTCCCTACAGCCATGAACAACATCATGCGGAACCGCGTCAGCCTGATCGGCAACCTGGGCAACGACCCCGAAGTGCGTGAGATCGCCGCCGGTCGCAAGGTGGCCCGCCTCTCGGTGGCCACGCACGACAGCTACCGCAATGCCAGCGGTGAGCGCGTTACCGACACCCAGTGGCACACCGTGGTGGCCTGGGGCGACACCGCCGCCCAGGTGGAACGCCTGCTGCGCAAAGGCAACGCCGTGGCCCTCGAAGGCAAGCTCGTGCACCGCAGCTACAACACCGCCGCCGGCGAGAAGCGCTACATCACGGAGATCGTGCTCAACGGCTTCCAGCTGCTCAACGGGCAGCGCGCCGAGCTGGCCGAGGCGGCCTGAGCTGGATCTTTCCCTGCAACGAACGGCCCCGGCACTCCCGGGGCCGTTCTGCGTTCCACCCGATCCCATCACCTTTGCAGCATGGCCGCCGATGCTCCCACCCCTAAGCGCCGCTGGAAACGCTGGCTCGTTGCCTTGGCCGGTCTGCTGGTCCTGCTGCTGCTGGCCACCGCCTTCCTCTTCCCCTACCTGTTGAAGCGGTATGTGGAGGCCCACAGCGAGGAGTGGATCGGCCGCAAGGTGACCATCGAGCGCATCGTGCTCAATCCCTTCACCCTGCGCTACGCCATCACCGGCCTTACGTGCTACGAGCCTCAGAGCGAGCAGGTCTTTGTGAGCTGGAAGGAGGTGAGCGTGCGCGCCGACCTGTGGAGCGGCTACCGCAACAACGCCTGGCGCTTCACCCGGGTGCGCCTGATCGACCCCTACGTACACCTGGTGCAGAACGGCGACCGCTTCAACTTCAGCGACCTGCTGGAACTGGGCGGCGAAGAGGATCCCGCCGCCGCGCCCGTTAGCAGTGCGCCGGTCCACTTCAGCATGGCGGACATCGTGCTCAGCAATGGCCGCATCGACTATGAGAGCGACCTGCTGCCCGCGCCGGTGGGGGTGCGCGCCCTGGAGGCCACCAGCAACCTGATCTCGTCCGACAATGCCCGTATGGACTTCGCCCTCGGCTTCGACCTGGAGGCGGGGGGACGCATGGACGGTGGCTTCACCATCGATACCGAACAGGCCCGCTACGGCATCAACGCTCACCTGCGCCGCTTCGACCTCGCGCAGCTCACGCCCTACCTGAAGGACTTCTTCCAGTGCCAGGCCCTGATCGGCGCCATGGACCTGGACCTGGCCCTGCTGGACAGCTACGCCGACACCACCAGCCTGGCCGTGAGCGCTGACCTGGTGCTGAACAGCCTGCGCCTCACCGACCCCAACGGTGACCCCTTGATCGCCGTGAAGAAGGCCGCCGCAGGCCTCGATACCCTGGTGGCGAAGGACCAGCGCATCGATGTGGGCGAGGTGCTGCTCGATGGGGCCGACCTGCGCTTCGTGATGCTGGCCGATGGAACCGACAACTGGACGCGCCTGCTGAAGCTGGACACCACCGCGGCGCCCGGCACCGATTCCGCCACCACCCAACTGCAGGTGAGCGAGAGCAACGTGTTCGTGATGCTGGCCGACTACCTCAGCTACCTGGGCGAACAGATCGTGGCGAGCGACTACACCGCCCGTACCCTCGCCCTCACCAACGGCCGGGTGGACTTCGAGGACCATACCCCGGCGCAGCCCCTGCGCTACGTCATCTCCAGCCTGCAACTGGCCGCCAACCGCATCACCAGTGAACAGGAGTCGGGCACCGTCACCGCCAGCGCCGTGCTCCAGGGAACAGGCACCCTGAGCGCCGATGCCGTCTTCGACCCGCGCAACCTGCGCAACGTGACGGTGGATCTGACGGTGAACGACCTGGCGCTGAACCACCTCGATGCCTACGGCCGTTGGTACGCCGCGCATCCGCTGGAGGACGGGCTGTTGGACTACGTAACACGCACCGTGGTGCAGGACGGTCGCATCGACTCGCAGAACAGCCTGCGGGTGGACAAGCTGAAGGTGGGCAAGAAGGTGGACGAGCATGATCCGGAGATCTTCGTGCTGCCCTTGCGCCTGGCCGCAGGCCTGTTGAAGGACAAGGACGGCGTGGTGGAGCTGGACGTGCCCGTGACCGGCGACCTCAACGACCCCGAGTTCAAGCCCTGGCCCATTGTGTGGCAGGTGTTCAAGAACCTGATCGTGAAGGCCGCCACCGCGCCCGGTCGCCTGCTGATGCGCGCCTTCGAAGGCGTGGACGAGGAGGACCTGGAGCGCGTGCGCTTCACCCACCTGCAGGCCGCGCCCAACGCACCCCAGACCAAGACCTTGAAGCAACTCGCCAAGGCCCTGGCCAACAAGCCCGAGCTCACCGTGGACCTGGTGCCCATCGTGGATGCCGCCGCTGAGGCCCGCGAGGTGGCCGTGTTCCACGCCAAGCAGGCCTTCCTCTTCCCCGACAAGCCCGCCATCGATGCTGCCGACAGTGCCCGCATCGCCGAACTGAGCGCGCGCGACAGTGCCTTCACCGCCTACGTGGAAGGCCGCACCGCCACCATGGGCGGCCGTTC
This sequence comes from Flavobacteriales bacterium, assembly GCA_041391845.1. Taxonomy (GTDB): domain Bacteria; phylum Bacteroidota; class Bacteroidia; order Flavobacteriales_F; family PHOS-HE28; genus PHOS-HE28. The sequence continues at coordinate 98,690 of JAWKNG010000005.1, read as the reverse complement.
CCTGCACGACCGTGCGCTGGCCCTGCTGGGCGCCGCCGAGGCCGACCGCATCGCCGCCGAGATCGAGTACGCCCGCCGCGAACATGTGATGCAGCGGTTACTGGCCGAGGGTGTGCCCGCCACGCGCGTGCGCTACCGCGATGGCACCGCCGAGGAATTGGCGGGTCAGCGCGGGGTGCCGGGGTACCGGTTCGTGTGGGGGGTGGGGGAGTGAACGCCGAACGGGCAGCCGATGCACCTCGCATCAACTGCCCGTTCAGGGAAGGGTCTGGCATCAACTCACTCCACTACCACTCTGCGGTAGGCGCGTTCGCCGCTGGCCTCCACCAGCAGCAGGTAGGTGCCTGCTGCCAGGTCCTGCACAGGCAGGCGGTGGGTGTCGCCCGTGGGTTGGGCGCTGCGCACCAGGCGGCCGTCGGGGCTGAAGAGCTGGAGGGTGGCGCGCGCTGGCAGGCCGGTGATGGTGAGCTGGTCGTGGGCAGGGACGGGGAAGACGTTGATGCTGTTGCCGTCCAGTTCACCCACGCTGCTCCCGATGTCGAAGGGGTCGATCCACTGGCAGGTATGCGCCCAGCAGGTGTCCTGCGTCTGTTCGTTCCAGTACCAAGTGGAGAGGCAGACCTCGAAGGGGCCGGGCGGCTCGAAGAGGTGCGTGTGGACTTGTTCGTAGGCTAACACTCCATCGGGAAAGGTCCAGACCCAGCCCAGCGTGGGCTCGTCGGTGTTGGCGAAGAAGATCACGGCATTGTTCTGTACCTCGTAGGTGAAGCTTGCGCTGTAGTTGGGGTCACATTCGATGCCACTGTTCACCGTGATGGTGGTGCATGTGCTGTCCACGCAATCGCCGTGCGTCATCACCAGGCACACCGTGTAGATACCCGGCGCAAAAGCATGCGAGGGCTCCTGTTCGGTGCTGGTGCTGCCATCGCCGAAGTCCCAGTAGGCATACCAGGGAATGTCGATGGGCAACACGTCGGAGCAATTCTCGAAGAGGTAGGCGCCGTTCTCGAAGGGCAGTGGCTCGAAGCAGGCCACCAGGAGGTCGCAGAATTCCCCATCCGGCACAGAGACCGTAGTGCAAGTGGTGTCCGAACATTGTTGCCAGAAGGCGGTGAGGCAGACCTCGTAGGTGCCCGGCTCGCTGTATTGGTGGTCCACATTGGTAACGCCGCTGGTGGCGCCATCGCCAAAGCTCCAGAAGTACTGGGTACCCAGCGAGCCGCCCGTGCAGTTGTCGAAGAAGTAGGCGCCGTTGCCCAGGTCGTTGGTGACGAAGCAGGCCTGGAGCGCATCACAAGGGTCGCCGCCGCCTATAGTGATGATGGCGCAATCCTCGGTCCAGCAACTATCGCCGGTGGCTTCGTTGTAGTACCAGCCGGCCAGACAGATGCTGTAGGTGCCCGCTTGTGCGTACGTGTGCATCACGCTCGGTCCATAGGCTTCGCTGCCGTCGCCGAGGTACCAGATGAAGTAGGTGTCCGGCAGGTTGGACGTACCGGTAAGGAAGACCGTGTTGTTCGGGCCAGCGTTCCACGCCAGTTCTACGGCGAAGTCGGGGTTGCAGGGTCCATCGCCCTGCACCACCACGGTCACGCAATACGTGTCCGTGCATACAAAACCACCCTCGAGAATGCTTGTGGCGGTAAGGCAGGCCTGGTAGGTGCCCGGCGCCGTATAGAGGTGTGAAGGGCTGTTCTCCGTGCTGGTGCTGCCATCGCCGAAATTCCACTGCCAGGTGGTGGAAAGACCAACGGGCACAGTGACGTTGTCGAACTCGGCCAGACCACCAGTGAGCGACCAGCCGAAGCTGGCCAGGAGCGAATTGCAGGGCCCTGCGATGGAGATGGTGGTGCAGGTGCTGTCCACGCAGTTGCCTTCGTGGACGACAAGGCAGACAGAATAGACACCTGGCAGTTCGTAGAGGTGCTCCGCGTTCACCACCGTGCTGCTGCCGCCATCACCGAAGTCCCAGAAATACTGGGCACTGCCGTTCTGCGATGAACAGTTGTCGAAGAAGTACAGGCCATTGCCGAGGTCGTTGGTGACGAAGCACGCTTCAAGCCCATTACACGGTGTTCCGCTCACCACCACCGGCTCGCAGTCTTCGATCCAGCACGTGTCTTGCGTGGCTTCGTTGTAGTACCAACCCGTGACGCAAACACCGTAGGTGCCATCCTCTGCGTAGACGTGGTTGGCCGTGGGGCCGAAGGCCTGTGTGCCATCACCGAAATACCAAATGAAGTTCGTGTTGGGGAAGGTGGAGGTGGCCACGAAGGTGAACAGGCCGTTGCCTTGTGCTTGCGCGTCCATATCCACCAGGAAGTTGGGGCTGCAAGGTCCGCCGCCGATGGTGATGACCTCGCAGTGCTCAGCAAAGCACGTGTCCTGCGCAATGGGGTCCCAGGTGTAGACCGTGAGGCAGATGTCATACACCCCTGGCGCGTCGTACTGGTGGCCTGTGTTCGGTCCGTAGCCGGTGGCGCCATCGCCGAAGTTCCAGAGGTAGGTCCAGGTGTTGTTCACCACCGCGTTCTGCAGGTTCACCCCGAAGCCGCCGACGAAGGGTGTGAACCCTGCGTTCAACTCGTCGCAGGGGTTGTTGCCGCCCACGCTGATCACGGCACAGTCCTCTGTGACACAGGTATCGTTGGTGGCTTCATTGAAGTACCATCCGGTGACACATACGCCGTAGTTGCCCGGCTCGGGGAAGGTCCACGTTGCGTTGCTCCCGTTGGCCGTGCCCTGGTTGCCGAAGTACCAGGTATACCACGTGTTGGGCTCGGTGCTGGTGGCGGTGAAGAAGACCTGGCCCTGGGGACCCTCGTTCCAAGCCAGCTCCACAGCGAAGTCCGGGTCGCACTGCGGCGCGTTGATGGTGAGTACGGTGCAAGTGGTATCCAGGCAGGTGATCAACTGTCCGTTGTCCCCAGGCAGAAGAGTGAGCGCGGTGAGGCAGACCTCGTAAGTGCCAGGCTGGTAGGTGTGTGCTGGTTGCGCGTCCTGGCTCATTCCACCATCGCCGAAGTTCCAGAAGAACTGCGTGCCCTGGCCAGTTCCGGTGGTGGTGTTGCTGAAGTATAGCGTGGTGGTGTTCTCCGAGAAGGTGAACCCCGCCTGCAACTGATCGCAGACGGTATCCTGTGCGTGAGCGAAGCCCAGCAGCAGGAACAAGAACGAGGTGAAGAGGATGCGCATGTCCGGTGCGTTGTACAGGGTAGACGTACCGGGATGCCCCGGCGATGTCCGGGCAACCATCCAGTTCCCGTGCACGTCACGCGGCGCTCAGCGGTGCAGCCACCCCCGGAACAAGCGGTGAAGTGCGGGTAGCAGCACGAACACCAGTAAGGGCACCAGGACCGCCGTGAGGACCAAGGTGCGGAGCAAGAGCGGGAGCGTGGCAAGCCAGGGTCCTGCGAGGTACGAAAGCAGGCTGATGCTGGGGTAGATGGCGATCCAGACCAACAGGGCGTTCTTCCAGCGGGGTGGTGGTTTCATGATCGTTGGGGGGGGGGCAGGGCTGGATCGGCGCCGAGGTGAAGGCAGGTTGCTCGGTTCTCCGTTCAACGAAAAAGCCCCAGCTGTTGCTGAGGCTTTCGCTCCCCGGGCTGGACTTGAACCAGCGACCCCATGATTAACAGTCATGTGCTCTAACCGGCTGAGCTACCAGGGAATTTCCCGTAAGGGGTGGCAAAAGTAAGGAACCGGGGCATATCCTCCAAAGCATCTTCAGGCCATTCCTGCCAAGTGCCGCATCTTTGCGCCTCTTTCCAGCCCTACACCATGCAGCTCATCACCGTTGGAACCGTCGCCTTCGACCGCATCGAAACCCCCTTTGGCGTTGCCGAACGCACCGTGGGCGGCGCCGCCACCTACATCAGCCTGGCCGCTTCCGTGTTCCTCGACAAGATGGGGCTGGTGAGCGTGGTGGGCGATGATTTCCCCCAAGCCACCATGGACCAACTGCGCCAGCGCGGGGTCGACCTGCAGGGGCTGGAGATCTTGAAAGGCAAGGAGAGCTTCTTCTGGGCCGGCCGCTACCACTACGACATGAACACGCGCGACACGCTGGAGACCCGGCTGAACGTGCTGTTGGAGCTGGATCCCAAGCTGCCCGAAGCCTACCGCCAGGCACCCTATGTGATGCTGGGTAACCTCGATCCCGGGGTGCAGGAAAAGGTGCTCGATCAAATGGCTGAACGCCCGGCCTTGGTGGTGATGGACACCATGAACTTTTGGATGGACAGTGCGCTGGAGAAGCTCAAGCAGGTGATCGCCCGGGTGGACATCCTCACCATCAACGATGCGGAAGCCCGCCAGTTGAGCGGTGAGCACAGCCTGGTACGTGCCGCCGAACGCATCCTGGCCATGGGTCCCAAGTACCTCGTGGTGAAGAAGGGCGAACACGGGGCCCTGCTCTTCGGTGCAGGCCGCGTATTCTTCGCCCCGGCCCTGCCTTTGGAGGATGTGGTGGACCCCACCGGCGCGGGCGATACGTTCGCTGGCGGCTTCATCGGCTACCTGGCCCGCACGCAGGACCACAGCTTCGAGAACCTGAAGCGCGCCATCATCGTGGGCAGCGCCCTGGCCAGCTTCACCTGTGAGAAGTTCGGCATCGAGCGCCTCCTGGAGATCAGCCGCGAGGACATCGATGAGCGCATCCAACAGTTCGTGGAGCTGGTGGACTTCGATATCGAGCTGGTGGGAAGCTAGGTCATGGCAAGCCCGGCCTCCTGATCAGGTGTGGCGACAACGAGCCTGAGGCAGCGTGCTGCTATCAGACACTCAGCATTGGCTCACCGGGCTGGTAGCCGTCTTTGTTCCACCGGTCAGCAGCTCACCGCGTTGGGAGCCCTCTTCGTTCCACCGGTCATCGGCTCACCGGGCTGGGAGCCCGGTGGGCTACAGGCGCTTCGCGACCTCCTCCCAATTCACCACCTGCCACCAGTTGGCCACATACTCGTTGCGCTTGTTCTGGTACTTCAGGTAGTAGGCGTGCTCCCACACGTCGAGGGCCAGCAGGGGCGTGCCTTTGAACTCGCTCACATCCATCAAGGGGCTGTCCTGGTTGGGGGTGGAGCCGATGGCCAACGTGCCGTTCTGCACCACCAGCCAGGCCCAGCCACTGCCGAAGCGTTTCATCGCTGCATCGGTGAAGGCGGCTTTGAACTTCTCGATGTCGCCGAAGGTGCCGTTGATGGCATCGAGGACCGTGCTTGGTGGCGTGCTGGAGCCTGTCGGGGCCATTACCTGCCAGAAGAAGTTATGGTTCCACGTGCCACCGGCGTTGTTGCGCAGCTTGGTGCTGTACGCGCCGATGCCTGCCAGTAGGTCGATGTCGCTGCCGGCTTGTACACCCTCTGCCGCGATGGCCTCGTTGGCGTTCTTCACATAGGCCGCGTGGTGCTTGCCGTAATGGATCTCCATGGTGGCCGTGTCGATCACCGGTTCCATGGCACTGAAGGCGTAAGGCAGCGTGATCTGCGCGAGCTGAAGGGGTGCGACCGGTGTGGTGGAGGTGCTGTCCGTGCCTTCTACGGCGGCATCACCCGCGTCGCAGGCGCCCAGGTTGGCCAGCGCGGGTGCGGCCACCAACGCGCCGAGGGAAGCCTTCAGGGAGTGGGAAAGGAATTGCTTGCGATCCATGGAACGAAGGTACGCCAACATTCACCCCGCGGCTGATGGGTCCTAGCCGGAGGCTACGGGGATCGGTCCGTGTTGCGCGTAGCCACGTTCAACGCGCGGTGCGCTCAGAAGCTCACCAACAGCTGGCCCTTCTCCACGGCCTTGCCCTTTTCGGCGGCAATGGCGCTCACCACCGCATCGCCCGGGGCCTTGATGACGTTCTCCATCTTCATGGCCTCCAGCACCAGGACGGGGTCGTTCTTCTTTACCGCATCACCGGGCTTCACCAAGATGTTGAGCACCAGGCCGGGCATGGGGGCCTTGATCTCCTTCACCTTCACCGTGGCCTTGTCCAGACCCAGGCTCCGCATCAGCCGGCTCTGCTCGTCCTCGAGCTTCACGGTGTAGGTGCGCCCGCCTATGCGCATGCGCACCGTGCCGTTCTCGCGGTCCTCCTTCAGCACCAGCACGCGGTGGCTGCGTCCGTTGCGCACCAGGTTGAAGCTGCTGGGCCCGCTGCGTACCAGGTCCAAGGGGCCTTCACCCGCAAAGGTCCAGGGGGCGTTCGGGGTGCGGCGCTCCAGCACTTGCTCGGCGCTGGTATTGACGGTGGCGAAGAGTTTGGCCATGGGGCGCAAGTTAGCCGGTCCAGGGCACCTTGAAGAACCTCGATCGGATGGCACGGGTGGGTGTTCTTGTATCCGACCGAGGAGCAACGAAGTCTGGATGAAAAAGACCCATTCGCCCGAAGGGTCAACGCGAATCGGTGATGCCGCCGGGGCGAGGTTCTTTGTGGTGCCCTCTATTCCTCGAACAAGCCCGCCTCGCCGCTCTCATAGGCCTCGTCCACCTGCAACACGGCTTGCTTGGAGGCCGCCACCGCGAGTTGATCGCACAGTTCGTTCTGGGGGTGTCCGTTGTGCCCGCGCACCCAGTGGAACCGCACTTTGTGCTTGCGGTACACCACGAGGAAGCGCTTCCACAGGTCGGGGTTCTTCTTCTTGGCGAAGCCCTTGCGTTCCCATTGGAACACCCAGCCCTTCTCCACAGCGTCCACCACGTATTTGCTGTCGCTCACCACGGTGACCTCCGTGCCGGGGAACTTGAGCGTTTCCAGGCCCACGATCACGGCGAGCAGCTCCATGCGGTTGTTGGTGGTGTTGCGGAAGCCCTGCCACAGCTCCTTGCGGTGTTTGCCGCTCTCCATCACCACACCATAGCCACCCGGTCCCGGATTGCCGCTGGCCGCACCGTCGGTGTAGATGGTGACGCTCATGGATGGGGGAAGAGGTAGGTGATGTTGCCGGTGAAGAGCTTCACGCTGATGGCAAGCAGGATGACCCCGAAGGCCTTGCGCAGCACGATGAGGCCCACGCGCCCCAGCAGCCGTTCGATGCGGTTGGTGAGCAGCAGCACGAGCACCACCACACCCATGTTGAGCAGGATGGCGAAGAGGATGTTGATGCGCTCATACTCGGCCCGTAACGAAAGGATGGTGGTGATGGTGCCCGCACCAGCGATCACAGGGAAGGCCAGGGGTACGATACTGTACACCTTCACGTCGTCGCTGGGCAGTCCGGGTGTTTCAGGCGCATGACCATCGTCCTTGAAGAGGCGCACCCCCAGGATCATCTCCAGGGCGATGAAGAACAGGATGAGCGAGCCCGCTACGGCGAAGGACCGCACATCGATGCCAAAGATGCCCAGGATGCGCTCGCCCACGAAGAGGAAGGTGACCATGATGGCCATGCTGACCAGGGTGGCGCGGGCCGGGTAGATCTTGCCCGCCTTCTTGCGCACATCAAGGATCATGGGAATGCTGCCCACGATGTCGATCACTGCAAAGAGCACGAGGAAGGCCTTGCCGATCTGGGCGGGGTCGAAGTGCATGGGGCGTGCGATCAAGGCGTGGTTGGAAGGGAACGGACCAGCTCGTCCACGATGGCCGGGTAGTGCGCATGCTCCAGCGCATGGATGCGGGCAGCAAGGGTATCGGGCGTATCATCGGGAAGCACCGGGCACGAGGCTTGGAACAGGATGGCGCCTTCGTCGTAGTGTTCGTTCACCCGGTGGATGGTGATGCCGCTCTGCTGCTCCCCGGCAGCGATCACCGCGCGGTGCACATGGCTGCCGTACATGCCCTTGCCGCCGTACTTGGGCAACAGGGCCGGGTGGATGTTGACGATGCGCTCCGGGAAGGCGCGCACCATGTCGGCTGGGATCAGGCGCAGAAAGCCGGCGAGCACCACCAGGTCGATGTGCTGGTCCAGGAGTTCGCGCTGCACCGCGCCACCGCGCAACTCGCCACCGGTGAAGAGGTAGCTGGGTACGCCCAGGTCCCAGGCCCGCTGCAGCACCCCCGCGGCAGGCTGATCGCAGCCCACCAGCACCACTTCCGCCACGGGGGAGCCGGTGAAGTGCTCGATCAGGCGCTGGGCGTTGGACCCCGAGCCGCTGGCAAGGATGGCGATGCGCTTCACGCTGCGAAGGTGCGATCTTCCTGTCAAGGGACCATTGTTCTCTGTGTCCGCCCGGCTTTTCCGTGCTCCGATGGATCACCCGGCCTTGTGGTCAATACAGCCATCTGGTACGAACGGTGACGAACGGGTCGCGGCGGGGATGCCGGACCGCCTTGGTAACCGCACGTTCCGGTGTTGAGCATGAGGGTCTCGGGGGAGGTGCCGGAACCGTTCGTGTGAAGGGGGACTTGCGCATGTGGAAAATGTCTTTCCTTTGCACCCTGTTCAACCAACAACGAACTGACATGTCGGACATCAAGTCAAGGGTCATCGCCATCATCGTGGACAAGCTCGGGGTCGATCAGGCCGAGGTAACGCATGAGGCGAGCTTCACGAACGACCTTGGCGCTGACAGCCTCGATACCGTCGAACTCATCATGGAGTTCGAAAAGGAATTCAACATCGCCATCCCGGACGACCAGGCCGAAAAGATCCAGACCGTGGGTCAGGCCGTGGAGTACGTGGAGAAGAACGCGAAGTGATCCCGGCCCTGTGAAGGGTCCCTGCCCATGCAGCTCAGACGCGTCGTCGTAACTGGTCTGGGTGCGCTCACTCCCCTCGGCAACACGCTCCAAGCGTACTGGGAGGGTCTGGTGAGCGGCCGCAGCGGCGCCGCGCCCATCACCCGCTTCGATGCGTCGAAGTTCAAGACGCAGTTCGCCTGTGAGGTCAAGGGGTTCAACCCCGAGGACTTCATCGACCGGAAGGAGGCGCGGAAGATGGACCCCTACACCCAGTTCGCCGTGGTCTGTGCCGATGAGGCCATCAAGGACTCCGGTCTGGACCTGGACAAGGTGGATCGCGAGCGCATGGGGGTGATCTGGGGCAGCGGCATCGGCGGGCTGAAGACCTTTCAGGACGAGTGCGTGGGCTTTGGGCGGGGCGATGGTACGCCGCGCTTCAACCCCTTCTTCATTCCGAAGATGATCGCCGACAGCGCGGCGGGCCTCATCAGCATGCGCCATGTGCTGCACGGGCCCAGCTACGTGACGGCCAGTGCCTGCGCGAGCAGCAACAACGCCATGATCGACGCCTTCAACTACATCCGCCTCGGCACCTGTGTGGCCGTGGTGACGGGTGGCAGCGAAGCGGCGATCTATGAGGCGGGCGTGGGGGGCTTCAATGCCCTGCATGCCATGAGCACGCGCAACGACGATCCTGCAACCGCCAGCCGCCCTTACGACAAGGATCGCGACGGCTTCGTGCTGGGTGAGGGAGGCGCGGCCATCATCCTGGAGGACCTTGAGCATGCCCTGGCGCGCGGCGCCAGGATCTACGCCGAGGTGATCGGGGGTGGCATGAGCAGCGATGCCTACCACATCACCGCACCACATCCCGATGGTCTCGGCGCGGAACTGTGCATGAAGCACGCCTTGCGGGATGCCGGCCTTCAACCCACCGACATCGACTACATCAACACGCACGGTACCAGCACCCCCATCGGAGACCCGCAGGAGGTGAAGGCCATCCAGCGCCTGTTCGGCGAGCACGCCTACAAGCTCAACATCAGCGCCACCAAGAGCATGACCGGCCACCTGTTGGGCGGCGCCGGCGCGGTGGAAGGAGTGGCCGCCATCATGGCCGTGCATACGGACATCGTGCCGCCCACGATCAATCATTTCACGGACGATCCCGAGATCGACCCGAAGCTGAACTTCACCTTCAACGTGGCCCAGAAGCGCACGGTGAACGCCGCGCTGAGCAATACGTTCGGCTTCGGTGGGCACAACACGTCGGTGATCTTCCGCAAGTACAGCTGAGTCCCTTGCTACGCGGTCTCTTCAGCCGAGCACGCACCCCCGAGGAACGTCGGGTGCGGGCATGGTGCCGACAGACCCTGGGCATCACCCCCGGCGACCTGCCCCTCTACCGCCAGGCTCTGCGCCATGTGAGCGCGGTTGCCGAGGACCGTCCCGACCTGCCTGACAATGAACGGCTGGAGTTCCTCGGGGATGCGGTGCTCGATGCCATCATCGGTGGATTGCTCTTCAAAACTTATCCCGACAAGGGCGAAGGCTTCCTCACCCGCATGCGCAGCAAGCTGGTGAGCCGCAGCCAGCTGAACACGCTGGCCAAGCACATCGAGATCGAGCGGGTGCTGGAGAGCAACCTGGCCCGCAGCCACGAGAGCTCCGTACCCGGCAACGCGCTGGAGGCCCTGATCGGCGCCATTTTTCTCGACAAGGGGTTCGAGCGAACGCGCAACGTGGTGGAAAAGATGATCCACCAACACTTCGACCTCAGGGAGATACAGAAGGAGGACAAGGACGGGAAGAGCCGGCTCCTGGAGTGGGGGCAGAAACGGCGCAAAAAGGTGGAGTTCGTAGTGCGGGAGGAGCATGGCGGTCCACGGGGCAAGACCTATGTGGCCGAAGTCCTCATTAATGGCGTTCGCAAGGGTACAGGCCGCGGCGTAAGCAAGAAGACCGCTGAACAGGAGGCGGCCCAAAGTGCCTTCCGCAGCATGCGCTCGCGCAGACCCGATACGCCTGCTCCAGCACCCGATGAGCAGCGCACGACCACCCAGCGTGCCAACCCCCGCAGACGGCCACGTCAAGCACCGGAGGCCTGAAGACCGGTCAAGACGCCCGTAGCCGCCCTTCATGACCCGCCTCCCTGCAGCGAGGCGCATGGACCGGATCGCCCGGAGATCCCCCAGGCTGCGCCCCTTCGTGGTCCGGGTCAGCGAACAGATAAAGGGGCCCTCCGACGAGTGGCCGTTGACCCTTCCAAAGCGCACCACACACGTGTATACCCATCGGGGCGTTGCCCACAGGAGTACCTTTGAGGCACTTCACATGGTCAAGTACAAGCTCGATCTGCAACCCGATCCCGAAGTGGTGGTCGTTGGCATCAGCAGCCATGTGAAGGATCACCGTCTCTGTTGGTCCATCAACCGCAGCCTTGGCCTGGCGCTCACCCGACGTCGTGTCCCTTTGAGCGAGGACCAGGGCGGGCGCACGTTGACCTACATGGCCTACGATCATGTGGACCAGGACGGCGCAGCACGCTATACGCTGGTGAACAACCACGGTGCTGACGGCTGTTTGCTCAAGGAGCAGCGGCAGACCGACTACTTCCTGGTGGTCGACCGGGAGCTGGCCCAACAACATCCAGACCTGTTGGACCGTCTGCGGGCGACCGACCACATCCTGACCGCCTTCCTGCTGCCCTATGAGGGGCTAAAGGAGGGATACAAACTACTGCTTTAAGCACTCATGAACGACCCGAAGACCAAGATCGTGGCCACCATCGGCCCGGCCTCCGCATCACCCGAGGTGCTCCGCCAGATGATGCAGGGTGGAATGGACGTGTGCCGGCTCAATTTCAGCCACGGTAACTATGCCTTTTACACCGAACTCATTCGCAACATCCGTCAAGTAAGCGCTGAGCTGGGCATGCATACCGCCATCCTGGCCGATCTGCAGGGTCCGAAGATGCGCGTGGGGGAGATGCAGGACGGCCCCATTGAGCTGGTGGACGGCGCTGAGCTGGTGATCACCGTGGAGCCCGTAAAAGGGCGACCAGGCCTGGTCAGCACCAGCTACGTGCAATTCCCCAAGGACGTGAAGAAGGGTGAACTGGTGCTGCTCGACGATGGCAAGCTGCGCCTGGAGGTGGTGTCCACCGATGGGCACACCAATGTGACCACGCGGGTGATCCATGGCGGGATGCTCAGCGCCAACAAGGGTCTCAACCTGCCCAATACAAAGATCAGCCTGCCCTGCCTGACGGAGAAGGACAAGCAGGACCTGGAGTTCGCGCTCGACCATGATGTGGATTGGATCGGGCTGAGCTTCGTGCGCAGCGCGCGCGACATCATCGAGCTGAAGGGCATCATCAATGCGCGGGAGAAACACGCCCGTGTGGTGGCCAAGATCGAAAAGCCCGAGGCCCTGGATGAGATCGACGAGATCATCCGTGAGAGCGATGCCTTGATGGTGGCACGTGGTGATCTGGGTGTGGAGATCCCCATGGAACGTGTACCGCTGGTGCAGAAGGACATCATCCGCCGTTGCCTGGTGCAGCACCGTCCGGTGATCGTGGCCACCCAGATGATGGAGAGCATGATCACCAACATCACCCCGACCCGCGCCGAGGTGAACGACGTGGCCAACGCCGTGCTGGACCATGCCGATGCGGTGATGCTGAGCGCCGAGACCAGCGTGGGCAAGTTCCCTGTTGAGGTGGTGAAGGCGATGAACCGCATCATCCAGGAAATGGAGACGAGCGATGCCATGTTCAACGTGGAACAGCCGGGCCTGGAGGACAACGAGCGCATGGTGACCGATGCCATCTGCATGGCCAGTGTGCGCATGGCCGCGGCCATTGACATCAAGGCCATCGTCACCATGACGCACAGCGGCTACACGGCCTTCAAGATCAGCAGCATGCGGCCCAAGGCGCACATCTTCGCCTTCACCAGCAACAAGCGCATCCTCAACATGCTGAACCTGGTGTGGGGCGTACGGGCCGAGTACTACGACAAGACCGTGAGCACCGACCACACCATCGCGGACATCAAGCACATCCTGCGCAGCAAGAAGTTCGTGGACAAGGGCGATCTGGTGGTGAACGTGGCCAGCATGCCCATTGCTGAACAGGGGATGTCGAACATGTTGAAGTTGAGCCCGGCGTAGGGGCTGGGGAAGGTGTTGGTGTACCTTCGATACGGGGCAGCGGAAGGCCCTCGCCGGACGTCTAACCACCAATACCGCGCTCCATGGTACGACCTTACGCTGCTCTCGTTGCCCTCCTGATACCCGATCTATTGTGCGCCCAGGTGGAGCTACCCAGCTTCGCCCCCCATGACACGGTGACGATGCCTTGCCCCCAGGACACCAGCATCCTGATCCGGGGATACCAAGGCTGGGAGGCTTACCAGACCACCGACGACGCGTGGTATGGCCCGCGCGATACCACGCGTTGCTTTGACCTGTGGCGCTTGTTGGGCACCTATCCATACCCCAGCATCCTGGTCGATCAGATCGCTCCCGAACGGCCGGTGTTCCTGCGGGCGCGGTATAACGATGACTACATATTGCCACTGAGCTCCAACAACCAGTATGGCTTCGGCTTCTCAGCTTACGGACCGTATGGATTCGATACCGGCTCTTGTCCGGGTGGCCCCTGCACCGGTGCTTTTGCTGCCGTGCGTATTCCCTCCGAGGATGGCCTGGGTACCGACCTACGCTGGTATGACGCCGCCTACGACGATCAGGAGTTCGGCCCGTATCCGTTCACGCTCTGTGTACCCACCGAGAAGTTCGAGCTGAATGAGCTTCGGGAGTACATCGTGAGCATGAAACTGGCCGAATCGCAACCCGGTCAATACATCGAAAGCTTCTGGTCCGAGGTACAGGACATGGAGCAGTGGGGTACGCTCGTGCGCCTGACCGAGGATGAGCTTCCCGCCTATCGGACAGGACCGGCCAGTTATGAGTTCTGGTCGTTCTCCTGGTTGAACTTCCTGGTGATGCACCCTGGCGACTCGTATCCGAGCGCCACCAACATCGGCTACCTCGACTTCTCCCCCGAGCCGAACTTGCCTGACCCAACGCCGATCACGGTCACGTTGGGCGACTTTACGGGCTTCAACTTCCAACCCCACACGCAGTTGCGTGGTTCGCTGGTCGAAGGCAGTGATACGCTGCGCCATCCGCTCACGGTGATCAACCAAGGGGCCGATGTATGCATGGGGTGGGAGTTCATCGAGGTGCTCTGGCCGGACGCCTCCACCTTTGAGTACCGGTCCGGGCATGTGGACATGGCCTCGCGGCAGGCCTGCTTCCAGTTCCAAAGCGGCAGTACGTTGCGGATCGCCTCCGGGAGCACCTTCCAGTATGGTTGGAACGGTCGGGGCATGCTCTTGATGAGCAGTGAGGCGAAGTTGGACATCGCTACCGGCGGCACCTTGGACATGCACGGTATGCTGATCATGAAGGAACCTCCAGGGGCAACGGAAGCGCAGGACTTCCATGTCACACTAGTTCCGGGTACGCGCTTACGCTTTGCTCCAGGTGCCAGGCTGCACAATGACTTCAGCATCGGTAGCCGCATGCAGTTGGTGGTCACCCTGGACGGAGGCGATCTGGATATCAGTGGCCTCAGCCCAGAGGACCGTGCAAAGGTGCGTGTGGTTGAACTTCCTGCGGAAGGGGCTCCTTTGGCCCGCGTTCTGGGGAATCCGGTCCAGGACGAGCTTGTCATGGAACTGGCCCTTCGTGCCGGGGCCGAAGTGCAGGTGCGTGTGGTGGATGCCATGGGCCGCTTGGTCTGGGATCAGGGCCAGGCACATGCGGCCGGCATCACACGTTCAGTGTTGGATGTTCGAGCGTTCCGACCCGGACATTATGTGTTGGAAGCTCGATCGGGGGACGCACGCACCGTGGTCCGATTCATCAAGCCTTGAGTTTGTTCCCCAGCATCAGGTCCATATAGAACCCAGGCTTCTTCAGCCGTTCCCGCAGGTCGAGGTCGGTGAACATGCTGCTGATGGTGTCGGCCAGCGCCGGGTTCTTGTTGGCGCGGTCAACCACGAAGTCGAACAGCCAGGCCTGGTTGGCCAGCTGCTGCAGCCGCGTGCTGATGGCCAGTTCCTTGCCCAAACGGCGCCACACGCGGGCATCGTACTGTTTCGCTGCGCCCGCCGTGATGGTGCCGCGCTCCAGTATGTCCGCCGCCACTTCCGCCGCATGCACACCACTGATCATGGCATGGCTGATGCCTTCGCCGGTGAAGGGGTCGATGAGGTGACCGGCATCGCCCACCAGCAAGTATCCATCGCCACTGAGCGGATGACGCTTGCTGGCCAACGGCAGCCCCATGCCCTGCACAGGACCGTCCAGGCTGGCGTTCGCGAAGCGCTCTTTGAACGAGGGGTGCGTGGTGAGCACCTGGTGCATCAAGGCCTTGAGGTCGGTGTGGCGCTTGCGTACCACATCGCTGCGCAAGCCGAGGCCCACGTTGGCGCGCCCGTTCGGCAGGGGGAACACCCACAGGTAGCCGGGCAGCAGCTCCTTCAGGAAGTGCAGCTCGATGAACCCCTGGGGATCGAGGTCGCGCACGCCGCTGTAGTAGGCGCGCACACCGGCCGCATGATGCCGGGGTTCCATCGGCAGGCCGGCCACATGCCGTGCGAAGCTGGAGTTGGCGCCGCTGGCATCGATGAGCAGGCGGCAGTACACCTGGCCTCCGCCGTGCAGATCAACGCACCAACCTGTTGCAGTGCGCGTGAACCGTTCGGCCGCGCAGCCTTCCAGCACGCGGACATGCGGCGCGCTTCGGGCATGCTCGAAGAGGAGCGCATCGAACTGTAGACGCGGTAGAATGACCCCCGGGGCCTCGCCCAAGCCCGTGGTACGCGAGAAGGGAACCCGCAGCGCGCGGCCGCTGGGGGCTACGAAGGTGACGCCCCAGCTGGGCATGCCCTGGCCGTGGGCCTTCACTTGCGCGGCGAGCGCGGGATCGAGCCGTTCGAGGCTCCGCATCACTTTGCCGCTGAGGGCGTCGCCGCACACCTTGTCGCGCGGGAAGCGGCCTTTCTCCACCACGATGCACGGTACGCCCAACTGGCTCAGCCGCAGGGCCACGGTGCTGCCTCCCGGACCGCCGCCCAGCACGCAGACCTCGCTGTGCAGCTCTTCCGCCATGTGCCGCTAACCGCGGAAGGGAGCCGCCTTGAACTGATCGAGGAAGCGCACATCGTTCTCCCAGTACATGCGCAGGTCGGGCACGCGGTAGATGAGCTGGGTGATGCGTTCGATGCCCATGCCCAGCGCAAAACCGCTGTAGCGCTCCGGGTCGATGCCGCAGTTGGCCAGCACGGCCGGGTCCACCATGCCGCACCCCATGATCTCCACCCATCCACTTTGCTTGCAAAGGCTGCAACCACTGCCACCGCAGACCGTGCAGCTCATGTCCACCTCGGCGCTGGGTTCTGTGAAGGGAAAGTAGCTGGGGCGCATGCGGATGCTCACCTCCGGCCCGAAGAGGCTTTTGGTGAAGTGGTCAAGTGTACCCTTGAGGTCGGCGAAGCTCACACCTTCGTCCACGTAGAGCGCTTCCACCTGGTGGAACATGCAGTGCGCTCGTGCGCTGATCGCCTCGTTGCGGTACACGCGGCCAGGGCTGATGGTGCGGAAGGGGGGCTTGCCTGCTTCCATCACCCGAACCTGCACGCTGCTGGTGTGTGTTCGTAGGGCGAGTTGATCGTTGATCGCTGTTCGTTCGTCGTTGTTCGAGCGTACGAAGAACGTATCCTGCATGTCGCGCGCCGGATGGTCCGGCGGGAAGTTGAGGGCACTGAAATTGTGGTGGTCGTCCTCCACTTCAGGCCCTTGGCTTACCGTGTAGCCCAGGCGGGAGAAGATGTCCACGATGCGTTGGCGCACCACGGTGAGGGGGTGGAGGCTGCCGGTGGAGGTGGTGAGCGAAGGTGCGCTCAGGTCGATGGCTGGACCATGCAGCGTGGGGCCTTCGTCCGCGGCAGCGCCCAGCTCATCGAGGCGTTGTTGAGCGAGTTGTTTCAGGCCGTTCATCAGCGGGCCCAGGCTGCGCTTCTCCTCGGGCGGTACCGTTTTGAAGGCGTCGAACAGGGCGGTGATGCTTCCGTTACGACCCAACAGGGCCACCCGTAAACGCTCGAGATCGGCCGCGTTGGTCGCGCTGGCTGCGCGGACCTCCTGTTCCAGTTCAGCGATCCGGTCTTGCAGGCTCATGGCAGTACACGCATGTAGAAGCGGATATCGCTTAGCGGCCGGTCGCGCGGGTCGCAGGGCTGGGCCGCAATGGTATCGAGCACATCGAAGCCCTCCACCAGCTGACCGAACACGGTATATGCACCATCGAGGTGGGGTGCTCCGCCTTCACTGGCATAGATGGCTTGCTGCTCGGGCGTATAGCTGACAGGAGTGCCCATCCGCGCGCTGCGTTGCGAGAGCAGGTCCAGTTCACGGGGCTGAAAGGTCTTGCCATGTACGATGTAGAACTGGCTGCCATTGGAGTTTCGCTCCGGGTTCACCGGGTCGGGTTGGCGGGCGGCGGCAAGCGCTCCACGGCGGTGGATGAGGCCCGCCACGATCTCGGCAGGCAGGGTGTGGCCGGGGCTGCCATTGCCAAGCTCAGCACCCGCTTCGGCGCGCTTGCTCTCGGGGTCGCCGCCCTGCACCATGAAGGCAGGCATCACCCGGTGGAAGAGCAGACTGTCATAGGCACCCTCCTTCACCAGCTTGATGAAGTTGTCGCGGTGCCTCGGTGTTTCATTGAAGAGCTCGACCACCAAGGTGCCGGCGGTGCTGCGGATCTCCACGCGCACCCGCTTTTCGGTGGTCCTGTCCTGTGCGTGGCTGGTGCCCGCCAGGAGCAGGCTGCACAGTATGGCAGGCATCATGGTGAGCTGCATGAGCCTTGGCATGGCCCGGTTCATTACATTTGACATCCGATCAGCCCGTTCTGGATGGGCGACCAAAAGTAACCCAATGCACACTCCCACCTTCCTCCGCGTTCTTACCAACGCCTTGGTCGTGGCCATTCTCCTGCCCTTTGCCACCGCCTGCAACGAAGAGGAGCCCACGGTCGGTGTGGTGCGCGTGACCGATCTGGACGGTCGCCCTGTGGCGGGTGCCACCGTGAAGCTCTTTGCGGACCCCACCTTCCCGTTGGGCGATCCCAACCGCTTGGACAAGGAAACAGTGACCGACTCGGACGGAGCTGCCACGTTCGACTACAGCGACTTCTATGAGCAGGGGCAGAGCGGGTTCGCCGTGCTGGACATCCTGGCCACCAAGGACACCCTCATCGGTGAGGGCATCATCAAGATCGTGGAGGAGGAGACCAGCGAGGAGACGGTGGTCGTTGAACCCGCTCAATAGGCTCCCACGTCAAGGTTCACGGCTCGAAATAGGCCAGCACGGCCTCCTTCATCAACCGTTCCTGCTCCTCCGGACCCAGCGCCGGCAGGTCCTTGATGCGCTCGAAGTGCGGCCAGCCATCGGCGTCGCGCCCCAGCTCCCTGTAATAACCATAGGGCCTCAGCAGCACACAGATGGCGATGTGCATCAATGCGACCTTTTCGTCCTTCTTGAACTCGCGTGCGTGCTGACCCAGCTCCTGCACCCCGATGAGGAAAAGAATGGCGTTGAGGTCCAGCGTGCCGGCATCGAACCGTGCGCTCAGGTCCTTCACCAACGTACGCCAACGCTGTTCGAACTGAAGATCCACCTTGTCCCTTGCGCGTTGTTGTACCCGCGCTTGTGCAAAGATCGCGTGCAGCAGCCGGTCATAGCGATCCGGTAATGCACAACTTGCCGACCATGAACTGGCTGGATTGGTCGGTGCTCCTACTCCTCGGTTTCGCGGCGGCAAAGGGCTTCCAGCGGGGTTTCATCATTGAGCTGGCAGCGCTGCTGGCGGTGGTCCTTGGGATCTGGACGGCCGTTCACGTGAGCGATCGGGTGGCCGCCGCTGTGGGCATCGACGCGGAGAACGTGGCCCTCGCTTTCCTGGTGACCTTCCTGGCCGTGCTTTTGGTCGTTCATCTGCTTGCGCGCTTCCTCACGACCCTCATCGACCTGGCCCAACTTGGCTTGCCGAACAAACTGGCGGGCATCGCGTTCGGAGTTCTGCGCTCGGCCTTCGTATTGAGCGTTACGCTCAACCTTTTAGTGGGCTACACGGAAGGCTCCATGCCTCCCGCCCACGTCAGGGAGGCGTCAACACTCTATCTACCCCTGCGTGGCTTCGCTCCCATGTTCATCCCGGCGCTCGGAGATACCAAATGGGTGCAGTGGGTGGTGGAGGAGGTGAAGGCGGGTGTGGACCACATCTCCAACGAACAGGGACGGTGAACCTTTCCATGTTCTCCGACGACAAGCGCTCACAGGCATGGCTTACAGCATTCGTTGGTGTGCCGATCTCCGTCCTGTGGCCCCTGGGGTCCCTGCTGGCTGAGGAACCCGGTATGCGCGTGCTGTATGGTGGTGTGTCGGGTCTGCTCGGTGCCGCGATCGGTCTTGGTCTGTACGCGCTCGTCGGACAACAGCCGGTGTGGAACCGTGTGGTGGTCCTGCTCACCGTGGTCTTGCTGGGTTTGGTACTGGCCCTGGCGTACCGCCTTTGATCGCAAACCGTGCCGAGCCGATCGCTGTTACGGCCCATGCGGCGCAGACCAGCAACAACGGCATCCCTGGTGCCTTGAAGCGTGTGTCGGTGGTGGAGATCCCTCCGCTCCAGATGATCGCACCGGCGAGCAATAACAGGACCACTACATCCACAGGCAGGCGCCGCCAACGGAGCAGGCAGATCAGGATGGTACACACCAGCAACACGCTGTACAGCATTGACCAACCGCTGACGGCTTTCGCCAGTGGTCCCATGCCAAAGTGATTGGCGATGTGCCCGCGACCGGGCGCTACAAGAATGCCCACCGCTGTGCGAAGCTGGACGGCGCTCCAAGCGAGCGGATGGGCCAGGAAGATGTGGCGTAGATCTTTCCGAAGTCCGTCGAAGTATGTAGCTGCGGCCGTGCGGTCCTCCCAATCCGTGCGTGCGGCCCGTTCATGGAGCTCCTGCCGGTAAGTTCGGGCGTGTGGATCGTGGGCTGCGGCGAGCACCTCGGGAAGGTGGAAGTGTGCGGCTGCCACGGGGCCGCTGTCCGATAGCATCCAACGCCCGGTGCTTGCGTGGTTGCGCAATACCCAGGGGGTCACCAACAGTACGGTCATAGCGGCACATACCAGTCCCTTCTGCACCGGAAGGCGCAGCACCACAGTTGCGATGCCCACTGCAGCGAGCCCGAGCAAGAGGCCGTTGGCGCGCAACCACGCAGCCATTGCGAAACACAGCGCTGCGCCCACGAGGGTGCGCCACGTGGGCGGGCGTTGCAGGAGCAGAAGAGTGCCGCCCAGCAGGGCCGTGGTGAAGCAGGTTTCGGTGAGCAGGCTGCCGCTCAACACGATGGCCATGGGCTCGAGGGCCATGAGCACAGCGGCGAGCCACGCCCCGCGCGGTGGGAGACCGATGGCTGCTGCGAGGCGATGTACCAGCACCACGTTGGCCGCACTGAGCAGGACCTGCAGCAGAAGCACGGCCGGAACGGAGCTGCCCAGCAGGTGGATCAACCAGGGGTAGCCGGGCATCCGCGTGGTGTCGGGGATGTCCAGTGGGTGGTAGAGGCTGTATACCCCGTGCGAAAGGTGCTGTGCGAGGGTGAGGTAATAGCCGGCGTCGTACTGTAGTTGCCAGCCTCGTGATGCATGGTGGGCCACGAAGGCCAGTCGCAACACCACAGCAAGCAGCACCAGCCAGCGGAGCGAAGGGACGCGAACGGGCATGTGCGGTACATGTGGCGCGATGGTCGCGCGGTTCCGCGAAGGCCGGGTATCTCAGACCTTCTTCACCCGCACAGCGTTCATGCCCTTGGGGCCACGCTCGAGTTCGAAGGTGACGCGGTCGTTGTCCTTGATGTCCTCCAAGGTACCGCTGATGTGTACGAAGTAACGGTCGCGCCCACCGTCCTCCACGATGAAGCCGAAGCCGCGGGAGGCATCGAAGAAGTCCACACGACCGGTGCGTTCAGTGATCACCTCCTCCTCGCGCTTGGGCACGCCGATCTCGATGTCCTCGGCCTTGATCTCCTGCCGTTTGGTGGGGTCGGGCGGGGTGTCGGTGATGCGACCGAACTCGTCGACGTACGCGATCATGTTGTCCAAGCCGCCGCCGGCACTGTTGGCCTTGCGTTCGGCCTTGCGGCGTTCCTTCTCTTCCTGCTTCTGCTGACGGCGCTTTTCCTGCTCGCGTTTGTTGAACGATTCGGCCATGTGGGTACACTGCGCCACGACCGGTACGGCGATGAACGGGAGCTGCCGGATCCGGAATGGAAAGGGTAGCGCGGGTCCTGAAGCCGGGGACGTGGACGCTACGAAGATACGCAGCGGCGCGGAAGTGGGAGGGTGACGGTGTTCAGGCCTCCTGCTCCATGGCGGCTCACCCGCTCTGAAAGACCGCTATCCACCTGGCGCGACCTACTCCTGGATCGCCGCGATCCCCGGTAGCACCTTCCCCTCCAGGTATTCCAGCATGGCGCCGCCGCCGGTGCTCACGTAGCTGATCATCTCGGCGAGGCCGAACTGGTTCACAGCGGCCACGCTGTCGCCGCCGCCCACCAGGCTGAAGGCGCCTTTGCCAGTGGCTTCGGCCACGGCGTTCGCAATGGCGATGGTACCTTGCTGGAAGGGCTTCATCTCGAACACGCCCATGGGGCCGTTCCACAGCAGCGTCCTGCTGCGCAGGATGGCGGCGCGGCAGGCCTCGATGCTCTTGGGGCCGATGTCCAGCGCCATCCAGCCGTCGGGCACGGCGTTGGCCGCGCACTGGTCGGTGTTGGCGGTCTCGGCGAAGGCGTCGGCCACCACGGCGTCCGTGGGGATATGCAGCTTCACGCCCTTGGCCTCCGCTTCCTGGATGATGCCGCGTGCGGTGTCGAGGAGGTCGTCCTCCACGAGGCTGGCGCCGGTGTGGCCGCCCATGGCCTTCACGAAGGTGTTGGCCATGCCGCCGCCGATGATGAGCTCGTCGCACTTGCCGATGAGGTTCTGCAACACCTCGATCTTGCTGCTCACCTTGCTGCCGCCCACGATGGCGGTCATGGGGCGCTGTGGGTTCCCGAGCACCTTCCCTACGCTGTCGATCTCGGCCTGCATGAGGTAGCCGAACAGCTTGGCGGTGGGGAAGAACTTCGCAACGATGGTGGTGCTGGCGTGGGCGCGGTGGGCCGTACCGAAGGCGTCGTTGACATACACATCACCGAGCTCGCTCAGGCTCTTGCTGAAAGCTTCGTCGCCGCCCTCCTCCTCGGGGTGGAAACGCAGGTTCTCCAGCACCAGCACTTCGCCCGCCTTCAGCGCAGCGGCCTTCGCTCTGGCATCGGGGCCCACACAATCGGTGGCGAAGAGCACGGGCTTGCCCAGCAGACCGCTAAGGTGTTCGGCCACGGGCTTCAGGCTCATCGTGGGGTTCACCTTGCCCTTGGGGCGACCCAGGTGGCTCATGAGGATGGCGCTGCCACCGTCGCGCAGGATCTTGTTCACGGTGGGCACGATGGCGCGTGCGCGGGTGTCGTCCGTCACCTTGCCGGTGGCATCCTGAGGTACGTTGAGGTCTACGCGGACAAGGGCTTTCTTGCCGGCGAAGGAGTAGGTGTCCATGGTGAGCATGGCGCGAAAATACCGAGCGGGAAGAAGTCGTTGCGTGTTGGCGTGTTAGGTGTTCGCAGCGTATCTAGGGCGTAGCACGCGACCAGGCAACACGCAACGCTCCCGATACCTGGCACGCTCCATCTACCTTCGCCCCGTGCTCTTCACCCAGGTCATCGGTCACGCCACGCTGAAGGCGAAGCTCATCGGCAACATCCGCGAGGGGCGCGTGCCGCACGCGCAGCTCTACATGGGTCCGCGTGGCAGCGGCAACCTGCCGATGGCCCTAGCCTACGCGCAGTACCTGCTGTGCGAGCAGCGCGCCGAGGTGGACAGCTGCGGAACCTGCCCCAGCTGCCTGCAAATGGCCAAGCTGGAGCATCCGGACCTGCACCTGGCCTTCCCCATCTTCTTCACGGAGAAGGTGAAGGTGTGCGAACCGTTCTATGGCGACTGGCGGGAGTGCGTGCTGGACGAACCCTACCTCGATGCGGAGATCTGGCGCGACCACATCGAAAGCGAGAACAAGCAGTTGCGCATGGGCGTGGAGATCGCTGCTGAGATCCAGCGGAAGCTCTCCCTGCGCTCCTTCCGCGGCGGCTACAAGGTGATGCTCATCTGGCTGCCGGAGCTGATGAGCGGCGAGGCGGCCAACAAGCTGCTGAAGGTGCTGGAGGAACCCGAGCCCAATACCGTGTTCCTTTTGGTGAGCACCGATGCCGATCAGTTGCTGGCCACCATCCTCAGCCGCGCCCAGCTGGTGAAGGTGCCTGCGCTGCGCCCCAAGGAGCTGGCCGCCGCCCTGCGCGAAGAGGTGCCCGAGCTGGGCGAGGAGGAGGCCTTCGCCCTGGCTTTGCGCAGCGAAGGCGACCTGCTGGAAGCGCTGGCCATGGCCGACAAGCAGGAGGAGGAGCTCTTCATCTTCTTCCGCGATTGGTTGCGCGCCTGCTACCGCAAGGAGGTGGTGAACGTGGTGGACTTCGCCGACGGCTTCCAGAAGCTGGGCCGCGAGCGCCAGAAATCGCTGTTCCGCTACGGGCTGTTCCTCATCCGCCAATGTGTGCTGCAATGGCAGCAGGTGCCCGAGCTGGTGCGGGTGGTGGGGCAGGAGGCGGAGTTCGTGCAGAACTTCAGCAAGCTGCTCACCGACCGCAACGCCGACCGCATCCGCCAGGAGCTGGAGAGCGCTCATGTGCATGTGGAACGCAACGCCAACCCGAAGGTGCTCTTCGTGGACCTGAGCTATCGGCTGATGGGGCTATTGCGGGGGAAGGGGTAGCCTGTGATGGTCGCTATCGACCTCCGTTCCCACGCATCCCCCGCCCGCCCTATCTTCGCCCCAAGCCCCCCGGTGATAAGGGGCACAGGCACAAGGACATGGCGTGTACAGGATGCAGCAGTGGAGCGGATGGGAAACCCGCCGGGTGCAAGAGCAACGGGTATTGCAGCTCCAGCGGCTGTAACAAGCTCGGGGTCTTCGATTGGCTCGCCGGTGTGCCCATCGCCGCCGGTCAACAGCCCTTCGATGGGGTGGAGGTGCGCTTCAAGAACACCCGCAAGGCCTTCTACCGCAACACCAGCGGTCTGCAACTGATGCCCGGCGACCTGGTGACCGTGGATGCGGCGCCCGGATACGACATCGGCATGGTGAGCCTCACCGGTGAACTGGTGCGCGCACAGATGGAGCGCCGCAACGTGAGCGGCGAGACCTACGACCTGCGCAAGGTGCTGCACAAGAGCACCCAGGAGGAGATCGACCGCTGGCACGCCAGCCGCAAGCTGGAGGACGAGACCATGTTCGCCGCCCGCCAACTGGTGCGCGATGCCCGCCTGGACATGAAGGTGACCGATGTGGAGTACCAGGCCGATGGCACCAAGGCCGTGTTCTACTACGTGGCCGAGGAACGCATCGACTTCCGCGGCATCATCCGCACCATGAGCGACCGTTTCAAGGTGCGCGTGGAGATGAAACAGATCGGTGCCCGCCAGGAGACCGGTCGCATCGGGGGCATCGGCAGCTGCGGCCGCGAACTGTGCTGCAGCACCTGGCTCACCGACTTCCGCAGCGTCACCACCAGCGCGGCGCGGTACCAGCAACTGGCCCTCAACCCCCAGAAACTCGCCGGGCAGTGCGGCAAGCTGAAGTGCTGCCTGAACTACGAGCTGGACATGTACATCGAGGCGATCAAGAGCTACCCCAGCCAGAACGCCAAGCTCAAGACTGCACAAGGCACCGGCGCGCACATCAAGACCGACATCTTCACCGGCAAGATGTGGTACGGCTTCAAGACGCCCGGCAGCCCCTTCATCATGGCCGGTTTCCCGGTGGAGGTGGTGCGCGATATCCTGGCCCAGAACAAGGAAGGCATCATCCCCGAGGTGGACCTGAACATGGCCGATGCACCGGTGGAGGTGGAGAAGAAGCCCGACTACGAGAACGTGGTGGGCCAGGACGACCTCACCCGCTTCGACAGCAAGGTGAAGAGCGGCCGCAAACGCAGCAAGAGCAAAGGCCGCAGCGGCCGCGATGGCGATCGGCGTCCGCAAGGTGCTGCTGGTGGCCAGCAAGCGCGCCCCGCAGGCGACCGCCCGGCGCAGGACAACCGCCCCCGCCCCGAGCGTGGACCCCGACCGGAGCGTGGTCCCCGCCCTGAAGGTGCCGGTACGTCGCGCCCCCCGCGCCCCCCTGGCGAACAGCGGGCCGAAGGTGCCGGCGGTGACCGCCCCCGGCGCGATCGCGGACGTGGCAGGGGACGCGGACGCGGCGGTGACAAGGGACCCGGTGGTGCCCCGCCACCCAGCGCACCCCCAGCGGCCTGATGCGGTACGTGCTCCCCTTCGTGCTCCTCGCAGCGCTCCAGGGCTGCACCCCCGAGGGTGTGCTCTTCCAGGCCGATGTGCCCGTGCCCGACGGCGCGTGGGACCGCAGCTTCACCCCCGAGTTCAGCTTCGCGGTGACCGACACCGTGTCCCAGTACGACCTGGTGATCGACATCCGCCACACCGGTGACTACCCCTTCAGCGACCTCTACCTCTTCGTGGACATGTACGGTCCCGACGGCCGCCATGCGCGCGACACCGTGGAGTGCCGCATGGCCGACCCCACCGGCCGCTGGTACGGCAAGGGCACGGGCTTCATCTTCGCCGGCCGCACCGTGGCCGCGCGCGTGCTCTACCGCCACGGCAGCCGCTTCCCCGCCGCAGGCGACTACCGCATCCGCCTGGAGCAGGCCATGCGCACCGAACGTCTGGAAGGGGTGCTGGATGTGGGGGTGAGCGTGGAGCGGGGGGAGTAGGTAGCATGCTTTGAGCGTGGAAGTGATCGGGAATGCGCAAGAACAACCTGCGCCTGTTCACACTTCTTGCAGCTCACCCACCGTTCTCCTCCCGCCCCCACCGATAACTTCGCCGCCCGATGGCCGCACCAACCCCTAAGTCGAAGCGCAGCCGCTGGCTCTATGCCTGGTGGGGCTTGGTGCTCGCACCCGTGCTGGGGCTATTCTTCATGCTGGTGCTCGCGGCCTTCAGCGACCTGCCCGGCACCGAGGACCTGGAGAACCCCCGCAGCGACCTGGCCACGGCCATCCTGTTCAGCGATGGCAGCCAGATGGGCCAGTACTACCGGGAGAACCGCATCCCGGTGGACTATGAGCGCATCAGTCCGCATGTGGTGAACGCATTGATCGCCACGGAGGACGAGCGCTTCCGTGACCACAGCGGCATCGACGTGCGGGGCACGTTGCGTGCAGCGGTGTACCTGGGCAAGAAGGGCGGCGCCAGCACCCTCACCCAGCAGCTGGCCAAGATGCTCTTCACCGATCGCTCGCCCAACTTCGTGAAGCGTACGTTCCAGAAGTTCCAGGAGTGGATCATCAGCGCCCGGCTGGAGCGGCAGTACACGAAGAACGAGATCATCGCCATGTACCTGAACCGCTTCGATTGGATCAATCAGGCGGTGGGCATCAACAGCGCGGCCCGCGTGTATTTCAACACCACCCCCGATTCCCTGCGCATCGAGGAGGCCGCCCTGTTGGTGGGCATGTGCAAGAACCCCGCGCTCTTCAACCCGCTGCGCAGGCCGGACACCACGCTCACCCGCCGCATGGTGGTGCTGGACCAGATGCGCAAGAACGGCTTCCTGACCACTGCGGAATACGATTCATTGAAGGCCCTGCCCATCGGCCTGCGTTTCCAACGGGTGGACCACACGGAAGGACCTGCGCCCTACTTCCGCGAGGTGCTGCGCGCCAAATTGATCAAGCTCTTCGCGGAGAAGAACGAGGATGGCAGCTACCGTTTCGCCAAGTCGGACGGCAGGCCCTACGACATCTACACCGATGGCCTGAAGGTGTACACCACGCTGGACCGCCGCATGCAGCAGTACGCCGAATGGGGCTTGCAGGAACACCTGCGCAACGAGCTGCAGCCCGACTTCTTCAAGGACCTGGCGAAGAAGAAGAACAGGCCCTTCGACTTCCGCGTGAGCGAGGAGGAGATCGCCGGTATCCTGAACACCGCCATGAAGCGCAGTGTACGCTACAAGGTGCTCACCGGCAAACAGTGCGGCAACTGCGAGCGGCCTGCGCGCTACATCGAGACCAAGCAGCACGAGGGCCGCAAACACTACCACTGCCGCCCGGACCTCGGTGGCTGCGACACGTACTGGCCCGTGGTGAAGGAGGACGAGATCCCGAAGATCTTCGACACACCCACCAAGATGCGTGTGTTCACCTGGAAGGGCGAGCGCGACACGGTGATGAGCCCGATGGATTCCATCCGCTACTACAAGGGCTTCCTGCAAAGCGGTCTGCTGAGCATGGATCCGCATACGGGCTTCGTTAAGGCGTGGGTGGGCGGCATCGACTTCAAGCACTTCCAATACGACCACGTGGAACAGGCGCGGCGTCAGGTGGGCTCCACGTTCAAGCCCTTCGTATACGCCACCGCGCTGCGCGAAGGCATGGACCTGTGCCGCGAGGTGCCCAACCAGAAGGTGTGCTTCGATATGCCGCCCGGTCAGCCGGACTGGTGCCCCGAGAACAGCGACGCGGTCTACGGCGGCATGGTGACCCTGGAGTACGCCCTTGCCAATAGTATGAACACGGTGACGGCCTGGCTGATGAAGCAGTACGGTCCGCAGGCGGTGACCGTGCTGGCGCGCCACATGGGGGTGAAGAGCCCCTTGGAAGCGGTGCCCTCACTGTGCCTGGGCGTGGCCGATCTGACGTTGATGGAGATCACCGGCGCCTTCTCGTCCTTCGCCAACCAAGGTGTCTATATCGAGCCCATCCTGATAACGCGCATCGAGGACAAGAACGGGAACACCGTCTTCGACGTGACGCCCAACACCTACGAGGCGCTGGACGAGATCACCGCCTACAAGATGCTGAAGATCCTGAAGGGCGTGACCGACGGCGCCTACAACCCCAGCACGGGCAAGGTGGTGGGCACGGGCCTGCGCCTGCGCACCAGCTGGGGCAACCGGGCGCGCTACGCCAACATCAAGTTCCCCACGGCGGGCAAGACGGGCACCACGCAGAACAACAGCGATGGTTGGTTCATCGGCATCACCCCCGACCTGGTGACCGGCGTGTGGACGGGTGCGGATGATCGCAGTGTGCGCTTCGCCAGCACCGACAAGGGTCAGGGCGCGAACATGGCACTGCCGATCTACGGCTACTACATGAACAAGGTGTATGCCGATAGCAGCATCACCATCAGCACCGGCGATTTCGAGGTGCCTGCCGGCTTCGATGCCAGCACGCTCAACTGCCGCACCCGGGACCGGGAGACGGGGGTGCCTGTGGAGCCGTTGTGGGAGTGAGGGGAGCGTCCCAGCACTGTGCGCTGTTCCTCAGTGCGGCACCCAAGTGGGAATTGGATTTACTTCGCATCCCAAGCAACGACGATGATGAACAAGGTGGTGGCCAATGCCGCAGAAGCACTGCACGGGATCGCGGACAACATGACCCTGATGGTGGGTGGCTTCGGCCTGTGCGGGATCCCGGAGAACAGCATCAACGCACTGGTGAAGAGCGGCGTGAAGGGCCTCACCTGCATCAGCAACAATGCGGGGGTGGACGACTTCGGCCTGGGCCTGTTGCTGCAGACCAAGCAGATCCGCAAAATGATCAGCAGCTACGTGGGTGAGAACGCCGAATTCGAGCGGCAGATGCTGAGCGGCGAACTGGAGGTGGAGCTGATCCCCCAGGGAACACTGGCCGAGCGCTGCCGCGCCGGTGGTGCTGGCATTCCCGCCTTCTTCACCCCCGCGGGCTACGGCACCGAAGTGGCGGCGGGCAAGGAGACGCGCGAATTCCACGGCAAGATGTACGTGCTGGAAGAGTGGCTCCGCGCCGACTTCGCGCTGGTGAAGGCCTGGAAAGGCGATCGCCTGGGGAACCTGGTCTACAAGCGCACGGCCCGCAACTTCAATCCCATGATGGCCATGGCCGGCAAGATCACCGTGGCTGAAGTGGAGCACCTGGTGGAGCCCGGTGAGCTCGATCCGGACGAGATCCACACACCGGGCATCTTCGTGCAGCGCATCTTCCAAGGTGTGAACTACGAGAAGCGCATCGAGCAACGCACGGTGCGCAAGCGCTGAGATGATCGTCCTGCGCCGCCCCGGTTTGCTGTATGCGGCACTGGCGGCGCTGGTGGGCATGCTGGTGCTGTGGCGTGCGTGGCAGATTCCCTTGGTGCACGATGAGGCCCGCACCTGGCTGGTGTACGTGCTCAGCGGCGACTTCCTGCCCTTCCATGCGCAGTGGGACGCGGGCAACCACGTGCTGGTGACCGCTGTGGCGTGGTGCATCGAGCAGCTCTTCGGTGAAGCGCCCATCGTGCTGCGGCTCTTCCCTGTGCTCTCCTTCGTCGTATACGCGTGGTACGGTTGGCGGCTTGGCACCTGGATCAAGGCATCCACCATCGCGTGGTCCTTCCGCGCAGCGTGGATCGGTACGCCGTTCCTGCTCGATTTCTTCTCGTTGTTCCGTGGCTATGGACCTGCGCTCGCCTTCCATGCGATGGCGATCCATCACTTGCTGGCCTTCATGGCCGCACCGCGCCAGGAGCGACCGTGGCCCTTGTTGGTGGCCGTGGCGCTGGGTACGTGGTGCTCGCTCAACGGCACCCTGCTCGGCTTGATGATGCTCGCACTGGTGCTGCCGGTCATCGTTGTGCAGCGCGGCCTGCGCCGCGCCGTTCTGGCCATGCAGTGGTTGGTGCTTGGGGCCGCTCCCATGCTCCTTGCGGTGCGATATGGACAAGGCCTTTCGGAACGCGGCGCGCTCTATTACGGCAGCGATGCCGGGTGGGTGAATGGTACGCTCGCATCGCTCACGCGTCCCCTGCTCGGCACCGATATGGATGCTGCGCGCTGGTCGTTGTTGGTGCCCGTGTTGCTGGCCCTGGGGGTCGCCATCCACACGTTGCTGCGACAGGGCAGGGAAGCCGCTATCCGTCCGCTGGTGCTGGTGGCCGCGCTGCTCAGTGCAGAAGTGGTGGGCCGCACGCTGATGCACGTGATGTGGGGAACGCTATACCCCATCGACCGTACGGCCCTGCACCTGGTGCCGCTCGCGTTGCTCGTCATCGCATTTGCCTCGGACCTGCCCGTTGTGCGGCGTTCGTGGCTAAGTTGGGTGGGCGTGGTGCCGCTTCTTCTGCCGCCGCTCCTGGCGCTGCGGGCATGGCATCCGGCCCGCACCCTCAGTTGGCCGGAAGAGTCGGCTGAGCTGGCGCAGTATCGTGCTGTAGCGGAACGTGCTGCTGCCTCAGAGGGGATCCTGAGCGTGGGCGCTTACCGGCAGATGGTGCCCGTCTGGGATGTTCAGGCGCGCATGGCAGGCATTGCAGTGCCGGTGCTGGACCCGAACGGCCACCCCGCCGCGTACCACGACCTGCTGCTGGTGGATACCGGCTATTTCGAAGTGCCGCACGGCTATCTGGCCGTGGTGGGTAGCAGGGCGGGCAGGCAGGTCCTGTTCGAGCGGATGGCTCCCATTGAGCTGAGCGTTCTCTTGGACACCAGCTTCAACGCGGCCGCCAGCGATGCGGAGTTCCAGGACCTGTGGAACGAGCCCGCCGAGCGCTTCGGTCCCGGCCTGCGCTGCTTGGAGCTGGAGCTGATGTTGCACTGTGCGGATGAGCTGCTCTCAGCAGAGGTCGTGATCGAACTGCGGGGTGGTGATGGACAGGCGGTGCAGGTGGACCGGGTTGAACTGCGAGCGCGACACACTGCACCAGGCACCGATCGCATCCGCTTCCGACGTTGGATACCGGCTGTGGAAGCTGCACGGTCCTTGGTGGTGTACCTGTACAACCCAAGGCGGCAGGTCCTGGAACGACAGGAGGTTCGTTCGCGCATGCTGCGGATGTCCACGGATGACGAACTTCGCACACCTGAACCCCATTGACCCATGGCCCTGACGAAGGAACAAATGGCCCAGCGCATCGCGCGCGAACTGAAGGACGGCTGGTACGTGAACCTGGGCATCGGCATACCCACCTTGGTGGCCAACTACATTCCCGCCGGCATCAGCGTGGAGCTGCAAAGCGAGAACGGCATCCTGGGAATGGGCCCCTTCCCCTTTGAGGGTGAAGAGGATGCCGACCTGATCAATGCGGGCAAGCAGACGGTGACGCTGAAGGACGGCGCGGCCATCTTCGACAGTGCCACCAGCTTCGCCATGATCCGCGGGCAGCATGTGCAGCTCACCGTGCTGGGTGCGATGGAGGTGAGCGACACCGGCGACATCGCCAATTGGAAGATCCCCGGCAAGATGGTGAAGGGCATGGGCGGCGCCATGGACCTGGTGGCCAGTGCGGACAACATCATCGTGTGCATGCTCCATACCAACAAGGCTGGTGAGAGCAAGCTGTTGAAGCAGTGCACCCTGCCGCTCACCGGTGTGGGCTGCGTGAAGAAGATCGTCAGCGACCTGGGCATGTTCGAGGTGACACCGAACGGCTTCAAACTGCTGGAACGTGCGCCGGGCGTGAGCGTGGAGGAGATACAGGCGAAGACCGAGGGACGGCTGGTGGTGGAGGGGGAGGTGCCGGAGATGGAGGTGTAAGACCCCAGACCTGCTGCGATCTTGTTGCGTCCGGATGGATCATAGAAAGCGCACGCTGGAGCAGGCAAAGAAGATGGTCCGTTGAAATAGAAGAACCAGGCCAAGCTCCTGTGCCACCATGTTCGACTCCTACTTTGACCCATCTGCGCAGCTTGCCATAGCGTTGGCCTGCCTGCTGTCGGTACTGGGCTTGGTGCTATGGCATAGGTCGCAGGAACGAACCGCTTTGGGTCTCGTGTTGCTGGCGGCACTGACCCTGCGCTTGATGGCCATCCAGTTGGATCCCTTCCTGAACATTTGGGATGAATGTGTTCATGCCGTTGTTGCCCGCAACATGGTGGAACATCCCTTCACACCGATGCTCTTCACGGATACGGAACTCGGCCTGGATCACAAGGAGTGGACCTTGAACAATGTCTGGCTTCACAAGCAGCCTTTTTTCCTTTGGATGATCTCTCTGTCACTACGTGTGCTGGGTTATTCGGTGTTCGCCTTGCGCCTGCCGAGCGCTCTGTTCACCACTGCATTGGTATTCTTCACCTATCGCCTTGCCCGCAGCATGCATGACAAGGACACGGCCTTCCATGCTGCGTTCCTGATGGCATGGTCACATTGGTTCTTGATCCTTTGTCTTGGTGGTGTGTTATCCGACCATAACAATGCTGTATTCATTTCCCTTGTGGGAGGTTCCTTTTGGGCGTGGAGTGAATGGGATCGGTCAAGGAAGCTTCGGTGGGCGGTCGTGGCCGGGTGTTTCGTTGGATCGGCTCTTCTCACGAAATGGCTTCCGGGGGCGCTGCTTTTCGGTGGATGGTCGCTTATCTTCCTACTGGGTACTGGAGATCGAAGGCAGGAGCTGAAAGCCTTGTTGATCGCGCTGGCGGTCGCGGTGTTGCTAGCGGCTCCCTGGCAGATCAGCGCCTGGGTCCGTTTCCCAGTGGAAATGGCCCACGAAATGTCATTCAACTCCCTGCACCTCTGGGAGGCGGTGGAGGGTCATGTGGGAGACCATTGGTTCTACTATCATTCCTTGGTGGAGCAGTTCCAGCCGTTCCCATCGTTGCTGATGTTCGGTGCTTTGCTGCTTTCAGTCACCCAGTGCCGGGAGCGGAGGATGAGGATCATGGCCATCACCAGCGTTGTGGTCACGTACATGGTGTATACGTTGGCAGCTACCAAGATGCATGCTTATCCCATGCTGGTGATCGGCTTCTTCTTCATAGGGCTCGCCCATTTGCTTGCATTGGTCACTCGACCCTATTCGCTGAGCCGAACATGGCTGGTCCTCGCGGTGGCCGTGAGTGCGGGCGCCTTGTTCCAGTTGGAGCGGTTGCAGCGCACCCACACGGCACAGGCAAAGCTCGACCCGTTCTATTCGGTGTACAGGTCGGCCCATCTCCAGAACCTACGTGTCATGGATCGCCTTGCATCGGAGATCGATGGGACACAAGGACACGCCATCATCTATAATGTTCCTTTTCCTGCCAATCTGACCATGATGTTCTTCCACGGCCATCAAGTGATCCCCGGCACTCCCGATCCCGAGCGAACAGCGCTCCTCATACAGAAGGGGCGTCGCATCATCGTTGTGAACCCTTCGGATGAGCTTCGTGCGTTGCTGCCATCTCGCGTTCAATATCTTGAAACGGGAAATGAGAGCTTTGTTCAGCCTCCGCTATGATCCATTGATCGCACTCCGGCCTACAAAAGAGCACCATGACCAACCCAGTGTTGCGCAACCTGTCCATCATCATCCCGGCCTATAACGAGGAGCGTACGATCCATCTGATCCTGGACAAGGTGCGTGCCGTGGAGCTGATGAACGGCATTGCCAAGGAGGTGATCATTGTGAATGATGGCTCCAAGGACGGTACAGTGGAGGCCGTGCGCCGCTATATGGATACCCATCCCTCCATGGGCATCAAGTTCTATGACCAGCCCCGCAACATGGGCAAGGGAGCGGCCATCCACCGGGGCATCCACGAGGCCACGGGCGAATACCTGATCGTGCAGGATGCGGATCTGGAGTACGACCCACGTGAATACAACGACCTGCTTCGGCCTGTGGTGGAAGGCTTTGCCGACGTGGTCTATGGTTCGCGCTTCATGGGCCATCACCCCCACCGTATCCTGTTCTTCTGGCACAGCATCGGCAACACGTTCCTGACCTTCCTGTCCAACGCGTTCAACAACTTGAACCTGACGGACATGGAAACCTGCTACAAGCTGATCCGGAGCGACATCGCCAAGGGGCTCGACCTGCGCGAGCGGCGCTTCGGGTTCGAGCCAGAGGTGACCGCCAAGCTGGCACGGGTGCCCGGTATCCGCATCTACGAAGTGGGCATCAGCTACTACGGCCGCACGTATGCAGAGGGCAAGAAGATAGGCTGGAAGGACGGTTTCCGCGCCATCTGGTGCATTGTGAAGTACGGGCTGTAGACCCGGCTATTTCCGCAGCGGATGCCCGTTCCACCACAGGGTGGAATCGGCATCGTAGCGGAGCACGCTCACATCCGCCTGCCGCACCAGCAGTTCATCCACGAACACCGTATCCAGTGGTTGATACCAGAAGCGATCCACGAACACCTTGATACGGTTCTGGGGGTCGCGCACGGTGAAGGGGATCTCCACCAAACTCCAATCGCCCACCAAGGTGCGGCTGAAGCGGGGGTTCGTGTAGTGGTCCCAGTAGCCCTGCCCGGTCGCTTCGTCAAACTCGTCGATGCCGGCGAGCGCATGGCAGCGCATGGCACCCCGGTTGTAATACCAGAAGGAGGCCAGATATTGCCGGTCGCCTTGGAAGGTGTTGGGCGGGAATTCGGCCAGCTGGGTGAAGGTGCCGTGTGCTCCGGCGAGCGCTCCAGCGCCCGCCAGAACATGCGGGCTGGAGCCGCTTTCAAAGGAGTCGTGGAACAGGAAGGTGTCGGGCCTGCTGAAGTACCACGAGCCGCTTTTGTAGGATGACGCCAGTTCGGCGATCTTCTTCTGGCGTGTGCTGGCGCGTTCATCCCGCAGGAGGTCCTTCACGGCGATCTTGGCCACCTGCACACTGCCCACCCGGTCCAAGAGCACAGAACGGGCCATGATCGCATGGTCGGCATCGGCGCGCTTGTCGTCGAAGGCGAGGATCACCAGGCTGTCCTCCCCGCGCCAGTGCGGCAGCGTTGGGCGCGGGTACCAGCTGGGCCCGAAGGCTGAGATACCGGCGCGCACCTCTTCCAGCCCGGTACGGGTGAGCGAGGAGGACATCATTGGCAGCCCGGTGTGGTAGGCCACCAGCTGCCCCACGCGCAGGCCCTCCTCGTGCACGGGAATGAGGAACTCCTCAGAGCCGTTGTGGAAATAGGGGATGCTTGCGATGCCCACGGCCTTTTCCCGCCGCACGCGGTCCACCAGGCGCTGTTCCTCAGGGCTTAGTTGTTCGCGCCGGAAAAGGTTGCTGCTCTTCACGAACTCACGACCGATGAAGGCCTGGATGTAGCTTCCCTCGTAGAGCTGCAGTCCGATGCCGAGCACCAGGCCGACGATGCCCAGGGACCGCATCGCCCTCCCTGCCTCGAAGAGCCGCCAGCAGCGCCACGCCACGAAAAGTCCCAGTGCATAGAAGAAGGCCCACGCGAAGCGCCCTGGTGCACGGAACTGGCGGAACACGGGGGTGTCCCACAGCAAGGACTCATTGCCATCGTTGAACGGCATGCCCAGGGCGATCAGCAGGAAGGGGATGGACGCCAGGAACAGCCCGCCGAGCCCGTGCGGGTCGAAGACCCTGGTCAGCTGCCTGGATAGACCCGCTCCCCGCTCGCGCACCACGTACACCACGGCGGACACCACCAGCATGGCGGCCATGAGGAGCGTGCCCAGGCCCAGGTAGGCCCAGTTCTCGGCCACCTCGGTGGCGGGCGCCCCGGGCAGGAGCCGGCCCAGCGGGCTGATCCACTGGTGGTCTGGCACGAGCAGCGTGCGGGCGTTGGCCTGGTAATCGAAGAAGCCCGTGGGATGTTCGGTGCGGTCGGTGTGTGTGTCCGTGAGCTTGGTGAAGCCTTGGAACAGGAGCAGGGCCACTACGGGGGCTGCCAGTGCGGTCAGCTTCTGCAGACGGCCGGCACTACCAGCGATCCCGATCATGGACCATGCGAGCAGGAGCGCACTGCCGATGAAGCCCAGGTACACATGGATGGATAAAAGTGCCAGCAGGACCGCGACAATGAGCAATGCGGAGCGCCAGGGCCGTGGGTGCGTCCAGTGGCGAAGGCCGGCCCAGATGGCCAGGGGAAGGGCCCAGGTGTAGGCCAGCGCATAATGCGCCTGTACGGAGCGCAGGCCCTGTACGGTGGACAGGGCGAGCGCAACACCTGCGATCGCTGCCAGGTGCCAGGGCATGCCCGACCGGTGCAGCACCAGGAAGAGCAGCAGCGCACAGACGGGCAGGCTCAGCAGCATCAGCAGGTTCACCACGCCCACGCTGTATCGGTCGCTGCCGGTCCACACCGCATCCACCGCACGGTGCAGATCGCTCAGCAACGGTTGGGCGTCCGGGTAGTTGATGTGCTCGCCGAAGGGTGCGTTCATACCGGAGAACACGGTGGCCGCCGTGTCGTGCTCCACGTGCCAGGCATAGGAGAAGTAGTTCTTCAGCCCATCGCCGCCGATGGCCGCCATGTAGCTGTTGGGCGCCAGCAATGCGGTGCGGTGGAAGAGGAGCAGGGCGAGCAGGCCCAGCACCAATGCAAGGAGGGCACCCTTGCGGAGGTCGGTGATGGCGCTCATTCGATGATGACCTCCATGATCTCGCCGACCAGTTCCCTGGAGGGGAAGGGGATGTAGCCCTGGTCGTAGGGTGTGCCCGGCCACCAGCGGGTGTTGTGGTATTCCTGGGTCACGATCAGGTGCATCTGCACATTGCTGATCTCGGTGATGCTGCGGTCCATGTAGCCGACAACGTGCAGTTGGTCGCGCTCCGGGCCGATCCGCCAGATGATCTCCTCCGGCCGCCAGTCGATCTCGAACCAGTAGTGGCTGCCGCCGAAGAGCGTGGCATCAAGTTCCTCCACCTTCTGTGTCACGGCGCGGTAATCCGTGCTCCAGCGGTGGTTCAGGTAGGTCCGTCCGTTCTTTTCCAGGGTGTGGCAACCGGCGCTGAACGCTTCCGGCTCGTGGCAGGCCATGTCCCAGTTGGTGCATGCCACGGTGATCATGCCGGGACTGTCCATGCGGGCGTCACTGCTGCTGTAGGCCCAGGCGTTGCGGTCCCCATGATCGGCCAGTTGTTGTGGGTAGGTAGGCGGAAAGGACATGTCGGGGCAGTAGGCCGGTGTCTTCAGGATCTCGAAGTCGATCTCTGAGTACGCCACCCGGGGCACGCGCTGATCGCCATCGCCGCCATAGTAGTTGGCCAGGTAGCCGTCCTTTTCGCAGGGCCTGCGCAGGCAGCCCGGCGCACCGTCATAGATGAGCCAGATGGCGTTGGTGAGCCCCACCCACATGTCCGAGTCGTTGAGCAGCCGCGTGAGCTTGCACTTCACCTGGTAGCGTCCATAGGCCAGGCCATGGCGGGAGCGCACACCCACGTTCTCCTTGCGCATGTCGCTGGGCGTGCTGGCGGGATTGCGCAGCAGGATGGAGCCCCGTTCCGGATCGCTGCTCACCGTGGCGCAAGGGGTGGCGGTGGTCATGGGGCGGAGCGTCACCATCTCCTCGGGGGGGAAGAAGGCGCGGTAATGGTCGTGGTCCTCCGGGGTGTATTCGTTGCCCAGGATGTCGGCGATGAGGGGGATGTTGGCGAAGCGGGTGGAGGGGTCCACGTAGTGTATGAACTGTTCGAAGGGGGCCTGCTTCCTGAGCTCCTCGGTGCTGCCGCAGGTGGCGGTGAAAGCCTGCTCTGGAGCGGGGGGGGGGATGTGGATGCCGGCCCCCAGGTCGGGCCGTGCCTGCACATGCACCTGCACAGGGGCTTCCACCACCTGTACGCCTGGCAGGGCGGAACCTGGCCCTTCCTTCCAGTACCAGAAGGGGTCGATGAACCCGGCGCTGTCCGGTATGCCGATGTTAACCACGGCTTCGGGGAGCTCGATCGCGGCGAAACGCTCCTCGCTCATGGCCACCAGCATGAAGGAATAGCGCCCCACGCGGGGGTTGCGCGCCCAGCGCAGCGAACGGCCTTCCGCATCGCGGTACTGGGGCTCTTCACGCGGGTCGCCATGGATGCGGAAGGCGAGCTCGATCACGGCGTCATCCGCCAGTGGTCCACTGCTGCGGAAGCCTTCCGACGCGCGCTCCCAGCTGCCGTAGAAGTTCTCGTGGGCAAGGGGGTGCTGCGCCCCTTCCGACGTGCCATGCGGGAAGCGGTAGGAGTCGTTCTTGTAGTAGATCTTGTAGCGGACGCCGCCGCCCGGCACAGCATCGGGTCCGGGCGTCAACCGGCAGGTGAAGCGCCCCCCTTCCGCCTGTCGGCCGCTGGGAATGACGAAGCCACTGTCGATGGCGTCCTGGTAGTCGAGCTCCAGCGTGAGCACACCGTTCTCTGCGGCCGGCATGTTCACCAGCCAGTCCACCCGGTCGATCACGGCGGCATCCGTCCGTTCTTCATGCGCACAGGCTGCGAACAGCAGGACGGACATAAAGCTGAGGAGGACGCGCAGGTTCATGGGTGGGCTTCGAGTTGGACCACGTAGGCCAGCGGTGCCGGTTCGGCCGCCACGATGGGAAGTCCGCTCGTCGGGTCGGTGTCCACATCGTGTGCGATGATGAGGATGCCATCCTCCGCAGCTTCCAGGTGGCATCGCTCGAAGGTGAAGAGGTCGCGGCCGATGAGCGGATGCCACGCACGGAACAGGCCTTTGGCCTTGCCGGAGCGATCGCGCAGGAGTCCCACGGCGGCGCCTTCCGCCAGGTGCAGGGTGTGTCCTGCAGGTCCGGGCATGGCGACCGGAACTGCTGTCACGGGCGGTACCGGGCCACCCACCCTGATCCCATGTGCCACCGGATCCGCCGAACGGACATGGTCGATCTTGACGAAGGGCAGCGCTTCACGTGTTCGTGCGGCCTGCTCCAGATCGATCCCGGGCGCAGCGCGCCACCCGGGGATCCGGGTGCTGCGGAACACCAGGTCCCAATCGTCCACGAAGAGTTCGCTGCCTGCGCGGTTCCAGAGGTACAGGCAGATGCGCTCCTCTCCCGTGAACGTGCTGCCATCCACAGGGAAGGAAGCGTTGAAGCGCTGCCATCGGCCGGGTGTGTACTCGTCCCGGCGTACGTCCTTGCCGAACCAATGCAGCTGCTCCTCGCCACGCTTGATGGTGATCACCAGTGTGAGGCGGAGGCTGTCCTCCTCGGAATAGGACCAGAAACCTGTGCTGATGTGCTGGAGGGTGTCAGCCACGTCCTTCACCAGGCGGCACACGCCGGGGCTGTACTCCATGTCGTCGGGGATGTGCATGGAGCGACGGCCGCTGTAGGCATGCGCGTCGCTGAGCCGGCCGGGTTCCGCGCTGTCCTCCATGTCCCAGTGCAGGTTGGGAATGATGGTGCGGGTGCCCACCATGAATTGCGCACTGCTGCGGTGGGCACAGGCCTGGTCGAAGGGGGCGTCGTCCCCGAAGGTGCGGGTGGCCACATCGGTGGCCGCGATCGGCGGGGGGATATGCTGGTCCCGGCTTCCGCAGGCGGCCAGGGCCAGCAGGAGCAAGGGCCAGGCGACCATGGCAGGGGATGAACGATGGCTCGCGTCCATGGGTCACACGATCATCACCCCCCGCTTCTCCATCAGTGGCACGGTGGTGAAGTTGGTCTCTTCGATGCTCCCTGCCACGAAGATGTATTTGCGGTCGTACAGTGCCCCACGGAGGTAGAAGCTGAGCCAATACTGGTTGTTCAGCGCGAAGACATCCTCCACGATGCGTTCGATGCGCGCCCAGCTACGGGGGCCGAGGTGCTCCAGGAAGTGGCGCATTTCGCTGGTGCGCCGTGCCTCACCGGCCATCTCGCCATACCCGCGTGAGCTGACCAGCACGTTCTCCAGGGCCTCATCACGCAGATTCACCAGATAGACGTACCAGGCCTCCTCACCCTCCTCATCCAGTTCACGGACCACAGCCATGGCCACATCCTGTACCAAGGGGCGCTCAATATCCTTTTGCATGTGTTCGCTTTCGCCCGAGGCGCTGCCGCAAAGGTGCGCAATGGCGGCAGTTACTGAACGCCACGTCCGGCCAGTTCACGTGCGATCGCGATCCAGGCGAAGACATCGGTGGGGTGGCCGCGTTCGTTCACCTCTTCGCGCTTCATGCCGGTACGTACCAGCACCAGGTCGTCGGCGGGCAATACCACCACATACTCGCCGTGAAAGCCGCGGCAGTACCACACGGGCTGCCCATCCAGCTCGGCCAGCCACCAGAAGTAGCCGTAGCGCTGGTTGGGGGCGTCCTTGTCGGTGATGGCGGCCGGGGTCAGCGAGGCCTGCCAGTATTCGGTATCGATGAGCTGCCGGCCTTGCCAGCGCCCACTGTCCAAGTAGAGTTGACCGATCCGCCCAAAGTCACGAGCGGTGGCGTACAGGCAGCAGAAGGCCTTGAAGTCGCCGTCGCTGCGGTCCTTGCCCCAGTAGGCCGGATGCTCGCAGCCCAGCGGGGTCCAGATCTTTTCGCGTACCAGGTCGTCCAGTTGGCGGCCATAGGCTGCTTCCAGCACCTCGGCCATGATCTGCGTGCTGCCGCTGATGTAATCGAGCTTCGTACCCGGCTCGTCCCGGCAGGGCTGCGAAAGGCTTAGTTCGCGCACATTGGTGCCGTAGTAGCCCTTGGCGTTGTCGCTGAAGGGATCGGCGCCGCTCTCGCTCCAGTCCAGCCCGGTGCTCATGGTGAGCAGGTGCCACAGGGTGATCTTGCTGTAGCAGCCCTCCTTGTACTCCGGCAGGAAGTCGCCGACCGGCTGGAACACGTTGCTGATGCGGCCCTCCTTCATGGCGATGCCCGTGAGCAGGCTGATGTAGCTCTTGGCCACGCTGAAGCTGTTGCTCACGCTGTCGGCATCCCACCCGCTCCAGTACTGCTCGAACACGAGGCTGTCGTGTTGGAACACGGCGAATCCCACACTGTGCAACTCCTTCAGCTTCGCTTCCTGCTCCGGTGTGAGCGCGAGCCGACCGTAGCGGGTGCTCTGCGGCCAGGGTCGTGGCTGCTCGGCGGGGATGGTGGCGTAGGGGAAGAAGTCGCGATCGTCGATCTCCGGGCTGGTGCGACCGATGAGGTAGGTGTAGCGTACGCCGCGGGGGATGTGGTCGTTGCCGGTGAGGTAGGCCAGGGCGATGAGGCCACCGATCAGCACGATGGTCCAGAGCAGGAGCTTCTTCAGGGTGCGCATGAGGGAGCGGTCGTGCCGAAGGTACAGGCCTTCACACCAGTTCCACATCGAAGAGGTCCGCCAGCTCCATGCGCAGCCGTCCCTTCACCTCGGCCATGTCCAACGGTTCGCCCAGTTCGCGGGCCATGCTCGTCACACCCTTGTCCGCGATGCCACAGGGTACGATGTGCTCGAAGTAGCTGAGGTCGGTGTTCACGTTGAAGGCGAAGCCGTGCATGGTGACCCAACGGCTGGCGCGGATGCCGAAGGCGCAGATCTTCCGGGCCTTGAACGGGTCTGTCCAGTCCAGCCACACGCCAGTGAGGCCCTCGATGCGACCGGCCTTGATACCGTAGGCCTCCAGCGTACCGATCACGGCCTCTTCCAAGGTGCGCAGAAAGCGGTGGATGTCGGTGAAGTGGTGGTCAAGGTCGAAGATGGGGTAGCCCACGATCTGACCCGGGCCATGGTAGGTGATGTCGCCGCCGCGGTCGATGGGGAAGAACTGTACACCCTTCTCGCGGAGCCCTTGTTCGTTCAGCAGCAGGTGGCTCTGTTGGCCGCTCTTTCCCAAGGTGTAGACATGCGGATGCTCGCAGAAGAGCAGGTGGTCTTCGGTGGGTACCTGGGCGTCGTTCGGCAGGTTCCGGTTGGTCACCTTGCGCTCAATGGTCTCCTTGAAGAGCCGGGTCTGCAGGTCCCAGGCGGCAGCGTAGTCGATCGGGCCGAGGTCGCGGAAGTGGACTTGTCTCACAGGGACAAAGGTCCGGAAGAAGTGGCGAGCAACGAACAAGGCGTAGCGAGCGGGTGACCTGTGCGTGGAATGCCCCACGTTGGCAACCCGAGTGCAGTGGCATGGTACCTGCGACCCGCAGGCCGCAGGCGCTACTTCACCTCCGCCAGCTTGCCTTTGAGCATGTTGATCACGGCGATCTCCGTGGGATCCACGCCCTTCTTCTCGGCCCAGAAGTAGCTCACCCAGTCGCCCAGATTGATCAGGTACAACTGGCGCGCGAAGGCGCTGTCGCCGATGCTCCAGACATCATGGATGTGCGGAGTGTATTTGCGGAACACCTCCTTGTTGATCTCCATGCGGATCTGGCTGCGCTCGTGGTCCTCCTTGTGCCGGAAGATCACCACGGCCACATCCTGGCTACCGCCGGCCCAGCCCACCAGCTCGTTGTGGTTCATCTCTGGGATGGCGTGGTGCCAGCAAAGCTCCTTGCTGTTCTCGTTCACCTGCTGGCGGAAGCGGATGCTCACGGCTTCGGTGCTGGCTTCGCTGTAGATCACCAGGCGCTTGCCGTGCAGCTTCTCGGTGAGGTCTTTGGCGCTGGCCTGGATGGCGGCCTTGTCGCGCTTCAGCATGGCGGCCGCAGCGGCGATGGGGGCTTGGAATTCGGTGGCGATGATGCCGAAATGCTTCAGCAGGAAGAACTGCTGTACCAGGGAATAGGCCAGCATGGTGCGCGGCGGGTTGCCACCGGGGATCACGATGTGGTCCAGGCCGCGCTCCTTGGCGATGGCGAGCATGGTACCTCCGCTGGTGATCACGGCCACACGAGCGCCCTTGGCAAGCGCTTCTTCCATGGCGGCCAGCGTCTCTTCGGTGTTGCCGCTGTAGCTACAGGCGATCACCAGGCTTTCCTTTCCCACGTAGCCCGGCAGGTAGTAGTTGTTGTAGACCTCGATGGGGCAGGTGGCCTCGCGATGCATCAGTTGTGCGGCGATGCGCCCGCCGATGCCGCTGCCGCCCAGGCCGGTGACCACCACGTTGCGGTAGGGGCCGCCGGGTGCGTTGAGCGTGGCCTTGCGACCGATCTCCAGGGCTTCTTCAAGTTGTTGCGGGAAGGCGTCGATGAGGCTGTACATGCGTTTGCTGCTGGATGTGTGGCGAAATTAGACCGCTGTAACGGTGCCGCCTGCCGCCGGGTTGCTTTATTTGTACAGGACCGACCATGAACATCCGCGAAGCTCGTGTGCCGTTGCTGCTGCTGGTGGTCGTGGCGCTCTTCCAGCTGGTCACGCTCCTGCTGTCGCTCGGGAACCTGAACGACATGCACATTTTCAGGGATGCCGCATCCGCGCTGCTGGAAGGGAGGAACATCTTCCTGGAACGCTATCGGGATGGTTACGCGTATTACTACGGGGTCCCCTTCGCGCTGCTGCTCGGTGCGTTCAACGCCTTCCCGCTCTGGACCATGCAGTTGCTGTGGGGGCTCCTACAGCTGGCCCTGCTGGTTCGGATGCACGTC
Organism: Flavobacteriales bacterium; assembly: GCA_041391845.1. Taxonomy (GTDB): domain Bacteria; phylum Bacteroidota; class Bacteroidia; order Flavobacteriales_F; family PHOS-HE28; genus PHOS-HE28. The sequence goes on along the minus strand of JAWKNG010000005.1, from coordinate 55,686 downwards.
CTCCTGGAGCGATGGACCGGCGTGGCCCTGCTGCCGCTCCGACACCGGTCGTGGGTGCATGCTGCTGTGGCGCTCCTGTCCCTCCAAGCGGTGCGCGACAACCTCAATGCGGCGCAGTCCACCATCCTGCTCTGCTGGTGCTGCATGGAGGTGTTGCATCAGGCGCTGCGTGGCCGAGCCACGTTCGCCGCCTTGCTGCTCGCTGCCGGGATCGATCTGAAGCTGCTGCCCCTGGTGATGGTGCCCTATCTGGCCTATCGTTCCGAATGGCGCACCCTCCTGCGCGTGCCGCTCTTTCTCGTGTTGATGGGGGCGCTTCCCATCCCCTTCATCGGGAGCACCCTTCAACAGGAGCTGCTCCGCACACGCTGGGCCCTGCTCGATCCCGCGCAACAACAGCATCAATTGGATGATGAGGAGCCGGATTTCGTATCCCTGGGGAGCGTGGTTTCCGCGTACTTCGGCGATAGCACTGTGAACGACCACGGCGTTCCGCTGGCACGGCGCGTGCTTTCGTTGGAACCGGCAGCCTTGTCCCTCCCGCTGCTGGCCGCGCGCCTGATCCTGGTCTTGTCCATGCTGTGGTTCCTGCGCACCCCACCCTTCCGACCAGCCCCTTCCGAAGCCCATCGGGCCTGGGAGGTGGGCTATCTGCTGGCCTGCGTTCCGCTCATCTTTCCCCACCAGCAGAACTACTCCGTATTGTTCGCCTTGCCGCTGTTGTTCCATCTCTGCGCCAGCCTGATCGCTCATGGCCGACCCACACGCCCCGCCATGATCGCTGCGCTTTTCGTCCTCCTTGGCTTCAATGCGCATCTGCTGCTCGGAGAGTACGGCTGGGTCTTCGACCACTACAAGGTGCTCAGCCTGACCCTGCTCATGGCGATGCTGTGGAGCGCGTTCCTTGGGCCGGCATCAGCCGCACCCCCGGTCCCTGCGGCTTCACCACGGTGAGGTACTGACCCGCAGGGTCCGGTATCTTCGCGGGCCATTCGTAGACCCCATGTCCACCCCCGTACTTTCCGAACAGGAGCTCGTGCGTCGCGAAGCCCTCGCCAAGTTGCGCGCCCTGGGTATCGAGCCCTTTCCTGCCGCCAGCTTCCCCGTTTCCCACAGCGCCGCCCAGGTGAAGGAACAGTTCAACGAGGTGGGCCATGCCGGGGAGGGACGACAGCCCGAAGCCAGCGTGCTGCTGGCCGGGCGCCTGATGAGCGTGCGCGTGATGGGCAAGGCCAGCTTCGCCGTGCTGCGCGACTCCACCGGAGACCAACAGATCTACATCAATCGGGACGAGATCTGCCCCGGCGAGGACAAGACGCTGTACAACGAGGTGTTCAAGAAGCTGCTGCACCTGGGCGATCTCATCGGGGTGAAGGGCTTCATGTTCCGCACACAGACCGGCGAACTGACGCTGCACGTGAAGGAGCTGACCGTGCTGGCCAAGAGCCTGCGCCCCCTGCCCGTGGTGAAGACCGACGACCAGGGCCATGTGCACGACGCCTTCACCGACCCCGAACTGCGCTACCGCATGCGCTACGTGGACCTGATCGTGAACCCGCAGGTGAAGGAGACCTTCCTGAAGCGCGCCCGCGTGTTCGACGCCATGCGCGCCGCCTTCCAGCAGGCCGGCTACATCGAGGTGGACACGCCTGTGCTGCAGGCCATCCCCGGCGGCGCGGCGGCCCGTCCGTTCGTCACGCACCACAACGCGCTCGATGTGCCCTTCTTCCTGCGCATCGCCAACGAGCTCTACCTCAAGCGCCTAATCGTGGGCGGCTTCGACGGTGTGTTCGAGTTCAGCCGCAACTTCCGGAACGAGGGCATGGACCGCACCCACAACCCGGAGTTCACGGTGATGGAGCTCTACGTGGCCTACAAGGACTACCGCTGGATGATGGACTTCATCGAGGGCGTGTTCAAGAAGGTGGCCACCGCGGCGAACGGATCGCCCACCGCGCAGTTCCAAGGCAAGGAGATCGACTTCAGCGGACCCTTCAAGCGCATCACCATGGTGGGCAGCATTGAGGAGAAGATCGGCGCCAACGTGCTGGACATGGAAGAGGATGATATCCGTGCACTGTGCATGAAGCATGGCATCGAGGTGGCGCCCAGCATGGGCAAGGGCAAGCTCATTGATGAGCTGTTCAGCGCGCTGGTGCAGCCCGAGCTCATCCAGCCCACCTTCGTCACTGATTTCCCGGTGGAGATGAGCCCGCTGTGCAAGAAGCATCGCGAGGACCCGCGCCTCACCGAGCGCTTCGAGCTCTTCGTGGCCGGTTTCGAGGTGGCCAACGCCTACAGCGAGCTCAACGACCCCATCGACCAACGTGAGCGCTTCGAGGACCAGCTGAAGCTACAGCAGCGCGGCGACGATGAGGCCATGTACATCGACCAGGACTTCCTACGGGCACTGGAGTTCGGCATGCCGCCCACCAGCGGCATCGGCATCGGCATGGACCGCCTGGTGATGCTGCTCACCGACAACCCGGCGATCCAGGAGGTGCTGCTGTTCCCGCAGATGCGGCCGGAGAAGTTCGACTAGTCGCACGGCATCCTGGCCTTCGCCCGGCCGCAGATCGGAAGCCTGCGCGACATTCAAAGCGCCACACGCCACACCATCGCCGGCACACCGCGGTGTACGGTGTCCTTCTCGTAGTGCATGCCATTGCGCCGGGCCACGGCCTGGCTGGCGAAATTCTGGTGGTCGATCAGCGAGATGACGGAGGGCGCACAGCGGTGTTCACGTGCGAATTCCTTGCAAGCTATCGCAGCTTCCGTAGCGAAGCCACGCCCCCAGGCGGAAGGCAGTAGGTGATAGCCGATCTCCAACTCGTCCATTTCATCCACCACCTGGGTCAATAGACCGATCATGCCCACGGGAAGTCCGCTTGCCCGATCGATGATCGCATTAAGGCCGGAACCATCGGCTGCGCGCCGGTCCATACTGCGCTGGATGAATTCGCGACAGCTTGCTTCACTGCCAACGGTAAGCGCCATGAAGCGGATGGCCTTGGCACTGTTGATGTACGCCATCCACCACGACACATCGTCCATGCTCGTGTGGCGGAAAAACAGGCGCTCGGTGACCACGCCATGCATGCTTGGAATGGGCAGCATCATGGCCGCAAAGCAACGGATCGGCCAGTACACAACGTCAATAGGTGGAACGCCGTCCAATGCTGACCGGACCATGATGCGTACCTGGCTGACGATCGTGCTTCTCTGGTGGGGCAGTGGTGCCCGAGCGCAGTGGGTGCTCGGTGTGCAGGGCGGTCCGCTCTTCTTCCAAGGCGTGGATCCCAAAGCGAACGCACAGATCAGCAACACCGATGGCTGGAGCGCAGGGGTGCACCTGCTGGAAGGACGCCGGGGTCGCAGTGGCTTCCGCATCGGGATGGAAGTGGGCGAGCGCAGGTATCGGTTGAGCGGTGACAACGAGGTGATCAGGGCGCAGTACGACATGCGTTCCACCATGGCGTGGATCTCGTTCGAGATGCGCTGGGCCTTGAGCCACAAACACAGGATCTTCTTCGAGCTGGGGCCCGTCATTGGCATGGAGCTCCGCGAAGTGCGGAACGGCCACCTGCTTGACTGGGATCGCGATGGCTGGAACGTTTACCGCGTACAGATACCGGATGCCGGGGTGGAGACCGCGCGTACCATCACGGATGGGCATTGGCGCATCGGGGTCAGCGCGGAATTGCCCCTTCAGGGCCGTCTTTGGGCGATGGTGGGGTCGCACGTCGCTCCCGGCATCGGCAATTGGGGCCGCGGTGTGGGCATGATCGTGGTGGACAGCCAGGTGCGTGCTGGCATTGCTTACCGCCTAGGGCGAGGTCGCAAGTGGTGATGGACCGATCCGCTCCACGCGCTCCATCACATCACCCACCGCCAGCTGCATGACCACCGCCATGCCCTCCACCACTTCACCGAAGCGGGTGTAGCGTCCATCCAGGTGTGGTGTGGCCACATGCGTGATGAAGAACTGGCAGCTCTCGGTATCCCGTCCAGCTGAAGCCAGACCCACCGATCCCGCCGTGAAGAACTTGCGTCCGATCTCCGTCCGCAGCGTCCACGGCATGCCACCGTAGCCATCGCCACGGGGGCATCCGCCCTGCACCACGAAGTTGGGCACCATGCGATGGAAGGCCTTGCCGTTGTAGTACCCTGCGGTGACCAAGGAGTCGAAGGCGAGGCTGCTGCCGGGGCAATCATTGACATCGGTGGCCAGGATGATGGTGCCTTTGCCGGTGGTGATGCGGTAGCGCTGGCCCTGCTTCAGGGCGCGCAGCTTGGTGGGATCGATGGGGTGGTTGAAGGGAGGTGAACTGTGCATGGGGGTGGCACGTCCATCGCGCTTCGCAGCCAGACCCTCGATGAGCTGGACCGCCTCGAGGTCACGAACGGGATGCAGTGAAGCCGCGGCCAGCTGCTGTACTTCAGGGGGGAACAGGACCGTGAGCTGATCGGGCGGAGCGAAAGCCAATTGCTCCGCGGCCGCACAGATGAGCCCCGCATCGTTGCATGCGAACACACGGTGCCAGAACGGTGCGGCCTCGCGCATTTGCATGTCGAACGAAATGGCCCGGGGCATCATCATGCGCACGGACGTTCGCTGCGCAAGCACACTGAAGGCCGCCTGTCGCTCCACTGCGGGTCGCTCGCTGAACAGGATGCCCTCCAGCACCGCTTCGCCCAGCCCCTCCTCCAAACCAGAAAGGCCTCGAATGCGTACGGCCTCCAGATATGGATCAGTGTAGCGCACCTTGCACAAGGAGTCCACCAACGCTTTCACCGCCTTTCGGTCTCCTGAACGTACCGCGGGCGCGAGCACTTGTCCGGCAAGTACCTCGAGCCAGCGCAACGCTTCCTGTGGCGAGGTGGGGTTCCGTTCGGCCAACGATCCATGCACTGCTGCACGGAACGCTGGATCGGAGTCGTTGCTCCACGCCAGGAGCGTATCGTTGGGCAGGCCCACCGAGGTTTGCCCCAGCGATCGCAGCGCGGCGATGCGTTCCACGGACGTCCCACCCGGGCGCACCGCATTGCGCAACATCCGTTCAGCGGTCGTGCCCTTCACCTTGACCAAGGCCCGCAGCAACATCGCGCGCACCTCCGGGTCAGGCTCCCGGTCCAACGCCGTGAACAGCAAGGTGCTGTCCGCGACCAGTGCGTCCCAACGCAGCCTGTGTGCCGCATCCGCCGCACGCACGCGGTCGTGGCCTGCACTGCGCTCCATGTAGTGGACCACCGTGGGCAGGTCCTTCAGTAGACCGTTGCGTTGCAGCGCCAGGAAGGACGCACTGAAATAGGCGGCCTGCACGGCACTGTCCTTCTCCACCAGCGACCGCTCGGCCAGCTGCAGTACCGTGGAACTATCCGCCACGAGGGCCAACGCGAACACGGCATGGCGCCTGACGTCGGTGTCCGCATCCGTCAAGGCGGCGGTCAGGCAGGGAATGCTGAGCGTATCCTGCAAACTCGCGAACGCCAGGGCAGCAGCAGCGCGAACGGTGGCCGCAGTGTCCTTCAGCAGGGCGCACAAGGCCTCGGTATCGCGGTGTTCCTGGGCCATCAACACCGGCCACAGCCGTTCATCATGCCATCGGTTGGGGGCGGGCGAGGGGTGTGGTGCTTCGTGGCCACAGGCTACGAACAACAGCAGGGAGCAGACCGGGAGCAGGTGCATCAGGGGGTGGGGGGAAGTTGGTCGTTCCTGCGGCGGAAGAGTGTGGTGATGTCCCATCCGAAGTAGCGCAGGGCGGAAAGCAGTACAGCGCTGGCGGTGGCTTCATCCAGGTTGCCCACCAAGGGAATGTTGTCCGGGATGAACTCGAACACCCCGAGCGTAGGGTTCAGCAGATAGAGCAGCGACAGCAGCCCGGCCAGTCCAACGAAGAGGTCCTTCATGTGCAGCGGTCACGCAAGCGTCATTCCGATCTACGCAACGCCCTCGAAGGTAGGGGGCTCCGGTATCTTCGCGCCGTCATGACCATGCGTTCACGCCTCCTCCTCGCCGCGCTCGGCGCCAACCTTGTCAGCTTCGCCCAGCCACAGTCGGACAGCGATGCCAAGGACCAGATGAAGTACGATGTGAAGTACCTGGCCAGCGATCTCCTGGAGGGCCGCGAAACAGGCACCGAAGGCGAGCGCAAGGCCGTGGACTACATCGCGGCCAAGTTCGGCAACGTGGGCCTGATGCCTTACGGAGACAATGCCACCTACCAACAGGCCTTCACCTTCAAGTTGGATCCGGTGCCTGGACCCGGCAACACCATGCAACTGGGCCGCAAGCGCCTGAAGATGGGTGAACAGTTCACCCCGATGCCCTTCTCCGCCGCTGGTCCTGCGATGGGCAAGATCTACAAGGTGGGCTACGGCATCCACGCACCCGAGCTCAACCACGACGACTACGGGGACGCATCACTCACCGGTCGTATCGCTGCCATCGCCATCAGCTCGCCGGATGGGATCCACCCCCACAGCAAGTTCCTCGCGCACCACGACCTCGTCGCGCGTGCCGAGAAAGCCATCGCCCGCGGCGCCATCGGCGTCCTGTTCTACAACGACGACCCGAATGCGGAGGACCCCGCGCTGAAATTCTCCGCCAAGGTGCCCGCCCTGCCGGTGCCTTCGGTGTTCCTGAAGGACAAGGCCTTGCACGAGCTGCTGGTGGACAACAATCCCTGCGCCATCCACACCGACATCGTACGCGAAGAACGCACCGGTTACAACGTGGTGGGGCTATTGGACAATGGCAAGCCGAACGTGGTGGTGATCGGCGCACACTTGGACCACCTGGGCTGGGGCGATGAGGGCAGCCTCCACCGCGGCGAGCGCGCCATTCACAACGGCGCCGACGACAACGCGAGCGGGATCGCCGTATTGCTGCAACTGGCGCGTGATCTGGCCGAAATGGATGAAGCGCGTGCCAACGACTACCTCTTCATCGCCTTCAGCGGTGAGGAGAAGGGGCTCTTCGGTTCCAACTACTGGACGAAGCACCCCACCGTGCCCATCGCGGAGCTCAACTACATGATCAACCTGGACATGGTGGGGCGGCTCGATAGCACTGGTTCCATTGGTGTGAACGGGGTGGGCACCTCACCAGCCTGGGCCGAAGTACCCCGCATCCTGGTAGGCGATCTCAAGGTGAAGACCACCGCCAGTGGCATCGGTCCCAGCGACCATACCAGCTTCTACCTGCAGGAGGTGCCCGCGATCCACTTCTTCACCGGCACCCATGCCGACTACCACAAGCCCAGCGACGACGAGGAGAAGATCAATTACGACGGAATGTTGCGGATCACACGCTACATCGAGTCACTGATCACCACCCTCAACGATGATGGCAAGCTGGCCTTCACCAAGACCGAGGAGGTGAATACCGAGAACACCCCGCGGTTCAAGGTGACGCTGGGTGTGGTACCCGACTACATGTACGATGGGAAGGGCATGCGCATCGATGGGGTCACCGAGGGGAAGCCTGCGGCCAATGCCGGACTGCGCAAGGGCGATGTGGTCATCGCCATCGGTGCAGTGCCGGTGACCGACATGATGGGTTACATGAAGGCGCTGGGGCAGTTCAACAAGGGGGATGCCGCGCCGGTGAAGGTGCTGCGCGAGGGCCGGGAAGAGGTGGTGCAGGTCACGTTCTAAAGAGGGCACGGAGCACCGCACGAACGCCTGCTCCGGCACCGGTCGCGCCGGCCCAAGAGGTGAGCGGGCGGGTGCCATGGATATCCGATCTTCGCCGCGCATGAGCACATCGCAACGTATCGCGGTCATCGGCGCCGGCAGCTGGGGCACCGCCCTGGTGAAGCTCCTCTCCTCCAACGCGGCCCGCGTGGGCTGGTGGGTGCGACGCCCCGAGACCATCGCCCACATCGCCAAGTACGGCCACAACCCCGATTACATCAGCGCGGCTCAGTTCGATGTGGACCGGCTGTCCATGGACAGTGACATCCATGCCGTGGTGGCCGGGGCTGATGTGCTGGTGATCGCCGTGCCCAGCGCTTTCGTGCAAGCCACCATGGACCTGCTGGAGCCAGCAGCACTGAAAGGGAAGACCGTGTTCAGCGCCGTGAAGGGCATCGTGCCCGCCACCAACCAGATCGTAGGCAGCTACCTCTTTGAGCACAAGGGTGTGGCCGAGGGTGACTTCGGCGTCATCTGCGGCCCCTGCCACGCCGAAGAGGTGGCCATGGAACGCCTCAGCTACCTTACCATCGCCAGCCAGAACGCAGCTGCCGCGGAAGCCATGGGCAAGGCTTTGAACGGCCGGTTCATGAAGACCACGCTCAGCGATGACATCTACGGCACCGAGTACGCTGCGATCCTGAAGAACGTGATCGCCGTGTGTGCAGGTATCAGCGTGGGCCTCGGCTATGGCGACAACTTCCGCGCCGTGCTCGTGAGCCGCGCGATCCAGGAGATCGAGCGCTTCGTCACCGCTGTGCACCCCATTGCCCGAGACATCAACGAGCCCGCCTACCTCGGCGACCTGCTCGTGACCGCCTATTCCACCTTCAGCCGCAACCGCGAGTTCGGCACCATGGTGGGCAAGGGCTACAGCGTACGCGCCGCTCAGTTGGAAATGAACATGGTCGCCGAGGGCTACCACGCCGTGAAGTGCGTGCACGAGATCAACGCCAAGCTCGGCGTGGACATGCCGATCACCGAGACCACCTACCGCATCCTCTACGAGAAGATGGCGCCCATGATGGAGATGCGGTTGCTGAGCGAGCGGCTGGCGTGAGGGTCCCGCTTCAGCTGGGAAGCCAATCCATCGCGCGCAATGCCGCGTAAACACCGCTGATGAGCAGCAGCGCGCCGATGCCTTTGAAGAGCCGCCGCAGTCCGGACGGTGATAGCTTCTGCTGTGCCTTATCGCCCATCCGCACAAGGAGCATCAGCAGGATGATGGCGCCGGTGAACGCGCCCGCCCCGAACGACAGCACCGCCAGCAGGCCTTCGGTGTCCACCTGCCAGGAGCCCACCAGCAGCCGCACGCCGCACCAGAACAGCAGCAACTGGGGATTGGCGAAGCCCAATAGCATGCCCCGGCGCAGGTCACCTGTGAGCTTGTCCTCGCCGATCGCCGCTGGACGGGGGTGATAGAGGAACAGGAAGTAGCCGCCAAGGACCAGCAGGATGGCAGCCACCACCAGCGTGATACCACGCCCGCCCATGTCCAGGGTATCAGCTAGCCAGCCCGCGCCCACGTAGGCCACCGCGCCATACACCAGTTCGGGGATCGCCCCGCCGATGGCCATGCGCCGCCCTGCGTGCCGGCCCCACTTGATCGTGTGCGCCAGCACTGCCGTGTTCACCACACCCGCCTGCAGCGAACCGATGAAACTGGCCACCGTGGCGACCGCGAATAGCAACAAGGCGTCCAACACTGCAAATTTGCGGTACAATAGCATGTCACGCATCCGTTTGCACTGGGACTTCTTCGGTCCTGATGCACCTACCACCGCCGAGCACTTCCTGAAGCACGTGGACGAGTTCTGTGCCCGCGAAGGCATCGGCGGTCACCGGCATTGGACCACCGCCCACCCCATACGTGTGGTGGCCACGGTGGAATGTGACGAGACCGACTTTCGCACCCTGCGCGACGCCCTCCGCCCCAAACGGGGGGAGAAGGTGCTGGACTAACGCACGTAGTTGGTCGTCCAGCGTTGGCCGTTGATCCGGAGCTCCACCACATAGCGTCCGGCGGCAAGGTCCTTGGCCGGGCTGTGGAGGCGTTGCGTACCGGCAGGCATCCGTGCAGCAAAGAGGGTGCGCACCTGGCGTCCACTGCTATCGAGCAGCACCATTTCTGCCAGGCCTGCCTCAGCCACGTTCGTTTCCACCACCAATTGGTCAGCATCCCCGGTCCATGCGCGCAGGGGCGCTGCGGTGCGAGTGGGCTCTGAAGTACCGGTGGTGATATCTCGCACGAGAAGCACCCGGAACACCCGCGTGCTGGCATCGCTCTGCGTACCCGTGTTCACGAAGAAGATGTTCGCCGCACTGCTCGTGATGCCACCCACGATATGACCCGCCACCACTGTATCGCCGCTCAGGGCGTCAAGGTCCAGGATCCCGCCTTCGAGCTGCGGTACGTCGTGTTCGATGATGAATTCCGCGCCCGCACCCAGCAGGGCCGGCATGCTGCCGATGGCCACCTCGCTCATTCCGCCATCCGAGGCGCGACGCACCCTGCTGATGGTGTTCACGAACGGAACGTTCTCATCGTTCCACAACTGCCCGTTGCCATCGAAGTAGTACTGGCCGATGCCGCCGAAGAAGACCGTGCTCATGCTGGCCTGCGTGGCGGACCAGGCGGGAAGGTGCGCCGTGTGGTACTGGTTCAGCAACTGTTCGAAGTCCGGTACCACTGTGTACCCTTCCGATGTGATGTCGACCGAATTGAGCCAGGGCAGGTCAACGTCGTACTGGAACACACCGCTGAACGCCGTGAACCCCGTGGCACCTCCGGGGAAGATCTGGTATACCAGATTGTAGTCCCGACGATGCAGGTTCGCAGTGTCCACCGTCTCCACGAAGTCGATCAAGGATAAGGACGTTCCATCATCGGCGATCCGAAAGCGGCGAATGGCGTTGGTGTATTCCTGTACGAAACCCGGACCGAAGTCAGGCCCCATGGGATTGTAACGACCCATGAACCGCTGACCACCGATCAGGTAGAACTCATCGTTCAACAGGCCCAGGTAGCCGCCGGTCACGGCCATGCGGGCATCGCTGATCTGCCGGAAGTGGGGGGCGAGGGAGCCGCCCGTCTTGATGGCCGTGATGGCCCCAGGAACGTCAACGGCCGTGAGCTTGGAATGGGTGATGTGGTCATTGGCCGTGGGGGAGAATCCGTAACCGCCAATGATGTACAAGGTGTTGCCGCGCTGTTCGTACTCCATGTTCGTGCACTGGAGCTGCTCGAACAACCCCACCGGGAGTGTTGCCATCGGAGCGTTCCACACCTGGCCGGTAGTGGCGTTCACCACATAGGCCGTGGTGTTGTTGTCCTCCGCAAGGAAGGCCGCGAAGGGTTGCCGGCGGTGAAGACCATCGGTCCGCCCGCCGAGCAAGAGCCATTCCCCCTCATGCTGGCCCCAGGCGAAGGACTGGATGCCGGGCATACCCGGGATCGTGATCTCCTGCAGCACCAACCGGCGATCGCCGAGGTCTTGTGCGTGGAATTGGCTGCCCAGCAGCAGCAGTGGGAGGATGGCGAAGGAACGCTTCATGGTGCGAAGGTCCCATGATGCGCGGGGGGAGTCCGTGACAAAGGTCACCCGACCACCCACCGCAGCACGCGCTCTTTCCACCGGCTGTACGGGGGGTGTTGAAGGCCGTGCTCAATGAGCGTGCTGGCCTGCACCACCCCCTTCTGGTTGCTGAAGAGCTGCACACCCTGTCTGCCGTGGTAACGGCCCATGCCGCTGGTGCCAACGCCACCGAAGGGAAGTTCGGCGTGGCCAAAATGCAGCATGCAGTGGTTGATGCAACCACCGCCGAACGCGATGCGTTCGGTGAAATACCGCTGGGCCTTGCGGTCGCTGCTGAAGATGTAAGCTGCTAGTGGCTGGGGGTTGCGCGCCACCTGTGCCAGCACCTCTTCGCGTTCGGTCCAGGGAAGCACGGGCATCACCGGTCCGAAGATCTCCTCCTGCATGCATCGCGCTTGTGGCGGCACCTCCGTGAGCACTGTAGGGGCGATGTAACGCTCGCCTTCATCACTGGTGCCGCCTACGAACACAGTGCCTTCGCTCAGGTAGCCCTTCACGGTGTGGAAGCGTCGATCGTTCACCAGGCGCGCATAGTCCGGGCTGCGCTGCGGATCGGTGCCATAGTAACGCTGAATGCTGCGTTGCACTGCGGCCAGGAAGCGTTGCTGCACAGCGCTGTGTACCAGCACATGGTCCGTCGCGATGCAGGTCTGCCCGGCGTTGAAGAACTTGCTCCAGGTGATGCGTTCTGCGGCCCGCTCCACATCAACCCTGCGGTCCACGATGGCCGGGCTCTTTCCGCCGAGCTCCAAGGTGACCGGCGTAAGGTGCGGTGCGGCGAGGGCCATGATCTCCCGCCCCACCGCCGGACTGCCAGTGAAGAAGATGTGATCGAAACGGAACGGAGTGATGAGCCGTTCACCCACCAACTTGCCTGGTCCCTGCACCACCAATACTTCCTGCGGCAGGGCTTCGGTGAGGATGCGCTCCACCACGGCAGCGGTGTGCGGGGTCTCGTTGCTGGGCTTCACCACGGCACAGTTGCCTGCGGCCAGTGCAGCAATGAGCGGATTGAGCACCAGTTGCGCGGGATAGTTCCACGGGGCGATGATGAGCACTACACCCAAGGGCTCAAGCAGCAGTGTGCTGCGCGCAGGTTGCAGGCTCAGTGGCGTCGGTGGATGCTGCGGTCGGATCCATTCCGCCAAGTGTCGCAGGGTGTGCTCCAATTCGCTGTGTACCAGCGCCACATCCGCCAGATATCCCTCGAAGCGAGGCTTGCGCATGTCAGCGTGCAACGCGGCCAACAGTGCTTCCTCGTGGCGGCGTAACGCTGTGCGCAGGTCCCTTAGAGCCCGGCGTCGTGCATCAAGGGTGCGCAGGGCGCCATTGGCATGATGCGCGCGCAAGGCATGCAGGCGGGGCAGCAACGCTTCGGTGATCAGCATGCTGCGAAGGAACGAACGGAAGGGCTGTTGTGTTGCCGCCTGGCGGTCGGTGAGGTGATCATCTGGGTTTGTTGTCCTCCCCCCACACCCTGGTACGGAGGTTGTTCATGGCCTGGGTAGCGTAGGGTCCTGAGCCGATGGTGATGGGTTGGTCCGGTAGGTCGATGTCATGAAGAAGGGCGCGCAGGTTCACGGGCACCAGCAGTTCACCGCTCCCATCAGCCGGAATGGTGGCGTGGGCGTGTATCAGCATGCGCTCTTCCTCAGGTGGCGCCGGTACGGCGATCCGAAAAGGGGCATCGTCCGGGTCGATGAGCCCATTGCTGTTGCTGTCCACAATGCCACGCAGGTCCAGCACGGCCAGAAAGCCTCCTGCATCCGTATTCACCCACAAGCTGTCGAACAGCCCTGGAGGCTGGTCGCCACTCATCAGCAGGCGGGCGTCAAGGTAATGGGCTTCGCCGGCAGTGGGTCCGGTCAGGACAACTCCGACCTCGGGTTGCTGCGCATCCAACGGAAATACGGCCTCAGGCCATTGACCCAGGTGCATGCCTTCGTCATCCAGCACGGTGGCCCCGATCAGTCCGGTGCGGAATTGCGCGATGCGAACGCGGGTGCCGAAACCGTCGCGGTACACACTGTCGGGATGGTAGGGTAGCCCGTCGCAGTGCAGTTCGAAGCGTACACGCAGGGCGACGCTGCTACCGGTGCTCGGCGGAACTTCACCATCCTTCCAGCAGCCGCTTAGCAGAACGACCGCCATTGCCATCGGTACGATGGTCTTGTGGTTCATGTACGATCAGGAACATCAGGTTGAAGGAACGCACATTCGAGCGGGAAGCTGCCCTGTGCACGTACGATGCCGGCCGTGGACATGGTCCACAGCAGCGGTCAGTGAGGTCTTCAACCCTGCCAGGGCACGTGCTCTGTGGCAATGGGGTACCCTTCACACAAGGCCACCCTGAAAGGGGGCTGTGCAGTGGTATGCACCACGTGGATCCACTGTACGGCCGTGAGCGGCAAGAAAGCGACGGGTGCGTAAGGTTCCAGCCGGGGTGGCGCGGTGGGCGTATCCGTTGCAGCGCTGGCCTTCTTCAACTCCCTCTTCAACTGACAACTGCCCTTGCAGCAGTTGCGCTCGATCGGCTTGGCGCGTTCCACGCAGCGGGTGGCGATGATCTCGGCCCGCTTCACCTGGAAGTGTACCACCACCGCGCTGGGCAAAAGCAGACCGAAGAGCAGCGAGGATACCAGCCATAGGCTGAGCAACACCCGGATCGGTCGCTGGGTACGGCGCATATCGGGCGCAAAGCTGGCGAATTACGACACCCGATCCATGACGAACATCACACCCGATCCCTTGGTCCATGCTGCTTAAGAGCGCATGGATCGGTGGCAAGCGGGCATACAGGAATGTGGTGGGCAGTAGCACCGGGTCGCGACGGAAATGCTGTGGCATGCACCGGTCGGTGCAACGGGAAGGACTAACCGACCTGCCAGAACGTGAGGCTGAAGAGCAGGATACGATAGGCCGAGAGTGCAACCTGCAAACCGAACAACATGGCCAGTGAACGCCAGATGGATCCCGCCAGAGAGCACCCGAAAAATCGCCGCCCGATGCCGATCGTCACCCACAAATGCAAGGCAAGGGCCGGCCACTGGGTGTAGGTGTCGGTCATTGCACCTGTGAGTTCCACCCCTGCGGTCCGCAGCATGAGGATCACCATAGCGAAAAGGAGACCAAGCGCAATGGTGGTGACCCATACATGGAAGGCCATCATCTCGAAGGCCGCCGTCACGTAGGCGCTCAAGTATGTTCGCTTACCGAAGAAGATGATCCAGATCGGAACGAACAGGACGAACACCATCACCACAAGCAGCAGTTTGGCATTGTTGCTGGAAGCGGGCTCGTACAGGGAAGTGAACTCCTCCAATGTCCGACCTGTGGCAGCAAGGCTCCTTTCCACCTTCGCCTTCACCCAGCTGCTGTGGGCGAGGTAATGCATCTGGCTGTTCAGGCGCGTATTGAAGGTCTCGAACACCGGTGCCAGAAAGTAGATGAAGTTGGCGAGGAAGAAGAAGGCCACCGGCCGCATGTACTTCACGCGGCGCCCGTCCATGTAGGCTGCGCTCAGCTCGCCCGGGCGCAGCACCACGGCCTTCAGCGTGTTCCACAGCTTGCTGTCGGCGAAGGTGAAGGCGTTGAGCAGCGCGCCCAAGTAGTGCTTCAGCGTATGGTCATCGGGCGTGAGGGTCTTTTCCCCACAGGCCGTACAGTAGAGGCCGCTCACCGCGTTACCGCAGCTCTTGCACGGGATGGCCTCGCTCATGGAAGCGAAGCTAAGCGGCGGCAGCGCATTACGGCACCAGGTCCTTCAGGCGCACCAACTTGTATTCCGGTGTGCTCTCGAACAAGTGCTTCAGGATGCCCATGTGCCCTGCGCCGAACACCACCAGGATGCGGTCCTCCGGCCCGGTGGTGATGTCCTGGATGTTGCGGAAGATCCGCAGGTTGCGGCTGTACCAATGCAGGGCATGCACATCCGCCCCGCGGTGCCCCGGCAGCTTGAAATAGCCGTTGAGGTACGCGCCGTAACCCCGGTCGAGCGCATGATCATCGTTCATGGCCAGGAAGATCTCCAGCATGGTGTTGTGCTTCTTGGCCTTGTCCGTGGCCGTATACCAGTCCGTGTACCGCTGGGAGATCCTGTCCTCGCCGCCGAAGTCCCATCCCTGGAAAAGACTGTCCAGCCATGGCGTGTAGCGTAGGCTGTCCGGGCTGTTGTACAGGTCCATCACCAAGGGGAAAGCATCCACCGCATACATCGTATCCAGCTTGGCACGATCCATCATGCGGAAGCCGATCTGGTAGAACTCGTTGCGGCCCAATTTGCGTTCTCCGCGCCGGTATTCGTGGTACTCGTGCATCAGCCAGCCACCCTGGGTCTCCACGCAGAGCTTGTTCGGCTTGAAGCGCATCACCACATCCAACAGCTCGTTCAACTCTCGCTGCCGCTGCGGCGATAGCACATCCACACGGTCGTCCTCGGCGGTAACGTGCGCATCCAGGTCGGGGTAGCCGAAGTGGAAGGTGCCCAGAAGCAGCACCTGCGGAAGTGCGTCGTTGGCAATGAGGATGCTGTCCGGATCGGGCATGGTGCCTTGCGCGGAGAGTGATGATGTGCTGAGCAGCAGGGCCGCGACTACGATAAGTTCGGTGGTGCGCATGGTGGTCCGTATTGATACCACAAGGCTATTGCCACAGCGCTGCACTCATGGAACTGGATCGGCGAGATCACCCGCTGATCGGCAGAAGGGCATGAAGGTCCTGCAAGGCGTTCGCAGAACGGAACGGGCGATCCGCCGATCGCATCGCACCGCGCGCGGACCACCGTGATAGCTTCGTTGCCTGGTCATGTCCAGCGCCGTACACGTTTCCCGCTCGCCGCTCTTCGCACCCGATGGGCATTTCCGCAGCATCGCCGCCGTGATGCTGCATGTGGGCTTCGGTGTGCTGATGGGCTTCGGAGCCAACGTGATCTGGTGGCTGCGCACGGGCGATGCTTCCTTCACCGAGCGGCCGTATCCGTTGCTGTTCGCGAGCTACCACATGCTCACTGCCGGGACCATGCACCTGCTCGTGTTGCGGTACGTACTGCGCTCCAGCAATACGGTGCTGCGGGTACTTGTCGGTGCGCTCGCCTGCATGGTCCTCTTTTTCATCCTGCGCTGGACCGGCGACCAAGGGCTGTTGCCCATGCTTGGCTTTGCCTCCAATTATCAGGAGGATGTAGGCTTTCTGTCCTTCGCGTTGGACAACATCCTCTATGCCCTGCTGCCCATCGGCTTCGCCACCTTGGTCTACTTCGTGGAGCAACACGTGGTGCTGCACCAGCAACGCACGGAACTGGCCTACCGGGAGCGCCTCAGCGAACTGGACATGTTGCGCGCCCGCATGGCACCGCACTTCCTCTACAACACGCTCAACAATCTCTACGCGCTGTCGCAACGTCCCGGCACCGACCTTGGCCCCGCGCTCATGGACCTCGCCGATCTGATGCGCTACATCGCGAAGCACCAGGACGAATTCGTCCCCATCAGCACGGAGTTGCAACAGGTGGAACGTTTCATCGCGTTGCAGGCCCTGCGCTACGATCGTCCGCTGAACATCGCGATCGAGGTGAAGGATGCCCTGGGCAGCGCGCGGATCCCCGCCATGCTCCTGCTGCCCCTGCTTGAGAACGCCTTCAAGCACGGCGAGCCCTGCGATGCACAGCTGCCGCTCCACTTGAGCATCACGCAGGAGGGTGATCGGATGCGCGTCACCTGCACCAACCGCATCGGCACACAGGCCGGTGATCGATCGGCGCCCACGGGCAACCACAACCTACAAAGACGCTTGGAGCTCTTGTTCGGTACCCGGGCATCGGTTTCCTTCCGGAGCGATGCGGACCACCGCTATACGGCAGAACTTATCTTCCCCCTTTCGTGAGCATGGAAGCGCTGCGCTGTCTGGTGGTGGATGATGAACCCTTGGCGGTGGAAGTGCTGGTGGGCTACGTGCAGCGCACGCCCGGTCTGGTCAACGCGTTCTCCGGAACGGATGCCATAGCGGCCTTCCGCAGGCTGGAGGAAGGCGATATCGATGTGGTGTTCACTGACATCCGCATGCCCGAGCTCAGCGGCCTGCAGCTGATCAAGCTGGCGCAGGGCAAGTGCCGCTTCATCATCTCTTCCGCTTACAGCGAACATGCCATCGATGGCTTCGAGCTGGCCGTGGTGGACTACCTGCTGAAGCCCGTGCGCTACGAGCGTTTCCTCGTGGCGGTGGAGAAGCTGCGCACACGTTCCAGCACTACACCCGAGCAGAACGCAGCAGACCACTTCTTCCTGAAGAGCGGCCACGAGGTGCTGCGCATCGACCACGCGGATGTCACGCACATCTCCGCCATGCGCGACTACGTGGCGGTGCATACACGCAGCAAGGGCCGTATCCTGAGCCTGGAGAACCTGCGCGACCTGGAGCAGCGCCTGCCTGCCGACCGCTATTGCCGTATCCACCGCTCGCACATGGTGGCCCTGCATGCCATCGAGCGCGTGGAGCGGGACCATGTGGTGCTTGCGGGCACGCACCTGCCCATCAGTGAGGGCTACGCGAAACGCTTTCGGGCGGTGCTGGGGCTGGCTTGATCAAGCCGCAAGGATGAAGTCGACTCCTTCAGTAAGGCCCCTACTGGCCAAGTATTCCGCGATGCGATCCCCGGTACCCCGCTGGCTGATGAGCGACACGATGAAAGCCTCGCCTGGGGGCGGCAGGTGGTCGTGCGGGATGAAGGTGCTGCCCGGTACCCCGCGCCCCTTCACATCGGTGTAGGCATGCACTGCGATGCCCGCCGCCTGCAACAAAGCAGCCCGTTCCTGGCACAGCACACTGGTGCCCGCGATGATGACCGGCCGGCCGTTCAACCTCCGCTTCAGCCACTGCGCCAGCCACTTCACCTTGGTGCTGAAAATGGCGTCCACGCTGTAGTTGGGGTGCGTGCGGCTCAGGCGATGCGCATGATCGTTCCAGGTGAGCAGTTCCTCGGGCAGCTTCGTGAAGCGCACACCGGCGTCCATCCAGCGCAACCAGAGCTCGTGGTCCTCGGGTAGTGGTCCTGTATCGTATCTGCCGAATTGCTCCACCATTTCGCGGCGGAACATCACCGTGGGGTGCGCAAGGGGCGCGTCCACGAAGCGCTTCACGTAGTGCTCATGCGGCGACAGGATCGCGTTCTGCCAGTCCACGAAGGCTTGCATGCCGCGGCTCTCTTGCATGGTGCTGGCGAAGGCGGTGCGTGTGCCCAGCACGCCGATCTCCGGATGCGTATCGAGGTAGGCCACTTGCATCGCCAGGCGCTCCGGGTGGCTCACGTCGTCGGCATCCATACGGGCGATGTAGCGGCCTTTGGCTTGTGCGAGACCGCTGTTGAGCGCGTGTGCGATGCCGATGCGGGATTCGTGCAGCAGGAGGATGCGTGGATCGCGATCGGCCCATCGGAGGGCGATGGAGGTGCTTTCGTCGGTACAGGCGTTATCGATAAGCAGGAGTTCCCATTCCGAAAAGGTCTGTGCCACGATACTGGCCACTGCGCCATCGATCGTCGCAGCGGCACTGTGATAGGGCAGCAGGACCGAGACCTTCGGTCTCATCGCGGTGGCCGCTGCATCAGTTGGTCGAGAGGCACGTTCAGCAGCAGCGCCACAAGCACGGTACACAGCACTACGTACAGCATGAAGGTCACCGGCACCATCAACACCGCCTTCACCACGTTCCATGCGGTGATGCGGTGCAGCGCGATGGCTGCCGCGATGAGGATGCCGAAGATGGTGAGCATGCCCAGCAGCTGCAGGCCCGGCCAGAACTGGTACAGGGGGATCAGCAGCGTGGCGGCAATGAGATAGGTGCCCACCGCAAAGAGGTAATGCACCAGGCGCTCGGTCCAGTTGAGCGTGGTGCGCGGGAACAGCAGCCGGTCGAAGCTGGCGAGCATCGTCATCAGGATCGGCAGCAGCAGGTTCACATTGCGGCTCATCCAGTGGTTCACCTGCATGGCCGGCGTGTCGGGCACTGCGCCATTGCCGCTGGCCATCACCGCCGCATCCACGGGGTCCCACTGCAGCACCCAGCGCATCAGGTAGTAGAAGCCCACGCCCAGCAGGAACAGGCGCACTGGCGGGGTGTAGGCTGCGCGTTGCCCGGCCACGTAACTGCGCGTCAGGCGCCCCGGCCCGGTGAAGAAGCTGCGCAGGGTGTGCGGTAGTGGCGCATCCAGGTTGAACAGCCCGCCCACGAACTGGCCCAGCACCTGCCCGAGCTGGATGCCGGGCTTCATGTGCTTCTGCCCGCAGGCCGGGCAGAAGGCGCTCGAGAAGGGCTGTCCGCAGTTAGTGCAAGGCTGCATGGGGTGAAGGTATGCGCTACACGGAACTCAACCCTCGTAGTACCACCTCCGCCTTCTTCGCGCCCACCTCGGCCACCACATCCTCTGGCAGTGCTTCGCGGATGCCCTGGATGGAGCCGAAGCGCTTGAGGAGTTTCTGCGCGGTGCCAGGGCCGATGCCGGGGATCTCCTCCAGGCCGGTGCGGATGATGCGCTTGCTGCGCTTGCCGCGGTGGTGCGTGATGCCGAAGCGGTGCGCCTCGTTGCGCATGTGCTGGATCACCTTCAGCGAGGAGCTGCGCTTGTCGATGTGCAGCGGGTAGGGGTCGCCGGGAAAGTAGATCTCCTCCAACTTCTTGGCGATACCGATGATGGCGATCTTCCCGCGCAGTCCGAGCCGTTCCAGTGCATTGAGCGCGGCGCCCAGCTGGCCCTTGCCGCCGTCGATGACGATGAGCTGAGGCAAGGGCTCGCCCTCGGTGATGAGACGGCTGTACCGGCGTTCTACGGCCTCTTCCATGCTGGCAAAGTCGTCCGGCCCTTCCACCGTGCGGATGTTGAAGTGGCGGTAGTCCTTCTTGCTGGGCTTGGCGTCCTTGAACACCACGCAGGCGCTCACGGGGTCGGTGCCCTGGGTGTTGCTGTTGTCGAAGCACTCGATGTGGCGCGGCAGTTCGGTAAGGCGCAGGTCTTGCTGCAGCTGTTCCAGGATGCGTGTGGTGGCGCCTTCCGGGTCGGTGAGCTTCTCCTGCTTCTGCTTGTCCAGCATGAAGTAGCGGGCGTTGCGCTCGCAAAGCTCCAGCAGCTGCTTCTTGTCGCCGCGTTGGGGGATGGTGAAGCGCACACCGGGCACCTCGATCTCCGGTTCGAAGGGTACGATCGCCTCGGGGGCGAGGCTCTTGTAACGCTGGCGCAGCTCGGCGATGGCGGCCTGCAGCATCTCCACGTCGCTCTCATCAAGCTTGCGCTTCAGCTCGATGGTGATGCCGTGTACCACGGCCCCGTCGATCACGCGCATGTAGTTGACGTAGGTGCTGCCGCTGTCGCTGACGAGCCCGAAGATGTCCACGTCGCCGATGTCGGGGTTGACGACGATGCTCTTGGCACGGTACTGCTCCAGCCGCTCCAGCTTCTGGCGGTAATCCTCGGCCGCCTCGAACTCCAGCCGCTCGGCATGGACGTGCATCTGTTCCTTCAGCACCTTTATGAGCCCGCTCACACGCCCCTTCACGATCTGCAGCACCTGCTCCATGTTGGCGTCGTACTCGGCTTGCGATTGCAGTCCTTCGCACGGGGCCTTACAGTTGCCGATGTGGTACTCCAGGCAGCGCTTGAACTTCTTCTGCTCGATGTTCTTGGGCGAGAGGTCGTAGTTGCAGGTGCGCAGCTTGTAGAGCTTGTGTACGAGGCCCAGCACCGTCTTCATGGTGCGCACGCTGGCGTAGGGGCCGAAGTAGTCGCTGCCATCCTCCTCGGGGTTGCGCATGCCTTCCACACGGGGGAAGCGCTCGTTGCGGATGCGGATGAAGGGGAAACTCTTGTCGTCGCGCAGGTTGATGTTGAAGCGCGGTTGCAGCTCCTTGATGAGGCTGTTCTCCAACAGCAGCGCCTCGAACTCGGTGGGCACGTGGATCACACGCAGGTCGGCGATGCGTTTGACGAGCAGGCGTGTCTTGCCGTCGTGATGGTCCTTGGCGAAGTAGCTGCTTACGCGGTGGCGCAGGCTCTTGGCCTTGCCTACATAGAGGACCTTCCCTTCGGCGTCGAAGAACTGGTACACGCCGGGAGTGTGCGGCAGCAGGCGGACCTTTTCGCGGACGTCGATGGGGTTCATCAATGGCCAAAGATCGGGGATGGGCTTCGCCCGTGGGGATCCGTCTTCGATCCAAGATGGGATGAGTGGCGAGTAAATGCCCCAAGTCCGGCGCTTATCGCCACGTGGCATTCACGCACCACTCGATGGCCGCGGGCCGAACTCGCATTCGCCACTCTCCCCCCTACCTTGGCGGTCCATTCCTATCCACCTCCATGCAATTCACCGCCGCACAGATCGCCCAGCTCCTCCAAGGCACCGTGGAAGGCGATCCCAACGCCACCGTCAGCAAGCTCTCGAAGATCGAGGAAGGTGGCGAAGGGTCCCTGTCCTTCCTCGCCAACCCGGCCTACACCCAGTACGTGTACGGCACAACCGCCAGCGTGGTGATCATCGGGCAGGCTTTCGAACTGACGGCTCCTGTGAAGACCACCCTGGTACGCGTGGCCGATGCGCAGGGCGCGTTTGCGAAGGTGCTGGCCATGTACAACACCATCAAGCTGGACAAGAAGGGCATCTCACCACAGGCGGTGATCGAGGAGGGCGCCACCTACGGTACGGACTGCTACATCGGTGCGCTGGCTTACATAGGCGCCAACGCGAAGCTGGGCAACAACGTGAAGGTCTACCCCCACGCCTACATCGGCGACAACGTGACCATCGGTGACAACACCACCGTCTTCGCCAACGTGACGATCTATTCGGATTGCGTGGTGGGCGCCAACTGCATCATCCACAGCGGCACGGTGATCGGCAGCGATGGCTTCCGCTTCGCCACTGGACCCAATGCGGCGGAGAAGATCCCGCAGATCGGCAACGTGGTGATCGAGGACGATGTGGAGATCGGTGCCAACTGCGCCATCGACCGGGCCACGCTGGGCAGCACGATCCTTCGCCGTGGGGTCAAGTTCGACAACCTCATCCACATCGCGCACAACGTGGAGGTGGGGGAGAACACCTACTACGCTGCGGGTGGCGTCGTGGCGGGCAGTACCAAGATCGGGAAGAACTGCATGTTCAGCGGGCAGGTGGGCATCATCGGCCACCTGAAGATCGCCGACGGGACGATCATCGCGGCGCAGAGCGGCATCAGCAAGGACACGAAGGCGGGCGAAGCCTACATGGGCTCACCGGCCTTCGAGGTGCAGAAGTACCGCAAGAGCTACATCCACTTCCGCAATCTGGACCGCATCGTGGAGCGGATCGACAAGCTGGAGAAGGCGGCGAAGGGCTGATCACGATCGGGCACAGTGCGGGCTAAGGCAGCTGTTGCTCGCGCGTGTTCGTTGGAACACTGCCACCGATGTTCTGCAGGAGGGGGTCCCGGTCATTGGCTGAACCACTGTAGCGAACGAAGCCATTGAGGTCCACATCCTCGTTGAAGTAGCCGCTGACCGTTGCAGTGGGCACGCTGCCGCCAATACGGGCCAGAATGGGATCACGGTCGTTGTTGGCACCGGTGTAGCGCAGCGCGCCGTCCCCGTTCACATCGCCCGCCCATAGCGCACGCACGCTGCCCAGGCTTCGTTGAGCGTCCGTGCCGTAGGTGGCCAACACATCAGATCGCAGATCAAGTCGCAGGACACCCTGGCCCATGGGATGAGCGGCAGCGGTCATCACACCGAGGTGATTGCGGTGGGTGGCCATCACGTAGTAGCTGCCGCGTGGCGCTTGTGGGAAGATCACCGGAGCTGTGCCATCGGCCATCACCACTTCGCCATTGGCCAGTACGAGACAGGCGCGTCCATCGATCACTTCTGCCGCATCGGTCGCATCGCGCAGCTCCAGCCACACCCAATCGACCGGGGCACCACTGCCCGTGCGCTCCAGTAGTTCAGGCTTCAGCGCTTCGCCATCGCCGTATGGGTCGTTGCTCGGCAACAGGCCTGCCGCGCGCAGGTCCGTACGCATACCGCTACCCGTGAAGGCACCTTCCAAGTACAGGCTCAGCGCCAGCTCGGCGTCGCCGTCCTGGTAGTCGAAGATGCCATCGCTGTCGCGATCAACACCGTGGCGGATCTTGGTGCTGGGGTGCACCACGGTCCAGGTGAGCGGCGATCCCGCCTGTGCCGCGGCGAGCAACTGCGCGTGGGTCACGGTCTGCCCCGCGAGGTCGCTCTGGTAGGTGTTGCTGCCGATGTAGTAGAAGCCGCGCGCTTCGCCCTCGTACAAGCCCTTCACCACCAAGGCATAGTCAGCCGGATACTTTTCCACCATGTAGGTCTTCATGCTGTTCACGCGGCCCACACTGCCCACGCTGCCGTTGATGGTCATGCGCATGCCCACCGCCGGAAGCGCGTCATGCACCGGATGTGCCAAACTGAACTGGTGGCTCTGCGGGCTGTTCGCCTGGGTGATGCCTCCGCTCCAACTGAGCAGCTCGGGCTCATAGTCGCCGAAGTAGTGGCCGCTGACGCCCGGGTTGTTGAAGCGGGTCTCCATCACGCCATCCGCCATCAGACCGAAGCCACTGGTGCATTCAGTGGTGTTGTAGAAGAAGCCGTTCTTGCGGTACACCGTTCGCAGGTCGGGCACCATGTTCGTGTTGTTGGTCATGTTCACCTGGCCGGCGCTGATGTTGGTGCCGTTGCCGGGCAGATGTCCGCGGCCGCTGCCGGTCTGGTGGCAGTGCGAGCAGTTGACGTTCACCGCCACGAACAGCCGCACACCTGCCGCCGGCACGTTCTGGAAGCTGGTACCGGTCAGGCGTACACGACCGGGCATGCGCTCCACACTTGCGGCCACGGAGCTGTCAGGACGTATGGTGCGGTAGGGGTTGGGGACATGCCAGGTGGCATTGAGGAAGTCGGAGAACTCCTGCATGCCCACCGGATCGAGCGGTGCTTCAGTGCCCTGCAGGTCCTCGAAAGCACCGGCGAAATCGTGGAAGCTGCCCTTGTCACCGCGCCAATGCAGCTTGCCCGTGCCCCGGTCGATGATATCGATGAGGAACTGGGTGGTCTTCAATCCCTTCATCGGGTGGAAGGTCTTGTTGCCTGCCGGATCGGTCACCGTGACCGGGTCGCCCGCCGGGTTGCCGAGGTCCCAGGCGAGCCGGTCCCAGCGGCCATCCACGTGGCATGAGCCGCAGCTGATGTGGCCGTGTCCACTGCCTTCGTGTGTATTGTAAAGATGCTTGCGTCCCTTGCGGATGATCTCCGGCGTGGGATCGAAGAAGCCCGTGCGCGCCACCTCCTCATCGCTCGTGAGGTCGATGGTGGAGACCGACGCGCCGAACTTGTTGAGCACGTAAGCGCGGCCGTTCACCTCGTCCAGCACAATGCCCGTTGGACCTTCCCCCACCACGATCGGGTCCGGCACGGTGCGGCTGCCGGTGGGTGTGATGGTGATGACGTTGTTGCTGCCCATGCCCGTGACATAGGCCTTGCTGCCGTCGGCCTTCCATGCGATGCCCCGCGGGTCGCCCACGGACTGCTTCCTCAGCACAGGTGGCGAGCTGTGGGTGCTGTAGTTGATGTGCGGATTGAGGTCGGCGATGAGCGGGCTGCCGGCCGGGGCGAAGCGTGACACGTTCACCCGCAGGAACTTGCCGCGCAGATTGGGCTCGAAGCGCACTTCGTTGGTTGCGTCCGTGCCCACCACGTAGACCTCACCGCTCGTAGGATGCACCGACATCGCCATGAGGATGTTGCCCAGGTGCTGCTTGTACGTGACACCTGCGGTGGTGGGGTTGTTGGCATTGATCATCGCCACGTCGCGGTCGGGCATGTCCCAGCCTGCGATACGCGCGGTTCCTGGCAGGCCACCAGTGACGATGGTGGTCCAATTGCCTCCGTTGTCATCCATCCACTGCCCGGCCGCGTTCTTGCGCACCACAAGGCTGTGGTTGGCGTCCATGGCGGGGTTGTTCGGGTTCATTGGCGGGTTGAAGCCGCTGCCAGCATTGGGCACGGGCACAACCCCGCCATACGGCCCGGCCGGGTTGGTCACGTCACTGGGAACCGTGGTACACGCACCACCCTGCACCGAGCAGAAGCCGGCGGCGTGAAAGGCATTACCGGGCACCACCGTGGTCTGGTTGCCGCTCTCGAAGAAGGCGCAGTACACCGTGCTGCCATCGGGGCTCACCGCCAGAGCGCGTGGCTGTTCGCCCTTCAACAATACCACTGTGGGCGCTGTGGCGGGGTTGGCGGGGTCGAACACCTGCACAAGCTCCTGTTCGGCACAGCTGACGAAGGCTTTCTGCGGCGATCCGGCAAAGACCACATCGGCAGGTTCATTTTCGGTGAGAACGCTCCGGATGGTGGCGCCCAGCGTGAGGTCCACCACGCTCACCTCGTCGCTCACCTGGCACACCACCCAAGCCTCACCATTGGTCCGAGCTCTTACGCTCACGGGCTCAAGGCCCACGGGAATGGTCTTCGCATGGGCCAATCCGGCCGGCGTCACCAGGAACACCTCCAGGCTGTTGTTCCCCGTGTTCACCGCGAGCAGTTTGGTGCCGTCGGGCGTCAGCTCCAATGGGTGCACATGCGCCGATTCGAAGTTGGTGAAGTCCGATGTGGGCACTGCGCTTTTCGCGCCCGTGGTGGTTGCTGGCTGCTCCTTCACACCCAAGGCGTTGAAGGCGGAAAGACCCACCACACCAGCGATGAGGCTGAAGGTGAGCGGGGTCTTGAAAGAGCGTAAAGAACGGGCCATTGAACCGTGGCATTGAGGTGGTGCGGATCGGCCACCACCGGTAAATGGATGAGCAATCTATACCAATGCGCGGGGAAACGCAAGCCCTATGCGCCGTTCAGCGCAGCAGCACACGCCGTTCGCTCATCTCATCCATGGTGTAACGCGGCCCTTCACGACCCAGTCCACTGTGCTTCACCCCGCCATATGGCATGCCATCCACCCGCAGTCCGGGCGCACCGTTGATGATGAGACCGCCCACTTCCAGTTCAGCAAAGGCGCGCTGGATGTGGTGTTCGTTGGTGCTGAAGAGACCTGCTTGAAGGCCGAAGCGGGATGCGTTCACCAGCTGAAGGGCGTCGTCGAAGTCACGCGCTGGTTCCACTACAGCCACGGGACCGAAGGCTTCATCCGCGTTGATGCGCATGCTCGGTCGTGTGCCTGTGAGCAGGGTGGGGGCATACACGTTGTGCGCTGGGTCCAACACCTGGCCCCCGCAAAGCACCGTGGCACCGGCTTGTTGTGCTTCCTCCACCCAGCGTGCAATGCGGGCGCAGTGGTGTGCATCGATGAGCGGTCCATTGTGCACCTCTGCGCGTGCGGGATCTCCACTGACAATGTGCTGTGTGGCTTCCAGAAGCGCATCGCGGAACGCGGCGAAGAGCGGCTCCACTACATAGATCCGCTGGGTGCTGATGCAGGTCTGCCCGGCATAAGCGAAGGCTCCCTGCGCAATGAGCGTGGCAGCGCTTGCCAGGTCGGTGCCTTCGTCCACGATCACTGCGGCATTGCCGCCCAGTTCCAAGGCTACGCGCTTGCGACCGCAGATCTCCTTGAGCCGCCAGCCCACTGAGTCGCTACCGGTGAAGCTGAGGAGGGCCACGCGCTCGTCCTTCACCAGTTGCTCAGCGACCCCCGTGTTGCACGGTACCGTACTGAAGCTGCCTGCAGGGAACCGTAACGCATCGATCAATTCGGCCAACAGCAATGCGGTCAATGGGGTCTGCGGTGCTGGCTTCAACACCACCGGACAGCCCATGGCCAGGGCAGGCGCCACCTTGTGCAACACCAGGTTCAGCGGGAAGTTGAACGGTGTGATGGCCGCCACCACTCCGACCGGTACACGACGTACCCAAGCGCGTCTGCCTCGCCCTGCATCGTAGTCCACATCGATCTCTTCATCCTGCAGTTGCAGCCCCGCTGCAGCTGCCAGCTTCACAGTGGTGATCGCGCGTGCAACTTCGGTCCTCGCATACGTGATCGGCTTGCCCGCTTCGCGTCGGATGAGCTGTGCGAACTCTTCACTGCGATCGAAGAGCGTCGCAGCCAAGTGTTCCAAGCGTGCTGCGCGTTCCTCAGCTCCAAGGGCTTCCAGGGTGCTTCGCGCGTCCGCCGCTGATGCAATGGCCTTATCCATGGCGGAAGCATCGGCCAGGGACACTTCAGCGATAACTGCTCCGGTATAGGCATCGCGCACAGTGTGCAACGCTTCACCCTGCTCCTGCCACACTCCTGCGAGGTAGTTCGCGGTCCTCATTCCAGGCGATGCGCCAGGGTCACTGTGCGGCGGAAGGTCTCCACGTTGCCGCTCAGATCGAAGGCTTCCAGCACCACGATGTACGGGCCCATGCGGGCCTTGCTGCCCTCATCGGTGAGGCCATCCCAGCTGTACGCGCCTTCCACACCCAGCAGCTGGCTCTGTACCAGTGCACGCACAGCCCTTCCGGCGATGTCGAAGATGGTGATGCTGCCCACGAAGCCCGGCTGCTCAAAGCGGTAACTGAGAGTGAGAAGGTCCTGGAAGCCATCGTTGTCGGGACTGAAGATGGCCGGCTCGATCGTGAGCTCGCCCGTGGGTGCGGGAGCCTCGGCGAACTGTGAGTTCCGGTAGCCGGGCGTGGCCTTGCCAGCCTGTTCCGCAGCGGTCTGCCAGTTGGTGGCATCGTCCGCGGGGCGTGATGGATCGACGCGCTCCAAGCTGTAACCCTCCGGCTGGTTCACCAGTCCGAAATGCAGGTCGTCCGAGTAGCGGAACAGGTCCAAGGTGTCGCCATCCGCAGTGAGCAGGAGCACCGTGCCTTCTCCGTTGTTGTAGCTCGGCATGCTGTTCACCACCACCCGGTCGGTGCGGGTCTGTGGATAGAAGCGCAGGGTGGCGGCAAGGTCAGTGGTGATCACCGCGTATTCGTCGGGCAGGAGCAGGAGGTCGGTGGTGATGGGCAGTACGCTGCCGATGCCACCAATGCCCACGTTGGCCAATTGGAGCGACGCCAGGCTCAAGGTCTTGTCCGACCGGTTGTACAGTTCCACAAAGTCCACGCCATCCACAAAGGGGTCGTACAGTACTTCATTGATGACGATGTCACCCGCTTCGGCGGCTTCCGGCAACGCGAACGAACGACTGCTGCCCGCGCCGATGAGGTTGCCGGGGCAGTCGCGCTGACCGCTGATGCTGATGGTGTAGACCTGGCCGATGGTGAGCCCTTCTCCAAGCAGCAACGTGGCGGCATCGGCACCGGTGGCAACTGCACTGAGCACGGCCACTGCGGGGGAAATAATGTACGTGCCACCGGCGATGCTGGCGGCATCCATCGGTTCGCTGAAGCGCAGCACCAGGCTGGTGGTGGAGGGCACGAGCACTGCGGAGAATGTGGGTGGGATGACGTCCGGGACTACCGCGAAGACGCTGTTCTGAGCACCCGGTGTGCCGCCCACAGATGCGTTGGAAGCCCTCCAGTTCGCGGCACCGCTGCACGGGCTGAAGGGATCGATCTGCTCCAGGCTCCAGCCGCCATCGTCCTTCACGGCGTCCTGGTACCAGCTGAGCGCATAGGTCACTGCATCGATCAAGCTGCCGTCGTCGCTGCGCAGGCTCAGGGCATCGCCATCGTTGTTCAGCGCAGGCAGACTGCTCATCCCGACCTTGTTGGAAACCGTTGGAAAGAGGCCGAGGTTGGCCTGTGTCACCACCAGTACGTACGCACCGGGTCCAAGCGCGTAACTGGGGAAGGTTACCGGCGTGCCGCCATCGCTGAAGGTCCAGCCGGCCAGGTCGAAGGTCTGGTCGGTGGTGGCGTTGTAGAGCTCCAGGTACTCCACCTCCGGGAGGCCCACCGTCGGCGTAGGGTCCGCCATGAACTCATTGATGACCACATCGCGCGGACCTGCTGCAGACGGTACCAAGTAGGTGAAGTTCGCGGTCCCGTTCACCAGGGTATTGCCGGCCAGGTCCTGCACGCCGTTCACAGTTACCGTGTAACCGCCGCCATTGGCGAGGGCCGAACCGAGGAAAAGCAGCACCCGCGCCTGGTCCAGTTCGCTGCGGATCGCGCTGTTCACACCGATGGAAGGAGTGAGGGCGAAGTTGCCGATCGCCTCTGCCGTCGCTTCGTCCACCGCTTCACTGAACACCAGTTCCACCTGGTCCACTGCTACGGCCGTTGCGCTGATGAGGCTCGGTGGTGTGAGGTCGATGATGGCCGGTCCGGCGTAGAGGTCGTCGTAGAAGAACCCATCCGCATTGCTCACTGTGTAGGTGCAGCGCACGCCGATGAACGCACTACTGGTGTGCGCGGTACCCAGGCCCGAGGCTTGCAATACATAGTTCGTTCCTCCCGTCAAGTCCACCAACAACTGCCACGTGCCGCCAGCGTCGCGCTTCACCTGTATGCCAGCAGTAAAGCTGTTGGCAATGGCCCCGTCGGTGCCGCGGCAAATGGAAGCACTGGTGGTGCCGGTCTGTTCGAAGAGCTCGATCGCGTCGGCGCTGCCGGCCTCACCGAACTGAAGGTAATAACCGTTCAGAGGGCCTGTGAGGTCGGCCTGATCGCTCACGAGGTACACCCGCCCGAAGTTGCTCCCACTACCCGCGAAGCTCTGTCGCACCTTGATCCGCCACTCCATGTCGTTGAGCGTGGCCATGGTGTTGGCGCTGCGCAACTGACTGGTGGCCGCCACGGTATTGCTCAGTTGCAGCTCATTGTTGCCGTTGACGATGAACACCGCCGCATCGCCCTCCCACGCCGGAGCATTGGTGAAGTCGCCATCGCTGAAGTCGTCCTGGAACTGGGCGCTGAGCAGCGGAGCATGGAGGACCACCAGCGCGAATAGGAGGGCACGGAACGACATGAGGAAGGCAGGTTCGACAGTGCCCCAAGGTAGTACTTTCGCCCTGCGGCCCAACCACCGCTAACGCCATGAAAGTCGCTGTAGTAGGTGCCACCGGCATGGTCGGTGGGGTGATGCTGAAGGTGCTCGAAGAGCGCCGGTTCCCCGTCGATGAGCTGTTGCCCGTGGCCACCGAACGCAGCGTTGGAAGCCTGGTCCCCTTCGCCGGAACACAGGTCCCGGTCGTGGGCATGGAAGCGGCCATCGCTGCGCGCCCGCAGCTCGCACTGTTCTCCGCCGGCGGCGCTACGTCACTCGAATGGGCGCCATGCTTCGCCGAAGTGGGCTGCACCGTGGTGGACAACAGCAGCGCATGGCGCATGTTCCCCGATAAGAAGCTGGTGGTGCCGGAGATCAATGGGGATGTGCTGACCGCTGATGATCGGATCATCGCCAACCCCAACTGCAGTACCATTCAGCTGGTACTGGCGCTGGCCCCGCTGCACAAGGTGTTCAACGTGCAACGGGTCATCGTCTCCACCTATCAGAGCGTTACCGGTACCGGCATGAAGGCCGTGCGTCAACTGGAGAACGAGCGCAACGGTGTACAGGGCGAAATGGCCTACCCCTTCGCGATCGACCGCAATGTGATCCCGCGCTGTGATGTGTTCACGGACAATGGCTACACCAAGGAGGAGATGAAGCTCGTGCATGAAACGAACAAGATCCTCGACCCGGCCATCCGCGTGACCGCCACCGCCGTGCGTGTGCCTGTTACCGGTGGCCATAGCGAGGCTGTGAACGTGGAGTTCGAGCGGGAGTTCGATCTGGAGAAGGTGCGTGAACTGCTACGGAACGCACCGGGCGTTCAACTGCTCGATGATCCTGCACAGGATGCGTATCCCATGCCCTTGATCGCCAACGGCCGCGACGAGGTGTTCGTTGGCCGCCTGCGCCGCGACGAGACCCAGCCCCGCACCTTGAACATGTGGATCGTGGCGGACAATCTGCGCAAGGGCGCGGCCACCAATGCCGTGCAGATCGCCGAGCTGTTGGTGAAGAAGGGGCTGCTGAAGGTGCCTCAGCGCGTTGCCTGAACGCTGAAGTGGCGCTTTAGGCGTAGGAAGGGTCGTTCCAATGCGTGGTAGCTGAGCAGGGCGAGCAACAGTACGCCCGGGAAATAGAGCAAGGTGAACACCGTGCCAGCACTGCTTGCGCGCACACCAGCTTCCACAAGTGCATCCTGGATGCGATCGCGCATCAGCAGCAGCGGCCAATGGATCACATAGATGCCGTAGGAATAGCGCGCGATAAAAGCCAATAGCGGAACGCTCAATGGCCGCTGCCAGTACCGCTGCCAGTGTTCACCTTTCGCGAACGTGGCGCACAGCAAGCTGGCGAACAGCAGGGGGAACAGTGTGGGTGCCCACCGGATGAACAGGGGATGATGGATGCTGATCGGAACGGTGCCCAAAACAAGGAACAGGAGTGCAACTCCAGCGAGGATCATGACCGGCGACCACCAGCGCTCCAACGTAACGCGCTTGTAGCGCATGGCCCAAGCTATCGCGCCGCCCAACAACAGTCCATCGGCGTGCGCTAGTGGAAAGGTGTAAGCGAAGGGGACCACCGGGTGCAGGTGCCGGATGATCACCCCCAAAAGAACGCCGCCCAATGCCAGCACCGGGATGGTGCGGCCGGGCAAGAAGGCGATCGCCGCCGGCCAAAGCAGGTAGAACTGCTCTTCCAGCCCCAGCGACCAGAAGTGGTTGAGCAGGCCACGTGCACCGGGCATGCCTTCCAAGCTGAACCACAGGTTGGGCGTGTAGGTCCAGAACCATGGCATGCCGCTCAGGGTGGACTGCGCTTCTGGATCGTTGCTCATCCGCGCGTAGGCCACAAAGAGCAGGAGTGCTGCATAGTAGAGCGGTAGGATGCGCAAGGCCCGTCGCGCCAGGAAGCGACCATACCAGCCTGGTGCGCCCTGCTCATCCAGCAACTGCCCTGTGATCAGGAAGCCGGAGAGCACGAAGAAGAGGTCCACTCCGCTCCACCCAAGCTGCATCAAGCCTTGCGGCAACAGACCCGGCAGCCAGTGGTAGCCCACTACCAGCAGTACCGCCACCGCGCGCAGCCCGTCTAGCGGTGCATGGTGTCCCGTTCGGTAGGTAAAGGCACCTGCTGCGAACATGCGGCAAAGGTGCGGGCTTGATGACGATCCTTTCGCTTACGCTTCCGTGCGAGGCGCTTCCGCAGAGCTGTCGGGAGCATCCGGCAGCGGGGTGACATCCGCCTGCGCCGCATCGGCTGCTGCGGGCTTGGCCGGCTCCGGCCGTTGCACCAATATGAACAGCGCCACTCCAATGGTGATGGCCGCATCGGCGATGTTGAAGACCGGACGGAAGAAGAGGGCGTACTCCCCGCCCCAGATCGGGAGCCATTCAGGCAGCACGCCTTCCCAAAGGGGGAAGTAGAACATGTCCACCACCGCGCCGTGCAACAAGGGTGCGTAGCCGCCTTCCGCGGGGAGGAGCACGGCCTTCTGGAACGGTGTGCTGGCACTGAAGAGCACGCCATAGAAGGTACTGTCGATGATGTTCCCCAGCGCTCCGGCAAAGATCAACGATACACTGACCACCTGGGCCGTGCGCGCACCCTGGCGTACCATGCGCAGCAGGGCATAACCGATGCCAGCGACCGCTGCAATGCGGAACAATGAAAGGGCGAGCTTCCCCCACGCACCACCGAACTCCATGCCGAAGGCCATGCCCCGGTTCTCGATGAAGTGCAGGTACCCCCAGTCGCCGAAGAGCGGAACGGCCGCATCGTAAAAGAAGGTGAGCTTCACCCACACCTTCAACACCTGGTCGGCCAGCAGCACGAGCAGGATGATGAGCAGCGGGCGCTTCACTGGGAACGACAGATCGCCGCGGGCTTAGTTGCCCATCTGCTGCTTGGCCTCGATGCTCAGGGTGGCGTGTGGCACGAGGCGCAGACGCTCCTTGCTGATCAAGCGACCGGTGACGCGGCAGATGCCGTAGGTCTTGTTGCGGATGCGAAGCAGGGCGTCCTCCAGGTGCTTGATGAACTTCTCCTGGCGACCAGCAAGCTGGGCCGTTTCTTCGCGGCTCAGGGTCTCGCTGCCGTCCTCA
The DNA here is from genome assembly GCA_041391845.1 of Flavobacteriales bacterium. GTDB lineage: Bacteria > Bacteroidota > Bacteroidia > Flavobacteriales_F > PHOS-HE28 > PHOS-HE28. The sequence goes on along the minus strand of JAWKNG010000005.1, from coordinate 22,368 downwards.
ATCATCTTGAAGGAAGGGCTCGTATCGTCCGTGCCGTTGTTGTCCGTGTTGGCCAATGTCTGCTTCAGCAGGTCATAGTCCTTGCGGGCCTCGTCCAACTTTTTCAGGATCAACTCCTTGAATTCGGCGAGCTCATCATCAGAGTAGCGCACCTTGTCGGCGCTCTCCAGGGTGCTTACCTGCTTCTTCACCACCGGTGCCGCCATGGGTCGGTTGGGGGCCACCACCTGGGTCACCAGGGGTTTTGATGCGGCAGATCTTGCGCTCTCGGCCGTTTCGGTCTTCTTCACGTCCTTCTTCACGGGCTTGGGTGTCGGCGCCGCTTTGGGGGCTGCCGGAGTGGGAGCAACGGCCTTTGTGGCCGGCTTGTTCACGGGTACAGGTTTAGGTGCAGGGGCCTTGGCCGCCGGTTTGGCTGGTGCGGCCTTGGTTGCGGCCTTGGCGGGCGCGGCTTTTGCAACGGGCTTTGCAGGCGTCTTCTTCAACACTGGCTTGGCCGCAGCTTTCTTCGGCGCGGCCTTCTTCGCTGCTTTCTTCGGTGCCGCTTTCTTCGGCGCAGCCTTTTTGGCCACCACCTTCTTCGGTGCCGCTTTTTTCACCGCTGCCTTCTTCACCGCTACCTTCTTGGGCGCCGCCTTTTTGGGTGCGGCTTTCTTGGCTGCGGGCTTGGTCACTTTCTTCGCCACGGCCTTCTTGGGCGCCGCCTTCTTGGCAGCGGCTTTCACCGGCTTCTTACTGGCGGCCTTAGCCGGCTTCGCAGCCGCTTTCTTGGGCGCCACTTTGGCCGCTTTCTTGGCGGCGGGCTTCGACTTCGCTGCGGCCTTGGTCACCTTCTTGGCGGCGGGCTTTGCAGGTTTTGCAGCCTTCTTCGGAGCGGGTTTCTTGGCCATGGTCGTAGCGGGGCTTGCGTTGAAGATCCGCAAATATAGGCGCTTTCGCGCGTCAGTTCACGGACCGCACAAGGCTCAGTGCCACCCGCAACTGCTCGTCCAACTCCACTTCGTGGATGCCCGCGCCCTCGGCCGGAAGTGACGACACAAGAACCTGGTCCTCAGGGGTTAATGCCAGTGTTTCGGACAGTATCCAACCGGCGTGGCTCCGCACGGCCTGCACAACCCGTTCGTCACCTCCTGGATGGATATGCAACTGAACACGGTCCGTCACCTCGAAGCCGCTCTCCTTGCGCAGGGCCTGGATCCGGCTCACCAGCTCGCGCGCGATGCCTTCGCTGATCAGGTCCTCGGTGAGGGTGATGTCCAGCGCCACGGTGAGCGGCCCATCACTGGCCACGCTCAGGCCCGGCACGTTCTCGGCCGTGATCTCCACGTCGTCGCGCAGCAGCTCCACTTCCTGCCCTTCCACCGTGAGCTTCATACGGCCCTTCGCTTCGAGCTCAGCGATCTGCGCCTGGTCGAACGCGTTCACCGCAACAGCCACGCTCTTCATCAGCTTGCCCATGCGCGCGCCGAGCTTCTTGAAGTCCGGCTTGATCTTCTTGGTGAGCTTGCTCTCACTGGCATCGAGGATCACGAGTTCCTTCACGTTCACCTCGCTCAACACCAGGTCGCGGATGGCCTCGAGGCGTGTGCGCATGGCCGCATCGGTCACCGGCACCAGCATCTTCTGCAGCGGCTGACGCACGCGGTGGCCCTCCTTCTTGCGGATGCTCAGCACCAGTGAGGTGAGCTTCTGCGCGAGCGCAGTGCGTTGCTCCAATTCAGTGTCGATCAGTTGCTCGTCGTGCTTCGGCCAATCGCTGAGGTGTACGCTCGTGCCCTTCAGGTCGCGGTACAGGCGGTCGCTGAAGAAGGGCGCGATGGGCGCGCTGAGCATGGCCACCACTTCCAGACAGCGGTGCAGGGTGCTGAACGCGGCGTTCTTGTCTGCGCCCAGCTCGCCCTTCCAGAAGCGGCGGCGGTTGAGGCGTACGTACCAGTTGCTCAGGTCCTCCACCACGAAGTCCTGGATGGCCCGCGCAGCGATCGTGGGCTCGTAGTCGGCATAGCTCGCATCGGCGAGCTTCAGAACGCTGTTGAGGCGCGAGAGGATCCAGCGGTCGCTTTCGGTGAGCGAGACTTCACCCTTCCCATCGAAGCCATCGATGTTCGCATACAGCGCGAAGAAGTTGTAGGTATTGAAGAGCGCGCGGAAGAACTTGCGCTGCACCTCGGTGATGCCCTCGGCGTCGAACTTCAGGTTGTCCCAGGGCGAGGCGTTGCTGATCATGTACCAGCGCACCGCATCGGCGCCATACTGGTCCAGCGTCTTGAACGGATCAACCGCGTTGCCCAGGCGCTTGCTCATCTTCTGGCCCACCTTGTCGAGAACCAGGCCGTTGCTCACCACAGTGCGATAGGCGACGCTGTCCTGCGTGAGCGTGGCGATGGCGTGCAGGGTGTAGAACCAACCGCGCGTCTGGTCCACGCCTTCGGCAATGAAGGCCGCCGGGAACTTCTCCTTGAAGGTGGCCTCGTTCTCGAAGGGGTAGTGCCACTGCGCGTAGGGCATGGCGCCGCTGTCGAACCACACGTCGATGAGGTCGGTCTCGCGATGCATGGGCTTCCCGGCGGGGCTCACCAGTACGATGTGGTCCACGTACGGACGATGGATGTCGATGCGGTCGTAGTTGGCATCGCTCATGTCCGCAGGGTCGAACGCGGCGTAGGGGTCGGCCGCCATCACACCGGCCTTCACGGCGCGCGCGATCTCCTCCTTCAACTGTTTCAGTGAGCCGATGCAGAGCTCCTCGCTGCCATCCTCGGTGCGCCAGATGGGCAGCGGGATGCCCCAGTAGCGTGAGCGCGACAGGTTCCAGTCCTGCAGGTTCTCCAGCCAGTTGCCGAAGCGCCCGGTGCCGGTGCTCTCGGGCTTCCAGGTGATGGTCCTGTTGAGCGCGATGAGCCGGTCCTTCTTCGCGGTCACACGCACGAACCAGCTGTCGAGCGGGTAGTAGAGCACAGGCTTATCGGTGCGCCAGCAGTGCGGGTAGTTGTGCTCGTACTTCTCCACCTTGAAGGCGCGGCCCTCGGTCTTCAGCTTGATGGCGATGCGCTCGTCCACGCTGAGGTACTTGTCGCGGCCCTGCTTCTTCACTTCGGCCTCCTGCTCCTCCTTGCTGAGGTACTCGGCCTTCACGTACTCGCCGGCGAAGTCGGTCACCTCTGTCTTGAAGCGACCGCGCAGATCAACGAGGGTGAGCGATCCGATGCCGTGCTGGCGCGCCACACGCTGGTCATCCGCACCGAAGCTGGGTGCCGTGTGCACCACGCCCGTACCGTCCTCCGTGGTCACGAAATCGCCGCCGATCACGGTGAAGGCATCGCCGCCTTCGGGTGTCGCATAGGGCAGCAGCTGCTCGTAGCGGACGCCCTCGAGCTGGTGGCCGTAGAATTCGTCGAGGATGCTCCAGGGGATGTTCTTCCCGTCCTTCTTGTAGTCGTCGAACGAAGCATCCTTGTGCTCCTCCTTGAAGTAGGCATTCAACCGCGCCTTGGCCAGCACCACGGTCTGCGGGGCGTGCGTGTAGGGGTTGAAGGTCTTCACGCGGGCATAGTCCAGCTTGGGGCCCACGGTGAGCGCGCAGTTGCTGGGCAGGGTCCAAGGCGTGGTCGTCCACGCGAGGATGAAGACCTCACCGAAGGCATCGTTGAAGAGCCATTCGCTGTTCGCGTCGCGCTTCACCTTGAACTGCGCCACCACGCTGGTGTCCTTCACCGGCTTGTACGTGCCAGGTTGGTTCAGCTCGTGGCTGCTGAGTCCAGTGCCCGCTGCAGGCGAGTAAGGCTGGATGGTGTAGCCCTTGTACAGCAGGTCCTGATCGTGGAGCTGCTTCAGCAGGTGCCACACGCTCTCGATGTACTTGGTGTGGTACGTGACGTACGGATGCTCCAGGTCGAGCCAGAAGCCGATGCGCTTCGTCAGGTCGTTCCACACATCGGTGTAGCGCATCACGGCCTTCCTGCACGCCGCGTTGTACTCCTCGATGCTGATGGACTTGCCGATGTCCTCCTTGGTGATGCCCAGCTCCTTCTCGACGCCGAGCTCGATGGGCAGGCCGTGCGTGTCCCAGCCCGCCTTGCGGTCCACGCGGTGGCCTTTCTGGGTTTGGTAGCGGCAGAAGATGTCCTTGATGGCACGGGCCATCACGTGGTGGATGCCGGGCAGGCCGTTGGCGCTGGGCGGGCCCTCGTAGAACACGAAGGGCGGAGCGTCCTTGCGCAGCTCCAGGCTCTTGCCGAAGGTATCCTCGGCCTCCCATTGCTTCAACACCTCCTCAGCGACCTTGGGCAGGTCGAGTTCGTCGTACTGCGGGAAACGCTTGTCCATCAGGGCTTTTCTACGGGACCGTGCCTTTCGGCAGGCGGGCCGCAAAGATAGCCGGACGGACGCACCCGGCGCGGTTGGCTCACCCCCTGAACCGCACCATAACCATGTTGCCCTTCTCCTCGCGGCGGGTCTCCAATTGGTCCTTCAAGGCGATCACCAAGGACGAAAGTGATGCGTGACCGTAGCTGCGCGGATCGAAGCCGGGATCCAGGCGGCGCAGGGCCTGACCGATCAGGCTGAGGGAAACCTCCTCCTCTTCACCCTTGGCAATGTTGAAGGCCTTGCGCATTTTGCGCATGAGCTCCGCGTTCTGCGAGAGTTTCACGGGCTGGGCCTTCGCGGTGGAGGTGCTGCGCTTGCCGCGCTCCTTGCCGGCTGCTCCTGCCCCTGCTCCTGCCCCTGTCCCTGCCTCTTGAACATCAAGGTTCTCTACGTAGATGAAGCGCTCACAGGCTTTCACAAAGGCGTCCGGGGTCTTCTTCTCCCCGACGCCCATGACGAACAGACCACTCTCGCGCAGGCGGGTGGCCAACCGGGTATAGTCACTGTCACTGCTCACAATGCAGAAAGCGTCCACCAGCTCGCCGTGCAGGATGTCCATGGCGTCGATGATCAGTGCGCTGTCCGTGCTGTTCTTGCCCTTGGTGTAGGCGAACTGCTGCACCGGCTGGATGGCGTTGCTGTTCAACAGCTCCTTCCAGCCGCTCATGCCCATGGTGGTCCAATCGCCGTAGATGCGCCGTATGGTGATGGTGCCGGTCTTGCTCACCTCCTCCAGGATGGCGGCCAGCCGCTTGGGCGCCGCGTTGTCACCATCGATCAGCAATGCGATCGTGGTGTCATTGATCTTCTTCATTCAGGTGCAAGGTAGGCGCCAGATGCAGTCTCTTACGATGACATACACCATCCTCCCAGGGTCGTACATGAACAGAGCGCGGCCCGACGTTCCTGTTAGCGCGTGATGAGCACTTTGGTCGGCTTGCTGCTGCCATCTTCGGCCCTGGCCACATAAAGCCCGGGAGCCAGCCCAGCCGTTGATATGCGTGCTTCGCCCATCCCGTTGGTAGCGATCGATCGTACCACGCTCCCTTGGCTGTCCACCAATTTGACGACCCCGCCTGGCCGCCATGTTGCTCCGAGCACGAGCGTTTCCCCAGCGATGACCGGATTGGGGTGTGCTTGGATGATCCTGAACGGTGTTCCTGGGGCTGCGATCGCTGTGGTCAGCGCATTGTCGTTCATGATCAGCCAGGTCCGGATCTGCTCGATCAACAGGATGTCCGCATCACCATCACCGTCCAAGTCGGATAGTCGGACTCCGGTGAGGTTGGGGCGCTGGTCGATGGTCTGTGCTGGTCCGAACGTTCCGGTGCCGAGGTTCCGTGACCACCGTAGCGCGTCCCCTGCCGGTGTGATCCAAGCAACATCCATCAAGCCGTCCGCATCAATGTCCCCAGGGGCGTAAGCGTAGTCGTGGGCCAGCACCTGGATGCCAGTGGACTGTACGCTCCACGCTGTGCCGGTTCCGTTGTTCAGCGCCCATTTCAAGATGCCATCATGTTCCAGAAGGAGGTCCGTGTCACCATCCAATTCGGCGTCCGCGGCCCGCATTCGGCGCACCGGTGGCTGGAACGGACCAATGGTCGCGATGTTCGGGAATGACCAGGTTGGATCGTAGGCCCGAACGCTAAGTGAGGCTGTAAAGGAGTTTCCGCTACCCATCACCACCAGATCTCCTGCACCATCGCCAGTGAGGTCCGCCGGTATCGTATACAACATGCTGAGGTTGGAGTTCCCCAAGAGCGTAGTGCCCAACTGACCGTCACCCAGGTTCCTGCGAACCGCCGTGCCGGAAGAACCGGTGGTGAGCAGATCGGTGTAACCATCCTCATCGGGGTCCCAGCCTTCCGTAATGGCCTGCGTGCCGTTGTTGTTGAAAAGGATCGAGGGGGCGTCGAACCCGTTCCCATTGTTCAGCGCGTAACCGAACGGCGCACCAGATCCTGATGAAAAGGAGTTGAAAACGTCGGCGAGCCCATCGCCGTTCATGTCGCCCGTCGCGATGCCGCCCCAATCGATCACTGCAACATCACGTACACGATCAAATGCGCCAAGCGGCTGCTGTTCGATCCACACCCTCCCCAGCTGGACATCCTCGTCACCATCCCCGTCCATATCACCGGATGACGGGGCGCGCCCGTTCAGTATGGGTACCACATAGCGCAAGCGGTCAAGCGACCCACCGCCTAGACCGCGGGACCAGTAGATGCTGCTGTTCAAGCTGGTGTGTACCAGATCCATGGTGCCATCACCGTCGACATCTACGACCTGAATAGCATTCTCTTGGGTGGTCACTTCCTGCAGCAGTGTCTGCGAGGCTAGGAGGCCGCCGGATCCATTGTTCAACAGCTGGGCGAGTGTGGGCCATGCGCCTGTGCCGATCAGGTCCGGATAGCCATCATTGTTGATATCACCGGTGGTGAGCCCGTTCAGTGTAACGAAGGCATGCGGATAATAGACCGGAGCCGCGAACCCAATGGCCGTATCGTTCAGGAAAACGGCCACGTTCGCATTGCGAATGGCCACCAGGTCCTGGTCTCCATCCTGGTCCATATCGAGTACAATGGCACGTGTGGTTCCGAACGCGGCGCTGAACACATCCGGCACCACCTGGAACAGGAGCGTGTCCACCTGGTCGAAGTAGATGGCGTTGCTGCCCGAGGCGCTGCGTCCGATGATGTCCAGGTCGCCATCCAGGTCCACGTCGACCATCCGTGCGTTACCCGGTGCACCTGCGATGACGGTGAACAGGGGCGGCTCGCCGATACCGGGGTTCAGCAGGTAACCGCAACCGGAGGCACTGGTGCAGAACAGATCGGGGAGCGTGTCGCCATCGAGGTCCACCAATTGCATGCCTATCACCTGGCCGATCATCTGACCTATATCCGAGGAGGAAAGAACTCGGGCAGGACCGAAGGAACGCGAGCCGAGCCCCGGGATCCATACCAGGCCGCTGTCCTCACTGATGCTGGCGACCATCACATCGGCCGCACCATCAGCATTCAGGTCACCTGCATGCAATGCGGTGTGGACGCCTTGCTCGTCGAACAGTTCCTGGGCACGCGTGAAGGAGCCATCTCCGAAGCCCCACGTGACATTCGCCATCCAGTACGTGCTCCAGAGGGCGTCCACGTTCCCATCCGCATCCAGGTCGGCCATATGGAATTGATCGATCAGGTCCACCCCATTGAGCGGAACGGGGGCCTGGAACTGGCAACGAGCCGTAAATGCAGTGAATACGAGGGTCAGCATGACGGTACGCATGCTCCGAAGATAGAGCTCCCTCGGTATCGGCGACCACAGGATCACCTCCCTACATCGTCCCCTTCAGCATCCTGTTCCAGTAAAGCCAGGGCAGCATGTACTTCTTCAGGATCCACATGCTCCACAAGGGCTTGCTGGTGTCGAAGAGCTTGCTCAGCAGCGGGTCGCTGTCGCGCACGTTGTCGTACTTGAACTCGGCGAGGAGCATCTTGCCGTAGCCCGTCACCAGCGGGCAGCTGCTGTATCCCTCGTACTTCGCGGGGGAGAGCATGCCGTCCTTGATGCGCTGCAGGATGTTGGCCACCACTACGGGCGCCTGCTTGCGGATGGCCGCGCCGGTCTTGGCAGTGGGCAGGGCGGCGGCATCGCCCAATCCGAAGATGTTGGCGTAGCGCTTGTGCTGCAGGGTGTTGATATCCACCTCCAGCCAGCCCTTGTTGGGGCCATCGGCGTAGGCCAACGAAGAGTTGCGTACGAAGTCGGGTGCGCTCTGCGGGGGCGCCAGGTGCAGCATGTCGTAGGGCATCACGATGGTGCTCTGGCCTTCGATCTTCTCCTGCAGGCCCTGCTCCTCGTTGATCACACAGTTGTTGTCCCCTGGCTTGCTCCACTCGAAATGGATCTCCTTGCGCACGGGATCGATGCGCACCGGCTTGTAGAAGGTCTTCAGGATGATGCTCTTCTTGCGCACCACATCCTCCAAGGCGAAGCGGAAGGGTTCCACGCCGAAGATCACCGAGCCGGGCGTGGCGAAGACCAGCTTGGTCTTGTTGCGGACCCCGCGCTTGCGGAAGAACTCATCGGCCAGGTAAACGGCTTTCTGGGGGGCACCTCCGCACTTGATCGGCGTGGCGGGCTGGGTGAAGACCGCGTTCCCACCCTTGAAGGCCGTCATCACCCGTTTGGTCTTCTCCGGGTCGATGTAGTTGCTGCACACGAAGTCCGTGGCCAAGGCCTCGCGCAGGCCGGGCATGTCGTCGATGTTCATCTGGATGCCGGGACATACCACCAAATGCCCATAGGTGTACGCCTTGCCCTCCTTGGTGCGCACCGTGTTCACGTCCGGCTCGAAGGTGGCCGCATGCTCGGCGATGAGGTCCACCCCCTGCGGGATCAAACTCTTCTCATCGCGCCGCGTGTCCTTCATGGAGAAGGCATCGGCGGCCACCAAGGTCCAGGCCGGTTGGTACCAGTGGTCCTTGGCGGGATCGATGATGGCGATCTTCAGGTCCTTGTTCTTGCGGCGCAGTTGCGCGGCGGTCATGATGCCGGCGGTGCCGCCGCCGATGATGAGGACGTCGTAGTGGGAGGTGGCCATGATCCGGAAGCGTTGGTGCTTTCACAAAGCTGGCCATATGGGAGGCGTCTGACGGTGACGATCGTCACGCAGGCGATCGCTTCAGCAGCTTGAAGGCGATGCCGCGCCCCATCTTCTGGAAGATGGCCAGGTCGATCCACACCAGCGCGAAGCCCTCCAGGATGGGCACTTTGTCGTCGCCGCCCAGGTCGATCGCGTCGGTGAAGCCAACAGCCTTCACCAGGTCACGCACCTTCGCCTTCGCGCCTTCGCTGCCGCCGGCCATGAACATGTCCGCCACTTGATCGCCGTAGCGCGCGTCGGCAAGGTTCTCCCAGCCTGTGCAGTTGAAGACCTTCACGGCATCGGCACCGACGGCGCGCAAGGCCTCGAAGCCGGGTGCTGCGCCAAGCGGGCCGGCCATGTTGGTGGCGTCCATCACGAGCTTGGCCTTCAGCGCATCGCCGAGGCCGGCGGCCAGGTCCACCACCACCTTGCCGGGCGTGGCGATCAGAACGGCCTCTGCGGACCCCACCGCGTCGGGGATGCTCATCACGTGGGCACCGATGTCTTGCGCCCATTTCACGGTCTCTTCCTCGCTGGGGTTGCGCGCGCCGATGAGGATGTCATGTCCCGCGGCCTTCCATTTCTCCGCGAGCGTTCCTCCGATGTTGCCGGCGCCGATGATGGTAATGGTCATAGTGCAGGTTGTGTGTTGAGAGTTGATATTGCTTGAGGGTTGGCTATCGCTTCTCGTAGATGATGCCAAAGGTCCAAAGCAGGTCCTCGTAGGTGTTGCGCTGCTGCACCACGCTCTCGTAGCTCCAGTTCACGGCCTGGCGCAAGGCGAAGCCTTTCTTCAGAGGAATGTTGAACGCGGCTTCCACGTGGGCGCGCAGGTTGTCCGTATCGGTGAGCGAGGGCTGCACCCAGGCCTCGTACTGCAGGCGCATCTGGCCTTCCATGATGTTGTGTTCACCATACAGGCGGCCTGTGAGTCGTAAGGTCTCCAGTTCCGTGGTGGTGAGGTCGGGCCGTTCTCGGAACGTGGCGCTGCGGAAGGTGTTGGCCTCGTATGTGGCGGTGGCGGAGAGCTTGAGGAGCTTCCCCCTCCGACGCAGCAGCACATAGGTCATGCCCGGTCCTACCTGTGTGCGGTGGTCGATGCCGCGTTGGTAGCTCCGCTGGTACCAGAGCATCAGGTAGGGATAGAGGCGGGCACGTGGGTTGGCGTAGAGGAAGTTCCGCCAGATGCCCTCACCAAGGGTCTGCCGGTAGAAGAAGGTGCCGTACTGGTAGCTGATGGCGCTCTTGAACCCCCAATGCTCACGCACATGCGCCACCTCGCCGGTGCCCAGCAGCATGAACTGCTCGATGTTGCCGCGCAGCCAGTTTCCCGTGGCGCTGATGCGGTACTGCCAGCGCAGGGTGTCGGCCTCGCTCAATTGGGCGTTCACCTGGAACGCGATCGAACAGCCTATCAGCAGCAGCAGGCGTTCCATGGTCCATCAATCCAGGTATCCATCCACCGGCTGAAGCTTCGTGGGCAGTTCCGTTTCGCCCAGCAGCTCGAGCAGGTCACGTTCAATGGTGTTGCAGATGGCGGTGAGCGGCACGTCGGTGATGCGGTCCTCGAAGGGGTCCTCGTTCACCTCGCCCACCTTGCCGATGATGGCGAAGACGAAGCTGATGATGAGCGCCACCGGTATCACCACCCAGCCGATGCCCATGCGCTCCAGATCGGCCATCAGGCAGAAGGGCAGCAGCACGATGAAGACCTGCAGGAACAGGCGCGTGAAGAAGTGGTACTGGCGGAGCAGCGGGGTGTTCTTGATCCGCTCGCAGCCGCCTTGGTAGTTGGCCAGCGCCAGCAGCTGCCCTTCCAACTGGAAGCTGTCGAAGCCGCCGAGGGTGCCGTCCGCCATGGCCTGGTAGATGCGGCGGCCAAGCTGCTGCATGATCACGTTCGGCTTGTGGTTCGCCTTCAGCACCTCATCCAGGTCCGCGGGCGGGAGCAGCGGCGCCAGCTCGGGCCATGTCTGCTGCCCGCGCAGGTGGAGGCGCAGGGCATGTACCCAGGCGATCACCCGGTGCACCATCTCGCGCTTGAAGGTCTCGCTGCGTACCTGGTCGTAATTGGGCTGGTGCGCGTGGCTGTCGGTGAAGGTGATGATGAGCCGCGCCAGCACCCGCGTGCTGTTGACGATGCCGCCCCACAGCGTGCGCGCCTCCCACCACCGGCCGTAGGCGCTGTTGTTGCGGAAGCCGATGAAGATGGCCAGTGCGCCGCCGAGCGTGGCTGCGATGCTGAAGGGTAGCGCCACCAGGGGCTCCCAACGGTGCAGCAGGAAAGCAGCCAACGCTGCGCACAGGGCGAGAAGCAATTCACCACGCACATAGCGCAGCACTTTCTGCGGGGAGAAGCGGAGTTTGATGATCATGGTCGGAACATTCACCACAGAGGCACAGAGGACACAGAGGAATGCGTTCGCCGGAATACCCTGTTCAACTCTGTGCCCTCTGCGTCTCTGTGGTTACCGCATTTACGCACCCAGCGCCTCGATCACCATCTTGGCGGTGACGGCGCCGCTGAACTGCTGCTGGCCGGTGATCAGGCGCCCATCGCGCACGGCGAAGGCCTTGAACATCCCGCCGGTGATGAAGTTGGTGTTGGGCAGCTTCCGCGCCTCGGTCTCGATCCAGAAGGGCTGGATGCGCTGGCCCACGAAGTTGTCCGCGAACTGCTCCTCGGCATCGGCGAAGCCCGTCCAGGTCTTGCCATCAACGAGCAGCTTGCCGTCGGCGGTCTTCGCCTTGAGCAGGATGCAGGTGGCGTGGCACACGATGGCCACCACCTTCTTCGCCTCGTGGAAGTCCACCACCAGCTGGTGCAGCTTGGTGTTATCGATGAAGGTGTACATGGGGCTCTGGCCACCACTCAGGAAGACGGCGTCGTAGTCGGCCACCTTGATGGCGCTCATGGGCTTGGTGCCCTTCACCAGCGCGGCGTGCGTGGTGCTCTTCTTGAAGCCGAGGCTGATGATGTCGGCCGCGCTATAGCCGCTCTCGTGCTCGGGATCGCTGAAGCCATCGGCTTCGAGGTCGCCGCCGTCGGGACTGTAGATATCCACGTGATAGCCTTTCTCCACGAACTCCCAGTAGGGGTGCGTGAGCTCGGCCCACCAGAAGCCGATGGGCCAGCCGGTCTGCTTGCTGGTGGAGGCGTTGGCGGCAATGAGGGCGATGCGTTTGGGCTTCGCGGGGTCGATGAGGTTGAGTGCTGCGCTCATGCTTCTTGAGGGAGGATGTTGTGTGGTTGCGGCTGCAAACCTCCAGCGGGTACAGGCGCTTTGGGCACGTAGCGATCATCCGTGAGGTACTCACGTTTTGGTGAGCAATGCACCGGACAAGGGTTTGCGGTGATCTTTGTCCCGCCCGGGATGGAAGCGGCAGCTCCCGACAGGCAAGGCCATGCAGATGCCGCAGCGAGGAGGCGACCAGCGGAAGCCACCGCAGCGCGAGCAGCCGCAGGCCGGCCCAGAGGGACTACAGCGGACAGCCCGAAAGGCGGCCCGATAGCGAGTAATACCGATAAGCAACGCTCAACGCAGCGACAGGCAGGATGCCTGTCGGACAATATGCCGGACTTCACCCACGACGGACGCGTGTACTACAACCCCTTCGAGTTCGCCATGGCCTTCATCGGCGGCACGTGGAAGGCGCCGGTGCTGTACCGGCTGAAGAAGGAGAAGCAGCGCTACAGCGAGCTGAAGAAGAGCATGCCGCACATCAGCGACCGGCAGCTGGCGGCGGCCCTGCGCGAGCTGGAGAAGCACGGGCTGGTCTCGCGCAAGGTGTACGCGGAGGTGCCGCCGCGCACGGAATACGCCCTCACCGAGCGCGGGGAGCGTGCCATACCGGTGATAGAGACACTGCGGCAGTACGGCATCGTGCTGATGAAGGACGTGGGGATCGAGAGCGCGTTCTATCTGGGTGGGAATTCCACATCGTCCAAGCGGCCACGGCGGCCTCAATAAAGACGTTCCGGGTGTACCAGAATGAACGGCCCGCTCCTGAGCTAGTGGGCTGTCCCGGTGCTCTTGCTGGCTCAGCCTTTCGCCTCGCTGAGCACCCGCATGCTGGGCTGCGGACCGGCCACGCCGGCCGCTTGTAGTGCCGCAAGCCCTTGCTCATAGATGTCGAAATACACCGTCCAGTAGTCCTCCGGAGCCGCATAGGGCCGCACGGCGAGTTGGGCACCCTCCAGGTTCAGCTGGGCGATGTTCACCGAAGGGGCGGGATCCTGGAGCACCTTGGGGTGGACCGTCATCACGCCCATGAGCACCTCGCGCGCCTTGGGTAGCGACGCCGCATAGTTCAGGCCAAAGGTGAGGTCCACCCGGATGCGGCCTTCGCGGGTGTAGTTGATCACGTTCCCATTCGCGAGCGGACCGTTGGGCACGATGGCGGTCTTGCTGTCGGGGGTGACCAATACCGTGGTGAAGATCTGGATCTCCTTCACATTGCCCAGCACCCCCTGCGCCTCGATGAGGTCGCCCACTTTGTAGGGTCGGAAGAGCAGGATGAGCGTGCCTCCGGCGAAATTGGCGAGGGTGCCTTGAAGCGCGAGGCCGATGGCCAGACCCGCGGCGCCGATGATGGCGATGAAGCTGGTGGTCTCCACGCCCAGCATGCTCACGAAGGTGATCAGCAGCAGGACCTTCAGCGAGATGGTGATGAGGCTGTGCAGGAAGCGTTGCAACGTGGGTTCCACGCCGCGGCGCTTCGTGGCCCGGTTCAGCACGCGGCCCAGGAAGCCAATGAGCATTGAGCCGATCCACAGGACCAGCAGGGCGGCAAGCAATTTCGGGGCGAACTCGAGTGCCCAGTCCCGGATCTTTCCCAACCAGATCGCGGCTTCGTTCAGTTCGTTCTTCATGGTATGTACGTTATGTACGTGTTGTTCCGGCGCCCCGGATACGCGTGGTATGCATTGGACGTCATGCGAACGGACAGGTCACTTCCGGCGAACAAAAAGGCCCACCCCTTACGGAGCAGGCCTTCCCTTGCCGTGCGGTCTCCCGCGCTCAGCCTTGCTTTGCCAGCTGCACTTCGGCCAGGATGCGCACCTCGTCGCTCACCAGCACGCCACCGGTCTCCAGCGCCGCGTTCCAGGTGAGGCCGAACTCCTTGCGGTCGATCTTTCCGCTCAGGTTCAGGCCGGCCTTGGTGTTGCCCCAAGGGTCCTTGGCCACTCCGCTCCACTCCACGTTCAGCGTCACAGGCTTGGTGACGTCCTTGATCGTGAGGTCGCCCGTCACCTTCCAGTCGCTGCCACTACCTTCGATGCGGGTGCTCTTGAAGCTCAGTTTGGGGTACTTTTCACTGTCGAAGAAGTCGCCGCTGCGCAGGTGGTTGTCGCGGTCGGTACTGTTGGTGTCCACGCTCGCGGTGTTCGCCCAGAAGTTCACATTGGCGTTGTTCAGGTCATCGCCTTCCAATTCAACTTCGGCACCGAATTCCTTGAAGCTTCCCGTGACCGTGCTGATCATGAGGTGCTTCACTTTGAATTGGATCTCGCTGTGGCTGGGGTCGATGGCCCAGGTGGTGGTGGTCGCTGTTGCTGTTTCCATGGTTGTTCGTTGTGTTTCAATGTTTGGTGTGGGTGGATCATGATCCGCCCCTACGATCAGTATCGTAGGCGTCAGGATAATTGCATTGGCACATCCTGCAGGAGGATCTCGGCGCCGTTCGGGCCTGCTTCGATGTTCAGCGCGTCGGTATCCCAAACCCCCAGCGCATCGCGCTTGCCCAAGGCCTGGCCGTTGATGGTGGCGCTCCCTTCGATGATGAAGGCGTACACGCCGTTTCCCTTACGCTTCACTTCGTAGGTGGTCTTCTTCGCCGCATCGAACTGGCCGATGTGGAACCAGGCGTCCTGGTGGATCCATACGCCGGCATCATCGGGGTCGGGGCTTAGCACCTGCTGCCACTTGTTGATGCGGTCCTTGGGGTCCAGGGTCATCTGCTGGTAGCGGGGCGTCACCTGACGCTTCTTGGGGAAGAGCCAGATCTGCAGGGTGTTCGCGTCCTTATCGTTATAGGGGTTGAACTCGCTGTGCAGGATGCCCGTGCCCGCGCTCATCACCTGCACGTCGCCAGCGTTGATGATGCTGGTGTTGCCCATGCTGTCCTTGTGCTGCAACGCGCCCTTCAGGGGGATGGTGATGATCTCCATGTTGTCGTGCGGGTGTGTGCCGAAGCCCTTGCCTGCGGCGATGATGTCGTCGTTCATCACGCGCAGCACACCGAAGTGCATGCGGGTGGGATCGTACCAATTGGCGAAGCTGAAGCTGAAGTTGGCCTTCAGCCAGCCGTGATCGGCGGTGCCGCGCTCGCTGGCGCGGTGCAGTACCATGTTGCCCATGCGTTCAGGGGGTGTTGGGGGAAGATGATCGAAGCCTACTGGCTCCAAGGGCTTCAGTTCGTCGATGTCGTTGGTCATCAGCTTGGCCGATGCCGCGGTGGTCACCAGCATACCGGTTCCCAGAAGGCTCTTGCGGAGGAAGTCTTTGCGGTCCATGGGTTGCTTGTGTTCGGTTCGACGAACGAACGCCGTGTTGGAGCTTTCGTTCATTGATGGCACAAAGATATGTTCCATGGAAAATAAAAGCAAGGGAAATATCTTGATCCTTGTAAGCCCACGCCTATGGACCCAGGGACCATCGCCCTGTGATCGTGCGTAGGCACTCGCTGACGCTTGTTACCCAGCGTTCATGCACCTTCGCCCCACCTTTGCGACATGTCCTCCCTCCCCTGGATGTCCGCCACCGATGCGGTGCGCCTCGTGAACAGCGGCGACCGCGTCTTCATCCACGGCAGCGCCGCAACCCCCGTGCGGCTCGTGCGCGCCCTGCTCGACCGCCATGCCGAGCTGCACGATGTGGAGCTCACCGCCATCAGCACCTTCGGCGACCTCGGCTTCGACCGGCCCGAAGTGCAGGGCCCCTTCACCTTGAACGCGCTCTTCGTCTCGGCCAACATGAGGAGCATGGTGGATGGGCCGAACGGGGATTACGTTCCCATCTTCCTCAGCGAGATCCCGCGTCTCTTCGAGAAGGGCATCCTACCGCTGGACGTGGCCCTGGTGCACGTGTCGCCGCCCGACCGTCACGGGTTCTGCTCCCTGGGCGTGAGCGTGGACGTGGCCCGCAGCGCGGTGCGCAACGCCCGGACCGTCATTGCGCAGGTGAACCGGAACATGCCGCGCACCCTTGGTGACGGCCATGTCCATATCTCCCGCTTCGCCGCGCTGGTGGAGGTGAACGACCCATTGCCCGAGGTGGACTACGCTGCGCAGATCGGCCCCAAGGAGCGGCGCGTGGCCGAGCTGGTGAGCAGCATGGTGGAGGATGGCAGCACGCTTCAGCTGGGCATCGGCGCCATCCCCGATGCCATCCTGGGCGCATTGGGCAGCCACAAGGACCTCGGCATCCACACCGAGATGTGCTCCAATGGCATCATCGATCTGGTCGAGCGCGGCGTCATCACCAACAAGTACAAGAAGAAGCACCGCGGCAAGGTGGCCACCGCCTTCGCCTTCGGAACGCGCCGCCTCTACGACCTGGTGGACGACAACCCCTTCTTCACCTTTCTTGATGCGCAGTACGTCAACGACGGCAAGGTGATCCGCGAGAACCCCAAGGTGGTGGCCGTCAACAGCGCCATCGAGGTGGACCTCACCGGCCAGGTGTGCGCGGACAGCATCGGTACCTATCAGTACAGCGGCGTGGGCGGCCAGATGGACTTCATGCGCGGCGCGGCGCTGAGCGAGGGCGGCAAGCCCATCATCGCCCTGTGCAGCACCACCGGCAAGGGCCACAGCAAGATCGTGCCCTTCCTGAAGCCGGGTGCAGGCGTGGTCACCACCCGGGCCCATGTGCACTACGTGGTCACCGAGCATGGCGTGGCCTACCTCTACGGCAAGAACCTGCAGCAGCGGGCCAAGGCCTTGATCGGCATCGCGGCACCGGATCACCGGGAGGAATTGGAGAAGGCGTACCGGGAGCGGTTCGAGCGTCACGTGGGCTGATCACGGAAGCAACATCCCCGCCTCTCTCGCGTTCCCGCCCAAGCCCCCCGCGAACTTTCCGCTTTCTACCTTTGTTCTTCCCCTTGTCACCAGTCCCGCCTATCATGCCCCAAAGCAGCCCCACTTACCCGCTCCTGGAGCAGATCGTCGTGCCAGAAGACCTTCGGAAGCTCTCCGAGGAGCAGCTGCAGCAGGTCTGCACCGAGCTGCGCGATTTCATCATCGATGTGGTGAGCGTGAAGGGTGGGCACTTCGGCGCCAGCCTGGGGGTGGTGGAGCTCACCGTGGCACTGCACTACGTGTTCAACACGCCGTACGACCAGTTGGTGTGGGACGTGGGGCACCAGGCCTACGGACACAAGATCCTTACCGGACGGCGCGAGGTGTTCCACACCAACCGCATCTACAAGGGCCTGAGCGGCTTCCCCAAGCGCAGCGAGAGCGAGTACGACACCTTCGGCGTGGGGCATAGCAGCACCAGCATCGGGGGGGCGCTGGGCATGGCCGTGGCCAGCAAGTTGAAGGGCGAGCCCGACCGCCAGTGCGTGGCCATCATCGGCGATGGCGCGATGACCGCCGGCCAGGCCTTCGAGGCGCTGAACCACGCGGGTGGCGCGGGCACCGACATGCTGGTGATCCTCAACGATAACTGCATGAGCATCGACCCCAACGTCGGTGCGCTGAAGGAGTATCTTACCGACATCACCACCAGCCACACCTACAACAAGGTGAAGGACGAGGTGTGGAACCTGCTGGGCAAGATGAGCAAGTTCGGGCCCAATGCCCAGGCCATTGTTCAGAAGGTGGAGAACGCCATGAAGAGCGCGCTGCTCAAGCAGAGCAACCTCTTCGAAAGCCTCAACTTCCGCTACTTCGGTCCGGTGGATGGCCATGATGTGGACCACCTGGTGAAGGTGCTGAAGGACCTGAAGGATATCCCCGGTCCGAAGATCCTGCACACGATCACCAAGAAGGGCAAGGGTTACGGCCCTGCCGAGGCCGGCAGCCCCACCGTGTGGCACGCTCCGGGGCTCTTCAACAAGGAGACCGGCGAGATCATCAAGGTGGTGCCCAAGAGCCCGCAGCCGCCGAAGTACCAGGACGTCTTTGGCCACAGCATCGTGGAGCTGGCCGAGAAGAACCCGAAGATCGTAGGCGTGACGCCCGCCATGCCCACGGGTTGCTCACTGAACATCATGATGAAGGCCATGCCCGACCGCGCCTTCGACGTGGGCATCGCCGAGCAGCACGCCGTGACCTTCAGCGCTGGCATGGCCACGCAGGGCATGGTGCCCTTCTGCAACATCTACAGCTCCTTCATGCAGCGCGCCTACGACCAGGTGGTGCACGATGTGGCGCTGCAGAACCTCAACGTGGTGTTCTGCCTGGACCGCGGTGGCCTGGCCGGTGCCGACGGCCCCACGCACCACGGCAACTTCGATTTCGCCTACTTCCGCTGCATCCCCAACATGGTGGTGAGCGCGCCGATGAACGAGGAGGAGCTGCGCAACCTGATGTATACGGCCCAGCTGCCGGACCAGGGTCCCTTCAGCATCCGCTACCCGCGCGGCGAAGGCGTGATGACCGAGTGGAAGACGCCCTTCAAGGCCATCAAGGTGGGCACGGGCCGCAAGCTGCGCTCGGGTACCGACATCGCGGTGCTGAGCATCGGCCACATCGGCAACCTGGCCGCCAAGGGCATCACGGCGCTGGAAGCAGAAGGCTACAGCGTGGCCCACTACGACATGCGCTTCGTGAAGCCGATCGACGAGCTGTTGCTGCACGAGGTGTTCAGCAAGTTCAAGCACGTGATCACCGTGGAGGACCACGGCCTGCAGGGCGGCATGGGCAGCGCGGTGCTGGAGTTCATGGGCGACCATGGATACGCCGCCCACGTGAAGCGCCTGGCGATCCCCGACAAGTTCATCGAGCACGGCACGCAGCCGGAGCTCTACCGCGAGTGCGGTATTGATGACATCGCTGTGGTGGAGGCGGTGAAGGAAATCCTGGGGGAGAAGGGCATGAAGAAGGGGGTCCGGGTGAGCGCGTAGTTTTGATGCATGGCCAAGCGCGCCAAGCCGCAACCTCGCTGCATCATCATCGCAGGTCCCAATGGGGCGGGCAAGACCACGTTCTCCCGTATGATCCTGACCGATCGGCAAGGCATCCTGCACTTCGTGAACGCCGACCTCATCGCCGCTTCATCCCGAACTCGCTGCTCAAGCGGCGGGACGATCATTACTGTCAGAACTGGATCGCCTTGCGATGGAAAGAACCTCCTTCGCGCTTGAGTCCACTTTGAGCGGCGTGACCTATTTGGAGCGGATCCAACGGCTGAAGGGCATCGGCTGCGTCATCCAGATCATCTTTCAACGGCTAAGTGGTCCGGAACTGGCCATCAAACGTGTGGCACACCGGGTGAAGCAGGGTGGGCATCATGTGCCTGCCGAGGATGTGCGTCGGCGCTTTGCCCGCGGATGGCGTAATTTTGAGGTGAGTTACCGTCGATTGGCCGACGTCTGGGCGGTGTACGAGAACTCTTGACCTACAACCGTTCTAGTGGAACAATACCCATGACCAAAGCGCAGAAGAGAGCCGAAGCCCAGGCCTTCTTGGATGCTGTTGGCAAGGCCATGAAAGCCGCCGCGAAAGAAGCCCGTCGCATGGCCAAGATGCACGGGACCAAGGTGTGGGTGATGAAGGACGGCAAGATCGTGGGGCTGGACCCGTGATCCCTTCCGGTCATGCGACCGAACGATCATCCAAGCGCGCCCGTACCCACTCCTCTGCAGCTTCCACCGTATCGAACAGCCGGACATCATGCGGCTGCGGATGGTAGGTGTAGTGGATCTCGGACAACCGCTTGAACAGCTCTCCGCCAGCCACGATGGCATGTGCCCGCACCCGCCGCGCGAAGTCCGGGCCTCCATGGTCCTGTTGCATGGCCTCAATGCTCATCTCCCCATCCCTTGGCAGCACGGTCACCAAGCCGAAGTGCTCCTGCAAAGCGACCCGCTCGCAGATGTCGATCACTTCAGCGATGCCTGCCGGATCGAAGCGGATCCCTTCTCTATACCGCACAAGGACCATATTGGGCGCAGTGCGCTCCACTACGGCAAGACGTGCATCTTCAGTGTGTGGTTCAAGCGTCATGGATGGGAGAGTTGAAGTACAAGATAGTGCTTGGGTAGGAGAGCGGTCCATGGGGAGTGATGGGCCGTTGCCCCTGCACCCCTCACTCCACGAAGCGTTCTCCATTCCACCACAACGTGCGCTCGTTACCCGAAAGGACCGTTCCATCATGATACGGAACGATGCCAGCCGTATCGCGCCCGGCGAAGTACAACGCTTCCCGCAGACCATGCCGCAGCACGTAGGCGCCCCGGTGGTCGCCCGGTAGCTCGCGGAGCATCATGCGCTGTCCGTCCCCTTCAGGCACGGCCCGCACCACGCGTTCAAGCAGGGATCCCGCCTCCCGCCAGTGCTGTTGCCCATGCCATAGGGCCAGCGCGGATATCGCTACCAACAGTGTCAATGTCGCCCTTCGCCACGGCTTCGATCCCAGGGATGCCATGACCAGACCGATCGCCATGCAAGCGAACGCGCTGGCCAAATGCAGAAAACGATCACCCTCGCTGGTCCGAAGGCTTACACCAGCAAGTGCTCCCAGCAGCGAAGCGCCCAGCACAAGGGCCATGGTGGTGATCAGCAGGTGCCGCATCGGCTGCATCTGGTTGTTGCGCCACCAGATGACCATCACCAGCGCAACGCCGGTGACCAGTGCCGACCCTGCGGCCCACAACGGTGTGCCCTCAGCCACCGGCGGCATCACCAAACGCGCCAGGGCCACCGCCGTCTGTTCTGCATAGTGCATCGGCGGTCGATGGAGAAAGGCTTCACCATAGGTGTTCGTAAGCTTGCCGTGTACCACCAGTCTCAGTGCCAGCAAGGTCAGTGAGGCAACCAGCGCAGCACCCGTCACACGCATGGTCCTGGCCCGGTCGTTCGGCTGCGCGATGTGCCCCTGTACCGCCACCAACAACGGGACCAGGAAGGCCGACTCGTAGCACAGGCCGCCAAGGAAGGTCCACGCGGCTACACGCCAGCCCCGATCGCCCGCAATGGCGGCCAACAGTGCGAACAGCACCGCTACGGTGGCCATGGCCACCCCCCGCCCCACGATCCAGATGTGCGGCTCCAAATGGAAGGGATGGAACAGGAACAGCACTCCGCTGAACAGCCCCCAACGCTTAGCCACCGCAGGCTCCAGACCCTGTCCCATCTTCTGCGCCAGCCGGTGCACCTGCCAAGCCGCCAGCCCCAGCAGCAGCAGGTTCACCAGCCGGAAGGCCCACGGCCGCGGACCAGTGAGCCAGTAGTTCAGTGCATGGGTGAGGTCGCCCAAGGGCCGAAAGAAGCTGCCCACCCCCAGATCGCCCTGTACCCCGATCCGGTACAGGATGGTGAGGTCGTCGCTGAGGAAGGGCACCCGGAGCACCGGCAAGTAAAGCACCACGGCCGCGGCGCAATACACACCCAGTGACCAGAGCGAATTTGGCACACGCACCCGCATTCGGCCAAAGCTAGAGCGGTGACCCATAAGCTGTTTTGCTTAAGGTCAACGGCTACTTCTTCCTCAAGCAAAGGCGGGACATCCGCGATGTATCTGTGGCTCCGGCGAAATGTCCCAACGCAGGGTGAGGGTGAAAGCGTGGTGGAGCTGGTGAATGAGCTTATGGGCCACCACTCCAGGTGCCCGTAAGTTCGTGCCGTGCTGCGCCGCCCGCTCCTTGTGCTGTTGCTCGCCTTCGCGGTGTCGGTCGCACTGCGCTGGCCCTTGCTGGACCGGCCCTTGAGCGGCCACCATGAGTATTGCACGGCCTTTACCCTCATCATCCTGGAGAACTGGCACCGCGACGGTCTCGCTGCACATGCGGGTGCGCCACCACTGACCTTCAATGCGCCGGGTGATCGGGAAGCCCCGTGGATGGGCGCGGAGATGGCCCTGCACAACGGGCGCTATTACTACCTCTCGCATCCACCGTTGGGGCTGTACCTGCCTTACCTGGCCTTCCGCTTGTTCGGTCAGGCACCCGCTCCACTGGGGCTGCAGTACTTCAACCTGCTGCTCCATGCATTGCTGGTGCTGGCTGTGTGGCGGCTCGTGGGCAGCGTGGCCGGGGCACGACCCGCCTTGCACGCCGCACTGCTCACCATGTTCATGCCCGCTCCGCTGTGGTTCCTCGGCAATGCATACATGTCCGACATCATGGTGGTGGTGCCCTGGGCCTGGCATGTGGTGGCGGCCCAAGCGCTCTTTACCGCACCC
>JAWKNG010000004.1:0-250336 GCA_041391845.1 Flavobacteriales bacterium | reverse complement strand
AGGGTCACGGCGCTCATGCGGTCCATGCGTTCCACCAGGGCGGGAGGCTCGTAGCGTTCTACGGAGGCGAACTGGGCCAGCCGCACGGGCATGCCGGCCGCGTTGGTGAAGAGCAGCCGTTCCATGTCCTGCGCATCGCGCCGTTGGATGTCGTCCACGCGGATGCGGATGGGGTACTCGGTGCCCGCTTCGTACAGGCGTGCATCGTCGTTGCCCGCGAGGGCGTTGCGCAGGGTGGCGCCCACGGCGGCAGTGCTGAGGCCCAGGCGTGCCATGCGGTCGCGGTCCAGGTGTACCTGCAGTTCGGGCGCGCCGCTCTCGATGCTCAGGCGCACGTTGTTGGCGCCGGGAATTCCGGCCAGGGTGTCCTTCAGCACCTGTGCCGTGCGCATTACTTCGTCGCGGTCCGCGCCGCTCAGGGTGATCTCCACCGGGGCGCTGCGGGGTACCAGACCGATGGTGGCCATGGTGATGTCCACGCCGGGGAAGTGGTGCAGCAGGTCTGCGCGCAGGGCCATCATGGTGGCCTCTGTGCTCTGTCCGTTCCGGGCCTCCTTGGGCACCAAGTCGATGGTGAGCTCCGAGCGGTACTCGGCGCCCACGCCCATGCTGCCGATGCCGGTGCTGGGGCCGCCCACGTTGCTGAAGACGTTGGCCACTTCGGGCAGTTGCATCAGGTGGGCCTCCAGCTCACGGGTGCGCAGGTTGTTCTCCTGCAGGGGCACCTGCTTGTCGTATTCCAAGGTCAGTCGGAAGATGCCCTGGTCGCCGGTGGCGATAAGCTCCTTGGTCATGATGCCCTGCTTGAGCACCGCGCCGGTGGCGGCGAAGAGCAGCAGCACGATGCCGAGGAAGGCGGCGCGGTGGGCCAGCACCCAGCGCAATTGCCGGGCATACCAGTCGTTGAGGCGGTCCAGCGTATGCTCGAAGCGGAGCAGCCCGCGGGTCCATGCAGTGCTGGGCTGCAGGTCCTCGCGCTGACCGATGCGGGAGGCGAGCCAGGGGGTGAGCGTGAAGCTGACGAAGAGGCTCATGAGGGTGGAAACGACCACCACCACGCTGAACTGCTTGAGCAGGTCGGCCACGAAGACCTGCACGAAGATGATGGGGAGGAAGACCACCACGTCCACCAGGGTGATGGACAGGGCCGAGAAGCCGATCTCCGCACGGCCGGTGAGGGCCGCTTCGCGCTTGTCCATGCCTTTGTCCAGGTAGCGTTGGATGTTCTCCAGGATCACGATGCTGTCGTCCACCAGGATGCCGATGATGAGCGACATGGCCAGCAGGGTCATCAGGTTCAGTGTGTAGCCGAACAGGCCCATGGCCACGAAGGCGCTGACGAGCGAGGCGGGAATGGCCACCAACACGATGAGCGAGTTGCGCAGGCTGCGGAGGAAGAGGAACATGACGATACTGACGAGCACGATGGCCAGGCCGAGGTCGAAGAGCACGGCGTTCACGGCCTCCAGGGTGGTGTCGGTACTGTCCGAGGCGATGATGAAGCGCGTGTTCTGCGCGGCCTCCTCGGTTTCGATGCGGGCCAGTTCGGCGCGCACGGCGGCGCTCATGTCCACGGCGTTGGCATCGCCCTGTTTCTTGATGAGCAGTCCTATGCCTTCGCGGCCGTTGTAGCGGCTCACGGAGGTGGGGTCCGCCACGCCGTCCACCACATGCGCCACATCCTTCACGCGCACCACGGAGCCGGGTGCGGGCATGGCCACCACCACCTCTTCCACGTCCTGCACGGTGTGCAGCTTGCCGGCGAGCTTCACGGTGAGCTGGCCATCGGCATTGCGCACGGGACCTGCGGGCACCTCGCGGCCGGCGCGCAGGATGGCCTCGCTCACCTGCGGCAGGGATACGCGGTGCTGGAGCAGGCGTTCCTGGTCCACCTTCACCTGCACCTCGCGCTGCTCGCCGCCCAGCAGGGTGATCTCCGCCACGCCCTTCAGTTGCTGGATCCGCGGCAGCAGGTCGTCCACCAGGTGCTGGTGGAATTCCGGTGCGGGCCTGTCGCTGAGCGCGCTGAGGCTCATGATGGGCAGGTCGTTCGGCGACACCTTGGACATCACGGGCGGCTGCAGGCCCTCGGGCAGGTCCTGGCGGATGTTGTCGATGCGGCGCTGGGCATCCTGCATGGCCAGGTCCAGGTCGGCGCCGTACTTGAAGTTGACGATGACGATGGAGGCGTTGGCCAGGGAGCGGCTGCTGATGAAGTCCACCCGTTCCAGCGCGCTGAGGGCATCCTCCACGGGACGGGTCACGCTGTTGGCCACTTCTTCCGGCGCGGCACCGGGGTACATGGTGCGGATGGTGATCACCGGCTGGCTGAAGTCGGGCATCATCTCCACGCCCAGCCCGCGGTAAGCCACGACGCCGCCCAGGAAGAGCACGCCGAAGAGCACGATGATGAGCGAGGGCCGCTCAATGGCGATGCGGGTGAGGTTCATGGCCGTGGGGGATGGAGGGGGTTCAACGGTAGGTGACACGGGCGCCATCGCGCAGGCTCACGGCGCCGCTGGTCACCACCAACTCGCCGGCCTTCAGGCCTTGCGCCACCGCCAGCCTGCCGTTGCCGGCGGCGGCTGCGACGATGGGCGTGCGCCGCGCTGTGCTGTCGCGCACCACATACACCTCGGGAGCGATGCTGGAACCCAGCAGGGCGCGGGCCGGTATGGTCACCTGGTCGGCGGCGGTGCCGGAGGGCGGTTCCACCGTGGCGGACAGACCGGCCACGATGCGTGCGTCAGCGGGAAGTTCAATGCGCACGGGGAAGCGGTTGGCCACATCGCCGCGGCGGCCGATGCTGTGAACGGTGCCTTTCACGGGATCGGCGAGGTCGCCGAGCGTGACCTGCACGGCCTGGCCTTGTTGGAAGCGCACCACATCCACCTCGCTCACGTGCAGCAGCACCTCCAGCTCGCGCGGATCGCTCAGCATGGCCACGGGCATGGAGGGGCCCACCACGGTGCCTTCCTCCGCCAGCAGTTGCGTCACCTCGCCATCGAAGGGCGCACGGATGGTGGTGCGACCCAGTTGCTCGGTGATGTTGGCCAGCTGGATGCGGGCGGTCTGTAGGGCCTGTTCGGTCCGCTCCAGTTGGATGCCCTGCACGGCATCGGCGGCGGCGAGCACGCGGTAGCGGGCCTGGTCCTTCTCCAAGGCCGCCACCTGCACCTGCGCCGACTCTTGTTGCAGGCGCAGCAGTTCGCCGTCGAGTTGTGCGATCAGGTCGCCTTTGCGCACCTGCTGGCCTTCGCGCACGGCCAAACGCAGCACACGGCCGGGCACCTCGGCCATCACGCGGCCTTCGCGCAGGGGCACCACGGTTCCGCCGTAGCGCGGCCCCTGTCCCGCACCTCCGAACAGCGCGGCCTCCACGGTCACATGCACGGGTGCGTTCTTGTCGTGGCGGTACACACGCTCGGCCACCGTGCGCTTGTTCACGGCCAGTTTCACCACGGTGAGGGCCAGCACGGCGGCCAACCCGGTCCAGAGCATCCAGCGTTTCATGGGCGTTCGTTCAGCAGCGCGCCGTTGAGGCGCGCCAGTTCCAGTTGGGCCTTGCGCAGCTGCACCAAGGCATCGATGTAGAGTTGTTGGCCGTCGCGCACGGCCTGGTCGGCCAGCACCAGGTCGGTGAGGGTGGCCAGGCCTTCGCCGTGCTGCAGCAGCGTGCTGCGGCGGATGCGTTCGGCCAGTGCCAATTGGGCTTGCGCGTCGGTGAGCGTCCGCAGGGCGAGGGTCTCGTCCCGCAGGGCGCGTCGCCGCTCCAGGCCTTCCCGGTCGGCCGCCGCATCGCGCTGCACGCCGGTCCGTTCCAGTTCCAGCTCCTTCTGCCGCACCTTCTGGCTGATCACGGTGCCACCGAAGAGCGGCATCTGCAGGGTGGCTCCGAAGTAGCTCACGGGATAGAGGTCGTAGCGGCCCTCGGTGCCGATGGGACCGAAACCGGTGCTGCCATACAGGCCGTAGCCGTGGAGCGACGGCAGCCGCGATCGCTTCAACAGGCGTATCTCCGCCTGGCGCAACAGCACGCTCTGTTCGGCGAGCCGCAGGCCGGGGGTGGCCTTCGCTGTGGCCGGTGCTTGTTGCACGGGGGCCGATGCAGGCTCGGTGGCCAAGGGGGCATCGGACGGCAGGCCCATCATCAGGCGCAACAGATCAAGCACCTGTTCGAATTGGGCCTCCACCCGTTCCCGCTGTGTGCGCAACTGGTCACGCTGTAGGCGCAGGCGGTCCACGTCGGTGCCGCGGGCCAGCAGCTGTGCGTGGAGCAGTTCCACGTTGCGCAGCATCGCTTCGGTGTTCAGCAGGTTGCTGTCCAGGAAGCTGCGCCGGGCCTGCAGCACCTGCGCGTTGTAGTAGGCATTGCTCAACTCCAGCACCACCTCTTCGCGGCTCCGTTCGCGCTGGATCCCGGCCAGGCGTTCCGCCTCGCGGGCCACATGGATGCCCTCCCAGCTGCCCACATCCACCAGGGGCAGTTGGGCCTGCACGTTCAGCGCGATGTTGTCGGGCGTGCCGAACTGGATCTCGCGGTACACGCCTTCCGGCCCGCCGAAGAAGGACGCCGGCAGCAGTTGATAGGGCAGGTCGGCATAGTGCCGCACATCGGCCACCCCGCGCACCTTGGGCAGCAGGTTGGCCTTTTGCTCGTCCGCACGGGCCGCAGCCATGCGCACGTCGATGTCGGCCGTGCGCACCCGTCGGTCGTTGGCCAGGGCAAGGTCGATGCATTCCTGGAGGGAACGCACCGGCACCTCCGGCTGCGCGGTGGCCAGCAGGGGGGCGGCGAACAGCACCGCGCCCAACAAGGGACGGATGGACAGGGCCGCGCGCATCACTCGAAGTAGTTGCCGTATGCAGCGAGCTGCGCTCCAAGTGCGGCGCGCTGTGCGTCGCTCCCCTCAAAGTCGCGCAGCGCCTGATGGATGGGCAGCAGGTAGTTGTGCAGCTGGTTGTGCGCTTCACCCTCCATGGTGCATCGCTCGAAGATGAGCCCGAACTCCTCCTCCAGCGCGGTCTTCAGCGCCTTGGGGTCGCCGCTTGCCGGCTCGTAAGCGTTGAGGATGCCCACCATGTTGGCGATGCCGCTGGTGGTCTCCGGATTGGCCTTCCAGCGCTGGCCGTTGTCCAGCGTTACGGCAGGCAGCGCGTCGTGGGCCGTGGCCGTGGCGTTGTCCGGTGGGGTCGTCGCATGGTCGGCATGTGCGGCGGCATCGTGGCTGTGCTCACCGCAGCTGCTGTTCAGCGCGGCCATGGCAAGCAGAAGGAGGGGAAGCAGGAAGCGGTTCATGGTATGGGGGATGTTGGTGATGTGTCGGGTGAGCGCAAGGACCAGCGCGCAATGACGTAGAAGGCTGCGGTGAGCAGGGTCCGGAAGGTGAGCGCGCCGATGGTGGCTGTGCGGTATTCACCACCGGAGTTGATGTGGAGGGCGAGCAGCAGGCCACCCACGAGCAACACCACAACGGCGGCCGCGAGCAGCACCGAGGACCAACGCCGCTGCATCAGCAGGCCGGCGCCGGCAGGCAGGTAGAGCAGGGAGGCGATCAGGTTGGCCACCACCACGGCGGGCACGTAGGGCGACTCGCGTTCGCGGATGCCGAAGAGGTCCAGCAGCACGGAAGTGCTCAGGAACAGGGTGAGCGCGCCGAAGGCGATGACTACCAGAGCCAGGCCGATGCGTGCAAGTTTGCTGGTCTTCATGACGGTTCAGTTCGTGATAAGGTCCAGCGCGGCAACGATGAGGGCCTTGCCTTTCTTGCGCACGTCGAAGGAGCGCCCGCTCATGCGCCATTGCAGCATATGCAAGCGGAAGGTGCCCATGATGATGTGGGCGAGCGTGTCCGCCGGATGGTCGGAGCTGAAGGCACCCGATCGTTGCCCCACCTTGATGGCGTTATGCAGGTGGCGGCGTTTCACCACCATGATGCGTTCAATGCCGGCATCGATGCCGTGCGAGGCCTCCAGCATTCCCATGGCGAAGATGGCCATGAGGTATTGCGGGTGCTTCTGGAAGAAGGCGAACTGGCTGTCGAACATGGCACCCACCCGTTCCACGGGATCCGGGTGGTCCTCGGCCACGCGGGCGAGGCGCTCATCCATATTCGCGGCGAGGTGATGCAGCATGGTCACCAGGATCTCTTCCTTGCTCTTGAAGTGGCGGTAGAGCGCGGCTTCGGTGAAGTGCATGCGCTCGGCCAGGCGCTTGGTGGTGAGCGCCGCGAAACCGTCCTCCGTCACTAGCTGACCGGCGGCTTCGATGATCTCTAGTTGGCGGGGCTTAATGTCCATGCGAAGGCTTGAGGTTGAAGAAGGCGGTGCCGAGCAGGAAGACCGAAGTGGTCATGGCCAGCGCGCCGATGAGGACGAACACGGGCGGTGCACCGAGGTACACTTCGGCCAGGATGCCCGTCGGCATCAGCAGGCCAATGAGCCCGAGCCAGGAGGTGAGGGTGGACCAGCGCAGCCGCTCACCGAAGTGGAGCAGCAGGTAGCCCATCACCACATTGAGGAAGGCGAAGAGGTTGCCGTGCACGTGCGCGAGCCGGGCCTCGAAGTGCTTACCCACGCTGTAGCTGTCCACCCAGGCCTGCTTGTCGGGCGCGAAGTCGCGGAGGTAGATGAGCAGGAAGCCGTAGAGCATGAAGGCCCCCATGGTGAGGAAGCCGATGGCGATGTTGCGTTGTCCGTTCATGGGGTGGTCGGTTTGAACGCGACAAAGTAAGTGAACACTAACAGACTGTTTCTGTGACGACACTCACATTGATACATTCGCGGTCCACCAACGGCCTCCATCCGAAGGTTCATCCCGGGGCATGGTCGGGATGCGGAGCGGCATCCATGCCGGACCGGAGGCCAGGCCCCCGTGTGCGAACTGTACAAGCTGGGCGGCATCCGAAGCGTGGAGATCGGCTCCGTCAAGTTCAGCACCTACCTGCCCGATGGCTCGCTGCAGCCCTCGGCCATGGAACTGGTGCGGCTCGCCATCCCGCGGCGGGTGTACACCCTAAGCCACATGGAATACGTGGCCGAGACCTTCGAGGAGATCATGCGTACCCGCGAGCAGGTGAAGGGATACCGCATCATCAAGGAGCCGAAGTTCCTCAGGCACTTCACGGCGCATTTCGAGGGGGTGTAGGGGGGCGTGGCCCTTTCCGCGCGAAAGGCCAACGCACGGGCCGGGCTGTCCGCTGTAGCCGCCTTGCGCTGTGCGGCATCGCGTCGGGCTCCGGGGTCTGCTTCCACGTCGCAGCCTCCTTGCTCCGTGCGCTGCTCGCCCATCGCTGCAGCGGGCTGCCGCTGCCATCCCTCACGCGGGACGTCACGTATCGGCTATTGCTCCTGCACGGTTCCACGCAACTCCCGCTCCAACCCCTTCGCCCTTGGGAACAGGATGTTGTTCTCCAGATGGATGTGGCGGTGCAGGTCCTCCTCGAACTCGCGCAACATGGCGTAGGCCGTGGCGTAGGTGGTGCAGCCATCGGGCGGGTTGGTGTAGCCGTCGCTCAGTTCGGCGATGCGGCGGAAGCGCTCACCCTCGGCATCGTGCTCGTGTTCCATCATGGCGATGGGGTTGTCCACCGTGCCGAAGCCGGGTGTGGGTGCGGCGGTGCCGTGCAGGTGGGCCTTCTCCAGTTGGTTGATGAAAGGGAAGAGCACGAGTTCCTCCTTCTTCATGTGGGCGGCCATGGCACCGGCGCATTCGGTGAATTCGCGCTGGATGGCGAAGAGCTCGGGGTGGCGGTCGCCATGCACTTTGCAGAGTTTGTCCAGGAACTGGAGCAAGGTGGTGCTGCGGCTTTCCACGTAGCGGTGGTGTACGCGTTCGATGTGCTCGATGAGCCGGCCCAGGGACCAGTGCTTCACATCGTCGTTCGCGCCGTTGTCACGCTCGGTGGCCTGGCGGATCTCGGCCTCCAGGGTTGCGGGGTCGATGCCCTTGGCCTGGCAGACCTCCGCGATGGAACGCCCGCCCTTGCAGCAGAAGTCGATGCCGTGGGCGTTGAAGACGGCGGCGCTGCGGTAGTCGTCGGCTACGATGGAGCCGATGGTGCGGTCGGGGGAGAGGGTGATGGACATGGTGCGTGCGGTTGGTTCGGTGTGTGTGTATGTGGCAAACTAACTGGATAAATTAGTCCGAATTAATGACGGGTGTCAATTCCGCAAGGTGGATGGCGTGGCTCAGGCCTTCGTAAGGACCTTCTCCAGGCCCTTGCGGTCGGCGATGCGGATATCCCGGCCTACGGTCTTGATCAGCTTCTTCTTCTGCAGGGCCGACAGCGCGCGGATGGTGCTTTCATAAGTCGTGCCGGCATAGTCCGCCAGATCCTGGCGTGAGGGGGTGTAGGCCAGCAGGGTGCGGTCATCCTTGTCGTAGCCGAAACAGCGGGCCGTGGCGAGCAGGGCTTTGGCCACACGCTGTTCCACGCTGATGTTCATCAGGGCCTTTGTCTGGGCCTCGCTGCGGCGCAATTCCTCGGCGAAGAAGAGCATGAAGTGGAAGCTGAAGGCGGCGTTGGCCTTCAGCGTGCTCAGGAAGAGCGGCATGGGGATGAGATCCACCGTAGTGGGCACCAGCGCGGTGGCGGTCACCGTGTAGCTGAAATCCTCTCCGATACCGCGGTGGCCCAGCGCCTGGCCATCGCGTGCGAAACGAAGGATCCGTGCTGAGCCCGGTTCGAAGGTGCTGTACACCTTGGCCTTGCCCTTGCGCACGATGTAGAGCTGATCGGCGGGATGGCCTTCCTTGAAGATGTCCTCACCGCCCTCGAAGCTGAGCGTGGTGCATTTCTCCTTGATCAGCGCCTGCCATTCGGAGCTGCAGTGCTTTCGGATGAGCTCGGCGAGGGTGTCCGGCAGGGGAATGGGTTCCATGCCGCGAAAGTACCTGTGGGATGCTCAGTCGTTCGGCATGGATCACATGTCCTGCGAACATGCTTGCTTGAAATGCACTGAACCACGGAAGCACACGGATGCACACGGATCGTCCCACAAGCCCCATGCAAAGTTGCGCTGACGGTCGGGTACACCTTCGAGCGATCATCCGTGTCCATCCGTGTAGATCCGTGGTTCCTCTTCCACAGCATGGAGCGCCGACAGGCGCGATGCATCAGCGGGCTGCCACCTGCTACCCCTTCAGCCGGAAAGCGCCCACGTCCAGGCCCAGTCCCATGGATACATCGTACACGGAGGTGCCTTCCAGCAGGTCGCGCAGGCGGTCACGCACATCCTTGAACTGCTCGTGCAAGGGGCAGGGCTTCTTGTCGTTGCACTGCGAAAGGCCCAGCGCGCAGCCGGTGTAGATGTCGTCGCCATCGATGCTCTTCACGATGGCGGCAAGCGTCAGCTTCTTCGCGCGGGCCTCGGTGAGGGAGAATCCCCCGCCCGGTCCCTTCATGGAGCCGATGTGCCCATCGCGCACCAGTTGCTGCAGCACTTTGGCGGTGAAAGCCTCCGGTGCACCCACGGAGGCCGCGATTTCCTTCACGGTGGCGCGCTCATCGGCTGCAGTAAGCTCGGCGATGCGCAACGTGGCGCGGATGGCATATTCGCAGGCCTTGGAGAACATGGGCTATTGCTTGGGCGGCGCCAAAGCTACACGCCACGATCGGGGGATGCTCGCATGTGTGCCGGTGCCCTGTGCCGCCAGCCTGCCCAGAGCAACAACGCCACGCCCAACGGCATCAGCGCCGATGCGAGCACCATGTGCAGGTAGTGCCCCTTGATCAGACCCCAGCCCACCCAGAAGAAGGTGCCCTGTACGAAGAGCAGCAGTTCGCTGAGGATGATGCCCCCGGTGAGCAGGGCCACGCCGGCCTTCACCGCCAGGCTGCGCACCGGCAGCCAGCCCTGCAGCAGCGCATACACCAGCAGCAGGGTGGTCATGATGGCCAGGGTGTTGAGGTGGACGAAGCCCATCACGTAGCTGCGCAGAGTGAAAGCCATTACTGCCACGGAGGGCACCGCCACGGCGGCCTGCACCAGCACCTTCATGCCCATGCCCACCAGGGCCACACCCACCAGCACCTTGCCCCAGGTCGGGAATTGCTCATGTGCGCGGCGTTGCAAGCGTTTGAGTATCCGCAGCGAGCGCATCGCGGCCCACACCTGCAGCAGCACGCCCAGGCTCACCGTGGCGAACACCGCCGGATGGGGCTCGCTCCACGCGATGGCGAGTGCGTAGGTGAGCACGGCCGATGCGATCCACAGGCCCAATGTGAGCCGGTCGATCCGCAGCGGAAAGCCCTGCCGTTCGGCCCAGCGGACCCCCAGGGCCAGCGCGGCGAACCAGAACCAACCGTTGAACTGGAAGTGCAGGTAGAACTGCACGGCCCAGTAGTAGATCTCCTTGCCTTGGTTGCCCGTGGCGATCAGCGGGGCCATGGCCCACACCCCCAGGGTGGACAGCGAATAGAGGATGATGCTCCAGCGAGTCAACCGGCCGCTACCCTCACGCGGCCATTGCAGGCTTTGCCGCCACAGCAGGGCCAGCACGAAGTAGGAGGTCACCATGTGCAGGGTGGAGGCGCTGATGCTCACGGCGCCATAGCCCTGTACCGGGAAGCTGAGGAGCATGCCCACAACGGCCACCTGCAGCACCACCAGCATGTGCTGCATGCCACGGGTAAGAAGGCCCCTTCCGCCATCGTGCGTGAGCACCACCACGATACCGGTGAAGAGCCAGCCCAGCATGGCCACGTGGGAGTGCGCGTGCATCCAGGGCCTGAAATGCACGAAAGGGATCTCGCCCAGGAACTGTGCCCGAAGGAGTGCTCCCATGATGGCGGCGATCAGCAGGTTGGAGAAGGCGATCAGATACCAGCGTTTCATGCACGTTGGGAACGGCTGCGAAAGAACCGGGAAGGATCAGGGAAAAGGATGATGAAGGTCATGTAAGGGATATATTCGTCCTGTGATATTTGCCCCGCGAACGAACCACACCTCAACCGCAGACCCATGAACACGAAGAAGTTGGCCGGCATCGCCACCCTGACAGCCCTGATGACCATCACCGCCTGTGGTGGTGGCGGAAGCGAAAGCTCACCCAGCGGCCCTCCGGGCGCATCCGGTCCCGCTCCTTCCGGCGATGCGGGCGTGAGCAAGGCACAAATGATCACTGCTGCTGACATCACCTTGGGTGACATCGATCAGGCAATGGTCGAAAAAGGTCGCAGCATTTATGACGTGAAGTGCCAGGCCTGCCACAGTACGGGTGCCAACCGGGTGGTGGGTCCCGGCTGGAAGGGCGTCACCGAGCGCCGCCAGCCTGAGTGGATCATGAACATGATGCTGAACATCGACGTGATGCTCGAGACCGATGAGGTGGCGCAGGCGCAGCTCGAGGAGTGCTTGGTACGCATGCCCAACCAGGGCTTGAGCAAGGACGAAGGCCGCAACGTGTTGGAGTTCATGCGCACCCTCTGATGCAGGCTTGAACAAGACACCCTATCCACAACCACCAGACCATGAATAATAGTTTGAGGTTGACCGTCGGCATGCTGGGCACCGCCGGTATGGCGCTCCTGCTGATGAACAGTCCGGGATGCCGCCCATCCACCACCAAGACCGCCGTGACCGGTGATGCCGCCTCCCGTGTGTACGTGGCACCCGGCACCCACGATGAATTCTACAACTTCGTAAGCGGTGGCTTCAGCGGACAGCTGGCAGTCTACGGCCTGCCCAGCGGGCGGCTGTTGCGCGAGATTCCCGTGTTCAGCGTGGATCCCGAGAGCGGCTACGGATTCAGCGAGGAGACGAAGGGAATGCTCACCACCAGCCACGGTTTCATCCCTTGGGACGATAGCCACCATCCGGAACTGTCCCAGACCGATGGGGTGCCCGATGGCAAGTGGTGCTTCATCAACGGCAACAACACGCCGCGCATCGCGTTGGTGGACCTCGGGACCTTCCGCACGCACAGCATCATCGAGATCCCCAACAGCGCAGGCAACCACAGTTCGCCCTTCACCACGGGCAACAGCGAATACGTGGTGGCTGGTACGCGCTTCAGTGTTCCCATGGGTGATGACGCCTCCCGCGATGTGCCCATCAAGACCTACAAGGAGAACTTCAAGGGCAACGTGAGCTTCATCCACCCCGAGCCGGAGACCGGCAAGATGAGCATCGCCTTCCAGATCGTGACCCCGGGCGTGAACTTCGATCTGAGCCACGCCGGCAAAGGACCCAGCGAGGGCTGGTTCTTCTTCAGCTGCTACAACACCGAGCAGGCCTACAGTCTGTTGGAGGTGAACGCCAGCCAGCGCGACAAGGACTTCATCATGGCCGTGAACTGGAAGCTGGCCGAACAACTGGCCAAGGAAGGCAAGGGCAAGCGAGTGCCCGGCAAACACCACAGCAACTGGTGGAACCACCACACCCACAGCACCGAGACCACCGTGTATGAGGATGTGCTGCAGCTCGACCCCAAGGACCATCCCGGCCTGGTGTATTTCATGCCATGCCCCAAGAGCCCGCACGGCTGCGACGTGGACCCCACCGGCAAATACATCGTAGGCAGTGGCAAGCTGGCCGCATTGATCCCGGTATTCTCCTTCGAGAAGATCCAGGCCGCCATTGCTGCCAATGACCTGGAAGGCGACTTCGGTGGCATCCCTGTGCTGAAGTACGAGAGCGTGCTGCACGGCGAAGTGAAGAAGCCCGGCCTCGGCCCCCTGCACACCGAGTTCGATGGTAACGGCAACGCCTACACGAGCTTCTTCGTGAGCAGCGAGATCGTGAAATGGAACGTGGAAAAGCTCGAGGTCGTGGACCGCGTGCCCACCTACTACAGCATCGGTCACCTGATGGTGCCCGGCGGCGACAGCAAGAAGCCTTGGGGCAAGTACGTGGTGGCCTACAACAAGATCACCAAGGACCGCTACCTGCCCACCGGGCCTGAGTTGACGCAGAGCGCGCAGCTGTACAGCATCGATGGCGACAAGATGGAGTTGCTGCTGGACTTCCCCACCACGGGCGAACCGCACTACGCACAAGCCCTCCCGGCCGATCTGGTGAAGCCCCGCGAAGTGAAGTTCTTCAAGATCGAGGACAACCAGCACCCCTACGTCGCCAAGGGCGAGAAGGAGACGCGCATCGAACGCAATGGCAAGGAGGTGCATGTGTGGATGACCACCATCCGCTCGCACTTTGCACCGGACAACATCGAGGGCGTGAAGCTGGGTGACGAGGTGTACTTCCACGTGACCAACCTGGAGCAGGACTGGGACGTACCGCACGGCTTCGCGATCAAGGGTGCGGCCAATGCTGAACTGTTGATCATGCCGGGAGAGACGCAGACCTTGAAGTGGATACCGACCAAGGTGGGTGTGGTTCCCTTCTATTGCACCGACTTCTGCAGTGCCCTCCACCAGGAGATGCAGGGTTACTTGCGTGTATCACCGGCAAACAGCAACGTGCCCTTGTCGGCCCTCACCGTATCGGTGGACGCTGAACTGTGAACGGAGATCATTGAGGCGAGGGTGGAAAGGGAGGCGGGTATGCCGTCCACCTTCACCACCCTCGCCTTCTTCTTCATCCCCAACCGTATGCCCATGAGACCCATCTCCCGCATCATGATCGCGCTATCCGCCTTGGCATTGCTGGTGCTGCTGGTGGTGCCCATCTGGCGCATCGACCTGGCCGCGCCGCAATACCCGGAGGGGCTCTACCTGCAGATCTTCGCCGATCGCTTCGAGGGCGATGTGGACAAGATCAACGGCCTCAACCACTACATCGGCATGGCCTACATCAAGAACGAGATGTTCCAGGAGTTCACCTACCTGCCCAAGGTCATCATGTTGCTGGCCGCACTGGGCCTGGTGGCTGCCGCATGGGGCAAGCGCATCCTGCTCTTCCTCGGGCTTGTCACCCTATCGCTCTTTGGCGCGTGGGCCCTATGGCGCATGTGGGATTGGGGCTACGCGTACGGCCACAACCTCGATCCCCGCGCGGCGATCAAGGTGGAGGACATGGCCTACCAACCACCGCTCATCGGCCATAAGCAGTTGCTCAACTTCGATGCATGGTCCACGCCCGATACCGGTGGCTGGATCCTCTTCGGGGTGATGGCCCTGCTGGCCGGTGTGTATTTCCTGGAGATCCGTGACATGCGCAGCCGCAAGCTTGCCGCGCCTAATAACTGAACCACCATGCGAATGTTCGCCCTGCTCCTCATCCTTGTCCCAGCCCTGTTCTCCTGCGGCCAGCCCGAAGTGCGCATCGACTTCGGCAAGGCCGAATGCGCCCACTGCCGCATGAACGTGGTGGACAAGCAGTTCGGTGCTGCGCTCACCACCCAAAAGGGCCGCCAATACGTGTTCGATGATATCAGTTGCATGGTGAAGCATGTGGAGGCCGGCACCATCGCCGAAGGGCAGGTGGTCGGCTGGTACGTGTGTGACCACAGCGCTCCGGGCACCCTCATCGATGCCACTTCCGCCCTCTATCTGCATGGCCAGGCCTTCCGGAGCCCCATGCGCGGGGATGTGGCGGCCTTTGCGAGCGAGGAGACCCGCACGCGCGCCTCCGTTGATGGTATGTCGGAGTCCTTGGACTGGCAGGCGGTGCGGAAGCTTCTGATCCAGCGCTGAGCCGGGTATGACGAAGGCGCTCCAACTGTTCCTCCTGCTCCACTGCACGGCAGTCGTTCAAGCGCGGACCTGGACGTATCCTTCGGGTGTGGCAGGTACCCTGCGTGCGGTGATCGAGCAGGCAGCACCGGGTGATACGATCGTGGTAGGCGGGACCGTGAGCGAAGGCACGGTGCGTGTGGACAAGTCCCTCGTGCTGATCGGAACTGCGGGAGCTGTGATCGATGGTGGGGGCCAGGGTGATGCATTGTACATTACGGCGGACCATGTGACCGTGAAGGGCTTCACCATCCGTGGGTCGCGCCGCAGCAACCTGGATGACCTGGCCGGCATCAAGGTGAACGAATGCCGGGGCACCATCATTGCCGACAATTTCCTGGACCAGTGCTTCTTCGCCATCTACCTCAGCGGTTCAAAGGATGCCCTGATCGAGAGCAATACCGTGCTGGGCGAACCAGGCGAGGAGGAACACATGGCCAATGGCATCCA
This sequence comes from Flavobacteriales bacterium, assembly GCA_041391845.1. Taxonomy (GTDB): domain Bacteria; phylum Bacteroidota; class Bacteroidia; order Flavobacteriales_F; family PHOS-HE28; genus PHOS-HE28. The sequence continues at coordinate 235,250 of JAWKNG010000004.1, read as the reverse complement.
CCTGTGGAAGTGCAGCAACGCCATCATCCGCAATAATCGCGTGGAGTATCACCGCGATGGCATCTACTTCGAGTTCGTCACCGATTCGCACATCAAAGGGAACACCACCAAGCACAACCTGCGCTATGGGCTGCACTTCATGTTCAGTAACCGCGATGCCTACGAGGACAACCACTTCGAGAACAACGGTGCCGGTGTGGCCGTCATGTTCAGCAAGGAGATCGTCATGCGCCGCAACCAGTTCCTGGCCAACCGCGGCGCCAGTGCCTACGGGCTGTTGCTGAAAGAGATCAATGATGGCGAGATCGAGGGCAACACCTTCCAGGACAACACCACCGGCATCATGGTGGACGGCTGCAACAGGATCGACATGCGCGATAATGTCTTTCGCATGAACGGGTGGGCGTTGCGTCTTTTCGCCAATGCTTTCGAATGCCGCTTCACAGGCAACACCTTCTCCGGCAATACCTTCGATGTGAGCACCAACGGCTCCCTGAAGGACAACGTGATGGAAGGCAACTATTGGGACCGCTACAGTGGCTACGACCTGGACCGCGATGGACACGGCGATGTGCCGCACCGGCCATTGGGCTTCTTCACCCTGCTGGTGGAGCGTATGCCGTATGCCATGGTCTTCTCACGCAGCCTCTTCGTATCGCTGCTGGACCGTGCAGAGCGCCTCATCCCTTCCTTGAGCCCCGAGGACCTGAAGGACGATGGGCCGTTGATGCGCCCGCCAGGTAGCTCGAAGCGAATGGCGACAGAGCCCCGGTCATCATTTTACATTCTACATTCTACATTTTTCATTCGCGCCCAGCCTGGTGGGAATGAAGAATGTGGAATACAAAATGAAGAATGTAAAATGGCAGCTGACCAGGTGGTCAGGGATCATCCATTCAACTTCCCTGTGCCACACCTTCGACCGAACCATGGCTGACGCAGGTATCACCTTCTCCGGTGTGGGCAAGCGCTATGGCAAGCTGTGGGCTTTGCGTGGCGTGGACTGCAGCTTCCGAAAGGGTGAGGTGGTCATGCTCATCGGCCCCAACGCCAGTGGGAAGACCACGCTCATCAAATGCCTGCTGGGGCTGGTCCATCCCTCGGAGGGCAGCATCACCGTGGGGGATGTGCGCATCGATGCGAAGACCGCTCCGCCCGATCCAGCCTACCGCAGCACCATCGGCTACATGCCGCAGATCAGCCAGTTCCCGGCCTCGCTCACCGTGGGCCAGCTGCTGGATATGATGGCCGACATCCGTGGCCTGAATGCGGCGCAACTGCAGGATGGCCTTGTGGAAGGGCTGGGCCTGAAGCAGCATTTTGACAAGCGCTTGAACACCCTCAGCGGTGGCACCCGCCAGAAGGTGAGCGCGGTGCTGGCCTTCCGCACATCGCCGCGCATCCTGGTGATGGACGAGCCCACCGCCGGCCTCGATCCCGTTTCGTCACACCGTGTGCTGCAACAGGCCGGGGCACTGCGCGATGTGGGCGGGACCGTGCTCATCACCTCGCACCTCATGGAGGAAGTGGAAAGCCTAGCCGACCGGGTGGCCTACCTGGAGGATGGCACCCTGCGCTTCCTGCTTCCTGTGCAGGAGATCCTCGAAAGCACTAGCGCGAAGCGATTGTCGGAAGCCTTGCCGAGGATGTTGGAGGCAAATGCATTGTCCAATGTCCTATGACAGTTGACCACTGTCCCTATGGCCGGGTGTTTCCCGCAACTGTCAACCGTCATAAGACATAGGACATTCATCCCATGCTGAAAGTCTTCAAATACACCCTCCTCGACCTCACGCGCAACCGCTTCGTGATGGGCTATGCCCTGTTGATGCTGTTGATGGCGCAGGGGCTGTTCGTGCTGGAGGATGACCCCATGAAGGCGCTGCTGAGCTTGGTGCAGGTGGTGATGGCGCTGGTACCGCTGATCGCGCTGGTCTTCACCGTGGTGTACATGTACGATATCCAGGAGTTCACGCAGCTGCTTGCGGTGCAGCCCATTGCACGGCGCTCCATCCTGGGCGGACAGCTGCTGGCGCTGGCCGTGGCGCTGCTCATCGCGCAGGCCTTCGGGCTGGGAATTCCGCTGCTGGTGCATGCGCCCACCATGGCCTCCCTGATCCTCTCCTTGGCGGGATCCGGACTGGTGCTTGTGTTCGCGGCACTGGGTGCGCTCATCGCCCTGCGGCAGCGCGAGAAGGCGCGCGGCGTGGGCATCGCCCTGGTGGTTTGGCTGCTCTTTGTGCTGGTGTATGATGCGCTGCTGATGTGGGGCATGTTCGCCTTCAGCGACTATCCCATCGAGCCGTTCATCGTGCCGCTCGCGGGCCTCAATCCCATCGACCTGGCGCGGATCATGGTGATGCTGGAGATCGACCTTGCCGCCATGATGGGCTACAGCGGTGCCATCTACAAGAACTTCTTCGGCAGTACCATGGGCATGGTCGTGGCAGGGCTTATCCTGCTCCTCTGGGTGGGCCTGCCCGCACTGTTCTCCTTCCGGGTGTTCCGCCGCAAAGACCTTTGACCATGGCACACTTCACACACCTGTTCGCCTTGCTGCTCGCCGTTGCAGTGCTCCCGGGTTGCGGGGAGCGTTCGTTATCCGGCGAAGCGGTGGCCCTGCAGGATAGTGCGCAGGTGGCCGCCCCACGGGAGGGTGCCCTTTCGCTGGACAACGGCCGCAAGTGGACGGTCAGCCCCCACATGATGGTGCCCATCCGCCGCATTCGGGAGCGAATGGCGGCAGTGGACCCCCAGGAACTGGATGTACCCGATGCGCCCCGCGCCCTGGCGGACAGCCTGTTCATGGACATGGATGAGCTGGTGCGCGCCTGTGATATGCAAGGTCCTGCGCACGACATGCTGCACGAATGGCTGATGCCGCACATGACGCTGCTCCAGCGCCTGGAGACCGCACCCACCGGTGACAGCGCACGGACCCTGTTGGAGGCTTTGGACAGCTCCAACGCCCGGTTCGACCAGTATTTCGAGTAGGGCACCCGGGGTACTTCGCGTGACCTGACGGAATGCAGGCCCAAAGATGATGCTGGTCATGTAGCGGACAAACATATCCGAGGATATTCGTGACGTTCAATAACCACACTTTCAAACCACCCCCTATGAGATCCCCCCTGTTCAAGTTGCCGTTGGCCGCGATGATGCTTCCCTTCCTGGCTGCCTGTGGTGGCGAGGGGGGATCCGCACCTGCGGCTGCCACCCCCAACGCACCGGCCCCAGGGCAAAGTGCCGTGGTTGACGGGAATAGCATGCCCACCGTGGTGGGTGTTGCAGTGGGTTCACCCGATCACACCACCCTCGTGGCCGCCGTGCAGCATATCAAGTATGAGGATGTGCTCTCCAATGCCGGACCCTTCACCGTGTATGCGCCCACTGACGCGGCCTTCAATGCACTACCCGCCGGAACGCTCGACGAGCTGCTGAAGCCCGAGAACAAGGAGAAGCTGCAGGACATCCTGGAGTATCACGTCGCATTGGGTGTTTTCCAGCCAGAGAAGATGACCAACGGTCGCAAGATCAACATGGCCAACCTGAAGGATACACAGTTCGCCGTGGCCGAGGATGGCACCGTGACGATCAATGGTGCCAAGATACTGGGCACGGCCGCGGCTGCGAACGGCCTTGTGGTCGTGATCGACAAGGTCCTGCTGCCACCCCAATAAGCCCGTCCCCCTCGTACCGTCCGAGTTGTTGTTGGTGACGGTGAAAGTCAGCAAAGGCGTCCGCAAGGGCGCCTTTGTTGTTCTACATCGGTCCATTGGATCAAGCATGCCAAACTCTCCGGGATCCATCGATCGATCCCACGATCCACCGTGGAAACTTCCTTCCCCATCCACAGTCCGTGGAAAGCCTCCGCAAAGCCGCCATGGGCATGCCTGTGATCCTGAAAGGTCTCGATCCACGGCACTTTCCGGCCGTGCTGCTCCCGATCCCCGCACCGATCGGCGCTTGTTGCCCCGGTTGATAACGGTGTTGGATCCCGTGCGCAATTTGGGATGATGATCGTCACCGATCGACGTTGCTTCACGATCCACTTTCGTCGCCCCACGAACTTTACATAGCCATCCCATCATGTCCACGATCACCGCCGCCAGTACTCCCGTTCAAACTGATATGAAGCGCAAGACCGACAGCCCCGTGAAGCGGACCTACACCCAGGAGGAGGTGCTGAAGAACGCGCTGGCTTACTTCAAGGGCGACGACCTGGCCGCCACCACGTGGATGAACAAGTACGCCCTGCGCGATGCGGATGGCCACTTGGTGGAAAGCGGCCCGGCCGACATGCACCATCGCATGGCCCGCGAGTTCGCGCGCATCGAAGCGAAGTACACAGCGGTGCCGGCCGAGAAGCGTGCGCTGCTCTCCAGCTACGGACAGGCACGCGAACGCTTGGACGAGGAGCGCATCTTCAAACTCTTCGATGGCTTCCGCGATGTGGTGCCACAAGGCAGCGTGATGGCCTCCCTCGGCGATCCCTACCGCCTGGCCTCCTTGAGCAACTGCGTGGTGATCCCCTCGCCGCTGGACAGCTACGGAGGCATCTTCCACAACGACCAGCAGCTCGCCCAGCTCTTCAAGCGCCGCTGCGGCGTGGGCTTCGACCTCAGCACGCTGCGTCCCTCGGGTGCGCCCGTGAGCAATGCCGCGCGCACCAGCACCGGCGCCGTCAGCTTCATGGAGCGCTTCAGCAATACCACCCGCGAAGTGGCGCAGAAGGGACGTCGCGGCGCGCTGATGCTCACCATGGACATCGCGCATCCCGACGTGGAGCACTTCATCACCATCAAGCAGGACCTCAGCAAGGTGACCGGCGCCAACGTGAGCGTGCGCGTGAGCGACGAGTTCCTCAAGGCTGTGGAGGCCGATGCGGACTTCACCCTGCGCTGGCCCATTGATTCGAAGAAGCCCACTGTGACCAAGGTGGTGAAGGCGCGCGAACTGTGGATCACGCTGATCTCCTGCGCGCACGCCACCGCCGAGCCGGGCGTGATCTTCTGGGACCGTCAGCACCTGTACAGCACGAGCAGCGTGTACCCCGGATTCCGCAATGAGAGCACCAACCCCTGCAGCGAGATCGCCATGCAGGGCGGGGACAGCTGCCGCCTGATCGCCATCAACCTGCACAGCTTCGTCAACGAGCCCTTCACCCACCGCGCGTGGTTCGATCACGAGCGTTTCGCGGCGGTCACCTACGAGGCGCAGCGCCTGATGGACGACCTGGTGGACCTGGAGTTGGAGGCCGTGGACCGCATCCTGGCCAAGGTGAACGCCGACCCCGAGCCCGATGAGCTGAAGCGCACCGAGCGCGAGACCTGGGAGCTGCTGCGTGACACCGGGAAGAAGGGCCGCCGAACGGGCCTGGGCTTCACCGGCCTGGCCGATGCCCTCGCCGCGCTCAACCTGAAGTACGACAGCGATGAAGCCATCGAGGCCGCCGAGGACATCCTGCGCACCAAGTGCCGTGCGGAGTTCGACAGCAGCATCGACATGGCCATTGAGCGCGGTGCCTTCGAGGGCTTCGCACCCGCCGTGGAGCGCACGAGCGAATTCACCGCCATGCTGGAAAAGGAATTGCCCGAAGTGCATGATCGCATGATGCGCCACGGCCGTCGCAACATCAGCCTCAGCACCGTGGCGCCCACCGGCACGCTCAGCCTGCTCACGCGCACCAGCAGCGGCATTGAGCCGGTGTACATGCTGGGCTACACGCGCCGTCGTAAAGTGGTGCCCGGCGACCCCAATGCCAAGGTCACCTTCACCGACGATCTCGGCGACCAGTGGGAGGAGTTCACCGTACACCACCCGCGCGTGCTGGACTGGATGCAGATGACCGGCAAGACCGACCCTGCTGAAAGCCCCTACGCCGGCGCCACCGCCAACGACATCGACTGGCACAAGCGCATCCGCATGCAGTCGGTGATCCAGAAGTACACCACGCACAGCATCAGCAGCACCATCAACCTACCCACTACAGCCACCGTGGAAGAGGTGGGCGGCATCTACCTGGAGGCCTGGCACCACGGGCTGAAGGGGATCACCGTGTACCGGGATGGCAGTAGGAGCGGCGTATTGGTGGCAAACACGGATACCAAAGGCACTGTACCGTCGACCCATGGGGTCGACTTGCCCCACCACGCGCCGCGCCCGGCCACCCTGGAAGCCGACGTCCTCCGTTTCAACAACGAGACCGAACCCTGGATCGCCGTGGTGGGCCTGCTGGATGGCAAGCCCTACGAGATCTTCACCGGCAAGGCCAACGGCGGTTTCGAGCTGCCGCGTTGGGTGAGCAAGGGCTGGGTGGTGAAGCGCCGCGACGAGGAGCGTGGCACCAACCGCTACGACCTGGAGTACGCCGACGACGAAGGCTACAAGGTCACCGTGCAGGGCCTCAGCCGCACCTTCAACAAGGAGTTCTGGAACTACGCCATCCTCATCAGCGGCATGCTGCGCCAGGGCATGCCCGTGCCTCAGGTGGTGGACGTGGTGGCCAACCTCAACCTCTACGACGCCACCCTCAACACCTGGAAGAACGGTGTGGTGCGCGCACTAAGTCGCTACATCCCCGATGGCACCGAAGCCAAGGGCCGCAAATGCCAGGAGTGCGGCGATGCGGAAGGGTTGTACTACGAAGAAGGGTGCTTGAAGTGCCGGAGCTGTGGTGGGACGAAGTGCGGGTAGGTCTGGTGGTGCCCTCCTCCCCCATTTCCAACACAGTGCGCACCTTCGCAGCATGGAACAGCGGACCCTGCGCGTCACCAAGCGCTTCACCTTCGAGATGGCCCATGCCCTGCGTTGCCACGATGGGATGTGCGCCAACATACACGGACACAGCTACGTGCTGGATGTGAGCCTGAGCGGTGTGCCGGCGGACTCACCGGGCGATCCGAAGGATGGCATGGTGATCGACTTTGCTGACCTGAAGCACATCGTGAAAGGTCTGGTAGTGGAGCGGTACGACCACGCGCTGGTACTACATGAGCGGGAACGGGAGCATGTGATGGAGGGTGCCGCGCTTTTCGGTCGCACGATCTACACACCGTGGCAGCCGACGTGCGAGAACATCCTCCTGGATGTGGTGGCCCGGCTGAAGCCAGCGTTGCCTTCCAGCGTGCAGCTGCATGCCGTACGGCTGCAGGAGACGGCCACGAGCTGGGCGGAATGGCAGGAATGATGGGGTGCGTGAAAGCATCATGTGCCATGCGTGTGGCGAGGCAACGAACGGATGATGCGATCTTTGCACCATGGCATTGCAATGGCTCCGCCCCGATCATGGATATGATGCTCGGGAGGAACTGATCCTTCGGGACCACCTGGCGCTGGTACGCACGCGCCTGGCGAACGAGCGCACGCTGTTGAGCTACATCCGCAGCACGCTCTACCTATTGGTGGGGGGCCTCACGCTCATCGGATTGGGTGATACACCCTACCTGCGCAGTGTGGGGCACGTGAGCTGGGTGCTGAGCGTGTTGGTGCTGTTGTTCGGCATCTATCGCTACGTAACGCTGCGACAGCACATCAACCGATACTATCAGGCACCCTGATCCAAGGGGGACGGCACCAGCCCGGTGGCGTTCCGGAGCTGCAGCCGTATCAAAGCGTTGCGCGGAAGACCTTGTGTGCACTGCGCAGTTCACCGACCTCGAGCACCATCAGGCAGGCGCCTTGTGGCAACACCTCCAGTCCGGTGAGCGTCTCGCTGTAGGAGCCAGGCGCGCGATCGCCGAGGTCCATGTGGGTTAGGGTGCGGCCGCCCAGATCAAGGAAGGTTATGCGCGCACGACCGCCCTCGCGGGTACTGTATTGCACGCGGCACTGGGTATCGAACGGCGAAGGCCCCACCCGCACGGCAGCTGAACCATCCACCTCATCCCGGATGCCGGTGGTGATCAGGGGCGTTACCACCTGACTGCCCGTGTAGATGCGGTCGCCCGAGTTGGTGCCATTGCCATTGGCGGCGTTGCCGGCGTAATAGAACGTGACATTGCCGATGTTGGTGCTGGGTGCCACCCAGTCGAAGCTGAAGGTCTTGCTGCCGGCCGCAACGCCGCCGTTCAACTGGTGAACGATGTTGCGGCGTGAGTTGCCGGACACCACGGCATTGAGCGTGCGCGTGTCTTCAGGTACGGTGATCACCAGGTTGCCCGCATTCGCACCAGCCGTCGTGAGGCACTCCAGTCCGATGCCGAACAGGTTGCTGGTCGAGAGCGACACGGTAACGGTCATGTTGTAAGTGACACCAGGCTCGTACTGCCAATCGACCATGTTGCTGCTGCCGAGCGTAATGGACCCTGCACCGCTGTTCAAGGTGAAGGTGTTGTGGCAGCCGTTCACACAGGTCTGCTCGCCCGGAGAACCTGTGCGGCCTGCGCGGCCATCATCGTTGGAGGTCCCGCTGGTAAAGAGGAGGGCTGCGAGGGTGGCGGGGATGGCAAGGAGTAGAATACGTTCCATGGAAACTAGTTGGGTGGCGAAACTAGGTCACGGCCTTTGGGGTAGTTCGTCCTCTAGAGGGTTGAACTAGGAAAGCCGACAGGCTCAGTGCGAATGCGACAAAGCCCCGGGACACACCGCTCGCTGCGGGATCCCGGGGCTTTGGCATGACCACATTAAGCGTCCAGGAGCATCTTAGGGCTGAACCATCAGGCGCTCGGTGTACAGGCGCGCACCAGCGGTGATGTTCACCATGTACATACCAGCGGACAGTTCGCTGTTGAGTTCGATCACCGTGTTCACCGCACCGGCGTTCACGGGCAGCTGACGGCTGCTCACGCGCTTGCCGCTGAGGTCGTAGATGTCGAAGCTCACGCGCTCCTCACCGGCGTCCACCGCGCTCAGGCTGAAGTTCAGCACATCGCCACGGGTGGGGTTGGGGAACATGCGCAGTTCGGCTGCCTGCAGCTCATCCTGCAGATCGAAGGACATCGCGTTGAGCGAGCTCATGGCACTGCCGGCGATGGTCACCTGGCAGACAGGTCCCCACACCGCATCATTCGTGCACCAGGTGGCGCCGCCGTTCTTGCTCACACGCACCTCCACATCATAGGTCTCACCGGCCTGCAGCGGGTTGGTGGGCCAGTTCAGCTGGAGGATGTAGTTGGTGGTGGTGCGCACCGCGATCACCCCTTCGCCAGGCTGGCTGAAGCGGAACTGGTAGCGGTTGGCGCCGCTCACAGGACGAGCGTACACATAGTTGCCAGCACCCCAGGTGCGGGTAACGCCACAGCTGAAGAACTGGTTGCCAGCGATGTTCATCAGCTGGGTCAGCGGGCAGGCAGCACGCACCGGATCGATGGTGAACTGGCAGGCCGGTCCGAATTCGCTGTTCACACCGTTCACTCGGCTGCGCACGCGCACGTTCATCAGCACGTTGGCCGGGATCTGGTTGACCACGTTCCAGTTGTTGATCTTCATGTGGCAGGCGCGGGTGGCACTGGCCGGGCCGAAACCATCGCTCACATTGTGGCTGCGGAAGCGACGGAAGCTGTAGCTGCCGTTCGGATCGAAGATCCAGAACTCATAGCCGCTGTTGTTGTCCTGCACGGCGTTGCTGCCGCCCACGATCCACTCAGCGCTCACGGCAGGGTTGGCCGAAGCAACAACGTACTGGCCGGAGACCCAGTCAAGCTTGTCGCAGCTGCTGCTCAACAGGTTGTCCGTGCCGATCGGCAGGCAGAAGCCCTGGCCACCGGAGATGGCGCTGACAGCACCGTTGTCGAAGTTGTTGCGGTTGTCGATGACACGGGCATTGCTGCCGCTGACGAGCAGCTGGTAACCACCGGCCACGATACCATCACCAGCAGCGTCGTTCACCACCAGGCGGTAGCAGGCTGCGGGTACGCAGAGCTCCTCGGTGACCACGGCACCGGGCATGCCGTCCATGTAGGGGCCGCCCTGCTCCACGATCGTACCAGTACCCGCGAGCTGCAGCTCCCAGGTGGTCTGGCTGCCGAAAGCGTCCAGGGTGATGTTCAACACGATGTTCTCCGTGCAACCGGTGGGCACTCCCACGCACTGGCAGTCCACGCTCCAGGTGTCGTTGATGGTACCCGCGTTATTGTCGTTGCAGGGCGTTCCGGGCAGCGCCGTGCCGCCAGCAACACCTTCGCAATCGATCACCTGACCTACGCACTGGCAGTCGTTGCTCCAGGTATCGTTGCCAGTGGTGGCAAGACCGTCATCGCAGGGCGTACCGGGCAGGGCGGTACCACCGATCACACCGAGGCAGTCGGTGGTGGCAGGCGTACCCACGCAGACACAGTTGGCGTCGAGCTGGTCGTTGATAGTGTTCGCATTGCCGTCATCGCAGGCGGTACCGGGAACGCTCACCGTGAGAACGAGGATCTCGGTGGCGCAACCGTTCACTTCGGTGTAGGTGCCGCTCTGCGTGTAGGTGGTGCCGTTCACGGCCCAGGTGTAGCTGCCGCAGGCGCTCTCCGTGGTGGTGTTGCTCGTGCTTTCCGTGATCGTCAGAACGAGGATCTCCGTGCTGCAACCTGTCACTTCCGTGTAAGTACCGCTCTGGGTGTAGGTGGTGCCGTTCACGCTCCAGGTGTAGCTATCGCAGACGCTCTCCGTGGTGGTGTTCGTACCGCTCTCTATGATCGTCAGCACCAGGATCTCCGTGGCGCAGCCGTTCACGCTCGTGTAGGTACCGCTCTGGGTGTAGGTGGTTCCGTTCACAGCCCAGGTGTAGCTATCGCAGGCGCTCTCCGTGGTGGTGTTCGTGCCGCTCTCCAGAATGGTCAATACCAGGATCTCCGTGGCGCAGCCGTTCACTTCGGTATAGGTGCCGCTCTGCGTGTACGTCTGGCCGTTCACCGCCCAGGTGTAGCTATCGCAGGCGCTTTCCGTCGTGGTGTTGCTCGTGCTCTCCGTGATCGTCAACACGAGGATCTCCGTGGCGCAACCGTTCACTTCGGTATAGGTACCGCTCTGCGTGTACGTCTGGCCGTTCACCGCCCCGGTGTAGCTATCGCAGGCGCTCTCCGTCGTGGTGTTGCTCGTGCTCTCGGTGATCGTCAACACGAGGATCTCCGTGGCGCAACCGTTCACTACGGTGTAGGTACCGCTCTGGGTGTAGGTGGTTCCGTTCACCGCCCAGGTGTAGCTGTCGCAGGCGCTTTCCGTGGTGGTGTTCGAGGAGGTCTGGTCCACGACCACGTTGGTGCTCTCCGTCACGGTTCCGCAAGCGTTGCTCACGGTCACACTGTAGGACCCGCTCGCAGCACCGCTCACAGATACACTGGCGCTTGAGGCATCGGGCGAGAAGGTACCGGTACCGCTCCAGCTGTAGCTCAAGGGGGCATCACCCGTGGCGGTCACGTTCAGAAGCAGATCGGCGTCAGAGCAGATCGGGCCGTTGCTGGTGATGCCGGTGATCACAGGCTCCACACAGCTCTGGGGGTAGGTGAGGAACGGGCTCACCTGCTCGCCATCGCCTGCGTTGGTGTGCACATAGGTTTCGATGTTCTGGTTGGGATCGCTGATCGCGACGTTGATCTGGAAGCTGAACACACCGTTGGTGGTGAACTGCCCGATCAGTACGCGGTTGGTGCCGGCACCATCAACACCGGTGGACGCGGGCAGGATCGCCCACGCATCATCGATGAAGGTGAAGGTGTTGGCATCCAGGTTAATCGCATCCAGGTTCATTGCACCGCCCAGGTTGTAGGTCAGCGAGGGCAGCGTACCGGGGATGTTACCATCGTTGCCGGTGAAGTCCGGGTAGTTCCCACAGGTGGTGTTGTCCCCGTCGGTGTCGGCGGAACGTAACACACCCACCTGGGCGGTGTTGGTGCCGCAGCCGGCAGTACCACCGGCAATACCCGTGGTTCCAACTGTGATGTATGAATCGAACAGGGTACCCTCGTCCATGCGACGGGTCTGCACGGGAACTTCACCACCGAAGTTGTCGTCGTTCCAGAAGGAGGTGGTCGTTTGGAACGTGACCGGGTTGGGGCTCACGCCGCTGCCGGGGGTGGTCTCCGGGCTTGCGAAGACGTTCAGGAAGCGGTAGTTGGGGGCCATGTCCACGTAGACACGGTAGACCTTCATGCCGGCCACCAAGGGATAGGACCCGCCACCGAAGTCGTTGTTGTAAGCATCCGCATCGGCTGCGGTCACCGTGTGGTACTCCTCCACGATGATGCCTTCGAGACCTTGTGCGCTGGCCGCGATCCCACCGATGAGGGCGGTACCTGCCAGCAGGGTTCTGAAGAAATTGGTTCGCATGTTGTGTGTTTGTTGGGTCGGCCTGGCGGAGCCCCTCGCAGCTTTGCGGCGAGCAGCTCTGCGTAGCCTGGGGTCTTAGAAACAGTTGCCGCCGAAGGCGTTCACGAAGAGGGTGAAGTCGCCGGCGTTGATCAGACCATCGTTGTTGAGGTCACCGGTGCAACCAGCAGCAGCAGCGGCGTCCAGGCCGATCTGCGCAGCGAGGGTCCAGCCGCTGATCCAAGGCTCAACGCCAGGAGCGAAAGCACCGCGGTACTTCGCGCCGGTGAAGAAGCCGTCAACAGGAGCGCTGATGGTGGTGGCAGCGTTGGCAGCGGAGGGCACCGGGTTCACGCGGTCGGTGAGCACGTTACCGGGCTGGGTCATGCTGTAGGTGTAGTCGATGATGCCGGAGGCGGCGATCACGTTGCCATCGGTCACGGTGAACTTGGTGAAATCAGCACCGCTCGTGGTGTTCACACCGTTGATGCGGAGCGGCTGGCCGCAATCCACGAAGGTGCAGTTGTTTACGTTCAGCAAACCGCTCTGCCAAGCAGCAGTAGCGTTGGTACCAGCGGCACCGGCCAGGTTCAGACCCGAGCGGAAGCGGGTGAAGATGGAGTTCACGATGGTACCCTGTGTGCGCTCCTTCGCTTCGATGGCCTCATCAGCCTGGGCGATGGTCTGCGTGCGGGCGATCAGCGTGGCGTTGTATACCGTGGGGTTGGAAGGAATACCTCCGTTGGCGGCGTTCGTGGCGGCGTCATCACCGTCGCACTCAAAGCCATTGTCACCTTGGTTGCTGGCACCACCGCTGTTATCAGGGCCCTGCACACCATAGAAGAACTGGACCTTGCCATTGTAGCCCTGGTCCCAATCGAGGTAATCATCGTCGCAGTGCATGGCCACCAGGTACTTGGCGTTCACCGTGCCACCGAACATCTCGTAGGCATCATCGAGGTTGCTCAACACTTCGATGTGGTCGATCGTGGTACCACGACCTACACCGCCAAGCGTGAGACCGTTGATCTCGTTGTTGGCGCCGATGATCTGGCCACCATGACGCAGGCTCACATAGCGGATGACACCGCTGTTGTCATCGTTCATCTCCTGTCCTACGGGCATGCCATACAGGTGGCGGCTGTCACCAGCGGCCAGACCTTCGATGGTACCCACACCGTCCGTTGCGGTCGCGGTCGGATCTCCGTCAGCAGCACGCTTGTTGGTGTAAGCGCGGCCCAGCACGATCAGGCTGCCCCACTGACCACGGTTGGTCACGCTGTAGCTGCCATCCAGGGGATCGGCAGCGGCGGTCATGATAATGGGGCACTCCTCGTTACCGTTGGCCCAGATCTGGCCTCCGCGAGCCACGATGATGGCGTTGGCAGCACCGGGGTTCGAGTTGGCCTTCACGACAGTACCGGGCTCCACGAACAGGTCCTGTCCATTGTTCACATATACCCGGGTGTCCAACACGTAGAGGTTGTTACAGGTCAGGGTCGTGTTCGGGTTGGAAAGGTTCTGGCTGCCGTCCACCAGGGAGGACATCAGCACTTGCGTACGGGAGGACACCGGGGGGCATCCACAGGCGGCACCGATGCTCTGGGCATGGGCACCGGCGGCGGCAGCCACAAGACCGGCAGCCATCGTCAGTTTTGAAAGCGTTCTCATGATCTCAGGGTTAATGGGTTTTGGGTGAAACACTCGTTCGATCGAGCGCCACAAAGCTCCTACAACCCTTGTCCAGCAAGGGTTAGCGCACCGATATGATTGCGTCATGATTCGGTGATCGCAAGGTGAAAGACTTCACGATCCAGGTTAAACGATCACCTTTCCTTAAGCGCCAGAGGAGGATGAGATGACGATCGTTTAACGATCATCAAGGCTGCACAGGCGGTGCGATGGTACGCCGCAGCCATGGCGCCAGCACTTCGCCGTCGATCGGGTCCGAATGGACATATTTGATCGCATTGCGATACTGATCAGCTACTTGGATATTGATACGGAACGTAAGTTCACCGGAAGTACAGAGTTGGGCAATGAGCACATGTCCTCCATCGCGCGGACCAGCGGTTCCGCCTAATACGGCCCATGCGCCGTCCATGGTGTGGATGACATAGCCAGGGATGGCTGCCAGATAACTGGGACGGAAACGCCAGTCGGTGGTACGTGGCACACTATCCGCCGCAATCGCCCCATCCCGCTCACGCAGTACACGCGGTAGCAGTTTACGCTCCGCACGCTTCAGTGAGGTCGGTCGTATGATGCTTCCGTCGGGATCCATGCTCCGTGGTACCGCCCAATGATCGCGACCCAAGGCCCCCATGGCCAACCAGGAGTCCCGCCAGGCGCGACCTGTCGCCATTGCAGCCTCATCGAGCTCATCGGCATAGACCACCGTACGTGTGGTGTCGTTCCAGAACCGGGTCGTGGTGGCGATCTCAAGGTCGTGATGAACATCACCGAACACCACTTGCATGGAATAGCCCGGCGCCAGATCCACCCAGATCCGGTGGCTCACCAACGTTCTACCTTCCTCATCCGTCCAACCTTCCAGTACCACCGACTCCACCCACACACTGTCAATACCCCGCTCCTGTGCACTGGCTGCGAACACCATGAACAAACCGAGCAGCGCCGAACAGGTCCGGTCCATCACTGACGAACGATCCGGAGCGTGCGACGATCACCATCGCTCTCAACCTCAAGCAGATAAACGCCTGCAGCAAGCGGAGCAGTGCGGATAACCCCGCTCCACATACCGGATGTCGCGCCGATCGAGCGCTGCTCCAAGACCGTGCCGCGCACATCACGCAGCGTGTAGGACAACACCTGTCCCTGCAAGCCATCCAAGGTCAACACGACATCCTCATCGGTCGGGTTGGGGCGTAGCGCAATACCAACGGACCCCATCAACTCATCCACCGCAACAATGCCATCACAAATGCAACCAGGCATCCACGTATCGTTCTCGGTGGCTTCGTTCCCATCATCACATGGTTCACCAGGCAGCGCGTTACCTCCGAGCACACCCGCACAATCCTCACCGATGCATGCACAGTTGTCGGCATAAACATCATTCGTCGTCTCCAGGATGCCATCCTCACAAGGAGTGCCGGGCACCGCTGGTCCACCGGCCACACCCTGACAATCCACGATGAGCTGGTCGGAGCTGAAACAGAGCGACGGATGGGTGAATCGGTTCGCTTCACCGAACTGTCCGGACGTGTCACTGGGGATCAGCTCCCAGAAGAACTCCATGAATTCGTAGCACTCCGGATCATTGCACACAAGGCTGTCCGGTATCTTGATGCTCAGGTTCATGCAGAACTGGAGCAGTCCATCCGTGGTGAACTGACCGAGAAGGACACGATTTCCGGGATCGGGGACAGCGTATTCACCCAGGATCGCCCATGCAAAATCATCGTTGCTATAGGAGGCATCACCACCGGCATCGAACAGGTTCGGGCCATCACCCACGGAGACCAAGGTCGGCGGAGCCACACCGGTGCTCCACAGACCATCGTCCTCCGTCAAGGGTGAACCCATGGCAGGGGTTACGTTCACCAACAGGTCGTTGTCGTTGTTGGAGCCACCAACGATGGAACCATCCGGATCAGCAGCCCGGATCACGCCCCAATGCTGCGTGCTGGCAGAGCCCAGCGTCAACCAGGAGTCAATGGCGACCGTGTTCTTGTTGAGATGCTGAGCGGGGATACTGCGACCCCAGGCCTCACCCCGGTCATCGTTGTTGAAGAACGCTGTGCTCGTACTGATGTTGAACGCATGGCCCGGGAAACCGCCTACTGTGAGCACACGATATCCGGGCTTCAGATCGGCATACACGCGGTACACGGTACTACCCACCGGTAGCACGCCTCCGCCATCCTGGTCGGCTGCATCCTGCTCATCCGCCACATAGTAGGTCTCCACGATCAGACCCTCGAATCCACTGGGGTCGGGCGGAGTGAATTGAGCGCTGGCTAGGATGGGCAGCAGCGCGATGGAAAGTGCGGTCAGGCGTGGCATGGTGCAGTGTCTCTGGAATGCGACGCGAAACTATCCTGGGTACAGGCGCACGATGTAAAGCGCGCCCTGTGCTTGCATCATTGCCACGTTAAGCAGTGTTAGATCCCTGTGAACGTCTACTGCTTCACGAGCTTCTGGAACGCAACGCCCTGTGGAGCCAGCACGATCAGGTGATACACTCCCGCTGGGACATCGGACAGCGTCAGCTCATGTCGTAGTCCTGAACGGTGGACCCTTACCTCATCCCAGACGCGGGACCCCAAAGCGTCATAGAGCACGAACTCCACTGAACTATTGCTCGTCACGGACAGGTCCACCCATACATCGGTCCGGAACGGATTCGGCCCCACCTGCACGCCGATCACGGTCTCCTGTTCTTCAATGCCGACATCACTGCATACCAGGGAAATGTCCAGGCCGTTGCAATTGCCGGGGCCGTAGCAGCATAACTGTGGCACATTGAAGTTCGTGTTGGCATCGAAGTTGCACGCTGTCGTATCGAGGCATCCGAAAATGATCCCGGTCATACAGCTTCCATCGTCGCAGCCAGCCGCAGGATCATACTCCAGAAAGTTGGGGTCGGTGCAGCCGCATTGTGGGGGATAGACCAACAGCCCGTTCGGGGTTTCATCGGAGAGCAGCACGTCATCCGAACAGACGAACTTCCGTACCTCGCCATCCGGGGTCTGCACCTCGACGTTCAAGCAGAAACTAAGATCCCCCGTTGTGGTGAGCTGTGCCAGCAGGACCCGGTTGGTCGCAGTGGCCCCTGTCACTCCGGTCGATGCCATGCGGAACGTGTTGCTGACGAACGAACCTGACATGGTCATGTCCCCGAACACCTCCGTGGGATCATCACCGGATACATTGAAGTTCGGCGGCAGCGCGGTCGCACCGGAGGCCAGTGGCACAAGGCCATCCCGTTCAGTAAGCACGGGCAATGCACTCGCATCCGCGTTCACGAGCAATCCACCAGCAATGGCGGCACTACCACCATCGTTGTTCGCTCCTCCAACAATGCTGCCATCGTCATCCTCCTGCTTCACAACAGCGCGCTTCTGATTGCTAGCGGAGCCCATGGCAAGCCACGAATCCAAGGGCACGGTACCCTCATCCAAGGCCCCATTGGTAATGGCATGACCATATACACGTCCCCTATCCAGGTGATTGAAGAAAAGCGACGTGCTTTGTATGGATATGCTGTGATCCTCATCCCCATAGACAGAACGCAACGCGCATCCTTCGCAGAGATCGATGAACACGCGATACGTTACCGAGCCTTCAACGAGCGTTCCACCGTTCGTATCCGTTGCGTCGTTGGCATCGCTCACGTAGTAACGTTCGACAATAACATCCTCGATCAGGTCCTGGGCACTGACAGGTAGGGAACAGCCCAGGACCAATGCGACGGACAGGGCACGCATTTCGGAAAAGATCGGAAGGGCCATGATCAGCGGATGGTGTATGAAACGGTCAGCAGGTACTCGGTGCCGAAAGCGAAGCGGTCGAAATCGCCGATATAGCCTTGGGCGAAGCGATAGGTGCGGCGCTGCGGCGAATTGAGCAGGTCACGCACACGGAACTGAAGTCCCCAGTGATCCCCGAAACGCTTGTTCAGCGTGATATCGATGAGATGACGAGGCATCTCAAAGGCCCGGATACCTGTTGGGTCAAGCTCGGCGTTGGTTACGGCGAGCTTCGGCCCTTGTACGTTGTAGGAGACGCTCAGTGTAGTCCTTATACTATCAAGCCCATAGCTGAGCGTACCATTGAGGATATAGGGCGACTGTCCGAACATGGGGGTTTCGTAACGCACCTTCTCATCATTGATCACCGTCACCAATTCCGAACGCGACTCCATGAGCGTCACGTTCCCACGAGCCTCCAGGTTCCGCCAAACACGAACACGTCCCTCCACTTCCAAACCAAAGACCTCACTGCGTTCTGCGTTCCGCCACGTAAAACCACCCTGGGCGGTCTGTAGCAGTTCGATGTGATCGATGAACGACTTGTAGAATCCGCTCACGCTGACGTTATCACCGCTCTTGAAGAAGCGCTCCAGTCGCAGGTCGTAGTTATCCACCTGCGTCATGCGCAGATCCGGATTGCCGTAAACAGGAGCTTGAAGGAGGTAGTCATAGAGCTGAACAACACTGAACTCCCGGAAGCTGGGCCGGCTCAGTGAACGGAAGTAGCTCAGGCGTAGGTTCACAGCGGGTTTATCGACAGGACGCAGCTTGATGATCAGGCTCGCACTTGGAAGAACGTCCCATTGATCAATGGTACCCGGCACAGCAGGCTTTGGCTCTGGTGCCGATGCACCACCGATGGCCAGATCACCCACCGTACCTCGAACCGGATCATCAGCTGCAATACCCTGCTCGTAGAAATCGCGGATGTCGGATACCAGATCGGTATGTTCAAAGCGAATGCCACCAGCCAAACGGACACGCTCAGTGATACTGTGATCGGTCATGGCATAGACCGCAGCCACGTTCAGGATGCCGATATCATTGTCCTTGAAACTTCCAAAGGGTTCGTACAGGGAAGTGAACCGACCATCCGGACGCATCTGGAACCGGGTTGCATCCATCCATTGCGTGGGACCAGGCGCTCCCACCACTTGGTAGTAGTTCTGATCGTTCGTGCGTTCGTTCCAACGATATGCACCACCGAACTTGAGCTTGCGAACCAGACGCTCACGGTCGCTCAACGGCAACTCGAAGCTCAAGCGCGCATCCAACAGGTCCTCGTTGAGGAAGCGGAAAATGCGTCCCGGTGGACGGAGCGCACCATCCACGTTGTTGATGTCCTCACCAGGTCCGGGTTGGATGTACTGAACGACTTTCAGGTCCAGCACATCGCGGTTACCCGTGGTGTAGGAAACATCCCCGCTCACGGTGAGGTTGAAGGCTGGAATGAAATGTTTGCTACCGTACTGGAACACCGCCATACTGCGCTGTTCCCAGAACTGATCCTCACTCACAAAGGTCTCCCCGCTTACAGTGGGATCAAGGAAGACGAGCTCCCGGGCGTTGTTCTGGCCAAGCACATTGACCATGGTCAACAACGAAAAGCTGTTGTTGCGGTTCAGCTTGAACGAAACGTTCCCCAGCGCATTCCAGCCATGGCTGATCACACTAACACGCTGTTGTCCCTTTCGGTTGAACGTATCGCCGGGGTCCTCATCCTCAAAGCGTTCGATGGTACGTAGGATGGAACTGTTCTCATCGTTCTGCGTTTCGGTGGAGTAGCGCAGTCCTAGCAGGAAACCAAGCTGCGATGGTTCCTCCTTCTTCTTGAACAGGTCGATCTGGTTGCCGATGGTCAGGCTCACATTGTAATTCGGTGCGCCCACGGTCTCTCGTACACGCCACGAACTGTTGTCCCAGCTGGTGTTCAACCGGGCCAGCTCAGCATTGAACAAGGGGGAGAAATATGCGATATCATATGTGCTGTTATACGCGGATACTGCATTCTGCACGGCATTCACATCATAGAGCAAAGCAGGTGGCAACAACCCAAGCTCCACCAAGGCAAGATGCTGCAGCGTGCTTCCATTGTTCATTTGGCCACCAGGAACATTGAATCCCGTGGTGGAACTGGTGATGCCATAGCCTTGGAGGGTTCCGGAAAGACCAAGCTGGGACAGCTGTTGATACAGCGTGGGATCGATGAAGGCAGGGAAATCCTCCACCCGCGTGGGGACACCTGTCGGGATCGCACGCAGTCCGTCATCAAAGCCCCAGCGATCAGTGGCGCTCTGCACACTGGAGACGATGCTCTTCCCAGTACTGTTCGGATTGTATCCGAACGTGGTGCTCACGCTCACCTGGAGGCGCTCCGGGTAATCACTGGTGTTCATGCTCATGTATGCTCCAGCCCAATCACCGGGAAGATCCGGCGTCAGTGTTTTGGTGATGACGATGTTATCCATCAATCCTGTGGGGAAGAGATCGAGCCGGAGATTGTTCGTCAACGGATCGAGCGTGGGAACACGGCCTCCGTTCACCGTGGTGACGAGGTAGCGATCAGCGAGTCCGCGCACGGTAACGAAGGCACCCACCGTGCTTACACCGGAGATGCGGCGGACAGCTGCTGCCGCATCCGCATCACCGGTCTTCAGCATCACATCGCGGGAGATGAAGTCCAACGCAGCTGGTGCATTGCTTCGCATCCGATCGAGGTAGGCATCACTGCTGCGCCGGGCCTTGCCCTGCACTTCGAACTCCTTGATCTCCACACGCTGTTCGCCCATCACCACGTTCTCCACCACCACTGCGCCCTGCGCCACAGTGACCGTGCGCTCGATGGGTGTGTAGCCTACGAACGAATAGACCAGAACGACCGGAGCGCCCGCTGGTATGGAAAGGCTGTATCGCCCGTCCAGGTCGGTGGTGGTCCCTTTGCCAAGATCGCTCTTGAGCACCACCGTGGCGCCGATCAAGGTCTCTCCTTGCAAGTCACTTACCACACCACGGACGGTGCCTTGAGAGTAAGCCTGTAACGCACAGACCAGAACGAGGATGGCGGTGAACAAGGCACGCATGGTAGCTCTGAGTGGGGCGACGAAGGTCCACCGCACCATCTGCAGTCATCGTTAGCGGGAGGTTATGATTGTTCTAAGACGTGTTACCAGATCGATCATGTCGGTCCATACAGGTCGCACTTCCGGACGAACCATGGAGAACCCAGCAGCAGCTTGGGCCCGGAACGCGAAACGCACGTCCTCACGTTAGCCCAACGTGAATACTGATCTGCGCTGATGGAACGCCAGCATTAAAAGACCAGTGCCGCATCATTCGAGGATCCTCACGGCGCTAGTTTCGTCAGCCTTCTGCGCAGCCCAGCCATGTCTATGCCCTCACTTGGCCCACCGTTGAGCCTGCGATTCGATGACGGTGATGCGCCCTATCTCAAGTGGCTCGCGGACCACCCCAGGGGTTACGTGGTGAATACACGGCGTATCGCGGAACAGGGCGACATGGTGGTCCATCGCGCCAATTGTGCACACATCCGCACCTTGCGCAACGCACGGGGCGCGGAAGGCTTCACAACCGGCAGCTGGGTGAAGTATTGCAGCGATGACCTGAGTTCGCTCCTGCGTGAGACGCTCGCCAGCCGTCGGACCCCACAGTCCATCATACGGCGCTGCAAGGCCTGCGAAGCAACTGCCGTGGATATCCATCCAGAACGAAATGCCGGCGAGCACCATTGGTCTGCAGATCAGCCGATGGAGACCATATCGGTGAACGCACGCGAACGCGATCCCTTGAACCGTTCCCTTTGCTTCGCCCGCCACGGTTGGTCATGTGCCGTATGCGGGATGGACCCCGTACAGCGTTATGGCACCTTGGCGGAGGGTTTCATCGAGGCGCATGAACGATATCGGCCCTTCGATGGGGACCAGGTCCATGAATTCGACCCTGCACGTGACCTGGTTCCCGTGTGTCCGACGTGTCACGCATTGCTTCATCGCGGCAGGACCATCCCCCTTGGCATCGAGGAATTGCGGAAGGCGATGCAACATACGCTCCATCAGCATCTCCGGTTCCGCATCGGATGATGGTCAACGGGAAGGGGGCCACAGCTCGCGCTGCAGCCCCCTCCCGCCCTTGGTCCCAAAACCCGAGACCCTTGCCTACAGACCGAGCACGGTGAACTCCGTGCGTCGGTTACGCTGATGTTGCTCCTCCGAGCATTTCTCGCATGCACATGTTTCGGTCGGCTTGCTTTCGCCATAGCCCTTGCTCACCACGCGTTCTTTGTCGATGCCTTTGCTGATGATATAGTCGACAGCGCTCTTCGCCCGTTTCTGCGACAAGCTGAGGTTGTAGCTGTCCTTGCCACGGCAGTCCGTGTGTGAGCTCAATTCGATCCTCACTGTTGGGTTCTCCCGCAGTGTCTCCACGAGCTTGTCCAGTTCCATGGCGGCATCCGGACGGATGTCCCACTTGTTGTAATCGTAGAGGATGTTCTCCAGTCGGACCACTGTGTTCAAAGCGAGCGGGAAGAGCCGGAAGTCGGTACGAAGCACACCGTTCGGCTGGCCCTTCGTGGTGATCCTCGCACTCTGCTTGAAGTACCCGGACCGCTCCACTTTCAATCGGTGGTCCATTTCCGGCTGCAGGGGAAAGGCATAGCGCCCACTGGCGTCGGTCACCGCGGTGGCCAGCACGTTGCCCTGAGCATCGGTCAGCGTCACTATGGCACTGTCAAGCAAAGCCCCCGTTTCCCCATGCATCACCACGCCCTCGGCCGCATAATCGTACTTGAGGAGCTCGATGACGATGTCCTCCAAGGGGTCCTGGTCCGTGATCACCTTCATGGCGCCCTGCATGTAACCCGTCTTGTTGGCAAGCACCTCGAACTGCTCGTGATGCTCGGTGGCAATGCTGAACCTGCCTTCCGGCTCCGGGGTCACCGTATAGTTCTTCACGAAGCGATCACTACCATCCTTCAAGGTGATCAGCGCCCCATCAATGGGTTGGCGTGACACCTTATCGATGACACGACCAGCGAGGTAAAGCATGGGTGGTGCGATGGTGCAACCATAGATATCGTCGCTGCCGAGGCCACCAGCACGATCGCTAGCGAGGAATCCGACACTGTCGTTCAGCAACAACAGGCTGTGATCGTTCCAGCGTGTATTGATGGGATAACCCAGGTTGAACACATAGCCCGGCCCGCTGCGGCCCAGCCGTGTGCGGAAGAGATCGAGCCCACCCAGACCGGGGTGACCATCACTGGCGAAGTAGAACACGCTGTCCAGGGTGATCATCGGGTACATCTCATCACCGGTGGTGTTCACTTTAGGGCCCATGTTCTGGGGTGCGCCCCATTGATTGCCAAGATTGTCGCAGAACCAGATATCGGTTCCTCCCTCGCCTCCAGGACGGTCACTGGTGAAGTACATGCGACGCCCGTCCGGTGAAACGAACGGA
The DNA here is from genome assembly GCA_041391845.1 of Flavobacteriales bacterium. Lineage (GTDB taxonomy): Bacteria > Bacteroidota > Bacteroidia > Flavobacteriales_F > PHOS-HE28 > PHOS-HE28. The sequence continues at coordinate 212,049 of JAWKNG010000004.1, read as the reverse complement.
TGACCATAGTTGTGGTCCGGGTCATTGTGGTCGAAGGGTATGAGATTGCCCCACTCCTGCTGGCCGAACTCACCGGTTACCACATCACTGAAGTAGATACCCAGGTTGAGGTCCCCCCGCTGGCTCTTCTCCAAGACACCGTAGAAATAGTTGTTGCGCGTGTAGTACATGCGCTTGGCCAGCGAATCGTAGCTTACAGTGCCATCATGGTATCGGCTGTTGATGTCCTTGCGCATCACCATTGGGTCCTCTGCCGTGGTTCCTTTCAGGAGCGCGGAATAGAGGTTCAGGTAGGGCTGTTCATCCCACCGGTAGGTGCGTCCTCCACCGGCCCCCTCGCCACGTGCACTGGAGAACAGCAGCAGCTCATCCAGTACGCTCATTCCCAGATCGGCCTGCGCCGAATTGATGGGAACGGTGCGAATGGCGGAGCGCGTGCTGTCCCGCATCATGCGATCGAACAGCTGTGGCTGCTTCAGGTAAGCCTGCACACGTGCATTTCCGGGGTTGAGGCTGTCGTAATTGCCGTACCAATCAAGGGCCTCCTTGTACTTGCCATTGGCACGGAGGAGGTCAGCGTAAACGAGCACGTCATCCGGTTGTGCCGCTCCGGTGGCCATCATGCGGGTATACACCGCTTCAGCGTCATCCGGTCGGTCCATCTTGCGGTACGCCAGGGCCAGCCTGCGCAGTGTGCCGATATCGGCTTTTCCGCGCGCCTCCAGGTCCTCACAGATGGCAGCCACCTTGGGATAGTCGAACACCTCACTGTAGCGCTCCACCATCCGTTGTTGGAGCTTTTGCGCCTTCACCGCGGTTAGCGATGCAGCCACAAGGAGGAGGGTGGTGAGGAGCGGACGGCTCATGAGGTACGTGCGTGGGTGCATGGTCAGAAGTAACGCGGTGAACGGATGCCCTTCAGCAGCTTGCCGAACTCGTAGCCGATCATGATCTCGTGGGACCCACCACTGAAATTGCGCAGGGGGGAAAGCGGGTAATCATAAGCATAGCCCACCGAGAGGTCGTTGGTCAGGAGGTACTGCGCAAGCACGCCAACGGCATCCGTATGGCGGTACATCGCACCGAGCCAGAACTTCTCCAGGAAGAGGAAATTGGCGCTCAGATCGAAGCTGACAGGCGCGCCTTCCACTGCCTTTACAAGGAACGTCGGCTTGAACTTGTGGTAAAGGCCGAGGTCGAAGACGTAGCCGCCACTGAGAAAGTAGTGCGCCCGCTGACCGGGCTCACTGATGAAGGCGAGCGAATCCGTATCGAAGAACTCGGTACGCAACAGTTTCGGTGTGCTCAGCCCGATGTAATAACGGTCACTGTAGTACATCAGACCGAAGCCGAACTGCGGATCCAGCTTGGTGTTGACGTTCTGCTGGAACACCGCATCACCGGCCATTTCGGGGCTCAGCTCCCCGAACTTGCCCTGCAGCAGGTTCAGCCCGCCCTTGATACCGAAGGCGAGCTTGTTCTCTCCCATGAAGATGCGGTAGGCCACATCAGCCATGAAGGTGTACTGGGTGATCGGGCCATGGCTGTCTCGCATCATGGTCCCACCGAGCGCAAGGCTCTCATGCCAAACGGGGCTGTGCAGGGTGAGCGTTTGTGTGGTCGGCGCCCCTTCGAACCCCACCCACTGATGGCGACTGAGCGCCTTCACGCTCACCCGCTCTGCATTGCCGGCATAGGCAGGGTTCAGCGCCAGCATGTTGAACATATACTGCGTGAACTGGGGATCCTGCTGGGCCAGCGTCGCAGTGGTCAGACCACAGGCGAGCAACGGCGCAAGAAGACGATGGGTGGAACGGCGCATGGAGCTCCAGGTTGATCGGACACGGGTGTTCATCGGCGCAGGTAGATGTAGCCGGTGTAGGCGTCGCTGCCGTCACCGAGGTCCAGGATGTAGTAGTAGGTGCTTTCCGGCAACTGTTCACCGAAGGCGGAACCGAACTGGTTGGTACCGTCCCAATCGTTGGCGTAGGGGCTTTGATCGAAGACCTTGTTGCCCCAGCGGTTGAAGACCTGGAACGAGTTCTGTGGGTAGGACCCGATGTTCGTTATCCGGAACACATCGTTCACGCCGTCACCGTTGGGCGAGTATGCGTTCGGGATGTTGATGGTCAGGCAATCACGGATGAAGATCATCACGCTGTCCACCGAGGAGGGACACGGTCCGTTGGTGATGGTCCAGGTGAACCAGTTGTTTCCAAGCTGCAGTCCCGTCACCTCGCTCTCCGCATCGTTCGCTGACGCAATACTGCCGGAGCCCGCGATGCGTGTCCATATGCCTGTAGCGGTGCTCGTGGCCGGCTCTGCATCAAGGAACGTGCTGCTAACATCCTGGCAGAACTCCTGGTCAGCCCCTGCATCTGCAGCCGGAACGGTGTGGTCGAACACGGCGATAAGGACCTCATCACTGGTGCTGCCGCACACTCCGTTGTCAATGGTCCAGCGGAATACGTTGGCCCCCGCACCGAGCGCAGTGATGGCCGAGAACGGATCGTTCGGATCACCCACAGTCCCTTGTCCGCTCACCAGGCTCCAGGATCCTGTCGCAGGGAAAGGCGCAGTGGAAGCGAACATGGTGACCGCTCCATCGATCGGTGTGCAGAATGCCTGATCGGGGCCGGCGGATGCACTGGGTGCTGCACCATCGAACACATTGATGACGACCTCATCACTGGTGAGTCCATCCGCACATGGGCCATTATCGATGGTCCAACGCAGGACGACTTGTCCGACACCGAGGCCGGTGACGCTGGTGGAAGGGTCGGCTGCATTCGCGATCGTCGCCGTACCGCTTACGACCGTCCATGCACCGGTAGCGGGGAAGGCTGCGTTGTTCGCACTCATGGTCGCGGTGCTCGCCGGCGTGCACAACTGCTGGTCCGATCCAGCATTGGCGGCTGCCTGTTGGTCGCTATACACCAGGATGGTCACCTCGTCACTGGTGGTTCCACACGGCTCATTGACGATGGTCCAGCGGAAGGTGTTGGCACCCTGGACAAGTCCGCTGACACTGGTGCCGGGGTCGGTCGGATCAGTGAAGGTGCCTGCACCCGACACCACTTCCCAGAACCCGCTGGCGGGGAAGACAGGTGCGTTCCCCTCAAGCGTGGTGCTCGTCTCAGGCAGGCAGAGCGACCGGTCATCACCTGCGCTGGCCGGCTCGCTGTTGCCATCAAAGATGAACACACTGATGCTGTCACTGCTCGTACCGCATGCACCATTATCAATGGTCCAACGGAAATCATGCTGGCCAACACCGAGCCCAAAGACGGCCGTGTTGGGGTCGTTCACGTCAGCGAACGTGCCCGTTCCGCTGATCGCGGTCCAGGTGCCCACGGCGGGGAAAACGGGATCATTGGCGACCAGGACCGCGTTGTCCTGTGGCGTGCACCAACTGATGTCGGATCCCGCCTGTGCAAGACCTGCCTCGCTATCGTAGACACGGATCAGCAATGTGTCGGTGCTTGGCGGCCCGAAACCGCAGTTGCCATTGTAAATGGTCCAAACCAGTTCATGCACTCCCACCGTGAGGCCGGAGACCTCGCTCGTGGCGTCGTTCGGTGAAGCGACGATGGCCGTTCCGCTGATCACTGTCCACGTACCCACCCCGGGTGTCACAGGCACATTGGCCGCAAGCGTGGTGGTGCTCTGGGGGCTGCACAGTTCCTGGTCGGGGCCGGCGTTCGCAGCAGGTGCGAAGGGATCGTACACACGCACGGTCACCGTGTCGGTGAGCAGGCCGTTGTTCGGGCAGGGATCCCATTCGAGCGTCCATACGAACACGTTCTCACCCTGGGCCAAACCGGTGACCTGGGAGTTTGGATCGTTGGGGCTCACAATGTTCCCGCTTCCGCTCAGCAGGGTCCAGGTCCCTTCTCCCGGAGCGATGGGCTGTTCTCCTTGCAGGCCGATCGTGGTGATGGGCAGGCACGTCTCCAGGTCTGGTCCCGCATTGGCGGCCGAGGTACTATCGCTGTATAGCGTGATCGTCACCTGGTCGGATGTGAGCGAGTTGGCACAGGGGCCATTGTAGACCTCCCACTGGAATACGTTCACTCCAGTGCTCAAGCCTCCGATGAGCGTACCTGGGTCGTTGGGGTTCACGGGCACACCGGCACCTTCAATAACGCTCCAGGTACCGACCGCCGGGAAGATGAGACTGCTGCCCGCCATGAACACACTGTCCTGCGGCACGCACAACTCCTGGTCGAGGCCCGCAAAGGCATTGAGGTTGTTGGGATCGAAGACGAAAATGCTGATCGAGTCCACGGTCGTCACGCACACACCGCTGCTCAGTGTCCAGGTCAGGATGGTCTCACCCACCTCCATGCCAGTAATGGTCGTGCTCGGATTGGATTCATCGGCCACACTGCCCGCACCTTGAACGATGGTCCACGTTCCGAATGCTGCACCCACCGGTGGGTTGGCCACAAGGACCGCACTATCATCCGGCGCACACAGCTCCTGGTCGGCACCAGCGTTCGCCGGCGGCGCTTGTGCATCGAAAAGCACCAGGCTCACCTGGTCGCTGGTCACCACGTTGGGGCAGGCTCCATTGTCAACGGTCCACTCGAACACGTTGACACCGATGCCGAGGTCCGTGACCTCCGTCTGCGGATCATTGGGGTCCACGATGGTTCCCTGCCCGCTTACAAGCGTCCAGGTGCCCAAAGCGGGGAAGGTCACCGGGCTGCCGTTCATGAAGGCACTGGTCACCGGCGTGCAGATCTGCTGGCTGGGGCCCGCCACAGCGTCCGGGTTGTTCGCATCGAAGACGAAGATGCTCACCAGATCGGTGCTGATGGGATCATCACAAACACCGTTGTTCACGGTCCATAGGAACACATTCTCGCCGATGCTCAGACCGGTCACCGCACTGTTCGGATCGTTCGGATCGGCAATGACACCGGTTCCGCCAACGAGCGACCAGGTGCCGACCGCAGGGAAGATGACATTGCTGCCTTGCAGCGTGCTGCTGGTGGTGGTCCCGGTGGGCGTACATAGCTCCTGATCGACCCCGGCGTCGGCCACCGGATTATTGGCATCGAAAAGGGTGATGAGCAATTGGTCGCTGGTGATACCATTGGCGCAGGGGCCGCTGCTCACTGTCCACTCTACAACGGTGACACCGGGCACGAGGCCTGTGATGGTCGTGTTCGGCTGGTTGGGATCCGCCACCACACCGCTTCCGCTGACGATGGTCCAGGTGCCTGTGGCAGGGAAGGTGACAGCGCTACCATTGAGGGCCGCTGAGCTGATCGGAGTGCAGATGGAAAGGTCATCGCCGGCCGCTGCGATCGGGTCGTTCTCATTGAATACCCGTACGCGTACTTCGTCGGTGGTCACACCGCTCGCGCAGGGTCCGTTATCAACCGTCCACAGGAAGACGCTTTCACCGATCGCAATGTCGAAGACCGTGGTGTTCGGGTCGTTCGGGTCGCCAATGGTACCCGTACCGCTCACCAGGGTCCACGTTCCTACTGCGGGGAATGTGACCGGGCTACCGGAAAGCTGAGTGGTGAAGATGTTGGGCGAGCAATGCTCCTGGTCCGCTCCCGCATCCGCCACCGGGTTGTTCTCGTCGAACACACGGATCACCATGATGTCCGTGCCTGCACCGCTCTCACAAGGACCATTGTCCACGGTCCACTGGAAGACGTTCTCGCCCACGCCGGGGTTGAGGACCTCAGTGGTCGGAGAGTTCACATCCACGATAGTGCCACTGCCGCTGAGCAGGGTCCAGCTGCCGACCGCCGGGAAGGTGACCGGACCGGCGGCCATGAAGGTGGAGGCCACCGGCGAGCACAGGTCTTGGTCGGCGCCCGCATCCACTTGGGCGTTCCCTTGATCGAAGACGAAAATGCTCACCTGATCATTGGTGGTCCCGTTGGCACAGGGTCCGTTGCTCACGGTCCATTGGAAGATGTTCTCGCCCACCCCAAGACCGGTCACCGTGGTGGTGGGGCTGTTGGGCGACGTGATGGTACCCTGCCCGTTCACAAGGGTCCATGTGCCTGTCGCCGGGAAGATGAGCGCACTGCCCACCAGGGTGGTGATGGTGTTGGGGGTACACAGTTCCTGATCACCACCGGCATCCGCCACCGGGTTGTTCGCATCAAAGACGAAAATGCTCACCTCATCGAAGGTCACCGCATTGTCGCAGGGACCGTTGTCCACGGTCCACCGGAACACGTTCTCACCGACGGGGAGGCCGGTCACCTGGCTGGAAGGCGAGGTGGGGTCCACGATCGTGCCTCCTCCGCTCACCAGCGTCCAAAGACCGGACGCCGGTACGATGACAGTGCTGCCGGCAAGGTCCGCAGTGCCGTTCGGGGTGCACAGCTCCTGGTCGGGACCGGCGTTCGCGATCGCATTGGCCGCGTCATAGATGAACACGCTCACCTCATCCACGGTCTGGCCGCTGGCACAGGGGCCGTTGCTTACCGTGTAGCGGAACACGTTCACGCCTACCAACATGCCCGTGACCTCCGTGGTGGTGCTCTCGGGGGAAACGATCGTGCCGGTACCGCTCAACAGTTCCCATCGACCATCGGCCGGGAAGATCACTGGGCTACCCACCAGCGTGGTGGTGCTCACCGGAGTACAGAACTCCTGGTCGGCGCCGGCATCGGCGATGGGATTGGTCTCGTCGAACACGAAAATGCTTACCTGGTCGGTGGTGATGCCGCTGGCACAGGGCCCGTTGCTCACGGTCCACTGGAAAATATTCTCGCCAACGGCAAGTCCGCTCACGGTAGTTACCGGCGCAGTGGGGTCGGCGACCGCACCACTACCGCTGACCAGCGTCCACTGTCCAGTGGCGGGGGCGATCAGGCTGTTGGCGTTAAGGGTGGCCGTGCTGGCCGGTGTACACAGCTCCTGATCGGATCCGGCGTTCGCCACGGGGTTGCCTTGATCGAACACAAGGATGCGCACCTGGTCGGTGGTGATGCCGCAGGGGCCGTTATTGATGGACCACTCGAAGACATTGATGCCGACCGGCAACGCCGTGATGGTGGTGTTGGGGTCGTTGACATTGGTGATGGTGCCCCCACCGACGACGACGCTCCACGTACCCACAGCGCTGCCGACCACGCTATTGGCGGACATCGATACACTATTGACCGGCGTGCAGATCTCCTGATCGGGGCCGGCGTTCGCCTGAGGTGCGTCCTGCTCAAACAGGAAGATGGTGACCTCATCCTGCGTGATGGGGTTGGCACATGCACCATTGTTCACCTGCCAGCGGAAGACATTTGCACCAATGGCAAGACCACTGACCGCTGTGGTGGGATTGTTGGGGTTGGCGATCGTGCCGCTACCGCTTACCAGGGTCCATACTCCCACCGCAGGCGCTATGACCGTACTTCCCTGCAGGTTGGCACTTGTGGTCGGTGTGCAAAGCTGCTGGTCCGCACCTGCGTTGGCGACCGGGTTCGCCGGATCGTACACCAGCACCGTCATCACGTCGCTGGTGATGCCGCAGGCACCATTATCTATGCTCCAGCGAAGCACGTTCACACCAATGCTCAGGCCGGTCACCGTAGCGTTCGGCGAAGCTGCGTTGCTGAAGCTCGCTGTACCCTGCACCACGCTCCAGCTACCCGTGGCAAGACCGGTGGGCGTATTCGCGTTCAGGGTCACTGGCGCAGCCGTTCCACACACGCTCTGGTCCGAACCAGCATCTGCGGCCTGGGCATTACCGTTGAAGAGCTCCACCTGCACCACATCCGTCGTCACAGCGTTCGGACATACGCCATTGTTCACGGTCCAGGCGAACTGGTTGGTGCCAAGGCCCAAGGCACTGACCGTGGTGTTGGGGTCGTTGATATTGGCGAAGGTGCCCGCTCCGCTGACGATGCTCCACACCCCGGTCGCAGGGAAGGCCACGGCACTACCCGCCAGCGTTGTGCTGGTGAGCGGGGTGCAGAAGCTTTGGTCCGGGCCGGCATTGGCCGCCGGGTTGTTCGGATCGTAGACGAACACGCTCATTTGATCCGTGCTCACCGCCTCACAAGGCCCATTGTTCACCGTCCATTGGAAGATGCTCTGACCCACTCCGATGCCCGTAACGGTCGTTGTGGGGCTGCTCGGATCGGTGATGGTACCAGTGCCACTGACAAGGGTCCACTGACCTGTGGCGGGGGTGATGAGCGCACTTCCTGCCATGGTGATGGTGCCACTGGTGGTGCAGAGCGACTGGTCCGGTCCAGCGTCCGCTTCCAGGTTGCTGTCACTGAACACAAGGACACGCATCACATCGGTCGTCACCCCGTTGGGGCAGGGGCCGTTGCTCACTGTCCATCGGAACTCATTGATGCCCGGAACGAGTCCGCTTACCGTGGTGTTGGGGCTGTTGGCATTGGCAAACGTGCCGCTACCGGCCACCACTGTCCATTGACCGGTCGCAGGGAAGGTCACCGGGCTGGCGGCAAGGATCACCGCGTTCGGTGCGGTCGGCACACAGATGCTCTGATCGGGGCCGGCATTGGCGACCGCGTTGTTCGGATCGAACCGAAGTATGGTGACCTCATCGCTGCTGCTCCCGCAGGGGCCATTGCTCACCGTCCAGCGGAACACGTTGGCACCGATGCCCAGATCGGTGACGGAGGCTGCGGGGTTGGAAGGGTTCACAATGGTTCCGGTACCGCTGACCAGGGTCCAGGTGCCGGAGGCCGGCGCACTGACCGCGCTGCCCGCCAGGTTGGTGCTCGTGCTGCCGCACAGCTGCTGGTCCGGACCTGCGCTGGCGGTTGCAATGGCAGGATCGAACAGACGGATCCGTACATCGTCGGATGTGACCGCACCCGCGCAAGGACCGTTGTTGATGGTCCAGCGGTAGATGTTGCTGCCGATACCCATGCCGCTGACCGTCGTGGTGGGGCTGTTCGGATCGGCGAACGTGCCCGAACCGCTCACCACGGTCCAAGTGCCGGCGGCGGGCACGACCGGGGCGTTGGCCGCAAGCGTCACGTTCGCTACAGGTGCACACAGGTCCTGGTCGGGACCCGCGTTGGCGGCAGGAGCACCTGCGCTGAACACGCGGATGGTCACCTCATCACTGGTGGTGGGTGGGGTGCAAGGGCCATTGGCAATGGTCCAACGCAGAACAACGATCCCAGGTGCCATGCCGGTCACGGTCGTGGTTGCGCTCGCCGGGTTGGAGATCGTTGCCGTGCCGCTCACCACGGTCCACTGACCCGTGGCCGGCGCAACAGCGGCATTACCTGCGAGGGTGGTGCTCGCGGTGCCCCCAACAGTGCACAGGTCCTGATCGGCACCAGCGTTCGCGGGCACCGTGGCGGGATCGAACCGAACGATGGTCACTTGATCGCTGGTGAGACCACCTGCACAAGGACCGTTGTTCAGGGTCCATTGGAACACGTTGGTGCCGATCGCCAATCCGCTAACTGCCGAGGTGGGGCTGCTGGCATTGGCAAAGATCCCCGTACCACTCACCACCGTCCATTGGCCCGTGGCAGGTACCAATGGCGAATTACCCGACAGGGTGGCGTTCGCTGCGCACACCTGTTGGTCCGCACCGGCGTTGGCGGCCGGACTGGCGGGGTTGAACACGATGATGTTCACCTCATCGCTCGTGGTGGGTGGCGTGCAGGGACCGTTGGTGATGGTCCAGCGGAACGTGTTCACGCCTGTCGAAAGACCGGTGACCGCCGTATTCCTGAGGCTGGCATTGGAAAAAGTGCCCGTACCGCTCACCACGGTCCATTGACCCGTTGCGGGAAAGGTGACAGCATTGCCGGCAAGGGTGGCGCTGGTGGTCGGCAGGCACAACTGCTGATCGGGTCCGGCGTTCGCGGCTGGCTGCGCGCTGCTGAAAACGAAGATGGTGACCTGGTCGCTTGTCGGCGGATCGCAGGCGCCATTGGTAATGGTCCATCGGAACGTATTCGCGCCTACGGACAGACCGGTGACGGCCGTCGTGGGACTGTTGGCATTGGCGATCACACCTGTGCCGGACACAAGCGTCCAAGTGCCCACGGCCGGGGCCGTTGCTGTATTGGCGTTCAACGTCGCACCCGCTCCTACCCCGGATGCCGCACAAAGGCTCTGGTCCGGTCCCGCATTGGCGGCTGCCTGGGCCGGGTTGAAGGCGTTCACCGTAACCTCATCGCTCGTCGTACCGCACGTGCCGTAGTTGACGGTCCAACGGAACACATTGGGGCCAGTGGAAAGCCCGCTCACCGTGGTGTTCGGGCTGGCGGCATTGGCGAACGTGCCTGTTCCGCCCACCACCGTCCATTGACCACCCGCCTGTGTATAGGGCTGCAGACCGGCAAGGGTCGTGGTAAAGCCGCATACGCTCTGATCGGGGCCTGCGTTGGCCGGAGTGAAGGGCGGTGTCACCTGCACAGCGAAACCGAAGTTGTTCAAGCCCACCTGAGGACAGGCATCGTCGCGCACGTTCACCGAAAAGAGGTTCTGGCCGATATCCCCGATCGTCGGTGTCCAACAGAAGGTGCCAACGGGTAGAGGACCTGCCGTCGTGTTGAAGGTTGCACCTGGAATACCATTGTTCCAGGTCATGGTGACGGTCTGTCCTGGATCCGCGTCCCCGCTGTTCACATTGAAGCAGAACGGCTCACCGGCACAGACCTCGAAGGTGTACGAGCTGGTCCCGTTCACGCCGCTGACAGTGGGGAGATTATTGCTGCAGGCGATGATGGCGAACTGCACGTCACGCAGGTAGCTTCCGATCTGGATACCATTGCGCCATTCGCGCACACGCACGGTCACGACAGCGAACTGCTGGATGCTCGGCACGAAGGTGATCGTACCGGTGACAGGGTTCACCTGCACTGCATTGGCACCTCCCGCCGTGATCACAGGTTGCGTGAAGGAATAGCCTGCGTTGTATGGGATCGTGCTGCCATTGGCTCCCAGGGCGGGCGCCAGTTCGAACGAGAGCGAATCACCGTCCACATCGTTGAAGCCGTGGTTGTAGCTCACCTGCTGTCCCACACAGGCGAAAGGTGTGGGATCGTTCAGATAGCGTGGAGAATTGTTGCACTGCCCCAGCGTGGTATTGAGCGTGGCGGTCAGGTAGAGGTTCCGGTTTCCGGGGTTGTTCAGCGAGGTGATCGCGTTGTTCCGGCAGCAGAGGTCCCAGCTGATGGTCCAGTCCGTTCCGCAGCTGCCGTAAGCGCTCAGGTCCACCAATGCACTGTAGCGATAGCGTTGAATGCCATACTCCCCTGCCGAGCTATTGCAGCGGTCCACAGCCGACACGCATATGGGCGTCACCAGGTCCACACCATCGAGCCCGAAGCATGGGTTGAGCGTAGCACCGCATGCCGGGCTCACCAACCTGAACTGCCTGCCGTTACTACAGTTGGTCGGCGCCGCCACACCGTTGCAATCCCGGTAAAAATTGAGCCGCACACGATACAGCCCATTGCCGACGCACTCATACGTGAGCTCACCACCCATGGCGTGCGTGGCGCGCGCTTCGGTCTGCCACAGCAGCAGCATCGCAAGCGCGGGAAGCACGGTGCGCAGGAAGTGACGGATCGCGGGACCGCTGGTGCGGATCGCTTTCAGAAGGCGTAGGGATGCTGCCATGGACCGGTCTATGAACTGCTGCCGGACCTTCTTTCCGCCGCGCTGATCACGTCCTTCTGCTATCCATCAGTTTCGCCCCAACAGCCATACAATGCCTGGAGGCAATACGGAACAACAGGAAGCGTGGTCGGAGAGCAGGCCGGTGCGTGGCAAACCTAGCCTCATGACCATGGGCGCTCATTTACAGGGGAATGGCACTTGTCAACAACGCCGTGTGGGATGACAATTGGATACCTGGGCCCATCACGTGCAAAGGACAAGGGACCATCGACGGTACTGTGACCACGCGCTCATCGTAACGATCGACACTTTCATCGACAGCCGTTCCTCATCGATCCTTGATCTTCCAGCATGCGAACGAACTCCTTCCGGCAGGTTGCGCTTCAACGATCCCAACGCTGCGGTCGACCGGTACAATGTGCCCGTGTTCTCCACTCATCGATCCCGACCCGCACGTTGCATCCGATCGGAAATACCCGGCTCATGATACTTGGACCCGGTACACATCGCATCTTCGCGCAAGCATGTCACCCCTCCTCTCCTGGGTCATCGCCGCCTTTGCATTGGGTGCGTTCAGCATGGTGCTGTTCATCTCGGCCATCGTCGCCAAGCGTTTCAGCCTGCTCTACATGGCCCTCGGAGTGCTCGCCCTGGCCGGTATCAGTGGTGCGTATGTGGTCTATCGTGTGGCCGAACGCTCTGTGGATGGCGTGCGTGAACTGGTCACACCACGCAGCGGCGAAGCCATATACGCGGACCTCTTCGGCGCACCGGTACCAGGCAGTGTGAAGATCATTGCACACGATGATGCGCATCTGCCGAAGTTGGACAACATCATCCTCCTACGCGTGCGCATCGATCAGCGCGAACTGCAACGTCTGCTCTCCACAGCCGACTATCGCGCAGATGGCATCGCCATGGAGCCGGATGGCAAGGGAACAGTGTTCGATGCCGCATCCCTGGGCGCGGAGCACCTTGGTCTCCACGCGACCATCACGGAAGGGCGCCACTGGCGCAGTCTGTACCTCAGTGCGGACAGTACGGAGCTGATCGTGGTGGATGTGGCGGACTAGCGCTTTGTCAGCTTAAGCACAGCGGAGCGACCATCCGCCCCGGTGATCACCGCTGCATAGCAACCTGTACCGAAGCCGTGCAGGTCCAGGATACAGGCAGTCCCATCCACCCGCTCTTGCTTGACCACCCTACCGTCCGTACCGATCACCACCGCGCTGTTCAACCGTTGCGTTGCGGTCACCTGCCAGCGGTCATCGCCCAACGCTGACAAGCGCATCGGAACAGCTGCGGGGATGATCTCCACAGCAGTGTTCAGGCCCAGATGGGCGATCGTCTCTGCCACGAATTGCGAACGCATCCCGGCCGTTGCAAGTAACGCAGGATCGAAGAAGGTGCTGGTCACATCCATGCCTTCATCCAACTTTCGCACCATGCACGGCACGCCACCGAAGGCATAGCCCTCCGGGCCCATCTGGTAGAGGACCTCCACAATACCAGGTGCGGGCGTTACACCATCCACCCACCAGAGGGTCGGGAAGATCCAGGTCAAGCCGCTGGTGAAGCTCGCAGTAACCGCTGGCCCAGCATCTATCTGAGGACAACCTTCGCCTCCATCGTCTCCGTAGCTCTGCACATCATAACTGGCCAGACCCATCACGGTGTATGGAAGATCCGCTGTCGTGAAGGTGGTCGGTGCAGCGCCATAGCTGGCGTAGAGCATATCGGTACCGATGAACCAGATCGGCACTCCGGCCATCGCCACATCCTGCAGGTCCTCCACTGCATCCCACAGTCCAAGACCCACACCATCACCGGAACAATACCAGATCACCAGTTCGTGCGCCAATAGTGTGCTCAGCGATGGCGTGCTTCCTTCGACTGCCACGTCATGTACCGCATAGGAAACCCCTGCCGCATCCAGAGCAGAACGCATCGTGGTGCTGTTCTCAAGGATGTTGTCATTGTCGTCCACGAAAAGCACTTGGGCATGCAACGCTTGTATGGAAGCAACAAGGAACGCGACAAGTGCGAAGGAACAGGAGCGATGCATGGAGCAAGCGTTGAGCGTACCGCGAATGTAGGGCCAGATGGTCGACGTTATCGGTCGGGTGCAGCGCATGGTACGGTGCATGTATGATAGCGCTGTAGAATGACCCCTTGGGTCTTCCGCCCTCAGGCTTCCCGCCTGTTGGACTAAAGCCCCAACAACACCTCCCCCGGATCCTTCCCGCCGAACACCAGCTTGGTCGGATCCTCGATCATCTCCTTCACCTTGTACAGGAAGCTCACGCTCTCCTTGCCGTCGATGATGCGGTGATCGTAGCTGAGGGCCACATACATGATCGGACGGATCACCACTTGGCCGTTGACAGCCACCGGGCGCTCCACGATGTTATGCATGCCCAGGATGGCGCTCTGTGGCGGGTTGAGGATGGGTGTGCTGAGCATGCTGCCGAACACGCCGCCGTTGGTGATGGTGAAGGTGCCGCCGGTCATCTCATCGATGCTCAGCTTGCCGTCGCGCGCCTTGATCGCGAGCTCCTTGATCTTCGCTTCGATCTCCGCCAGGCTCATGCGCTCTGCATTGCGCACGACGGGCACCATCAAGCCCTTCGGACTGCTCACCGCGATGCCGATGTCGGCGTAGTCGAAGGTGACGATCTCTTCGCCCTGGATCTGGCCGCCGACAGTGGGGTACAGGCGCAGCGCCTCGGTCACCGCCTTGGTGAAGAAGCTCATGAAGCCCAGGTTCACGCCCTTCTGCTCCTTGAACTTGTCCTTGTACTTGTCGCGCAGGGCCATCACCGCGCTCATGTCCACCTCATTGAAGGTGGTGAGCATCGCCGTGGTGTTCTTCACGCTCACCAGGCGCTCGGCCACCTTCTTACGCAGAGTGGTCATCTTGGCGCGGCTGTCGTTGCGCGTGCCGCCCCAGCCGTTCATGAGCTTGTCGCTGGCATCCACACCTCCGGCGATGTAGGCCTCCACGTCGCTCTTGGTGATGCGTCCGTTGGGACCGCTGCCCTTCACCTTGCTCGCGTCCACGCCCTTCTCGTCCAACATGGCCTTGGCCACTGGAGTGGCATGCGCGGCCGATGCAGAAGCCGCAGGTGCTGGAGCCGGAGTAGGAGCAGGTGCAGCAGCCGGCTTCTTCGCCTCTTGTGTTGGCTCTGCTGCTTTGGCCTTCTTCTCCGCCTTCACACTGGTATCGATCTTGGCCACCACATCGCCCACGTTCACCGTGGCATCCGCTTCGGCGGTGAGCTCAATGCGACCCTCCGCTTCGGCGCTCAGCTCCAGCGTGGCCTTGTCGCTGTCGATCTCGGCGATCACCTGGTCCTTCTCCACCGTGTCGCCGCTCTTCACGAGCCATTGCGCGATGCGGACCTCACTGATGCTCTCTCCGGGACTGGGGACCTTTATATCGACGATTGCCATGCTTTTTCGCAGTTGAAGACTCAAGTCACAAGACACAAGGCTCAAGTGTCAGGTCTCGAGTACTTAGTGGTTCCTCTTTTGTCTTAGGAATTGGATCGTGTGACTTATGACTTGTGCCTTCTGTCTTGACCCTTGTGACTTGGATCTTATTCAGGCCTTCACGGTGGCCGCCTTCTTCGCTTTCGACGCCAAAGGTGCGAAGGCATCGGCAACGATCTTCTCCTGCTGCTTGGCGCTACGCTTGCTGCTGCCGGTGGCAGGCGCACCGCTGGCCGGACGGCTGATGCACTCCAGCTTCACGTCGAGCTCGGGCTGCAGGTGCGTGAGGATATGCGTCCATGCGCCCATGTTGCGGGGCTCTTCCTGCACCCACAGGAAACGCTCGGCCTTGGTGTAGCGGCCCAGCGCCTCCTTGATCGCGTCGATCGGCAGCGGATGCAGCTGTTCAACACGCAGCAGGGCCGTGTCGGTGATGCCGTTGGAGTCGCGGTGCTCCAGCAGGTCGTAGTGCACCTTGCCCTGGGTGAGGATCACCGTACGCACTTGCTTGGCATCGGCCTTCGTATCGTCGATGAAGGGCTGGAAGCGGCCTTTGGCCAGCTCATCCAGGGTGCTCACGCACTTCGGATGACGCAGCAGGCTCTTCGGCGTGAAGACCACCAGCGGCTTGCGGAAGTCCCACGCCAACTGGCGGCGTAGCGCGTGGAAGAAGTTCGCCGGCGTGGTGCAGTTCACCACCAGCATATTGTCATCAGCGCAGCTCTGCAGGAAGCGCTCCATGCGTGCGCTGCTGTGCTCCGCGCCCTGGCCCTCGTAGCCGTGGGGCAGCAGCACCACCAGACCGTTCTGCGTGTTCCACTTCTCCTCGGCGCAGCATAGGTACTGGTCAAGAATGATCTGCGCGCCGTTCACGAAGTCGCCGAACTGCGCCTCCCAGATGGTGAGCGTGTTGGGATTGGTGAGCGCGTAACCGTATTCGAAACCGAGCACCGCGTACTCGCTCAGCAGCGAGTTGTAGATCTGCAGCAGGGCCTGACCCTCCTGGATGTGCTTCAGGTGGATGAACTCCTCCTCGCTGTCCTCCACCTTCACCACGGCATGGCGGTGGCTGAAGGTGCCGCGCTCCACATCCTGTCCGGTGAAGCGTACAGGCTTGCCCTCTGCGAGCAACGATCCATAGGCAAGCAATTCGGCGAGGCCCCAGTCGAGCACCTCGTCGCTCATCATCCTCTTGCGGTCGTTCAGGATCTTCTCCAGCTTGCTGAAGAACTTCTTGCCGTTGGGGTGCATCGCGGTGAGCTTCTCCCCGATCATCTTCAGCGTCTCCTTCTTCACGCCCGTGGCCGGCGCATCGATCATGTCCTGCACCGTGGCGCGGCGGAAGCCCTTCCAGCGCTCGGCCATGAAGTTGGTGATCTTGCCCACCCGCTGCTGCTTGGCCTCGTTCAGCCGTTCATCCAGCATGGCGGTGAAGCTGCGCTCCATCGCCTCGGCCAATTCCTTCGCCTCCTTCACCCCGCTGGCGATCAGCTTGTCCACGTAGATCTTGCGCGGATCGGGGTGTGCAGCGATGGCCTTGTACAGCACGGGCTGCGTGAACTTCGGTTCGTCGCCCTCGTTGTGGCCGTGCTTGCGGTAGCAGAGGATGTCCACCCAGATGTCGGTGCCGTACTTCTGGCGGTAGTCCATCGCCAATTGCATGGTGAAGGCCACCGCTTCGGCATCGTCGCCGTTCACGTGGAACACGGGGCACTGGGTCACCTTGGCCACATCGGTGCAGTAGGTGCTGGTGCGCGCGTCGATGTAGTTGGTGGTGAAGCCCACCTGGTTGTTCACCACGATGTGGATGGTGCCACCCACCTCATAGGCCTTCAACCCGGCCATCTGCGCCACTTCGTACACCACACCCTGACCAGCCACGGCGGCATCGCCATGGATGATGATCGGCGCCGTGATGCCCTGTTGGAACTTGTCGTCGTGCTCGATGATGGCGCGGCTGATGCCCTGCATCACGGGACCCACGCTTTCCAGGTGACTGGGATTGGGCGCCAGCGTCAGGCGCACCTCCTTGCCGGTGTTGGTCTTCAACACGGAGCTATAGCCCATGTGGTACTTCACGTCGCCCTCCACCAGCTCGTCCTCGTAGTCCTTGCCTTCGAACTCGCTGAAGATCTGGTCGTAGCTCTTTCGCAGGGTGTTGGCCAGCACATTGAGGCGACCGCGGTGGGCCATGCCGATCACGAACTCAGTGATGCCATTCTCGGCCCCACGTTCGATCACGGTATCCAGTGCTGGGATGAGGGCTTCAGCCCCCTCGATGCTGAAGCGCTTGGCACCGATGAACTTCTTTCCCAGGAACTTCTCGAACACCACGGCCTCGTTGAGCTTCTCGAGGATCTCCTTTTTCTGCTCGATGGTGAAGTCCGGCGTATTGCGCACGCTCTCCATGCGCTGCTGCAGCCACTTCACCTTCTCTGGGTTGCGGATGAAGCGGAACTCCGCGCCGATGCTCTGGCAGTAGGTCTGGTCCAGCAGGGCGATGATGTCGCGCAGCTTGGCGGGCCCCAAGCCCACCTCGTTCCCTGCGGCGAACACCGTGTCCAGATCGGCATCGCTGAGCCCATAGGTGGGTAGGTCCAGCGGCGGGCTGTACTTGCGGCGCTCGCGCACCGGATTGGTGCGGGTGAAGAGGTGGCCGCGCTGGCGGAAGGCGTTGATGTAGTCCAGCACCAGGAACTCCTTGCGCAGGTGCTCGTCGCCGCCGGCCTTCAACTGCACGCCGGGCAGGGTGTCGAATGAGGTGCGGGCCAGCTCGAAGCCTTCGAAGAAGCGGGCCCAACCGGCGTCCACGCTGGCGGGGTCCTGGAGGTACTGCTGGTAGATGCTGTCCAGCGCGGCGCCGTCAGCGTTGCTCAGGTAGGAGTGCTTGTCCATGGTGGGGTCCTTACGGATCCTGGTACAAAGGTAGGTTTTGGCCGTGGCGTTGTACGGAACAACGACCGTCCGCGTTCGGGCCCTTGGGCGGCGCTCACCACCGCCCTGCGTACCGCAACCGCGTCAGCACCTTCTGCAGGGCGCGCAGCACGCACTCCCCCGCCAGGGCGTCCAAACCACCGGCCGCGAGGGTGCGCTTCAGGTGCGCCTCCGGGATGTCCACCCGGTACATCGCCACCTGTAGGTCGTGCATGCCCTGCCCCAGCCGTTCGGCCAGCACCGGCCGCACCTGGTCCCTGAGCTGCTCGAAGGCCTGCTCCCCCACCGGTGGCGCGGGGAAGTCCTGCTCCGCCTGGGCCAGGTCCTTGCGCAGCTGCGCCACCACGGCCGCCAATACCTCGGCTCGGTCCAGGTAGCGTTGCATCCCCCCGGATCCGGGTTTCGACAGGTGGTTGTTCGCGCTCATCGATACACGGTCAAAGGTCGCCAAAGGCTGGCACTATTTTCGCCCACCCACACCGGTGGCTCCACCGCCGCTACTGACACCAACGAACACCGCTTCACCCCTACCGATGCGTCACCTCCTCCTCTCGCTCGCCGCCAGCCTCACCCTGCTCACCGCCAACGCCCAGTATGGCACCTTCGACGCCGCCGCTGTGAAAGCCGCGCGCTCCGCCACCACCGTCGTGGTGCTCGACGACGGCGACTCGCCTTACAACCGCATGGTGATGGAGGCCATGAAAAGCCACTGGAAGTTCACCACGGAAGTGGACTATGTGAAGGTGGGCGACCTGGCCACCATGCCCATCGACCCGGCCCGCATCTACGTGCTCAAGAGCGTGAAAGTGGACCCTGTGAAGTTCGAAGGCACCTTCCTGACCGTGATGAAGGGTTGGAAACAGAAGAAGGGGGATGCCCTCCAGGCCAAGGAGAACGGCTTCACCAACGTGCCCGTGGAACAGGAGCTGGCGTCCTTGATCGTTGACCCCAAGGCCATCAACGAGAACCTCAACACGGCCATGCTGCACGTGTACGTGAAGCACCTGCAGGACTACCTGAAGAACGTGGAGAGCGGCAAGATCACCGACAAGGCCACGGCGGACCGTCTCTATGCCAGCCGTACCCGCCTGGTGCGCGACAGCGAACTGCTGCTGGCCAAGGAACAGGTGGACAAGAACATGGCGCTGGACGTGGTGAAGGCGAGCTACACTGCGCCGGTGCAACTGGTTCCGCAGGCCGAGGTGATGGCCGCTGTCACCGCTCAGGACCGGACCAAGTGCGTGGGCGACATGCTGCTCACCGGCGACTACAAGACCAAGCATTGCTTCAAGCGCATCTTCAACGCCGGCACCGGCGAGCTGATGTACCTGGGCGATGACCAGGCCCTTGCAGGGAAGAAGGAAGGCTTCATCGCAACGGACCTGACCAATGTGGCACGGGCCCGGTAACACGGAGGGTCGCTGACCCTCCGTGTTACCTCTATTGTTCAGTAGCGGCGAGGGACGGCGCCCCTCGCCGCTACTGAACATCACCCCACACCGCCACGTTCCTTGCGTATGCGTCCCCTTCCCCGCGCCGTCCACGTCGTTACAGCGGTCCTTCTCCTGAACATGCTCGTAGCGGCGGTTCCCGTTCCCCAATGGGTCTTGGTGGTCCTCTTCGCGGCCTCGCCAGTGCTGATGATCTGGCTCACCGTGAGCGTGCTGCGCGACCGCAGCGTGCAGATGCGCGACCTGCCCGAAGGCCAGGAATGGGGCTACCAGGACCGCAACGACCTGCCTCGTAACGGGTAGTGCCCTACCTTTCGGGTCAATGCCCGATCGGATGCCTGGCACCTCGACCATTCTTCGCTTCCTTTTTGCTTCGGTGCTGATCGCCAGAGCTTGGTGCGCAAGCGCCGAACACCTGCCTGGCGGCAGCATCACCTACACCTGTCAGGGAGGCAACCAGTACGTGGTGCGCCTCACCCTCTATCGCGAATGCACCGGGGAGAACATGATCCCCCAGACCCTCAACTTCCGTAACGATTGCGGGGTGCAGTTCACGCTGAACAACATCGAGCCGGTGGCCGTGGAGGAAGTCTCGCAGCTATGCCCCGAAGCAGCGTCCTCCAGCACCTGTCAGGGCGGCACCAGCATCGGCGTACAACGGTATACCTACGAACGAACGCTCTTCCTCAGCCCCTGCAACAGCTGGACCATAAGCTGGGCCGTGTGCTGCCGCGCTCCTTCACTGAACGTGCAGTTCACCCCCGGCCTCTACATCGAAGCGCGCCTGAACAACGCCGATGGCGGCTGCTACAACTCACCCGTGCCCACGCAGCTCACCATCCCTACCGTGTGCGTGGACCAACCCGTGGCGCATGCCGGTGGCGCCATTGACCTCGAGGGCGACAGCCTGCACTACAGCTTGATCGCAGCACGCTACAGTGCGCCCGCCCCCACTCCGGTCAACTACCTGGTACCCAACTTCGGTGGTGAGCCCTTCCCAGGCATGGCCATCGACAGCCGATCGGGCATCATCACCTTCACCCCCACCACCATCGGCCGCGTCATCGTCGTGGTGAAGGTTGACGAATACCGCACCGACGGCACGTACATCGGTAGTGTGATGCACGACTTCCTCTTCCTTGTGGCAGCATGTGCGAACAACACGCCTGATCCGGAAAGCGGTACGGTGCAGGACAGCGAAGGCGGCGCACAGCCCACAGGCACCCGCAGCGTCGACGCTTGCGCGGGCACCAGCTTCTGCGCCACACTGCGCTTCACCGATGCCGATGCGGACCAGCAGCTCAGCCTCACCAGCACGGTGGCCACCGTTCTGCCAGGCGCCACCCTTCTGCTCAGCGGCACCAACGAATTGCTCGCCACCCTGTGCTGGGACGTGCCCACCGACGCCGCAGGAAGCCGCATCGTCACCTTCACCGTGCAGGACGACGCCTGTCCGATCCCCGCGCAGCAGACTTACGCCCTGCAGATCGACCTGCGCGCCGTTCCGGATCCCGGCACCGACACGTCCATTGCCTATTGCCCGGGCACAGAGGCGTTCGTCCTGCTCGACAGCCTCGGTGGCACGCCTGCGCCCGGCGGCAGTTGGACCGACCCCTTCAGCCAGCCCACGGATGGCACCTTTGTCCCGGGCAGCTCGCCCAACGGTGAGTACCAGTACACCCATGCCCTCTTCCCCGGTTGCAGCCGCAGTGCAACGCTCACAGTGGAGGCGCTGCCAAGTGCCGACCCCGCCTGTTCACCCTTGAGCATGGAAGCCCCGAACGATGCGCCGTTGGTGGTCCGGCAGGATGGACCCGTACTGGTGCTCAGCGGCCTGCCTGAGGATGCGTATGAGTTGGCGCTTTACAGCACCGATGGGCGGCTATTGCACGTATACCCCACCAGGGGCTCCGAGGTCCGGACCGCTCCGTTGACCGCGCCTTCCGCTGTGCTGCTCCTGCAGGTGCGCACGACCGCTGGCATCCGCTCCACGCACCGGGTGGCTTTGCTCCCCTGATGGCGGTATCACCCAACGTTCGTTAAGAACGCGAACCCCGCGATGGGTAGACTGTTCCTTTGGAGCATGGCCACCATCCTCATCACCGGCGGCAGCGGGCTCATCGGCACCGCGCTTACGGCAGCCCTGTTGCGCGACGGACACACGGTCAGACACCTCGGACGCGGACGCAGTCGACCTGGAACGGTACGGCAGTTCACCTGGGACATCCACCGGGGCACCATGGACGACGCCGCGTTGGACGGAGTGGACCACATCATCCACCTGGCCGGTGCTGGCATCGCGGATAAGCGCTGGACGGATACCCGCGTGAAGGAGCTCATCGACAGCCGGTCCGAGAGCGCCCGCCTGTTGTTGCGTATGGCCCAGCGGGAAGGGCTGCGTCCAACAAGCTTCATCAGCGCAGCAGGCATCAACTACTACGGCGCGGTCACCACCGGCCACACGTACGTGGAAAGCGACCCCGCAGGCACCGATACCATCGCACGGATCAGCGTAGCCTGGGAGGCGGCTGTGGATGAATGGAGCAGCCTGTGCCGGGTGGTGAAGCTTCGCACACCGATCGTGCTGAGCCCCACAGGCGGTGCGCTGGCCAAGCTGGCACTGCCGGTGCGATGGGGGCTGGGCGCGCCGCTGGGCACCGGCCGGCAATGGATGCCGTGGGTCCACCTGGAAGACCTCGTGGACGCTTACCGCCACGCGCTCACCACCACCACCCTGCAAGGTCCGTACAACGTCTGCGCCGCAGAACAGGTGGACAACCGCAGCTTCACCCGCGCATTGGGCCGCGTGCTGGGCCGTCCGGTGTTCCTGCCTGCCGTGCCCGCCTTCGCGCTCCGCTTAGCCTTGGGCGAGCTATCGAGCATCCTCCTGGAAGGCTCGGCCGCTTCCAGTGAGCGTTTGCGCAGCACAGGCTTCACCTTCCGCCACGAGCGGCTTGAAGATGCGTTGAGGGAGTTGCTGGGGTGAGTTCGCCCCATCCCTCAGTGCACCCGCACCATCAACTGTGCCGCCAATGCGCGCAAGCCCTGCTTGTGTGCTTCAGGTACGTCGATGCTATCCAGCGCAGCGAGGGCCTGCTGATCCAAACGGGCCACCTCGGCTTCGGCATCACGACGAGCACCATTGTGTTCCAGAGCGGCGATCATACGTGGCACATCGCGTGCTTCGGGTGCGCACTGGAGCTCTGTGCGGAGGGTGCCATCATCCACTGCAAGGCCGCGCAACATCAGCCAGGTCTTCTTGCCGGCGCGCAGGTCACCACCCACCTGCTTGCCCACCTTGTCAGGGTCGCCGAAGGCATCAAGCAGGTCATCGCGTAGCTGGAAGGCGAGGCCGAGGTGCTCACCGAACTGACCGATGCGTTCCACGTCGGCATCCGAGGCACCGGCAAGCAATGCTCCGATCTCCATGGCACCGGCCAGCAGCACGGCGGTCTTCAAACGGATCATCTCGTTGTAGTCCGCCAGGGTCACATCACCACGCTGCTCGAATTCCATATCCAACTGCTGCCCTTCGCACACCTCGATGGCGCGCTGCTCGAACCGGGCGGCGGCGCGCGGGTCGCGGCCCATCAACTGGTGGGCCTTCACCAGCATGGCATCGCCGCTCAGGATGGCGGTGTTCACGTTCCATTGCAAGTGCACGGTGGGCATGCCACGTCGCAGGGGCGCAGCATCCATGATGTCATCGTGCATCAGGGTGAAGTTGTGGAACACCTCGATGGCGAGGGCCTCATCGAGCACATTGCGGTGATCGCCGCCGAAGAGCTCGTGCGCCAGCAGCAGTGCCACAGGACGAATGCGCTTGGCTGGCAGGCGCATCAGATAGGCCATGGGCGCGTAAAGGCCCGAATCGGGCAGGGCCGCGTTCCAACGTTCGATGTGCTGCTCGACGGCAGCGCGCAGTATCTCTGTTCGGCCCATGGTTCAGCGGTCCACGAGCTTCAGCAGGTACTCCCCATATCCGCTCTTGACCAAGGGACGCGCGAGGTCGCGCAATTGTTCATCGGTGATGTAGCCCTTCTTCCAAGCTACTTCTTCGATACAGCCGATGCGCAAGCCCTGCCGCTCCTCGATCACCTGCACATACTGGCCGGCCTGCATCAGCGACGTGAAGGTGCCGGTGTCCAGCCAGGCAGTGCCCCGGTCCAGCAACTCCACCTTCAAGCGACCCTGGCGCAGGTATTCCCTGTTCACATCGGTGATCTCGTACTCACCGCGGGCACTGGGCTGCAGTTCGCGGGCGATGTCCACCACGCTATTGTCGTAGAAATACAGGCCCGGCACGGCGTAATTGCTCTTTGGCTTTGCCGGTTTTTCCTCGATGCTCAGCACGCGTCCATCGGCATCGAAGTCCACCACGCCATACCGCTCGGGATCGCTGACATGATAAGCAAAGACGAGGCCTCCATCCGGCTGTGTATGCTGACCGAGCATGCGTCCCAGACCGGCACCGTGGAAAATGTTGTCGCCGAGGATGAGAGCCACGGGATCATTTCCCACGTGTTCGCTCCCGATGACGAAGGCCTGTGCCAGCCCATTGGGGACAGGCTGTTCGGCGTAGGTGAAGCGGCAGCCCAGGTTGGTGCCATCGCCCAACAACTTGCGGAAGTGGGGCAGATCATGCGGTGTGCTGATGATGAGGACCTCACGGATACCCGCTGCCATGAGGGTGCTGAGCGGATAGTAGATCATGGGTTTGTCGAACACAGGCATGAGCTGCTTGCTCACCGCCAGTGTGAGGGGATGGAGGCGTGTGCCGGAACCACCGGCGAGGATGATGCCTTTCATGGTCGGGGCGTGGAAGGCGGGTCTTCCACCCGCAGTTCGTCCAGGTCGATGTCCTGCTCTTCGTCGAGGATGTCCAGCAATGGTTCCTCGAAGGCGCGTGTGGTCATCACCCGCTCGAAGCTCAGAAGCAGCGAAGGCAGGATGATGAGGTTGGTGAACATGGCCACCAAAAGGGTGAAGGAGACCAGCAGCCCAAGCGCTTGAGTGCCGCCGAATTCGGAGAACATGAAGAGGCTGAAGCCCATGAAGAGCACGATGCTGGTGTACATCATGCTCACCCCCGCTTCGCGCAGGGCCAGCAACACCGAGCGCTTGATGTTGTGGTTGGTGGCCTTCAGCTCCATGCGGTACTTGGAAAGGTAATGGATCGCATCATCCACGGCGATGCCGAAGGCGATGGAAAAAACAAGGAGGGTACTGGGTTTGATGGCCACGCCAAGAAAGCCCATGAGGCCGGCGGTGGTGATGAGGGGCACCAGGTTGGGCACGAGCGACACCAGCACCATCCGGAAGGAGTTGAAGAGAATGGCCATCAACGCAGCGATCAGCACGACGGCCATGGCCAGCGAAATGAGCAGGTTCGATACCATGTATTTGCTGCCTTCCAGGAACACCACGCTGGTGCCCGTAAGCACCACATCGTACTTGGCCGGGTCGAAGATGCTGTCCACATTGGCGCGCAGGCGGGCCATGAGCGCGTCCATGCGGGCAGTACCCACATCGGCCACCTGCACCGAGATACGGGTGGAGCGCCGCTCATCATCGATGAAGCCACGGGCGAGGTCACCCTTGTCCTGAGCGCTCTCCAGGTAGGGCAGGATGAAGGTCTTCTCATTGCTGCGCAGGAGGTCGTATCGCGCTGGATCACCGCCGTAGAAGGCCTGTTTGGTGAACTTCACCGCGTCGGCAATGGACAGCGAGCGCGAGAGCTCCGGATGGGTGGCCAGGCTGTCCTGCAGCTGCGCGATGCGCTTTAAGTTGATGTCCTTGAGCACCTGCCCCTTCTTGCGCGTATCCACCATCACCTCCAGCGGCATCACACCGTTGAAGCGCGATTCGAAGAAGCGGAGGTCCTGCATGATGCGGGCATCCGATGGCAGATCGTCCACCACATGGGCCTCGTTGCGCAGGCGGCTGATCCCGATGAGCCCAAGCGTTACCACCACTGCTGTGACCGCGTAGACAAGGGGGCGCTGGTACTGCACGATATGGACAAGGCGCTCGGTGCTGCGGTCCACCCAGCGGCGGTCCAGGTGGGCCAGATGGCGATCGGTCGGCTCACCCTGGAAGCTGAAGAGGATCGGCACCAGCAGCAGACTAAGGAGGAAGACCACCATGATGTTCACCGAAGCGATGAGGCCGAACTGCTTCAGCACGTCGCTGTAGGTGAGTACGAATGTGGCGAACCCCACGGCAGTGGTGGCATTGGTCATGAACGAGGCCTTGCCCACCTTGTACACCACACGGGTCAGCGCCTTTACGCGGTTGCGGTGACCAGCGAACTCGACATGGAATTTGTTGATGAGGAAGATGCAGTTGGGGATGCCGATGACGATGATGAGCGGCGGAATGATGGCCATCACCGAGGTGAGCCGATACCCGAGCAGGCCGATGGAGCCCATGGCCCAGATGACACCGACGGCCACGACCGTGATGCTGACGAAGACCACCCGGCCCGAACGGAAGAAGAGCCACAGGAGGAAGGCGACCACAAGCACCATCAAGCCCACGAACATGCGCAGTTCGCGTTTGGTCAGCTCGGTCACCACCGTACGGATGTACGGAAGCCCGCTGCGGTGCACCTTGAAGTGATCCCGCTCGAACTGGCTCACACGCTCGTCGATGAGGTCCACCATGTCGCCGCGGCGTTCGCTGTTGAAGCGCTCTGCGTTCACGAAGACCATCATCAGGCTGGTGCCGCTGGTGTCGTTATAGAGCAGGCTCTGGTAAAAGGGCAGCGACCGGACCTTGTCCACGATGCTGTCCACTTCGGCCTGGCTGGTGGGTAGGTCGGGCACCACACTGGCCAGTTGGAAGCGCTTGAGGCTGTCATTGCGCACCAGTTCATAGAGGTGGGCCTCACTGAAGACCGAATCGACCCCTGGCTGTTCCTTGAGGTCATGCCCCAATTGATACCACGCCTGGAAGTGGCGCAGGTCGTAGAGGCGCCGGTCCTCCACGCCCAGCACGATCACGTTGCCATCCTCGGAAAATCGCTCCAGGAGCCGCTCATATTGCACGTAGGCGCTGTCGTTCTTGGGTAGCAACCCGCCGAACTTGTAGCTGACCTTGACGCTGCTTGCGTGGTAGGCGAAGAAGACCGTTAGCAGACCCAGCACCACCAGGATGCCGAAGCGGTTGCGAAGTATCCTACTCGATAGCCAGGCCCACATGGTGCGCACTGCATTGCCAGGCCGGCCATGCATCACCGACAAAGGAACGCATTCCAGCGCAGCGATCAGAATGCCATTCCCAGGAGCACCTTGAAGGCGAAGTTGTCACGTGCCTCGGGCAGTTGGTTGGGGCCAACACGATGGTAGGCCGCCGCACCCAGGGAAGTGAACCCCGATACGAGCAGCCGGTCGAGCTGAAGACCCACCTCGTGATAGGCCTCATCCACCTCCTTGAAGGTGTAACCCCGATGCAGCTGCGGTTCGGAGAGGGCTGCAACGGCCACGCTGTACACCACGCTGGGCACGGGCTTGAAGTCCTTCCAGCCGAAGAGCAGCTCACCGAAGCTGTGCCGCAGATGCAGCGCGGCATAGCGATCGGCGAGGAACTCGTTGGGCGCCATGGTCTCGAAGGTGTTGTTCACCACCAACGGCAGTCGCTGCAGGAAGGTGCCACGCAGGTTGAAGAGGAACGGATAGGGTGCACGTGCATCAGCCATGCCCCCGATCAACCGCAGGTGCAGGTCGCCAAGCATGCGCATGCGGAAGGTCTTGTCCACCTGGGCGTTCACCCGCCACAGCTCGGTATCGCCGCCCCACACGCCCTCCACGGCCTGGAAGACATGCACGCGGAACACCGGCCATCGCGACGGCAGCACCTGCTCGCCCAGCGGGGTGCGCACCACGCGCTCGCGCGGTGCGTAGCGCAGGGCCACGCTGAAACCGCCCACCAGCGATCCACTCTCCAGCACCGTCACGCCCTCCCCCGCCGGCCGCGCATACTGGTAGCCGATGAGGTTGTCGCGCTCGCTGCGTTCCGTGCCCAGCCACCACTGCAGGCTGCTGCCCGTGCGAACGTGAAGCTCGGCCTCGAAGCGCTCGATGCGGTCCATGCGGTCCACAAAGAGCTGGCGGTAGCTTTCGCTGTTGAGCGACCAGGCGCGACCAGGGAAACGCACCCCCCCGCTCTCCTCCACATCCATCGCATAGGCCAGGCGCAGCCGGGTGCTGCGGTTCACCCAGGGACGCACCGTAAGGTCACCGCCGTACTTCCACGCCTTGTCCTTGGTGCCATAGGCGAAGTTGCCACCCAGGGTCACATGGCGCGACACGCGATCGTTGGTGGCCAGACCCAGACCCGCACGCAACCCTTCGTAACCGTTGTAGCGCAAGAGCTGGTCCAGCCGCACATCCACCGGCCCCAGAGGCACGCGCCCTGTGGCCAGGTAGCCGACCAGCCGGAGCTTGCGGTCCAGCCCTTCCGCCTCGCCGATGCTGTCGATGGTGTGGTAGGTGAGTCGCTCCTTCGCACTGAGGCTGTCGGTGCGCACACTGGCCCAGAAGCTGCTGTCGCGCTTGAATGCGACGGGTTCCACGATCAGCTCAGGGCCACGCACTTCCTTGCGCTCCATCACCTCCAGCAGCTCGATGTCCTTCAGGTAGGTGCGCGACACGCCCAGCAGCTTGAAGTTGTTCACCTGCACATTGTTCAACTGGTAGAAGGTGTTAAGCTGTACGGGGAACCATTGTCCACCGCGCTGGCGGGCGTGCTGTTGCTGGATCTTGATGCCCAGCCCGCCCGCCTGGTCCACCGGTTCGGCAATGACGTTCTGTACAGCGAAGCCATCGGTGTGGATGTAGAGGACGCCTTTCAAGGCGGTGAAGCGCTTGCCCACGCGGGGCAGAAAACGGATCACGAAGACCGAATCGCGGTCCTGGTACAGGGTGTCCTCCAGGATGTAGAGGTAGCGATCGGCAGTACCCGGTCCGATGGGTCCGACGTAGGTGCGTTCGCCGATGGAGATCTGGGGGGCGTAGATGGAGAAGGTCTGCGTGGAGGCCATGGCCGCCAGCAGCGACGGGTCCTTCAGGCCGCTCACACGCATGGCGATCACTTCCTCCCGGCTTTGTGCGGGTGGTTGGAAGCTCCGCTTGGTGGCGCTTTCCACCAGCAGGATGTGCTGGCGCTGGAAGAAGTCCAAAGCTTCTCGGTCCGAGGTGTCGAGCGCGGCCTTCCGGGCGGGGTCGGCCAGCAGGGCACTGTCCGCATCGCCGGTGAAGATGGTCTTGGAGTAGCTGGTGTAGCGGTAGGCGCTGCGGGTGAGACCGTCGTTGCGGCGGCGGTTGCGGTAGGCTTGTTCGATGATGCGCAGGGCGGGGTTCTCGCCGGGGCGGATCTCCACTTCGGACAGCTCCATGGCGGCCTGTTCCATCTGCACCAGCATTGGCGCTCCCACCTCGGCCATGCGCTGCAAGGGCTTGTAGCCCACGTAACTGAAGCGGAGCATGCGGGCACCGTCCGGGAGTACCAGGCTGAACCGACCATCGATGTCGGTGGTGGTGCCTTCGCGCATGCCTTCGGGCACGATGTGAACGAAGGCGAGCGGTTCATTGCGCAGGGCATCGATCACACGGCCTTGTACGGTGGTCTGGGCGGAAAGGCATTCCATCACCAGGGCAAGCAGCAGCAGGCAGAAGGTGCGCATGAGGGAATACGCTTTATCGTGTGACGGGGAGGTGGGCGAAAAGGTAACGGCGCAGTGTCGGCATACCTTGCGGACCGGATGAAGGCGGCATTGCGCGATGCCCGGCTATGGGCGGAGAAGAGTACGGCACGGCGTGTACGCAACGCATGGGGACTGTGGTCCAGCTTCCAGCGTGCGAAGCGAAGCGGCGTGCCACGCATCGCAGGATTGCCCTTCAGCATCAGCTTCGAGCCCACCACAGCCTGCAACCTGCGCTGCCCGGAGTGCCCCAGTGGGCTCCGCAGCTTCACACGCCCCACAGGCAACCTCAAGCAGGACCTGTTCCGCCGCGTCATCGACGAGCTCGCACCCGACCTCTGGGCCCTGACGTTCTACTTCCAAGGAGAGCCTTACATCAACCCGGGCTTCCTGGACATGGTGCGTTATGCGGCCGACAAGGGGCTCTACACCGCCACCAGCACAAACGCCCATTTCCTGGATGACGAGCGCGCCGAGGCCACTGTGCGCAGCGGCTTGTCGCGCCTGATCATCTCCCTGGACGGCACCACACAGGAGACCTACTCCGCCTACCGACGCGAAGGCGAGCTGGCCAAGGTGATCGAAGGGGCACAGCGCATCGTGGCGTGGAAGCGCCGGCTGAAGAGCCGCACCCCGCATGTGGTGTTCCAGTTCCTGGTGGTGAGGCCGAACGAGCACCAGATCCCCGAGGCGCGTGCCCTGGCGAAGGAAGTGGGTGTGGACGACCTCTGGCTGAAGACGGCCCAGATCTATGACCCGCACGACGACCACCCGCTCATCCCCACGCAGGACAAGTACGCCCGCTACCAGCGCAACGCTTCAGGTATTTGGGAAGTGAAGAACAAGCTCACCGACGACTGCTGGAAGATGTGGCACAGTTGCGTGATCACGTGGGACGGCCGGGTGGTGCCCTGCTGCTTTGACAAGGACGCGCACCATGTGCTCGGCGACCTGCGCACGCACAGCTTCCGAGAGCTGTGGCACAGCGACGCCTACAACGACTTCCGGCGGCAGTTGCTCACGGCGCGCAGCAGCATTGAGATGTGCAGGAATTGCAGCGAAGGAAGCCCCGTTTGGGCCTAAAGCCGGGCATGAGCGCCCAACCCGTCAGACCTTCATGATGTCCTTCTCCTTCGCGTCGATCAGCGCGTCGATCTTCTTGTTGAAGCTGCCGGTAAGCTTTTCCACTTCGGCTTCAAGTCCCTTGGCAGCGTCCTCTGGCATACCGTCCTTCTTGGCTGCCTTGATGGCCTCCATGGCCTTCTGGCGGCTGCTGCGCACACCCACCTTGGCATGCTCACCCTCCGCATTGGCGGCCTTCACCAGTGCCTTCCTGCGCTCTTCGGTGAGCATGGGTACATGGATGATCACGCTCTCCCCGTTGTTGCTCGGGTTGAAGCCAAGGTTGGCAGCGATGATGGCCTTCTCGATGGGGTCGATCATCTTCTTCTCCCAAGGCTTTACGTAGAGCGTACGGGCATCACCAGTGTTGATGGCCGCCACTTGCGAGAGGGGCACCATCTGGCCATAATAGTCCACGCGCACGGTCTCCAGCATGCCCGGACTGGCTGCACCAGCACGGATCTTGGTCAACTCGTTGTCCAGGTGCACGTATGCGCTCTGCATGTGCTCCTCACAGGTCTTGATCACGGCGGCGGTATCGATCATGGCGGTCTGAATGGATCGCGAAATTAACGGAAAGGTACCGGGTGATGAAGTGGCGGCCACCACCGCTTACCTTGGCCGCCCATGCGCCTCGGCAAAGCCCTGAAGCACCTTGTGGAGCACGTGCTCCGCCTGGGCCCGATCACCGGCCTGCGCATCCTTTTCCTCAAGCGGCGGGGACCGGGGCACCTGGCCCGCATCGCCGTACCAGAGCTGGCAGCACCGCTCACCATACGCACGGGCACCAGTGATCTGGCCATCTTCGACGAGGTGGTGATGGACCACGGCTACCGTTTCCCGCTGCCTGAAGCACCGCGCACACTGATCGATGCCGGCGCGAACATCGGCATGGCCACCCTCTGGTTCAAGGCGCGCTGGCCCCAGGTGGAAGTGATCGCGGTGGAGCCCGATCCCGACAACTTCGCCCTGCTCCAGCGCAACCTGAAGAACGTTCCAGGCGTGCGCTTGGTGCAGGCCGCCCTTGCTCCGACCGACGGATCCATCGGCTTCGAGCGCGAGGGCCTGCGCCACTCTTCGTTCCACGCGCGCCCGTTGAAGTCCGGCGAGCAGGGGATCCGCTCAGCAAGCGTAGCCACGTTGATGAACGAGGCTGGGTGGGAGCGGTGCGACCTCCTGAAGCTCGACATCGAAGGCGGCGAGCTGGAGCTTTTCGACCACCCTGAACTGGGCTGGATGGACCGTGTGCGCACCATCGCTGTGGAACTGCACGACCGCGTTCGTCCGGGCTGTGGCCATGCCTTCTTCCGCGCCGCAAGTCGCACACCCCGCACCTATGAGGTGCACGAATACCTGGTGATCGCCACGCGCGTCTGAGCGCTCAGAGCTCCACGCGGGTGCCCACCTGCTCGCCTTGTACAAGGCGCATGAGGTTGCCCGGCTTGTTCATGTCGAAGACGATGATCGGCAGAGCGTTCTCCTTGCACAGGGTGAAGGCCGTCATGTCCATCACGTTCAATCCCTTCGCATATACCTCATCGAAGCTGATGTGTTCGTATTTGGTGGCGCTCGGATCCTTCTCCGGATCGGCGGTGTAGATGCCGTCCACCCGTGTACCCTTCAGGATCACATCGGCCTCGATCTCGATGGCGCGCAGGCTGGCGGCCGTGTCGGTGGTGAAGTAGGGGTTGCCGGTGCCCGCTCCAAAGATCACGATCCGGCCCTTCTCCAGGTGTCGCACGGCACGGCGGCGGATGAACGGCTCGGCGATCTGCTCCATCTTGATGGCCGTGAGCAGGCGGGTCTTGTAACCCTTTGCCTCCAGAGCGCTCTGCAGGGCCAGGCTATTGATCACCGTGGCCAGCATGCCCATGTGGTCGCCCTGTACCCGGTCGATGGCCCCTTCGGCCTGCATGCCACGGTAGATGTTGCCCCCTCCGATCACCACGGCCACCTGCACTCCCTGCTGCGCCACGGCGATGATCTCGTCCGCATACAGCCCCAGGCGGGCGCTGTCGATGCCATAGGACTTGTCGCCCATGAGGCTTTCGCCGGAGAGCTTCAGCAGGATGCGGGAGTAGGTGCGGGGCATTGGGGGTGTCGTTGAGCGGGGCGAAAAGTAAAGAGGGAGGCCGAAGCCCCCCTCTTTCAATTCAGATATATGCCAACATCAGACGGTCAACGAGTGACGCTTGAAGCCGGTCACAGTGAGGTCCTTGTCGGCCGTCTTCACGTACTGCTCCACGTTCATCTTGTTGTCCTTGATGAACTCCTGTGCGAGCAGGGTGCTTTCCTTGAAGAACTTGTTGAGGCGGCCCTGGGCGATCTTCTCGGCCATGTCGGCGGGCTTGCCCTCCTGGATGGCGAGCTCCTTGCCGATCTCCAGCTCCTTGTCGATCACGTTCTGCGGGGTGCTGCTCTTGTCCAGGGCGATGGGCGCCATGGCAGCCACCTGCATGGCCACATCCTTGGCGATGCCTTCGTGCCCGGCCTTGCTCAGCCCCACGAGGCTGGCCACCTTGTTGCCAGGGTGATTGTAGGCGTACACGTAGGCCGCGTTCAGGGCCTGGCAGGCGCTCACATCGATCTTCTCACCGATCACACCGGTCTGCTCCACGAGCTTCTCGGCGATCGTCTGGCCGTTGGTGTCGTACGCAGCGGACTTCAGCGCTTCCACGCTGTCGAAGCCCTGTTCCAAGGCGATGTTGGTCATGCGTTCGGCCATGGCGGTGAAGTCGGCGTTCTTGGCCACGAAGTCGGTCTCGCAGTTCACGCACACCAGCACACCCTTTGTGCCGTCGGCGCTGGTACGAGCGAACACGAGGCCTTCAGTGGCATCACGGTCGGCGCGCTTGGCGGCCACCTTCTGGCCCTGCTTGCGGAGCAGGTCGATGGCGGCATCGAAGTCGCCATTGGCCTCCGTGAGAGCCTTCTTGCAATCCATCATGCCTGCGCCGGTGATCTGGCGCAGCTTGTTCACATCAGCAGCGGTGATAGCCATGGTGCTCATGTTCAGTTGTTCTCTTCAGTGGTGCCTTCGGTACCCTCGGCCACGGTGGCTTCGGCACCTTCGCTTTCCTCCGCTTCATCGGCGGCCGGCTCGGGAGCGTTCTTGCGCTCCTCCAACCCTTCATTGATCGCCTTGATCATCTCATCGACGATGAGCTCAATGCTCTTGGTGGCGTCGTCGTTGGCAGGGATCGCGTAATCCACGAGCATGGGGTCGCTGTTGGTGTCCACCATGGCGAAGGTGGGGATACCCAGCTTGCGGGCTTCGGCGATGGCGATGTGCTCCTTCACGATGTCCACCACGAAGAGGGCACTGGGCAGGCGGGTGAGATCCGCGATGGAGCCCAGGTTCTTCTCCATTTTCTCGCGCTGGCGGCTCACCTGGAGACGCTCACGCTTGCTCATGTTGTCGAAGGTGCCATCGGTCTTCATGCGATCGATGGTGGCCATCTTCTTGATGGTGCGGCGGATGGTGCCGAAGTTGGTGAGCATGCCACCGCTCCACCGTTCGGTAACGAAGGGCATGCCGGTGGGCTTCACTTTTTCAGCAACGATGTCCTTCGCCTGCTTCTTGGTGGCCACGAAGAGGACCTTCTTGCCTCCACGCGCGATGTTCTTCATGGCGGCGGTCGCCTCCTCCAGCTTCACCGCCGTCTTGTTGAGGTCGATGATGTGGATGCCCTTCTTCTCGTCGAAGATGTAGGGCGCCATGTTGGGGTGCCATTTGCGCTTCAGGTGACCGAAGTGCACGCCGGCATCGAGCAGTTGTTTGAATTCCAAACGGGCCATTGTCCTTGTTTTAGTTCACATTCCTTGTTCCCGATGATACAGGCATCCCGCTGGTAGCGACCACGTGCATTGCTGCAAGCGGGCGGTCCAGCGGGATTGGATCCTGAACAAGCGCTGGGACGATTAACGCTTGCTGAACTGGTAACGCTTGCGGGCCTTCTTGCGACCGAACTTCTTGCGCTCCACAG
This sequence comes from Flavobacteriales bacterium, assembly GCA_041391845.1. Lineage (GTDB taxonomy): Bacteria > Bacteroidota > Bacteroidia > Flavobacteriales_F > PHOS-HE28 > PHOS-HE28. Next base: position 177,760 of record JAWKNG010000004.1, on the reverse strand, counting down.
CACGTGGGTCGCGGGTCATGAGGTCTTCGGCCTTCAGCTTGGGCTTGTTCTCGGCATCCACGGCCACCAGGGCGCGGGCGATACCCAGACGGAGGGCGTCCACCTGTCCGGTGATACCGCCGCCGTCAACGCGGGCGACCACGTCGAACTTGCCGACGGTCTCTGTGAGCTGGAAGGGCTGCTGCAGCTTGAACTGCTGCATGGTGATGGGGAAGTACTCCTTCCCATCGCGGCCATTGATGGTGATCTCACCGGTGCCCTCCATCAGGGTGACACGGGCAACGGAGGTCTTGCGGCGGCCGAGGCTGATAACGGGTTCCATCTTACTTGATCGTGTTCAAGTCGAACATGCGGGGCTTCTGTGCTTCGTGCTTATGCTCGGCGCCTGCAACCACATGGAGGTTGTTGAAGAGGCGACGGCCCAGGCGGTTCTTGGGGAGCATGCCGCGCACGGCGATCTCCACCATGGCCTCCGGCTTGCGGGTGATGAGGTCCTTGGCGATCTCAACTGAACGACCACCGGGGTAGCCGCTGAAGCGCTGGTACTCCTTGTAGCCCATCTTGCCACCGGTGAGGCGCACTTTGTCAGCGTTGATCACGATGACATGGTCGCCGCAGTTGACGTGGGGGGTGAAGGACGGCTTGTGTTTGCCACGTACGATCATGGCGACCTTGCTGGCGAGGCGTCCAAGAACCTCGTTCTCAGCATCCACGATGAGCCATTCGGGCTGCACGGTGGCCGCGTTGGCCATGCTGGTGGTGTGTGTCGTCGAAGCCACTGGTGTGTGCTTTTAGAAAGGGGGTTTCCCCGAAAACGGGCTGCGAAGATAGATGCTTTTCCGCGAAACCAACAAACCGGTGTTCACAGCTGCTGCACCGATCGAACTAACATACTGAGGGTCAGTGGTTCGCGCATTGTCGCCGGACGGTCGGAAAACCCCATTGGGGCGGCTTATGCGATCACCCCCAGTGCTTGGCCCACCTTGGCGAAGGCCGCCAGCGCATGATCGATATGGGCATCTGTATGGGCCGCGCTGAGCTGCACCCGGATGCGGGCCGTCTCCTTCGGCACCACGGGATAGAAGAAGCCGATGACGTAGATGCCCTCCTCCAGCAGCTTGTCCGCCATCACCTGGCTCAGCTTGGCATCGCCCAGCATCACCGGAACGATGGCGGCACCGGCGCCGCGCGTTCTGAAGCCCAGCGCCTCGATGCCCGAGCGGAAGCGGTCCACGTTGCGCTCCAACCGGTCGCGCAGCTCGGTGGTGCGGCTCAGCAGGTCGATCACGGCGATGCTGGCGCCCACGATGGCCGGGGCCAGGGAATTGCTGAAGAGGTAGGGGCGACTGCGCTGGCGGAGCATCTCGATGATCTCCTTCCGGCCGGTGGTGTAGCCGCCCATGGCGCCGCCGAGGGCCTTGCCGAGGGTCCCGGTGATGATGTCCACCCGTCCCATCACCCCGCAATGCTCCACACTACCCCGTCCGGTCCTGCCGATGAAGCCCGCCGCGTGGCACTCGTCCACCATCACCAGCGCCTCGTAGGTGTCGGCCAGATCGCAGATGCCCTTGAGGTCGGCCACGATACCGTCCATGCTGAAGACCCCGTCGGTAACAATGAGGATGTGGCGGGCCCCATCGGCACGCGCCGCTTTGAGCTGCTGCTCCAGGTCGGCCATGTCGTTGTTGGCATAGCGGTAGCGCTTGGCTTTGCACAGTCTTACGCCATCGATGATGCTGGCGTGGTTGAGGGCATCACTGATGATGGCGTCCTCTTCGCCGAGCAGCGGCTCGAACACGCCGCCATTGGCGTCGAAACAGGCCGCATAAAGGATGGTGTCTTCCGTGCCGTGGAAGGTGGCCAGCTTCTGTTCGAGCTCCTTGTGGATGTCCTGCGTACCACAGATGAAGCGCACACTGCTCATGCCGTATCCATGACCGTCGAGGGTGGCATGTGCGGCCTTCAGCACTTCGGGATGCGAGGAAAGACCGAGGTAATTGTTGGCGCAGAAGTTCAACACCCGCCGCCCATTGACCGTGATCTCAGCGTCCTGTTCACTGGTGATGATGCGTTCACGCTTGAAGAGACCGGCCTCTTCAATGGCTTTCAATTCGCGCTGCAAGTGGGCTTGGAGACTGCCGTACATGGTGGTTGCTGTTCGGGTGTGCGAAAGTAGCGGGTGGAAGGCCCTGTCTTTACAAGTGGACCGGAAGCCATTACCTTGCGCCCCTCTCCATCGACAAAATGAAACAGTTCGTCGCCAAATTTCCGGTCCTTGTCTTCGTTCTGCTCACGCTAGGATACCAGTTCCTGGTGGTGGGGATCGTCAAACTGATGGTTCCCGAAGGATCCCACATGCACGACTCTCCGCAGGCATGGATGGTGTTCCGTTTCCGCGTGTTCGGCCCCTTGGCGTTCGTGGTGCTGCTCACGTGGTACTTGGAGGGCAAGGCTGGCTTGATGAAACTGTTCGGTGGCTTCCTCAAATGGAAGGTGCACCCCAAGTGGTATTTGCTGGCCTTCTCCTGGAAGTTCCTCTTCACCTACGTGGGTATCGGCGTGCTGGTGATGCTGGGAATGGCCAGCTGGCCGGGTTGGGTGGTCGATGATTTCTTCGGTGGCGACTACAGCAACCTGCGCGACTGGTTGCGCAATCTGGCGTTCATCGTGGGCATCGCCTTCGTGGAGGAGACCGCCTGGATGAAGTTCTGCGTGACACGGATGCAGGAGAAGTACAGCGCGCTGGCGTCGTGCCTGATCATCGGCATCGCCTGGGGTCTGTGGTACCTACCCATGCTGTTGATCGGCGAGGGTGTGCCCGACGGGTATCCGTGGCACATGTTCCTGCTGAGCATGATCAGCCTGACGATCCTGCTTGGTTGGACCTACAACATGAGCCACAGCGGCACCATCCTGCTGATCATGCAGATCGTGAGCAACTGCGCCTTCTTCATCATTCCGGTGCTACCGGCCTGGTGGGGCGGCGACGCCACCTATGTGAACGCCTTCGTGGGGGTGAACATGGCCTCGGCCATCCTGCTCACGCTCATCTTCGGTTGGCGCGAGCTTGGCACGGGTCCGCGAGCACGCTGGAGCGATGCGCACTGAGCGCATCCGCCGCATTGATCATCACTTGTCCACCACGCGGGGCACCTTGAAGTAGTCGCTGTCCTTCACCGGACTGTTGCGCAACGCATCCTGTTTGCTCACGATCTGGGTGGGATCCACTGCATCGGGGCGGAGCACGTTGGCTTCATCGGTCATGAAGATCAGGGGCTCCACGCCGGTGGTATCCACCTCATTGAGCCGCTCCACGAAGGAAAGCACCCGCTCCATATCGGCGAGGATGGCGGCACGTGCGGCAGGGTCGCTGTAATCCAGCTTGGCCAGCTCGGCGATGCGGTCCAGGGTCTGTTCAGTGATCTGCATGGTGGGGTGCGAACTGCAAGAGCGGTGCTTCAATGACGGCGAACACCTGCTGGCGCAAAGTTACCACATCATCGAGGGTCATGCCGGCTGTGGGAATGGGCGCATGGAGCACCGCACGGGCCCAGCCGGGTCTGGCTCGGCTCAGGAGCTCCAATGGTTCGCCAAAGAGGCGCCAGTGGTCCACGAAGGTCACTGGCACAATGGGGACCTGCTTTTCGATGGCCAGCCTGAAGGCCCCATCCTTGAAGGGCTTCATCCGCGGAGCATGGGCGGGGATGGTCCCCTCGGGAAAGAGCGCGATGCTGGTGCCGCGATCGATGGCTTCTCCGGCTTTGCGCAGCGCCATGGCAGCCTCCACCCGGCTGCTGCGGTTCACGGCAATGTTCATGCCCTTGAAGAAGATGTTGAAGAGCGGCCACTTCAACAGTTCGTACTTGCCCATGAAGAGGAAGTACGTGGGTATCAAGTTGTACATCTGGATGATGTCCAGGTAGCTTCCGTGGTTGCAGCAGATCACCATCGGACCGGCAGGCAGTGCGGCGTGGCGCTCCACCTGTTGCGGCACACCGCTGGCCCACTGCAGGAAGAAGGCCCAGCGGCGCTTCATGCGGAAAGCGCGCGGATACCGGTCGGGATGACCCAGCAGCAGGCGGAAGTAGGGATACAGGACCACCAGCGAACCGAAGAACACCAGGGCGAACCACAGCTTGTATAGCCAGCGCAGCGGCAGGAAGAGCCAGCGCGCGATGGGCGAACGAAGCTGTTCACCATCGGGCACCCTGCTGCGGACGTGGGGTTGCTGGGGGTCCATGGAACGGGAGGGCGAATGTAGCCAGCTTGCGAGGAGCAGGGCCGTGTGGGGCGCACCTATCTTCGCCACCTCATGGCCCGCATCCTTACAGGCATCCAAAGCACCGGCACGCCCCACCTGGGCAATGTGCTCGGCGCCATCCGTCCGGCCATCGCGCTGAGCAGGCAGCCGGGCAACGACTCCTTCTTCTTCATCGCCGACCTGCACTCCCTGACGCAGATCAAGGATGGGGCGCTGCTGCGCAGCAACACCAACGCCGTGGCCGCGGCGTGGCTGGCGTGCGGGCTGGATCCGGAGCGCAGCGTGTTCTACCGCCAGAGCGATGTGCCTGAGGTGACCGAACTGTGCTGGTACCTGAACTGCTTCTTCCCCTACTCACGCCTCGCCCTCGCGCACAGTTTCAAGGATAAGGCCGATCGCTTGGAGGACGTGAACGCTGGTCTGTTCACCTATCCCATGCTCATGGCGGCGGACATCCTGCTCTACGACGCACACTTCGTGCCGGTGGGCAAGGACCAGAAGCAGCACCTGGAGTTCACGCGGGATGTGGCCGAGCGCTTCAACCACCAGATGGGCGAGACCTTCGTGGTGCCCGACGCGCGCATCGATGAGCAGGTGATGGTGGTGCCCGGCACGGACGGCGAGAAGATGAGCAAGAGCCGCAACAACCTGGTGCGTCTCTTCGCCAGTGAGAAGGAGCTGAAGCAGGACGTGATGGGCATCGTTACGGACAGCCAGCCGCTGGAGGCACCGAAGGACCCCGAGGGCAACCATGTGTACCGCCTCTTCAAGCTGGTGGCCCCAGCGGATGCGGTGGCGGACATGGCGGCCAAGTTCCGCGCGGGTGGCTATGGCTATGGCCACGCGAAGAAGGCGTTGCTGGAGGTGCTGCTGGACAGCTACAAGCAGGAGCGCGACACCTTCCAGCGCCTGATGAACGATACCGCAGAGCTGGACCGTGTCCTGCAGGTGGGTGCAGCGAAGGCGCGCACCGTGGCACAGCGCGTGCTGCAGCGCACGCGGGAGCGGCTGGGTTACTGACCCCGCTCCATTCGCTCCTTGTACACCCGGTATAGCTGCTGGTGATGGTCATCCAATACCAGCGTGCGCCCGTCGATGAAAGCATGGGTGAGGGCATTGCTCCGCATGTCCAGCGCATCGCCGCGTGACACGATGAGCGTTGCCTGCTTGCCCACTTCCAGGCTGCCGAGGCGATCATCCACGCCGAGCACGGCAGCAGCATCCAGTGTGATGCTGCGCAGCGCATCCTCGGCGGAGAGTCCGTAGGTCATGGCGGTGCCCGCAGTGAACGGCAGGTTGCGCAGGCCCATGGCCTCCATGTCACCGGCATAGCCCAGGCAGAAGCGGATTCCGCGCTCCTTCAACAGGGCCGGCAGGCGGTAGGGCAGATCAATATCATCCTCCGGCCGCAGGGGAAGGCTGTGCAAGCGGCGGAGCACCACATCCACCTTGTTGTCGCGCAGGATGTCTGCCACGCGCCAGGCATCGTACCCGCCCACGAGCACGGTGCGCCGCACACCCAGCTCCTTGGCGAAGAGCACAGCCTCGCTGATCTCGCGTGCGGCATCGGCATGTACGAAGAGCGCCTTGTTGCCGGTGAACAAGCCGCGCATGGCTTCCATCCGCAGGTCGCGGGCAGCGGGCGCCGTGACCTGGGCATAGGCGCGGGCCTTGCTGAAGAAGGCGCGCAGCTCGGTAAGGCGCTTGGCACGTGCATCATCCTTGGCCTTGTCGGTCTCGCCCGGCTCGGCCCACCAGCCGCTGCGTTCATACGCGGCCGGCCAGTTGAGGTGTACGGCATCATCGGGCTTCACCACCGCCTGCTCCCAGTCCCAGGCGTCGAGCTGCATCACAGAACTGGTGCCGCTGATGATGAGCCCACGCGGACACACCTGCGCCACGAGCACGCCGTTGGTCCGGGTGGTGGGGATGAGGCGCGAATCGGCCTTGTAGGCGATGGCGCTGCGCAGCTCGGGCTCCAGCTCACCGATGTCGGCATCGTCCACACTGGCGCGCACAGCCTCGATCTCAGAGAGTCCGATGGTGGCATCTGCTGCGATGAAGCCTGGATACACATGCTGACCGCTGACATCGATGATGGTGTCGTACGTGGCCTTCACGCCATAGTTGTAGCCCACGTAATCGATGCGACCATTGCGGAAGCCGACGGCGCCCTCGCTGATGGTGCGGCCATCACCCACATGCACCGTTCCACCGGTGACGAGGATGGAGCGTGACTGGGGTGGGGCGGGGGCAGGATGCTGGGCCAGGAGCAGGGCTGCGCACAGCACCGGGAACAGGCTGGCGAACACGCGCCGGAGGTGGAGGGTGGGTGGCATGTGCTCAGTGCTGATCATGTCCTTCGTGTCCTTCTTCACCCAGGTCGTCGCAGTGCCACAGGTGCTTGCGTTCGCGGCGTGCCTTGCGGGTGGGTGCGCCATCGGCCTGCGCGGCGATCATGGCACGTACGATGCGGTCGCGTTCGGCGGCAGCCCAGGTGCGGCGCTGCAGATCGGTCACCCGATCGAAGTAGCACACGCCATCCACATAGGTGCGTTCCACCCGCGCCTGGATGCTGAGCGGATCGGCGCTCCAGAGCACAAGGTCAGCGTCCATGCCCGGTGCCACACGGCCTATGCGGTGGTCCAGCTTCAGCATGCGCGCCGGATTCAGGGTCACCATCTTCCAGGCCTCCTCGGGGGATACGCCGCCGTACTTGATGGCCTTGGCCGCTTCCTGGTTGAGACGGCGGCTCATCTCGGCATCGTCGCTGTTGATGCCCGTGTTGACGCCCTGTGCATGCAGCAGCGCGGCGTTGTAAGGGATGGCGTCGTACACCTCGAACTTATAGGCCCACCAGTCGCTGAAGGTGCTGGCGCTGACACCGTGCTCCTGCATCTTTCGGGCCATCTTGTAGCCTTCCAGGATGTGGGTGAAGGTGTTCACCGTGAAGCCCATGCTGTCGGCCACGTGCATGAGCATGTCGATCTCGCTCTGCACATAGCTGTGGCAGGTGATGTGCCGCTCGCCGCGCAGGATCTCCGCCAGGGCCTCCAGCTGCAGATCGCGCCGCGGTTCATTGCGCAGGTCGCGGTCCTTGGGGCGCAGGCTGTTCCAGCTACGCCATGTGGTGTCGTACTCCTTCGCCCGGTGGAAGGCGTCGTAGAACTGCTGCTCCACACCCATGCGCGAACGGGGAAAGCGATCGCCCGGACCCCAGTTGCTCTGCTTCACGTTCTCACCTAGGGCGAACTTGATGTGGCCGGCCGCATCGCGGATCAACAGGCTGTCGGCGGCCAGGCCCCACCGCAGCTTGATCAGGGCGCTTTGCCCACCGATGGGATTGGCACTGCCGTGCAACAACTGCACCGTGGTGACACCGCCGGCGAGGTTGCGGTAGATGTTGATGTCATCCGGGTCCACCACATCGGCAATGCGCACTTCGGACGAGATGGAGCGCGCACCTTCGTTCACCCCGCGCGAAATGGCGATGTGCGAGTGTTCATCGACAATGCCGGTGGTGAGGTGCCGTCCCTTCGCATCGATCTCCGTAACGACCGGACGCACCTTGCCGGGGAAGAGCTCTTCCACGCGCAGGTCCTCGCCCACGGCCAGCACCTTGCCCTGATGCACGCAGACATCCGTATTGCGCAGGATACCCTGATCGGTGTTGGTCCACACGGTGGCCTTCCGGAAGATGATGGTGGATGGCTGGGGTGCTTCGGACCATCCAAAGCCCACGAGCGGGTGCAGCACGGCTCCATGCGCTACGGGTGGTTCGCTGGCCGTGCTGTCGCGCTTCGCACGGGGAACACTGTCCGCCTGGCGCACGGCGCTCCAGTGGAACCATTGACCACCGGGCCGTTGCCCTTGTCCGTCCCAGATGCTGCCCGCTCCATGCACGGTACCACTGAGGCGTGTGATGGCCTTGGCATCGTCGCGCCGCGCGAACCGCAGGTTGATCAGGCTGCCCTGTTGCTGTAGATCCACCTTCACCGCGAGGCTGTCCGCTTCACCGGGCAGGCGCATGGTGGCTTCGGCCTTGCCGGGCTCTACCTTCACCTGCAAGGCCCAGATGGCGTCGCCCAGGTTGAGGTCGAAGGTGCCTGCCAGCGGTGGCAGGTCGGGATCGCGGAGCACGTGGCGCCTGCCGGCCACCCAGGTCTCGTGGATGGTGTTCTTCGCATCCAGCAGGTGGTGCGAGGTGATGAGCAGGTCGGCGCTGCGTCCGGGTGCAAGGGTGCCCACTTCGTTCTCCAGTCCGAACAGGCGGGCCGGCGCAGCGGTGAGGGCGTCAATGGCGCGTGCGCTGTCCAACCCACAGGCCACCATGCGGCGCAGGTCCTTCCACAGGTCCTTCAGGTCCTTGCGGCCGTGCGCGGTGAAGGCGAAGGGAATGGCCACGCTGTCCACCAGTGCAGGGTTGAACGGCGCCAGTTCCCAATGCTTCAAGCGGGCGAAGGACACTTCCTGCGCATCGTAGGGGTCGGCCACATCGTACGCATCGGGCAGTTGCAGCGGCAGGAGCAGCGGCATGCCAGTGGCCTTCACGTCCGCGAGGCGCGCATACTCATCGCCGCCACTGCGCACGATCGCCGTCACACCGAAGGGCTTCAGCAGCGTGTTCCACCGCAGCAGCTCGTTGCGGTCATTGGCCTCCACCACCACGCGGCCCGGCAGTTGACGGGCCAGCGCTTCGAGCACGGGGTCGGTGGTGCGCTGGGCGGTACGCGCCTGCCACTGCGCATCCAGCAGGGCCTGGCGCAGCAGGGCGATGGCGCCCATCTGCGAGCTGGGATACTTGTTGGTGGCACTGCCCTTGCGCAAGGAGAAGTGGGCGGCCACATCGCTGGCGAGCACCACTTCGGCAGCGGGCTCATCGCGCAGGTGTAACGCGCAGGACGTGCCGCGGGCAATGCCGTCCATGCGGTGTGTGATCACGGTAGCGAAGCCCTGTTCACGCAGTTTGGCAGCGCGGTCGGCATCGGTGCGGAGAACGGTGTGCGCTCGGAAGTCGGAGCGCAGGGCATCGTTCCAGTGGCGGCTTCCGGTGGCTTCGGCCTTGCGTTCCTCGGTGGTGCTCGCGGGCAGACCCAGGTCGCTGTAGGGATCGATGAGGGCAGGCCAGATGTGCAGGCCCTTGAGGTCGCGCACCTCGGCACCGGCGGGGATGGTCACCTGGGCGCCAGCGGCCACCACACGCCCATCGCGCAGCAGCAGGGTCGCCTTGGGCAGCGTGGTGAAGGCGTCGGTGTGCAGGGTGGCATTGGTGAGGGCCACCACAACGGGGGCCACCTCTTGGATGTGGCGGGGGGGCGGGGTGGACTGCGCGGTGAGGAGCAGCGGGGTCACCATAAGGACGAGAAGGACGTTGAAGCGCATAACGGGAGGCCGAAAGTAGGCAGCGGAAGCGTGGCTGTAAGCGAAGCATAGGGCGTGCAACACACTACCTTCGCGCCGCTCCTGTCCAACCCAACTCCCATTCGCCATGGATGGTTCACTGCTGACCTTCTTCCACAGCCTGCTGCGCTACCTGCTGTTACTGGCGCTGGCCGGTGCCGCCTTCACGCACCTGTATGGCTTCCTCACCCGCCGTCCCATCCTCAACGGCGAACGCACCCTGGCCATCCTTGCCGTGGTGCTGTCCCACGTCCAACTGGCGCTGGGCCTGATCCTGTACTTCACCACCAAGAGCTACGCCTTGGACAGCAGCAGTGCCGAAGGGCGCTTCTGGAAAATGGAACACCTGGGCACCATGGTCATCGCCATTGCGCTGGTCACGGTGGGACGCAGCCTCTCGAAACGGGCCAAGGACGAACGGTTGAAGCAACGCCATGTGTGGGTGTTCTTCCTCATCGCTCTGGCACTGATGTTGTGGGCGATCCCCTGGCCGTTCCGTGAGATCGGCCACGGACGCGGATGGCTATGAAACGGATCCTGATCATCATCGGCAGCCCGGTGCTGTTGTTCTTCGCCTGTGGCAGCAGTGGCACAGCGGAGGCGGAGGGGCGCCAGCCGAAGGACAAGGGCGCGCAGCTCTTCACCATGCACTGCAGCCTGTGCCACGGCAAGGACGGTGGTCTGGGCCTCAATGGCGCCAAGGACCTGCGCCGCTCGATGTTGTCAGCAGCGGAGATGAAGGCCATCGTGCAGAACGGCAAGGGTGTGATGATGCCTTACAAGAACGCCCTCACCCCGGCGGAGATCGATGCGGTGGTGGCCCATGTGCGCACCCTGCGCGTGAACGAATGATCGACCCACTGGAGATCAAGGGCAAGGCCGAAAAAGCCGTGCTCATCGGCCTGGTCACCGACCGGCAGGACGCCGACCAGGTGAAGGAATACCTGGACGAGCTGGAGTTCCTGGCCAGCACGGCAGACATCAGCACGCTGAAACGCTTCGTGCAACGCCTGCACAAACCCGACGGCCGCACCTACGTGGGCAGCGGCAAACTGGCCGAAGTGAAAGCGTGGATGCAGGAGCACGGCGCGGACTGCGTCATCTTCGACGACGAGTTATCGCCCTCGCAACAGCGCAACCTGGAGAAAGAGCTGGCGTGCCCGGTACTGGACCGCCCGCGCCTCATCCTGGACATCTTCGCCCGCCGGGCCCGCACCTCGCACGCCAAGACCCAGGTAGAACTGGCGCAGTACGAGTACATGCTGCCGCGCCTCACCAAGCTATGGACCCACTTGGAACGCCAGCGTGGTGGCACTGGAACGCGCGGTGGTGCGGGTGAGAAGGAGATCGAGACCGACCGCCGTTTGGTGCGCGATCGCATTTCCCTGTTGAAGGACCAACTGCGCCAGATCGACCGGCAGATGGCCACCCAGCGCAGCAACCGCGGCCGCATGATCCGCGTGGCCTTGGTGGGCTACACCAACGTGGGCAAGAGCACCTTGATGAACCTGCTGAGCAAGAGCGATGTGTTCGCCGAGAACAAGCTCTTCGCCACACTGGACACCACGGTGCGCAAGGTGGTGCTGGGTAATCTCCCCTTCCTGCTCAGCGACACGGTGGGGTTCATCCGCAAGCTGCCCACCCAGCTCATCGAGAGCTTCAAGAGCACCTTGGACGAAACACGCGAGGCCGATCTGCTCCTGCACGTGGTGGACATCAGCCACCACAACTTCGAGGAGCAGTATCAAACGGTGCAACAAACGTTGAACGAGATCGGTGCGGGTGACCGACCGGTGATCGTCGTCTTCAACAAAGTGGACGCCTACCGGCCCGCACCGCATGATCCGGACGACCTGGCACCGAAGCGAACGGACCAGTACACCCTGGCCGAGCTGCAGGCCAGTTGGATGGCGCGCATGGGCGACGACTGCATCTTCGTGAGCGCAGCGCAGCGGGTCAATATTGATGGCCTGCGGAAGATGCTCTACCACCGTGTGAAGGCGCTGCACATGGCCCGCTATCCTTACGAGAGCGACCTGCTGTACAAGGACGAGTACGTGGAGGGGGGCGACGAGGGCACCGCTTGATCGCTGACGGACCACCATGGCTGGCAAGCGAAGAAAGAAGAGCACTACCAAAGGCAGTGCGTCGTTTCTGAAGATCGCCTTGATCGCACTCAGCGTTGTCTTCGTGCTTTTCATCACACTGATGCAGACCGTGCGCATGGGTGTCTTCGGCGATCTGCCGAGCGAAGAGGAGCTGGGCGCCATCACCCACGAAGAGGCCACGCTGGTGCTGGCCCGCGACGGCGAGCTCATCGGCAAGATCTTCGCGGAGGACCGCACCAACGTGCGTTACGAGGATCTGCCGCAGCACCTGATCGACGCGCTCGTCTCCACCGAGGATGCGCGCTTCTTCAGTCACCAGGGGGTGGATGGCCGCAGCTATGTGCGCGTGTTCTTCCGCACCCTGCTGGGCGGCGATCGCAAGGGGGGCGGGGGCAGCACCATCTCGCAGCAACTGGTGAAGAACCTCTATGGTCGCGAGGACCATGGCCTGCTCACGGTGCCGGTGAACAAGATGAAGGAAGCCTTGGTGGCGCAGCGGCTGGAGCGCATCCTCACCAAGAACGACGTGCTCGTGCTCTACTTCAACTCGGTGCCCTTCGGTGAGAACACCTACGGCATTGAAAGTGCGGCCCAGCGCTACTTCAGCACCACCACCGCCAAGCTGAAGGTGGAGCAGGCCGCGGTGCTCGTGGGTATGCTGAAGGCCAACACCAGCTACAACCCGCGCCTGCATCCCGAGCGCAGCAAAGGACGCCGTGACCAGGTGCTTGAGCTCATGCACGAGCAAGGACATTTGAGCCGCAGTGCCACCGACAGCTTGCGCGCACTGCCTTTGCAGCTTCAGTACGCAGGCGGTGATGCACTCGACCTCTATGGCTATTTCGTCCATCAAGTGGAGCAGGAAGCTGAACGTATCCTGAAGGACCTGGCCGAACAGAACGGCCGCAGCTACGATCTGCGCAAGGATGGGCTGCGCATCCACAGCACGCTCGATGCCAGCCTGCAACGCAGCGCCTACCAAGCTGCACAGGACCACCTGAAGACCATGCAGCCCAAGCTGGACCGCGAGCTCAAGGCCGCTGGCGCCCGCAAACGTTGGGAAAAGCGCATGGAGCGCAAGGGTCGCGCAGCGTGGAAGCAGAACAGCACCCATGCCTTCGAGCTCTACGACCATGGGGGCGAGCGGGTGGACACCCTCTCCTACCGCGACTCGCTCTGGCACTACCACCGCCTGCTGAACGCCGCTGTGCTGATGATGGAGCCGGGCACTGGAGCGGTGCGCGCCTGGGTGGGCGGTGACCATTACCGCTACCTGCCATATGACCTGGTGAAGGCTGCACGCCCGGTGGCCAGCACCATCAAGCCCATCGTCTATGCAGCAGCCTTGGAGCGGGGCTTCCACCCCTGCACCTACCTGGACAACGACAAGAAGAGCTATGCGGAGTTCGATGGCTGGACCCCGGACAACTTCGACCGCGACAGCACCGGTGGCGAGGTGGCCATGTGGTATGCCTTGGCACGCAGCATGAACCGGCCCACTGTGGACCTCTACTTCCGCACCGGTGTGGATACGATCACGCAGGTGTTGAAGGGCTTGGGCCTGCCCACACGCGAAGCGGACAAGCCGGCCATGAGCCTGGGTGCCATGGACGTCAGCCTGCATCAGCTCGTGCCGGCCTACGGTGCCTTCGCCATGCAGGGCAAGCGGGTCACGCCACAGCTCATCACGCGCATCACCGATGCACGGGGCAAGGAGTTGTACAAGGCCAAGGCACCACGTTCGGTGCAGGCCATCGATGCGGAGGTCGCAGCCCAGTTGGTGCGCATGTTGCAGCGTGCCGTGGATCAGGGGACCGGCACCGCACTACGCACGCGTTACGGACTTACCGGAGCCTACGCGGGCAAGACCGGCACCTCGCAGGGCTACAGCGATGCGTGGTTCGTGGCCTTCACGCCGGGCCTGGTGGCCGGTGCGTGGGTGGGCGCCTTCGACCCGGACATCCACTTCAGCAGCGCGCTTGGCACGGGCGGTTCACTGGCCCTGCCGGTGGTCGGCGCAACGTTGAAGCGGGTGGAAAGCGATGGCCGTTTGCGCGGTCGTTACATCAAGCCCTTCACCCTCGCATTGGACAGCACCTTCTCGATGGACTGTGATGCACGCCGCGAACGCACGGCCTTGGAACGTTTGATCGATGCGGCCTTTGGACGGGAAGGGCGTCTACCGGACGCACCCGACACGAGCAAGACCGAACGCCGCAACGTGTTCGATCGCTTGTTCCGGAAGAAGGAGGAGTGAGGGGGGCGGTGATCCGTTCCTGATCCGGTGTTCGCCGTTCCTTGGGACGACTCCATCGCGTTGCTTCAGGATACTTATCCTAGCTGAATGAGCGTACGTTCGATCTTGTGCATGGCGATGTTCGGGGCCGGTAACGTCATGGCCCAACCCTGCCAAACCATAGCTTCTGGAGAACTGCTCGATCCAGCGAACTGGTCGTGTGATTGCAATTTTAGCCAGTGCGACACTCTTTTTATTAATCACAACATGACCGGCTTGGGAAGCTATTCTTTACCCAATGCAGTATACACGGAGATCTCCCCATCGGCATCGCTAATGGGGGATATAGAAATGTTCGTCGCGGGAAGCATGGTCAATCATGGCACCATTTCCATAAACAGACTGGTAACGGACGTCGATCTGATACCGGAGTACGACACATACTTCGCGAATCATGGGGAGCTCAACAGTGATCGCTTGATACTTCTAGCAGACTCTACGATCAACTACGGCAACATCACACTTGCCGATTCATTAGTTGTAGGCTTTTATCGAAGTATGTACAACAATGGATACACGCTATGCAATAATTTATATGCCTTAGGCATGATCTCCAACACAGGAACAATAATAGGTGACTCGATCATTGCTGGTCGCGAGTTGTTCAACAGTGGGGATGTATCTTGTTCATCAATACTTAAATTATATCGATACTCCATAAATAACGGATCTATAGAAGCACTTGATTATTCTCAATTCAGTGGTAGCCTTTGGAACGAAGGACACATTAACATCAATGGATCCACAACCCTTGGCGTCTTCGGAGGCATACAATTCGAGCAAACCACGAGCGGCCGCCTCAACACCCGTAACCTCTACGTACTGGAAAACACGGATATCCGGGGACAGGGTTCCATCTGCATTCTGGAGCATGCGGAGAACCACGGCAACATCATCGGGTCCATGCAGCTCTGTGACCTTACTCCTACCCTTACCACACCGCCGTTCTGGGATGTTCACACCGGCACCATTGTGCTCACACCCACCTACTGCGGTCCCCTGGCCTGTGCCACGGTCAACATTGACGAGCGTTCCACGACGGATACACGCGTTCACCCGAACCCCACAGCTGGGCACGCACGCATCACGCGTGGGGCGGACAGTGTGCCCGTTCAGGGCTGGATGGTAATGGACTCCTGGGGGCGCACGGTGCAACGTGGAACGCATGCTCCAAGCACCGTCGTGGACATCGACCTCACTGCCCTTCGCTCCGGAACCTATTGGGTGCTGCTGATCGACCAGGCTGGCACCATGCTGGAGCGCCTGCCCGTGGTGGTGGAGCAGTAGCCTCAACCGAACGCCTGCATATCGCACAACCTGCGATACTGTCCGCCAGCCGCGTAGAGCTCCGTGTGCGTGCCGCGTTCGATGATGCGTCCGTGCTGCATCACGCAGATCTCGTCGCAGTGCTGGATGGTGCTCAGGCGGTGCGCGATCACCAGGCTGGTACGCCCTTCCAGCATCTTGAACAGCGCCTCCTGCACCAGCCGCTCGCTCTCGGTATCCAAGGCGCTGGTGGCCTCGTCCAGGATCAGGATCGGCGGGTTCTTCAGCACGGCGCGGGCGATGGACAGGCGCTGACGTTGACCACCACTGAGCCGGTTGCCGCCATCGCCGATGTTGGTCTGGTAGCCCTGTTCCAGCTGCTGGATGAAGTCGTGCGCATTGGCGATCCGAGCGGCGCGTTCGATGTCGGCCTGCGATACGCCCGGTGTTCCGAAGGCGATGTTGTTCGCCACCGAATCGTTGAACAGGATGCTGTCCTGGGTGACGATGCCCATCAGCGCACGCAGGTCGCGCAGACGCAGGTCACGTACATCCTGGCCATCGATCAGCAGGGAACCACCGCTTACGTCGTAGAAGCGCGGCAGCAGATTGGCCAGGGTCGTTTTGCCGCTGCCGCTGGTACCCACCAGGGCCACACTGCGTCCTTTGGGAATGGTGATGCGGATGTCCTCCAGCACCGAGCGGCCTTCGCTGCCGGCCGGTGGCTGCTCATACGCGAAGGTCACCGCGCGGTACTCGATGCGGTCCGTGAAGTGGGTGATCGCCTGTGCATCGGGCTTCTCCTTCACGGTGTTCTCCACGGCGAGCAGGTCGAAGATGCGCTGACCACTGGCGCCGCCGCGGGTGATGGCGCTCCAGCCCTGTGAGAAGCCCTTGATGGGGGCCAGCAATTGGGAGAAGATGATGATGAATCCGAGGAAGCTGTCGCCATTGAGGGAGGGTTCGGTGCCCAGCACGAAGCTGCCGCCGATGTAGGCGATGGCCGCCATCACCGCAGCGCCGAGCGTTTCGCTCAAGGGAGAGGCCAGGTCCTGGCGGCGCATCATGGACACATGCGCACGCATCAGCAGTTCGTTCTCGCGCGCGAAACGACGTTCCATATCGGCCTCACCATTGAAGGCCTTGATCACGCGGATACCCCCAAGGGTCTCCTCCAGCCGCGCCAACAGGTCGGCCTCCTTCTCCTGCACGCGGGTGCTGCGCTTCCGCAGGCTGCGGCTCACGCGGGCGATGAGCAGTCCGCTCACTGGCAACATGAGCAGCGAGATGGCGGTCAGCCCGGGGCTCAGTGTCACCATCGTGCCCAGGAACATCAGCACCGCGATGGGCTCGCGGAACACCATCTCGATATACTGCATCACGGAGAACTCCACCACGTGCAGGTCGTTGGTCATCAGCGCCAACAGATCGCCCTTGCGTTCGCTGGAGTGGTAACGCAGGGGCAGTTCCAGCAGCTTGGCATAGATCCCCTGCCGGATGTCGCGCACGATGCGGTTGCGGAACTGGGTGATGGCGAGCAGCGCGAGGTAGCGGAACAGGTTCTTGAAGAGGAACAGCACCACCACGATGATGCAGATGGTGAGGAGCGCACCCATGTTGCCATACACCTCCATGAGCCGGGTAAGCCCCCAGTTGAACGTGCCTTCAAGACCTTCCTTGGTCCACAGCTGCGCGGGACGATCGTGCACGGGCTGCACCTGGCCCAGCAGCAGCCGCAGGAAGGGAATGAAGAGCAGCAGCGAGAGCAGGTGGAACACCGTGGCCAGCAGGTTGAACAGCGCGTTGAGCGCAGCGAACCGGCGGTAGGGTGCGCCAAAGCGCAGGATGCGGAGGAAGGTGCGCATGAGCGGAGGCGAAGTTACCGGGCGGGCAGGGATGTTGGGGTTCGGGGTTCGGGGTTCGGGGTTCGGGGTTCGATGGTCGATGCTCGATGTTCGATGGTCGGGGTTCGGGGTTCGGGGTTCGGGGTTCGGGGTTCGATGGTCGATGGTCGATGGTCGATGGTCGATGGTCGGGATCGGGGGTTCAGACCGAACAACGAACATCGATCATCGATGTCCGCAACCACCAGTACCTTCGCGGCACGATGGACAGCATCCGACAGAACAAGGTGAACAGCCTGCTGCAGCGCGAGCTGGCGGTGATCTTCCAGCAGGAGGCGCGGAACTTGCTGCCCGGTGGGCTCATCACGGTATCGGCCGTGCGCGTCAGCCCCGATCTGGGTGTGGCGAAAGTGTACCTGAGCCTCTTCCCGGTGAAGGACAAGCAGGCGGCCATCAGCATCATCCGCGATCAGTCCCACCGCCTGCGTGGCCAGCTGGGCCAACAGGTGGGTTCGCAGATGCGCATCGTGCCTGAGCTGCTGTTCTACGTGGATGACTCGCTGGACCGAGCTGAGGAGATCGACAAACTGTTGAAGGGATAGGCATGCAGTACGATCCCGTCAAGCGCCGCCTGGGCGTGGTGTTCAACAGCAGTCCTGGTCTGCGCAAGCTGTTCTACCGTCTGCTGGACCTGTTGTTGTTGCGAGCATGGCACATCCAGCGCGAGCTGAGGCCTTGGGCAGGATCTCGCTCGGGAGAAGGCATGCACATGTACGATGCAGGTGCGGGTTTCGGGCAGTACAGCTACTGGCTAAGCAGCTTGCTGCCCAAGGCGCGCATCACCGCCATCGACGTGAAAGAAGAGCAGGTGGCCGACTGCAATGCCTTCTTCCAGCGCATCGGCCGGCCGCAGGTGAAGTTCGAGGTGGGTGATGTGACCAAATACCAGCAGCCGAACACATTCGACCAGGTGGTGTGCGTCGACGTGATGGAGCACATCCTCGAGGACGAAGCGGCCCTGCGGTGCTACAGCACGTCGCTCAAGCCGGGCGGCATGCTCATTATCAGCACCCCCAGCGACCAGGGCGGCAGCGATGTGCATGAGGAAGGCGAAGGTTCCTTCATCGAAGAGCATGTGCGCGACGGCTACAACATCGATGACATACGCGCCAAGTGCCTGCGCAACGGATTCAGCAAGGTGGAAGCGCGCTACAGCTACGGCGCACCGGGCAAGATCAGCTGGAAACTGAGCATGAAATGGCCTTTGTTGATGCTGCAGGCCAGTAAGCTCTTCTT
The DNA here is from genome assembly GCA_041391845.1 of Flavobacteriales bacterium. GTDB lineage: Bacteria > Bacteroidota > Bacteroidia > Flavobacteriales_F > PHOS-HE28 > PHOS-HE28. Next base: position 159,289 of record JAWKNG010000004.1, on the reverse strand, counting down.
CGTGGTCCTACCGTTCTACTACCTCCTCGCCTACCCCATCGCCTTCGTGCTGAACATGGCGGATGTGCGGATGACGCATCCCACGGGGACGGGACTGATCGTGAAGGCCTGGAAGTGAAAAATGGGCTCATTTCACGTATGAAAGCGTTGTCGCTGTTATGATCTTCGTGGCCACCTATGGCCATGGGACGCACACTGCGCATTCTCCGTAACAGCCTGCTCATCGTTGCAGGTCTCTTCGCGCTGTTGTTCGGCATCCTCTGTTACATCCTTTACGCCCACGAGCAGGAGATCGCCGATGAGGTCATCGCCAGGCTGAACGAAGGGCAGCAGGGCAAAATGAGCTTCGAGCGCGTGGAGCTCTCCCCCTTCCGCAACTTCCCCTATATCAGCATCGATCTGAAAGGTCTACGCTTCAATGCGGGCAAGGATACCGTGAACGACCATGCCATCTTCGCCTTCGCCGATGTCTACCTGGGCTTCGATGTGTTCGACATCCTGCGCGGTGAATACACCATCCGCAAACTGGTGCTGAGCCGGGGCCACCTCTACCTGGAGAAGCATACCGACGGCACCTATAACATCGATCGCGCCTTGTTCAGTGCGGCGTCAGAGGAGGAGGAAGGCAGTGCTCACCTTGATCTGCAACGCATCGAATTGCGGGAGGTGACACTGCATGAGGTGAACCGCATGGATGCGGGCAAGGAGCTTGTGCTCGACATCACCTCGGCCGATGCCTATCTGCGCATGGTGGACGACCAGTTGCGGATGGGCCTGGAGAGCGAGCTCTTCCTGCAACAGTACACCGCCGGCACCACCACCTGGTTCCGCGAGTTCCCGTTCCGACTGAGCTGTGACATGACCATCGACGAGGGCCTCGTGACCATCCATCCCAGCACCTTCGCAGTTGATGCTGGAGAGCTGGACCTGCACGGCACCCTGGACCTGAACAAGGACCTGTTGCTGGACCTGAAGGTGAGCGGCAACAAGAAGAACTTCGACACCTTCATCGCCTTCGCGCCGCCCGATGTATTGGCCAAGCTGAAGGAGTTCAAGAACGAGGGCGACATCTTCTTCGACGGCACCATCACAGGCGCCATCGACAAGCAGGACCCGCTGATCGACCTCCGGCTGGGCTGCAAGAACACCGTCTTCCACCATAAGAGCCACAACAAGGCGCTGCGCGATGTGGCCTTCACCGGTCACTTCCGCACCGGCGATGATGGCGGATTGGACAAGGCCTACCTCGAACTGGTGAATCTGTACGGTGAACCGGAAAAGGGCTTGATGAAAGGCACCATCCGCGTGGACAACCTGCTCGACCCCCGGATCACCATGGACTTCCACGCCAACTTCGACCTGGCCCACCTGAAGACCTTCTACGATCTGGAGGCCATCGAGCACGGCAGTGGAGCCGTCACCATCGACATCACCTTGAACGAATACGTGGGACCGGACAGCGTGCTCCACTTCGCCACGAAGATGACCGACGGGGTCACCAGCAACATCGCCTTCACCGATGTGGAGCTGAAGCTCGCCTCGCTCAACAAGGCCTTCACCGGATTCAATGGCAAGATCCTGCTCGACGGCGATGATCTGACGAGCAAAGGCCTACGGGTGCGCATCGGGCAGAGCGACCTGGCGCTGGACTTCGGGCTGAGCAACGTGAGCGCATTGTTCCATCACCAGAGCGCGCCGGTGGACCTCAGGTTGCATGGCGAGAGCCGTACCCTGCACATGGCGGAACTGCTTGCGCTGAACGGCAAGGAAGTGGACACCCCATGGGCGCGTGACACCATCAGCGGTCTCGCGTTCGATGTGGACGTTCATACTACGGTGGATGCCCTTGAACATGCTCGCTACCTGCCCACCGCTGCGATCGACATACGCCACCTTGAGCTGCGCACCGCGAAGTATCCCCATACCCTCGACGATGTACGCGGCCGCATCGCTGTCAGCGACGAGCAGTTGCACGTGGATGACCTCACCTTCACCTTAAGCCGCAACGATGTGCATGCCAGTGTGCTGGTGGACAACTTTGGTGCACTGCTGGATAGCACCCGCCGCGAGACCGTAACGCATCGCACGGCTCTACGCAGCTCCTACTTCAACGCCAAGGAACTGCTCGTGTACGACGGTCAGCCTTTCATCCACAACAGCATCGAGGAGGAGGTGGTGCGCGACCTGGTGCTGGAAGGTTCTGGAACAATGCAGAGCAACACCTTCACCAACAAGGGCTTCATCAGCAACACCCATATCGATCGCTTCACTGTGCGGGTGAACGACCTGCCACCTCTCAAGGAGCTCGACGGTCGCGTGCTTACCGATACCAGCGGCTGCATCACCCTGCAAGGCCTGAAGCTCGCCATGGGCCGGAGCGACCTCACCGCCGACCTGTACCTGCGCCAATTCCTTGATGATGATCTGGTGAACAAGCACATCGAAGGGCGTGTGCGTTCCTCCAATCTTGATCTGGACGAGCTCTCGCAGTGGAGCCCCGCGACGGACACCACCGCACACGGCGAAGCCTTCAACCTCTTCGCCCTTCCATTCCCCGTGCTCAAACTCACGGCTGATATCGGTCATTTGCGCCAGCACCGCATGTTGCTGGATGACCTGCATGCCGAAGTGCGCACCACCAAGGACCACCGGATCCACGTCGATTCGTTCTCGCTGCGTGCGGCGGGTGGCAGCATGCATGGGAACGGACTGCTGGACGGCAGACAACAGGACAGCATCGTGGTCCATGGCCGCATGCACGTGAAGGACGTGGAGCTGGACAAGGTCATGTTCAAGCTCGACAACTTCGGGCAGGACGTGCTGGTACACGACAACCTGCATGGGCGTGTGACCGGCAGCCTCACGCTGGATGGGCACCTGCATCCCGACCTCACACCCGACCTCACACCCGACCTCGGGCACACCACGGTGGTGGCCGACCTGCGCGTGGAGGAAGGTCGATTGACACGCTTCGCGCCCATGCACGCCATGGCCCTGTTCATGGACGGCAAGGACCTGGACAACATCCGATTTGGCGAATTGGAGAACCGCTTCACCTTTACCGACGGCACCTTGCACGTGCCCGAAATGAAGATCAGCAGCACGCTGGGTTACATGCACCTCAGCGGCCGCCAGAACATGGACCTGAGCATGGACTACACCCTGCGGCTGCCGCTGGACCTGGTGCGCAAGGCCGGCTGGAGCACGCTGCGTAACAAACTGCGTTCTCAGGCACGGCGCGAAGAACTCGCCCTCATCGAACAGACCGAAGCCGAGATCATCAGCGAACAGAAAGGGTTGATCAAGGGCTACCTCACCGTACGCATCACCGGCACACCCGACGATTTCGAGGTACACATGGGCAAGGGCGACAAGAAGGAGTGAAGGATCCGACGAACTTTGGCCCCGGTCATGAACCTGCCCCTCCTCTTCGCCCGTCGCTACCTGCTCGCCTCGCGCAGCACCGCCGGGCGCAGCACCAACGCCATCAACGTCATCACGCTCATCAGCATCGTGGTGATCGCGGTGGTGAGCGCGGCCATGGTGGTGGTGCTCAGCGCGGTGAACGGCATCAGCGAGCTGGTGGACACCATCTACTCCCCCTTCGACCAGGACATCACCATCACCCCCGCAGCGGGCAAGACACTGCAACGCGACAGCCTCGATGTGCAGGAGCTATTGGCGATGAGCGGTGCCACCCTGAGCAGTTGGACCATTGAGGAGAACGTGCTGCTCATGCACGACGGGCAGCAGTCCGTGGCCACGTTGAAAGGCGTGGAGGCACCGTACCTGCGCATGAGCGACATGCAGCGCTACCTCTACTCAGGCGAGGCCCGGCTGCACAGCGCCACAGGCTCGGCAGCGGTGCTGGGCATTGGTCTGCGCAGCGATCTGGGCGTGCCCTTGGACGATGGCATCTTCCGTCCGCTCACCATCAGCGCACCGATCCGCGGTCGCAAGCTGAGCACCTATCAGCAGCGCGCCTTCGAGCGCATGGACATGGCCGTGGCAGGCACCTTCACGATGAACATGGAGTTCGATATGCGCTACGTGCTGGTGCCCTTCGCAGCCGCTGAAACCCTGTTCCACTACAGCGGCGAGGCCAGCGCACTGGAACTGAAGCTGCCGGCGGAGCGGGATGCAGATGCTGTGGCGAAGGACTTGCGAAGCGCGCTGGGCCCACGCTACGTGGTGCGCACACGCCAGCAGAAGAACGTGCTCATGTACCAGACCAACGCCTCGGAAAAGTTCTTCTCCTTCCTGGTGCTCGCGTTCATCGGGCTCATCGGCGCGTTCAACATCATCGCTTCGCTCACCATGATGATGATCGAGAAACGCAAGGATATGGGCACGCTGCGCAGTCTGGGGGCCAGTCCACTGCTCATCAGACGGGTGTTCCTCTATGAAGGCCTGCTCATCGTACTGATCGGCGTGCTCCTGGGCATCACCCTGGGGTTGGGTGTATGCTGGGTACAGGAGCGCTTCGGCCTGGTGCCCTTGGACGCATCGGTGGTTGACCACTACCCGGTGAAGGTGCTGTGGAGCGATCTGCTGGTGGTCTTTGCCACGGTGGGTGCCATCGGCCTGCTGGCCACGTGGGTACCGTTGCGGGCGTTGAGCAAGCGGTTCCTTCACACCACCTCCGCCCCAGCGTAGCTCGCCTTCACCTCATCGAGGATCTCCTCCAGCACAGCGGGCTCGCGTTCGGTGCACAGCCTGAGGCGCACCTCCTTCACGTTGGGCAGGCCCTTGAGGTAGTTGCCGTAGTGGCGGCGCATCTCCACCACCCCTTCCCACGGGCCCTTCCAAGCCAGGGAGCTGCGCAGGTGCTGGCGGGCGGCTTCCACGCGGGCAGCCACGGTGGGCGGGGCCGGTGTGGTGCCGGTAGCGATGAAATGCTTGATCTCGTTGAAGATCCAGGGATGACCGATGCTTGCGCGGCCGATCATCACCCCGTCCACACCATAGCGGTCGCGGTATTCTACGGCCTTTTGTGGCGAATCGATGTCGCCATTGCCGAAGATGGGGATGTGGATGCGCGGGTTGTTCTTCACCGCGCCGATCAGCGTCCAGTCGGCAGGACCCTTGTAGAGCTGTGCCCGCGTGCGACCATGGATGCTCAAGGCTTGGATGCCCACATCCTGCAGGCGCTCGGCCACTTCCATGATGTTCTTGCTCTTGTCGTCCCAGCCCAGGCGGGTCTTCACGGTCACGGGCACCTTCACGGCCTTCACCACCTTTTCCGTGAGGCGCACCATCTTGTCCACATCCAGCAGCAGGCAGGCACCGGCGCCCTTGCTCACCACCTTGTGCACAGGGCAGCCATAGTTGATGTCGATGAGGTCGGGCTTGGCGGCTTCGGCGATGCGCGCGGCCTCTTCCATGGCATCCTCGCTGCCGCCGAAGAGCTGGATGCCGATGGGGCGTTCAGCCTCGAAGATGTCCAGCTTCTTGAGGCCCTTGGCGGCCTTGCGGATCAGACCTTCGCTGCTGATGAACTCGGTGAACATCAGGTCTGCGCCGTGTTCCTTGCAGAGCATCCGGAAGGGCGGATCGCTCACGTCCTCCATGGGGGCGAGCAGGAGCGGGAACTCCGGCAGTTGCAGCGGGCCGATGTGGGGCATGGGAGGGCTCTGCAAAGGTACGTAGGTTGGTACCGCGAGCCGTTCATCAAGCTTCTCAGAAGTCCTTCAGGTCCGCATCCCCGAGCCGCAGTGGTACCGCGCGTTGCAGCGCTGCGATACGCTCCCGGTCCAGCGCATCATGGGGCTGCAACTCCTTGAACGACCTGCCGAACGCACGACGGGAAATGACGTCCCTCACAGAGACAACAGCTTGCTCCAGCACATCCTGAACATGCACATAACTGGCATAGCTGGTATGCGCGGCCGCTTGGACCACCAGCTGCGCCTCAGCAGGAGGTTCGTAATAATTGCCGATCATCCTCACGGTGGCCAAGCGCTGCTGCCACAGTTCCTGCAAGGGACGAGGGATCTGTCCCGCCATGCGCGCGTGGCAGATGTCATCGGTGATGAGCTGCATGGCCGGCAGGTCCGAACGGCCTTCCGGGTTGGTCAGGAACTCAACGGCCCGTGCGTGCAGCTCTTCCAACGTGACCCTGTCACTCCCTACCAACAATTCACCGGCTGCATTCAATTGAACGAGGAACACATTGCGAGCGGCAGTGGGTGCGGTAGCCTGATCCGTCGTCGGGGGTAGCCGACGCAGCAGCCCTTGCTCCACATCCACGGTCGTAGTGACCAAAAAGAAAATGAGCAGGAGAAAGGCGATATCTGCCATGCTGCCAGCGTTGATCACTTCCGGGCTGCGGCGAAGGGTTCGTTGGGTGTTCATGATGAGCGAACGCGAAGCACACAGGATGTCATGCCCGGCTTACGACCAACGGATGCAACGGGAACAGGAACGGCCGCCCGAAGGCGGCCGTTCACCAGTTGAGAATTGATCGATCAGCGCCCTTGCGCCGTGCTGTAGTTGATCTTCAGCGCGTTGCTCTTGCGCAGTTCCTGCTTCACGTCGGTGACGATCTTCATGTTCGTCTCCTTGTCCACCTTCAGCGAGCGGGTGATCTTGGGGATGAGCACTTCTTCGCGACGCTCCTCGCCCGCCTTCACCCAGCCTGCGATCTCATCGAGCTTGGCGAACTGGTCGTTCAGCTGCATGAGCGGCTCGGAGCCCAGCGCCTTGGCCTGGGGCGGACCGATGTAGATGTAATCCACGAGGGCCTTGTCCTCCAGTTTGGTGGTCTCGCTGGCCTCGGGTAGGGTGATCTTCACCAGCAGGTCCACTTCGCGCATCACGGTGGTCACCATGAAGAAGAAGAGGAGCATGAAGATGATGTCAGGCAGCGAGGCCGTACTGATGGCCGGCGTGCCTTTGGAGCTGTTATCCTTGAAGCGTGACATGGTTGCTCAGGATTTCTTGGTCACGTCGACCGGTTCAGCTTCGGACACGCGCTGGGGATAGACCAGACGAACGGCCTTGATCAGGGCCTTATCCTCGTCCTTCTTTTCATCCAGCTCGGTGTACTTGCGGCCGAACTTCTCCTTGCTCAGGTCATCGCGGAGCTCGCGGATGCCCGCCTCCAGCTCGTTCTGCACGCGGACGTACATATCGTAGCTGGTCTTGGAGCCGGTCTGCAGGGAGATCACCGCGTTGGGGGGCAGCTCGGAGAAGTCGCCCAACAGTTGCACAGCTGCAAGCCGTTCTTCCCACTTTTCCAGCGACTTCTGATAAGCATCCTTGGTCTCAGGGTCCGTGGCACTGGCCACGTAGGACTTGAACTCCCCGATCTTCTGCTGGCACTCAGCGGCGGTCACACGACGACGCTCGGGCAGGTTGATGTCGTTGGTGGGGTTGGTCATGAATTCCTTGGCGCCTGCACGCAGGTCCTTGATCTCCATCACCTCACCTTCCACGAGCAGCATATCCGCATCGTTCACGAGCACCTCGTACACGTCGCGCTTGTTCACCTGCATGTCCACTTCCTCCTCCACAACGGGGGGCAGGAGGCGCAGGATGCCAGCGTCGGTGTCCATGGTGGTGGTCACCAGGAAGAAGATCAGGAGCAGGAAAGCGATGTCGGCCATGGAGCCGGCATTGATCTCCTGGATCCCCTGACGCTTGCGTTTCTTCAGCATGGGTTCACTTGATGAGCTGCTTCACCGCACCATAGAGCGCGGCGCCCACGGCCACCAGCACGGCCAGCCCGGTCATGTTCAGACCTGCACTGATCATTTTGGAGGCACCCGGGGTGAGGTTCCATTGCGGTTTCACGCTACCGTCCGCGAGGAGGTAGGAGATGGCGAACAGGGCCACGAACGCTCCGAGCGGGAGGAGCGTGTCCTTGATGTTGCCACCCGAGAAGAGGGACATGACACCGGAGGCAAGGGCAAGCAGGATGCCCAGGCCGAAGGCGGCGTAGGTCAGGTAGAGACCGGCGTCGATACCGGATTCCTTACCGGACATGATCATTACGAAGAACACCACACCGAGGAGCGCAACGGCCCACAGCGCAATGTTGCCGAAAAGTGCTGAACCCTTGTGCATCGGCTTAGTGTTTGGCGCTGTGCTTGGCGAGCAGGTCGACCAGGCCGATGGAAGCCTCCTCCATCTGACCGGTGATGCTGTCCACGCGGCTGAGCAGGTAGTTGTAGAAGATCTGCAGGATGATGGCCACGATCAGACCGAACACGGTGGTGAGCAGTGCCACCTTGATACCGGCGGCCACGATCGCAGGACTGATGTTGTTGGCGGCCGCGATCTGGTCGAAGGCGAAGATCATCCCGATCACAGTACCGAGGAAGCCCAACATGGGGGCCAGGGCGATGAAGAGGCTGATCCAGGAGAGACCGCGCTCCAGGCGCCCCACTTCCACACCACCGTAGGCAACAATGCTCTTTTCAGCGATGTCCAGGCCTTCATTGGCTCGGTCCAGACCTTGGTAGAAGATACCGGCCACGGGTCCACGGGTGTTGCGGCATATCTCCTTGGCAGCGTTCACACCTCCGCTCTTCAGCGCGTCCTCCACGCTGCCGAGCAGTTTGTTCGTGTTGGTGGACGCCATGTTCAAATAAATGATGCGCTCGATCACGAAGGCCAGGCCGAGGATCAGGCAAAGCAGCACCGGGGCCATCCATACGGGATCACCCTCGATGAAACGGTCCTTGAAGGTCTGGGAGCCTTCCTGGGCACCATCGGCGACCACTTCGGTGGAAGCAGCTGCGGGGGCATCCTGTGCCATCACCGGGGTGGAGAGCAGGCTGATGCTCATCAGGCCTGCCATGCAGAGGGACAAGAACTTGCGTACCATGGTTGGGATCGTTAGCGGAGTGAGGGTTGTTGACGGTTCTGGTTCGTTCATGTTCGCATTCACAGCAGAGCGAAGTGGCGGAGAGAGAGGGATTCGAACCCCCGATACCCTTTGACAGGTATACGCACTTTCCAGGCGCGCGCCTTCGACCACTCGGCCATCTCTCCGTTCGTTTTCTCTACTGGCCGGAGGGTGCGGTCCCCGCCGACGGGCGGCCAAATTACAAAAAGGTCCATCGCCACCATCGTGAAGCCGGAAGCGGTCGTGGTCGAACAGCCAGCGGCGTGTTAAGCCAACGTGAACTCCCCCCTGATCGGTACCGCCAGGGCCTGTTCCACCGCGGCCGTTCCTCGTTCGCTGCCCAGCAGGAACATCAGCTTGGCCACCGCAGCCTCCACGGTGATGTCCGCCCCCCCCACCACACCCATCGCCTGCATGGCCTGGCTGGTCACGTACCGCCCCTGCTCCACGCGCCCCCCCACGCATTGCGTCACGTTCAAGAGGATCACCCCCCGCTCACGCGCATCACTCAAAGCCGCCAGGAACTCCACCCCGGTGGGTCCATTACCACTGCCGAAGGTGGTGAGAATGGCCGCCCGCAATCCCGGCGCCGATAAGGCATGCCGCACCCAGTCGGCCTGGATGCCGGGGAACAAGCGGATCACCGCGATGCGGTCGTCCAGCCGTTCATGCACCGTGAGCGGTCCCGTCGTGAAGGGTCCGATCGCCGCCTCGTTGTAGCGCAGGTGCACACCGGCCTCGGCCAGCACCGGCCAGTTCGGCGAGCGAAAGGCCTCGAACCGTTCGGCATGCACCTTCACCGTACGGTTGCCGCGCATCAGCTGGTACTCGAAATACACGGCCACCTCCGGCACCATCGGCTGGCCTTGTACGTTGCGCGCCGCCGCGATCTCGATGGCGGTGATGAGGTTCTCCTTCGCATCGGTGCGGATGGTACCGATGGGTAGTTGCGAGCCGGTCAGGACCACAGGCTTGTTCAATCCCTCCAGCAGGAAGCTGAGCGCACTGGCGGTGTAGGCCATGGTATCACTGCCATGGAGCACCACGAAGCCATCGTGGGCGGGGTAGTGATCGCCGATGATGCGGGCGATGCGCACCCAATCGGCCGGCTGCATGTCGCTGCTGTCGATGGGCCGCTCGAAGGCCACCGAATGCAGGTCCACGGCGATGCGCTTGAGCTCGGGCACCTGTTGTTCCAGGTGGGCGAGGTCCATGGGACGCAGGGCACCGGAAGGGTCGGCCCACATACCGATGGTGCCGCCGGTGTAGATCAGCAGGACGGAGGGTCGATGGCTCATCGGCGGAAGAGGGCGTGTGCGTTGGTGGTGGTCACCTCGGCGATGTGCTGTACGGTGGTCCCGCAGGCCAGGGCAAGCCGCTCAGCGATGTGCGGGATATAGGCGCTCTCGTTCCGCTTGCCGCGGAAGGGCACCGGTGCTAGGTAGGGCGCGTCGGTCTCCAGCACACAATGCGCGGCGCCCACCTGTTGCATGGTCTCTAAGAGCCCGCCCTTCGGATAGGTGATCACACCGCCGATGCCCAGGTAGAAGTCGCCGAGCGCGATGATGCGCTGCGCCTCTTCCGGCGTGCCGGTGAAACAGTGGAACACCCCGCGCAAGGAAGACGCGTTCTCCGCCTCCACGATGGCGATGGTCTCAGCGAAGCTGTTGCGGCAATGGATGGCGATGGGCAGATCGAGCGCTTTGGCCAACCGCACCTGCCGTCGGAAGGCTTCCTGCTGCTGCACCAGGAAGGTCTTGTCCCAATAGAGGTCGATGCCGATCTCCCCTACCGCACAGTAACGCCCGGTGCGTAGCAGCTCCTCCACCTGTGCCAGTGCCTCCTCGTTGCGTTCGCCGATGGAGCAGGGATGGATGCCCATCATGGCGAAGCAATGGTCGGGATGGGCTGCGGCCAAGGCATCCATGCGTGCGATGCTCTCCCCATCCACATTGGGCAGGAACAGCTTGGTCACCCCCGCATCGAAGGCGCGTTGCAGCATGTCAGCGCGATCCGCATCGAACTGCGGATGGTAAAGGTGGGCGTGTGTATCGACGAACATGTGGCGCCTGCAAAGGTGGCGAAGCGCGGCGGCATGCGCACACCGGCGGGTTTACCTTTGGGCACCCCATGAAGATCCTCGTTCTGCGCTTCTCATCCATCGGCGACATCGTGCTCACCACGCCGGTTCTACGCGCGCTGCACGAGCAGCTGCCGGGGGCTGAAATACACGTGGCCACCAAGACCACCTTCGCCGATCTGCTGCGCTACGATCCGCATGTACAGCGTGTGCACGAACTGGGAGACGACCTTGGCGCCCTCATCCAGCAGCTGCGATCGGAACGATTCGACCACGTGGTGGACCTGCACCACAACCTCCGCACCACGCGCGTGAAGCGGGCATTGGGCGTGCCCGCGTACAGCTTTCCGAAGCTGAATCTGGAGAAGTGGTTGTTGGTGAACCTGAGCATCAACAAGTTGCCGAACAAGCACATCGTGGATCGCTACTTCGAGGCGGCGGCACCGCTGGGCGTGCGCAATGACGGACAGGGCCTGGAGCTGTTCATACCGCCGGACCGCACCGTGCCGCGTACAGCTTTGCCCGAAGCTCACCAAGGTGGTTATGTGGCCCTTGCAGTGGGCGCGGCGCATGGTACCAAGCGCCTGCCGGACCGACGGTTTGTCGAGTTGGCCCGGTTGCTGGAAGGTCCGCTGGTGATCATCGGTGGTGAGGAGGACCGTGCCGTGGGGCGCACCATCGCGGATGCCGTGGGGGGCCGCGCCTTTGATGCCACCGGACGCTACGATCTGCTCGGCAGCGCCTCCTTGATCAGGGATGCCCGCGCGGTGATCGCTCATGACAGCGGCGCCATGCACATCGCCTGCGCCTTCGAACGTCCGGTGGTCAGCATCTGGGGCAGCACGGTACCGGCCTTCGGCATGGGTCCCTACCAGCCCGGGCATCCCGAACGGGTCTTCATCAGCGAGGTCAGCGGTCTCTCCTGCAGGCCTTGTTCCAAGATCGGTCACGACCACTGCCCAAAGGGACACTTCCATTGCATGGAGCAACAGGACCTTCAACGTATCGCAGCACGGATCAACGCATGAGCTGGGACATCTATATCCAGGACCTTCCGGATGTACCGTCCATGAAGGACGTACCCGCCGATCATCGGCCTGAACCCATTGGTCAACGGGAAGCCATCATTGCCAAGATCAAGGAGGCCGTGCCCTTCGCACAGCAACAGGACCGGGACTGGCTCTTCATCCGCCAGCCCGGCATGGACCTGAGCCTGCAGCTGCACATGGAAGGGCCCGACATGGTGCGCTACATTGTGGCCCACGTGCACGGTGGCGAACAGAGCGCGGTGTGCGTGGCGGCGATCCTGCGCGCGCTCGGTCTGCGCGCTCACGATACCGAGACAGGCGAGCTCTTCGACGGCTACAGCCTTGACGAAGGTCTGTAGCACCCGGCCATGACCGGATTCACTCGTGCAGAGCGGTGGAACGCGTCCGGGCGATACGGACCAATGTTGCACCATGTGCCAGGATCACCAACGGGACCAACACGGAAGGCAACCACACGAACGGCGCCTGCAGCAAAGCGAGATCGGATCCCGCGCTGCGGAACTGTTGGAAAGGTGAAGGACCACTGAGCACTCCGCATACCAGAACGTTCAGCACCAAGAGCAAGGCCGCGATGTTCCAATAACGGAACCATGGACGATGGAGCAGATCGGCACCCCGACACCGCCACAGGATCATTGCGGCGCTCAGACCACTGAGCACATCCCAGTTGCGGCCTGACCAGGTAAGTTCCACCGGCACACCGCCCTCTTGGTAGAGCCGATGCAGGACCACTTCGATCGGGACGCGGAGCACGTGCATCCACAACAGGCTCCGAACATCGAGTTGCGCGATCCACTGCACAGCGTTGGGCAACAGCACCACCAGCATCACGATCCCCAGTGGCGGAACCAAGGCCAACGCGAAGCGTGGAGGTAACGAAGCACCAAGTAAGTAGAAGTCCGAAGCGGCGATCGCATACTGCAGGAGCATCCACGAACCAAGGAGCAGGGCTACGCGGAACCGATGTGATGGCAGGGCGCGCAGGAAGAGGCCCACCATGGCCAGCGCTGTCAGGATGAACATAAGGCCCGTGGTCGATCCCTTCATGCACCGACTTCGGTTACGCGAACAACGCCTTCAGCTCCGTGGCGTCGACCGGCTTCAACTTGCCGGCCAGGATCAAGCGCAACTGGCGGCGGCGCAGTGCACCATCGAAGCGCTTCTGCTCCTCTTCGTTCTGTGGCTCCACGGCGGGCACCTTCATCGGCTGCCCCGCATTGTCAACGGCGACGAAGGTGTAGATGGCGCTGTTGCATGGGATCTTGTCACCTGTCTGCTGATCCTCCACCCACACATCGCTCCATACCTCCATGCTGGTGCCGAAGGCGCGGCTCACGTGGCTCTTGATGGTCACGAAATCCCCCAGCTTGATGGGCCGGTCGAAGCTGACATTGTTCACCGCGATGGTCACGACCACCCGCTTGCAATGGCGATGCGCGCTGATGGCGCTATTGATGTCCAGCCACTGCAGGAGCCGCCCACCGAAGAGATTCCCCAGGGTGTTGGTATCGTTGGGCAGCACGAGGTGGGTGGTCTCGGCATAGCTCTCAGTGGTGGGTCGAACGGTCTCGCGCATGGCTGTGGTCCTTGGCGGCGCGAAAGTAGGGTGCGGGTCGCCGGCATAGCTTTACCGCATGCTGCCCATCGGTTCCTCCGCCCCCGACCTCACCCTTCCAGATCACGAAGGACGGCCGTTCCGGCTTGCCGACGCCTGGCGCACAGCGCATATGGTGCTCTTCTTCTATCCCAAGGCCTACACCGCGGTGTGCACGCAGGAGGCCTGTGCGTTCCGCGATGCGCTGGCCGACGTGGAAGCGCGCCACGCGATCATCATTGGCATCAGCAGGGATGACGTCACCACGCAGCAGAGCTTCCGCAAGGCCTATCGGCTGCCGTTCGTGCTACTGAGCGACGCAGAAGGAAAGGCTGCCCAAGCGTACGGCGCACGGGCGTTCTTTGGGCTGGTGAGCGGCCGGGTGACCTATGTGATCGAACGTGGTGGCATCATCCGCGGTGCCTACAGCGCCATGATGCAGGCGGAGGCACACGTGCAGCAGGCACTTCGCACGTTGGAAGGTCAGGGAAGCGTGTAGAACAATACCCGGCCATCGTCCGTGCCTACCAAGAGCTGACCGTCGGATACAAGGACGGGAGCCCGGTACAAGCGGTCCTTGTTCTCGGCGACGGTGATGGTGCTCACCAGCTTGTCGCCGCGCAACACCTGTACTGCACCGTTCTCCGCAGCGCGGAAGGTGAGTTCGCCGTGCTTCGCTTCCGTTTGTTGGTAGAAGCGATCGAAGCTCGAATTCTTCATATCGAGACCCATGGCGCGCACAGCGGTAGCTTCCGGTATCCAGAGGTTCTCGCGCAACACCTTTTCCTCTTCGGCGGTGGTGAGGTTCCAGACCCGTCGCTTTCCGCTATGGCCGATCAGTACGACCTTCTCTCCATTGGCATTGAAGCTCGCGTGGTATACCGTTGTGGCACCATCGGCTTCGTAGGCGAACTGCTGCAGGCGTTTGCCTTTCTCAAGATCGACCAGTTCGGCCCCTTTGTCGGTTCCGATGAGCACACGATCGCCCTTGGGAGCCACGGCAAGCGCCACCACCTGCTGCTTGGCAGTGCGGAGGGTGCGGGTGGGGGCGCCGAAGTCCTGCGCTTTAAGGGACAGGGGAAGTGTCAGAAGGATGGGCAACAGGCGGAAAAGGACGTTCACGAGCCGATGAGGTGTTGTTGGGAACGCAGCCAGGCCAGTGCGGTCTCACGATCGCCGAACATCTGGATGGGACGCATGGGCTTATGATGCCGCACAAAAACGTTCGCCGCCAACTGGTGTCCGAAGTCGCGCACGATGATGGCGTCAGCGGCGATGTAGCGATCCGACACCGGACCAGAGGCGAAGGCGCGTGCCTCGTTGCTCATGGTCGTGTTCTCTCCCACCGACACCATCAACAACACCTTGCGCCCATTCCGGCCTTCCGCGATCGCCAGAAGCATCTCATCCACCTCGGCAGGTCGTACGATGCGCCCATCCTTGAAATGCACGTGTGCCACATCGGTATCCAGGAAGGTAACCGTACAGGATGAAAGCTCGATCACACGCGCCACTGGTCCCATTACAGAACAAAGGTACGGAGCCCAACAGGGACATACCGCCCGTGACAGGCTTAGCGCACCAGTAACCACGCCGCTCCCTCGCCCGAAGCGCGCACAGCGGCAAGGGCCTCCAACGCCTCGGTCCGCGTGGCGTACGTACCATAGGCCACGGGGTGGAGCTCGCCACGCTTGTCCAAGCGCACCGCAGGGAAGCCCTTTCCCTGAAGCTCCACCAGCTTGCGGTCCGCGTTCTCGGGCTGCGCGAAACAACCGCCAATGATGTGATAACGCCCGGTCGAAGCCGTGATGATGGCCGTTGGGCGCGGCACCACCACCGATGTGCTGTCCACAGCCGCCGGCTCTGTCGCCGGACGCATGTCAACCGTCATCGAAAGGTTCTCCTCGGGGACCAGCGGTAAGGTCACCACCTCTTCCGAGGAGGGCAGTTCAAAGGCGGATGCCTCCAATACGGGCGCAGGAAGTTGACCGGCAGGGGCCTGGTAGCGGGGTGCTTCACTACGGAAGGGGTCGAGCGCGCTCCAGCGGGTGCCACCGAGCGGTCCCTGTTCCAAAGCCCAGTAGGTGGCCGTTCCCAAGAGCAGCATGGCAGCGGCAGCGGCCACCCACCGCAGTGGGCGGGAGGAGCGTTCAGCGGGTGCAGGCTCAGGGGCGGCTGGTGGCAACAGGGGGATCACTGGCACTTCGGTCAGCACCGGCTTCGGCTCAACCGATCGTGCACGCAACGGACGCAGGCCATAGGCGTCGCGCAGGTAATTGCTGCGACGGTCGGGATCGAACTGAAGATTCCCTTCAGCATCGAGGAAGAAAATGCCCATGTGCGGCAACTCCAGCCGGCCTCCGCGCTCCAACTGGTGGCGCCAGGCGGACACCACATCCGCAATGGCACCGGTGGCGGCTTCAAAATCGGTGCCGGACTTGCGCGCCACATGATCGGCGAGCAAGCCATCATTGCGCACAAGATGACGGTTGAACCCAAGCTCCTTCGTGGGCGGATGGATCAACTGGCGAGCTTCATCAAGACGCGCGGGCCGATAATGCGTGAGGAACCCCCCCCACTCCGGCACGATCACACAATCGTGCAGGTGCAACAGTTCGGTCAGCTCACGTTCCAGGGACATCGTGGCCAAATTACATCATTGCGGCCCTTCGACGTGCCTCTTCCAGATCCGCAGGTGTGTCCACGCAGAAGGACGGATGTTGGGTGAGCCCGACACGGACGCGATGGCCATGCTCGAGCCAGCGGAGTTGCTCCAGTGATTCAGCCAGTTCCAAGGGGGACGGCATCAGGCGCACAAGGTCCATGAGCACGGGGGTACGGAAGGCGTACAGGCCTACATGCTTCAGGAAACGGAAACGTGCATGGCGGGGGCCATTGCCCGGTTGACGCAGGAACGGGATCGCCGCCCTGCTGAAATACAAGGCATCCATATCCACCGTGGTGGTGACAAGCACCTCGCCCGGATCGTCCAGGTCATGATCGTCGCGCACCACCTGCGCCAGGGTGGCAATACCGCCTGGGGCTTGCTCCAGAGTGTGGCAGAGCTCATCTATCTGCTCCTGTGCAATGAACGGTTCATCACCCTGGATGTTGACCACAGCGTCATAGGAATGGATGCCCAGGATACGGAGCGCCTCCGCGCAGCGATCGGTGCCACTCGGATGGTCGGAGGAGGTCATCACCGCCCTTCCCCCCTGTTCCTCCACATGCGCGAGGACACGGGGGTCATCGGTGGCCACGACCACGTCCGCTAGCGAGCGGCTCGCCCGCGCTCTGTCGACCACGCGCATCACCATGCTGCGACCAGCGATATCTGCGAGCGGCTTGCCTGGTAATCGCGTGCTCGCGTAGCGAGCGGGGATCACCCCTAGGATGCGGTTGACTGACATGGTCCGGACGATCGGGCCGCGAAGGTATCGGCAGGCCGATCAATCCGCATTCATAGGAAGCCAGAGTACGATCGACGTATGGTGGTCGGACGGGACATCCGTGATGCTCAGCGCCAGGGTATCGCTCGGCCGTCGGACATCAGGGGAGGTGTACCAGCAACTGCCATCCCCTGAGGAGAGCACGAGGGATGTGGCACCATAGGGATATCCCGCATGTCTGAGCTCCACCGCTGTTCGGGCCGGAGCACCTCCGCTCATCATCAGGTAGAAAGGCCCCTTTCCAGCGACCTCTTCCACGGGCCATGCGAGCTCCACGGATCCGATCACCTCCGCCAGGGCAACAGGTCGATGACCCGTAAGGACCGGACGTCTCAACGAAAGCGTGGGTAGCCGTTCGGGCAAAAAGAGGTCACCCAGGCCGGCCGGAGGGTCCACCTTGCCGAACGTGGCCTGGTAAGCAGCCTTCGTCATTCGGGATGTGTGGATGATGCCACGCGTGGCCTGATAGGTCTGGAACAGGTTCAGCAGAACGAGCACCGGGACCACCGCAAGAGTGAACACCCTCCCCGTTGGTCTGGCGTTCCAGCCCGCTCGTATCAGGAAAAGGAGCGGCATGGCCATCACCGCATAGCTCTGAACGAGCGAGCGCTGGCCAAAACTATCCGCATACCACCAACAGCTCCAACTGGAGACGATGTACAAATTCACAAGGAAGAAGGCGCCCATGGCCAGCCACCATGGAGAACGCTCCCTGTGAAGCGACCAGATGCCTGCAACGGCGAAGGCCATGAGCGGCGTGTACACCAGCCAGCCCTTCCGAAAACTGAACAATAGTTCCACCAGGAACGGACGATGGAACTCGAACCCCTCACCCGGGTTGTTGTAGCTCATGTAAAGGAACTTGCCGGTCAGGGCTTTCCAGTACACGAACTGGACCGATGCGAGTGCTGCAAGTACGATGAACATCAAGAGCAGCTGTGCCCGTCGTTCACGCCAATGAACGAAGCGCGCTTTGAGCGACCGGGCATCGACCACCCCGTAGAGCAGGGGTATCAGGATGAACACAGCCTCTGAAGGCCGGACGAGACATAGCAGCCCATATGTGCAGGCGATCAACAAGGCATCCCTGGTCCGACCGTGTCCGTACCAGCGAACGGTAAGTAGCAACAGGGTCGCCTGCAGTGCGAACAGCGGTACGTGCGGCATGCCCACGGACCAGACAGCCTGGTGCAGGTAATTGGTCCCGAAGCCGATCAGCAGGATGCCCAACGCACTGACCTTGTCCGGAAAATATCTTAGCAGGAACCTGCCCAGCATGTGCATCCCGATGGCAACGAACGCGAGGGACGCAGATATGATGGACCATTGATAAGGGGCCGAGAAGCCATCCATGGGCTGGCCGGTCATCCAGGCCGCAGCATGCCCGAGCAGGAAGAACGGGGACCACAGCAGGGCCAGACCCACCGGGTACTTCAACACCCATCCGCCATCGGGCTGCTCCTGTGCTTGATACAAGGTGCTTGACGCATCGTACAACAGCCGTGCCTTTTCCACCCAACCAATGTCATGGATCGCCGGGTCATGGTGGATCAAGCTCGCAGGGAGGTACAGGTAGTAACCAAACACATCCCAACTGAACACATTTGAAGGCGGATAGCGCACTACCAACGCTGCCATGGACAGTACCACGAACAGCACGGATGCGCTGGTCAGCCTTCCCTCCATGGGCCATCGCTTCATAGCGTCATGCTCAGCTGCACCTGCATACTGCGTGGTGCCTCGATCGCCAGCGGGCGCAGGGCATAGACCTCATTGCCCAGATTATTGACGATCAAGGTCACACGCATCTGTTCGTTCAACTTCACCCCGACCCGTGCATCAACGATCCAGTCACCGGTGGTATGGGTGCGCATCCACTCTCCTACTCCGGTCCGGAGTGCAAGCACGTCGCTCTCCGCCTCATCAAGGTCGACGAAAATGCGGTCGATGTTGCGGACATGACTATTATACCGCGTGCTGATGCCAAGGAGCAACTTCCGCCAGGCACATTGGACATCGGACCGGAAAAGGTTCTCCACACGGAACTTGAGGATCCTGTCGGTGGTATCGTAGCTCGTTGTGTTGTAGCTGTAGGGCACGGAAGCGTCGTTCACAGGAAGTGCATAGACCTGATCGGGCGTGGTGGAGATCGGTTTGGTATGTGTGTAACCCATGAGCACGGTCAGCTCCACAGTCCCCAAGTGACCCTTGCCGGCAAGCTCGAGCTCCAGGCCTGTCACACGTGCTCCGCCGGTGTTGACGCTCTTGAAGCCAAGGCCGGGGTCAAGCACCAATTGACCGTTGACCACTTCGATCCGTAAGGGTGCCCACTGACCGAAGGTGAACTCCACATAATCCTGGAATTCCTGCTGAAAGGCAACGACATCGATATAGCCCATGACCTCTCCCACCTTGAATCCCTGCTTCACCCCGGCCTCCACGTTCCAGCTCTGTTCGGGTCGGAGGTCCGCATTGGGGTAGATCACAAGCTTACCAACGCTGGTGTTGATGAATCGCTCCCCAATGGTGGGGAAGCGGAACCCCTGGCCATAGCTGGCACGGAGGAACGTGGCCTTGAGCAACTGGTAGGTGGCTCCGGCCCGGAACACCGGTTGGGAGACCTCGTCCTCGTTCACCTTGAACTGCTCATAACGGACCCCGCCCGAAAGCGAGAGCTTGTTGAACAACTTCTTGTCCACCTGAAGGTATGCAGCTGCATTATCAGCCATGTTCGCCCCGTCGCCATCGGCATCACCGCTATAGAGGACAGCCTCGCTGTTCACCTGACGATAGAGCACCCCGGCGGTAAGCACGGTCTCTCCAAAGAGCTCCAGCTTGCGTTGGACCTGGTATTCACCGTGGAGCACCTCATTACTGTTGCTCTGATCGTTGTTGTTGTCGAACACCTGGCGATGGAACCGTCCACGCAGGCTGTGCCTGGTCCCGCGGCTGCCGGCGTATGTCACGAACGGGTCGAGGTAATACTGCATGCCCTGCGTCGTGGTCACGGTCCCTGGCTCGGGGCGATAGAGGCCACGGTCCGTATCGCTCCAGATGAAGACGCTGGAACTGCGGCTCTCCATGGCATTGCCGTTCAGCCCATAGCTGAGACCCTTCACCCTGCCGCTCCGCCAGCGCGTGCCGAAATTGAAGCGCGCCCTGCGTTCATACCCCCCTGGGGTAAGACTGAACGGGTCCGCCGCCAGGCTGTCGGGTTCCTGTGGATCGGGACCGATGTAGCCCGCGTCGGCAAAAAGAGCTCCGCCCAACACCAGGTCCAGCTTGCCGACTTGCTGGCTATGCGCGAAGTTGGCACCGCCGAATACCGGTGCATTGTCCCCCCACCAGCGCGCCGGCGCATGACCAGGCGCATCATACGTACCGGCAAAGGTGGTCACCTGTGTTCGTGGCGTGTTCCGTGGGTAGGCGGTGCGTAAGTTGATCACCCCACTGAGCGCGGCGCTACCATAAAGAACGGACGAGGCCCCCTTGATCACCTCGACCTGTTCGATGTTCTCCAACGGCAGGAAGGTCCAGTTGGGGCGGCCGATATCGCCACTAAGGATCGGAATGTCGTCGACGAGCACCTGGACCCGACTTCCAGCTCCATAACTGAACCCACTGCCCGCACGGATCTGTGGGTCCTCATCCACCACCACCACCCCCGGCACCTGGTCCAGTGCCTCGTTCAATGCGAACGCGTTCTTGTTACGGATCAGGTCCGGGCGAAGAACACTGAGGCTTTGGGTCACCTCCCCCACGCGCTGCTCATAGCGGCCGGCGGTCACCACCACCATGTCCAGCTGGCTTGCGGAAGGGCTCATGCGCGCATCCATGGTCCATGAACTCGCCTCGCCCGCACTTAAGCGGCGCGTCATGGTGCGGTAGCCCACATAAGAGAAGGTAATGGTGTGCTCGCCCACTGGGATCGGCATGCTGTATCGGCCGTTCACATCAGTGCTGGTCCCCATGCCCGGAGCGTAGGTCACGTTCACACCGACCAGCGGGTCCCCGCTCGAGCTATCGCTCACAAGACCTTTCAGCAGAGTTGTCTGCGCTGATGAAAGATGCGCGAATGCCACGGCCATCAGCACGGCGACCGACCTTATCATGGGGCGTTTACATTTGTGGGGACCCGCCGGGCGAACGAGTACAGCCCTTTGGTGATGTGGGTAAATGTAGGGAAAGGGCCATACGCGCATCGGGTGGAGGACCAGCAGTGGATATACCGCATAGCCCTGTCCATGCTCAAGGGCATCGGACCGGTGAACGCCCGGAACTTGGTGGCCTATTGCGGTGGGGTGGAGCCCATCTTCACGGACCGCAAGCTGAAGAACACCCTGGAAAAGGTGCCCGGCATCGGGCCGAAGCTGATCGCAAGCATAACCGACAAAAAGGTGTTGCCGGCTGCGGAAAAGGAGCTCGCCCATGTGCAGAAGCATGGACTGCGGATGCACTTCTACCTCGATGGCGATTTCCCCCATCGTCTGAAGCAGGCCGAAGACGCGCCCGTACTCCTGTTCGCCAAGGGGAATGCCGACCTCGATGCGCCGCGCATGGTAAGCATCGTGGGTACCCGCAGCCCCACCGATGAAGGCAGGAAGCTCTGCATGCAACTGGTGGAAGGGTTGAAGTCCACCGGGGCGACCATCGTGAGCGGCCTGGCCTATGGGGTGGATATCGTGGCGCACCGCACGGCCTTGAAACAGGGCCTGCCGACCATTGCCTGCGTTGCACATGGCCTGGACAAGCTGTACCCCGCTGAGCATGCCGCCACAGCAAGGGACATACTGGAGCAGGGTGCCTTGGTGAGCGAACTCCCCAGTGGAAGCTCCTTCGCCCCCGGTAACTTCCCGGCCCGCAACCGGATCATTGCTGGCCTTGCCGATTGCACGGTGGTGGTGGAGAGCGGGCCTAAAGGTGGATCGCTCATCACAGCGGACATCGCCAACAGCTACGACCGGGAGGTCTTCGCCTACCCCGGTCGCCCCACCGACGCACGCAGCGAAGGATGCAACAAGCTCATCCAACAGAACAAAGCCATGCTGGTCGGTTCGGCCGCGGACGTGATCACCTTCATGGAGTGGGGAGCTGCGACCAAACGCAAGGCGCCGGTCCAGGCAACCTTGTTCACCGAACTTCAGCCTGATGAGCAGGCTTTGGTGGAGGTGCTGAGGAAAAAAGGGAAGGTGGACATCGACACCCTGTGCGTGGAAAGCCGCGTACCGCAAGGCAAAGCGGCGGGACTGCTACTGAACCTCGAGTTCAGTGGGGTCGTACGCTGCCTGCCTGGCAAGGTCTATATGTTGAACTAGGCATCAGGACCTTCATACCCTGATCAAGTTCCACCGCACAGGTGACCGTCCCAGCATACCTTCGCGCCCAAATTCCCAAACACCCATCCATGGCTACCGCCAAAAAAGGTGCTTCCAACGTGCAAAAGCAGGTGGACGCGTTCATGAGCTACGTGAAGGCCAAGAATCCCCACGAACCTGAGTTCCTGCAGGCCGTGCATGAAGTGGCCGAAGCGATCATCCCCTTCATCGAGGAGAACCCCAAGTACCAAGGCAGGATGCTGCTGGAACGCATGGTGGAGCCCGAGCGGGTGATCATGTTCCGCGTGCCCTGGGTGGACGACAAGGGGAGCATCCAGGTGAACCGAGGCTACCGGGTGCAGTTCAACAGCGCCATCGGTCCCTACAAGGGCGGCTGCCGTTTCCACCCCACGGTGAACCTCAGCGTGCTGAAGTTCCTGGGCTTCGAGCAGACCTTCAAGAACAGCCTCACCACGTTGCCCATGGGCGGCGGCAAAGGCGGCAGCGACTTCGACCCCAAGGGAAAGAGCGACAACGAGGTGATGCGCTTCTGCCAAAGCTTCGCGACCGAGTTGCAGCGCCACATCGGTGCTGATACGGACGTACCCGCAGGCGACATCGGCGTGGGCGCTCGTGAAGTAGGCTACATGTATGGCCAGGACAAGCGCCTGCGCAACGAGTTCACCGGCGTGTTCACCGGCAAGGGCCGCAGCTGGGGCGGTTCATTGATCCGTCCCGAAGCCACCGGCTATGGCTGCGTCTACTTTGCCGAGGAGATGATGAAGCGCAACAAGACCAGTTTCAAGGGCAAGACCGTGGCCGTGAGCGGCAGCGGCAACGTGGCCCAGTATGCCATCGAGAAGGCCACTCAGCTGGGCGCCAAGGTGGTCTCCGCCAGCGACAGCGACGGCGCCATCTACGATCCCGCCGGCATCAACGCCGAGAAGCTCGCCTTCCTCATGGAACTGAAGAACGTGAAGCGCGGCCGCATCGAGGAGTACGCAAAGAAGTTCAAGGGCGTGACCTACAAGAAAGGCGCCCGTGTTTGGGATGTGGTGGCCAAGTGCGATGTGGCCCTGCCCTGCGCCACGCAGAACGAACTGAGCGACAAGAACGCCAAGGACCTGGTGAAGAAGGGCGTGAAGTATGTGGCCGAAGGGGCCAACATGCCCACCACCCCGGAAGGCATCGAGGTGTTCCACAAGGCTGGCGTGGCCTTCGCCCCGGGCAAGGCCAGCAACGCCGGTGGCGTGGCCACCAGCGGACTGGAAATGAGCCAGAACAGCCTGCGCCTGAGCTGGACCCGAGAGGAGGTGGATGCCCGCCTGCACGCCATCATGAAGGACATTCATGCCGCTTGCGTGAAGTATGGCACCGAAGGCAAGAGCGTGAACTACGTGAAGGGCGCCAACATCGCCGGCTTCGTGAAGGTGGCAGACGCGATGCTGGAGCAGGGCGTGGTGTAAGGCTCCGAACAACCCAACTGCAAAGCCCCCGCCGAACTGAACGGCGGGGGCTTTTGCGTGTACGGGCATACGGTCGCTGCACTGACATTCGTTCTCCACCCAATTCACCAACAACCCATGCGTGTGCTCCTCTCCCTGCTCCTTCCGCTCCTGCTGCTGGCCTGTGGCCATGATCGTACGGGCTTCGAAAGCGCGAACAACATCCCGTTGGAAGCGCCCGCCACCGGCGAGGACGCATTCGCCAAGGGCATGGACGCGGGAGGCCAGGCGGCCGCTCCCCTGCCCACCGACCGCAAGATCATCCGCACCGGCAGCCTCACCTACGAGGTGGACGACCTGGACGCGGCACGCAGTGCGATCCTGGAGCGCGTGAGGGGCGAGGCAGGCTACGTGGAGGGCGACGACCGCGGGGAGTATGGCAACATCCGCTCCATTACTGTGCGCGTGCGCATCCCGGCGGACCGCTTCGATGCCTTCGTGGAGGGCATGGGCGCGCTGGGCCGCTTGGAGGACCGCAGCATCAGCGCCACGGACGTGACCACCGAATGGGTGGACGTGGAAGCACGGCTGGCCGCCAAGCGCGCGGTGGAGAAGCGCTACCTGGAGCTGGCCGCGCAGGCGAAGAGCGTGGAGGAGATGCTGCAGGTGGAACGTGAGCTGGGCAACGTGCGCGCCGAGATCGAAAGCATGGAGGCCCGCATGAAGAGCCTACGCGACCAGGTGGCCCTGAGCCCGGTGTCCATCACCTGCAACAAGCGAGTGGCTGTGCGGGAGCGGTTCAGCCCGCAGTTCGGTGTGGCGCTGCGCGAGGGCTGGAACAACCTGCTCCGCTTCCTGGTGGGGCTCACCCACCTGTGGCCCTTCGTGGTGGTGGCGGCGGTGCTGGTATGGTGGTGGCGCAAGCGGCGGGCGCAGCGCCGCAAGGCCTGATGCACGAAGCCCCGGCGTGGACCGGGGCTTCGACAGGCTCAGTGGCCGATGGACCTCAACAGAATTCCTCGTAGGCCATCGCCAGGTTATCAGCGATCATCTCGGCCGAGCGTCCTTCGATGTGGTGACGCTCCAGGAAGTGCACCAGCTTGCCGTCCTTGAAGAGCGCCATGCTGGGGCTGCTGGGGGGATAGGGCAGGAAGTGTTTGCGGGCTTGGTTGGTGGCATCGGTGTCCACTCCGGCGAACACGGTCACCAAGTGGTCGGGACGCTTGCCCCCCTTGAGGCTCATCTTCACGCCAGGCCGGGCAGCACCAGCGGCACATCCGCATACACTGTTCACTACGCACAGAACGGTACCGGGCTGAGCAAGAGCCTTGTCCACTTGATCGGGAGTTCTGAGGTCCTCAAAGCCTGCGGCCGTGAGGTCGGTCTTCATGGGGGCAACGAGTTCTGCGGGATACATGGGGTGGTCTTTCTTGGAGGGTACAAAGGTAAGGCCCCCTGCCCACCTTGCTGGTGGTAGGCGTCGAACATTGATGATCAAGTACTTGTCTCGCATATGACCGACCCGGTACTTTAGCGGTCCGACCACCCTCGCCATGCGCATCCAGATACTCGCTTTGTTGTTGATCACGGCTTTCCACCTTCCTGCCCAGGACCTGCGCGGAAGGCTGCCAGAAGCCTTGCAGAAAGAACTGTTGGACAATGGCTTCCACCCATCGGACCTGGAGGACCTGGTGGTGAAGGATGACTACCGAAGCACGCACAACGGAGCGCAACACACCTACCTGCGCCAACGATGGCAGGGGATCGAAGTGTGGAACGGGGACATTGCGGTACACCTCGACGCCCAAGGCCGCATCATCAAGGTGAACAACAGCGCCCAGCGGGCCGTGGCCAAGCGCGCCAACAGTGCCGATCCTTCCATTGGCGCAGCGCAGGCGTTGGCATCGGTCTGGTCGCGCACCATGCCCGGCAAGCCGCTACCCACCCCCACCGGCACCGCCGACCAGGGCCGCACGGCGCTCTTCAGCGATGAGCAGACCAGCAGCGAGCCCGTTCGCGTACAGTTGGTATTGGTACCCAAGGACGATGCTCTGCGCCTGGCCTGGAACGTGAACCACTACACCCCGGACGGCAGCCATTGGTGGAATGTGCGGATCGACGCCACCACCGGCGAGGAACTCGAGCGGAACGACTGGGTGAGCCAATGTGCCTGGCCTGGCCATGAAGGACACGACGACCATGCCCGCGTAACGGCACCCGAAGTGGCCATCCCAGCAATGCTCGCCGCACCCAACGACTACAACATCTACCCCTGGCCGCTGGAAAGCCCCAGCCACGGTCCGCGAAGCATTGTCAACGCACCCTGGACCGATGGGGGCATTGCTTCGCCCTTCGGCTGGCACGATACCGATGGAGCGGCCGGTGCCGAGCACACCATCACCCGCGGCAACAACGTGTGGGCCCAGGAGGACATCAACGGCAACAACGGTACAGGATATAGTCCCGATGGTGGCGTGGACCTTGATTTCGACTTTCCAGTGGACCTTGCCCAGGCCCCTTCCACGTACCAGGATGCGGCCATTACCAACCTGTTCTACTGGAACAACCTGATGCACGACGTCATCTACCAGTACGGTTTCGATGAAGCGGCAGGGAACTTCCAGGAGAACAACTACGGACGAGGTGGCGTAGGCAACGACTACGTGTTCGCCGATGCACTGGATGGCAGCGGTACCAACAACGCCAACTTCGGCACGCCACCTGACGGTAGCAATCCACGGATGCAGATGTTCGTATGGACCGCACCCACGCCGGACCGTACGGGCGACTTCGACAATGGCATCATTGCCCACGAATACGGGCATGGCATCAGCAATCGCTTGGTGGCCGGCCCATCCAATGTGAACTGCCTGGCCAATGCCGAACAGATGGGCGAAGGATGGAGCGACTATTTCTCCCTGATGATGACCATCAAAACCGGAGATGCGGCGGCTGATGCACGCGGGATCGGCACCTATGCGCTCAACCAACCGATCACTGGTGTTGGCATCCGTCCCGCACCATACAGCACCAGCTTCGGCGTGAACAACTACACCTACGCCAATACCAACAGTGGCGTGAGCCAGCCGCACGGCATCGGCTTCGTGTGGTGTACCATGCTGTGGGAGATGACCTGGGAGCTCATCGCGGTGTACGGCCTTGACCCCGACATCTACAACGGAACGGGCGGCAACAACATCGCCATGCAACTGGTCATCGATGGCATGAAGCTCACCCCATGCAACCCGGGCTTCGTCGATGCCCGTGACGCCATACTCGCCGCTGATCAACTCACCTACGGTGGTGCCAATCAGGCACTTATCTGGGCAGCCTTCGCGCGCCGCGGGCTGGGCTACAGCGCCACACAGGGCAGCACCTCCAACCGCTCCGACCAGACCGAGGCCTTCGATCTGCCGCCTGCGCGCGACGTTGGCGTGGCCTCCATCCTTTCACCACCTGCCCAGCTCATTGAATGTGGCGCACCCACCGTGGCGGTCACCGCACGGCTGCGCAACTTCGGCGCCGAAGCACAGACCGGCTTCCCCGTCAGCTATGCGGTGAACGGCGGCACGCCTGTAGTGGAAGTGTTCAGCGGAACCCTGCCACCAGGCGCCAACGTCGATTTCACGTTCGCCACACCGGTAGCACTGCCCCCGGGCGGTGATCCGGTGATCGAGGTTGTGACCGGTCTCCCCCTGGACCAGACCACCGCGAACGACGAAGCCACCCGCACAGTGCAACGCCTGGTCCCTGGCAATGAGACCGTCGACTACCTGCAGGATGTGGAGAGCGGAACGGCCACCCCAGCGGGTTGGAACCTCCAGAACCCGGACAATGCCACCACATGGAGCACCACTGTACTTACCAATGGTGCGCTCTGTGCATCGAGCCGGGCCTGGTCCATCAACTACTACTCCTACAACGCCGCCGGTCAGGAGGATCGTCTGATCTCACCCGTCATTGACCTGAGCAGCTCCGCGGCCACACGGCTCCGTTTCCATCACGCATACGCGCCCTACAGTGCCGGCTTCGTGGATGGTCTTCGCGTACAGATCAGTATCGATTGCGGAGTTACCTGGAACACTGTTTTCGACCAAAGCGGCAGCGTCCTGGCTACCGCCCCGAACAGCACGGCCTCCTGGCAGCCCGCCAACTGCAACCAATGGCGGTTGAACGATATCGATCTGAGCGCCTTTGACGGACAGAGCATTCTCCTCCGGTTCACCGGTGTATGCGGCTATGGGAACTTCCTCTATCTCGATAACGTGGAAGTATCCAGCAATGGTGTTAGTCTGGCCGTGGACCTCCTCTTGGAAGGTGCCTATGACGTAGCCACGGACCGCATGCGCGACGACCTCCGCAGCCAGGGCCTCGTGCCCGCTACCGAACCCTACACCGCACTCGGCTTCACCATGGCCGGCGGTGGCGGCGGGGAGAGCGTGAACGCCACTACCCTCGCAGTGACGGGAGACAACGCCGTTGTGGACTGGGTATTGGTGGAACTGCGCAACACCAGTGCACCAGCCACCATCATTGCCACGCGTGCCGCATTGGTGCAGCGAGATGGCAATGTGGTGGACAAGGATGGCAGCTCTCCGTTGGTCTTCGCGGTGGCTCCAGGTGACTACCTCGTGGCTGTGCGGCATCGCAACCACCTCGGCACCATGAGCTCCGCACCGGTCACCTTGGGCACCACCACCGCCACGCTCGACCTCACATCGACCTCCACACCGCTCTACGGTACGAACGCCATGAAAGAGGCCAATGGGCGACGGATGCTATGGGTGGGGGATGTTCTTCGCGACGGCACCCTCCGCTATGTCGGCGGCAACAACGACCGGGACCCGATCCTGCAACAGGTGGGTGGCAGCGTGCCCACCAACACCACATCCCCCGGTTACTACGCGGCGGATGTGAACATGGATGGTATCGTTCGGTATACGGGAAGTGCCAACGACCGTGATCCCGTCCTCCTGAACATCGGTGGTAGCACGCCGACCAACACCCGCCTGGAGCAATTGCCCTGACTTTGGTGTGATGCAGGCTCCCAAGGACCAATGCGGCGGGAGCCTTCGACCCATCGGCGCGAACCGCCACGAGGGCGGGTATGACAGCGCCCCTATTCCGTTCGAGGTGGCGCGGATGCGGTCGCACAACCTGTGGTACGTGCTGGAAAGCTGCCCGGAACATGACCACAGGGCATCTCGAGCGGTGTTGCCTGGCGGATCAGCTCTCCATGGACGCCGTGCATGGAACTAGAAGCTGTCTCAAAATTTTTTTGGAAGCGAGCCGGAGGATTTTTGCGGCCATCCGAGACGCGAAACCCGCGCATAGCTGGACGCTCTGTAAGGGTTGAGCAACGAAGGATGGCTGCAAAAGGCCCCGTCACAGCCCGAAGGATTGTGTTGAGATGGCTTCTAGCCTGAGATACGCAGCCAGTGCCGCGCACAATGCAGCCCCTGCACCAGCCTACCCGCAGGCGCCTGGCGGTCACAGAGATCGCTTGCGCCGGAAAAAGGCTTTGAGCAGATCGGCGCACTCCGCTTCCAGGATACCACCGGTCACCACGGTCTTGGGGTGAAGGGCACGACCTCCGAGACGCCGGTAGCCGGCCTTCTCATCGAACGCACCGAACACGATCCTGCCGACCTGGGCCCAATGGAGCGCCCCGGCGCACATCACACAAGGCTCGAGGGTCACATAGAGGGTGCAGTCCTGTAGATACTTGCTCCCCAAGTGACCGGCTGCAGCTGTGATCGCCTGCATCTCCGCATGTGCGGTCACATCGTTCAATCGCTCAGTGAGGTTGTGCCCCCGACCGATGATGCGGTCCGCACACACGATCACTGCCCCGACCGGCACCTCATCGGCCTTGAAGGCCTGTTCCGCCTCACGCAATGCCTGCCGCATGAAATGCTCATCATTGTACGGCTCGATCATGCTCGACGGGGCGGTGCGTTTCGTTGACCAGGACCGGTTCCATATGGGCACGGTGGACCGATACATCGGTCCCTGGCTTGATATCCTTGATGTTCAACTGAAGGCTGGTGCGTCCCTGCCATTCGTTCTCTTCCAACGTGAATAACGCACTGAACGGAGCACCGCTGCGCACCAGGTCCAGGTGATGTGCCTGTTTGAAGGCGATGGCATCGAAACGGGGTCCGGGCCCATTGGCCGGTCGCACGGTGAGCTTAAGGTGGTCACTGCCCACCACACGCGCCGAACCGGTATCTACCAGTGCACGGGTCACAAAAGTGGGCCGCATATTGGAGGGTCCGTAGGGCGCCATGTGGCGAAGCACGTTCACGAAGCGTGCATTGAAGGCATCCAGCTCCACCTCCAGGTCCACCTCCTCGACCGGCGTGCGGCACAAGGGGGGAAGTGTGGCGCGTACCTGGGCCTCGAAGCGTTCACGGAAAGGCTGCACCTGCTCGGGTCGCATGGTGAGCCCGGCAGCATACATGTGCCCACCGAACTGCTCCAGCAGATCACTGCAGGCATTGATGGCCTCGTACACATCGAAGCCGCGCACGCTACGCGCAGAGCCCACCACCTTGCCGTTGCTTTCGGTGAGCACGATGGTGGGGCGATAGTACTGTTCGATGAGCCGCGAAGCGACGATGCCGATCACGCCTTTGTGCCAGGTGGGCTTGAAAAGCACCGTGCTCCAGGCATCAGCGGCATCCGGGTCGGCCGCGATCATACTCAGCGCTTCCCGTGTGATGTCCTTGTCGAGCTCCTGGCGTTGCACATTGTGCGCATCCACGCGCAATGCGATCTGTTCTGCCTCCTGCAGGTCGCGGGCCAGCAGCAGTTCCACCGCCTGTTGCCCATGTTCGATACGGCCTGCGGCATTGATGCGCGGTCCCAGCGCAAAGACCAGATCGGTCACACAAAGCCGGCGCCTCACGTTGGCCATCTGCAACATCGCCTGGATGCCGGGGCGGGGCGTGTTGTTCAGCCGCTTCAGACCGGCATGGGCCAGCACGCGGTTCTCCCCGTTCACCGGCACGATGTCGCAGGCGGTGCTCACGGCCACCAGGTCCAACAGCGGCAACAGCTCCTCCATGGGCACACCGTTGCGTTGTGCCAGGGCCTGCACCAACTTGAAGCCGATGCCGCAGCCACTGAGCTCCTTGAACGGATAGGAACAATCCGAGCGCTTCGGGTCAAGCACCGCCAGGGCGGCGGGCAAGGTGTCACCCGGACGGTGGTGATCACAGATGATCATGTCGATACCCAGTTCGCGGGCCCGATCCACTTTGTCGTGCGCTTTGATGCCACAATCCAGCGCGATGATCAACGAGCATCCTTCACGGTGCGCACGTTCCACACCAGCGAACGAGATGCCATACCCTTCACTGTAGCGGTCAGGGATGTGGAAGATGAGTTCACCGGTATAGCGTTGCAGGAACGAATAGACCAACGCCACGGCGGTGGTGCCATCCACATCATAATCCCCATAGACCATGATGCGTTCATGGTCACCCAAGGCCCGCTCCACCCGTTGCACGGCCGTGTCCATATCCTTCATCAGGAAGGGATCGAACAACTGCTCGAGGTCGGGTCTGAAGAAAGCCGCAGCCTCTTCTGCATCCACGATACCTCGTTGGGCAAGCATACGCGCGATGACCTCGGGACACCGCTCATGCGTAAGCCTTTCCACCACCTGCTGGTCGGGCACCGATCGGTACACCCAGCGCTTCTCCACCACACGGCTCATGGCCCGAATATAGCTCCTGTCGTGATCAGGTTTGTTTCCTTTATTTGTGAACTGCCATGCCCCGAACCACTCTCGCCCCCCTTTTCGCAGCCACCATCGTCTTGACCGGTTGTGCCTCCCTCATGGGGAAGGGCGGCCGCACCTTCATACTGGACTCCATGCCCAGCGGTGCCACCGTTTACGTGAACGGGAATCAGCGCGGGGCGACCCCGTACACCTATGAATATTCGCCGGATGACGGTACGGAGGTGACGTTCGAGCTGCGCATGTCCGGCTATCACACGGCCTCCACTTCGATCCGTCCGAAAATGCGCAACGGTGTCCTGTTCGCGGATGCCATGCTCTTCCACATCCCTTACATCGTGGACAGAACGAGTCCCGACCTGTACATGCTTGGCAGTTCAGGAGCTACGGTGCGTTTGTTCAAGGAGCTGCCAGCGGACATGCGCAAGCAGTTCGTGCCGGTCACCGGCCTTGAGGTGATGCTCGGCGAGCACGCCGCATTGGGCAACCTGAACGGCAGGCCGGTCCGCCACGACAGAGATAGCCCCTTGAAGAGCCTCAACTATCCCGACCAGCTCGCCACCTCCATCACGAGCGGAGCACGGGATACCTGGATGGACCTGAGAACAGTGCGGAAAGGCACCACTAAGGGGGACGAAGCCATTCAACGAGCCAAGCTCTATCTCTTCCCCGCCTTGGAAGGTGTGGTGATGGACCTGAAGGAGTCCAAGGAGCGCGCATCCGGAAAGATGGACCTTACTGTGAACTGGCGCTTTTACAGCAGTTCGGAGCCGGATAAGATCCTGCACGAGGAGCGGACCACCACCACGCACTATGCGAACGGTGAACGACTGGACGATGCCTTATCAAGCGCCCTCTTCAACGCCGCCCGCGGGCTGGTGGAAAGCAACACCCTTCCTGGCCGGTTGGAGGAGCTTTATGGCGCAGGGCTCATGGCCAGCAAGGGTGGCGAGATAAGCCTTCCCCGTCCACGCACCATCCCGTTCAAAGGGCGCAAGGACATGCTGTCCGAACTCGTGAAAGGTGTGGTCACCATTGAAATGGACAAAGGGCACGGCAGTGGTTTCGTGATCAGCAACGATGGCTACCTGCTGACCAATGAACATGTCGTGAACGGCGAGAGCCTGGTCAAAGTGAAGTTCGCTCAAGGATTCGCCTTGGATGGCACGGTGGTGAAGACGAACAAGGATTTCGACCTTGCATTGGTCAAGGTGCAGGCCACCGATCTCCCCGCACTGGCGCTGGGGGATGACGCGAGCCTGATGCTCGGTGAGGAACTGTTCGCCATTGGCACCCCATTGGACACCGAGTTGGGCCAGAGCGTGGCGCGCGGAGTGCTCAGCGGCCGGCGTGAGATCGAAGGACGCTCCTACCTGCAGACGGACGTCAGCATCAACCCGGGTAACAGCGGTGGTCCATTGATCGATGAGAATGGTGGTGTGGTGGGCGTCACCACCATGAAGATCAGCGGCAAGGGCCTTGAAGGGCTGGGGTTCGGGGTCCCCATTAAACAGGCTCTGGAAATGCTGAACATCTCCTTCGAGCAATGAAAAAGGTCCACACTGCCCTGCTGACGGCCAGCCTCCTCTCCTCTGTCACCTATGGACAAATGGGCCTTCGCGTCTCGTTCCTGCACTATGAGCCGGTCGAGGTGGGCAGCAATTTCCATTTCGTGGCAGGCTTCGATGCAGACCTGAGCCCCCGGAGCGCCATGGGTCTTGACTACACAACACGCATGGACGTCTTCGGGGCGGCCGAGTCCAATGTGGAGAACCTCGAGCATCTGGGCTACCAGGTCAGCGTTTCACCATTGACGCGCAGCTGGTCGATAGCCCTGCGATCGATCTACTTCCTATCCGATGAAAGCTCAGGCGCATACGTAGGACCGACCATCGGCTATCGCTCTGTTTCCCTTGAACTGCTCCCTCAAGTTTGGGACGCCGGCTTCACCGGGAACCCGAACCCCTCTTGGGATCGCCGCACGGAACATGAGCTCGGATACCTCCAGCTGGGCCTGCGGTTCGGGTTCCGGAGCGAGCTGGATGGCTTTTTCGGCGATATGCACATCGGGGCGGGCATGAATCTGGGAGAGCTGGAGCCAAGCCCTGGATTACCATCCTATATGGATACGAGCGAGTGGGGGCTGCGGAAGATGTTCTTCCAAATTGGCTATTCGACAGGTATCGGCTGGTAATGTCCGAACGTAACAAAGCCCCGCCCGCCATTCGGCGGTGGGGCTTCGTTACCTGTGGGTCCCTGCCTTCAGCAGTGCGCACGCTACACCATCGCTAACGATATCCGTTGATGTACGCATTGGCAATGATCTCGCTTTCGCGGACCAAGCCCTGCACGATCTCCCGGATGACATCGTTGAGCTGCTGGTCCGTGTACCTGTTCAGGTCCTGGTACACGTGCGTTTTGCGCTTGCTGCTCTTGATGAAGGCTATCTTATCCTTCTTCGTCATGGGGCCTTCTACGGAGGTGCCGGGCAAAAGGATCCACCACCCTGAAAAAAGATCCAGGCACCCTGGGCTATCAACGCAGAACGGCCCCGTAGAGGGCCGTCCGTAGCGTGGTGCCAGGGGGTCAGGCCATCGCCTGACGACGCCCGTTGGCGGCAGTTTGCAGGATGCGAAGGAGGCGCAGGTAACGTTCCAGGTCGCCGGCCAGCAACAGCTGCTTGGCCTTGTTCTTCAGGTCGGTGTAGGTGTTGGCCCGGGTGTTCATGGTGCGTTCGTTGAATGGTACACCACTACCTATCCAAGCGGCGTGCCAAACCCGATCACTGGTTGGGGAAGCCGCGTCCACCGCTACTTTTGCGGCGATGCAGCAGGGTTCCTACCTGGTCGGGGTGGCAGGTGGCAGCGGATCAGGTAAGACCAGCCTGGTGCGCGCCCTGCACGAGGTGCTCCCCCCCGGCAGCATCTGCGTGGTATCGCAGGACGATTACTACCATCCCAAGGAACAGCAGGCCCTGGACAACAATGGCAAGGTCAACTTCGACCTGCCCACCGCCGTGGACCTCGACGGGCTCACCCGCGACCTGCGCACCCTGCTCAGTGGTGGTGTCATCTACCGCAAGGAATACACGTTCAACCACGCTGGCAAGGAGGCAGCCCTGATCGAGCTTCGGCCCGCTCCGGTGATACTGGTGGAAGGCCTGTTCGTGCTCCACCACGAGCCCCTGCGCGACCTCTTCGACCTGCGTGTGTTCATCGATGCCAGCGAAGCGGCCCAACTGGACCGACGCTTACGCCGCGACTCCGTGGAAAGGGGCTATGGTGAGGACGAGATCCGCTACCAGTGGGAACACCATGTGCTGCCGGCCTACCGCAACTACCTGCTGCCCTACCGGCACCTGTGCGACCTGCACGTGGTGAACGAACTGGGTTATAGCAGGGCCGTCAAGGTGCTGGGGGACCACTTGCGCCAGGCGGCCAATGTGCGCAATGCCACAGCCTGAGCCGGACGTAGGTCAAAGCTTGGTTTGGCCATACAGCCGGAACTCCCGGATGTAGCTGACCACCGCAGCGGGCACCAGGTCGTCCACCGGTTCCCAGCGGGCAATGGCGGCGCGCACCTCCGTGGACGAAACGCGCACCATGGGGGCATCGGCGACGATGTGTACCTGCGGCGAACCATGGTAGGCCGAGGCGTTCAGATGTTCCTGGAACCCTTCTCGCGGATAGACCAACAGCCGATGGTGTTCCAGGATGGTGCCAGGATCCTTCCAGTTGTGGAAGGTGGCGAGGTTGTCGCTGCCGATGATCAGGTCGAAGGAATGGTGGGGCCAGCGCTCGCGCATGAACCGGAGGCTGTCGGCCGTGTAGCTGGGCTTGGGCAGGTCCAGTTCGAACCCGCTTGCAAGCACGTTCGTACGGCCTTGGACCGCCAGGCGCACCATGGCCATACGATGTGCATCCGGGCTGATCGGGCGCCCCTGTTTGAAGGGGTTCAGTGGAGTTACCACCAGCCACACCTGGTCCAGGCCGGCACGCTTCAGCATGTGGTCCGCAATGGCCAGATGCCCATTGTGCGGCGGATCGAAGGTGCCGAAGAGACAGCCGATGCGGGTCATGGCAGGAAACGGTTGACAAGTTGAACAGCCTCGGCGCAGGCCCGTTGCAGGTCATCGTTCACCAGCACATGATCGAACGAAGAGGCGTGACTCCACTCCTGCCGGGCCTTGTCAAGGCGGATACGCAGGGTGTCCTCGGTCTCCGTGCCCCGGCTGCGCAGCCGATCTTCCAAGGCTTCCATGCTCGGCGGCGCCACGAAAACGGCCAGGGCGCGGTCTTGATAGATCTCCTTCAGCCGCAAGCCTCCGATCACATCGATATCGAAGATGGCATGATGTCCCTCCGCCCAGATGCGGTCCACCTCACTGCGCAAGGTACCGTAGAACCGGCCCGGGTATACCTCCTCCCATTCCACCAGATCGCCAGCGATCACACGTGCCTTGAACTGCGCTTCCGTCAGAAAGTGGTAGTCGTGTCCATCGCGTTCGTTGGCGCGCGGAGGACGGGTCGTTGCGCTGACACTGAAGGCAAGGCCAAGCCCGCTGCCCAACAGGTGGCGAACAATGGTCGTCTTCCCGGCACCTGACGGTGCGGAAAGGATGATGCACTTGCCTGTTCCTGCTGATCGCACCACCATCACAGCACGTTGAGCACTTGTTCCTTGATCTTCTCCAACTCGTCCTTCATGTGCACTACGCTACGCTGCATCACGGCATCGTTCGCCTTGGAGCCGAGGGTGTTGATCTCGCGCCCCATTTCCTGGGCAATGAACCCCA
Source organism: Flavobacteriales bacterium (assembly GCA_041391845.1). GTDB lineage: Bacteria > Bacteroidota > Bacteroidia > Flavobacteriales_F > PHOS-HE28 > PHOS-HE28. The sequence goes on along the minus strand of JAWKNG010000004.1, from coordinate 122,964 downwards.
GCTTGCGCCCCTGTGCCTCCTCCCCTGCAATGGTCTCCAGGAAATAGGTACAGTGTGATCGAAGACGCACTTTCTCTTCTGTGATATCGAGCTTTTCGAGGTAGTAGACCAGCTCCTGCTCGAATCGGGCTTCATCCACTTCCTGTCGCAACTCCCCCAGCTTGGCCCGCAAGCGTTCACGGGTGCGCTCCGAACGGCCTGTGTCCATGGCCTCCACCGTATCCAATAGGGTGGAGATGCCCTCCACCCGACCGCGCAGTTCGGCGGCCAATCGTTCACCTTCCGCAGCCCGGAACCGACCGAACTCCACCACGGCCTTTTGCACAAGCTTCAATACGGCCGACCATTCTTCATCGCTCGCCCGCTCTGCCGGTGTCACCGAAGCCTCGTGCATACGCAAGGCCTGCGCCAGCAGATCCGTCTTGGCATCGGGTGCGATATCGTCGGCGACCTTGCGCAGCTCCTCGTAGTATGCGCGCAACAACCCGCGGTCCAAGCGCACGCGCTGTGCTCCTTGCGGATGTTCGCATCCCATGACCAGTTCCACCTTGCCACGCTGCACCTGCTCACCCACCAGTTGCCGGATCTCGGCCTCCCGGTCCTTATAGATGGCGGGGACCTTCACCAAGAGGTCCAGCTGCTTGCTATTGAGCGAGCGCAGTTCCACAGTGATCTTTCGTTCGTTGACCACTCCCTCGGAGCGGCCGAAACCTGTCATGGAACGTAGCATATGCGCAAATGAGGCATCAAAAGTAAGCGGACCATCCGCTCACACTGTAGCGCTACGGCGACCCACGAGGTACACACCAAGGAAGATGAGCACTGTGCTGATCACCTGCACGGGGCCCACTGTAACCGCATAGTGGCCTGGAATACCAAGCCGTTCACCACCGATGTACATGAACAGCCACGAGAAGCCCAACGCCAGCGCGGGTTGCAGGTAGATGTAACTGCCCACCACGCCGGGATCCACACGGCCGATCGCCCACGTGTTCAATAGGTAGGCTACAAAGGTCACCATGACCACCACGAAACCCATGGCCAGCAATACGGGTGTGGACAGGTCGGACCAGGCCACCTGCGACAGTTCCTTCCAACCGAAGGGCGTTACCATCATCAGCCCGAAGAGAAAACACCAGGCCATGACGGTGACCGCATCATAGCGTCGCATCAGGGGCTTCACCAACACCAGGAAGACCGCATAGGACGAGGCGTTGATCAGGATGAACAGGTCGCCAAGATGTCCCGAACCCAGCTGCGGATCAGCACCCGCCAGCACGATGATCAATGCACCAATGGCACCCAGGAAGACACCAGTGATCTTCAACCAGGTGAGGCGCTCACCCAGCAGGTAGGCCGAAAGCGCCAGGACCAGCACCGGCGTGGCCACCATGATGATGCTCGCGTTCACCGGAGTGGTGCGCATGAGCCCATGGAAGAACATCAACTGGTTCACGGCCACTCCGAACACTGCGCACAGGGCGAGGCGTCCGATGTCGGTGGCGGGGACAGGTGTGCGTTTCCGCGCGTAGAGCAGCCAGAAAAGCAGCGTGGCACCCAGTACCCGAAGCAGGATGAAACCCGACGGACCGATGACCACCGGCATCAGTCCTTTGGCCACCACATAGTTGAGGCCGTAGATGAAATTGACCGTGAACAGTGCCAGGTGGGCCGCAAGGGTTGACCGCGTCATTCGTGTGAAGGGATACCTTTAGGCCGTCCGTGAAGGGCTGCGAAGATATCCGATGAGCGAGGCCGGAAAGGGGACCGATGAGAACGAGCTGCGCAGGACCTTCAGTCTGCGCAAGGTGCTGCTGCCGGTGCTGATCGGTATGCTGGCTGCGGGCTGGCTACTTTGGCGCGACCTGGGTAAGGAGCGGTTCGAACGGGCGATGGACGGCCGTGGCGATCACCGCTGGACCGACCAGAACGGCAACGGCATCGTGGACCTCACCAACGCCGCAGAGTTCACCGCAGTACCCACAGGCACGGGAGGCTATGTGAAGATGAGCACTGGTGCAGTGCTGCGCACCATCGATTGGACGTGGCACAGCACCCTCTGGATCATACTGGCCATCGTTGCCACCGCCTTCCGCGATCTGGGATACATCTTCCGCATCCGCGTCCTGTCCGACGGCCATCTTAACTGGCGGCAGGCCTTCAATGTCACGTTCTTGTGGGAGTTCGCATCGGCCTTGACGCCGTCGGTGGTGGGTGGCTCCGGCATCGCCATGTTCATCATCGGCCGCGAAGGCATTGAGCTGGGCCGGGCCACGGCCATTGTGCTGGTCACGGCCTTGATGGACGAGCTCTTCTACGTGGTCATGGTTCCGTTGGTCTTCCTGGCCGTGGGTATGGATGACCTCTTCCCCGCGCAATTGAACAACGCCTTTTGGGGCATGCCCATCAAGACCATCTTCCTGATCGGCTACCTCTTCATCCTCGTGCTGGTGCTCGCCATCTTCTATGGCGTGTTCTTTCGCCCGCGGGCCTTCAAGTACGCGTTGTTGCGGGTGTTCAAACTGCCGTTCCTGCGCCGTTGGAGGCCCGAGGTGATCCAGGTGGGTGATGATATTGTGACCACCTCCGACGAGCTGCGTGGCAAGCCCAAGCGCTTCTGGATAAAGGCCTTTGCGGCAACGTGCTTTTCGTGGGCGAACCGCTTCCTGGTCGTGAACCTCATCGTTGCTGCGTTCTTCCCGGTATCCGATCACTTACTGCTCTATGCGCGCCAGCTGATCATGTGGGTGATTCTCCTGATAAGCCCCACTCCGGGTGGAAGCGGTATCGCAGAGATCGCCTTCTCCGGATTCTTCGGCGACATCCTTCCTGCGGTAGGTTACATCGGAGCCGTGGCCGTGGTCTGGCGCCTGCTGAGCTATTACCTGTACCTGTTCATGGGTACCGTGATCCTGCCGCGCTGGCTGCGCAATACCGCCGCGAACGGTCGGGGTTGAGCGGCCAGGCGTACTTTCGTGGCCCAGCAGCAAGCATCCATGGAATTCGGCACCAAGGCCATCCACGCAGGCGTGGAACCCGACCCTACGACCGGCGCGATCATGACGCCGATCTACCAGACCAGCACCTACGTACAAGCCGCACCGGGAGACCACAAAGGCTACGAATACAGCCGCACGCACAACCCCACCCGCACCGCGCTGCAGAACGCCCTCGCGGCTTTGGAGAACGGTCGCCATGGGCTCTGCTTCGCCACGGGAATGGCGGCCATCGATGCCGTGGTGAAGCTGCTGAAGCCGGGTGATGAAGTGGTGAGCACCAACGACCTGTACGGCGGCACATACCGCCTTTTCACCAAGGTGTTCGAAGGCTTTGGCGTGAAGTTCCGTTTTGTGGACATGGGCGACCTGGCCAATGTGGAGGCGGCCATGAGCCCTGCCACCCGGTTGATCTGGGCCGAGACACCGACCAATCCACTGTTGCGCATTGTGGATATCGCCGGTCTTGCCGCTATCGCTCGCAGGCATGGATGCCTGCTTGGCGTGGACAACACCTTTGCCAGCCCGTACCTGCAGAACCCCTTGGACCTCGGTGCCGACCTGGTGATGCACAGCGTCACCAAATACTTGGGCGGGCATAGCGATGTGGTGATGGGCGCCCTGGTGGTGAAGGACGATGCGCTGGCGGAACGGCTCGCTTTCCTGCAGAACAGCTGTGGGGCAACGCCCGGGCCAATGGACAGCTTCCTCGTTCTCCGCGGTTTGAAGACGCTCCACCTCCGCATGCAGCGTCATTGTGAGAACGGCGAGGTGGTGGCGCACGCACTCGCCTCGCATCCCAAGGTGGACAAGGTCTTTTGGCCTGGCTTCCCCACCCACATCAACCATGATGTGGCCAAGCGGCAGATGCGCGGGTTCGGTGGCATGATCAGCTTCACGCTGAAAGGTGACCGGATGGAGGACGCCACCAAGGTGCTCAGCAGCACCAAGTTGTTCAGCCTCGCCGAAAGCCTTGGAGGCGTTGAATCCCTTCTGGGGCACCCTGCGAGCATGACCCATGCCAGCATACCGCGTGAGGAGCGCCTGCGCAATGGTCTCGCCGATACGCTCATCAGACTGAGCGTAGGATTGGAGGATGCGCGTGACCTTGTTGCGGACCTGCGTCAGGCGCTTGGCTGAGGCGGCCTTCCAAGGCAGTATGGCCATTGGTACGGCGCGGTGGTGCCGAACCCTTCTATCTTGCCGCTGTTCCTTTCTCATGAAGCAGCTTCTACTCCCTTCAGCCTTCCTGCTGTCCGTCGGCCTTGTTGCACAATCCACCATCCATCCGGCAGAGGGGTTCACCTGCCGGACGCACGATCCGGTGGAAATGGAACATTGGCGCATGTCGGACCCGACATCGTGGGAGCATGCCCTTCTCCTCCAACATGAACTGGAGCAACGCGCACGTGAAGGAGGCTTCGAACGGGACGGTGACGCGTACATCATACCTGTGGTCTTCCACATCATTCACGACAACGGGCCGGAGAACATCAGCAATGAGCAGGTCTATGACGCGATCCGCATCCTGAACAACGACTACAACAAGCTGAACAGCGACTGGCAGAACGTTCGCCCCGCTTTTCTGGACCTGGTCGCCGACGTGGGTATCGAGTTCCGGCTTGCACAACTGGACCCTCAGGGGAACTGCACCAATGGCATCACCCGTACCGTATCGGACCTGACCTACGAAGGGGACTACAACATGGCTGGCCTGATCCAGTGGCCACGCAGTCGCTACATGAACATCTGGGTCGGCGCTTCCGCCAACGGCGCCGCCGGCTATACCAACTATCCCTGGGTGCTCAACAACCAGCCCCAGCGTGATGGTATCGTCGTGAAGCACGACTACGTGGGAAGCATCGGAACGAGCAGCATCGGTCGTTCAAGGGTGCTCACCCACGAAGTGGGGCACTGGCTCAACCTTCCGCACTGCTGGGGGAACAGCAACGAACCAGGCATGGAGGAGAACTGCTCCATGGACGATGGGGTCGAGGACACACCTTTGACCGTTGGGTGGACCTCCTGCAACCTGAACGGTGCGAGCTGCGGCTCCTCCTTGGACAACGTGGAGAACTATATGGAGTACTCCTATTGCGCCAAAATGTTCACGGTCGGGCAGGGCACGCGTATGATCGCAGCGCTGACCTCCTCCATTGCCCAGCGAAGCTCGTTATGGCAGGATAACAACCTCATCCTGACCGGCGTGCTCGATGCACCTCAGCTTTGTGCGGTCGAATTCATCGCATCCGACCGCGAGATCTGTGCTGGCACCAGTATCACCTATTCCGATGCGAGCTACAGTGCGGTCACAGAGCGCACATGGGTGTTCCCCGGAGGCGTTCCAGCCACGAGCAATGATGCTGTGGTAACAGTTTTCTATCCCGAAGCAGGCACCTGGCCGGTGGAGCTAAGTGTCACCGACGGGGTCAACCTGCTGAATGTCCTTGAGGAGTCGTTCGTGACCGTTCTACCGGACACAGGTATTTCCTGGCCGGTAAGTGAGAGCTTCGAGGCCACCAATAGCCTGAACGGCCCGCAATGGTGGGTGGAGGACGCCGAGGGCAACGGCAGTTTCCAGCTGACCTCCAGCGCTTCTTTCACGGGAAGCAACGCCGTAAGGCTCAACAATACGGCAGGGACCAACGGCCACGTGGATGCGCTCGTCAGCAATGTCTTTGACGCCAGCGGCCTCTCGTCCTTGACCATCAGCTTCCGTTATGCGTTCGCACGTCGGCAGTCATGGAACGAGGATGTGTTGCGCTTATACACCAGCAATAACTGCGGTGTCACATGGTCGCCACGCAAGACCCTCCGCGCCAACAATGACCTGCCGACAGCACCCGACCAGGGAGGCACCTTCACTCCCTCGGGTCCGGCAGAATGGGGCTACACCGAAGTGAACAACTTCGGCCCCAGTAACTTCGTCAGCAACCTGCGGTTGAAGTTCGAGTTCACCGGAGGGGGGGGTAATTTCCTGTACCTGGACGACATCAACATCAACGGCGAGCCTCTCACCACCGGCGTTGTCACGGAGGAGAGCACTGACGGAACGTTCATCTTTCCGAACCCGGCCCGGGACGAGGCCATTCTGCGCTTGGATGATACCTGGCGGGGTGACGTCAGGGTGGATGTGCTGGACGCCATCGGCAAACAAGTGCTCGACCTTGGCGTCGAGGTCCGTTCCGCAACGGGCATCCGCGTTCCTTTGACCGGACTGAGCGCTGGCATGCATATGGTACGGATAAGTTCACCCGAGCGTCGCACCATGGTGCGGCTTATGGTGGAGGGCGGAACAGGGAGCGGGATACGGTAACCCCGGCCTTGCAGGGTTCCAAGAGTACCTCGCTTGAACACTGTCATTGCTTTGCCATTTATGGCGATTCATCGATCCTTGGCTGGCTTCTGCCCGTAACTTTATTGAACCGACACGCGGTTAACGTGGTTGCGTGCTCGGAACTGGTCCGGGAAGCTTCAAAATGTTGGCATCCTGTTCATCCCAGCGCGCCCCACCAACCAACTAACTTGCGGGCGCTAGACCTGCACTGCCGATCCATGAAGAAGAACATTGGAATTCTTTTGATGAGCGTCGCCCTCGGTTCGATGGCCGTTCCCGCTCAAGCCCAATTCACCGCAGACGCTCCCTGCGGCGCGAATGAACTGCATCGCTTGTTCGGGGAACGTGCGCACGATCCGGCCCTGCTTGCCGAAATAGCGGCTGCCGACGCTGAACTAGAGGCGTTCACACGCGCATTCGAGGAAAGCAGCACCCGCGGCGGAGGCAGCACCTACGTGATACCGGTGGTCTTCCACATCATCCATAATTATGGACCCGAGAACATCGCGGACGAGCAGATCTTCGATGCCGTGCGCATCCTCAACGAGGACTTCAACAAGGAGAACAGCGATTGGGATAACGTGAACCCGGCGTTCGTGGACATCGTTGGGGACGTCAGCATCGAGTTCCGTCTTGCACAGAAGGACCCGCAGGGCAACTGCACCAAAGGCATCACGCGTACGGTCTCCACGCTTACCAATGCAGGCGACCAGAGCATGAAGGACCTCATCCAATGGCCGCGCAATCGCTACTTGAACGTGTGGGTGGCCGCATCTGCCGATGGCGCTGCCGGATACACGTTCCGACCCAATGCGGTGGCCAGTTTCCCTGCTGGGGATGGCATCGTGCTGCAGCATACCTACACAGGGAGCATCAATACCAGCAATCCGGGACGCTCCCGTGCCCTGACGCATGAAGTGGGCCACTGGCTGAACCTGGCCCATACATGGGGGAACAGCAACGAGCCGGGATTGAGCTCCAACTGCAGCGGTGACGACAGCGTGAGCGACACCCCGAACACCATCGGCTGGACCTCCTGCAATGTGAACGGCAGTACCTGTGGTTCGTTGGACAATGTGGAGAACTTCATGGAGTATTCCTACTGCTCGAAGATGTTCACCGAAGGCCAGGCATCGCGTATGATCGCCGCGCTCAACTCCAGTACCGCCCAACGGAACCAATTGTGGCAGGCCTCCAACCTCACCTTCACCGGAGTGAACGATACTCCTCAGCTTTGCGCCGCGACCTTCACCAGCAGCACGCGCACCATTTGTGCTGGCAGCACGGTGACCTTCACGGATGAGAGCTACAACACGGTCAGTGAGCGCTCCTGGTCGTTCCCGGGAGGCGATCCCGCCACAGGGAGCGAGGCCGAATTGCAAGTGACATATGCCGAACCGGGTGTGTATCCTGTGGTCCTCACCGTTTCCGATGGAAGTACCACCCTGACCAACGAGGCTGTCAGCTACATCACTGTGCTGCCCGACCCTGGCATGGAGGGTCCTATTGAGGAAGGTTTTGAACAGCTCGGTGCACTTCCCTCGAACGACTGGTACGTGGTCAACATCAACAACGACAACACCTTCCAGTTGACGGACCTGGCGGCATTCTCGGGTACGAAGAGCGCGCGGATCATCAATTCATCGGCCATGGTCGGACGTGTGGACGAGCTGGTCTCGAGCACCTATGACATGAGCAATGCGACCAGCATCGTGATCACGTTCAAGTATGCCTTCGCCCGCCGCAACGCCAACAACGATGACCGCCTGCGCTTGTTGGTTTCCAACAATTGTGGTCAGACCTGGTCCATCCGTCGCAATCTGCGCGGAACGGTGGACCTGGCCACCGCTCCCAATACATCCGGCAGCTTCGTCCCCACACCGGCGCAATGGAATTCCTCCCAATCTTCCTCCATCGCCAGCACTTACCACGTGAGCGATTTCCGCTTCAAGTTCGAGTTCGAAAGTGACGGGGGTAACAACGTGTACATCGATGACATCAACCTGAACGGCATCCCCACCGGTCTGAACGAAGTGGTGCTGGGAGCCCGGGACGGCATGGTGGTATCACCCAACCCCGCGACCGATCGTGTCGCAGTGCGGTTCAACAATGAACGGGCGACGGTCACGAGCCTCGACCTGTTGGACGTGACGGGCCGCAGCATCCGGTCGATACTCAACAGCAGCCTGCCTCCTGGCGAGCAGCGTATCGAAGTTTCCGTTGGTGAACTGGGGTCCGGCGTTTACTTCCTGCGCCTGCAGCGCGATGGCGGGCAGGAAGTGCGCCGGTTCGTGGTGGAGTGACGGGACCCCATCCAATGAACGGGGCTGCCTCCTTCAGAGGCAGCCCCGTTCATTGGATCACATTGCACACCGGTGCAAGGTCTGTTCCGGACGCGCGATGCTCACGCACAGCATCCTGCCCGACCCGACATGGCCGGAATGATCATCCAAGGGACAGTGACATCATGAACTGCGCCCCCTTGGTATTGAGGTTCAGACAGGTAAGGAATGAGCAGGGCCCGGCAATGCCGGGCCCTGACCGTCTTTGAAGGTGATGAGGATCACTCCTTGAAGCCGACGAGAATGGCGACACATCCCACGTGGACCATTTGGCCAGCCGGTTGATCAGGCACCCATACAACGAGCTTCATCTGAAGGGTACTGGCCACCTTCAGGTCGAAATGAGGCTTGGGCTCATCGGCCAGGCTCTCGAACACGATCTTGTTGTTGGCGTCCACCAGTTTCCAATTCACCTCACCCAGGATCGGATGGGCGCAGACCATCACACGATAGTCCTGGCCACTATAGAAGGTCAGGTTCACCTCCGCCTCCTCACCGGGAGAGAGCTGGGCTGAATTGAAGGACTCATTGAACTTGTAGGGCGCCAGGCCGGGGACGCACCGGTTCTTGGCAAAGCTCCTGCACTGCGCATCGGCCGTACCGGAGATCAGCAGGCCTCCAAAGGCCAGGGCCGCTAGTATCAATGGGCGACGAACGAGCATGGCGGGGTCAGTTGATGTATGCGTTACGGACCTCAGCGACCTTTTCCCGGATCGCCTTCAATTGATCATCGGTAAGGGTGGCCCTGGGAGAATCACCTCCGATCAGAGCAACACCGTTCTCCTCGGAAACGGTAGTGGATCCCCCACCTACCTGGACGTTCGCGTAGAGCGTCCGAATGGCTTCAAGATCCTTGCGAACGGCATCCAAGGCGGGATCCTCAACTTCGTAGCTGTCGACCAAGGCGATGAGGTCGCCCAGTGAGAGCTTCTGCTCAGCGATCCGCTGACGCAGGTCCTGACTGTCGTTGGTGGCTGAGACCTGGGTGGCGATATAAAGACCTTCCACCCATCCACCAGCGACCATCAACGCACTGATGTTCTCACGACCGTTCTCCTTGAGGTAGGCATCGACGTTCCAGTATGTCTCGCTGATCACATCCAACAGTGCATCCCGATCCCCCATGTTCTTCTCCATGAGCTCAAGCGTGCTGTCGTTGAAGGCTGTGAGGACACCGAGGCGGTCGGCCAATTTTTTCGTGCAGCTGGTATAGAACATGCTTTCCTGCGTATGGTTGAACACGCTGGCGTAGCTCAGGTCGGCACCGTAAACTCCAAGGTTGAGGGCCTGTTTGTTGGCCGAAGTGTAGGTATCCACCTTCTTCACGTCGTTCAACAAGCGGCCATTGTACTGCGCCCCGGCCTTCTGCAGCAAGGCGGCGGTCTCCATGGGCGACGGAATGTTGTAGAAGATGTTCCGGGTGCGGGTGGAACGGTCGGCTTGCAGCGCGCTGTCGGCCTGGCTGGGCACATTGAGGTCCTCGGTGGGAGGGGCATCCCCACCACAGGCGGAGAGCAGGATCGTGGCGACCACAAGGTACCAGTAGTTCATGCGCATGGGTAGTTGCAGTTGAGGGAGAGCGTACGGACGGTAAAGGTCTCCGACACAGGCTGGCACATCAGTGCGCTTCGAGCCAGTTTTTCCCCATGTCCATGTCAACAACGAGCGGCACATCGAGGGTGATGGCATGTTCCATGCGGTCTTTGACGAGGGCTTTAACGGCATCCGCTTCAGCAAGGTTCACATCGAACACCAGTTCGTCATGGACCTGCAGCAGGAGCCTGCTCTTCAACCCGTTCGCCCGCAGGTCGCGGTGGATGTTCACCATGGCCACCTTGATGATGTCGGCTGCCGAACCTTGCATGGGCGCGTTAATGGCGATGCGCTCAGCCTGAGCCCGCACGGTATTGTTGGCACTGGTGATGTCGGGCAGGTAACGACGACGGCCCAACAGGGTCCTGACATAGCCGTGGGTGCGGCAGAAGCCGATCATTTCGTCCATGTAGTTGCGCACCCCGGGGAACTGCGCGAAGTAATCGTCTATGATCTGCTTGGCCTCGGCCCGTGGAATGCCGAGGTTCTGCGCCAGGCCGAAGGCACCCTGGCCATAGGCGATGCCGAAGTTCACGGCCTTTGCCCGGCTTCTTTGATCGCGTGTCACGTCGGCGATGTCCACATTGAACACCTTGGCCGCCGTGGCCGCGTGGATGTCCAATCCCTGTCGGAAAGCGTCCTGCATGTTTTGGTCCCCGCTCATGTGTGCGATGATGCGCAGCTCGATCTGGCTGTAGTCCGCACTGAGCAGCCTGAAATCCTCGGAGCGCGGTACGAAGGCCTTGCGGATCTCGCGTCCCTTCTCGGTGCGGATGGGGATGTTCTGCAGGTTGGGTTCATTGCTGGCCAGGCGACCGGTGGCGGCCACCGTCTGCAGATAGGTGGTGTGCACGCGGTGGGTCACTGGATCGGCCGCTTCGGGGAGGGTATCCACATAGGTGCCCTTCAGCTTGCGCAGGCTGCGGTAGTCCAGGATCAGCGGGATCGCGGGGTGCGCGTTGCTCAGTTCCTGCAGGATGTCCTCGCTGGTCTGGTACTGCCCGGTCTTCGCGGTCTTCTTCACCTTGTCGCCGCCGAGCTTCAAGGTCTCGAAGAGCACATCGCCCAGCTGCTTGGGGCTGTCGATGTTGAAGTTCACCCCGCAGGACCGGTGGATGGCGTCCTGCAGCCGTACCAGCTCGGTGCCCAATTCCTCGCTGAACTGTTCGAGGGCGGGGATGTCGATGCGGATGCCTTCGGTCTCCATATCGGCGAGCACGTGCACCAGCGGCATCTCCACGTCATTGAACAGGCTGGTCACCTCGTCCTCGGCGAGCAGTGGCTCCAGCTTTGCGGAGAGCTGCCAGGTGATGTCCGCATCCTCCGCGGCGTACTCCTTCACCAGCTCCACCTCCACGTCGCGCATGCTCTTCTGCACTTTGCCACGGCCCTTCTCTCCGATGAGGGTGGTGATGCTCACCGGCCGGTAGCCCAGGTAGGTCTCGCTCAGGAAGTCCATGCCGTGCTTCTGCACGTCGGGCTTCAAGAGGAAGTGTGCTACCATGGTGTCGAAGAGCGGCCCCTTCACCTCCACGCCGTAGCGGGCCAGCACCCGGATGTCGTACTTGGCGTTCTGAGCCACCTTGCCAATGGCTTCATTCTCCAGGATGGGCTTGAAGATGTCCACGATGCGCTGGGCCTCCGCCTTGTCCTCCGGCACCGGCACATAATGACCTTCGTGCGGCTTCCAGCTGAAGGCGAGGCCCACCAGTTCGGCCGAACGCTCGTCGGTACTGGTGGTCTCCGTATCGAAGCAGAAGCGCGGCTGCTTCTTGAGCTGGGCCGCGAGCATGTACAGGTCCTCGTTGGTGCGCGCCAGGAAGTAGCGGTGCGGCACCGTATCGATGGTCGCCAGGTCTGTCAGCTCCACATTTCCGGCCTCGTCCAAAGTACTTCCGAACAGGTCCACCTGGCCGGGGTTGGCCGGTGCCGACCTGGCGCGCTTGCCTGCCTTGGGCTCCTCGGAGTTACCGTTCGCATCGCCGCCCAACACCCGGTTGGCCAGGGTCTTGAACTCAAGCTCACTGAACACCTCCAGCACCTTGTCCTTGTCGGGTGGGTCCAGGTGCAGCGCATCGTGGTCCAGCTCCACTGGCGCATCCACAATGATGGTGGCGAGCTGCTTGCTCAGGCGGCCCTGCTCAGCGAAGGCGATCACGTTCTCCTGCTGCTTGCCCTTCAACTTGTCGGCGTTGGCGAGCACCCCCTCAAGGCTGCCGAACTGCTGCACCAGCTTTATGGCGGTCTTTTCGCCGATGCCCGGTATGCCTGGGATGTTGTCGACCGCATCGCCCATAAGGCCGAGGATATCCTTCACCTGCTCGGTGCGTTCGAGGCCCCAACGTTCGCAGATCTCCTTGGGGCCGAGCTTCTCGGGCGGGTCGCCGCCGCGGCCGGGCTTGTACATGATGATCCTGTCGGTGACAAGCTGCCCGAAATCCTTGTCCGGGGTGACCATGAAGGTGGTGTAGCCTTCAGCCTCGGCCTTCCTGGCCAGGGTGCCGATCACATCATCAGCCTCGTAACCGTCGCTCTCCAGCACCGGGATGCGCAGCGCCTCGATGATGCGCCGGATGTAGGGCACGTTGCTTCTGATATCATCGGGCATCTCCTCCCGGTTGGCCTTGTAATCCAGCAGGGTCTCGTGGCGCTCGGTGGGCGCGGCGGTATCGAACACCACGGCGATGTGGGTCGGCTGCTCTCGTTTGATGAGGTCGAGCAGGGTGGTGGTGAATCCGAAGGCCGCACTGGTATTGAAGCCCTTGCTGTTCACCCGGGGTGCCCGGATGAAGCTGAAGTAGGCCCGGTAAATGAGTGCGTATGCGTCGAGGAGGAAGAGGCGTTTGTCCACTTCCTGCCCGGAGTTCTGAACAGGCTCGGACATGGGGCCAAGATAGGCGGGGTTGCTGGCATCCAAGGCCTTTCGGCCTTCTTCCAGGACAACCGATCGGTTGTGCGAGGCCACCATTGTTCGTATCTTTCGTCTCCCTATCATGCCTTTCAATGCCCGAAAGGCTGGCTTTCATGATCGCATCCCCTCGGATATTCAGGATGGGTGCGGGCGTGGCGTTCACAGCCATGCTCGCATGGTCTCTCCTATCTGCGACCGAGACGCGGGCCGACCATTATTCGGGAGCCAGCATTACGTACTCCTGCCAGGGAGGCAACCTGTACAAGATCTATCTGGACCTGTATCTGGATTGCGCGGGCACCCCTCTGACACCTCAAAGCCTGTACTTTTCCAATGCTTGCGGGGTGGTGTTCACCCTCAACAACCTATCTCCGGTCCTTGTTGAGGAGGTTTCCCCATTGTGCCCCTCGCAGGTTTCGAACAGCACCTGCAACGGCGGAACATTGCCGAGTTTCCGGCGGTTCCGTTTCGAGGTCACCCTCTTTCTATCTCCCTGTGCCATAGGGCCTTGGAAAGTAGAATGGTTCCTGTGCTGCAGGAATACCATGGTGAACCTGGCGAACGTACCGGGCATCTACGCGGACGCCACGGTCCAGCACTCGCCCGGGGTCTGCGACTCCTCGCCGGTCTTCGTGGACTCCGGCATACCCTACGTTTGTGTGGGTGAGCCGGTATCCTACAATCCTGGTGTGTCCGACCCGGATGGGAATACCATGATCTTCTCCCTTGCACCCGCCCGATTCGGAGCACCGGCACCCACGCCGGCCACCTATGCCAGCGGATACACGGGCGCCGCACCCTTCCCTGGGATCACCATCCAACCAGCTACTGGGCAATTGAACTTCACACCCACCGTGACCGGCAATTACGTAGTGGTGATCCAGGTGACCACCTACGATGCCTTCGGGAATATGATCGGTACGGTGATGCGCGATCTGATGTTCGTGGTCATCGTGTGTGACGAGAGCCCACCCACTTCCTCGAACCTGTCCAATTTCCCTCCCGGCCTTCAGGTGGGTCAGAACAGCGTGGGTGTGTGCGAAGGTCAGTCGTTCTGTATCGACATGACGTTCTCCGATGCCAATCCGGCGGCCGTGATCGAAGTGACATCGAACGCCACGGCCCTGCTGCCCGGCTCCACCTTTACCGTCACCGGTACGAACCCGGCGGTCGCACGCATCTGCTGGACCGGTGTGGTAGCTTCTCTTCCTGTGAACGTTTTCGTGCAGGGTAATGATGGGGCCTGTCCCATACCGAACATCAACTCACGCTCCATACTTGTTGGTGACTGCAACAGCGCACTGCCCGTTACCTTGATCGATCTGCAGGCGCATCGGGGACCTGATCATGTGATGCTGCTCTGGACCACGGCAAGCGAGATGGACAATCGGGAGTTCGTGGTTGAACGAAGCAGCGATGGGACCACTTACGACGAGATCGGCCGGGTAGAAGGTGCTGGCACTTCGTACAGCCCGCGTGATTACGGCTTCAAGGATGATACGCCGCTCCCGAGCATCGCCTATTACCGTCTGCGCCAGATCGACCACGACGGCAGCTGGACCTGGAGCGATGTAGTGGTGAGCGGGCCAGCCCACGGGGACAGTCCGGTGTTCATTACCGCGCTGGAGCATGGTCATTGGTGGCTGGGCGGGGTCGACCGGCCGCTGCCGTGGAGCCTGCACGATGTTGCGGGGCGAAAGCTTGCCTCGGGGGTCGCACCCGAAGGAGGAGGACCGATCGGCCCGGTCAACGCTGGTCGGCAGCTCTACGTGCTTCGCATCGGTGACGGCAACATGGTCGGCTCAAGCTTGTTGTTGCCTGATGGTGCTCCCTTGGGTACCACCTTGCGACCAGTACGCTGAGCACTGCCATCTTCACGTCCTCTCGCCATCCCTGTTCACGCATGGTGAGGTGCGCGCTACAGATGGAACTTGACCACAAGCTTTGGTGTCTCCGCCTTGGCCCTGTCTGGCTGTCGACGAACGGATGTACAGCGTCACACCACAGAAGCGTTCAGTGAAACGAATGACCCGAGCGGTCCCATGGAATGAGCACCCTGAATTGGTCGCGTCAGCGGGGCAAGTGCCGCAACAAGCGGGGCGGCCCCGAAGGACCGCCCCGCCGAACACCGTTCTTGCCGATCAACGTAAGACCACGAAGGCACGCGCTTGTCCGAGACCTTGCGCGTTCCTGAGCGCCAGTTGATAGGTGCCGTTGCCGAGGTGGCTGACATCCAACACCGCTTGCTCGCTACCGATCGGTAGCTGATGCTGCATGACCAAGCGCCCGGTGGCATCGAGCACGACCAGATCCATGGCCGAGGTACTGGGGGCGAAGGGCACGGTGAGTTGTGCATCAGCGGGGACCGGATAGGCATTGCCGAGTCCCTGGAAGGCGGCATCGAGTTCACCTACGCTCACGATGCCGTAGAACCAATCGTGGCTGAGGGAGATCATGGCCCTGCCGGTGGAAGCGTTGGCCATCTGCTCGGGCCCCACCCCGAAATAGACCACCTTGTACGTACCGTTGTCGCAGCGAAGGCCGCCGATCTTGTTCACGTTGGTGGTGTAGTGGAAGATACCCACGGCCGGAGCGATCGGTGTGATCTCCTCCGGATAGGTATTGTTGTTGAACACGTTGGCAATGGTGGTGTTGGGCAGGGCACCGAACACGGGGTCGGCGTCGAAGAAGTTCACCGAGCTGTTCGCAGTGCTGCCATCGGCCACATAGGTGGCGTGCATGTAGTTGGTGAAGAAGCTCTGCGTGGCGGGCGTGCCATAGCTGCCCGTTACACCGCTGTTGTCCCAGCCGATATCCTGTCCGGCGATCATCAGGTTCCCGCCGGCATCCATGTGGGCCTGCAACACGGCCACCTCATCATCGGTCAGGGCCGGGAAGGTCCAGCTGACGTTGAGGTATAGGTTGTACACCGAGCTCAGCGCACCTTCCTGTCCGAAGCGCACGAACTTGTCCTTGCTCGTAGCAGCGAAGGCACCGTTGCCGGCATCGCTCAAACCGTTGAGGTAGATGGGCTCCCAAGGCTCGGCGCCGGTGTGGGTCACCACCAGGTCGGTGACCCCGCTGATCACATTGAACTCCTGTTCTATCACCGGCGCATTCGGGGCATCGGCAGAGGCAATGCTGAGGCGATAGGTGCCGACGCCGGCGGTCATACCGGGCATTACATCCACGCCAAGGTCTGCCGAGGCATCCGTGGCCAGGGAGAAGCTGGCGGGGTCGGCGATGGGTGCGCCGTTCAGCTGGAGACCGGCGCTCCAGGATGCGGGCGCGTTCACCACGGTCAGTGTTGCCACGTAACTCGCTTCGGCACCCATTGCATTGGTGAAGCCTGTAGCGAACACATGGTTACCACCGCCATCAGCCGCAGCGAACGTAGGGCCGTTGATGGCCAGGTCGCCGATCACCAAGGTGGTGCCACCGATGGCGTTCACCTCACGGGCCTGGTATACCTCGCTGCGATCCTCGCTCACGAAGGCCACCACCTTGCAATTAGCCGCGTTCCACGCTTCGGGCAGGGTGTAGGTGTAGGTGCGGATGACACTGGTGCCAGCTGTTGTGGTGGTCACCACATCACCCCACGTATCGGTGATGTAGGCGCGGAGCACGTGCTTGTGGTCGTAGGCCGCATGGTTCCCTGCCGGGCCATAGTCGGTCTGCGGTGCGATGATGTGGTCCTCTTTGATCAGCACACTGATGAAGTCGCTCGCGGGCACAGGGCTATCAGCCGTGTATAACAGTTCCACGGTCACGGTGAGCTCACGTGTACCCTCGTCAAAGCTGCTCTGCATGCCAAGGTTCACCGGTGAAGGGAGGGCCAGCATCTCTGCGACAGCACCTTCCCATGCTCCCCGACCCAGATCATCGGCACCATTGAACAGGTGTCGATTGATGACGCCGGCCGGGTAGCCACCGATGGTGAAATGAGCGTCGATCGCGGTGCCAGCGGTTGTGCGGAAGTCAGGCTCGCCAGCGGAAGGCGCAGCGAACGGACCAGCATGCACCCCGACGGTCACGAAGCGGGCTCCATGCTGTTCCTCGAGCGTTTCCATGATCACATGGCCTTCGGGGCAATAACCGCAATGCAGCCCGGTGAAATCCTCCAGGAAAGCAGTGCGCTGCTGAGGTTGGTCGGAGACCAGGGATTGTGCGCCGGCCAGCAATGGCAGGAACAGGAACGGGGTAATGAACTTCTTCATGGTCCGGGTTTTGGTATGATGAAGCTAGCCGGCGCTTCGCAATGAGCGCGGGCAGCATCCGGCCACGCTTGGACTGCTGAAGCGAAGTTCCCCTCAGCGCTCCTGCCACACCACGGCCACAACGGTACGCCCCACGGCACGCAGCGTCTCGCGATCGATCACCTCCATGTTGTCATCATGGGTGTGCCAATAGGGTCCGAAGGCTTGGGTGGCGGGGTCGTACTGGATGATGTCGATGGTGGGGATGCGCAGTTGCTGATTGAGGGGCACATGATCATCGATGCCCACGAAGTACTTGGTCTCCTGGATGAAGCGGTCACCGTGGCCGATGGCCTCAGCCGTGCGCCACACCTTGTTCACCACCGAGGGCGCGTATTGCATGCTCAATGCTTCGCGGTAGAAGAGCGCTCCCTTGGCGCCCACCATGTCCAGCAGGATCCCGAAGCGGGCGGTATAGCCGGGTATGGGTGGGTTCTTGGCGAAGTACTGGGCGCCCAAGGCCCAGGTGTTCATGCTGGACTCGTCCATCTGGATGGCGCCGCTCGGCTGACCGTGGTCCTCTACATCGGTGAAGAGGATGTCCACGCCTGGGCCATGTTCCTTGGTGGCCATGAGGCGGGCCACCTCCAGCAGCACCCCCACCCCACTGGCACCATCATTGGCCCCATCGATCGGTTCGTTGCGGCGCTCATCGTCCTTGTCGGCGAAAGGGCGCGTATCCCAATGGGCGAGCAGGATGATGCGTTCTTTCGCGGCAGGCTTGAAGCGCGCTAAGATGTTGCGCAGCGGCAGGCGTGCGCCGGTGTAGATGGTCACTTCTCCGGTCTGTTCGATCACTTCGGCACCGAGGCCCTTGAGCCGCTCCACCAGGACATCGCCACATGCGCGATGGGCGGCCGTTCCAGGCACGCGCGGTCCGAAGGCCACCTGCATGGCCACATGGGCATAGGCACTGTCCGCGTTGAATTCGGGCACGGGTGGTAGTGCGGGAAGCGCAGGTGCGGGTGCTGGCACGGGCGGAGGCGCATCGCCCGTACACGCGAACAGCGCCGCACAGGCAAGGGCAGCAAGAGCGAGGTTCAGGCGCGTTCCCATGTGGTGCCTTCCTTGGTGTCCTTGAGCACGATGCCCACTGCGGCAAGCTGGTCGCGGATGCTGTCGCTCGTGACGAAATCGCGGGCAGCCTTGGCAGCAGCGCGCTGACGGATGAAGCCTTGCACGAGCGCGTCCAGCGTGGCGTCCGCGCCGTGCGATGGGGCGCCAGACCGCTCAGCACGGATGCCGAGCACTTCGTGCACCATGCCGTCCATCAGTACCCGGAGCTGTCCGATGGCAGGGGCCGTCAACTTCAGTTTGCCATCGTTCACACTGTTGATGATGCGCACGGCCTCGAACAGCTCGGCGATCATCACCGGGGTATTGAGGTCATCGTTCATGGCATCGAAGCAGCGCTGTTGCAACGCGGTGATATCGGCCTCGTCCAGATCGGCGGGCTTCAGCTTGGGAAGCAACTCCATGGCCTTCATCAGGCGCTCCAGGCCCTTCTCCGAGGCTTGCATGGCGGCGTTGCTGAAGTCGAGCGTGCTGGCGTAGTGGCACTGCAGCATGAAGAAGCGCACGGTCATGGGGCCGTAGCCCTTCTCCAGCAGCTTGTGGTTGCCCGTAAGGAGTTCCTCCGGAGTGAAGCCGTTGCCCTCGCTCTTGGCCATCTTACGGCCGTTCACGGTGAGCATGTTACCGTGCATCCAGTAGCGCACAGGGGCATGTCCATCGGCCGCCACGCTCTGGGCGATCTCGCATTCGTGGTGGGGGAACTTCAGGTCCATGCCGCCGCCATGGATATCGAAGGTCTGTCCGAGGTACTTGGTGCTCATCGCGGAGCATTCCAGGTGCCACCCAGGGAAGCCTTCGCCCCAGGGGCTGGGCCACTTCATCAGGTGCGATGGATCGGCCTTCTTCCAGATGGCAAAGTCGAGCGGGCTGCGCTTCTCGTCCATGCCTTCCGTGTCGCGTGTGTTGGCCAGCAGCTCATCGATCTTGCGGCCGCTCAGCTCTCCGTAAGCATGTGTTCCTGCGAATTTCGGCACATCGAAATAGACACTTCCATTGGCCTCGTAGCCATAGCCACTACCGATGATGCGCTTCACCATCTCGATCTGTTCGATGAGGTGACCGGTGGCCGTGGGCTCAATGCTGGGCGGAAGGATGTTGAAGAGCCGCATGACATCGTGGAAGCCATTGGTGTACTTCTGCACGATCTCCATGGGCTCCAGCTGCTCCAGTCGGGCGCGCTTGGCGATCTTGTCCTCGCCCTCGTCCACATCACCCACCAGGTGGCCCACATCGGTGATGTTGCGCACGTAGCGGACCTTGTAGCCCAGGAAGCTCAACCAGCGATAGAGGACGTCGAAGGACAGGAAGGTGCGCACGTTGCCCAGGTGAACATCACTGTACACGGTGGGTCCACAGACGTAAAGGCCCACATGAGGCGGACGGAGGGGAATGAACTCCTCCTTGCGCCGGGTCAACGTATTGGTGATGAAGAAGGGGCCTTTGCGCGGATCTGCCATGGCTGCATGGGAACGGCGCGAAGGTAGCGCCGCGGTACGCAACGGGCTTAGCGGCGGTCCTCCTCGCTCACGGGTGCATCGCCTGCATAGCGGCCGCCCTTGTACACCTGGATGCGCGATAGGAGGCCATTGCTGTCGTAGGTGTAGCGCTTGCCATCGAAGAGACGGCCATTGACGAACTCTCCCTGTTGGGAGATGCGCAGCTGCCGGTCATAGAGGGTGTTGAAGCCGTTCTCCCGGAAGGCGATGGCGTTGGTGACCTCATTGGCGGTAACGACCGGTGCCGGTGCCGCTTTGGGGTCCACCTTCACGTCCTCGGCCTTCGGCACCGAGCGGATGTATCTGCTGTTGGCGGCGTTGATCACCCCGTCGTTGAACTCAGCCACCTGCTGTAGTTGGCCGTCGGCGGTGTAGCGCTTCAGCGTGCCGTCCTCCTTGCCTTCGTCCACCTGCACCTGCACGGCCAGCTTCCCGTTCTCATGGTAATACTTCTGCTCTCCGTCGCGCACCCCGTAGGCATTGAAGATGAAGTCCTGTGCGAGCTGTCCATTGGGGTGCCAGCGCTGGAACTTGCCGGTATTGCGGTCCAGGTCCCACGTACCCTGCTCCTCCACTTTCCCGTTCGGGTAGTAGGTCACATATGGCCCCTTGGGGCGACCCATTTGATAGGTGATCTCACTCATCAGCCTGCCGTTCGGCCAATAGCGCTTCCATGCACCAACGCGCTTGCCATTGGCATATCGACCCTCCTCAACGATCCCACCATCCGGATATCCAGGCTTGTCCGCGAGCGGTGCCAAGGCGCGCCAGTAGCCCACCTTGCGACCGAGCTCATCCACACGATTGAGGGTATCCTGATGAACGGAACTGGCCTGAGCGAGGGAGTTGCCCGCCAGCAGCAATGCAACGGAGCAAAGCAATGCGAATGAACGGCACATCGGTCTAAGCACTTTGGGCACCGGGCATACGCAGCGGCCGGGCGCAAGGTTACGCCCAACGCTCAAACCGGACTAACCGGCAAGCTCCCGCTGCAGGTTCTGCATCATGTCGTCCACCATGCTGGATAGGTCGTACTGCGGCCCCCAACCCCAGTCGGCACGGGCTGCCGAATCATCAATGCTGCGCGGCCAGCTGTCGGCGATGGCCTGGCGGTGGTCCGGCGCATAGTCGATGGCGAACCCGGGGAGGTGGCGCCGCACCTCGGCGGCGATCTGCTCGGGATCGAAGCTGAAACCCGCCAGGTTGTAGCTGGTGCGCTGCTTCACCTGCTCGGCCGGGGCCTCCATCAGGTCGATGGTGGCGCGGATGGCGTCGGGCATGTACATCATGGGCAGGGTGCTCTGCGGCCCGAGGAAGCTGGTGTACTTGCCATGCTTGATGGCCTCGTGGAAGATGTGCACCGCATAGTCGGTGGTGCCGCCGCCGGGAGCGCTCTTCCAGCCGATGAGGCCTGGGTAGCGGATGCTGCGCACGTCCACCCCGTATCGCTTGTGATAATACTGGCACCAGCCCTCACCGGCCAGCTTGCTGATGCCGTACACGGTGGTGGGCTCGGTCACGGTCTGCTGGGGTGTGCCGTCCTTCGGTGTGGTGGGCCCGAACACCGCGATGCTGCTGGGCCAGTAGACCTTCTTCAGCTTCCCTTCCCGCGCCAGCTCCAGCACGATGAACAGGCTTTCCATGTTCAGCTTCCAGGCGAAGGCGGGGTCCTTCTCGGCCGTGGCGCTCAGCAGCGCCGCTAAGAGGTACACCTCAGTGATGCCATGCTTCTCGATGATGCGCTCGATGCCGCGGCGGTCCATGGCGTCCACCATCACAAAAGGGCCGTCCTGTCGGGCCTGTGGTTCCTTGATGTCGGAGGCCACCACGTTCTCATTGCCGAAACGGGCACGGAGCCCTTCCACGAGTTCGGTACCGATCTGGCCACTGGAGCCGATGACGAGGATGCGTTTGGCGGACATGGATGGTTCTGGAATGGGGCCAAATGTAGGACCGGACCACCGCCTGCAAGCCCCTGAACACCGAAGGCCTTCCGCTATCTTTGCCCAGTACGATGGAAGCCCACGAACTGCGCAACAAATACGGTCCCCGCGAACTGCGCGCACGCTTGGAGGCCGAGGGCTTCCCACGTACCACGCTCAGCTTCTACCGCTACGTGCGGCTGGCCGATCCCGCCGCCCTGCGCAACGAACTGTACGCCGAGTGGGAAGCGCTGGGCGTGTTCGGCAGGATCTATCTCGCCCAGGAAGGCATCAATGCCCAGCTTTCGGTGCCCACCCACCACTTCGAGGCCTTCCGCAGGGCGCTCGACGCGCGGCCCGAGTTCACCGGTGTGCCTTTCAAGATCGCTGTGGAGGATGACGGCAAAAGCTTCCTGAAGCTGACCCTGAAAGTGCGGCACAAGCTGGTGGCCGATGGACTACCCGACGACCCTTCGACAGGCTCAGGATTCGACGTAAGCAACGTAGGCGACCATCTTGACGCTGACCGATTCAACCAACTGTTGGAGCAAGGCGCCACGGTGGTGGATATGCGCAACAATTACGAGTGTCTGATCGGGCATTTCGAAGGGGCACTCCTGCCGGAAGCAGAGACCTTCCGCGGGGCCGTGGAAGAGATGCTGGAAAAACTCGAGGACAAGAAGGAGGAGCCTGTCCTGCTCTATTGCACCGGGGGCATTCGCTGCGAAAAGGCCAGTGCCTGGTTCCGCCACCATGGCTTCAAGCAGGTGGGCCAGCTGCACGGCGGCATCATCGACTACGCGCGGCAGGTGCGCGCCAAGGGACTGCCCAGCCGCTACAAGGGCCAGAACTTCGTGTTCGACGGCCGCCTTGCCGAGCGCATCACCGACGATGTGGTGAGCACCTGCATGCAGTGCGGCCAGCCCAGCGACCGCATCACCAACTGCCAGCAGCACACCTGCAACATGCTGCTGGTGCAGTGCGAGTCCTGTGCCACCACCTACGCCAATTGCTGCACGCCCAGCTGCCGGGAGATCCACCTGCTGCCGGACGAAGTGCAGCGCGAGTGGCGGAAAGGGAAGCCTTCGGCCAGTGCCAAGATGAAAGCGATCCGGGATCCGGAGGCGTTGCGGAAGCGGATCGTAGAGGAGGAAAGGATCCTTTCTGAAAAAGGGACCCTGCATCAAGAACTGACGGACATCACCTCCGGCAAATTATCCGGGCCCCAAATTGCGGGCATCACCGATCAAGCAAGGTCCATCGTCGGCAGCACTTCTGCCAGGAACTAAATCAGCGACAGGCAGGATGCCTGTCGGACAATATGCCCATCTACCACAGCCTCGGCAAGATCCCCCATAAGCGCCACACCGTCTTCAAGAACGGGAAGGACCGCTACTACTACGAACAGCTCTTCGGCACCATCGGCTTCGATGGCATGAGCACGTTGAGCTACCACGTGCACCGCCCCACCATGGTGAAGGAACTGCGCAAGCCCAAGGACCTCACCCCCAAGATCGCCATCGAGAAGAACATGCGCTCGCTGCGGCTGCATGGCTTCAAGACCAAGCCCGAGAAGGACCACCTCGCCGCGCGCAAGGCCATCCTCGTCAACAGCGACTGCGCCATCGTGCTCGCCGCACCGCAGGCCAAGAGCGTGGACTACTTCTACAAGAACGCCGACTGCGATGAGATGATCTTCGTGCACAAGGGCAGCGGCACCCTGCGCACCTTCCTGGGCAACATCGACTTCAAGTACGGCGACTACCTGATGATCCCCCGCGGGATGATCTACACGATGGAGTTCAAGGACGCGGACAACCGCCTGTTCATCGTGGAGAGCCACCGCCCCATGTACACGCCGAAGCGCTACCGCAACTACTTCGGTCAGCTGCTGGAGCACTCACCGTTCTGCGAGCGCGACATCCGCCGCCCCAAGAAGCTGGAAACGCACGATGAGAAGGGCAGCTTCGTGATCAAGGTGAAGAAGCAGAACATGCTGCACGAGCTCGTGTACGCCAGTCACCCCTTCGATGTAGTGGGCTGGGACGGCTACAACTACCCCTACGCCTTCAGCATCCACGACTTCGAGCCCATCACGGGACGCGTGCACCAGCCGCCGCCCGTGCACCAGACCTTCGAGACCGATGCCTTCGTGGTGTGCAGCTTCTGTCCGCGCCTCTACGACTACCACCCGCAGGCCATCCCCGCGCCGTACAACCACAGCAACATCGACAGCGACGAGGTGCTGTACTACGTGGACGGCGACTTCATGAGCCGCAACGACATCGGCCCGGGCCACATCAGCCTGCACCCCGCCGGCATCCCCCACGGCCCGCACCCCGGCGCCATGGAGCGCAGCATCGGCAAGAAGCAGACGGACGAGCTCGCTGTGATGGTGGACACCTTCAAGCCGCTGATGGTGACCGAGGAGTGCTTGAAGATCGATGATGGGAAGTACTGGAACAGTTGGGTGGAGTAGGGCGATCAGATGGCCATGAGAAAGATTGCCATCCACTTTGCACTGGGGATCGGTCTTGGGCTACTGGTGTTCATGGTGAGCTATCTGTTGATGCTCATTCCCGGTATCGGTTATGGAATCCTCACGGTTCTTTATGTCCTGATCCTCTTCGCACAAGGTGCTTTCTATGGGATCACAGCAGTCCATGGAAGGTTGTGGTCGACGGTCAGCTTCGTCGTGAACTTCATCCTTTGGGTGACAGAGTTGGTACAACTGGAGCATCTGCTCGAAGGGACCTCGGCCCATCAACTGCTCTACCACAACGACAGCTATTACTGGCTGAGGTTCGTTCTTGGCGGATTACTATGGGCAATGAACAAGCTTCTGCTCGACGCGATCATTCACGCGATCAACGATACGCGCAAGGCGCATGCTGGCACATCAAATTCGTGACAGAGGTTGCTTGGGCGTGCCCCCTCGCAAAGGCCTCGGGGTCGCACGCTCCGCTTTTACTCCTCGCTTAGCTGCGGGGTATCCGCTACGATCGCTCACGCGGACTTCTGCCAAAAGCAAATAGTTCATGGACTGGTTCCGAAAGAAATCGTGGTCCAAAGAAGACGAACTCGACTTCTTCCAGAGATTGAGACGCGCTTGAAAGGACGGCCGGGCGCAGTATCTCAAAATTCAGGGCATCGTACTTCTCGAGACCGGCGACCCTAAACTTCTCGACGTTGCGGCAACTCTTCTGCAAAAGGTGCTTGATGAGTATCCCGATGATTTGTTCAACAAGGCATCGGTACTCGACACGTTAGGAGACATCGAGAAGCAGCGAGAGGATTGGCCAAAGGCGATCTCCTTCTACGAACAAGCGTTGCAAGTCGAGCAGGCGTTCCCTCAGGTCAAGACGCAAGCCTATTTGAACTTCTCGGAGCTCGTCGTGAAGACCAAAAGCGTAACGCACTATAATCAGGTCAAGGAACTTATTCGCGCTCGTGCTGATGGATTTCTCTTTCCTATCGAGAAGTACAAGGCTTACTCCATTCTTGCGGTGATCAGCTACTACGAAGGCAATGAGGTTCAGGCCAAGAAATACGCCTTGCTAGCCGACGAAAACGCAAGTGCGACAACGTCAGGGCTTAACTACCATAAGCACCTCGGCTTGGTAGAGAAGAGAGATTCCTTGCTGGATAGGCTAGTGAGAAGATCGAGCTAGCGTCACTCTGTCCGTTGCGTGAGGGATGGAAGCGGAACTCCCGGAGGCTTGTTATCCAGCCGGCCCAGCCCAACACGTCTTCGCTAACTTCGCTCCATGCAGTTGAACGAGCAGACACTGGCGCAACTAAGGAGCTACTTCGCGGGTCAGCCCGTGAAGCAGGCCTATCTGTTCGGCTCGTTCGCACGGGGCGTGGCGGATGAGAACAGCGATGTGGACATCCTGGTGGAGTTGGACCACAGCCAGCCCATCGGTCTGCATTTCGTGCAAATGAGCTTCGACCTGGAAGCGCTGCTCTCGCGCCCGGTGGACCTGGTGACCACCAAGGGTTTGAGCCCGTATGTGAAACCCTACGTGGATCGCGACAAGCAACTGATCTATGCGCGCAGCTGAAGCCGACCGTGCGCGGGTATTGCACATGCTGGACGCGATTCGGCAGCTGGAGGCCAGCCCCGATAGTGCTTCAGAGAAGGCGCTTGACGCAGATCCCATGCTCCGCTTCGGCACCGTGAAGCTGATCGAGATCATCGGTGAGGCGGCGAACATGCTGACCAAGGAGTTGCGCGCCGCACACCCCGAGGTGCCCTGGCCATTGGTGATCGGCATGCGGCATCGCTTGGTGCATGACTATTTCCGCATCGACACCGCCATTGTAGCGGAGGTGGTGAGCGTGCACTTGAGCAGTTTGAAACGTCAGCTAGAGTTTATCCTGGCTGATCTTCCGGGGGAAGACCCGTCATCGCGTGAGGGATAGCAGCGGAAAGCCCGGAGCGAGGCTTTGCGAGCGAGGACTTGCAGCGGATAGCCCGACCCGGCCGCTCCCGGACGAAGGCTTTGCGGAGTGAAGGGATGGGCCGGGGCACGCCCCACTGACCTCCATCAGCCACCACCCCGCAAAATGTCCGAACTTTGAGGCACTGAACAGCGCGAGGAACCAACCTCCTACTACCATGGCAACCGGATTGAAAGACGTCGACTACGGCCTGGAAAAGATCATGGCCGATGCACAGGACTTCCTGCCCCTGCTGGGCACGGACTACGTGGAACTGTACGTGGGCAACGCCAAACAGAGCGCCCACTACTACAAGAGCGCGTGGGGCTTCCAGAGCGTGGCCTACGCCGGCCTGGAGACGGGCATGAAGGACCGCACCAGCTACGTGCTGCAGCAGGACAAGATCCGCCTGGTGCTGACCACGCCGATGACGCCGGACAGCCCGATCAACGAGCATATCCGCAAGCACGGTGATGGCGTGAAGGTGATCGCCCTGTGGGTGCCCGATGCCAAGAAGGCCTGGGAGGAGACCACCAAGCGCGGCGCGAAGAGCTTCATGGAGCCCGTGCGCGAGGAGGATGAGCACGGTTACGTGGTGCGCAGCGGCATCCACACCTACGGCGAGACGATACACATCTTCGTGGAGCGCGACAACTACAAGGGACCCTTCCTGCCCGGCTACCGCGCCTGGAAGAGCCACTACAACCCCGAGCCGGTGGGCCTGAAGTTCATCGACCACATGGTGGGCAACGTGGGCTGGGGCGAAATGAACCAGTGGGTGGACTTCTACGCCCGCGTGATGGGCTTCGCGCAGCTGGTGAGCTTCGACGACAAGGACATCAGCACCGAGTACACCGCGCTGATGAGCAAGGTGATGAGCAATGGCAACGGCCGCATCAAGTTCCCCATCAACGAGCCGGCCGAGGGCAAGAAGAAGAGCCAGATCGAGGAGTACATCGAGTTCTACAACGGCGCCGGTGTGCAGCACATCGCCGTGGCCACCAACAACATCATCGAGACGGTGGGCGCGCTGAAGGACCGCGGCGTGGAGTTCCTCTACGTGCCGCCCAGCTACTACGACACGGTGCTGGACCGCGTGGGCGAGATCGATGAGGACCTGGCGGTGCTGAAGCAGCACGGCGTGCTGGTGGACCGCGATGATGAAGGCTACCTCCTTCAGCTCTTCACCAAGCCGGTGCTTGACCGCCCGACGATGTTCTTCGAGATCATCCAGCGCAAGGGCGCCAAGAGCTTCGGCAAAGGCAACTTCAAGGCGCTGTTCGAGGCGATCGAAAGGGAGCAGGAGAACAGGGGGACGCTGTAGCATCCCTCTCCCATACCTTGTGTATTTGAAGTCGGACTTAAGATATACAAGACAACCTCCTCACAGTTTCCTACGCTTGTCCGGCCCGAGGTGTTCTTCTGGCGCACGCAGGCCGGTGCCGATGTGGACCTGCTCATCCGCAATGGCAACCAGCTCCTGCCCATCGAGATCAAGCTGGGGAGCAGCATCGATCAATACGGGTACGCCGGCCTGCGGCAATGCATGATCGACCTCGGCCTGAAGCGCGGGTGGGTGGTGAACACGGCCGAGGAGCGCCGCATGCTGGCGCCGGGTATCGAGCAGGTGCCTTGGTCGGCGATCGTGGCGGGGGAGGTGAAGTTGTTCTGAGCGGCGGCGATCAGGCGCTGCGCGAGGCGAACAAGCAGGAGCAGGCACTTCACGCCGCTCGCGGTAAAGGAACCGGAGCACGTTGTAAGCAGATACCACACAACGAAGGGCGTCCGATGGGCGCCCTTTGAGATTCACCCGTTCCGCTCCCGCTGATCCCGCGCCAGGGCCAAATAGGTCTCGCGGATACGATCGAGCTCATCATCGTCCAGCTCCTCCAGGTCGAGCAGGGCGTTGTTGGCCTCCTGCTGCGCCCGGATCAACTCATCCAGCTTGATCTGCAAGGCTTCCGTATCGCGGTTCTGGGTGTTCTGGATGAGGAACACCATGAGGAAGGTGATGATGGTGGTGCTGGTGTTGATCACCAACTGCCAGGTGTCGCTGTAGTTGAACAACGGACCGGTGATGGCCCACGCCAAGATCACGGCCACGGCGAGGATGAAGGTGATGGGCCTGCCCGTGATGGTGGAGGTTCGCTTGGCGAAGCGGGTGAAGGGTGAGTTGAGGTTGGCGGGCATGGTCGGCAATGATGGTCCGGTGAAGGTCGCTGTTCATGGCAACATACGATCTGCAGCCCGTAGCTTTCGCCTGCCATGAAGTCACCACTGCAAGATCCCCGTATCGCCATCACCACACCCTGTCGCGTGCAGTTGAAGGACCACCCCACCGATCTGCCCAACAGCACCGAGAAGAAGGAATTGAAGGAACAGGTGGAGCGGGACCGCGCTGTGATCAGTGAGCTGCAGGAGCAACTGTATTCAACGGGCACCCATGCTGTGCTGCTCATTCTGCAAGCAATGGACGCGGCGGGCAAGGACAGCTGCATCCGCCACGTGATGAGCGGCGTGAACCCGCAGGGTGTGCGCGTATGGAGCTTCAAAGCCCCAAGCACCTTGGAGCGCAACCACGACTTCCTCTGGCGGCATTACCAAGCGGTGCCTGAGCGCGGCCACATCGGCATCCACAACCGCTCGCACTATGAGGAAGTGCTGGTCACCCGTGTGCATCCCGAATTCATCCTGGGGCAGAACATACCGGGGATCACCCACGTCGATCAGGTGGACAAGGCTTTCTGGGAGCGGCGGTATGCGGCCATCCGGGCGTGGGAGGAACACCTGGCCAATAGCGGTACGGTGATCCTCAAGTGCTACCTGCACATGGGCAGGGACGAACAGAAGAAGCGTTTCCTGGAGCGCATCGATGATCCGGCCAAGCGGTGGAAATTCAACCCGAACGACGTGGCCGAGCGCGGGCATTGGGACCGCTACATGGAGGCGTACGAACACGCCATCGGTGCCACGGCCGCCGCTCACGCCCCGTGGTACATCGTGCCGGCCGACGAGCAGTGGGAAAGTCGGGCGATCGTGGCACGGCTTCTTCGGGAGCGGCTGGAACTGGTCCTGAAGGGTGCTGTGCAGGGCCAAGCGGTCACTCAAGATGAGCTTGATCGTGCCCGCGCAGCCTTGCTGGCGGAATGAAGGCCGGCGGGCAGGGCGCCAACGGATAACTTCGCGCCTCTTTCGCGCACCATGTACCGCACCCACACCTGTGGCGAACTCCGCCTCACCGACGCTGGTAAGACCGTGACCCTGGCAGGCTGGGTCCAACGCACCCGTGCCATGGGCGGCATGACCTTCGTGGACCTGCGCGACCGCTTCGGCATCACCCAGCTCAGCTTCAACACCGAGCGCGATGCAGCCTTGTGCGAACAGGCCAACACCTTGGGACGCGAGTTCGTGGTGCAAGTGCGGGGCGAAGTGCGGGAACGCGAAAGCAAGAACAAGAACATCCCCACGGGCGAGATCGAGCTGGTCGTCACGGAGCTGAAGGTGCTGAACGCCGCCAAGACACCGCCCTTCACCATTGAGGAAGAGACCGACGGCGGTGATGAGCTGCGCATGAAGTACCGCTACCTCGATCTGCGCCGCGCCAACATCCGCCGCAACTTCGAGCTGCGCCACCGCATGGCCATCGAAGTGCGCAACTACCTGAGCGCACAGCATTTCCTGGAGGTGGAGACCCCCGTGCTGATCAAGAGCACGCCGGAAGGCGCCCGCGACTTCGTGGTACCCAGCCGCATGAACGCCGGCGAGTTCTACGCGCTGCCGCAGAGCCCGCAGACCTTCAAGCAGCTGCTGATGGTGGCCGGCTTCGACCGCTACTTCCAGATCGTGAAGTGCTTCCGCGACGAGGACCTGCGCCAGGATCGCCAGCCGGAGTTCACGCAGATCGACTGCGAGATGGCCTTCGTGGAGCAGGAGGACATCCTGCGCACCTTCGAGGGCATGGCCAAGCACCTGTTCCAGGCCATCCACGGCATCACGTTCGACGGTGCCTTCCCGCGCATGAGCTTCGATGAGGCGATGAAAGGCTATGGCTGTGACAAGCCCGACCTGCGCTTCGGCATGAAGTTCCATGAACTGAACGACCTCGCGCAGGGTAAGGGCTTCAAGGTGTTCGACGAGGCCGAGCTGGTGGTGGGCATCAACGCAGAAGGCTGCGCTGGCTGGAGCCGCAAGCAGACCGATGCGCTCATCGACTTCGTGAAGCGCCCGCAGATCGGCGCCACCGGCATCGTGTTCGTGAAGTGGACCGAGGAAGGGCTGAAGAGCACGGTGGACAAGTTCTTCACGCCGGAGCAGCTGCAGGCCTGGGCCGATCGCTTCGGCATGAAGCCCGGCGACCTGCTCTGCATCATGGCCGGCAAGGCGGACAGGACGCGCAAGCAGCTGAACGAACTGCGCCTGCACATGGGCGACCTGCTGGGCCTGCGCGACCCCAAGGTCTTCAAGCCGCTGTGGGTCGTCGACTTCCCGCTACTGGAACAGGACGAGGAGACCGGCCGCTGGCACGCCATGCACCACCCCTTCACCGCGCCGAAGCCCGAGGACGCGCAGAAGCTCTTCGACCAGCAGGACCTTGGCAGCGTGCGCGCCAACGCCTATGACCTGGTGATCAACGGCACCGAGATCGGCGGCGGCAGCATCCGCATCCACGACCGCACGATGCAGGAGGCCATGTTCCGCGTGCTCGGCTTCACGGATGAAGATGCGCGCTACAAGTTCGGTTTCCTCATGGACGCCTTCGAGTACGGTGCTCCTCCGCACGGTGGCGCGGCCTTCGGCTTCGACCGCTGGGTGAGCCTCTTCGGCCACCGCACGGACATCCGTGAGTTCATCGCCTTCCCGAAGAACAACGCTGGCCGCGACACGATGATCGACGCCCCGAGCCGGATCGATAAGGAGCAGCTGACGGAGCTGGGGATCGTGGTGAAGGGATAGTTCACTCGGCCGGGACCTGCACAGGGAGCTCTTCTTCCGCACGGGCCTTGAGCGCCTCGAACAGTCGTGCCAGTTCGGGGTCGGCTTGTCCGGTCGCTGGCAGCTCGGGCACCCGGGCGCGGGCCTTGGCAATGCGCTCCTCGGTGAGCGGGTGGCTGCTGAGGAACGCCAGCGCTTCGGGCATATCACCGGCTTCGCGGTCCAGCTGTTCGAGGAGGTGCACCATGCCTTCGGGATCCACGCCGGCAGCGGCCATGCGTTCCATGCCATGCTGGTCGGCGTCGGTCTCCAGCCCGCGCGAATAGGACATATTGCGCAGGTTGTCCGCGTTCTCCGCCAGAACGCCCACCACCGCGTTCACATCGCCCACCAGCAGCGAAAGGAAGAGATAGCCGGCCATTTGCCGGACGATCATGCGGGTGCTGTGCCGCTCGTCCACGTGGGTGGCCTCGTGCGCCAGGAGGGCTGCCAGTTGCTCGGGGCGGTCCATGCCTTGTACGATGCCGCTGAACACAACGATATCCCCGCCGGGCATGGCAAAGGCATTCACCTGATCGCTGTTCACGTAATGGAAACGCAGATCGAACTTGTCGCTCAGTTCGAGCCGATCACCGAACTGCTGCAACACGGCCGATGCCTCGGTATCCTCGTCGAGCCCGAGCATGATGCTGCCGTAGGATGCATCACCGATGCGCTCATCCACCTGCGTGGGCAGGAGCATGGCGAGACGTTCGGCGGAGAAAGGCAGCACCCACACGTAGCCGACCACCACGATGGCCACCAGCGCGAGGAAGAAGAGGGCCGGGCCCTGGCGGGCGAGCGAGAGGGTGCGGTCGTACACCCCGCGGCGCCCGGCATACTGCATGCGCTTCACGAAGGTGGCGATGAAGAGCTTGTCGCGGATGATGATCACCTTGCGTGGGTGCTCGCCGAAGGTGATGCGGAGTGTGGTGGCGGTGCGCTCCCACTCCATCCCTCCATGTTCCAAGGGCCAGAAGAAGCGGTCCCCGTCCACCTCCACTTCCAATGATCCCGGCTCGCGGAGTTGCACGAAAGCCTCCTGGGGCTTGCTGGTAAGCCCGTCGTAGAAATTGGCTACGTAACGGATGCTCACAGGAAGATGTCCACGTCAAGCAGATCGCCCAATTCATCGGCCGTGGCGCTCTTATGCTCCAGTTCGGTCTGCACGATGGCATCGAGGTCCGCATCACCGGCCATTTCGATGTTCTCCATCACGAACTTCATCATCCGCACATGGGCCCAGGCCAGACCGATGCCGAAGGTGAAGACCACGAGGAAGAAATTCACGATGATGAGCTCAAAGAATCCGCCACCCGTAGCCGTGCTCTTGAACTGGATACGACGCCCATCGCTGAAATTCCAGGAGAGGTTGTTGACGTAGTAGGCGAAGATGTCGCGCTGCCACCAGAAGCTGTAGATGCCCAAGGTGAAGATGGAAAGGAAGTAACCCTTCAGGTTCATCAGGAAGAAGTCCAGGCCATCACCCTTGTAAGCGAATTGTGAGTTACCGAAGCGGATATTGCTGACGACATAATTCCGCAGGTTCATTTGGAACCAGGCACCATAGATGCCGAAGGTGATGAGGGTGAGCAGTCCATCGCGGATGCAGATGGCATAGAGTTCCTTCAGTTGTCCGCGGTAGCCGAAGTGGATGCCGCGCCAGCTGCTGCGGCTCATGCGGTAGCGGTAGCTGCCGTGGATGATCAGCGGGATGAGCCCGATGAAGGCGCCCATGAAAAAGAGGTAGCCTACAACAATGGCCCAGAGCTCTTGGACCATGACAAGACCGAAGAACACGGCGTAGATCACCACGAACAGGCCCACCGCCTTGATGAAGCCCTTGAACATCTCCTTACCGGTACCGTGGAAATGAAAGGGATGGGAGTCGAGCTCGGAATGCTCGTACATGTACTGCAGCCTGCGCGCCTTGGCCCATGGATAGTACAGGCCCAGTGTGATGAAGGTGAGCAACCAGTTCACGATCAGCACGGCGAAGAGATCACCTCCTTGACCGGTGAAGGCAAGGCGTTTGCGGGGCGTAAGAAGTTCCATGGGTACGGGTTTGGGCAGGGAAGATATCGGTACGGCCGATACATAACGCAGCGATACCTTGCCGCCCATGTTGCAACGGTCATGACCTTTGGCTTGCTGTTCCTTGTGGTAGTGATGAGCGCCATCGTGCTCGGTGCCGCGCGTTGGGCGGGTTATCTGCGTACTGCACCTGGGCTTACGCGCACGCAACGACAGATCCTTGAGAAGTATGCAATGTTCTACCGCTCACTGTCGGGTGAAGCACGCACGCGCTATGAAGGGATCACTGCCCATTTCCTGGACCATATGCAGTGGCGGGGGGCGGGCATCAGCGTGGTGGACGAGATGAAGGTGCTGATCGCAGGCACGGCGGCGCAATTACTGCATGGGTTGAAGGACTTCCGGTTCGCCCATTTCCACACCGTGATGCTGTTCCGCGACACCTACCGCTCGGGTCGGAGCGGTCGCATGCATCAGGGTGAGGTGCGCCCCAGCGACGGGCTTATCATCATCAGCTGGGGCGACCATGTGCGCGGCTATGCGAACCCGACGGATGCCCGCAACGTGGGGCTTCACGAGCTCGCGCACGCCCTGTGGTTCGAGCACAAGGCACAGGCTGAAGAGGGCAGTTTGCTGCATCCCGAGCGTCTGCAGGATTGGATCGACCAGGCGGATGCGGAGATCGAGCGGATCAGAGCGGGCAACAGCACCCTGTTCAGGGAGTATGCGGGCACCAACCAGGTGGAGTTCTTCGCGGTGGCGGTGGAGTACTTCTTCGAGCAGGCCGCACAATTCCGGGACGCGGATCCCCGGCTGTATGCCACACTGAAGGAGCTCTTGGGCCAGGACCCTGCGGCCGACCGACGCGGTTAAGGTGACCGATCGAACCGCCTAAGATGAACCTCTCGCCCTGTTCGGCGACCACCGAAATGACGAGACCCCGCTTTGTGGGCGGGGTCTCGCTTACTCAGAGTTGGCCGACCAGGGCTCGAACCTGGACTCTTCTGAACCAAAACCAGACGTGTTGCCAGTTACACCATCGGCCATTGCTGGTGCCACCGCCCCCCTTGCGGAGGACTTTGGCAGGAGACGGTTGGAGACCCCCTCCGGCCAAAAGCGCTGCAAATTTAGAAAGATAAACGACCCTGCAAAGGGTCACCCATGGGGACTTTGGTATTTTCGCCACCCTGAGGACCCTGGGGCGGCAGCGTCCCAAGGCCCTTTTCCCTTACACCGGAGCGCATGAACTTCAAGAAGCTCAACATCATCACCGGCTGGCTCGTGTTCCTGGTCGCCGCCTGGACCTACATCGCCACCATCGAGCCCACCAGCAGCTTTTGGGACTGCGGGGAGTTCATCGCCACGGCTTACAAGCTGGAGGTGGGCCACCCTCCCGGCGCGCCCCTGTTCATGATCCTCGCCCGCGTGGCCAGCGCATTCGTGGGCCCGGAGAACGTGCCCATGGCGGTCAACGTGCTCAGCGCCCTGGCCAGCGCCTTCACCATCCTCTTCCTCTTCTGGAGCATCACCCACATGGCCTACAAGCTGGCCACCCGCAACGGCGAGATCGACCTGGGCGGCACCATTGCCGTGCTGGGCAGCGGTGTAGTGGGTGCCCTGGCCTACACCTGGAGCGACAGCTTCTGGTTCAGCGCGGTGGAAGGTGAGGTCTATGCCCTCTCCTCCTTCTTCACGGCCGTGGTGTTCTGGGCCATCCTCAAGTGGGAAAGCGAGGCCGATCAGCCGCACAGCACCCGCTGGCTCATACTCATCGCCTACCTGATGGGCCTGAGCATCGGTGTCCACTTGCTCAACCTGTTGTGCATCCCGGCCATCGCCTTCGTCTACTACTTCAAGCGCTACCAGCCCAGCCTGAAGGGGGTGGTGATGACCTTCGTGGTGTCGGCGGTGATCCTAGGTGCCATCCAGGCCGTGATCATTCCGGGCATCGTGAAGGTGGCGGGCAAGTTCGAGCTCTTGTTCGTCAATGACTTGGGGATGCCCTTCAATACGGGCAACCTCATCTACGGGCTGCTGCTGGTGGGCGGCATCGTGTGGGGCATCCGGTGGACACAGCAGCGCGGGGAGGCCTTGTGGAACACAGTGCTGCTGGGTGTGGCGGTGATCCTCGTGGGCTACAGCACCTATGCCATGATCGTGATCCGTTCCACCGCGAACCCACCGATCGACGAGAACAACCCGGAGAACGTGTTCAACCTGCTGAGCTACCTGAACCGCGAGCAGTATGGCGACCGACCGCTCTTGATGGGTCAGTTCTGGGCCTCGCCGTACCTGAGCGAGCGCAAGGATGGCAATCCGGTATACACCGCCACCTACGAAGTGAAGAAGGACGGTCGCAAGGTGCGCACCTTCTACGACCGCTGGAGCGCCGCGCATTTCGTGGAGGAGAACCCGGGCCATACCATTGACCATGCCTATGTGATCACCGACCCACGGAAAGGTACCGAGGTGCAATATGACCCGGAGTTCACGATGCTCTTCCCGCGCATGTACAGTGCCCAGAGCTCGCACGAGTCCGCTTACAAGCAGTGGAGCGACTTCAAGGGCACCCCGATCCGCAGCCGCGACCGCGAAGGAAAGCCCACCATCATCAACAAGCCCACCTTCGTGGAGAACACGCGCTTCTTCTTCCGGTACCAGATGGACTGGATGTACTGGCGCTACTTCCTCTGGAATTTCGCTGGTCGCCAGAACGACATCCAGGGCCATGGCAACATCATGGAGGGCAACTGGCTTACGGGTATCAAGGCCATCGATGCGCAGCGCCTCGGCAATCAGGACCAGCTGCCCAGCAGCATGACAGAGAACCGCGCCTTCAACAAGTTGTTCCTGCTGCCCATGATCCTGGGATTGATCGGGCTGTTCTACCAGCTGTACCGCGATGTGCGCGACTGGACGGTGGTACTGCTGCTCTTCTTCTTCACGGGTGTGGCCATCGTCATCTACCTGAACCAGACGCCCTACCAGCCGCGTGAGCGGGACTACGCCTACGTAGGTTCCTTCTATGCCTTCGCCATCTGGATCGGACTGGGCGTGTACGCGCTGTTCGATGCTGTACGCGCGTTGGACCAGCGCAGCCTGCTCAAGGTTCTGGGCCTGGCCTTCGGCCTGGGTGCGTTGAAATACTTGCTGGAATGGGATGGCGACCACAGCGTGTCCTACAGCATCCTCTACATCAGCAGTGTGGGCGGAGGTATGGTGGGGCTCTTCCACTTCTTGGGCAAGGTATTGCCGAACAGGACGGCCATGGGCGCGCTGGCCACTTTGGTGGGCCTCGTGGTGCCGGCTATCATGGTGGCCGAGGGCTGGGACGACCACGACCGCAGCACGCGCACGCCCGCACGCGACCTGGCCTCGAACTACCTGGAGAGCTGCGCACCCAACGCGATCCTGTTCACCAATGGCGACAACGACACCTTCCCGCTCTGGTATGCCCAGGAGGTGGAGGGCATCCGCACCGATGTGCGGGTGGTGAACCTGAGCCTGCTGAACACCGACTGGTACATCGACCAGATGCGGCGGAAAGCCTACGACAGTGAACCCGTTCCTTTCGGTATGGCCCAGGAGAAATACCGCCAGGGCACACGCGATGTGGTGGCGCTGCTGCCCCAAGGCAAGGATGGTGGGTACCGCGACCTGAAGCAGATGATGGAGTTCGTCACCAACGACCGCAACATGCAGCCGCTGTTCCAGCGCGGTGTGAAGGACGCGTACTTCCCCACGGACAAGTTCAGCATCCCCGTGGACAGCGCCACGGTGTTCGGCAACGGCACGCTGAGCGCGAAGGACACCACCTGGCTCCGCTCTGTGGATTGGCAGGTCAAACGGCAGGTATTGCTGAAGAACCACTTGATGGTGCTCGACCTGCTCGCCAACAACCAGTGGGAGCGGCCCATCTACTTCGCGGTGACCACTGGTCCTGATAGCTACATCAACCTGCAGGAGCATTTCCAGCTCGAAGGCCTCACCTACCGCCTGGTGCCCGTGCGCACTCAGAACCGCGACCCCAACCTGCTGGGCCGCGTAGCCACGGATGTGATGTACCGGAACGTCACCGAGAAGTTCCTCTGGGGCAACATGGACACAGAAGGCTTCATCTACCTGGATGAGAACATCCTGCGCATGACCACCAATCTGCGCCTTCAGTTGAGCAGTCTTGCCGAAGCCCTCATTGCAGAAGGCCGCACGGAGGAAGCGCGCAACGTCCTTGACCTTTCGCTGCAGAAGATGCCGGAACGCAACGTGCCCTACGACCGCATCCTACTACCCACTGTGGAGGCATACTACGCCCTGGGCGATGTGCAGAAGGCCAACGCCCTGTCCGAGCGGCTGTTCACCATCATGGAGGAGAACATGCTCTACTACACCAGCCTCGAGCCCCGGTTCGCCGATCAACTGGAGCAGGAGATGGCGATCACACATGCCGTGATGGGTCGCCTGGCCAGCGAGAGCAGCAAGGCGGACAGCACCTTCGGGGCCACCTTGGAAGAGCGCTTCAGCACCATCGAGGAGATCTATCAAGGCAGCCTCATGGAGATCGGTACGGAAGGGCGGCGGAAGACCTCGCGCATGCGCTTCTAAGGCGCATGCCCGTTCAGGACCATGTACCTGGTGCGCACACCGGCATTGGTGAAGCCCCTGTACGGGGACCTGTTGTGGCATCTGCCTCGTGAGGGGAACACGGTCCACCTGACCTTCGATGATGGGCCGGAGCCTTTCGTGACCCCATGGGTGCTTGACCTGTTGAAAGCGCATGGCATGCAAGGCACCTTCTTCTGTGTGGGACGGAACGCATTGAAGCACCCCGAACTGGTGGAGCGTATCACCGCCGAAGGCCATGCGCTGGGCAACCACACCTGGGACCACCTGCGTGGTTGGGGCTGCGCTGACCGGCAGTACCTGCGGAACGTACTGCAATGTGATGCCTTGCTCCATACTCCGCTCTTCAGACCACCCTATGGACGCATCACACGCAGCCAGGTAGCAAGCCTGCGCACCCGCTTCCGGCTGGTGATGTGGGATGTGCTCAGTGCCGACTTCGACCCTGCACTAAGCGGTGAACAGTGTGCCGCCAATGTGCTGAACAACGTGCGGCCGGGCAGTATCGTTGTGTTCCATGACAGCTCGAAGGCTTGGGACCGATTGCGGGTGGCGTTGCCCGTGGTCCTCCAGGAATTGGTGCGACGCGGGCTGTGCAGCAAGGCGCTAAGCTCCGGGGCTCAACTCACTTCGACGACCTCGCACTGAGCACGACATATTCGTTGCGCCGGTTCACCGCATGCTCCTCCTCGCTGCACTGCACGCCGGGCACACAGTGATTGAGCGGCCGTTCGCTTCCATAGCCCCTGGCTTGCAGTCGCTCCTTCGCAATACCCTTGCCAATGAGATAGGCCGCGAGGGCATCGGCCCGCTTTTGGCTCAACTTGCGCTGTTCCTCAGCGCCGCCCCGCGCATCACTGTGCACGGCCAGTTCGACGACGATATCCGGGTTCACTGTGAGCCTTTCGGCCAGTGCATCCAGTTCCGTTTTGGCCTGAGGGTCCAGTTGCGTGCCGGTCTGTGCCCAACGGATGTATCGGAAGGGCTGTGGCTCTCCGATCACGACCGGCTCCATGGCCAGGTCGCGGGCTTCGTTCAGGTCGATCACACCCTGCTTCATCCCGATCGTGCTAACAGGCAGGCTCTGGCTGAAGAATCCTTCCTTTTCGATCAGCACTTCGAACTCTTCATTGCCCTGGAGGCGGAAGCTGAAGGTGCCCCCGTCACCGGTGGTGGCGGACTCTGCGAAGAAGCTGCTCAGGTTCACCACGCTGATGGTTGCCCCTGACACAAAACCGATGCGCTCCTTGTACTGCAGTACGCCACGCAGCCAGATCCCAGCATCGGGCACCAAGTGGATGTCGCGCGCAACGATCTGCTGCCTATCGATGAGCTCGGTGCTCAGGTACTGCTCACCATCATAACGTCCCTTCATCCGGGCGACAAGCTTGTACTCCCTGTCCTTCTCCACGGCGAAGGAATACTCTCCGCGCACATCCGTCAGCGTGGAGGCCACCAACTGGCCGTTCAGGTCTCGCAGCTCCACCTCGGCCTCGACAACGGGAGTGTCATACTCGTCATCGATCACCACGCCCGTGCACAGGAAGCGTTGTTCAAGCGGAGCAAGCATGTCGAAGGCGTAGATGTCGTCATCACCCTTGCCACCGGGCCTGTTGCTCGAGAAGAAGCCATGCTTGTTGGTCGGATCGATGATGAACGCGAAGTCATCTTTCGGGCCATTGATCGGAGCGCCCACGTTCACAGCAGCTCCGAAACCTCCTTCCGGCAGGGACCCGGCTGCGAACACATCGAGCCCACCAAGACCGGCGTGACCGTTGCTTGCGAAGTAGAGGGTGCCATCCGCGGCAATGAAGGGGAACGTCTCATTGAAGGCGGTGTTGACCGTGGGTCCGAGATTCTCGGGCTCGGTCCATTGGCCTGCTTGTTCACGACACACATAGATGTCCGTTCCGCCGAAGCCACCGGGCATATCGCTCACGAAATAGAGACTGCGTCCATCGGGGCTGAGGGCGGGGTGACCGATGGACACTTCACTGTTGTTGTAGAGGAACTGTTCCTGGTCGGTCCACCGTCCTCCAAGGAGGCTCACCTTGTAAAGGCTCAGCCTGCTCAGCCCGTTCTGGCTGCGTTGTGCCCGACCTTTGAAGTAATTGTTGCGCGTGAACCAGATGATGTCACCGGCACTGTTCGCTGTAGCGGGGCCTTCGTGATATTTGGTGTTCAGCGCATCCAGCGGCTCCACGCCAGCCAAGCCCCCTTGCTGGGTCACATCAGCCACGTAGAGATCGAGGAACGGCTGGTCGTTCCATGCAGCCCTGCGCTCAACCCCCACCGGCTGGTGGCGCGCTGAGCTGAACATCACGCGCCGGACTCCAAGCCACGCTGTGCCGAAATCAGAGAAAGGTGTGTTGATATCCAGCGAACGTATGGCGAAACGCTCAAGATCCTGTGTGAATTTCTTGGCGAAACCTGTGATATTGCTTCGTCGGGCACCCGCATCGGTCTGCACCATCTGGAGGTAGCGATCCATCCACTCCTCCGCCTCTGCATAGCGTGCGTTGCTCTTCAATGCCTCGGCGTAACCATACAGGTCATGGGGCTCTCGGTTGAGGTACTTCACCGCTTGGGCGTACCATCGCTCGGCCTCCTCCGTATTGCCCAACCGCATGTAACAGTCGGCCAAGCGGCGGGTCACGTGTTCGTTGACGGCACCGAGCTCCGCCGCTGTGCGGTAGAGTCCCACGGCCCGGGAGAAGGCCAGTTGTTGGTAATGACGGTCGGCCTCCCTGACATAGGCTTCGGCTGCGCCCTGTGCCAGCGCGGCGAGGGTGAGCAACGGGAACAGGAGGGTCAGGAGGATGCGGCGGACCATCAGAAGTAGCGTGGTGAAATGGTACGACCCTTGATGAAGCGGAAGTCGTAGCTGAGCATCACCTCATGGGTTCCGGCGTTGTAGGCACCGAGCTTGGTGGTGGTCAGGTCGAACGCATAACCGATGCGGAACTGATCGTTCACCTGGTATTGGCCCAGCAGGCCGAACGCGTTCCCCAAGCGATACAGAGCGCCGAACCAGATGCGTTCACGCAAGAGGAAGTTGGCGTTCACATCCAAAGAAAGGGGCGCCCCCTCCACCACACGGCCCATGAAGGAGGGCTTGAACTTTAGGTCACGCCCCAGGTCGAACACATACCCGGCCATCACAAAATAGTGACGGGCCTCGCTCGACGTGGTCACCACGCCATTGCTGGCCGGCAACAGTTCATTCTCCAGCAGTTTTGGTGCTGAAAGGCCTACATAATAGCGGTCAGAGTGCCAGAAGAGGCCGAAGCCGAAGTTGGGCATCATCCGGCTCTGCACGTTCACATTGGCCTGATCAGGGACGACGGTCGAAAGACTAGCGAGGTCGGCGGCGAAACTGTTGATACCCCCCTTCAAGCCGAAAGCCAGACGCGTGCCCGCTCCGGTGCGGATGCGGTAGGCCAGGTCGAGGAACCCCCCGGTCTGGCGCGTGGGACCTATGCGGTCGTTCATGGCCGACAGACCGATCGCCAGGCTCTGGTTACGCAGGGGGGTATGTGCCACGAAGGTCTGGGTGGCCGGCGCACCCTCGAAGCCAACCCATTGATGGCGGCTCAATGCCATCACGGTGAACACATCGCCACTGCCAGCGTACGCCGGATTGAAGGCCAGTGTGTTGAACATGTACTGGCTGTACAACGGATCCTGTTGTGCGGAAACGGACGAACCGATGCACAACAGCAGCGAAGGCACCGACCAGGCAGCGAGCAGGCGTTGCAGACGGTTCATCGGTTCAAGTAGATATAGCCGGTGAGCGCCTCCTTACCATCGCCCAGATCGAGCACATAGAAATAGGTGCCCGTAGGGGCTGCTCCGGAGAGGGTGGCATCAGGCGATGCCCCATCCCACACCACCGAGGTGTTGTTGTAGCCGGTCGCTTCGAAGACCTTGCCACCCCAACGGTTGAAAATGACGATCGTGTTTCCGGGATAGCCTTCGATACCCGGGATCACGAAGCGGTCGTTCGCACCATCACCGTTGGGCGTGAAGGACTCCGGAACGAACACGTCGTCCTCGAACGTACAGGGAGTGGTGGCCTCGATGCGAATGACAGAGCAGGCAAAATCGTCCTGCGCGAACGCTAAGAACACGGCGCTTGTGGGTACAGGCGCACTGGTGAACACCCCTTCCACGAGCGTTCCATCGACACCGGACACGGCATAGGAGTCTGCGT
Organism: Flavobacteriales bacterium; assembly: GCA_041391845.1. GTDB lineage: Bacteria > Bacteroidota > Bacteroidia > Flavobacteriales_F > PHOS-HE28 > PHOS-HE28. The sequence goes on along the minus strand of JAWKNG010000004.1, from coordinate 80,756 downwards.
CGCCACCGGTCAGGGTGAAGGATACGGTGTAGGTGCGATCCACGGTGTTGCACACCCGCAAGGGTTCCACTTCATCCAAGGACCCATGCACGACCAGATCCACGAAGGCTGATGCAGTGCCGCAGCTGGGCACGTTCACCTCGTAACGATAGGTGAAGGTGCCTGCTCCTGCCACGGTGGTGTTCAGGAGCCCACCCTGCAAACCGCCGCTGCCATCAACATCGAACCATTGGCCGCCCTGCTGAGGTGTGCCTTGCAGACCGGCTAAAAGATCCAGGGCCACCAGGGTGTCGCATGCGCTGAGCGAGCCGTCCCCACCTGGATCGGGAGGCTGGTTCACTGTGATGGTGACGGTGGCGGAGGTGTCCGGGCAGGCTTCGTTGCCTTCGACACGGTAGACATGTTCGCCTGGAAGAGAGGTGCCGGGAACGAAAATGCCTGTGCTCGCCGAACCGTCCGGAGCGGTCCAAGCACCGCCGGTAACGGGCGTGCCGATCAGCTGGGGGAACAGTTCCATGGGCCCATCCGTGCTACAGAGCACGATGGACACATCGCCACCCGGGTCCGGGTATGCAGAGATCGTGACCAACACGGTCGCCAAGACCTCACCACAGCCTGGATCGACGACCGTATAGGTGAAGGGGGCGATGGTGCCGGCCGGCAGCGAACATGCGTTGAGTGCTCCACCGGTGAGCGCACCTGTTCCGATCTGGTCGGTCCATGTGCCACCGGCCGTGGGTGTCCCACCGAGCGCCCCAAAGAGCTCGAATGAACAGTCGGCGCCGCACACCGTCACCTGTGCATCGGTACCGGCCGAGACACCCGAGCCTACAACGACCGTCACCTGGGACGAAACAGCGGGGCAAGGCCCGTTGGCAGGGAATGCGTATGAGAAGGACCATGATCCATTGCCTGCCTGCGCAGGGTTGAACACGTTACCCGTCAGAGCTCCGCTGCCGTTCAGGTCCGTCCATGTACCACCCGTGTTCGCGTTGGGCCCCAGCGCCGCGAACACGTCCACCGCCGTTTGTGCAGCGCAGGCGTTCAGCGTGGCGTTATCACCGGCACTATTGGCAACTGTGACGCCCAGGGTCAAGCGGGCGGTATCGTTGGCGCAGGGCGATACACCGGTCACCACATAGGCGTAAACGCCCGGCTCATCGTCCGCCGGGTCGAAGAAATTGCCATGTGGACCGTTGGGCCCGATCCAGCTCCCTCCGGCCTGTGGTGAACAGCCCAACAGGGAGCGCATCAGGACGGGGGCCTGCGAAGAGCAAAGGGACACGGCTGCATCACACCCAGCGTTCGGTGCCTGGGGTTCAGTGACCTCCACCAGCGCCACCGCATTGGCACAGGCGCCCTGTCCTTGCACGGTGTATTGGTATACCCCGGGGGAGTTCACGGCGGGCACATAGATCGGCGAGGTGGCGATGTTCCCTCCCGTCACGTAGACCCAGGAACCCCCTGGCTGGGCATCCGCACCAAGCAGTGTGAAGAGGTTCAGGCCGGGATCGCTGGAGCAGATCGCGACCGAGGTGTTGGTGCCGGCGTTCGGTGCCTCCACCACATTGACGGTCACGAATGCGGTGTCCGCAGGACAGTCGCCTACAGCAGGCACCACGTATGCGTATTCTCCAGGGGCATCAACGGCGGGGTCGAAGTTGGCACCATGCGGCACACCACCTGGACCGAACCAGCTCCCGCCACCGTCCGGGGTGCAATTGAGTCCTGTGGCCAACGGCAGGGAAGCAGCAATGGAGCATAGGTTGATGCTGCCATTGCATCCGGCATTCGGACCTTCGAGCACGTTCACCGTGACGCGCGCGGTATCAGCCTCGCACAGCGATGATGCGGGGAGGATGTAGTCGAATCGCCAGGTGGAGCCGGCCGTGACCGCACCGGTATTGAACACTCCTCCACCTATAAGCGCCCCGCTTCCATCCACGTCCTGCCAGGAACCACCAGGCTGAGGTGCCCCGGCCAACGAGGCGAAGAGCACCAGGAGTTCACCACTGCACGCGGTGACGGTCGCATCATCACCGGCGTTCAATGCTGGTGTGATGGTCACGTTCACCAATGAATTGTCGGACGGACAGGCACCGGTACCGACCACCGTGTAGGTGAACGCATACACGCCCGGTAGTACACCAGTGGCATTCCAAATTGACCCGGAAAGGGTGCCGATGTTGCTCTGGTTCACCCACGTACCACCAGGAGTGACGGTTCCCCCCAGTGCAGGGGCGAGGTCAATGCTCGACGCGTTCACACAGGCTGTGATCGAGCCGTCAGTACCGGCGGTCACTGCCGGGGAAATGGAGATCGTCACCTGTGCCGTGCGTTGGGTACAGGGTGGAAGGCCTGTCACGGTATAGAGGTAGGTCCCTGGTGGATCGATGGCGGGGTTGAAGAACGGCCCTACATCGAGCCCGCTACGTGTCCAGGAACCTCCGTTATCGGGCGAGCCACCGAGCAGGGTGATCAAGGGAACAGCTGGGTCGCTTGTACAGAACGCGGCTGCGGCATTGGTACCAGCATTCACCGCGGGGTTCTGCACCACGGTGACCGAAGCGGAGTCGGACACACAGGGTGCGTCCCCTGCAATACGGTACCAATACGTACCGGGAAGCGACACGCCTGGATCGTACGTCCCACTGAACGGACCGCCGTTGGGGTCTGTCCATACACCACCAGCATCGGGCGTACCCCCCAGGCGCGTGATCAACTGAATGTTGGGTTCATCGCTGCATACCAGCGTGGCATTGTTGGTCCCTGCGTCAGGTGCATCGTTCACGATCACGGTGACCAGGGCGGTATCATTTGAGCAGGGTGCACTACCTGCGACCACATAGGAGTAGACCCCGGGCTCATCATCGGAAGGAATGAACACGCCCGAGTGCAGCGCCAGATCGGGGTCAAGCCAAATTCCGGGGGACTGTGGCGCGCAGGTAAGCAAGGTGAACAGGTTCACCGGCAATTGATCATTGCACATGGTGATGAGCCCATTGCAGCCTGCCTCCGGCGAGGCATTGATGGTGACCTGAACGCTCGCTTCGTCAATGCCACAAGGCGGCACCCCTGTCACGCGATAGATGTACGTATCGCTCACATCGGTGGACGGCAGGATGACCCCGGAGTGGACCTGACCATTGCTTGCTCTGCGCCACGTACCGCCGATCTGGGCATTGGGACCGAGCAGGGTGAACAGGTTCACAGCACCACTGGTCTCACACAGGGTGATGGTGGCGTCCTGTCCCGCATTAGGCTCGGGGTTCACACCGATGGTGAGCGTGACACTCGTGGCCGGACAAGCACCATCAGCGGGCACTGTGTAGCGGTAGGTCCCCGGCGCGGTGGATGCCGGGAAGAAGATACCGCTCATGGTGGCGGTGGATGGCAGCGGACCACGCCACGTGCCGTTCAGGGCAGGGGTGCCCAGGAGGCGGTCCACCATCGCGAACGCTGGCCCATTGCTGCACACCGTGATGGTGTTGGAGATCCCTGCGCTCGGTGCGGTGGTAACAGTAACGGAGACCGTTGCAGTGCGTTCCGTGCAAGGCGGGATGCCAGCCACGCGATACGTGTAAACCCCGGGCTGCGACACACCCGGTACGAAGTTGCCGCTGAACGGGGGGTTCGCGGGCGCTGGTCCCACCCATGTACCGCCAGCATCAGGCGTGCCCAGCAATGCAGTGAACAGGTTCACCGGCACGCCTGTGGAACACAATCCAAGGGTGTTGCTCAATCCTGCATCAGCCGCTGCGTTCACGAAAATGGACACGGTAGCCGTATCGTTGGTGCAAGGGGCCGTCCCTGTGACCACATAGCGATAGTCACCGGGCGCGTCCGTTCCCGGAGTGAAGGACCCATCATGGGGTTGATCGTCCTCGTCGATCCAGAACCCACCGAACTGCGGGCTGCCACCCAGTACCGAGAAAAGCAGGAATTCACCTGCATCACTGCACACCGTGCGCGAGCCATTGCCACCTGCATCAGCCTCGGGCTCCACTGAGATGGTAAGCGTGGCGGTGGACACCGGACAGGGGAATTGGCCAGTTACGCGATACTCATAAATGCCTTGTGCGTCCAGCCCAGGAGTGAAGATGTTCGTTCGCGGCTGGCCATTGAAGAACCATTGACCTGCTGGGTTCGGTGTGCCTCCGAGCTGAGCGGTCATGTTGAACGACGCGCCGTTGGAGCAGATGGAAATGGATCGGCTCAGGCCCGGGTTGGCGCCTGGCACTTCGGTCACTTGAACGCTCGCCACAGCATTGACACAGGGTGCTGTGCCACTGACGATGTAGAAGAAAGTGCCACTGTTATCCACGGCAGGATTGTATCCGCCCGAAAACACGGGTCCACTGGGGCTGCCTCTGCGCCACAGGCCACCTGGACTGGGCGAACCGCCGAGGAACTGGAAGAGCGAGACCGGGTCACCGGTGCTGCACACACTGGTGCTTCCGTTCGTGCCTGCGTTCGGTGCACCCACGACGGTCAAGCTCACTTGTGCGGAATCCGAATCGCAACCCAGGATCCCCAACAGCCGATAGCGGAAGGTGTATGTCCCTGGAGTAAGCCCCGAGGCGTTCACGAACTGACCGGTGAGCGCGCCGGTGTTCCCAAGATCGATCCACTGCCCTCCTTGCTGAGGTGAGCCACCAAGTCCATTGAAGAGGTTCACCTGGGTATTGGTCGCACAGGCCGTCAGCGTGCCATTGGACCCTGCGTCAAGTTGCGGTACGACGACCACGGTCACATCCGCTTCAGCCGCTGCACAGGGACCATTGGCTGGCACTTCATATACAAAATCGTAGGAACCAGGCTGCAGTCCGATGGCATTGAGCAAGGAACCGCTCAGCTGACTAGTACCGTCCAGATCGACCCAAGTACCGTTCAGATCAGGTGTACCTCCAAGGCCATCGAACAGGTCCACCGTGGCGGTGCCCTGACAGATGGTGATGGTACCATCCGTGCCGGCATTGGGAGCCGTATTGATCGTCACCTGCACAAAAGCGGTGTCGTTGACGCAGGGAGGCTGGGCAAGCAGTACGTACCGATATTGGCCTGGTGTGCTTGTGCCAGGCACGAAGATCCCCGACGAAGGGCCGGAAGGGCCCGTCCACTGACCACCCGGCTCAGCGTCGTCCAGTTGATCAAAGAGGTCGATCGGGCCACTGGTCGAACAACGCGTTATGCTCTCATCATTGCCCGCATCAGGCTGTCGGTTCACGTTCACGACCACCACGGCAGAAGCGTTCAAGCAGGGCGTTATACCCGCCACCGTGTAAGTATATCCACCGGGCTGAGAGCTCGCCGGGGTGAACACACCAGTGCTTGAGCTTCCGTTGGGCCGGGTCCACGTTCCACCTGCATCCGGCGTACCACCAAGCACGTCGAACAAGTTGAACGGTGCCTGGCTGTCACAGACGGTGGTGGTGGCGTTGGTACCCGCATCGGGGGCGATGTTCACCTGCACAGTAACGAAGGACGTATCGTTCGGGCAGGGCGCCGTACCGGCCACCACATAGCGGTACTGACCGGCCAAGCTCGTGCCTGGGGTGAATGTGCCATTTGAGGGGCCACCAGGGCCTGTCCAGGTTCCTCCACTGTTGGGTGTGGCACCGAGCACGTTCACCAGCTGGAAGGGGGCGTTGGTGCTGCACACGGTGATGTTGCCGTCCGTACCAGCGTTCACGGCCAGCACGCGCACCACCTGCACCACGGCGGTGGCATCGTCGCAGGGCCCGGTACCTGCCACACGATAGGTGTAGTTCCCCCCGGGCTGTGTGCCTGGCAGGTAGGTGCCGGAATGTGCCCCTCCGCTGGGTCCTGTCCAGGTGCCCCCAGCGCTCGGTGTGCCGCTCAGCAGGTTGAAGAGGTTCACCGCACCGTCACTGGAGCAGACGGTGATGGACCCATTCCCCCCCGCGTTCGGAGCCTGAACCACACCCACCGTCACTGTGGCCTGGGCATTGGCGCAGGGTGCCGCACCGGGCACCGTGTAGGTGTACACCCCCGCCAGTGAGGTGCCAGGTGTAAAGGTGCCGTTGCTCACCCCTCCGGGTCCACTCCATGTCCCATTGCCCGCAGGGCTGCCACCGAGCACGGAGATGAGCTGGAAGGGGGCGTCGTTGCTACATACGGTGATGCTTCCGTTGGTACCGGCCACCGGAGCTGGCACGACCACCACGTTCACCACGGCATTGGCATTGGCGCAAGGAGCCTGACCAAGCACTTGATAGGTGTAGGCTCCGGGAAGTGAGGTGCCAGGCGTGAAGGTGCCGTTGCTTACACCCCCTGGACCCGACCATGTGCCACCTGGATCAGGAGTGCCGCCCAATTGAGCGAACAGCTGGAACGGGGCATCGTTCGAGCACCGCGTTACCGTGGCGTTGGTACCAGCATCGGGCGCGTCATTCACCGTAACGGTCACGGTGGCAGTAGCCGGATCGCAAGGAGACTGGCCAGTGACCGTATAGGTATATACGCCTGCGGGGCTGCTGCCTGGTATGAAGGTGCCGGTGGAAGTGCCACCCGGACCCGTCCACGAACCGCCTGCATCAGGGGTTCCGCCAAGTTGGCCGATCAACGCAAAGCTGGCGTCGATACTGCAAACGGTGATGCTACCGTTGATGCCGGCATTGGGGGCTTCGCGCACTTGAATGGTGAGGGTCGCACTCGCATCGTCGCATGGTGCCGTTCCGCTCACTGTGTACACATAAGCTCCCGGCGGATCGACCGCAGGGTTGAAGGTGGCACCGTGCGGACCTGCCGGACCCACCCAGGTCCCCCCGGCGTCCGGTGTACCGTTCAGCAGAGCGATCAAGGCAAGGGGAGCGTCATCGCTGCACACCACGATGGTCCGGTCACCACCGGCATCGGGTGCGGCCACCTGGGTGACCGTGACCGTTGCCGTAGAGACGGCGCAGGGCACAAGGCCCTGGATGGAATACGTGTAGGTGCCAGGAGCAGAGGCGCCCGGTGTGAACACACCCGTGGAGGCCGTGGCGCCCGGCCCGGTCCACGTGCCGCCCGGCGTCGGTGTACCACCCAAAATGCCGAACAGGTTCAGGGGAGCATCATCATCGCACACGGTGATGTTGCCATTGGAGCCCGCGGACAGGAACGGATTGACAGTGACCGTAACGCTCGCAGAAGCAGGTCCACAGGGAGCGGTTCCGTTCACCGTGTAGGTATACACACCGGGCGGATCGATCGCCGGGTTGAAGGTGGCACCATGTGGACCACCGGGACCCACCCATGTGCCGCCTGCCTGGGGTGTACCACCCAGGGCCGCGAACAGCGAGGCAGCCGGACTGTTGGAGCAGCGCACGAGCGTGCCGTTGGTCCCAGGGTTCGGCGGCGCCACCACGGATACGGTGACGGTGGCCACATCAGGAGCGCAGGGTGCGGGCGAAGAGACCGTGTAGGTGTAGACTCCGGCTACATCCGTTCCTGGGATGAACGTGCCGGAGTGAGCTCCTCCGCCAGGTGCCGTCCAGGTGCCACCCACATCGGGGGTACCACCCAGACCGCTGAACAGGGAGAACGATGGTCCATTGGCGCATGTGGATACAGCACCATCGATGCCTGCATCCGGACCAGTGCGTATGGCAGCGGCCCAGCCTGCTGCCACCCCTGTGGCATTGCTCTTCCATTCGAAGGTGAGACACCCGCTGGGCCCGCCGGCCGTGACCGTTGTGTTGAGCAGTGAGAGCGCATTGTGACCGATGGCCAGCAGTGGCCCGGCGGTGTTCACTCCATTGTAGATCCGCAGGGTATCGCCCGGAGCCACCGCCAGTGCCCAGGCCGTGAAGAGCACCTCGGTGTCAGGCCCGGCTCCTGTTCCACCAGTGGGGCAGATGGTGGTGACGATGTTCTGGTTGTTCCCGTAGTTGCCCGCAGCACCGCCACTGTCGAAGAACGTACCGCTGCAGGTCTCGTATACCGCTCCATCCACCGCAAGAAAGGTCTGTGCATGCACTGGCACGATCAGTCCCATGGCGAGCAGGAGGTTCCAGGCCAAAAGCGCGAAGGAGGAACGATACATGAACAAGGCAGTGCCTCCGCATTCAGCGAAGGGCGTGCAAGATACGGCGTTCCCGGGGGGGGTGGTCAACCGGAGCCCGCGCCGGAGAGGACGAACATTGCTTTCCATGGCAATTATCCAGCGCTCCACGGAAGGCGCAGAGAGCCTTACCGTTCGCCTTTGCCGATCGTCACGGCCAGCATGACCTCATGGGTGCCGGTGCTGTAGTTCCGAAGGTTGCTGGTGATGATATCGTAGGAGTAACCGAACTGGAAGGAGCGCTTATGCCAATAGCCGAGCATGGCGCAATAGGCGTCATTGGTGCGATAGGAGCCCGCGACCCAGAACGTCTCGCGGTAGCGCACGGTGGCGGTGAGATCCACCTTCACGGGCACCGGGCTCACATACTTCACCATGAAGGAGGGCTCGATCTTCCAGTCCTCACCCAGCTGAAAGCGGTAACCGCCGGTGAAGTAGTTGTGCATTTCCATGGTGCTCAAGGCACCTGTGCTCTGATCCATGAAACGCACTTCGCTTTCGAGCAGCTGGGGGAGCGCAGCACCGATCCAATAGCGGGGATGGTAGAGCAGTACGGCGAACTGGGCGTCGAACTTGAGCTCTCCCCGAAGTTGATCGTCCAATGCCGGATCACCGGGATCGTTGAACTGGATCTTGCTTCCATCCACCAGGAACTGGGTAAGCCCTCCGGCCAGTGCCATGGACAACTTAAGGTCCTCCGTGAGCTGCAGGTGGTATGCATACGACGCTTGGAAGCCGGTACGGCGGGTCGGTCCCACGTGATCGGTGTAAAGGAAGGCGCCCACACCCATGTTCTTCGCCAACGGAGAAGTACCACTGAGCATGAAGGTTCGCGGCGCGTCCTGGATGCCCACCCATTGGTAGCGGTGTGCGCTGCGCAGTTCGAAGAAGGGGCGGCTTCCCGCTACCGCCGGGTTGAACACGTAGTCATTGAACTGGTACTGCGTCAACTGCGGCAATTGCTGGGCCTGCAAGGTGTGCAGCGTGAGTCCCAGCGCGGTGATGGTCAACAGGCGTTGCATGGCGTGCATGGGTTCAGCGGATCACGGTGAGGGGCCCCGTGTAAGGGTCCGGATACTCGGGGTCGTTGAGCTTCACGATGTAGTAGTAGGTACCTACCGGCACCGGTCCACCGTTGTAGCGACCATCCCAGGGTGTTCGGTAACCCACACTGCGGAAGAGCATTTCGCCCCAGCGGTTGTATATCTCCACTTCACAGTCCGGGAACAGGTCGATCAGGTCGATCACCCAGTTATCGTTCCAGCCGTCCCCATTGGGGGAGAAGCCACTGGGTATCTTCACATCGGGCAGCACGGTAACCAGCACGCTGTCCACGCCGACACAGCCGTTGGGTGCCTGCACCGTGAGCGTATACCAAGTGGTGACCACCGGGGTCGCCACAGGGTTGGGCACATCGTTGGCCGACAAGGTGGTATCGGCCTCCCAGGTAAAGACCGACCCGGAAGGACCGCTTGGTGCACCGCCGAGCGTTGTTGACGAGCCCAGGAAGATCGTTCGCGGATCACCCGCGTTCACGTTCGGCAGCAGGAGCACTTCGACCACCACCTGATCGGTACTCGTACACGCTCCATCGATCACGGTGAGCGTGAAGGTGTAGGTGCCTGCAGGCAGATCGGCAAGGACAATGACCGCTTCATCGCCCACGACCTGCCCCTGATCGTTGGTCCATTGATAGCTGACCGCCCCGGTACTCGCCGAACCGTCCAGGACCACATCCGGACCGGCGCAGAACTGCTGGTCAGGTCCAGCATTGGCGAACAACGTGCTCAACGACGGCACCGTCACCGATATCGCAGTGTCACAGCCATTGGCGTCCACTACAGTGAGCAGGTGCTCACCCGGTGCCAACGCCGAGATGTCCTCCATATCGGAGGTGAAGCCGTTCGGGCCGTTCCAGAGGAAGGTCAGTGGCGCCGTACCACCGCCAGCAGTCACTGCAATGGCACCATCGGATGCATTGGCACAACTGGCCTCCACCACCTGATCCACGACCACGGTGATGGCGGGCGGGCCGGTGATGGTGAAGGTGAAGGTGGTCACACAGAAGACCGCATCGGTGATCGTAACGGAAACATCACCCGGGCACAGATCAACCGCACTGCTTCCTCCCTGCCCGTTGGGCGGCGCGGGGGTCCAGTCGTAGATGAACGGCCCGATGCCACCGATCGGGTTGAGGAATACCGCCCCATCACAACTACCGCCGCAGCTTTCATTGGTGACCACCGCACCCGGATCCACTGCCTGATAGGGCGCAACAGTAACGATCGCCACCGTGTCGCAGCCCAGGGCATCTGTGATCGTTACACTGTACTGCCCAGCGCACAGCCCGGAGACGATGCCCGTGCCCTGACCAGCTCCAGGGTCCGGCACCCAGAGGAAGGTGTAGGGACCAGTGCCACCGGTCGGTACGCTGATGGCGGTACCGTTGCATGGTCCAGCGCAGGTCTCGCCTGTCACTGTAAGGCCGGGGTCGATGGGTTGGCCTTGGTCGATGGTGAACGGTTGCGTATTGGCGCAGCCGTTGGCATCGGTGATGGTCACCGTGTAGTCACCGGCGCAGAGCAGATCGATGGCGGTCTGGTCGGGTGCGATCACATCACCGTTCGCGTTGCGCCAGGTCACCACGAAGGGTCCTGTGCCACCTTGGATGAAGACCTCAGCGGTTCCGAGACAATCACCATGACAGGTATTGTCCACGGTGGCAAGAACTGCCTCCAGTGGTGCGGGCTCTGCAATGGTGTAGGTGAGCAGCGTATCGCAGCCATTGGCATCGGTCACCAGCACCTGCCATTGTCCTGCGCAGAGTTGTTCCGCCACAGGAGCAGTGGGGCCATTGGGGGGGGCGGGGGTCCAGAGGAAGGTATAGGGTGCGGTACCACCTTGGGGGGTCAGGGTGATGCTGCCATCACAAACCCCATTGCACGAGGCGTCCTCCACCACAGCGACCACATCGATCGGGGCCGGACCCAGGATCAGCACATCCTGAACGACGCTACAACCCAGGACATCCGTAATGGTCACACTGTAGGTGGTGGCACACAGCCCGGTGGCCGCCGCAGTGTTCTGACCGCCACCCGGCTCTGGCGACCAGCTGAACGTGTATGGGCCCTGGCCGCCGGTGGGGCCAACGGTCGCGGTCCCATCACAGGTGCCGAAGCAGCTGACCGGTGTGGTGCTCAGGTTGGCGAGGATCGGATCGGGAGCCAGAACGGTAGCGGTATCCACCGTGAGGCAGCCCGTATTGTTCACCACCTGCACGAAGTAGTCGCCCGGGCACAGGTCATCCACCTGCCCCACCGCTTGCGCGATCTCATTACCACCTGCATCGTACCAGGTCACCAGACATGGCGGATCGGTGCATACGAAGGACATCTGTACACTGCCATCGCAGGCCGTGGGACAGCTGGTGATGCCATCCACGGTGGTGAGGTCTTCCCCCTGTACATCAGAGATCGGCACCAGCAAGGTCGCCGTACATCCGTTATCATCCGTGACCTCAGCGATGTAGATCCCCGCACAGCGGTCAATGATCGACGTACCAGTGCCCACGATGGCACCGAACGAGGTCCATTGCACGAAGTAGGGCGCCGTGCCACCACTTATCGTAATGCTGGCCGTACCGTCACAGACACCGCAATTGCTCAATGTGCTGGAGCCTTGCAGCACCAACGGGTCAGGTTCGGCGACCACCCACGTACTGTCCAGCGAGCAACCGTTCTGATCGGTAACGGTGAGCGTATAGCTTCCGGCACATAGGTCTGCTATGTTCGGCGTGCCCTGGCCAACTGGAGGTGCTGGGCTCCACACCAGCGTGTAGGGCGCAACACCTCCCTGGATGAGCACATCGATGCTGCCATCGCAGTCACCGGCACACGAGGTCCCTTCCACCAGTGCGCTCATCGTTAGTGCGGGCGGACCCAGGATCAACACCTGGACCAGCGTGTCACATCCAGCCGCATCACTGATCGCAACCGTGTACACCCCTGCACAAAGTCCAGTGGCCTGCGGACTGTTCTGTCCGCCACCGGGCTCCGGAGACCACACATACTGATAGGGGGCCGTACCCCCCGTCGGGCCAACGGTGGCCGTACCGTCGCATACCCCGGCGCAGCTCACCGGTGTGGAGCTGAGGTTGGGCAGCACGGTCTGCGAGGGAGAGACCAGCACATCAATGAAGCTCACGCAGCCTGCACCATTGGTCACCTCCACGGTGTAGGTGCCGATGCAGAGGTCGGGTACGCTCAGCACGTTCTGTCCGATCACGTTCCCGAATGCGTCGGTCCAGATCGTGGTGCAGGGGCCCACGCTGCACGTGAAGGACACAGCGACCACACCGTTGCAGTCGCCGGAGCAGGTCACCTGGCCATTGATGGCTGTGAGCACTTCTCCATCCGCATCTGCGATGTTCACCACGGCATTCGTTGCGCAGTTGTTCACGTCCGTCACGGTCAGCGTGTATGCTCCAGCGCAGGCATTGACCAACTGCGGATCGGTGCTCACCACGGAGCCGCCAAGCACCCATGCGTACGTGTAGGGTGCGGTGCCACCGGTAACTGTTGGGGTGGCCGAGCCATCGCACACGCCACATGAACTGGAGGTAGCCTGCACTTGCACCGTCAGTGTTGCTGGTTCTGTGATGGTGAACGACAGCTGCTCATCACAACCGTTGGCATCCGCGATCAGCACTGAATAGGAGCCTGCACACAGGTCCGTGGCGCTCAACACGCCCTGTCCGTTGGGTGGCACCGGGCTCCAGATCACCGTGTAAGGCTGTGTTCCTCCTGCGATGGTGAGGTCGATACGGCCATCGCATGTACCGGCACAGTTGATGTTGCGCACCTGCGAGCTGATATCCAGTACTGGCGGTTCGGTGATCAGAACGGATACGGTCGTATCGCAGCCGGTCGCGCCGGTGATCAACACTTCATACACACCTGCACACAGACCAGTGGCGAGCGGTGTTCCTTGCCCACCTTGTGGCGCGGGTGTCCACACGAAGGTGTAGGGCGGCTGTCCTCCAAGCACGCCTACTGCGGCCGTTCCATCACAATCACCTGCACAGCTCACCGGCGTGCTCGTGACCGCCAGGACCGGCGCAACCGCATCCACGACCACGGCTTCTTCAACACTGATACAGCCACTTCCATTGGTGACCGTCACGAAATAGGAGCCCGCACATAGGCCGGTGAGCACATTCCCTGTGCCCAATGGCAGGCCGCCAACATCCGTCCACTGCACAGTACAGGGCGCATCGCTACAGGTGAAGGACACGCCCACCGTACCATCGCAATCACCCGGACAGCTGGTGGCCCCATCTTGCACGCTAAGCACTTCGCCATCCACATCGGAAACGGACACAGCCTCCACCACCACACAGCCATTGGCATCGGTCACTGTGGCCGTGTAGCCACCGGCACACAGGTCGATCACTGTATCAGCCGATCCGATCACCCCGCCGGAACCGTCGGTCCAGACTATGGTATAGGGTCCCGTTCCACCTGTCACGGTCACGCCAACGGTGCCATTGCAGATCAGGCACTGTGCATCCGTGGAGGTCGATTGCACCACCAGTTCGGTCGGCTCAACGATCGTGTAGTTGAGCAGCGTATCGCAACCATTCGCATCCGTGATAAGCAACGTGTAGGAACCCGGACAGAGGCCGCTCACGTTCGGCGTACCCTGACCCGTAACGTTCGGTGTCCATAAATAGCTGTAGGGCGCTGTACCGCCAGATACGTTCACACCGATGGTGCCATCGCAGGCTCCATTGCAGTTGACATCCTGCACCGTGGAGGTGATATCAAAGGCTGACGGTCCAGTAATGAGGACCTGGAAGGTGTTACTACAGTTCACCGCATCCACAACGGTCACCTCATATACACCTTCGCAGAGCCCGGTGCCTTGGCTCACCCCTTGCCCATTGGCAGGTTCAGGCACCCAGAAGAAGGTGTACGGACCCTGACCACCCGTGGGAGCCAAGGTGGCGGTTCCGTTGCAATCACCGGCGCAGCTCACCGGCGTAGATGTGATGGTCGCATCGATCGGCACGAAGGGCGGTACCAAGAACGTGAGCGCCGTATCGCAGAGGTTCGCATCGGTGATGGTGATCGTATAGGTCGTGCCCGCGCAGAGTCCAGTGGCGATGTTCGTACCCTGCCCAGTGCCAGGCGCAGGGCTCCAGAGGAAGGTGTAATTCGGAGTGCCACCGGCCGGGAATACCGCCGCAGCGCCGGTGCATGGTCCGTTGCAATCCTCCGGCTGCACCACCAGGTTCGGCTCGAAGGAAGCCGGTTTTTCAATGTTGAAGAACAGCGTAGTATCGCATCCCAGCGCATCGGTCACAGTTACCGTGTAACTACCAACGCAGAGTCCGGTAACGGCAGGTGTACCCTGACCCGTGATGGTGCCAGGCGACCACTGGTAGGTGTATGGCTCCACACCACCGGTCGGTGTCACCGTGGCCGATCCACCGCACTCATCCGGACACGGTCCATCCAAGCTCACCAGCCCTGCATCGATACCGGGGTTCGGAAGGATGATGAAGGTGACCGTGGTATCGCAGCCGAGCGCATCGGTGATGGTACAGGAAACCGCGCCGGCACAAAGGCCGGTAGCAGCTGGCGTTCCCTGGCCTCCCCCTGGAGCAGGCGTCCAGAGGAAGGTGTACGGCAGTGTGCCGCCCGTGGGGGCCACGGTGGCCGTACCATCGCACGGTCCGTTACACGTCTCATTGGTTGAACTGCCATTGGGCACGATGGGTGTCGGAGCATTCACCTGCAACACCAAGGTGGTATCGCATCCACCAGCATCGGTCACCAGAACCGACCATACTCCAGGGCACAGGCCAGAGACCGAACCCGTACCCTGCCCAACAGGAGGCGGCGGCGTCCACTGGAACGTGTAAGGTGCCAGGCCGCCCGATACCAACAGGTCGATCGAGCCATCACAGGAATCATGACAGCCTGCATCGTTCACCGTAGGCGCGACTACGACATCCGATGGCGTAGTGACAATGAACTGGAGGGTGGTGTCGCAGCCCTGCGCGTCGGCCACGGTGAGGGTATAGGTCCCTGCGCACAAGCCGCTCACCGCAGGAGTACCATCACCGGCGATCGGATCGGGAGACCAATCAAAGGTCAGCGGACCCGTGCCCCCTGAAGCAGAAGCAGTGGCACTCCCTTCACAGGTACCGCCACAGCCGGTTGGAATGACCACGAGATCCACTACGATGGGCGGAACGGGGTCGATAACGAAGGCGATGGTCGTGTCGCAACCATTCGCATCGGTGATCGTCAACGAATAGGGGCCTGGACAGAGGTCACTGGCCGTATCCGTGCCTTGACCTGTTGGGGGCGCCGGAGCCCAGAGGAACGTATACGGTGCCGTTCCACCTGTGATACCAGGACATGACGCCACCGCATCGCAGGTGTTGCTGCATGTGGGCGGCGTGACGACCACCGATGCATCCAGGGGCAGCGGTTCAAGAATGGTGAAGGTGAGCGTGGTATCACAGGCACCTGAAGTAATGAGCACGGAATAACTGCCTGCACAAAGCCCGCTTGCATTGGGACTTCCCTGGCCCGTCACCGTTGGTGTCCAGAGATAGGTATAGCTGCCGGCACCTCCGGTAGCGCTGAGGCTGATGGAACCATCACACGTGTTGGCACAGCTGGCATCGGACTGGATCGCCTGCACCGAGATCGCAGGCGGTGCAATGATGCTGAACGCCACGGTGGTATCGCAACCGATCGCATCGGTCACCGTAAGCGTATAGGGACCCGGACATAATGCGCTCACGTTCGGGGTGCCTTGACCGGTGATCGTACCTGGACCCCACGCATAGGAATAAGGCGCAGTACCGCCCGTTGCGATCACACCAGCACCGCCATCACATATGCTCGGGCACGTAGCGGGCACCAGTTGCAGCGACAGCTGGATCGGGGCTGGATCATCAATAACGTATTGCTGAGTAAGCACACACCCATTGTCATCAGTGATGGTCAGGGTGTAGGTGCCAGCGCACAGTTGGCTGGCCGTTGGTGTACCCTGGCCTGCACCGGGAGCGGGCGACCATTCGTAGGTATAGGGTTCCGTTCCACCCGTCACTGAAGCAGTGGCGGTGCCATCACAGAGTCCGCCGCACGTCACGTTGGTGCTCGTGGGTACGTTCACCAACGGAGGCGGCTCCTGTATCGTGAAGTTGAGCAGTGTATCGCACCCGCTGGCATCGGCGACGAGCAGCGAGTATGCGCCAGCACAAAGGCCCGAAGCAGTGGCCGTCCCTTGCCCCGCGCCCGGAGCAGGCGACCAGGTGAAGGTGTAGCCCGGCGTACCGCCGCCTACCGTTGCGGTCACTGTTCCATCGCACTCACCGTTGCAGCTCACCTCCGCAATGGCGAGCGACACATCCAATGGTGGTGGTTCTGCAATGGTGAAGGTCACCGTGGTATCGCAGCCTACAGCATCGGTCACGGTCACATCGTAGTTGCCGGCGCACAGACCGCCCGCCGATGGCGTGCCCTGGCCGGTGCCGGGAGCGGGGCTCCAGAAGTAGTTGTACGGCGCTTGTCCACCGCTCACCACAAGGATCACCGTCCCGTTACAATCGCCGCTACAGGTTGCATCGGTGACCGTTCCCTGCACATCGATCGCTGGTGGAGCTTCGATCAGGAAGGTCAAGGTGGTATCGCAACCCGTGCCTTGATCCAGAACGGTAACGGCGTAAGTGCCCTCGCATAGGCCTTGCGCAGTATTGGTCCCTTGTCCGCCACCCGGAGCTGGCACCCAATCGTAGCTGAACGGCCCAGTGCTACCGCTCACTGAAACGGACGCCGAGCCATCGCATACAGCGAAACAACTGGCATCCGTGCTGTTGGGCACGATGGTGAGCGGGGCCGGTTGCGTGATGGCGAAGGCCACAGTGGTGTCGCAGCCATTGGCATCCACCAGCTGCACACTGTAGTTGCCTGCACACAGGCCGGAGACACCAGGACCTGAACTTCCACCGGGGTTCCACGTGATCGTGAGGCCACCGGTACCTCCGCTCGGCGACACTTGTGCCGAGCCGTCGCACGCACCGAAACAAGAGGTGGGCGTGAAGACAAGGTTCGGCTGAATGGGCTGAATGTTGAATGTGAAGGTCGTGTCGAAGGTGCAGCCGTTGATATCGGTGACAACCAAAGTGTTCAGACCGGCACAGAGCTGGGAAAAGGACGAGCTGGTACCTGCGCCGTTGTTCCAGTTGTAACTGATCTGTCCCGCACCACCCACAGCGAGCGCTGTCCGAGTACCATTACAGACATCCGAACAGGTGGGCGGGGTTCCCTGTCCGAAAAAGATGACACCCAAAGGCGCAGGTTCTGTGACGTTCACCTGGGCAGGGCATGAGATCCCTTGCGTGACATCCGTAACGATCACGATCTGCGGTCCTCCACAAGCAGTGGTCCAGGTGGCCGAATTGGGACCGCCATTGAGCCATGCGTATGTGAAATTCCCGCTACCCCCGGTCACCGTGGCGGTCACTGTGGCATTGCAAACACCACGACACTGCACCCCGAAACCATTGTAATTCGAGGTCAGCTGAGCATCGACGATGAACGGTGTCTGGCCCGGCCCGGTCCCACAGACATTGACATCCCTTGGAGCCTCCTCTCCCGGGCGTGCGCCAACACGCCATGGCTGGACCTGACCACCCACTGCCAGGATGGAGTTGGCAGGTTCCAACACGCCCTCCAACGCGTTCACATCGGGCATGACGCCGAGACGGAAGACACTGGAACCCGCCAGGATGCGGCGAGCGCCCCGACCCTCCATGAGCAGCCGACCCACCGAGACCATGTGACCATTGGAGATGAACGTACCCTGTCGAACACGCATCGCCCGTTGCTGGGATAGCACGAGATCGCTCTGCAACGACCAAGTACCGCTCCCATCCAGCAAGAGATCGCTCTGCAATTCGATACCACGCAGGTGTAGTTCGACGCCCCCCTGCCGTTTGATCAAGTGGACGGTACCCGCCATCTCCCAAGTGACAGCCCCCTCCATGTGCCAGGCACCTGCCATGCGCAATTCCGTGGATGCCCCCCCGGCCACCCGGACCGCGCCCGGGTCCCCGTTCACGGTCAAACTCCGGCACCACGCCACATCGACCATCTCCACCAATGCTGGCCCATCAATGCGCACATCCTCGTTCACACGAGGTACACCCGCACCACCGGGACCACCAGGCGTGATGCTCCAGTGTGCTGCATCGTCCCAACGTCCGGCACCGCCCACCCAGTGCTTGGTCTGCGCCGCGACCTGCGCCGCCATCAGGGCCACGCTGCTGAAGAGGAGCGCTCGAAGGGTCAAGCTTTTCGGCATGTTCATGTCTCGTGTCTAATCGAATGCAGGACAATTGATCATGCGCCTGCCTTGACTTTCCTTGCCGCACGGGGTGATGGCCAGTACGACCTCGTGCGTGTTGTTACCCGCCACCTTGAGGCGCGAAGTGGTGATGTCATAGCTGTATCCGACCTGGAAGTACTCGAGGAACCCGACACGCATCATGAGCGAAACCGCATCCCCCCCCCTGTATCCGGCACCCAGGGCAATGACCCGCTTCCACTCCACCATGGCGTTCAGATCGAGCGCAGCAGGGGCGCCACCAGCGAATTTCAAGAGGATGCTGGGCGTAAGTGACGTTTGCCGACCCAGCCTGTACTTGTATCCTCCGGAGAGGTTCACATGGCGGTACAAACGCGCATCCTGACCAAGACCCATGTCATTTCCCAGGGTCTGATGGATGGCCAGGCCGGCCCATGCCTTTCGGCTGTACATCCAGATCCCCGGAACCAGTTCGGGCGCAACAAGAACGGCTGCACGACCGCTCAAGGCAGCGTCACCCGGCTCCAGTACAAAGGCTTCGCCCGTGTTGAACTTCATCTGCTGAAGCCCGCCGAACATCCCGAATGAGAGATAGTAGTCCTGCGACATTTGGATATGATAGGCGTACGCCAGCAGGAAGCGTGTATAGCCCCAATTGCCGGCCTCGTCCGCTTCGATGAAGAGCCCGACCCCGTGCTTGTTGGCCTGGTAGGGTTTGCCCTTCTGACGCAGCGTTCCATGCAGGCTTGCCCAGCCTGTGGTCGGTGCTCCCTCCATTCCCAACCATTGCTGGCGATAACCCAACCGCACATCGAGGCAGTCCTTGCTTCCTGCCACAGCGGGGTTGATGCTGAAGTGGTTGAACACATACTGGGTGTATTGGGACAGCAGCTGGGCGAACGCGGCGTTCCCCGATATCAATGCACCGATCACCAGCAGCCACCTCATCGGATGATGGAAACAAAGCCGGTGTACGGCGTGGATCCGCTGCCTGCCTGGCTCAGCTGGATATGGTAGTAATAGGTGCCGTCAGGCAATGTCCGGCCGCCGTTGGTGCCATCCCAAGGCTCGCGGTAACCATTGCTCGCATACACCCGCTGCCCCCATCGGTCATGGATGTTGACGACCGCACCAGGATAGTCAGCGATGCCCGGGATCTGCCACAGGTCGTTCTTCCCATCTCCGTTCGGTGTGAACGTATTGGGAGGTTGGATCAGACGGAGCACCTCCACGACCACCTGATCGGTGAACACACACCCATCCACCGTGGTGGTCACCTCATAGATCGTGGTCGCCGATGGACTGGCCACTGGATCCGGAATACTCGAACCGCTGAGGCCGCTTGTGGGTGACCAGCTGTAACCCACACCGCCGGTGGCCTCGAGCTGCGTACTCTCACCCTGGCCGATGGTAACGTTCGGCCCCGCATCGAAGTCCACATCCACGACATTGGCGCCCGGACCGCTCACCTGCAGGATGAAGTCGCACTGCGCAGTACTGGTTCCGGGATCGGCAACACCAGCCACTACCACGTAGTAGGTGGTGGCGGCATCGAGATCGGGGATGGTTACGCCGAACGGAAGCGAATCGCGTGTGAGGCAGGGATTGCCTGACTCCACCACGAACGAAGCGGGAGCGCACCCGTTGGTGTTGGATAGGACCACCAGGCTGAGCTCATTGTCCACACCGGCCACCACAGGGCAATCGATGCCTGTCAGCTCCACGGTCACTTCTCCACCCACGCTGTTGGTGGTGAACGTATACCACAACAGGGCGCTCGTTCCACAGAACCCCGGCAGCAGACCCGATGCTCCTGTATTGTTCCCCACCACGGGCTGCTCCGCGCACAGTGCAATGGCCGTGGCGCAATCCTGGTTCGGCGGTTGCCCGAAGGCACTTGGCGCGAAGCAGAGCAGGAACAGGAGGAGCGAGGTCCGGATCACACGTACGGGCCGGCACACAGGTATGCACGATCGGCCAGGCCGAAGGTAGACCCACGCTTTCGCCCGTATTGACGGGCCTTCGCGCAGTTTCACACAGCCCCGTGTTCAAGCCGTGGAAGCGCCTGCCAGGATACTGCCGAGATGTGACCCCACCAGGAGTCGAACCTGGATCAAGAGTTTAGGAAACTCCTATTCTATCCATTGAACTATGGGGTCCGAACGGAGGCGGCAAAAGTAGCCAAGTACATCGACCTGCATAGCCGGTACCGCATGTACGGCCATGCAGCACTTACCAGACACGACCGTGGAAAACAGAGCCACCTCGGAAGTGGATACGGAACAATACGCCTCCTATCTTGTGCGGACCAAACCCCTCCTCCTCCATGCGCAAGACCCTGGTCCTTTCGTTGGCCGTCACCTTCGTGCTGGCCGGTTGCAAACGTGAAGAACTCACACCCAACAGCGGCCCACAAGGGCCTGTTCTGCAGGAAAAAGCCACGCTGACACCCGTGCCAGAAGGCGACCCGCTCGACCAGGCAGCACTGGACCGCGCCGTGGTGGGTATGCTTGAGCAGCGCAACGACTTCCGTTGGGAATGGGTGGACCTGCACACGCTGTGGAGCGCACTGCAATACAACGACCACAGCCTTGCCATCGGTTATCGGCCCACAAGCATCACCAACGTGGAGGATGATCTGCACCGCATCAATGTGCGAAGCGGAGATTGGCAAGAAGTGCATGACGCGCTCATCGCCCGAGTGCTGGAACTGCTCAACCGCAATGGACAGCGTGTGGAACTGAAGGATATCCTCGTTGAGGATGATGCGGTGCTCCCCATCATCACCTTGCGGGTCACTGACAAGGAAGTGCTCACAGCCCTGTACAACCTGGAGAACGTGCGCTACCTCGAACCGCTCGACTACTGGCCCGCTGCCGGAGCGGACGATGGCCAGCGGAGCACCAGCGGCTGCTCCCCTTCCACCACCACCGTGAACAGTGCGGACATCAGCACCATCACGCCCAACGCGCGTTTACCCTGGAACTTTAACCTGCACAACATCCCCACCGCATGGAACACGGCACAGGGCGCAGGCATCACCGTGGGCATGATCGACGCCGGTCTCAGCAGCGCACAGTCCCTGCTGGGCAGCGACCTCAACAATGGCTTCAGCAACGTGGGCCGCAGCCTGTCCACCGGATGGACCTTCGGCAGTGGCGCGTACACCAGTTGCACCCATGGCAATAGCATGGCGGGCCAGGCCGTAGGACCGCGCAACGACCAGGGGGCCACCACGGGTGTGGCGTACCAGAGCAGCTTGCACTTCGTGCGGGGGTGTGAGGACGTGGTCCTGAACACCAGCAGCGAGCGCACCGGTGTGAAGAACGCCTTGATCACGCTGGGCAACAACCCTGCCGTGCGCGTGATCAGCATGAGCATCGGAACACCCTTCAGCAGCAGTGTGCTCAGCGACGGCGTGAACTACGCCTATGCCAGAGGCAAGATGATCATGGCAGCCGCAGGCACCAGCTTCAGCTGGACCAGTTGGTGGGGCGTGGTCTATCCCGCAGCGCTCAGCAAATGTGTGGCCGTTACAGGCGTAAAGGAGAACGGCAGCAAATGTTCCAGCTGCCACGACGGCTCACAAGTGGACCTCACCATCGTGATGGAGCGTAGCAGCAGCAGCTCACGCAACAGCCTCACCCTGGCCACCAGCGGCAGTGCCCCCACCTACATCGGCGGCAGCAGCAGCGCCACCGCAACGGCCGCTGGCATCGCTGCCTTGGTCTGGAGCGCCAACCCGACACGCACCCGCGAACAGGTGCTGCAATGCCTCACCAGCACCGCGCAGTTCGCCACCAACCCCAGCAGCAGTAAAGGCTTCGGCAACATCAACGCCGCTGCCGCCGTGAATTGCGCGCTCGCCAACTGAGCATGGCCACCCCACCGGTCAGGGCCGACATCCTTCCAAGGCTGTCGGCCCTGCCGATATTTGCCCCCCAGCACTCGCACCCATGACCAAGGCCCGCATGAAGAGCGCCATTGCCCCTCCGCAATGGACGACCGCTAAAGAATTCACCGACATCACCTACCGCAAGAGCCGCGGCGTGGCCCGCATTGCCTTCAACCGGCCCGAGGTGCGCAACGCCTTCCGTCCACATACGGTGAGCGAGCTCATCCAGGCCTTCCATGACGCCCATCAGGACACCAGCATCGGTGTGGTGCTGTTCAGCGCTGAGGGGCCCAGCCCCAAGGACGGCGGTTGGAGCTTCTGCAGCGGCGGCGACCAGCGCGCACGCGGTCACCAGGGCTACGTGGACGAGAGCGGCATGCCCCGCCTGAACATCCTGGATGTGCAGCGCATGATCCGCTTCATGCCCAAGGTGGTGATCGCCGTGGTGCCCGGATGGGCCGTGGGCGGTGGGCACAGCCTGCACGTGGTGTGCGACCTCACCCTGGCCAGCAAGGAGCACGCCGTGTTCAAGCAGACCGATGCCGATGTCACCAGCTTCGACGGCGGGTATGGGAGTGCCTACCTCGCCAAGATGGTGGGCCAGAAGCGTGCCCGCGAGATCTTCTTCCTGGGCCGCGACATCGATGCGCAGCGTGCTTACGAGATGGGCATGGTGAACGCCGTGGTGCCCCACGCCGAACTGGAGGCCACCGCGTGGGAATGGGCGCAGGAGATCCTCGCCAAGAGCCCCACGGCCATCAAGATGCTCAAGTTCGCCTTCAACCTCACGGACGATGGCATGGTGGGCCAGCAGGTCTTCGCCGGTGAAGCCACACGCCTGGCCTACATGACCGACGAGGCCAAGGAGGGCCGCAACGCCTTCCTGGAAAAGCGCAAGCCGGACTTTTCGCAGATCAAGTGGATACCGTAGGCGGTATCAACGCACCTCCCCACCCGGTCCCACCACCTCCTTCGGCTGTACGAACACCAGCTTACCGCTGGCATCCTCGGCCATCAGCACCATGCCCTGGCTCTCCACGCCACGCATCTTCCGGGGCTCCAGGTTGGCCACCAGCACCACCTGCTGACCGGGCAACTGCTCAGGTGCGTAGTGCATGGCGATACCGCTCACCACCGTGCGCGGCTGTGCCTCACCCAGGTCGATGGTGAGCTTCAACAGCTTGTCGGCCTTGGGTACACGTTCCGCGGCGGTGATCGTTCCCACGCGTAGGTCCAGCTTCGCGAAGTCGTCGAAGGGAACATTCGCCTTGGCCTCAGCTACCGGAGGCGCAGGGCTTTCCATTTTCCGTTCCTCTGATCCACTGATCTTCTGATCGCTCTGATGCAGCCGCTCGATCTCCGGCTGGATCTCCTCGTCCGTGATGGGCTTGAAGAGGTGTTCCGCGGCTCCAAGCACATGACCAGGGCCGATGCGATCACTGCGCAACGCATCCGCCCAAGGCGCCGCGTCGATCCGCAGCATGCGCCGCAAGCGTTCCGCGGTGAAGGGCAGGAAGGGTTCGAGCACCGTGCTGAGCGCGGCGGCCACATTGAGGCTGTTTCCCAGAATGGCACGGGTGCGGTCCGGATCGGTCTTCACCAACTTCCACGGCTCGTTATCGCTGAGGTACTTGTTACCTGCGCGCGCCACGTTCATCGCCGCGCTCAAGGCATCACGCAACCTGAACGCATCGATCGCGCGTACCATCTCCTCGGCATTGCCATGCACAGCACTCCAGAGCGTCAGATCATCAGGCGTCGAGGTGCCGGGCTGCGGTGCCTGGCCCGCGTAGAACTTGTGGCACAGCACCATCACGCGCTGCACGAAGTTGCCGATGATGGAGACCAGTTCACTGTTGTTCTTCTCCTGGAAGTCCTTCCACGTGAACTCGCTGTCCTTCTGTTCCGGAATGATCGTGGCCAGGCAGTAGCGTAGCTCGTCCTGCCGATCGGGCCAGCGCTGGATGTACTCGTGCAGCCACACGGCCCAGTTGCGGCTGGTGCTGATCTTCCGCCCTTCGAGGTTGAGGAACTCGTTGGCCGGCACGTTCTGCGGCAGCACATAGCCGCCGTGCAGCTTCAGCAGGATCGGGAAGATGATGGCGTGGAAGACGATGTTGTCCTTGCCGATGAAGTGGATCAGCCGCGTGTCATCGGACTTCCACCACTTTTCCCAATCGGCGGGCTGACCCTGTGCCTGTCGAAGGGCGGCCCAGCGCTTGGTGGCGCTGATGTAGCCGATGGGCGCATCCAGCCACACGTAAAGCACCTTGCCCTCGGCGCCGGGAAGTGGCACCGGCACACCCCACTCGAGGTCACGCGTCATGGCCCGGGGACGCAGGCCGTCCTTCAGCCAGCTGTTGCATTGGCCCAGCACGCTCGCCTTCCACTCCTTGGGGTCGTGGTGCTGCACGCCATCAAGCACTCCGGTATTGATCCAGGTATCCACCCACTGCTGGGCCTCGTCCATCTTCAAGTACCAGTGCTGCGTAGGCTTCAGCACGGGTTTGGCGCCACTGAGCGTGCTGCGTGGATCGATCAGGTCCTTCGGGCTGAGAGCACTGCCACACTTCTCGCACTGATCGCCATAGGCATCGGGGTTGCCGCACTTCGGACAGGTGCCCATGATGTAGCGGTCGGCCAGGAACTGCTTCGCCTCCTCGTCGTAGTACTGCTGCTCCTCCTGCACGTTGAAGGCCCCGTTCTCCAGCAGCTTCAGGAAGAAGCCCTGCGAGGTCTCGCGGTGCAGGTCGCTGCTGGTGCGGTCGTATATGTCGAAGTGGATCCCGAAGTCTTGGAAGGCCTGGCCCATCAGCGCGTGGTAGGTGTCCACGATGGCGCGTGGCGTGGTACCCTCCTTCAGGGCGCGAATGGTGATGGCCGCACCGTGCTCGTCGCTACCGCAGATGAAGAGCACCTCCTTGCCGCGCTGGCGCAGGTTGCGCACGTAAATGTCTGCGGGCAGGTAGGCCCCGGCGATATGACCGATGTGCAGCGGCCCATTGGCATAGGGTAGGGCTGCGGTGATGGTATGGCGGGCGGGTTCCTTCACGGGTCGGGATCTTCGGACCGCGAAAGTACCGTGGGGAGGAGAAGATCCCTTTCCGTCCTGCGCCTAACTTCCCGGATCAAGCCGTACCCATGAGCACCAAGCCCAGCCTGCACCCCGACATCGAATCCTACCACGCCGCACAGACCCCTGCCGCCCGTGCGATCTGTGAGGCCCTTGCGAAGGTGATCACGCAGCACCTGGCCGATGCGGAGAACAAGGTCTGGCATCGCCATCCGGTCTGGTTCCTCGACGGCAACCCGATCGTGGGATACAGCAAACTGAACATCTGCGTCCGTCTTCTCTTCTGGAGCGGGCAGTCGTTCGACGAACCCGGCCTGTCGAAGGAAGGCAGCTTCAAGGCCGCCGAGAAATGCTACACCGCGACCGAGGAGGTCGACGCAAAGGAACTGGCGCAGTGGCTGAGAAAAGCGCGTGATATCCAATGGGACTACAAGAACATCGTGAAGCGCAGGGGCGTGCTGGAGCGGTTGAAGTGAACACCGTCCATTACCGCGAACTGCTGACCTTCGCGCCATGCCCGTGCTCATCCCGCCCGCCCTACGCCCCGGCGACACCATCGCCATCGTTCCCACCGCACGCGCCATCACAGTAGAGGAGCTGCGTGAAGGCATTGCACTCGCCGAAAGCTGGGGCCTGAAGGTGAAACTGGGCGCCGGCATCGGCCGCAAGCACTTCCAGCAGGCAGGCACCGCCGAGGAGCGCGCCTCCGACCTGCAGACCGCGCTCGACGACCCCACCGTCCGCGCCATCTGGTGCGCCCGCGGCGGTTACGGCACCGTCCACCTGCTCGATCACCTGGACCTGAGCGCGCTCCGCCGCGACCCCAAGTTGATCGTGGGCTTCAGCGACATCACCGTGCTGCACAATGCCTTGCACAGCATCGGTGTCACCAGCCTGCACGCACAGATGCCGTTCAACATCGGAACGAAAACGGAGGAATGCCGGGAGAGCTTGCGGAGAGCCTTGTTCGGGGATGAGCGCATGGTTCAATGTGCGAGGTTCGAACCACACGCATCGAACAACGAACAACGGCCCATGAACCGCGCTGGGCTGCGCGAAGGCGTATTGATCGGTGGCAACCTCTCCCTGCTATACGCCCTGCGTGGCACGCCCTACGACATCGACCCGCGCGGAAAGATCCTGTTCATCGAGGACCTGGACGAGCTGCTCTACCACATGGACCGCATGGTGCAGAACCTACGTCTGGCTGGCTGGTTCAAGGACCTGGCCGGACTCATCGTTGGGGGAATGAGCGACATGCACGACAAGAACCCGGACGATCCATACGGCAGGACGGCCGAGCAGATCATCGCTGATGCCTTGGGCGATACGACCTACCCGGTATGCTTTGGTTTCCCGGCTGGGCACATCGACGACAACCGAGCCTTGGTGCTGGGCGCGAAGGTGACGCTCAGCGTTACGACCGAAGGCACATCCATCTCGTACGTCGACCGGAACGCCGCCTGATCGGAATTGGGCCGCCTGAAAACACGTAGGTCGACCCAGTGGGTCGACCTACGGCTACACAGCTGAAATGTTGTAGGGCTACCGATCAGTTCCGTTCGAACTTGTTGTAACCGGGCGGGATCTCGAACAGGGTGGGCTTCTGGGCGGCCTTGGTCACCTTGGTCACTTCGAGGCGGCTCACTTCGGCACCGTCCATCTTCTGTTCCACACCCAGCATGGGGAATACGCCACGGTTCTCCTTCACCTGCAGGAAGAACACAGCTTGCTCGTCCTTGCGGTTCAGCGTTTCCAGCATGGGCACGAAGAAGGCGAACTCATCTGCTGCCACCCAGTACGTGATCTGACGGTCCTCCTTGGGGCTCTTGACCACCCACTTCTCGCACTTGTAGCCGGCCATGTCCTTCATTTCCGAAGTTTTCTGCACGCTCACTTCAACGTCCTTTGGGAGGCGCATGTTGGGTACGTCCATGTACAACTTCCGCTCAGGGCTGATGGCCATCACGGTCTTGTCGTGCGTATCCACCAGCATGATGCCCTGCACTTCGCCACGCGCTCCGATCTCTTCCACGCGCACACGTTCCCCCTTTACGTAATACTTGTACATGGTGACCACCGGACCCGTGGTCTTGGTGAACTCCACGATACCCTCGAACGGCTGGGCATTCAGGGCCGCTGAGGGGATCAACAGGGCGAGGAAGAAGAGGCGGAGCATATGCAGGGCGCTGTTCATGCGGGGAGGTCGTTTGCCAGTTACTGGCGGAAAAACCCTCAATTTTAAGGCCTTGAACGGCTGAGCAAGGCGAAGGTTACGTAGCATTCTATCCACAAATGGCTGATCACAACCAGACCGGGCTCCATGGCGAGCAACTTGCGTGCCGCTTTCTGGAGGAGGCCGGTTACACGCTCCTGGAGCGCAACTGGAAGAACGGTCGACATGAGCTCGACATCGTGGCCAGCACCGCCACCGAACTGGTGGTGGTGGAAGTGAAGACCCGGAGCAGCGACAAGCACGGTCAGCCGGAAGAGGCGGTAAAGAAGGGCAAACGGGGACGGATGATACGTTCGGCCAACGCCTACCTTGAACAGACCGCCTGTACCCTGCCGGTGCGCTTCGACATCATAAGCGTGATCTTGCACCCCGGCGGCAAGCCTTACATCCATCACATCCAAGACGCGTTCTATCCGACCACCCATGACAGACCGTACTGACCGCAGCAAAAAGGGCGGCAAGAAAGGCCCCACGCGCGGTGCGCGTCCTTCGAACGAACCCGAGCGTCCACGATCTTCCCGGGCCGGCAAGCGTCCCCCCGCTGCCGAGCGCGATGGCCATCAAGGTGCCCGGAGAACGGGCGCAAGTGGCGGTCCGCGCACCCGTTCAGCCCGCCCTGACGGTGAAGGCGAGCGCTCCTCCACGCGCGGCACCGGACGCAGCGGAGGTCCATCACGTCAAGCCTTTGGCCGCGCCGGACGGCCGGGCAACGACGAGCGCCGCAGCGCCGGCCCAGGTGCGCACGGCACCAGCCGATCTGCACCACGGGGCAGCGGCGAGCGTCCAAATAGCGGTCGTACGCAGCGCTCCGAAGGTCGGCCTACGCGCGATGAACAGCGCGGCGAACGCAGCACTGGTCGCTCCGGTCCGCGACCCACGGGTGGCCGCTGGAGCGATCGTCCGGCGCGTGGCGAAGGCCGTGAGGAGGGTTCGGAACGCACCAGCAGAAGTGGAGACCCGCGTCCTCCTGGCCGTAGCGGCAAATCGTTCGGCGCCCGCCCCGACAGCAAGGGCCCAGCGCGCAACAAGCGGAGCAAACGTGCTGGCGAGGAAGGCCCCCCCACGGGCCTCATACGCTTGAACCGCTACCTCTCCCAAAGCGGCGTGGCCAGCCGTCGCGAGGCCGATGAACTCATCAAGGCCGGAGTGGTGACGGTGAACGGCGTGGTGGTGACCGAACTGGGCACCAAGGTCTATCCCAGCGATAAAGTACATTATGGGGGCCAGCGCCTCAGCATGGAGAAGCCGCGCTATGTGCTGCTGAACAAACCCAAAGGCTTCATCACCACCACGGACGATCCGAACGACCGACGCACAGTGATGCAACTGGTGGCGGCGGCATGTACCGAGCGCATCTACCCGGTGGGCCGCTTGGACCGCCTCACTACAGGGCTGTTGCTGCTCACCAACGACGGCGACCTCGCCAAGAAGCTCACCCACCCCAGCCACGGTGCGGAGAAGATCTACCACGCCACCCTGGATAAGACCGTGACCAAAGCACATCTCCAGCAGCTCGTGGAGGGCGTGGAGCTGGAGGACGGCATGGCCAAGGCCGATGAAGCCGCTTATGTGGATGGCGCGAGCCGCAAGGAGGTGGGGCTCAAGCTCCACATGGGCCGCAACCGCATCGTGCGCCGCATGTTCGAAGCCTTGGGCTACGAGGTACTGAAGCTCGATCGGGTGGTCTTTGCGGGGCTCACCAAGAAGGATATCCCGCGCGGACGCTGGCGCATGCTCACGGACAAGGAGGTGGTGTTGTTGAAACAGCGCAAGTAGGGTGTACGGCCCAAGCTCGGTCGAAGCATTCGAGGGGTCCGGGCAATAACACCGGTCTGTGAACGAACGGCAGGGGTTTTGCCGTTGCTCTACTGAGCACCGGAATACCTTGCGCTTCCTTCCCATGTCCGCCACTGCTTCACACCGCCCAGCACATGGTGTGCTGCGCAAGCTGCGGATGCTGGCCCTGGTGGTGGCAGGCCTGATGGCCGCGGCGCTCACCACACTGGTGGTACTAGCCAAGGTATACGATACGGAGGTCAAGGTGCGGCTCATCGGCACCCTCAACCAGTACCTGGTAGCACCCGTGACGGTGAGCGACATGGACCTCACCCTCATCGCCAGGTTCCCGCGCGCCAGCATGCGCCTGAACAATGTACTTGCCCAGGAGGTACGCAGCGATGACCGCCTACCCGACACGCTGCTCCACGCTGAGCAGCTCTATCTGGAGTTCAGTCTGTGGGACCTGTTCCGTGGGCGATACACGGTGCAGGAGATACATGCGAACAACGCGATCATGCGACCGGCACTGGATGGGAATGGCGCACCCAACTACAGCATCTGGAAGACCGACAGCACCAGCAACGATGCGCCCATCGACCTCCGTCAGGTCAGCTTCGACGGGCTGCTGGTGCGTTACCGGGACGATCGCACAGGCCTCGAAGTGCGCAGCCAGAGCGATGCGCTCACCCTGTCGGGGCGCTTTGGCAGCACAGGCAACAGTGCACGCCTTATCGGCGATGCAACGCTTCTGGCACTGCATACCAGCGGCGGGACGGACCTCAGTGGAATGGCCGGTTCGCTGGACCTGCGCATGCGCTTCGGCGGCGCGGACACCCTTTTCACCATCGACAAGGGTGATGTATTGCTCGGCACCCTTCCGTTGGAGCTGACGATGGCGGTGGTCGATGACGCCGAAGGAGGGCGGATCGATGTACGGGCGCGGAGCATCGGTGCCGACCTGGGTGCCGTAGCCGCAGCGCTGCCCGGTGAGCTTGGTGCACAGCTCAAGCGATACGCCATCAAGGGCGATGCTGACCTGGGCGTGGTCTTCGCGGGTCCTTTGGACAATGCGTCGCTCTCGGTGGCGGCGAAGATCAAGCGCGCACGGCTGAAGGAGACCCGCAGCGGTGTCACGTTCACCGATGTCTTCGCCGAGCTGGACCTGGAGCTGAGCCCTGATGGAGCAGTGAAGCAGCTGGTGGTGAAGGATCTCCGCGCTCAAAGCAGCAGCGGCCGCATCAGCGGTGATTGGAGCAGCAAAGGCTTGAAGAACGCGCCCGTTCAAGCAAGCTTCAACGCCGATCTGGCGCTCAATGAAGTACTGCGTTTCGCCCAACTCGACACGCTGGAACAGGTGAGCGGGCGTTTGCAAGCGGCGCTATTGGTCAAGGGCCGTCTCCGCGATATGGGCGATCTACGCCCACAAGACCTGCGCGCGCTGGCCATTTCGGGCACGTTGGGCCTTCGCGATGCCTCCCTCAAGCTGAAAGGCATCCGCCACACCGCCGCACACTTGAACGCAGACCTTACGCTCAACGGCACCGACGCCACGGTGCAGGGTCTGCGCACCGACCTGCAAGGTGTGCCGATCACCTTGAGCGGAGCTCTGGTGAACCTGATGCCCTACATCCTGTTCGACGACCAGCGCCTGCTGATCGCGGCCAAAGGCAGTTCGCCGAACATCGACCTCGGCGCTTGGATGAGCACCACCGAAGCAACAGCATCGGACAAGGAATACATGCTCACCCTACCCGCCATGATCGACCTGGATCTGCAGGCCGATGTGGCCAAGGTGCGCTTGGAGGAATTCATCGCCACGGACCTGAGTGCACGGGTGTACCTCAAGAACCGCATATTGCGCGTGGACCCGGTACGCTTCAACAGTGCGTCGGGCAGTTTTGCCGGAGGCTTGCAGCTCGATGGGCGCGATCCTGGACGCGCGTTGCCGCTCACCATCACCGCCACGTGCACCAACATCAACGTCAAGCAGCTGTTCGCCGAGTTCCAGGACTTCGGGCAGGACTTCATCGGCGCGCGCCACTTGAGCGGTACGGCCAACGCGCGGGTGGCGCTTGAGGCCCCGCTCAGCAAGGGCTTGAAGCTGGATACGGAACGCATGGTGAGCGTCATCGACATCACCCTGGAGAACGGCACCATTAAAGATCATGCGCCCCTGCTGGCCGTAGCCGACCACCTGCAGGCAAACAAGCTCGTGGCACCGTTCGTCAACACCCAGGAACTGCGGAAGCGCTTGGCCGACATACGGTTCGCACGGATGGAGAACCAGATCGAGATACGCGACGGGGCGGTCCATGTTCCGGCCATGGTGGTGAAGAGCAGCGCTCTCGACCTGGAGCTGAGTGGCACACACTGGTTCGACGACCGCATCGACCACCACCTCAATTTCCGCCTCAGCGACCTCTTCCGCATGGGCAAGCCGGCCGATGATACCTTCGGTCCGGTGGCGGACGACGGCACAGGGATGCGCATCTTCCTCCACATGCACGGCACGGCCAGCGATCCGCAATTCAGCAACGATGGCGCGATGGCCGCAGAGCGGCGCAAGCAGCAGCTTCAAGAGGAAAAGGCCGTGCTACGCGACATCCTGCGCGAAGAGCTGGGTCTGTTCAAAGGCCGCACGAACGAGGCACGGCCGGGCGACCCACGCACCGATACCGGACAGGGACGCATTGTGCTGGAGGAGGATAGCATACCCGCGGTTCAGCAGCGCGAACGGCCACGGCGCGGACTGGATCGTCTGTTGAAGGACACCAAGGAAGAGCAGGACCCGGGTCGGATCAGGATCGAGGATTGAGCCGGTATTGGCGAACTTCACACCGTGGACCTCTACTCGCGCAAACAACGATGGAAGCTGGTGCTGGCAGCGGTGGCCCTGCTGATGGTGGGCGCTTCGTTGTGGTACAGCAACCGCATCGTTGAGCGGATACGGGCCGAGGAGCGCCGCAAGGTGCAGCTTTGGGCCGAAGCGGTGCAGAACCGTGCCGAGCTGGTCAACTACACCCAGCAGTTGTTCGACCGCCTGCGCGAAGAGGAGCGCAAGAAGGTGCAGCTTTGGGCTGAAGCGATGAATCGGCTGGTGACCGATGAGACAGGCGACCTTTCCTTTTACCTGAAGGTGGTGAGCGACAATACCACCGTACCCGTCATCATCACCGACGACCGAGGCCGTGTGAAGTTCCAACGCAACCTCGACGAACGCATCGCCGCGGACAGTGCGTTGTTGCAGGCCGAGGTGGAGGCCATGGCCGAACTGCGTGAGCCGCTGCCCATCGCCGTGGCGGGCAGCCAGCGCCAATTCCTCTACTACAAGGATTCCAAGGTCTTCACCGAACTCCAGGAAGTGATGGACGGCATCATCCGCTCCTTCATTTCGGAGACCGTGATGAGCACGGCGGCCGTACCGGTCATCTACACCGACAGCAGCCGCACGCGCATCATCGAGCATAGCAACATCGAGCCCGAGGTGGTGGCGGACAGTGCGGCGCTGCAGGCGCGGCTGCGCAGCATGGCCGAGGCCACTCCGCCCATCCTAGTGGACCTGCCCGGCAAAGGCCGCAACTACATCCACTACGAGGAATCCCTCGTCATCACCCAGCTGCGCTACTTCCCTTACGTGCAGTTGGCCATCCTGGGGCTCTTCCTGTTGGTGGCCTATGCGCTCTTCAGCCTCTTCCGCAATGCCGAACAGAACCAGGTGTGGGTGGGCATGGCCAAAGAGACGGCACATCAGCTGGGCACCCCGTTGAGCTCACTGATGGCCTGGCTGGAACTCTTGAAGGCCCAGGGCGCCGACCCCGAAGCGCTGACGGAGATGCGCAAGGACCTGGACCGGTTGGAGGTCATCACCGAGCGTTTCAGCAAGATCGGTTCGGCACCTGCGCTGGAAGAGGAGAAGCTTTACCACACCCTGCGAGCCACCGTGCTCTACCTGCGGCCACGCCTACCGGGCCGGGTGAAGATCGATGTGCTCACCCCGGCGGATGCTGAACTGCAACTTCCCTTGAACCGCGCGCTCTTCAGCTGGGTGGTGGAGAACCTCATCCGCAACGCGGTCGATGCCATGGAAGGCGAAGGCAGCATCGTCGTGGAGATCGTGCCCGAAGGCAGTGAGGTGCATGTGGACATCACCGACAGCGGCAAGGGCATCCCCGCTTCGCAGCACGCCACCGTGTTCCAACCGGGCTTCACCACCAAGAAGCGTGGCTGGGGCCTGGGGCTTTCGCTCAGCAAGCGCATCATCGAGCAGTACCACGGCGGCAAGATCTTCGTGAAACGCAGCGCACCCGGCAAGGGCACCACCTTCCGCATCACCTTGCGCACCGGCACGCTCGGCAACCTGCTCGTGAGCGAGCGTTCCGGCGCCTGAACCATGCCGGGCCTCTATCTACATATCCCCTTCTGCCGCAGGGCCTGCACCTACTGCGACTTCCACTTCAGCACATCGGACCGGCATGCTCCCGTGCTCGATGCCATGGAGCGGGAGCTGATGCAGCGTGCCCGCGAACTAGGCGATGCACCGGTGGCCACGATCTACTTCGGCGGTGGCACCCCAAGCCTGCTGCCACCCGAGCGCATTGCATCCTTCCTGGAACTTTCCCACGACCTGCTGCGGGTGCAGCACGATGCGGAGATCACCCTGGAGGCCAACCCCGACGACATCACAGCGGAACGCTTGGCGACCTGGCAGGCGGCGGGCATCACGCGCATCAGCCTGGGCACACAGAGCTTCCGCAATGAGCGCCTGCAGTGGATGGGTCGCGCGCACGATGCAGCCCAAGCCCTCACCAGCATCGGCCTGATCGCCAAAGCGGGCTTCACCAGTTGGACCATCGACCTCATCTACGGGCTGCCGCAGATGACCTTGGCCGAATGGGACGAACAGCTCACTATCGCACTGGACCATGGCATGCCGCACCTTAGTGCCTATTGCCTCACTGTTGAACCCCGCACGGCCCTTGACCACCAAGTGCGCAAGCGGATGGTACACATGCCCGGCGACGATGCACAGAGCGCCCAGTTCGAGCACCTCATTGATCGGATGGAAGCTGCCGGATTGGAGCAGTACGAGATCAGCAACTTCGCACGCAGCGGCCATCGCTCACAGCACAACAGCAGCTACTGGGCAGGCATACCCTACCTGGGCATTGGTCCTTCGGCACACTCCTACAACGGGAGTACGCGGCGTTGGAACGTGGCGAACAATGCCCGCTACACCACAGCCATCGCAGCGGGTGAACCCTACTGGGAAGAAGAGCTGCTGAGCCGCACCGACCGCGTGAACGAAGCGTTGATGACCGGTCTTCGAACAGCTACGGGCGTGGACCTCGCTGCGTTGGATGGGGATGTGTTGGGACTGCATCGGTCGTACATCGAAGCGCTTGTGTCGAAGGGGCATGGACAACTGCATGGTACGCGCTTAGCTTTGACAAAAGCGGGTCGCCACTTCGCGGACCGCATCGCTTCGGACCTGTTCCTCGACCCCGATGATCGCTGAGATCGCACATAAGGGACGCACCTTCAAGGTCGATCTGGGCGCTCCCATCGACCTGGCCTTCCCGCTACATAATGGTGCGGACCAGCTGCGGGCCTGGTGGATCGATCCGGTGACGATGGAGCCCGTGCGCAATGGTGATACGATCTATGCGGTGAAGGACGGCGCGCCGGTCAACTTCCGCACCATCCGCTTCAACCCCCACGGCCACGGGACTCACACCGAGAGCGTGGGCCACATCACCCCCGAGGTGCATCCGGTGGGCGAACTGCTGAAGCGCTTCTTCTTCACCGCCCAGCTGGTGAGCCTGCTGCCGGAGCAACGCCGGGCACCGGATGGCCGCACGGACCAGGTCATCACGCTCGAGCAATTGCGCAATGTCGTGAACGAACGACCCTCCGAAGCGCTCGTTATCCGCACGCTGCCGCAGGATGCCAATGCGGCGCACAAGGACTGGAGCGGCAGCAACCCCGGCTACTTGCAAAGCACGGCCTGTGCGTGGCTGCGCAGCATTGGTGTGAAGCACCTGCTGCTGGACCTGCCCAGCGTGGACCGCGAAGAAGATGGCGGCGTGCTGGCTGCGCACCATGCCTTTTGGGACCATCCGAACACCCTGGACCTGGAGCGCACCATCACCGAGCTCATCCATGTGCCGGGCGGCGTGAAGGACGGCGAGTACCTGTTGGAGCTGCAACTGCCCCGGTTCGTGAACGACGCCGCGCCCAGCAGGCCGGTGCTGTATGCCATGCTGTGATGGACCTGGCCACGTTCCGCGCCCATTGTTCCCGCCTTCCAGGCTTCAGCGAGGACCTGCCGTTCGGTCCGGAAGTATTGGCCTTCCGGGTGGGCGGAAAGATCTTCGCGTTGATGGATGTGGACCTCTTCGTGAGCGTGAACCTGAAGTGCGATCCGGAGCGGGCCGTGGAACTGCGCGAGCGGTATATGGGCATCACGCCTGGTTACCACATGAACAAGCAGCATTGGAACACCGTGGTCACCGATGGCAGTGTGCCACCGAAGCTGCTGCTGGAACTGGCCGAACACAGCTATGAGCTGGTGCGCGCCTCGCTGCCGAAGAAGGTGCGCGAAGCCTTGGGCTGACCAGCACCGTCCGCTGAATACCTTCGCCCCACCGACCGACCATGAGCGAGACCACGCGTCGCATCCACACCACCTTGCTGGGCTATTTCCTGCGCGGCTTGCTGCTGTTGGTGCCCATCACCCTCATGATATGGGCCATCTGGCAGAGCCTCGCCTTCCTGGACAGCATCATCAAGACCGATATTCCGGGACTGGGTCTGCTAATCCTATGCGGGATCATCCTGGCCGCCGGCTATTTGGGCAGCACCTTCCTCTACCAGCCCATCGCCGACCTGGGCGAAGAGCTGTTGCAGCGCATCCCCTTCCTGAAGACCCTCTACGGCGCCTTGAAGGACCTGGTGGAGGCCTTGGTGGGCAACAAGCGCAAGTTCGACCGGCCGGTGCTGGTGCGACTGGGGGGGCAGATGGACGTGGAACGGCTGGGCTTCATCACGCAGGACGACCTGGCACACCTGGGAGTAGGTCCGGACAAGGTGGCCGTGTACCTTCCGCATGCCTTCAACTGGAGCGGCAACCTGTACATCGTACCGCGCGCCAACCTCACCCCCCTCGATGCGCGTGCTGCCGATGTCATGAAGTTCGTCGTCAGCGGTGGTGTATCGCAGGTGGACGACGATGATGAACAGTGACCAAGGCGGCTTCGGCACGTCCCTTGTATAGATGAGGTCCACCATGCGCCACGCCCTACGCTCATTCTTGCTGCTGCTGCTCACCGTCCCGGTCGCCCAGGCGCAGACCACGGTCACCCCCGGGTCCTTCGGGTTCAGCAACGGCGTGCATCCCACCTTCGACTTCATCTTCGAAGGCACCGACGTGAAATACGTGGAGAGCTACTGGCGCGATGAGCTGAAGAAGATCAGCCACGATGTGAGCAACAAGAAGGAGGTGACCGGTGCTGGGGCCTTGCTTCCCCAGGTGAGCCCGGACACCGTAAGAGTTCAGGTAAAGGCCGAACAGCGCAAGGGCAGTCCCCTCTTGACGGCGCACGTGGCCATCTTCACCACGCAGGGCTATGTCGGTCCGAACAGCGATGCCAAGGTGTACGCCGCAGCCACCGCCTTCGTGCAGCAGCATTCCACCGCACTGCGCCGCCAGTTGGCCCAGCAGGAGCTCACCGAAGCGGAGAAGGGCCTGGCCCGCTTGCGCACCGACCTGAGCAATCTGCAACGGGAGAAAGAGCGTGCCGAGAGCAGCATCGAAAAGAGCAAGCAACGCGGTGCGGAGGCCGTGGCCGACCAGGAGCGCGCCAAGGTGGAGCTGGATGACCTGGCCAAGCGCGTGGATGCCCAGCGCAATGAAGTGGCCAGTACGCCCAGCGAAGAAGGCACCAAGGAGCTGAATTCCCTGCTGAAGGAACAGACGCGCACCCTGGAGAAGAGCCGAAAGGCCATGGAATTGGAGCATGAGATGAAGAAGAAGGTCGAGGACCTCACCTTCGCCATCAAAAAGAACGTGGACGACCAGGGTCGAAAGCAGGACGAGATCGCCCGGCAGGAAGTGCTGGTCAACACCCTGCGGGAGAAGCTCGCGGCCATTTACTGAAGTATCTTGGCGGCCTAGCTGCCGTTATGCAAGACCGCCGCAACGCCCTGTTGCTCCTGCACTTCGTGGTCTTCATCTGGGGCTTCACCGGCATCCTGGGCAAGCTCATTGAGCAAAGCACCCTGCACCTGGTCTACACCCGCACGGTCATCGGAATGGTGGGCTTGGCGGTTGCGGCCTGGTGGATGAAGCAGTCCATCTCGTGGCGCACACCGGAACTGAAGCAGTACTTCCTCACCGGGCTGCTCATCACCGGCCATTGGATCACCTTCTACGGCGCCATCAAGATCAGCACGGCCAGTCTGGCGGCTGCCTGCCTCAGCACCAGCACGGTGTTCACCGCGCTGTTGGAGCCCATCTGGTTCAAGCGGCGCATCCGGACCTACGAGGTGGTGCTGGGGCTCGTGGTGATGGCCGCGCTCTTCCTCATCTTCGGCTTGGAGACCAAGTACCGGCTGGGCATCGCCGTGGCCACCCTCAGCGCCCTGCTCAGCGCCTGGTTCAACATCATCAATGCCAAGCTCATCCAGCGCGACAACGCCATCCGCATCGGCTTCTACGAAATGGGCACCGTGGTGCTGGTGATCGGGCTTTGGCTGGCGTGGGAGAGCGACCTTCCCCCACCCTTGTGGCAATTGCCCACCAGCGACATCGTCTACCAGCTGCTGCTCGGCTTTGTGTGCACCTCCTTCGCCTTTGTGGCGGGCATCGCGGTGATGCGCCAGCTCTCGCCGTTCACCGTCATGCTCACTGTGAACCTGGAACCGGTCTACACCATCCTTATCGCGCTGCTCATCTGGGGCGCGGAGGAACGGATGACCACCGGATCCTACATCGGTATCGCACTGATCCTGGCCTGTCTCATGGTCAACGGTTGGCTGCAACGGCGCCGCACCCGGTCCGAAGTGGTGGAGCCGGACCCCCTGACCCAGGGCTGAAGCCCGATCTTTGGGCCCATGGACCGCATGAAAGGACTGCTGTTATTGCTCGGCGTGGGCCTGTTGGTGTTCTTCATCACCCGCGAGGTCTATCGACCCGAGGCCAGCACGGAACAGGTGGATAGCACCATCCTGCTGGAGCGTGTGCGGCCCGTGCTGAAGTTGGTCACGGTGGAGGGAGACTTTCTCGAACTCTATTCGCACCAAGAAGCAAAAAAAGTCCTCGGCCAAGAGCTCAACTTTGGACCCTTCCAGAAACAAGTCATACTACGCATCAAGGCAAGGATAAGTGTCGGCTACGACCTTGAGGGAGCAGATTTCGAAGTCGACGAAGCATCACATACCATTCGATTGACAGGTATGGATGTGCCAGAAGTACTTTCCGTGGAGCACGATATTGACTACTATGACATGGAAGCAGGTGTCTTCAACTCCTTTACAGCTCAGGACCTTACTCGCATTGAGAGAAACGCAAAAAACACCGTTCGCGACAAGGTAAAGGACAGTGGTCTTTTTGATGCAGCGGCAAAGGGCAAGTATGAGATGATCGCTATCGTGAAAACGATGGTAGAAAGCTCGGGTTGGAGCTTTGAGGACGCCTCAATGCAAGAACGAACTCTAAAGGACTGAACCAAGCCCCCCGCCCGGGTGTTCCCCGATATCTTCGCCGCGGCAAACCCTGCGGCCACCGGCTCATGTCCTCCACCCTCCTCGCTCCCTGGCAGTACTGTCCCAGCCTCTCCCGTTACGAACGCTGGAAGACGCGTGCCGTGCGCATCGGCGAGATCGGCATCGGCGGTCACAACCCCATCCGGGTCCAGAGCATGACCACCACGGACACGATGGACACCGCGGCCACCGTGGCCCAGAGCATCCGCATGATCGAGGCGGGGTGCGAGCTCGTGCGCATCACCGCTCCGAGCAAGAAGGACGCAGAGAACCTCGCGGAGATCAAGAAGCAGATCCGCGCGGCTGGCTTCAGCGCCCCCTTGGTGGCCGACATCCACTTCACGCCCAACGCCGCCGAGGTGGCCGCCCGCATCGTGGAGAAGGTGCGCGTGAACCCCGGCAACTACGCCGACAAGAAGAAGTTCGATGTGCGCGAGTACACCGATGCGGAGTACGCCGAGGAACTGGAGCGCATCCGCGAACGCTTCACGCCGCTGGTGCGCATCTGCAAGGAGCACGGCACGGCCATGCGCATCGGCACCAACCACGGCAGCCTCAGCGACCGCATCCTGAACCGCTACGGCGACACGCCCGAGGGCATGGTGGAGAGCGCCTTCGAGTTCCTGCGCATCTGCCGCGACGAGAACTACCACGAGATCGTGCTGAGCATGAAGGCCAGCAACGTACAGGTGATGGTGCAGGCCTACCGCCTGCTCGTGCACCGCATGATGAGCGAGGGCTGGGACTATCCGCTGCACCTGGGCGTCACCGAGGCCGGCGATGGCGAGGACGGTCGCATCAAGAGCGCGGCGGGCATCGGTGCGCTGCTGGAGGATGGCATCGGCGACACGGTGCGCGTGAGCCTCACCGAGGACCCCGAGTTCGAGATCCCCGTGGCGCGCGCGCTGGTGGACCGCTACAACGACCGCCGCGGCCATGCGCCCATCCCGGAAGTGACGCAGGTCCCGGTGGACCCGTTCACCCATCAGCGTCGCACAAGCCGCGAAGTGCTGAACATCGGTGCGCGGCATGTCCCCGTGGTGATGTCCGACCTGAGCAACCGCAAGGAGATCACCCCTGCCACGCTCTTCGCCTGGGGCTACCGCTACAGTGTGCCGCTGGACAAGTGGAACATCACTGACCAGGCCTGCGACTACGCCTTCATCGGCAAGAACACCATCGACTTCGAGATCCCCGGCACGTTGGGGATCATCCAAGAGCACGCCACCTGGCTCGGCAACAAGGAGAAGGAGCGCCACTACCCGTTCCTCAACAAGCAGGAATACCTCGGCGGGGCCGAGCGACACCCACAGTTCAACCTGGTGTACGCCACCTTGGCCGACCTCGACGAGGCCTACCTCACCGCGCTGAAGTCCGACCCCACGGCCGTACTCCTCATCGACACGCACAACGCGCACGGCATGGCCGAACAGCGCCGGCTCTTCTTCGAACTGATCGCGCAGGAGTGTCCGGTGCCGGTGATCATCGGCCGGGCCTATGGCGCGATCACGAACGATACGCTGGTCCTGCAGAGCAGCACCGACATGGGTCCGCTGCTGATCGACGGTCTGGGCGATGGCGTCTTCATCGCTGACGAGCAAGGTGGCCGCGAGGACCTGGTGTGCCGCACCGCCTTCGGCATCCTGCAGGCCACGCGCACCCGCACCAGCAAGACCGAGTACATCAGCTGCCCCAGCTGCGGCCGCACGCTCTTCGACCTGCAGGAGACCACGGCCAAGATCCGCGCACGGACCAGCCACCTGAAGGGCGTCAAGATCGGCATCATGGGCTGCATCGTGAACGGCCCGGGCGAGATGGCCGATGCCGACTTCGGCTACGTGGGCACCGGTCCGGGTGTGATCACCCTGTACCGCGAAAAGGAGGTGGTGAAGCGCAATGTGCCCAGCGAACACGCGGTGGACGAACTGATCGGGTTGATCAAGGAGGACGGGATGTGGGTAGAGGCGGAAGGTTAACTTCCGGCCATGATCCGCGCCACCATTCTGCTTGCCACGTTCGGACTACCTGTACTGCTTCATGCCCAACGGACCCGCGCCCTGGAGCAGCTGGCCTACACCATGGCCGGCTCCTACACCAGCGCCGAACAGGCGAAGGCGGACAGCAGCTACTTCGAGATCGAACTGGAGATGGTGCGCATCTGGCCCAAGCGCCGCGACGGGGCCTGGTTCTATGTGGAACAGGCCACGGCCTCCAGCAAGGAGAAGCCCTATCGCCAGCGCGTCTACCACCTGCGCGAGGTGAACGACAGCACCTTTGTCAGCCGCATCCTGACCATCAAAGGCGGGGCTGCCTACTATGGCGGCTACCAGGACCCACTGAAGCTCGCCACCCTTTCCGCGGATTCGCTCGTGGCGTTGGAAGGTTGCGACATCACCCTGCAGCGCCGTGGTAATGGCTACGTGGGCAGCACAGTGGAAGGTCGCTGCCCCAGCACCCGTGACGGTGCCACGTACACCACGAGCGAAGTGACGCTCCACCCCGATCGCATGGTAAGCTGGGACCGCGGTTGGGACGCGAAGGGCAAGCAGGTGTGGGGCGCTGTGAAGGGCGGCTACGTCTTCATCAAGCGGCAGCGCTAGACGTCGCGGAAACGCAATACGAGCACTCCACCGGTGGCCGTTCGCGTGGCATTGGTGAGGCAGTTACGGAACGTGGCGTTGAAAACAGCCTTCGCGATCACGTAATGCCCAAGGGCATCGTTGCCGCTGGTCACCTCGGTGATGTTGAACGCACTGCCCGCCTGTGCATCGCATACGGTGCTCCAGATCACCCCGGAGGCATCGGTGTATTCGAGCTGGACGGCCTGTGCGCCGCTGGATGCATTGCCGAACGAGCGGGCGCCGGTCGCGAACAGGGCGTCCATATCCTCCGGTATCACCTGCGGGCCTTCGAACTCCAAGGTACCCAATGTCATTCGGAACCGCTCGAGGTCGAGATTGCCGTCGTACAGGGCGGCCCAGAACCGCCTGGTGGACAATGCAGGCGGATCGACCACGTTGCCATCGGCGCCGTAGAAAGCGAGCACATTGGAAGCGCTCGACTCCGCGATGCTCACTTCCTGTCCATCCAGCAGCATGCGTACACCTTGCGCACCAGTAAGGCTCAGGTCGAACTGGGTGGGCGTGGGGTCGGGTGTGGGGTCGGGGGCCGGCTCCACAGCATCTTCCTTCTTACAGGCGGACAGCACGAACAAGGGCACGAAGCCGAGCAACAGCAGGGAACGAGGCATGGCAGCAGGTTTGACAGCTGCAAGGTACGGCCTCTTCAGGGGTCCGGCCATCATTCGGCCTGTACCACGCTATCCGCAACGCGATCGGGTGCGGGTTGCTGGAAGTGCCAGACAGTGGCGAACACAGCGGCGATGGCAACAGCTTGGAGCAGG
This sequence comes from Flavobacteriales bacterium, assembly GCA_041391845.1. GTDB lineage: Bacteria > Bacteroidota > Bacteroidia > Flavobacteriales_F > PHOS-HE28 > PHOS-HE28. Next base: position 38,157 of record JAWKNG010000004.1, on the reverse strand, counting down.
GTGCGGTACTTGGGTTCCATGGTCTTGGGATTTCGGGTTGGGAACATGGTTACGTGCACCGTTCGGCCACGTTGCAACGATCCGACAGAAAGCCATCCGACCCGACGAACGAACGTCAGGTATCGACCAATACGGGCTCAGGGCAGCGCCCCCACCTCGGCCGACCAGCGCTTCACCAGGCGCCCCTGCAACAGGCCGGCAACACCCATGATCACAGCGGTGGCGGCGCCGACCAACAGCCCGAAATAGGCACCTGGACGCTCGGGAAGGCGCACCAGTACTTCCGATGCGAAAGCGGCGTACAGGCCCACCACCGACCAGTACATGAAGATCATGTGCGTCGTATACCAGTGCTTCGGTCGCGTGCGCAACAGCACCGGGCGCATGCCTGCCAGCAGCGTCAACAGGCTCACGATAGCTGCAATGTGGAACGGGCCGAAGCCACCGAACAGTCGGTAGATGCCGAAGGCCGTGACGTTCACCACCAGCATGCTGATGGCATAGGCCCGGCCCATGCGGCGGTGGCGGCGGTCCCCTTTGTGAACGATGAGCACCCAAGCACCAAGGACCAATGCCAGGATGCTTGCGGAGATGTGCAGTGTGGATAGAGCCTGTGCCATGGCCATCCGATCGCTATTGAAGGTATCCCTTGATCGCTTTCACGTACTGCTCGAAGGCCTTGACCCCCGCCTTGGTAAGCCGACAGCTGGTGTTGGGGTAGTTGTCCTTGTAACCCTTGGTGATCTGCACGTAGCCGGCCTCCTTCAGCTTGGTGAGCTGAACACTAAGATTGCCACGTGTGGCGCCAGTGCGCTCCAGCAGGTAGGTGAAGTCCGCCTCGTCCACAGCGATCAGCAGGCTCACCACCGCCAGCCGCAGCTGGTTGTGCAGCACGGGGTCAAGCGGCGCGAAGCCCATCCTCGTGGCGTTTGAGCAGGATGCCGGGAACGATGTAGCCCAACAGCATGGAAGCGCAGTAGAGCACCAGCGTGGCCAGCGGATCGTGCAGCACCAGCATGGCGATACCGGCCACCCAGAAGAGCACCCCGCCGAACTGCAGGGGTCTGAAGCGCATGATCTGGCCGGTGAGGAAGGTGGGCAGCCCGGTGAGCATGGTGATGGCCACCGTGGCGTCCGAGCGACCCACCACCGTGAAGGCGATCAGCAGCAACATGGTTATCACGAAAGCACCCCACAACCAACCGATGGTGCTGTCCATGGGGTTGGACACCTGTTCGCGCTTGCTCTCACGCGCGCCATGGATGGCACTGATGATGCCTCCGAGCGCACCGGCCACACCCCACGGCGCTCCGTTCTGCCAACCCTGTGCGTTCTCCCGCAGCAGGTAGGCAGCGATCATCGCTCCGATGAGCAGCACCCCCCAAAGGAGGAAGTAGAAGCTCATGCGGCTGAAACTGCGTCGGGCCTGGCCGATCATGCCTTCAATGAGGCGAAGACTTTCCTGGGGTGTGAGTTCTGTGTTCATCATAAACTTGTTTACGTTGCAAACATAATACGTTCCTGATCGATCGTCAAGGGATTACTTTGTGACATGGGCAAGACCATCCTCGTCGCCGGTGCCACCGGACTCATCGGCAGCACCGTACTCCAGCAAGCCCTTGCCGATCCCTGTTTCGAGCGGGTCATTGCCGTGGTGCGTACTCCCCTGCCCCAGCACCCCGGGCTGGAGCAATGGCTGCACACCGACCTGCTGCAGGCGCTGCGCCCACAACGCGTCGATGCCGTGCTTTGCTGCCTGGGCACGACGATCGGCAAGGAGGGCGGCGACCAAACCAAGTTCATCCATGTGGACAAGGAGCTGGTGGTGGGCTTGGGGCGCTGGGCCAAGGCGCAGGGCGTGCCGGTGATGAGCGTGGTGAGCGCCATCGGTGCGGACGCCAGCTCAAGGGTGTTCTACAACCGGGTGAAGGGAGAAATGGAAGCCGCCATGAAAGCACTGGGGCTACCCACGCTGCACCTCTTCCAACCGTCGATCCTTACCGGTCCGCGCAAGGAGGTGCGGGTGGGTGAACGCATCGGCATCGCGGTGGCGCGTGTGCTGGCGCCATTGCTGCCCGCACGCTATCGCCCCATGCCCCACGATGTACTGGCCGCCGCCTTGTTGCGCAGCGTGGACCGCAGCACCAGCGGCACCTACGACAACGCGGCCATCCGGGCGCTGTAGAACGGATCAGAAGAGCACCTCGCGTCCGGCCCGCAGTTCGGCCAGTGCTTCATCCAGGTCGTGCGCCAGGGTGTCGCGCACGCGCAGGAAGGCCGGCATGTGATCCTGCGCAAGTGGCTCTGCGCTGGGGAACTCCTCCCGCAGGTGATCGACCTGCACGCCGTTCTTCCAGAATCGGAAGCACACATGCGGCCCCGTGGCCAGACCGGTACTGCCCACCTCGCCGATCACATCGCCCTGGGCCACACGCTGCCCCTGCTTCACGAGGATCTTGCGCATGTGCAGGTACTGCGTGCTGTAGGTGCCGTTGTGGCGGATCTTCACGAAGTTGCCGTTGCCACCGGTGCGACCGGCCTTCTCCACCACGCCATCGCCCACGGCGAGGATCGGTGTGCCATAGGGCGCGGCATAGTCGGTGCCCAGATGCGCCTTCATCACCTTCTGCACGGGGTGCAGGCGGCGGCCGCTGAAGCGGGAACTGATCCGGCTGAATTTGAGCGGCGCCTTCAGGAAGGCCTTGCGCAGGCTTTGTCCATCGCTGTCGAAGTACTGGCCACCATCGGCGCGGACGTAGCGGAAGGCCTCCCGCTCCGCTCCTCCGGTGATGTAGCGCGCCGCCAGCACCGTGGGGCTGCCGTAGGCCTTGCCGTCCACGGTTCGCTCCTCGTACACCACGGCGAAGGTGTCGTTCTTCTGGATGCGGTACATGTCCACGGTCCATGCGAACACATCGGCCAGTTGCATGGCGAGGGCGGGATCGGCACCGGCGCGTTGCAGGTCGTTGTAAAGTGCACCCGTTACAGCGCAGGCGATCTCATGTTGGGCCGTGTGCACCGGTCGCTCACCCACGCGCACCGAGGGGCGGTCACCCACGTCGAACACCAGGTAGCGCACGGCATCCTCCTCGTAGATGAAGTAGGCCGGTGTGCGGCTGCTGTCCTCGGCGAAGATGAACGCATAGGGGTGGCTGGTGCGGATCCTGGTGACGTTGAAATGGGGGCTTGCGGCCTCCACCAGCTCGTGCACGGTCCCGGGGTCCACACCGTGTCTGGCCAGAAGGCCGCCAAAGGTGTCGCCGGACCGCACGGTGCCTTTCTCCAATACGAACCCCGACATGGGGATGCCATATGCATCGGGGGGCAGCAGGGTGCTGTCCACCTCCTGTATACCGCCATCCTCCACGTATTCTTCACGGGGACGCACATCCACGCCAATGAGCACATACCCCACAGCCACCATCGGCAATGCCAGGGCGGTCCACTTCAACCACGGCTTCATGGCGGCAAGAAAGCACAACGGTCCGTGCCAGCGCACGGACCGTTGGACAGGATCACCACGATGCGTGGTGGATAACCTTAGAGCTTCGCGATGGGGTGTACCAAGCCCTGGTAACCGCTGAGCTCCATCTTGATGGAGCCCACGAGCACCTTGGCCTGCGCGAGCACCGGAACGCGGTTGCCATCGTCGGTCACCCACACGTTGAGGTCGTCGTTGCCCTTGAAGATGCGCCCCTCCTGCACCACGGGTTGGAACTTCAGGCAGCGGTACTTGCCGTTGCGCAGCTTCACCGTCTCCTTGCCCATGTAGCGCATGCGCAGGGGCCACAGCTCGTTGTCCAGGAAGGTATCGATCACGAACTCGTCGCCCACCTTGGCATTGGCGAAATCGAGCGTGCGGGCGTAATAGAAGGCGCTGAGCATGTCCTGTACGTTCGCCGGCACCTTGTGCGTCTGCTTGTCCTGCGTGGTCACCACCTGCCTGGTCTGGTGGTACACATAGTCCTGCGAGAACTCGTAGCCCCCTTCGCTCACGCGGCGCTTGAACACCCAGGGGAACACGCCCTGCGCATCGAAATAGGTCTCGTAGCGGTCGTCCACCTTATAGAAGGTGTTGAAGGCGCCGAGGCTTCGTCCGGTCCCCACAGCGTACCAGGCCTTGCGACCGTTGATGTCGCTGGGGCTTTCCTTCAGCTCCACCACCGCTTCCCCGGCGTTGATCCAGCCGTAGTGAACGATGTATGTGAGCTTTTCGCCAGGGCGGAACGCATCCTGTGGCAGGGTGCGCAGCGCAGTGGTGCCGCTGTTGCCGGTGCCTGTGGGTTCAGCCGGGCGATCGCTCTGGGCGAAGGCCATCGTGAGAAGGCTCAGACCGGCCAGGAGGAAGGTCGTTGTGCGTGCCATGACCCGGGTAGAGCAAAAGGGATGCCGATCGGTGTGATAAGCGCCGCACCTTACCGCGCGCTCGTTGCGCGTTGCTGTGTTGCGTGTTGCGTTCCTGACCACGCAATGCGCAACACGTAACAACCTAACGCACAACACATTCACACCACGATGTTCACGATGCGCTTGGGCACGACGATCACCTTCTTGGGGGCCTTGCCTTCCAGTCGGGCTTGTACCTCGGGGTTGGCGAGCACTTGTTCCTCTACGCTCTTGGCATCCAGCGCGATGGGGAACTCCAGCTGCAGGCGGGTCTTGCCATTGAAGCTGATGGGGTAGCTGAAGCTGTCCTCCACCAGGTGCTCGGCGCTCCACTGGGGCCAGGGGGCGGTGGTGATGCTGCTGCTGTGGCCCAACTTCTCCCACAATTCCTCGGCGATGTGCGGCGCGAAGGGTGCGAGGGCGATCACCATCGGCTCCAGCACAGCGCGCTTGTTGCACTTCAGGCTGCCCAGCTCGTTCACCGCGATCATGAACTGCGCCACGCTGGTGTTGAAGCTCATCTTCTCAATGTCCTCGGTGACCTTCTTCAGGGTGGCGTGCAGGACCTTCAGTTCTGGTTTGGTGGGGGCGTCATCGGAAACGCCGAACGCATCACCAGCGCCGTGGAACAGGTTCCAGAATTTCCGCAGGAAGCGGAAGGTGCCCTCGATGCCGTTGGTGTCCCAGGGCTTGCTCTGCTCCAAGGGACCGAGGAACATCTCGTACAGCCGCAGCGTGTCGGCGCCGTACTTGGCGATGATATCGTCGGGGTTCACCACGTTGAACTTCGACTTGGACATCTTCTCGACAACGGGGTCACAGACGTAAGGCCCGTTCTCCCACAGCATCACATCCTCAAACTCTTTGTTCGAGCTCTTTAGCAATGCCACGTTCAACACTCCGCTTCCGTCAACAAGCTGGATGTCGATGTTACGTGAGTACACTATTGCTCCTCGTTCACCAACTTCGCTAAAAAGCCGTCCTCTATGACCGGGGAACTTTGCACGAACAGCGTCAGTCACTGTCTTTTCAAGCGTTCCCAAGACCTCAAGGTCGTCGTCTGTCAATGCATAGTGCACTGCCCGGTTACGCACATCCTTTGGCACTAGCACAACAGGTGCCGCTCGAAGTGGGATAGTCGGCGAGTTATCATCAGCACATGTCGTCGAAATCATACTAAACCCAAGGCAATGGATAACCTGTGACACCCCCTGGATCATCCCTTGGTTCACCAGCTTCTTCGCAGGCTCATCGAAGGTGATCCAGCCGCGATCGAAGAGGAACTTGGTCCAGAAGCGGAAGTAGAGCAGGTGGCCGGTGGCGTGCTCGCTGCCGCCCACGTAAAGGTCCACCTGCTGCCAGTACTGGATGGCCTCGGGTGAGGCGAAGCGCTCCGCGTTGTGCGGGTCCATGTAGCGCAGGAAATACCAGCTGCTGCCGGCCCAACCGGGCATGGTGGTGGTCTCCAGCGGATGCCCATTATAGCTCCAGTTCGCGGCACGGGCCAGCGGCGGTTCGCCATCCTCGGTGGGCAGGAACTTGTCCACCTCGGGCAGCTTCAGCGGCAACTCGCGCTCGGGCAGCGGGTAGGGGATGCCGTCCTGGTAGTAGATGGGGATGGGTTCGCCCCAGTAGCGCTGGCGACCGAAGGCGGCATCGCGCAGGCGGAAGTTGATACGGCCTTCCCCGGCGCCGAGCTTCTCCAGTTCCTGGATGGCGCGGGTGATGGCCTGCGGCACTTTCATACCCTTGAGGAAACCCTCGCTGCAGATGGTGGCGTCCTTGCGCTCATCGGCTTCCTTGTCGATGTCGGCGCCCTCGGTCACCGCGATGATGGGCAGGCCGAAGTGCTTCGCGAAGCGCCAGTCGCGCTGGTCGCCGCCGGGCACGGCCATCACGGCACCGGTACCATAGCCGGCCAGCACGTAATCGCCCACCCACACGGGCACCTCGGCGCCGGTGAAGGGGTGCCTGGCGTAGCTGCCTGTGAACACGCCGCTCACCTTGTCCACCTCGGCCTGGCGCTCGCGCTCGCTGCGGTTCTTGGCGCTGTTCACGTAGGCATCGACCTCGGCCTTGCGGTCGGGTGTGGTGAACTTGGGGACGAGCACATGCTCCGGCGCGAGGGTGATGAAGCTGACGCCGAAGAGCGTATCGGGGCGCGTGGTGAAGACCTCGATGAAGTCCTCGCCGATGGGGAAGCGCACGGTGGCGCCTTCGCTGCGTCCGATCCAATTCCGCTGGGCCTCCTTGATGCTCTCGCTCCAGTCGAGCCCGTCCAGTCCATCCAGCAGGCGCTGGGCATAGGCCGTGATGCGCAGGCTCCATTGCTTCATGCGCTTGCGCTCCACGGGGTGGCCGCCGCGCTCGCTCACGCCGTCCTTCACCTCGTCGTTGGCCAGCACGGTACCCAGGGCGGGGCACCAGTTCACCCAGGCATCGCTGAGGTAGGCCAGGCGGAAGTGCTGCAGCACCATCTGTTTGGTGCGCTCGTCGAAGGCGGTCCATTCCGCTGCAGAGAAGCCGCCCACGAAGCGCTCCACATCGCCGGTGAGCACGTTGGCATCCTGGCCGGTGCAGCCCTGCTGCTCGAAGCGCGCGATGAGCTCGCTGATGGGCCGGGCCTTGTCGGCGGTGGCATCGTACCAGCTGTCGAAGAGCTGTAGGAAGATCCATTGTGTCCACCGGTAGAAGGACGGATCGCTGGTGCGCACCTCACGGCTCCAATCGAAGCTGAAGCCGATCCGGTCCAGTTGCTCCCGGTATCGTGCCAGGTTGATCTCGGTGGTCTTCGCGGGGTGCTGGCCGGTCTGGATGGCGTACTGTTCTGCGGGCAGGCCGAAGCTGTCGTAGCCCATGGGGTGCAGCACGTTGAAGCCGTTGTGCCGCTTGTAGCGCGCCACGATGTCGCTGGCGATATAGCCGAGCGGATGCCCCACGTGGAGGCCGGCTCCGCTTGGATATGGGAACATGTCGAGCACGTAGTACTTGGGACGGGCAGGGTCGTTCTCCACACGGTAAGCATGGCGCTTGCGCCATTCATCCTGCCATTTCCGCTCGATGTTCGTAGGGTCGTACTGCATGTTCCTAGGCTCCGGAGCGCGAAGGTAGAAGAGCGGATGGAGCACACAGGCCAGTTGCGGTCATCGCCCTTACTTTCGCGGCCACGGATGAGCAACGAGCGCTACTTCAAGGCCCGCACGCGGAGTTCCAACGTGAGCACCATCATCGGCATCGCGCTGGTGCTGTTCATGCTGGGTGTGCTGGGCTTCCTGGTGCTGAACGCACAGGCCTTGGAGCGCTATTTCCGCGAGAACGTACGGGTGGAGGTGTTCCTGAAGCGCGATGTGAAGGAGGTGGACCTGATGCAGTTCCGCAAGGAACTGGACAATGAGCCGTACACCAAGGAGACGCGATACGTGACGGCGGAGGAGGCTGCCGCACAATTGAAGGAGGAATTGGGCGAGGACTTCCTGGGGGTGTTGGGCGACAACCCGCTGCTGCCCTCTGTGGAACTGAACCTGGATGCGCGCTATGCAGCGGGTGATAGTGTGAAGTGGATCGCGGCGCACCTGCGGCAGGACCGGCGGGTGGACGAGGTGGCCTACAACGCAGCGGTGGTGGAGAACATCGACACGAACATGCGCAAGCTCACGCTCATCGTGCTCGGGTTCACCGGCTTGTTGCTCATCGTGGCGATCGCACTGATCAACAACACCATCCGCCTGTCCATCTACAGCAAGCGCTTCCTGATCCGCACCATGCACCTGGTGGGTGCCACACAATGGTTCATCAAGCGTCCCTTCCTGGGACAGAGCCTGTGGCAGGGCTTGCTGGGCGCGGTACTGGCGGTGGGGCTGCTGGTGGGGCTGCTGCAACTGGCACAACACTACATGCCCGACCTGCTGGCCTTCACCAATGTGCTCACCCTGGCGATACTGTTCGCCGCCGTGTTGTTGCTCGGGCTGCTGATCTCGCTGGTGTCCACCTGGTTCGCCGTGGGCCGCTACCTTCGCATGAATTCCGAGGACCTACACTGGAGCTGATGGCCAAACAGAACCACTTCAACGACCTGCCCTTCACCGGCACCAACTACAAGCTGCTGCTCATCGGGTTGGCCGTGGTGGTGGTAGGCTTCCTGCTGATGGCCGGCGGCGGCAATGGCGATCCCAATGCCTTCGACGCCGACGCCATCTTCAGTCCGCGCCGCATCACCGTGGCGCCCATCGTCACGTTGGTGGGTTACCTCTTCGTGGTCTACGCCATCCTGAAAAAGGATAAGGGCAGCGAGGCTGGGCAATGACCATCGTCCAGGCCATCGTCCTCGCCATCATCGAGGGCCTCACCGAATACCTGCCGGTCTCCAGTACGGGCCACATGATCATCGGGTCCACCATCATGGGGATCCAGCAGGATGAGTTCGTCAAGCTCTTCACCGTAGCCATCCAGTTGGGGGCCATCCTGTCCGTGCTGGTGCTCTACTGGCGGCGGTTCCTGCGCTCCATCGACTTCTACACCACGCTCTTCGTGGCCTTCCTGCCTGCGGTGGTGGCGGGGCTGCTTTTCAAGGACGTGGTGGACATGCTGCTGGAGAACGTGCTGGTGGTGGGGGTGATGCTTTTCCTGGGCGGGTTGGTGTTCCTGCGGATCGACCAGTGGGCGCCTGGTGGTAAGCTGGGGGCTGCGGAGCCGCTCGGCTTCAAGCGTGCGCTGATCATCGGGGTGTGGCAATGCCTGGCCATGGTGCCGGGCGTATCGCGGAGCGCGGCCACCATCATCGGGGGCATGACCCAGGGGCTGGACCGTACGCGCGCCGCGGAGTTCAGCTTCTTTCTGGCGGTGCCCACCATGTTCGGAGCCACGGCCAAGAGCCTGTACGACTACCTGAAGGACGGCGGCGCGTTCACCAGCGAACACCTGCAGCTCTTCGCGGTGGGCAACCTGGTCGCCTTCGTGGTGGCCATCATCGCCATCCGGGGCTTCATCGCCTTCCTGGCGCGCAATGGCTTCCGCGGCTTCGGCTGGTACCGCATCATCGTGGGCGGTGCCATCATCCTGCTTTACCTGCTGGACGTTCCCATGCAGATGATGTGACCGCACGTGGAGGCACCCGTACCCAGCAGCGAGCATACGTTCCGTCCGGTGGAAGGCGGGGTCATCCTGGTGGACAAGCCGCTGGGGTGGACCAGTTTCGACTGTGTGAACAAGATCCGGGGGGCCATGCGCAGTGTGGTGGGCAGGCGCAACTTCAAGGTGGGCCATGCCGGCACGCTGGACCCATTGGCGAGCGGGTTGTTGATCATGGCCTACGGCCCGCTCACCAAGCGCCTTCCTGAGCTGACGGGCCTGGAGAAGGTCTACACGGGCACCATCACCCTGGGGGGCACCACACCCAGCTACGACCTGGAGACCGCGGTGGTGGATGGTGGGCCATGGCAGCACCTGGACGAAGCCACCATCAGGGCCGCATTCGCGGGGTTCCTCGGCCGGATCGAACAGCGGCCGCCGAGCTATAGCGCCAAAAGGTTCGAGGGGGAGCGTGCCTACATCCTCGTGCGCAACCTGGGCAAAGCGCATGAAGTGGAGATGAAGCCTATCACGGTGGACGTGAACAAGTTGGAGGTGACGGCCATCCGGGGTGCGGAAGTGGATTTCGAAGTGCACGTGAGCAAGGGCACCTATATCCGCTCCCTGGCGCATGACATCGGGCAAGTGTTGGGGTGCGGTGCGCACCTGAGCGCATTACGGCGCACGGCCATTGGCATGTATCGGGTGGAGGACGCTGAACATCCGGTCACCTGGGCCCAGCGCATCGCCCCCTTGCCGGAAAGGCCGGACCTTCCACAGCACGGATAAGTCGCTGACCATCAGCATATTTTTGAAGAAGCTTAACGCTCCGTTGACCATCGCTTGGTGGTGAACGTATCTTCGGCGCCCTTTTCAACCCCCGGAGCGGGCCCGTAAGCCCTGAGCGAACCATGAAACTGACCGCCTTCAAATTCGACCTTCCCAAGGAACTCGTCGCCCTCTACCCCACCAAGGACCGCGACGGCAGCCGCCTGATGGTGCTGCACCGCAAGACGGGTAAGATCGAACACAAGAAGTTCAAGAACGTGATCGATTACTTCGATGACGGGGACACCTTCATCCTCAACAACACCAAGGTGTTCCCGGCGCGGATGTGGGGTAACAAGGAGAAGACAGGCGCCAAGATCGAAGTGTTCATGTTGCGGGAACTCAACCGCGACAGCCTGTTGTGGGATGTGATCGTGGACCCGGCGCGGAAGATCCGCATCGGCAACAAGCTCTACTTCGGCAAGGACGATGAGCTTGTGGCCGAAGTGATCGACAACACCACCAGTCGTGGCCGCACGCTGCGCTTCCTGTTCGACGGCACGTACGAGGAGTTCAAGCGCACCATCACCGAGATGGGCGAGACCCCGCTGCCCCGCTACATCAAGCGCGAGACCGAGGCCAGCGACGCGGAGCGCTACCAGACGATCTACGCCAAGGAGGAGGGCGCAGTGGCCGCTCCCACGGCCGGGCTTCACTTCAGCCGTGAACTGCTCAAGCGCATGGAGCTCAAGGGCATCAACTTCGCAGAGGTGACCCTGCATGTAGGCTTGGGCAGCTTCCGTCCCGTGGAGGTGGAGGACCTCACCAAGCACAAGATGGATAGCGAGCAGGCCATCATCACCAAGGAGGCCTGCGACATCGTGAACCGTGCGAAGGACAGCAAGAAGCGCGTATGCTGCGTGGGCACCACCACCATGCGCGCCATCGAGAGCAGCGTGAGCACGGAGAACCATATGAAGCCCTTCAACGGCTGGACCAACAAGTTCATGTTCCCGCCGTACGACTTCAGCATCGCGGACAGCATGATCACCAACTTCCACATGCCGGAAAGCACCCTGCTGATGCAGGTATGCGCCTTCGGAGGCTACGAGCACGTCTGGGAGGCCTACAAGGTCGCCATCAAGGAGAAGTATCGCTTCTTCAGCTATGGCGATGCGATGTTGATCATTTGATGGAAGGATGCAAGGGCGCGGGTCGACGCCCCTCGCCCTTGCATCGCACACCATGGATCGCAGCACCATCCTCGTAGCAGGCGGCAGTGGGCGGCGCTTGGGCGGTCCGGTGCCCAAACAGTTCCAAACGGTGAAGGGCCGTCCGCTGCTCATGTGGACCATCGAGGCCTTCCATCGCTTCGATGCGGAGATGCCCTTGATCGTGGTGCTGCCGCAGGAGCATTTCGACATCTGGAAGGCGTTGTGCATGGGGCATGGTTTCCTGGTCCCACACGAGGTGGTGGCCGGTGGTGAGCAGCGCTGGCACAGCGTGAAGGCCGGTCTGGCCAAGGTGCAGGGTGATGGCCTGGTGGCCGTGCACGATGGCGTACGGCCGCTGGTGAGCACCGCATTGATCGCCCGATGCTTCGAGGCCGCTGACCGGCATGCTGCAGCGATCCCGGTGATGCCCGTGGTGCCCAGCATCCGCGAGACCACGGCCGACGGCTCACGGGCGCTCGATCGCTCCAGGCTGCTTGCGGTACAGACCCCGCAGTGCTTCCACACCGACCTGCTGCGCAAGGCCTTCGAGCAGCCCTATGACCCCACCTTCACGGACGAGGCCACGCTGGTGGAGCGCCTGGGTGTGCGGGTGGCGCTGGTGGAGGGCGAGGACAATAACATCAAGGTCACCACCCCGATGGACATGCGGATGGTGGAGCTGGTGCTGGGGTAAGCCGGTACCTTCGCATCATGTCCTCCCCCACCGACATCCGCTCGCTCACCCTCGATGAGGTGAAGGCTTTGGTGGCCGATCTGGGCGAGAAACCCTACCGCGCCAAGCAGCTATGGGAGTGGCTGTGGAAGAAGAAGGCCGGCACATGGGATGACATGAGCGACCTGCCCAAGGCCTTCCGCGCCCAGCTGGCCGAGCACACGGTGCTACGGCCGCTGGTGCTGGTGGAGGAGCAGCGCAGCGCCGACGGCACGGTGAAGTGTGCCTTCAAGACGTGGGACGGGCATGTGGTGGAAGGCGTATTGATCCCCACCCCCACGCGCCTCACGGCCTGCATCAGCAGCCAGATCGGGTGCAGCCTCACGTGCAGCTTCTGCGCCACGGGCAAGCTCAAGCGCATCCGCAACCTCGATGCGCAGGAGATCTACGACCAGGTGGTGCTCATCGATCGGCTTGCGCACCAGTACTACCAGCAGGGACTCACCAACATCGTATACATGGGCATGGGCGAGCCGCTGCTCAACTACGCCAACACCTTGCGCAGTGCCGAACGCATCAGCGCAGAGGACGGGCTGGGCATGAGCCCCAAGCGCATCACGGTGAGCACCGCCGGCATCGCCAAAATGATCCGCAAGCTGGCCGACGATGGCACGAAGTTCAACCTTGCGCTGAGCCTGCACGCTGCCAACGATGCCAAGCGCGACCGCATCATGCCCATCAACGAGCAGAACAGCCTGGCCGAACTGAAGGATGCGCTGCGCTACTACACCCGGACCGCCGGTCGGCCTGTCACGTTCGAGTACATCCTGCTGCGCGGCTTCAACGACTCGCTGGCCGATGCGCAGGAGCTGGTGAAGTACGCCAGCGACGTACACGCCAAGGTGAACCTGATCGAGTACAACCCCATCGATGGCGGCGAGTTCGGTCGCACCGAGGCCACGGATGCCGAGGCGTTCCAGCAGTACCTGGACAGGAAGGGCATCATCGCCCGGATCCGCCGCAGCCGCGGTCGCGACATCGATGCGGCGTGCGGGCAGCTGGCCAACAAGAACGAACCAGCGTTGAAGGACGGTGAGCGGCAGTTGAAGTGAGCGCCTACCAACCCACGCCCACCCGGATGCCCAGGAAGATGGCCGGCACGCGGTCCTTGCGCTCCTCCACGTTGTAGGTATACTGGTCGGTGACCAGGTTGAGGGTCTCCTCCACCACCAGCATGCGCCGGTCACGGAAAGCCACCCCGCCATACAGGTCGAAGAGCCAATTGCTGCGCATGCTCAACCCTTGATAGCCCAGGAACAGGCGCAGGTCGTTGAACGTGCGTTCATCGCGGTACTTGGTGTCGGAGAAGCTTCCGTCCGGCCTGCGTACCAGGATATCCTTGGAATAGACCAGGTGGGAGTAGCCGGGCTGCAGGTAAAGTCCCTGGGGCTCGAGGTCGTGCACGAAATAGAACCGCGCAGCAATGTGGTAGCTGGGATTGGGGATGATCTCCGTTCCGGCACCGAAATCGTCCGCATCATCGCCTACGAAGGAAAGAGCCATGTAATTGCGCAGGGTGACACCGAGGCCTACCTCCAGGCTCACATTGGGTGAGATGGCCCGCTCATAGTACAAGGGGATCTCTCCCCTGAAGAACAAGAGGGGATTGATCTTCAGCACGTTCTTCACGACATCCACCGTATCGAACTGGGCAGCCATGCGTTCCTTGTAGAGCAGGACGCGGGCCTTGCCCGGCTGCACCTTCCTGGGTTGCGCATGAAGGAGCACGGGAACGCACAGCAGGAAGCTGACGAGCAGGAGGTGGTGGGCGGCACGGAGGCGCATGCGTAGCGAAGGTAGCGCAACATATGGATGCGCCGGGAGGATGACGCAGACGATCGGCCGGGGTTGCGTGCGGACAGGCTCCCGGATACCGAACTTCGCACCCCGATGATGACCATGGAGCAGATACAGCGGCCGATCGCCGCCGAGATGCAGGCCTTCGAGCCGCATTTCCGCGAGGCCATGCGCAGCCGCGCCGCGTTGCTGGACCGCATCATGCATTACATCGTCAAGCGCAAGGGCAAGCAGATGCGGCCCATGTTCACCCTGCTCAGTGCGCGGCTGTTCGGCCCGGTGAACGAAAGCGCCTTCACGGCCGCCAGCCTGATCGAACTACTGCACACCGCCACCTTGGTGCACGATGATGTAGTGGACGGGAGTCCCCAGCGACGGGGCTTCTTCAGCATCAACGCCCTGTGGAAGAACAAGATCGCCGTGCTGGTGGGCGACTACCTGCTGAGCCGCGGGCTGCTGTTGGCGGTGGACAAGGGTGAGTTCGAGCTGCTCCGCATCGTGAGCCACGCGGTACGCGAAATGAGCGAGGGTGAGCTGTTGCAGTTGGAGAAGAGCCGCAACCTGAACTTCAGCGAGGAGGTCTATTTCACCATCATCCGCCAGAAGACCGCCAGCCTCATCGCCGCCTGTTGCGCCAGTGGCGCCAGCGCTGCAGGACGACCGGTGGAGGAGGTGGAGCGCATGCGCCAGTTCGGCGAGCTGGTGGGGATCGCCTTCCAGATCAAGGACGACCTTTTCGACTACGGCAACGGGGCAGAGATCGGCAAGCCCAGCGGACTCGACATCAAGGAAAAGAAGCTCACCCTGCCGTTGATCCACGCCCTGCAGCGGGTGAGCGAGAAGGACCGTCGCTGGATGGTCACCGCAGTGAAAGAGCGCAACGAGGATGATAAGGCAGTGGCAAAGGTGATCGCAATGGTGCGCGAAGCAGGCGGCATCAGGCACGCACAGCAACGAATGTTGGAGCATCGCGACCAGGCCCTGGCCGTGCTCCACAGCTTTCCGCAGAACGATGCCCGCGACGGGCTGGAGGGCCTGGTACAGCTCACTGTGGAACGCAAGAAGTGACCCCCATGCAACTCCGACCCATCCTTTCCCTGCTCCTGCTCAACGCGCTGGTCGCATGCACCGGTCCGGCCACCGCCCCGGCTGTGTCCGTGGCGGCTGCAACGGACAGTGCCACCCCTGCTTCGAACAACGATGGTGCACGGATCATCCACCTCCAGGACGGTGGCTGGATGGCCGGTGAACTGCAGGAAGGCAGGCGCGTGGGCACCTGGAGCTCCTTCTACGCCGACAGCACCCTCCGCAGCCGCATCACCTACGACCACGGCAAGGAGAACGGCCCCACACTGGTCAACCACCCCAACGGGATGCCGTATTACGTGGGGGCCTACACCGATGGCAGGAACAGCGGCGAATGGGTGTTCTACGATGAGCAAGGCGCCGAGCTCAAGCGCGTGGTGTACGACAGCACAGGCAGGCCGGTGAAGCCGTGAACAACCTGTGGATGGATCGTGGGATCGATGTTGATAGCTGAACGCCGATCCTGAGCCTCAGGCCTTCGCACTACGCAGACTGTCAACATAGCCCGAAGGCAGGCCCCACGAAGGGTACCTTCGCAGCACCATCCTCCGTGATCCAGCCGCACGCCATCCAACAGGTGAAGGACGCCGCCCGCGTGGAGGAGGTGGTGGGCGAGTTCGTGGCGCTCAAGCGCAAGGGGCCGCGCTACCTGGGTCTGTGTCCGTTCCACAACGAAAAGACACCCAGCTTCAACGTCAGCCCCAACCTGGGCATCTTCAAATGCTTCGGATGTGGTGAGAGCGGCGACAGCATCACCTTCCTACAGAAGCACGAGCACCTGAGCTACGTGGAGGCCATCCGCTGGCTGGCCAAGCGCTACCACATTGAACTGCCTGAAGAGGAACGCACGCCGGAGCAGGAGGTGGAGCAGAGCGAACGCGAAGCCCTCTCCGTCATCCAGCAATGGGCGTTGAACTGGAGCGTGGAGCAGCTCTGGAACACGGACGAAGGGCGTCGCATCGGCCTCAGCTATTTCCACGAGCGCGGCTTCAGCGATGCCACCATCAAGGCCTTCCATCTGGGTTACGTGCCCGAGTTCGGCAATGCCTTTGCCACGACCGCGCTGGCCCATGGCTTCGATGCCGAACTGCTCGAAAAGGCCGGCTGGATCAAACGGCGGGAGGATGCGGCACGCACACCATGGGACTTCTTCTCGGGGCGCGTCACCTTCCCCGTACTCGGCCTCAGCGGACAGCCCATCGCCTTCGGGGCACGCACGCTGAAGAGCGACAAAAAGCTGCCGAAGTACTTCAACAGTCCGGAGAGCCTGCTGTACATCAAAAGCCGTTCGCTCTACGGCATCTACCAGGCGAAGAAGGCCATTGTGGAGCAGCAGCTCTGCTACCTGGTGGAAGGCTACACCGATGTGATCTCGCTTCACCAAGCGGGCATCCACAACGTGGTGGCCAGCAGCGGTACCAGCCTTACGGAGGACCAGGTGCGCCTGATCAAGCGCTACGCACCAACCGTCAGCATCCTCTACGATGGCGATGCAGCAGGCATGAAGGCCAGCCTGCGCGGCATCGATCTGATCCTGAAGGAAGGCCTCAACGTGAAGGTGGTCACCTTCCCTGCGGGCGAAGACCCGGACAGCTTCGCAAAGTCGCACAGCAGCAGCGAAGTGCTCGCCCACCTCACCGGCAACGCACAGGATTTCCTGGTGTTCAAGGCAGGGCTGCTGATGCAGGACGTGGGCGACGATCCCGTGAAGAAGGCGGCGGCCATCCACGACATCGTGGAGAGCGTGGCCCTGGTACCCGACCTGGTGCTGCGCTCCCTCTACGTGCAGCAGTGCAGCCGGCTCCTGCAGATCAACGAGCAGGCGTTGATCAGTGAGATGAACAAGGTGCTGCGCCGGCAGTTCCGCAAGCAATTGGGCGGCGACCAGCCCGTGCCGGAGGAAGTCCTCGCGCCGGATGTGGCACCGGTACAGCCCACACTGGAAGACCTCGGTACCACACCCCAGGAACGCGACCTGTTGCGCATGCTGCTGAGCTACGGGCATGAGCGGATCAGCGTGCCCTTCCAGGAAGAGGACGGCACCACCACGGAGGAGGAGACCAGCGTGGCCGAGCTCATGTTCGAACTGCTGGCCTTGGACGACATCCTCTTCGATGAACCGTTGTTCCGCGAGATCTACCTCGACTACCGCCACAGCAGCAACCTGGGCCAGCAGGTGGATACCACCCGCTATGTGGCCCACGAGAACGACGCATGGCGCACCGCCGCGATCGACCTGCTCACAGAGAGGCACGTGCTCAGCCCCAACTGGAAGGAGCGCCACAAGATCCACGTGAAACGCGAGAGCGAGGCGCTGTACAATGCCTTGGAAGAAGCCGTGGACATCCTCAAGGAACGCCGGGTGGACCGCATGATCAGGGAGCGGCAGGAGGAGCTCAAGGGAAGCACCGATGATGGCATGTTGATGGTGTTGAAGGAGATCATGCGCTTGAGCGAAGCCAAGAAGAAGCTGGCCAAGAAGACCGGCCGGGTGGTGGTGGCGTGATGCCACTGGTACCTTCGCGCCTCCCACCATGGCCCACCTGCACGCGCACGACCACGCCGGGCACCACCACCACGATCACGCGCACGGTCATGCAATAGCCGCCGGAGCGCGGTCCCTGCGTGTGGCCTTCTTCATCAACCTCGCCTTCACACTGGTGGAGGTGGTGGGTGGGTGGTGGGTAGGCAGCATTGCGGTGCTCACCGATGCGCTCCATGACGCCGGAGATTGCCTCGTGCTGGGAACCGCGTGGTACCTGCAACGCGTGGCGATGAAAGGCCGCGACGCCCAGTACAGCTATGGCTACGGCCGCTACAGCATGCTCGGTGGCTGGCTCACCAGCCTGGTGCTCGTGGCCGGTGCGGTGGGCATGCTGGTGCTCACGGTGCCCAAGTTGTTCGCACCAGCGTTGCCGCATACCATGGGCATGATCGGCATCGCCCTCTTCGGTCTATTGATGAACGGGCTCGCCGCGTGGAAGCTCCATGACGGACATACGCTGAACGAACGTGGGGCCTACCTGCATCTGCTGGAGGATGTGCTCGGCTGGGCGGCCGTGCTGCTCGGTGCCATCCTCATCCACTTCACCGGCTGGGCCATCATCGACCCGCTGATGAGCATCGGCATCAGCCTGTTCATTCTCTACAATGCGGTGGGCACCCTGCGCAAGGGGACCCGCATCCTCATGCAGGAAGTGCCCGATGGCGTCGACGTGCGGCAGGTACGCGCGCGGCTGCTCGCCATCCCGCATGTGATCGACCTGCACGACCAGCACACCTGGTCCCTGGACGGAAGCTTCATCGTGCATACGGTGCATGTGGTGGTGGCCGGCGTGGACCTGGAACAAGCCCTGTCCATCAAGGCCACCGTGCGCGCCACCTTGCACGAGCTCGGCATCCACCACGCCACCATCGAGCTTGAATGGGAACAGGAGGACTGTGGCACTACCTGCGACTGAGCACATGACCATGCGCACCCACTTCTTCCGCCTGCTCGCCCGACTGAACAAGCTGCTGCTCCCCAAGCTGTGGAACAGGGACCTCACGCGCCTTACACCGCTGCAGAAAGGCATCGTTGCCTGGCGCTACTGGGTCACCTGCAATGCGCTGGGGCGCTGATCCAGCTCGGTCCGCTCCCCTACCTTCGGCCGGTGCGGTCACTGGTCACCATCATCGCTCTGTGCTGCGCTGCTGCGTTGCAAGCCCAGACCGGACTGGTGATCAACGAAGTGCAGGCCGCCAACCGCACCACGCTGGTCAGCAGCAAGGGGGCCACGCCGGATTGGATCGAGCTCTACAACCCTGACCGGCGCGCGCGCTCCTTGAAAGGGATGCGGCTGCGGCTGGGCACGCGCGTGCATCACTTCGAGCAGGAGCTGCACATCCCGGCACGCGGCCATCTGTTGCTCTTCGCCGATGAACGTCCTGCCGATGGACCGGAGCACCTGGGCTTCCGCCTGGAACGCACCGGTGGCAGCCTACTGCTTCTGGACAATGACGGCACCAGCATCCTCGACGTCTTCACCTATGGTCCATTGCCCACGGATCGCTCCATGGGTCGCCTACCCGACGGGCACACCGACTGGAGCTTCTTCGTGCAGCCCAGCCCCGGCCGCAGCAACCAGGCACCATCGGAGGGGCCGCTACGCGGGATCTCAAAGCGACCGGAACTGGAACCTCCTCCAGGCCACTATGCCTCCCCGCCCCACGTTCGCATCACCGTGCCGGAAGGCTGCAGTCTGTACCTGACCCATGACGGCGCCGATCCACAGAGCGCGACCGCTGGCACCTCCACTGCGCTGAACGCCTTCCATGGTACTGTGCTGCGCGCCATCACCCGCTGCCCGGGCATGTTGGAAAGCGAGGAACAGAGCGGCACCTACACCATCGGTCCACCCGAAAGCGCGCCCCTGGCGCTCATCGCAGCTCCCGACGACCTGTGGAGCGATGAGCGGGGGATACTGACCGAGGGGTTGCACGACAACTATAGCAGGGGCGGCGTGGAGTGGGAGCGGCGTGTGCTGGTGCAAGCAGGAGGTGGCACCTCCATGCCCGCTGGGCTGCGCGTGAGCGGCAGTGGATCGCGCGGCCTCGCGAAACGGTCCTTCAAGCTCTACGCCCGCGATCGCCACGGCAGCCCGGACAGCGCATGGACCATGGCGGACGGCAGCCGCTGCGATGAACTGATGCTGCGTGCAGATGCAAGTCCGCATGCCTTTCTCGCCAACCAACTGATGGACGTGTTGGTGCAACGCGGACAGCTCGCGCTGACCATGCAGCCGGCCCGGTCACAGATGGTGCTGCTCAACGGTAAGCCATGGGGCCTTTACCGCGCCATGCCACCGAAGGATGCCCAATGGCTCCGACAACGGGCCGGGGCCGAAGCGGTCGATGTGCTGGAGGGTCCGTCCTTCAGTGCGCTCAATGGTAATGATGCGCACTTCCAGCACGCGTTGGAACTGCTCCAACGGCAAGCCCCATTGGACAGTCTTGGATCCTACCTCGATGTCACCAGCCTCCTCGACCTGGCGAGCGTGGACCTTTTCACCGGCCGCGCCGATCACGAGCTGAACGTGCGCTGTTACCGACCACGACAGGCAGGTGGGCGCTGGCGCTGGGTGCTCTTCGACCTGGACCTATGGGCACCACCCACCGAGCCCAGCGTGATGCGCATGCTCGGTGGCGACCCGCTTGCGGCACCGTTCCTGCCACTGCTCTTGAAGCATCCACAGCTGCAACCGATGCTCCTGGCGCGCGTCAGCACCCTGCTCGCCACCATCTTCCACCCGACCGTTGCAGCGCGTGCACTGGACAGCCTGTACCAACAGCACCGAACGCAGCTGGAAGCGGACCACGCGCGTTGGCGGACCGACCTGGACAACCCCCCACCACAGGCGAGCCTCGCCCACCTGCACACGCACCTGTCCCTGCGCCCAGCGGCCCTGATGCAACAGCTGGCCAGCGCGAGCGGACGTCAGTTGGAACACCTGCAGATCGAAGTGCCGTCCGCAAAGGAGGGCGCCGTGCTGCTCAACGGAGTGGCACTTCCCGAAGGCCGCCAGCGCATCGCCTGGTTCAAGGGTGTGCCGGCCACGCTGGTGCTGATGCCGAACCCCGGGTATGTCGTGGAGCGGCCACTTGGTGCGGAAGCGGGCCAGCGACTGGTGCTGAACGATGCCGAAGACGTCGGGAAACTGCGGCTCCGCTTCCGGTTCGCAGGGCCCTGATCAGGCCAGCACAGCGCTCAGCAAGGAATCGAAGAGCGAGCGACCGTCGGTATTGCCCAACAGCGGATCGCAGGCACGCTCCGGATGGGGCATCATGCCGAACACATTGCGTTGCGCGTTGCACACACCGGCGATGTTCTCCTTGCTGCCATTGGGGTTGGCACCGTCGTGGATCTTGCCTTCCGCGTCGCAATAACGGAACAATACCTGATCCTTCTCGTGGAGGGTCTTGAGCGTGGCGTTATCGGCGTGGTAGCGACCTTCCCCGTGGGCGATCGGGATGCGCAGGGCCTTGTCGGGCACGGCACTGGTGAGGAGGGTCTTGCGGGTGGCCGGGCGGATGAAGACGTTCTTCGCGATGAACTTCTGGCCTTCGTTGTGCAGCAAAGCACCGGGCAGCAGCCCAGCTTCGCACAACACTTGGAAGCCGTTGCACACACCGAGCACCAGGCCTCCACGCTTGGCATGTGCCGACACCTCCTGCATGATGGGCGAGAAGCGTGCGATGGCCCCACTGCGGAGGTAATCCCCGTAGGAGAAGCCACCAGGCAGCACCACCAGGTCCACCCCCTTCAGGTCGTGGTCCTTGTGCCAAAGGCGCTCCACCGGTCGAGCGAGGATGGTACCGAGCACATGGAGCATGTCCTCATCACAGTTGGAACCGGGGAAGGTGACGACACCGAACTTCATGGGCGGCTGGCTTGGTGCGCGAAGGTACGGCGGGCATCGCGGAGCCTGTAGCAGAACCGAACGAGGTCAGGCCCACTGCACCCAGAGCGCGATCAGGAACAACCCGATCATGGCCGCATCGGCAAGCCAGGTCCATACGCTGCCCATGAAGGCATAGGCGAGCACCACGCTCAGCGGCACGGCGATCAGTACGGGCGGGAAGCCCTGGTTGAGGACCCATGCACCCGCGATCACCACGGCAACGGCCGCTCCAAAGGCCAGGTATGCCGAGCGGAGGTTCTTCACCCGCATGACGCCGCGTTGATAGCCATCGAGGAAGCGGTACAACGCCACCAGGATGAGGGGAACGAGCAAGACATGAAGGAGCCAGCGCTGGCCTTGGGGCGGTTCGATGGCAGGCAACGACCGACCACGGTCGGAAACGGTCAGGAAGGGTCTCCAGGATGGCTCGTCGAGCAGGTGGAGCGTTCCCCAGCACAGATAGACCACGACCGCGACGCCCAGCAAGGGGAGCACGTATTCCCGTCCATCGAAGGGGCGGATCACGGAGACGGAAGCCCACACCACCACCAGAAGAAAGAGGTAGGGCAGGTAGAACAGTCCTGCAATACCCAGCAGCACACCGGCATCGAACAAGGGCGCCAGGACCCTGCCACGGTTGCTGAGCGACCAGGTCCGACGCAAAGCCCAGAGCACAAAGGGCATCCCGACAAGGGCAGGATCCACCATCCCGGTCCGGTCGAAGGATGCCATGAGAAGCACGAGCAACAAGGCCGGCAGGTGGTTGCGTCGCTCCACCAGGTCCGCTTCATTGGCGAGCCCGGTCACCTGCACGGCCAGTCCCCCCAGGAGCAGCATGTACAACGCGCCCACCCACCAGGTGGCGTCCACGAGGAGCGCGCGCAGCAGGCCATACAGGGGCATCACCTGCCCTGACAGCAGCGACCGCTGCAACTGGGGTGCGAAAAGCACGACCAGCAGGGGTATCACGGCCAGCAGGATGGCGGGGCGGTTGCTGCGGAAGGGGCCTGCGAGCATGCGCTGGAGCGGGGATCGGGCGGGAAGCTATCTTTGTGCGGCCTCAAGCTTACGAACGATGCAACAGATCTCCTTCGCCATCGGGCATTTCCTGGAGTGGACCTTCACCATCCTCAGCGCCCTCGGCTGGTTGCCTGTGATCGGCATCTCGTTCCTGTTGTTCTTCGCGATCGTGTACTGGCTGCGTCTGCAGGGTGTGTACAACCGGCGTGCGAAGCGCGACGGGACCATCGCCTGAGGCACCATCCCGTTATGCCGGTTGCTGCGGTGCGTTCCGTGCGCCGCGCATGCGCACCAGGTCGTGGCCGATGTCGCTGCGCAGGGTGCGCCCCTCGAACTCGATGAGCGAGGCACTCCGATAGGCCGCTGCAATGGCCTGTTCCAGGTCCTTGCCGAAGGCGGTGACGGCCAATACCCGCCCCCCCTTGCTCACCAGCCCGTTCTTCTCGGCTGTGCCTGCCTGGAACACATAGGCTTCGCGCACCAGTTCGAGCCCCACGATGGGCTTGCCGTCGTTCACCGGACCTGGGTACCCTTCCGAAGCGAGCACGATGGTCACCGCAGTGCGGTCGTCCACATCCACGTGCCGTTCGCTGAGGGTGCCGCTGGCGATACCCTCGAAGAGATCGAGAAGGTCGCTGCGTAAGCGTGGCAGAATGACCTGGGTCTCGGGGTCGCCCAAGCGCACATTGTATTCGATCACGTAGGGCTCGCCGTTCACGTTCATCAGGCCCATGAAGAGGAAGCCACTGTAGGCGATGCCGTCCTTTTTCAGGCCGCGGATGGTGGGAGCGGCGATGCGGTCGTGCACCTTCTGCATGAAGTCCTTGTCAGCGAACGGTGCGGGGCTTACCGCTCCCATGCCGCCGGTGTTGGGACCGGTGTCGCCATCGCCGATGCGTTTGTAGTCCTTGGCCGCCGGCAACATTTTGAAGGCCTCCCCATCGGTGATCAGGAAGGCGCTCAGCTCCACTCCCTTCAGGAACTGCTCGATCACCACGCGCTCACCAGCGCTGCCGAAGCTGCTGCCATCGAGCATCCCCTTTACAGAGGCCAGGGCCTCCTTCCTGTCACTGGTGATCACCACGCCCTTGCCACTGGCAAGTCCATCCGCCTTGATGACATAGGGCGGCTGCATGCGGCCCAGATGCTCCTCCACCTCGGCGAGCTGACCCTTCACGAAGGTGCGGTGCGCAGCGGTGGGGATGTTGTGGCGGAACATGAACTCCTTGGCGAAGTCCTTGCTACCCTCGAGCCGGGCGGCCTGTTTGCGGGGACCGATCACCGTGACCGTGCCGCCGAGCTGCGGGTCATCCGCGATGCGATCATGCAGCCCGTCCACCAGCGGCCCTTCGGGACCCACCACCACCACGCGGATGTTCTTCTCCAGCAGGAACGCACGCAGCTTCTTGTGGTCGTTGAGGTCCAGATCGATGTTGCGTCCATGACGCACGGTGCCGGGATTCCCGGGACACACATAGAGCTCGTCCAACAGGGAGCTTTGGGCCAGTTTCCACGCCATGGCGTGCTCCCTTCCTCCCCCACCGATCAACAGAACGTTCATGCCATATGCCTTTGCACAAAGGAACAGTGCCTTACAGGCGCACCGAAATGTTGTTTTCAACAAATGAACAAGGCCGCGCCCCTGATGGGAACGCGGCCTTGCTGCGCGTGGGCGCTCAGTGCTTGTGCGGCATGCGCTTGATGCTGCAGCCCATGTTCCGTGTGGTGGCGGGCTCAATGGTACCTCCGGACGCCAGGGCATCGATGGCCTTGTTCAGCCACTGCTCCTTCACGCCTGCTGCGCTGGCCACATTGTCATCAATGGCACCCTTGTAGGCCAACTTGAGGTCGTTGTTGAACAGGAACACGTGCGGTGTGGTGCGGGCACCAAAGGCATCGGCCACCACATGGCCGGCATCCAGCAGGTAGTGCCCGTTGTATTTCTTGTCCTTGTAACGCTGCTGCATGTCAGCGAATGAATCACCGGCATCGCGTTTGGCCTCATTGCTGTTCACGAAGGCCACACCCACACCATGACGGGCGGCATAAGCGGCGAGTTCGGGATACCGTCCCTCCCAGCCTTCACTGTCCTCCGTACCCACCACGAACGGGCAGGTGTTACAGGAAAAGATCACCAGCAGCCCCTTCGACCCGGCCAGGTCCTTCAAGCTGTACTCCTTGCCACTGACGTCCTTCATCTTCACCTCGGCGGCGGGCAGCGCGGTACCGATGGTCAGATCGGGCAAGGGGTCATGGGGGGATACGAGCAGGCCAAGGGCGCCGAGCAGCAGGGTGTGGAACAACATGGGATGGATGTTTGGATTGAACGCTGCAAGGTACGATCGTGATGGGGCCGTAGGACACACCCTGGCAGCGCCCTTGACGATCATTAACGAAGCGCCCGGAACGGACGCGGAACGCCTCACCGCACCACCACGAACCCCGTGTGCACGTCGCCGCGCTCGGTCGTGAGTACCAAGGTGTAGCGGCCGGCCGGATAGCGCACTGTGCTGAGCTGATGGAGGGTTGCGGTCGGCCATTGCCCCTGGTCCACTGCACGGCCCAGGACATCCAGCACCCGCCATTCCATGGAGCCCTCGGCATCTGCCAGGGCCACCTGCATCAGTTCGTTGGCCGGGTTGGGGAAAAGACGCACCGTGCCTGTTCCCCGTGCCAGCTCAGGTACAGCGGTCACCACGTTCTGGGCGCTCAACAACCGGATATCGGGATCGATGGCCACGCTGTCCACCAAAAATCCAGGAATCACATCGAAGGTCTGCCCGCTGAAGGTGTGGTCGAGCACCACGATGGTATCCTGCGTGGCGTTCCACAAGCGCACGGGCACGGGTAGTTCAAAGAAGTCCACACTGGGGTGCGACTGGGTCTGTTCCAACAGGATGGTCATCCCCCCCAGTTCGCTCTGGCCCCACGTCAGGGTGTAGCTGGGGTGCCCTTCGCCCACGTACCAGTCGGCCATGAAGCCATCGAGGTCCATGCCACTGGCTGCCTCCAAGTGCGCCTGCAGGTCAGGCGTGCGGGCACTGGCGAAGCGCAGCTCGGGATCATCGAGGTAGTTCCGACAAGCTGCAAAAAAGGCACTGTCGCCGACGATCCACCGTGCCATGTGCAGCAGGAACATGCCCTTGCCGTAGGTCAGGCGACCGTTGAAGATACGGTCCACCGTGGTGGTATCGGTGCACTTCACACTGCCATCGGGCTGGCTGATCACCACGTTGCGCACATTCCGCTTGTAGATCATCCAGTACTGCTGAGCCAGGAACTCATAGCACAGCCCTGCCAGGTACGTGGCGAACCCTTCATTGAGCCAGATGTCCTCCAGGCTGCCACAGGTCACCGTATTCCCGAACCATTGGTGGGCCAGCTCATGGGCCATCAGCTCATAGGTGAAGCTACCCATGAAGCTCATGGTCTGGTGCTCCATACCCCCGCCCCAGACGAATTCAGCATGGCCATAGCGCTCTTCGGCGAAGGGATAGTGACCGAAGAGCTCGTTGAACAGCTGCATCTGCTCCACGATGCTCGCCGAACCTTGCTGGGATGCGGCGAGGTTCTCGGGGAACACGTAATTGAGCACTTCGATCGGTCCCTGGGCCGTAGGCACCAAATCGCTGTAAGTCACATAATTGGTGACCGCAAAAGCGATCAGGTAGAAGCTGATGGGGTAGCGGTGTCGCCAGTGGGCGCGTACCTGTCCGTTCCCCACGGGTACCTCGCTGATGAGCATGCCATTGCTGGCTGCGCGTTGCCCTTCCGGTGCGGTGATGATCACATCCACCGAATCCGCCTTGTCGTTGAGATCGTCCTTGCTGGGCCACCAGTCGCGGGCTCCGAAGGGCTGGCTCAAGGTCCAGATGATGGGGACGTCGGCGTGTTCGGCCTGTACAAAACTGCCGAAGCCCGAATTGCCGGGCGTCCCAGCGTAACTGATGGTGAGCGAATCACGCTGTCCTTCCGGCAGGGGGGCTGGCAGGGTGACGGAGAGCACGTTGTTCGCATGCGCGAACGCGAGCGGGCCCGATGCGTGCTGCACTGCGCTCACCTCCAACGTATCCACGAGGTCCAAAACAAGGGTGGACAACTCCTGCAACGCGATGAAATGGTGCGTGACCATCCCGCTGATGGCGCGCACAGCCGGGTCCACCTGCAACTCCAGGCGATGATAGGTAAGATCGTAGCCGCGCGAGGGCACACCATCCGACTTGGCGTATGCGTGGTGATGCGCATGGGCGCGCGCTTCGCTCTCCACGATCTGGAAGAAGGTCTTCCCATCGTAGTCGACCTGGGCATATGCCACGGAGGCCAGAGCAAGGGCTGGTACCAGGAGCAGGCGCATGACGGAAAGGTAACACGCGGACGGGCGTCATCGTTCCCGCGAACTCACGGCGGGCCTTCACCATCGGAATGCTGTGGTGCGGTCCCGAACGAGCGGCTCAGAACAGCTGGCCCACGATGCTGCGCACCGCTTCGCTGCGGCCCATGGTGTAGTAGTGCAGGCAGGGCACCTGGGCGGCGATGAGTTCGCGGCTCTGGGCCATGCACCACTCCACACCCACCTGCTTCACGTCCGCATCGGTGCGGCACTGCACCAGTGCATTGGCCAGTTCATCGGGCAGGTCCACCCGGAAGGTCTTGGGCAGGAACGCGATGTGGTTGCGGGTGGTGATGGGCTTGAGGCCTGGAATGATCGGCACCGTGATCCCCGCCGCCCGGCATTGTTCCACGAAAGCGAAGTACTTCGCGTTGTCAAAGAACATCTGGGTGACCAGGTATTCAGCGCCCGCCTCCACCTTGTGCTTCAGGTAGGCGATGTCCACGTTGAGGTTGAGGGCCTCGGGATGCTTCTCCGGATAGCAGGCGGCCCCGACGCAGAGATCGGTGGGGGCGGCTTCCTGCTCCTCATCGTGCAGGTATTTGCCCTTGTTGAGCGCGGCGATCTGCTGCACGAGCTCCACGGCATGCGCGTGCCCGTCACGCTCAGGGATGAAATGGGGCTCGTTCTTCACCGCATCGCCACGCAGGGCCAGCACATTGTCCAGCCCCAGGAAGTTGATCTCGATCAGTGCATCCTCGGTCTCCTCGCGACTGAAGCCGCCGCAGATCAGGTGGGGCACGGTATCGATATTGTACTTGGCCTTGATGGCCGCGCAAATACCGATGGTTCCGGGACGCTTGCGCAGGCGCACCTTCTGCAGCAGCCCATGACCGCGGTCCTTGTAGATCACCTCCTCGCGGTGGTAGGTGACGTTGATGAAGCTGGGCCGATGTTCGAGCAGGGGGTCGATGCCTTCGTAGATCGAACGGATGTCCTTGCCCTTCAGGGGCGGAAGGATCTCGAAGGAGAACAGGGTACGATCCGCTTGGCGGAGGTGGTCGATGACCTTCATGGGCGGCGGCAAAAATAGAACGCCCCGGTGGTGCCGGGGCGCTCGAACGAGGGAGGTACTGTTATCGCAACACCGTGATGTGGCCGGCCAGTTCGCGGCCATCCTGCAAGGTGAGCACATAGTAGTAGGTGCCGTCCGGCTGCTCGCTGGCCTTCCACTCGCGGGCGGCATCGGAGCTCTCGTGCACCACCGTGCCCCAGCGGCTGTAGATCTTCAGCTCGTGGCCGTAGTAGCGCAGGTTCTCGATGGAGAACGTATCGTTGAGGTTGTCCCCGTTCGGCGTGAACACGTTCGGGATGAGGATCTCGGGGGGATAGACCACGTAGAGGGCGCTGGTGGTATCGGTGCAGCCCTGGGCGGTGGTGACCACCAGGGTGACCACGTACTCGCCCGGACCCATGTAGGTGAAGACCGGGAACTGCTCATCACTGGTGCCCACCTCAAGACCAAAGTCCCACTCCCAGTCGGTGATCACATCCCCGTCCACGGTGGAGTTGTCGGTGAACTGCACCGTGGTCTCCACCGGCACCGGCGGCAGCGGGTCGAAGGAGAAGGCCGCCGAAGGGTTGGGCGCACTGGTCACCACATAAGGCTCCGAGGTGCCGTTGCAGCCGTTCGCGTCGGTGACGATCACGAACCATTGACCCTCGCCCACGGTGGCCGTGGTGCCCTGGGTGTTGTTCGACCAGAGATAGCCCACGTACGGATCCTGCGTGGAGAGCACGGCCAATTGGTCGCCACATTGCACCGGGGGACCAACGATGACAGGCTCCGGATTGGGCACCACGCTCACGGTGAAGGGATCCGTGGTGTAAGGGCAATCACCGAAGGCCACTGTGACCGTGTAATCACCGGCCTCCTCGATGTTCACGTTGGAGGAGCTGGCATTGACCGGAGACCAGATGTAGGTGTCGAAGCCCTCGGGTACGCTGAGGTAGGCCACACCATCCTCACAGATCTGCTCATCCCCGGTGATCACGATGGGACCCTGGGGGGCGGGGTTCACCGTGATCGCGAGGGTGGTATCGTAGGTGCAGCCGAAGTTGTCGGTCACCGAGAACACGTAGGAGAAGGTTCCCGGCTCCGGGGTGTTCACCACCGCGATGAGGGGGGTGTTGGGGTCCGTCACCACGTTGGCACCGGTCCACTGGGCCGAGTCCAGCGCGCTGGTGCCGAGGACCGGGGTGAAGTTCGTGAGCTCGGGATACAGCTCTGGCGCGAACTCCATGGTCCAGGCACAGAGGAAGCCATCATCAGCACCCCATAGGTCAGCGATATTGATGGTCCACGTACCGTTCAACGGGCAACCGACGAGCTGACTGAGCGGCTGGACACTCGTATAATCACCGGGGATCAGGGCATTGCCTCCATTGGATGCGGGCATCGTATTCGGCGTAGGACCGAATTGTGCGCAGTTGGCCCATGTCGAATTGGGTGCATTGGGTGTGAAGCAATAATTCCAGCATTCGCCAGGGCTGGGAGGATCGGTCTCCCCATCCAGTGCATTCCCGAGATACGTCCCTCCCCCACCTTGTTGGTGCATGATAACGGTCTGGCCATTGGGACATGTCAAGCTGACCACAAGATCACCCATGAACGAATGCTCCATGTCGATGCAGATACCCACCAGGTCATCGACCGTTGTCAACGTGGAACCCGGTGCGAATCCATTGAACTGCAGCGTTGAGCTGAACCCTTCGCTCTGGTCGTCCGGCAGGTAAATACCATCTCCAAAATCAACGATCGGCAAGGCGGACCACGTGACCGCCTGCACGGGGGTGGCGTCCAGAACGACGGTCTCCCCCTGGCACACCACGGTGTCCGAGGCGGCCGTTCCGGCGAAGATCGGCGTGGTGCTCACCAGGATCTGCAGGTCCACCAGGTTGGTGCTCGCGCACTCGTTGTCATCGGTCAGGTACACCTGTACGACATACTCACCGGCGATGGGAAAGGAATGCGTTACAACGGCACCCGTCAGGCTGTCCAACACACCATCGTCGAAGTCCCATTTGTACTGATCGATGTAGAACCCCTCAGCAGCGGTGGAGGCGGAGGCATCGAAGGTGATCGGCTCGTTCTGACAGGCAAGCAACGGCAGGGATGCAGCACCCAGAATGCTTGCCTCGGCAAGGGGCGGCTGGCACGGCTCGTAACACGTGATGAAGGCCGCAAAATTCCCAGTCCCCGTGCTGTTGGAGGACCATACAATGGTGATGCATCCGCTCGGATTGTCGAAGCTGGCCGAGGTCACACCAGGCGAGTTCGATCCGGTGTAGGTGCCGATCAACCGGTCAGGGTCAACGCTATCGCCATCATAAATGGTCATCTGGTCGATCGGTGCCGGTCCATCGGTACTCAAGTCGAACACCACCCAGTTCAACGAAATGGCTTCACCTCCGTCCGGGCAGATGGTGGTTGTGAACGATTCGTTGTTCCCATAGGGACTTTCGCTTTCGCCTCCGGTATCCAACAGAGATGCCTGGCAGGTCGCGATGTTCGGCTCGCTGATCAGGAACGAATCCTGCGCTGTGGCGTAAGTGCCGGACATGATCGCAGCAGCGATCAGTAGTGAGTTCCTCATGGTACGCTGTTCCACTTCGTTGTCTTGTTGGCCCCCCTTTATTCTGGGCCCCGGGAGCAAGGAGGCCAAACTTACAAGCTATCCCGCGAACGGGCAGTATCAATTCATGCGCTCACGGGTAAGCCAGACGACCTTGGCCTTGGAGAGGTTGCGGCCGTCCTCACTGACAGCCTCGACCACCACCACGTACATGCCATCCTCACACCCGGCACCGGTCCACGGTTCACCGCTCATGGTGCTGAACACCAGCTTGTCCGTCCGCAGGGAGAGCACCCGGATGCTCATCTGGGCAAAGCCCTCCATGTCCAGCACGTAGGTGTCATTGACCCCATCGCCGTTGGGCGTGAACGTGTTCGGCATGAACAGCTCCGGAGCTTCCGGTGCATTTTCCACTGGCGCCTGCTGGGGCGGCGGGGCTGTCACGTCCGTCCGGGCCAGCGACCGGGCCTCATTGACCGTGCGCTCAGAGATCTCCTGAATGATGGCCTCCACGCGCTGGGGGTCGCTTTCGGCAGTGCGCATACCATCCGGAACCGAAGCGGGGTCAGCGCTGGACGCCGGCACGGAAGGAACGTCTTCTGGGCGCGTAGGGGGCGCTGCCGCCGGAGCCACCGTAGGCTCCGCTGCGACCTGCTCCCGGGGAACGGGAAGGCCGGTGGGCGAAGGGCTTGATGGAACGGCAGTGGCCTTGGGCGCGGCCTCCGGCACGGCGGCTGTTGGAGTTCGGTCCGCATCAACGGCCTCCTGTGTGCCCTCCACTGGCGCCGCAACACCCTGCACATCAGCGGCCGGAGCTTCCACTGGGGGCGCCACCACGGTGCTCGGGGGGGTGCGCTGTTCGGCCACTGGTGAAGGTGCCTCGGTGGTGCTCCACCACAGGCCGGCACTGACCACCACCACCGCGGCGGCGCTGGCAGCCCAGGTCCAAACGCTGGTGCTGGCGGGGGGCGGTGCATGTCCCAACTGGCGGCCGATGCCCTCCCACACGGCGGGGTCCACAGGCTGTTCATGCCCTTGGAAGCGTTCCCGGAAGAGCTCGTTCACCGGATCGGTGGTGGCCGCCGTCACCAGCAGCTGCCCCTCGATCGCAGCCCACAGGGCGGGATCCACGGGCACCTCATGCCCGCTGAACCGTTCCTGGAAGAGCTTGTCTACATTATCCTTCATGGGTGATACCATAGGTGGAGGCGGCTTCCTTGGGCAGGAGTTTGCGCAGGTAGGCGCGCGCCTTCATGAACTGTGATTTCGAGGTGTTCTCCGAGATGCCCAGCAGTTCGGCGATCTCCTTGTGGGCGTACCCTTCGATGACGAAGAGGTTGAACACCGTGCGGTAGCCGGTGGGCAGCGCCTGGATGAGCGCCAACAGCTCGTCGGTGCTCATTCCCGAGAGCACCTGCCCTTCCTCCTGATGCAGGTGTTCGGCCTCGGTGAGGTCCACGCTGTGGTCGTAGGGCTTGTTGCGGCGGATGTGGTCGAGGGCCGTGTTCACCATGGTGCGCGCGATCCAGCCACCCAGGGGGCCATCGCCCCGATAATGGTCGATCTTCTGGAAGACCTTCACGAAGCCGTCCTGCAGCATGTCCTGGGCCTGCTCCCGGTCGTTGGCGTAACGCATGCACACGCTCATCATCTTACGGCTGAACTGCTGGTACAGCGCCTTTTGTGCGACGGGATCGCCCTGCACACAGC
Organism: Flavobacteriales bacterium; assembly: GCA_041391845.1. Classification (GTDB taxonomy): domain Bacteria; phylum Bacteroidota; class Bacteroidia; order Flavobacteriales_F; family PHOS-HE28; genus PHOS-HE28. Next base: position 5,971 of record JAWKNG010000004.1, on the reverse strand, counting down.
CCTGTACCAGTTGTTCATCCGTCATGGTGATCCAGTGGGTATGATGCGATCGGCGCGGGAAAGGTTGCCTCGACCACCCCGGCAAGTTACGACGGCGGCAGGCGCACCCCCCGATCGGCTACCTTTGCACGCCTTTGGCGCCCCCTACCAGGGCGCCACCCCGCCCCCCATGGACCACATCCGCAACTTCTGCATCATCGCCCACATCGACCACGGCAAAAGCACCTTGGCGGACAGGCTGTTGCAGATGACCGGCACCATCGCCGACCGCGACATGCAGAACCAGGCCCTCGACGACATGGACCTGGAGCGCGAACGCGGCATCACCATCAAGAGCAAGGCCATCCAGATGGACTATGCCCTCAATGGCAAGAAGTACCTGCTGAACCTGATCGACACCCCGGGCCACGTGGACTTCAGCTACGAGGTGAGCCGCTCCATCGCCGCCTGTGAGGGCGCCCTGCTCATCGTGGACGCCACCCAGGGCATTCAGGCGCAGACCATCAGCAACCTCTACCTGGCCCTGGAGCACGACCTGGAGATCATCCCCATCCTCAACAAGATGGACCTGCCCAGCGCCAACCCCGAGGAGGTGAAGGACCAGATCGTGGACCTGCTGGGTTGCAAGCGCGAGGAGATCATGGCCGCCAGTGGCAAGACCGGCTTGGGCGTGGACAAGGTGCTCGAGGAGATCGTACACCGCATCCCGCCCCCCAAAGGCGACCCCGCGGCCCCCCTCCAGGCCCTCATCTTCGACAGCGTCTTCAACAGCTTCCGCGGCATCATCGCCTACTTCCGCATCCTCAATGGCAGCATCAAGAAGGGCGACCGCGTGAAGTTCTTCAACACCGGCGTGTCCTACAATGCGGACGAGATCGGCGTGCTGAAGATGGACCTCAAGCCCCAGGACCGACTGAGCGCGGGCGATGTGGGCTACATCATCAGCGGCATCAAGACCGCCAGCGAGGTGAAGGTGGGCGACACCATCACCCAGGTGGACCGCCCCTGTGCCGAGGCCATCAAGGGCTTCGAGGACGTGAAGCCCATGGTGTGGGCGGGCATCTTCCCGGTGGATACCGACGAGTACGAAGAGCTGCGCGACGCCATGGAGAAGCTCAAGCTCAACGATGCCAGCCTCACCTGGACACCCGAGGCCAGCGCCGCGCTGGGCTTCGGCTTCCGCTGCGGCTTCCTGGGCCTGCTGCACATGGAGATCATCCAGGAACGCCTGGAGCGCGAGTTCAACATGACGGTGATCACCACCGTGCCCAACGTGGGCTACAAGGTCACCACCACCAAGGGGGATGTCATCGACGTGCACAACCCCAGCGAGCTGCCCGATGTGGTGCATATCGACAGCATCGAAGAGCCATACATCAAGGCACAGATCATCACCAAGGCGGAGTACATCGGCTCCATCATGACGCTCTGCATCGAGAAGCGCGGCATCCTCATCGGGCAGAACTACCTCACCACCGACCGTGTGGAGCTCACCTTCGAGCTGCCCCTGGGCGAGGTGGTCTTCGACTTCTTCGACAAGCTCAAGAGCATCAGCCGCGGCTACGCCAGCTTCGACTACCACCCCGTGGGCAGCAAGGAGAGCGACCTCATCAAGCTGGACATCCTGCTCAACGGCGAGAAAGTGGACGCCCTCAGCGCGCTCATCCACCGCGACCATGCGCACGAACTGGGCAAGAAGATGTGCAGCAAGCTGAAGGAGCTGCTACCCCGCCAGCAGTTCGACATCCCCATCCAGGCCGCCATCGGCGCCAAGATCGTGGCGCGCGAAACGGTGAAGGCCCTCCGCAAGGACGTAACGGCCAAATGCTACGGCGGTGACATCAGCCGCAAGCGCAAGCTGCTGGAGAAGCAGAAGGAGGGGAAAAAGCGGATGAGACAGGTTGGCTCTGTCGAGATCCCCCAGCAGGCCTTCCTTGCTGTGCTGAAATTGGATTGAGCAAGCTGAGCCGAAGGCGGGCTCCCGCGAAGTCGGGAATACGCATGGGTCAAGGAGGGTGCGACACACTCTGTCCCAGCACGTAATTATCGCGTACCTTCGATAGCATGGATGCGCGCGTGCCGATAGTTGCTTGCGCGGGTCTGCCGAGACCTGCAGCGCACAACCTGTGCCGGGCCACGGCTGCGCTTGGCATCCCAACCCGCCTGAACACCACTCCAGCCGACATCCCTGTGGACCAAGAGGATTTGGACGGCGATGGTATCGTAACCTTGGACCTGAGCACAAGTCCTCTGGGCGGTGTGCTCAACTTCCACCTCGACACCCTCCACGCGGACTACGCCTTCATCATCAGCCCAGAGCCACTGGTGAAACGCCGCAGTGGCAATCCTGCAGGAACGCTTGCGACCGACATACCCACGACGTGGGACTATACACTCTACCCGAACCCCGCACGGGAAGAGGCCTGGCTTCGTTTTGAGAATGACAACCCCAAAGACATCCAAGTGCTGGATGCGATGGGACGTTTGTTGCGCTCATACAACTCCGTCATTACCAACGACCTTCATCTCGACCCGCGCCATGTGGCATCCGGCTTGGTGAGTATTCGTGTAAGCGAGGTCAAAGTATGGGGCTCAAGAAACAGCTGATTCAATAAGATCATGAAATACGTCTTGTCATCGATTACCGCCTTGCTGGTTTCGTTTATGGCCAACGGCCAAGACTCGTTTATTAAAACGTTCCGCGCTACCGGTTCTGTGGAACAAAATATGTATGAGTTATCAAATGGTAATATGTTGATTGGATCTTCTATAAGTTCAGGGTTTTCAATATTCGATTTATCAGGATCACCAATAAGCACATTCAGCTATCAAATTGACACTATGTTAGCCATGGCATCGATCCAGGCTAAAAACGACAGTGTCTTCTACTTCGCATCTACTTACTATAAAGATACGTGTTCAACTTATCCTGGCGTTTCGACCAACTCTCACCCATCTCTTACCAAAACAGATCAGTATGGCAATGTATATTGGAGCTATCATTACGCACTAAACACAGACTACTGCTTCAAATTTACAGAGGGACTAACACTTCTACAGAACGATGATATTATTATTTATGGAGGTAATTTTATTATTCGAACGAACCAATATGGTGATCTTATCTGGGCAAGAATGAATACCGGACCACTATTCATTTTCAGGTTTATTAAAGAGTTGCCCAATGGAGACATCCTTGCTGGTTTTGACCATGGCGCTGCTGAGCCGGGGGTTGAAGGGGGGGCTTCGTTGATGCGCTTGGACGGCGCGGGTAACGTATTGTGGAGTAAGCGTTTTTTTCAGCCCTTAGGCTTGGCGCAGGATGCATTGGTAGAGGCAGACGGAACCTGCTTATTATCAGGATTTACGGAGCCATCCGGCGGCGTCATTCCGCATCAAAACGAATCGCTCCTATTCTTTATGAAACTAGACCTCGAAGGCGAAATCACTTGGTGCAGGGGCTACAGCAGTGCTCCCATGGTCTGGACTACGAACGATGCCATTCGCATGGTACGCGCTTTGGACGGTAATCCGGTTTTGCTGGCCAGCAGGGACGGCCGAAACGTACTAATGAAGGTTGACCAAAATGGTGATACGCTTTGGACACGCTCGATCAATACCCCTACTTACGGCCAAGGGTCCAGAAATCTCTTGGCCCATTCCGATGGAAGTTATGTCACCATCGGTCGTCTTGGTGGTTTCATGCCCGACGGCAATTACAGCAACTGGGCACTGCTCTGCAAGACGGACACCCTCGGCCACCTGCCCTGTCGCGAGCAGTACTACCCCATGGTGGGCACGGAGCTTTTCCCCACCCCCGTCGACTTCACCTTCACCTCCGTGGATGGCGCCGAGCGCAGGCCCGCTTTCCTCACACCCATCACTTACCCACCCATTGTGCAGTACGATGTCTGCGAGCTGCCCTTGGAGGTGCCGCCGAAATCCTCCCCCGATGGCCGGGTGCGCATCCGCCCCAACCCCACCCCCGGCGCCATCACCGTGGACTTCCCCGCCCCCCTGCTGCGCGAGAGCTTCTACTCCGTCATCGATGCCACGGGACGCCTGCTCTACGAGCGCCCCCTGCCCCCCGGCGCCACCACCACCGACATCGACCTCAGCCGCTTCGGCAAAGGCACCTACATCCTGCGCATCACCGACCCCGATGGCCAGCGCAATGAGCGGGTGGTGGTGGAGTGAGGGGGCGCCACACCCTGTCCCAGCAACTAATTATCGCGTACCTTCGATAGCATGGATGCGCGCGTGCCGATAGTTGCTTGCGCGGGTCTGCCGAGACCTGCAGCGCACAACCTGTGCCGGGCCACGGCTGCGCTTGGCATCCCAACCCGCCTGAACACCACTCCAGCCGACATCCCTGTGGACCAAGAGGATTTGGACGGCGATGGTATCGTAACCTTGGACCTGAGCACAAGTCCTCTGGGCGGTGTGCTCAACTTCCACCTCGACACCCTCCACGCGGACTACGCCTTCATCATCAGCCCAGAGCCACTGGTGAAACGCCGCAGTGGCAATCCTGTAGGAACGCTTGCGACGGACATACCCACGACGTGGGACTTTACACTGTACCCGAACCCCGCGCGGGAAGAGGCTTGGCTACACTTCGAGAATGACAACCCCAAAGACATCCAAGTTGTGGATGCCATGGGCCGCTTGTTGCGCACATACAACTCCGTCACCTCAATTGACCTGCATCTCGACCTGCATCATGTAGCATCCGGCTTGGTGAGTATTCGGGTAAATGAAGGCACACACGTAGGACACAAGAAACTTCTCATCCAATAGCACCATGCTACTAAAATTGCACGCACCATTTGCTTTATTAATAAGCATGTTTTCGTATGGACAAAATTCATTCGTTATGATGTTTAATTCCATAGGAGCTGTGGAAAAAGACATGCATGAATTTACTAATGGAACCATCTTGATCGCGAGCTCCAAGAGCACGGGATTTTCTGTATTTGGAACAGATGGCTCCATTATAAATGCATTTAATTATGATAGAGATACGATGCTTGCAATGATATCCGTAAAGGCAAGGGATGATAGCACCCTGTTTTTTACTTCTCCGTACTACAAAGATACGTGCACGACCTATCCCGGTGTATCGACCAATTCGCATCCTGCATTGACCAAAGTAAGTGCTTCTGGAAATTTGGTCTGGTCGTATTACTATGAATTGAATACAAATAGCTGCTTTAAGTATCCTTCCGGCCTTCTTTTACTCGATTCCGGTGAAATGCTAATTTATGGTGGTAATTTTATTATTCGCACTGGTGCAAATGGAGAAATAATTTGGTCCAAGTTCAATTTAGGCGAAGGATTTGAGTTCAAAATCATGAAAGAATTGTCCAATGGCGATATTCTTGCTGGTTTCGATCATGGCGGTCTTGAGCCCGGGGGGGCTGGCGGTGCTTCGATGATGCGTCTGGACAGTTCGGGCAACATACTATGGAGCAAACGCTATTTCCAGCCCTTGGGCTTGGCGGAAGATGCGCTGGTGGAGCCGGATGGTTCCATCTTGGTCGCCGGTTACACCGAACCTTCCGGCGGCATTTTCGAGCCCCAGACCACACCGTTGCTCTTCCTCTTGAAATTGGATCCATACGGAGATGTGCTTTGGTGCAAGGGTTACAATAGCGCTCCCAGACATTGGCATACGCATAGCCCCATCCGGATGGTGCATGCATTGGATGGCAATCCAGTGCTACTTGCCAATAAAGGCGCTGTCGGGTACAACTTATGGTCGCGCAACGCGCTTGTGAAATTCGATCAGAACGGCGATACACTTTGGACGCGCTCCATCAACACCTATCCCTACAGTCAGGAATCGCGCAATCTACTCGCCCTTTCAGATGGCAGTTACATGTATATCGGCCGCATTGAGGGCGACATGCCCGATGGCACTTACAACAACTGGGCTCTGCTCTGCAAGACGGACACCCTCGGCCACCTA
>JAWKNG010000003.1:0-555742 GCA_041391845.1 Flavobacteriales bacterium | reverse complement strand
CCTTTGCGGAGAAGCTGCACGAGGTGGTGCGCCAGGAGCTCTGGGGCTACGAGACCGCCCGCCTCAGCAACGAGCAGCTCATCAAGGAGGAGTACCAGGGCATCCGTCCGGCGCCGGGCTACCCCGCCTGCCCCGACCACACCGAGAAGCCTGAGCTCTTCCGCCTATTGGACGCCACCAAGCACACCGGCATCACCCTCACCGAAAGCCTGGCCATGAGCCCGGCGGCGGCGGTGAGCGGCTGGTACTTCGCGCACCCGCAGGCCAAGTACTTCGGCATCGGCCGTGTGGCCAGGGACCAGGTGGAGGACATGGCGCGGCGCAAGGGGGAAAGTGTGCAGTGGATGGAGAAGTGGCTGGGGAGCAACCTGGCCTACGCAACCTGAGGCCACGTCCTCCGTAGAACGGGGTCGCATCGATGAGACTCCCCGTCATCGCCATACTTTTTCTCATGGGCAGCACCATACTGGCGCAGTCCACCGCTGAACTTACCCAGGAGAACGGTGACTGCACGGGTGCGATTGTCATTACCGACTCCATCTACCACCAGCCCAACGCGGTGCGCGGGTTCGGTAACAAGCTCGAGATCAAGGAGAACCCGAAGGAGGACCTGCAATGGTTCGAACGCGAGCACCACAGTACGTGGTACAAGTTCCGTTCGCCGGCCGATACCAAGATCACCTTCGAGATCATCCCCGATAACATCGAGGACGATATCGACTTCCTCGTCTTCGAAGGGGCGATCCCGGGCATCTGCGACAAGATCGCGACCAAGCAGGTGAAGCCCATCCGCAGCAACATTTCCCGCAACGACAAGAGCAACCGCTCCATCTGTGGCCTGCGCAAGGATGCTCCGGACGACTTCGTTCGCAGCGGTGTGGGCAGCAGTTTCAGCCGGGAGATCGAGGTGAAGAAGGGCGATCTCTTCTACCTGGTGGTCGATTACCAGGACCGACCGTTGGCGGGCTACACCATCCACTTCCACTACGACCCGCCCCCCCCGCCACCCGAACCCGATCCTGAGGAGAAGCAGAAGCTCCGTCAACAGCTGCACATCGATGTGGTGGATGCCGCCACCGGCAAGCCCATCGCTGCCAACCTCACCATCGACGGCATGCAGTTCGACAAGGTGGTGGAGGCCAAAGGGAAGAGCAGCTACAGCTACGAGATGGATGCCTACCGGAACCTGAAGATCGGCTGCGTGCGTGCAGGGTACATGTTCCAGACGCTGAGGGTGAAGGGTAACATGGACCCTGAGGTGAGGGTGGAGGTGAAGCTGGCCCCCATTGCCCCTGGTGCACGGGTCATCCTCGACGACATCCGCTTCGTGGGCAACGAGGACAAGGTGATGCGTCAGTCCGAAGCTTCGCTGCTCATGCTGCTGCGCTTCATGCAGGAGAACCCCAAGGTGCGCATCGAGGTGGAAGGGCATGTGAACGGTCCCACCTTCAAGAATACCAAGGAGTTCATCCAGCTGAGCACCGCGCGGGCGAAGACGGTCTATGACTTCCTGCTCGTGAACGACATCGAGCCGGAGCGCATTTCCTACGTGGGGTTGGGCAACTCGCAGATGCTCTTCCCAGAACCCAAGAACAGGGAGCAGAGCGAGGCCAACCGCCGGGTGGAGATCAAGGTGCTGGGGATGTGACCACACCTTTCACCACGCCGCTCCACCGTTCGTCATAAGCGCCCTCCGGGGCTTCCACCAACGGATAGTTTTGGTGCTTGGGGCCGCACATGGTCCCGATGATCGCCATGCGTTTCCTGTTGCCCTCCGTTCTTGTGTTGTCCTCCTTCACCTTGCAGGCCCAACAGGCGCTCACCTTGGAGCAATGTGTGCAGCGGGCCGAGGAGCGCAACCTCACCATGCGCAATGCGGCGCTCGATGGGGAGATCGCTGGAAGCACCGCCGAACAGGCCAGGTGGGACCTGCTGCCCAACCTGAACGCCGCAGGTACGCACGGCTACAACTATGGCCGCGTGGTGGACCGCTTCACCAACACCTTCGCCACCGACCGTGTACGCACCAACAACTTCTTCCTCAGCAGCGACCTTTCCCTCTTCGAAGGCTTCCGCAAGCAGAACACCCTGCGTCAGGCGCGCCTGCAGGAGGATGCTGCGGTGAAGGGCTACGAGGCCGTTCGCAACGACATCCGCACCCAGGTCGCCAACGCGTTCCTGAACGTGCTCGCCCTGCGCGAACGGGCGCGCGTTGCCGAAGCGCAGGTCGCCACCACCCAGCAACAGATCGACCGGGTGCAGCAACTGGTGGATGCCGGAGTGGTGCCGCGTGCAGAAGTGCTCAACCTCGTGTCCCAGCGCGCACAGGAGGAGTTCACCCGGACCGACCTGCTGAACCAGCTCGATCTCGCCTTTCTCGACCTGGCATCGCTGATGCAGCTCTCACCGGAGGAGGCGGCCTCCTTCGATGTGGTGGCACCGGGCATGGATCTGCTCTCCATCACCGAGCCCACCCAGCAGGTGGAGACCGTGCTGGCCGAGGTGTTGCGCAACAACCCCGCTTATGCCCAGGCAGAGCTGAACGTGGAGAGCGCTGAGCGCGGCATTGCCGTGGCCCAGGCGGGCGGGCTGCCCAGTCTCGTGTTCAGTGCATCGGCAGGTACCGGCTATTCGGGGCGCAACATCGAGGCCATAGGCGAACCCATCTTCGGCACACCCGCCGTCATCGGCTTCACTGGTTCGGGCGAAGAGGTCTTCCAGCCTACGGTGGACTTCGAGACGCGTACCAAGCCCTTCGGCACGCAGCTGGACGACAATCTCAACGAGTCGCTGAGCTTCACGCTCAGCGTGCCCCTGTTCAACAACATGCGCAACCGTACCCAGGTGGACCAGGCGCGCATCCGCAAGGAGCAGGCCCTGAACCAGCGTGAACAGCGCCGCATTAGCCTGCAGCGCGATGTGATGAACGCCATCACCGCACAGCGCTCAGCCTACCGCCAGTACGAAAGCGCCAAGCGCGCCACGGAAGCGGCCGATGAGGCGTATCGCTACGCCCAGGAACGTTTCGCGGCCGGTGCCATCAACGCAGTGGAGCTGAATACGGCGAAGAACAACGCCAACCGCAGCGCCGCCGATGTGATCAATGCGCGCTACAACTACCTCATGGCGGTGAAGAGCCTGGAGATCCTGCAAGGCCTGCCGATCGCGTTGTGATGGCGAACTTCGCCGGGCCGAACATACCGGCTTCCGTGCCATGCCCCTGATCCTTGCCATCGAGACCGCCACCAAGCTGTGCAGCGTGGCTGTGGGGCGCGATGGCCAGGTGCTCGCCCTGCGCGAAGTGGATGACGCCCAACTGCGCCACGCCGAACGGCTCAACGTCTTCGTGGACGAGGTGATGCGCGAAGCCGGACTACCACTGAGCGCTTTGGATGCCGTCGCCGTGGGCACGGGACCGGGCAGCTACACGGGACTGCGCATCGGCCTGAGCGCGGCCAAAGGCTTCTGCTACGCCCTTCAACGGCCCATCATCGGCATACCGACCTTGGCGGTGCTCGTGGCGGCAGCACGCACGAGAGGATCGGCCTTGTCCGGCACACTTTGGCCCATGATCGATGCGCGGCGCATGGAGGTGTTCACACAGCCATATGCGACACACGGCACTACGACAGGCGATGTCGCACCTCTCATCCTTGACGAAGCGTGGGCCGCCAGTGCCGAACAGCCCGTGGTGTTCGGCGATGGTGCGGACAAGGCGGCAGCGCTCTGGCGGTCCGCAACGCACATCACACACGTACCGGGCATCGTACCCTCTGCACGTCACATGATCGGGCTGGCCGAACAGCGGTTCGCCGCAGGTGCCTTCGATGACCTGGCCTACCTGGTGCCGGCGTATGGCAAAGCGGCGAACGTAACACAGCCTGCCAGGAAGGGATAAGCTCACAGCCCCGCCAGGATCGCGAGCAGCGCGATCAACGGCACCTCACCGCGCAGGTGCAACACAGCATCGCTCGGCTGGGCAAAAGCACCCTCGGCCAGGAACACCGTGCGGCCATCGAGCACGAAGGCGCCTTCCGCCTTGTTGCAGAACGGCCCTTCGCAGCGGAACACCTTGGCACCCTCCACGAGGAGTGCGCCACTGCTGCGGGTGCAGAACGTGCCCTGGCAGCGGTACAGCTTGTTGTCTTCCAGTCGGAACGCGCCCTGGCCTTGGCTGCCAAGGGCATCGGCGCTGTGGTACACGGCCTCTTCATCGAAGACATAGATGCAGGCACCCTTCTGCCCGAACGGACCAACCGCTTGATGGATCCGGCCGTTCTCCACCACGAACGCCGCATCGCCCAGGGTGCCGAAGGGACCGTAGGCCCATTGCACCACCACGCCCTGTGCCCGCACACCGGCGTTCAACAGCAACAGCAGAAGGAGGCACAAGGAGCGCATCAGCGGTAGGCGGTGGTATAGCGCACCACATGAATGATGCCACTCTGCAGGTCGCGCGTCAAACGGGCCTTGAGGAACATGGTGGTCTCTTCGTAGAGGTACTCCTCCTGCTGCACCTGCACACCATCATGCCACAGCTGGCCGGAGAGCACATTGCCGGCGCGGTCGTAGGTCCAGGTGCGGCGCATGGTGCGGTTGCTGGCAATGTCCGGCTGTTCCACCCGCTCGGCCAGGCGTCCGTTCTCGTCGTAAGCGAAGGTGATGCGCGAGCTGCGGTTGCTCACCAGGTAGCGGTCCTCGATGCGGCGCAGGTAGCCCCGCGCATCGGTGAAGCGCAGTTGCTCGCGATAGGCCAGGCCCAATTCGTTTAGGAAGAGCTGACGCGCGGTGCTGTCGTTCACCTGCTCGTGCCGGTAGTGCTCGTCGCTGATGGCAGTGACGATGCCGGGCTGCAGTTGGTAGCGGTCACTGTTGAGGTTGGCCACGCGGCTGTAGGTCTGCCGTACCGGCCGGCCCTCTACATCGCGCTCGATGCTGAGCAGGAAATGTCCGGACAGGTCGTTTCGCAGCCGCTCACGTTCACGACCATCCGTACCGAAGGTCACCGAGGTGGAGGTGGTGTCGCGTCCGCTGCCCGGCATGCCATAGGAGTGGTTGGCATAGATGGTGCGGCCGTCTTCGTCGAAGCGGTAGTGGTGCCGTTCGGACTGTGGCTGCATGGGCTTGTTGTCGCGCTTCACGGAGCGTTCGCCGCTCACCGATGCGATGCGGTTGCGGGCGATGAAGGCCGGGTTGAAGCGCAGTTCCGCAGGGTCGTCGGTGCCGGGCAGCACCTGCACCATCTGTGCGGCGAGTGCCAGGGGAAGGAACAGGAGCAGCAGCAGCGGTATGCGCATCGGGTCAATGGAGCAGGTCAGGGATGCGTTCAGCCGAACGAACCGGTTGGTCGATAACGCCGGATGTCCTTCCTTCGCATGCATGGCACCCCAAAGGAACAACGCCGTGGGCCCGCTATTGCGCCGTAGCGCAGGTCACCATCAACAGCGCGGGGTGAAGGGCGGGGTGCGTGACCAGCGCTGGCCCGGCACGCTCATGGGTATCGGCATCTTCGTTGGCTTGGGCAGCATGGTCACCGTGGTGCCGTGGACGCTCATCGATCCGGGGCTGCTCTTCCGCATCTTCCTGGTGCTGGCCTTCGGAGGCAACCTGCTGGGCTATGGACGTGCGGGCCTGCGCCTGGGCATGGAGCGCTTGGAATGGTTCCTCTTCAACCTGCTGGCGGTGGGTCCCCTGCTGCTGTCAGCGCTGCTATGGCTGAACTACCTCGGTCATGGTCCCGAGGTGGTCACAGACCATGACGTCTTGGAGGTGCAGGAGGTGAACGGGTTCCTGGTCTACACCTATCGCGACGATTTCCTGAAGGAGCATGATCTGGCGCGCTGGTCGCACCGGGATAGTTACCCTATCGTGGGCAATAGCATGCACATCAGTCTGGCCGCCGGGCTGCTGGGAGTGCCGGTGGTGGTGCGCAAGGAGCCGTTCGTGTCAGGGTCGTGAACCCCGCATGTCGATGGTCTCCTCGGCCTCGAAGGGGAAGCGTTTGCGCAGCATGCCATTGCGGGCCAGTACGGTGCCTTTCACGCCCAGCTTCACCTGCCCGGTGAGCGCGCCACCAAGCATCACCATCATCAACGGACCGCCCGCCAGGTCGGCATGGAGGTATACCGGATAGACCTGGTCCGAGCGGCGTTCCAGCACCAGCACGGAATCGAGCAACCCTTTGCCCACGTAAGTGTCGTTCAGGAAGAGGTCCACATCGGGGTCCTCCACGGTGATGCGGTAACCGTTCGGGTTGTAGACCTGCACATCCACGCGCACAGCGATCTGTCTGCCGTCCATGCGCAGGACCTCCACGCCGCGGATCTCGCGAAGCTCCACCTCATCGTAGGGAGAACAGGCAGCGAGGAGCAACGCCAACAGCGACAGCCGCAGGTACGAAGGGAGGGTGGGCATCATGCGGTGATCAGGGCAACAGGCGTGCCGCGATCAGGCTTTGAAGCCACTGGCGGCAAAATGCTGAAAGAAGCGCGGGATGGTACGGATGCCTTGGAAGTAGTTGAACACGCCGTACTTCTCGTTGGGGCTGTGGATGTTGTCGCTGTCCAGGCCGAACCCGAGCAGCACGGTCTTCAGGCCCAGCTCCGCCTCGAAGAGGGCTACGATGGGGATGCTGCCGCCGCCGCGGGTGGGGATGGGCTTCTTGCCGAAGGTCTCCTCCATGGCCTTGCTGGCCGCCAGGTAGGCGGGGCTATCGATGGGCGTCACGGCCGCCTCACCACCGTGGTGGGGCTTCACCACCACCTGGATGCCAGGAGGCGCAATGGACTCGAAGTGGTCCTTGAAGAGCTTGGTGATCACATCGCTTTTCTGGTCGGGCACCAGGCGCATGCTGATCTTGGCGTAGGCCTTCGAGGGCAACACGGTCTTGGCGCCTTCGCCGATGTAGCCGCCCCAGATGCCGTTCACGTCCAACGTGGGACGGATGCTGCTGCGCTCTTCGCTCGTGTAGCCTTTCTCGCCACGCAAGCCATTGACTTTCAGGTCTTTCATATACTCCTCCTCGTTGAAGGGGGCTTCAGCCAGGGCATCGCGCTCGGCCCTGCTCAGCTCCTTCACGGCCTCGTAGAAGCCGGGGATGGTGATACGGCGGTCGGCATCGTGCAGGCTGGCGATCATCTCGCACAGTGCGTTGATGGGGTTTGCCACTGCACCGCCATACACACCGCTGTGCAGGTCGCGGTTCGGGCCGGTCACCTCCACTTCCACATAGCTCAGTCCTCGCAGGCCGGTATTGATGCTGGGCACGTCGTTGGCGATCATGCTGGTGTCGCTGATCAGCACCACATCGGCGGCGAGCTTCTCCTTGTTGGCGCTCACGAAGAGGCCCAGGTTGTCGCTGCCCACCTCTTCCTCTCCTTCGATCATCACCTTCACGTTGCAGGGAAGGCCGCCGGTCTTCATCATGGCCTCGATGGCCTTCACGTGCATGTAGAACTGGCCTTTGTCATCGGCGCTGCCGCGGGCGTAGATCATGCCGTCCTTGATCACGGGGTCGAAGGGGCCGCTGTGCCAGAGGTCCAGGGGGTCGGGGGGCTGTACATCATAATGGCCGTAGACCAGCACGGTGGGGAGCTTCGGGTCCACGATCTTCTCGCCGTACACGATGGGATGGCCTGCCGTGGGGCACACCTCCACCTTGTCCAGCCCGGCTTCCACCATACGCTGCTTCACCGCTTCGGCGCAACGGGCCACATCGCCCTTGTATTTGGGGTCGGCGCTCACGCTTGGGATGCGGAGCAGGTCGAGCAGCTCGTTCAGGAAGCGTTCCTCGTTGGCCTTGATGTAGGGGTCGATGGTGTTCACTGGGAGGCGGTCTTTGATGAGCGGCAAAGATAGGCGGGTCGTCCGGGCCGGGTTTTTGGGGACCGGGCAACCTTTTGAAGGCCCCGCAGGTCTTCTCTTCGTCTGGATCGCCTATTTTCACCACGCCATGCGCCACCGCACTCCCGTTCCGCTCATCCCAGCCGCGCTTTGCCTGTTGTTCAGCACATCGGCCTCGGCGCAGCTGACGGTCGACAATACGTTGACCCCCATACAGTTGGTTCAGAACGTTCTGCTCGGTGGAGGGGTCACGGCGAGCAACATCACCTTCAACGGGGTACCTGGCAACGCGGTGAACGAGCAGATCGGCTCGTTCGATGGGTCGACCAGCATTATCGGGTTGGACGCAGGAGTGATCATGGCAACAGGCAGCATTCAAGTTGCGCTGGGGCCCAACGATGCGGGTGGATCGACCGAAGGGGGCGGGAATTTCGGCGATGGTGATCCCGATCTGGAGGCGCTTGCCGGCGTCGGTACGAATGACGCTGCCATCCTGGAGTTCGATTTCATTCCGACCGGTGATTCGCTGAAGTTCCGCTATGTGTTCTCCTCTGAGGAGTACGATGAATACGTATGCGGAACAGTGAACGATGTGTTCGGATTCTTCCTGAGCGGACCTGGCATCGCTGGGCCGTTCTCGGACAATGCGATCAATATCGCATTGGTCCCTGGCACTACGATACCGGTGTCCATCAATACCGTGAACAACGGAACGGTCGGAACCTTTGGTACGGAGTCCAATTGTTCCGATCTGGATGCCAATTGGGAGGCGAACAGTGTGTATTATCAGTCGAACGCGACGGGTAACACCATTCAGTTCGATGGTACGACAGTAGTGCTCACCGCGTTCGCATTGGTAGAATGTGGACAGCAGTACCATATCAAGATGGCGATCGCCGATGGCGGTGATACCGCCTTCGATTCCGGTGTGTTCCTGGAGGCGGGCAGTTTCACCAGCACGGGTCAGGTGCAACCCACCCTTTCCAATGGTTATGGCGTGAACGGCGACATCCTGCTCGAAGGCTGCGGTCCTTATGAGCTCGTGTTCACCCGCTTGGGCGATCTGAACAACAGCGATACGGTCACCTACGTGTATGGCGGAACGGCCACCGGCGGTGTCGATTTCTCACCACCCCTGCCCACCCAGATGATCTTCGAGCCCGGGGTGGAGTCACTGTCCTTCTTCCTGGATGTGCCCTTCGATGCCGATGGGCCGGAGACCTTGGTGATCAATGTGGAGCAACTGGTGGCCTGCGCCGGCGTGGTGGTGGAGACCGTCTTCACATTCACCATCGACAGTCCACCACCCTTGGAAGTGACCACCACGGACATCAATGGCGTTTGCGGGCAGACCCACACGCTCACCCCCACAGTGACCGGTGGCATGGGCGAATATGAGCTGGTCTGGAGCACCGGTGAAGTGGGGCCCAGTATCACGGTCTCTCCCGAAGTGACCACCACGTACTACTTTACGGTCAGTGACATCTGCGCAGTGGTTCCGGTCCAGGATAGCGTCGTGGTCACCCTGCCGGTTTACCAGCCTCTTGAGATCGAAGTGTCCGATGATATCGCAGTGGCCTGTCTCGGTGATGTCGACATTGAAGTGATCAGTGCAACAGGTGGCAATGGCGTGTACACCTACCAATGGACGCTGAACGGAACCGTCGTTGGGAACACCGCATCGATCACTGTGCCGAACGGCGAAGCGGACAATTACATCGTAACGGTCGGTGAGGGCTGTGGTACCACTATCCAGGACAGCGTGCTGATCACGACCATTCCGCTGGACCCGATCGTCATCACCACCACAGGCGACTCCGTAGTGGTCTGTGCAGGCGATACTGCCACGGTGGGCATCGTCAATATCACTGGTGGCAGCGGCGTGTATAACCGTACATGGTCCGATGTGGACGGGAACACCTTGGGTGCAGGCACTTTCATCCGCGTACCCGTGAACGCGACCACTCCTTACATCATCAGTGTCGTGGACCAATGCGGCAATACGGGGTCCGCGACCGTGAGCACAGTTCTGCCACAATATGCACTGCTCCAGGTGGCACTGCCACCCGATCAGTTGATCTGCCTTGGTGACAGCCTGGCCTTGCAAGCATTGGTCTCCGGGGGTTCCGGGTATTACACCATCCATTGGATGGATAGCATCCACAACGACCCTGTACGGTGGGAAGCGCCAGTGGAGGATATGCGTTATTCGGTGAACGTGATCGACCGCTGCGGCGAAGAGGCTGGAACAGCCGTCGACATCGAGGTGGAGCGTGTGGTCATCGATATCGTGGTGACGAACAAAGGGCAGGACGACTGGTACTTGCAGGCAGCCTCGGCACCCTATGCCCGTACCTGGCTGTGGGACATGGGCGACGGCACGCGCTACCGGGACGACGAAGTATACCACAGCTATTTCGATACGGACGATCATTGGGCGACGCTGTCTATCATCACGCCCAACGGATGCCTCAGCTCGGACTCGGTGCTGTTGAAGCCACCGGCCCAGTTCCACTTCCCGAATGCCTTCACACCGGACGGTGATGGCATCAATGACTTCTTCCTCCCCGTTGGAGCTGAGATCACCGAGTATCAAGTGGATGTCTTCGACCGCTGGGGTGAGCTGATCTTCTCTTCCGCCGATACCAATGTCCCATGGGATGGGTCAGTGAACGGCTCGGACGCTGCAACAACGGGTGTCTATGTGTACAAGTATCGGGTCGCAGGCCTTTACTTCGCTCCGCAGGAGGGTTACGGCCATGTCACGCTCCTGCGTGGAACCACAACCGCACCATAACGCATGAACATGCGCATCGCTTCTCTCGCTGCCTCATTCCTGACGGTCCTTTTCGCGGCTCCGTTGAACGCCCAACTGGCCATCGATAACTCCCAGACCCCGCTCCAGTTGCTGGAGAACGTACTGTTGGGGGAGGGCGTGACGGTAAGCAACGTGACCTTCAACGGCGGTGACGCCACCTTGCTCAACGAGCAGGCGGGGTCCTTTACAGGTGCGGAGGGCAGCATCGGGCTTGGGTCCGGTATCATTCTTTCCTCAGGGAACGTGGAGGTGGCCCTGGGACCCAATGATGCGGGCGGGTCCACCCTGGGAGGAGGGAACTTCGGCTTTGGTGACCCCGATCTGGAGACACTGGCTGGTGTGACCACCAACGACGCCTCCATCCTGGAGTTCGACTTCATCCCGGTCGGCGATTCCATCACGTTCCGCTATGTCTTCGCATCGGAGGAATACAACGAGTATGTCTGTGGCACCGTGAACGATGTGTTCGGCTTTTTCCTCAGCGGACCTGGACTATCGGGTCCGTTCACCGACGGAGCCGTGAACCTCGCGCTTGTTCCCGGCACCAGCGTTCCTGTCTCCATCAACACGGTGAACAATGGCACGGTAGGTGCCAATGGCCAACTTCAGAATTGCCTCGACCTGGATGCCAACTGGATCGCGAACAACATCTACTACATTGACAACGGGGCCAGCATCGAGGTGCAGTTCGATGGGCAGACGGTGGTGCTGACCGCACGCGCCGAGGTGGTTTGCGGCCAGACCTACCACATCAAGATGGCGATCGCTGATGGTGGTGACACGGCCTTTGATTCCGGTGTGTTCCTGGAAGCAGGCAGTTTCACCAGTGTGCCGTTCATCCCCAGCCTCACACCCGGCCCTGGCATCGTTGGGGAGAACACCATCCTCGAAAGCTGCTACCCGGTCACCATCGATTTCATCCAGCAGGATGGAGGGGCGGATACCAACGTGGTGATCATCACGGTCGGTGGCTCGGCCACCCCTGGCGTGGATTTCTCGCCCAACTTCCCCGACTCGCTCGTGTTCCTTCCTGGGGACACCGTGCAGTCCTTCACGTTCAACTGCCCCATCGATACCGACAGTACGGAGAACATCATCCTTACGCTGGTGTCCCAGTCCATCTGCTCGGGGGTCCAGATCGTGAACCAGTTCGAGTTCTTCATTGAATCAGCCGCACCGTTGGTGAGCATTGGGGGCTACACCACGATACCTTGTCAGGGCACCGCTGAGTTCACACCCACCATCACCGGTGGTTATGCGCCCTACAACGTGCAGTGGTCCAACGGATCACAGGGGGCCGATCTGTCGGTCTCACCCCTGACCAATACGGTCTACAGTGCGACAGTGACGGATGACTGCGGAACCATTTCTGTGTCACAGTTCGTTGTGGACCTCGAACCAGTGCAACCCGTTGTGCTCTCGATCATCGGGTCGAGCACCCTTTTGGAAGCCTGCGACCAGAGCATCATTGCCATCTCCCGACCCCAGGGCGTTCCGGGCGATCTGGTCATTTCGTTGAACGGTACAGGTGACGCCACACCGGGTGCCGATTACGAGCTGCCCGGATCCGCATTGATCCCGGACGGTGTTGATACCATCGAACTGCCGTTCGCCCCCTTCGAGGATGGGCTGGATGACAGCGAGGAAGTGGCTACGATCATTGCCACTGTCACCGATGCCTGCGGTCGTTCAGCGGATGCCTCCGTGAGCCTGACCATCATCGATGCGGCCGAGATCCTGATCACCGGAGAGGACCTGCTGGTGCCCTGCGCCAACGATTCGATCCTCAGTGTGGTGTTCGCGTCGGGTGGTGTAGGCTCCCTTGAGATCACTTGGAGCAACGGATACGAAGGGCCCGGCGCGTGGTTGTCAACGGCGATCGATGAGGAGTACGTGGTGACCGCCACGGACGACTGTGGGCGCACCGCCCAGGAGTTCATCCGGGTGGACCTGATCTGCGACGTGGTGATACCGAACGTGATCAGCCCGAACGGGGACGATTACAATGAGACCTTTTTCATCGAGGGTCTTCAGTTCCTCTCCCACACGGTCCGTATCTACAACCGGTGGGGGCAGATGCTGCTGGAGACCAGCGATTACCGCAACAATTGGAAGGCCGAGGGACTTCCGGACGGCACCTACTACTATGAGGTGGTCGTGGAGGACCGTGAGAAGCCCTACACAGGCCACATCACTGTGCTGCGATAGGCATCACTACCGAACAAGCAATGAGGAGCCCGTCATTTCGGCGGGCTTCTTCACGTTCATCAGGTCAAGTATCGTAGGCGCGACATCGGCCAAAATGCCGTTGCGCAGGGCGGTAATGCCAGGGGCGACCACCACGATGGGCACTGGGTTTGTGCTGTGGGCCGTATTGGGTGTGCCATCCTTGTTCAATGCCTTGTCCGCGTTCCCATGGTCGGCGATGATCACGAACCGATAGCCCTCCCCTGTTCCGGCCTGTACCACTTGGGCGAGGCACTGGTCCGTGGTCTCCACCGCCTTCACCACCGCGTCGAACACCCCCGTGTGGCCCACCATGTCCGGGTTGGCGAAGTTCAGTACGACCAGGTCCACCTCCCCCTTGCGAAGCTCGGGCACGATGGCATCCACAATGCCCTGTGCGCTCATCTGTGGCATCAGGTCGTACGTGGCCACCTTGGGAGAGGGTACCATGATGCGCTGTTCGCCTGCGAAGGGGGCCTCCCTGCCACCACTGAAGAAGAAGGAGACGTGCGGGTATTTCTCGGTCTCGGCGATGCGGATCTGGCGAAGACCGTTCTCGGCGACCACCTGGCCCAGTGTATGTACCAGGTCATCCTTGCGGAAGATCACATCCACGTTCTTGAACGTGGGGTCGTACTCCGTCATGGTCACGTAATGCAGGTCCAACGGTTCGGTGCCCTGCTCTACAAAGGGCGCTTGCGTCAGCATTTGCGTGATCTCGCGACAGCGGTCGGTCCGGTAATTGAAGCATATCACCACATCGCCAGGGCTGATGGTGGCCACCGGTCCGCCATCATCGCCCACGACCACATGCGGTTCCACGAACTCATCGGTGGTTCCTGCGGCATAGCTCCGGTCGAACGGCTCGAACGGATCGCGCACCGGGATGCCTTTTCCACGCACCATGAGATCATAGGCACGGGCCACACGGTCCCACCGTTTATCGCGGTCCATGGCGTAGTAGCGGCCAACCACCGTCGCGATCTGTACCGGCAGTCCGTCCATTGCGGTCAAGAAACGCTCCATATAGGCGCGGCCGCTCTTCGGGTCGGCATCGCGGCCGTCGGTGAACGCATGCACGTACACCCGGGGCACGCCCGCGCGTACGGCGAGCGCACACAGGGCCTCGGCATGCTGGCGCATCGCATGGACGCCGCCGTCTGAAAGGAGCCCCATGAGGTGCAGGCGCACACCCGGCCGACAGGCCGCGTCGAAAGCCTTGACGAGTGCGGGTTCATGTGCAAGGGAGCCGTCCCGGATGGCCCGGTCGATCCGCACCAGGTCTTGGAATACGACCCTTCCGGCACCGATGTTCATGTGCCCGACCTCGCTGTTGCCCATCTGTCCCGCAGGCAGTCCAACGTGTTCGCCGTCGGTCAGCAGGGTGGCATGTGGAGAGGTGCGCAGGAGTCCATCCATGTACGGTGTTCGGGCCTGGGCCACGGCATCGGTGTTATCACCAGCTCCGATGCCCCAACCGTCGAGCACCACGAGGGCCACTTTGTTGTGCGTCATTTCTCAGCGTAGAGGGAAGGTGGCTGCGAAGGTAGTCCCCTGGCCGGAGCCCGATCGGACCGTGATCACCCCACCGGAGCGCTGTACCAGGCGCAGTACGATGTACAGTCCCAGCCCGGTGCCCTTCGCGCTGCGGGTCTCTTCGTTACCGGACCGGTAGAACTTCTCGAAGATGCGGGCCTGTTCAGGCCCTGGTATCCCTGGGCCTTGGTCGCTTACAGCAAGGCGCCACTGGTCGCGCAGGCGTTCCACCTGAACCTCGATCCGGGTGCCCTCCGGTGTGTACTTGGTTGCGTTCTCCACCAGGTTCTCTGCGATGCTTCGGAGCGCCTGCTCATCCATGGTGATGAGCAGCTGCTCCGGGGCGTTCAGGTGGATCCCATGCGATCGACCATTGCCGGTCCGTGAACGTTCCACCACGCCGCGGACGATCTGCACGGCGTCAAGTTCAACGGGGTCCAGCGGAAGTAGCCCGTCGTCCGCCTTGGTGGCCAGGAGAACCTTGTCCGTCAGACCGCTCAGCCGTTCTGCCTCGCTGAGCGCGATGTTGCGAAGCGTGGCCTGCTGTGGGTCGCTCAAGCCGGGGCGTGCCAAGGTCTGTAGCTGCAGCTTGATCGCTGCGATGGGGCTCCGCAGCTCATGGGTCACTGCGAGCAGGAAGTTGCGTTGGGTACGTGCAACCCCCAGGTCGCGCCGCAACGCACGGAAGGTGAGCCAGAGGATGACGAGCAGAATGAGAAGCACGACCGCCGCTTCACCCATCACCATGCGTGCGCTCCGTGCCGGATCCACCAAGCCTTCGGGGTGGCCGCCCAAAGTGCGCACTTGACCGGCCAGCTCCTGCACGGCCCGGTCCTTTCGGAGGAGCAACACCGCCCACCAGGTGAACTGCAGCACCACGTAGACACTGAGCACGGAAAAGAGCAGGAGGGTGCGGCGTTGTGGGCGCTCGCTCATGATGCAAAGGTAGTGGCTCGGGGAAGCATCGTATCTTGGCTGACCAGCGGAGCGATGGACGCGGAAGGAGCACGTACATACATCCTGCAGCGGCTGCGGAGCGAGCTCCCGTCGGAGCGCAGCTATCATAGTCTCGCGCACACCCTTGATGTATACGCCAGTGCCATCGACATTGCCGAGCGGGAGGGCATAGAAGGAGAGGACCTCACCCTCCTCAAGGTGGCGGCCCTGTTCCACGATGCGGGCTTCGTGATAAGCGATCGTGACCACGAGGAGGCCAGCTGTTCGCTGGTGCGTGAGCATCTTCCACGTTTCGCGTTCACCGGAACGCAGGTGGAGCGCATCTGCGAGCTCATCGATGCAACGCGGATACCTCAAAGTCCGAAGGATCTGGTCGCGGAAGTGCTTTGCGATGCCGATCTGGATTATCTAGGGCGCGCGGATTTTGTATCGATCGGGGATCTGCTCTTTGCTGAGATGCGTGCCTATGGCGTGCTCAGCACGGAACAGGAGTGGAACGAACTGCAGGAGCGCTTCCTCTCCCGTCATCGATACTTCACCACCACGAACCGGGCTCAACGTGAACCGGTCAAGCAGAAACATCTGGCCGATGTCCGGGCATGGCTCGCCAGGCGTGCCGGATAACGAAAGAAGCCCCTGTGAAGGGGCTTCCTTGGGTGGTGCCTCCCAGAATCGAACTGGGGACACATGGATTTTCAATCCATTGCTCTACCAGCTGAGCTAAGGCACCATTCCTTTGTTCCGGCGGCGCTGGACACCATGGCCGAACAGGGCCGCAAATATAATGGAAGGGACCATACACGCCACTACTGCGCATGGAACTGATCATTGATGTGGGCAACACCCGGGCGAAAATGGCCCTGTTCCAAGCTGGGCGACCGATCCGTGTGGAACGTGTGGCGGACCTGGACGACAAGCAGCTACGGGCGTTCCTGGCAGGCCAGCGGCCATCGCGGATCGGCGTGGCCTCAGTGGGGGCCGACATCCACGGCTGGGGCGCGTGGCTGTCCTCCCTGGCACCGGTGACGATCATCGATCAGCGGTCGCCCATGCCCATTGACAGTGCCTACAACACCCCGCTCACCCTGGGCATCGACCGTGCGGCCAACGCCGTCGCCGCACATCGTCGCTTCCCTCGTCGGCCGGTGCTTGCCATTGATGCGGGCTCATGCATCACCTACGACCTTGTGGATGCGGACGGTGTTTTCCGAGGCGGGGCCATTTCACCAGGGCTACGGATGCGTGCCCGGTCCATGCACGCATACAGTGCACGCCTTCCCATGGTGGACCTTGCGGGCCCGGCCCCGCTGGTGGCGGGCAGCACGGAGGAGGCGCTACGCGCTGGTATCCTGCACGGCACGTTGGGAGAGATGCGCGCGATGATCGAGGGTTGTGCGCACGTTACGCCCGATCTGGCCGTTGTCCTCACGGGAGGGGATGGCTTGTGGGCTGCCCGCGCCTTGAAAAGTGGCATCTTTGCCGTCCCTTTGCTCACCTTGGAAGGCCTTCATGCGATCCTGCTCCATTCTCCTCCTCCACCTGATGGTGTCCACCCTGACGATGGCCCAGGGGCAGCAGGGTAGTGGGTCGCCTTATTCGGCCTATGGTTTCGGCGACCTGCTGGGTAGCACGCAGGTGGTGCGCAGCAGCATGGGCGGGCTTGGCATAGCCTACAACGATCCGTTCGGAGTGGATCCCTCGAACCCCGCATCCTACAGCAGCCTGGTGCGTCCTGTCTTCGAAGCAGGGCTTTCGGTCCGCAACGTGCGGGTGGAAGGGGATGCGGTCAGCAGCACCGGCCGACGGACGGACCTGTTGGGTCTATCGCTGGGGGTTCCGTTCGGGCAGGGAAAGTGGGGTATTGCGTTCGGGTTGGCGCCGTACAGTGATGTGGGCTACCGGATCTCCACCACGGCACCGTTGAGCACTGGTGAAGGTGCCGTGGCCTATACCTACACCGGGGATGGGGGCCTCAACAGGGTGTTCGGTGGTGTCTCCAAGGCCTTTGATGGCCAACGGGACAGCCTTGGTAACGGACATCGTATCGCCGTCGGTGTGAATTACGCCCATCTCTTCGGTTCCCTCGTGGAGACCAGGCAGGCCGTTTATCCCACGGAGGGGTTCTACCATGGCAATGCGCAGCGCTCCCTCTACGTGCATGATGGCGTGCTGACCATCGGGGCACAGCTCCAGGGAATGGTGGTGCCGCGCCGTTCGCGTGACGTGTCCGGTTGGCGGTATACCCTTGGCGCATCGGTGGAACTTCCTGCCCGTCTGACCGCCGAGCGGACCGAACTGGTGAACAGCTTCACTTACAGTGCCATCGGGACCGAGATCGTCTACGATACGGCGTTCTATGTGATGGATGAGGCGGGGTCCATCGGGCTGCCGGCGTCGATCGGGGTCGGCGTAGCGCTCCAGAACGATCACTGGACCTTTTCTGCGGAGCATCGCAGCCGCGCCTGGAGCAAGTTGGAGGAGAACGGCGTCCGACGTGGCGACCTTGCGGACCGCTCACAGGTCGCCGTCGGGGCGAGCTTCCGGCCGGCCGGTGATATCGGGGGGGGCTTCTGGGAACGCACCATTTACCGCGTCGGTATCAGGCACTTGAACGATTATCTGGTGGTGGACGGCAGGCAGCTTTCACAGATCGGCATGTCCTTTGGAATGTCACTCCCTGTGATGGGAAGTTCCACACGCAGCCGCCTAAACTTCGGAATGGAACTGGGCGAGCGTGGTGAACGTTCCGATGGACTGCTCAGGGAACGATACGCGGACATCTTCATCGGCATTTCCATCACACCGGATCTGAGGGAACAATGGTTCAAGAAACGACGGATAGAATGAAGCACACGATCATCATCGGCACCATGGCAGTGACCTTGCTGGCCGCCACGGATGCCCACGCACAGAGCAAGTACGGCGCCACGCCCGAGGACAGCGTGACCTGCGTTCAGAACCTGTCGCTCTATCAGGAATTCATGAAGCAGAACGGTGGCGAGAAGGATGCCTATGCCCCGTGGAAGGAGGTGGTCCGGGTCTGCCCCGGCTCCAGCAAAGGGGTGTACCAGAACGGCGTCAAGATCCTGACGGTCTTCATCGACAAGGAGAAGGACGAGGCCCGCAAGGCGCGGCTCATCGACTCGCTTTCCTTGGTCTACGACATGCGCATCACCCACTTCGGGGAGGAGGCCTTCGTTCTGGGTCGAAAAGGGGCCGACCTCTATTACTATGCCCCTGAGCGCTGCAAGGAAGCCTACGATATCCTGAAGCAAAGCGTTGAGCTGGGAGGCGCAAGGAGCGAGGCCGGCGTGCTGAGCGCTTATTACCAGACCCTGAGCTGCCTGTACGGCAAGGGTGAAGCCACCAAGGAGCAGATGCTCCAGGAGTACGTTTTGGTCATGGGCCACATCGATACCCGGATGAGCGACCCCGGAGCCAAGGAGGACGCACGTGAGCGCTTCGGCAAGGCCCGTGACCTTGTGAACAGCCTTTTCTTCAAGGTCGCCGAGTGTGCTGATATCGGCCGCATCGTGGGCGAGCTGGTCGCCGCAAAACCCGATGACATCGCCATGAAGGAGCGCCTGCTGAAGGTGCTCAATGGGAAGGACTGTACCGAGGAGAAAGTGTATCGCACCCTGGCGGAGGATGTCCACAAGGCGAACCCTAGCAGCGAGAGCGCCTACAGCCTGGGCATGTACCTGGCCAAGCAGAACGATATGGGTGATGCCCTGCGCTACATGAAGGAGGCGGTGGACCTGTGCACGGGTTGCACGGACAAGGTGAAGTACCTGTTGAAGGCCGGTCAGGTGGCCAGTGCCACAGGCAATCATGGTCAGGCACGCAGCTTCGCCAACCAGATCCTGCAGGTGGAGCCCAAGAACGGGGAAGCCTTCATCCTTATCGGCAACGCCATCGCTGCGCAGGCGGGCTCCTGTGAAGCACCGGACAGTTGGGGCGCGTATTGGCTGGCGTATGACTACTACCAGCGTGCCAAGAGCCTCGACCCCGGCGTGTCCGACAAGGCAGGTGACCGGATGGGCTCCATGGCCGCTCGGTTCCCCACGCAGCAGGACGCCTTTTTCTACCAGCTCACCGATGGCAAGTCCGTGACCGTGGCGTGCGGGGGCCTGGGCGAGACCACCACGGTACGCACCCGGAAGTAAGCCTCATGCGCCGACCGTGGCGAACGATCTCCTCGAGCATTCCCGCCCTGCTGGCGGGAATGCTGTTTTCATGCAGCAATGATCTGGACCAGGTGGCGGCCGTGGCCGTTGCCGATGACGCACCGGACCGCATCACAACACGGACGGAACAACTGTACACGGAACAGGGGCGGCCCAGGTACAGGCTGACGGCTGGTGAGATCAGGGAGTGGGCGCGTGAGCCGCAACGCACCTTGCTGGAGGAGGGCGTGCGGCTGGAGTTCTTCGATAGCGTCGGGGGACCTGGCAGCGTGCTTACCTCCCGGCGAGGGGTCATCATGCACCAGGCACGTCGCATGGAGGCCATCGGTGAGGTCGTTTTCGTGAACAGCAAAGGAGAGCGTCTTGAGACCGAAATGATCATCTGGTACCAGGACAGCGCGCGGATCTACACGGACAAGGCCGTTCGCATCCAGCGTGGGGACGACATCATCCACGGGCAGGGTCTGGTCGCTGCGGAAGATTTCAGCCGCTACCAGGTGCAACACGTGACAGGAACCCTGCAAATGGCCGTAAGTGATACCTTGGCGACGGAATGAACAAGCTGGCCCGCTTCATGGAGCATTTCTGGCTTGCCGTTGCGATAGGCACCGGTCTGGTCGCCATTTGGATGACCGCCCAAGAGCCCGGCCGGGAGGCGGTGCAGTGGTGGGCTTTCCCGGCGATCGCGCTGGCCATGTTCTTTTTCCGTCGGTTCACGCGCCGCCGCTTGGAGGCCATGGAGGAGCGCCGCAAGGGCTCCTGAACGGACGCCCCGTATCTTAGCCCCGTGGCCGATCGGCCTTCTTTCGCGTGTCTCCCCACCTGTCCGCCCTGTTGCTAATCCTCGCTTCGGTGGTGGTCTCCGGGCTTTGTTCGGGCCTGGAGATCGCCTTCCTGAGCAGCAACAGGCTCTACATCGAGCTTGAACGGAAGCGAGGAGCCATCTGGGCACGGCTCATCGGCCCCATGCTCAAGCGGCCCGAGCGGGTCATTGGTGCGCTCCTGGTCGGGAACAACATCGCGCTTGTTCTCTACGGCATTGCCATGGCCGAACTGCTCGAACCATGGCTGCGTGCCTTCGGTCATGGCGAGGCGTTCGTGCTCGTCATCCAGACCCTGTTGAGCACCTTGCTCATTCTCGTTCTGGCCGAATTCCTGCCCAAAGCCCTGTTCCGTATCGACCCCAACGGTGCGCTCAGCGTCTTCACTGTCCCACTGCTCGTCCTGTACTGGTCGATGTGGGCTCCGATGATGTTCATGACAGGTATCAGCGGGATCTTCCTTCGGCTCTTCGGCGTGAAAAGCAGCAGTGCCCAAGCTGTCTTCGGACGGATCGATCTGGATGAGTTCTTAAAGGAGGTGAGCGCTGACGACCCCAAACGGCCGAATTTGGACGCGGAGGTGGAGTATTTCCGTAATACGCTGGAATTGAGCAATATAAAGGTGCGGGATCTCATGATCCCCCGGGCTGAGATCGAAGCGCTGGATGTGGAGAGCGACATTGCCGAACTGCACCAACGGTTCGTGAGCACCGGTATGAGCAAGCTGCTCATTTACAAGGATTCCATCGACAACATCATCGGCTATGTCCACGGATATGAGCTGTTCCGCCAGCCGCGCAGCATCCGCTCCGTGATGCGCCCCGTGAACTTCATTCCCGGCACCATGCCGGCCGATGAACTGCTTCAGCTGTTGATCAAGCAGCGGAACCACGTGGCAGTGGTGGTGGATGAGTTCGGAGGTACGGCCGGGATGCTCACCATGGAGGACGTAGTGGAGACCATCGTTGGCGACATCGAGGACGAGCACGATGCACCCGAGGAGGTGGCTGAGCAATTGGGTGAACACGAATACCTGCTGAGCGCCCGGCTGGAGGTGGGCATGGTGCGGGAACGGTTCCGGCTGGACATACCGGAGAGCGACGAGTACGATACGCTGGCGGGCTACCTGATGCACACCACCGGCGATCTGCCCGAACGGGAGCAGGTGATCGATCTGGGGGCCTTGCGGTTCACGGTCGCCCAGGTGGAGCATGGCCGGATCGACCTCTTGCGCGTGACCGTGCTGGACCCGGAGGCCGGTTTATTGCCGGGCTGAGCGCGTTGAGCGCCAGGACCTGAACACCAGGACCCCGCCGTTATGGGCCGGATCCTATATTTGCACCCCTATTCAACAAGGCACATGGCAGTCATTGGCAAGATCCGCGAGCGCAGCGGACTCCTCTTGGTGATCGTGGGCGGCGCCATGGCGGCGTTCATCCTCACCGACCTTTTCAGCAGTCGCGGCGCTGGGCGTCAGGACGCCGTGCTCGGCGAAGTAGCGGGCGAGGAGATCGGTGTGGCCGATTTCGAGCGCCGGGTGAGCGATGAGGTGGAAAGCTACCGGAACGATTTCGGCCAACAGGTGAACGCCGAAATGCAGGAGCAGGTCCGCAGCAGCGTCTGGAACGAAATGGTGAAGGCCAAGGTGATGCTGCCGCAGGTGCTGGACGCCGGCTTCAGCCTGAGCCCGGATGAGTACAACGACATCCGTTTCGGTGAGAACATCCTGCCCGACTTCCGTAACCAGCCCAACTTCCGAGGCCCTGATGGAAAGCCGGACCCCGCCCTGCTCAAGCAATACTTCGAGAACGTGCAGTTGCAGGCGCCGATGTACCACGAGATCCAGAAGCGACGCATTACGGAGAACAGGTTGTACGCCAAGTACACCACCTTGGTGAAGAAAAGTGTCTTCGTGAACACGGCCCAGGCGCGCGATGAGTACGAGGCCAAGAACACCCGCGCCACCTTCAGTTTCGTGGCCAAGCGCTATGATACTGAGCCGGACAGCCTCCATGAAGTGAGCGAGCAGGAGCTGCGCCGTTTCTACGATGCGCACAAGAACGAACGGAAGTATGCCCAGAAGCCGTCGCGCAAGTTCGTCTACGTGCTCTTTCCTGTGAAGCCCAGCGAAGAGGACCGGCTGGCTACGATGCAGGAACTCGCCTCCCTGCGTCAGGAAATGCTCAGCAGCGATGATGACTCCCTCTTCATTGTCGCCAACAGTGACGACCGGAGCTATGCCAAAGTGCCGTACACCGAAGGCACCGCAGACAAGGTCAACGATTCGTTGATCGTCAATGCCCCTGTGGGGGATGTGGTGGGCCCCTATGCTGAAGGTGACGTGTGGAAGCTGGTAAAGGTGAAGGAGTTGGCCGACGTGCCGGAAGCCCGTGTGCGTCACATCCTGCTCAGCACCCAACAAGGCAGGACAGAAGAGGAGCAGAAGGAACGCGCGGACAGCATCCTGGCCGTGGTGAAGCGGGACCGCAAGAAGTTCGAGGAACTGGTGACGAAGTTCAGCGATGACCCGGGCAGCACCAGCACCGGTGGTGTTTACGAATGGTTCGACAAGCAGCGCATGGTGCCTGAATTCACTGCGGCCAGCTTCGATGAGCCGGTGGGTGCCATCACCATCTGCAAGACCACTTACGGCTTCCATATCGTGGAGGTGCTGGGTCAGCGTACCCGCCAGGAACGCAGGGTGGTGAGCCTGAGCCGTAGCATGCGTCCTTCGCCTGCCACGTTCAAGGCGGTCTACAAGGAGGCCAATGAGTTCAGCTTGCGCAACAAGACCGAAGAGGCCATGAAAGCGGCCGCAGAAGAGGCCGGTCTCACCTTCAATAATGTTGACGAGCTCCGCCCCGATCAGCGGTTCGTGAGCGGGATCCAGGATCCTGGCAGCACCATCAGCTGGGTGAACCGCGCCAAGCTGGAGGCAGTGAGCGAGCCCTTGGAGGCGGGCGACAACTACGTGGTGGCGTTGCTTACGGGCATCCGCGAGGAAGGTGTTCCGGCCTTGGAGGATGTTCGTGAGCGTTTTGCGCGCGAAGCTGCCAAGGAGAAAAAGGCCGAAGCCTTCGTTGCGCAGATGCAAGGGAAGACCGACCTCAACGCCCTGGCCGCTGAGCTGAAGGGCAGTGTGCAGTCAGCGTCTGACATGCTCTACAACACATTCAGCATTCCCGGGGGATACAGCGAGTATGAAGTGGTCGGTAAGATCTTCTCCTTGGAGAACGGTCAGGTCAGTGTACCCTTGCGTGGAGACAATGCTGTGTACGTGGTGAGCATGACCAATAAGCAGCCTGCTGGCGATGCGGCTGACCTGGCTACAGAGAAGAGCAGCCTCTTGAGCCGGGTCCAGGGGCGTGTGGAGACCGGCGTGTACAATGCCCTCAAGGAGGCGGCGGGTGTGAAGGACAACCGCAGCATGTTCTACTGAGCAACTTCTTTTCCCATCGATCGAACGCCTTTCCAAGTGGACGGCGTTCGATGTTCGGAGGCATTGCGTTCCGCATCCGGCCTGCACGGGATCGCGCACCGAGGCACGGCTCCCTGGATCGCCGACGGCCCGACGTGATCATGGCGCCGGCCGCTGAGAACAATGAGCTGCGGCCGGGAAGGTATCCTGTCAGCGCAGGGTGCTCAGGCGCTCTGCATCGAGGCGGAGCAGGATGCCAAGGAGCACGGTGAAGCCCATCATGCTGCTGCCACCATAGCTGAAAAAGGGCAACGGAATGCCGATCACCGGTGCAAGGCCGATGGTCATGCCCACATTGATCATCAGGTGCAGGAAGAAGATGCTCGCCACACAGTACGCATAGATGCGCGTGAATCGTGATCGCTGTCGGTCGCTGATCTGGATGATGCGAAGAATGAGGACCGTCAGGGTGAGCACGACAAAGGAGGTTCCCAGGAAGCCCCATTCCTCGCCCACCGTGCAGAAGATGAAATCGGTGCTCTGCATGGGCACATACTTGTATTTGGTCAGCGTGCCTTCCAGGTAGCCCTTGCCACTGAACCCGCCGCTTCCGATGGCGGTCTGGCTCTGCTTGACATTGTAGCCCAGTCCCTGTGGGTCCTCCATCTGGCCGAGCATGACGAGGATCCGATCCTGCTGGTGCTTGGCAAGCACCTGGTTGAATGCATAGTCCACGCTGCTGATGAAGACCACCGAAGCGAGCGAGCCTATGACGATGTAGCTATAGAAGCGGCGACGTTCGCGTTTCAGCACGAAGTTGTAGGTGATGATCCAGCCAAGCAGGGCCACGACGCCGATGATGATCATCAGGAAGTACTTGCCTTCGAGTTCGACATCGGTGAAAGGCAGGCCGAAGCGGCTCTCCTTCAACAGAAGTGAGATCACGGATAGGATGCCGGCGAGAATGGCCAGCAGGAGCACGTTACCCGAAAGGCCTTCGCGGTAGAGCACGAGGATGAAGGCGCCGGAGACCAGGGCCGTGCCGGTGTCCGGCTGCAACATGATCAGGGCCACGGGCAGCAGGATGATGATGGTGCTGATGACGCGCGAACGGATGTCGACCAGGGCCTTCAGTCCGCTGAGGTAGTTGGAGAGGGCGAGCGCGGTGGCGAACTTGGCGAACTCGGCCGGCTGGATGCCGAAGCCACCGATCGCGAACCATGCCTTGGCGCCGTTCACCTCCTTGCCAAAGAGCAGCACGGCCACCAGCAGCAGCAACACCGTGCCATAGATGGCGAAGGCGGCATTGCGGAACAGCTCGCCGCGGATCAGCAGGATGCCGCTGCCGAGCAACAGGCTGATGCCCATCCACACGGCCTGCTTGCCATACTCCTTGTCGAGGTCGAAGATGCTGGGGTGTGCGGGGTCGTAGGCGGCGGAGTAGATGTTCGCCCAGCCCATGAACAGCAGGAGCAGGTAGAGCACCAGGATAGGCCGGTCGAAGTTGGCCGATACGTTCTCGCGGGCGTTCATCGGCGACGGGGCTTCTTGGGCTTCTTCACGAAGGTGGCCTCCTTGGCGATGAGGTCCGCTTCCATCATCCGCTTGACCATATCTGGCCGGGTGATGGTGTCCGTGAGGTACTGTTCGATCAGGAGGCTGGCGATGGGGGCTGCCCAGGTACCACCGAAGCCGGAGTTCTCCACGTAGACGGCCATGGCGATCTTGGGGTCTTCCATGGGGGCGAAGCACACGAACACGGCGTGGTCCTGTCCGTGAGGGTTCTCCGCAGTACCGGTCTTGCCGCACACCGTGATTCCGGGAATGCGCGCACTACGGGCTGTTCCGCCTGGCTCCTCCACCACACGGCGCATGCCCTCCTGGATGGGTTCGTACCATTTGGGATCCACGCCAGTGACGTGTTGCTGGCGGTACTTCTGCTGGAGACTATCGGGATGGCCCACGGCGCGCACCACGTGGGGGTCGTAGTACCAGCCCTTGTTGGCGAAGATGGCGGCGAGGTTGGCCATGTGCAGGGGCGCCACCAGCACTTCGCCCTGGCCGATGCTCACACTGTAGATGGTGCTGAAGGCCCAGCCGCGCTTGCCGTATTTGCGGTCGTAATAGGGTACGTCAGGAATGTTGCCGGCCTTTACCGATGGCAGGTCGATGGGCAGGCGCTGGCCCAGGCCGAAGGTGAGCATGTAACGGTGCCACAGCTCCAGCCCGTATGCCGCATCACTGAAGCGATCGGGGAACTTGTCCTGCTCGATCATCCGTTTGAACACCTGGTAGTAGTAGGGGTTGCAGGAGTACTGGATGGCGCGGATGATGTCGCTGGCGGGCGGGTGGTTGTGACAGCCCACGAGGGACTTCTGGCAGGCGAAACCACTGTTCAGGTCGATCACCCCTTCGTCCAGGGCAATGAGCGACTGCACGATCTTGTAGATGGAACCGGGCGGGTATTGGGCCTGCAGGGCACGATCGAAGAGGGGCTTGATGGGGTTGCGCTGCAGGATGCCATAATTGCTGTTGCGCACGCGGCCCACGAGCAGTTCGGGGTCGTAGGTGGGACTGCTCACCATGCACAGCACCTCGCCGGTCTTGGGGTCGAGGGCCACGATGCTGCCCTTCTTGTTCACCATGAGCTGCTCCCCAAGCCGCTGCATGTCCATGTCGATGCCGGTGAACAGGTCCAGGCCATCCACCGCCAGGGTATCGAACTGGCCGTCCTTGAAGGGGCCTTTCACATTGTTGTGGACGTCCACCACCACATAGCTCACGCCCCGGCGACCGCGCAATTCCTTCTCGTAGTAGGACTCCAGGCCACCCACGCCGATCACGTCACCGGCGCGGTAGTAGGGGTCCTTCTCGATCTGTGCGGGACTGGCTTCGCTGAGGTAACCGAGCAGGTGAGCGGCCAGGTGGGGCGGATAGGTGCGGAGTGTTCGACTTTGGCCGTAGAAGCCTGGGTATTTGTAGAGGTGCAGGCTGATTCCGGCGAACTGGTCCGCAGGGATCTGCTTTTCGAGGATGCTGGGCTTGTGGCGCGAGTAGGCAGTGGCTTCGGCCAGGCGCTTACGCAGGTCTTCCTGTGGAACCCCGATCAGATCGCACAAAGCCACGGTGTCGAAGGGTTGGACCTCCTTGGGCACCACCATCAGGTCATACACGGGCGTGTTGGCCACCAGCAAGGCACCATCGCGGTCATAAATGAGTCCCCGGGAGGGGAAGACAGTGACCTTCCGCTCGGCCATGTTCGCTGCTTCCGCGCGCCACCGGGGGTCAAGCACCTGGATATGGAACAGGCGCAGGATGAAGACGGAGCTGATGAAGATGACCGCCGCGATGAGGACGTATTTGCGCGACTCGAAGTTCATGCACGGTCGCGTTCAGGTCGTGCGGTGAGGAATTGTGCCAGGAGCACGAGCGCCAGGGTGAACGCCGCGCTCAGGAAGGCCCGCAGGAAGGTGCCGAAGAACCTGTCGAACCGGAGCAGCTCCACGTAGAAGAGCCAGGTGTGATGAAGCAGGATCAGCACACCGGCATACGTCAGGAACCATGCGATACCCATGGAAGGTACACTGGGTTGCATGCCGAACTCATACCCTTCCCGGGGTGCCAGCAGTCGAAGCAGATGAATACGCCCATAGACCATCACCGAACAGGCGCTCATGTGCAATCCGGGTGTGCTGCTGAACAGGTCCATGGTCAGTCCTGTGATGGCGCCGATCAGGAGGGTGAGCCATTCTGGTAGCTCGAACGGCAGCATCAACAGGAAGAGCACGTAGAGATAGGGTACCATGTAGCCATTGGCCACGTCCAGGTGGTCCAGCACCAGTACCTGGAGCAGCATCAGCAGCGCGAAGCGCAGGATGTTGAGCAGAATGGAGCCGATCATGGTGCTGTGTGCGCTTTTTCCAACGAGTCCCGCTCAGCAAGCTGAAGTTCCTTGACGACGTATACGTAGCCGCTTCGGGTCATGTCCTCCGCCAGCTCAATGGTGATATCCAGGTAATTGCTGCCCGGCTGTTGCTCCACGAAGGAAACCACACCCACCGGTATGCCCGGAGGGAAGGTGCGGTCACCCCCCCGGGTCTCCACCGTGTCACCCACCTGTATCCGGGCATGTTTGGCGATGTCGATCACCGATGCGCTGCGCGGGTCGTTGGTATCCCAGTAGAGCAGTCCGAAATGACCGGTCCTTCGCATTTGCACACTGGTCTTGAGGTCAGGGCTGAGCACGCTGATCACTGATGCAAAGTGCGGACTGACCGCCCGCACCACGCCCACGATGCCATCGCTTCCGATGACCCCCATGTCCGCCTTGATGCCGGATGATGCACCCTTGTCGAGCGTCAGGAAGTTCTTCTGCTTGTGCCACGTGCTGTTCACCACCTTGGTGCTGATGACCGCGTATTCCTGGCGGAAGATGCTGTCATTGATGCGTACGTAGAGGTCCTCCACGGGAGCGTAGCTGCTGCGGTGTCGGTTGCGCCAAATGGCGTTCTCCTCGGCAAGCCGGCGGTTCACCTCCTTCAGGTTGGCATAGTCGGTGATCTCCTTGCGCCAGCTATAGATGGTGGCAACAGTGGCATTGCTCGAGCTGATGGCGGCCGCGCGGTGATGCGCGCTGTTGCTGGCCAGCATCATCAGCGCCAGTACCAGCAGAACCGCGAACAACAGGAAGTTGCGGATGCGGAAGAGGAAGCGGAATAGGTCGCGCATCTGGGTGCAGGCGTCACCTGTCCCGGAATGCGGGGTAGGGGCGCGACATGTCGCACCTTTACTCCCGCATCAGGAACTGGAAGCGGTCGATGTTCTTCAGAGCGATGCCGGTGCCACGCGCCACGGCACGAAGTGGGTCCTCCGCCACATGCACGGGCAGTTTCGTTTTGATGCTGATACGCTTGTCCAGGCCGCGCAGGAGGGCGCCACCGCCGGCCAGGTAGATGCCGGTCTTGTAGATGTCGGCGCTCAGCTCTGGGGGAGTGGCCTCCAACGCGCTGAGGATGGCCTCCTCGATCTTGCTGATGCTCTTGTCGAGTGCCTGGGCGATCTCGCTGTAGGTGACGGTGATCTCCTTGGGGATGCCCGTCATCAGGTCGCGGCCACGGACCGCGTAGTCGGGCGGAGGGTTGTCCAACTCGGTCATGGCCGCACCCACTTCGATCTTGATCTGCTCGGCGGTGCGTTCGCCCACCAGGATGTTGTGCTGGCGGCGCATGTATTCCTCAATGTCGCTGGTGAACTCATCACCGGCCACACGGATGTTCTTGTCGCATACGATGCCACCGAGCGCGATCACGGCGATCTCACTGGTGCCACCACCGATATCGATGATCATGTTGCCCATGGGTTCCTCCACATCGATGCCAATACCGATGGCGGCGGCCATGGGCTCGTGAATGAGGTAGACCTCCTTGGCGCCGGCGTGCTCGCTGCTGTCCTTTACGGCGCGCTTCTCTACTTCGGTAATGCCGCTGGGGATGCAGATCACCATGCGCAGGTTGGGGCTGAATAGCTGCCGTCCGGGCTTGATCATGCGGATCATGCCCTTGATCATGTCCTCGGCGGCCTTGAAGTCTGCGATCACACCATCGCGCAGGGGGCGGATGGTCTTGATGTTCTCGTGGGTCTTGCCATGCATCTGCTGCGCCTGGCGCCCTACAGCGATCACCTTGCCGCTGGTGCGATCCACGGCCACGATGCTGGGTTCGTCCACCACCACCTTGTCATTGTGGATGATCAGGGTGTTGGCGGTTCCGAGGTCGATGGCGATCTCCTGGGTGAAGAAGTTGAACCAGCTCATGGTCCGTTGTCGGTCAATGTTTGAAGTGTCGGGTCCCGGTGATGCACATGGCCAGGCCGTGCGCGTTGCAATAGTCGATGCTGTCCTGGTCGCGGATGCTTCCGCCGGGGTGCACCACAGCAGTGATCCCCGCCTTGTGCGCGATCTCCACGCAGTCCGGGAAGGGGAAGAAGGCGTCGCTGGCCATCACGGCGCCATGCAGGTCGAAGTTGAACTTGCCTGCCTTGGCGATGGCCTGCTCCAAGGCGTCCACACGGCTGGTCTGTCCGGTGCCGCTGGCGAGCAGCTGGCTCCCCTTGGCCAGTACGATGGCGTTGCTCTTGGTATGCTTCACCAGGATGGTGGCGAAGACCAGGTCGTTCACTTCCTGTGCGCTGGGAGCCTTGGTGGTGGCGGTCTTCATGCTGGCAGTGCTGGCCACCACCGCATCGGCCTGTTCGCTGAGGAAGCCGTTGAGCGCGGTGCGCACCTTGCGGGCGGAGCGCTCAGTTGGCTTGCGCTTCAGGATCATGCGGTTCTTCTTCTTCATGAGCACTTCCAAGGCATCCGCGTCATAGGCGGGTGCGGCGATGATCTCGAAGAAGATGGTATCGATGGCCTCTGCCGTGGCCTTGTCGATACGAGCCGTGGTGATCAAGACACCCCCGAAGGCGCTCACGGGGTCGCCGGCCAGTGCCGCATCCCAGGCTTCCTTTACTGTGGGTCGCACGGCCGCTCCACAAGCGTTGTTGTGCTTCAAGATGGCGAAGGGGACACCGGGCAGCGTGGAGAGGTCGTCGATCAACTCCACGGCCGCATCCAGGTCCAACAGGTTGTTGTAGCTGAGCTCCTTGCCATTGAGCTGCTCGAACATCGCTGTGAGGTCACCGTGGAAGGCACCCTGCTGATGCGGGTTCTCTCCGTAGCGCAGCACGGTGGTGGGGCCGGCACTGAGCCGCAGATCGCCCTTCTCCCCGCTGAACCAGTTGTGGATGGCACTGTCGTAGTGGCTGCTCACAGCGAAGGCGGCCGTGGCGAAGGCCCGGCGCTGTGGCAGGGTGGTATGGCCCTCTTGCTCCTTCAACAGGTGCAGCAGTTCGCCGTACTGGGCCATGCTGGGCACGATCACCACGTCTGCGTGGTTCTTGGCCGCTGCGCGGATCAGGCTGATGCCGCCGATGTCGATCTTCTCGATGATCTCGGCCTCGGTGCCGCCGCGAGCCACCGTGGCCTCGAAGGGGTAGAGGTCCACGATCACCAGGTCGATGGGCGGAATGGCGTATTCTTCCAGTTGTGCCACGTCGGAGGCGAGATCGCGGCGCCCGAGGATACCGCCGAAGACCTTGGGGTGCAGCGTCTTCACGCGCCCCCCCAGGATGCTGGGATAGGAGGTGAGGTCCTCCACGGCCGTGACCGGAATACCAAGCGATGCGATGAAGTCCTGAGTGCCTCCGGTGGAGAGCAACTGCACACCGAGCCGATGCAGCTCCTGCACTACGGGCGCTAGACCGTCCTTGTGGAAGACCGAGATAAGGGCGCTATGAATGCGTTTCTGACCGTCCAATGGCTTGCTGAGCGCAGTTACGATGCGCCATTGGGGCACAAGTTTACGGTGTCGCGGGGGGCCTGCGATGGTCCGAAGACGCAGGTTACGCAGAGGTTACGAACAACCGGAAGTGCCCTGTCCAGGCCCCGAGCCTATGTCCTTTGCTTCAGAAGCGGAGGCCTACACCCAGGTGGATGTTCACCACGTGGGTGCCGGACCGCAGCGTGGTGTAGTTCACTTGCCCTTCAGGGCCGATCGTGATGGAGCGCGGGTCCACATAATCGACCTCAGAGCCTTCCAGCCGCTCCACGCGCCCTTCCACGTAGAAGCTGCGGGTGGGGGCCACCTGAAGCCCGATGGCCCAGCCGCCGCTCCATGCCAGCGCGCTTTCGTTGCGTTCTTCTCTTACCGGCTGATCCAGACCATCCACCTCGATCGTGCTGCGGGTGACGAAGTGCCGGGCCCCGCCCATGAGCTCACCATAGGGCATCACCTTGCCCTGCAGGGGCTTGAAGCGCAGTTGTCCGTGATATCCCATGACGCTGCTACGGATCCTTAGGTCCCCCGTTGTGGCGGTCAGGGCTTCCTCTGAAATGGCGACCACTTTGGACTCGCCGCCAAGGGCCCCGAAGGAGTAGTCGAAACCCCAGTCGAAGGGCAGCAGCCGCATGGGCGCCGTGAAATTTGCACTGAAGCCCGCGATCTCACGCCCCCAAGTGTCGTTGAACGCACCCCGCGGAATGCCCACCTCCAATCCTGCTCCGACGGTGGCTGTCCTACGCTGCTGCCAGTTGTTCCGCGGCTGCCGTTGCTGCGGCGCCTGTGCGGCCAGCTCCATTGCCAGCGCAATAAGGGGGAGGAGTGTCCAGCGTCGCATGGCTCAAAGTTCGGTCAACATCAGCCAAAATGTGTGCCGATCATGGCGGGCCTAGATTTGGTGCCAGGGGATAACGCATGGAACTGGGGAATGGTTGGTTGGAACTGGGTCTTGCCGGGTTGTTCCTGGCGAGCTTCCTGGCGGCCACGGTGCTCCCGTTCAGCTCCGAGTTGGTGTTGCTGGGCATGGCGACCGCTGGATGGCCACCATTGGAATTGTTGGTGAGTGCTTCGGCTGGCAATTGGCTGGGCGGAATGAGTTCCTATGCGCTGGGCCGTCTGGGGGACCCGGACCGCCTGTTACGGTGGTTGAAGGTGGATGTGAAGAAAGCGGGGCGATGGAGGTCATCTGTCGCCCGGTATGGTCCCTTGGCGGCTTTGGCGTGCTGGCTTCCTGTGGTGGGGGACCTTGTTGCCGTGGCCCTGGGTCTTGGTCGGAGCTCCTTGGTGCCCACCGCCTTTCTCATGCTGGTTGGGAAGGCTGCCCGTTATGCGGTGCTCCTTGTTCCGTTCAGTTGATGGATGGAAATGGGAAGGCCCCGCTTGCGCGAGGCCTTCCGTACACTGAGCGGGTGTTTGCGATGTACCGGTCTCAGTAGGTTGTCATCAAGAGTGCGATCAGAGCCCGATGGTCCAGCCAGCGGTCCAATCGTTGGCGGCTTCCACGGCACCCTTGAAGGTACCAGCGCTGAACCAGGTGTCGATGGTGGTGGGGTCGATCGCTCCGGATGCATCGCTACCCACGTAGCCATTGAGGCCGATCGCGGCGGAACTGTTCGTGGCATCGTTCTCGAACGCAGCGGCGTTGTTGTATGCCGTCGTATTGTTGAAGACCGCGCTGTTCTTGAGCGACAGGGAGCCGTCGGCGACGTAGGCATCACACTCGCTGCCCACGCGCACGCCCTGGGTGAAGCCGGTCACGATGCCGTTGTAGAGCTTGCCTTTCGTGCCATGGCGCAGGCGCATGCCATGGTTGGCACTGCCATCATCGGCGCCCACCAGGGTGAAGTTGCTGATGGTGGGTTCGCTGAAGGGTGTCACGGTGTAGTTGGTCTCCCAGTTGTCGCATTCCATGCCATTGTCACCGGTGACCGCATCCTGCTGTACCACCCAGAATTGTCCCTTCCCGCGCCAGCCGTGGGTCCAGTCGAAGCTGTCGTCGCTGTTCCCGGTGCTCACGGCCCACTTCAAGTTCACACTGCCACCGAAGAACTCGAAACCGTCATCGCTTCCCTTGTAGGCCTGGAGATGTTCAAGGACGGTGGCGCTGCCGACCCCGTTGAAGGAGAATCCGTTCAGTTCGTTGTCGGTCCCCAGGATCTTGCCTGCATATTCCACGCGAACGAACTTCATCACACCTGAATTGTCCGCATCGTTGGTGCCACCATAGACACCGGTACCTCCTTCACCTTCGGCGGTGCAGTCATTCGTG
Organism: Flavobacteriales bacterium; assembly: GCA_041391845.1. Classification (GTDB taxonomy): domain Bacteria; phylum Bacteroidota; class Bacteroidia; order Flavobacteriales_F; family PHOS-HE28; genus PHOS-HE28. The sequence goes on along the minus strand of JAWKNG010000003.1, from coordinate 522,292 downwards.
CCACAGATATTGATACGGGCGTAACCATTGAGGATGATGCCGCCCCAGGCTCCGCGGTCGGCCCCTCCAGTGATGGTCTTGATGGTGGTGAACACAATGGGTGCGGCATCCGTGCCTACAGCATTGATGCGTCCGCCACGCTGAACGCTCAGGAAGGGAGTGGTCGCGTCATCGGCGGCGTACAAGCGGGTTCCCGCTTCGATGGTGAGGGTGGCGCCGTTGTTCACGAAGACACCTCCGGAAAGAAGCCAGCGTCGGCTGGAGGACAAGGTGCGGCTGCTGGTGATACTGCCGGAGAGGATATAGTAGGTCTCGCCATTGATCGTCGTGGTAGGTTCCACATCTGGAGTGGCGTACTCGCAGCAGTTATCGCAGCTCTTGTCCGCATCCGGGTTGTAGTTCAGCGCAGTGGGGTCGGTGCATCCTTCCGTCTTCTTACAGGATGTCATCGGGGCTGCCATCAGCAGGATGCCGATCGCACCGATCCAGGACTTGCTCAGGAGATTCATGTCGTTTCCGTTCGTTTGGGGTTACGGTCGCAAAGGTGCCCGCGCCGATCTAGCCCATGGTGACGCGGAGGTCATCGTTCCGTTAAGAAGAAGGCGCGCTGTGTTAACACAACGCGCCTGGCTCGGGAAGTGTAGAGGTTCAGTTCAGCAGGTAGGCAACACCCGCACTGATGCTGGTGCCGATGCGGAAGTCGCTGATCAGCGTTGTCCCGTTGGGAGTTTCCTGTTCCACGCGGAAGGGTGCGTCCAGTAGGTTGCGCAGGCCGATGTTCGCCTGCCAATGCTTGCTGATGTCGGTACGCAGCGTCAGGTTGAGCGTGTTCACAGGCAGCTCGTACTGGTCGCCCAGGCCATTGGCGCCAGCAGCGAAGAGACGCGGACCGTTCACGTTGTATGCCAGCGTGATGGTGCCCTTGCGCTCGTTGCCGAATTCGAAGCCATAGCTGAGGTCGAAGTTGAGCTGGTATGGCGCTGCCCCTTGAAGCGGGCGCACTTGGTTGGTAAGGACCACGGCAGCTCCATCGCTGGTCGTGAGGGCCTCCCCGATCCTGAGCTCGCTGTGCAGCAGAGCTGCGTTCATGCCAACGCTCAGATCGTTCCAGAAGCTGCTGTCACGACCGACCAGTCGACCGATGTTGCGCACGTACTCGAGCTCGATGCCCATGACATGTGCGGAGCCCGTGTTGCGGAAGGACTGCAACTGGCCACTGGCCGTGGCGAGCGCGACTTTTTCAATGGGGTCGATCAGTTGTTTGCCAAAGGCACCCACGGCGAACAACTCACCGGCAGCGGGGAAGTGCTCGTAGCGGACATCCGCATTGTAGTTGGTGCCGTTCCGCAGTTCGGGGTTGCCGATGTTCTTCGTTCCTGCGAAGAACTCGGTGTACTCGAAGGGCGCCATCTCACGGAAGCCCGGACGGCTGAGCGTCTTGCTGGCATTGATGCGGACCACATGCGTCTTGTCGAGGTCCCATTTCACGGCGGCATAGGGCAGCACATCGGTGGATGTGATCGTGGCCAGTCGTTTGGGTTGGAAGAAGGAATCGCTCTGGCGACGGTAGATCACCTGTTGGTCACCCATTTCCAGACGGGCACCACCCATGAGCTTCACCTTGCCTGGAACGATATCGTACTCTGCGAGCATGAAGGCAGCATTGACATCCTGGCGGATGAAGTGGTCCGCTTCGGGGCCGGTAACGTTGTTGATGGAGTAGAGCCCTGCGCCGTAGGTGGTGTTGTTCAGATAGGCATCGGGCGTTTCCACATTGATGCCATCCGGGTTGGCTGCGTTGAGCGTTTGCAGGTTGAAGGAGAAGATGTCATAGCCGAAGTCACGCTTCTTTCTTTTCATCTGTCCGCCTGTCCGCAGGGTAAGGATCGAACGGTAGCCGTCTTCGGTCTCTTGTTGAATGAGCCGGTAAGCCAGGGCCACTTGGGCGGCGGTCTCATCCTCATCGAGGCCACTGTACCAGCGGTGGTTCTCCAGGCGGTCGATGGCGTTGAACCGGTAGTTCTCCGGTGCGTCGCCCTCATTATAGAGATAGACGAGCTGACGACGGTCCGGTTCGGTCGCTTTGGCGGCACTGCTGCTGCCGCTCCAGTCGATCACCAGGCGGTCCTTGATGCCGAAGGCGTGCCGGCCGAACACTTGTTGCGTGAACAACCGGTTCTCGCGGAAGGTGGATCGACGTGCGTAGACCTTGTCCTGGTAGTCGAAGTGGGATCCATAGGTGAGGCGCACATCATCCGAGGAAAGGTTCAGCCAAAGGGCATTGAACCCGATGGTATGCCGTCTTCCAAGGTCAAGGGCAAGGCTTCCGAGCGCTGATGACTGGGTGTTGTACAACCAGGTCTCCGATGTGTAATCGATGAGGGGCGTATTGGCGGTATTGATGATGCGCAGTGCGCCGGAGCGATAGCGGTACTCGTTGCGGTGGTTGATGGTGCCGGTGAAGTGGAGTTTCACCTCTTCGGCCAGCTTCACGCTCGTACCCCCATAGATGCCGAAGCTCAGGTCGGGTGAAGCGGTCCTTTTGGTGGGGGAGAAGTTGATGGGGAAGGGTGAACGTTCGCCGTTGATGGTGCTTCCTTGGGCGAGCACACCGTTCGGCAAAGCGCGGGTGCCATCGTCAATGCCCCAGCGGTCCGTGGCGCCGCCGTTGTACGTCCTGAAATCCTGAAAGGTGCTGCGGGTGTTCATGCCGCTGCCGAGGCTGACCTTCAAGGTGCTCTTGCCTGTGGCGCGCTTCGTTGCGATGTCGACCGCCCCTCCAGAGAAGTCGCCATACAGCTCGGGGCTGAAGGCCTTGGTCACAGCGATGCGCTCCACGATATCGGTGGGGAAGAGGTCGAGGGGGAGCACCTTGGTATCCGGGTCGGGCGAGGGGAGCGGAAGGCCGTTGAGGTAGGCCGAGTTGTATCGGTCGCCAAGGCCGCGGACCACGAGGTAACGCCCACCCACGGTGGAGAGGCCGACCATTTTCTGCACACCCTCTGCCACATCGGATGCCCCTTTCTTTCGAAGTTCCTGGGCGCCGATGTTCTGCACCAGTGTGTTGGCCTCTCTGCGCTCCATGAGCATCACACCTTCCGCTTCGCGGTCGCGGACCTGTACTACTTCGAACTCCTGCATGTCGATACCCTGGCCCTTCAGCTCCACGTCCATGCGCACGGTCTGGCCGGCGATCACGGTCAACGGACGTTCCGCCGGCTCGTAGCCCACGAAGCTCACCAGCAGGGTGTAGGAGCCAGGCTCTGCTTCGAAGCTGTAACGGCCATCGAGGTCGGTGGTGGCGCCCGCCGTGGTGCCCTTCAGGAGCACGTTCACGAAGGGCATGGGTAGCACCTTGCCTGCGTCGGGCGCGGTGATGGTGCCTGTTACGGTGCCCTTCTGCCCATGGGCGAACAGGGTGCCGATGAAGGCCAGGGAGAACAAGAGGGTCCGGTACATCGCATGTGCGAAGGACCCTGTGGCCCAACGCGCTGCAAAGGTCCGGGGGGCATGTTACCCGGTGCTTGGCCGCGCGTTAAGGATCTGTTAGGCCGCAGACGTCTGGCTTAACTTGCTCTTAACACGGTTCTCGAGGAACCACCATTTCGGACGCTCGGCGCGTGCTCGAGCTTCCTGCCACATGGCAACGAGCTGATCCTGGAGGAGCAAGGTGGCCTCGTCCACGCTGTCCGCCACCAATACGAATCGCAGCTCCTCTTTGCCGATGGTACCCGCCGCGACCATTTCGTCGATCTGTTCGAGCATCGGTCGCCAGTATTGCTTGCCGTACAGGAGGATGGGGAAATCCTTGACCTTGCCGGTCTGGATGAGGGTGATCGTCTCGAACAGCTCATCCAGTGTCCCCGCCCCCCCTGGCATCACTACGAAGGCCACACTGTACTTCAGGAGCAACACCTTGCGAACGAAAAAGCGGTGGAAGGTGAGGCTCACATCGAGGTAGGGGTTGGCGCTTTGCTCGTGCGGAAGAACGATGTTGCAGCCCACGCTGGTGGCGCCCACATCGCGCGCTCCTCGGTTCGCCGCCTCCATGATGCCTGGACCGCCACCGGTCATGATGGTGAAGCCCACCTTGCCCACGCGCCGGGCCAGTTCACGCCCAGCTTCGTAATAGGGGTGGTCCTCCTTGAACCGGGCGCTGCCGAAGAAGGTGACGCAAGGCCCGACGAAATGGAGCTTGCGGAAACCACGGATGAATTCACGGGCTATCTGGACGACACTGAGGAACTCCTTCCAACGCGAGCGCGGTCCGGATAGGAAGCGCAGGTCGATGAGCTGATCGGGACGAGCTGGCATGGCGCTAAACTACGCTGCTTCCAGAACGCGAGGTGGACGATGGGAGCTCATGGGAACAGGAACAGGGTTGAATTGTTCCTTTGTCATCATGCGATCGTACCTGTTCCCCTGTTCGTTGCTGTTGACGATGCTTCCCTCGGTGAAGGTCAATGCCCAGGAGCAACTGGATGCGCCGGGATTCGAAAGCTGGACGAACGCAGGCTCCGCCACGCAGGAGCCGGTTGAATGGAGTTCCCTGAAGACCTCGGATGGTGGGGTGTTCCTGAATGCGGTGGTCCCGCAGCTGTGCTGGCGCAGTTCGGATGCTCATAGCGGATCCTACTCGGTGGAGCTGCGGACGGTCGGGTCGGCCATCGGTCCTGCGAACGGTCTGTTGACGAACGGGCGTGTACATGCAGAGCTGGATGTGGCGAACAGTTACATGTTCACCGACCAGGGTGAAGAACAATGGCGCACGTCACTGGCCAGCCGCCCTGACAGCCTCGTTGGCTGGTTCAAGGCATCGCCCGCCTTGGGCGACAGGGCGAACGTGGGCGCCCTGCTTCATGTGGGCGATGGTCGACTTCCTGCGTTCGGGACCGAGGCCAATTACGTCGCAGGTGCATCCTGGAAGGCTCCGTTCGGGACGGTGAGCGATTGGACGCGGTTCTCCACTCCCTTTCAATACCTGGATGAAAGGGTTCCCGAATGGGTTTTATTGATCCTTACGTCCGGTGACAGTGCGGGTAGTATGATCGGAACAAAGGTCTGGTTCGATGATCTTGCGTTGATCTACAATGTCCATTGTACGGCGTCCGTATCGGAGGGCGAGCTACAGCCCGGTCAACCGACGGACCTGCTGGTCAGCTATGCCACGGGAGGTGCACCGACCGCGCCCATCCAGTTCAGTGTGGAACTGTCGGATGCGCAGGGTTCCTTCGAACAGGCGACGGTCATTGGGTCGGTGGTATCGAGCGCGGCCCAGGGGGTTGTTCCGTGCACCATACCGGCAGGAGTACCACCTGGAGCGGGTTACCGTATCCGGGTGGTCACAGCATCCCCCTATTTCGCTTCGGTCCCGGCATCGCTTCCCTTGTACGCCGCCACGGCAATTGCGGGATACCCCTCGGCTCGGGACCTGGTGAGGATGGAGCATGGGCGACTGATGATCGACCTGCGTGCGCAGGTTTGGGAGGACCCACTACTGGAGGTGTTCGATGCACAAGGCCGCTTGGTCCATCGGCAGCGGCCAGCCATCGGCGTTCAGAACGAACTCGGAGTTCAGGTGCATGGCGCCGTGCTCATGTTACGCTTGGCGCACCGTTCTGGCGTTTGGTCGGGAAAGGTGGCGCTGCCTTGAGGTCATCCGGTCCGCTGGCGGCCAGCGCGGCCTGTTAAAGTATTGTTGATCCCCTCGTTGGTATGAGGCGACCATCTACGTTTGCATCCGCAAGATCCATGCATCCTGGAACACACCCATGGTTGAGGGGCATCATGCTGGTCAGCATGGTGATGCTCGGCCTGCAGTTGTGCTACCCGCTTACGCTGCAGGCGTCCGTCGTCTCGGCCCAGCAGGTCGATATGATCGGGCTGGGGGTGAAGGATCCTTCGGGCAAGCCGGGCATCCATGTGGACTTTGAGCTGCCTCCCATGGCGGTGTCCTTCCTGTTCACTCCAGCCCGTTCGGTCATCCCTGGCCTTCCTGCGCAATGCAGCAGGGATGTGTCCATTCCGGCGGTTCTCCCCGTAGCTGGATACCATCCCTCCGCACCCTGATCGATGATGCCCGGCTGTCCGGCCGGTACGGTGCTGTGCACCTTCCGCACGCGCCGCTGATGCCTGCCATGCTGCCCGCCTTGCCGGCAGTGAAGGCATCGATACCAAGTTCTGCGCCCTGATCGGCGCGTTCGTTCCACATCGATCCACATCGATCATCATGTTCCATTCAGTAGGCCCACGGTGCCCTGTTGCCGCCGTTCCTCATGTATCCGCGACCATCCTCGACCGGCGTCGGAAGACATGCTGCTCCCTTACGCCCCTAGTTCTATTGCTGCTCATCGGACTGGCACCCCACCTGACCTCCTGTGGCACCCGGCAAGCCGAAGCCCACGAAGGTCACGAAGGCGGCGAAGGCCACGCCCAAGGCCGCTACCCGGCCACTTCTCCCTGGCGCACCGATACCACCGTGCTGCGCGACTATGTCTGTCAGGTCCACTCCATCCAGCACATCGAGGTGCGGGCGTTGGAGAAGGGCTACCTCCAGGATGTCCTTGTGGACGAGGGTGAGCTCGTGCGGGAAGGTCAGTTGATGTTCCGCATTCGGCCGGTCCTGTACCAGGCCGAAGTGCAACGCGCGCAGGCAGAGGCGGATCTGGCCGCCATTGAATACGATAACACCAAGGCGTTGGCCGATAGCAACGTGGTCTCGCGCTCCGAACTGGCGATGGCCAAAGCCCGGTATGACAAGGCCAAGGCGGAGCTGGGGATGGCACAGGCCCATCTGGGCTTCGCCGATATCCGCGCCCAGTTCACAGGCATCGTCGGTCGTTTTCATGTGCGGAAGGGTAGTTTGTTGGACGAGGGTGAACTGTTGACGGAGCTTTCCGACAACAGTGCCATGTGGGTGTACTTCAACGTGCCTGAAGCAGAGTACCTGGCTTACAAGCACACTGCCAAAGCGGGTGAGGGCACCAAGGTGGCGTTGAAGCTCGCGAACGGTGAGCAGTTCGCGCAGGAGGGAACCATCACGGCGATCGAGTCCGACTTTGATAACCGCACGGGGAACATCGCGTTCCGCGCCACCTTCCCCAATCCGGACGGACTGTTGCGGCATGGCCAGACCGGTAACATCCTCATGCGTTCACGGCTGCGGAATGTGCTGCTCATACCGCAGAAGGCCACGTTCGAGGTGCTCGATCACCGCTATGTCTATGTGATCGACAAGGAGGATGTGGTGCACAGCACGCGCATTGAACTGGGTGCGGAACTACAGCACCTGTTCGTAGTGAACGAAGGACTGAAGGAAGGCGATCGCTTCCTGCTGGAAGGCTTGCGGAAGGTGAAGGACGGCATGCACGTGGAGTACACGGTGCTGGCACCCGATTCCGTGGTGCGCCACCTGGACCTGTACGCCGAGTGATCGGCCCAACACCTACAGCCCCATGTTCAGGAAGTTCATCCACCGGCCTGTACTGGCCATTGTCATCTCGGTACTGATCGTCTTCGTTGGCGGTCTCTCCATCGAACAGTTGCCCACGGCGCAGTTCCCCGAGATCGCGCCTACCACGGTCAACATCTTCATCGCCTATCCGGGCTCGAGCGCTGATGTGCTCACCCGTTCAACCATCATCCAATTGGAGACGGCCATCAACGGTGTGCAGGGTATGCGCTACATCGCCAGTGATGCCACCAGTGCGGGCGAAGGGACCATCCGCGTGATCTTCGAGCCGGGCACCGATCCGGACGAGGCGGTGGTGCGGGTGAAGACGCGCGTGGACCAGGTGATGCCCAACCTGCCGTTGCTGGTGCAGCGTGAAGGGGTGATCATCACACCCGTACAGCCCAGCATGCTCATGTACGTGAACCTCTACGGCAACGGTGAGGACGCGGACGAGCTCTTTCTCTACAACTATGCCTTCACCCAGCTGATACCGGAGATCCAGCGCATCCCCGGTGTTGCCCAGGCGCAGATCCTCGGCAGCCGCAAGTACGCCATGCGCGTGTGGTTGAAGCCCGATCGCATGCGCGCATACTCCATCAGTGCGGAGGAAGTGATGAAGGCGATGGAGGAACAGAGCGTCATTGCGCGACCGGGTCGGTTGGGGCAGAGCTCCGGTATCAGCGCCCAATCGCTGGAGTACGTGCTCGTCTATCAGGGACAGTTCAATGAGCCGGAACAGTACAAGAACATCATCATCCGCGCCAATGAGGAGGGCGAACTCATCAAGTTGCGCGACATAGCGGACGTTGAGCTTGGCAGCGAGTTCTTCGATATCTATTCCAACCTCGATGGCAAGCCCTCCGCATCGATCGTGCTCAAGCAGACCCTTGGCAGCAACGCCACAGAGGTCATCGAACGGGTGAAGGAGACCCTGAAGGAACAGGCGGAGTTCATGCCTCCGGGTGTGGACTACAAGGTGAGCTATGATGTCTCCACCTTTCTTGACGCCTCAATTGAACAGGTGCTGCACACCCTGCGCGATGCCTTCATCCTGGTGGCGCTGGTGGTGTTCATCTTCCTGGGTGACTGGCGTTCCACGTTGATCCCGATCATCGCTGTTCCGGTGTCGCTCATCGGGGCCTTCTTCATCATGCAGATGTTCGGCCTATCCATTAACCTCATCACCCTGTTCGCACTGGTGCTGGCCATCGGTATCGTGGTTGATGATGCCATCGTGGTGGTGGAGGCGGTGCACGCCAAGATGCACGAACGGCCGGAGCTTACGCCTTACAACGCCGTGAAGGAGGTGATGGGGGAGATCGGGGGGGCCATCATCGCCATCACCCTGGTCATGGTGTCGGTGTTCATCCCCATCGCCTTCATGACCGGCCCGGTCGGTGTGTTCTATCGCCAGTTCTCCATCACCATGGCGGGGTCCATCATCCTTTCGGCGGTGGTGGCGCTCACGCTCACGCCGGTGCTCTGTGCCATGATCCTCAAGCCCCATGCTGGCGGGAATCACAAGCGTTCCTGGATGGACCGGGCCATTGACGCGTTCAACCGTGGCTTCGAGCGCATCACGGGTCGGTATGTGGCCATCCTTGAACGCACCGTGGCGCGTCGGCTGGTCACCTTCGGTTCATTGGGCGCGTTCATTGTGGGTATCATCGTCACCGACCGCGTGCTTCCTGCGGGCTTCATTCCGAGCGAGGACCAGGGCACCATCTATGCCATCATCCAGACCCCGCCGGGCAGTACCCTGGAGGCCACCAATGATGTGGCGCGTCAACTGCAGCGCATCTGTGAGGAGATCCCTGAGGTGGCGTCGGTGTCGTCGCTGGCGGGCTATGAGATCATGACCGAGGGTCGCGGTTCCAATGCAGGCACCTGCCTCATCGACCTCAAGCCCTGGAGCGAGCGCCACAAGGATGTGAACGAGGTGATGGAAGAGTTGGAGGAGCGCACGAGGGACCTGGGCGCCATCATCGAGTACTTCGAGCCACCAGCAGTTCCGGGCTTCGGCTCGTCCGGTGGATTCTCCTTGCGCATGCTGGACAAGACCAACGGCACGGACTACCACGAGTTCGATCGCATCAACAAGGAATTCATGGAAGCCCTGGCCAAGCGCAAGGAGCTCACGGGTCTCTTCACCTTCTACGCGGCGAACTACCCGCAGTACGAGCTGCTCATCGACAACCAGGTGGCCATGCAGAAGGGCGTTTCCATCGGCAAGGCCATGGACAATCTCAATATCCTCATCGGTAGCACCTATGAGCAGGGCTTCATCCGTTTCGGTCGCTTCTTCAAAGTTTACACCCAGGCGGGTCCCGAGTACCGCCGCTATCCGTCCGATCTGGAGAACCTCTTCGTGAAGAACGAGGAGGGCGAGATGGTACCCTACTCCTCGTTCATGCGTTTCGAAAAGCGGTTGGGTCCGAACGAGATCACGCGCTACAACATGTACAACTCCTCCGCCATCCGGGGGCTTCCGGCCGAAGGCTACACAAGTGGTGATGCCATCAAGGCGATCCAGGAGGTGGCCGAAGCGCATCTGCCACGCGGTTACGACATCGCATGGGAAGGACTGAGCTATGACGAAGCACGGCGCGGCAACGAGGCCATCGCCATCTTCATCGTGGTGCTCATCTTCGTGTACCTGGTGTTGGCAGCGCAGTACGAGAGCTTCGTGCTGCCACTGGTGGTGATCCTCTCGCTTCCTGTAGGGGTGTTCGGTTCGTTCCTGCTGCTGAAGTTGATGGGACTGGCGAACGATGTCTATGCGCAGATCGGTCTCATCATGCTCATCGGTCTGCTGGGGAAGAACGCCGTGCTGATCGTGGAGTTCGCAGTTCAACGCCAACGCGCAGGCGCCACCGTGCTTGAGGCTGCCATCGAAGGCGCACGGGCCCGCTTCCGACCCATCCTCATGACCTCCTTCGCGTTCATTGCGGGCCTCATACCGTTGGTGATCAGCTCGGGCGCGGGGGCCATCGGCAACCGGACCATCGGATCCTCGGCCATGGGCGGCATGTTGGTGGGCACACTGATCGGGGTGCTTGTCATACCCGGTCTGTATTACGTGTTCGCCAACCTGATCAAGGGCCGCAAGCTCATCAAGGACGAGCGCGATGAACCCATTTCGGAGGAAATGGTCCGTCAAGCGGAGGAACAGAACAGCAGCAAGGAGACCATCCGATCGCTCAATGCCCGCATCAAGGAACTGCTTAAGCGCAAGAACAATGACCACTGAGCGTTACATCAATCGCGACCCAAGCACTGTTCTGCGCAGCATCGGCGCGTTGTTCGTGCTTGCTGCTCTGCTCACAGCCTGTGTGCCGAACCTTCGCGTACAAGGCCCGCGTACGGCCCTTCCGCAACAGTATCCAATGGCCTCGACGGATACCAGTAGCGGAGGCGCTCCGTGGCAGCAGTTCTACACTGATCCCTACCTGCGCGCCCTCATCGACAGTGCGCTGGCCAACAACCAGGAGTTGAACATCCTGCTGCAGGAGGTCGAGGTGAGCCGTGCGGAAACTCGAGCACGCAAGGGAGAGTACCTGCCCTATGTGGATATTGCAGCGGCCGCCGGCGTGGAGAAGGTGGGCGAACATACCCGCAATGGTGCGGTGGAGCGGAACCTGCCCATTGCGGAGGAGAAGTCCTTTCCAGAGCCGCTGCCCGATCTACTGCTGGGTGCGCGCGCTTCGTGGGAGTTGGACGTGTGGCGGCGCCTGCGGAACGGGCGCAAGGCCGCAGTGATGCGCTACCTCGCCACGGTTGAGGGCCGTCATTTCATGGTAACGCAGTTGGTGGCCGAGCTCGCCAACAGCTATTTCGAGCTCCTGGCCTTGGACCAACAGCTGGAGATCCTGCGTAGCAATATCGCCATCCAGCAGGATGCACTGGAGATCGTGCGCATGGAGAAGCAGGCGGCGAAGGTCACCGAACTCGCTGTACGCCGATTCGAGGCGGAAGTGTTGAAGAACCGCAGCCTGCTTTTCGAAGTGCAGCAGCGGATCGTGGAAACCGAGAACCGCATCAACTTCCTGGTCGGGCGCTATCCGCAGACGGTGCAGCGCGATGCGGCCTTGTTCAACGCCGGATTTCCGGATGTGCTGCGGACAGGCGTTCCTGCACGTCTGCTGAGCCTTCGTCCGGATGTGCGCCGCGCCGAGCTGGAGCTGGAGGCTGCGCGCTTGGATGTGAAGGCGGCACGGGCCAGCTTCTATCCGGCACTTCGTATCACGGCAGGCGCCGGGCTGAACGCGTTCAACGGAGCCTACTTCATGGAGACACCGGCTTCGCTCATATACAATGCTGCGGGCGATCTGGTGGCGCCGCTCATCAACCGGAACGCCATCAAGGCCGCCTATGCAAGTGCCAACGCGCGGCAACAGCAGGCCGTTTACGAATACGAGCGCACGTTGCTCAATGCCTACGTGGAGGTCGTGAACCAGCTCGCCGGTATCGACAACCTCACCCAGAGCTACGGCCTGCGCCAACAGCAGGTGGATGCACTGTCCAGTTCCATCACCATCTCCAACAACCTCTTCCGTTCCGCACGTGCTGACTACATGGAAGTGCTGCTGACCCAGCGGGATGCGCTCGAGTCGAAGGTTGAACTGGTGGAAGTACGACGACAACAGCTGGGTGCGCAGGTGGCCATGTACCAGGCGCTGGGCGGTGGTTGGCGCTGATCACCTTACACGTTAAGTCCAGCAGCATATTACGACATCAGATGACGTAGTACGCTGCTGGCATCAGGTCCCACAGAACGTGCGGTATCCGCTGTCTCCGTCCTGCGGCGGCATCCGATATCTCTCGGGTATGGTTCCAGTGGTATACGGCTGTTGCAGCACAGCGAGCATGTTCTGGAACGGGCCAAGGTCGTGCTGGTGGGTGGCCGCATCGAGCACCTGCTCCACCACGTGGTTGCGTGGGATCACCACAGGGTTCGTGCGCCGCATCAGTAGATGGGCGGCTTGGAGTTCTCCTGGCGCGCCGTTGATGCGCTCCTTCCAACGCGCATGCCAGCCTTGGAAGCGCTCGTCGGTGAACGGCGCATGTGCTGGTACGTGGTTCTCCATCAGCGCCGTGAACGTGTTCGTGTGGTCGGCATGGGCGGCGCGCATCCAGTCGTAGAGTTCCTGAACGATCGCTGCATCTCCGTTCCGTGGAGCATGGATGCCCAGTTTGGCGCACGCCATGCGCAGGTGTGCTGCGCGGAACAAGGCCGGGAACTCATCCAGCACCGCCTGGGCCAAGGCCACGGCTTCGTCCTCGTTCGCATGGATCAGGTGCAGCAACGCACCACCCAGCACCGAGAGGTTCCAGTGAGCAATGGCCGGCTGGTTGCCGAAGGCGTAGCGCCCGCCGGTGTCGATGGAACTGAACACAGTGGCCGGATCATAGGCGTTCATGAAGGCGCAGGGGCCGTAGTCGAAGGTCTCGCACGCCAGCCCCATGTTGTCGGTGTTCATCACGCCGTGGATAAAGCCCACGCGCATCCAATGCACGATCAGCGCGATCTGGCCACGCATCATGCTCCGCAGCAGTTCCAGGGCGGGGTTCTCCGCATCGGCCGCTTCGGGGTGGTGGCGTTGGATGGTGTGCTCCAGCAGCGCGCGCAGCTCGTTCACGGGGAGGAAGTGGCGTGCATACTCGAAGGTACCCACGCGGATGTGGCTGGCGGCGACCCGGGTGAGCACGGCACCCTGCTCCGGCCGCTCGCGCACCACGGTCTGTCCGGTGCGCACCACCGCGAGGCTGCGGCTCGTGGGAATGCCGAGGTGGTGCATCGCCTCGCTCATCAGGTACTCGCGCAGCATGGCGCGCAGCGTGGCGCGGCCATCGCCCCGTCGGGAGTAGGGCGTGGTGCCCGAGCCTTTCAGTTGGATGTCGAAGCGTTGGCCAGCAGGCGTGAGCTGTTCGCCAAGCAGCACGGCGCGGCCATCACCCAGCATGGTGAAGTGCCCGAACTGGTGCCCGGCATAGGCCTGTGCGATGGGTTCGGACCCCATCGGTACTGCATTGCCGACAAGGACCTGCGCGATAGCAGCTGGGTCCATGCCATCAACGCGCAGGCCCAGTTGTTGCGCCAGCGCGGTGTTGAAGAGCACCAGCTGCGGCTCCTTCACCGGCGTAGGCCCCACACGACTGAACAGGCCCTCCGGAAGCCGTGCGTAGCTGTTGTCGAAGCGCCAGCCGAGGTCAGTGTTCACGGAAGGCATGTTGGACGAGATGGTCGAGTGCGACGTACTGCAGAGCTTCCTCCGCACAGGCTTCCAGCACCACGGGCGGTGCCACGTTGTGTTCCAGCGCCTCCTTCCAGCGCAGTGCGCACAGGCACCAGCGGTCGCCAGGCTTCAGGCCGGGGAAGTGGAATGCGGGCCGTGGGGTGCTCAGGTCGTTACCGCGCGCGGCGGTGAAGGCGAGGAACTCGGCGGTCATGATGGCGCACACCACGTGCCGGCCACCGTCGTGTTCATCAGTACGACACAGCCCGTCGCGGTAGAACCCCGTGAGCGGGTCCATGCAGCAGGGTTCAAGGGCAAGGCCGAAGACGTTGTGGTGGGGCATGGGAGCAACTGTGACCAACGATCGACCGGCGGCGAAGAAGGTGGCGGCCGGCACAAAGATCACACCTGCACCACCACGTTCCCGATCTTCTGTCCGGTCTCCACGTAACGCGTCGCCTCCACCAGCTCATCGAAGCCCACCACGCGGTCGATCAAGGGACGCAGGGTGCCCGCCTCGGCCATGCTTCGGAAATGCTCTACATCCGCCTGGCTGATGGTGGGCAGTGGGAAGCGCACACGCGGCCCGTTCCGCAGTCCGCCGATCAGGGCCAGAAAGATGTTCTCGCCCGAAGGACCCGGTTCGGTGCTGATGTAGCAGCCATCGGGTGTGAGCAGGTGCTTGCAGTGCTTGAACCGGCTCTTGCCTACGGCATCGAACACCAGTTCGAACGGCCCGGGCTCTGCGCGGAAGTCGGTGGTGGTGCGGTCGATGACCTTGTGTGCGCCAAGGGACTTGACGCGCTCCACGTAGGGGGTTGTGCAGACGGCGGTCACCACCGCGCCAAGCGACACGGCCAGTTGCACCGCGCCCGAGCCGATCGCTCCGGTGGCGCCGTACACCAGCACCCGGCTCCCCGGGCCGATGCGCGCGGCCTTCAGGTCGCACCACGCGTAGTGGATGCCTTCGGTGAGGGCAACCGCATCGGTGTAGCTCCATCCCTTGGGCAGCAGTGCCACGCCCGCATCCGCATCGGTCACCATGTACTCGGCATAGGCGCCGAACCGCTGGTCGTCAAAGCCGAAGACCTGGTCGCCCACCTTGAAGCGCTGCACCTGCGCGCCCACGGCCACCACCACGCCCGCGAATTCGGAGCCCAGCACATTCCGCTTCGGCTTGAGCAGCCCACTGAACAGGCGGCTCACCACGTACTCCGCCGAGCGGAAGCCGCAGTCGGTGCGGTTCACGGTGGTGGCATGCACGCGCAGCAGGATGTCTTTGGGGCCAGGTGTGGGTACGGGCAGTTCCTCAAGGTGGAGCACCTCCGGTGGACCGTACCGACGATGGGTCCAGGCGCGCATGCGGGTGGGGAGGGTGGGCATGGGGCAAAGGTCCGGGTGTGAGACGGCCTATGGGTCACCGTTCATGGACGTCCGGAGGCGTTCGTAACAAGGCGGACCGGTTCGGACGCCTTGGCTCCGCTGTCCGCATGCATCGGACAACCGGATCGAGCCGGTCTAAGGTTGAACTGTCCGGCATTCCCGGACATTTGGGCCCTGGAAGTCTCCGAGTGATCGTTGTTACATGTGTAGTGCGCTGATATCCAGCAGGATGCGAGTGCGGTATGTTTATGTAACCGAAAACAGTTACATAAGCCTGAGTGCTGGTTGGAAGGGTATTGTTCGGGCGTTCCGGCTCGAAGACTCGCCGTCGGGCTCTCCCCTTCAAGTCCGCACTTGTCGTTCCTCCTCGCTTGCGGGCTTTTCGGTCCGATCCCTAACGCGAACCGTGGCGCGCCAGATCAACGATCACCTCGATACGATGCTGGAGGCACCTAGGCAGCCAAGCTTTGCGCAGAAGGTATGTTCGCCAACTCCTTCTCCTTGCCCTTGCGTTCCTCCTCCAGGTCGAAATCGTCCTGCAAACCCAACCAAAATTTGGCCGAATTGCCGAAGTACTTCGAGAGGCGCAGGGCGGTATCCGCGGTCACCCGGCGCGCACCTTTTACGATCTGCGATACACGCGTTTGCGGAATGCCGATGTCCTTGGCGAGTCGGTAGGCACTGATGCCCATAGGTACCAGGAACTCCTCTGCGAGCACGGTGCCTGGGTGGATGTTCGGGAGTTTTTTCATAGGAGTGTGTTCAGTGGTAGTCAACGATCTCGACCTCGTACGCGTTGCCGCTCTGCCATTTGAAGATGATGCGCCACTGGTCGTTGATGCGGATGCTGTGATAGTCCTTCAGTTTACCGGCCAGTTTTTCCAGTCGGTTCGCCGGTGGTATGCGTAGGTCGGCGATGTCCTGGGAGTTGTTCAGCATGCGTAGTTTTCGCCTGGCATTTTCCTGGATCGTGGAAGGCAGTTTGCGCACGACATCGCCGTTCCATATCCCTTCTGTTTCCTTCGATCCGAACGACCTGATCATGCTAGGGCAAATATACTATCGCGATGCGTTAGTAAGAAAGGTTGCTCTAATGACCGGCTCCAATGCCACCTGCACCCCCCGCACGACCTGCCCAGCGCACGCGAGGCTTTGCGAAGCGATGGCTGGCCTCTTCCATATCCGAGCTTCATAAGCTCGGCAGAGCGCATCACTGTGATGCCCAATAGCGCTTCACGTACCGGATGAGTTCTGTTTCTTCGGGGTCGACATGAATATCGGGTGGTATGCCGGCGTTGTTATAGGATGTGCCTTGGCCTAACCAGTCCATACGGCCGATCGGCAAGACCAGAGTACCGTGGTCCGGGCCAAGCGAACGACCGACAGGGATACCATAGTCGACCATGCCAGCCGTATTCTGGCCCACGATGATCGTCCGTTCACTGATGGCCTTTGCCTCGAGCAGGAAGAATTCTACACGGCCTGCGGTTTGGTTGTCTGTGAGTATGGCGATGCGCCTGGGATGGGGCCTCACCCGATCGAATTTGAACGTGCTGGACCACGAAGTGCTCCATGTATTTGGATGGCCTTCCGCATAGCGGATCATTTTGGCGCGCGACCGCGCGTAGGTTCGGTTCTCGCCCCGTAGTTTGCTATCGGATCTCGGTTTCAGGGACTTGATGTTCTCAGGGGACAGCCAATACTTCCACTTGGGACCTTCAGCGGTTCGTGTGTAGAGGTAAGGTATAAGAGCTTGGAACACCGCCGCTGTTCCACCGGGATTGTGGCGCACGTCGATGATCCATTCCGGCAGGCGCTCCAGATGTTCGGCGTGCACCCGCACCAAGCTGTCGATCACCTCTTTGGTCCGCTGTCGACAGGTCCCCACTTTGATGTAGAGCGTGCTATCCTCAAGGACCTTCCATTGGACCTCGTGGCCATGTTCCAGCTCGAAGGCCATGTCGGACAGGGTCTTGTTGGTTGCCGGGATCGAGCGATGTAGAACACCCATCTCGCCCAGTGCAATATGCCCGGCAGAATAGAAGTCCTTGAAGCGCATGAGGGTCATATCGGCCCGCCAATAATCCAGCTGCACGCTGTCGATCCCAGCAGGCACGAGCGTGAACTTCACCATCCCCTCGTTCCAATGGGGGTAAGGCGACCGCAGTATCACCGCCTGATAGTGGTCGGCCGTGTCCACGTATATCAGTCCTAGTTCGTGCGTGCCGAAATTCCAGATGCCTTCCAGCTCATGCAGATCATTCCCGCGACCAACGACGTAGTTGCGGAGAGAGTCTGCCGTCCATGCTGTCGTCAAAGGCCTTGGGTCCACGGTGTTGCTCTTGGAAAGCAATTCCGGACTCCTGAAGATCATGAGCTGTTTGTCCTTGAAGTATGCGCAATACGTATCCAGCAGTTCACTACAGGCATGGGCGGTCACGGTCGTATCGGCCACTTTGCGCAACGAATCCACAAATTGCTGGTATCGGCTTCGATCACCGGCGAACACTTTGTCATAGTACCCGGCATAGTCGTGGGACACCATGGTGATCAACGTGTCCAGTTTTTGCGCGCAACCAGGTTTGTCCTGCGCACTGAGGCGACAACCCAATAGGATGGCCAGGGTGAGTAGAGCGGACTTCACGCTTCCAAGGTATGAGCACATTCGAACGAATTGAAGTGATGCGGGTCAGGCGACCTCCTTCACCCCCACCACCCCCTCCATCGCCTCTTTCGCCGCATGCACGTTCTTCACGTCCTGCACACTGATCCGCAAGGTCCCGGCCTTCTCGTACACCTTGAACTTGCGCGGCTGGGCCTGCACAGCGCGCAACACAGCGTGGAACGTCTCGCTCTCGAAGAACCCATGCTTCTGGTCCGCGATGAAGGTGCCGATGAGCGTACCCTTCTTCAGCACCATCTTCTCCAGGCCCATGCGTTGGCCCAGCCAGCGCAGGCGGATGCCTTCGAGCAGTTCGTTCACCAGCGGCGGGATCGGCCCGAAGCGGTCGGTGACCTCCGTCGTGAACTTCTGTAGTTCCTCCTCGTCCTTGATGTCGTCCAACCGGCGGTAGAGCGCGAGGCGTTCGGCGGTCTCGCTCACGTAGCTATTGGGGATGAGCATGGTGAGGTCGGTCTCGATGATGCAATCGTCGCTCTGGTCGCGGCGTGAACCACGGGCAAGCGCGCTGCTGCCTTCCTGCGCATCGGCGAAGAGCTCCTTGAAGTGCTCGTCCTTCAGCTCGCGCACGGCCTCTTCCAGTATCTTGTGGTAGGTCTCGAAACCGATGTCGTTGATGAAGCCGCTCTGTTCCGCGCCGAGCAGGTCGCCCGCGCCGCGGATGTCGAGGTCCTTCATCGCGATGTGGATGCCGCTGCCCAGGTCGCTGAACTGCTCGATGGCCTGCAGGCGTTTGCGCGAGAGATCGGGCAGCAGGTGCGGACTGGGCGCGAGCAGGTAGCAATAGGCCTTCTTGTTGCTGCGGCCTACGCGACCGCGCAGCTGGTGCAGGTCGCTAAGGCCGAAGTTCTGCGCCTCGTTCACGATGATCGTGTTCGCGTTCGGGATGTCGAGACCGTTCTCCACGATGGTGGTGCACACGAGCACATCGGTGTTGCCTTCGATGAAGTCGAGCATCACCTCTTCGAGCTGGTGGCCCTCGAGCTGGCCGTGGCCCACGCCCACGCGGCAACCCGGCACCAGCTTGCGGATCATGTCAGCGATGTGCTCGATGTTCTTCACCTTGTCGTGGATGAAGTACACCTGGCCGCCGCGTGATAGCTCGTACTCTATGGCGCCGCGGATGATCACTTCATCGTAGGGCTGAAGCATGGTGGCCACTGGGTAGCGGTTGGGCGGCGGGGTGCTGATGATGCTGAGGTCGCGCGCGCCCATGAGGCTGAACTGCAGGGTGCGCGGGATGGGCGTGGCGGTGAGGGTGAGCGTATCCACATTGGCGCGGATGGTCTTGAGCTTGTCCTTCACGTTCACGCCGAACTTCTGCTCCTCGTCGATGATCATCAGGCCGAGGTCCTTCCACACCACGTCCTTGCTCACCAGCCGGTGCGTGCCGATGAGGATGTCGATCTTCCCCTCTTTGAGGTCCTTGAGGATCTGCGTCTGTTGTGCGCTGCTGCGGAAGCGGTTGATGTAGTCCACGCGCACGGGCAGCCCCTTCATGCGTGCGGAGAAGCTCTTCCAATGCTGCAGCGCCAGGATGGTGGTGGGCACGAGCACGGCCACCTGCTTGCCATCGCACGCCGCCTTGAACGCCGCGCGGATGGCCACCTCGGTCTTGCCGAAACCGACATCGCCACAGACCAGCCGGTCCATGGGCGTGGGCTTCTCCATGTCGCGCTTCACGTCCTGTGTGGCCTTGTTCTGGTCGGGCGTATCCTCGTAGATGAAGCTCGCCTCCAGCTCGTGCTGCATGTAGTTGTCCGGCTGGTAGGCGAAGCCCGGCTTGCTTTTGCGTTGCGCGTAGAGCTTGATGAGGTCGAAGGCCAGCGCCTTCACCTTGGCCTTGGTCTTCTCCTTCAGGTTCTTCCACGCTGGGGTGCCGAGCTTGCTGATGTTCGGTGCCTTGCCGCTTTCCTCGCCGCTGTACTTGCTCACACGGTGCAGGCTGTGGATGCCCACGTAGAGGATGTCGTTGTCGCGGTACTTCAGGCGGATGGCCTCCTGCATGCTTCCGCCCGCGTCGATGGTCTCCAGTCCGCTGAACACGCCGATGCCATGGTCGATATGCACCACGAGGTCCCCGGGCTTCAGCTGTGTGAGCTCCTTCAGTGTGAGGGCCTGGGAGTTCTTGCGGAATCCCTCCTTCAGCCGGTAGCGGTGGTAACGCTCGAAGATCTGGTGGTCGGTGTAGAGCGCCAGCTTCAGTTCGGGATCGACGAAGCCTTCGTGGAGGTCCAGAACAAGAGGCGTGAACGCGACCTCATGTTCCATGTCGTTGAAGATGGCGTAGAGGCGTTCGCTCTGTTTCGCGCTGTTGCAGGCGATGAGGTTGGTGTAGCCTGCGTTCTGCTTGTTGTGCAGGTCGCCGGAGAGCACCTTGAATTCCTTGGCGAAGGTGGGTTGGGGGCGGTGTTGGAAGTCGATGACTTCGGCCCAGGGCTGTGGGCTGCGGGCCTCGGGCACGTCTGCGACCGAGCCCGAGGCCCGCAGCCCATGGCCCGAAGCCCAGAACACTTTCCGGAACCCCAGGGTCCCTTTCACCAACTCGGTGTCCGTGGCGAGCAGCTCGTTCGGGGTGGGGTGCTTGTCCTTCTCCGGCAGTCGCTCGTAGGCTTCGGTGAGGAGCTTCAGTTGCTTTTTGGCCGCATCGCCGATGGCTTGCAGGTCACGCAGCCAGAGCGCGGTGTCCTCGGGCAGTTGAGCGAAGAAGGTCTGCTGGCGAGCGGTGTCCTCATCCTGCAGGTCGGGCACGATCACGGCTTCGGCCAGGCGCTCCACGGTCAACTGGTCCTGCGGATCGAAGCGGCGCACGCTCTCCACGGTATCGCCGTAGAGCTCGATGCGGTAGGGCTTGTCGCTGCCGTAGCTGAACACGTCCACGATCCCGCCGCGGATGCTGTACTGCCCTGGCTCGTAGACGAACTCCACGCGGGTGAAGCCGGTCTCTTCCAGCCATTCCTGCAGCGTGTCGATGGGCAGCTCTTCCTGGCGTTTGACGGTGAGCGTGTTCTTCTGCATCTCCTCCTTGCCGATCACCAGCGGGACCAGTGCTTCGGGGTAGGTGATGATGATCAATGGTGCTGTACGTCCTGTCGAGGTCAGGGACATCAGTGCCTCGAGCACCTCCGTGCGTGTCACGCGCTCCCCATCATGGTGACCTTCCGGATCATATGGCGAACGCGATGGTGCGGGGTAGAAGAACAGGTCCTCCTCCTTCTTTGTGTGGCGGCCATCCTTGTCCTTGCCCCGCAGTGCCTCCAGGTCGTTCAGGAAGTACGCGGCCTCCTCACGGTCGGTGAGCACGAACACATGCACGCCGCCGCGCTCCTCGATCACGGAAGTGGCAATGAGCGCTTGCGATGAACCGATGGTACCGGCGATCTGCACGCGGGCGGACATCTCGCGCAGGCCATCGGCCACGCGGGCCACGCGGGCATCGGAGCGATAGAGGGAGAGGAGGTCAGGGAGGGAGGTGATGGACATGGACGCTGAAAAGCCCGAAACCCGGTGCCGCACGTTGCGGGCATCGGGTCCGGGAACGGGTGCAAAGCTACGGGTCACGGGAGCGCGCGGAACATGGTGAAGCAAACCCCGTGTAGGTCATCTAGGGGACCAGAGCGGCGGTCACAAAGGCGATCCACCAGGGATCCGGGCCGAAAGAGGGTTCCGCAGGGCTGCTTACTCCTTCACCAAGCGCAAGCACTCCACACCGGCCTGAGAAGCGATGTGCACGAGGTACAGGCCTGGTGGCAGGTCCTGGACATTGATGGCCGCACTCCCTCCGTTCAGGTGCTCACTCCCCACCATGCGGCCTTGCGGATCGATCAAGGTCACCACAGCCGGCGAGTTTTCCATGCGTTCGATGGATACCAGATCGGATGTGGGATTCGGGAAGAGCCGCGTCTTGTCCTGGGGCACAGCCTGGATCCCGGTGCTGATCACCTGCACAGTGGCCGATGGCGCCGAAACACAGTCGGGCCCTTCGGTAACGACCACGTGGTAGTTGCCTGCTGCGGTGGCCTCCACGCACAGGTCGTTGCCATCCGGAACGGGCTCACCGTTCAGGAACCACTGCGCCGTGCCGAAGGTGTGGGTGCAGAGATAGGAGCCGACCTGCTGGATGGTCGGTACATGGGCCATTTGTGGGCAGTTGACCTGCGCCCGGAAGATGTCGCCATTGTTGCAGCCGATCACGATGGCACCATCCACCCAGGCCGCATCCCCCACGCTCGCGTTCAGGATCTCCGGCAGGAAGTTCTCCCAGGTGATGCCGCCATCCACGGAGCGTACTGTCTGTCCCGTGGCGCCGACCGCATAGCCCGTATCGCTGTCCGTGAAGAAGATGCTCATCGTGTTCTGCGGTGTGCCCCCCATGCTCGTCCAGGAATCACCGCCGTCCGTGGTGCGGAAGTTCTTCGTCCACCCGTGCAGGGCATCGAGGAAGAACACGGTATGGCTGCCGCTCATGGGTTGCAATGGTATCCAGGTGATACCTCCGTCCACCGTACGGTAGTTGTCGCCGTACTCGCCCACTGCGTAACCTTGAAGCTGGTCCACGAACCAGAGATCGCTGATCGTGATGTTGCCTACATCCAACACACGCGTCCAGCTCGCACCCGCGTTCGTGCTCCGGTAGATGCCTCCGTTCACCGCGCCACCAGCCACAATGTGTGTGTTGGCGTCGAAGGTCCACGTGCAGCGTATCGCCACGTTCGGGCCTGAGGCCGCGTTCCGTGTGGCAAAGCCGTCACTGGTGCGTGCGAAGGCACCGCTGCTTCCACCCAGGCATCCGAAGCCGTCGGGAACAAGGTGTACACCCAGCCCGCCACCACCGGCCTTGATCCAGTGCCTTCCGCCATCCGTGGTGCGCAGAAGCCCGTTCTCGAACCCGCCGGTGGTCTGCCAGCCGATGGCAGCGCCCGTGTCGGCATCCATGAAGCCCATCTTGTTGATGCGCGTATGCCAGGTGCCGTCCACCAGCACTTCCCAGGTATCGCCCATGTCCGTACTGCCGTGGATGCGTCCGTTCGTGCCAAGCACCGCCTTACCGCTAGGGGTAAGCGCTATGCTCTGGTGGTTGGTGGTGCCGGCCTGGACGACCGTCCACGTAAGACCCGCATCGGTGCTACGGATCAAGCGACCGAAGGCGCCACAGGCGAGCATGGTGTTCCCCTGCACTGCAAGATCCACCATGGAATAGGTGGTGTTCGTGGGGATCGAGTCCCATGTGACACCGCCATCCGTTGTCCGGATCACTTCGCCCGCGTTGCCTACACCTACGCCAAGCTGTGTGTCGTAGAAGTGGATGTCCTGGATCAACACCAATTGATCGAAGGGACCCACGCCCTGCCAGGTGAGCCCGCCATCCACGCTCTTCAGCATTTCCCCGGCATAGCAGCTCGCGTAGCCCACCTCCGTGTGCACGAACTGGATCGATGTGATGTAGTTGCTCGTCGGCTGTCCGCTGGCCATCAAGGCCCAAGTGTCCCCGGCATTGGTGCTGCGGTAGATCTTGCCGGTCTCGGTGCCGATCCAGCCGAGGGTGTCGTTCAGGAAGAAAACGCAGCTGACGGCACCGAAGGTCGGGTTCAGGCTGGTCGTGGTCGTCGCGAAGCCATCGGAGGTGCGGATCACGGTACCGCTGCCTGCCACCACGATCCCACGATCTTCATCCCACATGAAGATCGCCCGCGGCTGGCTGGAGATGTTGTTCGCCAAACGTTTCCAATGCGATCCGCCATCGTCAGTGCGCAGTATCGCGCCCAAGGGTCGGTCGATCGCATAGCCCACCACATCGCTCACCATCTGTATGCCCGGGAATTCACTCCGGGTCTTGATAGGAGTGACCAGCTCCCATTGGGCCAAGGAACTGGTCATGAGGGTGATGGAGAGCAGGAGGGACAGAAGGGTCTTCATAGGTCTGCGAAGGTAGGTCGGTGCAAGCGGTACACCCCGGCAGGAAGCGGGTTCATATCGCTCGTCCCGGATCACCGGTCCGTTACCTCCGATACCTTTGGACAATGCGTATGCCGTGCACCGTGATGATTCTGTGCATTGTCGCGAGCGTGGCAGCGCAGGAGCTGGACAGTGTTCACGTGTACCAGCGGGTCAAGGAGGGCAGCTACACTTCCGCCGAGGCGAACACATTGGTCTGGCGGCTGCACAGGCAGGATGCACCCCACCGCACGGTGAAAGGTCCGGATATGGCCGTGGTGGGTGAGGCCTTGGACGAGTACAGTTCCCAGCGCCATACCTCCGGTGCCTTGCCGGGGCTGACGCATGTGGCCATGGGCTTCAGCGGTGGACGTCCGGTCGCGCTCGGTGTCGCGGACGACCTCGGTCTGGTGATCAACTTCACGGCCCGCAGGGAGTATCGCATCACCACCTGGAGCCAACACCTTACCGTGCGAGCCCTCCTGAGCAGGTTACTGGTGGAGTAGTTCGGAGTGGCCTTGCGCCTGTGGCGGTATCGGCGCAGGAACCACGTTCTCCACCGGTGTGGTGCTTTTCAAGAAAGCGAACACGGCCTGCAGATCCTCTTTGCTCATGTTCACATAGTTCTGCCAGGGCATCGGGGGTAGCAGGGGGCGCGATCCCTCCAAGCCTTTGTACAGGCCTTTCTTCAAGGCCCGTTCGAACTGCTCCTCGGTCCAGTTGCCTATGCCGCTCTCAGCGCTGGTGATGTTCGCCGCGAACGTGGTGCCCCAAGGACCCACAGCAGCGGTCAGGTCCATGTTCAGCAAGGACCACCCATCGTGCGCGGCAGGCTGTGGCGGCAGGGGGCGATCGGCAGGATAACCGCTCAGCAAGCGGTCCGGATCGGGATAGGGGCCGTTCGGTCCCATCAGTTTCGGAGAGTGGCAATCGTGGCAGCCCATGATCTCCACGAGGTATTTGCCGCGCGCTACCATTGCTGCTGCGCTGGTGTCGACCGTGGGAGCGGTTCCGTCAGCCACCGGGCCACGATCGGAACAGGAGCCGAACACCAACAGAACGCCAGCGATGATCAGTGCCGTGGCCGAACGGGATGGGAGAGGACGGTTCATGGGAGGGTGGTATGGCCCACGAAGAAATGCGATCCGGCGGAAAGTCCGGACCGGTCCGCTAGGCCTCAACGCCGGGGCATCGCTTGCCAACTACGCTAGGCCTTCATCGCCGCCTCCACCATGTTCTTGCTGCCGATGTACAGCGGGCAACGCTGGTGCAGCTCGGTCGGCTTCAGGTCGAGTATGCGGGTGGTGCCATCTGTCGCCATGCCGCCGGCCTGTTCCACCAGGAAGGCGAGGGGGTTGGCCTCGTAGAGCAGACGCAGCTTGCCCTTGGGAGCCTTGGTCGTTCCGGGGTAGAGGTACACCCCGCCCTTGAGCAGATTGCGGTGGAAGTCGGCCACCAGGCTGCCGATGTAGCGGGCGCTCATCTTCTTCTGCTTGCAGGCATCGATATAGTTGCGCACACCATCGCTGAACTCGTACCAGTTGCCCTCGTTGATCGAGTAGATCTTCCCATCGGCAGGCGTCTTCATGTCCGGATAGCTCAGGCAGAAGGTGCCGATGCTGGGATCGAGCGTGAAGCCGTTGACGCCATGGCCGGTGCTGTAGACGAGCATGGTGCTGCTGCCGTACACGATGTAGCCAGCGGCCACCTGTGCACTGCCGGGCTGCAGGAAATCCTCCAGGGTGGCCTTGGGGCCGGTGCTGATGCGCTTGTAGATGCTGAAGATGGTGCCGATGCTCACGTTCACATCGATGTTGCTGCTGCCATCGAGCGGGTCCATGGTCACCACGTACTTGCCGCCATTGTCGAAGTGCACGATGTCGTCGTTCTCCTCGCTGGCCACGGCGCACACCGCCCCCTGGGTCCTCATCATCCGGATGAAGAGGTTGTTGGCATAGACATCCAACTTCTGCTGAGCCTCGCCCTGTACGTTCTCGGTCCCTTCGGCGCCGAGGATGTCGGCCATCAGCCCGGCCTTGTTCACCTCGCGGTTCACGATCTTGGCGGCGAGGCGGAAGGCGGTGAGCAGGGAGCTCAGTTCGCCTGTGGAGCCGGGAAAGTCGGCCTGGCGTTCAACGATGAACTCGGAGAGGGTTTTGATCTCGGACATGGGTGTGCGCCGGAACTGGAGGGTGGCGATGCTGCAAAGATGCGGCTCTGCTTTCTTTGTGTCCATGAACGTCGTCATTCGCAGGGCTGAAGCGGCCGATGTGCCCCGAATGTTGGAGCTGGTGCGGGAGCTGGCGCTCTTCGAGCGTTCCCCGGATGAGGTGACCGTTACCGAACAGCACATGTTGGATGCGGGCTTCGGTCCCGATCCGGTGTGGGTGGGTTGGGTGGCCGTGGTGGATGGGACCATCCAAGGCATGGCGGTGTGCTACGAGCGCTATTCCACATGGAAAGGCAGAAGGCTCTACCTGGAGGACATCGTGGTCACTGAACAGGCGCGTGGCATGGGGATCGGTGAGAAGCTCTTCCGGCAGTGCGCTGCCCATGCCGTGGAGAAGGACTACTCCGGCATGCTGTGGCAGGTGCTGGACTGGAACGTGGATGCCCAACGGTTCTACGAACGCCTCGGCGCCAGCTTTTCCAAGGAATGGTGGAACGGATCAATGAGCAAGGAACAACTCAAGTCCCTGGCACAATGAAGGTCTTCAAATTCGGGGGCGCCAGTGTGAAGGATGCGGCCGGCGTGCGCAACGTGGCGAAGGTGCTGGCGCACTACCCCACGGATGATCTATTGATCGTGGTGAGCGCGATGGGCAAGACCACCAACGCGCTGGAAGAGGTGGTATGGGCCTATGGCGAGGGTCGCGACACCAAGCCCCTTGTGGAGGCCTTGCGTACGCATCACTTCAGTGTCCTAGCGGAAGTGGCGCCCGGTGACGAGGGTGCGCGCATCGGCCTGGAGGGCTCGTTCCGCGACCTGCAGCGCAGTCTGGCCCAGCGCTCCAGCGGCCGGGTGGATGAGGATTACGATCAGATCGTATCACTGGGCGAGGTATGGAGCACGCTGATCGTCAGCGCCCACCTGCGCAACCACGGCATGCCCAACAGCTGGCTCGATGCCCGCACCGTGATCCGCACCGACGGCAGTTTCCGCGCAGCTCGCGTGGAATGGCAGGCCGCGGAGAACATGGCGGCACGCTATCTGCAGCCTTTGTTCAAGGCTCGTCCCACCAAGGTGATCACCCAGGGTTTCATCGGTCGCACCTCCGATGGGCAGACAACCACCTTGGGGCGCGAGGGCTCGGACTTTTCCGCGGCCATCTTCGCCTTCCTGCTTGACGCCGAGAGCGTGACCATCTGGAAGGATGTGCCGGGCATGTTCAATGCGGATCCGAAGCGCTTCCCCGATACAAAGTTGCTCAGCCACATCAGCTATCGGGAAGCCATTGAGTTGAGCTACTTCGGCGCCAGCGTGATCCATCCGCGCACGCTACAGCCCTTGCAGCAGAAGCACATTCCGCTCTATGTCCGCTCGTTCATCGACCTGCAGGCGCCCGGCAGTACCATCGACGATATCAGCGCCAATGACTCGTTGATCCCCTCGTTCATCGTGAAGCCCGGGCAGCTGCTGCTGAGCATCACGCCGCGCGATCTCAGTTTCATCGTGGAGGAGAACCTCAGCGGCATCTTCTGGCTCTTCGCGCAGCACAACGTGCGGATCGACCTCATGCAGAACAGTGCGTTGGCCTTCAGTGTGGTGGTGGATGATGTGCCGCGCAGCCACCAGTTGATCGAGGCGTTGCGCAAAGGCTATGAAGTACGCTACAACGCCAATTGCGAACTGGTCACCGTGCGTCATTATGATGAAGCGACACTGGCCATGCTGACAGCAGGACGTGAGGTCCTGCTGGAACAGCGCAGTCGCGTCACTGCGCGCTTCGTGCTGAAGTAGTATGATGCGGCGTGATCAGCGGCCTTCCCGGCGCGCGATCACGCGGTCCGGATAGTCGCTGATGATGCCGTCCACACCGAGTTCCACCATGCGTTGGATATCGGCAGGTTCGTTCACGGTCCACACCACGAGCCCTATGTCCATGCTGCGCAGGGCCGTCAGGAGTTCATCGTTGGCCAGCTTGTAGTAGGGGCTGTAGATGGCGGGCTTGAAGGAGAGCCGTTCCAGGTTGGTCTGTAGGTCGTCGCTGTTCTCCACAAGCAGGGCGAGCAGGATGTCAGATCGATCGGCATGGACGGCCTCCAGGATCGCTGGATCGAAGGATTGCACGATGCATCGTTCGCTGATGCCGAGGGAATCGATGGTAGCGACGACCTGGCGGGCATAGGCTTCGGGTTCCGGCTGGTAGATGCCATACCAAGCGGGGTCGCTCTTGATCTCGATGTTGTACGAGGGGCTGGGTCCGCCACTGAGCAACGCATGCTCATCCACGGCCTCCACCACGGCGCGCAGGGTGGGCTTCACGCTGCGACGGGTGTCCTGCTCGGGGAAGCGTTCCTGTTCGAGGCTGCCGCAGTCACAGCGCTGGATCTCCGCCACGGTCATGCGGTGCAGGTTGAGCGCCCGGCCCTGCTCTTCGCTGAGGACCTCACCTTCCGGACCGAGGCATATCGCAGGGTTCAACCAGGGTTCATGGGAGACGATCACCTGACCATCACCGCTCAACACCACATCCAGCTCGATGTGGTCACAGCCCAGTTCGGCCGCCTTCTTGAACCCATCGATGGTGTTCTCGGGAAGAAGTCCGCGACAGCCTCGGTGGCCGTGCACGTCGGGCTGCGTATTGCGCAGTTCGGGGGAGCAGGCGGAGAGCAGGGCCATGGTCAGTAGCGCGGAAAGGGGCGGTTGCGTCATGGAAAGGCAGCAAGGATCTTGTCGGCGAGCACCTGGGCCATCTTCACCTTGCCCTCGTGGGTGACGCCTGCGATGTGGGGCGTGAGGATGACACGGTCGTGGCTGAGCAGGCGGCGTTGTGTTGCCGGATCGATGGTCGGGTCGAGGGAGGAGAGGTCTGCCCGTTCGTACTCCAGCACATCGAGTGCAGCGGCGGTGATCCGGCCCGCATCGATGGCATCAAGCAGGGCTGCCGTATGCACTACCCCACCACGGGAGGAATTGAGGAACCAGACGGGACGGGTGAGCCCGGCGAAGAACGCTGCATCCGCAAAATGCCGCGTCTCGTCGGTGAGGGGCAGATGGAGACTGATCACCTCACATTCCTCCTGTACGCGGCGCAGGCTGGCCGCTTCCACCATCGACGGAAGGTCCGAGCGGTACTTGTCGTGTGCGAGGATGCGTACACCGAAGCCGCCAAGCTTCTCGGCAAAAGCACTGCCCATCTGGCCATAACCGATGATGCCCACCGTGCGACCGAACAGGTCCGAGCCCCGATTGCCTTCGCGTTCCCACAGGCCGGCATGTACCTGTGCGTTCGCGCGGTGGCTGTGCTTAAGCAGCATGAGGAGATGCCCCACGCACCATTCGCCCACACCATCGCGGTTGCCTTCGGGGCTGTTCAGCACACGTATACCGACCGCCTCGCAGTACGAGCGGTCGATATTCTCAAGGCCTGAGCCGACCCGGGCAATGAAAGACAGCGACGCGGCATGTCGCAGCAGGTCAGCCGGAAGTTCGCGGCTGCGTACGATGATGCCCTGCACGGACACCAGTTCGTCCGCGAGCGCGTTGTCATCTAAGTGATCGAGGGCGGTGACGCGGTGGCCAGCCTGTGCCAGACGCTCCGCCAGCAGGGGATGTACGCTATCGACCAGGGCGACATGAAGGCTCATGGGAACAGTCCGTACATGAGGTGTCCCAAGGTGAAGTAGATCAACAGGCCCACGATGTCGTTGAGCGTGGTGACGAAAGGCCCTGTCGCAAGCGCAGGATCCACCTTGATCCGGTCGAGGAGAAGAGGGGTTATCGTTCCGAACATGGCCGCCGTGACGATCACACTGAACAGGGCGATGCTGATGGTGTAGGTCAGCGCCTGGGATTGTTCGAGCGCGAGATTGACAACGAAGATGAGCAGACCGCAGACAAGGGCGGTGAAGAGCGCCACACGCAGCTCCTTCCACAGGCGGCCTGTGAGGTTCACACCATCCAACGTGCCGGCGGCCAGGCCCTGCACCACGATGGCGCTGGATTGCACACCTACATTTCCTGCTGTTGCCGCGATCAGCGGCATGAAGAACGCCATGGCCGGTTCGATGCGCAGCTGACCCTCGTATTGGGCGATTATGCGCGAACTGAGGATGCCGCCCGCCAGCCCGATGAGCAACCAGGGGAGTCGTGCACGCACCTGTACCAGCGGTGTGTCGGTGGCATCCACGTCCTCACTGATACCGCTGGCCAGCTGATAGTCCTCAGTGGCCTCATCGCTCATCACGTCCATCACGTCGTCGAACGTGATGCGCCCCACGAGATGCCGATCTCTGTCCACGACAGGCAGGACCACCACGTCGTACTTCTTCATTAGCATGACAACCTCTTCCACGTCCGTATCCACTTCCACGGACCATACATCCGTGTCGCACAGGTGCTTGATCAGCGTGCGCGTGCTTTCGGCACTGAACAGCAGCTCTTTCAATGGTAGCGTCCCATAGAGCCGGTCGTCCTTGTCCACCACGTAGACCGTGTAAACATGTTCCACCTCCTGCGCCTGTCTGCGCATCTCCACGATCGCACGGGCCACGGTCCAATCGGTGCGCACCAGCACAAGCTCTTTCGCCATGAGCGCTCCGGCGGTGCCTTCCTCGTAGGTGAGTAGTTCCTGGAGGTCTTCACGCTGTTCCTGGTCATCGAGCAGGGCGATCACTTCGCGCTGCTTCTCCTCGGACAGCTCGGACATCACGTCGGCCGCGTCGTCCGAGTCGATGTGCTCCAGTACGTCCTCTGCGATCTCGCGGCTTGTGAGCGATCCGAGCAGCTCTTCGCGTGTGTCCTCCGCCAGCTCCAGAAGCACTTCCGCGGCTTCCTCCGGTTCGAGCAGCCGGTAGACGTAGACCGCCTCGTCGAGCTGCAGGCGGTCTATGATGGCGCCGATGTCGGCGGGGTGCAGTTCGCTCAGCAGCGCTTGTACGGCGCTGTCACGGCCTTCCGCCACATCGTGACGGATGCTGTCCAGGATCGGCTTGGTGAGCTCGAAGGACATGGTCGCTCGTGCATGGATGACCCCGTGTGGGAACGGCGCCAAAGGTAGGCAACCGGCACGCGCCAGAGCGCTCCGAACATGCGTCAGGGCACGGCGATGGCACTGGTCAGGGCAATGAAGTCGGCCACGCTGAGCTGCTCGGCACGCAGGCCGGCATAAGCGGCTGGTAGCGGTCCCTTCAGCTCTGGCAGTTGCTTCAACGCGTTGCTCAGGGTCTTGCGCCGCTGGTTGAAGGCGGTCTTCACCACCCGGAAGAGCAGCGCTTCATCACACGGAAGGGTCGCTTTGGCATTGCGGCGCAGGCGGATCACCGAGCTGCGCACCTTGGGCGGAGGGATGAAGCTGCCGGGCTCCACATGGAAGAGCAGGTCCACATCGTAGAACGCCTGTGTGAGCACGCTGGTGATGCCGTATGTCTTGCTGCCATGGGGCGCGCGGATGCGGTCGGCCACTTCCTTCTGGAACATGCCCACCACTTCGGTACAGCGGTCGCGGTGCTCCAGCACCTTGAACACGATCTGGGTGCTGATGTTGTAAGGGAAGTTGCCGATCACCGCAAAAGGTCCGGTGGTGACGTCATTGGGGTCCATGCGCAGGAAGTCCGCACTGCGGACGTCGAGCGTGGGAAAATGCGTGTTCAGGTAGGCCACCGATTCCGCATCCACTTCGTAGCAGGTGATCGGCCACCGCTGCAGGGCCAGCAAGTGGGTGGTGAGGGCGCCGGTGCCCGGGCCGATCTCGAGCACATGCGCATAGCCCCCATGTCCGGTCAGGCCTTCCGCGATCCGCTGGGCGATGGCCTCCTCCTTCAGGAAGTGCTGGCCGAGGTGCTTCTTGGGCCGAACGTTGCTCATCGCGGATGGACCACCTCCAGCAGGGTTCGGAAGGCCACGAAGCGACCTCCGAAGCGGGCCTGTGCGTCAGCCTGAAGGCGGGGTGCATGTTCGTCGCGGTAGCGCTCGTAATGGGCCATGTCGGGCGCCGTGTATTGCACCGCATAGGTCAGTCCGCCTTCATCCGCTGCAAGCACTTTGTGCAGACGGCTCTCCACGAATTGTCCGGTGGCCATGACATCCGGCATGTGCACCTCCTTCATCCAGGTGAGCCATTCCTCGTGTGCGTCGAGGTCGATGTTGACAGTGACGTTGTAGACGATCATGGCTTGGGTGCGTCAGGTCGGAGTTCTTCGGGCAGGTCCGATCCATCGCCGCGCAGGGCCCGGTAACGGGTGCGTGCTTCGGGTACGAATATGCTGCCGGTGTGCTCGAACAGCAGCTTCTCATACCAGGACATGGCCTTGGTCGGGTCCTTCAGTTCGATCTCGTTCAGCTTGCCGAGTTCGAGCAGGGCATTGTCCACCAGGATATCCAGCGGATACTGCTCTACGAGCCGTTCGAGGTAGGAGGCGGCTTCCAACGGTGCCTTGCGTACGCGTGCAATGCGGTACCGCTCGAAGAGCACATCGTCGCCCAGGCTTTGCATGGGGAAGGCGGCATCCAGGCTGTCGAGCACGACGAGCGCATCGGTGTAGCGGTGCTGGATGCGCAACAGCTCGGCTTCCGCGAAGAGGCTCAGCGGTGTGGCGTTGCTATCAAGGCCCAGATTGTCGCTGATGCGCAGGCTCAGTTCCATGGCATCATTCGCAATGAGCTTGCTGGTGCTGGACTTGAGCACGTCGAGCTGTGCCTGCGCCCACAGGAAGTCACCGGTATAGAAGGAGACCTTGGCGTTGCGTAGGCGTGCTTCGTGGCCGAGCAGGTCGTACTTCTGATCGAGGTCCACCTGGGAATACAGCAGCGAAGCCTCCCAGATATCACCGTGAATGAGGTGTACATCACCGAGGTCGAGCTTGAGCTGTGCGCGGTAACGGGCGTCCAGCATGGGCAGTTCAATGGCCTCCTCGAGCAACCCGATCGCACCAGGACCATCGTTGAGGTAGTAAGCCTTCAAGTGCGCCCGGTCGCGTAGCAGGTCCAATGTTCCCTTGGGGTTGTTGAGCTCCGCGATGGTGGCGGCCATGCGCTCGTCCAACGCGATCAGCTCCTCCTGCGGTGGTTCGGCCTGCTCGGTCAACTGGTGATAGCGGGCGCGGATGGCTCCGGTGCGCGCGGTGAAGTAGTTGGCATCGTTGCGCCCCAGGGAGATCACGTGGTCGTAGCACTTGAAAGCGGTGGCGTGATCACCGTTGGCCTCCGCGATGTCGGCCAGCTCGATCAGGCGCTGCCCGCCCTCGTCCAGTCGCTTGTCCAGGGCCTTGCTCTGGATGAAGGCTGCATTGAGATCCTTCTGCTGGATGTACATCCAGATGAGCATCTCGGGAAAGATGGTGCGTTGGGGGTCGCGCTGGATGCGGCGCAGCAGCTCGGTTCGCAGCACTTCGCTGCGCTGGTCCTGTTGCTCGAAGTCCACGTATCGGGATAGCGCGTTCTGGACCGAGGTGAGGTAGGCTTCGTTGGTCGCCAGCAGGTCCATGTAGGCGCTCATCATGGCTGGTACATCCCCTCGTTGGGCATGTACACCGGCGATCTCGTAGAAGTAACTGATCCCTTCGGTGGCATTCCGTTGAGCCCGTGTGTACGCCTCCAGCGCGAGTTCGGGCTTGTTGGCCTCGAGAAAGGCATTGGCTGTTAGTCGAACGCTGTTCTGGTCGTAGCGCATGTCCTTGAGGGCCTTCTCATATTCCTTTCGGGCCCGTTCGGGATCACCAGCAGCTTCAAGTACCCGACCAAGATCGATCTGGAACCGGGGCTCTCCACTGCGCCTGCGCAGCTGGTCCTTCACCAGTTTCTCAGCGCTTTCCAGTTCGTTCAGCCCCATGTAGCATTTGAGCAGTTGACCGTAGTAATGATCGTTGGGCTGCTTGCGGTGCAACTTGTCGTAGTACAGGATGGCGCGCTCCAGGTCACCCTGTTGGAAGTATTGGGCGGCGAGCTGCTCATCGGTGCCCGGCTGCGCGCATACCGTCGGAACGCAGGAGCCGATGAGCAGGAAAAGCAGGAGGAGGTGCTTCATGATCACTGGTCTGCCTGTGCGAGAACGCGGCCCAGGCTGTCGCATTGTTCCCACAATTGCTGTGCCCTTCGGTAGTTGGCGATGGTAGCGAGCACCTGTTCGTGGTCGAAGGCCTGTGCCCTTCGTTCATGATCGATGATGCCGGTAGCCTTGTCGGTGCTGATGCGCACCAGTTGCAGGTCTTCGCGCAGCAGCTGAAGCCGTTGGTCGCGTTCAGCGATGCGATGGAGCAGGATGGTCTGATCCTGACCCATACGCGCTGCATCACGCAATCCGAGGTAGAGCGGAGCCAAAATGCGGGCCTCGGCCGGTGGCAGGGTGTCCTGGAAGCGCTGCCGCAACGCAGGACCCTGGATGCGCAGGAGCGAATCCAGTCGATCGAAGCGGGTGGCATCGAGCTCCCGCAGGGTGAGCAGGGCGGCTTGGTTGGCTACGATGAGGCTGTCCACGGCAGCAAGTTGACCGGGCGACGCTGGCTGCTTGCAAGCAGGGCAGAACAGCAGGCCGGCCAACCACAGGGCGACCGTGGGCAGCGGGTGGTTCATCGGCGGATCATGTCCATGCCCATGTAGGGCTGCAGGGCCTTGGGAATGCGGATGCCGTCTGGGGTCTGGTTGTTCTCCAGCAGGGCGGCCACGATGCGGGCCAGCGCCAGCGCGCTGCCGTTCAAGGTGTGTGCCAGGCGGGGCTTCTTATCCTCGCCACGGTAGCGCAGCTTCAGACGGTTGCTTTGGAAGGTCTCGAAGTTGCTGATGCTGCTCACTTCGAGCCAGCGCTGCTGCGCTGCGCTGTACACCTCCATGTCGTAGGTCATGGCGCTGGCAAAGCCCATGTCGCCACCGCAGAGCAGCAGTTGTCGGTAGGGCAGCTCCAGGTCGCGCAACAGCCCTTTCACATGGTCCACCATGTCCTCCAGGGCGGCGTAACTGTTCTCTGGCAGTTCCACCCGAACGATCTCCACTTTGTCGAACTGGTGCACGCGATTGAGTCCGCGCACATGGGCGCCGTAGCTGCCGGCCTCACGGCGGAAGCAGGGGGTGTAGCCCACCAGCTTCACGGGCAGCTTGTCCGCGTCCACGATCTCGTCGCGGTATAGGTTGGTGATGGGCACTTCGGCCGTAGGGATGAGGTAGAGGTCATCCACGGTGGCGTGGTACATCTGGCCCTCCTTGTCGGGCAACTGTCCGGTGGCGAAGGCACTGGCGGCGTTCACCAGATGGGGCGGAATGATCTCGCGGTAGCCGGCGGCGGTGGCGCGGTCCAGGAAGTACGTGATCAGTGCGCGCTGCAATTTGGCACCGGGTCCGCTGTAAACAGGGAATCCGGCACCAGTGACCTTCACGCCGAGGTCCATGTGCAGAAAGCCGTATTCCTCGCCCAGTTCCCAGTGCGGCTTGGCGTTGGGACCCAGTTCGGGAATGGAGCCCTCCTGCATCACCACGATGTTCTCCTCCGGGGTGCGGCCTACGGGCACTTTTGCATTCGGCGCGTTGGGGATGGTGCAGAGGTGATCGTGCAGCTGTGCTTCGAGCTGTTCGAGCCGTTCGCGTAGCGCTTGGGAGCTGGTCTTCAGGGCGGTGGTGCGTGCCTTGGACGCTTCGGCCTCCTCCTTGCGCCCGGCCTTCATGAGTTCACCGATGCTGCGGCTGAGGCCGTTGAGTTCGGCCAACTGTGCGTCCAGTTCGGTCTGGGTGGTGCGTCGCTGTTCGTCGAGTTCAAGGGCACGGTCCAGCAGTGACGTGGCGTCGATGTTGCGTTTGGCGAGGCGCTGTTCGGCCTCCGCGCGGTTGGCTCTCAGGAAGGGCAGCTCGAGCATGAGTGAAGGAAGGGATCGGAGGTGTAAAGGTAGGGGGGAAGGAACGAGAAAGCCCCCGATGGACGGGGGCTTCCGATGACGAAGAGGGGAGCGTATCAGTTCTCCGCGGGCACAACGCTCACGAAGCTGCGCTCGCCGCGCTTCTTTTCGAACTTCACCACACCGTTGGTGAGCGCGAAGAGGGTGTGGTCCACACCGATCCCCACGTTCTTTCCTGGGTGATGACGGGTTCCGCGCTGGCGTACGATGATGTTGCCAGCGACGGCGGTCTGACCACCGAAGATCTTGATGCCGAGTCGCTTGGAGTGCGACTCCCGGCCGTTCTGGGTACTGCCTTCACCTTTCTTGTGTGCCATGGCTTTGGGGGTCTTGGGGGGTGCTGGGGAGGGTCACTCCCCGCGGAGCCGTGCTGTTACTTATCGTCCTTTTTGGGAGCGGCCTTCTTGGCGGCTGCTTTCTTGGGAGCTGCTTTCTTGGCGGGAGCAGCTTTCTTGGCAGCGGCCTTTTTGGGGGCGGCCTCTTTGCTGGCCACGGCCTTCTTCACCTTGGGCTCGGCTGCCTTCACTTCCTTCTTTGCGGGTGCGGTGCTCTTGCTGGCATCGAACTTCTCACCCTTGCCGAGGATGGCTTCCACCCACAATTCGGTGAGGTATTGGCGGTGGCCGTTCATCTTCTGGTAGCCCTTGCGGCGCTTCTTCTTGAAGACGAGGACCTTGTCACCCTTGCCATGGCTGAGGACCTTCACCGCGATGCGTGCACCTTCCACCTTGGGAGTGCCAACGCTTACGGTCTTGCCGTCGCTGACGAGCAGCACATTATCCAGCTCGACGTGCTTGCCCTCCTCGGCTTCGAGGCGGTGCACTTTCAGCTTCTGGGCCTGCTTCACTTTGAACTGCTGGCCGGCGATGTCAACGATGGCGTACATGGTCTCTCCAGGAAATGGGCTGCAAATGTAATGGATCGGCGGGAACTGACAAATCGGTGTGGAAAGAGGGGGGGAAGTGCATGTTGCGGGTCGGCGGTCCGATCGCCACCCGCCACTACCCCTTCAGCTTGAAGGCCTTCTTCACGACGTCCACGGCGTTGAGCTCCTCCCAGGGGAAGAGCTTTACTTTCACCGTGGCCTTTTGTCCGGCGTTGCTGAAGGTCTTGGTGACCTCGCGGCAATCCCGTCCCATGTGACCATAGGCGGCGGTTTCGCTGTAGATGGGGGTGCGGAGCTTGAAACGCTGCTCGATGAAGTACGGGCGCATGTCGAACTCCTTCATGGATCCGATGATATCGGCGATCCGACCGTCGCTGACCTTCACTTTGCTCGTGCCGTAGGTGTTGACGTAAAAGCCCACCGGTTTGGCAACTCCGATGGCATACGCCACCTGCACCAGGCATTCGTCGCACACGCCGGCCGCCACCAGGTGCTTGGCCACGTGGCGCGCGGCATAGGCCGCACTCCGGTCCACCTTGCTGGGGTCCTTGCCACTGAAGGCGCCTCCGCCATGCGCTCCCTTGCCGCCGTAGGTGTCCACAATGATCTTGCGTCCGGTCAGGCCCGTATCGCCGTGGGGTCCGCCGATCACGAACTTGCCCGTTGGGTTGATATGGTACTTGATGTCCTTGCCGAAGAGGTTCTGTACCCGCTTGGGCAGCTTCTTCATCACCCGGGGGATCAGGATGTCGATGACGTCCTGCTTGATCCGCGCCAGCATCTTCGCCTCCTTGTCGAAGTCGTCGTGTTGGGTGCTCACCACGATGGCATCGATGCGCCTGGGCGTATGGTCATCGTTGTACTCGATGGTCACCTGGCTCTTGGCATCGGGGCGCAGGTAGGGCATCTTGCTGTTCTTCTCGCGGCGGATGGCGGCGAGCTCACGCAGGAGCATGTGGCTGATCTCCAGCGCAAGTGGCATGAAGTTGTCCGTGTCGCGGCAGGCATAGCCGAACATCATGCCCTGGTCGCCCGCGCCCTGTTCTTCGGGCTTCTTGCGCTCCACGCCCTGGTTGATGTCGGGGCTTTGCTCGTGGATGGCGCTGAGCACGCCGCAGCTGTGCGCCTCGAACATGTACGCGCTCTTGGTGTAGCCGATCTTCTCGATCACGTCGCGGGCGATCTGCTGGACATCGAGGTAGGCCGTGCTCTTCACCTCGCCTGCCAGCACCACCTGGCCGGTGGTCACCAGCGTTTCGCACGCCACCTTGCTCTGCGGGTCGAAGGCGAGGAAGTGGTCGATGAGGGCATCACTGATCTGGTCGGCGACCTTGTCGGGGTGGCCTTCGCTGACGGATTCGGAGGTGAAGAGGTAGGGCATATGATGCGGATTGGCAGGGTGCAAAGGAAATCTTTCCCGGCCAAGTGCGCACCGCGCCCTTCTTCCGTTCTCAGCGGCCGGTCAGTTCCTTGAACACCTCCTCCAAGCCGCGCTCGCTGCGCTGCATGCCCAGCACTTGCAGTCCTTGCTCCACAGCGAATTGGAACACAGCGGGGCGGATGTCCTTGTCTGCGGCGTGCACCAGTATCCATCGCCTCTCATCCAAGCGCTTCACTTGGAGCACGCCGCCCACGTTGCCCAGCACATTGGCGGCCACCGCCCGGTCGAGCTCCACTTCAAGCATGGCGCGGTCCATGGATCTTCCGCGCAGCGAGGTGGCCTTGTCGTCCGCCACGATGCTACCGCGGTCGATGATGATGACCCGGTCACAGATGGCTTCCACCTCCTGCATGATGTGGGTGCTAAGCAACACGGTCTTTGAACGGCCGATCGTGCGGATGAGCTCGCGCACGTCCACAAGCTGGTTGGGGTCCAGGCCGCTCGTGGGCTCATCGAGGATCAACACCTGGGGGTCATGGATCATGGCCTGTGCCAGACCGACCCGCTGACGATAGCCCTTGCTGAGCTGGCCGATGCGCTTATGCTGTTCGCGCCCCAACCCCACCCGTTCGATCATCTCCTTCACGCGGGCGTCCCTGTTACGCAGGCCATGGATACCGGCCATCAAGCCCAGGTATTCCTTCACATAGAGCTCCAAGTAGAGCGGGTTATGCTCAGGCAGGTAGCCCACTTGTCGACGGACCGCGAGACTGTCGCGCCCAGTATCATGGCCGCACACTTCGGCGCGCCCGGTGGTGGGAGGCAGGTAGCAGGTGAGGATCTTCATCATGGTGCTCTTGCCAGCACCATTGGGACCGAGAAAGCCCACCACCTCTCCGCTGCCCACCGAAAAAGAGACCTCGTCCAGCGCCTTCTGGCTGCCGTAAAGCTTGGTGACCTTCTCTACCAGGATGGACATGTCGGATACTTCCTTGATCGCGCACGAAGGTAGAACGTCGTTCGGCTACCGACCTTTGCACGCCGGGCGCAACGACGATCGGCGGCACAGCATGCAGAAAGGGACCGTAATGCGCAGTACCGGCAGTCGCTACCTCGTCAGGGGCGATGACGGCAGCCTGCACCAGTGCGTGGCACGGGGCAACCTGCGCATCAAGGGCTGGAAGAGCACCAATCCGGTGGCCGTGGGTGATCGCGTTGACTTTGAGCCGCAGCAGGGTGAAGAGGAAGTGGGCTCCATCATGGGGCTCGATGACAGACGTAATTACATCGTTCGCCGCAGCGTGAACCTGAGCCATCACAAGCATGTCATCGCCGCCAATCTGGACCAGGCCCTGCTGTTGGTGACCGTGGCGAGGCCGCGCACCTCCTATGGGTTCATCGACCGCTTCCTGGTCACCGCTGAGACCTACCAGATACCGGCGGTGGTCGTGTTCAACAAGGTGGATGACCTCAGCGAGGACGACATGGAAAGGATGGCGGAGTACCAAGAGGTGTACGAAGCTGCGGGCTATCGGACCGTGCTGTGTTCTGCCCTGAAAGGCGTTGGGGTGGAAGAGGTGCGCTCCCTGTTGAAGGGTCGCGTAACCCTGGTAGCAGGCCATAGCGGGGTGGGGAAGAGCACCCTCATCAATGCCATCGATCCGGCGCTGGACCTGTGGACCTTGGAGATCAGCGAGGCCAGTGGCAAGGGCCAGCACACCACCACCTACGCCGAGATGTTCGAGCTTAAGCTGGGTGGTGATCGGCCAAGCTTCATCATCGACACGCCGGGCATCAAGGGATTCGGTCTGGTGGACCTGGAGGAGGAACACATTGGTGATCAGTTCCCCGAGATGTTCCGGTTGAAGAGCGCCTGCCGCTTCAACAACTGCCTGCACAAGACCGAACCAGGCTGTGCGGTGCGCGCTGCGGTCGAAGCGGGTGAGCTGGCGGCCAGCCGGTACACCAGCTACCTTGATATCTTGGACGGCATCGACGATGAAAGCTCCTACCGCACTGACGATCACTGACCACCGATGAAGAAGTTCGCTGCATCGACGCTCCTCGTCTTGTTCATGCTGGGCTGCCGCAACACGCAGCCAGTGCCACCCCCTCCCGTGGCACAAGCGCCTTCGCCCGCCCCATCGGCCACCGAGCAGCTGGCCCGGCAGGGCAGCGATGCGGTCCTTTGGCAGCATGCCTCGGCCGAATACTACCGCATCGCGCTGCAGACCTTCGAGCTGGCCCGCATGCGTTTGGCCGAGAACCTGGCCGTTGCCGATGCTCGGCCCAAGGCGGTGGTGGTGGACATCGACGAGACCGTGTTGGACAACAGCCCCTACCAGGTGACGGCGATCCGCGACGGTCGCACCTTCGACCAGGCCACGTGGAAGGAGTGGACGGACAAAGCCAGCGCTCGGCCCACACCGGGGGCGCTGCCGTTCCTGGTGCACGCAAAGGAGCACGGCTGCGAGGTGTTCTACATAACCAACCGCGACATACGTGAACGGGCCAGCACCCTGAAGAACCTGCGGGACCTGGGCTTCCCCTTTGCGGATGAAGCACACCTGTTGTTGATGGATGGGAGCAGTGACAAGACCGAACGCAGGGCGACCGTAGCTTCCACGCACCGGATCGTATTGTTGGTGGGCGATCAATTGCGCGATTTCCACGAAGGCTTCAAGGACCGAAGCACGGACCATGGCCGACCCGTTGTGGATGCCATGTCGGACACC
Source organism: Flavobacteriales bacterium (assembly GCA_041391845.1). Classification (GTDB taxonomy): domain Bacteria; phylum Bacteroidota; class Bacteroidia; order Flavobacteriales_F; family PHOS-HE28; genus PHOS-HE28. The sequence goes on along the minus strand of JAWKNG010000003.1, from coordinate 481,562 downwards.
CTCTCCCGCTATTTCATCCTGCTGCCCAATCCCATGTACGGCACCTATCGCGATGCCGTGCAGGGCAAGGGTACCGATGAGGAGAAGTTAGAGCGCATGCGCAGTTGGATGCAACGAAACGCATATTGAGATGCGAGCCCTGGTACAGCGGGTGACCAAGGCCTCGGTCACAGTGGACGGCGCGGGAGTGGGTGCCATCGGTGCGGGACTACTGGTGTTGTTGGGTGTTGAGGTGGGCGATGGCCATGAGGATGTGGATCGCATGTGTGGCAAGCTCACCAAGCTGCGCATCTTTCCGGATGAACAGGGGCGAATGGATCGGAACATCATGCAGTTCGGCGGTGAGATGCTCTTGGTGAGCCAGTTCACCTTGTTCGCGGACACGGCGAAAGGCGACCGCCCGAGCTACATCCGCGCGGCGCGACCAGAGCAGGCCGTTCCGCTCTATGAAGCGCTGCATGCAGCATTGGAGCGGACCTTGGGAGCCGCTGTGCCTACCGGGCGTTTTGGGGCCTACATGCACGTGGAACTGGTGAACGATGGTCCCGTAACACTGATGATCGACAGCCGTCAACGCCTATGAACGAACCGACCCCCTTGAACGAATTGCGGCGCGAAGTGGACGAGTGGATCCAGCGCGTAGGCGTCCGCTATTTTTCGCCGCTCACCAACATGGCCATCCTCAGCGAGGAAGTGGGCGAAGTGGCACGCATCATGGCACGCCGGTACGGTGAGCAGAACGAGAAGGACAGCGACAAGGAGAAGGATCTCGGTCAGGAGCTAAGCGATGTGCTGTTCGTGGTGCTCTGCCTCGCCAACCAAACGGGCACCGACCTGCAAGCCGCGTGGGAAGAACGGATGCGCCACAAGACCGATCGGGACAAGGACCGGTTCAAAGGGCTGGAATGAGCGCCTGTTCAGGCCCGCCCGTTGGTCGTTCTGCGTCCCGATGTTCAACCCACATGAGGGGCACCGCCCGGCCACCAAGACCGTCCTTACATCACCGAAAGGATCGCGGGGGTCGTCCGTTCGGTGGCACCTGCCATCCGTTGCACATACTGCCGGGCGGCCATCCCGGCCAGCTGGCGTTCCTGTGGTCGTTCCACCCAGTTGTTCAGCACCCGCGCCAGCTCTTCGGCGTTCCTGATCACCACTGCAGCATCCGCATCCACCAGTCCCTGGGCCTCGTGGAACTTGTGATGGTCGGGGCCGAAGATGACCGGAACACCCCATGCCGCGGCTTCGAGCACGCTGTGTATGCCGCCGGAGAATCCACCTCCCACATAAGCCATATCGGCATGCTGATAAGCCCGCGCCAGCAGGCCGGTGATGTCCATTACGAGCGTACGGGCGAACAAGGGGTCGTCGTCGTTGGGCCCGGAAGGATGAGCAGCTCCAGGCTCCAGGAGACGTGCCACTTCGGTCCAGCGAGCAACGGGAGGGGGCATGCCAAGCATGCATCGTTGCACGTTCGCCTCGGTCGGTTCATGCGGGACCAGGAGCAGCCTGGGGGGCTTCCGCAGGGTCCGGAGCGCTTCCGCGAGCAAGCCCTCATCTGCAGGCCAGGTGCTGCCGGCGATCAATAGCGGTGCGTCGTACGCCCGGTGGAAGGCTTGCGCCATCGGGATCGTCCCTCCGCTGTTGGCGATCCTCAGGACGCGGTCGAAGCGCGTATCGCCCGTCTGGATGACCCCCTGAACGCCCATCTGTCCCAGCAGTTGTTGCGAACCGGCGTCCTGCACGAAGATGCGCTCGAAGCAGCCAAGCATGCGCCGCCACGCCGCACCGTACCATCGGAAGAAGGGTTGCTCCGGCCGGAAGGTGGCGCTGAGCAGAAAGGTGGGGATGCCCTGGTCGTGCAGGGTGGTGAGGTGATGGTACCAGAATTCATAGCGCACCCACAGCACCACACGCGGCTTGATCAGGGCGCACAGGCGTTCCGCGTTCCCGCGTGTATCCCAGGGCAGATACTCCACATGGTCCGCGATGGGGTGTTGCTTGCGCGCCTCGTATCCGCTTGGGCTGAAGAACGTAAGCAGCACCGGCACGTCGGGATGTTGGGCCTTGATCGCTTCGAGCACCGGCAGCCCCTGTTCGAACTCCCCCACGCTGGCGCTGTGCATCCAGATGCACCCCTGCAGCTGGTCGCGCCGCGCTTCGAGCCGTTGCCAGAGCCCCTTTCGACCGTTGATGGCGGCCTTCGCCTTTGGGTGAAAAGGGGCGGCCAGGCGCACCCCCAGTGCCCATCCGCGTGTGCCAAGGTCGGTAAGCCAGGCACCTGGAACGGACCACGCACGCCAGCTCAGTGACATCAATACAGGAAATAGCGTTCGTCTTCGCTGCGGTCTATGGGGAGGGTCCAGCCGATACGTAAGCCCGTCAGGATGTCCAGCCGCCCGGACCGGTTATAGGTCTCGGTATCGAAGTTGAACGCTCGCAAAGGTTCGGTGAAGCCGGCCACGAACTCCAAAGCGACGTGGAAGTTGGCCCTCCGTCGCGGGCTCAGATACTGGTAACCGAGCTGCAAAAGTGCGGCCGGCCCGGCGGTCAGCCGATCGTATCCACGCAGGTAGTCGTCCTCCAACTGGGGCACCACGTTCTTCTGGGTCTGCACGCGCACCTTGTGGCGGAGGTAGCCCACGCCCAGTTCAGCGGTCGTTCCGCTCCGCCCCTTGCTGCGCAACGTTGGGAACATGCGCCCCACGGTGAGAAAGGAGTTCCAACCACGCTGGAAAAGGAGGATGTCCGCCATCGCCCCATCCTGGTCCACCACCTGCCCGGCGCTGTTGATCACGTTGGCTATGATGCCAGGCTCGGTGACCTTGTTGCCGAAGAGGAAACTCCCTTTCACGCCAAGAAGCCAGTCCGATCCGGTGCGCCTCACGACACTGAGCCCCAAGTTGCTGTTATGGCCGAACCGGTCGGCAAGGTCGCCCCCCGGAAATTGATGGGCATAGCTGGCCGTGATCAGCACCATCCGGTGGGCGCTTGTATCCCCCGCGGTGCTTTGTGCGTAGGAAGGGGCCGCCGCCAGCAAGGGCAGCCACACAAGCCAATATGGAATTCGGCACATGGAAGGCCAAAGGTAGCCCTGCCGAAGGGTTCGTAACATCCTCATCGGGAAGCGGTGAAGTGCGTTCGGACGGGAACGGCCGTGGCTATCTTCGCCCCGCTTCCCACAAGGCCGATGAACGGCAATTCGGTGGGACCCCTTACCGCATGAAACCCATCCAGATGGTCGACCTGGTCGGCCAGTATGCCAAGATCAGATCAGAAGTGGACCAGGCCATCCAAGGCGTGCTCACCAGTGCCGCCTTCATCAACGGGCCGGAAGTGAAGTCCTTTGAGCAGGAGCTGGCCGCGTACCTGGGCGTGAAGCATGCCATCGGCTGTGCCAACGGTACCGATGCCCTTCAGATCGCCATGATGGCCCTGGACCTCCAGCCAGGCGACGAGGTCATCACGCCCTCCTTCACGTTCGTCGCCACGGTGGAGGTGGTTGCGCTGCTGGGCTTGAAACCGGTGTTCGCCGAGGTATTGCCCGGCACCTTCAACATCGATCCGGAGGATGTGCGCCGCAAGATCACACCCCGCACCAAGGCCATTGTACCGGTCCATCTTTTCGGTCAAACGGCGGACATGGCCGACATCATGGACATCGCTCGGGAACATGGCCTTCATGTGATCGAGGATAATTGCCAGGCGGTGGGCAGCGACTACACGTTCGCCGACGGGAGCACGCGCAAAGCGGGCACCATCGGCACCATTGGCACCACCAGCTTCTTCCCCAGCAAGAACCTGGGCTGTTATGGTGATGGAGGTGCCATCTTCACCAATGATGATGCCTTGGCCAAGCGCCTTCGTCAGGTGTGCAACCATGGCAGTGAGGTGCGCTACTACCATGACGTGGTGGGTGTGAACAGCCGCCTGGACAGCATACAGGCCGCGATCCTTCGCATCAAACTGCGGAACCTGGACGCCTACGGAAAGGCTCGGCAGGAGGCCGCCGCCTTCTACGACAAGGCCTTTTCGGGCATGGAGCATGTCCACACGCCAGAGCGCAGTGCCGCGAGTACGCACGTGTTCCATCAATACACCCTGCGCATCACCGGCGGCCACCGCGATGCCCTGCGGACGCACTTGGAGAAGAACGGCGTGCCCGCCATGATCTACTATCCGGTGCCGCTGCACTTGCAGAAGGCATACCAGGCGTATGGCATTCGCCAGGGTGACCTGCCGGTGACCGAGCGTCTGATGCACGAGGTGTTGAGCCTGCCGATGAGCACGGAGCTGGACAACGAACAACTGGAACACATCGCCGCCATGGTGCGGTCCTATTTCAACGCCTAAGAACGAAGGGCAGGGGGCTCTTCATAACCACCAACCATGAACATCGCTGTAGTAGGAACTGGGTACGTTGGTCTCGTTACGGGGACCTGCTTTGCAGAGACCGGCAACCACGTCATTTGCGTGGATATTGACGTGAAGAAGGTGCAGATGATGAAGGACGGCAAGGTGCCGATCTATGAGCCGCATCTGGATGTGCTCTTCGAGCGCAATATCCGCCAGGGCCGCCTGAGCTTCACCACCGACCTGAAGTCGGCCATCGACAAGGCCCAGATCATCTTCCTGGCCCTGCCCACGCCCCCCGGCGAGGATGGTAGCGCCGATCTGAAATACGTGCTGGGCGTGGCCGACGAGTTGGGTCGCATCATCACGGACTACAAGGTGATCGTGGACAAGAGCACCGTGCCGGTGGGCACTGCGGAGAAGGTGCATGCCGCCCTGGCCAGGAACGCCAAGGAGGAGCTCTTCGACGTGGTGAGCAACCCGGAGTTCCTGCGCGAAGGCTTCGCCGTGGACGACTTCTTGAAGCCCGACCGCGTGGTGGTCGGCACCAGCAGCGAGCGGGCTCGCAAGGTGATGGAGGACCTCTACAAGCCCTTCGTCCGCCAGGGCAATCCCATCATCTTCATGGATGAGCGCAGCGCCGAGCTCACCAAATACGCGGCCAACGCCTTCCTCGCCACCAAGATCACGTTCATGAACGAGATCGCGAACTTCTGCGAGCGCGTGGGAGCTGACGTGGACAAGGTGCGCATTGGCATCGGTACGGACAGCCGCATCGGCAAGCGCTTCCTCTTCCCGGGTATCGGCTATGGTGGCAGCTGCTTCCCCAAGGATGTGCAGGCCCTCGCCAAGAGCGGTAAGGAGGCTGGTTATGAGTTCCAGATCATCAAGGCCGTGATGGAGGTGAACGAGGACCAGAAGACCTCCATCATCCCCAAGATCAAGGACACCTTCGGCAATGACCTCAAGGGTCGCCACTTCGCCCTGTGGGGACTGGCCTTCAAGCCCGATACGGACGACATCCGCGAGGCACCTGCCCTGTATGTCATTGATGCCTTGATCGCTGCTGGCGCAACGGTCACCGCCTTCGATCCGGAGGCCATGGAGAACGTGAAGAAGCTCGTCGGTGACAAGATCAGCTTCGCCAAGGATGAGTACGAAGCGCTGAACGGGGCTGATGCCTTGATCATCGCCACCGAATGGGCCTTGTTCCGTACACCCGACTTCGACAAGGTGGGCGGCCTGCTGAAGGAGAAGTTGATCTTCGATGGCCGCAATCTGTACGACCTCGATGAGATGAAACGCCTGGGCTTCGGTTATGTGAGCGTGGGTCGCGATCGCGTGAACGTGAAGGCCACGGCCAACGCTTGAGCACCATGGCACAGCAGAAAGAACGGGTACTGATCACGGGCGCCGCAGGCTTTCTCGGCTCCCACCTGTGCGATCGTTTCCTGAAGGAGGGCTACCATGTCATCGGCATGGACAACCTCATCACGGGGCGGCTGAAGAACCTGGAACACCTCTTCAAGCGGGAGGATTTCGAGTTCTACCATCACGATGTGTCCAAGTTCGTACACGTGCCCGGAGAGCTGAAGTACATCCTGCACTTCGCCTCCCCCGCTAGTCCGATCGACTACCTGAAGATCCCCATCCAGACCCTGAAGGTGGGCAGCCTGGGTACGCACAACCTGTTGGGCCTCGCAAAGGCCAAGAAGGCGCGCATCCTGGTGGCCAGTACCAGCGAGGTCTATGGCGATCCGCAGGTGCATCCGCAGACCGAGGAGTATTGGGGCCATGTGAACCCCATCGGGCCGCGCGGCGTGTATGATGAGGCCAAGCGCTTCCAAGAGGCCATCACCATGGCCTACCACACCTATCACGGTCTGGAGACACGGATCGTGCGGATCTTCAACACCTACGGTCCGCGCATGCGCCTCAACGATGGTCGGGTGCTGCCCGCCTTCATCGGCCAGGCGCTCCGTGGTGAGGACCTTACCGTGTTCGGCGATGGCTCACAAACGCGCAGCTTCTGCTACGTGGACGATCTCATCGAAGGCATCTATCGCCTCCTTCTGAGCGATTATGCCGGCCCGGTGAACGTGGGCAACCCCAGCGAGATCACCATCGCGCAGTTCGCCGAAGAGATCATCAAGCTCACGGGCACCACCCAGAAGGTCATCTACAAGCCACTGCCGAAGGATGATCCAATGCAACGTCAACCGGACATCACCCTGGCGCGCAAGCTGCTCGGCTGGGAGCCGAAGGTGAGCCGTGCCGAAGGACTGAAGATCACCTACGACTACTTCAAGAGCCTGAGCGCCGAAGAGCTCAATGAGAAGGAGCACTTCAGCTTTGATGGCTACGTTAGGAAGTAGTACCGTACAAGCAAAGAACGATCGGGTCCTGGGCGAACAAGTCGTCCGGGACCTTGTCTTTCCTGGGCTTCGCAGACCTTGCAAGCGACCGTTCATGAAGCAGCGTAATTGTCCCTTGCGCACAGTTCCTCACCTTCGCCCCTGATGACCGCAGTGCGCGTGGCCGGCGTCCCCGAGCCTTACAACCTGCCCTGGCACCTGGGCCGTGAGAAGGGTCGTTTTTCAGAAGCGGGTGTCGACCTGCACTGGCATACCGTTCCCGAAGGCACCGGCCGCATGTGCCAGATGCTGCGTGATGGCGAGCTCGACATGGCCGTTCTGGTCACCGAAGGTGCTGTACGCGATATCCTCAATGGGGGGAAGCACCGCATCGTGAGCGGATTTGTGGAAAGTCCCCTGCCTTGGGGTGTGCACGTGCCTGCCGGTGCCGCGCTCACGAGCCTGGAGGACCTGCGTGGCATCCCTTACGCGATCAGCAGGCCAGGCAGCGGCAGCCACATCATGGCCATGCTTCATGCGCGCCGGATCGGATGGATCCCTGCGCCGAGCGACCTTGTGGTCGTGCATAATATGGAGGGTGCTGCACACCGCATGGCCAACGGTGAGCCCCTGATCTTCCTGTGGGAGACCTATGTGACCTCGCGCTATGTGGATGCCGGAGTGATGCGGCGCGTGGACGAAGTGCGTGGCGACTGGCCGGGCTTCGTCATTGTGGCCCGAACGGGGCTACCCCCCGAAGTGCGTCAGGCGGTGGCCCAGGTGTTGGAAGTGCTGCGGGCCGAAGCGGAGGAATTGGAGCATGATCCGCACGCGGTGGAGCTGGTGGTGCAGAACGCTGGGTTCCGGGATGGGCTCGCGCGGGAATGGTTGGGGCATGTGCGATGGTCGGTCGCTCCACCCACTGGAGGAGGGTTCACGCATCTGCTGAACACCCTGGCGGACCTGTCACTGGTGCCGACGCGGTCGGTGGGCCCGAACGCGCTGGTGGGGACGGTCCGAGCTGGCCGCCCACCGGGTCGATCCGCGCGATAGGTGGCATATCGCACCCCTTCGGTACCTTCGCAGCCCGGTCGGCGCGATGTCTGCGGAAGGACAGGCCCACCGCTCGAGCACATGAACTTCACCGCACATCCCACAGCGGTCATTGACGAAGGCTGCACCATCGGTGCAGGTACGCGCATCTGGCACTTCAGCCACATCATGCCGGGATGTACGATCGGCGAGGGTTGTAACATCGGCCAGAACGTCGTGGTCAGTCCGGGTGTCATCCTGGGCCGGAACGTGAAGGTGCAGAACAACGTGAGCATCTACACCGGAGTGGAGTGCGGCGATGACGTGTTCCTGGGCCCAAGTATGGTGTTCACCAACGTGATAAATCCTCGCAGTGCGGTGAACCGCCGCGAGCAGTACGCCAGGACCAGGGTGGGCCGCGGTGCCAGCATCGGTGCCAACGCCACGATCGTTTGCGGGCATGACATCGGCGAGTTCGCCTTCATCGGTGCCGGTGCTGTAGTGACCAAAGAGGTGCCTGCCTTCGCGCTGGTGGTGGGCAATCCCGCCCGCCAGACCGGCTGGATGAGCGAATACGGCCACAAATTGACCTTCAGCGCCGCTGGTGAGGCCACTTGCCCGGAAAGCGGGCAGAAGTACAAGCTGGCCGATGGACGTGTATCACGGGTCTCCTGACCGGAAAATGCTGTATCCAATGATCGGAAGGTCCAATACGCGGCAGATCGTTCCCAGGTGCATGGGTCAGCGGCCTGTCACCTTGGCGGCCCTGGCATTCCTGTTCCCTGACCATCGGATCATCTGAACGCGCGATCGCCATGGCACTGCCTCCAGAACACAAGATCAAGTTCGCTGTCGTTGGCTGCGGCCACATCGGAAAGCGTCACGCCGAGATGGTGAGCCGCCATCCCGAGGGCGAGCTCGTTGCACTGTGTGACATCCGCCCTGCCGCAGAGCTCGGTGTGCATCACTTGAAGGTGCCCGTGTTCCAGGACCTCGATACCATGCTCAAGGAGGTGCCGGGCATCGATGTGGTGAACGTATGCACGCCCAATGGGCTGCACGCGCCCCAGAGCCTGAAGGCGCTGGAGCACCGAAAGCATGTGGTGTGCGAGAAGCCCATGGCCCTCACCAAGGCGGATTGTGAAGCGGTGATCTACAAGGCCCTGCAGATGCACCGCACCGTGTTCGGCGTGATGCAGAACCGCTACAGTCCGCCCAGCCAGTGGTTGAAGGACGTGGTGGAGAACGGTGCCCTGGGTGAGATACACCTGGTGCAGGTGAACTGCTACTGGAACAGGGACGAACGCTATTACAAGCCCGGCGGCTGGAAGGGCACGGCCGACCTGGATGGCGGCACGCTCTTCACCCAGTTCAGCCACTTCATCGACATCATGTACTGGCTGTTCGGCGATATCAACGACATCCAGGGCAAGTTCGCCGACTTCAATCACAAGGACCTCACCACCTTTGAGGACAGCGGCCTCGTGACCTTCCGTTTCCGCAACGGTGGCATCGGCTGCCTGAACTACAGCACTGCTGTATGGGACAAGAACCTGGAAAGCAGCATGACCATCATCGGTTCAAAGGGAAGCGTAAAGGTGGGCGGACAGTACATGGACCAGGTCGAGTACTGCCACATCGACGGATACACGATGCCGGAACTGGCGCCCACCAACCCGGCCAACGACTATGGCCACTACAAGGGCAGCGCCAACAACCACGGTTACATCATTGACAATGTGGTGGACACCCTGAAGGGGCGCTCCACCTTGACCACCAATGCGCTGGAGGGCCTCAAGGTGGTGGAGATCATCGAACGAATTTACCAGAAGAGGGATGAGCAACAGTCTGTATGACAGGCTCCTGAACAAGGACGCCAAACTGGCCGTGATCGGATTGGGCTATGTGGGCCTGCCGATCGCGTTGGCCTTCGCCCGCAAGATCAAAGTGGTGGGCTTCGACATCAATGAGAAACGGGTCGAGATGATGCGCCGGGGGGAGGATCCCAGCAATGAGCTTGAGGCATCCGAGTTCAGCGGTTGCGACATCGAGTTCACGGCCGACATCAACGACCTGAAGGACGTGGAGTTCTTCATCGTGGCGGTTCCCACACCGATCGACAGCCAGAACATTCCCGATCTGGGCCCGTTGTTGGGAGCCACGCGTACCGTGGGGCAAGTGCTCAAGAAGAACGATTATGTGGTGTATGAGAGCACCGTGTATCCCGGCTGCACCGAGGAGGACTGCGTACCCCTCCTCGAGCGTCTCAGCAACCTGAAGTTCGTGGAGGACTTCAAGGTGGGCTACAGTCCCGAACGCATCAATCCCGGGGACAAGGAGCACACCTTGGAGAGCATCGTGAAGGTGAGCAGCGGCTGCGATCCGGAGAGCGCCGAGATCATTGCCAAGGTGTATGAACTCGTGGTGAAGGCTGGCGTACACCGCGCCGCCAGCATCAAAGTGGCTGAGGCTGCCAAGATCATTGAGAACACCCAGCGCGACGTGAACATCGCGTTGATCAACGAGCTCTCGATCATCTTCAACCGCATGGGCATCAATACCTACGATGTATTGGAGGCTGCGGGCACCAAGTGGAACTTCCTCAAGTTCCAACCGGGTCTGGTCGGTGGTCACTGCATCGGTGTGGATCCCTATTACCTCGTCTACAAGGCGAAGGAGCTTGGCTATCATGCGCAGATCATCGACGCCGGACGCTTCGTGAACGACAGCATGGGCGGCTACACGGCCAAACAGACGGTGAAGAAGATCATCGCAGCAGGCACCAATCCCGCCGATGCACGTGTGCTCGTGATGGGTGCCACGTTCAAGGAGAACGTGACCGACATCCGCAACAGCAAGGTGGCCGATGTGATCAATGAGCTGAAGAGCTTCAGCTGCCATGTGGACGTGACCGATCCGCACGCCGATGCCGCCGAGGTGAAGCACGAGTACGGCTACGACCTTGCTCCAGAGATGAAGGGTCCGTATGATGCCATCATCGTCGCCGTGAACCACAGCGAGTACACCAGCAAGGATGAGACCTGGTTCAAAGGCATGCTGAAGCCCAAAGGTGTACTCGTGGACCTCAAGGGCGTGTTCCGGAAGAAGATCAAGGATATCAGCTACTGGAGCTTGTGAGCGCGGACCGGTCCATTCTCATCACCGGCGGCGCTGGTTTCATCGGCAGCCATGTGGTGCGCCGCTTCGTCACTACGTACCCGCGGTATCGCATCATCAACCTGGATGCGCTCACCTATGCGGGCAACCTGGAGAACCTGCGCGATATCGATCAGGCACCGAACTACACCTTCGTGAAGGCCGATATCTGTGATGCCGAAGCGGTGGCCAAGGTGTTCGCGGACTTTGCGATCGATGGCGTGATCCACCTCGCTGCCGAGAGCCACGTGGACCGCAGCATCACCGATCCGCTCGCCTTCGTGCGCACCAATGTGTTCGGTACCGTTACCCTGCTCAACGCAGCGAAAGAGGCATGGAAAGGAGCGATGGAGGGCAAGCGGTTCTACCATGTCAGTACCGACGAGGTCTACGGTTCGTTGCACGACGACAGCCTCTTCACGGAGACCACGCCGTACGACCCACAGAGCCCGTACAGTGCCAGCAAGGCGGCCAGCGATCATTTCGTCCGGGCCTATGGCAATACGTACAAGCTGCCGTTCGTGCTGAGCAACTGCAGCAACAATTACGGCAGCCACCATTTCCCGGAGAAGTTGATCCCGCTCATGATCAACAACATCCGCAACAACAAGCCGCTGCCGGTGTATGGCAAGGGTGAGAACGTGCGCGACTGGCTGTGGGTGGAGGATCACGCGACCGCCATCGATACCATCTTCCACGCCGGGGTGAACGGTGAGACCTACAACATCGGCGGCCATAACGAGTGGAAGAACATCGATCTGGTGCACCTGCTCTGTTCCATCATGGACCGCAAGCTGGGCCGATCCGAAGGCGAGAGCGCAAAGCTGATCACCTACGTCACCGATCGGGCCGGGCACGACCTGCGCTACGCCATCGATGCGTCCAAGATCGAGCGTGAACTGGGGTGGAGGCCGAGCACCACCTTCGAGGTGGGCCTTGAGCGCACTGTGGATTGGTATCTGGCCAATACCGAATGGCTGGAACATGTGACCAGCGGAGCCTACCGTTCCTATTACGACGCCCAGTACGGGCGGTGATCACTTCAGTGCGCCGTTGGTGGCGCGAGGGCTGCGACCACCGAACTTTGCACGTGTAGAAGGCGATGGGACTCTTCAGCAGGATCTTCAGCAGGAAGGAGGAGGTGATGCCACCGGCAGACCTTACCGTGCTGGGCGTTGATGTGCATTCGCACTTCATCCCCGGCATCGATGACGGTGCGCAGACGCTGGAACAGAGCATCGAGCTGCTCACTGCCATGCGCGCGCTCGGATACCGCAAGGTCATCACCACTCCGCACAGCATGGCCGACGGTTATCGCAACACACCGGAGATCATCCTTGGTGGGTTGGAGAAGCTGCGGCGCGAAGTGGAGCGGCTGGGCCTGGATATCCACGTGGAAGCCGCTGCGGAGTACTACCTCGATCACGACCTCGGCCCCAAAGTGGAAGCCCGTTCGGTGCTGACCTTCGGAGCGAACTACCTGCTCTTCGAGCTGCCGTTCATCAGCGAGCCGTCCATGCTCAAACAGTTGGTGTTCCAGATGCAGACCCAAGGCTACAAGCCGGTGCTGGCCCATCCGGAGCGCTACGCGTTCTGGTACAACGACCTGGCGCGCTACACGGAACTGAAGGAACGCGGGGTGCTCTTCCAGCTCAACCTCATCGCGTTGTCTGGTGCATACGGGCCCAAGGCGAAGGAGATCGCTGAGCGGCTTATCGACGATGGCCACTACGAACTGTTGGGCAGCGACTGTCACCACATGAACCACGTGGAGGCCATCAGGAATACGCTCACGCGGCCCTACCTGCACAAGCTCATCGACAGCGGCAGGCTCTTGAACAGCACGCTCTGATCAGGGAGCGAAGCGCTTCTGGTCAGGCAGGTACCAGCACAACAAGCCCAGCAGGGGCAGGAAGGAGCAGACGCGGAACACCGTATCGATGTCGGTGGCATCGGCAAGGCGTCCGAGCAGCGCGCTGCCCAGACCGGCCATGCCAAAGGCGAAGCCGAAGAACAGTCCGGACACGAGGCCCACCCGGCCGGGGATGAGCAGCTGGGCATACACCAGGATGGCGGAGAACGCAGAGGCCAGGATGAAACCGGCCAGGAAGGCCAGCACGCCGGTCCAGAAGAGGTCGGCATGTGGCAGGGCAAGGGTGAAGGGCGCTGCGCCGAGGATGCTGGCCCATACGATGCGCTTGTAGCCGATCCGATCGCCAAGGAATCCCCCGATCAGGGTGCCGATGGCGGCCGCGAAGAGGAAAAGGAACAGTTGCACCTGCGCCTCCTGCACGCTCAGCCCGAAATGCCCGATGAGGTAGAAGGTGTAGTAGCTCGTCATGCTGGCCACATAGAACTGCTTGGAGAAGATGAGCAATAGGAGCGTTGCGATGATGAGCACCACCTTGCGCTGGGGCAGCACGGACCGCGCGGGACCGGTGCCGGTGACCGGCCGCCGCTCCCGGATCGCCAGGATGCGCAGGTACCACCGCCCCACACGCCACAGCACCACCATGGCGATCAGCGGCAGCACCACGAACCAGCCCACGGTGGCCTGTCCGAAGGGGACCACCACCGCCGCGGCCAGCAGGGGCCCCAGTGCGGACCCGGCATTGCCGCCCAGCTGGAACACGGATTGGGCGAGCGAGCGCTTGCCGCCAGAGGCCATGTAGGCCATACGCGAGGCCTCTGGATGGAAGATCGACGAGCCTACGCCCACCAGGGCCACGGCCCCCAGGATCATCGGAAAGCTGTGGGCCTGCGAAAGCAGTACCAAGCCGATGAGCGTGGAGCCCATGCCGCCCACCAGGGCAAAAGGGCGGGGGTGCTTGTCCGTCAAGTAGCCCACCAGGGGTTGCAGGATGGACGCCGTAAGCTGGAAGGTGAGCGTAATAAGGCCGATCTGCGCGTAGGTGAGCTGGAAGGAAGCTTTTACGAGCGGATAGATCGCGGGCACCAACGCCTGCACCGTGTCGTTGAGCAGATGCGAGAAGGCGATGGCGACCAGCACCGGGAAAGCCGTTCGCTGGGCGGCGAAAGCGGAAGGTAAGCCGCTCGGGGGCATGGACGGCACGCAGGTTCAGGGAACGCAGCAGCGTCTACGCAGCGCTCGTCTCCAGCTCCCTGCTCATCTTCTTGAAGAGGCCCTGCAGCACATTGCCGGGACCCACTTCCACCACTTTGCTGCATCCATCGGCGAGCATGTGCTGCATGGTCTGGGTCCAACGCACGGGGGCGGTGAGCTGGGCGATCAGGTTGGCCTTGATGCGGGCGGGGTCGGTGTGCGGACGGGCGTCCACGTTCTGGTAGACCGGGCAGCGCGGGTTCACGATGGGCGTGAAGGCGATGGCCGTCTCCAGCTCCACGCGGGCAGGTTCCATCAGCGGGCTGTGGAAGGCGCCGCCCACCTGCAACACCAGTGCGCGTTTGGCACCGGCGGCCTTCAGGGCCTCGCAGGCGGCGTTCACGGCGTCCACACTACCGCTGATCACCAGCTGGCCGGGGCAGTTGTAGTTGGCGGGCACCACCACGCCGGGGATGCTCTTGCAGACCTCCTCCACCCTCTCATCTTCCAAACCCAGGATGGCGGCCATGGTGCTCGGCTGCAGTTCACAGGCCTTTTGCATCGCATTGGCGCGTGCGGCCACCAGCTTCAGGCCATCGGCGAACTCCATCGCTCCGGCGGCCACCAGCGCACTGAATTCGCCCAGACTGTGTCCGGCCACCATGCTCGGCTGGAACGCATCGCCCATCACCTTGGCCTTCACCACACTGTGGAGGAAGATCGCCGGCTGCGTCACGTTGGTCTGCTTCAGGTCGGCCTCACTACCCGTGAACATCACGCTGGTGAGGTTGAAGCCCAGGATGTCGTTGGCATGCTCGAACCAGATGCGCGCGTTGCTGTCGGCATCGTACAGGTCCTTGCCCATGCCGGGGAACTGGCTGCCCTGTCCGGGGAAAACGTAGGAGGTCATGCGGTCGTGCAGGTCGGTTGTGGTCGCTGCTTGCAACGGCTCAGTCACGTCGACCGAACAGGCGCAGCAGGGCCAGGAAGAGGTTGATGAAGTCGAGGTACAGGCTCAGCGCACCCATCAGGGCCATTTTTTGGGCTGCCTCAGTGCCACTGGCCACTACTTCGCCCATACGCTTCAACTTCTGCACGTCGTACGCGGTGAGGCCCGTGAACACCACCACGCTGATGATGCTCACCACATAGCTCATGGTATCGCTCTTCAGGAACATGTTCACCAGGGAGGCGAGCACGATGCCGATGAGTCCGATGAACAGGATGCTGCCCAACTTGGTGAGGTCGGTCTTGGTGGTGTAGCCCGCCACGGCCATGATGCCGAACACACCGGCGGTGATGAAGAACACGTTGGTGATGGCCCCGATGGAGTAGATCAGGAAGATGTAGCTGAGGCTGATGCCCATGATGGTGGCGAAGGCGATGAAGGTGACCAACAAGGCCGTACCGCTCATCTTCTCCACCAGGCCGCCCATGAGGAACACCAGGCCGAGCGGAGCGAACATCACCACCCAGCCGAGGATGGTGTTGCTGCCGGTCTCAAAATTGATCAGGTAGGCCAGCTTGCTCGTATCGTTGCCGAACCACCAGGCCATCACGCCGCTGACCACCAGGGCCAGTGCCATGTAACTGAACACTTGGGCCAGGAAAGTGCGCACACTGGCCGCTGCGTAAGCGTCGGGTCCGTGGATCACCTGGCCGGGCTGGGTGGGGAAGTTGGTCTGTTCCATGGTCGTTGGTCGGGTCGAAGGTAGTGCGTTGTCCGCTTCAGTGCAGGCTGGCACTGATGAGCTTGATGAACTCCTCGCGCGTTCGGTGGTCGTCCATGAACACGCCTGTGAAGGCGCTGGTGGTGGTGACGGAGTTCTGCTTCTGCACCCCGCGCATCTGCATGCACAAGTGGCTGCATTCCAGCACCACCGCCACGCCAAATGGCGCCAAAGTGTCCTGGATGCAGTCGCGGATCTCGTTGGTGAGGCGCTCCTGCACCTGCAGTCGACGGGCAAAGGCATCCACTACGCGTGGAACCTTGCTGAGCCCCACGATGCGACCATTGGGTATGTAGGCCACATGCGCCTTGCCGAAGAAGGGCAGCATATGGTGCTCGCACATGCTGTACACCTCGATGTCCTTCACCAGCACCATCTGGCTGTACGCTTCGGTGAACATGGCACTACGCAGGATGGCGGCGGGGTCGATGTCGTAGCCGTGGGTGAGGTATTGCAGGGCCTTGGCCACGCGCTCGGGTGTCTTCAGCAGGCCTTCACGGGACGGGTCCTCCCCGATATCCTTCAGGATCTCGCCGTAGTGCGCGCCGATCCGGGTGATGCGTTCGGGGTCGTACTGGTCTATGCGTTCGTAGCCCTCACCACTGGTCTCATGCTCACTCGCCATGGTATTCCGCGTAATTGTTCTCGGTCTCTTCCACCTTCACAGTGCGCAGGCTCACGCCCAACGCGCTCACCGGTCCGTGCAATTGCTCCCAGATGGCCACGCAAAGGTTCTCCGTGCTGCTGTGGCGCCCACGCATGAAAGGCACGTCCACATCGATGTTCTTGTGGTCGAGGTGGTCGATGACGTGCTCCTTGATGATGCGGCTCAGCACGCTCAGGTCGGTCACGAAGCTGGTCTCGGGGTCCTGCGGCCCGCTCACGGTCACCCACAGTACGTAGTTGTGGCCGTGGCCATTCGGGTTGGAGCACTTGCCGAAGACCTCCATGTTCCGGTCATCGCTCCAGTCGGCGCGGGCCAATCGGTGCGATGCACAGAAGCGTTCTCGGCGGGTGATGTGTACGGTTGGCATGGAGCAGGTGCCTGAAAGGGGCGGTGACGTGGTGTAAAGGTAGCGGAGCACGCGTAGGCGTGACCTGTGGAATGCACAAGGAACCCTTGGAGCGGCTGCTTGTTCACTGGTACCTTCGCGCTGCCGACAGCACTGCACCGTTGGAACCACCTCCAACCGCGCCAGTGATGCAGGACCGAACAGTGATCGTAGTGACCGGAGCAGCAGGCTTCATCGGCAGCGCCCTTGTGGGTGAACTCCTTCGCCAGGGTTGGCAGGACATCGTGGCCGTGGACGATTTCGCGCGTCCCGACAAGGCCCCCAACCTCGCCGGCAAGGAATTGACCGCACGGGTGGACCGGAAGGACTTCTTCGCCTGGCTCGATGCCAACGAGCAGCTGGTCCAGTTCATCTTCCACCTCGGCGCCCGCACCGATACCACCGAATTCAACACGGCCATCTTCGACGAGCTGAACCTGCACTACAGCCAGCGCATGTGGGAGGCCTGTGTGAAGTACGGCATTCCGTTGGTCTACGCTTCCAGTGCGGCCACCTACGGCGGTGGCGAGCATGGCTACAGCGATCAGGACGATGCGCTGCCGCACCAGCTGAAGCCGCTCAATCCATACGGCGACAGCAAGAACGACTTCGACAAGTGGGCGCTGGCCCAGGAGCGCAAGCCCTTTTTCTGGGCGGGACTGAAGTTCTTCAATGTTTACGGCCCCAACGAGTACCACAAGGGCCGCATGGCCAGTGTGGTGTTCCATGCCTTCAACCAGATCGGTGCCACAGGCAGCATGAAGCTCTTCCGCAGCCACCGCCCCGACTACAAGGACGGCGAGCAGCTCCGCGACTTCGTGTATGTGAAGGACGTCTGCAACGTTTGCCTTTTCCTGATGGAGCACCGCAGGAACAGCGGGCTCTACAACCTGGGCAGCGGCACCGCACGCACCTTCCTGGACCTGGTGCGCGCCACCTTCAAGGCCATGGGGAAGGGGGAGCAGATCTCCTTCGTGGACACACCCGAGGATATCCGCGACAAGTACCAGTACTTCACCGAGGCGGACATGACCAAGTTGAAGGGCATCGGCTACAATACGGCGTTCCACACGTTGGAAGCGGGTGTGACCGACTACGTGCAGAATTACCTCATTCCGCAGCGCCACCTATAGGTGTGGCGGCTGCCATTGCGATCAGCCCGGCGCGCACTTTCTGCAGCCGCTCACGTAGTTCCCGATGGGGGTCGTGGGGCTGCTCGGTGGGATCGTTGCGCCGCAGTAGTTCGCGCGCGCCCTGCAGCGTGTACCCCTGTTCCTTCACCAGTTCCTGGATGCGCTTCAGCAAGGTGATGTCCTTGCGTGTATACTGCCGGTCGCCGCGCCCGGTCCGCTTGGGCCGGATCATGCCGAACTCCTTCTCCCAGTGGCGGATCAGCGAGGTGTTCACGCCCATCTCCTCGGCCACTTCGCCAATCGACCAGTACAGGCGTTCCACGGTCTTTTCCTTGTACGGCATGGGGGCTGCAAAGGTATCCATCAGTCCAGTGACTGACCGGCGTTGCGCGAAAGCTCCACGAGGCGCGCGTATTCTTCAGCGTTCAGGTCGTTAAAGTAATAGTTGGCCGGATCCACGGGCTCACCCTTGCGCCGGACCTCGTAATGCAGGTGTGGTCCCGCGCTCAAGCCCGTGTTGCCCACCAAACCGATCACATCACCGCGCTTCACCCGTTGCCCCACGCGCACCTTCAGCTCGCTCAGGTGCGCATAGAGCGTCTCGTAGTCGAATCCGTGGTCGATCACCACGTGCATGCCGTACCCGTTCGTGCCGTAATCCGCGTAGGTCACCCGGCCATCACCGGTGGTATGTATCTCCGTGCCGGTCTTGGCCGTGAAATCCATCCCGGCGTGGAACTTCGGGATCTTGTGGATGGGGTGGATCCGCATGCCATAGCCGCTGGCCATCTTGGTGAGGTCCTCGTTCGGAATGGGTTGAATGGCGGGGATGCTGGCCAGGAGTTCCTTCTTGCGCATCACCAGTTGCGCCACCTCATCGAAGGAGCGGGATTGCACCACCAACTTGCGGCTTAGCTGGTCCAGCCGCCGACGGGTATCGATCACCAGGTCGCTGCTTGCGAATCCCTCCAGGTCGCGGTAACGGTTCACTCCACCCACGCCGGCCTGTCGCATGCTGGCCGGTATCGGATCCGCCTCGAAGATCACCCGGTAGATGTTGTCGTCACGCCGCTGGACGTCCGACAGCACCCCCTGCACCTCCTCCAACTGCTTGTTCAGCAGCTCGAACTGCAGCTGCAGTTGCTGGTTCTCACGCCGCAGATTGGCCTCTTTGGGGCTGTCCATGAACTGGTACACCAGGAACACGCCGAGCAGGCCCACCACCAACCCCGGCAGCAACAGCAGTAGCAACCGCCGCGCCTTTTGCCAAGCGGTCAGGCGGATCCGCTCGAAATTGAGCGTCTGCGGGTTGAAGCGGTATTTATGCTCGGGCATCAGGTCGCGTCCGACGGCCAAGGTAATCCGCGCCTGCCGGAAGCTGGCTTGACCGTGCGTTAAAGAATGTGGATCGGTAAGGGCGCAGACCGTGGCGCAGGCGGTCGCGGCTCGGTACTTTTGCCGCCTCTTTCGACCCCCATGCTCACCAGCCAGCAGATCCGCCAGAAGTTCCTCGACCATTTCGCCAAGCACGGCCACGCCATCGTGCCCAGCGCCCCCATGGTGGTGAAGGATGACCCCACGTTGATGTTCACCAACGCGGGCATGAACCAGTTCAAGGACCTCTTCCTCGGCAACCGGCCCGCGCAGCACAAGCGCATCGCCGACACGCAGAAGTGCCTGCGCGTCTCCGGCAAGCACAACGACCTCGAGGAGGTGGGCATCGACACGTACCACCACACGATGTTCGAGATGCTCGGCAACTGGAGCTTCGGCGACTACTTCAAGAAGGAGGCGATCGAATGGGCTTGGGAGCTGCTCACCGAGGTCTACGGCATCGACAAGAACAACATCTATGTGACCTACTTCGGCGGCGACGAGAAGGACAAGCTGCCCGCCGACCTGGAGACGCGCGATCTGTGGAAGCAGTTCATGGCCGAGGACCGCATCCTGCCCTTCAGCCGCAAAGACAACTTCTGGGAGATGGGCGACACCGGTCCGTGCGGGCCATGCACCGAGATCCACGTGGATGTGCGCACCGCCGAGGAGAAGGCCAAGAAGCCCGGTCGCGAGCTGGTGAACAACGACCACCCGCAGGTCATCGAGATCTGGAACAACGTGTTCATGCAGTTCGAGCGCAAGGCTGACGGCTCGCTGGTGGAACTGCCCGCCCAGCATGTGGATACCGGCATGGGCTTCGAACGCCTGTGCATGGTACTGCAGGGCAAGCGCAGCAACTACGACACCGACGTGTTCCAGCCGCTGATCCAGGCCATCGCGAAGCGGAGCGGCAAGACTTACGGTACCGAGGAAAAGGCCGACATCGCCATGCGCGTGTGTGCCGACCACCTGCGCGCCATCAGCTTCGCCATCGCCGATGGGCAGCTGCCCAGCAACACCGGCGCGGGCTACGTCATCCGCCGCATCCTGCGTCGCGCGGTGCGCTACGGCTACAGCTTCCTGGGCTTCAACGAGCCCTTTATGCATGAGCTGGTGAAGACCCTGGCCGAGCAGATGGGCGACCAGTTCCCCGAGCTGCGGAAGCAGCAGCAGCTGGTGGAGAGCGTGATCGGAGAGGAGGAGAAGGCTTTCCTGCGCACCCTTGAGCAAGGCACAAAGCGGCTGGAGCAGGCGCTCGCGGAGTCGAAAGGGACACTTGCCGGCGACAAGGCCTTCGAGCTCTTCGACACCTATGGCTTCCCCATCGACCTCACGCAGCTCATGGCGCGCGAGCAGGGGATGAGCGTGGACATGAACGGGTTCGAGGCCGAACTGCAGAAGCAAAAGGAACGCTCCCGCGCTGCCACGGCCGTCACCACGGGTGATTGGGTCGAGCTCGGCAAAGGCGAGACCGCCTTCATCGGCTATGATGAACTGGCCACCGAGGCCCGCATCCTGCGCTACCGGAAGGTGAGCGGCAAGGGCGGCGACCAGTTCCAGCTTGTGCTCGACCGCACGCCCTTCTATGCAGAAGGCGGCGGCCAGGTGGGCGACCAGGGCTGGCTCATCCAGGGCGCGGACCAGGTGGAAGTGATCGATACCAAGCGCGAGAACCAGCTCATCGTGCACTTCACCAAGGAGCTGCCGAAAGACGTGGAGAAGCCGCTCTCTGCACAGGTGAACACGCAGCGCCGCGGTCTCACCGCGCGTAATCACACCGCCACGCACCTGCTGCACCACGCCCTGCGTAAGCACCTGGGCACGCACGTGGAGCAGAAGGGCTCGCTCGTGGCGCCCGACCGCCTGCGCTTCGACATCAGCCACTTCGCCAAGGTGACCCCTGAGGAACTGGCCACCATCGAGCGCGAGGTGAACGCCATGATCACCGACGACATCGTGTTCGAGGACAAGCGCAACGTGCCCATCTCCGAGGCAAAGGCCATGGGCGCCATGGCGCTCTTCGGCGAGAAGTACGGCGACAACGTGCGCGTGGTGAAGTTCGGTCCCAGCATCGAGCTCTGTGGTGGCACCCACGTGCCGCGCACCGGTGTGATCGGTCCTTTCCGCATCGTGAGCGAGAGCGCGCTGGCTGCGGGCATCCGCCGCATCGAGGCCATCACCAGCGTGGAGGCCGAGCGCATGATCAACGAGAAGCTCGCGAAGCTGGAGGCCATTGAGGCCCTGCTGAAGAACCCCGCCGATGTGGTCGCCGCCGTGCAGAAGCTCGCCGAGCAGAACACCGCCCTCACCAAGGAATTGGAGAAGGCGGCCCGCGAGAAGGTGAAGCGCTACGCCACCTCCATCCCCGCCAAGGCCACGACCAACAGCAAGGGCGTGAAGGTGCTCGTGGAGCAGCTCGACCTCGATGCCCAGGGTTTGAAGGACCTCGGCTTCACACTGCGCGAACAGCACGCCGACCTCGCCTTCGTGGCCGGTTCCGTGATCGACGGCAAGCCGCTGCTCGCGGTCTCGCTGGGCAAGCAGGTGCTGGAGGCTACTGGCCTGAAGGCCGTCGACATCATCAAGCAGATCGGTCCGTTGATCAAGGGCGGCGGTGGTGGTCAGCCCGACTTCGCCACGGCCGGCGGCAAGGAGCCCGGCGGTATGGCCGAAGCGCTGAAGAAGGCGGCGGAGCTGTTGAGCTGATCCATGCGCACGCGCGCAGGTGATCGGTTGCACCTGCTCTTCGGATCCGCTCAGGGCGGGTGTGTTCAAGGACCGATCTGCGGTGGGGTGCTGTGCGTCCTTTCCAGGATCACCCGTACACCAGCTCCCACCGTCAGCATGAACGTACCATCTCCCGCCACCAGGCCGCGCGTCTGGTTCAGCACCGGTTCCGCTGAAGGCTGATGCACATACGGTGCAACGCCAACCCGGATGTACGGCATCAGCCAGCGATGCTCGCCTATTGCCACACGAAGGCCCACCAATACGTTCACCTCCGCACCAAGGCCCAGCGATCGCGGGCGCAGTTCATCATCCTCGATCGGCGCATCGTTCACCAGCCGCGAGAGGTGGTTGCCGAGCACGCTTGCGCCCGCCTCCAAATGCCAGGGGCTTTCCATGTCCTGGGGCAGGATCCGCGCGGTATACCCGACGCGCACCTGGTGCAGCCGGATGCGGCTTTCAAGCCCGCTTGCATCCGCATGACTGATGAAGCGATCATAGCCGATGGACAGGCCGGAGCGGAGGCGGCGCTCGCCGGGGAAGAAGTAGGCATAACCCATCCCGATCCCATGCTGCAGCAAGGGTTGCAGCTCATCCAGGAAGGGTCTGCTGACGTTGTAGGTCTGCACCATGCGGTCCCAGCGCGGAGCGTAGAGGTAGCGATAGCCCACATCAACACGGTGCTCCTGCGCGTGGGTGAGGAACGGGGCGATGCAGCCCAGCAACAGCGATGCGACCAGCCTCATCGGTAGGGCACTGAAACCTCCGTAGGGTCTCCTGCAAGATACCCTGCGGGAACCCGAACGTGAGGCCAGGTGCTTCATCGGTAGGGCGCGAGCAGTTCGTTCACCGCGCGGTAGCCGGTTTCCATGGCGCCATGCACGGTCTGGAAGTGGCCGTTGGTGTTCATCGCCTCACCGGCGAAGAAGAGGGTATCGGCCAGGGGGCGTGCGGCCACGCTGCGCGCATCGCCCATGCCCACGGTGCTGTAGGAGTAGGCGCCTCGGATGTAGGGCATGGCGGTCCAGTTCTGCACGTGGGCTTCCACAAAGCTGGCGCTGGCCAGGCCACCGTACATGCTATCCAGTTCGGTGAGCAGGGCCTGCACGATGGCCTCGTCATTGCCAAGCGCCTGCAGGGCTGCGGCCTGATCACCCATGGGGAAGGCCATGAGCACCGGGGTGCTGCCGTCCTTGCCCCAGGCGTTGTCCTGGTAGGCGCCACACACGGTGCCACCCCAGAGGAACGGACGGTAGAAGCGCTGTGTGAACTTGAGGAACACCTTCATGCCCGGCCCCATGCCCAATTTGCCGAAGGCGGCCGTACGTTCAGTGGGGAGCGCAGGCTCGAAGGTGATGTCGCCCTCGCGCAGCACGGTGACCGGCACGGTGAGGATGCACTTCTCCGCTGCATGGAGATCACCGTTCGCTGTGCGTACTTCCACACCGGTGCTGCTCCAGGTGATCCGGTCCACGGGTGCGTTCAGCAGCACGCGGTCCTGAACATGTACGGCGATCCCATCGTGCAGTAGGTCGAAATAGGTGCGCTTAAAGCGGTGGTCTGAACTGCCAGACGACCAGTTCTCCATCTCCTTCACGCTCCAATACGCGGAGAGTGCTTGCGCAGGGGCGCCCTGATCCCCTGCCAGCGCCTCGATGAGGCCTGCGTAGCTCGGCCACCAGCCGCGCTGTTCGGCGTAGGACCTGTAGCTGACGTCCGGAAGGTCATCGGTATCATAGGCGGCCACGATGTCCTCGGGCAAGGCATCCACGATACTGCCATTGGCCCAGAAGCACATGTCAGCGTCATCCTCGAAGATGCGTTCGCTCATGCGCGTGGCGAGGTCGCCCATGATGCTGTTGCGACCATGCAGCCATTCCGCGCCCAGGTCGATGGGGAAGTCGGCGAAGCCTTCCAGCTTGCCCATGCGCCCACCGATGCGGTCGCTGGCCTCGAGCACGGTGCAGGGAATACCCAGGCTTTTGAGCACGTAAGCTGCATAGAGGCCCGCAGCACCAGCGCCGATGATGAGCACGCGGCCACGGAAGGTGTGTTCCAGCAGGGCGTCCTCTTTGCGGCAACCAGCGAGCAGGAAGGGGTCCAGGCCAACGAGAAGGCCCAAGGCACCGAAGGAGCGAAGGAAGTGGCGGCGGTCGTGCATGGTCCAGCCCGGGTGATCAGGATAAAGATGCAGCGCACGCTACAGGTGTAGCAAGGGACCGTTGGTATCGATCCTTGAAAACATGTGGCGCAGACCGATCCGTGCGCAGTTGGGCCGAGTTGTGTCAAATGGCAAGGGCAGCAATAGGGCACCCGGTGAACAACGCCCCACCGGCCTCCCCAGGATATGCGCACGGCACCTCCGAACGAACAAGGCCCCCTTTCGGAGGCCTTGGTGCGATCAAGCGGTGGCTGTTCCGCCCGCCAGATTGGTGGTGGGGCGGGGGGTGAGCTTCCGCGCCGGGGGTGGCGCTTTCTGGCCGTACAACGGACCCATGTAGCGGGTGTCCTCATCCAAGGCCAGATTGAGTATGTACAGCCCGTTGAGGGCGATGACCAGGATGTAGTCCAGCGTACTGGTCTTGCCGAAGCTCTTGCACACCTCGATCCACACCTTGGGAAGGAAGTAGAGCTGGCCGTAGACCGGGATCAGGAACTTCCAGGCATCGCTGGCGGGTCGCCCCACGATCTTTAAGAAGACGATCACGTTGGTGACCGGGATCAGGGCGGTGTAACCCGGCTGACCGGCCTTGGTGTAGAGGCGGTATTGCGCCAGGGCCGCCACGATCACCATGAGGAACAGGATGTAATAGAGCACCATGCCCAACTTGGCATAGAGCGCGTCGTGTATACCGATCAGAATGTCCATGGCGTGCAGGTGTTAAGGGTTTCGTAGCGATGAATACCCAGCGGTTCCAAGATTAAGACGTACGGCCGGGTGGGGGGTTGCCTGCACAACGCAACTCATCCACGGCCCGATGTGTGTTCGTCGACCAACGGCGCCTTCGGCCCAACGAACGGCACAGCGCTACTGATGGATGGGCTCAGCCTCGGGGCACGGCGTAGGCCTTCACTTCACCCTCACCGATCTCCTTGCCGCTGAGGATCACCAACCGCTCGATCACGTTGCGCAGCTCGCGGACATTGCCCGTCCACGGCAGCTTCTGCAACTCCTTGACGGCCTTGTCCGTGATCTTTTTCGGCGCGATGCCTTGTTCGCCACAGACCTGCTCGATGAAATGGGCGGCCAGCAGGGGGATGTCCTCCAAGCGCTCGCTCAGGCTGGGCACATGGATCGGGATCACGCTCAAGCGGTGGAACAGGTCCTCGCGGAAGTTGCCCGCAGCGATCTCCTTCTTCAGGTCCTTGTTGGTGGCGGCGATCACACGCACGTTCACCTGCACGTCCTTGTCGCCACCCACAGGCGTGATGCGCCCTTCCTGCAACGCACGCAGCACCTTGGCTTGCGCGGCCAGGGCCATGTCGCCGATCTCGTCCAGGAACAGGGTGCCGCCATCGGCCAGCTCGAACTTACCCTTGCGGTCCTTGATGGCGCTGGTGAAGCTGCCCTTCATGTGGCCGAAGAGTTCGCTCTCGATCAGCTCGCCGGGGATGGCCGCACAGTTCACTTCGATGTAGGGGCCGCTGGCACGGTTGCTCTTCTGATGGATCATGCGGGCCACGCCTTCCTTCCCTGCGCCATTGCCGCCGGTGATCAGCACCCGCGCATCGCTGGGCGCCACCTTCTCGATCATGTCGCGGATCTCCTGCAGCGCCTTGCTCTCGCCGATCATCTGCACACCATTACCCTTGGCCTTGCCCACCTTGCTGCGCAGTACCTTGGTCTCCTGCACCAGATCCCCGCGGTCCAGCGCATTGCGCACGCTCACCAGGATGCGGTTGATGTCCGGTGGCTTCTGGATGTAGTCGAAGGCGCCCTTCTTCAGCGCGTCCACAGCGGTCTCGATGGTGCCGTGCCCGCTGATCATCACCACCGGCAGGTCGGCATCGTGGGCCTGCAGCTTCTCCAGCACTTCGATGCCGTCCATCTTGGGCATCTTGATGTCGCAGAGCACCAGGTCGAACTTGCCCTTCTTCGCCTTGTCCAGACCCATGGCGCCATCCTCGGCCTCCTCCACCTTGTGGCCTTCGTGCTCCAGGATCTCGCGCAGGGCGTAGCGGATGGCTTTTTCGTCGTCGATGAGAAGGATGGTGGCCATGGGATGCGTTGGATGAGACGCAAAGATGGGACGGTCGGCAGGAAGTGGAGGCAACGCATCGAGTTCCCTGCGTCTATCTTCGGGGTATGCTGTCCGCCACCGGCCATCTACGTGCGCTCCACGCAGCGCTTTCGGTCCTGCTGACCGGTGGCGTGCTGCTGGCCCAAACCCTCCTCCCCAACTGGCCCGAGCCCAACGGACCAGTGCACGCCATCGTGGAGGATACGGCCCAGGGGGTGGTGTTCGTTGGGGGTGGGTTCGATCGCATCGGCTCACCCATCCGTGGGGGTGTGCCGCTGGATAGAACGACCGGCCAGCCTGTACTGTCCGGGCCACGACCCAATGGCGATGTGCGGGATGTTGTTCCCGATGGTAATGGAGGCTACTACCTCGCTGGTGCCTTCACCGCTGTGGACGGTCAGGCGCGTCGACGGATCGCACACATCGATGCGGATCGACAGCTCCTGCCGTTCGATCCCACCAACGCAGCCGGTCTCGATGCAGGTGTTGTGGAACGGTTGCTCTTGCACAATGGCCTGCTCTACGTCGTACACAGCGTGTCCAACAGCACACAGGTCACCACACCGAAGTACAACGGTGCCGTGGATGCGATAACCGGTGAACCGCTGTGGGACCAGGCGCTCACCGATGGCGCCATCCGCGATGCCGTGCCCGATGGTCAAGGCGGTTGGTACATCGCTGGCGACTTCCAGCATGTGGGCGGTCTGCGGCGAGAAGGGCTGGCGCGGATCGCTGCCAATGGTGCCGTGCATCCGTGGTACGTGCCGGTGAACGGTCCTGTGAACGAGCTGCACCGGTCCGGGGATACGCTCTACATCGCAGGCTGCTTTTGGAACGTGCTCGGTCAGGACAGGCAATACCTCGCGGGTGTGGTGCTATCCACCAATGAACTCCTGCCCCTGCGGACCAACTTCGCGACCAATTTCGGTTTGTACTGCGCTGTACCGCGGGTGGTGCTCCGTGTTGGCGAACGGCTCTACGTCCGCGGCGACTACGAGTACATGAGCGACTTCACCTACTTGAGCGCTGGCTGGCTGGATGCCACCACCGGTGCAGCGACGGCAGCTCCGTTCGGTCTCGCTGGACAACTGGAGGACGTGTTGCAGACACCGGATCTGGTCTTCGTGGCAGGAGGTTTCACGCAGTACAATGGCACGCCACAACAGGGTCTGGCGGTTGTCGATCGCAGCACATATGCCTTGCTTCCCGGCCAATTGAACATCACCGGTGGTGTGCAGGGCTTGGTGCAGGGCGATGGGGTGATCTACCTGCGGGGTTCCTTCACCGCCATCAATGGTCAGCCACGTGCAGGACTTGCCGCCATCGATGCCACCACCTTGGCCTTGCTTCCATGGGCGCCACAGGTGAACGGTACCGTGTGGGCTTTCACCTTCGACGAGGGTGTGCTGCACGTGCGAGGCTCGTTCAACCAGGTGAACGGTGAAGCGCGGAACGGAGCGGCGGCGGTTGATGAGAGCGGGGCACTGATGTCGTGGTCGCCCGCGCTCGGGTCGTTGGGAGCGGGATCGGACGTGTTCGTGCGCCATGGAGACCGTGTATTGATGGCACTTCCTCCGCAAAGCGTTACGGTCCAAGGGGCGCAGCGTGTGCTTGCGCTGGATGCCACTACAGGTGCGCCAACGGGTTGGCAGGTGCAGGTGGAAGGTGGTGTGGTGGACGACCTTCAGTTGGATGAGGACCACTTGTTCCTGGCGGGTTCCTTCACATCGCTGCAAGGGCAGCCGAAGGCCTTGATGGGCCGTGTGGCACTTGCCAATGCCAGCCTGGATGGATGGGATGCGCAGATCACCGGAAGCCGGGTGCGGCGAATGGAACGGGCAGGGGAGAGCATGTTCATTACGGGTGAGTTCAGCGCCATCGGAGGGCAGCAACGTTCCCGGTTGGCGGAGTTGAACAGATCGACCGCACAGCCGACGGCCTTGACGTTCACGCTGGGTTCATGGGGTCAGTTCTCCACGCCGGTCATCACTGAGCTGAAGGCCGTTGGGGATACCTTGTTCATTGTGGGGACATTTTTCTCTGTTAATGGAACCGTTCGCTACAACAACGCTGCATTGAGCATTGCTACGGGCTCAATATTGCCATGGAATGTCGTGAACTTCGAGTTCGGTGAACTCGCACCGGTTTTCACGACCATTGAGATCAGTGGTGACACTGTTTTGTTGGGTGGGTCATTCGGTTCATTGCCAATGATGCCAGGCAACGGAGTGGGTTATCACCTTGCTACAATACATCGCCAAAGCGGGGCGATATTGGGAGGCTTTCCATTGGTCTACGGCATTCCTTTCCGATTGCGCGCGATCGGTGACGACCTTCATGTGTTGGGTGTTTCGTTGGTCGGAGGGGAGGAGCGCGGAGGTGTGGCAGCCATTGAGATGAGCACCGGTGCGGTTCGGTCGTTCCAAGTCGATGTGGAGGGCGAGGTGCATGCCATGGCCCTCGAAGCGGGAACACTCTACCTGGGTGGCCCCATCACTGCGGTGAACGGTATTCCGGTCGCTGGTGTGGCGCGGGTGGATGCCGTCACTGGGGTTCTTCAGCCCTTCGTGCAGCCCATTCCTTGGGGCGGTCAACGTTTCGCTTTTGAGGTGCACCAGGGAAGGCTGTTCATGGGCACCACGAGCGGCATGACCGTGCGCGATGCAGTGACCGGCGCACCGGTCCCCTGGTCGCAGCAGCCCAACGGTGCGGTGCGCGCCATGGACCTCTATGCGGACAGACTGTACATCGGTGGAAGTTTTACGCAGGTGGGGAGCATACCGCGTAATGGTGGTGCAGCAATAGAACTTGCTGGTGATGCACTGCTGCCATGGGCCCCATCTGCGATGATCCAATGCCTATCTGTCTCGGAGCAAGGAGTTGCTTGTGCTGTTGATGCAGAGGAGAGCGTTCAAGTGTTCGATCTCGATAACGCTAGCCTCCTCCCAATACAGCGAGGATTCTCCGATACCGGTTGGGATCAAGTGAAGGTCGTTGTTGCCGAAGATGACCTGCTGATCAGTGCTTCCAGTTGGGGAGAAGGATACACGGCTCAAGTTCCGTACGATCTCGAGAGCTATCACCTCCCTACGGGCGGAAGGACCGGGTTCGCTCCTGTGTTCCCGAATTGGACGCGGGCCACAAGCGCGAATGACCTGCCACAACCCACATTCATTTCCGCGATGAGCTTCGGGCAAGAGCATCTCTATGTTGGTGGAGCGTTCACGGACATTGCTGGCGTACGCCGCCACAACCTCGCCGTATTCTCGCGCCCCACCCAGCCGCTGATCCAGCTCGATGTGCGCGCATCCCTGGGTGGCGTGCCGCAACAGGACGGACTGCTGAGCGATGCGTTGCGCGCTCAAGGTCTTTTGCCCGCACAAGAGCCTTATACCGGGTCGGGTTTCCCGCAGCACCTCTTCGGTGGTGGTGAAGGGGTGGATGTGCCGGTGTTCATGGTTGCGGATAGCACGGCCGTGGTGGACTGGGTGCTGGTGGAACTGCGCGCTGCGAGCGATCCAACAGAGGTGGTGGCGACACGCAGTGGTCTGCTCCGCCGTGATGGGCGGGTGGTGGACGTGGATGGCCGCAGCGCGCTCACCTTTCCCTTGCCAGCAGGCGCTTACCATGTAGCGCTGCACCACCGCAATCACCTGGGAGCCATGACAGCGTCACCCGTCGCGCTGGGCCGTACCGCAGCCACGGTGGACTTGCGCATTGACCCAGGCTTCGGCAGTGAAGCTCAGCAGTCAGTCGGCAGTATCAATGCGCTTTGGCCAGGTGATGCCACAGGTGATGGTATCGTGAAGTACGCTGGCGCCGGCAATGATCGCGATGCCCTGCTCCAGCGCCTGGGCGGTGTTTCTCCTACGACAGTGATCGTCGGTGTGTACGATGAACACGACATCAACCTGGACGGCATGATCCGCTACACCGGCGACAACAACGACCGCGACATCATCCTCCAATCGATCGGAGGGTCGGTGCCAACCGCGGTGCGGGTGGGGCAGGTGCCGTAGCACGGTTACTGGCGTCTGGTGCATCTTTGTGCCATGCCCGCCATCAAGGTCCACGATATCCGGCGCCAGCGCACCACGGTGGCCACGGTCATCTTCCTGGCCGCGGCGTTCGGCATCCTGTGGTGGGCGCAGATCGATGGGGGTCTGAACGGCACCGTTGCCCTGGGTATGATCGGCGCCTGTGCCACGGTGTACGTGGGCTTGTTGAACTACTGGTTGCAGCGCGACAAGGTGATGCAGGACCTCTTCACGGCATTCAACCTCCGTTACGACCGCTTGAACGGCGAGCTGTTGGACATCGCCAAGGGCAGCTATACAGGCGACCCCGAACGGGTCATCGTGGACTACCTCAACCTTTGTGCCGAGGAGTATTTCTGGTACACGCGCTGCCGCATCGATACCGCCATTTGGCGTGCGTGGCGCAACGGCATGGAGAACTGGTTGCAGGTACCCGTGATCCTCGCCGTTGCCGAGCGGGAGAGCAAGCAGCGCGACAGTTATTATGGGTTGTTCGAGGAGGTGAGGGTGTAGGCCGCCCCCTCCTTCAGCGCATACCTGCTCCAGGCCAGATCGCGTATGCCGCCCGCCACCAATACACGTTCGATCTGCACCAACGCATAGAGGATGGTGTCCACGCGGTGTTCCGGCAGGCCTGGTTCATGCAGCCGCGCGTTACGGTCCATCCGCAGCAGGCGGTCCTTCAAGGTGTCGAACTCCTCGGCGGAGAAGGCGAGCGTGTTGGCGTCATTGGGCAAGGGGACGCCACGTTCGGCGCTCACCATACGGGCGAGCGTATCGAAGCTGCCCGCGCTGCCGATGAGCAGATGTGGCTCATGCCGGTCGATGATGGCGTAGAGCGCTTCGAGGCGGTCATCCAGGTGCTGTGCGATGCGCGTCTCCTCCTCTACGGTGATGGGCTCGCATACGGGGATGCGTTCGCGCAGGCGCGTGACCCCCAGCTCGAAGCTCTGCTTCCACATCAACGCCTTGTCCGTGGCAAGGATGAACTCGGTACTGCCGCCACCGATGTCCATCACCAAGGCAGGCTTGGCGGACAACGACACGGCTTGTCGTACCCCTGCCAGGATCAGTTCGGCCTCGCGCTCCCCGGGGATCACGGTGATGCGGATACCCAGTTCGTTCCACGCCTGCTCCACGAATGCCCCGCCATTGGTGGCGTTGCGCAACATGGAGGTGCCGAAGCCCCGCAGTTCCGACACGCCGTGTAAGCTGGCTGTTGCCTTGTGCTGCCGCAGGGCCTCCATACCGCGCGCAAAGGCCACATCCGTGATACGCCCCTGTTCAATGCCTCCCTTGCCCAGGAACACCGGGAGTTCCACACTGTGCACCACGTGCAGGCCCTTATCCGATCGCCGATACACCAACAGGTTGAAGGTGTTCGTGCCCAGATCGATGATGGCTGATGGATCGTCCATGGATGGTACTGTTTGATAGATCGCCCAACGGCACACCGTTACAACCCTCGTCCTCGTAGGGCGACCCACGGGGATCGCCGGTACGTCGGCCTCGGTTGGAATTCAACTACCAACTGCTAACTGCCAACTGCCCAACTGCCAACTGCCTACTTCCAACTACCAACTGCCAACTGCCAACTACCAACTGCCTACTACCAACTGCCAACTGCCAACTGCCAACTGCCAACTGCCCACTGCCCACTGCCAACTGCCAACTGCCCACTGCCCACTGCCAACTGCCAACTGCTACCCCTTATAGAACAACCACTTCCCCAACTCCTTCCAACTGACCTTCTTGCCGTACATCAGGATACCCGTGCGGTAGATCTTGCCGGCCAGCCAGGTGGTGAGCACAAAGGCACCGATGAGCAGGGCCATGCTCAGCAGCAACTGCCACGCTGGTGCATTGCCCATGGCCACACGCACCATCATCACAATGGGACTGGTGAAGGGTATCAAGCTGCACCAGAGCACCATCGGTGCGTTCGGGTTGTACACGGCGGTCTGCGCAACGATGATGGCAATGATCATGGGCAGCGTGACGGGGAACATGAACTGCTGCGTGTCCGTTTCACTGTCCACCGCAGACCCGATGGCGGCGAGCAGCGAACTGTAGAGCAGGTAGCCACCCACGAAGTAGAAGAGGAACATGGCCAGCGTCAGCGGCAGGTTGATCTGGCCCAGCGCCGCGAGCAGCTTCACATCGTCCTTGTCGGCCATGGCCATGGCGCCGGAGGCTTCCAGCTCGGCTTGTGCATCAGCGGGTAGTTGTGCGGCTGCGATGGTCTTGGGGTCCATTTTGTCCTTCAACAGCACGGCACTGCCTACGCTCACCAAGGTGCTTGTGATGGCGATCCACAGCACGAACTGCACGAAGCCTACCATGGCGATGCCGACGATCTTGCCCATCATCAATTGGAAGGGCCGCACGCTGCTGATGAGCACCTCCACCACGCGGTTCTGCTTCTCTTCCATCACCCCACGCATCACCTGCACGCCGTACATGAAGATGAAGATGAACATGAAGTATCCGAAGAAGAAGCCGATGCCGGCGCGCTCCTGCTCATACGACTCCTGCTCCAGCTGTTCGATGTCGAAGAGCTTCATCACAAGCGGTTTGCGCACGCGCCGGTAGGCCTCCTCGTCGATGCCTTCGCCCTGAAGTTTGGCCAGTTCGAGGTTCTTCTCCAGCTCATTGCTGATGCTGCGCTGCACGCTCATGCTGGGCAGTTCCTTGTAGAAGAACAGCACCGTGTTGGTGTTGAGGATGTCCGCGTTCACCTCCACCATCACCGTGTAGGGACTGGCCTTGAAGGCACTGTCGCTCCAGCTGGCGTTGTCCACGAAATAGGTGAGCTTTGCGCTGTCGCGCAGCTTGCCTCCGAGCAGTTGTGCCTGGTCCACCACCAGCACCTTATGGGTATCGCTGTCCTGCAGGCTCAGGTACACCACCGTGGTGATGCCCGCCGCCACCAACACGGGCGCCAGCAACGTCATGATAAGGAAGCTGGGCTTTCGCACCCGCGTGATGAACTCGCGCCAGATGATGAGCTTGATCTTGTTCATGTGCGTGATCCAACAGATCTGTGATGTTCAACTGCCAACTACCAACTACCAACTACCAACTACCAACTGCCAACTGCCAACTGCCAACTTCTGACTTCCAACTGCCAACTGCCAACTGCCAACTTCTGACTTCCAACTGCCAACTGCCAACTGCCAACTTCTGACTTCCAACTGCCAACTACCTACTGCGAACTGCCTACTGCTCAACTACCAACTGCTCCCGACCCTCACTCCGTCATCCCCGCCGTCACCTGCTCGGGTGCCTTTTCGCTCACCACGCGGATGAAGATGTCGTGCATGCCAGGGATCTCCTCACGCACGCCATGGATCTCCACCGCAGGAAGAAGCTGGCGCAACAGGTCGTTCGGGGTGGAGCCTTTGCCGAGCGTGATCAACGCGGTGCCCCGGCCATCGCGTTCGTCCACATGCTTCAGTTCGCCGATGAACGAGAGTGAATTGGCCAGGGCCACTCTGCTTCCCGCATAGTCGATACGGTACGTATTGGTCGCGTATTGGCGACGGATGGCGTTCACATTGCCGTGCAGCATCAATTCCGACCGGTCAATGAGTCCGATGTTGTCACAGAGCTCTTCCACGCTGGCCATGCTGTGCGTGCTGAGCATGATGGTGACACCCGCATCCCGCAGGCGCAGGATCTCGCTCCGGATGAGTTCGGCATTGATGGGATCGAAGCCGCTGAAGGGTTCGTCCAGGATGAGCAGTTGTGGCTCATGCAGTACGGTGGTGATGAACTGCACCTTCTGGGCCATGCCCTTGCTCAGTTCCTCCACCTTCTTGTTCCACCACGCGGCCATGTCCCAGCGCTCGAACCATTCCTTCAAGCGGCGTTGGGCTTCGCTCTTCTTCATGCCCTTGAGCTGGGCGAGGTAGAGCGCTTGTTCGCCCACCTTCATCTTCTTGTACAGACCACGCTCTTCCGGCAGGTAGCCCATGCGTGCAACGTCCTGTTCGGTCATGGGGTGCCCGTTCAACAGCACGCGCCCTTCGTCCGGCCCGGTGATGCGGGTGATGATGCGAATGAGGGTGGTCTTTCCGGCACCATTGGGACCGAGCAGCCCGAACACCTGCCCGGCCGGCACGTCCATGGTGATGCCGTTGAGGGCGGTGTGGGTGCCGTAGCGTTTGACGATGCCTTCTGTGCGCAGCATATGAAGTGCGTTGGTGGTCGGGGACGAAGATAGCCGGACCCTCAGGGGTGCATTGCACCGTTGGTGGAAGGTCCTGACCGCTCGTTGATCAGCCTCCCCATTTCACCCGTATGCCGCCCATGATCCAGCGTCCCGGCAGCAGCACGTTGCCGCGGTCCACCTGTTCGGCGTCGAGCACGTTGGTCACGCTGGCGAAGAGGCCCCAGCGGCCGCGTTCCCAGTCGGTGCGCAGGTCGATCCGCAGGGGGCTGGGGTAGTCCACCAGCTGACCGTCGCTGAAGCGGATGTACTGCCCATTTCGTGTGCGCCAGGTGGCGTTCACCCGACTGCTGAAGCCTGCGCCCAGCGCCTGTTGCCACCAGAACACCGCATTGTGCTCCAAGTGGTCCAGCACGTAAAGCGAGGTGAAGGGGAATTCCTCCTGATCGGCCCACTGGTAGGCGTAGAGCATTCCGCCCTGGCCCCGGCCATCGGCGGTGTGGCGGCTGTAGGTAAGCTCGATGCCGTTGAGGTCCACTTGCGTGAGGTTGGATGCGCGGATCGTGGTCTCGCCCGGCAGCCGCACCCAATCGATCAGGTCGCTGCCTTGCCTGCGCCACAGGGCCACTTGGGCCTTCCACCGCGTGCCGTACAGGCGGTGCCCCAGTTCCAGGCTCAGGGCGCTTTCGGGCAGCAGGTCCAGGCTTCCCTGCGCGCCGCCGCGGTTGTAGTACAGGTCCGTCCAGGTGGGCAGGCGGAAGGCGCGGCCCACGCTGGCGTAGGTGCTGTGCCTGCCGTTCCAGCGGAAGAAGGCATCGGCACCGGGCACCCACTCGGGCATGAACCGGGTGTTGGCGTTCAGCAGCATGCCGGCATCCACCCCGAAGCGGCCCTTCTCCCAGCGGTGGTCCACGTGCACCGCCAGGTTCTGGCGTTCATCGCTGCGGGTGAAGGCCTCTCGCGCACCGGCGGCCTCCATGGGTGTGTCCATCACTTGGCCCAGCACGTTGCTCAGGATGTGCTCGCTGCGGCCATGCGCGCCGATGGCCGTGGTGCCGCCCTTCCAGCGGCGCTGCACCTGGGCCTCGGCTCCGGCCACCTGGGTTCGGTGGCGGTTGTGGAAGGTGTAGAAGAAGGTGGGGGTGAAGCGCGCCGTGTCGGCCTCGCCGCGGATGAAGAAGCCGTTGCCGTAGCGGTAGTAGCCGTCGCCCTCGCGGAAGAGCTGGAACCGGTCATCGTGCCAGCGGCCATAGGCCCGCACGCTCCAGGCCCAGGGGCTCGCATCGTTGCGCAATTCCAGCGCGCCCAGGTAGGTGCCGGTGATCTCCTGCTGGTCCGGGTAGAGCGAGCTGTAGAAGTTCTGCGCCCCGAAGCGCTTGTGTACGGCCCCGAGCTGCCCCTTCAGCTTCACCTTGTTGAACCGTTCCACGCCGCTGAGGTGCCCGCCGCTCAGGTCGAAGTCGCTGTTGGGCACCGCGCCTTCCGAGGAGGAACGGAAGCCGGTGATGCGCAGCCCACCGCGTTCGTTGCCCACTTCCTGCGCCACGCGCAGCAGGTAGCTGCCGTACTGGCCGCCCTCCACCGTAAGGTTCCCGCGGTTCCGGTCCGGTTCTCGGGTGATCAGGTTCACCGCCCCGCTGAAGGCCCCGCCCCCGAAGGTGCGCGAGGCCCCGCCATAGAGGACCTCCACGCGCTCCAGCGCATCGCCCAGCAGGGGGATGTTCATCAGGTGGTGGCCGGTCTGCGGGTCGGTCATGGGGATGCCGTCCACCAGCACCAAGGCCTGATCGAAGGTGCCCCCACGGATGCTGAGGTCGGTCTGCACATCGAAGGGTCCGCGCTGGCGCACGTCCACCAGGGTGTGGGCGCGCAGCAGCTCGCTCACCTCGGGCCGGGGCGCGGTGGCGAGCAGGACGCTGTCCATCACCTGCAGATGGCGACCTGTGCGGGGCAGCGGGCTGGCGATGCGCGTGGCGCTCACATGCAGGGTGTCCAGGCCGAGGTGTATGGATGGTTGAGCCTGCAGGCTGACGGTGAACGCACAAGCCGGAAGGAAGGACAGGCGCAAGAGGGTCGAGGAGCAGGTCATTGGGGCGCGAAGTTGCAATCGAACGAAGGATCCGCCGTGCAACTGCCGTCCATCATGTGTGCATCTGAAGCAGTAGGCTAACTTCCCCACGAGATCGAACAGCCGATGGCAGCGAACAAGGGAATGCGTCCGATGCTGGAGGAGGTTGGGGCGCTCGCCGTGTTCACAGGCCGCTTTTTCAGCAACGCCTTCCATGCCCGGTTCGAGTGGGGGGAGCTGTTGCGGCAGGCCACCAACAATGGCTATCGATCGCTGCCCCTGGTAGCCGTCACGGCGTTCATCATGGGGCTCGTGCTCACCGTTCAGAGCCGGCCCACGCTCGCGCGGTTCGGTGCGGAGAGCATGCTTCCAGCCATGGTGGCCATCAGTGTGGTGCGCGAGATCGCACCGGTGATCACGGCGCTCATCTGTGCAGGAAAGATCGGAAGCAGCCTTGGGGCGGAACTCGGCAGCATGAAGGTCACCGAGCAGATCGACGCCATGGAAGTGAGCGGTACCAATCCGTTCCGCTACCTTGTGGTGACCCGGATCTGGAGCACCACCCTGATGCTTCCGGTACTGGTGGTCCTCGCGGATGCCATCGCCATTTGGGCGTGTTGGATCGGGGTTAACATCAAGGACGTGGTCAGCTGGGACCTCTTCTACCGCCAGGTGTTCGAGAGCCTGGAGTTCAGTGACTTCATTCCGGCTTTTGTCAAGAGCTACTTCTTCGGCTTTGCCATCGGTCTGGTCGGCTGTTTCAAGGGATACCGCACAGAGAAGGGGACCGAGGGCGTGGGGATCTCCGCACACAGTAGTGTGGTCATGGCCTCGTTGATCATCTTCATCATCGATCTGGTGGCTGTTCAGGTCACTGATATCCTTGGGCTGAACTGATGGGAATGCGCGCAGGGGATCGCAGCGGACCGGTGATCAGCCTGCGAGGGCTGTGCAAGTCCTTTGGCAGCAACCACGTGCTCCGTGACTTCGACCTGGACCTGTTCCGTGGTGAGAACGTGATGGTGCTGGGGAAGAGCGGGTCCGGTAAGAGCGTGCTCATCAAGTGCATTGTGCGCCTGCTCACACCGGAAAAGGGAAGCATCCGAGTGCTCGGGCAGGACGTGCTGGCCCTCGACCAGGAGGCATTGGACCGGCTGCGGGTCAAGGTCGGCTTCCTGTTCCAAAGCAGTGCGCTCTATGACTCCATGACGGTCCAGGAGAACCTCGAGTTCCCGCTGCGTCGTCACTGGTTGTCCCGTTCACAGGAGGGGACGGATGCATTGGTGGAGGAGGTGCTCACCGCGGTTGGTCTGGCACATACCCGGTCCATGTATCCGTCCGAACTTTCCGGTGGCATGCGGAGGCGCATCGGTCTGGCCCGCACGCTCATCCTCAAGCCGGAGATCATGCTTTACGACGAGCCCACAACGGGGCTGGACCCCATCACCGGCAAGGAGATCGTGGAGCTCATCCTCCAGCTTCAACGCACCTACAATACGTCCTCGATCATCATATCGCATGATCTCAATGTGGCCAAGCTCGCCGCTGACCGGATCGCGGTGCTTTACGAGGGGCGCAACCATGTGGAAGGCACTTACCACGAACTGCTGGCATCCCCCGATCCGGTGGTGCGACAGTTCTTCATCTTCATGTGAATGGCGAACAGCAAAGGCGATCATATCCGGCTGGGCATCTTCCTGCTCGCAGGCACCGCACTGCTCATCATCGGGCTGTACTTGCTGGGCAGTAAGCAGGACCTCTTCAGCCGCAACATCATCGTGCGCACCACCTTCCAGCAGGTGGGAGGGCTGAGACCCGGCAACAACGTGCGCTATGCCGGTATCAACGTGGGTACCGTGAAGCGTATCACCATCGTGAGCGATACAGCGGTACTGGTGGAGATGGCCGTACGGATGGAGGAGGCTGCGCATATCCGTGACAATGCCATTGCCAGCCTCGGCAGCGATGGGCTCATGGGCAACAAGCTGGTGAACATCGGGCCCGGTGATGGGGAGGGAGCCCCTGTGCGCGAGGGTGGCACATTGCGCTCCTCCGTTCCACTTGATACGGACATGATGATGCGAACCCTTGACCGCACCAACATGAACATGGCTGCGATCACCGACGATCTGCGGGTGTTGTCGCAGCGGTTGAACACGCCGGGAAGCCTTGTACACCTGCTGTCCGATACGTTGCTGTCCGGTGATCTGCGGGCCTCGTTGCAAGACCTGCGGCAGGCGGCGGAGCATGCGCGCCATGCCAGTGCCAGCGTGGAGGCCGTCATGACCGATGTGCGTGCCGGCAAGGGGGCCATTGGCACACTCGTCGGTGATCCGGGAGCCGAGGAGCAGGTGCGGCAATGGCTGGGTTCCATGCAACTCCTCGCCGACTCACTCGCTTCGGCCTCGGCCCAGATCGATCGTTTCACCACGGCCTTGAACGCACCCGGCAGCTTGGGCCACACGCTGACCCAGGACACGGCAGTGGCTGGGGATGTGCGGCGCACGCTGAGCCAATTGGAGCGCAGCAGTATCGCACTGGAAGAGGACCTGAAGGCACTGCAGGGGAACTGGTTCTTCCGCAACTACTTCAAGCAGAAGGCGAAGGAGGACCGGAAGGAGTTGAAGCGGGAAGGCCGTTCGCGTCCCTGATCACGGAAGAAAACGTGCACCTTCGCCTGGCCCAGGCAATCGGCAGTGTTCCATCCTTCCGAACCACCGGTGCCGCCGACGAGCGATCAGGTCGTATACCGAATCACGCATCACACGCGGCATCAAGCGAAGGAGCCGTATGGAGCGCCATGCTCCACCCAGGTGCTCCAGTACCCGTATGGCGGCATCCGAGCGAAGATGAACGCCGTTGCCATCCAGGAGCACGAAGCTGTCCATGTGCGTTGCAATGGAGCGGGGCAACACCTTGGAGGCGGTAGTGCCTTGCAATGGCGCGAAGCGCAGTGCCGCACGACGGTCCATCCGCAGAAGCCATTGCACGCTCCTGTCGCAGAGGCCGCAATGGCCATCGTAGAACACCACGGGGAGGGGCGCTGACAAGGGGAGATGGTCCAAGGGGTCCCAAAACTAGCGAGGGTCGTGGCAGAGGCGGAGGGACGACCTTTTGAAGGTATTGATAAGTGACTGTATTCCATGGATTTGTATCGCATTTCGAATAGCTTAACACCCCTGTTTCGCCCAAGAAGCATACATTTCCGCCTGTTCCCGGTCAAGGGAGCACAGTCCATGGCAGAAAGCACCCGCACCGTACCGTTCCTTTCCTCCGGTTTCGTCAAGTTGAAGTTGAAGGGTATCACCGCCCGTCCTGCACGCAAGAAGGCGTGCGAGGAGTACCTCAAGCGGATGGTCAAACAACGTGAGGCCCAGAAGAAGTCACGCATCAGCATCGAGGACACCGATGATCTGATACGCTTCCTCAAGATGGAGATCGAGCATCTGAGCCGCTGATCACCGGGGTCCTGGTGGCGCACAAGCGCTTGTGGACAAGGTTGCGAGATGTGATCCAGGCTTCACGTCCGGGTAACACCCGGGTCGTCCTTTTGGTGCATGAAGCGCGAATTGGACATCCTCGTATTGAGCGACCTTCACCTCGGTTCATACGGTTGCAGGGCCGATGAGCTGCTGCATTACCTGCGTGGTGTGAAGCCACGGATGGTGGTGCTCAATGGGGACATCATCGACATCTGGGCGTTCAAGAAGGACTTCTTCCCCAAAGCGCACATGGATGTGGTGAAGCGCTTGCTGAAATGGAGCGGGCGCATTCCGGTATACTACATCACCGGCAACCACGACGAGGCCCTGCGCCGCTATTCCGATGCCCGCCTAGGGAAGTTGCGACTGGTGGATCAGCTCAGCCTCACCATCGACGGTCGGCGCTACTGGTTCCTGCATGGTGACATCTTCGACGCGACAATGAAGAACGCCAAATGGCTTGCCAAGCTGGGCGGCTTTGGTTACGATCTGCTGATCCGCATCAACCATCTCCTCAATGCGGCATTGGTCTTCTTCGGAAGGCCGCGCATGAGCCTTTCACGCAGGGTGAAGAACAGTGTCAAGAAGGCTGTGAATTTCATCAGCGACTTCGAGCGGACCATGGCGGAGATCGCGCTTGACGCAGGCCATGATGTGGTCGTGTGTGGACATATCCACCAACCCAGGATCGATCGTATCGCCTGCGACAAAGGCACGGTCCAGTACCTCAACTCCGGAGATTGGATCGAGAATTTGAGCGCATTGGAGTATGTAGGTGGTACTTGGCAGCTCTATGTGCATCCGATCTCATCAGGAAGAAGCATGGGCAGCGAGGTGTCCACCGATCGGCTGGAGTTCGCATGATCATACCAACGGACAACGCCCCGGATCCATGATCGGATCCGGGGCGTTCCCGTTGTTGGTGGGCGGAAGGCTTACGGCTGGATCACCAGTCGCTCGGTCCAGGTCCGGGTGCCGGCGGTGATGTTCACCAGGTACATGCCTGCGGCGAGCTCGCCGGCCAGGTCGATGGTGGTGTTCACGCTGTTGCCGGCCACCGCCAGGGTGCGGGCGCTCACGCGCTTGCCGCTGAGATCATGGATATCCATGTTCACGGTGTTCACGCCCTCCTCGATGGCGGTCAGGCTGAAGTTCAGCACATCACCGCGGTTGGGGTTGGGGAACATGCGCAGTTCGCCGTCGCCACCATTGCCGATGACGTCCGCCATGGCGTTGAAGTTGCTGCCACCAATGGTCAGTTGGCACACATCACCCCAGGGGTCGTTGGAAGTGCACCAAGTGGCGCCGCCATCCTTGCTCACGCGCACGTCCACGTCGTAGGTCTTGCCGACCTCCAAGGGCAGGGTGGTCCAGTTGAGCTGCAGGAAGTAGGTGGTGGTCTGACGCACCACGGTGAACCCTTCGGCGGGCAGTCGGAAGCGGAACTGGTAGCGGTTGGCACCGCTCACCGGACGGGCATGCACGAAGTTGCCGGTACCCCACTGGCGGGTGGCTCCACAGCTCAGGTACTGGTTGTCGGGGATGTCCATCAGCTTGGTGAGGGGGCAGGCAGCGC
Source organism: Flavobacteriales bacterium (assembly GCA_041391845.1). Taxonomy (GTDB): domain Bacteria; phylum Bacteroidota; class Bacteroidia; order Flavobacteriales_F; family PHOS-HE28; genus PHOS-HE28. Next base: position 440,012 of record JAWKNG010000003.1, on the reverse strand, counting down.
GCACCGGATCGATCATCAGGCGGCAGGCCGGTCCGAACTCACCATTGACACCGTTCACACGGGCACGCACACGCACGTTCATCAGCACGTTGGCGGGCACCTGGGTGGAGGCTCCCCAGTTGTTCAGCTTCATGTGGCAGGCGCGGGTGGCGCTGGCCGGGCCGAAGCCGTCGCTCTGGTTGTGGCTGCGGAAGCGGCGGAAGCTGTAGCTGCCGTTGGGGTCGAAGATCCAGAACTCGTAGCCGCTGTTGTTGTCCTGCACGTTGTTGGCACCACCCACGATCCACTCGGCGCTCACGGCCGGGTTGGCGCTGGTCACCACGTACTGGCCATTGAGCCAGTCGAGCTTGTCGCAGCTGGTGTAGACGAGGCCCTGGTTGCTGATGGGCAGGCAGAAGCCCTGGCCACCGCTGATGGCGCTCACGCTGCCGCTGCTGAAGTTGTTGCGGTTGTCGATGATGCGCTGGTTGCTGCCGGTGGTGCGCAGGATGTAACCGCCTGTGGTCATGCCATCACCGCCGGCGTCCAGTACGCGCAGGGTGTAGCAGCCATCAGGCAGGCAGGCGAATTCCGTCTGCACACCGAAGGGTGCCACGAGGGGCCCACCGGTGCTGATCAGTTCGTTGGTGCCTGCCGTACGGATCTCCCAAGTGGTCTCCTGCGGTGCGCCGTCCGTCTGGAATTCCAGTGTCAGCTCGTTGGTGCCGATGAACACGGTGACATCCTCGGTGCTGCTGCAGCCTCCATTGGTCGCCGTGACCGTGTAGGTCTCCGTGGCAGTGGGAGTGGCCGTCACAAGCGGACCGTTCGTTGTGTTCAGGCCAGCACCAGGGCTCCAGGTGAAGGTCACGTCGTTGTACTCGAACACGATGCTCCAACTGGTCATGAAGCCGGCGTCGCCCGAGACATCATCCACGACGAAGAGGTTCCAGGTACCATTGAGGTCACCGGTGAAGCTGGCGAGGGTGGGGCTCGGCTGCGTGATGGAGCCAGGGCCGGGAGCGGGATAGTTGTCAGATCCAGCGTTCGCAGTGGGGGCATAGGTGCCCGACACGATGGCGCCTGTGGTCAGGGCAGGTTGTCCGTCCTCAAGGACCAGATCAACGTTCACCAGATCGGTCGTGCCGCCCATATCGCTCATGAGCACCACATTGGTGCCGCTCGGCGACTGAAGCAGCATGTCGATGTCACCCGGGAAGGTGTGGTTCATACCATTGAGCAACACCTGCTTCACCACCACACCGCTGGTCGGCAGTCCGGTCACTGCGATGGTGCTCGGATAGGGACCACCGTTGCCTACAGTGGTGCCAGGCTGGCCTGCGGGGATGTCCACCGAACCGCCACTGAAGGGCAGTGTGGTGATCGCCGTGGAGCTGGCGGACAGCTGCACACTGCCGCCCGGGCAGAGGGACCATACAGAAGGCTGGACCTCCGGAACGGTCGGCGTCACGTTCACCTGCACCACGGTGGAAGCGCTGCTGCTGGAGCAGCCATTGGCAGAGGCGATCACCGAGTAGGTGCCGGTCATCGCCAGGCTGGCGTCGCTGATCACGGGGTCCTCATCCGTGCTGGTGAGGCCGTTCGGGCCGGTCCAAGCGAAGCTGCTGCCCGGCACATCGCTCGTGGCGCTCAGCACGATGTCCTGACCGGAGCAGACCGGAGAGGTGCTGCCAGCGCTCACGTTCGGCACGGGGAATTCGTTCACCACCACGCTGGTGCTCGCCTGGCTACCGCAGCCATCCTCGATGAGGAGGCTCCAGGTGCCGGGCACGCTCACAGCGAGGTCGGCGTTCGTGGTCGGCGTGCCGGTCACGTTGTTCGGATCGGTCCAGGTGAACGTGTAAGGTCCACCTCCACCCAGCGGCGTGGCGGTCAAGGTCACATCGCTGCCGGTGCAGAAGCTTGGCGTGGCCGGTACGATGGACGCTTCGTTGGCCTGGATCGGCGGGTTCGCTTCCAACACCAAGGTCTGGCTGGTGGTGCAGCCGTTCGCGATGACGTTCAAGGTGTAGGTCACATCGGCAAGCACGTTCTCAGCAACTGGGTTGGCGATGGTCGTGGACGTCAGGTACGTGGCCGGGCTCCAGGCGTAGGAGGCCTCGATCGGTGTGAAGCTGATCACCTGGCCATCGGTAAGGCTAGCCTGGTTGAAGCTGTACTGGATGGCACTGCCAGCGGTATTCGCCCATTGGATGCCGATGGTGGCGTTCAGGCCATTGTCGTTGGCCGCCGCCTGTGTGCCACCGAAGATGACATCGGGATAGACGAAGTAGATCTGCCCGGTCACCTGGTCAAGTTGTACTTGGAAGGTGATCACTTGGCCGGCCACGGCTGAGGAGCGGCCCCAGTTGTTCCATTGGAGGATGAGCAGGTCCCCGCTCTGGCCCGTGAAGATCTGCCCTCCGCCGGCATCGTTATCGATATCGTCCCACCAAGGCGCAAGGAAGACGTTCCCGGCAGCCACCGCTGCGGACGGAAGCGCAGTATTGGCGAGCGTGATCTCACCTGCGGTGGCACCGAACACGATGACACCGTTCGCTCCGACCCGTGCATCGGTGTAGTTCACACCGTTGAAAGTGAAGCCGCCTGGAATGGTGATGTTGTGCTCGGTATCGTCACCCACACCCGGGATGGCGATGCCCGTTCCACTGATGTCGATGAAGGAAGACCCACCACTGCCCATGATGTACCCTTCCACCGCTGCGACAGCGTTCAGTTGGCTGTTGCTGCCCGCACATACAGGGTTGGGGTCCGCTGAGAGGCTGGTGATCGAGGGAGCATTGTTCACTTGCACGGTCACCGTGCCACTGCGAGGGCATCCGTTCGCCGTAGCCGTGAAGGTGTACACACCGCTGTTGGTAGCCACCAGGTTGGTGCGCGTGGCGTTCTGGGTATCGGCCGTGAAGCCACCCGGGCCGCTCCAGGCGAAGCTGGTGCCGAAGTTGGTCGTGCCGGTCAGCTGGAGGTCCTGGCCGGAGCATGCCGGACCAGCCGTCGCCACCGCGCTCGGGGTCGGGGTCACGATCACCGCCACTTCGTTCGTCAGTGTGCTGTCGTTGGTCAAAAGGCACTTCACGGATGCCACGTAGTAACGCGAGCTCTCCAGTCCGCTAACAGGTGCGGAGGTGCCAGTACCTACCACGCTGGTGTAGGGCCCACCAGGGGTGGTCGACGCCAGCCAGGTAATGGCGATACCACCGTCGGTGCTTTGGCCGCTAAGGCTCAGCGTACTGGCGGCCGGAGCGCAAACCGGGTTCGTTGCGCTGCTCACAGCCGTACCAGCCGTGGGTGCAGCCGAGCACACGGCGATGTTCTCGATGCTGATGTCATCGATGTGGAAGTCGTAGCTCGGCAGGTCATCGACCGGGCCGTCCGTGGCGAAGAAGGCAACGATCACCTCCTGACCGGCATAGGAGCTAAGGTCCACCTGCTGCTGCACGAGGCTGTTGGTGATGCCCGCGGTGTTACCCGCGTTGTGGGTGAACACATCGGCCCACGTGACACCGCAGTCGGTGGAGACGCGCAGCACCACGCGGTCATCGGTACCCTGCATGCCAGCAGGGTCGGCATTCGCGCTGCCCACGTCGGTGATGGCGATGCGGTAGCGCACCACGGAGCCGGCCTGTGCAAGGAAGCGCGGGCCGACCAGCCACTCGTTGCGGGTGGCAAGGACAAGGTTGATGCGTGCCGAGACCCCACTGCCCAGTTGGGTCTGTTGGGCAGCTGCACTGCTGGTCCAAAGCGAGGTGGTGCCAGTGGGCTGTAGCGCTGTATTGCCTTCGCGCCAGTTAGGGAACAGGGTGGTCAGGTTGGCGCCGGTGAAGCCCGTGAAGTCGACCGCCTGCGGCAGGGCTGCGACCGCGGCATTGGTGCGGGTCACCGCGGTCATGGCGTTGTTCGCATTGTTGCCGTCCGCTGGTGACGTGGTGTTCGCATTGAAGGTGTAGGCACCTGGGACGCTCATATCGATGGCATCCGGCATTACCACGTTGAGGGTGGCGTTGGGGGCCAGCGTGCCGCTGTTCACAACCGTTGAGCTGGTATAACCACCGGTGGTGGTGGCGTTCACCGTGATCGGGTCGTTGGCGAAGTCGATCGTGAAGAGCGAGGTGTTCTGGATGGTCACCGTCACGGTCTCCGCGTTGCCATAGCAGGCCGGCGTTGCAGGGGTCACCAGTGCGGTCGCACGCATGTCCACCAAGGGCGGTGCGCTCACGCACACGTTGAAGTTGGTGGTCTGGTTCGGCGTAGCGGTCCAGGAGTATACGCGGATCCAATAGGTCTCGCCGGGGGTGAGGCCGGAGGGGTTGCTCGTGTTCGGGTCGCTGCAGCTGCCAGGCACCAAGGTGAGGTTGTTGCAGTCAGGTCCCGTGAAAAGCGCGTGGTAGAGGTCCGTCGTGCCACCGGTGAGGTTCAACAATTCGATGCGGTGCGTGGGTGCGGAAGCCACGAACCGGTACCACACGTCGTCATCCGGAGTACCGGAGCAGCTGCTTACGGTACCGGTTGCGGTCGCACCCACGAGCGTACCGGGGCTCACTTCACCGCAGGTATAGTTGGGGTTCACCACCACGGGACGTGCCACGCAGGGGTCGTCGTTGAAGCAGAAGGTGGTGCTTTGGGTGTAGGTGCCCAGGTTGCGGTTGCAGAGCGGGTCGGTCTCATGCAGCAGGAAGACCTCCACCACATCACCGATCGCGAAGGGACCGATGTTCTGGATGTCGAAGTCAAAAAGGCCGGGGATCACCGTGGGGGCGCCGCCGTTCACCGTGTAGGACACCGACGTGGTGCCGCCTGGGGCATCACCGACGAAGAGGATCTCCACATCGAGGTTGAAGGTGTAGGTGCCGCAGTCCGTGTTCAGCGTCACGCTGCCATCCGGGTCCACACAACCCGCGGTGCACTCCACTTCGAACACCCAAGGGCTCTGTCCTGCATCGGCGCAGCTGTTGCTGCCATCGGAGTCGATCTCCATGAAGAGCGACTGCCCGGTGGAGGTGGCGGTGAGGCCTGCCAGCGCGTTCACCGTGCTGGAGACGAGGAGCGTGCCGAGGTTGTCCGTACCATCGTAGATGCGGATCACATCACCCAGCTCGTCGATCGTGCCGCTCACGAAGGTCAGCGTCACGGTCTCGCCGGGTACCGTGGTGGTGTAGGTCCAGGTCTTCGGGTCGTTGTTCTTGTAGCAATAGTTCACCGTGGTGGTGGATCCGCAGGCCAGTGCCACCGGGCAGTTGTCCGTGTAATCGCCCAGTGCCACCGAACAGCTGTTGTCATCGGTGAGCACTTCCACGACCACCACATCACCCTGGGCAAAGCCGCCACTGGTCGGTATGGTGGTGATGCCGGTACCGGCGTTCACCGTTACTGGAGCACCGCCGTTCACCGTGTACACGATGTTCGAGGTCGGGGTGCTGCCGGTGCTGGTCACATCTACGTCCAGCGTGAAGGTGCCGGCAAGACAATCCTCTTGGACACCGCTGATCGTCGCGGCGGGCTCAGTGCAGAAGCAGTTGGCCGTCACCGTCAGGTCCATCACGTTGACCTCATCATAGGTCGTACTGAACGATTCTACCGAGATGTAGTAGGTGGTGTTCGGTGTCACTGCCACGTTGGTCAGCGACGAGCTCAGCGGCTCGGCACATCCGGGCGGTTCGGTATCATCATCGAAGAACAGCACCGTGGTCTGGTTGGCGGCGTAAAGGCGCAGGTAGGTGTCACCATTGCCGGTGGTCTCGCAAAGCTGAACGGTCAGGGTGGTGGTGCATCCTGACGTGGTCAATTCGAAGAAACGGTCATTGCCTTGCAGTCCATTGCTGTTGGTGAAGCATTGGGCGCTTTGCACCGTCAGCCCGGTCGCGGTGAACGGCAGGCTCGCAATGGGCTGGGCCGTGGCGAACGAATTGCCCGCAGGTGCCGGTGCATTGGTGAAGCTCCAGTCGGCGCAACCCACGGCATCACCGTTGCTGTTCTTCGGTACCACACGCCACACGTAGTTGCCTCCGGGCAGCGTGCCAGCGGCGAAGGTCGTACCGGCCTGGTTGGCGCTCACCAACGAGGTGGCTGCACCGGGTCCGAGGTTCAGGTACACGTCATACCCGGTGGCGCCCGGCGAGGCAGGCCAGCTCAGCGTCACAGCGGTCGATTCGCAGGTATTGCCACCGTTGGTCGGCGCAGTAGGTGAACTTAAGCAGGCAGGTGGATCGGTGCTGAAACTCCTGACCGTGCAGTCCGTCGGCTCACCAGAGCCATTGGCGGGCACGATCCGCCAGAAGTAAGTGGTGTTCGCGCTCAACGCTCCGGTGACGTACGAGGTCCCCGCCTGATCGTTGCTCACCAACGTGGTGGGAGGGTTATTGGTGTCGAGGTAGACATCATAGACCGTGGCTCCAGGAGCAGGGTTCCAAGAGATCGTGGTGCCTGTTGCAGCTTCCACCGAAGCTCCCTCCACAGGGCCGATGTACGTGGCGCAGCTTGGTGGTTCAGCGTCAGATACCAGGCTGAAGTCATCGAAGCCCAAGTACCAAGGTGTGGAGGAAGGTTGGATCACCCGGATACCGAAGTAGTACACCCCGTTCGCTGGGGGCGTATAGTTCCGGGAAAGCTGGCTGTATGCGGTTGGAACGTCGCCATTGCTTGGGACCGATACTGTGGAGCCCAGCAAGGTGGCACCCACACTGCTGGGTTGCGAGTTCGCATAGATCTCGATGCTCCAGCCCGTGAAGCCATCGCTCATGTACCAAAAGGAGAATCCATAGGTGTTCACCGCGTTCATGGCGAAGCCAGGGGTCCACATGAACTCGTTTGCCACGGTGGACCAGGAGGTGCGCAGGTAGTTGGGTGCCGACCGTGGGTCGGTGCGGGTATCGGTGGCGGCGTTCGCTGTGGTCCAATCACCGGCCTCCTCGGTCCAGCAGGGTGGGAAGGTGGTCGTTCCCACGGTACCGAGTGCATCGAAGTTCTCCGTCCAAGGGGTGGTCAAAGGCGCACACGGTGTGGTGAACGAAATGGCACCTCCCCAGCTGCTCACGATAGGCCCAGTGCAGGTCGAACGCAAGTACACGGAATACGTTGTCTGCTCGGTCAGTCCCGTTAAGGCGACGGGCGCGGCAGGAACGTTGCTGCCGCTCTGTACGAGACCCGCAGGTCCCGATCCGGCAGCGCCGCTCGTTCGCAGCTCGTAGTCATAGTTGAGCGCTCCGTTGTCCGTGATGTTCAAGGTTGCTTCGTTGAACAGCAGACCAGAGATGTTGCCGAACGGTGGGAAGCAACCCGTGCCAGGAACGTACGTGAGACGCGCATTGTAGTGGCGAAGCTGCGTGGTCCAGGTGGCTTGCGTGCCCGGAATGGCAGAACCACTGGAGGTTCCCATGGCTTGCGCGCTCGTTGTGGTGGTGTAGCGCCATCCGAAGGAGCCCGTAGAGGCATTACCAGTGCCCGGATTGATGGCCCAGTCCACATACACCTCGATGGAGCCCCCGCTGTAGCCGAACGGGGTGTCCAGGGTGATGTCCCAGAAGCCGATGGCCGCTGGCGGGACGACCGAGGCGCTGCTATACACCAGAGTGGCGCCGCTCAGCATATTGTCCCAACTGGTGCCGGAGGCAAGCGCCGTGGCCGACGAGTTCTTCATGTAGATGTTCAACGTGGCCGTTCGACCAGCGGTGAGCGTCTGCACATCGTTCTTCTCGAAACCGAACTGGGTGATGTCCGCGCCGAAAGGCAGGGTGGCCAGTTGCGTTGGCGTGTAGAGCTGGATGCTCCGTGAGAAGTTGAACGTGCTCGACGCGCTCGATCGATAGATCGGTGTGCCGTTCGTTCCCGATGCGCTCAGCGTACCGGACCCGATGGTGATCGTTTGAGCATGTATGATGCCCGGGTAAAGCAACGCCAGCACGAGCAATCGCGTCAATTGCCAGAACAGGTCGGTCTTGGAACGCATGTGAATGAAATTGGGACTGGTGGGTATGGTTGTGAAAGCATGCGTGGTACATGCAGCTTGACATCCTTAGCGGTCAAGGAGTCACTGATGTTCGCGCTGTCGTGCACGGCAACTTTACATCTGTTGCCACCAAGAGTGCAAGAGGAATTTTCTTGTGAACAGTGGGCAACCTTGAAGGTTGAGGGACGTCATCAACGCCCCGAATGAGACGGGGTTTGTCCTGGTATGTGCCTGTCACTCTGTTATTTATGCGTAATGGGCAATGCTCGTCGGTCTTGTTACATGCAGAACGTATCAACGATCCTTTCAACATTTTTTTATGTGGATCGAAGGGTTGGTGAGCATGGTCAATGTCCTGCATCGGCCTCTTGTTCTACATCGCCATCAGCTTTTGAGGGCTGGGACCTAGGAGGCAGTACATCGTGATGGAATGGCGGTAACTGTCGAGCGCCCCTGGCACTCGAAGGGACTTGGCCGCAGGGAGTTCTTAAACGCGAACGGCGCCCTTCCCAAGACTTCGGGAGGGCGCCGTTCAAGACGGATCGGTCCGTTAAGGTCTACTCAGCCAGTACCAGCACGGTGTTGTTCATCACCTCCACCACGCCCCCTTGCACCGGGAAGCGCTCCTGGCCGGCGGCCGTCTTCACCTTCACATCACCGGCCTTCAGCACGGTGATCAGCGGGGCATGGTTCTCCAGGAAGCCCATGCTGCCGTCCACGCCGGGTACGGTCACACTGGTCGCCTCCCCTTTGAAGAGCTCTTTGTCGGGAGTGATGATCTCTACACGCATGGCTTAAGCCTTGGCTGCTTCAGCGAGCATTTTCTTACCTGCGGCGATCACCTCCTCGATGTTGCCCTTCAGGTTGAAGGCCGTCTCGGGGTATTCGTCCATCTCACCATCCAGGATCATGTTGAAGCCCTTGATCGTCTCCTCGATCGGCACCATCACACCCTTCAAGCCGGTGAACTGCTCGGCCACGAAGAAGGGCTGGCTGAGGAAGCGCTGGACCTTACGGGCGCGGAACACGGCCTGCTTGTCCTCCTCGCTGAGTTCGTCCATGCCCAGGATGGCGATGATGTCCTGCAATTCCTTGTAGCGCTGCAGGATGGCCTTCACGCGCTGGGCGCAGCGGTAGTGCTCCTCGCCCACGATGGCGGGGGTAAGGATGCGGCTGGTGCTGTCCAGGGGATCCACGGAAGGATAGATGCCGAGTTCGGCGATCTTCCGGCTCAATACCGTGGTGGCGTCCAAGTGAGCGAAGGTCGTCGCCGGTGCGGGGTCGGTCAAGTCATCCGCAGGCACGTACACCGCCTGTACGGAGGTGATGGAACCACGCTTGGTGGAGGTGATGCGCTCCTGCATGGCGCCCATCTCGGTGGCCAGGGTGGGCTGGTAACCCACGGCGCTGGGCATACGACCGAGCAGTGCGGATACTTCCGAACCCGCCTGGGTGAAGCGGAAGATGTTGTCCACAAAGAAGAGGATGTCGCGGCCACCGCTCTGCTCGTCGCCATCACGGAAGTATTCCGCCAGGGTGAGACCGCTGAGCGCCACACGGGCACGGGCACCGGGGGGCTCGTTCATCTGGCCGAAGATGAAGGTGGCTTGGCTGCTGGCGAGGTCGTCGTAGTTCACCTTGCTCAGGTCCCAGCCGCCTTCCTCCATGCTGTGTTTGAAGCCTTCACCGTACTTGATGATGCCGGCCTCGATCATTTCGCGCAGAAGATCGTTCCCTTCGCGGGTGCGCTCACCTACACCGGCGAACACGCTGTAGCCGCTGTAGCCTTTGGCGATGTTGTTGATCAGCTCCTGGATCAGCACGGTCTTGCCCACACCGGCACCACCGAACAGACCGATCTTACCACCCTTGGCGTAGGGCTCGATCAGGTCGATCACCTTGATGCCCGTGAAGAGAACCTCGGTGCTGGTGGTGAGGTCCTCGAACTTCGGAGCCTCGCGGTGGATGGGGTAGCTGTTGCCCGTGTTCAAGGGACGCATGCCATCGATGGGGCTGCCGGTCACGTTGAACAGGCGTCCTTTCACGGCTTCGCCCACGGGCATGCTGATGGGTTGGCCCATGCCAAGCACTTCAGCGCCACGCGAAAGGCCGTCGGTGCTGTCCATGGAGATGGCGCGGACGGTGTCCTCACCGGTGAGCTGTTGCACCTCCAGCACCAGCACCGTCCCATCGGGGCGGTTGATGTGCAGGGCGTCGTAGATGTTGGGCAGGTCCTTACCGGCCTCAAAGCGGACGTCGACCACGGGTCCGATGACCTGGACGACCTTACCGATGTGCTTGGACATGAGCGTTCTGTGGTTTGCGCGGGGCGGCATGCCCCGAACGCGGCCGCGAAGGTAAGGGTTCCTGCGGGAAGGGCAAGGCATGTGGATATGTTGTTGATGCCGGGTACCCTGCAACCGCCTCACTACCCGGTGCCGCGAAGTTGCCCGACACCCACGACCTTTGCGCCCCATGCGGATCCATACCGATCTGGCTGCCTTCTCCGGCGTGAAGCGTCCCGTGCTCACCACGGGCACCTTCGATGGCGTTCACCTCGGCCATCGCACCATCCTTGCCCGCCTCACCGAGCTGGCCCGCAAGGAAGGAGGGGAGAGCGTGCTGTTCACCTTCCATCCGCATCCCCGCATGGTGCTCTTCCCAGGCGATGACGGCCTCAAGCTGCTCAATACCCAGGATGAAAAAATGGAGCGCCTCGCCGAGGCAGGACTTGATCATGTGTTGATGGTGCCGTTCTCACGCACATTTTCAAGGATGCATGCGGTGGACTACGTGCGGGAGGTCCTTGTGGGCGCCATCGGGGTGCATGCCATCGTCATCGGATATGACCACCGCTTCGGTCGGAACCGTGAAGGCGACCTTGGCCTGTTGAAGCAATTGGGTGAAGTGCATGGTATCCGGGTGGAGGAGATCCCAGCGCACGAAGTGGACCGCATGAAGGTGAGCAGTACCAAGGTCAGACATGCCCTCCTGGCGGGCGAAGTCGCACAGGCTCGTGAACTGTTGGGCTATCCTTACCCGCTCACCGGTGTGGTCGTGAAGGGCGACCAGGTCGGGCGCACCATTGGTTATCCCACCGCCAACATCGGTGCCGTGGACACCGACAAGCTCATCCCGGCTGACGGGGTCTATGCCGTTCAGGTCCACCTTGTGGACGGCCAACACCAGGGCATGCTCTACATCGGCGAACGCCCTACGTTGGGTGGTGGACTGCAGCGTACCATCGAGGTGAACGTCTTCGACCTGGCGCGGGATCTGTACGGTGAACGGATCACCGTGCAGTTCATGGAGCGGATCCGGGGCGACATACGCTTTGAAGGCCTCGAGGCGTTGAAGCACCAGCTCCATCAAGACAAAGTGTTGACCCTGCAAAAGCTCGGATCGCGCTCATGAAGCAGCTCCTTCTGTCCCTCTTCCTGCTGTTCACTGCTCCTCAGTGCTCAGTTGCTCGATGCTGTGGCGCTGGATAGTGTGCGCACGTACCGCAGTCTGAGCGCGCCTTGAAAGAGCCTCAGCTGGTGTACCGTCTGGACCTTTCCGGTGCCAAGCTCAAGGTGTTCCCGGCGGCCATCCGCCAGTTGACCAACCTCAATGCCTTGGACCTCTCTGGCAACAAGCTGAAAGAACTGCCTGGGTGGATCACTGAACTGGTCCATATGCAGGAATTGCGCCTGTCCCGCAACAAGTTCGAAGACATGCCCCCTGCGCTATGCCGCCTGCGCCACCTGAAGCGGCTCGACATGAGCCGTAATGCCATCACCAGCCTGCCCGAGTGTGTGGGCCGCTGGAAGGAACTGGTGTCCCTCGACCTCTGGAGCAACGATATCGCAACCGTGCCGGAGGACATCAAGGACATGCCCGCGCTGCGCTTCCTCGACCTGCGGGCCATCATGTTCGAGCAGGACGAGATGGACCGCATCCAGGAACTGGTGCCCAAGGCCAAGGTCTATTTCAGTCCACCCTGCAACTGCGGTATGTAGCAGCGATCATTGCTGCAAAGCGGCTGCGCTGACTCGCCTGAGGCCCGTGACGATCCAGCTACAGGGCCTTCCACTCCCCGTCCTCCGTCAGGTAGCGCTCCTGAGGCTCCGGGTTCCCCAGTTCGTATCCCACCACGTGCAGTATCTCGTTCTGCATGAACAGCGATCCGATGACCATGCGTCCGGGGAAGGGGTCGAGGGCGTGGAGGGCGGTACCGTCCCAATGGTAAACTTCGGCGGAAGGTCCTTTTTCGGGTGGCATCCCGCCCACGTATACCCGTCCATTGAACTCCATGGCTTGTACGGCGGAAAGCATGGGTAATGTGGCCAACACCTTCTCCCCCTTCGCGTTCCTCCGCACCAGGCGGAGCTTTTGCGGGGCATTCGGTCCGTTGGGCGATCGCACCTCGACACGGTCGCCGTTCGCAAGGTCGATGGTGGCGAGCACACCCGGGTTCCGGAGCTTCTCGAACTCGTAGGTCGGCTGGATCCAGGCCAGTTCATCGATGGTGAAGCCATGATCATCAGCCCACGTGCTTACTTCCGGTATGGTGATGGCGTGGATGTAGGCCAGGTTCATCTCGCGGTGGATGCGCTCGGCAAGTCCTTCATGACCACTGGCGATCATCAAGTACCCCACAGCGCAGGCTGTTCCGTGGTCATCGATGAAGACCGGTGTCCGGCCGGGCAACGCATCGTTCGCGGGGAACACGCCGCGATGCGCATAGGCCTGAAGCGTGTCGAGCAGCATGTGGCGCCGATGGTAGTTGACCTGCTCTGCGGAGATCGGCGTTCGCGCTCCCAAGCGATCGGCCACCCGGCGCAGGTGTTCGGCAATGCGCACAGCATCGGATGCGAACGATACGAGCTGACCATCATCGATCATGGACGGCACCATGGTGCTCCACTCCGCATTGACCGCCAGCATATGCCTGCCGATCAGTTCCGATCGTTCCGGCGCTAGTTGTGCTGTAATTGTGCCAATGATGGCAAGGGAGAACGCAACGAACGTTGAGCGAAGCATGATCATAGGAATGTGATGGCCCGTACACCACAATTGCATAAAGGTCCGATCCAGTTCCACCGTATCGAGCACACCTTCTTCGTTCCTTCGCCGCATGACAGGGGATGCTTGGCAGGTGCTGGAGGCGGTGGCTGCCGCAGGCAACCTGGCCTACACCGTGCTGATGCTGTACGAGAAGCGTGCAGGCTGGCTGTTCGGTATCGCGGCTTCGACCATGGGGGTGGCCCTGTTCCTGCACCAGCACGTGTATGCTCAAGTGGGATTAAGCGCCTACTATGTGGTCATGGGCGTCTATGGCTGGTGGTCGTGGGGCAAGGGCGACAACGGCGAGCTGCTCATCAGCAGGCGCCCCCTGCGCTTCCATCTGGTCATCATCGGCATCGGAACGGTCCTCACGCTGGGCCTTGCCGCAGCGCTGAAATTGCTTCCGGAGGCGCGGTTCACAGGCCTGGACGGCTTCGCCACGGCCTTCAGCCTGCTGGCCACCTGGATGCTGGCCCGCAAGGTGCTGGAGAACTGGGCCTACTGGATCGTGGCCGATGCCGTGGCCATCGTGCTCTACGTGCTGCTGGGGATGTGGTGGTACGTGGGGCTCTACGTCATCTACGTGGGCCTCTCCACCTCGGCGCTGGTGCGCTGGCACCGCAGCTGGAAGGCGGCTCAACGCTGATCCACTGGCGGCAGGTCGCCGTGGTCCCGCTTTAATGGCCGCTCGTAGAAGGTTATGGTGAGCAGCAGGAAGAACAGCAGGTACTGGCTGTCCTCGATGGGGATGGTGTTCATGCGGATGCCCAGGTTCTCCGCGTTGTTGTACCACACGATGGGCTCGTCCAGCAGCCAGCCCGTGAGGATGCCGTTCACCAGGAAGAAGGGGATCAGGCTCACGGCGTACCCCAGATAGAAGCGGCCCAGGTAAGGGCTTTTCAGCACGAACACATGCAAGGCCAGGATGCCTGCCGTACACAGGAAGGTGATGGCCGTGTAGAGGCGATCGATGTGGAGCACACCCACCACGAGCAGCACCGCGATCAGTGCGATGCTGAGCGGCCGGGCCACCTTGCCAAGGACATCGCGCCGTACATAGTAGCGTAGGGCCTCATAGATGAAGACGCAACTGTAGGGTACCACCAGGAAGAAAAGCCACTCCTCGATGGGCAGGTGGAAGAACTTGGGGCCGGTGAGGTAGCGGGGGTTGAAGCCCCACACGCCATTGGCGGTGAAGATGGCGTCCCAGATGAGGAAGACGGTGGCCATCACCGCGATGCCGGTGAAGAGGCCGGGCCACTTGCGCCAGTACTGCAACTTGGGCTCGAAGCTTCGCAGCAGAGGAAAGGACAGTGTGAACAGGTCCAGGCCCAGGTAGTAGTAGTGTTCCATCAGGCGACGCCCAGCACCAGGTTGAGCCCCGCAAAGAAAAGCACCTGCGCCGCAAGCACATAGCGCGCCAGCGGGTTCTTGCGCTGTACCGGAAGCAGGAAGAAGAGTGTGAAGAAGACGGCGCTCACCAGTCCCCAGGCGATGTAGTTCTGCACCGGAACGGTCACCTGCTCCCAGTTCCAGAAGCCCAGGTGGATGGCCACCGGCTCGATCAGCAGGTCCAGGCCCACCATGGCAAGGCTGCCCAGCACCACCTTGACCCATACCGGCATGGCTGTCCGTGACAAGGGCACACCGATGGCAAAGACGAGCATGCTCCAATTGAGCCCGATCAGCACCGGCACATTGAGCAGCTTGAAGCCGAGCACATCGCCATACTGGTACTCACCGAACACGCGGCCGGTCCAGACGCCCAGCACTTCCACGAAGTACCCGAGCGCGCCCACCACGAATGCGAAGAGCACCGTGCGGCGGTCCAGCTTGGCGAAGACGGCCATGGCCAGTGCGGTAAGCATCAGGTTCACGGGGGTGAGCGGCACCACCCACGGAGCCAGCGGTGTGGCCAGGGCCACCAGGCCCACGAGATGCAGGATTATTACCAGGCCGATGCCGTGGCGGTGGTCGAGGCGTTGGACGATCGTTCTCATGCGGATGTGCGGATGGTTGTGCGGCGCACGGCCGGCACCGTAGCCGTGGCGATGCGTGCGCTGAGGAGGGCGAGCGGGATGCCCCCGCCGGGATGCACGCTGCCTCCGCAGAAATGCAGTCCCTTCACACGGGGATGGTCGTTGGGATGCCGTAGGGATGCGGCCCAGGGCGAATTGCTGCTGGTGCCGTACAGCGAACCCTGGTGGCTGGAGGTGCGGGCCGCGATGGAGCGCGGATCGAGCACATGCTCCACCGCGATCAACGGGCCCACATCGATGCCCAGGGTGCGCTGCACCTTGGCCATCACGGCACGGCGTGCGCGGTCCATGGTGGCCGCATCGTACTGGCCCACATCGCGCGGCGCATTGATCATGGTGAACCAGTTGGCACAGCCCTTCGGCGCATCACCCGGGGTGTGCTTACTGCTGATGTTGATGTAGACCGTGGGGTCGTGGTACAGCTCCAACTTGTCGAAGAGGTGGGCGAACTCGGTCTTGTAGTTGTTGCTGAACAGGATGTTGTGCAGGCCCAGTTCGGCATGGTCGGCCTGAACGCCCCAATAGAAGACCAAGGCGCTGCTGCTGCGCTCCTGACGCAACGTGCGCTCGGGCGCCTTGAGGTCGGGCAGCAGCTTGCGGTAGGTGGGCACTACGTCCATGTTGCTCACCACGACCTCGGCCAGGTGCTGCTCACCCTGCGCCATCACACCGATCACGTTCCGCCTGCGGTCATCGAGCAGGATGCGCTCCACCGGTGCTTGGAAGTGGAAGCGGACACCAACATCCACCGCGAGCAGATGAAGCGCCTTGGTGATGCTGTACATGCCGCCCACTGGATAGAAGGCGCCCTGGCCATGCTCCAGGCCCGGGATCATGCGCATGAGGCCCGGCGTGCGGTAGGGATCGCTGCCGTTGTAGGTGGCGAAGCGGTCGAACAGCTGAACGGCCTTGGCGTTGTCGCCGAGCGTGGCGCGGTTCACGCTGTCCAGGCTGCGGAACAATTCCGCTGGGCGCACCGCCGTGAGCGCCTTAAGGAACCCGCCGTTCAACAGCTCTCCGACGCGGTGAAGGGAGTGCTCCAGGAACGTACGCCCGGTGCTGGCGAGCAGGTCCTGCGCACGTTGCAGGTGGCTCAACACCCGTGCTTCGGGCAAACGAAGCTTGTCCTCCAGTTCCTTCGCAAAGCGCCGGGGATCGCACCAGCCGGTCACCCGGGTGCCATCCTCCCAGAAGTAGCGGTTGGCCTCCTCCAGGGCGATGTATCGGAAGCGTCCCGTGATGTCCACCTCCGCTTCGCGGAACAGATCCTCCACGAGGTCGGGCCGCGTGAAGAGTGAAGGGCCCATGTCGAAGCGATAGCCCTTGTCCGAAAATTCGGCCAACTTGCCCCCGGGTGTGGCGGCCGCTTCAAAGACCTGCACGTCGTGGCCCTTCACGGCCAGCCGGATGGCCGTAGCGAGACCGGCGACCCCTGAACCGATGACAATGGCCTTGGACATGCGTTCCGAAGAACACTTGCCCCCTGCGGATCGTTCGTTCCGTATGCACCGACCGGGCCGCTACGTGACGTTGTCCTTCTTCCGCTACGCCGGGCGCGAGCGGGTTTGGGGCATGCGTCAGATGGCCGAGATGCGGCGCCCTTTGAAGGCCGTCGAGGGGCTGGGGTTCTACAAGCTACCGGGGACCGGAGGCGGCACGGGCTACGCCATCTGGCCCGACCTGGGTACCTACGGGCTGCTGGGCGCCTGGGAAAGCAAGTCCCACGCGGAGGCCTTTCACGCCTCGCACCAGATCCCGCGCACGTTCCACGCGCACAGCGAGGAAGTGTACACCCTGCACCTGGCCCCGTACATGAGCCGGGGTGCCTGGAGCGGCATCAACCCGTTCACGCCGGACGAACGCCCGGAACAGGGGCCGCTCGCCGTGCTGACCCGGGCCACCATCAAGGCCCGCTACGTCATCCCGTTCTGGCGCCGCGTGGCCGGCGTGGCGCGCTCGCTGGAGGACCGGGAAGGCCTGCTCTTCACCAAAGGGGTTGGCGAACTGCCTTGGGTGGAACAGGCCACCTTTAGTGTGTGGCGTAGCGAGCGGGATATGATGGCCTTCGCCTACGGACGAGATCAGGCGCATACTGAAGCCGTGGCCCGCACACGCAAGGCCCACGGCTTCAGCGAAGAGCTCTACGCCCGCTTCCGGGTGGTGGAGGAGCAGGGCACTTGGAAGGGACTTCGCCCCATCGGCGACAACCTCCAAGTGGAAAGCATCAGCGGCCTGCCACGATGAACGGTGCGTGCACCGCGTTCGCGTTGGTGCGAAGCATCAGCGTGTACGAACCAGCGCTTAGGTGCGACACGTCCACGCGCCAACCGTTCGTGCCAGCGCCGGGCTCCAAACGTAGCGGCAGGATGCGACCCCTGGCATCCGTGGCGGTCACACCGCTCGGAACACCGATCTCTGCTGGAAGCGTGAGCTGAAGCACATCCGTAGTGGGATTGGGCATAACGGTCAGGTTCACAGCGTCATGGATCGTCGCAGTGCTGGTTGCCATATCGCTCACGGCCAGGTGCACCAAGGGATCGGCGAAGGCTCCACCGATCAGCACCTCACCGTTCACTGGTCGTACGGCCAGTACCGCTCCGTCCATATAGCCGATCAAGGGCTCCAGGTACATGGTATTCTCTGTCCACGTGGCGACGTTGGTACCATATACACCGACAAGCTCGGCCACAACGAAGTTGCCACCCACGACAAGTCCGCTATCGCTCTGTGCGATGGAATGGACGTACACATCCTCAGGTCCTCCGAGCGTATATCCGCTGTGGTCCGGCAACAGGGGCTCCCATTCATCGCTGCCAGCTGTGATGCGTGCCAGACCGAAGGTGGGGCTGCCACCGATATACAGCTCACCCCCGGCGATCAGTGCATCGCCTGATCTCAGGAGGCAGTGGACCGGCGCGTCCAGGATCACGCCCAGTGGAGCCCATGCGCCATTGGCGAACTGGGCCAGGTACGGCAATGCTGGCACAGCAACACCCTGTAGACCCATGAAGGCGCCGCCAGCAACGAGCGAGCCGTTGAGGTCGGATAGCGCACGTACTTCGGCATCGAACGCTTGCCCCACCGGTGTCCAATTGCCATTGTCCAGGCGCATCACGCCGTGGCTCTGACCAGCAAAGCCAGAGCCCCAGCCGCCGGCGTAGAGCATACCGTTCATGACGTGAAGAGCGTTCACTTGGCCATACTTGCTGTTGAAGGCGCTCGACAGTTCCCAAGTGGTGCCGTTCCAGATGGCGACATCCTGTGTTCCTCCATTGAAGCTGCCTCCGACCACAGGCCTGCCTTGGAACATGGTGGCGCAGTAGACCTCACCGTTCAGCGCTTCGCCCAGGTACGCGAACATGCCACCCTCAAGCAGGGCCACCGGTCCGGTGTTCAGACCACCGGCCAGCGTGAAAGAGCCACCGACCAATGTGCGGCCATCACCAAGGTCCAAGAGGCTGTGGACCGTTCCGTTCGTTCCACCACCTGCGGTGCTCCAGGGGATGGGCGGTGCGTAGGCCGGCTGTATCCAGGCCAGTTCATCCGCCGTGAACCCATGTGCGCTGGCCCACTGCGACACGCCATGGCGGTACCGTTCGTCCTGCAGTAGCTCGTGTACATAACCGGTGTTGAAGCCGGCTTCAATGGCCCGCGCCAGGTCTCCGTATCCGCTCGCGATCATCAAGTGACCGACCGCACAGGCTGTACCCGTGGGGTCGATGAAGATGGGATTGCGGTAAGGCAACACCCGGTTCTGCGGGAAACGCAGGCGGTCAGCATATTGCTCCAAGGTGTCCAGCAGCCTGGTGCGGTGGGAGAGGGCTTCGGCATTTGCTCCTTCCGGGGTTCGCTGTACCAGGTGATCGCGCACGGCGTGCAAGTGTGCGCTGATCCGTGCAGCGTCCGATGTGAAGTGCGCTGTATGGGAATTTGGCATAGCAGCCTGCCAGAGCGGCCACTGTGCGTTCACTTCGTGCAGGTGTTCAGCCAGCGGGGCTGCTTGTCGATGGTCGAGCTGTGCCCATGCAGTAGCAGATGCTGATGAAAGTGTGAGAAGGAGTATGGATAGGCGCATGTTCCGGTGTTTCTAGCGGGTAGATGCGATGTGGCGCTGCAACGCTGCCTTGGTCGTGATGGAACGTTGAGCCTGTGCCGAACGCGCTACCGGTCACAATACGAATGTAGCGTCACAGGTGTCCTACGGAAGCGCCTTGGCTTCTCTGACATCATTCGGCGCCTGTACCTTGGTGGCATGATCAGGATCGCCGTGGTGGGGCCGGAGAGCAGTGGGAAGACCACCCTTGCTGAAGAGCTGATGTTCCGCTACCATGGAGGGTACGTGAGCGAGGTGGCCCGCGAATACCTCGCTGAGCTGGACCGTCAGTACGTGGAAAGCGATCTGCAGGAGATCGGCCGTTCAATGCGATCGCTGCATGGTGGGATGGGAGGCTTGCTTGAAGAGGCCTCGGCGATGAGCGCAGGAACCGAGCAGCGGGCAGGAGAACCGCGCAGTAGGCCGGTCTTCTTCGATACCGATCCGGTGAACCTGGTCATCTGGAGCCGTGAGAAGTATGGACGCGTGCATCCTGAGATCGAGCAGTTGGCCCAGGAGATGAGATACACCTGGCGATTGCTGTGCCGTCCAGATATTCCCTGGGTGCCCGATCCGTTGCGCGAGAACCCGTACGACCGCGACCGGCTCTTCGTTGAATGGGAGAAGGAATTGAAGGCCCGTGCGCTGCCCTATACGATCATAGAAGGCCCCCGCGACCAGCGTATCCACATCGCGTCGAACATCGTCGATGTGCTCATCGACGGGCGAAGGGCCGATCTTTTGTGATCCGTCCCCTCCTCGCTCATTGCACTGTTCTATCTTTGCACCGTCTTGCATCGGGGTGCCCACCTTCATCGGTCGGCTGAGATCATACCCGCAGAACCTGGGCAGGTAATGCTGCCAAGGGAACCAGTCCTTCGCCAAGCGGCGGTGGCGCCTCCGGGCAAGCACAACCAACGGAGGCCTCATGCGTACATCCACCTTCCTGCTCTGCGCAGCCTTGTCGCTGCCCACCATCACTTTCGCCCAAGCGCGCCTGCAAGGCAGCGTAACAGCGGCCACGGGCGAACCGATCGAAGCCGTTCACATCGTCTTGGGTGACGAACGGCCCTTCGGCACCAGTACCGATCATGTCGGGCGCTACACACTGGCAGGACTGCGCGTGGGTGAGGTGCGCGTGCGCATGTCCTTCATCGGCTATTCACCGCTGGATACAATGTTGCAGATCACGGCGGGTGAGAACCAGTTCAACGCCACGTTGCAGCCCACGAGCATGGCCTTGCGCGAGGCCGAAGTGAGCGCCTTACGCGCCGGGGATCGCGCGCCCTTTGCACGGACATTGGTCACCCGCGAAGAGATCCAGCGCATCAACACCGGCGTGGACCTGCCCTACCTGTTGGAACTGCAGCCTAGTGTGGTGAGCACCAGTGATGCAGGGACAGGCGTAGGCTACACCTACATGCGTATCCGCGGTACCGATGCCACCCGCACCAACATCACCATCAACGGTGTGCCGTTCAATGATCCCGAGAGTCAGGGCGCCTTCCTTGTCAACCTGCCCGATCTTGCCTCATCCGCAGAGGACATCGAGATCCAGCGCGGCGTAGGCACGAGCACCAATGGGCCTGGTGCCTTCGGTGCCAGCATCAACCTGCGCACCACGACTGTGCGTCCCGAAGCATGGGGCCTCGTGAGCCTCAGCGGTGGTTCGTTCAACACCCAGCGTTACTCGGTCAGTGCAGGCACCGGTCTCCTCGGCGCGCCCGATGCCGACAAGTTCAGCCTCGATGTGCGGCTCTCGTCCATCACCAGCGATGGGTTCGTGGACCGCGCCACGGCCGATCTGAAGAGCTACTTCCTCCAGAGCGCGTGGCTGGATGCCAAGGGTCGGCGTTCCCTGCGCTTCATCACCTTCCGCGGCAAGGAGGTCACCTACCAGGCGTGGGCCGGCGTGGATCCCGCGATCCTCGATACCAACCGCACCTTCAATCCCTACACCTACGAGAACGAGGTGGACAACTACGACCAGACGCACTACCAACTGCTCTTCGATCAGCGCCTCGGGAAGAACACCGACCTCAACATCACCCTCTTCCGTGTGCTGGGTGCGGGCTATTTCGAACAGTTCCGTGAAGGGGATGACCTCGCCACCTATGGCATCGCACCGGCGTTGATCAATGGTGACTCGGTCTTTTCCACGGACCTCATCCGTCGTCGCTGGTTGGACAATGTGCTCACCGGTGCCAATGTCAGTGCCAACATCAAGCTGGGTGCGCATCGCTTGGTGCTCGGTGGCAACCTCAGCGATTACCAAGGCGACCATTTCGGTGAAGTGATCTGGGCACGCTTTGCCGGTGCCACGGACATCCGCGCCCGCTACTACGACAACGATGCGCGCAAGACCGATGCCAACGCCTTCGCGAAGCTCACTTATGCGCTCACCGATGCCATCGATGTGTATGGCGATGCCCAAGTGCGTCAGGTGGACTATCGCTTCCTGGGCTTCAACAATGACCTGGAGAACATCACCCAGCGCGTCAGCTATACCTTCTTCAATCCCAAGGCAGGCCTGCTGTGGCGGCTGAAGGACGGTGCTCGGGTACATGCATCGTTCGCCGTGGCCAATCGCGAGCCCAACCGCAACGACCTGGAGGAGACCACGCCCACCAGCCGTCCACGCAGCGAACGATTGCTGGACTACGAGCTGGGCTACGAACGCCGGAGCGCGCGCTTCACCGCAGGCGTCAACGCCTACTACATGGACTACCGCGATCAACTGGTGTTGACGGGTGAATTGAACGATGTGGGCGCCGCGCTGCGCACCAACGTGGCTGAGAGCTACCGCGCTGGTGTGGAGCTCATGTGGGCTGTACAGGCCGCACGTCGCCTCACCTGGCGTGCCAATGCCAGCTTCAGCAGCAACCAGGTGCGCAACTTCGTGGAGTTCGTCGATGACTGGGACACCGGTGCACAGCGGGTGATCGAACAGGGCACCACCGATCTGGCCTTTTCTCCTTCCATCGTGGCTGGCAGCGAGCTCACCTACCGCTTCTGGGGTCGGCAGGGTAGGGGACAGGCTGATCTCACCTTTGTGACGAAGTACGTAGGTGAACAACACCTCGACAACACGGGCAGCCCCGACCGCATGCTCGATCCGTTCCTGGTGAACGACCTGCGCCTGAACCTCGGAGTGGTCGGAACGAAGACCTTCCAGCGGGTCGACATCAACCTTACGGCGCGCAACCTCTTCAGCGAATTGTACGAGAGCAATGGCTGGGTGTACAGCTTCTTCGAGGGCGATCGTCGTCAGTCCTTCATCGGTCTCTTTCCACAGGCTCCGTTGAACATGTTGGGTGGCGTCACGGTGCGTTTCTGATGGTGGATCGGTGCTGGAGGGCTTGATACTGTAGCGTTTCTGGAAGGTGTAACAAAGGTTCTATTGGTGGCCCGGCCAGGCTGGGTTAGCTTGCCGACAGAAACGACAACGCCATGCGTACCTCGCTCGCACTCTCCTTCTTGTTGGCCACCGCTTCAGTGTGCGCACAGAACACGTTCGACGCCCGCATCCTCTCCTACGAAGGGCTGCAGTACGCCTGCGATGGATCTGTGGATCCGCGCTTGAAGATCCAGAACGTGGGCACGCAGACCATGACCACGTGCGTGGTGGAGACGTGGAAGAACGGGCTGTTGCAGAACAGCTTCAACTGGGTGCTGGCCACAGCTGCGCTCAGTGGCGATATCCGTCAACCTTCCCTTCCTCCGATCGCCGTGGAGGAGGGCGATGCGTTGGAGTTCCGCATCATCTCGGTGAACGAGCAGCCCGACCAAGGGCCTGAAGGCAACGTCATCCAACAAGCGCTGACCGGTGCTGTGGAAGCATGCGCGTTACAGACGGTGGAAGTTGAAGTGCTGGCTGATCCAGCGGCGGATGAGATCACCTGGTCGCTCCGCAATGCACAGGGCGCACTGCTTGCACAAGGCGGCCCATATGCAGAGGCGGGAACCTATTCGTCCTGGGTCACCCTTCCGGCCGATGCCTGCTTGTCGTTGGACCTGAACGATGCAGGCGGCAATGGCATCACAGGCGGTCGCCTGACCGTGCGTTGCGCCAGTTCGGATCTGGTGCAGATCGAGGGTGATACCTTCACTGACCGCGCTACCACAGGCCTTCGTACGGGGTCCATCGTGGGTATGAGCGAGCCGGTCGCCCGCGAGCGGTTGCGCCTCATTCCCAACCCGGCAACAACATCTGTGCGCGTTCAGATCGGAGAAGTGGTCGGTGCTGTGGAACTGAACGTGTACGATGCTACGGGCCGCAGTGTCCGCTCGCGGTCGGCATCATCGGGCACCAGCGCCGTGGATGTGGATCTGTCGGGCCTGGCGCGGGGCCTGCATGTGGTCCAGGTGCGGCATGCGGGTGGCTTGCTCACCGAGCGCTTGATCGTTCAGTAGGGGACCGATCGTTCAGGCATGGCGCACGAAGAACATCTCCAGTTCGCCCTTGCCTTTGGCCTGGACCTTGCCGCGTGCTTCGAACAGCAGTCCGGGTGCATCGCGCAGCAGTTCACGCGTCGTACCGCTGATGTTCACTTCGTCCACGGAACCGCTGCTTTCCATGCGACTCGCGGTATTCACCGTGTCGCCCCAGATGTCGTAGGCGAATTTGCGTGTGCCTACGATGCCCGCCACCACGGGTCCGGTATGCAGACCGGCCCGCATGCGGAAGGCGGGTAGGCCCTGCGCGGTGCGTTCGGCATGGCGCACACGGATGAAGTTCTGCATGTCGAGTGCCGCCATCACGGTCTGAAGTGTGGCATCCGTGCGTGGTTCGGGCACGCCGCCTGCGGCCATGTACGCATCGCCGATGGTCTTGATCTTCTCCACGCCCCGCGCATCCACAATGGCATCGAAGGCTTTGAAACAGGCGTTGAGCTCCTCTACCAGTTCGGCTGGGCTCAGGCGTTCGCTCACCTGGGTGAAGCCTTGGAAGTCGGTGAACAGGATCGTCACTTGCTCGAAGCTGCGCGTGTCGGCATGGCCTTTGGACTTCAGTTCAGCAGCCACTTCCTCGGGTAGGATGTTATGCAGCAGCTCATCACTGCGATCGCGTTCCCGTTGGATCAGTGCTCGGGAGCGGCGGGTGTAGCGCAGCCGGTTCCAAAGCCCGATCGCGGTGAGCAATACCACGCCGCCGATGAAGAGCGAAAGGTTGCGTTGCTCACGCTGCCGGCCCAGCTCGCGCTGGTAGGCCAGGTCACGCTCATACCGCTGTCGTGCATTGTCCAGACTGTCCGCGATCTGTCGCTCCTGGAACTGCTGCTGCATGTCCATCCGTAACACTTCCTTGCCATTGTTCAGCGCTTCGAGCGAATCGCTCACCTGCATGTATTCCTTCTGTGCGCTGAAGGCCATCACAAGATCACCCAGATGCTCGTAGGCCATCACCAGGCATTCGCTGCACTCCTTGCGTTGTTGTGCCAAGCCGGTCGCACGTGCCAGTCTCACACCTGCCTCGCAGGCTTCACGTGCCTTGCGTGCATCGCCCTTTTCCAGGAACAAACTCCCCCGGTAATAGTGGTTGCGCGCCAGCAACCGCTTGTTCTCCAAGGCTTCGAACAGCACCCGTGCAGAATCGAGCGAGGCAAATGCCTCTGCGTGACGCCCCATCTCAGTATAGCAACGTCCAAGGTTGTTGAAGGCCATGCCCATCTCCAGTTTGCGGCCCAGCTTCCGATAGACCACAAGGCTCCGTTCGAACTCGCCCAAGGCCACCGTTCGCTCGCCCAACGCCAGATGGGTGGCGCCAAGGTTCATCAAGGCCTGCGCCCGGCCCTTGTCACTATCGAGCAGTTCCGCGAGCGCCGCGCTCTTTTCATAGTGGATCAAGGCATTGTTCAGGTCCTGGAGCTCCGTGTGGATGTTACCGATATTGTTGTACGTGCCGGCCAGACCCTCCTTGTTGTCCAGTTCCAGGTCGATCCTCAGGCTCTGTTGCAGGTGCTTCAAAGCCAGCGGCAGGTCGCCGAGGTTCTTGTACACGTTGCTCATGTTGCTGTAGGTGTTGGCCTCGCGCTTCAGGTCCTTCATTGATCGCGCGGTGAGGAGGCACTCCTCCAGGAACGTGAGTGAGGCGCGCAGGTCGCTCCGCATGCTGCTCCCTACGGCAAGGGTCGTCAATGCTTCATACCGCGCTGCTGCGTTGGCGCCGCGCTCGGCCAGTTCCAGCTGTTTTCGGGCCAGCGCCATGCCACTGTCAGGCCGCTCGAACACGGTGCGCCATGCCAGTAGCTGCATGGCTTGCAGTCGCGCACTATCCGTCGCCTGTACATCGTTCCAGACGCTCCAAAGCGAATCAAGGGGCACTTGCGCCCGGCTCCCACTTGGAATAAGGAACAGGAGTACCAATATGCGGAGCACGCGCGCCATGGACCGGGGCGGCTAGCGGTGAACCGCTTCGCACATCGTAAAGATGAGCTCCGGATCCTGCTCGAAAGCGGTTCCCACTACGAGCATGTCAGCCCCAGCATCGCACAAGATCCGCGCCTGCTCACCGCTGCGGATGCCGCCACCCACGATGATCGGAAGGTCCACGGAACGCCGCACGGCCTGCACCATGGCCGGGTCCACGGCACGAAGGGCTCCGCTGCCGGTGTCCAGATAAATGCATCGGAGTCCGAGCATTGCTCCGGCCAGTGCGGTCGCGGCAGCGATACCCGGTTTGTCGTGCGGGACCGGATGGGTCTGGCTTACATAACTGGCCGTCGTGGGTCGGCCACCGTCCACCAGGATGTAACCGGTGGGCACGGACTCCAACCCCATCGCTTTGATGGCTGGCGCCGCCACCACGTGCTGCCCGATCAGAAGTTCTGCGTTCCGTCCGCTGATCAGTGACAGGAAGAGCACCGCATCAGCGTGGCCGCTAACTTGGGTGGCGCTTCCGGGAAAAAGCACCACGGGTCGGTCGCTCATTGCCCTCACATTCCCCACAACGGCATCGAACCGGTCGGTGGTCATCAAGCTCCCGCCAACCAGCAGCAGGTCGGCCTTGGCCATGCAGGCGTTCTGCACGGTGCGCTCCAGCAACGCCGCATCACCGCCCAGGTCAGGGTCGATCAACACGCCCAACAGCTTCCGCCCCGAACCC
Source organism: Flavobacteriales bacterium (assembly GCA_041391845.1). Taxonomy (GTDB): domain Bacteria; phylum Bacteroidota; class Bacteroidia; order Flavobacteriales_F; family PHOS-HE28; genus PHOS-HE28. The sequence goes on along the minus strand of JAWKNG010000003.1, from coordinate 413,784 downwards.
TTTGCCCGTTCCAGCTGTTCCAACACGCCTGCCATGCCTGCGAACTTAGGGAAACCCCTGCGATCCAGCGTTGCAACGTAACTTTGCCCCGATGAACACGACCATGTCACAGACCAAGGAACAACTGGCTTACAAGGTGAAGGATATGTCCCTCGCCGACTGGGGCCGCAAGGAGATCGAACTGGCCGAGGCCGAGATGCCCGGATTGATGGCCCTGCGTACCAAGTACGGTCAGGACAAGCCCCTGAAGGGTGCCCGCATCGCCGGATGCCTGCATATGACCATCCAGACCGCCGTCCTGATCGAGACCCTCAAGGAGCTCGGTGCCGAGGTGAGCTGGAGCAGCTGCAACATCTTCAGCACTCAGGACCATGCCGCCGCAGCCATCGCCAAAGCCGGGATCCCCGTGTACGCATGGAAGGGCATGAACAACGAGGAGTTCGATTGGTGCATCGAGCAGACGCTCTTCGCCTTCGAAGGCGGCAAGCCGCTGAACATGATCCTCGATGATGGTGGAGACCTCACGAACATGGTCTTCGACAAGTATCCCGAGCTGATCAAGGACATCAAGGGCCTCAGCGAGGAGACCACGACCGGCGTGCTGCGTTTGAAGGACCGCGAGAAGAACGGTACCCTGCCGATGCCTGCGATCAATGTGAACGACAGTGTTACAAAGAGCAAGTTCGATAACAAGTACGGATGCAAGGAGAGCGCTGTGGACGCCATCCGCCGCGCCACTGACATCATGATGGCCGGCAAGGTGGCCATCGTTTGTGGCTACGGCGACGTGGGCAAGGGCACGGCTGCATCGCTCCGCGGCGCCGGCGCACGGGTCATCGTCACGGAGATCGATCCCATCTGCGCATTGCAGGCCGCCATGGACGGATTCGAGGTGAAGAAGCTGGTGCCCAACGTGCATCGTGCCGACATCATCATCACCACCACGGGCAACTTCAACATTGTCACAGAAGCCGCCTTCCGAAAGATGAAGGACAAGGCCATCGTGTGCAACATCGGTCACTTCGACAACGAGATCGACATGGCCTGGCTGAACAAGGCCTACGGTAACACCAAGGTGGAGATCAAGCCGCAAGTGGACAAGTACACGATCGATGGCAAGGACGTCATCATCCTCGCCGAGGGTCGTCTGGTGAACCTGGGCTGCGCCACGGGCCACCCCAGCTTTGTGATGAGCAACAGCTTTACCAATCAGACGCTGGCCCAGATCGAGCTGTGGAAGCACCACGACAAGTACGAGAACAAAGTGTACGTGCTGCCCAAGCACCTCGATGAGATGGTGGCAAGCCTTCACCTGGAGAAGATCGGTGTGGAGCTGGAGGAGCTCACCGACGAGCAGGCCAAGTACATCGGTGTGCCGAAGAACGGCCCCTTTAAGAGTGACGAGTACCGCTACTAAGCGGTGTTGCTGAACAGCTCGAAGCCCGGTCGCAAGGCCGGGCTTCGTTCGTTCCTGGCATCAGGTGCGCTCAATTGTAGATACGCAGCGTGGTGCCGTTGAAGCTGGTGTTGTAGCGCTGCAGGTTCAACGCTGCCGGTCCTTCCACCACACTGCCGTCAGTGATGAGGAACGCGGAGCCACAACAGGTGGTGTCACGGGCGATCAGTTCGCTTTCGTCCACGCTCACCCGGCACAGATCGGCCGTTCGGTAGGGGCAATGCCGGTCCAGTGCTACGAACGTCTCAGGCGTGCTGCGGTATACAAGTATCCCCAGCGAGCCCCCGCTGAGGTAGAGCCAGCCTCCCGGGACGGCAAGGTCTGCGTAGGCGGGATTGTTCACGTTGATACTGATGTCGACAGGGGAGATGGGCACTCCACCGCGCTCCTCCCGTTTACAGCCAACGATGGTCGCCCCAAGAAGCAGGTATAGAACGATCCGCAGCGGGTGGGACATGTATACAAAGGTAGTGTGAACGCGGACCGAAGGAATGTGGAGAGGAGCGTCACTGACCTCAGGATCCCACGGGACAGTGTATCCTTGCACCATGTATGAAAGGCTGCGCACCTTGCTGATGGTCCTGCTGCTGCTGGCCCTGCCGACCGTTCACGGGGTGGCGCAGGACGGTATCACCAGGAAGCAGGCGGAGAAGAACCTTGCGCGCAAGGCAAAGGAGGAGCGCAAGGCCAAGGCCCGCAAGGTCAAGGATGATCGCAAACGCCACCTCGAGATACAGGACAAGGCCACGCGTAAACGCATCAAACGCCACACCCGGCGTGCGGACAAGCGTGGCAGCGGTCGGCACCGTGATGGGTTCTTGCGCCGAACATTCGGTCGGTGAGCGAACAGATCGCGGTTCAGAGGTGTATAGGATGGCCATGATCTTGTGCGAACGGTGTGCGCTGTGACGGACGGTTGCACCTACCTTGCCCCACGGAAACCTGCCGGATGCGACACGCACCTCACACGGACCTTTTCATCCAATGGCCTGCCATGGCGTGTAAGGCGCGTCATTACTGGAAAAAGGAAAATTTTGCCGATCCGGGATCTTCCTATATTTACGCCCCCTCGTTGCGAAGTACAGCCGAACGTAAAACCTATCGTTGATGGTGAGAAGGATATTCTCCTCCGTTGCGCTTTCCCTCATCTCATTGGCGACCCTCCACGCTCAAGTGGGTACGGGTAGCCTGAAGGGCAAGATCTCAGACAAGAAGTCCGGTGAACCGCTCCCGTTCGTGAACGTGGTGGTGGAGAACCGGGGGACACAGGTCTCCGGTGGCGCCACCGACTTCGACGGCAACTATTTCATCAAGCCGATCGACCCCGGTACTTACGATGTCATCGTAAGTTACGTAGGCTATCAGCCCTACAAGCAGACCGGTGTGGTGGTCAGCAGCAACAAGATCACCTTCCTCGATATCTCCCTCACCGCCGGTGTGGAGCTGAAGGAGTTCGAGGTGGTGCAGTACACCGTTCCCCTGATCGACCGTGACGGCGGTGCTTCCGGTGGGACCGTAACGCGTGAGGACATCGCCAAGATGCCGGGTCGTTCGGCCGCATCGATCGCCACCACGGTAGCCGGTGCCAGCGATGCCGGTACGGGAGGCGGTATCAGTATCCGCGGTTCGCGTACCGAGAACACCTACTACTATATCGATGGTGTGAAGGTGCCGGCGGGTGCAGGTACGGGACTTCCCAAGAGCGCCATCGAAGAGGTGCAGGTGATCACCGGTGGTGTTCCCGCTAACTATGGTGACGTGACCGGTGGTCTGATCAATATCACCACTCGTGGTCCCAGCCGTCAGTTCTTCGGTGGGGTGGAATACCTTACATCCGGATATAAGATCGGTTCGGACATCACCGACATCGTGGGCCTCGACAAATTCGCCTTCAACCAAGTGGAAGCCAGCCTCTCAGGACCCCTCTTCTTCAAGAAGGACAGCTTGGGCAACAAGACCAAGCCCCTGATCGGCTTCTTCTTTTCCGGCCAGTACACGAACGTGGTCGACAACAATCCGCTGTTCATCGGTGATGTACGCATCCGGCCCGAAGTGCGCGACAGGATCCTGCAGGACCCGGCCCGCCTGCTGCCCAGCAACGATGGGGACGTGGCCATGGCGTATTCGAGCGAGTTCCTGCGTGCCACGGATATCGAGCGCATCCCCACCCGGCAGAACGCTGGCCGGAAGGACTACCTCGCTTCAGGCAAGATCGACATTGCCACCACCCCGACGGTGAACCTCACCGTAGGTGGATCGTTGGACCTCAACGACCGACAGTCATACAACCGGTCCAACTCCTTGTTGAACCCGGATAACAACATTCGTATCCGTGAGAGCACCTGGCGTGCGTTCGTGAAGTTCACGCAGCGCTTCACCAACCGTAGTCAGGAGGAGGAGTCCAAGGCCACCATCAAGAACGCCTTCTACTCGCTGCAGCTCGATTACAGCCGTTTCCAGCAGAACATCGAGGACCAAGTGCATGGCGAACGGCTCTTCGACTACGGCTATGTGGGCAAGTTCACCACCTATCGCGCACCCCAGTTCCAGCTCACCAGCGTACCGGGCAACGTATACTTCCAGCAGGTAGGTGTCACGGATACGCTCGTGACCTTCACACCGGGTGAGCAGAACCCCGATCTGGCGACCATCAACTCCTTCTATTTCAATGCGCTGCCCCGTGAGGGATACCCGCTCGCCCAGTTGTTCGGCGGCCAGCAGGGCGGCAGCTACATCGGATACTACGAGAACTTCGACGAGACGCAGGCCCGTGGTGCCATTTGGAACGGACAGCGTCCACGCTCCCTCTATGGGCTCTGGAACAATGCCGGGTTCATCGACAATCCCAACGGGGCCGGGTTCATCGACAATCCCAACGGGGCCGAGTTCTCAAAGCGCCAGAACGATCAGATCCGCTTTACTGCAGCTGGTAGTGCTGACATCGGCTCACACGCCGTGCAGGTCGGATTCGAGTATGAGCAGCTGACCCAGCGCCGTTACGACCTCGTCCCCATCGGACTTTGGACCCGCGCCCGCCAGTTGGCCAACTTCCATATCCGCGAGTGGAACGACTCCATTCCGACGGCCATTGTTGATGTCCCTGGCGTGAACACCTTCGACCTGTATTTCTACGACCGCCGTCTGGGTGATGACCAGCAGAACTTCGACCGCAACCTGCGCGGAGCGCTGGGGCTTGACCCCAACGGCACCGACTTCATTGATGTGGATGCGCTCGATCCCGGGGTCTTCTCCCTCGATATGTTCTCGCCGGATGAACTGATCAACAACGGGAACAACCTGGTGACCTTTGTAGGTTTCGATCACCTTGGCAAGATCCGCGCCGGCCGTCCGAGCTTCAACGACTTCTTCGATGAGCGTGACGAACGGGGGAACTTCACCCGTGCCCAGGCACCTTTCCAGCCCATCTACATGGCTGGTTATGTGATGGATAAGTTCGCCTTCGACGACATCATCTTCAACGTGGGTGTTCGCGTTGATCGCTACGACGCCAATACCAACGTGCTGAAGGACAAATACCTGTTCGCTGAAGCCTACAAGGCGGGGGATGAGATCCCCGGCGTTACCCAGGAGGTGCGTGAGCAACTGCAGAACCGTCCTTCCAACATCGGCGATGACTACGTGGTCTACGTGAACTCCTTCGACGGTCCCACGGAAGTGAAGGGTTATCGCAACGGAGATACATGGTACAGCGCGAACGGCCAGGAGTTGGCGGATGGCAATTCGCTGCAAGAGGGTGGCACAGTGATCCCCTACCTTGTTCGTGGCGGCGCGCGCACCGACCTTGCCGGCTCGGCCTTGGAGAAGAACGCGTTCCAGGATTACCAGCCGGTGGTGAATGTGATGCCCCGTGTGGCCTTCTCGTTCCCGATCTCGGATGAGGCAGTGTTCTTCGCACACTACGATGTGCTCACCCAGCGCCCGAACGCTGTTCAGTCACGCCCGGACCTGGCTGCGCTCGCCTTCATCGAGGAGACGGGCAACCGGGTCGCGAACCCGGACCTGCGTCCGACCAAGACCATCGACTACGAACTCGGTTTCCAGCAGGTGCTGAGCAAGTCCTCGTCGCTGAAGCTGGCGGCGTTCTACCGCGAGCTGCGTGACCAGATCCAGGTCCGTAACATCGCCAACGCATGGCCGGTGAACTATGTGACCTTCGACAACTTCGACTTCGGCACGGTGAAGGGCTTTACGAGCACCTTTGATCTGCGTCGCACGGGTAACGTGTCGATGCGCGCGAGCTACACCCTGCAATTCGCTGATGGTACAGGTTCAGGCCCGGAGTCCGGTCTGAGCTTGGTGAACACCGGCCAGCCCAACCTGCGGAACATCGCGCCACTGGATTTTGACCAGCGTCACCGCTTCCAAGTGAACGTGGATTACCGCTATGGCAGCGGAAAGGATTACAACGGGCCGATGATCGCTGGCAAGCCCTTCCTGCAGGGTACAGGCTTGAACGTGGTGAGCATCCTTGGAAGCGGAACACCCTACAGCCGCTCCAGCGCTGTGGTCAACGAAGGTGCCGGTCAGTCCAACTACCGCCTGGATGGCACGCTCAATGGTGCACGACTGCCTTGGCAGTTCACCACCGACATTCAACTTGACCGCGACATCCCGCTGAGCTTCGGTGGCGAGGAGGGTGACAAGGCCAAGACCGCCAACTTGAACATTTACCTGTTGGTGACCAACGTGTTCAACACGGAGAACATCCTGGGTGTGTACCGTTACACGGGTTCACCCACCAACGATGGTTACCTGTCACAGCTGACCGACCGTACGCAGGTCGATCCCGATTCCTATCGTGATCTCTACACCGAGCGTATCAACAATCCCTTCAACTTCGGTGCACCGCGGACCATCCGTCTCGGTGTGCGCTTCGACTTCTGATGAATTCACACAAGACGACCATGAAAGGCCTACAAAGCACGATCGTTTCCAGGACCTTCGCTCTGAGCCTTGTGATGGCCGCCGGCACAGTGGCATCGGCCATGCCCCCGCCCATGGAGGGCAGTGGCATGCGGCGCCCCAATGCAGCGGCGACCATGAAAGCGGCCGCCTGTTCACCCGCCTCACAATCCACCGAACTGCGTTTCAATAACGTACGTGCGGTGATCGAGAACGGGGGTAACAAATGGCAGGTGCGCGGCGGTACCAGCCGTTCAGGCTATGAGGTGCCCATCACCGTCGGCAACGACGGTCCCCGCTCGATCTACTCCGGTGGATTGTGGATGGGGGGCATTTCCCAGGACGGACAGCTGAAGATGGCTGGTGTACTGTATCGTCAGGGTGGTCAGAACGACTTCTGGCCTGGTCCCCTGACCGTTACCGGCGATGCCAGCGTGGATGACGTCGTGTGCCAGGAGTATGACCGCTTCTGGATCACCCGACGTGAGGAGGCTCTGCTGCATCAGGCCTATGCGTTCTGCGAGGGAGACCCGGATTGTATCGCCACGACCTTCCCGGACGGCTACACGATCCCGACCAGCTTCCAGCAGTGGCCGGCCATCGGTAACGTGGAAGCAGGACAATCGCCCTATCTGGCGCCGTTCATCGACTACGATGGCGATGGTGATTATTCGCCCTCGGCAGGTGACTACCCTGATTACGGTTTTGAGACGACCGTGGAAGAGTGCAAGACCAAGGACCCTCAGGATCCCGTGTCCCTCTTCGGTGACTACAACATCTACTGGATCTTCAACGACAAGGGCAATGCCCACACGGAGACCCAGGGTTTCCCGATCGGTCTGGAAGTGCGCGCTCAGGCGTTCGCGTTCAGCTCGAACGACGAGATCAACAACATGACCTTTTACAACTACACGGTCATCAACCAGGGCTCCCAGACGCTGGCCAATACCTATTTCGGCCACTTCGTGGACCCGGATGTCGGCAACGCGGATGACGATTTCACCGGTTGCGACGTGGGTCGTGGAATGGGCTACTGCTACAACTGGGATGATAACGATGAGACCACCCAGAGCGGTCTTGGTTATGGTAACCAGCCACCTGCAGTGGGCGTGGACTTCTTTGAAGGACCCTACCAGGACGCTGATGGCATCGACAACCCCGGTCCTGAGGCCGGTCTTGCTTGCCAGGATTACGTGCTACAGAAGGGTATCCCCTATGCCGGTCTGGGCATCGGCTATGGTGATGGGATCCTGGATAATGAGCGCTTCGGCATGCGTGCGTTCATCTACTTCAACCGCAGCGCGCCGAACGGCAACATCACCGACCCCACCACGGCGATCCACTTCTACAACTACCTCCGTTCCATTTGGAAGAACAACCGCGAGCAGTCCTATGGAGGGATCGGCTACACGGAGAGCAACGAATACACCCGTGCGTTCTACATGTTCCCGGGCTCCACGGACCCGATCGGCTGGGGAACAGGCTGTGTTCCGCAGGCTCCCTGGTTAGAGGAGAGCCCCACGCTGGCCCAGCCCGACCGCCGCTTCGTGCAGAGCGCCGGCCCCTTCACCCTGCTGCCTGGCGCCTACAACAACGTGACGGTGGGTGTGGTATGGGCGCGTGCCACTTCAGGTGGTGCGGCAGAGAGCCTGCGCCCTCTGCGCGTGGCTGATGACAAGGCCCAGAACCTGTTCGACAACTGCTTCAAGATCCTGGACGGTCCCGATGCACCCGAGCTGAGCATCCGCGAGTTGGACCAGGAGCTGATCATTTACCTGACCAACCCCCCGGGTAGCAACAACGAAGGATTGAGCTACGAGGAGGTCGACCCGGTGATCCCCAACTTCGGTCCGAACGGCGAGGTGCTCGATCGTAAGTACCGCTTCCAGGGTTACAAGCTGTACCAATTGAGCGATGCGAACGTGAGCGTTGCGGAGCTCGATGACATCAACAAGGCGCGCTTGGTGTACCAAGGTGATCTGGAAGATGAGATCTCACAGATCGTGAACTATCCGAACAACGAGCAGATCGGCCAGCCCGTTCCCATGGAGATGGTCGATGGTGCCAACCAAGGCGTGGTGCACAGCATCCGTATCACGGAGGACAAGTTCGCGTTGAGCGACCCGAAGTTGGTGAACTTCAAGACCTACTACTTCCTGGCCATCGCCTACGGTTACAACAACTACATTCCGTACAACATCGGTACGCGTACCGGCCAGCCCTTCCCGTACGTGGCAGGCCGCAAAGGAGCGCGTGGTTCCATCAGGGCGGTGAGCGGAGTGCCGCATAAGCCCGCGCCTGCGAACGGAGGTACTGTGCTGAACTCGGCGTACGGGATCAGCCTGCCGGTGACCCGCTTCGAAGGTCAGGGTAACGGGCGCCAGTCGCTTGACATCACCCGCGAGACCGAAGCCGCCATCATGGCCGGTGCACCCTGGCGTTCGGACCTGATGAAGTTCAAGCCGGGCCGCGGTCCCATCGATGTGCGTGTGGTGGATCCCCTGAAGGTGGTCACGGCGGACTTTGAGCTGCTGTTCCGCGACTCCACCCCGGATGACCTGACCGATGCCACTTGGTACATGGTCAGTCCGGCGATCGGAAATGACACCATCTTCTCGGAGCGTTCGATCGGCATCCGCAATGAGCAGTTGGTGCCTGAGTTCGGTATCTCGGTGACGATCGGTCAGCATTTCTACACGCGGGACCAGCTCGGTACGAACAATGCCTTCACCCGGCTTGCCGGAACTGGCTCCATCGTGTTCGACGACCCCAGCAAGGCTTGGTTCCAAGGCATCCCTGACGGAGAAGGTGACCTGAATCCGCTGAACTGGATCCGATCCGGCACGCAGAACTTCGATTCGGAGGATGAGAACAGCCTGTACAACGATCGCCCGGGTCGTGATGATGACCAGATCTATGAGACCGTTCTCTCCGGCACGTGGGCCCCTTGGCCACTGGTGGGCCAGGCACCCTTCCAGCCCGGCTCTCCGCTCGACGTGAACCAGTCAATGGCCAACAGCCGCCTGAGCGAACTGCCAAGCGTTCAGATCGTGTTCACCAAGGACCGCAACAAGTGGACCCGTTCTCCTGTGCTTGAGCAGGAGGGGACCACCGCGCTCGCTGAGGGTGGTGCACCCCGGTTGAGCCTGCGTCGCGCGGCAAGCATCGATAAGGATGGTCGCAAGACGGGCACCCCCGGCTGCAATGAGGCAGAGGCCACCCTTACGAACGCACAAGGCATGGGTTGGTTCCCTGGGTATGCCATTGACCTGGAGACCGGTGAGCGCCTGAACATCGCGTATGGCGAGAACAGCTTCTGGGGTGGCAACATCGGTCGGGACATGCAATGGAACCCGAGCAGTGAAGCCTTTACCAACACGGGCGAGCCGATCTTCGGTGGAGGCCATTGGATCTATGTGTTCAAGAACCAGCGCCGCGTGAAGAACAACGCGAACCAGGTGCCGATGTACGACGAGGCCCAGCACATCATGGCCCGTCTCTCCAGTGGTTCCGGTTCACAGCGTGCAGCCGTGTTCGAGGCCGTGGGCTGGGTCGGAGGTGCCATCGCCATCGAGGGGCGTGAGTTCCTCGGTACTGATGCTCGGGTGACCCTGAACGTCCAGAAGCCTTATCTGCAGTACGTGGATTACGCTGGCGTGATCGATCCGATCGTGCCGGCCCGCAATGGCGGCCTGCCATACTACGGCTTCACCACGCGTGGCTATGAGACGAGCGTGGAGGTGGCTTCGGTGGCGGAGGATTTCCTGGAGGAGATCAACATCGTACCCAACCCGTACTATGCGTTCAGCGGGTACGAGCCCAACCGGTTGGAGAATCGGGTCAAGTTCATCAACCTGCCTGAGCGGTGCACCATCTCGATCTTCAACACGAGCGGAACGCTTGTGCGCAAGTTCAGGAAGGACAATGACCTGACCTACCTGGATTGGGACCTGCGTAATGCGAGCAATATCCCGATCGCGGGTGGAGTCTACATCTGCCACGTGGAAGTTCCCGGCGTGGGTGAGAAGGTGATCAAGTGGTTCGGTGCCTTGCGCCCGCTGGACCTGCAGAACTTCTAAAGGATCGATACAGACGTACATAGCGAAGCTAGCCGATGAAGCGTACGACGAACCGATTGATCGCCCTGCTGGCCGCCGTGCCGGTGTTCGCAGGAGCGTCCGTGATGGCAGGGAACCCCGACCGGGCTGGTTCCGCTGGAGCCACGCAGTTGTTGATCAACCCATGGTCGCGCTCTGCGGGCATGGCCATGGCGAACTCCGCTTCCCTGCGTGGAGTGGAGGCCATGTTCGGCAACGTGGCCGGCCTTTCCAAGGTGGACAAGACCGAGCTGGTGTTCTCCAACACGCAGTGGCTTTCGGGCAGTGGTGTCACCATCAACAGCATTGGCGTGGGCCAGAAGCTGGGTTCCTCCGGTGTACTTGGCATCAGTGCCACGACCTTGGGTTTCGGTGATATCGAGGTGACCACCTTCGACAATCCGGAAGGAGGGCGCGGTACATATCGCCCGGCGATGTCCAACATCGGCATTTCCTACGCCAAGGCATTCTCCTCGAGCATCAGCGGCGGCTTCCTCCTGCGCGTGGTGTCCGAGTCCATCTCCAACGTGCGGGCTTCGGGTGTGTGCTTCGATGCAGGCATCCAGTACGTGACGGGCGAGAAGGAGAACCTTCATTTCGGCATCGCATTGAAGAACGTGGGCCCCGCCATGTCCTACACGGGTGATGGTCTGTCCGTTCAGGGCATCCTCATACAGGGCAGCGACCAGCTCTCCTTGGAGCAGCGTTCACAGGGGTTCGAGATCCCTTCCCTGCTCAATATCGGTGCGGCGTATGATTGGCACATCAATGAGATGCACCGGTTGACCTTTGCCGGCACCTTCATCTCCAACTCGTTCACGAAGGACCAGGGTCTGGTGGGTATCGAGTACGCGTTCCGGAAGATGGTCCACCTGCGGGGAGGCTACCTCTATGAGGACGGCATCACCAGCGATGAGGAGCGCACCACTGTGCTGACCGGTCCTTCAGCAGGCATCAGTGTCGATCTGCCGTTCGGCTCCGAGAAGAAGAGCGCTTTCGCGATCGATTACAGCTACCGCAGTACCAATCCCTTCGCTGGGATCCACAGCATCGGCGTACGCGTCAGCCTCTGAACGATATAACGTACATTTGGGAGAGGACCTTTCGGGGTCCTTTTCCATTCTCACATCTTCAAGCATTACGGCCATGAGCACACCGGCCTATTACACCGAGGAAGGCTTCAAGAAGCTGCAGGATGAACTGCACAGGCTGCGTACCGTGGAGCGCCCCCACCTGAGCCAGCAGATCGCCGATGCACGTGACAAAGGCGACCTGAGCGAGAACGCCGAATACCATGCTGCCAAGGAGGAGCAGGGCCTGCTCGAGGCGCGCATTGCCAAGATGGAGGAGATGCTCGCCAACGCGCGCATCGTGGACACCTCGCAGCTGGACAGCACCAAGGTGTACATCCATTCCCGGGTGGTGGTGCGCCACGTGGACAACGGCAGCCAACGCGAGTTCACCTTGGTCGCCGAGAACGAGGTGGACATCAAAGCCGGCCGCATCAGCGTTGGTTCACCGATCGGCAAGGGGCTTTTGGGCAAAGCCAAGGGCGAGATCGCTGAAGTGGTCACCCCCACGGGCAGTACCCGCTTCGAGGTGATCGAGATCACCCGCTGAGCCATGGCAAGCATCTTCACCCGGATCGTGCACGGTGAGATCCCCTGTCACAAGGTGGCCGAGGATGACCACTTCCTCGCCTTCCTGGACATCGCACCCCTGCGCATGGGCCACACGCTCGTGATCCCCAAGCTGGAGGTGGACCGCTTCTTCGACCTGCCCACCGACCTGCTGCGCGAGATCATGCCCTTCTCCCAAGCTGTGGCGGCGCGCATCCAACAGGTCATTTCCTGTGACCGGGTGGGTGTGTCCGTGATCGGATTGGAGGTGCCACATGCCCACGTCCACCTGATCCCCCTGGACCGGATGTCGGATATGGACTTCACACGTCCGAAGCTGGCACCGAAGCCGGAGGAACTGGCAGCCCTTGCCGCTCGCCTACGTGCTTAACGGCCGTTACGAACCCTTGATGCGACCGGGGTTGTTGCGTACGAAGCTGCCCCAGTCACTGGTGCCTTTGCGCAAGCCACTGCCTGAGCGGGGAGCGATGATGCCGCTGGCGCCCGCGGCGAAGTGATGGCACACGGCCACGGCAAGTGCATCGGTGGCGTCAGCGCTGGACGGCAGGTCAGGCACCCCCAGGATGTGCAGCAACATGGCCGCCACCTGTTCCTTGCTGGCCGCGCCATTGCCGGTCACGCTCTGCTTCACCCGCATCGGCGCATACTCCACCACGGGTAGTCCGGCCTGTAACGCGGCCGCAATGGCCACACCTTGTGCGCGGCCCAACTTCAGCATGCTCTGCACGTTCTTCCCAAAGAACTGTGCCTCAATGGCCAGTTCCTGCACGCCATGCTGCTGGATCAAGCCGGCCACCCGGTGGAAGATGGTGTGCAGGCGGCTCGTATGGTCGTCCAGGCCGGCAAGTCGCTCAGCACCGGCTTCCAGTAGCTGTACCACGCTGCCACGGACGCGGATCACGCCGAAGCCCATCACCGTGGTGCCTGGATCGATGCCGATGATGACGCGCTCCGCTTGCATCCGTCTACATTTGGTCGTTCCCGACAACGCTTCCGTGAACCATCGTACCGTTCTGTTCCTGCGCTGGGGCCTGTTCCTCGCTGCGATGCTGGTGCTCTACGCCCGCTTCGCCGGGTACCAAGGTAGGGACGACCTGCGCGCGGCCTTCACTGCTGCTTGGAGCGACCTTCACCTGCGTGTGCTGCTCGGCCTCATGGTATTGATGCTGATCAATTGGACACTGGAAGCCATGAAGTGGCGCGTGTTGATGCGCACCATCGCGCCGATGACCATGGCGCGCGCGGTGCTGGCCACCTTCGCTGGCACCACCGTGGGGATCATCACACCGAACCGGGTGGGTGAGTTCGCTGGCCGGGTGCTTTACCTGCCGAACGATCAGCGCTTGCGGGGCGGCGCCATCACGTTGCTCGGCAGCCTCGCTCAGTTCGCGGTGACCATGGCGTTCGGTGCACTGGCGCTGGGCCTCGTGCGGCTGAGCGGTAGCATTGATGACCTGTCGGGGCCGGCCTGGACGGCGCTGGTGTGGGCCACCGTGGTCGTCGGGCTTGCCGTGCTGGTCCTGTTGTTCTTCCCGGCCACCTTGGTGCGCCTGCTGGCCCTCGTGCGTTGGCCTGCGCGCATCGCTGCTGCAGTGGAGAGCCTCGCCACTGTAAAGCGGTCGGTACTGCGGCAGGTATTGTTGCTCAGTATCCTACGTTACGCGGTGTTCACAGCGCAGTTCGTGTGGTTGTTGCATGCGGTGGCGCAGGTGGATGTCGTGGATGCCTTGCTGTTGGTGCCGGTGGTGTTCCTCATCACCACCTGGGTGCCCAGCACCGCCTTCACCGAACTGGGCATCCGCGGCTCGGTGATCACCAGCGTGGTACCCGGCGATGCAGCGGCCCTGTTGCTCGCCACCGCCCTCATCTGGATCGTGAACCTCATGCTGCCCGCCCTGATCGGTGGTGCTGTGCTGCTCTTCATTCCCACGGAGGAAGCGACCGTCGACGCATGAGCACCTGGGTCCTCATCGCGGTGATCCTCTTTGTGGCAGCTGCAGCCATGGCCTTGCGCACCAACGCTTGGCGTAGCGCACTGGCAGAAGTGGCAGCCCGGCCTTTCGGTAGCAGCGCCGAAGTACCGATCACCGTGCTGGTGCCGGTGCGCAACGGTGTTGATGAGCTGGCTGCGCTGCTTCAGGACCTGCATGCTCAGGAACATCCGCGTGCGTTGATCGAGGTGATCGTAGTGGATGATCACAGCGAAGAGCCGGTGCAGCGGATGGTGCAGGACATGGCCCGCCAGTGGCCCCAACTGCGCTATTTGCACGTTGGGCAGGGCATGGGCAAAAAGGCGGCGATCATGGCCGGTGTGGCGGCGGCCCAGTACGAGCTCATCCTGCTCACCGATGCGGATGCGCGCTGTGCTCCCGGGCGTGTAGCAGCGGTGGCCGCAGCGTACCAGGCGCGCCCCTGCGATCTGCTGCTGTTGCCGGTGCGCACCGTGGGGGAGGGGGCGTGCGGTGCGGTGCAAGTGGAGGAGCAAGTTGCCCTGCTGGCCGCGCTGGTGGGCACATGGAGCGAAGGGCGGCCGGTGCTGGCCAACGGTGCCAATATGGCCTTCACGCGCACGGCCTTCGAGGCGGTGGGCGGCTACCGGGGCGATGGTCGGGCCAGTGGCGATGATGTGTTCCTGCTGCAGCGCATGCGACACGCGCGTCGTACTGTGGAGGTGGCGTTGGATGCAGCCCTGTGGGTACAGGTGAAGGCGGCTCCGCATTGCGCGGAAGCATTGTCACAGCGGCTGCGCTGGGCAGGCAAGATGGGTGCTGTGCGCGATCCGCTGATGACCATCGGCTCCATGCTTTCGCTGCTTTTGCCCTGGGCCTTGGCGGTGTTCACCGTTATGGCCCTCATGGAGCAGCGGGTGGGCGATGGCCTGCTGCGCACGTGGGTGCTCTTGGTCGCAGCGTGGGCGGCATGGTGCGTGCCCTTGGTGCAGGTGGCCGGCGATGTGCACCGGTTGGCGGGTATAGGCCCGGTGCGCCCCATCAGGAGCTTCCTGGCATTGCTCGCCTTCACGGTCTACGCACCGCTCATCGCCGTGGTATCGCGCTTCGTTCGACCGCGTTGGAAAGGACGCCGCATCCGCTGAGCGGTAGGGACAAGGCAGACACGATCAGCACCGCGAGTGGCGCAGCGTTCCAGACCTGAGGCGGGTCTTGGTCAGAACGGCAGATCGTCGTCGTCGCCGCCGATGGGGGGCATGTCGGACGCGCTTGGGGGCGGTGCTGCCTGGTAGGAGCCGCCTGCCACCGGTGCACCACCTGCACGTTCGATACGGTTGCCGCTGAGGCTGAGGAAGTACTTGGTCACACCATCACGGCCGGTCCATTCGCGGCCGTTCACGTAGCAGGTCACGCTCACCTCTTCGCCGGGGTTGTAGCCATCGAGCAGGCCGCAACGGTCCTGGGTGAATTCAACAGGGATGTGCTGGGGACGCTGACCACTGGGTTCGGTGATGACGAGCTCGCGCTTGCGGAACTTGTCGGATACGTCCTGGGTCTTGCCGATCATCTTGATCGAGCCGGTGATGGTGACTTGTGCCATGGTGTTCGATGGGCCTCCGGGGCCGGAAAATGGTCGCTTAGCGGTCGTTGAAGGTAAGGAGCGTGAGCCATGCCTCCTCCACGCGTCCTTCCCGAAGGAGCTCCTGGGCGCGTTGGTGCAACAGCTGCTTCAGCTGCTGGGGCTGGTCCTGGTGGGCAATGAACAGTTCGCTCAGTTCGGTGAGCTTGTATTCGTTCACGCGGGTCTCATCGGGCACCTGCTCCAGGGCGCCCAGCTGTCCCAGTTCGTTGCCGGTGAGAATGGTGCTGAGCCGGGCGTGGGCGGGCAGGGCATCCACGCCAGCGCCCAGGTTGGTGGTGGGCTGGGCCAGTTCGAAGAGCGCATCGCCATGGGCCCGGCAGTAGTAATGGCCGCCCATGCGTCCCACCAGATCGATCTTGCGTTGGTCGATCTTGCCGCGCGCATCAAGCACTGCTTCATCCACGTGGATGCGTACCACCTCGCAGAGCACCAGGTTCCCCGCGCCACCACCGGTTCCGGTCTCGATCACCTGTTGCACCCGGCATTCGAACTGAACGGGGCTCTCCTTTACGCGGAACGGCTTCACCACATCGGAAGCAATGGGCGTGAGGCCAGCCTTTACGAACTCGTTCACACCCTCGGGATACTCGGTGCTGGCGAGGCTTGTCTGCTGCACCATGGCATAGGTCACCACATTGATCACCACTTCGGGTACGGCCTTCACGTTGTGGTAGCTGTGCTTGGTGGTGTTGTCGCGGCCACGGCGGGCGGGGCTGAAGATGAGCAGGGGAGGGTTGGCGCCGAACACGTTGAAGAAGCTGAAGGGGCTCAGGTTGGGCCGTCCTTCAGCATCGATGGTGCTGGCGAAGGCCACCGGGCGCGGGCCAATGGCACCCACCAGGTAGCCGTGCAGTTCGGGGATGGAGAGCTCCTTGGGGTCGAGGTGCTTCATGCGGAGCGCGAAGGTAAGCAGGTGACCGTGGCCGCTGTGCAATGCCGCTGGTGGGTCGGTACCCACTGCCGAGCCTATCTTTGCCACCCTTCCGCCGGAGCACTGTGCAGGTGCCGATGGAAGCAAGCACGGACGTGGCGGAATTGGTAGACGCGCCAGACTTAGGATCTGGTACCGCAAGGTGTGGGGGTTCGAGTCCCCCCGTCCGTACAGGGTTCGGTGTTCGTTATTCGTTGTTCGTTGATCGACCATCGAACCACGACCATCGACCATCGAACCACGACCATCGAACACCGACCATCGAACAACGCTCACCGAACCACGACCATCGAACAACGCCCTTCGAGCATCGAGCATCGAACATCGAACATCGAACATCGAGCATCGAACAACGCCCTTCGACCCATCATACTAGCCAATCGGCGATAAGCCCCATGAACATCGAACGCGAAGAGACCGGCACGCTCACCGCCACCCTGAAGGTGAAGCTGACCCCCAACGATTACACCCCCGGCGTGGAGAAGGCCTTGAAGGAACAGCGCCGTACCGCTGCCATGCCCGGCTTCCGTCCCGGCCAGGTGCCCATGAGCATAATCCGCAAGCGCGTCGGCAAGGCCGTGCTGGTGAACGAGGTGGAACGCCTCATTGACGAACAGCTCCGTACTTACCTGCAGGAGAACGCCATCCGCGTGCTTGGACAACCGCTGCCCAAGCGCGGCACCATGGATGCCAACAACTGGGACGAGCCCGGTGAACTGCAGTTCGCCTACGAACTGGGCATGGCCCCCAGCTTCGATGTGGAACTGAACGACAAGCTGGGCGTCACCTACCCGTTGGTGGATGTCACTGATGAGCTGGTGCAGCGCGAGATCGATGACATGCGCCGCCGCTTCGGTACGGTGGAGAGCGCTGAGGTGAGCGAGGACAAGGACATGCTGCTGGGCGACATGATCGAACTGGAGGCCGATGGCACCATCAAGGCCGGCGGCATCATGAACCGCGCCACCATCAGCCTGGAATTCCTCACCAACGACAATGCGCGCAACGGCTTGGTCGGCAAGCGTGCCGGTGATGAAGTGAAGGTCGATCCCCACGCTGTGAGCCGCGACCATGAGGACCTGGCGCGCATGTTGGGCGTGGACCATGAACGGGTGCATGACCTGCAGGGCGAATTCCTGTTCCGCATTGCGGAGATCAAGCGCATGGCGCAGGTGCCGGTGGACCAGCAGCTCTTCGACCGCGTGTACGGCAAGGATGCGGTGAGCGATGAGGCCGGCTTTCGCGCCAAGGTGAAGGAGGGGCTGGAGAACATGTTCCGCCGCGACAGCGATCGCCTCTTCACGCGCGAAGTGTTCCGTGCGTTGGAGAAGCGCACCAGTGTGGAGCTGCCCGACAGCTTCCTGAAGCGTTGGATCCAGGAGACCAGCGAGAAGCCCATCACCCCTGAAGAAGTGGAGCAGGGCTACACCGGCTATGCGGAAGGTTTGAAGCGTCAGCTCATCCAGGACCGGGTGGTCGAGAAATACGGGTTGGAGGCAAAGGGCGAGGAGCTCGATGCCTTCGCCAAGCGTTATGTCTCCGACCAGTTCATCCAATATGGACTTCCCGCTCCGGAGGGCGAGCAGCTGCAGCAGATGTCAGCCCGTATGCTCGGCGATCGCGAGCAGCTGGGCCGAATGCGCAACAGCATCGTGGAGCAGAAGCTCATGGCCCACTTCAAGGCGTTGCTCAGCCCGAAGGAGGAACGCATGGACTTCGATGCCTTCGTAAACTTGGCCCGCATGGCCTGACCCCTGCGCGCTCCATCCATTCAGCAAACAACGCATCACCGATGTTCCCCAAGGACGAATTCCAGCAGTATGCCGTGAAGCATCGCGGCATCAGCAGCAACACCCTGCACAGCTACACCAACCACCTGGTCACCTCTTCGATGACGCCTTACATCATCGAGGAGCGTCAGTTGAACGTGGCCCAGATGGACGTGTTCAGCCGCCTTATGATGGACCGCATCATCTTCCTCGGCACCGGCATCAATGACCAGGTGGCCAACATCATCCAGGCCCAGCTGTTGTTCCTGGAGAGCGTGGATGCCAAGAAGGACATCCAGATCTACATGAACAGCCCGGGCGGCAGTGTGTACGCCGGACTCGGTATCTACGACACCATGCAGTACATCAACTGCGACGTGGCCACCATCTGCACGGGCATGGCCGCTTCGATGGGTGCGGTGCTTCTCTGCGCCGGTGCCAAAGGCAAGCGCAGCGCGCTCAAGCACAGCCGTGTGATGATCCACCAGCCCTTGGGTGGTGCCGAAGGACAGGCCGTGGACATGGAGATCACGGTGCGCGAGATCGTGAAGCTCAAGAAGGAGCTGTACGACATCATCAGTCACCACAGCGGCCAGCCCTTCGAGAAGGTGGAGAAGGACAGCGATCGCGACTATTGGATGATCGCTGAAGAGGCCAAGGCCTACGGCATGATCGACGAGTTGCTGGTGAAGCACAAGTAAGCTTCGCTGACGGACCGCCCGCTTCGTGCGGTGCGCATACACCGGGGAAGGCCGGGGGGAGCGATCCACCCGGCCTTCGTTGTATCTTGCAACCCTTTCCGCGCGATCTGCGTACAGGGAAGATAGAGGTCTCCTCCGATGGATAAGAAAGACATCAAGTGTTCGTTCTGCGGCCGCGACAAGCAGGACACCAACGTCCTCATCGCGGGCATCACCGGGCACATCTGCGACAGCTGCATCACACAGGCGCAGAACATCATCAGCGAGGAGCTCAGTCAGCGCTCCCGCAACGAAATGGAGGGCAGCCTGATCCTCCAGCGTCCCTCGGACATCAAGCGCTTCCTCGACGAGTACATCATCGGTCAGGACGATGCGAAGAAGGTGTTGAGCGTGGCGGTGTACAACCACTATAAGCGCCTCCTCCAACGTCCGGCATCGGCCACCGACGAGGTGGAGATCGAGAAGAGCAATATCATCCTGGTCGGTGAGACGGGCAGTGGTAAAACACTGCTGGCAAAGACCATCGCCCGCATGCTGAACGTTCCATTCGCCATCGCCGATGCCACGGTGCTCACTGAGGCCGGCTATGTGGGCGAGGACGTGGAGAGCATCCTTAGTCGCCTGCTCCAGGCTGCTGATTATGATGTCAGCAAAGCGGAGCGAGGCATCGTCTTCATCGATGAGATCGACAAGATCAGCCGCAAGAGCGACACCCCCAGCATCACGCGTGATGTGAGCGGTGAGGGCGTACAGCAGGCGCTGCTGAAGTTGCTCGAAGGCAGCACCGTGAGCGTTCCCCCCCAGGGCGGTCGCAAGCACCCCGAGCAGAAGCTCATCCAGGTGGACACGCGAAACATCCTGTTCATCTGCGGAGGTGCTTTCGATGGCATCCAGAAGATCATTGCGCGCCGTGTGAAGAGCGGCGCTGTGGGTTACAGCGCCAGCAAGGAAGGTCGCGTCAGCGACGACAACCTGCTGCAGTACGTGAGCCCCACCGACCTGCGCAGCTACGGTCTCATTCCGGAGCTCATCGGGCGCTTCCCGGTGCTCACCTACCTCGACCCGCTCGATAGGGAGAGCCTGCGTCGCATCCTCACCGAGCCGAAGAACGCCTTGGTGAAGCAGTACGTGAAGCTGTTCGAGATGGACAAGGTGAAGCTGACCTTTGATAAGAAGGTGCTCGATTTCATCGTGGAGAAGGCCCTTGACTATCGCTTGGGTGCGCGTGGACTGCGGAGCATCTGCGAGGCCATCATGACCGATGCGATGTATGAGATCCCCGGCTCCGAGGAAAAGCCGACCGAACTACGGGTGACGCTCAGCTATGCCCGCGATAAGTTCGACCGCTCGCGCCTGAGCAATCTGAAGGTGGCCTGATCGTCCAGTGCTTCAAGGTGCTTACCTTCGGCCTTGCTGAACAAGCGGATGTGCCGCGTGTTCTCCAGGCCGTTGAACATACCACCTACCATGAAGCATACCCTTCTTTTCGCCGCGCTGTTCTCCAGCGCCCTCGTTGTTGCACAGGACCTTCCGCAACCCAGCCCGCCCGGTGAGGTGGAGCAGGTGGTGGGCCTCACCAAGGTGGAGGTCGACTACTCCCGCCCCAGCGCCAAGGGTCGCAAAGTGTTCGGCGATCTGGTGCCCTTCGACAAGGTGTGGCGCACCGGTGCCAACCTCTGCACCACCATCGAGGTCGACAGCGACATCATGGTGGAAGGCAGCACGCTTCCTGCAGGTAAGTACTCGCTCTTCACCACCCCGGGCAAGGACATGTGGGTGATCCATTTCAACAAGAACGTTGAATTATGGGGCGAAGGTGACCGTAAGCCGGAGGAGGACATCCTCATAGTAAAGGTGAAGCCGACCACCTGCGATTTCACCGAGACCTTCACGATCACGATCGGAGAACTGGCCGAGGACAATGCCACCTTGGAGCTCCGCTGGGAGAACACCAGGGTGCCGGTGAAGATCAGCGCCGACGCCACCAAAAGGGCCTTGAAGAACATTGAAGAGGCCGTGAACGATCCTTCTGCGGACTTCCGCGTGTTCCACAACAGCGCCCGCTTTCTGGTGGATCGTAAACTGGATGCCCCTGTTGCATTGAAGTACGCGCAAATGAGCGTGGACAAGGAGATGAAGTTCTGGAACCTCCACACACTCGCACTGGCGCAGGCACAGAACGGCAAGTACGCCGCTGCCATCGAGACCGCCCAGAAGAGCATGGACATGGCCCAGAAGGTGAACTACGAGGCCTACGTGACCATGAACAAGCAGAAGATCGAAGAGTGGTCGAAGATGAAGTGATCGACCATCGTTGCACTGTTCGAAGCCCTCGGGAGACCGGGGGCTTCGACGTTAATGTACGTCCGTGCCGTCGAACCAGATCTCAGTGATCACGGTATCGTCGTGGCGATCGCCGGGATACACCTCCAGCAGGGTGAACGTGAGGAGCATCGGCAAGCCATCGGCGCGCTGCCCGAGCAGGCGTGGCAGCTTGAAGGTCTGGTCCGCCATGGTGTCCTCGAGCGCGAGGATGGCCACGGGAACGCCGTTCTCATCGATGCGCAGACGTTTTACCCGGTTGTTGTTCCGCCAGCCCCGGTAGCTCGTTATCAGGCCGTTGGAGATATGCACAGTATGAATACGGGGGCTGTCGTGGGCGAACCGGTATGTCAACGCCTCCCCGATCCCCGGGCCGGACGCACCTTCCGCCCATGCTTCGCAGTAGTCAAGGTCATGCGCGTTCGAGGCATCGTACCGATGGTCGCCGATCGCGCTCAGCGTGGAGCTGGCCCAGACCGTGTCCGGTCCGCCGCCGCAGTACCAGCTGCACCCCAGGCCGATGATGGCACAGGGGCCCAGGTAAGTTTCGCCCCAAGCGTAGTAGAGCGAGTCGAACAGGGCCTGCTCCCCAGGAAATGGGTGCCTCTGCGCGGTGAGCACACTGTCATACCATGCGTATCGTGTCTGGGCTTGCGCATCAAGGTCGGGTGCAGTGCCCAGGGATGCATGCAGCACGGGTGTTCCGTCCTGCGCCAGCATTCGCGTGGCGAGCAGCGGGACCAGAAGGGATGTCAGGACGCGCAGTGTCACTACGCGGGCCTTTGTTCCGGCAACACCACCTGCAACAGCATCGCCAGCACCACCACGATCGCGGGGGCCAGCAGGTTGTACCACAGGAAGGCCAGTTCGATGTCCGAGAAGTGGATGAAGAAGATGACCGCCTGTGCGATCAGCGCCGCCACGAACACCGCCGTACCCTGCACCCATTTCACGAAGAAGGCCACCAGGAAGATGCCCAGGATGGTGCCGTAGAACAACGAGCCCAGGATGTTCACCGCCTGGATCAGGTTCTCGAAGAGCGAGAAGATGGCGGCAAAGGCCAGGGCCAGCAGCCCGAAGACCACGGTGGCCAGGCGGGCGGCCTTCACCTGCTGGGCATCGCTGCGGGGCATGCGCACCACGTCCACCGTGCTGGTGGTGGCCAGGGCGCTTAATTCGGCCGCTGTGCTGCTCATGCCAGCACTGAAGATCATGGCCAGCAAAAGGCCCACGATGCCGATCGGCAGGTGGTCCATGACGTAACTGATGAAGATGTAGTCCTTGTCGTTCGCCTCGCGGTCGGGGAACTCATTGCGCAGCAGGGCGGTGGTCTCATCCCGCAAGTTCTTGTCATGAGCAACGGCGTCCTGAATAAGCGCTTCGGTCCACCACTTCTTCTCTGCATCCCCGGATCGGTCTGCTTCAACCCATGCGATGGACAAGGCGCTAATTAGCTCTTGGTTTCCCTTGTGTTCCTTCTCAAGGTCGGCGAGTTCCGTCCTGACCGGAGAGTTATCCATGGCCTCCACATTGGCCGCGTTCCAATGCACCGGCGAAGCATTGAACAGGTAGAACACGAACACCAGCACGCCGGTGAGCAGGATGAAGAACTGCATGGGGATCTTCAACACGGCGTTCATCCAGAGCCCCTGTCGGGCCTGGGCCACGTTCTGGCCGCCGAGGTAGCGCTGCACCTGGCTCTGGTCGGTGCCGAAGTAGGAGAGTTGCAGGAAGAAGCCGCCCAGCAACCCGCTCCAAAGGGTGTACTTGGTGGAGGGGTCCCAGGAGGTGTCCACGATGTTCATTTTGCCCAGGGCTCCCGCCAGGGCCAGGCTTTCGCCAAAGGAGGCATGCTCGCCCAGGTAGTGCACGGTGAGCCCGAAGGCGGTGAAGATGCCAAGGAACATGACGGCCATCTGCTGCTTGTGCGTGACGCCCACGGCACGCGCGCCGCCGGTGGTGGTGTAGAGGATCACCAGCGCGCCGATGAAAACGCAGGTCCACGAGAGCGGCCAGTGCAGCACCTTGCTGAGGATGATGCTGGGCGCATAGATGGTGATGCCCGCGGCCAGGCTGCGCTGCACCAGGAAGAGCCCGGCGGTGAGCAGCCTCGTGCGCCCATCGAAGCGTTTGCCGATGAACTCGTAGGCCGTGTATACCTTCCACTTGTAGTAGAGCGGGATGAACACGAAGCCGATCACGAGCATGGCCAGCGGCAGACCGAAGTAGAACTGCACGAAGCCCATGCCGTCCAGGTAGCCTTGTCCCGGCGTGCTGAGGAAGGTGATCGCGCTGGCCTGCGTGGCCATCACGCTGAGGCCCACGGCCCACCACCGGTTGTCGCTGCCGCCCTTCAGGAAGCTGTCGCTGGTGGCATCCCGCCGTGTACGCCACACCCCGTAGGCCACGATGAAGCCGAGGGTGCCGAGGAGAATGGTCCAGTCGAGCCAATGCATCGATCACGGGGTCATCTGATGGAACACCGATCCCGGGGTATGGCACCCGTAGCGTCGACCCACCGGGTCGACCATGCATGCCGTTGGCAGGAGACCCGTGGGACGACGGTACGGGTGGACGCCAGGAATGTCGATAGCTACCTGCATGGGCCTACCGCGCTACACGCGGCGAGATGAGGTTCGCGAAAAGCCGATACGCTCCCGGCACCCCCGCCGGTAATTGCCGGAAGAAGCTGATGCCCGTGTAGATGAAGCGCCCCTTGCCGTGGTCCATCGTGATCAGCGCGCCGTTCAGTGGTTCTTCGCCGGGATCGTTCCAGCTGATGAGCGGTGTGTAGTGCGGGGCGAAGTCGCCGGCGAAGTAGAGGCCGCGTTCCTGCACCCAGCCGGCGAAGTCGGCGGCGGTGATCCGGTTCGGGGTATTCAGCAGCGGATGCTTGGGGTTGGGGAGGGTCGGTGCTGCTTCCTCCACGGTCACGCGGCCGCGGGTGATGTTGAAAGGCTTGGGGCCCAGCGTGGCGGGATCGATCTGGAAGTCGCTGGCGCCGGAGAAGAAGCGCGGGGTGGTGTTGTACTGCACGATGAGCGTGCCGCCTTGCTCCACGTATTGCAGTAGCAGCGGGTGCAGCTCCTTCATACCCTTGGTGGCGTTGTAGGCGCGGATGCCGGTGACGATGGCGTCGTACTTCTTCAACTCTTCCAGCTTGGCCGAGGAAGGCTCGATGAACTCCACCACCACACCCAGTTGCTCCATGGCCTGCGGCACGTCGTCGCCCGCGCCCTTCACGTAGCCCACTCGCTTGGCGGCGGTGGTCACGTCCAGCGGCACCAGCTTCACCTCGGCGGGGGTGTAGTACACCTGCGGCATGATGTGCGGGTAGTCGATCTCGTGCAGGGTGCGATCGGCTTTGCCCTTCGGGCCGGTGAACTCGAACTTCATGGAACCCGCTTTCGCATTGGTGCCAGGGATGAGTTGATAGGTGAAGGACTGCCGTTCATTGCGCTTGGCGATGTGTACCAGCTTCAGGTCCTTGGTGGTGGCCCAGCCCTCGGGCAGCGTCACGTTCAGTTGACCGGTGAGGCTGTCGGTGAGCGCCTCCACCTCCACGGTGATGGTCTGCGGGACGCCGCGCGCGATGAGCACGTCGGTCTTCGGGATCACCGAGGCCACAGGCGTGACGTACACCGGCCGGATGCGCTCGCCAGCCACGCGGTCGACCCATTTGTACGTGAGCGGGATCACCTGTCGCTTCGGAGCACCGAACTCGAAGTACAACTCCCAAGCATTCACCAACGTTTGCTGGGCGACCGGTTTGCCGATCATGCTTCTACCCGCGTTCATGGTCCCGTCCACCACGTGCATATCGCCATGATGGGCTTTCAGCCAGTAGGGTTGATCCCACTCGCTTGTTCGTGGTCGCATCACCTCGCACTCAAAGCGGACATTGTTGATCAGCACAGTATCGAAACCACCGCCAACCCGGATCGGCCCTGTTCCTCGATTCACCCCTGAGATCTGGAATCGGACGTCATCACTTGTCGCGATCGTAGGCGCATCCATCGTGGCTTCGAGCGCAAGGCCATTGCATGCGATGAGCAGGTCCTGGATCTGGTCGGCGTTGAGGTGTCTCCATGCTTCACGTTCGTCACTGGAGGGTTTCCTGGAGTAGTCGGGATACAGCTTCAGCAAACCCGCAGTGCTGCGCTCTGGGTGCCGCAGGTCGTAACTCTCCAGCAAGTCCGAAATGATGCGCTGGTATGTGCTACCCCCCTTCACCCGCCCCCATGTCATATCGATCCCCTCAAAAATGTCCTTGCCTTTCGGGCGGTCTCCTTTGATCAGCTTGAGGTACTCCAGCGCTTCACCCCGCGTTTCCGCCGCACCAAAGCCCTGGCTCTTGTGCATGCTGCGGCTGCGCCCGGCGATCTCCGTGTAGCTCAGGCCCAGCAGCGGGTCGTAGCCGCCCACGTCCACGGTGAACCAGTCGGGGTCGCTCTTCGCGATCTCGGCCAGGTCCTTCTTCCACCAGGTGCTGCCGTTGAAGAAGAGGCGGCGCGGCTGCCATACCTCCAGCCCTTGTTTCAGCTGCTCCGGAAAGGCCTTGGGGTCACCCGCGAGGTCGAAGGCTTCCTCGGCGAGGATGGCGCTGGCCTCGTGGTGGCCGTGGCCCGCGCTGCGGTCGGGCGCGAAACGGGTGATGATGATGTCGGGCCGGAACATCCGGATCACGCGCACCACATCACTCAGCACTTCCTGCTTGCCCCATTTCTCAAAGCTCTCGGCGGCGTTCTTGCTGTAGCCGAAGTCCACCGCGCGGGTGAAGAACTGCTCCCCGCCATCGATGCGGCGCGCCTCCAGCAGCTCCTGCGTTCGGATGATGCCGAGCGCATCACCCAGCTCGGGACCGATGAGGTTCTGCCCGCCGTCGCCGCGGGTGAGGCTGAGGTTGCCGGTGCGCACCTTCTTGCCGTTGGCCAGCCAGGCGATCAGGCGCGTGTTCTCGTCATCGGGATGCGCCACGATGTAGAGCACGCTGCCCAGCACGTTGAGCTTCTGCATGCGGTGCAGGATCTCGGCGGCGTGGGGCTGGGCGGGGGGGCGTTGGGCGGAAAGCGGAAAGGTGAAAGCAGAAAGTTGAACGAGGGCGACCGCAAAGAGGCGCAGTGCCCGGGAAAGGCAAGGATGCATGGGGCTAAGGTAGGGTAGTGGCAAAGGCCATGAGCCGTGGGCCTCTGGCTGCGGGCTGCTCAGTGGCTTCGATCTCCGCAAGCGGAAGGCGGAGAACGCAGCCGCCATCGGATAGGTGGATGCGACGTGCTGAGCAGCCCGAGGCCCATGGCCCGAAGCCCGAGGTATCTGCGCTAAAGGCTCACACCTCCTGCCCGGCCAGCACCTTGGCGATCTCCTCTTTGTAACTGCGCCCGCTGATGATGCGTTCGTTGTTGGCCATGCTGAAGATGAACTCGTTGTTGCCGCTATAGCGGGCATTGCGCACGTGGGCCAGGTTCACGATGTAGCTGCGGTGGATGCGCAGAAAGCGCGCAGGGTCCAGTTCGGTCTCCACGGCGTTCATGGTCATGCGGTGCAGGAACTGCCGCTCCTTCTGTTGCAGACAGAGGTAATTGCCCTCGGCGCGCAGAAAAACCACGTCCTCCATCTTGACCTTGTATTCACGGCCCCGCTCCTTGATCACGAAGTGTTCAGTGTAGGTGCTGTTCGACCGCAGGTGTTCGCGTACAAGGTCCATGAGCTTGCCGGTCAGCTTGTCGCTCTGGCGGAGCTCGATGAACTTCCGGGCCTTTTCAAGGGACGCGAAGAAGCGCTCATCGTCGTAAGGCTTCAACAGGTAGTCCACGGCATTCACATCGAATGCTTTGAGCGCGTATTGGTCATAGGCGGTGACGAACACCACGAACGGCTCTGGGGCACGATCGCTGTGTAGCCGCGCCTGCTCCATCACCTCAAAGCCGTTCATGCCTGGCATTTGCACGTCGAGGAAGAGCAGATCGGGGCGGCATTTGGCGATGCACACAAGCGCTTCGGCGCCGTTGCGACACTCGCTCACCACTTCCACGCCCGGTGCCTGTTCCAAGAGGCGCGCCACACGGCTGCGGGCGGCGGGTTCGTCATCCACGATGATGGTGCGGATCGGTCTCATGCGGGTTCGATGGGGAGGTGTAGTTCGACCTGGAAGCCACGGCCCTCGGGCGAAGCGATGCGGAAGTGTGCCCGCTCGCGGTAGAGCAGTTGCAGTCTGTCACGCACGTTGCGCAGCCCGATGCCGCCATGGTCCATTGCAGTGGAGACAGTGGAACAGCCTCTTCCGTTGTCCAGCACCTGCAACACCAGGTGGTCAGCGGAACACGCTGCGGTGATCCGGATGAGCACCTGATCGCTGGTGGCGTCCGGTCCATGCTTGATGCTGTTCTCCACCAGCGGTTGCAGCACCATGCTGGGTACTGCCAGTGACCGGGCTTGCTCGTCAATGGCGTATTCCACCTTCAACCGGTCGCGGAATCGGATGCTCTCGATGTCGAGGTAGTTGGTGACGTGCTGTACCTCCGCCGCCAGCGAGACCTTGTCGCGTTGGGTGGCATCGAGCGTGGTCCTTAGCATCTGGGCCAGCCGGTTCAGCACTTTACGGGCATCGGGCACGTGCTCGTCCATCAGCGAGCTTACGGTGTTGAGCGTATTGAACAGGAAATGCGGTTGCAGCTGTTTTTTCAGCGCGTTCAGTTGGGTGGATTGAAGTTCGTGCTGGAGCCGCAACAATTGCTCGTGCTCCACCCGCCGCAGACGCGCATGCTCCAAGGCCACCAGCACACCCATGAGCACGCCGTACTCCATGGTGCGGGTAAGGATCGCAGGCCAGAGCGCGTGTAGTGCCCAGTCCTGGTAGCGGGCTTCGCCGAAGTCGATCTCCCCCACGGTATGTAGGATGGCATAGTAAAGGGTGGAAGTGAGCACCTCATGCAGGGTGGCGATCAACAGTGCCGCCCCCAGGTGGATGCCGAGGGTGCGCACGACCGGCCGTCGCTCCAATGGCCACCGCCTGAGAATGGAGTACACCAGCGGTGTGAGCAGGGCCCAGAAAAGGAAGTTCAGGTAGGGTACCGGCGCTTCACGCCACCAACTGAAGGGCTGCAGGTCCTGCAGATCCTGGAACACCCGGTGCTTCATATAGGCCTGCAACAGGAAGAGCGAAGCCAGGATGAGCGCCGCGAGCAGGATGATGCGATAGCGAACCGGAGTTCGTAGGAAATAGGTGATCACGCATCACGAAACTAGGGGCGTACCACGGGCGGTTCCCAGCAGGTCGTGATGAGCGGCAGCGCATGTGATGGAACGTTGCACTGGACCTGTATGAACGGTGAAGCCCCACCATTGCGGCAGGGCTCCGAAGTCGAAGGATCAGGTCAGCCGCCGATGGTGAAGGTGATGCCGTTGATGGTGACCGAGGCGGTGCCATCGCAGGCGCCGTTGCCCCAGTCCACCGTACGGGTGGCCAGCGTGCCGGGCACGATCTGCATCACACCGCTCACGATCCAGGGGCAGCCCATTTCCACGCGCAGGGGGGTGGTGATGAGCAGGGTGTAGGGAACGCCATTGCGGGTGGTGCCGCTGCCGCTGCCGCTGATGGTGTATACATCATCGTTCCAAGGGAAGGAACCCTCTCCGGCGATCCAGGTGCGCGTGCGCTGGAAGCTATGCGTGCTGGTCCAGCTGTTGTCAGGGGCCGTCACAGTACCGTTCACCACAACGGTGAAGGTGGTCTGCCCTTGGTCATTGGGACCGGCATTGGTCACCACTTTGCTCCCTTGCAGTCGATGGTCGTTCACGTAGTAGTCCTGCGGCGTGATGGTGATGATCGTGCCAGGTGCGCGGTACGGTCCTGTGTAGCTCACCAGGAGGCGACCGCGGCGTGTGCGGCCATCAGCGCTGGTGCAGTTCTGCTCACCGAAGTCGATGAGCATGCTGTACGGTGTGCTGGTGGTGTCGAACGTGATGGACACGGCACAAGGCAGCTCACCGTCCTTATTGGCCTTGTCAGCTTGGGCAAGGGCGTCGTTGAAGAAGCCTTCTGCGCGGTTGTTGTCCAACGCCGCGGTCTGGTCACGGTCCAGCGGGGTGGCTTCATCCTCTTTGCGGCAGGCGGCCAGGGAGAGCATCAGCAGGGCGAGGAGCAGGAGCTGTTTCATGGCATGTGGTGGTTGACACCCCTAGGACGCAAACCGGATGCCAAGGGTTTAACGGATCCGTTCGAGCACCACGAAGGTGAAGGCATGGGCATGGCGATCATCGGCGGTATGATGCGTGCGCGACACTTCACGCCAATCGCTGGCATCCAGCAAGGGGAAGTGGGTATCGCCCGCCACATCGGCGTGTACGAGCGTGAGGTACAAGCGATCCACCAGGCCCTTGTGCAAGGCTTCCGCGTAGATCTGCCCGCCACCGATGATGAAGGCTTCCTGCTCTCCAGCGCTGCGTGCCAGGTCAATGCCATCCTCCAACGAACCTACGATCACTGCACCCGGCGCTTGGTATGACGTGTTGCGCGTCACCACGATGTTCACGCGGTCCTTCAGCGGTCGGTACTTGGCCGGTATGGTCTCGTAGTTCTTCCTGCCTGTGATCACATGGTGGCCACGGGTGGTGCGTTGGAAGTACTTCAGGTCATCGGGCAGGCTCCACGGCAGATCACTGTCGCGGCCGATGGTGCCGTTATCCGCCACGGCGGCGATGGCGCTGATGATCATACGCTTACGCTGGCCTTGATGTGCGGGTGCGGATCGTAGTCCTTCAGCGTGAAGTGCTCGTAGCGGAAGGAGAACAGGTCCGTCACGCTGGGGTCAAGCTCCATCTTCGGCAGGGGGCGAGGATCACGCGTCAGCTGCAGGCGTGCCTGTTCCAGGTGGTCGTTGTACAGGTGCACATCGCCGAAGGTGTGAACGAATTCGCCGGGCTGCAGACCGCATACCTGCGCCATCATCAACGTAAGCAGCGCATAACTCGCGATGTTGAACGGCACGCCCAGGAAAGTATCAGCGCTGCGCTGGTAGAGCTGGCAGCTCAGCCTGCCCTGCGCAACATAGAATTGGAACATGGTGTGGCAGGGTGGCAGGGCCATGCGGTCCACATCTGCGGGGTTCCAGGCGGTGACGATCAGGCGACGGCTGTCCGGGCTCTTCTTGATCATCTCCACCACATTGGCGATCTGATCGATCACGCGGCCGTCCGGGGTGTGCCAGCTGCGCCACTGGTAGCCGTAAACGGGGCCGAGATCGCCATTGGCGTCCGCCCATTCGTCCCAGATGCGCACGCCATTGTCCTGGAGGTATTTCACATTGGTATCTCCGGCGAGGAACCAGAGCAGCTCGTGGATGATGCTCTTCACGTGGAGCTTCTTGGTGGTCACCAAGGGGAAGCCTTCGCTGAGGTCGAAACGCATCTGGTGACCGAAGCAGCTGATGGTGCCGGTGCCGGTGCGGTCGTGCTTCTGCACACCTTCCTGGAGGATGCGGCGGAGCAGGTCGTGGTATTGGTGCATGGCGGTGCTGCGAAGGTACCGCTGTGGACGGGGTGTGGTATGCGGAGTTGCTAACGGCTGTTGACAGCGTATGCAGGCGCGAACGGTCGAAGGGGTGGGCGCACGTGGGCTGTTCGGGAACTGCCTTCAGAAGCCACCCATGCCACCGGCCGTCGGCGGTTCCGGAGCTTCTTCGCGCCTGGCATTGCGTCCAGCTTTCTCCGGCGGTGGCGGCCAGTCGGGCAAGGCCTTCAACAGGCGCTCCTTCATGCGCTCGTAATAGCTCTTGCGGTCAATGGTGAAGGCGATGAGATAGCCCACCATGGCTGCATACATCAGCTGGAAGATGGCGCTGTGGCGGTCGGTCATCTCCAGCACAAGGATGGCGCTGGTGAAGGGCGAACGCGTGACGCCGGTGAGGAAGGCGGTCATACCGGCCAGGACCAGCAGGTTGAACTGGCCGCGGCTGGGCTCGAAGAGCGGAGCGATCCACCCGCCAATGGAGGCACCGGCCGCAAGGGATGGTGCGAAGATGCCGCCTGCTCCGCCCGCACTGAAGGAGAATAGCGGGCCCAGTAGGCGGGCGCCCACATTGCTGGCGCTGGCGTTCACTTCTTCGGCGAACAGGTAGTTCTCCAACAGGGTATTGCCCGAACCGATGGCCGCAGGGCCCAACAGGTAGACGGTGCTGGCGAAAAGCAACGCGCACCCGAGCGCGAAGCCCGCCTGTTGCAGCCAACCGGTGAAGGAGCGACGAAGCTTGTCGAAGGCCAGCAGGATGCGGCAGAAGAGGGCACCGGAGGCACCAGAGATGGCCGCGATGAACAGGATCTTGTACATGAACGAGACCGTGGCAGGCTCGAGCTTCGGGTAGCCCAGGAGCAGGTAGGGCCCCAAGAGCGATTGTGCCGTCATTCCGCTGAGGATCACAGCAGTGAGCACGGCCGTGCGGAACTGCGCCATGTGGGTCTTGGTGAGCTCTTCCACAGCGAAGACGATACCGCCGAGCGGTGTGTTGAACGCTGCGCTCAGTCCGGCCGCCCCACCGGTCACCAGCATGATCTGGCGGCTGACGCGTGGCCAGAACGGGGGAAGGAGCTTGTGGACGGTGCGGTAGATACTGCCGGCGATCTGCAGGGTGGGGCCTTCGCGACCGATGGCACCGCCACCGATCACCAGGGTGAGGCTGCTGGCGATCTTCACCAGGATGATGCGCACGTTAAGGAAGCGCCAGGAGCGGTCGCGCTTCTTTTCTGTGGCCACTTCGATGGCGGCCATGAGCTGTGGAATGCCGCTGCCACCGGCCAGTGGCGCAAGCCTGCGCACCAGCCCCCACGCCACGAGGAAGCTGATGGGTGCGGTGAGGAAGATCAGCCGACGGTCGTGGCTGAGGATGGCCAGGTTGGCAGCCTCCATCAGGTGGAAGAGCTTGGCATAGCCCACGGCCACCAGCGCGGTGAGCACGGCTGACACCTGGTAGGGCAGGGCCAGCAGCACCAACTCCTTGGCGCGGCTCTGCACCAACCATTGGCGTAGGCGTTCCAGCAGCCCCGAGAGGAAGGCCACTGCCTGGGTGGTGAGGCGATCGTAGCGCGAGCCGGCCATGAGCGGCCAAAAGTAGGCCCTCATGAACGGAGCGGTCGGCTGCCCGCGCAGAAGTGATCAACAGCGCCGCTGAAGAAGCGCGGTCGGCTTCAGACGAGCATGCCGATGATGGTGGCGCTCAGAAGCGAGGCCAGGGTGCCACCGAGCAGCGCCCGGAATCCGAACTCGCTCAGCCATGCGCGCCGGCTGGGGGCCAGCGAACCGATCCCACCGATCTGGATGCCGATGCTTGCGAAGTTGGCGAAGCCACATAACATGTAGGTGGCCATGACAATGCTGCGCTGGTGGCTGAACATCCCGGAGGCTTTCATGCTCGCCAGGCTCTCGTAGCCCACGAACTCGCTGGCGATGATCTTCTCGCCGACCAGCCGGCCGGTGAGGGTGATGTCTTCCGAGGCCACGCCAATGAGCCACATGAGCGGTGCGAAGAGATATCCGAGCAGGAACTCCAGCGACAGCCCCTGGAAGTTGCCGTTGGAGACCGCCACCACCCAGCCATTGATGCCGAGCAGGTCTCCCAGTTTGAGGAAGGCGTAGTTGGCCATGGCGATGAAGGCGAAGAACACCAGTAGCATCGCGCCTACATTGGCCGCCAGTTTCAGGCCCTCGGTGGTTCCGTTGCTCATGGCATCGAGGAAATTGGAGCCCACCTGCTCCATGCTCACCTCGAGCTTCTGTTCGATGGGTTCGGTCTGTGGGAACAGGATCTTGGCGATGACAACCGCTCCGGGAGCGGCCATCACACTGGCGGTGAGCAGGTGTTTGGCAAAGAACAAGCGCTGTACGGGATCATCACCACCCAGGAAGCCCACGTAGGCGGCGAGCACCCCGCCCGCCACAGTGGCCATGCCGGCGGTCATCACCAGGAAGATCTCCGAGCGGTTCATCTTGTCCAGGTAGGCCTTCACCATCAGGGGTGCTTCGGTCTGTCCCAGGAAGATGTTGCCTGCCGTGCTGAGGCTTTCGGCACCGCTGAGTCGCATGGTTCGGTTGAGCGCCCAGGCCAGGGCATACACCACCTTCTGGATGATGCCGAGGTAGAAGAGTACGCTGGTGAGCGCGCTGAAGAAGATGATCGTGGGGAGTATCTGCAGGGCGAAGATGAAGCCCGCGCTCTGCACGTTCATCAGGTCACGGAAGAGGAACTCACTGCCGATGCGGGTGAAGTCGAGCACCTTCACGAACAACTTGCCCACCACTTCGAAGGCGATCTGAACGGGTGGGACGTAGAGGATCAGCAGGGCGAGCACCAGTTGGAACGCCAACCCGATGCCGACCACCTTCCAGTCCACCTGACGGCGCTTGGTGCTGAAGGCCCAGGCGACCCCAACGAGGGTGGCCATGCCAAGGATGCCGCGCAGCAAGCTGGTGGCGGTAGGGCCAGTGAGCGCTGCGGGACCGTTATGTGCGGCGGCGGCGAGGGGGAACAGCAGGGCGGAGAGCGCTGCCGCTCGCAGGATGCTGCGGTGCATGGGGGCAAGGGGTCGGTCCGGCGAAGATGGCGGAAAGCGCGCAGGTCCGCAACCGCCGCCTACGATATCAATTGCTGCCCTCGCGCCGCTTGATCTCGTCGCGGAGCTTCGAGGCGCGCTCGTAATCCTCGTCGTGGAGGGCTTCGTTCAGCTGATCCTGAAGCTCTTCGAGGGTGGCATTGCGCTTCTCATCACGCCCTTCGCTTTTTTCCTCTTCGCCTTTCTCTTCATCCCCTTCCTCCACCTTCAGGCCGGCAGCACTGAGGATGAACTCGTAGGAATACACCGGACAATCGAAGCGCAGCGCGAGGGCGATAGCATCGCTGCTCCGCGCGTCGATCTCCACTTCCAGACCGTTCTGTTCCACCACGAGCTTGGCGTGGAAGATGCCCTCCACCAGATCGTTGATGATGACCTCCTTCAAGGTGAAGCCGAGGGTGTCCGCAACGTTCTTGAACAGATCATGGGTGAGGGGCCGGGCGGGCTTGATGTTCTCCACTTGGATGGCGATGGCCTGGGCCTCCACACCGCCGATGATGATGGGCAGGCGCCGCTCACCGTCCACCTCGGAGAGGATCAGCGCGTAGGCTCCAGCGTGCGTGTGGCTGTAAGTGATGCGCAGGAAGCGCAGTTCGACCTTCTCCATGCAACTCGCGAACGGGCCGTGAAGATAGGGAGCAGCGGGGAGTTGGGAGTAGTCGTTCGGGAGTAGCCAGTTGGGAGTAGGCAGTTGGGAGTTAGCAGTCGGCAGTTGGTGCGGGCAGGCAGGGCGGTACTTGGTCGTTGACATACTACGGACCCAGGCTGCACCAACTGCCGACTGCCAGCGTTCCACCCCACATCCTCGTAGAGCGACCCACGGGGATCGCCGCTACATCAGCTTTGGGTGGAACTCAACTGCCAACTCCCGAACTGCCAACTCCCCAACTGCCCTCAACGCTCCGCGTTCAGCTTTTTCGCCGCATCGATCAACTTGGGCAGCACTTCGAAAGCATCACCCACGATCCCGTAATCCGCAGCCTTGAAGAACGGTGCTTCCGGATCCTTGTTGATCACGCATATCACCTTGCTCTGGTTGACACCGGCCAGGTGCTGGATGGCCCCGCTGATACCGATGGCGATGTACAGGTTGGGACGGATGGCTACACCGGTCTGGCCTACGTGCTCATGGTGCGGACGCCAGTGCATATCCGCCACGGGGCGGCTGCAGGCGGTGGCGGCACCCAGCAGGCTGGCCAGCTCCTCCACCGGTGCCCAATGCTCCGGTCCCTTCATGCCGCGACCAGCGCTCACCACCAGTTCGGCCTCGGGCAGGGGGATGCCACTGCCGGCCTTGCGCACTTCCTTCACCGTGATGCGCGCTGCACCGAGGTCACCGCTGTACTCTTCCACAGTGGCAGTACCGCCGGAGTGTGCGATGGGCACACTGTTGGGCATCAGGCTAAGCACTTTCACCGCACTGGTCACTTGCACATGGGCGCGGGCCTTGCCACTGAACACATTCCGGCGGAACAGTCCACCCTCCACCGATCCGGTGACACCGGCCACGTGGCCGGCTTTCAAGCGCGCCGCCACGCGGGGTGCCACAGCCTTGCCGGTGGCGTCGCTCACACATACAATGGTGGTGGCGTTCTCCCTGGCGGCCACATCGGCGACCAGGCGGGTCAGCTGTTGGCTGTCCAGCACGGTCACGTTCCGGGCTACGACCACCTTGCCGGCACCTTGTGCGCCGAGGCTTTCCAGGCCCTGTGCGGCGCCGAAGGTGACAGCCGTAACGGGGCCTCCGGCCAGCTGGCTGGCATAGGTCACGGCTTCCTGTGCTGCCTTGGACAACTTATCCCCGCGGGTGTCGATGAATACGATGGTGCTCATGGTCGGTCCTCAGTTGTGCGTTGTTCGTCGGGGGTGCAGCTTAGATCACTTTCGCTTCCGTGTGCAGAAGTTCAATGAGCTTTCCAGCCTCTTCCGCGGGGATCATCTTCACTGAACCTTTGGCGGGCGGAAGTTCGAATTTCACCGTACGGGCCACATCACTCACCGGAGTGGCAGGCACCACGGTCAGCGGTTTGGTGCGGGCCGCCATGATGCCACGCATATTGGGGATGCGCTGTTCGGCCATCCCTTTGGCTGCACCGAGCACAACGGGCAGGCTCACTTCGAGCACTTCCACGCCACCGGGCACATCGCGTTCAACCGTAGCCGTGGTGCCGGCAACATCAAGCTTGCTCGCCAGCGGGACATAGGGCATGTCCAGCAGTTCGGCCACCATGGCGCCCACTTGGCCTCCATTGTGGTCAATGGTCTCTTTACCGGCGAGCACCAGGTCAAAGCCCTTGTCCCTCGCGTAAGCGGCCACCAGCTCGGCCACCTGTAGCGCATCGGTCGGCTGGGCATCGATCCGGACCGCATCATCGGCGCCGATGGCGAGGCCCTTGCGGATGGTGGCTTCGGTATCGGCGCCACCCACGGTGATCGTGGTCACGCTTCCTGTGCCGGCCGCCTCCTTCAGCTCGAGGGCGCGCACCAGGGCGTACCACTCATCGTAGGGGTTCACGATGAAGGTCACCCCATTGCCGTCGTACTGCGTGTTGTCGTTCGTGAAGGCGATGCGGGCCGTAGTGTCGGGCACCTGGCTGAGGAGGACGAGGATCTTCATGGTCTCGGATGAACGGGGAACGGGGCCTGTTGTTCGCGGGGGCACCGTTGTTCCGGGCCGCAAAATTAGCGTCTGGCGCCTATTGTACGGAGCCGACCGATGCCCGGACGTGCGCGGGAGCCTCGGTGCCGCTAACTTCGCGCCCTCCAAACAGTACCCCCCATGCGTACAGTGCAGATGCGAGAAGCCCTTTGTGAGGCGATGAGCGAAGAGATGCGCCGTGACCCCAGCGTGTTCCTGATGGGCGAGGAGGTTGCCGAGTACGATGGTGCCTACAAGGTGAGCAAGGGTATGCTGGCGGAGTTCGGCGAACAGCGGGTCATCGACACCCCCATCGCCGAACTGGGCTTTAGTGCGATCGGTGTCGGGGCGGCGATGAACGGCCTGCGCCCCATCGTGGAGTTCATGACCTGGAATTTCGCCATCCTGGCGGCCGACCAGATCATCAACCACGCGGCCAAGATGCTGCAGATGAGCGGGGGGCAGTTCCACGTGCCCATCGTGTTCCGCGGTGGCAATGGCAGCGCCGGTCAGCTCGCAGCCACGCACAGCCAGAGCTTCGAGGCCATGTACGCCAACATCCCCGGCCTCAAGGTGATCAGCCCCAGCAACCCCTATGACGCCAAGGGCTTGCTGAAGGCCGCCATCCGCGACAATGATCCGGTGCTCTTCATGGAGAGCGAGCGCATGTATGGCGACAAGGGCGAGATCCCCGATGGTGAGTACCTGCTGCCCATCGGGGTGGCCGATGTGAAGCGCGAAGGCACGGACATCACCCTCGTCTCGTTCAACAAGATGATGAAGGTGGTGCTGGCTGCGGCGGATGAGCTGGCCAAGGAGGGCATCAGCGCCGAAGTGATCGACCTGCGTACCATCCGCCCCTTGGACAATGCCACCATCATCCGCAGCGTGATGAAGACCAACCGCCTGGTGGTGGTTGACGAGAACTGGCCCTTCGGTAGTGTGGCCAGCGAAGTCGCCTTCCGGGTGCAGAAGGACGCGTTCAACTACCTGGATGCACCCGTGCTTCGGGTATGCCAGGCTGATACGCCGCTGCCGTTCACGCCCTCGCTGATCGACGCAAGCCTTCCCAGTGTGGAGGGCGTGGTGCGCGCGGCGAAGGAGGCGATGTACCTGGTGAAGTGAGCCTCGTTGGTAGATGAACTGTGGACGGAGCCATCGCCGTTCCGGTCATTCCCCTATTTTTGCGGCCCTGCAATGCAAAGGGCGTTGCTTAGGTACTGAAGAACAGCACGTTAACGAACGATCAACCGAACTGAAATGGGAAGTGAACTGATGTACTACATCCCTGCGCTGGGCCTGCTGGGCCTCGTGGTGATGATCGCGAAGGCCGCCTGGGTGAACAAGCAGGACGCCGGTGACGCCAAGATGCAGGAACTGGCCGGCTATATCGCCCGTGGAGCCAGCGCCTTCCTGAAGGCAGAATGGAAAGTGCTGGGCGTGTTCGCCGTGATCGCCGCCGTGCTCCTCGCATGGAGCGGTACGCTGGTGGAGCATAGCGATTGGGTGATCGCCGTGGCCTTCTTGATCGGTGCGTTCTTCAGCGCCTTCGCCGGCTGGATCGGCATGAACATCGCCACCAAGGCCAACGTGCGCACGACACAGGCCGCCCGTACCAGCCTCGCCCAAGGCTTGAAGGTGAGCTTCAACGGTGGCACCGTGATGGGCCTCGGCGTGAGCGGACTTGCCGTGCTGGGTCTCAGTGTGCTGTTCATCGTGTTCTATAGGATGTACGTGAACGGCGCTTCGCCCAATGGTGAGGAGATGATGAAGGCCCTCGAGGTGCTTGCAGGCTTCAGCCTCGGCGCTGAGTCGATCGCCCTCTTCGCCCGCGTGGGTGGTGGCATCTACACCAAGGCCGCCGACGTTGGAGCTGACCTGGTCGGCAAGGTGGAGGCCGGCATCCCCGAGGATGACGTGCGCAACCCCGCCACCATCGCCGACAACGTAGGTGACAACGTGGGCGATGTGGCCGGCATGGGTGCCGACCTCTTTGGCAGCTACGTGGCCACCATCCTCAGCACCATGGTGCTCGGTCGTGAAGTGGTGAGCGCGGACAACTTCGGCGGCATGGCCCCGATCCTGTTGCCCATGCTCATCGCCGGTCTGGGCATCGTGTTCAGCATCATCGGCACCTGGTTCGTACGGATCAACAAGGATACCGACAGCGTGATGGCGGCCTTGAACAAGGGCAACATCGGCAGCATCATCCTCACGGCCATCGCCAGCTACTTCGTCATCGGCTGGATGTTCCCCGGCAGCGTGGAGTTCATCCGCGGCGATGTGCGCCTGGTGGTGGAGAGCATCAACATCTTCTACGCCATCGTGCTCGGCCTGGTGGTGGGCTTCCTCATGAGCTACATCACCGAATACTACACCGCCATGGGCCGCAAGCCGGTCGATAGCATCGTGCAGAAGAGCGGCACGGGCCACGCCACCAACGTGATCGGTGGTCTGGCCGTGGGCATGGAGAGCACCTTCCTGCCGATCCTCGTGCTGGCTGCGGGCATTTTCGGCGCCTTCCACCTGGCCGGTCTTTACGGTGTCGCCATCGCGGCCGCTGGTATGATGGCCACCACGGCCATGCAGCTCGCCATTGACGCCTTCGGTCCCATCGCCGACAACGCCGGTGGCATCGCCGAGATGAGCGGTCTGCCCAAGGAGGTGCGTGAGCGCACCGACATCCTCGATGCCACGGGCAACACTACGGCCGCCACGGGCAAAGGCTTCGCCATCGCGTCCGCCGCCCTCACCGCATTGGCCCTCTTCGCAGCCTATGTGGGCCTGGCCGGCATCACCGCCATCGACATCTACAAGGCCAACGTGCTTGCCATGTTGTTCGTGGGTGCCATGATCCCCTTCCTCTTCAGCAGCATGGCCATCAGCGCCGTGGGCAAGGCCGCCATGGACATGGTGAAGGAGGTGCGCCGCCAGTTCAAGGAGATCCCCGGCATCATGGAGTACAAGGCCCAGCCGGAGTATGAGAAGTGTGTGGCCATCAGCACGCAGGCCTCCATCCGCGAAATGATCCTGCCCGGCGCCCTCGCGCTGCTCAGCCCCATCATCGTCGGCTTCGCCTTCGGTCCGGAAGCGCTCGGCGGCCTGCTCGCCGGCATCACCGTGAGCGGCGTGCTCATGGGCATCTTCCAGAACAACGCCGGTGGCGCCTGGGACAATGCCAAGAAGAGCTTCGAGAAGGGTGTGCTGATCGACGGCCAGACCTACAAGAAGGGCAGTGACCCCCACAAAGCCGCAGTGACCGGCGATACCGTTGGTGATCCCTTCAAGGACACCTCTGGCCCCTCGATGAACATCCTCATCAAGCTGACCTCCATCGTGGCGTTGATCATCGCGCCCCACATCAACGAGGGTGGACACGCCGCCGGCGATCACATGGAGGTGGCACCTGTGGACGCCACCACGGTGGATCCACATGCCGGCCATGATCATGGCGAACATTCACACGCCCATTCTGCGGGTGGAGCCGTTGACGGCAGCGCTGCGCAGCGGGATAGCCTTGGCACGCTTTCAGTGCGCAAGGGCTTTACCACGAAGCTGATCACCGGTTTCGAAGTGATGGGGGACAGCCTTGGCTTGGAGCATGACCTGATGCTCTTCATCCAGCGTGCAATCCCTGCGGATAAGACCACGTGGATGGCCTTTGATCAGGTGAAGTTCGCCGATGGTAGCGCACAGATGGGTGGTGAGTCGAAGCAACAGATCGTGAACGTAGCGGAGATCCTGCGTGCTTTCCCGACCTTGGAGTTGGAGATCGGTGCTACAGGTGCAATGGCTCAGGAGCGAGCACAGGCTATCGTTGATGGCCTTATCGCCAAAGGCGTGGACGCCAAGCGTCTGGTCGCCAAAGGATACGGGACCGATGCACCGTTCGCCACGAAACCGCTCTACCTGGACCGAGCCTCCACCAAGGGCGCCGCACTGCGCGTGAGCCGTCGTTAAGACCTTTGGGAGCATCATTAACGAAGAAGGCCGGTCAGAGGACCGGCCTTCTTCGTTGCATACGAGCATGTTCAGTGCTTCTCCGTTGCTGCATTTCCGAGGCCTGCATCGTGGTTCAGCTCAGCGCTGCCAACACAAGACCCAGGAGCAACAGCACCAGCGCTCCCACCCGCCTGTTCCAACTGCCGCGCAGGGCGGTGCTGTACGTGAGCTTCGGTACGATCAGGCTGAGCACCAGTGCACCGAGCCGACGCAACAGTCCACTCATGCCGTCCAGAAAGCCGTGAAAGAGCACCTCGGAGAAGAACACCGCGATGGCTTCGCCCAGCGGCATGCTCAGCGCTTCTTCGCCACTGCCTTCTTCGGTGCAGCCTTGGCCGCCGCTTTGGCCGGTGCCTTGGCGGGCGATCTTGTGGTTGCTTTTGCTGCGGACTTGATCGCGGGTTCCATCGGGAACAGACCGTGGATCTCCGCATCGATCTTGGAGATGATCTGGCCAAGGTCCTCCGGGTCGGTGTGGAAGCGGTTGTCCTCCACATCGATGATCAGCAGCTTGCCCTTGTCGTAGGTCTGGATCCAGGCCTCATAACGCTCATTGAGGCGCTTGAGGTAGTCGATGCTGATGGAGTTCTCGTAATCGCGTCCGCGCTCAGCGATCTGCTTCACCAGCTTGTCCACCGGAGCCTGCAGGTAGATCAGCAGGTCGGGGGGCGTGATGGCGTTGTCCATGTTCTGGAACAAGCGGAAATAGTTCTCGAAGTCGCGCGTGGTCATCAACCCCATGGCATGCAGGTTCGGCGCGAAGATGTAGGCATCCTCGTAGATGGTGCGGTCCTGTATCACATTGCGGCCGCTGCGGCGGATCTCCAGCAACTGCTCGAAGCGCGAGTTGAGGAAGAAGATCTGCAGGTTGAAACTCCACCGCTGCATGTCCTTGTAGAAGTCGAACAGATAGGGGTTGTTGTCCACCGCCTCCTGCAGCTGGTCCCATTTGTAGTGCTTGGCCAGGAGCTGGGTGAGGGTGGTCTTGCCGGAGCCGATGTTGCCTGCGATGGCGATATGCATGGACGGGATCGTTGACAGTGAGCGGACCGCGAAGATATCCGCCCGTGCTGGAGCAGGAAATGATGTGGATAAGTCGTGGTTCAGCGGGCGAACACTGAGATGCCCTGTGCATCGAGCACATAGGTGCGTCCACGCTCCACGCGCAGTCCATGAGGTGTGCTGTTGATAGGCAGCACCAGACTGTCCACCGCAAAGCTGCGCATGTCGTAGACAAGGTGCGCAGCCGTGGTGAGGGCATGAAGCAGGTTGCCGCGCACCTCGAAGCCTGACACGTCCTTCAAGGGGATGGTGCGCCCATAGGTGCCGAACAGATCGAACACGAGGATGCCTTCATCGGGAACATTCACATAGAGCCAATTCTCGAATTCCAGCATGGCGGTCGGCCGCACAGGCATGCCCAGCAACTGGTCCAGCCTTCCGGTATCCGCGAGCTTGCGCAGTTGTCCGTCCACGCGGATCAGGGACATCTCGCGATCGTCGAAGAGCCAGTAGGCGTTCTGCACACTGGCGCATGCCAGCGTCACCTGGGGGTATCCACCGCGGCTCAGGTCCAATGTGCTCTGCAGGCTGAGGGTGTTGTCCAGCATGGCCAGCATGCCCTGTTCACGGGAGAAGAGCAGCGGCTTCAACGAATAGAAGGCATCGATGGAATGTATCCGGCCCAGGGTCTTGATGCTGTTCCGTGCCATCTCCACGCCTTGCACGTTGAAGAGCAGTACTTCATCACCGCTGATCGCATAACTGTTGCCGATCTCATCGGTCGTGAAGAGCTCGAACTTGCCGGGGATGATCAGCGACCTTGGCGTGCCTTGCTGGGCCCCCAGCGCGGGCCAGGCAAGCAGTGCCAGCAGAAGCATGTTCTTCATGCTGGTTCGAACGTGAGCAGTGTTTCCAGGATGCTGCGGTCGTTGGACAGGCGAGGCACCTTGTTCTGTCCACCCAGCCTGCCGCGTTGTTTCATCCAGGCGTGAAAGGTGCCCGGTTCCACCACGTGCAACACCGGTGGCCGGAGGGCCATGTCGCCCCGGCGCTTGGCATCGTAGTCGGAGTTCAGGCTGCGCATGGTGTCGTCCATCACCTGCACGAAGCGTGCCACATGGCCGGGCGGCGTGCTGAACTCCACGATCCATTCGTGCCCCCCTCGCGCCTCGGCATCCATGTATACGGGGCCTCCGGTGTATTCGCTGAGCACTGCGCCAGTGGCGGCACAGGCGGCCTGCATGCCACGGTCGGCGTTCTCCACCACGAGTTCTTCCCCGAAGGTGTTGATGAAGCTCCTGGTGCGTCCGCTCACCTGGATCCGGTAGGGTGCAGTGCTCGTGAAGCGCACGGTGTCGCCTGGAAGGTAGCGCCAAAGCCCGCTGTTGGTGCTGATCACCAGCGCATATTGAGGCCCCTCTTCCACCTCGTGCAGCAGCAGGGTCGCGGGTCGTTCCCGTCCCAGTTGGTCAAGTGGCATGAATTCATAGAAGATGCCATAGTCCAGCATCAGCAGCATGTCATCGGCACCCCTGCGGTCCTGCACACCGAAATGGCCCTCGGAAGCATTGTAGCTCTCAAGGTAGTTCATGGTGGGGGAGGGGATGAGCGCTTCGAACTGGCTGCGATAGGGTCGGAAGCTGACCCCACCGTGCATGAAGAGCTCCAGGTTGGGCCATACCTCCAGGATGTGTCGCTTGCCGGTGATCTCCAGGATGCGCCGCAACAGCACCAAGGTCCAGCTGGGCACACCGGCGATGCTGCGCACATCCTCGCGGATGCTTTCACGCGCCATCTTCTCGATCTTCTGTTCCCAGTGCTCCATCAGGGCGGTCTCGATGGAAGGGATGCGTCGCACCTCCACCCAAATGGGCAGGTTGCGGATGATGATGGCGCTGAGGTCGCCGGTGTACGCGTCGGGACGCAGTGGCTCGATGGTGCTGCT
Source organism: Flavobacteriales bacterium (assembly GCA_041391845.1). Taxonomy (GTDB): domain Bacteria; phylum Bacteroidota; class Bacteroidia; order Flavobacteriales_F; family PHOS-HE28; genus PHOS-HE28. The sequence goes on along the minus strand of JAWKNG010000003.1, from coordinate 370,167 downwards.
GCCGCCCACCACAAGGCTCATCCCTTGGTACAACTTGCTCTCCGGGAATTGCTGGTAGTGCAAGGCGATGAGGTCCTTGCCACCCATGTAGTGGCATTCCTCCAACGTTTCGCGGCTCACCGGGATGTACTTACTGCGGTCGCTGGTGGTGCCGCTGCTCTTGGCGAACCAACGGATGTCCGTTGGCCAGAGCAGGTTCTGTTCGCCCTTGCGCATGCGCTGGACGTAGGGCTTCACGTCCTCGTAGTCCTGTACCGGCACGCGATCGCGATACGTGTCGGTATCGCCGATGCTGCTGTAGTCGTAGCGCCTTCCCCACTCGGTGTAGCGCGCCTGCTGAATCAGCTTGTGGAAGGTCTCCAACTGGGTCAGCTGCGGATTCTCGCGGAACAGCTCGATCTGTTGCAGGCGCTTCCGGATGAGGAAGGAGAAGAGTGCGTTGACGGGCATGGTGGCGTATGCGAAGATGAAGGTACGGTTACCTTCCGCCCAAATTGCAAGTGCACATGTCCGCCGTTGAAGGAAGCCCTCTGCGAAAGATGCCCGCTGAATTGGTGGAAGGCACCGCCCACTATGTGCTGCGCCTGGGGGAGGTGGCCCACACCATGAACGCTTTGGTAGGCCGACAGGTGACCCTTCGCGCCACCGGCGTGCTCAGCTGTGTACGGTGCGAACGAAGGGTGAAGAAGCTGTTCGGACAAGGCTACTGCTTTCCCTGCTTCCAGAGCGCGCCGGAGACCAGTGAGTGCATCGTGCGACCGGAGCTGTGCTGCGCGCATCTGGGCGAAGGGCGCGATCCAGCCTGGGAGAACGAGCACCACAACACCGAACATGTGGTGTATCTGAGCTTTACAGGGCAGGTGAAGGTGGGCGTCACACGATCCGTTCAGGTGCCCACTCGGTGGATCGATCAGGGGGCGGCATCCGCGCTGGTGATCGCGCGTACCCCGTATCGGCAATTGGCGGGCCTCCTCGAAGTGGCGCTGAAGGAGCATTTCGCGGACCGCACCAACTGGCGGCAGATGCTGCGCCCTTTGCAGCCCGCTGGCGATGAGCTGGTGGCAGCCCGGGACCGTATGCGGGAGGGGGTGCCCGAAGAGCTGCGCACCTATCTGGATGCTTCCCTCGTACCGCAGCATATCCGCTATCCGGTGCTGGAGCACCCCCCCAAGGTCACCAGCGTTTCCTTCGACAAGCTGCCGGAGGTGGGCGGAACACTGGTGGGCATCCAGGGCCAGTACCTGCTCTGGCGCGATGGGCAGGTGCTCAATGTCCGCAACCAGAGCGGGGTACACGTGGAATTGATCGTCGATGGGGAGCGGTCGTAACCTTCGCCGACCAGCCCCCGTAACAAGGTCAGGTTTTGGTCAGTGTTACTGATCGTTAGGGCAACAGAGGACCCCGACCCCGGCAACGGGCGTCGGGGTCTTTTGCTTTTGCCCCGGGATGCTCAGCGCACCTCCAGGTCGTAGGGCATACGAGCCAGGATACCACTGCGCCCCTTGGCCAGCCTTACCTGCTCGAAGCGCCGCAGCAGTTCGGCATCTTCGCCTAACCATTGACGGGCGGCCCACGTGCCGGCCTGTGCGTTCAGGTCCTCCAGCAACTGCTCGTAGAACTCTTTCTGCTCAGGCAGTTCGATGGTGCGGTAGTCGCTCATTCCAGCCAGCTCGGCGGCATGTTGGATGGCATCCTCCAGCCCGCCCAGCTCGTCCACCAGCCCCAGCTCCAGGGCATCCACACCGGTCCATACACGGCCCTGGCCCACGCTGTCCACCTGCGCTACGGTCATGTTGCGTCCTGCGGCAACGCGCTCTTTGAAGTTGTCGTAGAAGTCGTCGATGTAGCCTTGGATGATGCGCAGCTCTTCATCCGTCAAGGCACGCGATACGGTGAGCATGTCGGCATATGGATGGGTCTTCTCACCGTCGAAGGTGATGCCGAGCTTGTTGTTGAAGAAGCCCTGCATGTTGGGTATCATGCCGAACACGCCGATGGAGCCGGTGATGGTGGTGGGTTCGGCGAAGATGCGCGTGGCCGGTGCACTGATGTAATAGCCGCCGCTGGCAGCCACATTGCCCATGCTCACCACCACGGGCTTCACCTGCTTGGCCAGGTCCACTTCACGCCAGATCACGTCGCTTGCCAGGCCACTGCCGCCGGGGCTGTTCACGCGCAGCACAATGGCCTTGATGGTGCTGTCTTCGCGCGCTTCACGGATGGTCTCCGAGAGCGACTCGCCGCCGATGGTCCCGTCCTCGCTCTTGCCGGTCATGATGTCACCCTCGGCGTAGATCACCGCGAGCTTTGAGCGCGAGCTGCCTTTCTTGAAGTGCGGGGCCATGCGTGCATAGCGCTTCAACGAAGCGAATTCCACGGGCTTGTCGTTGGGCATGTCCATCCGGCTGCGGATGACCTGCAGGACTTCGTCACGGAATTTCAGTCCGTCCACCAGCCCGTAGGCAAGGGCATCGGAGGCGCGGCGCACGGCAAGGGTCCGCGCCAGCGAGTCAACGTATCCGGCGCTGCTGCCGGTCCTGCCGGCAATGGCCTCCAGATGCTCGTTCCAAAGGCCCGCAAGGATGCGCCTGTTCTGCTCACGATTGGCGGGGCTCATGCCCTCCTCGGTGAAGACTTCACCGAAGCTCTTGAACTTGTTGTTGCTCCCCCGGATGAACTGGATGTCGATGTCGAGCTTGTCGAACATGCCCTTCAGGAACATGTACTCGCTTTGAAGTCCACGGTGGTCGAGGTCGCCCTGTGGTTGCAGGAAGATGGAGTCCGCAGCCGTTGCCAGGTAGTAGGAGCCCTGGGTATAGGTATCGCTGAAGGCGATCACCGGTTTGCCGCTCTCCTGTTTGAACTCAACGATCTTCTCGCGGATCTCACGAAGCTGGGCATAGCCTACATCGAGCATGCTCAGGTCGAGGAAGACACCGCTGATATGATCGTCCGATTTGGCTTTCTCCAACGCGCTAAGTATCTGGTTAAGACCCAGTTGGCTCATATTGCTGAAGGGCCCGAAGTCGATGTCCAGCTGGTCCTTGCTGCCGCGGTCAACGATGGGCCTGTCAAGCTGGATATGCAAGACAGAGCGTTCGCTGATGGCTTGGGGTTGGCCGGCGGATGACATGCTTGCGCCGATGGCGGCGATCATGCCGATGAACAGGAAGATGAGGAGCACGCCGACCAGCAGGGTGCCGAGCATGGAGGCGAGCATGAACTTGAGGAACTGGCGCATGGCGGGAACTGTTGTGGTGCGAAGCTAGATCTTGTTGGACCGGGAGAGCGGCCGGCTTACACGGGTGGGGCGGTGGCGGGATGGAAGGCGCCCTAGCTTTGGCGCCGCATGGGAGGAACACGCGACCTGGTGCTGCTGTTGGGTGGGGACATGGGCGACCAGGAGCGCTTGTTCACCGAGGCGGAGCGTTCGTTGGCGGAACGCCTTCGTGTGGCGGATCTTCGCCCCAGCCGCGATCACTGGACCGAGCCCTGGGGCTTTGCGCATCCGGCCTTGTTCCTCAATCGTGCGCTTTGGTGCACCACCACGCTGCCCGCTCACGAAGTGTTGGATCACGTATTGGCGGTTGAGCGCGAACTGGGTCGTACCCGCGAACCGGCCGCTGGTTATGGACCGCGGATCATTGACATCGACATCCTGTTCGTGGGTGAGGAGGTGCATGATACGCCCGCGCTGCAGGTGCCGCACCCCCTTCTCCATCAAAGGGCCTTCGCACTGGCTCCGGCCGCCGATCTGGTGCCATCGTTCCAGCATCCCGTGCTGCAGCGTACCGTGTTGCAGCTATTGAACGATCTTCGCCCGGCATGAGCGCACTGTCGGACATCCTGCCTCTGCGCTATGACCATGTGGCCATTGAAGGGCTTATCGGTGCAGGCAAGACCACCCTGTGCCGGCGTCTGGCCGAGCGGACAGGGGCGCGTATGGTGCTGGAGGAGTTCGAGGACAATCCCTTCCTCCCAAGGTTCTACTCCGAGCCCGAGCGTTATGCCTTTTCGGTTGAGCTTTCCTTTCTTGCCCAGCGCTATCATCAACTTAAGCGGAGCACCGAACAGGACCTGTTCGTGCCGCGGACCATCGCGGACTATTCGCTTGGCAAGTCGCTGGTCTTCGCGAGTGTGACCTTGCAGGAGGACGAGTACGCCTTGTTCCTGGACCTCTATCGGATCATGTACGCGGACCTTCCCAAGCCGGAGCTCATCGTCTACCTGCACCTGCCGATGGAGCGGGTGTTGGAGCGCATCGCCCAGCGTGGTAGGAGCTATGAGGCCTCCATTCAGGCATCCTACCTGGAGCAGCTTCAGGAGCGCTACCTGGACCACCTGCGGAAGCTCTCCGGTTCGCAGGTGTTGATGGTGGACCTAGGGCAGCGCGATCTGCTTCATGAGGAGGACGCCTACACTGAACTGCTCCGACATATCGATGAACCGTCCACGAACCACCACCGGTCGGTGTTTTTGTAGTGCGAACCCCCGGTTGTGGAGAACTAAAGGGGGGCACAACGCGAAGTAGCCTGAAGGACAGTGCGTATACTTGCGGCCGAAATCACGAAAAAACGCTCCGCATTCATGGAAAAGCGTCACTTCAAAGGGGGGGTCGTTCTGGTTGCACTGTCCATCCTTGTCACCGCCTGCGGTGGACTGGGCAAGATGAACAAGTACGTCGAGAACATCAAGTACACCGTAGATCCGAACCCCTTGATCGTTCAGGGCGATTCCGTGGCGGTGAGCATCAATGGCAACTTCCCGGGCAAGTACTTCTATCGGAAGGCCTTGGTGGAGCTAACCCCCACCCTGACCTACACGGGTGGTGAGACCCCCTACAAGATGGTCGGTTTCCAGGGTGATAAGGCCGTTGGGAACTACACCGTGATCCCTTACGAGAATGGCAAGTCCTTCAGCTACAGCGGAAAAGTGGCGTACACCCCGGCCATGGACCAAAGCGAGCTGATGGTGAAGATCCTCGGCAAACAGGGCAGCAAGGAGATGCCGTTCGATGCCATCAAGATCGCTGATGGCGTCATCACCACACCCTATCTGATGGTGAGCGATGACAAAGTGTTGCTCACCAAGGATGCCTTCCAGCGTGTGACCCAGCACAGCCAGGATGCGGTGATCAACTACGAAGTGAACTCGAGCACCGTGCGCGGTGGTGAACTGAAGGACGCCGACATCAAGGCCATGGCCGACTTCATCAAGGGTTTCGCCAAGAAGGGCAATATCAACCTCAAGGGCCTGACGGTGGATGCATGGGCCAGCCCGGAGGGTGAGCTCAGCCTCAATGAGAACCTGGCCGATGATCGCGCCAAGAGCGCACAGAGCTGGGCAAAGGGTGAGCTGAACCGCGGTAAGGCAGCAGCGGCCAAAGTGGATGGCTTCTACACCTTGACCCCGCGCGGTGAGGACTGGGAAGGCTTCAAGAAGGCCATGCAGGCCAGCAGCGTTGCCGACAAGGACCTCGTACTCCGCGTTCTGGAGATGTATCCCGAAGGCGACAAGCGCGAGTCGGAGATCAAGAACATGGCGGCCACGTACACCGAGCTGCGCGAAAAGATCCTTCCTCAGCTCCGCCGCAGCGAAATGCGCCTGAACTACGAGATCGTGGGCAAGACCGACGAGCAGCTCACCGCCATGGCCAAGAGCATGCCCGACAGCCTGAACGTGGAGGAGCTGCTCTTCGCTGCCACCCTTACCACGGACATGAACGAGCAGTTGCGCATCTACAAGGAGGTGGAGCGCATCTACCCCAACGATCACCGCGGTGCCAATAACGTGGGTTACATCTACATGATGCAGAACAAGCTGGATGACGCTGCTGCGCAATTCCAGAAAGCGAACAGCATCAAGGACAACGCTGAGAGCACCAACAACCTGGGTGTGGTGGCCCGCCTGAAGGGCGATCGCAAGAAGGCCGCCGAACACTTCGCCAAGGCCACCAGCGCTGGTCCTGAGGTGAAGTACAACATGGGTCTGGTGAACATCCAGAACGGCGATTACGCCAGCGCGAACAGCAACATGGCTGGTATGAACACCGTCAACGCCGCCCTCGCCAAGATGCTGAGCGGTGACAATGCCGGTGCACAGGCGATCCTCGACAAGGCCGCCGACAAGGATAGTGCCACCGGTCGCTACCTGGCCGCCATCATTGCCGCACGTGCCGGTAACGGCGATGGTGTTCGGAACAACCTGGCCCAAGCCGTTCAAAAGGACGCCAGCTTGCGCGAGAAGGCAATGAAGGACCTGGAGTTCCGCAACTTCAAGGACCAACTGGGTCTCTGAGAGCTTACACCTTATTGCAGGGAACGCCCCGGCTCAAGCCGGGGCGTTCCCTTTTTCGGACGGTGGTATCGCATCTGCGTTCAACAGGTGGCTAGAAGGTTCCTGCGCATACGATTGGCCGGACCACATCATGAGGGTCGAGGATGCGCGGCTACTGAGCGCCCCCCACTGATGCATCTGATGCTCAGCACGGTCCCCGCGTATGCCAACGAACAATGGTCGGTGGTCCACATGCAAGCTTCTTGTCGTTGCCACCCAATGCCTGGATCGTGCCACGCGTATGCTGTCGATCGGAGCAGTTGCCGCGCACTCCTGCTGTCCCATCAGCAACGCACGATCCCGGTCCACGAGCGGTTCCATCGACCCAGGCACATGGTCCCGCAGTGGACCTTCTCGTGAACTGGTCGGCGGTCGGTGGCACGAAGTGCTGGGGCATCAAGGTCCGTATCCGCCGGACCCGGCTTGGGTGACCTCGTATCAGGTTCCGCCCTGAGGGCGGATGCACACCGATCAGAATACGATCTTCTGACGACGGATGCGTGTGCGGTACTTCTTGGATCCGCTCCGGTACTTCACCAGTTTGTATTGGAGCTGGAACTTCATGAACAGGTAGGAGTCCATGTCCTCGGAGTCCCCTCGCTGCTGCCCGGTCGCGGTCGGGTTAAGACCTGCGTCGTACAGGGGGCCTGCGCCAATGCTCGGGTCAGCGAAGTAGGCGGCTTCGGGTCCGCGTGCCTGCCGGATCGCCTCATTGTCATAATAGACGCCACTCACATCATCGATGTAGTCCGTGAACGTCTTGGTGTACTGGAGTTCGAGTCCAATGCTCCATTGCTTGTTGAGCGCCTTTCGAACCCCCACGCCCATGGGTATGCACAGTTGCGTGGTGGCGTACTCCTCTGGTCCGCCGGGAAGGCCCTGCCCTTCGGTCCCAAGTGGCTTCAGGTCCACCCAGGCATTGTTCAATTGCCCTTGGGGGTTGAAGTTGAACACGCCGATACCTCCGAATCCATAGAACCCTACCCGGGTCGATTTGGTCCCTTTCACACCACGCAGGTCGTAGACGTGGCCCAGTTCCTCTTTGTAGAGGTGGAACTCAAGGACAAGTTGTCCCTCGAACAGGTCCGATTTGAAATTCAGGTTGCGATTGTTACGGAATGGCTCGCTCGTGAGGTTGTCGTTCCCTGCAAGCACGCCGTAGGTCAGATTGGCCCGGAGCGCAAGATTGCGGGCGAGGAAATACCGGTATCCGAAGCTTGCCGCAGGGCGGGTCTGGCTGATCTCCAGGTCCCAAACGAAGGGTGCTCCGATCTGGTTGCGCCCCCCCAGTTCGCCCAGGAAGTTGGACATGCCCATTCCAAAGGAAAGTTCGTTCCGCTGGGTTTTCCAATAGCTGGATTGGCGGAAGTACTGGGCAAGGACATCGCCCGTGCTCACATGCACCAACAAGCCCAGCAGCACCAACAGGCGGGTAAGGGTTCTATGCATCAGATAGCAGGTACGCTCGCAGCCAAATATAGACGGTTTCCAATTGGCAGTGCCCTTCTCCATGACGAACATGGTCCTTGCGGGTGGCCTGCAGCTTGTACGCATGACGATCAGGAACGTTTCCGGCTCAGCTCCCAGAGTACGATGCCCCCGCATACGGATACGTTCAACGAGTGCTTGCTACCCTGTTGTGGTACTACCAGGCATCCGTCACACGCTGCGATCGCCGCTTCACTGACGCCATCCAGTTCGTTGCCAAGCACCACGGCAAGCTGCCTCGGCAGCGGGCGCGGCACCTGGTCCAGCGACATGGCGTTCACGGTCTGCTCCACCGCCCATACGGTGTATCCCCGCCGTTGCAGGTCCCGTATGGCCTCCACCACATCCGGTGCATGTTCCCACGGTACGCTGGCCGTTGCGCCCAGTGCTGTCTTTTCGATCTCACGGTGGGGCGGGACAGGTGTGAAGCCGCCTAGTATGACACCTTCGCAGCCCATGGCATCCGCGCTACGGAAGAGTGAGCCCACATTGTGCCGGCTTCGCACATCATCAAGCACCAGGCGCAGGGGTTGTTTGGGCGCCCGCAAATGGTCTTGGGCACTGGGCCGACCCAGTTCTTCCAAGCTCAGCTTGCGGTCGTTGGCGGGCATCCGGTGTGATGGGAGGGGTGAGGACCGGTGAAGGCGATGTACCTTTCGGGCTTCCCGGCGCGAAGATGCGTAATAGGGAGCAGGACGGTGAAGCAGATGGCCAAGTCGAGCGGAGCGGAGACCCCCCTGATGCAGCAGTACGCGCGCATCAAAGCCCAGTACCCGGATGCCGTGCTGCTGTTCCGTGTGGGCGATTTCTACGAGACCTTCGGATCGGACGCCGTGCTGGTATCCAAGGTGGTGGGCATCGTGCTCACCAACAGGAACAACGGCGGAAGCGAAGTGGAGTTGGCGGGCTTCCCCCACCATTCGCTCGAGACCTACCTGCCCAGGTTGGTGCGCGCCGGACTGCGCGTGGCCATCTGCGACCAGTTGGAGGACCCCAAGGCGGCCAAGGGCGTGGTGAAGCGGGGGGTGACCGAGGTGGTGACCCCCGGGGTGCATTTCAGCGAACAGGTGCTTGACCAGCGGTCCAACAACTGGCTTGGAGCCATTTGCGCCCACAACGGCCGCTATGGCATCGCCTTCCTTGATGTGACCACCGGCGATCTGCTCGTGGCTGAGGAGGACCGCGAACAAGTGGCTCGCCTGTTGGACAACTACGGCCCCAAGGAGTTGCTCGTGCCCAAGGGCTCGCGGGATGCGTTCCTGCAGGCCTGCCTCGAACACGGTACCGGTTTCGGATTGGATGAATGGGCGTTCACCGACGAGTTCGCACGCGAGCGCCTGCTGCGGCAGTTCGGCACCACGTCGCTCAAGGGTTTTGGCGTGGAGGACCTGCTGCTGGGCCAGCGGGCGGCGGGTGCGGTGCTGCACTACTTGGGCGAAACACGTCACGACCGCACCGCGCACATCCGTTCCATGGCACATATCCGGCCCAGTGCGCATATCGGTCTGGACCGCTTCACCGTACGCAACCTTGAACTGGTGCGGTCCGTGAACGAGGGAGGGCGCACGCTACTGCAGGCCATGGACCGCTGCGTTACCCCCATGGGCGCCCGCCTGCTGCACCGCTGGTTGCTGATGCCCTTGCTGGACCGTGTTGCCATCGCGGAGCGCGCCGACCGCGTGGAGGCGTTCCTTGCCCACGACGAACTGGTCGCATCCGCCGGCGTGGAGCTGGAGGTGGTCCAAGACCTCGAGCGCCTCGCTGCCAAAGCCGCGGCGGGCCGCATCAATCCGCGCGAACTGGTGCAGGTGATGAACGCCCTCAACGCCGCAGAGCGACTGCGCATCGCCCTCCTCAACGGAAGTGACGCTCTGGCACGTGCAGCACAGGAGCTTGCCCCCCCGCTTGCAGTGGCCCGGCGGATCGCTGATACCATCGAACCAACTCCTCCCGTGGCCGTGCAGAAGGGGGGGGTGGTGCGCGCCGGTGTATTGCCCGAACTGGATGAACACCGCCACATCTCCACCCACGCCAAGGAACTGCTGCTCGGCCTGCAACAGCGCGAATCCGAACGCACTGGGATATCTTCCCTGAAAGTGGGCTTCAACAACGTCTTCGGGTATTACCTCGAAGTACGCAACACCCACAAGGACCGGGTACCACCTGAATGGGTGCGGAAGCAGACACTGGTGAACGCTGAGCGCTACGTGACCGACGAGCTGAAGCACCTGGAAGACCGCATCATGGGTGCCGAAGAGCGGATCCAGGCCCTGGAGGAGGAGGCGTACCAGGCCGTGGTACAGTTCGTCGTCGAGCATATCGGGGCCATCACGACCACTGCACAGGCCTTGGCCGGGCTCGACGTACTGCGGGGGTTCGCGCTCAATGCGCGTCAGTGGAACTATTGTCGGCCCGCATTGGATGAAGGCCATCGCCTCTCCATCGTGGACGGCCGGCACCCAGTGATCGAGCAACAATTACCACCCGGCGAGCCGTATGTGGCCAACGACCTGTTGCTGGACCCCGATGAACGCCAGTTGATCATGATCACCGGCCCCAACATGAGCGGAAAATCGGCCTTGCTGCGCCAGACCGCCTTGATCGTGATCATGGCCCAGGTGGGGAGCCATGTCCCTGCACGCGCTGCGCAATTGGGCATTGTGGACCGTGTGTTCACCCGCGTAGGTGCTTCGGACAACCTCAGCACCGGGGAGAGCACCTTCATGGTGGAGATGAACGAGACGGCCAGCATCCTCAACAACCTGAGCGACCGCAGCCTGGTGCTGCTGGATGAGATCGGGCGTGGCACGAGTACCTACGACGGGATCTCCATCGCCTGGGCCATTGCGGAGTACCTGCATGAGCACAGCACCCGTCCGTGCACGCTGTTCGCTACGCACTATCACGAGCTCAACGAGATGGCGGCCACCTTTCCCCGGATCCGCAATGCGAACGTGGCCGTGCGCGAAGCCGATGGCAAGGTGCACTTCCTGCGCAAGCTGGTGCCGGGAGGCAGCGACCGCAGCTTCGGTATCCATGTAGCCCAGATGGCGGGCATGCCTGCGGCAGTGCTGGCGCGGGCACGCAAGGTGCTCGCCCATCTCGAGGCCAGTCACGCCGGCGACCTGGGTGCTCCCGCCGACCAGGGGCCGAGTGGGGCGCGCCATGGCAAGGACCTTGGCCAGCTTGGACGTGAGATGCAATTGAGCTTCTTCCAGTTGGATGATCCCGTGCTTGAACGCATCCGCACGGAGATCGGCGCCATCGATATCGACACGCTCACTCCGGTGGAAGCGCTGCTGAAGCTCAATGAGATCAAGCGGCTGGTGCGGGAAAGCGCTGCCGTGGCCAAATGAGCTGGGCATGACAGCCCCATCCCAAGCCCGCGCTGCCTGGCACCGTCATCGTGGTGATGTGCTGCTGGCCATGATCGTGTTGCTGGCTTATTGGCCGCTGGTGTTCGGATGGGCCACCATCCCCTATGGTGATACGCAGGATTGCTGGCTGCCATGGCGATGGCTCATTGCTTCGATCCTGCAGGACGGATCACTCCCCCAGTGGAACCTGTGGCAACAGATGGGCTATCCGCTCCACGCGGACCTGCAGGGCCCAGCTTGGTACGTCGAGGCGATCGCCTTGGGCGGTACCGTTGGCATGGGCCCAGCGGTCCAACAGGGCCTCTTCCTGGCCTATATCATCATCGGTGCATGGGGCATGCGACGTTGGGTGGAAGGGCTGGGCGCCTCCCCGTCAGGTGCCTTGTTGGGTGCTGCTGCGTATGCCCTGTCAGGCTTCTTCACTGGTCATGCCATGCACCAGTTCGCCATCATCAGTGCTGCCTGGCTTCCCTGGTGCCTGTGGGGTGTGCAGCAGTTGCTTGCCCGGCCGGGCTGGCGTTCGGCATTGAGACTGGCGTTGTTCGCTTCGCTCCAGCTCACCGGCGGCAACCACAGTCTGCTCATCCTTACCGGTTATCCGTTAATGGTGCTCGTTACCGTGGAATTGTGGCGTACCCGGCATGATCGCATCCTCACACGAGCCCGATCGGCTTGGGGACTCGCGGCGGCCTTCACCACGGTGCTGCTTTCCGCAGGGACCTTCCATGCCGCAGTGGAGGCTGCCCAGTACGTGGACCGCCTGCAGGGGCTTGGTCTGGAACAGGCCCAGGTGAACCCCTTCACCTGGCAGGCGATCCCCAGCGTGGTGTTCCCTTGGGCCGCCACACAGGGCAGTGATCAACTGGGCACGGACCCCACCATGGCCAATGCATACCTGGGTGGTATCGCATGTGTATTGGTCCTCGCTGGTGGTTTCAGAATGCGGCGCGACCCAACACTGATGGCGCTGCTGGCAGTGGCGGTCCCCATGTTCCTGGCCTCGTTCGGCAATGCCACCGCCGTTCATGGCTGGATGTGGTCCGTTGTACCCGGCATGGACCTGTTCCGGTTCCCTGGGTATTTCATGTTCCCGGTCCTTCTGACGCTCGTGCCGTTGGCGGCCATTGGATATGATGCCTTGGAAGAACGCCTACCCCGATGGGTCGCTGCGGGCGCGCTCGTGGTACTTGCGTTGTTGGCGCTGTCATCGGGCCCGTGGTCGGTATCCGCTCCGGCGCTCTTGGACCTGTTCCGTAGCGGTATCCCGAACATACCTGATCCGGACCGGGCTATGGTCCACGCCCTGACGATCGCCTTTTGGTCGGTGGCAGCGCTCACGCTTGTTCTGGCCAAACGCAACTGGTTGTTCAGCCTGTTGGCATTGGAAGGGCTCGTAGCGGTGCACGCTACGCGCTGGCATACGGCCATGGCACCGATGGCACCTTCCGTTCTGCAGGCTCGCATCGACGAATACCCTCCCGGGCCTTCGCTGCCTGAACTGGATCCCATGGCCATGCACCGGGATGGGGCCGGACCGGTCGCTCCGCTTTGGCGCAATACACGTGTCTTCCAAGGCGGGCCCAGCCATGATGGGTTCAATTCCTTCTGGCTTACCCAGCACCATCGGTTGGTGGCTGAGCATCCCGCGCTGTACCGCTCCATGCTGGCAAGGCCGCTCCTATCGCTCAGCTGGGATGTACGCGCTGCCACCGATATGGATGACAGCCGCATCGATCCCCAGCGCGAACCGGATATCGTCATTGTCGATGGTCCGGCCAGACCACAGCTACGGAGGGGCGAAGGTGCGTTGACCGTGACGGCTGGGGATCACCAGCGCTTGGTATTGAACAGTTCAACGACCACCGAGGCCTTCCTGCTCGTTCAACAGAACCATTACCCCGGATGGCGGGTCCGTGTGGATGGCGCCCCTGTGCCCGTGGTCCGTGCCAATGTGGCCGCGTTCGGTGTGTGGGTACCCGCCGGCGAACACCGGGTCGAAGTGGCTTTTGAGCGACGTGGTCTGGCCATTCTGCTCCAGCTCCAGCACCTGGCTTGGTTCACCGGTCTGTTGTTGTTGCTTTGGAAGGGGGGACTGCGCAAGGCTACCGTGCCACTTGGTCTGATTGGCTTGTTGGCCTGGGCCTATGCGATATATGGCCATCGTTCCAAGGCGGACCGGCTGGCGGAGCAGTGGCCGCGCATCCAGCTTTGGGCGGCCAACTGGCCTTCCGCCACCATGGTGGTCAACAGCGATCGACCGGTTCCTGCAGGAGATCACCTGACGCGGCCCTTCCGCATCAGCGCCCCTGACCGGGTGGAAGGTTTGGCGGCTGTGATGCAGGACCGGCCGGACACGCTCATTTACGCGTGGCATGGAGCGTTCGCATCGCGCACACAGCAGTCCTGGCTTTCCCTGCACTATCGGGGGCCTGTGGATAGCCTTGTGGGTCCTCATTCGGGTGCCTGGCTGCTGGTACGTGACGAACAGTGGGGGACGCCGACCGTGCTCCACAGGGACCACGAACTTGTTCGCTTAGGACCGGACGCTCCATACGGCCGCGACTTCCGGATCTCGTCTGACAGCCTGATGGGGGAGGGGGGCGAACTGATGGTCAGCCTGCGGTACCATGGCGATCTGGGAGGCCAGGGGCGGCTGGTGATGGAGCAGGTCACCGACGCTGGAACCCAACACTATGAAGCGCTACCGCTGCTGGGGCCGACCGGGCCCGACGGATGGGCCGAAGCCCTGGTGGTGCGTCCTGTGGCATCGTTGATCCCCGGGGCTCGTTGGGGTACATACGTTTGGTATGAAGGGTCGGATAGCCTGAAGGTGAAGGACTTCGAGGTCATGGTCAAGAAAATAGCACCGCGGAACAGGTAAGGTGCTTGTGGATCTCCACAAGGCGCTATATTTGCACCCCGAACGCGAGAGTAGCTCAGTTGGTAGAGCACGACCTTGCCAAGGTCGGGGTCGCGGGTTCGAGTCCCGTTTCTCGCTCCAGATGCCTCCCACTCCGGGAGGCATCGTTATTTTCGGTCGGGCCATCGTGGCCGGACGTGTTCCTTATGGCGTTGGCCCGGGTGGTGAAATGGTAGACACGAGGGACTTAAAATCCCTTGGTCCGTAAGGGCTGTGCGGGTTCGAGTCCCGCCCCGGGCACCCCCACCGATCCTGCAGCGCCGTGACCGCACGCACCCGCATCGCACCCACGCCAAGCGGCTTTCTGCACCCGGGCAATGCGCTGAACTTCCTGCTTACCCAGGACCTTGCAAAGCGTATCGGTGCGCGACTGCGGTTGCGGATCGACGATCTGGACCGTGAGCGGGTGCGGCCAGAGTATGTGCAGGACATTTTCGATACGCTGCACTGGCTGGGCATTACCTGGGAGGATGGACCGGTGGATGCTGCCGAACATCAAGCACACCATGCGCAGCACTTGCGCCTATCCGCGTACCTGTCGCTACTGGACCGCTTGAAGGAACGCGGGGCCTTGTATGCCTGCACGTGCAGCCGTGCTCAGGCGGTGGTGCAGGGCAGTGGCAGCCGGTGCGGAGCGGATTGTTGGAAGGGACGCATCCCGTTCGTGGATCCCGCCGCGAATTGGCGTCTTCGGGTGCCGGAAGGTGCACGGGCCAGCCTCTTGGACTGGTCTGGCGCGCGGGTGGAGTTGGATGTGTACGCGGCCATTGGGCACCCGGTACTGCTTCAACGGGGCATGGATGGGCGCCCCCCACGGCCTGCCTACCAGATCGCCTCGCTCAGCGACGACCTCGCCCACGGCACCACGCATCTGGTGCGCGGGATGGACCTGCTGCCCTCCAGTGCATGCCAATGGTACATGGCGCAGCTGCTGGACGAACAGGCCTTCCTCGAGGTCAGGTTCCATCACCATGCCTTGGTGCTGGACGGCCATGGCGTGAAGCTCTCGAAATCGGCCGGTGCCGGATCGGTACGGGCATTGCGCCTGTCGGGTGCGGGGGCGGAGGTCCTGCAGCCAGAGCTGCTCAGGCTTCTGGCACAAGTGCCTTGAATGCCATCACGGCGGTCTTGCGCACACCGGCACCGTCCGGGCTGCGGTAAAGGATGCCGATCCGGGCCAGGGCTTCGAGATCGCGTTGCAAGGTCTTGCTGGAAAGACCGGCATAGGCCTTGGCAAGGGCGGGACTAAGGCTGGAGATGGTGGCGGGCAGCACCGGACCGGGTTCTTCGCCGAGCGCCATCAGCAACAGGGCATGTCGTTCGGAGCGGTCACCAGGCTCGCCGTCCAATGCTGAGCGCACATGATCGCGCCAAAGGCCTGCGAGCTGTGCTTCGCGCATGCTGTCGAGCAGCTGGTCCAAGCCGCGACGGAGCCCTCGGAGCGCGAAGGCCATGAACGGGATGGGGTCCCCGACGCCGCGTGCCGCCTGTTGCACCTGTCTCACGTATTCCGGCCGGCTGCGCAGGAAATGGACGGCGAGCAAGTGCGCCAGCAGATCATCGCCTCCGGCTTGCAGCAGCAGGCGCTGTGAAACGGCCCCGGCCGTGCGGTGCTGACCCACTTCCACCGGCGCTATCCAGGCCAGGTGCAGCTCGAACAGCAGGCTCTTGAGCACGGCATGATGGAGCGCTTCATCACCAGCTGGGGCGGTCAACTCGGCGCCGTTCAACCAATCGCAGAGTTCTTCCATGAACGGGGCGATCAGCTCGGCGGGCACCCCTTCGACCCGGAGCTCAGCGTCCTGTCGCCAGCGCCCTGCCTGCCCCTTGGGCTGGGCATGGCGGGTGAGGCTGCGGTGCATGGCCAGCACCTGCTCGACCCGGAGTTCGGTCGGTTCTACCGCCGCACGTTGGGGTAGTTGTTGGACCAGCAGGAAGGCATCGTCCACCTCGTGGAGAAGAGCTGGATCCATATCGGCCCCTGCTCCACGTCCCTCCAAATGGCCCCGCACATGCTCCTGGGTCAACACGTGCCCGTCCAACGCGAACCGAGCGGCCAGCCCTTCGGTGACCACGGAGCGCTCCAAGGCTCGGGCCGCGTTCCGGGGCATCGGGGCATTGCGCAACTGCCGATGCAAGGCGATCACCTCGCCGAGCAAGATCCAAAAGGAGGGGGGCGCTGCCTTCAGGTCTGCCCTGAAGCGTAACCACGTGTATGTCTCTTCGTACGACCTCATCGGTGTCCAAAGGTCTGTCGCGCTGTAGATCGCACTGGTCGCGAATTTCTGTCAACTATCAACAGGTCCATGTCGGCTGTGATGTCCATGCCGTTGTACAGGGCATTGGATGCTGCACTGTCCAGCATTCTGTCCTCCCGTTCGTCCGCTAGGTGAAGCCCAGCACGGCGATGCTCACCCCCGTGATGACCAGTGCAATGACCGCCACGAGCAGCGCGATCAAAGCGAAGCCCTTTCCGGCTTGCTCGCGCTTGCGGATGCGACCCAGAGTGAGCCCAGCCACCAAGGCGGTAAGCCCTGCCGCCAGGAGCACGGCCGTGGTGCCCAAGGCCGAGAATCCCAGCAGCACGGTACCGCCCGCCATCAGGAAGGCCACCACCCCCATCCAGTTCCATCGCTTGCGGGGCATGAGGTTCTCCGGTTCGTCCTGGGGCGCTATCGATCGAACGGTGGGGTGTTGGGTCGTCCGAGGTGGTTCCAGCTCAATGGTGGGCCGTTCTAGGGGCTTTGGGGGGAGCGGAGGGGTGAAGCTCAGTTCCGGGCCTGCTCCTGCAAGAGGGCGTCCAGGTGTGGGCTCCGGGGGGGAGGGCAGGCGTGCTTCAAGGGGCCGCGGCGCTGCGGTCCGCGGCAAGCGGTGCGCGTTCGAGCGGAGGTCGAGGTGCCACCCCGGGCGGTACTTGCGCGCCTGCAACGGACCCTTGCCGATGACGGCCGGCCCCTGGCTACAGGACCCGAGAGCGAGCAGCAGGACGAAGGCAAGAGGACGACCGGGTTCCATGGTCAGGGTCGGTTCGGGCCAGAGATCAACCGGCCGAGGTCGCTGTCGAACAGCCCCTGGTCACTGAGCTTCAGGTGAGGGATCACCAGCAGGGCCATGAAGCTCAGGGTCATGAACGGTGCGCGTAGGGGGCTGCCCAGGGCTTTGGCCGCATGGTCCAAGGCTGCGTAGGATTCGGCCACCTCATAGGCATCGGCCGTGGTCATGATACCGGCGACCGGCAGGGGGAGGCTGCTCACGTGGTCGCCGTCGCACACGGCGATGCCTCCCCGGTCCGCGATGATCCGGTTCACAGCCGTACACAGTTCCGCATCGGAGGTGCCCACCGCCACGATGTTATGGCTGTCGTGCGCCACACAGCTGGCCAGGGCGCCACGCTTCAGCCCTACGCCATGTACCCAGCCCACGGCCACCGGAGCTTCGCGGTAGCGGTTCACCACGGCGATCTTGAGCAGGTCGCGTGAAGTGTCCGGCACACATCGTGCGCCCTCCACTTGGGCTGCCATGCGCAGGTGGGGGGTGATCAGCTGGCCGTCCAGGGCATGGATCACATGCAGTGGCTCGGCGTCGGTCAGAACGGCGAAATCTTCGGGTGTGCGCGGAGCGCACGCGAAATGGTTGGGGCTAGCGCAAGGGTGGCGGGGGATGAGCGTTCGACCGTCATCGGCCACCAGTTCGCCCCGTATCCAAGTGCCCTTCACGCGGAAGTCGCGCAGGTCCTCCACCAGGATCATGTCGGCCGGATCGCCCACGCGCAGTCGACCTACCGGCAGTCCGTAATGATGGATGGGATTGATGCAGGCCGCCTGCAGCACATTGTACACGCCGCAGCCTGCCGCTACGGCCTTCGCACAGAGCCGATCGATATGGCCAGCGACCAGGCTGTCCGGGTGGGTGTCATCGCAGCAGAGCATGACCTGACGCGGATGGCTGTCGATCAGCGGCATCAAGGCGTCCATGTTCCGGGCCGCACTGCCTTGGCGGATGCTGATGTGCATGCCGGCCGCAAGCTTGTCCAGCGCCTCTTCCAAGGTGAAGCACTCGTGGTCGGTGGAGATCACTACGGGACCTTCGGCCGCACCTCCGCGGATGTAGCGTGCGGCAGCCTCACCGCGCAACCCGGGAGCATGCCCGTCGATCACTTTGCCGAGGCGCTGGGCATGGCCGATCTTGGCCATCAGATCGGGGTCCTGCGCCAGCACGCCAGGGAAGTTCATGACCTCACTTAGGTAGCGCACTTCAGGGCGTTCGAGCAGGGCCCCGACCGCATCCGCATCCAGCACTGCGCCAGCGGTCTCGAAGCGGGTGGCGGGCACGCAGCTGGGCGCTCCGAAGAAGAAGTGGAAGGGCACTTGCCGCCCGTTGTCGATCATGAAGTCGACCCCGGCCACGCCGAGCACATTGGCGATCTCGTGCGGATCACTGATGGTGGCCACCGTGCCGTGGGTCACCGCCAGCCGCGCGAACTCCGCAGGCACGAGCATCGAGCTCTCCACATGTACATGGGCGTCGATGAAGCCGGGCAGGAGATAGCCTTCCACGGGCCCATCGAGCGGCCCGATCGCTGCGATGCGGCCGTCCGTCACCTGAACTTCAGCAGGAAAGGTGCGCCGTGCTTCGATATCGACCACCGCCGCGCGGATGCGGAAGGAACTCATGCGCGAAGTGACCGGATCAGGCCTGGGGTTCGCTGGGTGGAGCGTCCTTCTTGCCCCCGAAGAATTTCCAGAGGCCCGCACCGGCTGCTCCCAGTGCGATCACGATCAGCTTGATGTTCTTGACGATGAGGGCTAGGAGGCCGGTCTTGGCCAGCACCTTCCCGGCCACCAGTCCCCCCACCGTCCAGGCGGCCACATCGTCCACCTTGCTGTCGAATTCAGCATAGGTATGGCCAGGGTTGAAGGTGGCCATGGACAGCATGTTGGGGATGGCAGCTTGCACAGCGGGCAGTTCGTTCATGGAACCCACTGCATTCATGATCAACACACCCTGACGACCGAGCACGCGAACGTTGTAATTGAGCGTGTTCTCCTCTGCTTCGTCGGCGTGGAGCTCCTTGGCCCAGTGCAGCACCTTGCGCTCGGCATCATAGTACGGCGGAGCCGCCCAGCCTACCAGCTCAAGGCCTTCATATCCAGCTTCCCGGCGTTGACGGTTGTCCTCGACATCGTCCGCCTTCATGCCCTCCATCATCTCGGTGTAATCAATGTCAGCGGCATCCTCATCGCT
The DNA here is from genome assembly GCA_041391845.1 of Flavobacteriales bacterium. Lineage (GTDB taxonomy): Bacteria > Bacteroidota > Bacteroidia > Flavobacteriales_F > PHOS-HE28 > PHOS-HE28. The sequence continues at coordinate 350,802 of JAWKNG010000003.1, read as the reverse complement.
CACATATCCCATGGGGTCGTATTCTACTACGAAGGTGAAGGTGTTGTCGAGCACACCGGCATCGGCAGGAAGGACCATGCCGAGCACGTCGGCAGCCACATCCGGCGGATTGCCCCACACATCCACGATCACCTGGCGGCTCTGTTCTCCATCCAGGAACTTGAAGCCTTCCGGGATGGTGAGGGTGGCCACACCATCGGCGATGGGGATGGCGCCGTTCAGATAGGTGTAGCTCGCTTCGAGGGAGTCGGTCATGGAGGCCATGAGCGCCTCCATCTGCTCGGGCGAAAGCTCAACTTCGGAGCTGTCGGCGCCGGTCTGTGCGGCCAGTGGTGCGTGAAGCAACAGACCCGCAAGGGCCAGGGGTAGGAAGGTCGGGATGCGCATTGGGGGGGCTTGGTCGGGCAAGATAGCCCTTCCGCCGCAGCCCTCATCAGTGCCCGAACATCTCCTTCACGCGCTCAAAAAAGCCCTTGTCCTTGGCGGTCGGCTTGGGTTGGAAGCCCGGGCTTTCGCGAAGGCGTTCCAAGGTGGCCCGCTCTTCCTTGTTCAGGTCAGTGGGGGTCCACACGGCCACATGCACGAACAGGTCGCCGTTGCCGTGATTGTTGAGGCTGGGCAGGCCCTTGCCGCGCAGGCGCAGCACATGGTTGCTCTGGGTGCCGGGGTCGATCTTCACCTTGGCACGGCCACCCACGATGGGCACTTCCACTTGGGTGCCGAGCGCCGCGTCGATCATGCTCACGAAGATCTCCGCATGCAGGTTCTGGCCATCGCGACGCAGGTCGGGGTGCTGCTCCTCCTCGATCACCACGAGCAGGTCGCCGGGCACGCCACCGGCCGGGGCTTCGTTGCCCATGCCGCTGATGTTCAGCTGCATGCCTTCCTCCACACCGGCGGGGATGCGGATGGGCACCACCACTTCCTCGCGCACCAGGCCATGTTCATCACTGCCGGCCCCACGCTTGGTCACGGTCTGGCCCACGCCGCCACAACTGGGGCAGGTGCTTACCGTCTGCATCTGGCCCAGGAAGGTGCTTTGCACACGGCGCACCTGACCGCTGCCACCACACGTGCGGCAGGGGCCGTATTCGCTGCCCTTTCCACGCACCAGCTTGGTCACCTTGATCTTGCGCTCCACGCCATTGGCGATCTCGTCCAGGGAGAGCTTCAGGCGCACGCGCAGGTTGCTGCCTTTGACGGTGCGCCCGCCACGCTGCCCGCTGAACCCGCCACCAAAGGCGCCCCCGAACCCGCCACCGAAGATGTCGCCGAACTGGGAGAAGATGTCCTCCATGTTCATGCCACCCCCCTGGAAGCCGCCACCCATGCCGGGCCCGGCGTGTCCGAATCGGTCGTACTTGGCACGCTTGTCCGCGTCGCTCAGGATCTCGTAGGCTGCTGCCGCTTCCTTGAACTTCTCCTCGGCGCTCTTGTCGCCGGGGTTCTTGTCAGGGTGGTACTTGATGGCCAGCTTGCGGTAGGCCTTCTTGATGTCGTCGGCACTGGCGTTGCGTTCAACACCGAGCACTTCGTAGGGATCGCGCTTGCTCATGGGGTCTGCATCAGGTCGGTCTGGCAGTGGGCCGAGGGTCTTCGGTCACTACTCGCCAACCACCACTTTGGCGTAGCGGATCACTTTATCGTGCAGGGTGTAGCCGCTTTCCACCACATCGATCACCTTGCCTTTGAGGTCGTCGCTGGGGGCCGGTGCCTTGGTGATGGCCTCGTGCCTGTCCACGTCGAAGGGGTGTCCCTTCACATTCTCCATGGGCTTCACACCCTGGCTGCCCAGGATATGGAGGAGCTTGTGGTGGATCAGCTGGAAGCCTTCCTTCACCGCGGCGATCTCAGTGGTGTTGGCGTTGTTGGCGATGGCGCGCTCCATGTCGTCCACTACGGGCAGCATGTTCTTCAGGCTGTTCTCTCCGGCGAACTGGAGCATTTCGAGCTTTTCCTTGGCGGTGCGCTTGCGGAAGTTGTCGAACTCGGCGTTGAGGCGCAGCCAGCGGTCCTTCATCTCAGCCAGTTCAGCCTTGGCGCTCGCCAACTGGGCGTTCAATTCGTCCAATTCGTTGTGGCCGGCGTTCTCGGCATCGTTCACCATATGCTCGGCAGCGGCCTGGCTGGCGGCGGCCAGGGTCTCATCGGTGGCGTCCACAGGAGCGGCGTTCGGTTGCTCGGCGGTGGCATTGGCCGGGCTGGCCTCGGGTCGTTCGGACATGGTCTTCGGTCGCTTTTTGAACAGCATCTGGGCGGTCGTCAACTACAGTGCCAAGGCCGTCCAGCGGGGCGGCGGCGCAAAGGTCGGGGACTTTTTGGCAGGGAACCGGACGCAACAGTGGTTCATCCTGACAGGATCGAACGACGAACGCCCCCGGATCACGGAGGCGTTCATCAAGAGGTTCGGTCGGCTCAGAGGCTCTTCACATGCTTGTCCAGTTCCTGGTGCAGGCCCATGCCGCGCAGGTTCTTGGCCACGATGATGCCGTTGGGGTCCACCAGGAAGCTGGCCGGGATCGAACTGACACCATAGAGCTGCGCGCCCTTGGAGTTCCAGAAGGCGAGGTCGCTCACGTGCCACTTCCACTTCAGGTTGTCCTGGGTGATGGCCTTCTTCCAGGCATCGCGGCTCTTGTCCAGGCTCACGCTGTACACCTCGAAGCCTTTGCCGGTCTTGAACTTGGCCTGGCTGTACTTGTCGTACGCGGCCACCACGTTCGGATTCTCACGGCGGCAGGGACCGCACCAGCTGGCCCAGAAGTCGATCAAAACGTACTTGCCGCGCAGCTCGGACAACTTCAGCACCTTGGTACTGTCGGGGTTCATGAAGGCCAGCTCAGGGGCTTTGTCGCCGATGTTGGTGCCCACCTTGGCATCGCCTTCGGCCACTGGTGCTTCGGCGTTGTCATTGGAGAGGCGTGCGGAGAAGCCGTAGATGGCCAGCAAAGCGACGGCCGCCACGGTGAGGATGCGCATCTTGGACATGAGGGTGCGGAGGTTCATCGGTGCAAAGGTAGGATGGGGATCGCCCCTCCTCAGCCAACATCATGCCGCATTGGGAAGGCCATGCCGGGCAAGCGCACCCATCTAGAAGCCATCTCAAAATAATCCCTCGGGCTGTGCCGGGGCCTTTTTCAGGCATCCGTCGTTACTCAACCCTTACAGAGCGTCCAGCTATGCGCGGGTTTCGCGCCTAGGCTGCCTGAAAAGATCCTCCGGCTCGCTGCCAAAAACTATTTTGAGACGGCTTCTAGACCACCTCGATCCGTGCGCCGAGCGCCGTGAGACGTTGCTCGATGTGCTGGTAGCCGCGGCGGATCTGTTCGATGTTCTCGATGGTGCTGGTGCCTTCGGCGCTCAACGCAGCGATCAGCAAGGCCACCCCGGCGCGGATGTCCGGACTGGTCATGCGGATGGCGCGCAAGGGCTGCTGGAAGTCGTGGCCGTTCACCACCACACGGTGCGGGTCGCAGAGGATGATCTGCGCGCCCATATCGATGAGCTTGTCGGTGAAGAACAAGCGGCTCTCGAACATCTTCTGGTGGATCAGCACGCTGCCCTTTGCCTGGGTGGCCACGGTGAGCACGATGCTCAGCAGGTCTGGCGTGAACCCGGGCCAGGGATGGTCACTGATGGTCATGATGCTGCCATCGATGAAGGTCTTGATCTTGTAGTGATCGTGCTGAGGCACCAGGATGTCGTCACCCTGCCGGATCACGGTGATGCCCAGCCGGCGGAAGACATCGGGGATGCAGCCGAGGTGGTCGTAGCCAGTGTCCTTGATCAGGATCTCGCTGCGGGTCATGGCGGCCAGGCCGATGAAGCTGCCGATCTCGATCATGTCAGGCAACATGCGGTGTTCGGTCCCACCCAGTTCCTTCACGCCATCGATCACGAGCAGGTTGCTGCCGATGCCGGTGATCTGGGCGCCCATGCGGTTGAGCATGTTGCAGAGCTGCTGCAGGTAGGGTTCGCACGCCGCGTTATAGATCGTGGTGCGCCCCTCCGCCATCACCGCCGCCATCACGATGTTGGCGGTGCCGGTCACGCTGGGCTCGTCCAACAGCATGTAGGTGCCCTTGAGCTTGCGCGCTTCCACGCGGTAGAAGCCCTCCTTCCCGTCATAGTTGAATTCGGCGCCCAGCTGCTGGAAGCCGATGAAGTGCGTGTCCAGGCGTCGTCGGCCGATCTTGTCACCGCCGGGCGTGGGGATGTATCCGCGGCCGAAGCGTGCGAGCAAAGGGCCCACGATCATCACGCTGCCGCGCAGACCGCCACCCATCTGCTTGAACTCAGGGCGCAGAAAGAATTCGATGTCGATGTCCTTGGCCGTGAAGCGGTAGTCGCTGTCGTTGAGCCGCTCCACCGCCACGCCCATGTGCCGCAGCAGGTCGATGAGCTTGTTCACGTCCACGATATCGGGAACGTTGCGGATCACCACCGGCTCGCTGGTGAGCAGCACGGCGCAGAGGATCTGCAGGGCTTCGTTCTTGGCGCCTTGCGGCGTGAGGGTACCCTTCAAGCGGCGCCCTCCTTCGATGCGGAAACTGGACATGCGATGCGGTGGTCCGGATCGGTTGGCCGGATGTTCCAAAGCAACGGAGCGCAGGCGCTTCCGCGTAGGGCCAGCGTGGCGGAGTATGCACGGGTGTCTGTGGACGGGGCGAATGTGCGAGGGACGCCGTCCTTCGCACATACGCGGCACAAGAAGCCCTCAGGGACGGCGTACCTCAGTGCTTAGTACCGCTTCTTCCGGTTCCGATTGCGCTTCTTGCCGCCACCACCGCCGGGCTTTCGTCGCAGGTCCACTTCATTGCGCGGTCCGTTCTGCTGGGTGCGCAGCAGGTCGGCGGTGTGGGCCAGCTGCTGCTCGGGCTTCAGGCGCAGCTTGCCCTGGCTCAGCTCTGCCAGGTCCTTCAGGATCACTGGATCGGGCACGGTATCGCGGTTCCAGGCCAGGAACTGACGCTTCATCAGGTTGGCGATCACCAACACATATTGGTCCCGGTGCTCTCCCTCGGCCATGGCCATACACTGGGCGATCATGCGTTGTACGGTCTTGCCGTAGTGCCCGAACCTGATATCGCCCTGGGGATAGGGCACCCGCTCCGGCTTGCTCTCCAGTTCTGCCGCGGTGGGCATGGGGAACGGGGCGTCCACGTCCAGCTTCATGTCGCTCATGATCCAGAGGTGGTCCCACAGGGTACGCTCGAAATTGTCGCTGTTGCGCAGCTGGGGATTGAGCCGGGCGATCACCTGGATGATGGCCTTGGCGCTGCGGGTGCGCTTCTCGCGGTCCTCCAGTTCCATACAATGGTCCACCATGCGCTGCACGTTGCGACCGTATTCGGGAATGGGCAGCGCAGGGCGCTGTGTATTGTACTCAAGACCGGGAAGGCTCATCGCAGGTTCTGCTGGGGGCGGTGGCGATCCAACAGGGACCACCGGGGGACTATGCAAATGGCACCGTCCGCTGCGAATGTAGGACGAAAGCGTGAAGTGTCCATCAACCGCCTCGGCGATAGGTCTCCACCCAGGCGGGATCCTGCATGTCGCGCAGCAAGCGGAAGGCATCGTTGCCGAAGTAGGGGCCATGCCAGTGGTCGTACTGCGGCGGCCGGTAATGTTGCAGGATGATCTGCTGCCGTTCGGACGGGCGCATCGGTTCGGCTGCCCAGCCCATGCCGGAGGCAACGCCCATTCCGTCCTGGTACCTGAGCTTCCAAAGGTCCTTCAGCGGCAGGCAGTCCAGGTCGGAGGTGGCGCCGCTGCTGCTTGCCAGGGGACCGCAGCCGGCAATACCATGCTCAGCGAAGAGGTCGATCATCTCCAGGTTGGCGCGGCTTTCTTCCATCCCAGAGGCCTGAAGGAAGAAGGGCAGGGCGCGCATCGGTACGCTACCTACCGCCTGGCCATCCAGAACGGTGTAGATGAACAGCCCGTGGAGCGCCCCTTGGGCGGTGGGGTTCAAGCTGAAGCCGAACTCGTACCGGGCCTGTGAGCGGACCTCAAGGCAGAGCAACAGGGCGGGTAGCACCAGCAACTGGAAGAGCTGATCACGCACGCCTGGTTGTACGCAGGCTGGATGAAGAGGGTTCACTCGTTCACCACCTCCAGCTTCGCGAAGCGCAGCAACAGCTGCTTCTGACCGGCGCTGGGGAAGAACACGGTGGCCTTCAGGTCGGGCGGGTTGCCTTCCGTTCGAGGCGCTATGGCACTATCACCACCGCACGCAACGATCGACTGCGATCCGTTCTCTTCTGATCAGCATAGGCTGTTCACATCCTGACGTCCCTTGGAATGGAGAAAACGCTATCCGGTACCACTAAAGCACCTGCGGGCAAAGCGTCAGCTTCCGCACCATCCTGAAGCTGAAAGACCGTGTAGCCCAGCTGCGTCAAGCGCTCCACATCCTTCGGCGTTGCAGCCTTTGGCCATGCGTCAATGCCCGAGGCGAACATGAACCGATAGTTGTGGTTGCGGGGCATGTTGAACAGGATCGGCTTGGGATGCCGTTCAAGGAACTTAGCAAGCCGTACCAGATCGTTGGTGACCGTAATGTTCTGCATTCGCCAGCGCGGATCCACATCATGTGACCACGCCAATGAATGACGCGCAATGATGCGAGGAATGTCCAAGGTGAAGTAACACAGCCCTACGGTGGCAAGGGCCATGGTGCTTCTGGCGATCGCCGCCCGTGTGATCCGATCACTGAAGTCGACCAGCGCGTTGGCGACGGCCAGACAATAGAACGGAAGAAGCACCATGGTGTAGCACACCATCTTCGTTTCGGCGAGAAGAAAGAATACATGCACAGCACTAACAGTAGAGATCAAAAGGATACGATGTGAGGTCGTCTTGATGCGCCAGACGAACCAGACCAGCGTGGGGAGCAGGATCCACCAGGTAAGCGGAGGGATGAGGTCGGCGATCACCTCGAAATGGAAGAATATGCTGCCACGATGACCCTCCAGCGGAGTGCTCCACCGAAGCCAATTCTCATGCGCTTCGTAGCTTGCTTCGACCGGGAATGATACCGTGATGTACCAGAGCCAGGCTCCGACGGGGATGAACGCCATGAGCATGGCAACGCCGAGCTGCCGTAGCGCCGGTGGCTTACATCCTTCGAGAAGGACCGACAGGCCGAACGGCAGAAAGACAAGGCAGCCTATGTACCATTTGGTGAGTATGGCGCACGCGCTCAGCAAACCGATAGTTGCTGCATATGTGGTGGTTGGTCTACGCACATGCTCCAACCAAAGCCATGTCGTGCAGGTGATGAGTCCGATGAAGACCGCATCATTGTGGTCCGTGTTGATGGATCCTGCCACCAGCTCTTGAAGCAGATAGCTGAACGCGACCATGCCCGCAGCAACGAACCCTGTGCGTTCGTTCCGCAGCAATATCCCGATGCGCCATACGGCCGGCACCATCAGTGTAGTCCACAGTACACTGGGCAGCCTTACCGCGAAGGGGGTGTCCCCGATCACATTGATGCTGAGCGCCATTTGCCAAAGGAAGAACGGTGGTTTGTGCAGCCAGATGTGCTGTTCGGCCCACGAAGTGGTGGTGGGCAGCGCAGCCTCCTTGAAGAGGATGGGGTGCATCGGGTGCTTCACCATGTTCTTTGCCACAACGGCATGATAAGCCTCATCCCAATCGTTCAAGAACGGGTCCAACGTGGCAGCGAAAAGGCGAAGGAGCAAGGCGGCCACGGTCAGCAGGCCGATCGCCAACGCATGACGGGATCGGGCCTCTGCTCCGATGCTTGCCAGGCCCAAAGCTAGAACCCCAAGCAAACACGCGTTCTGCGAAAAGCTCAGTTCATTCAGGTCCATACCGGCCCCAAGATGGTCGTAATTGACCATTTTAAGGATGGTTCAGCCGCGCATAATGTGCGCCGTGAAGAACCACGACATATTGCTGCCGAGCGCCTGGCGCAGCCAACACAGATAAGGCACCACGGCCTGCTTGCCATTATTTGGGTGCGTGAAGGGGCATATCTTTGAGTGAGCTGCCCCTAGGCAGGTCCAGATGGTCCTGGCCGTTCGCTTTTCGTTTTCCATGCGCCCCATCCTACTCATCATCGCCATCCTGTGCATGAGCACTGCCACCTCCGCGCAAAGCGCCTGGCTATCTGCGTGGAGCGGGGGCGGTGTGCCCTTGTACAACGCGCCCACTGAGCGTGGGTCGGAGCGCGTTATGGGGATCCGGTTCGGTCCTGATGTTGGTGCCAGAGTGCGGTTCATGCTGGGCCTGGAGCTACGGGACCGCAGGTTCAGCACCGCTCGTACCTCGCTCTTCGTGCCTGCCGAAGTGGAGACCTTCACCTACCGGAGCAATGAGTTGCGCCTGCAGTTGTTGTGTGCTGTGCGCTTGGCTGGCGCGGAGAAGCACGAGACCCGCCTCTTGCTTGGTCTCGAGTTCGGTGAAGCGGGTTCCCTGGATGTGGAGCGGAGCCTCGGTGGAGCGGGCAGTTCCGAACCGGTCAGTGCCACCGTGGATGCGAAGCGAACGGTCGGTGGTTTCCGGCTGGGTCTGCGCCATGCACGGGTGGTTCACGGCCGGCTGTGGTGGTTCGTAGAGCCCTGGGCCGACCTGGCCTTCGATCAGCAACCTGCGATCGCATCGCCCTGGCCGAACGAACGATACCTGGAACTCCCTGAACGCGTCGCCACGGTCGGGATCGCGTTGGGGTTGGAGCTCGGTCCGCGGTCCGCACCACGGCCCTAATCCGCCACAACCTCCAGCTTCGCAAAGCGCAGCAACAGCTGCTTCTGACCGGCGCTGGGGAAGAACACCGTGGCCTTCAGGTCGGGCGGGTTGCCTTCCACCTTCAGCACCTTGCCTTTGCCGAAGCGCTCGTGAAGCACGGTCATGCCTTCCGCGATGTCGCCGGCAGGTGCACCCAGGCTGCGGGTGGCCTCGGTAGGCGTGCCGCTGGGGCTGATGCGCTTGAGGTTGCGGGCCCTGGGCGCGGGTTCCGGTGCGGCTGTGCGGCGCTCAGGCGGGGGCAGCGGCGCGCGCTTCTCGCGCCCGTACACGGGCTTGCTGCCGCGCTCCTCGGCGGGGGTGTCCACCGTGCGGGGGCGCTGCGCCCAGGGCGGTGTGCCGCGCGGTGCCGCCTGCTGTGCGAAGCCCGCTGAACGCTGGCCGCTCGACGGCATCTCCAGGTACTTCGGATCGATCTCATCGATGAAGCGGCTGGGCTCACTGGCCGTGAGGTTGCCCCACTTGTAGCGGCTCATCGCATAGCTCAGGGTGCAGCGCTTCTCCGCGCGGGTCAGCGCCACGTAGAACAGGCGGCGTTCCTCCTCCAGGTCGGCGCGGGTCTGTACGGCCATCAGGTTGGGGAAGAGGTCCTCCTCCAAGCCCACGATGTGCACATGCGGGAACTCCAGACCCTTCGCGCTGTGAATGGTCATCAGGCTCACCCGATCGTTGTCGTTCGGGTCGTCGTTGTCCGCATCGGTGAGCAGGGCCACGTCGATCAGGAAGTCGCTCAGGGTGCGGGGCACGTCGGCGCCTTCCGCATCGCGTTCGCTGAACTCCTTCATGCCGGCCAGCAGTTCCTGGATGTTCTCGTAGCGGCTCACGCCCTCCGGGGTCTTGTCCGCGAAGAGGTCCTTGAGGATGCCGGTGCGGCGGGCGATCTCTTCACCGAGCACCGCAGCGGAATGGCTGTTGAGCATGGCCTGGAAGCCCTGGATCATCAGCACGAAGTCCGCGAGGGACTTGCGGGTGCCGCCATGCACATCCACCAGTTCGGAGCGCTGGGTGAGCAGGTCCCAGATGCTCAGTTGGTGCGCTGCGCCCGCCACCAGCAGCTTATCCACCGTGGTGGCGCCGATGCCGCGGGTGGGGTAGTTGATCACACGCTTCAGGGCCTCCTCATCGTTGGGGTTGCACACCAGGCGGAAGTAGCTGATGAGGTCCTTGATCTCCTTGCGCTGGTAGAAGCTGAGGCCGCCGAAGATGCGGTAGGGGATGTTGAGCTTGCGCAGCGCTTCCTCCATGCTGCGGCTTTGCGCGTTGGTGCGGTAGAGGATGGCGAAGCCCTTGTTGGCCACCTGTTCCTGCATCTTGGTCTCGAAGATGCTGTGCGCCACATAAGCACCCTCTTCGTTGTCGCTCAGGGCGCGGTGCACGCGGATGCGCTCGCCGTCCGCATTGGCGGTCCAGATGGTCTTCTTGATCTGGTCCTTGTTCTTCTCGATGAGCGAATTGGCGGCGCCCACGATGGTCTTGGTGGAACGGTAGTTCTGCTCCAGCTTGAAGAGCGCGTGGTCCGGGTAGTCGCTGCGGAAGTTGAGGATGTTCTGGATGTTGGCACCACGGAAGGCATAGATGCTCTGGCTGTCGTCGCCCACCACGGTGAGGTTCTCATGGCGTGCGGCCAGGGTGCGCACAATGTTGTACTGCACCAGGTTGGTGTCCTGGTACTCGTCCACCAGCAGGTACTGGAAACGCTGTTGGTACTTCAGCATGGCCTCCGGATGGTCGCGGAAGAGCAGGGCGGTGTTGAAGAGCAGGTCGTCGAAGTCCATGGCGCCAGCGCGGAAGCACTTTTCGGCGTAGGCCTTGTAGAGCTCCCCCATCTTTTCGCGCCCCACGCTGGCGTCGCCGGCCATCAGTTCGGCGTTGGCCAGGTATTCCAGCGGACCGATGAGGTTGTTCTTGGCGATGCTGATGCGGCCGTGGACCTGGTTGGGCTTGTAGAGCTTGTCGTCCAGCTGCCACTCCTTCAGGATGCCCTTGATCACGCTGCGGCTGTCGTCCGTGTCGTAGATCGTGAAGTCCTTCGGATAGCCCAGCTTGTCCGCCTCGGCACGCAGGATGCGGCTGAAGATGCTGTGGAAGGTGCCCATCCAAAGCCCGGCCGCCTCACTGCGCCCCACGATGCCCGCGATGCGCTCCTTCATTTCCCTGGCCGCCTTGTTGGTGAAGGTGAGGGCCAGGATGCGGTAGGGGTCCACCTGCTTGGCGGCCATCAGGTGCGCGATGCGGACAGTGAGCACTTTGGTCTTGCCACTGCCTGCTCCGGCAATGACCATGGTGGGTCCATCGGTGTGTTCGGCTGCCGCGCGCTGGGCTGGATTGAGGCCGTCCAGGTACTTCATGGGGGCGTCAAAGGTAGCCGCAATGGGGGCCTGCGCAGGGGCATGAGTTATTCACGGTTCGGTACACTTACCGCGCCCGATACACCGCCGTCCGCACGGCACCGCTCTTCTCCAGCCGTCCTGTGGTGGTGGCCTCCATCAGATCGCGCGTGGCGGTGGCCGTGCTCAGCTCGGGGTAAAAGCCGAGGTAGTCCTTGCGGCGGAAGGGACGCCCGCCACGCTGTTGCAGGAACAGCTGCAATCGGTCCATTGGTGAACGCACGGGATCGGGCTTGTCCAGCACTTCGGCCAATGCTTCATCGATGCGCTCGAGCAGATAGTTGATGAAGCCGCCACAATCGCCGCGTCGATCGGCATACTCCAGGGCTGCGTGGTACGCGGGTTCGGCCCGGTGGATGAAGGCTTCGAAGGGCAGGTACGCGAACACAGGCCATAGCCGCATGAGCATGCTGCGCTGCCACAAGCGGGCCAGGCGCCCATTGCCGGCCGTGAACGGACGCAGGTAGATCAGGCCGAAGTGCAACACGCAGCTGGTGATCAGCGGTGGGAAGTCATCCTCTTCGGCGTACCGCAGCAGGTCCTGCACCACAGCGGGCAGGTCCTGTGCATTGGCCACGCGGAGGGGCTCCGGGTCACCGTAGAGCACGTCCATGGGTCCGGTGCGGAAGTGGCCGGCATCCAGCGCAAGGCCATGCATCAACAGGGCGTGGGCCTGACGCAGGTCGTGCGCGGTGAAGGGGTCCAGCTCGGGCAGGTGGTCCAGGGTGCGGTGGGTGTTCACCACCTCCTGGTCGGCCGGACCTTGGGCGCTGGCCGGGCGGTCGATGAGCCGGGCCACGGGCAGGTGATCGAGCATGCCGCCCTCGATGGCCATGTTGGCGTGTACGGCGCTCACCCGGTAGGCGGTGGCCAGTTCGGGGGGGCTGTGCTGCAGGTGGCGTGCATGCACTTCGCCGAGGCGGTGGTGGATGGTGGCCACCAGGTTCAGCATCCGCGGATCGATGGAGTAGTAGGTGATGGTTCCGAGGTCCATTTCGCATCATATGATCTGAACAAAGATACGGATCGAGAATGGACCGCAGGCGGTCGTTGGCGGGAAGGGGGCGTTCAGGTGGGGGTGATGGAGCGCTGGGGTTGGTGTTGTAAGTCGCTGATCATCAATGTTGAGCTGATCGAAGCAGCGGTGGGGATGATCGGATCGAAGGGCGATCGTGGGGTGGGGGAGGAGGATTTTTCATCCCCTGGGGATCGTTGATAAGGTGGATCTGCCTACCTTCGCAGCCCGTTTTCGCCAAGGAGTGTGCGGAAACACCTGAAAGCCAAGAGAAAGGAGCTCATGCCAACGATCCAACAGCTCATCCGTAAGGGCCGCGAGAACCCTGAGTACAAGAGCAAATCCGTTGCCCTTACGCGCTGCCCGCAGCGTCGTGGGGTGTGCACCAAGGTGTACACGACCACCCCGAAGAAGCCGAATTCGGCCCTTCGCAAGGTGGCCAAGGTGCGTCTGGTGAACGGTTACGAAGTGATCGCCTACATCGGCGGTGAAGGACACAACCTCCAAGAGCACAGCATCGTGCTGGTGCGTGGTGGTCGTGTGAAGGACTTGCCCGGCGTGAAGTACCACATCGTGCGTGGGGTGCTCGACACCTCGGGCGTGGAGGGACGCAACCAGCGCCGCAGCAAGTACGGCACCAAGCGCCCGAAACCCGGAGCAGCCCCCGCCAAGAAGAAGTAGTCTCCTCGTAGTTCGAACTGACCGCAGAAGGAACTAAGCCATGCGCAAGAAGACCGTAAAGCACACCATCCTGCCGGACCCCAAGTTCGGCGATGTGCACGTGACCAAGTTCGTGAACAACCTGATGTACGACGGCAAGAAGAGCAAGTCGTTCGACATCTTCTACAACGCCATCGACATCGTAGCCGAGAAGAGCGGTGAGGACGGGCTGGAGGTGTTCCGCAAGGCCCTGCAGAACGTGACCCCGCAAGTGGAGGTGCGCACCCGCCGCGTGGGTGGTGCCAACTTCCAGATCCCGCAATCGGTGCGTGAGGAGCGCAAGCGCAGCCTGGCCATGAAGTGGCTCATCGGCTATGCCCGTGGTCGCAACGAGCGCAGCATGGCAGTGAAGCTGGCCAACGAGATCCTCGCCGCCAGCAAGGAGGAGGGTGCCGCCTTCAAGAAGAAGGAAGAGGTGCACAAGATGGCGGAAGCGAACAAGGCGTTCAGCCACTTCCGCTTCTGATAACGACCGCAGCGAGCAACAGAACCCATGGCCAAGAGGGACCTCAAATACACGCGCAACATCGGCATCATGGCGCACATCGATGCCGGTAAGACGACCACGTCCGAGCGCATCCTTTACTACACCGGTCTGGTACACAAGATCGGTGAGGTGCACGACGGTGCGGCCACCATGGACTGGATGGAGCAGGAGCAGGAGCGTGGGATCACCATCACCAGCGCCGCCACCACCACCAGCTGGAACTACCGCAACGAGAAGTACAAGATCAACCTGATCGATACGCCGGGCCACGTGGACTTCACCGTGGAGGTGGAGCGCAGCCTGCGCGTGCTCGACGGTGCCGTGGCGCTGTTCTGCGCCGTGGGTGGCGTGGAGCCCCAGAGCGAGACCGTGTGGCGCCAGGCGAACAAGTACAAGGTGCCCCGCATCGGTTTCGTCAACAAGATGGACCGCAGCGGTGCCGACTTCTTCAATGTGGTGAAGCAGATCCGTGAGCGTCTGGGTGCCAACCCCGTGCCCCTGCAGGTGCCCATCGGAGCCGAGGCCGATTTCAAAGGTGTTGTTGACCTGATCAACAACCGCGGCATGGTGTGGAACGAGGCCGACCAGGGCATGACCTGGAACGAAGTGCCGATCCCGGAAGACCTGAAGGACACGGTGGAAGAGTGGCGTGGCAAGCTCATCGAGGCCGTTGCTGAAAGCGACGACACCTTGATGGAAAAGTACTTCGCCGATCCCGACAGCCTGACGGAGGCCGAGATCATGAACGCCATCCGCAAGAGCACGATCAGCATGAGCATCACGCCGATCCTCTGCGGAAGCGCCTTCAAGAACAAGGGCGTGCAGACCATGCTCGACGCCGTGATGGCCTACCTGCCCAGCCCGGTGGACATCGAGGCTGTGACCGGTACCGATCCAGATACCGGCGCGGAGATCACCCGTCGTCCGGATGCCAGCGAGCCCATGGCCAGCCTGGCGTTCAAGATCGCCACGGACCCCTACGTGGGCCGTCTGGCCTTCTTCCGCTGCTACAGCGGTGCGGTGCCTGCCGGTAGCTATGTGAAGAACATGCGCACCGGCAACAAGGAGCGCATCAGCCGCATCTTCCAGATGCACTCCAACAAGCAGAACCCCGTGGAGGTCATCGAAGCCGGTGACATCGGCGCGGCAGTGGGCTTCAAGGACATCCGCACCGGCGACACGCTGTGCGATGAGAACAAGCCCATCGTGCTGGAGAGCATGAGCTTCCCTGAGCCGGTGATCGGTATCGCAGTGGAGCCCAAGACCCAGGCTGACCTGGACAAGATGGGTGCTGCTCTGGCGAAGCTGGCCGAGGAGGACCCCACCTTCAAGGTCAACACCGACGAGGAGACCGGCCAGACCGTGATCAGCGGTATGGGTGAACTCCACCTGGAGATCCTGGTGGACCGCATGAAGCGCGAGTTCAAGGTGGAGTGCAACCAGGGTGCGCCGCAGGTGAAGTACAAGGAAGCCATCACCGGCACCGTGGAGCACCGCGAAGTGTACAAGAAGCAGACGGGTGGCCGCGGTAAGTTCGCCGACATCCATGTGCGCATCGAGCCTCAGACGGACGCCGAGAAGACCGGCCTTGAGTTCATTGACGAGATCAAGGGCGGTTCCATTCCGAAGGAGTTCATCCAGCCGGTGGCCAAGGGTTTCGAGGCCTCGTTGAAGAACGGCGTGCTGGCCGGCTATCCGATGGAGAGCCTGAAGGTGACCCTGTACGACGGATCGTTCCACAACGTGGACTCCGACGCACTGAGCTTCGAGATCTGCGCAAAGAGCGCCTTCCGTGCTGCGTTGCCCAAGTGCAAGCCGGTGCTGATGGAGCCGATCATGAAGATCGAAGTGATCACGCCTGAAGAGAACATGGGTGATATCGTGGGTGACCTCAACCGTCGCCGCGGCACCATCCAAGGCATGGAGGACCGTTCCGGAGCCAAGGCCATCAAGGGTCTGGTTCCCCTGAGCGAGATGTTCGGCTATGTCACCAGCCTGCGTACCATGAGCTCCGGCCGCGCGAGCAGCACCATGGAGTTCAGCCATTACGACCCCGCACCAAACAACGTGACCGAAGCCGTGTTGGCCAAGGCGCGTGGAAAAGTATCAGCCTAACGCCAACAGCGATGACCCAGAAGATCCGCATCAAACTGCGGTCTTACGATCACAACCTCGTCGACAAGAGCGCCGAGAAGATCGTAAAGACGGTGAAGAGCACGGGCGCCGTGGTAAGTGGACCGGTCCCCCTGCCCACCCACAAGCGCATATTCACCGTGCTCCGCTCTCCGCACGTGAACAAGAAGGCCCGCGAGCAGTTCGAGCTCTGCAGCTACAAGCGCATGATGGACATCTACAGCTCGTCCTCCAAGACGATCGATGCCCTGATGAAGCTGGAACTCCCCAGCGGCGTGGACGTGGAGATCAAAGTCTGACCGATAACACGACACAGCCATGAGCGGATTGATCGGAAAGAAGATCGGCATGACCAGCCTGTTCGATACGGACGGGACCTTGGTGGCGTGCACGGTGATCGAAGCGGAGCCCAACGTGGTTACGCAGTTGAAGACCGTGGAAAAGGACGGCTACGAAGCGGTGCAGTTGGCCGCCGGTGAGCGTCGCATGAAGAGCACCCCTGCGGCTGCCGCAGGTCACTACAAGAAGGCGGGCACCACCCCCAAGGTGAAGGCTCACGAGTTCAAGGAGTTCGAGCAGGAGCTGAAGCTCGGTGAGACCGTTGGTGTTGACCTCTTCGAGGAGGGCAGCTTCGTGACGGTGACCGGCCACAGTAAGGGCAAGGGATTCCAAGGCGTTGTGAAGCGCCACGGTTTCAGTGGTGTGGGTGAAGCGACCCACGGTCAGCACGATCGTAGCCGCGCCCCCGGTTCCCTGGGTGGCAGTTCGTACCCCAGCCGTGTGTTCAAAGGCCTGCGCATGGCCGGCCGCACGGGTGGCAACAAAGTGACCACCGAGAACCTCAAGGTGGTGAAGGTGGACAGTGGCAAGAACCTGTTGCTGTTGCGTGGTACCGTACCCGGTGCCAAGGGCAGCTACGTGATCATCTGGAAGTAAGATGGAACTGGAGATCTACGGAAAGGACGGCAAGTCCACCGGCAAAAAGGCCAAGCTGAACGACGCGGTATTCGCGATCGAGAAGCCGAACGACCACGCCATCTGGCTGGACGTCAAACAGCACCTGGCCAACAAGCGCCAGGGCACCGCGAAGACCCTCGAGAAGAGCGAGGTCTCTGGCTCCACGCGCAAACTGCATCGCCAGAAGGGTACTGGTGGCAGCCGTAAAGGCTCCATCAAGAGCCCGTTGTTCAAGGGCGGAGCGCGCGTGTTCGGTCCCCAGCCGCGCGACTACCACTTCAAGCTGAACAAGAAGGTGAAAGACCTGGCCCGCCGCAGTGCCCTCACCTACAAAGTGAAGGACGGTGCCGTAAAGGTGCTGGACGAGGTGAGCATGAAGGCTCCGCGTACGAAGGACTTCGCAGCACTGCTGAGCGCCTTCGAGCTGGGCAGCCGCCGCAGCCTGGTGGTGGTGCCGAGCAAGGACGACAACGTGCTGCTGAGCGTGCGTAACATCCGCTGTGCGCGGGTGGTGGTGGCCAGCGAAGTGAGCACGTACGACATCATGAACGCCCATGGCGTGCTGATCGTGAAGGACGCGATCCCCGCCCTGGAGAACACCCTGAGCAAGTAAGCCATGAGCCAGATCATCATCCGTCCGATCATCACTGAGAAGATGACGGCCCAGGGCGAGAAGGAAGGCCGCTACGGCTTCGTTGTCGCCAAGACGAGCAACAAGGTGCAGATCAAGCAGGCGGTCGAGAAGGAGTACAGCGTCACCGTGACCGGTGTGCGTACCATGATCTGCCGCGGCAAGAACCGCACCCGTTACACCAAGACGAACATCCTGAAAGGACGCACCCCGAGCTTCAAGAAGGCCATCGTGACGGTGAAGAGCGGTGAAGTGATCGACCTCTACAGCAGCATCTAAGCCATGGGCATCCGCAAACTCAATCCCGTCACCCCGGGTACCCGTCACCGGGTCATCACCGACTTCGATGGGGTGTCGACCAATCAGCCGCTGAAGTCGCTGACCAGCGGTACCACCAAGAGCGGTGGTCGTAACAACCAGGGTAAAATGACCATGCGCTACATCGGCGGTGGTCATAAGCAGCGGTACCGTGTCATCGACACCAAGCGTGACAAGTTCGGTATCCCGGCGGTGGTGAAGACCATCGAGTACGATCCGAACCGCAGCGCGCGGATCGCCCTGCTGAACTACGCCGACGGTGAGAAGCGCTATATCCTGGCCCCCAACGGGCTCCAGGTGGGCCAGACCATCCTCAGCGGTCGCAGCGGTGTGGCTCCCGAAGTGGGCAACACCCTTCCGTTGAGCGAGATCCCCGTGGGTACCATCATCCACAACATCGAACTCCAACCCGGCCAGGGTGGCAGCATCGCCCGCAGCGCTGGCACCTTTGCGCAGCTCAGCGCTCGCGAGGGCCGCTACGCCACGGTGAAGATGCCGAGCGGGGAGGTGCGCATGATCCTGGTGACCTGCCTGGCCACCGTGGGTACTGTGGGCAACGCCGAGCACATGCTCCAGAAGAGCGGCAAGGCTGGTCGCAGCCGCTGGCAGGGCCGTCGCCCCCGCACCCGTGCGGTGGCCATGAACCCGGTCGATCACCCGATGGGTGGTGGTGAAGGTCGCGCAAGCGGCGGTCACCCGCGCAGCCGCAAGGGTCTGCTGGCGAAAGGCAAGAAGACCCGTGCACCGAAGAACCGGTCCAACAAGTTCATCATCGAACGCATCAACGCCAAGAAGGGCGCCTGATCCCCGCATAGCACATGAGCCGTTCACTCAAGAAACCGCCGTTCATCCACTACAAGCTCGCTAAGCGGGTGGGTGACGCGCATACCTCGGGCAAGAAGACCGTGATCAAGACCTGGTCGCGTGCCAGCACCATCAGCCCTGATTTCGTAGGCCTGACGATCGCCGTACACAACGGCAACAAGTTCATCCCCGTGTACGTGACCGAGAACATGGTGGGGCACAAGCTGGGCGAATTCGCTCCGACGCGCACCTACCGCGGCCACTCCGGTAACAAGAAGAACTAAGCACGACCATGGGACAGCGTAAGAAACTCGCAGCGGACGCCCGCAAGGAGGCCATGAAGACGGTGGCCATCGCGAAGCTGCACAATGTGCCCACCTCGCCGCGCCGCATGCGCCAGGTGGCCGATCTGATCCGTGGAGAGAAGGTGGAGAAGGCGCTGGGCATCCTGCGCTTCAGCACCCGCCACAGCAGCCGCGATCTGGAGAAGCTGCTGATGAGCGCCGTGGCCAACTGGGAAGCCAAGAACGAAGGTCGCAAGGCCGATGAGGCGGACCTGGTGGTGAAGAGCGTGCAGGTGAACGAAGGCCGCAGCCTGAAGCGCATGCTTCCGGCACCCCAGGGCCGCGCCTACCGCATGCGCAAGCGCAGCAACCACGTGAGCCTCATCGTCGATACCGCCAACTAAGAGCCAAGAGACAGACCCCCATGGGACAGAAAGTACATCCGATCGGCTACCGCCTTGGCTTCGTCAAGGGTTGGGACAGCAACTGGTACGGCGGCAAGAACTACACCGAGAAGTTGGTGGAGGATGAGCAGATCCGCGCGTACCTCATGGCCCGCCTGAAGAAGGCGAGCGTGAGCCGGATCATCATCGAGCGCACCCTGAAGCTGGTGACCGTCACCATCAACACCGCCCGCCCCGGCGTGATCATCGGCAAGGGTGGTGCTGAAGTGGACAAGCTGCGCGAAGAGCTCAAGAAGCTCACCGGCAAGGACGTGCAGATCAACATTTTCGAGATCAAGCGTCCCGAGCTCGACGCCCGCCTTGTGGCCGACAGCATCGCCCGCCAGCTTGAAGGCCGCATCAGCTTCCGCCGCGCCATGAAGATGGCCGTTGCCAGCAGCATGCGCATGGGCGCCGAAGGCATCAAGCTCACCGTGAGCGGCCGTGTGAACGGCGCCGAGATCGCCCGCACCGAGAGCTACCGCGAGGGCCGCGTGCCTCTGCACACCCTGCGCGCCGACATCGATTTCGCCATCACCGAGGCGCACACCAAGATGGGGCGCATCGGCATCAAGTGCTGGATCATGCGCGGAGAGGTGTACGGCAAGAAGGACCTGAGCCCCAACCAGGGCCAGCTGAAGACCGCCGGTGGTCCTGGTGGCCGACCGATGGGCGATCGTCCGGAGCGTCGTGGCAATGACCGCCGCGGCCCGGGAGGTGACCGTCGTGGTCCTGGAGGCGATCGCCGCGGTGGTGGTCGTGGTGGTAACCGCAGTAACAACTAAGAGCCATGTTGCAACCGAAGCGTAGCAAGCGCCGCAATATGCACAAGGGCCGCATGAAAGGCGTGGCCCAGCGCGGACATCGAGTATCGTTGGGATCCTTCGGCCTCAAGGCGATGGATAGCGTGTGGCTCACAAGCCGCCAGATCGAGGCAGCCCGTGTTGCGTTGACCCGCTACATGAAGCGTGAAGGTCAGGTGTGGATCAAGGTCTTTCCGGACAAGCCCGTGACCAGCAAGCCTGCAGAGGTGCGTATGGGTAAGGGTAAGGGTTCGCTGGACCATTGGGTGGCCGTATGCCATGCCGGCCGCATCATCTTCGAAGTGGATGGTGTACCGACGGCCACGGCCAAGGAGGCATTGCGCCTGGCAGCACAGAAACTGCCCATCAAGACCAAGTTCGTGACCCGTGAGGACTACGACGGCCAATAAGAGGGAGCCATGAAAAAGAAAGGAACCGAACTGAAGGACCTTACGGTACCCGAGCTGCAGGACAAGCTGCAGGAGGAGCGCTCGGCATTGACGAAGCTGCGCTTCAACCACACGGTGAGCCCCGTTGAAAGTCCGATCCAATTGCGGGTGAAGCGCAAGGAAGTGGCCCGCATCCTGACCGAGCTCCGCAAGCGTGAGCTCACCAATATGAAGAGCAAATGAGCACGACCGCGACCCCGGTGGAACGCAACCTGCGCAAAGAGCGTGTGGGAGTGGTGACCAGCGACAAGATGAACAAGAGCGTGGTGGTCCTGGTGGAGCGCCGCGTGATGCACCCGAAGTACGGGAAGTTCGTGAAGATGTCCAGCAAGTTCATGGCGCACGACGAGAAGGAGGAAGCCCACATCGGCGACACCGTGCGCATCATGGAGACCCGTCCGCTGAGCAAGCAGAAGCGCTGGCGGGTGGTGGAGATCGTGGAACGTGCCAAGTAAAGAACAGACACTGCGATGATCCAACAGGAATCCCGGCTCAATGTGGCCGACAACAGCGGCGCCAAGGAGGTGCTGTGCATCCGGGTGCTGGGCGGCACCGCTCGTCGCTACGCCCGCATCGGTGACACGATCGTGGTGAGCGTGAAGGACGCCATGCCCAACGGCAGTGCCAAGAAGGGTACCGTGCACAAGGCGGTGGTGGTGCGCACCAAGAAGGAAGTGCGCCGCAAGGACGGCAGCTACATCCGGTTCGATGATAATGCGGTGGTGATCCTCGACGCCGCTGGCGAGATGAAGGGTACCCGCATTTTCGGACCGGTCGCCAAGGAGCTGCGCGAGAAGAAATTCATGAAGATCATCTCCCTGGCACCCGAAGTGCTCTAATGCGTACGACGATGAAGAAGACGCACATCAAGAAGGGCGACATGGTGAAGGTGCTCGCAGGTGAGGACCGCGCCAAGCAGGGCCGTGTACTGGAGGTCGACCGCACCCGTTCGGTCGCCTTCGTGGAGGGCCTCAATATGAACAAGAAGCACAGCAAGCCCACCACGGCCAACCCCCAGGGAGGCATTGTGGACAAGGAGGGCCCCATCCACATCAGCAACCTGATGCTTATCGACGCGAAGACCGGTGTGCCGGGTCGCGTGGGTCGGGTGGCCGGCAAGGACGGCCGCTTGGAGCGTGTTGTGAAGACCAAGAAAAAGGCTGCCAAGTGATGAGTTACGTTCCCCGGCTTCGCGCCAAATACAACGACGAGGTGGTGCCCGCTCTCCAGAAGGAGTTCGGTTACAAGAGCCCCATGCAGGTGCCCCGTCTGGTGAAGATCAGCCTCAACCAAGGTCTTGGAAGCGCCGTGGGCGACAAGAAGATCGTGGAGAACGCCGTGGTGGAGATGACCTCCATCGCCGGCCAGAAGGCTGTGCCCACCGTGTCCAAGAAGGACATCAGCAACTTCAAACTGCGCAAAGGCATGCCCATCGGTGCGCGCGTCACCCTGCGCAGCGACCGCATGTACGAGTTCCTCGACCGCCTGATCGCAGTGAGCCTGCCCCGTACCCGTGACTTCCGTGGCGTCAAGCCCGGTGGCTTCGATGGCAAGGGCAATTTCACCTTCGGTGTGAAGGAACAGATCATCTTCCCGGAGATCGACATCGACAAGGTGAGCAAGATCCAGGGTATGGACATCACCTTCGTGACCACGGCGAAGACCGATGCGGAGGCGAAAGCCCTGTTGACCGCCTTCGGCTTCCCATTCGCAGACAAGAAATAACGACAGACCAGAAGTTACCATGGCCAAGGAATCCATGAAAGCGCGTGAGCGCAAACGGGCCCGGATGGTGGAGAAGTTCGCTGAGAAGCGGGCCGCCCTCAAAGCCGCCGGTGAGTGGGACAAGCTCCAGCAGTTGCCCGCCAACAGCAGCTACGTGCGCAAGCACAACCGTTGCCAGCTCACGGGCCGTCCCCGCGGTTACATGCGCGTGTTCGGCATCTCCCGCAACATGTTCCGTCAGATGGCACTCGAGGGCAAGATCCCCGGTGTGACCAAGAGCAGCTGGTAAGACAACGACGCTACGACCATGACCACCGATCCCATCGCCGATTACCTGACCCGTCTGCGCAACGCCATCCTGGCGCGCAAGAAGGTCGTGGAGGTGCCCGCGAGCAACCTGAAGAAGGACATCACGCGCATCCTTTACGACAAGGGCTACATCCTGTCCTGGAAGACCGAGGACGACGGCAAGCAGGGCGTCATCAAGATCGCTCTGAAATACAACCCGCGCACCCGGGAGAACGCCATCAGGGAACTGGTGCGAGTGAGTTCGCCCGGTCTGCGCAAGTACGCCCATGCGGAGGAACTTCCCCGCGTGCTCAACGGCCTCGGCGTGGCCATCATCTCCACCAGCAAGGGTGTGGTCACCGACAAGGAGGCCCGCGTGCTGAACGTGGGAGGTGAGGTATTGTGCTATGTGAGCTAAGACCGAGGACCATGAGCCGCATTGGAAAAGCACCGATCAGTCTGCCCAAAGGGGTGGAGATCACCGTCAGCGACAAGAACCTGGTGACCGTGAAGGGTCCGAAGGGCACCTTGGAGCAGCGTGTGGACCCGGACATGAGCCTGAAGCAGGACGCCGGTGTTCTCACCGTTGAGCGCCCCAGCGATGCAAAGCCGCACCGCGCGAAGCACGGCCTGTACCGCGCCCTGATCGCCAACATGGTGAAGGGGGTGAGCGAAGGCTTCGTGATCGAGCAGGAGCTGGTGGGTGTGGGTTACCGCGCCACCACCAAGGGCCAGCAGTTGCAACTGGCTCTGGGCTTCTCGCACGCCATCGTGCTCGACCTCCCCAAGGAGATCAAAGTGAGCGCAGCCCAGGAAAAGGGAAAGAACCCCATCATCCGCCTGGAGAGCGCGGACAAACAACTGATCGGCCAGGTGGCCGCCAAGCTGCGTTCGTTGCGCAAGCCGGAGCCCTACAAGGGCAAGGGTGTTCGCTTCGTGGGTGAGCTGGTGCGTCGCAAAGCTGGTAAAGCCGCAGGCAAATAAGAACGACCATGGCATTCGATAGGATCGCACGCCGACTGAAGATCAAGACCCGGGTACGCAAGAAGGTGCACGGCACCCCCGAGCGCCCCCGTCTGTCGATCTACCGTAGCAATGTGGGCATGTATGCCCAGATCATCGACGACGAGGCCGGCCGCACGCTGGTGAGCGCCTCGTCGCTGAAGGACAAGAAGGCCAATGGTGTTCCCAAGATGGAACAGGCCAAGCAGGTGGGGCATGCCATCGCCGAGAAGGCGAAGGCGGCCGGCATCGAGCTGGTGGTCTTCGACCGCAACGGATACCTGTACCATGGCCGGGTGAAAGCACTGGCCGAAGCCGCCCGTGAAGCAGGCCTCAACTTCTGATCACACCGACACACATGTCTGAGACGAATACCAAGAAGGTCAAGAGCAGCGATCTGGAGCTGAAGGACAAGCTCGTTGCCTTGAACCGCGTGACCAAGGTGACCAAGGGTGGTCGCACCTTCACCTTCGCCGCCATCGTGGTGGTGGGCAATGAGAACGGTGTGGTGGGCCACGGCCTGGGCAAGGCGAAGGAGGTGCAGGAGGCGATTGCCAAGGGCATCGACGACGCCAAGAAGAACCTTGTGAAAGTTCCGGTGCTGAAAGGGACCATCCCCCACAGCCAGGAAGGCAAGTTCGCAGGTGCCCAGGTGTTCCTGAAGCCCGCCGCACACGGTACGGGTGTGATCGCCGGCGGTGCCATGCGTGCCGTTCTGGAGAGCGTTGGGGTGACCGACGTGCTGGCCAAGAGCAAGGGTAGCAGCAACCCGCACAACGTGGTGAAAGCCACGATCCAAGCCCTCACCAGCCTGCGTGACGCCAATGAGGTGAGCCGCCAGCGTGGTGTGGAGATGAAGAAAGTGTTCAACGGATAAGAAGTGAGCGTTCCCCTTGGGAGCGAAGAGACCATGAGCAAGCTTATCATCACCCAGACCCGCAGCCAGATCAAGTGCCCAAAGCGGCAGAAGGACACCCTGAAAGCCCTGGGCCTGGGCCGCATCGGCAAGCGCGCCGAAGTGGAAGGCACGCCGCAGATACTGGGTATGGTGGAGAAGGTCCACCACCTGGTGACCGTGACCAAGGCCTGAGACAGAACGAACAAGAACGATCCAAAGACCGCGTCGCGCTAGCGGCGAACAGCAATGGACCTGAGCAAACTCAAACCGGCCGAAGGGGCCACCAAGAAGGAGAAACGTATCGGTCGCGGCCAGGGAAGTGGCCGTGGAGGTACCTCCACTAAGGGCCACAAGGGCCAGAAGGCCATCTCCGGCTACAACCGCAAGCGTGGCTTCGAGGGTGGCCAGATGCCCATGGCACGCCGCCTGCCCAAGTTCGGCTTCACCAATCCCACCCGCGTGGAGTACAAGGGCATCAACCTCGACACCCTGCAGACCCTGGCCGAAGCCAAGGGCCTCAAGGCCATCGACCCTGCTGTGCTCTATGAGAACGGCCTCATCGCCCGCAACGACAAGCTCAAAGTGCTGGGCCGTGGCGAGCTGAAGGGCGCCATCACCGTCACCGCGCATGCGTTCAGCGCCACCGCCAAAGCGGCCATCGAGGCCAAGGGTGGAAGCGTTACGACCATTGCCAGCGTAGCTGAGAAGGCATGAAGAACCTGATCGACACGATCAAGAACATCTGGCGCATCGAGGAGCTGCGGAACCGCATCCTCATCACGCTCGGGTTGCTGCTGGTCTACCGCATTGGCAGCTTCATCGTGCTGCCCGGTGTGGACAGCAACATGATGGCGGCCAGCAGTGCAGGCGGAGGCGGTATCGTGGAGATCCTCTCCATTTTCACCGGCGGTGCGTTCACGCGGGCTTCCATCTTCGCGCTGGGCATCATGCCCTACATCTCCGCCTCGATCATCATTCAGCTCGCAGGAATTGCCATTCCTCGTGTACAGAAGATGCAGCAGGAGGAAAGCGGGCGACGCAAGATCAACCAGTACACCCGCTACCTCACCATCCTGATCTGCGTGTTCCAGGCGCCGGGCTATATCTACGCCACCATCGAGCCTGAAGCCCGCCCTGACAGCCAGTTCTGGTTGTTCACCAGCATCGTCATCCTCAGCGCCTCCACGCTGTTCGTGATGTGGCTGGGCGAGCGCATCACAGAACGCGGTCTGGGTAACGGTATCTCGCTGATCATCATGATCGGCATTCTCGCCCAATTGCCGCAGAGCTTCGCGCAGGAGGTGGTGGGCCGCATGGGTCCTGGCGGTGGTGGTCTGGTGCTGCTCCTGGTGGAAGTGGTGCTCTGGGTGCTCATCATCGCCGGTTGTATCCTTTTGGTCCAGGGTACGCGCCGTATTCCGGTACAGTTCGCCAAGCGCGTGCAGGGCAACAAGCAATACGGCGGGGTGCGTAATTACATCCCCCTGAAGGTGAACGCGGCGGGTGTCATGCCCATCATCTTCGCGCAAGCCATCGTACTGGTGCCGATGTACATCGCCCAGGCATTTGAGGAGCCACCCACGTGGTTGGTGAGCATCGCCAACAGCCAGGGCTTCTTCTACAACTTCACGTTGTTCCTGTTGGTGGTGGCCTTCACCTATTTCTACACGGCCATTACAGTGAACCCCAACCAACTGGCGGACGACATGAAGCGCAACGGTGGATTCATTCCGGGCGTGAAGCCGGGCAAGGCCACCGCTGGACACATCGACGACCTGCTCTCTCGCATCACGCTTCCCGGAGCCATCTTCCTGGGCATCGTGGCCATCCTGCCGGCCTTCGCTGGTATGATGGGCATCAAGCAGGGCTTCGCCCAGTTCTTTGGAGGGACCTCGTTGTTGATCATGGTGGGCGTGTTGTTGGACACGCTGCAGCAGATCGAAAGCCACCTGTTGATGCGCCATTACGACGGTCTGATGAAGACCGGACGCATCAAGGGTCGGAGCGGAGGAGCGGCGTACGGCATGGCCGGATAGGAGCATGGGGAAGCCCGTGGTCCATCTGAGCGATGACGACATCGCAGTGTTGAAGGAGAGTTCTTTGCTTGTTGGAAGGACCTTGGCCGAAGTGGCGAGGCACATCGCACCGGGGGTGACCACGGAGGCGCTGGACCGGATGGCGGAGACGTTCATCCGGGACAACGGCGGTGTGCCGGGCTTCAAAGGCCTGTACGGATGCCCGAGCACCCTCCTCATCAGCGTGAACGAAGAGGTGGTGCACGGCCTGCCCGGCAAGCGGGTGCTGAAGGAGGGCGACGTGGCCAGCGTGGATTGCGGCGTGCTGATGAACGGCCTCTACGGCGACAGCGCTTACACCTTCATGGTGGGCGAGGTGGCTGCGGAGGTGAAGCAGTTGTTGCAGGTCACGCTGGAATGTCTGGAGCTGGGTGTGGCACAAGCGGTATCGAACAACCGCACGGGCGACATCGGGCACGCTATCCAGCAGCATGCCGAAGCCCATGGCTACGGGGTGGTGCGCGAACTGGTGGGGCACGGCGTGGGGCGCAAGCTGCACGAGGCCCCCGAAGTGCCCAACTACGGGCGTCGCGGACACGGCAGCAAGTTGCAGCAGGGCATGGTGCTCGCGATCGAACCCATGATCAACATGGGCAGCAAGGAAGTGAAGCAGCTGGGTGATGGCTGGACCGTGGTCACACGGGACGGCAAGCCGAGCGCCCATTTCGAGCACAACGTGGCGGTACGCCCCGGCAAAGCAGAGGTCCTTTCAACGTTCAGCTACATCGAGGATGTGCTGAAGGAACGTGGAATGGCATTGGAAAAGCGGAGCGCGGTGCGCTCCTGAAGGAAAGGAAGTACGAACGAACAAGGAACGAGCAGGAAGGCATGAGCAAGACAGGAACGATCGAGCAGGACGGCGTCATCAAGGAGGCGCTCAGCAATGCCATGTTCCGTGTTGAGCTGGAGAACGGACACGTCATCATCGCGCACATCAGCGGCAAGATGCGGATGCACTACATCCGGATCCTGCCCGGCGATAAAGTGAAGGTGGAGATGAGCCCGTACGACCTGAGCAAAGGACGGATCACCTTCCGATACAAAAGCTAAGAAGAACCCAGGAAACCATGAAGGTCAGGGCCTCCCTCAAACCGCGCTCCGCGGACTGCAAGATCGTCCGTCGCAAAGGGCGTCTGTACATCATCAACAAGAAGAACCCGAAGTTCAAGCAGCGTCAAGGCTGATAAACGAACGAGCATGGCACGTATCGCAGGTATCGACCTACCCAAGAGCAAGCGGGGCTGCATCGGCCTCACCTACATCTACGGCATCGGCCGCAGCACCGCCCTGGAGATCCTCCAGGCCACGGATGTGGACCCCGACACGAAGGTGGAGGACTGGACCGATGACGAGCAGGCGCGCATCCGCCAGTACATCAATGAACAGGTGAAGACCGAAGGTGCGCTGCGCAGCGAGGTGCAGCTGAGCATCAAGCGCCTGATGGACATCGGCTCGTATCGCGGTCTGCGCCACCGTGCCGGTCTTCCGGTGCGCGGCCAGCGCACCCGCACCAACAGCCGCACCCGGAAGGGCAAGCGCAAGACGGTGGCCAATAAGAAGAAAGCGACCAAGTAATGGATCAGTTGCCAGTTGTCAGTTGCCGGTAGGCAGCTACTGACAACGGACAACGGACGACCGACAACTGAAGACACATGGCAAAGCAAGATCAGAAAAGCGGCAAGAAGAAGAAGAAGAACGTGGTGGTGGAGGCCTATGGACAGGCCCACATCCATGCCACGTTCAACAACCTCATCGTATCGCTGACCAACAACAAAGGCGAGGTGATCTCCTGGTCATCCAGCGGCAAGCAGGGCTTCCGCGGAAGCAAGAAGAACACTCCCTACGCTGGTCAAGTGAGCGCAGAGGAAGCCGCACGCGAGGCTCATGAATTGGGTCTCCGCAAGGTGAAGGTGTTCGTCAAGGGTCCGGGTTCGGGCCGTGAGAGCGCCATCCGTGCCCTGCACAACAGTGGCGTGGAGGTCACCGAGATCGTCGACATCACCCCGATGCCTCACAACGGCTGCCGTCCACCAAAGAAGCGCCGCGTATAAACCCATAACCTGTAGGGGTGTGGAGGACGCACGCCCCGTAGTTGGTGCGGGAAATGAAGGCCGCACCCAAAACGAAAGAGACCATGGCACGTTACACAGGACCCAAGACCCGGATCGCCCGTAAATTCAGCGAGGCCATCCTTGGACCGGATAAGTGGATGGAGCGCAAGCCTCACTCCCCCGGCCAGCACGGCCCCAACAAGCGCCGCAAGAAGGAGAGCGAATACGCTGTTCAGCTGCGCGAAAAGCAGAAGGCGAAGTATACCTATGGTGTGCTGGAGCGTCAGTTCGAGAAGATGTATGACCTGGCTTCGAGCAAGCGCGGCATCACCGGTGAGGTGCTGCTGCAGTTGTGCGAGGCACGGTTGGACAACACGGTGTTCCGCCTGGGCATCGCCCCAACGCGCCGAGCAGCCCGCCAGTTGGTGAGCCACGGCCACATCACCGTTGACGGTGGCGTTGTGAACGTGGCCAGCTACAGCCTTCGTCCCGGACAGACCGTGGCGGTGCGTGAGAAGAGCCGTTCCCTGGAGACCATCACCAACAGCGTGTCAGTGAACAGCAAGCGCTTTGATTGGCTGGAATGGAACCCGAGCCAGCTCAGCGGCAAGTTCATCACCATGCCTGAGCGTGCCCAGATCCCGGAGAACATCCGCGAGCAGCTCATCGTGGAATTGTACTCCAAGTAAGAACCTAACCCCCGCCGACGATCCATGCCGATCCTAGAATTCCAACGGCCCGACAAGGTCACGATGATCGAATCCGACGACAAGCGCGGCACCTTTGAGTTCCGTCCGCTTGAGCCCGGATACGGCATCACCATTGGCAACGCGCTGCGTCGCATCCTGCTGTCCTCCCTGGAGGGCCATGCCATCAGCCAGGTGCGCATCGATGGGGTGGACCACGAGTTCAGCACCATCAAGGGTGTGATCGAGGACATGACCGAGATCGTGCTCAACCTCAAGCAGGTGCGCTTCCGCCGCCAGCTCGATGACGTGAACACCGAAAAGGTCTCCTTCACCATCACCGGCAAGGAAAGCTTCACCGCTGGCGACATCGGCAAGCACACCACCGGTTTCCAAGTGCTCAACCCCGAGCTCGTCATCGCCCACATGGAACCCAGCGTGAAGCTGCATGTGGAACTGGTGATCATCAAGGGCCGCGGCTACGTGCCTGCCGACGAGAACAAGGTGGAGGGCGCTCCCTTCGGCACGATCTTCATCGACAGCATCTTCACGCCCATCAAGAACGTGAAGTACACCGTGGAGAACACGCGTGTGGAGGAGAAGACCGACTACGAGAAGCTTACGATCGAAGTGTCCACGGATGGCAGCATCTCCCCCAAGGACTCCCTGCAGGAGGCGGCCAAGATCCTGATCCACCACTTCATGCTGTTCAGCGATGAGCGCATCAGCCTCGAAGTGGAGGACCGTGGCGCGGTGATGGGAGGCGGCAGCAGCAGCGACAGCGACGAGTTCGACGAGACGAGCCTGCACATGCGCCAGCTGTTGAAGACCAAGCTGGTGGACATGGACCTGAGCGTTCGCGCCCTCAATTGCCTGAAGGCCGCTGATATCGAGACCCTCGGCGACCTGGTGAGCTACAACAAGAACGACCTCTTGAAGTTCCGCAACTTCGGTAAGAAGAGCCTTACCGAGCTGGAGGACCTGGTGGAGAACAAGGGTCTGAGCTTCGGCATGAACGTGAGCAAGTACAAACTGGACAAGGAGTGACCGCCTGGACGGGCCACGGCCCGTCCTGATGGGAACCCCAACCGCATACGACCATGAGACACGGAAACAAGAACAATGCGCTCGGCCGCAAGAAGGCCCACCGCGATGCCCTGCTGAGCAACCTCGCGGTGTCGCTGATCGAGCACAAGCGGATCGAGACCACGCTGGCCAAGGCCCGTGCGCTGCGCATCTACGTGGAGCCCTTGATCACCAAGAGCAAGGAGGACAGCACGCACAGCCGCCGTACGGTGTTCAGCCTGCTGCAGAACAAAGAGGCCACCGCCGTCCTGTTCCGCGACGTGGCGCCGAAGGTGGCCAGCCGCCCCGGTGGCTACACGCGCATCATCAAGCTGGGCAACCGCCTGGGCGATGCCGCCGAGATGGCCATGATCGAACTGGTGGACTTCAACACCAGCTACACCAAGGAGAAGGCCGCCGGCACCGAGGTGAAGAAGACCCGTCGCAGCCGCCGCCCCGCTGGCGAGAAGGCCGCTACCCCCAAGGCCCCCAAGGCCGAAGGAGGTGAAGCTTCCGCCGAGTAAGGCCCGGAGACAAGCACTACACGAAAGGGCGCCGGAACGCGCCCTTTTGGCGTTGTGGGGGGCTGGGCCGCGCTGGTACCAGCCACAGGCCATCGTCCTTGTTGTCCATCACCTTCGGCTCAAGGAGAGCCGAGGTACATGGCGGGGTGTGTCCGTGATACAGGTCGGTCGACCATACTTCCCATCACCAGCAATAGTGGCAGCAGCGGAGCGAAGAAGCGTCCGGCCCATTCGTCGTAAGTGAGGGCCACAAGGAGGATATTGAGCAGCAGAATGAGTGCGATGCTCCGCATCGTGTCGGTGGAGGTCCGTAAGGCCCCCCAGAGCACCAACGGCAGTAGTAGCACGAAGGGGAGGTTGAGCGCGTTGTGCACCGGGGAGAAGTAGGGGCGTAGCGGGATGAGGAGCGAGGCGGTGCGGCGCGTGAGCAGGCCGACCCAGTAGCTCAGGCCGTGCGCGTCGATGAGGTGCAGTTGGGCGCCGAACACATTGGTGCCGGTGTAGGTGCCTTCCAGCTCGGGGTGTTCGGGAAAGCCGCAGACCACGGGCGCGCCCACCACCACTTGCAGTTGCTCGCGGTTGAGCACGGGCAGGAACAGCATGGCCAGCACCAGAGCGATCACACCAGTACTGCGTAGTACAGTGCGCTCGGGCAGTGACGCGGTGATGCGCAGGAGCAGCAGCGGAGCGATGAAGAGGGCGCCAGTGGGCCGCGCGAAGAGCAGCAGCAGCGCCAGCAGCCACGTGCAGCGGTCCCATGCCGTGGGGCGCAACGCGCGCTCCAGGAAGAGCACGGACAATGGCACGAAGAGCCCTTCGCTGTAGGCGCTGAGGGTCCAGGTGTGGAGGGGTTGTGCGAGCAGGTAGATGGCCGTGACGCCCAAGGCGACGCCCGGTGCTACGGCCATGCGGAGCGCGAGCCGGTGTAGGGCCCGCGCGCTGAAGAGCACCAGCACCACCTGCGTGGCTACGGCGAGCGTGGGCAGGCCAAGGGCCACGAAGGGCGTGAGGAAGAGGATGTAGGTGGCGAAGAGCCGATAGCGGCCCAGCAGGTCGGTGGTGTCGCCGTGGAGCAGGTCCTGTGCGGCGCCGAGGTACTTGAGCGCCTCCTTGTCGAACAGCAGCCCTTGCTGGCGGTAGAGCACGGCGAGGAAGAGCAGGTGGACCGTCACGCCGAGCGCGGGCAGGGCGAAGCGTCGCAGGCCGGGGGGCATGGGGGAAAGGTAGGCACCAGCCGACGTACGTACGGGTCGGGATCCGCGCTGAACGGCGGTATGGGGTGTTGGGCCATGCCCCCCGTTATCAACACCTGTGGATGATCCGCCGCCGGGGGTGCGGGCGGGGTTGGGTAACTTTGCAGCGCCGAACGAACACCCCTCTTCCTGATGCTTGTAAGCCAGCGCCCCGAAGCCGTCCTGTTGCTCGCCGATGGAACGTTGTTCAGGGGGCGCACGATCGGTGCTGTGGGGGTAACGGTGGGCGAGATCTGCTTCAACACCGGGATGACCGGCTATCAGGAGATCTTCAGCGACCCCAGCTACACGGGGCAGATCATGACGATGGCCTCGCCGCACATCGGCAACTACGGCGTGAAGGTGGGCGAGGAGGAGAGCGGCGCGCTGACCATCGCCGGACTGGTGGTGAAGAAGTTCAGCGAAGTGTGGAGCAGGCCCGGTGGTAGTGGGTCCCTCGATGACCATCTGAAGGCTGCTGGCGTGGTGGGCATCAGCGATGTGGACACGCGGAAGCTGGTGCGGCACATCCGCGACCACGGTGCACAGAACGCGCTGATCAGTTCCACCGAAATGGACCTGGACGTGCTGCGGGCGCGGCTGGCCGAGGCACCCGACATGGCGGGGCTGGAGCTGAGCAGCCGCGTGAGCACCCGTGCGGCCTACGAGGTGGGCGCGGCGGACGCGAAGCATCGCGTGGCGCTGATCGACTTTGGCGTTAAGCGCAACATCGAGCGCTGCCTGGTGGAACGCGACTGCCGGGTGAAGGTGTTCCCGATGAACACGCCGCTGAACGAGGTGCTGACCTGGCAGCCGGACGGCATCCTGCTGAGCAACGGCCCGGGCGATCCCGGTGCGATGACGGCGAGCGTGGCACTGGTCCAGGAGGTGGTGAACACGGGGCTGCCGGTCTTCGGCATCTGCCTGGGGCACCAACTGCTGGCCGAGAGCCTGGGCATGGCCACGGAGAAGATGCACCACGGTCATCGCGGCATCAACCACCCAGTGAAGGACCTCACCACGGGCCGCGACGAGATCACTTCGCAGAACCACGGCTTCGTGGTGAAGCGGGCCGATGCGGAGACGAACAAGGCGGTGGAGATCACCCATGTGCACCTGAACGACGGCAGTGTGGCTGGCATCCGCTTGAAGGACCGACCGGTGTTCAGCGTGCAATACCACCCCGAGGCCGGGCCGGGTCCGTACGACAGCCGCTACCTCTTCGACCGCTTCGTGGAGAACATCCGGCAGGCGCAGCACGTAGAACGCGCCTCAACGCAGAAAGCATAACCCCACAGCAATGAGTTTGATCGCCAAGATCCAGGCACGCGAGGTGCTCGATTCACGTGGTAATCCCACCGTGGAGGTGGACGTATGGACCGACACGGGCCACATGGGCCGCGCGGCCGTTCCCAGCGGCGCCAGCACCGGTGCCCACGAGGCCATGGAGCTGCGCGATGGCGACAAGAAGCGCTACCTGGGCAAGGGCGTACAGAAGGCGGTGGAGAACGTGAATGCCACGCTGAACAACGAACTGAGCGGTGCGCTGGTGACCGAGCAGGCCATGATCGACAAAGCCATGCTGGCACTGGACGGCACGCCGAACAAGGGCAACCTGGGCGCCAACGCCATCCTGGGGGTGAGCCTGGCCGTGGCCAAGGCAGCTGCCAGCGAGGCTGGTCTTCCGCTCTACCGCTACGTGGGTGGTGTCAACGCCGCTACGCTTCCGGTGCCGCTGATGAACATCCTCAACGGTGGTGCGCACGCCGACAACAAGGTGGATGTGCAGGAGTTCATGATCATGCCGGTGGGCGCAAAGCACTTCGCTGAGGGCCTGCGCATGGGCGCTGAAGTGTTCCACAGCTTGAAGGCCGTGCTGAAGAAGAAGGGCCTGAGCACCAACGTGGGCGACGAGGGCGGCTTCGCGCCGGACCTGCCCAGCAACGAAGAGGCCTTGAAGCTGGTGATGCAGGCCATTGAAGCAGCCGGCTACAAACCCGGCGAGGACATCGTGCTGGCGCTGGATTGTGCGAGCACCGAGTTCTACAGCGCGGAGAAGAAGCGCTACACCCTGGAGAGCACCGGCGATGTGCTGACCAGCGCGGAGATGGTGGCCATGTGGGCCGATTGGGCCAAGCGCTACCCCATCGTGAGCATCGAGGACGGCATGAGCGAGGATGATTGGGACGGTTGGAAGCTGCTCACCGAGACCATCGGCGATCGCGTGCAACTGGTGGGCGACGACCTGTTCGTGACCAACACGAAGCGCCTGTCCGAAGGCATCGACAAGGGCATCGCCAACAGCATCCTGGTGAAGGTGAACCAGATCGGCACGCTCACCGAGACCATCGAAGCGGTGGAGATGGCGCACCGCGCGGGCTACACGAGCATCATGAGCCACCGCAGCGGGGAGACCGAGGACAGCACCATCGCCGACCTGGCCGTGGCGTTGAACTGTGGCATGATCAAGACCGGCAGCGCCAGCCGCAGCGACCGGATCGCGAAGTACAACCAACTGCTGCGCATCGAGGAACAGCTCGGTGCCGCTGCGAATTACCCGGGGCGCCGCCTTCGCTACGTGCGCTGATCGAACGTTGGGTACAGCTTGGCGGGGCCGTTCCGGAAGGGGTGGCCCCGCTTGCGTTCAGCGCCCGCGGACGAAGCTGCCCGCCAGCCGCCATTCACCGGTGCTGGCGCGCACCTGCACGCGGTAGGCACCGGCTGCACACGCGGACACATCCACCGGACCTGCCATGCGCGTGTTGAGCACGATGCGGCCGCTCGCATCCAACAGGCGCACCGCACTGCCCGGTTCCGCGCCGATCACGGCGATGGTGGCCTGCGCAGCATCGTGGCGCACATGCATGGCGGGCAGGCCGTTGATGCCGGAGACGTTGGTGGTGCTCAACTTCCAGCCGAGCGTGTAATCCCCGGGAAGCAGGCCATTGAAGTCGATCCGGCCCTGGCGGTCGGTGGGGTTGCCCACCACGTTCACCGTATGGTCCGGCTGTTCGGTCCAAGGCCAGGACGCATCGGGCCGGTAGAGGAGCACCAGGCTGTCCTCGCGGAAGGTGTTGGCCCCGATGTCCTGCATCAGGAGCGGGTCGGTCACGGTGTTGAACTGCGTGCGGCCGTCGTAGAGGATGCGGCCGTTGAGCGCGGTGCCTTCGGGCAGTGTGGCATGAACGCGCCACCAACGGTCAGGCGATACCTGGCAGGCATAGGGCAGGTCGGCTTCCACGTCGGCCGCCACCCAGTACTCTTCGATGCGGACCGGTATGGGTGAAGGCAGGCTGGTCACAGTGATGCGCAGATCGGCGTTCGGGTAGAAGGTGTTCCCGGTGCTCGTGAGGGTGTCGACGTCCACGGTCACGGCCTGGGTGAGGCGTTCATCGTCGTTGAGCACCACGCGGCTGGGGGCGAAGGGCACGGTGAAGGTGGCGCTGGTGGTGCCGGGCCCCAGCACCATGGGTTGCGGCGCGTTCCAGCTGCTGCCATCAGCGGCGTAGAGGGTCACGGGCATGGGCACTGCAGTATGGGGCTGTGCGGGTCCGCGCTGCTTCTGTTCCACATGCAAGGTCAGTGCGTAGGCTTCCCCGCTGGGTTGCACGGCCATGGAATCCAGCTCGAAGGCCGCCCATCCGCCCTGGCGCACCTGGGCATCGAAGAAGGGCTGCAGGTCACTTACAGCGAAGGCGCTCAGATGCGCCTCCAGCAGGTCGGTGTTCACGGGTCGGAAGGCGAAGGAGTCCAGGAAGGAGCTGAGCCCATTGAAGAAAGCGGAGTCGCCCATCACCCCGCGCAGCCCGTGCCACATGTCGGCGCCCTTGTTGTAGGAATGCTCTCCGTAGGTCCATTCCTGCGGCACTTCCGAAAGGGGCCACCAGCCTTCATCCTGCAGGTGTGCACCTTGCACCATGGCGCGGTGGTTGCGGCGCACCTCCTGTGTGTAGCGTTCTCGTCCGTAGACCGCTTCAAGGAAGAGGAAACTGAGGTACTCGGCACCCCCCTCGTTGATGTACATCTCCTCGGCCCGTTCGCAGGTCACCAGATCGCCGAACCATTGATGGGCCAGTTCATGCGCCATGATGGCCTCGAAGGCCAGGGTGCCATCGGCGATGGAGGCGGGGTAGTGGATACTGGTGGAATGCTCCATGGCGCCCTGGGTGGTGAGCACATACCCCACCTTGTTCCAGCGGTAGGGCCCGAAGCGTTGCTCGAAGGCATCAAAGGCGGCGTGCAGGTTGAGGAAGGAGTTCTTCAGCGCGGTGGTATCCTGCGGCCTCGCGATAAGCGCCACTGGGATACGGTCACCGCTGATGCTGGCGAACGTGTCGCGGGCGGCGGTGTAGGTGCTGGCGGCCACCGAGGCCAGGTAGGCGGGAATGGTCTCCTGGTGCAGCCAATGGTAAATGGTGGTATCGCCGCCGAGGGGAATTGTGGCGAGCAGTTCACCGTTGCACCAGGCGGTGCGTCCTGCGTGGGTCTTCACCAGGAACTCGTAGCTGGCACGTTCGGTGAAATTGTCCACGCAGGGGAACCAGGCGCGGCCGAAGGAGTGGGGAATGCTCTCGAAGGCCACGCCGAGGTTGTAGGTGTAGGGACTGGTGGTGTAGAAACCGCCGAATCCGCTGGGGTCGGTGACGGGGTCGCCATAGTAGTGTACAGTGAAGGTGAGGGTATCACCGATGGGGGTGGAGGGCGGGTTGATGGTGAGCAGCTCGCCGAGGCGGGTGAAGGGCAGCTGGCCAGTGGCGTGGGTGACGGAATCCACCGCGAGCGAGAGCAGGTGAAGGGGGAACTCGTCGGTGGTGGTGCGGGGGGTGGCGGTGATGGTGCAGGCGCCCCGGATGATGTTGCCCAGGGTGAGGTCCAGTTCGATGCGTTGGTGGAGCAGGTCCCAGGGCCAGGTGGCCAGGTCGCCATCGGAGCGGTGCGCGGTACCGCGGCTACGCTTGGTGTCGAGGCAGCTGTGCTGTGCGGCGAGGGGCGCGGTGGTCAGCAGGAGAAGGAGGGCAAGAGCGCGGGGCATGTTCCAAAGGTATCGGTGGCGATGCGCCGGGGAACGGTCCGGGAGAGAGGCTGTTGGATCCCTAAATTTGGACGTCCTCCTTGGGATCCCACCATCTACCATGAAGCCCAGCACCGAGCTACACGACCTTATCCGTTCCTTGACCAAGTCTGAGAAGCGCTTCTTCAAGCTGCACTCCTCGCTGCAGTCGGGGGACAAGAACTACCTGCGGCTCTTCGATGCGATCGATAAACAGAAGGTGTACGATGAGGAGGCGTTGAAGAAGCAGTTCGCGAAGGAGACCTTCATCAAGCACCTGCCCTCGGAGAAGAACCACCTTTACAAGTTGATCTTGAAGGCATTGAGGGCCTATCACGCGGAATCCAGCATCAGCGGCATCCTGAAGCAGGAGATCAAGAACATCGAGATACTCTACCAGAAGGCGTTGTACGTGGAGTGCAACAAGCTGCTGCACCGGGCGAAGAAGATCGCCAAGGACAATGAGCGCTTCTATTACTGGTTCGAGTTGTTGAACTGGGAAAAGATGTTGTTGGAGGAGGCCTATGAATCGGGAGAGTTCACCAAGGACCTTGATGCGCTGATCGAAGAGGAGCGCGAGGTGGTGGAGAAGTTGCGGAACCTGGCCGCCTATCACATCCTCTACTCCAAGATCAACTATGTATTCCGCAGTGGGGGCTATGTACGCACGGAGGAGGAACATGCCATGGTGGAGGAGATCAGCGAGCATCCGTTGATCAAAGGGAAGAACACGGCACTGTCGCAACGAGCGGCCACGATCTGCTACTACACGCAGGGCTTCTGTCAATGGGCCAAGCGTGATTGGTCCACCTCACTGGAGAAATTCCGTCGGGTGCAGACGATCTTGGACAGCAATCCACAGATCAAGGCCGACCTGCCGAAGCGCTACATACGCACGCTGCATTACATCATCAACGCGCAGATCGAGCTACGCCAGCTGGATGAGGCACGCACGAACATCGCGTTGATGCGCTCCCTGCCTGACAAGGAGGGCTTTCACGGCCAGAGCATCGCTTCGCAGGTATTCGTGGCCAGTTACCTCAGCGAGCTCCGTCTGCTGGATCGTTCGGGTGAGCATGCCCGGGCCGTGGAGCTCGCGGCACCGATCATTGAAGGCATGGAGGCCCTGGGCAATCGCTTGCACAAGGAACATGAGCTGGAGTTCTACTTCGCTCTTGCCTGTGCGCATTTTGGTGCCGGCGAAATGAACAAGGCACTGTTCTGGTTGAACAAGGTGCTGAACGACAATGAGCCCACGCTGCGGCAGGATATCTTCACCTATGCGCGGTTGTTCAACCTGGTGGTGCACTATGAGCTCGGTAACTATGACCTGCTCGAGTATATCGTACGCTCCACCCAACGGTTCCTGAGCAAGCGGCAACGGGCCTATCAGGTGGAGGTGCTGCTGATCGATCAGATCAAGCGGCTGGCCCGGGCCAACGACCCACAGGTGAAGCGCGACCTCTTCCGATCGCTGGAGGAGCAGTTGAACGCCCTGTTCCAGGACCCCAACGAAGGGGTGGTGCTGAAGTATTTCGATGTTCGCTCCTGGGTTCACTCACGCGCTGCAGGCATTCCTTTCGGTGAGGCCGTGAAGCAGGCCTTGAACGCCTAGCGAACGGTCTTCTCGCTCAGGGTACTTGGGCTGTTCGGGTGTTCCCGATGACCTTGAACTCAGTGCGCCTGTTGGCCTGATGGTCTTCCTCGGTGCAGTGGACACCATCGCGGCACCCGTTCGCCAGCATCTCTTCGCCGTACCCCCTGGCAGTGATGCGGTCGGGGTCCACACCCTGGCGGATCAGGTAGTTGACCGCGCTGTTGGCTCGGGCGTCCGAAAGGACCAGGTTATAGTTGCTTGAGCCACGGCTGTCCGTGTGAGAGGATAGTTCGAAGCTGAGCCCGGGGTTCTCGCTGATGATCCCCGCGATGTGGTCCAACTCCAGTGCCGCATCAGGACGGATGTCCCATGCATCGTAGTCATAGTAGATGTTCCTGATCGCGATGGACGCACCGATCCGAACACGGTCGAGCTGGAGCTTCACCCATAGCGTGTCACTGTGAACGAGGCCCTTGGTGCTGACCTTCGTACCTGCCGCGAGCATGCCATCGTGGTGCGCTTTCACCAGGTATTCGCAGTTGGAGGCGAGCTTGGTGCCGAAGCGCCCATGGACATCCGTGGACAGGAGGATGACCTCATCGCCATTCACTTGTTCAACGGACACCTCGGCGTTCGGCAGGAAGCCGCCCTCATCGTCGAGAACGAGCCCGTCGAGTTGGAAGGTCGGCTCGTGGATGGTGAAGGTGTACACCTGATCGGTGCCGCTGCGGTCACTGCTCAGATAGCCACTGACCTGGCTGCTGTCCAGCACAAAGTGCATATCGTCGTGGACGGTGTTGATGGGGTATCCCAGGTTGCGTGGCACGGACCAGTCGCCCTCCTGTTCGCGCGTTTCGAAGATGTCGAGCCCGCCCATGTTGAAGTGCCCGGTGCTTGCGAAATGCAATGCGTCACCGTTGACCGTGGGAAATAGTTCGTTACCCGGGGTATTGATGGTGGGACCCAGATTCTCTGGCTCAGACCACCCGGTGCCCAGGTCCCGGCAACGCCAAATGTCCATGCCGCCCTGTCCACCGGGCCTGTCACTCGCGAAGTACAACGTGCGTCCGTCCCTGGAGAGCGCCGGATGGCCCGTGGACCAGCGCTCACCGTTGTAGCCGAACGCATGCAGACCACCCCATTCGCCGCTGCTGTCCATCGTCGATCGGAAGAGCATCAGGTGGCTGGTGTTCGCTTCATCCTTCATAAGGCGGCGCTGAACGTAATTGCTCCGGGTGAAATAGATGGTCCGGCCATCGGCGCTGAAGGAGGCCGGCCCTTCGTGATAGTCGCCATTGATGATCCCGGGAAGTGGGGTGGCCCGTGCCCAGGTCGTGTTCATGCCAGGGGCGCTGTACACAAGGTCAAGGTAGGAATGACCACTCCAGGGATCTTCCGGACGGCCCTTTTCCGGCACCGCCGCCATTACCAGGCCTTGGTCATGCTGCACAGGCGCAAAGGCAGCCTGCACACCGGGTATGATCAGCCTGCGAACGTCATAGCGACCGCTGTCCTTGAAGAAGGTCTGGTAGCCTTGGGCGGATTCGAAGAGGTCCTGTGCAAGTCGGTTCTCCGGTGTTCGCTGGAGCGCATTGTAGAACATGTCAGCGGCCTCCGCAGTACGACCAAGGCCCATGAGCGCTCTTCCATATTCGACCGCGGTATCGCCAGAAAGGGGGAGAGCATCGTTCAGGATGCCATAATGCAGCGCCGCTCGTTGAAGGTCGTTATGGCTCAGGCAGGCATGTGCAAGCTTCGCACGGGCGATGCGGTCGTCGCTGTTGCGGAGCATGCGTTCATAAATGCCTTCCGCCTTTGGATACTGCATTAGATCGAAGGCGCGATCGGCGCGGTTCATGCGGATCGAGCTGCACGACGCAGTGAGGAAGGCAATGGTCAGAAGACCGTACTGTATGCGTGCGGACATGCGTCAGAAGTAACGAGGTGAGCGTATCCGGATGGGTTCCTTGCCAAGGTCGAGGCCGAGCATCACCTCATGCCCCCCCCCGTTGTAATGCCGGAGCAGGGAGGTGTTCTGGTCATAGGCATAACCAATGCGCACCATGCTGGTCACCTGGTACTCGAGCATCGCCACAATGGCATCACCTGTGCGATAGCCGGCCCCCAGCCAGATCCGGTCGCGGAAGAGCACATTGCAGTTCAGGTCCACCTGTGGTGGTGCGTTCCGCTCGTATTTGATGAGCACCGAAGGCTTGATGTCGAATTGCTCGTTGATGGTGAACACGTGTCCGGCGTTGATGTACAGATGGCGGGTGATGTACTGTCGGAGCCCGCTTCTTGTTTCCTGCTCCAGGCGGTCATCAAGCGCGTACAACGTGGGAATGGAGACGCCGGCGTAGGATGTGCTGGAGTGCCAGTAGGCACCTGCTCCGAAGCGCCCCACCGGGGTGTTGCGGATGATGCCCCCATAGACCGGGTCGTTCTCATCCCAGTAGGTGAGCTCTCCGAGCTGTGCTGAATACAGCGACAGCCCGGCCCGAAGCCCGAACGCGAGCTTGGAATCCTCTGATATCCTTACACTGTATGCGTAATGGGTGGAAATATCCGTTTCCCGGCTCACGCCGATGCGATCATGTACCACACTGAGCCCGGCGCCCACCTTGTTCTTCCAGACCGGCGCGTCGAGGGCGAACATGCTGGTGGTCGGTGCACCCGGCATTCCCGTCCATTGTTCGCGGTGAAGCAAGGAGGCACTCGCGTAGGGATGGCTTCCGGCATAGGCGGGGTTCAGGAAAAGCCCATTGAACATGTACTGGCTCACCATCACCTCCTGCTGGGCCTGGAGCAGGAGGCCGGTCAAGAGCAGGACCGCTGCGAGGATGTGGCGGAGGATATGCATGGCCTTTTGGTGTGTGCGTCCTGTGTTGTGTGTTGTTCTTTCAGCGACGCAGATCCACATAGTTCTGCAGGGTGAGGTCGATCGCAGGGATCGTGAGCACGACGAAGTAGGTCCCATTGGGTAGCGGTTCCCCGGTCATGTTCTCGCCGTTCCAGTCGTTCCTGTAATTGATGCGCTCGAACACCACATTCCCCCAGCGGTTGAAGATGGTGAGGTGGTTCTGTGGATGCGCTTCGAGCCCCCGCACCACGTAGCTGTCGTTGGCGCCATCATCGTTCGGTGTGAAACCGGTCGGCTGCTGGAGTTCATCCGGCTCGTTCAGTACGAATGAAAGCGTCACACTGCATCCGTTGGAATCGGTGACCGTGACACGGTACTCGCCGGCGCTCAGTCCCGTGGCAACGGCGCTGTTGGCACCCATGCTCCAGTCATAGGCATAGGGTGCGACACCACCAGACGCCGTGAGGGAGATGAAGCCATCGCTTCCGCCATGGCTGCTGATCCCGTATCCGCCCATGTACTCGCTTACGGATGAATTCACCAAGAGCGCCTCGGGGTCCATAAGCTGCGTGGAGCCGGTCCAGGTGCACCCGTTGGCATCCGTTACGGTAACGGCGTATGTCCCAGCCTCCAGGTCGTTCAATGCAGGTTGCGTTCCTCCATTGCTCCAGGCGTAGGTGAACGGTGCCTGCCCGTCGCTGAGGCTCGCGGTGATGGAGCCGTTCGATCCTCCCTGGCACAGGGGGGTGAAGGCAAGGAGGTTGCCCGATAGTCCCGCGGTCCCGATCACCTCCACACTGGTACTGCTGGAACAGCCATTGGCATCGGTCACCGTCACGGCATACGTCCCAGGGGTCAATCCCTGCAGATCCTCGGAGGAAGAGCCGTTCGACCAGTTGTGCGTGTATGGCAGTGTGCCTCCGGTCACGGTGAGGTCGACCGCACCGACCGCATTTCCACAGCTTGCTGCGCTCGTCGTTGTGGTCGCGATCAGCGCTTCCGGTGCTTCAAGAGTGAAGCATGCGTCGCTGACACATCCGTTCATATCGGCGATGGTCGCACAATACGTTCCAGCTGCCAGGCCGCTGATCGATGTTCCAGAAGCTGCATAGTCATTGGGGCCGCTCCAGCTCACGGAGAGCGGTGAGGTGCCTCCGAAGGCGGATAGTGCGATACTGCCGTCCGATGCGTTCGCACAACTGATGGCCGTTCCTCCCGCATGTTCACCGATAACTGCAGTGTTCTCAATGGGTGCTGGTGCTGTCAGGTCCTCCGACAGTTCAATGCTGCAACCGTTCAGGTCGGTGATAAGGATCGTATAGGTCCCGGCAGGCAACCCATTGATGCTGTCCGACTGGCTTGCGAAACCGTTCGGTCCGGTCCAGTTCAGCACGTAGCCCGGGGTCCCGCCCGACACCATGACCCCGATCGAACCGTCGGCGTTGTCGTGGCAGGATACCGAGCTTCCGCCAAAATCGCTCACCGTGGTGCTGCCACTGAGCGGCGCGGAAGGTTCGGTGAGGGTGGTGGTGA
Source organism: Flavobacteriales bacterium (assembly GCA_041391845.1). Lineage (GTDB taxonomy): Bacteria > Bacteroidota > Bacteroidia > Flavobacteriales_F > PHOS-HE28 > PHOS-HE28. Next base: position 308,010 of record JAWKNG010000003.1, on the reverse strand, counting down.
GCGCAGTGGAACAACCGTTGGCGTCGAGCACTACCAGGCCGTAGTCACCGGCTGCAAGACCCGTGATGGATGGGCCTTGGAACACGGCGGTGCCCGGCCCGGTCCAGGTGTATCCATATGGTCCGACCCCTCCGCTCGCTGTCGCGTGAAGGCTGCCATCACTGCCGCCATGGCAAGCGATGTTGGTGCCTCCGGGTTGGATGGACGCCGTGGCCGTAGCGCCAAGCGCCAGTTCTGGTTGTGTGAGCGTGATGGTACTGTCCTTCGTGCAGCCGTTGACATCAGTGAGCGTGAAGGAATAGGTGCCAGCCAGCAGGCCTGTCAGCTCGAACTGGTCGCTCGTGAATCCTTCGGGCCCGTTCCATGCGATGCCGACCGGTGCAGTGCCGCCGCTGACAGTGATGGCGATGGTCCCGCTCGCGGCGCCTGTGCATGGGATGTTGAACGCACCGTTTCCGCTGAGCAATGGAGACAGGCTCATCGCTCCGCTCACCCCAATGCCTACGGAAGCGCCAGCGTCGCAATCCGCTTCATCCGAAATGACAACGGAGTAGATGCCGGCCACCAGACCGCTTATGTCCTGGGTGGACGCCGTGTAGCCTTCGGGCCCCGTCCATGAGTAGGTAAGCACACCCGTTCCTCCACTCACCGTGAGGTCGATGCTGCCTTCGGACCCGCCTGCGCAGATCACATCGCTAGAGCTGAAGGTGGTGACGATGGCTTCCGGTGCGGTGAGGGTCCGCTGGAGCGATGCCACACAACCGTTCGCATCAGTGACCTGAAGGGTATATGTGCCGGGAGGCAGCTCGCTGATGTCCTCGGTACTGAACGTATCACCCGTGCTCGCATTCCACATGGTGGTGTACGGTGCGGCCCCACCGGTGATGGATGCATCGATCGAGCCGTCGTTCCCGAGGCAGCTGATCTCGTATCCGTTCCCTGCATCGCTGACCACAGCTACCAATGATAGAGGGGTGGGTTCCTGCAGATCCAATTGGGCGGAACTCGTGCAGCCGTTCGCGTCGGTCACTGCCAGGGAATAGCTGCCCGCGGGCAGACCTTCCCAGGAAGGGGTGGTGGTGCTCATCCCACCGGGTCCGGACCATGTATAACTGAAGTTCGGAACGCCGCCGGTCACAACCGCCGTGATGGATCCTGCGCTCGACCCATGGCATGGCAGGTTGGACCCGTCAGGATACGTTGACACGCTCAAGTCGATGACGATGGGCTCAGGCGCAGTGACGTGTGCGAACGCGATGGCGGTACAGCCATGAAGGTCCACCACCTGTGCCGAATAGCTTCCAGCGGTAATTCCGGCGATGATCTCGGACGTGCTTGCAGTTCCGTTCGAACTGCTCCACTGGACGGCATAGGGTCCTGTACCGCCGTTGATCGCGAGCTCCAGAACAGCTGTACTGTCGCCCGCACAGGCAAGCTGTGCGACGGTGGGAATGATGGAGGCGGCCAGCGTGTCCGGCGCGTAAAGCGTGATGGAGGTCGATGCCGAGCATCCGGTCACGTCGGTGATCGTCAGGGCGTACTGCCCGGCAGCCAGGTCGGTCGGGTCCTCCCCGTCGAACGTGCTTCCATCGGGTGCCGACCAAAGGAATGTGTAAGGCGCCATGCCGCCGAGCACGGTGGCATCGATGCTTCCGTTGCTCGCTTCGGGGCAGGTGACATTGATGCCGCCAACGTACTGGGCCGGCAACAGGCCGATCGTGAGGGGCTGGGGGCCGGTGAGCTCAAAGACCGCCAGCCCGCTGCATCCGTTCTGGTCGGTCACGATGAGTTCATAAGTGCCCACGGGGAGGTCGGACAGTGTCGCCGTGTTGCCCACGACCCCGATCGGTGTGAACCATGTGTAGGTGTAGGGTTGTACTCCACCGGTCACCGCCACCTCGATGCCCCCATCTGCAACACCGGCACAGCTGATGTTGTAGCCACCGGCATAGGTGGTCAGGTCTCCGTTGATGATGAACTGGTCCGTACCATCCACATTGAAGGACCGTTGGAGCGAACAGCCGTTGGCATCCGTGATGGTCACGGTGTAAACGCCTGCGAACAGGTCCTGCAGATCTTCAGAATTGCTGCTGAAGAGACCGAGACCGCTCGTCCAGAAAACCGAGTATGGGCCGTTACCTCCGGAGATGGTGAGGTCGATGGAGCCGTTCGCCGCACCCTGGCAGTCGCTGTTGACGATCGTGGCCACGGCATCCAATGGAGCGGGTGCGGTCAGTGTGTACGTTGCCTCCGATCGACAGCCGTTCAGGTCGGAGACCTCCACAGTGTATGTTCCAGCGCCGAGGCCGCCCACATCCTGTGTGGTGGCTGCCAGTGCCCCGGAACCTGTCCAAGCGTACAAGTGATCACCAATACCTCCGGTCACGGTGATGTCAATGCTACCGTCCAGTGCGTTGTGACAACTCACTTGACCGCCCCCGATGTAGGCTGACAGCGTTCCCTGAACTTCCAAAGGGGGCGGGCTGATAAGCGTGACGGTAACGCTCGTCGTGCATCCGAGCGCATCAAGGATGCTGGCCGTGTAGGTGCCCGAAGCCAGTTCCTCAAGGTCGAACGAGTCGCTGGAGAAGCCGTTGGGACCGGTCCAAAGGACCATGTACGGGGGCATGCCTCCGTTGATGGTGAGGTCGACACTGCCGTCCAGGGCTCCCGCACAGGAGGTGCCCGTTCCACCGGGGTGTTCGAAGATCGTGGCACTAGCACTGAGCGAGCCAGGGGGGGGGAGTGTGTATGCGTGCTGGCCGATGCAGCCGTTCATATCGGTGATGACCAGGGCATATTCACCGGGGGCAAGTCCCGCAATATCCTCGCTCGAGGATAGATATCCATTTGGTCCGGTCCACGTGAAGCTGTATGGAGCAACACCACCCATTGCAGTGATGTCCATCGCCCCTGTTAAGGGGTCCTGGCAGGTTCCTGGCGCGATCAGTGAAGTGGCTGTAAGGGCAGGGGGCGCCATCAGGCTGATGGCCGAGGTCGCCGTACATCCGTTGCCGTCCATGACCGTAATGGCATACGTTCCCGGGGCCAGGTTGAACAGGTCCTCAGTGAAGAACTGCGCTCCGCCAGGTCCGCTCCACGTGATCGAGTAAGGCTGCGTGCCACCGGAAATGGTCGCATCAATGCCGGCGTCCTCACTGTTCGGGCAACTGGTATTGAAGCCTCCATTATAGACCAAGGCATCAAGTTCGATGAGCAACGCGGCATCCGGTCCAGTGATGGTAACAGGGAGGAACTTGGGTTCAGAGCAGCCGTTCTGGTCCGTGATCTCTGCGAGGTAGTTACCTGCAGGTAGTCCCGAAATGGAGGCGCCGGTCTGCACCGGAGTAGTGTTCCACACCACGTTGTAAGAGCCACTACCTCCGGTAATGCCCACGATCACGTTGCCGTCCTGACCACCGAAGCAGCTGACCATGCCCATGGATTCCACGAATGCATCGAGCGGGCTTGATGGTTGTGCGATGGTAGCCGCGGTCGCAGCGGTGCAGCCGTTCGCATCGGTGGCATTGAAGACGTATGTGCCGGCGTTCTGTGCAGCGATCGTCGTCGTGGTGGAGTTCGGTGTGCTGTTCCAGAGGTATTGATAGGGAGGTGTGCCTCCGTAAACTTCACCCATGGCGCCTCCTGTGGTCCCGCCGAAGCACAGGACGTCGACGATCGACACGATCTCTGCGATCAACGGATCGGGCTCGACAACGGTGGCGGTCGCTGTGGCGGTCAGGCCATTGGCATCTGTGACCAGGAGCGAATAGGTGCCAGGGGGCAGTCCGGTGATGTCCTCCGTAACAGCTCCGTTGCTCCAGATGAACGAATATGGACCTTGACCACCCGTGACAAGCGCATCCACAGAGCCATCATCCGCGCCGTTGCAGGAGATGTTGTTCGGAGTGACGACCACGGTCGGGGACTCTCCAACAACGCGGCGATCGGGTCCGTTGCCTACTCCTTTCACGGCATCGGTTGCCGAAGCATGCAAGGAGGTGACCCAGGTGGCCAGGGCGATGCACAAGGACGTACGTGCGATCAGCAGGTTCATGTTCTAGCGGTCGAGTGACGCTGCTGGAACATGTGCACAACATCCATGAGGCACGTACCGCACCGTCCAGCACAGATCCATTCAACGGACCTGAAGCATGAAGGTTTCACGGTGAAGGTCGCCGACAGGGACGCACACTGGGGGAGCGCACCGGGTCAGGCAGGAAGTGGCCCCTATGGGCACCATACCGGCTCAGCTGTTCCTGCAAAGGGACACGGCATGCAGGGCTATGCCCGTGGCCACGCTCACGTTCAAGGAGGCGATGGTCCCTGCCATGGGTATGCGCACAAGTTCATCAGCCATCCGTAGAACGGGTTCTGAGATCCCCTCGTCTTCGCTTCCCATCACCAGCATCACAGGCCCGGTCAGGTCCGCTTGATGCATTGCGATGGCTGCCTTCTCGGTGCATTCAATGACGCGCAGGCCTTGGTCCTTGGCCTGTCGGACAGCATCGGTCAGTCTGTGGACACGGCACACGGGCTTGCGGAGCAAGGCCCCGGCAGAACTTTTCACGGCATCTGGTCCAAGTCGGGCGGTCCCTGTTTTGGGGACCACCAAGGCATCCACTCCGAAGCATTCGGCGCTCCGGGCGATGGCACCGATGTTGCGCACATCCGTTACGCCGTCCAGAGCGAGGATGAACGGCGTACCTCCCTTTTCATAAACACGGGTGATCACTTCATTGAGGTCCTGCTCCTCCACCTGGCTGAGGAAGGCGATGACACCTTGGTGTTCGGCGCGTGTAAGGCGGTCCAGTTTCTCCACTGGTACGGGCTGCCATGGCACGTCGCGCTCACGCGCCAGCTGCCTGATCTGTTTCACACCGTCGCCGCCAGCCTCACGACGCAACAGGATCTTCTCCACGTTGCGCCCCTCGCGAAGCGCCTCGATCACCGGCCAGATGCCGCATACCAGGTCCTTGTCAGCCATGCGTTCCATCAGGCATGATGGCCTGAACCGCAAAGGTCACGAAGTTCCGGCGAACGGGGAGCGATCAATTGGAGGAAATGCGGCCGTTCCGCCAGCTTTCCACATTGCGGTACCAGGCTCCCTTCAACAACGGATCGCGCTCCAGCATCAGCTCATTGTCGCTGTAGGGGCTGTCCCGTTTCACGAACGTAAAGACCAGGCTCATCAGGTTGTTCTCCTCCCCGTAGGTCCATGTCTCGCTCAGATCGCTCTTCCGGATCGAGGTGGGCCTGCCGAAGATGATATGCACCATGCCGCGGTCCGTTCGCCACCCTTCCACTTCACTGGAGAAATGCCGGTTCGCTGTTTCCACTCGTTCGAAATAGATGCGGATCGCTTCGCGCGCGCGCTCCCTGTCGCCGGCGGCATCGATCCAGAAGCGCTCCACCGCTTCGCGCAGGTTGGCAGCCTTGGCCATCCGGTCGAATTCCTGCACGGAGGTGATGTAACGCATGGGTCTCAACATATCCTCGGCCGTGGCGATGATCGGGAAGCTTTCACCCATTGCCATTACCGTGAACCCGGTCCCGATACTGTCGTTCTGGTGGAAATGGTAGATGCCCGCCTGGTCCGGTGTGAAGTGGAAATGACCCGTGCTGTCGACCGTTACGGTGAACGTCGAGTCCGTACTTGAGGCGCCGTTGATCCGTGCGCCGCTGCTGAACACGGGAGCGGGTAATGAACGGTCGGCAGGCCGGTGACCGGCGACAAGGGTCCGGCCTGCAAGCCGTTCACAGCGCACCCGCAATGCACGACCGGGACGAACATGATCGCTGAACAGGGGAAGTCCGCTGCGTTCATCCACCGGCAGGAAGTATTGCGCACTCGCCACCCGGCCACGCAGGGATCGCAGGTATACCACGCCGTGGGTGTCGCGATGGAGGTCGTTGACTTGCACCATCATCACCGACGAGGAGGGTATGGATGTACGGAGGTTGAGCGTGCCGATGAGCTCTTGCGCACGGGTGGGGTCGGCGGTCTCATCCGTCAGCCGGATGCTTGCGCTGTCCAGAAGTGTACGGGACGACCAGTCCGAGTACACCTCGTATCGCACGGTCGCCGCTGCCCGGTAGGGCGCGCCCTCACCGGTGCTCTTATAGAGCAGGTCGGTCGTCGGCAGGGTGAAGTAGAGCGTACTATGCGCCGTGTCACTGTGGTACGCACGCGCCTGCAGGCGGATGCCCCCGTTCGCCGGTCCGTACATGCCGGTAAGACCATCGCGTGGCGCGATCGGCTGTGTGGAGGAGCAGCCATGGAGCATCAATGCCATGGCTGACGCCACGACCAGGTGTGGGAGTGGGCCATCGAGGATCGACCGTCCGGTGTTCATTCGTCCAATGAGCGTTGCAGGAGTTTGTCGTGAATGCTCTTGTTCGTGCGGGCCCCGAGCTCCTTGAGCATCTCCACCTGCCGTACCAGGTTGCCCGGTCCTTCGCTCAGCTTTGCAATGGCCTTGTCATAGTGGTCCCGCGCATCGTTCACGTGCTTGCCGATACGCCCGAGGTCCTCCGTGAAGCCGACGAACTTCTCATACAAGGCTCCTGCACGGTCGGCGATGGCGAGGTGGTTGCGCGCGATGCGTTCGTGCTTCCAGATCCCATGCACCGTCCGCAGCGTGGCCATCAGGGTGCTGTGGGTCACCATCACCACCTGTCTGTCGTAGGCTTCCTGGAATATCTCCGGCCGTTCACGCAGTGCCAACAGGAAGGCCGGCTCCACAGGCACGAACATCAGCACGAAGTCCACGCTGCGCACTCCATAGAGCTTCGTATAGTCCTTTTCGCCCAGCCCCTTGGCGTGTGTGCGCAGGCTCTCGACGTGGAGTTTCAGCAGGCGTCCACGCTGGGCATCGTCCGTGGCGGCGGCCCATTGTTCGTAGTGGAGCAAGGAAACCTTGCTGTCGATGACCAGATGCTTCTCGTCGGGCAGCATCACCACGGCATCGGGACGCAGGCGCGACCCATCAGCGAGGGTGGTACTTTCCTGCATGCTGTACTCCTGTCCCTTCACAAGCCCGGCTCCCTCGAGGATCCGCTCGAGGATCATCTCGCCCCATGCACCCTGGGCCTGGCTGTCCCCCTTGAGCGCCTTCGTAAGGTCGTTGGCCTCCTGGCTCAGTCGTTGGTTCTGTTCCACCAGGCGGAGGATCTCCCCCTTCAATGCGAAGCGTTCACGGCCTTCCTTGTCATAGGCGTCACGCACCTGCTGCTGGAATTCCACGATGCGGTCCTGCAAGGGTTTGAGGATGTCCCCGAGCTTGTGCTGGTGTTGCTCCTGCAGCTCCTTTCCCCGTTGCAGCAGAAGCCGGTCGGCAATGTGCTCGAACTCCTTGGTGAGACGCGTTTGCATCTCCTGTAGTTCCACGCGCTGGCGTTCCAACTGCAGGTCGAGCCCACGAACGCGTTCCTGCTCGGTGGCAAGTGCTGTGGTGAGTTGTAGAACACGTTCAGCCTGCTGGCGGCTCTCCTTCCGCTCCAGGTCCAACTGCCGGTCGCGCTCCTCCAGGGCACGCTGATGCTCTTCCTGCAACAATGCACTGGCGGACCGCTCCCGCTCATTTCGCCAACGCAGCGCCAACAGTACACCGGCTGCGATACCCAGCAATGATCCCAGCAACAAGGCCGATACGTCCATGCCACGAAGTTAACGTCGTCGGAGGTGGGTGGCGTCGTGCTCGTTCAGTTGTCCAGTATGACCACCGGGGTTCCATCGGGTACGGCTTCGAACAGGCGGATGACATCCCCGTTCAGCATCCGAACGCAACCCATGGAACAGGCTGTACCGATGGCGCGTTCATTTGCTGTGCCGTGTATGTAGATGTGGCGCGCTTTGCTGTCCACGCCCGGCCCCTGGTTCACCCCTGGCTCCAGCCCTTCCAGCCACAGGATGCGCGATGTGATCCAGTCCTTGTCCACGCCGGCGAAGTCCGGGTCGGCCAATTCACCGGTATGGACGCGGTCCCGGAAGATCCCCAGCTCCGGGACATCTGCTCCGAGTTTTTCGGCCACGCGGTGAAGTCCGGTGGGTGTGCGGTGGGAGTCCTGGACGTTGCCGGCACCCAGCAGGGCCGTGGAGACCGGATAGATGGCCAGGCTGCGGCCACCCCGCACATGGAAGAGCGTTTGGCGTGCTATGGACACATACAGCAGGTCTTCCTGCAGGGTCACCTCCGGATAGCGAACGGCAAGGTATTCGAGGAGAAGATCCACCACCGCCTGCCCGGGATGCGCCGGCGCATCCTGGGCCGGAAGTTGCGCCGCCATGCACAGGCAGAGCAGAGTGACGAAGTTCCTGGTGCGGCACATGGTCAGAAAAGGCTGGTGAACCCGAAGTGTACCTTGCCATTGCGCAATTCGATCGGTCCATTGAACTGCCTGCCCAGCGCATAGGTGAGATTGAACAGACCGGCCTTCGTTTCGAAGGTGGAGCCCACGCCAAAACCCAGCGGGTTATCCTTCACCGCCGCATCCAGTGAGACATCCTCCCAGTATGCCTGATCGATGAAGGCGAAAAAGTTGGCGTTCTCTTCATAGACGAAGCGGTATTCGATCGTGCCTATGGCGTATGCGTTACAGATGATGGAAGCTTCATCCACGCCACGCAGGGTGCGCAGTCCACCCATGCGGAAGAGCTCGTTGCGGAAGAGCACTTCGTTGAGCATCGCTCCGCCTTGACCCATCAGCCTGAGCGTGCTACGGCGCTTGATGGGGATGTGTAGAATGGCCCGTCCGCTCAGCTCGTACTGCCGGGAACGCACATCGGGTGGAGGGCTCGCTTCGCCACGTACTGCTGTGGTGGAGACCTTGTTGCCGAACGCCCCCTCCGCCAGCAGGGCGTGTCCTCTGCGGGGGTTGAACCGGTAATCGAAGCGCTCACGCTCCACCACGGCACCGTAGGTGATCAATTCGACATCCGCCAGCCCGGGAAGGAAGGAGAGGTCCGCACCGAGCCGTGTGCTGTTCCGGTTGTTCACGAAGACGCTCACCTTGTCCCCTTGCCCGGCGAGATAGGTGATGGCTGCCCGGGCGTTCACCTCGAGGAAGGTGGTATCACGCTTGAACAGCTTGAGCGAAAGGTCGGTCCCGAACGGAGTTCCCAGCAGGGCCGGTAGCTCAAGCCGCACCTTCAGGTCCTGCGTGGCATCCTGCAACGACCGCCAGTTGAGCTCGATGGCCTCGCCTCGACGGAGCGCATTCCTCAAGCGCAGGTCCAGGTCTCCGGTTATCCCCACCCGACCGGTGACGGCGTTGGGCTGGATGCCGATGATGCCGTTCACGGAGCTGGCCTTCCGTGCGTCGAGGAACAGAAAGAGCTTGGTCCGTTCCGGTGTGAACTGAACGTAAGGGCGCTGACGTTGCTGCACGAACGGAAGCTCCTTGATGCGCCGCTCAACGTTCCGGATCAATGATTCATTGTACAGGTCTCCCGGTCGAATGCCGAGGTGTGTGCGCAAATAGCGCATGTTGGTGCGGGCCGAACCACGGACCAGAACGCTGTCCATGACGATCGTTCGCCCCTTGTCCAGCACCACCGTTGCACGCATCCCTTCTCCTGTACGCTGCACACTGTCCAGTCGTACCCTCGCGAACGGATGCCCATTGTCCTCGCTGTATCTCAAGAGGTCTTCGAACAGGCGTGCGACCTGCTGTGGCGAAACCGGCCCGCCGTTGAAAAGCCGCTCCCTGAAACGTGCTCCGCTCGCGATCTCGGCAGGCACCCCGGCCGCCGAAAGGCGTGCCCATAGATAGCGCTCCCCCAGGTGGACATCGCAGCGGGTGATGTTCGCGCTGCTGTCGGTCTGGCAGGTGTCCAAGGATGCTTCCAACCATCCGTCCCGGTGAAGGGCATCCAGCACCTGTCGTGCGCGCTGCTGAACGGCCCCGGTGTTGGGTAGCGCGTGGTTCCGATCGATGCGCGGAGGCAGTGGCGCGTCGCATCGCAGCTCTAGCTGGTGTTGTGCGCGTGCGGCCAGGCCACTGGTCAGCAGCCACAGCACCAGCAGGGTTACCGGGAGCCGTGTCATGGAAGCGACCAGTCAATGGGGCGGTGTCCTGCGGCCATCAAGAGTTCGTTGGCACGGCTGAAGTGACCGCAGCCCAGGAAGCCGCGATGGGCACTGAGCGGAGATGGGTGAGGTGCCGTGAGGACATGATGGCGACCGCCATCGATCAGGATCGACTTGTTCTGTGCATGTCGTCCCCAGAGCAGGAACACAAGCCCCTCATGGTGTGCTGAAAGGCGACTGATGACCGTGTCCGTGAACGCCTCCCAGCCTTTTCCCTGGTGGGAGCCAGCCTGGTCCGCTCGAACAGTGAGGGTGGCATTGAGGAGCAAGACACCTTGAGCTGCCCACGGTCTCAGGTCACCCTGGCTGGGCTGGGCCAGTCCGAGGTCACGCCGCAACTCCTTGAAGATGTTCTGAAGGGAGGGCGGTGGAGGTATGCCCTTGGGAACGGAGAACGAAAGGCCATGTGCCTGACCCGGGCCGTGGTAGGGGTCCTGTCCCAGTATGACGACGCGGACCCGCTCGAAGGGGCAGTGATCGAACGCACTGAAGATCTCGCTTCCCTTTGGGAATACACGGTGGTGTTCGCGCTCTTCGATCAAAAAGGCCTTGAGCCGTGCAAAACTGGGTGACTCGAAGGCGTCGCGCAGCACATCGTACCAATCGGCTGGGATGCGCGGACGTGGTGCCGATAGGACCTCATTGCGCATCTTCGCTCAGGACTAACGGTGGTTGTTGAAACATTTTCGATCGCGCTCCGTTCAGAAAGGTAACTTTGGGCGTCGGGTCCGCGTTGAACAGCCGATCCCACAGGGAACAAACGAAGCAACGATGAAAAAGGTACTTCTGATCATGGCCGGTTTGGTGGTGCTGAGCGCGCTGATGACCTCGTGCTCCAAGCATCAAAGCTGTCCCGCATACGGCAAGGTGCACAAGGTGCAGCCGGCCAGGCAGGTCTGAGCATCGGTCGTCATCTTCAACGAGCTGTCGCCCGGGCCGTGAGGTCCGGGCTTTCCTATATCGTGTCCGAGGCATCAAGTAAAACGGATCTGGATGTCCTGTATAAGCTCAGCTGAAAGGCTCAGAGCCACAGGACACGTGCGTGCCGTTTGCTCCATGATGGTCCGCTGCCGGTCGTCCAGTCCACGGCCATCCAGTTCCATGTGGATCTCCACCCTTGCTACCCGTCGGGGCGGCGGAGCCATGTGCTTCACCACCCGGGCCCGAAGACCGTTCAAGGGGATGCCCTTCTCACGCGCCACGATGCCCATGGTGGTGATCATGCAGGCCGCCAATGAGGTGGCAAGCAGGTCGGTCGGAGAGAATGCACCGCCCTTGCCTTTGTTGTCCACGGGGGCGTCAGTTGCGATGACCTGGCCGCTGCGCAGGTGCTCCAACTCACACTGCAGGTCACCCAGGTAGGTCACGGTCGCGGTATCCATGCTGGTTCGGAATGTGTTCGGTCCGGCTGCAAGGTAGCCAGCGCCCCGTGAGAACGGACGAGGCACGATGGCTGTTCAGTTCACGCTTCTTCCTGCCGATGGAGCACCGCTGCCCGGACCATGCTCCATGCTCTTCCAACACTCCGTAGCTTTGTTCTCTTTCCGGAATGAACACGCGGCCGGTATACCTTTTGTTGATCATGCTCTGCGCCCTCACGGTCAGGGGCCAGCAGACCATTTACGAGGAAACACGCGTGCCTTTCCGCAAGGAGTTCTACGGCGGGGTCATGCTCCACGGCGAAGGTTGGGGCGCACACTTTTACAGGGCTACCTACCGAACGGCCACGGACCGCTTGTTGCTGGGTATAGAGATAGCAGGCATGAAGCACCCCAAGGAAGTGAAGAGCTTCAATCCGTACTACGAGGATTCGCGAGGCTATTTCTATGGAAAGTCGAACTCGCTGCTCATCCTGAGACCCACTATCGGGGGGAAGCACCAGTTGACGGACAAGATCCGGCGCAGCGGGGTGGAGGTGAACTACGTGTGGGGTATCGGTCCTGCGATCGGCCTCGTGAAGCCCGTATACCTCCAGATCGGCAAACCGGACCAGATACCGTACCAGAGCATCGTCATTGAACGTTACGACCCGTCAGTGCACGATGTGCAGAACATCTACGGGCGGGCCACGTGGTTCAGGGGAATGGGAGAAATGCAATTCCGGCCGGGTGTTTTCGGTCGGCTTGGAATGAATTTCGAATACTCGGGTCGTACCACGGGTTTAAAGGCCCTGGAAGTGGGAATGAGCGTGGATGCCTTTCCGGTGGTGATACCCATCATGGCCGAGCTTGAAGGGGTGGAGAACAAGCAGATCTTCCTGCAGTTCTACCTCGCCCTGCAGTTCGGCAAGAAGACCATTCAATGAGCATGAACGAGATCGCGGAGCCCACAGCACCTGTTCGCAAGCCCGACTGGCTTCGGGTGAAGCTGCCCACTGGGGAGAACTACCGAAAGGTCCGCGAGATCGTGGGCGAGCACAAGCTCCACACGATCTGCCAGAGCGGGAATTGCCCCAACATGGGCGAATGCTGGGGCGCAGGAACGGCCACCTTCATGATCCTGGGCAATATCTGCACCCGCAGCTGCGGCTTCTGTTCAGTAGCCACCGGCCGACCGGACGCCGTGGATCCCTTTGAGCCGGCCCGCGTGGCCCGGAGCGTGGAGCTCATGGGCGTGAAGCATTGCGTGATCACGAGCGTGGACCGCGATGATCTGAAGGATGGCGGAAGTGATATTTGGGCGAAGACCATTCGCGCCATCCGCCGCCGCTGCCCCGGCACCACGATGGAGACCTTGATCCCCGATTTCCAAGGAAAATGGGAGAACCTGGCGGTGGTGCTGGAGGCCGCTCCGGAGATCCTCAGCCACAACCTGGAGACCGTGCGGCGCCTCACCAAGGAGGTACGCATCCAGGCCAAGTATGACCGCAGCCTCGAAGTGCTCATGCGTGCCAAGCGTGCCGGTCTGCGCACCAAGAGCGGTGTGATGCTCGGCCTCGGTGAGACCGATCGGGAGGTGGAGGAGACCATGGACGATCTGCGCAGTGTGGAAGTGGACATCCTCACCCTCGGCCAGTACCTGCAGCCCACGAAGGAGCATCTGCCCGTTGCGGAGTTCATTCACCCCGATCGTTTCGCCCGCTTCAAAGAGATCGGGCTCAGCAAGGGCTTCCGCTATGTGGAGAGCGGCCCCTTGGTACGCAGTAGCTACCATGCTGAGAAGCACATGTTCTGACGTAGAACCACCATGGGCGGGTCGGTCGTCTTCCGCAACTGTGCTGAAGACCATTTGATCACCTATCGGATCCCTGTACGACCATGAAGATCGCGATCAACGGATTTGGAAGGATCGGACGTGTTACAGCGCGTCTGTTGCTCGAGCGCAGCGATGTGGAGCTTGTGGCCGTGAACGACCTCACGGACACCCGGACCTTGGCGCATCTCTTCAAGTACGACAGCGTGCATGGAGTCTTCCCCGGCGAAGTGTCGCATGACGATGCGCACCTCATCCTGGGCGGAAGGAAGGTCAAGGCCTTTGCGGCCAAGGATCCTTCGTCCCTGCCATGGAAAGAGCTCGGCATTGACATCGTGATCGAGAGCACAGGCCATTTCCTCACGCGCGAACTGGCCTCGGCGCACCAGAAGGCCGGCGCGAAGCGGGTCGTCCTCTCCGCACCGGCGAAGGATATCGACATACCCAGTGTGGTACTCGGTGTGAACGACCACATCCTGAAGGGCGACGAGCCCATCGTCAGCAATGCCAGCTGCACCACGAACTGTGCGGCGCCCATGATCATGGGCATCCAGGAGCTTTGCGGCATCGAGGACGGCTTCATCACCACCGTGCACAGCTTTACCGGCGACCAGCGCCTGCACGATGCGCCCCACAAGGACCTGCGTCGCGCACGTGCGGCAACAGTGAGCATGGTGCCCACCACCACCGGTGCGGCAAAGGCCATTACGCGCATCTTTCCCGAGCTGGCAGGTCGGCTGGGCGGCGGTGGTATCCGCGTGCCGGTGCCCGATGGCTCGATCACCGACATCACCTGTTGGGTGAAGAACGTACGAAGCGCTGACGAGATCAATGCCTACTTCAGGTCGCTCGCTGAGGGCAAGCTCAAGGGCATCCTGCGTTACACTGAGGACCCCATCGTGAGCGTGGATATCGTGGGCGACCCGCACAGTTGCATCTTCGACGCACAGCTCACCAGCGTGGTGGGCAACATGGTGAAGGTGATGGGTTGGTACGACAACGAGTACGGCTACAGCAGCCGTCTGGTGGACCTGGTGGTGAAGCTGGGGGCGGCCGCCAGATAGGCGAGCTACTGCACGACGGCACGTAGCCTGCTTCACACCGCAGGTCCACCTGTGATCTGCACATCACCGCTCAAGGGGCCATCACTGGTGCGCCTCATCAACTTCAGCTCCTGGCCGTCAAAGGTGGCGTAGGTATAATAGCTGATCCAGTCGCCGAGGTTCACATACCGGCTCCCTTGTCCGACTTCCATGTCGATGGGCAGGTGGCGGTGACCGAAGATCATATGGTCGTAATGCTGCTTCTTCAGTTCGTCCCTGCAATATTGGACCAGCCACTCCTTTTCCGCGCCCAGCCATTTGCGGTCGTTCTCGTAGCTCTTCTTCCGGCTGCGGCCGCTGAGGAAGTCGCCCAGCCATAACGCGAAGTTGGGGTGCAGCCGCGCGAAGAGCCACTGGCAAACGGGATTGCGGAAGACGCGTTTGATGAACTTGTAGCCGTGGTCGCCGGGACCGAGACCATCGCCATGGCCGATATAGAAGCGCTTGCCGCCGATCTCCCGCACGATGGGTTCGCGATGGACGATCACACCGGTCTCCGTCGGCACATAATCGAAGATCCACATGTCGTGATTGCCGATGTGGAGGTGTACCGGAATGCCACGGTCCGTGAGCTCGGCCATCTTCCCCAGCAGGCGCACGTGCCCACGCGGCACAGCGCGTTTCCACTCGAACCAGAAGTCGAACAGGTCGCCGAGCAGGTGGATCTCGACGGCATCCTTGGCGGCCTCATCCAGGAAGGCACAGATGCGCTTCTCCCGTGCCAGGCTGCTGGCGGCATCGGGCACACCGAGGTGGAAGTCGCTCAGGAAATGGATCTTCTGGCCTGGTTGCATGCTGTGCGAAGATCGGCATTCGGGCTTCGTTCAAGGTGCGCCGGACGAACGATACCATCACGACCGGCTGTTCACGGGCGCACCCTGCGCAGCAGCCGCGTCGGGTCCAGCTTCTCCAGCGCGAACACGAAGCGGATGCGATCGGCAATGCCGCGGTCCAGGAACTGCTCTTCATCCGCGATCCGCTCGGACACGTAGAGCGGCACCCACACCTCGATCACATCGCGCATCAGCTGCAGACCGATGCCGGCTTCAGCGTATCCAGCAGTGCTGGTGGTCCGTCCATCGGGCGCGATGCGGGTGATGGGCACGGCACCCGCGCTGGCGAAGAGCGATAGTGGGATGCCGATGGGCAGGTCGAACTCCATGTTCAGCGCGGCCATCCAGGTGTCGCTGCCCCCTTGCAGGAACGGGGTCTTGAAGCCGCCCTGCTGTTTGGTGAACTGACGGCTCAGCAGACGCTCGGTCGCACCGCGCTCCAAATAGGCATGGTCGAAGAGAAGGTCCTCGGGTCCCCAACTAAGTCCCCAGGCCTCCAGCCCGGTGCGCAAGCCACGCCCGTCCTTGCTGAGGAAGGTGCCCGCGAAGAGCCGCAGTCTCAGTTGGTCCTTGCGGTCGTTGTAGGTGAAGCCCTGGCGCAGCTCCACCGCAGCGCGGGCCATGCCGTTACCCACAATGATCTCAGGGGTCACGGCTGTGGGCGAGAGGGCATGGCGGTCCTGTGCGGTGTAGCTCAATTCCGCGTACGTACGCTCTTCGCTGCGCGTGATGCTGAGCGCCTCCGGCACTTCTACGCGGCTACCCAGGGCAAGGTGTACACCCCGCACGGTGACAGTATGCGTCCACGGCCGTGAGAGCGGATCGCGCTTGAGGTCGAAGCGCAGCGAGGGCTGCAGCTTGGTGTACCAGGCATGGGCGAAATGGTCGTGGAAGGTGGAAGCGGAACGTGCGCTGAGGCCGAGGTGGATGTTCTGGAACACCCTGCTCCGCAGGCGGTCGAAGTGGTGCTCGATGCGGGCTGCACCACCGAGGTGTCCGCTACCCAGGCCGTAGAGCGGTGCCACCACCCATTCGGTGCGCTGGCTGGGGAAGGTGGTGTTGTGCAGGAGCAGTCCCACCTGCAGACCATCGTGGCCGTTAGCCGCTATCGCAGGAGTAAAGAACACCGAACCCCGGTCCTGCTGTTCCAGTCCAGCGAGGAATTTGAAGCGGGGCGCGGCAGTGCGCTTGAAGAGTCCCGACGAACGCAACGTGTTGTTGCGCCGATCGATGTCCAGCGTGCGTTCACCGGCATCGATGCGCACCCGGTCCACTTCGGGCCAGGGTAGTTGCGCATACTCCGTTCTGCCCTGATGACCGAAGCCGTGGTTCCAGGCCCACACCGTACCAAGGCTGTCCGCGCCGAGGTAACCGGTGATGGGGAAGGGCACCTTCGACGGACCTTTCGCACGGTGGCCCAGGTGCATGCGCTCTTCCGCCCCACCCAGCAAGCGGCGGTCCAGTGATACCGCCTTCACGCGGTACTTTTCATCCGTGCAGAGGAAGCCCTTGAAGAGCCAGTTCAGGTCCTTGTCGCTTTCGCGTTCGAAGACCCGCTGCACATCGGCAGGGGCGGGATGCCGGAACTTGTACTCCGCGTAGTAGGCGCGCATGCAGCGCTGCATGTCCGCTTCTCCCAGGAAGGCCAGCAGGTGATCGAAGGCCAGCGCCGACTTCATGTAGACATTGGTGCCGTAGTTGGTGCCGGTGTAGTGCGCACTGTGCAGGCAGAGGCCTTGGTCCAGGTTGCGGCGTGCGTTCAACCGGTAACCCAGCTCGCTTTGCAGGCGATGGGGGTCTTTGCTACGGAGTTCGTTGGCCAAACCGGGTATGGCGATGTTCATGCTGCTGCCCGCGTAATGACGGCGCATGTAGGTGAGCTCCACGAAGCTGTTCATGCCTTCATCCATCCACGGATGATCGCGCTCGTTGCTGGCCAGGATCCCTTGGAACCAGTTGTGGCCCACTTCATGGGCGATCACGTTATCCAAGGCCTGTTCATCACCCATGTCGCCGATGATGGTGATCATGGGATACTCCATGCCGCCGCCCGCGCTGATGGTGCCGTCCACAGCGGTACACACAGCATACGGATAGTCGCCCAGCCATTCGCTGTAGTGCACCAGGCTGTTCACCAGCGAGCGGGTGCCGATGGCCTCCCACTCCTCTGCGTTCTTGGGCGTGAAGAGCGCCCACACCGTGACGGAGCGCTGGCTGTCGGGCAGGGTGGCCACATCCTTGCGCACCACGAAGCGCTTGTCCGCGAACCAGGCGAAGTCGTGCACATCGTCCTGCACATAACGCAGCGTCTTGGTAGCCGATACTGAAGGCGGGAAGCGGTTCAGGGCCGAGCGCTGGACGTCCACTTTGAAGCGGTGGTCATCGCCATACGGCACGCCAGCGAGGCTGTCCATCCACGCTTGTTCACCGCTGTTCTGCAGCACACCGGTGGCCCCCACCACGTAGTTCGCAGGTAGGGTGATGGACACGTCGTAGCTACCGAACTCGCAGAAGAACTCGCCCTGGGTGAGGTAGGGCATGGTGTGCCAACCGTTGTGGTCGAACACGGCCGGCTTGGGGAACCACTGGGTGATGTAGTAGGCCTGTCCCGTATGACCAAGGCGTGAGAACCTGCCATCGGGGATCTTCACGCGGAACGGCGTGCGCAGGGTGGTGGTGGTGCCCGGCATCACGGGCACGGCGAGCTTCACCCAGCCGATGTCATTGTGCTCCGAATGGAAGCCCCAGGCGAGCTTCGTGCCGTTGGCATCGCTGAAGTCGAGGCTGTCGATGCCACCGCGTTCTGCGGGTGTGGCGAAGTGCAGGTCCAGTTCACCCATGCGCACCAACTGTTTGTCCAGCGCGGTGTTCGGCGTGGCATAGGCGTTGGGCCACAGGTGCAGCCACAGTGTATCCAGGGCTCTGCCGCTGTTGTTCGTGTAGCGGATGGTCTCATCGCCATGCAGTACATGTGCCACATCATCCAACCGGACGTTGATGGTATGGTCCGCGCGCTGTTGGAAGCTGTGCTGTGCGAACGTGACGGCACTGGCGCTCAGGGCGCCCAGCAGCAGAAGCAAGCGGAGCATGGTGGAGGGTGTGCGTGTATGACGCGCAACAGCTACGTTCTGCTACGCCGCCGGACCTGATCGCTATGATCCGAAGAGCTTGGCAAGCGCCACCTCGAGCTCCGCGGCGCGCAAGCCCTTCTCCAGCACCTTGCCCTCTTTGTCCACCAGCACGGTGAACGGGATGCTGGTGACGCCATACTCCTGCGCTGCAGCATTGCTCCAGAAGCCCAGGTCGCTCACGTGCTTCCAGGGGAGGCCATCGGCTTGGATGGCCTGCACCCAGGCACCCTGGTCGCGGTCCAGCGATACACCCAGGATCTCGAAGCCCTTCCTGTGGTACTTGTCGTAGACGCGTTTCACGTTGGGGTTCTCCATGCGGCAGGGGCGGCACCAGCTGGCCCAGAAGTCGATGAGCACATACTTGCCGCGCAGGTCGCTCAGCGCGAAGGTGCCGCCATCGGGCGTCTGCTGCCGGATCTCGGGCGCCACACCACCGATGGGCAGCATGTTGGCCACGCGCTTGGCCTCTTCCTCCTGCAGCTTGATGGCGATCTCCTGCTGCTCCAATTGGTCCACGCCTTGGCGGAATTGGGCGTAGAAGCCCGACTTCGGCATGGTCTTGCGCATGTCATCGCGCACCTGCTTGAAAAGCGCGAGCTCCTGCTGGATGTTGAGGCGGTTCACTGCGGCCAGTGCGGCGGGCGAGCTACTGTTCTCTTTCGTGAAGCTCACACAGCGTGCATGGAAGGTGCCATTGAGCGTGTTGAGGCTGTCCACAAGGTCCGCATTGGTGGGCTCCGTGCTGATGCGCTTACGCAGGTCATCACGCTTGGCCTCGTACGCCCTTGTCTCCGCAAGGAAGCCATGGTAGGCTTCGCTGTGCTGGGAGCCCTTCACCGAGGTGGGTGCAGCAAGGTTGCCTACGGCTGCTTCCACCAGAACGGACTCCGCGCTGTCCAGTGCCACCACAAGCTGTTCATCGCCCACTGTGATGCGGTAGAAGTCAAGCGGAAGGGCTGGCACGTTCAGGGTGCCGGCACCGCTGTTGTCGAGCTTCACGGAATCCACGTGGAAGGGTCGGCCGTTCTCGAAGCGATCGAAGTAGGCGGTGCGACCGGCGGCTCCTTCGATGCGCAGTTCCACTTCACGGGTGCCACCGCCACCACAGGCGGCCAGCAGCAGGGATACGGAGAGGAGGGAAAGTACGCGGTTCATGTCGTACGGTGTTCGCTTAGTTGTTCTCCAGCAGTTGGCGCACCACTTCGCTGGCACGCTTGGGATCGGCCTTGCCTTTGGTGCCCTTCATCACTTCGCCCATGAACAGCCCCAAAAGGCCTTTCTGGCCACTGCGGTAAGCTTCGACCTTGTCGGGGTACCTGGCCATCACTTCACGGGCGATGGTGGCGATGAGGTCTTCGTTGGTATCCTGCACGAGGTCATGCTTCACAGCGAGCTCTTCAGCGGTGCTGTTGCCATCGTTGAGCATGAGCGGGAAGAGCTTCTGTGCGGCGATGCTGTGGCTCACCTTGCCGCCATCGATCAGTGCGATGAGCCCGGCGAGACGGTCCGCGGGTATGGGGAAGGACTCCATCGGCAGGCCGCGTTCGTTCAACCAGCCGCGCACATCACCCATCACCCAGTTCGCTGCGCCTTTGTAGTTGGTGGTGCGGGCGATGAGGGCTTCGTAATAGAGTGCAGTGGCCTTGTCATCGGTGAGGATACCCGCGTCGTAGTCGCTCAGGCCCAGCTGCTGTGTGTATTTGGCGCGCAGTTCGCGGGGCAGTGGCGGCATGGCCCTGCGGATGGCTTCCTTGTCGGCTTCGGTCACCGTGAGCGGCTGCAGGTCTGGTTCGGGAAAGTAGCGGTAGTCGTGGGCCTGCTCCTTGCTGCGCAGTCCCACCGTGGTGCCCTTGGCCGCATCGAAGGTGCGCGTCTCCATGTGGATGACGCCCCCCGCCGCCAGCACTTCGCTCTGGCGCTGCGCTTCGTATTCGATGGCGCGCATCACATTGCGGAAGCTGTTCATGTTCTTCACCTCGCAGCGCGTACCGAGGGCTTCGGTGCCCTTCGGGCGCAGGCTGATGTTGGCATCGCAGCGCAGGCTGCCTTCCTCCATGTTGCCATCACAGATATCGAGGTAGCGCACCAGCCGCCTAACCTCCACCAGGTAGTCGTAGGCTTCCTGCCCGCTTCGGATGTCCGGCTCGCTCACGATCTCCACCAGCGGCACACCGGCGCGGTTCAGGTCCACTAGGGTGTTGAACGGATCCATATCGTGGATGCTCTTGCCGGCATCTTCCTCCATGTGGATGCGGGTGATGCCGATGCGGGTCATGCCCGGCGCCACGGGAGCGTGCTGAGGAGCACCAGCGCTGGGCTGTTCGGTTCCGCGGGTGTTGGGGATATCGATGTAGCCCTCGGTGCAGATCGGCGTCTTGTCCTGGGTGATCTGGTAGCCCTTGGGAAGGTCGGGGTAGAAGTAGTTCTTGCGGGCGTAATGCATCCACGGAGCGATGCTGCAATGGGTTGCAAGGCCGAGCCGCACGGCATGTTCCACCACCTGCTTGTTGGCCACGGGCAGGGTGCCGGGATGGCCCAGGGTAAGGGCGCTCACGTTGGTGTTGGGATGGTCGCCGTAAGCGTTGGGGTCGCCGCTGTACGCCTTGCTCGCCGTGTTCAGCTGGGCATGGACCTCCAGGCCGATCACCAGTTCGTAGCGTTCGCTCCAATGGGGCGCGTTGCTCCCGGTCACCACTTCCTTCGGGGTGCTCATGTCAGCAGCTGGCGATAAGGTCCTTCATGATGCGGGTGAGCTTCGGCTCGGCCCCTTCGGCCACGCGCTGTACCATTTCGTGGGTGGTCTTCTCGATGCGGCCCTTCACGCCCATGTCGGTGATCACGCTCATGGCGAAGCAGGGCAGGCCCATGTGGCGCGCTGCGATCACTTCAGGCACGGTGCTCATGCCCACCGCATCGCCACCGATCACGCGCACATAGTGATACTCGGCGGGCGTCTCCAGCGTGGGACCGGTGAGGCCCACGTAGCACCCTTCCTGCACCGCAATGCCATGCTGTTTTGCGATGGACTTGGCTTTGGCGATGAGGGCGTGGTCGTACGGCTCGCTCATGTCCGGGAAGCGCGGTCCCAGCTCATCGATGTTCTTGCCGATGAGCGGATTCGGGAACAGGCAGATGTGGTCGTTGAGGATCATCAGGTCGCCGGTCTCGAAGGCGGGGTTCACGCCACCGCAGGCATTGCTCACGAAGAGGCGCTGGATGCCGAGGAACTTCATTACCCGGACAGGCAACACCACCTCGTCCATGGTCCAGCCTTCGTAGTAGTGGAAGCGTCCCTGCATGGCCACCACCGGCTTGCCACCCAGCAGCCCGAAGAGCAGGCGGCCGGGATGGCCCTGTACGGTGCTCACCGGGAATTCAGGGATATCGCCGTAGGGGATGGCATACTTCACGTCGATCTCCTTGCCGAGGCCGCTCAGGCCGGTGCCAAGGATGATGCCGGTCTCTGGCGCGAAGCCTCCGGTGGCCTTCTTCAAGTGGTCAGCGATGCGCTGGATGCGTTGCAACATGGCGGCGGATGAGGTCGGCGAAGTGTTCGGGTTCGTTGAGTATCACGGTCCGCATACCGATCACCGCTACATGGACCGCGTCCCACACACCTCCGTTCAAGAGGGGCAGCAGGCGCACGGCGTCCTTTTCAGTGGTGATCAGCATTTTCGGACCGGCCGCGAATTTAGCCATTCGCGCTGCGAGGCTTTGCACATCGCTGGTGCTGAAGGCGTGGTGATCCGAGAAGGAGGAGTGCTCCACCCCGGCGAACAGGCCTTGTAGATGCTCCACCAGCGGTCCGGGGTCCGCAATGCCCGTTACCAGGAGTGCGTTCGTGGTCTTCAGCTCGGTGGACGCACCAGGGGCTCCTGCTCCAGCGGCGCTCTTCACCACGGTAGGCGCCTGGTAGGCTATGCCAGCGAAGAACAGATGCTGATGGGCACGCAGTCCCAGGCGTGAACGCCAGTGTTCCTGCTGCGCAGGCGTCGGTAGGCTGGGGCATTTGGTGACAACCACCAGGTGTGCGGCTTTTGCCCGGCTTCGCAGGTCGCGCAGACGGCCCGCAGGCACCAGTGCATCATCGCAGAAGGGCCGCTGCCAGGTGGTGAGCAGGATGTTGAGGCCGGCATCAAGGGCGCGGTGTTGCAGGGCATCATCGAGCACGACCGCCTTCAGATCAGGAATAGCGTGCTGTATCGCTGCGATGGCGGCGACCCGGTCTGCGCCAACGAACACACGCACGGCGGGGAAGTTGCGCTTCACCTGCACCGGTTCATCGCCACTGCGTACCGCATCATCCGTGGGCTGCACCTCGTGCAGGTCGGTACCGCGGCGGCCATAACCCCTGCTCAACGTGGCGAGTGGGGACTGCTGGTCCAACGTCCGCAAGATCAGTTCCAGCATGGGCGTTTTGCCCGTTCCGCCCAGCGCCAGATTGCCAATGGCGATGGTAGGTACCGAGGGCCGAGTGCGCTTGAGCAGCCCTGCATCGTAGAACGCATGCCGGAGGGCAAGAGCCAGGCCGATGAGCAGCGTGAACGGAGCGAACAGGATCCTTCGGAACAGCATCGCGTACTTTGCAGGAACGAATTCCAAGGCGAAAGATGCGCATCAAAGAATTGACAGCAGCCCTCGAGGCCTGGGCACCGCGTTCCTTGCAGGAGGATTACGACAACAGCGGCTTGCAGGTGGGCGACCCGGAGACCGAGGTGGCCAGTGCGTTGGTGTGCCTGGACTGTACGGAGGCTGTGGTGGAGGAAGCGGCCCGTCTGGGATGTGGGCTTATCATCAGCCATCACCCGGTGATCTTCCGTGGACTGAAGAGCCTGAGCGGCGGTGGTTACGTGGAGCGCACCGTTCTGGCGGCCATCCGGCACAACATCGCGCTGTACGCCATCCATACCAACCTCGATAATGTGTACAGCGGGGTGAACGCGGAGATCGCCGCGCGGTTGGGATTGCAGGATACGCGGGTGCTCGCGCCGAAGGCCGGTCAGCTCCGCAAGCTGGTGGTGTACGTACCCGTGGACCATGCCGATGGTGTTCGGAATGCGGTGTTCGCAGCGGGAGCGGGGCATATCGGCAACTACGACGAATGCAGCTTCACGGTGTGCGGTATGGGTACGTTCCGTGCCGGACCGGGATCAACCCCGTTCGTCGGAGTGCAAGGGCAGCGGGAACTGGTGTCCGAGTTCCGGCTGGAGTTCATCGTTCCGGTGGCGATCGAACGCGCCGTGCTGGCGGCCATGCGAGCTGCACATCCGTACGAGGAGGTGGCCTACGACCTGGTCCCGTTGGCGAACGAGCACCCGGGGGTGGGGGCGGGCATGGTGGGCGAGCTGCCTGAGGCACTGGCCGAGGAGGCCTTCCTGGCCCGGGTGAAGGAGGTCTTCGGGCTGCAGGTGGTGCGGCACACCCGGTTGCTCGGCAGGACCGTTCTGCGGGTGGCGATCTGTGGCGGTTCCGGGGCCTTCTTGATCGGGCGGGCAAAGGCGGCGGGGGCGGACATGTACCTCACCGGCGATGTGAAGTACCATGAGTTCTTCGATGCGGACGGTCGGTTGGTGGTGGCCGATATCGGGCACTACGGCAGCGAGCAGTACACCATGCACCTGATCCAGCGCCGGTTAAGGGAACTTTTCCCTACCTTTGCGGTCCGTTTGACGGAAACCGTCACGGATCCCATCCATCATTCCTGACCAATGGCGAAGAGCGACGTGAAGGATCCGGCCCCCAAAGCCGCTTCGGAGAAGAGGACCATCAGCAAGGCCGATGTTTCGGTCGCCGAGAAGCTCGTGGAGCTTTACCGGTTGCAGCATATCGATTCGCAGGTGGACCGTATCAAGGTCCAGCGTGGTGAACTGCCCTTGGAGGTGCAGGACCTGGAAGATGAAGTGGCCGGCCTGCAGACCCGCCTTAACAAGCTGCAGGAAGAGCTCGCCGAGGTGGAAGGTCAAGTGACCGACCGCCAGAACATGATCAAGGAGGCCAAGGCCCAGATCAAGAAGTACGAAGGTCAGCAGGCCAAGGTGCGCAACAACCGCGAGTACGATTCGCTCACGAAGGAGATCGAGTTCCAGAACCTCGAGATCCAGCTCGCCGAAAAGCGCATCAAGGAGGCGAAGGTCTCCATCGACGCCAAGCGTGCTGTAGTGGAGGAGAGCCGCTCAAAGCTGGAGGAGCGCCAGAAGGACCTCGATGTGAAGAAGAAGGAGCTCGACGACATCGTGGCCGAGACCGAAAAGGAAGAGAAGGAGCTGCAGAAGGAAAGTGATGCGGCCTCCAAGCACATCGAAGAGCGCCTGTTGAGCGCCTACCATCGCATCCGCAGCAATACCCGCAACGGCCTCGCTGTTGTACCGGTTGAGCGGGGCTCGTGCGGAGGTTGTTTCAACAGCATCCCGCCCCAGCGTCAGCTGGACATCAGCAGCCACAAGAAGATCATCGTGTGCGAACACTGCGGCCGCGTCCTGGTGGACGAGTACGTGGTGGGCCGTGTGAAGGGCGCCTAAGAAGCATCGACGTAAAGCGAAAGGCCGGGAGCGATCCCGGCCTTTTACGTACTTGAACCGCACGGCGGCTCAAGTGCGAAGGCTCACAGTGACCATGAACCGAAGGTCGCGGCGGTCCACTGTGGTACTGTTCACCAAATAGGCGGCGTAAGGGAAGTAGCGATCCTGTTGGAGACCGACGTTGACGCCAAGGTCAACGGCGACGTGGTCATTCCGATAGCCCATGCCGCCGGCATAGTTCTTCCATGCGGAACCGTGCCTGGCATCCTGCTCATCATATGTGTTGGTGCTCAGGGCCCATCCCATTCGGTAGTACCAGGTGCCGAAGCGCCATTCGGTACCTACCCGCAGGCTGTGCACAGGCGTGAAGCTGGTCCGGATCGCATCGTTCTCAGCCCGATAATCGTACGTATTGACCAAGCGGTCACTGGAACGGAAACGCGACCGCCTGGGGTCATGGAATTCATAGTCCAAGCTCACCAGCCCGTTCCTGCCAGCGATGTACGCTGCACTTGCGACCACCCGCCAGGGGGTTTGGATGCGGTATGTGTACACCCCATCAGGCGATGACGAAGAGTAGCGATCGCGACCGAGCGAGTCCAAGCTGCGGAATGTGGTGACCATATCGCTGGTGTAGGCATCGCTGAGCTGCATCCATTGGGGACTGTGGAACGAAGCCCCGAGGCGAAGCCGTTCGTTGATGCGTCCGATGGCTCCGACCTTCACGTTGATCCCTGTGCCCGTGGTGCTGAGCTGCTCCGTCCAGGTGGCGGTCTCCAGGTCAAGGGCTTCGTCCTGTGAGGTCTCCTGATGGGTCGTGGTCCGGCGGTAGCGGTGCGCAGTGATGCCGATGGACATGCCGAGGTAGAGCTTGTCCATGTAGTTGCCGGAATAGAAGAACGCGGTATTGCTATTGGCACCACGCGCATCGATGGTGTGCAGCTGCTCTGTCGGCGATCCGAAGGGGATCGCAGGCAGGTAAGTGGTACTGAGGCTGTCGTTGGGGTCGAGCGGGTCAATGGCGTAGGTCTCCCATGCCAGACCAGCGGTGAAGGGCAGGGCATCATAGAGGTCCTGTTGCCAGATGCCGTCCGCATCGATCGCCAAGCCTTCGAGGAAGGTGCTGTTCACATCCCTTGCCGACGCCTGTGTACGTCGGTTGTGGCTTTCCTGCCTGTCCATGACCACCCCATAGGTGCTGCTGCGCCACTCACTGCCTGCCTTTGCCGGATCGTTGATGATCAATGCCAGGTTGTTGATGGCAAAGCGCGAGCGGGTATCACCGGTGGTCGATCCGTAAGTGGTGGCATCGGCATCGTTCACCTCCACGAGCGGGGTGATGCTCAACTCATTGGTCCGATAGAGCCCGAAACCTGCGGGGTTGATACCAATGGCCGCCGGGTCGGCCCCCACGGCACCGAAGGCATTGGCAAGGCCGGCGCTACGGGCCGTGCCGCCGGGGCGCAGCGTACCGAGGCGAAGCGCATCCTCTTCGGTCTGTGCCTGCACTTGCCCGGCACCCATCAAGGTGCCGGCCACCAGGGCCACGAAGGCGTAACGCATGCTCATGGTCCGTATGGTTCAGCGTGGACGGGAGCCACCGTTCCGACTTCCGCCGCCACCGCCGCCGCCAATGCTACCGCCACTGCGGCCACCGCCACTGTCACGGGACGGAGCCACCGAACCACCTCCGCCAAGGGATCCGCCGCCACGGATACCGCCACCGTTGCGGCTGGGAGCCTCGCGTTGCTGGATGTTCGGGCGCGGCGTTGTACCTCGTTGTGGGGTGGTGCGGCCCGGCGTGGTCCGCTGACCGCCGTTGTCGCGCTGAATGCCTGGGTCGATGCGTTCACCGGGAACACGCCCCACCTGTGGTCGAGAGGTGTTGACGTTGCGCTGTGTCTCGCGCATCACCGGGGTCTGGCGGGTGGTGGGGCGCAATCCGGCAGGGTCACGCGCAACGACCCGGGGCTGGCCGCTCGTCACGCCGCGTGTACCCCCATTCAGGCCCGTCCGTGGACGCACCACCACTTGGTTCCCGCCTCCGATGATGACCGGGGAGTAGCAGGTCCAGCAGCCCCCCCACGGGCCATGATAGGGGCCTGGTCCCCACGGGTCATACATCCAAGGCCGGTTCCACCCCCAGGGCCTGTTCCATCCCCAAGGCTGGTTCCACCCCCATGGACCGTTCATTCCATAAGGGTCGTTCCAGCCGAAATAGCCGAAGCCACCCCATGGCCTGCCCCATGGATCCATGTACGGACTGCCCCATCCGAAGCTCAGGTTCATCCACGGGTCGTTCCAACCAATGCCCATGCCCCAGCCCGGGCCGTTCCAGCCAGAGCGCCAGCCCAGTTGTGTGCCGAAGCCGAAACGCCCATAGTTGTAGAAGAACGGGTCGTTGTAGGCCATATCGTAGTAGGTGCGGCACCCTTGTTCCTGGGCCACACCGGGGTCGTAATAGTCGTCCGCGCCCTGCTCCCCAGGCTGCACCGGCTCCATGCGTGACCGCTCCTCCGGGCTGGGGGTCGGTTTGTTCGCTTCAATGGGTGCATCAGAGGGCATGTAATACACATCGTCGCGCACGGCGGTGGCGTTCTGCATGCTCCCGCACGAGGCAACGAGCAGGACCGTGAGCAACAGGAGCGATATGTTCAGTGATCTTCTCATGGTGTTGCGGGTCATCAAGGTCCGGTGTAACAGGAACGCTGGCTGGGCATGTGTACCTTCGCCACGCCAACCAGAACAAAAATAATACCACAAAAGGTCGCCATGGCCGATCAACTCACCAAGCGAGCGGAGGATTACGCGCAGTGGTACAACGACCTGGTACTGAAGGCCGATCTGGCCGAGCACAGCGATGTGCGGGGCTGCATGGTCATCAAGCCGCATGGCTATGCCATCTGGGAGCGGATGCAGCGCGCGTTGGACGACATGTTCAAGGCTACCGGGCACGTCAATGCCTACTTCCCGCTCTTCATCCCCAAGAGCTACCTGGCCAAGGAGGCGAGCCATGTGGAGGGTTTTGCGAAAGAATGTGCCGTAGTGACGCATTACCGCTTGAAGAGCGATCCGGTGCATGGTGTCGTTGTTGACCCTGAAGCCAGGTTGGAGGAGGAGCTGATCGTGCGACCCACCAGTGAGACCATCATCTGGAACACTTACCGGGGCTGGGTCAAGAGCTACCGCGACCTGCCGCTGCTGATCAACCAATGGGCCAATGTGGTGCGCTGGGAGATGCGCACGCGGCTTTTCCTGCGCACGGCAGAGTTCCTGTGGCAGGAGGGACACACCGCCCATGCAAGCAAAGAGGAGGCCATTGCGGAGACCGAGCGCATGCTGGAGGTATACCGGGTCTTCGCCGAGGAATGGCTGGCAATGCCGGTGATCAAAGGCATCAAGACCGCCAGCGAGCGCTTCGCAGGCGCTGAGGAGACCTATTGCATTGAAGCCATGATGCAGGATGGCAAGGCGCTGCAGGCCGGTACTTCGCACTTCCTGGGTCAGAACTTCGCCAAAGCGTTCGATGTGCTGTTCACCACCAAGGAGAACAAGCAGGAGCACGTATGGGCCACCAGCTGGGGGGTCAGCACCCGCTTGATGGGTGCGTTGATCATGACCCACAGCGACGATCACGGTCTCGTGTTGCCTCCCAAGCTCGCGCCCATCCAGGTGGCCGTGGTGCCGATCGCCCGCAATGAAGAGCAGCTGGCCGCCCTGCATGCCTATATCAAGCCGGTGCTCGATGCGTTGCGTGACAAAGGCATCAGTGTGAAGTTCGACGATGACGATACCAAGAAGCCGGGCTGGAAGTTCGCCGAATATGAGTTCAAGGGCTGTCCTGTTCGCATCGCCATCGGTCCGCGCGACATGGAGAACGGCACTGTGGAGGTCGCCCGCCGCGACACCATGGAGAAGCAGGTGATGCAGGTGACCGACCTGACCGACAAGGTGGCCCACCTGCTGGAGGCCATCCAGAGCAACCTGTACCAGAAGGCGCTGGCCATGCGGGAAGCCTTCACCCGTGCGGTGAACAGCTATGAAGAGTTCAAGGTGGAGATCGAGAAGGGCGGCTTCCTGCTCGCCCACTGGGATGGCACGGCCGAGACCGAGGCGCGTGTGAAGGAGGAAACAAAAGCCACCATCCGGTGTATTCCTCTGGACGGTGATGCCACACCCGGCCACTGCATGGTCACGGGTAAGCCCAGCGCCCGTCGTGTGATCTTCGCCCGCGCCTACTGATGGAACAAGCCAGCGAACAACATCAACGCATCGTCAATACGCTGCTGAGCAAGTCCTGCATGAAGCAGGACGTGTTCCATCGGACCATGGACCTGTTCAAGGACCTGAAGGAGGAGCTTGAGGGGGTGGTGTCCCGGCTGGCAGCGGACACCAGCGGCAAGGATGAGCGACTGGCGCTTCACTACCGGGACCGTGGTGAACATGGCTGTGAGGCCCGTATCGCAGGCGATCTGGTCATTTTCCAGATGCACACCAACGTCTTTCGCCTCGACCAGGGGCATAGCCTGTGGCGTACCAGCTACCTCGAGGAGGATGAGACGCGGGGCTACTTCGGCGTGGTGAACGTGTTCAACTTCCTGAACGATTCCTTCAAGTACAATCGTGAGCGTGATCTGGGCTACCTGGTCGCTCGCATTTTCCTCAATAAGGAAGGGCATTTCTTCGTGCAGGGCAAGAAACAGCTCGGGTTCCTCTACAACGACCTGGTGAACGCGACCCTCGATCGAGCGGGTCTCCGCGCCATCCTGGAGAGCGTGGTGCTGCATGTGCTCGAGTTCGACCTCCTGGCACCGCCATATGACCAGGCGAACCAGGTGACGGTGAGTGAGATGAACGAACTGAGAGCGGCTCCGGTGAGCACTGGGAAGCGGCTCGGATTCCGCTTCCAAGCGGACGATCCGCCGCAAGGCTGAACGAAACGGTGTGCGCATTTGCACAGATCCATACGGGCTGCTTACATTTGCGCTCCCTTAACAGGAACCCCCGGGTAACGGGGAGTGTAATGGCCCGTTCGTCTAGGGGTTAGGACGCGTCCCTTTCACGGATGAAACAGGGGTTCGATTCCCCTACGGGCTACGGTAAGAGGACCCGCGCACAGCGCGGGTCCTCTTTTTTTTGCAGTGGTACACGGCGCAACGACCGCACGCCCTTCTGCCGGGGAGCGCACCTCCACTTCGACCGCAGCTCCCCTCCGCCTGTCCCACCAGTGAGCACGGCCTCGCCATGCGCACGCTCCGTTCGGGACCCGTACATCGGTCGCTCATGCGGTCGTTAGGATCGTCGGTCCAATGTGGCAGTGCTCTCCGTCGAACGGCGCATCAGCTCAGGGAGCTGGCGAAACCTCAGGTGCCATGGGCGCGTATCTTTGGCCTTCGTGTCCGTTCGGAAGTGGACGAAGGACTGCATGCCGGAGCAATGGCGAACTGAAGATCACATGCGAACAAGGATTGAATTCAGGGCTTCGACCCTTTTGTTGCTTGCAATGCTGATGCTGTCCGGCTGCGTGGGCAGGCGCAACATCAATTACCTGGAAGATCCGGGGTTGAGCGAAGGCGCCAGTAAACTCTTCGAGAACCGCAAGTTCGAGTACCGGGTCCAGGTGAACGATGTGCTGTCCATCCGTGTACTGGGCCTTGACGAACAGACCCACCGCTACTTCAACGTGGAGTCCCAGAACGCGATCATGGGCATGAACGATGCAGCCCTTTATGTGAACGGCTTCTCCGTTGACCGCAACGGTCATGTGCAGCTGCCCACGGTGGGCAAGATCAAAGTGCAGGGACTCACGGTGGGCGAGGCCCAGGAGTTGGTACAGAAGAAGATCAACGACTATTTCACCAATGCCACAGTGATCCTGAAGTTGGTCAGTTTCAGGGTGAGCGTGCTTGGCGATGTGCAGCGGCCAGGCTCCTATTTCATTTACAACAACCAGATCACCCTGCTGGAGGCGTTGTCCATGGCGGGCGGTCCCAACGAATTCGCTGACAAGTCCCATGTGCAGGTGATGCGCCAGACCGACAGGGGGGTGCAGGCGGTCTATGTGGACATGTCCAACTCGAACGTGCTTAGCTCGGAGTACTATTACCTGTTGCCGAACGATGTGGTCTATGTGCCCGCCTTGCGGGCACGGGCCGGTCGTTTGAACCTGGATCTGTTCACCATCCTGCTCTCGACCTTGAGCACAGCCGCATTGGTCTATACGGTCATCCAGAACTCACAGAACTGATGAGTGCAGCGCCGATCAACGACACCATCGATCTGCGGAGCATTTTCCGCAAGCTGATCGCCAAGTGGTGGTTGTTCCTGATCACCACCTCCATGGCCCTTGCGCTGGCGGTGGCCTACATCAAGACGACACCCAAACAGTATGCGGTCCAGGCGGTGCTGTTGATGAGCGAACGAAGCCGGAATTCGTTCGGTGGCTCGCAGGAGGAGTTCATCAAGGGGATGTCCTATTTGCGCAGCAGCACCGACATCGAGGACCAGATATCGGTCCTGACCTCACGGACCAATATCACCAAGACGCTCAAGCGTATCGATCTGGGCATCAGCTATTTCGAGACGGATAACTTCCTCACGGTCGAGAAGTTCGAGTATCCACCGTTCTATGTCACGCTGGACACCCTCGCCCTCCAGGTCACCGACCTGCCCGTGCACGTTTCCGTGGACCGGGCGGCTGGTACTTACCGGGTGAAGGCCAAAGGGAAGAACGTTCATCTGTATAATGTACAGAAGCAGGAGGTGATGAACGAGTTCATACCGGATTACGAAGTGGACCAGACCGTGGCGATCGGAGAGCCGTTCGTAGCGAAGAACCTGGGGTTCACCATCGAGTTTCCGGAGGACCGCCAGTACAAGGGCAAGGAGCACTTCTTCATCATCCGCAACCTGGACGGCCTTGTGAACGAGTACCGCGGCAAGGTGCTGGCCGAGCCGCTCAGCGACAAGAGCAACATCGTGGTGTTGCACAGCAAGGGGGAGGTGGTCCAAAAGGAGCGACGCTTCCTCAACAAGTTGATGGAGACCTACATCGAAGGGGAGCTCTACAAACAGCAGCAGAAGGGCTTGAAGACCATCAGCTTCATCGACGAGCAGATCGGCACGGTGGCCGACTCGCTGAAGCAGGCGGAGACCTCCATTGAGGGTTTCAGGGGCACAAGCGGAGGTATGATGAGCGCCACGGGCACCTCGGACCAGTTGTTCGCGGAGCGCAGCAGGTTGGAGGATGAACGCTCGGTGCTGATGCGCCGTCGCAGCTATTGCCAATCCGTGCTGGAGAAGATCCGCAGTGCATCGGACCTCCGCAACGTGCCGGCGCCGTCCTCCTCCGGTATCGATGATCCCGTGTTGAACAACCTGGTGCTTGACGTTATCAAGCTCAGCGCCGACCTGGCCGCGCTGAACCTCTCCACGGTGAAGAGCAACCCCACCGTGATCGCCATGGAGCGCAAGTTGAAGAACATGACATCCTCCCTGGCACAGACGGCAGAGAGCCTCGTGCAGCAGGCCGATATCAGTCTGCAGGATGTCAACAGGAGGCTTGGGCGCATCGGTTACGAGTTCAACCAGTTGCCGGAGAACGAGCGTAAACTGGGCAACATCGAGCGCAAGTTCAAATTGAGCGAGAGCCTGTACAACTACTTGATGGAGAAACGCGCTGAAGCAGGTATCGCCATCGCCTCCGACCAGGTGGACAAGGTGGTGGTGGACGAAGCACGCCAGCAGGGTCTGGGGCCTGTGGCCCCGGACAAGAAGGTGGTGCTGGGCGGAGCGCTGGCATTGGGCCTCCTGCTGCCCATGGGTTTCGTCATCCTGCGCGACTTCTTCAACGACCGCATCGCAGATGCCGACGAACTGAAGCGCCTAAGCCCACTGCCGCTGCTGGCAATGATCCCCACCAGCAAGCGCAAGCGGGTACTGCCCGACGAGCCCAAATCGATGCTTGCGGAATCGTTCCGAACAGCGCGGATCAACCTGCAATACCTCAACGTCGATACCCAGCGCCAGGTGATCGGTTTCACGTCGTCCAGCAGTGGTGAGGGCAAGACCTTCTGTGCGGTGAACATGGCCACCATCATGGCGCTCAGTGGCAAGCGTACGCTGTTGATCGATGCGGATATGCGCCGGCCACGGGTGGCGGAGATGCTCGAACTGCAGGATGGACCCGGCCTCTCCACCTACCTGATCGGGGAGGCCGACGCCCAGCGCCTGCCCCAGCCCACGAACATTCCGGGTCTTGAGGTCATCATGGCGGGCCCCATTCCGCCGAACCCGCTCGAGCTTGTCGAACAGGAGCGCCTGGCCGACCTGTTCCGGGAGTTGCGCGGTCGGTATGACAAGATCATCGTCGATGCTTCGCCGATGGGCCTCGTGAGCGAATACGTCATCCTCATGCGGCATGTGGACGTCACGCTTTACGTGGTCCGCCAAGGGGTGACGCGCAGGGGCGCATTGCGTCTCATTGGGGAGATGTACAATGAGAAGAAGATCTCCAATGTCGATCTCCTGCTGAACGACGTGAAGCCCGGCCAGGGCTACGGCGAGGGCTACGGATACTATACCAAGTGAGGACGGCATGATCCGTTCGGAGGGCTTCCGCCGGTACTTCACCAACACCTCGTGGCTCTTCGTGGAGCGCATGGTTCGCCTGGTGGTGGTGCTGGGCACCGGCATTTTGGTGGCGCGCTACCTCGGCCCGGGGCTGTTCGGGAAGCTGAACTATGCCACCGGCTTCGTGGGCATCTTCTTCGCCCTCACGACCATGGGTCTGGACGAGATCGTGGTGCGCGAGCTGGTGCGCGACCCTCAGCGACGCAATGCCCTGCTGGGCACGTCGGTGGTCATCCGCATGATCGGCGCGGTGCTTCTCATCACCATCGTGGCCATTTCGGCATGGGCGAAGGAGATGGAAGGGCTGACGGCCATGCTCGTGCTCATCATCGCCGGTGCCGAGGTCCTCAAGCCGTTCACGGTGGTGGATTGGCACTTCATGGCGGAGGTTCGCTCGCGGCCCACGGTACTGGTGCAGATGGCACAGGTGTTCATCAGTGCCCTGGCCAAGGTGGCGCTGGTCTACTGGCAGGCCCCGCTGATCTGGTTCGCGTGGGTATATGTGCTGGAGAACGCGGCAATGTCCTTTGGCTACCTGCTGGCCTACCGCAATGATGGGCTCCAACTGCGCGCCTGGCGCTACGACAAGGGTGAAGCGGCCTTTCTGCTGAAGGAATCGTGGCCCCTGGTGATCTTCGGCATGGCGCTTTACGTGCAGGCCAAGATCGATCAGGTGATGCTGGGCGACATGCTGCGCCCCATCCTGGGTGAAGATGCGTCGGATGCGGAAGTGGGCCAGTATTCCAACGCGCTGAAGATGATCGAGGCCATGGGCTTCCTGCCGGTGATCGTGCAGAAGTCCCTGGCGCCGGCCATCACCCGTGCCAAGGCGGAAAGCCGGGAGAAGTACGAGGACCGCCTCATCAATCAGTATCGGCTGATGTTCCTGATGTTCCTGGTGACGGCCGTGCCGCTGTATCTGTTGGCCGAACCGCTGATGGTGATGCTGTTCGGTGAAGAGTTCAGGCCCTCCGGGGTGCTGCTTTCCCTGTTCGCCATCCGCCTGTTCTTCACCAACATGGGTGTGGGCAAGTCGAGCTTCATCACCAATGAGAGCCTCTTCAAGTACTCACTTCTCACGGGGGTGGTGGGGGCGGGCACCAACATCCTGATGAACTATTTCCTCATCCCACCGTACAAATCGGTCGGCGCCATCTGGGCCACGATCGGTTCGTTCACCATCAGCATCTTCCTGATGGACCTGCTGATGAAGGACACCCGCGCCAACTTCAAATGGATGTTCATCGCGATCAGCTCGTTCTGGAAGATCGGCAAGGCCCGTTGACCATGCTGAAGGACCGCCACCTTGTCCCCCTGCTACCCGCGCCCTTCGCGGAGTTCCCGTGCCCTGCATGCGCGAGCACAAAGGTGAGCCTGGGTCGTTCGGTCTGGCCCGGCGTGCATGTGCTGCAGGAGCGTACCTGTGGCAGCTGCGGACATCACTACCTACAGGATCTGCCGGTCGGCTTCGCGGTGGATAACCCCATGGCCATTGGCCTTTCCGATGGTCGCCTCCACAACCCCACGAACGGAGAACCCTGGATCCATGATCCGCTGATCCGGTCGTTCAAGGCCCCGCAGGACAAGGAGATCAAGGTCGAACGCATCGTCCACAAGCAATGCGATCGTGTGGTCATCCTCAATACGCTGGACTTCCTTTACGGCCACGTGCTGTTGAAGCTGTACAACGCCCAGCATTACATCGACCAGCATCCCGATCTGGGGCTGATCCTCGTGCTTCCCCGCATGTTCCAATGGTTGATACCGGACGGCGTGGCCGAAGTGTGGCTGGTGGATCAGCGCTTGGGCGAGGCCCATGGCTGGTATACGGCCATCGACCGCTTTGTGCAGGACCAGCTTCCGCGCTACAGCGAAGTGTATCTGGGCCGTGGCTACGCCCATCCCGAATTCGCCACCATGGACATCGAGCGGTTCACCAAGGTGAAGCCGTTCGCGCTGGAGCATTACCTGAGCGCCCCCAAGCACATCACCTTCGTGGCGCGCCAGGACCGGCTCTGGTTCGCCACCCCCACCTCGAAGTTCATGTACCGTGTGCTGAACAAGCTGGGCTTGAAGAAGAGCCTTGGCCGGTGGTACATCCATGCGCAGGACCGGCTGATCAAGCGCAGCATGGCCCGCATCTCTGCCGCGATGCCGGACGTCACCTACAGCGTAGTAGGTCTTGGTGATCCCGGCGGCTTTGGTCCTGAGGTGAAGGACCTGCGCACCCTGAAGATGGACAAGTCCACCGAGCTGGCGTGGTGCGAAGCTTATGCGCGCAGCCAGATCGTGGTGGGGGTGCACGGCAGCAACATGCTGTTGCCCACGGCCCATGCCGCAGGGTGCATCGAAGTGCTGCCCTACGACCGCTACGGCAACATCGTTCAGGACGTCTCCGTGCGCTACCACGACCGCATGCAGTTGTTCCTCTATCGGTTCGTTGACGAATTCGCTTCTCCCCGCACCATTGCGCGCCACGCCATTTCCATGTTCACCGACTACGCAGTGTACCATCGGGACAACCGCGAGAACATCTTTTGATCGACATGAGCTCCTTCAAGCCCACCGCTCCGCTCCGCACGCCCGTGCTGTTCATCGCCTTCAACCGCTACGACAGTGCGCGGCAGGTGATGGAGGCCATCCGCCAGGCCAAGCCGCCGCGCCTCTACTTCGCCTGCGATGGTGCGCGCAACGAAGCCGAGAAGGAGCGTTGTGAGCGGGTACGTTCGCTGGTGGAGCTGGTGGATTGGGACTGCCAGCTCTTCACCAAGTTCAGCGACAGGAACCTGGGTGTGATGATGGGCGAGAGCACGGCCATGGACTGGTTCTGGGAGAACGAGGAGGAGGGCATCGTGCTGGAGGACGACACCTATCCTTCGCAGAGCTTCTTCTGGTACTGCGAAGAGCTGCTGGAGCGCTATCGCCACGATGAACGCGTGTGGTGCATCATGGGCAACAACCTGATGACCGAGTGGCCGGTGAAGAACAAGGACAGCTACTACTACTCCGCCCATGGCTACGGTGC
The DNA here is from genome assembly GCA_041391845.1 of Flavobacteriales bacterium. Lineage (GTDB taxonomy): Bacteria > Bacteroidota > Bacteroidia > Flavobacteriales_F > PHOS-HE28 > PHOS-HE28. The sequence continues at coordinate 271,486 of JAWKNG010000003.1, read as the reverse complement.
CTATTGGGGCTGGGCCGGATGGCGGCGCGTGTGGAACAAGTACGACGTGGAGATGAAGGCCTGGCCGGCGGCGCGCGACAGTGGGGTCCTCGCGGGTCAGTTCCTGTCGAAGGCGGAAATGAAGGAGGCCTACAAGCTCTTCCAGGCACAATACGAAGGCACCATCCGCTCCTGGGACTACCAGATGGACCTGGCGCGCATCCTCAACCGTGGCGTGACGTGCATTCCGAACGTGAACATGATCCGTAACATCGGCTTCGGTGCGGATGGCACGCATACGGTGAGCGAGAAGGACCGGCGCAACAAGGAGGACCTCTACGAGACCGCGTTCCCCTTGGTGCACCCCTGGAACATGATGGTGGACGCCGAGCGCGACATGGCCTACTTCGAGCGCTACATCGAGCCCACCTCCTTCCGCAAGTTCAAGAACGCCATCAAGAACCTGCTGCCCGCCTCGGTGGATGAGGCCGTTACACCCTTCTTCTCCAAGCTGCAAAAGCAGTTGGGTATTAATTAGTCATGCGTGGCATGCATGGCGGAAGCATGATCGGTGGTCCACGTACCGCTTGCCGCTAACTTCGGCGCGGCCTAACGGCCCCATGCGGTGATCTCCAAGCTCAAGCTCGTCAACCTGTTGTTCGTGCTCACCTTCCCGTTCTACGGGTTGGGCACGTACGTCACGTTCAAGACGAACTTCAGTGCAGGGGTCATCCTCAGTGTGCTGCCCTCGATCCTCATCCTCGTCATCTACGCCCTGGACATGATCCAGCGCGGGCAGGTCACGGTGATGGTGAACCGGGTGTACGTCGTGGGCATGCTCTTCATCACGTCATTGGTGGCCAGCATGTGGGTGGCTTTCGGGAAGAACTTCCCTGGGCTCAATCCGCTCAACACCACCTCCATGAGCATCATGTTCCTGGTGCCGTTCAACGCGGCGGTGGTGGTGCAGATCTACAACCGCGCCAACGAGGAGTGGGACATGGCCTGGGAGCTGGTGAAGGGCCTGGGCTTCTTCATTCTTCTCAATCTATTGGGCTATGCTGGAGGCCTGCGCAACTTGGTGCACGGCTTCGAGGGGCGCATCAACCTGCCGTTCATGCGGGGCATCTACGACGCGTCGCACGTGATGTCCATCGTGAACCTGATGCTGATCTTCTACCTGAAGGACTTTACGCGGAAGCCGATGCGCTTCCTGATCCTGGCCGCGCTGTTCATGGTGAACATGGCGGTGATGGTGAACGTGAACAGCCGCTTGTCGTTCATGATCTTCGTGGTGCTCATGGTCCTGTTCCTCTTCAAGTTCATGAAGGTGATACGAGGCCTGTACACGGTGAGTCTGTTCACCATGCCGCTCCTGATGAGCTTCGCGCTGCTCATCTATCAGATCCTTTCGCTGCCCTTCTTCGTGGCCATCCTGCAGCGGGTGGACAAGGAGGACGTGACCACCTTCAATGGCCGTACGTACATCTGGGAGAGCATGGCCGACTGGGCGATGTACGACCGCACCGGCTGGCTCTTCGGTCTGGGTTACCGCGGACAGTACGAACTGCGCATGTTGGACTTCCTGGCGGTGCTGTGGGGAGAGGAACACTCGTTCAATTTCCACCTGCACAGCAGCTTCCTGGAGATCACCATGGACCAGGGTGTGGTGGGCTTGGTGCTCTACTACTTCTGCGTGTGGTTCGCCTTCAAGTACTACCGGGCGAAGTACCGTTCCGGTCTCTTGGAAGGGCCGCTCTTCGCCGCGGTGGTGTACCTGATGTTCATCTGGCAGATCGACATCTTCTGCTACGGCATTGATCTGGGGAACCCCATCTTCTTCACCATCCTCAGTCTTGCTGCCATCGATCCGCGGTTCATCACACGCAGGCAGCGCTCCTTGGAAGGCGCGTTCCTCACCTGATCATTGCACCACCACGCGTGCGCTCTGGCGCTCACCATTGCCGGCAAGGCAGCTGAGCACGTATACGCCGCTGGCCAGCGCTCCGGGCAACACGACCTGGCCGTTGCGCACATCCTGCGCACGCTCCACCACGCGGCCGTTGAGGTCGCTCAGGGTCACTTCCTGCACGTTGCCGTCAATGGCCAGGCGCAGGGAGCCACCGGCCTCCACCGGGTTGGGGAACACGCTCAGGCTGCCTGCAGTTGCGGTCTCCTCCACGCCGGTGTGGATGAGGCAGAGGTCATCCTCCTCCTTCACCAAGATCTTCGATCCGTAGGCCGGCAGTTCGATCTCCAGGCTGTACATCTCACCCGTCACATCGCTCCAGCAACCGGTGAGCGGAACGGTCACTGCCGTGGGCTCCTCGTTCACCAGCAGCACGTGGCGCTCGAAGGGGTCCACCGGGACAACGCTCACGCGCTTGAGGCTCACGTTGTCCAGCCAGTAGGTACTTTCCAGATGGCTGTTGGTGAAGCGGCACTGGGCCTGGTCGCTGAGGTTGCTTTGGAACACGAAGCTCAGGTCGCGGCGCTCGGTGCTGAAGGGTACATCGCGGCGGAAGATGGTCTGCGGACCGGACACCTGCGTCTGGCCTTTCACATCCACGGTGAGCGTGCCCTGCATCGTGGAGCGTGTACTGAAGCCGAACTGGTACCAGCTGCCGCTCTGCACGCTGCTGAACTGGTCGTTGCGCAGGGTGAAGGTGGGGTAGGAGGCATTGTTGTTGAAGAGGACCCGCATCGCCCCATTGTCCAGGTAGGTGTTGTCATGCGTTAGCTGCGCCTCCGTGGGCCAGCCGCCCCAGCCTGTGATGTTGTTCGTGAAGGTGCCGTTGGCGAGCAGGTTGTCGCTCAGCTCCTCCGTCACCTCGAAGGCGTCCAATCGCAGCGGGCTGCGGCTGGAGGCGGCATCCTCGTTGCGTGCGGTGCGCCACTGTTCGAGGGTCATGAACTGCTGTTGGCCGCTGAAGGTGTTGTGTACCCAGATGCTCAATTCATTGTACGGGCTGAAGTAGCGGTTGTTGTTGAAGGTGCCGAAGTCCACCGGTGCATTGGCATACACGTTGTACTGTTTCATGCAAAGCTGGTCCTTGGTGACACTGTACAGGATGTTGCCGGTGTACACGCCATTGTAGCTGGGTACGTGGTAGGGAGGGGTGGCGCCAGGTCCGTTGTAGTTGGAGTAATCCGATACGCTCAGCTGGATGGCATTATTGAAGAGCGTGTTGTTCACGATCTGGTTGCCCATGGACACCATGGTGTGGTCCACGTGGATGCCGCTGCCCATGCAGTGCGCCACCGTGTTGCGTCGTACGATGGTGTTCTTGATCGCCGTGTTCCCGAAGTAGATGCCGTGTGAGATCAGGCGGTAGTTCTCGAAGTCGGGTGCGCTGCTCTCAAGGCTGCCGATGATGTCCAGCACCACGTTGTCCTGGATGATCATGCCATCCGCGTGATCGAAGGCGATGCCACCGCCATCGTTCAGCAGGGCCGTGGCATTGCGCACCACGTTCTTCTCCACCAGGCAATTCTTGTCCATGGAGATGCCGATATACCCGATGTCCTGCAGGCGGTTGCTGCGGATGATGTTGTCATCACCGTCGAGGCGCAGACCGAAGTAGCCCCAGTTGTTCTCGCCCTGGCCGGCGCGCATGGCGATGCGTTCCATGGTGTTGCCCTGGAACAGGCTGTTGTTGTCGATCAGGTGGGCACCGCTGGCGTAGGTGTCCTCGAACTGGTTGTTGAGGTAGCGGTTGTTGTCGCCGTAGCTGCTGATGCCCTGGTAGAGCTCTCGGAAGGTGCAGGCGTTCACTTCCACATGCGCGGCGCCATCGATGCGGATACCGGCCAGGCGTTGGTGCTGGAACTGGAGATCGCTGATCACCACATGCTGGCGCTGCCAGAACACGGTGACCCCCTTCTCACGCACACCGGCCTCCACGGTGAGCGTGGCGGGGTCGGCATTGCCGGGCGCCCACAGGTAGAGCTGTCCGCTGGTCGCATCGTGGTACCATTCGCCGGGGCTGTCCAGTTCGCTCAGCTTATTGCACAGGAAGTATCCCCACTCGTAGTGCGACAGGTTGAAGTAGATGTTGGGGAAGGAGATGGTGGTGCCGTTGTGCGCGTTCACCGGTACGGCATCGTAGCTCCAGTTGCTGCTGCGGATCACCGCGGTGGCACCGGTCCAGTAGCCGTTGGGTTGGGTCAGCTCGCTGTCGGTGATCTGCGTGCCGCTCCCCTGGTCGTTCCGCAGCCAGCCGGTATTGGGGAAGCGCGCCAGGGTCATGGGTTGGCCGTTCACATACACGTACTTCACCGTACCGCTCACCGGCGCACGCCAGATGTTGCCGCTGTGCTGGGTCCAGCCGGTGACCAGGTCGCTACCGCTGATCACGGGAAGGGCACCTGTTCCATAGGCCCCTACGGTGATCTTCTGCGCGCTGGTACCGCTGCTGGGTATGATGAACTCTCCGCGGTAGGTGCCACCCCGCTCAAAGCGGATGGCATCACCGGGCTGCAGCGAGTAGATGCTCTGCATCAGGCGTCCGATGCTCTGCCAGGCCTGGCCGGGAGCGGTGCCACTGTTCGCGTCGTTGCCCGTCGGCGAGATGTAGTACGTGACCGCCTGAGCCAGGGAGGCGGCGGAGAGGGCGGCGCTGAGGAGCAGGGTGCGGAAGGAAGGACACATGGTCGGTCGCTTTGGACCCGGTTGAACCCGGCCTTCCGCACCGCGGTTGCGTCATGTCGACCGAAAGGGGTCTATCACCGACGAACGGAGTGCGGCTTCGACGAACGATGGACTGTTGGTGTCTGGTCCAGGGTATCTGCAACGCCCCCGAACACCGCCGATACCTTTGGGGCCGTGCCGCACCCAAGCAAGCCCCATCACATCCTGGTCGTCGGCCAGACACCGCCCCCCCACGGTGGCCAGGCCGTGATGATCGCCGAACTGCTCAAGCTGCGTTCTGATAAGTTGGTGCTCCACCACGTGCGCATGGCCTTCTCCGAAGACATGGAGAGCGTGGGCAAGTTCGCGTTCCGCAAGGTGTGGGTGCTCTTCACCACCATCCTTCGCATTTGGGTGGCGCGCTTCCGTCACGGCACGCCCGTTCTCTACTACCCGCCCAGCGGCCCCAACAAGGTGCCCGTGCTGCGGGACATCGTGCTGCTCTGCACCACGCGCTGGCTCTTCCGCAGCGTGGTGTTCCATTTCCACGCCGGTGGTGTCTCCACCTTCGGCCCTCAGCTGCCGGGTGTGCTACGGCCCTTCTACCGCTATGCCTATCATCGGCCTGCGCTCGCCATTCGCACCGCACCACAGAACCCGCCCGATGGTGCGGCGTTCGGTGCGGTGCAGGATGTAGTGGTGCCCAATGGCATCCCCGACATGCGTGGGAAGGTGGCAGAGCGGACCGCCGCGCCCGGTGAACCGCTCACGATACTCTTCACCGGCGTGCTCATCCCTTCCAAGGGCGTATGGGTGCTGTTGCAGGCCTTCCAGCAGCTGCTGGGCCGGGGCGTGGATGCACGCCTGCAGCTCATGGGCAAGTGGGGCGACGTGGATTTCGCTGCGCGGTGCCAGGACTTCGCTGCTCAGTTGGGGCCCGGACGCGTAGAGTTCCTCGGTGTGCGCAAGGACCTTGACAAGTTCGCTCACTTCGCCGCGTGCGACATATTCTGTTTTCCATCCCACTTCGAGGCGGAGAGCTTTGGGCTGGTGCTGGTGGAGGCGATGCAGTTCGCCAAGCCGGTGGTGAGCACGCGTTGGCGCGGCATTCCATCCGTGGTGCAGGACGGTGTCAACGGCTTCCTGGTACCGGTCGAGGACCCCGCTGCGGTGGCTGTGGAGCTCGAACGTCTTGCCCGTGATCCGGAGCTACGCCGGCGCATGGGAGCAGAGGGGCGGCGCATCTTTCTGCAGGATCTTACGTTGGAAGCCTTTCACCGGAACATGGAACGGGCATTGCTGTCCGTGTGCTGAACATTGAATGCAACGATGAGGATACTGGTCACCGGCGGTTCAGGGTTCATCGGCACCAACTTCATGGCCTTCGAGGCCGCGCAAGGTGCCACCCTGCTGAACATCGATTGGAATCCGCCTTTGGATCCCGGTCAGCGGGGCTGGTGGAAGGAGGTGGACATCATGGACCAGGCCGCCGTTCAGGCCGCCTTCGATGCCTTCAAGCCCACGCATGTGGTGCACTTCGCGGCCCGCACCGATACCGATGAGCCCGCCGACGTGGATGCCTACCGCCAGAACCACGAAGGCACCCGCATCCTGCTCGAGGTGGTGAAGCGCTGCCCGTCGGTGGAGCGCATCATCGTCACCAGCACCCAGTTCGTGTGCGAAGCGGGCTACCAGCCGAAGCACGACCTCGACTTCAAGCCATTCACGGTCTATGGCGAATCGAAGCGGCGCACCGAGATGATCACTCGCGAGGCCGGTCTGACGTGCAGCTGGACCTTGATCAGGCCCACCACCATCTGGGGCCCGTGGAGCCTGCGCTACCGCGATGTGATGTTCAAAGTGATGCGCAAGGGCCTGTACTTCCACCCGGGCAAGGGCCGGGTCATTCGCTCCTATGGCTATGTGGGCAATGTGGTCTGGCAGGTCCACCGCATGCTCACGGTACCGCGCGAAGTGGTGGACCAGCGTGTGTTCTACGTGGGCGATCAGCCCTTCGACCTGAAGGAGTGGGTGGAGGTGGTCTCCAAGGAGCTCACCGGGAAGCCAGTTCGGTACATACCCACCGTTCTTATTCGTGGACTGGCGGTGTGCGGGGATGTGCTGAAGGCGGTCGGCCTGCCATTCCCCATCACCAGCGGTCGCTTCCGGAGCATGACCAGCGACTATATCACCCCGATGGACCGAACCATCGATGCCTTGGGCGAGGCGCCATGGAGCATCGAGGCGGGCGTGAAGGAGATGGTGAAGTGGTACGACAACGGCAGCGAGCGCATCGTGAAGCCCACGCGCATCGATGTGCGTGAACCCCGAGCGGTCAAGGCATGAACCAGGGACTGCTTCCGAAACGCCGCATGCTTACCACGCACATCAGCGTGGGCAGCTTCGCCGAGCACCTGCGGGTGATCGCTGAGGCCGCGAAGGCACGTCGGTCGGCATACGTATGCTGCGTGAACGCGCACATGACCGTGGAATGCAAGGCGCCCGACTTTGCAGCGGTGGTCGACGGGGCCGACCTGGCAACGGCCGATGGCATGCCGGTGCTGAAGGTGCTCAACAGCGTCCATGGCCTGCAGCAGGAGCGCGTGGCCGGCAATGACCTGATGCCGGCGCTCATCCAACGGTGTGCACAGGATGGCCTTTCGGTCTACTTCTACGGTGGCTCGGAGGATACCCTCCGCCGCATCCAGGAACGCGCCCATAAGGAATGGCCGCAGCTGCGTATCGCTGGCCTGTATGCCCCGCCCTTCGCACCGCTCGCTGCAATGGACCTGGCGGCGGAAGCGGCCCGCATCGAGGCCACGGGGGCACAGGTGATCATGGTGTCGCTGGGATGCCCCAAGCAGGAGCGCTGGATGGCCGCCATGAAGGGCCGTGTGAACGGGGTGATGCTCGGCTTGGGTGGAGCCTTCCTGCTGTATGCTGGTATCGACACCCGCGCGCCGAAGTGGATGCGCGACCTTTCTTTGGAATGGGCCTATCGCTTCCTTTTGGAACCACGACGGTTGTGGAAGCGGTACCTGGTGACCAATACGCAGTTCATCGTCCTATACCTGAAGGCATGCTGGAGGGGTTCGCGGAGGAGGTGAAACCCCAGGATGTATTCGACGAATATTAAAAAATCATCGACGAGCTTGACATCGGCATCCGCCCGGGGTACATTTGACCTCCTTGAACGAACGAGGCAGTGAGAACGATCATTCCTTTCAGCATGGATAGTACGAGCGCTACGGAAAAGGTCGCGGTGACCGCAGGTCGCATCGCGGGAACGACGGACCTCAGCGGTGAACTCGCTACCTTGCTGCGCTCGCGTCGAGCGCTTCACAACGTGCAGTCCGGATTGAACAAAGTCCTCACCCTGGAACCCTTGACCACCGTCAAGGACCTGATCATCGTGGGTGATGGTCCTGCGGCGGAGGAGATATTCCAGTATTGCGAGGACCAGACGGTACGTGGCTATCGTTTTTGTGGTGTGTTCAACGACACCCCCATCGATGGGCCGCTTGGCGCACGCCAATTGGGTGATGTGGAAGCTGCGAAGGCCTATGCCATCCAGAACCGCATCGATATCGTGTACTGCGCGCTGCCGGGCACGCGCCGATCGGATATCACCGACCTGATGGAGTTCTGCGAGCGTAATACGATCCGGTTCCGGGTCATCCCCAGCGCCGACAGCTTCATTCCGGTGGTAAAGACCTCCGGACTTGAGTTCCACGGAGCAGTACCCGTCAGCAAGATCCGTCACGAGCCCTTGGACGATGCGGGCAACCGCCGTCTCAAGCGGGCCTTCGACATCGTCTTCTCGTTCGGTGTCATCGTCTTCATTTTCAGCTGGTTGTTCCCCATCCTGGCACTCTTGGTGAAGCTCTCATCGCGCGGCCCGGTCTTCTTCCAACAGAAGCGATTGGGCAAGGACAACGAGGAGTTCGTATGCTGGAAGTTCCGCAGCATGCGCATGAACAAAGAGGCGGACAGCAAACAGGCCACCAAGAACGACCCGCGCGTTACGGCGGTAGGTAAGTTCCTGCGCAAGAGCAACTTGGACGAGATGCCGCAGTTCTTCAACGTGCTCATGGGACAAATGAGCGTGGTGGGTCCGCGTCCGCACCCCCTGCGCCTCAATGACCAGTATCGCGACATCATTGACAAGTACATGGTGCGGCACTTCGTTCGGCCGGGTATCACAGGCTGGGCTCAGGTGAACGGCATGCGGGGCGAGACCCAGACCCCCGAGCTCATGGAGAAGCGGGTGGAGCTGGACGTCTGGTACCTTGAGAACTGGTCCTTCCTCCTTGACCTGAAGATCGTGGTGAAGACCGTGACCAACATGTTCGGCAAGGACGAGAAGGCCTATTGAGCGCCTTGGGGGAGGGATCTTTTTTCGACCGGTCCTTGTGCAAGCGAAAGAGTACTATATTTGCCGTCCCTTTCGGGGGAAGGAACATTCCAAGACATGGCCAATCACAAGTCTGCCCTGAAGCGTGTCCGACAGACCGAGACCCGCAACGAGCGCAACCGTTACCAGCACAAGACCACGCGTAATGCCGTGCGCAAGCTGCGTGGCACCACGGATAAGAAGGAGGCCGAGAAGCTCCTTCCTGAAGTGTCCTCCATGTTGGACAAGCTGGTGAAGCGCAACGTCATCCACAAGAACAAGGCCGCCAACCTCAAGTCGTCCGTGACCACCCACGTGAACGGCCTGAAGTGAGCCCATCATAGCCTTACTTTGGACAGGTCCTTTCGGGGACCTGTTCCATTTTCATGGCCACTACGCGAAACAACCCTGAGAGCGGCGCGGAGATCCAGGAGCCGCACACGTCACGTCGGAGCATCCGGGATTGGTCCGAGGATGACCGACCGCGCGAGAAGTTGATGCGACTGGGCCCCGGTGCCCTATCCAACGCTGAACTGCTCGCCATCCTCATCCGTTCGGGCAGCACGACCCAGACGGCGCTCGATCTGTCCCGTGCCATTCTGCAGCGCGCAGGTGATGATCTGCACAAGTTGGGGCGCTTAAGCCTGGGTGACCTCACCCGCTTCAAGGGCATGGGTGAGGCGAAGGCGATCGGGATCGTGGCCGCGTTGGAGTTGGGCCGCCGCCGCAAGGCCGCAGAGCCTGCCGAGCGTCCGGGTGTCACCACCAGTGCATCGGCGTTCGAGCTGGTGAGGCCCCTCTTCACGGACCTTTCACACGAGGAATTCTGGATCATCGCCCTGGACCGGGGCAACCGGCTGCTTGACCGGTGCCATGTGAGCCGCGGGGGGATGCACGGTACCGTGGCCGACCCCAAGGTCATCTTCAAGGAGGCCCTTGACCGGCGCGCTTCCAGCATCGTGCTTTGCCACAACCATCCCAGCGGACAGCTCCGCCCCAGCGAGGAGGACATCCGCCTCACCCGCAAGCTGGTGGAGGGGGGCAGGCTCCTGGACATCCTCGTGCATGACCACCTCATCGTCACCGACCAAGGCTACTACAGCTTCGCGGACAACGGGATGCTCCACTGACCCATGGACCGACCGCTCCGCATCCTGAGCATCATCGGTGCCCGCCCGCAGATCATCAAGGCGGCCGCGCTGAGCCGGGCGGTCGCCGGGCCGTTCGCCGGTCGCATACGGGAGACGTTGTTGCATACCGGCCAGCATTACGACCAAGGCATGAGCCAGGTCTTCCATGATGAGCTGGGCATTCCGGAGGCTGCCGTGCAGCTGGCGGTGGGCAGTGGAAGCCATGGCGACACCACCGCGCGCATGCTCCAGGGCATCGAGCGCGAATTGCTCCGCGGCGTCCACGATATGGTGCTTGTCTATGGTGATACCAACAGCACACTTGCGGGAGCACTGGCGGCTGCCAAACTGCGTATCCCGATCGCCCATGTGGAGGCCGGCCTGCGCTCCTTCGACAAGCGCATGCCTGAAGAGGTGAACCGCATCATCGTCGACCATTGCAGTACCTGGCTGTTCTGCCCCACGCGCTCCGCTGTGGACAACCTGATGCGCGAAGGCTTCCTTGCGGATGCGTCGCAGCCGCCGGGAATCAACGCCCCCCACGTCGTGGCTTGCGGTGATGTGATGTACGACAACAGCCTGCACTTCTCAGCCCTTGCCGGGCAGCGTTCCACCTTGCTGGCGGAACGGGGTCTGGAAGGCAGGCCCTACGCGCTCATCACCGTGCACCGCGATCACAACACGGATGATCCGGAGCGTTTGCGCAACCTCGTGCAGGGTTTCCTTGAACTCCACGCCAGCCAGGGCATTGCACTGGTATGGCCCATGCATCCCCGCGCACGGAGACAAATGGAGGCCCTGCTGCCTGCCGAGGAGCGGCTTGCATTGCAGCGTGCTGCTGGCATCCACCTGCTACCACCGGTGGGCTTCCTCGACATGATCGCCCTGGAGAAGAGCGCCGCGCTGGTATTGACCGACAGTGGTGGTGTTCAGAAGGAGGCCTATTTCTTTGGACGACCTTGCGTGATCCTGCGACCCAACACCGAGTGGGTGGAGCTGGTGGCCGGTGGACAGGCCATGCTGGCCGACACCGATCCGGAGCGGATACTGGCAGCATCGACACACCTCCTGGATCACGGGATACCCAGCGGTGAGCCGCTTTTTGGCGATGGGCACGCTGCGGAGACCATCTGCGAACATTTGCTCCGATACTGGTGATACGCTCCCTGATGCAATATGGCCGGTATGCGTTGCGCGCCGCAGGCGATGCATCCTTGCGTCGCTTGGTGGTGTCCCATGCCCGGAATGAGATGCCCGCACAGGTGCCGGACAAGCACACGGCGCTCGGTCTGGTGATCGACCATCTGTTGTGTTGCCAGGAGGCCAGTGGTGATGGAGGATTTGGCAGCTTCCATTTGGTGCACGGATATGGTCGTACCTATCCTGAGACCACAGGCTACATCATTCCCACCTTGCTGGCTGCGGCGCCCGTAATTCAGCGGCCGGCGCTGGTCGATGAAGCTGCGCGCAGCGCTGAGCTGCTGCTGAGGATCCAGCTTCCATCCGGGGGATGGCAGGGCGGCAGGGTGGGAGAGGATCGCGGTGAGGTGGTGTTCAATACCGCTCAGGTGATACGCGGGATGCTCGCGATGCATGCATCCACCAGCGATGCACGATTCCTTGCAGCCGCTTGCCGCGCCGGTGATCGCATCTGCGCGGTGCAGGAGGATGATGGCACCTGGGCCACGCACAACTTCCTCGGCGTGGCGCGGGTCTACGACGCCTACGTGGATGCGCCCTTGCTGGCGTTGGCGCAAGTGAGCGGCGAGCCCCGCTATGCCGAAGCCGCCCAACGCAACTTGCGCTGGGTGCTCGGCAGGCAACAGGAGAACGGGTGGTTCTCGGATGCGGACAACACCATCCGCCACAACGACCGGCCAATCACGCATACCATCGCCTACACCATCGATGGGCTCTTGGAGAGCTACGTGCGCTTGGGTGGCGAAGAACTCCTGCGTGCCGCGCAGCGTGCAGCTGACCCCTTGCGGGACCGCTTCCTGCAGGAAGGTGCCCTGCACGGCCGCTACGACAACGCATGGCGTGGCTCGGAAGCCGCGATCACCACGGGTTGTGCGCAATTGAGCGTCGCTTGGTGGCGCTTGCATGCCATCACAGGAGAAGCCCGTTACAAGGAGGCCGCGGAAGGCATGCTACGCTGGTTGGTGCAGGTTCAAGCCCTGGGCATGTGCGGCCCCTTGGGCGGCCGTGGTGCGGTCACCGGATCGTTCCCACTGTGGGGCCGCTACGAGAAGTTCGCGTGTCCCAACTGGGCGCAGAAGTACCTCGCTGATGCCTTGCTTTGCAGCATGGGCGTCCTTCCCCGGCAGTGAACGTGTTGCATCCCTCCACAGACCCGATCGCGGTCTTCGATCGCGCAGTGGCCGTGTGGCCATCGCGTCCTGCCTTGGACATCGACGGAGCCGTGCTGAGCTACGGGCAACTCTCTGCGGCGGCGGATCAGTATGCAAGCGCCTGTGATGCGACCTTGCCGCCTGGTGCACGCGTTGCGCTCGTGGGTCAACGCCATGCGGACACCTACGCAGCCCTGCTAGGCATCCTGCGCAGCGGCCGTTCCTACGTCCCACTCCATACCGACCATCCACCCGAGCGCTGGCAGCAGGTCATGCAGCGGGCACAGGTGGCCGCCCTCTTCGATGCGCGGAACAGCACCGCGTTCCGAACGGTGGATATCGCCGATCCCGCGCACGCCGTAGGTGAGGCCTATGTGATGTTCACCTCGGGCAGTACGGGCGGACCAAAAGGTGTACCCGTGCTGCGCCGTCACGTGGCCGCTTACCTCGCCCATGCACTGGGGCATTTCGGCATCACTGAACGGGACCGATGCACCCAGTTGTTCAGCCTCGCCTTCGACCTGAGCGTGCATGACCTGTTCGTGACCTGGGGCAGCGGAGCCTGCCTCTGCGTAAGCGCCGAGGCGACAGGGCTGCGCACCGCTGCCCATGTGCAACGGGCGGGTATCACCACGTGGTTCTCGGTGCCTTCGTTGATCGATCTGCTGGCGCGCATGCGGGCACTTCCGCCGGGTGGACTGCCGCACCTCGAACGAAGCTTCTTTTGTGGCGAGGCCCTGCGTTGGGATCAGGTGCAACGCTGGTCACAAGCCGCCATCAACAGCAGCATCACCAACTTGTACGGTCCCACCGAAGCCACCATTGCCGTATTCGAACAGGTCGTTGAGCCGCCATATCCCGCATCCGGGACCGTACCCATCGGCCGGCCGTTCGCGGGCAGCACCGCCAAGGTGAACGGCGGTGGAACGGAGGGGGAATTGATCTTGGGCGGCCCGCAGGTGACGGAGGGTTACCTGGGCGATCCCGCTGCGCGAACGAACTTCATGCGTGGATCGAACGGTGACACCATGTGGTATGCCACGGGCGATCGGGTGCGTTGCGATCCCTCGGGCATCTACCACTTCCTGGGGCGCATGGACGATCAGGTGAAGGTGCAGGGGCATCGGGTGGAGCCGTCCGAGGTGGACCACGTGCTGCATCCACTATTGCAGGGCTGCACGTCGGTCACCGTGGCTGTGGATCGGAGTGGAGCGATGCGCCTGGTTACCTTTATCGACGGGCCTGCCGATGCGGTGGCGCTCCTGCATGCACTGCGCGAACGGCTGCCATCGTACATGATGCCCGAAGCCATCCGCGTGCTGGAGCGTTTCCCGCTGAACCCCAACGGCAAGGTGGACAAGCGGGCCCTGAAGGAACTGGCGCACAATGGATAAGAGCGAACTCAGAACTGCCTTGGTGGAGGCCCTTCTACCGCGCGCCTCGCGGTTGGGAATGGAGCGCAGTGAACTCACCGACGACCTGGACCTGCTCCGTTCCGGGTTGCTGGATTCGTTGGGCTTCGTGGACCTGGTGGTGGAGTTGGAGAAACGCAGTGGGCGAGAGGTGGACCTTATGTCCGCCATGGAACGTCCCGGCGGAAGCACCGTGGGCGGCCTCATTGAACTGTTCACCCGCATCGCATGAGCACCGCCAGCGTGTACATCGTGAAGGATGCGCAGGATGCGCTGCTGCAACAGGTCCCTGCGCTCTTTGAGGAACTGCATGCTTCCATGTCGGGCCATGGGATGAACGCAACGCTCGCGCCCAACGGTGCACAGATCTGGCTCGATGGCGTACGACGCGGCCTGGAGCGTTTCGGCCGGTTGGTGCTGGCCGTTGAGGATGGCCGCGTGGTGGGCTTCACCTATGGCATGGTGAAGCTGGCACCCGAATACCTGGGCGGCGCTCCGTTGGGCCAGTGGACGCACCTGTACGTTGCCCCCACCCATCGTCGCAGCGGTGTGGCGCGGGCCATCACCGAATCCCTGCATGAATGGTTCGCTGCCAAAAGTGTGCAGGCCTGCGAATGTGAAGTGGTGCATGGCAATCTGCTCTCGCAGGACTTCGTGCGTTCCTTGGGCTATGGACCTGAACTGTTCCGCTTCCGCCGTCCCACATGAGCGTACTACCACCCCTGGCCGACTGGCCCGCCATGCTGGGTGTTGCCCCGGGTTCGGTGTGGATGGTACAGGCCGATCTGACCCGCATCGTGTGGGCCATGCGCCGTGCACGTCTTCAGGCCGGACCTGACGAGCTGCTCAATGCCTTCGTGGAGGCCGTTGGTCCGGCCGGGTCACTGTTGGTGCCCACCTTCAACCATGACCTGCACGATGGCGAATCCTTCGATGTGCGGCGGACACCCACCATCACCGGTGCTCTGGGCGAAGCAGCGCGCAGGCATCCTGCGTTCGAACGCACCGCACATCCGTTGCACTCCGTTGCGGTTGCCGGAGCTGGGGCGCGCGAGCTCGCCGCCAGTACCGAACGCTCCAGCTTCGGCCCTTCCTCGCCCTTCGCCTTCATGCATCGCCATTCGGCGCGCATCCTTGCGCTCGATATCGACGTGACCTACGCCCTTACCTACATCCATCATGTGGAAGAGCTGGAGCGCGTAGCTTATCGCCAGTGGCGTAATGTGGCCATCGATCACACTGCCGCTGATGGTACCCGCGCATGGACCGCTTACCGGCTCTATGCCAAGCGTCCAGGCCACATGAACAGTACGGCACGCCTCGAAGCGGCCCTGTTGGAACAGGGTTCGCTGCAGCAAGGATCCCTCGGTCCGCTGCGTTACACCACCGTGGACGTGCCGGCCCTGCATCAGCTGCTCGTGGACGATATCCGCGCGACCGGTGGTGCCCTGATCCACGACTTCAGTTGGGAGCGTTGGTTGCGGGACCGGCTGCGCGCGATCTTGCGGCGCGAAGGACCCAGTCGTTCGCACATGGCGCTCAATGAACATGCTGCTCGTACACCTCGATAGCCCGGGCCCGCGGCAGCGCTTCATTGTGCGGCATCTGCTGGAGCGCATGCTGGGCTGGCCGGTCCACTTCACCGGACAGGCAGCGGAATACCGCGCACACACCGGCGCCAAACTGCATTACGGGACATCCTTGTCGGAAGAGGACGGCTTCACGATCCGACCTGCCGTTTCATTGGAAGCGTTGAAGCCCGGTATGGTATTGCCGCCTCCAACCTTGAACGATGGTCTGCCTGTCGTCCATGGCGACGATCCCTTCGCCGATGCCTTCACCCTGATCGGTCTGATGGACGAGCTGGGCGCCGCCGAGCATGATGCGCATGGACGGGTAGCGGCAACGGCTCTGTACACGGTACGACATCACCTGTCGGAGTTGGCATTGGTGGACCGCTGGGCCCTGCGCTTGGCCGATCGGTTGCGCCAGCGCTACCCTCTACTTCCCGCGCCGGTGCGACACTTCCGCCACGTGCTCACTGTGGACGTGGACAATGGGTTCCGCTATCGCGGGCGACCCTGGTGGCGCCAGCTGGGTGGCCTCGCGCGTGACATGATGCAACTGCGCATGGCCGATGCATCGGAGCGTATTGCCGTGCACCTGGGCCGGAGGCGTGACCCTTTCGACCGGTATGCAGATCTGGGAACGCTCGCTACCACGCAGCCAGTTGACCGCGTTATCGCGTTCCTGCTGATGCGCGGCGCGGGTACGTACGATCATGCAGTGCCGCATGATCCGCTCTTCCAGCAGCGTGTTCGCAGCCTGCGTGGTGCCGTGGAGGTAGGGCTGCATCCTTCCTACCGCAGCTGCGATGATCCGACCATCGCAACGGATGATAAGCGAACGTTGATGACCATCACCGGTGAAGCACCGCGCGTCAGCCGTCAGCACTTCCTGCGCTGGCGTCTGCCTGATACGTTGCGGGGCTTGGCGGCAGCAGGGTTCACAGAGGATCACAGCCTGGGCTTCACCGACCGTGTTGGTTTCCGCGCTGGCACATGCACCCCGTTCCCCTACTACGATCTGGAGCGTGATGAAGAGACCGCGCTGATGTTGTGGCCCTTCGCCTGCATGGACAGCGCGCTGCACGACCGCCAGGGCATCGGTGCTTCAGCAGCCTTTTCGCACATCGGCCCGCTCATCGACGAAGTGCGCGGGGTGGGCGGCACCTTTGTCAGTACCTGGCACGATCGTTTCCTCAGTGACAGAGGTGAGTGGAAGGGCTGGTGGCAGGTGATGGAACGGACCGTTGAAGCAGCGCGACCATGATACGCCATCTGCGCCATCACGAGATCGACAAGCAGCGCTGGGATGCCTTGTTGCAACGAACGGAGAACCGACTATGGTATGCACGTGCGGCGGTGCTTGACCGTGTGGCGCCCGGTTGGGAGGCATTGATGGACGAGGAGGCACAGGCCATCATGCCGCTCACCTGGCGTGCGAAATGGGGGCAGCATTACCTCTTCCAGCCATACGGTGTGCAGCAGCTCGGGGTGTTCGCGGCCCACTACAGCGATGCACTGGGCCAACGGTTCATCGATGCGGTTCCCGAGCGCTTCCGGTATTGGGACATCCATGTGAACGAGTCAATGCGCACCCTGCGCTTCGATCGGGTGGCGCACAGCACCCAGCAGGTGGTTCCCGTGGTGGGGGACATGGAGCGGCAGCGGTCCGCCTATTCCACCGGTCACCGGCGCAATCTGCGCAAGGCGGAGGCTCATCGCCACCTGCTCCGGTCGGACATCGCGGCGACGGACTTCGTGGCACTGTTCGCCAGCAGCACAGCAGCGCGTCATGGTGGCATCAGGTCAGTGGACCTGGAGGTGCTGCGCGGGCTGGTCGACGATATCCTGGCCCGCGGGGAGGGGTGCATCATCGGCCTTGTGGAAGCGGGGCGGCTCCTGGCCGGGGTGCTCTTCGTGGAATGGGGCGGTCGAAGCATCCTGCTGAAGTCGGCAGTGGACCCTGCCGGGATCGATCGCCATCCGATGTTCCTGCTTGTGGACCATTACCTGGAGCAGGGGGCGGGGGGCAATCCGTTGCTGGACATGGCCGGCAGCGACCACCCGGGCACGCAGCGGTTCAATGCGGGGTTCGGCGCGAAGAGCACGGTATATTTACACCTGATCAGGAACAGACTGCCGGCGCCTCTGCGCTGGCTCAAACAGCTGAAGGATGGTAGTTGAGCTGGTGAGCAGGCCAAGTATCGCGGACCAATTCGTGGCCGAGCTGCGCGACGTGAACGTCCAGCGCGATCCGATGCGTTTCCGTCGGAACCTTGAACGTCTGGGGGAGGTGATCGCCATGGAACTGAGCCGCACGCTCACCTTCGAGGAGTACGAGGTGCAGACCCCGCTCGGCGTGGCACAGACCCGGCGGCTGGCCCAGCAGCCGGTGCTCGCCACCATCCTGCGTGCAGGACTGCCGATGCACCAAGGTCTGCTGAACTACTTCGACCGCGCGGACAATGCCTTCATCAGTGCCTATCGCAAGCATCGCAAGGGCGAGGATGCGTTCGACATCGAAGTGGAATACCTCTCCAGCCCATCATTGGAGGACCGTGTGCTGGTGCTCTGCGACCCGATGCTTGCAACCGGCCAGAGCATGGTCCTGGTGTACAAGGCCCTGCTCCGTCAGGGAAGGCCGCGAGCGCTTCATGTGGTGAGCGCCATCGCCAGCAATGAGGGCCTGGAGTACGCCCGTCGGCACCTGCCGCCCGATACGCGCTTCTGGATCGGGGCGATCGATGAGGAGATGACCGCGCAGGCCTACATCGTGCCCGGCCTGGGCGATGCGGGGGACCTGGCCTACGGATCGAAGCTCTGAGCCATGGACCTGTTGGGCGCCTTCACCGTGGTGCTCACCGCGATGGTGAAGTTCCTGTTCGCAGGCCTGCTTTCCTATAGCCTGGGGTATGGCATCGGGCTCACCATCCTGCTTACTGCATGTGGCGGCCTTGCCGGCATGCTGGTCTTCTACTTCACCGGCACCCAGCTGCTGGAGGTCCTGCGGCGCCGGTATGTGCGGCGTAATGCCGAACGTCTGGCGCGTGGACTGCAGCCCCGTCGTGTCTTCACCCGCACCAATCGATGGATCGTACGCGTGAAGCAGCGCTACGGCATCCGCGGTCTGGCGGCCTTCGCGCCTCCCACGCTGTCCGTGCCTGTCACCGCGCTGCTCGCAGCCAAGTACTTCCGCCACCAGCGCAGCACACTTCCCACCTTGCTCCTTTCAGTGGCCGTGTGGTCGGTGGTGCTCAGCGTGGCCTGGGCCTTTCTTCGTTGATGACCTACGAACATCTCTTCTTCGATCTGGACCACACCCTGTGGGACTTTCGCGCCAACTCACAGCAGACCCTGCGTGAGTTGCACGCCGAGCTCGGGCTTCACGCACATGGCGTGGAGGATGTCGAAGCGCTCATCACCGTGTATGAAGAGGTGAACAGAGGGCTTTGGCGGCGCTATGAAGCGGGGCATCTCAGCAAGGATGTCCTGCGGATCCTGCGCTTCCGCAACACGCTCCTTCAGTTCGGTGTGCGCAATGATGCGCTGGCCTCCCGCATGGGCGATGCCTACCTGGAGCAATGTCCGCGCAAGCCCGGGCTTTTCCCCGGCGCGGCCGAAGTGCTCGCCGAGCTCGGTACCCGCTACCGGTTGCACATCATCACCAATGGCTTCCACAGCGTGCAGCAGGTGAAGCTGCATACCAGCGGCATCCGAGATCACTTCACCGTAGTGCTCAGCAGCGAACAGGCCGGCGCCTCCAAACCGGATGGCCGCATCTTCGCGCAAGCCTTGAAGCTCTCCGGCGCGCGTGCGGCCACAAGCCTCATGATCGGTGATGACCGCGAAACGGACATGCGCGGTGCTCGCAACGCAGGTTGGGACCATGTGCATTTCGCTGCGGAGACGGAACCCGACCCGCTGGCCACGCACCGGATCGGTCGCCTGGAAGAGCTGCGCGCTCTACTGCTCTGATGCCTCGTCCGCGCGGAACTCGTACTCCATCAGCTGACGTGCACCGGTGATGTGGCTGTAGCGCTTGAACCGCACCAGCTCATTGCCTTCGAACGCGCCCGCATAATCGATCTCGCCCTTCTCCGGCCGGGTGGTGAAGAAGAGGCTGTCGCCCACCACGCGGGGCATCACGTTGTACAGTCCGATGGCCGGGTTGCCCTTGGTGTCGCGCACCAGGAAGTCGGCCAGGGTGGAGTCCACATCAGCCGTACCGTTGATCATCACGATGCGACCTTCGGGGAAGAAGCGCATCAGGTAGACGGCTTCGCTGCGTTGTTCACGGTAGTGCCCATCGTAGCGGATGGGAAGGTTCTCGAAGGGGCTGGGTGCTTCAACCGGGGGCACCACGGTGGTGGTATCCTGGCCGGTGCGCATACGGGCGACCAGGAGCGCCACCAGGGCGATGGCGATCAACGTGAGCAGGAGGGTCTTGAGCGTGTTCATGCGTCAATGCTTGAAACGGGCGATCACGGAGGTGGCGCCCTGGACCTTATCGCCCAACTGCACGTTCACCTCTGCGTCCAGGGGTAGGAACAGGTCCACACGTGAGCCGAACTTGATGAACCCGAACTCGCTGCCACGCACCGCAGGCGTGCCTTCGCGGCTGTAGGTGCAGATGCGGCGTGCCAGTGCTCCTGCGATCTGGCGGAACAGCACTTCGCCATGTGCGGGATGCTTCACCACCACGGTGCTGCGTTCGTTCTCCGTGCTGCTCTTGGGGTGCCACGCCACCAAATATTTGCCCGGATGGTACTTGTAGTATGACGTGGTACCGTTGATCGGGTGGTAGTTGATGTGGACGTTCAAGGGGCTCATGAAGATGGACACCTGCAGCCGCTTTTCCTTGAAGTATTCCGGCTCATGCACCTCCTCGATGACCACCACCTTGCCATCGCAGGGAGAGACCACGTCCCGTTCACCGTGCGTTGCGCTCCGCTTCGGCACACGGAAGAACCACAGAATGATGCCGAAGACAACGGTGAGCGCAGCGGATACGACCACGGTCGCCCACAGGGGCATGGGCCGCCAGTGCCACAGCGGGAACAGGATGAAGCAGAGCAGGGCGAAGCTCAGCAGCAGGGTGGGCGTGCCTTCGCGGTGCAGGCGCATGGTGGTTCGGGTGCCGCCAAAGATAGAAGCCGTGCAACACGCCGCGCGTGCTGTCAGGAGATGAGCATGAGGTAGAGCACCACGGCGGGTATGGCCAGGAGGAAGCCATCGAACCGGTCGAGCACCCCACCATGGCCCGGCAGCAGGTCACCGGAGTCCTTCACCCCAAGGGCCCGTTTGAACGCCGATTCGGTGAGGTCGCCGAGGGTGCCGGTGAGGGATACGATGACAGAGAAGGTGAGCCATTGCTCGGTGTTCAGGAAGGTGTGCCAGCGGCTCAGGAGCCAGGCCACGAGCATGGCGAGCACGATGCCGCCGAGGAAGCCCTCCACCGTTTTCTTGGGCGATACCTTCGGGAGCAGCTTGCGGCGCCCTATGGCCCGCCCCACGAGGTACGCACCCGTGTCGTTGGTCCACAGCAGCAGCATGAAGCCCACAAAGGCCCAAGTGTCCCAGCGGAAAAGCAGGGGGATGAGGCCGAAGGGCACGGCCACCAAGCCCACCACGAGCAGCAGGCCACCGAGTTCGCCGGCCGGATCGCGTGTGCCGCTCAGGAGCATCCAGGTGATGGTCACCAGCAGCAACAGGAATACCAAGGCGATGACATAGCCACCGAGGAACTGAGTCTGGAAGGAGTTCATGGCCAGCGCCACCATGGTGATCAGGGCCATGAGCACCGACCAGAAGGGTGGGGGATGGTCGGCGCTGATCCAATACAGGCGGTGCAGCTCGAACGCTGCCACACCGCATACGGGAAGGAAGAGCAGGAAGGTGGTGAAGGGGCCGGTGAAGGCAGCCCCCAGCGTGAGCGCCACATAGATGACACCCGTGATGGTGCGCAGACTGAGTTCCTTCATGGACCTTCCCCGGCTTGGCGCACAAGGTAGAGGGCACGGAGCACATCCGCTTCACCCACGTACACGCCCACCTCGCCGAAGACCGGATAGGCGCTCGAGCGCAGGTCCATCACCACGGCGGTGATGTCGTGTTCCTCCAGCCTGCCACGTACCAGCTCGGCATCGCTGCGGGAGGTGGTTGTGTAGACCAGCGTCCAACCTCCCATGTGGCGAATGTCAGAGCCCGGCAGGAGCCCCGCCACCGGTCGGCGCAGGAGCTGCGGTGCCGTGCGCGGTCCCGCTACCGTTGGTGGCAGCCGGCTCAGGCCGCGCGAAGGGGCGGTCCCCGAAGATCTTCTCCAGGTCCTCCTTGAAGATGACCTCCTTCTCCAGAAGCTGGGTGGCCAGGGCGGTGAGCTTGTCCTTGTGCTCCGTGAGGATGCGCTTGGCCCGTGCGTACTGCCCTTCAATGATCCCCTTCACCTCCGCATCGATCAGCTCGGCGGTCTTCTCGCTGTACGGCTTGCCGAAGTTGTACTCGTTCTGGCCGCTGCTGTCGTAATAGCTGATGTTCCCCAGCCGGTCGTTCAGCCCGTATACGGTCACCATCGCATAGGCTTGCTTGGTCACCTTCTCCAGATCGCTGAGGGCGCCGGTGCTCACCTTGCCGTACATCACATCCTCGGCTGCGCGACCACCGAGCGCGGCGCAGATCTCGTCGAGCATCTGTTCGGTGGTGGTCAGGTGTCGTTCTTCGGGCAGGTACCAGGCGGCCCCCAGTGACCGGCCGCGCGGTACGATGGTCACCTTCACCAGTGGCGAGGCGTGCTCCACCAGCCAGCTCACGGTGGCGTGGCCGGCTTCGTGGTAGGCGATGGCCTTCTTCTCGTCGGCGGTGATGATCTTGTTCTTCTTCTCCAATCCGCCGATCACGCGGTCCACCGCATCGAGGAAATCCTGCTTGTCCACGCTGGACTTCTTCCTGCGGGCGGCGATCAAGGCGGCTTCGTTGCAGATGTTGGCCAGGTCGGCGCCGCTGAAGCCCGGGGTCTGGCGGGCCAGGAAGGCGACGTCCACGGTCACGTCCAGCTTCAGGGGCTTGAGATGCACCTTGAGGATCTCCTCCCGTTCGTTCAGGTCTGGCATGTCCACGAAGATCTGGCGGTCGAAGCGGCCGGGGCGCAACAGGGCGCGGTCCAGCACGTCGGCGCGGTTGGTGGCGCCGATCAGGATCACCCCGCTGTTGGTGCCAAAGCCATCGAGCTCGGTGAGCAACTGGTTCAGCGTGTTCTCGCGCTCGTCGTTGGCACCCATGCTCACGCTGCGTCCGCGTGCACGTCCGATGGCATCGATCTCGTCGATGAAGATGATGCTGGGCGCCTTCTCCTTGGCCTGTTTGAAGAGGTCGCGCACGCGGCTGGCGCCCACGCCCACGAACATCTCCACGAAGTCGGAGCCGCTCAGGCTGAAGAAGGGCACGTTGGCCTCGCCGGCGATCGCCTTGGCCAGCAGGGTCTTTCCGGTGCCGGGAGGGCCCACCAGGAGCGCTCCCTTGGGGATCTTCGCGCCAAGGTCGGTGTACTTCTTGGGGTTCTTCAGGAAGTCCACGATCTCCTGGAGCTCCTCCTTCGCCTCGTCCAGGCCGGCCACATGGCCAAAGGTGACATTGGTGCTCTTGCCGCCCTCGAACACCTGGGCGCGGCTCTTGCCGATGTTGAAGATCTGCCCGCCGGGTCCACCGCCACCGCCCAAGCGGCGCATCACGAACATCCAGATACCGATCATGGCGCCGAAGAACACCACCCAGTAGAGGATGTCCCAGGCGCGGTTGTCCTGCACCTCGTACTCGTAGGGCACCTTCAGGCGTTCGGCATCCTGCACCAGCCGGTCGCGCAGCACATCGCTGTTGCCCAGATTGAAGGCGTACTGGGGGCCGGTGCCGGCGCTGCCGCTCAGGGGAGAGCTGCGCACCTTGTCCTTGTGTGGCTCCTTGGAGAGGGCCTCCTTCTTGATGTAGACCTTCACCATCTGGTCGTTGACCACCACGATGCGTTCCACATCACCGGCCTCGAGCATCTGCTGGTACTCGGTGGGCTGGATCTTGGCCACCCCGCCGCTGTATTGGAACAGGTTGATCGACAGGATCACCAGGATGATGATGCCGTAGATCCAATAGAAGTTGAAGGAACGTTTCGGTCCCTTGTTCCCTCCTTCAGTGCGCTTCTCGTTGTTCTCCACGTTGCTCGTTGCTCGGTCTGCGTTCACGCCACGTTGTCATAGGTCCTGCGGGCGGCGTCGCCCCACAGGTCCTCCAGCGCGTAGTGTGCGCGCTTGTCCCGGAGGAAGATGTGGACCACTACGTTCACGTAGTCCAGCAGGATCCACTCCCGGTTGCCCTGGCCTTCGGCATGCCAGGGTCGTTCGTTCAATTCCTCCCGCACCACCTTTTCCACCGATCCGTAGATGGCATCCACCTGGGTGGAGCTATCGCCGTGGCAGATAACGAAGTGCTCGGCGACACTGTTCGGCACGCCACGCAGGTCGAGGTGCACGATGTCCTTGCCCTTCACTTCCTGGATGCCCTTCACCACCGCATCCACAAGGCGGGCAGCGTTCGTGCCCTTCGCATTCTTCATCCGGTCTATCTTGGTCCGTTCAAAGGTACGAACTCCCATCCCAGCAAGCGGCCAATGCCCGAGCGCTCTCCGCCACGCCCGCAGAACATCGGCAGCCAGGTGATCGAGCTACCGTCCGTGGACAGCACCAACAAATACGCGGCCGAGTCCCTCCGCCTGTCGAACTTGCAACACGGTGCTGTCATATTGGCCCATGAGCAGACCGGTGGCAGGGGGCAGCGAGGGCGCACCTGGCACGCCGCACCCGGCCTCGACCTCACGTGCAGCGTGGTGTTGCGCCCCGCCGCGCTCAGGGTGGATGAGCAGTTCCGCATCGCGCAGGCTGCTGCACTGGCCGTGCATGCCACCGTGGCTGCGCGCGTACCAGGGACCGTTCGGGTGAAATGGCCGAACGACATCCTGATCGACCGTGCCAAGGTGGCGGGCATCCTCATCCAGAACGAACTTGCCGGCGAACATATCGCCTGGACGATCATCGGTATCGGGCTCAATGTTAACAGCACCGACATGGACCCTTCGCACCGGGCCACGGGTCTGCGCCTTGCTGCGGGTCGTGCGTTCGACCTGAGGGAGGTGCTCTCAGCGCTCTGCGCCGCCCTGGGGGAGCAGTGGGAACTGATGGAGCAGGATCCTGCGCTGCTGGCCCGGCGATACCGCGATGCGCTGTGGTCGGGGGGGCGCTGGACGGCGGCCGAGCTGGATGGCAACCCCTTGATGGTGAGGCCTATCGACGTGGATGCAACGGGTCGATTGATCATCGAAGGGGAGGACGGTGGCGTGCTCGCCTATGGCCTCGACAGGCTTCGGCTGCTCCGTGAATGATCAGGTTGTTGCCGGATCGGAAGAAAGCCCTACTTTTGCCCTCCCTTACGAAAGACCCAGGCCATGAAGCGTACCTACCAGCCCAGCAAGCGCAAGCGCACCAACAAGCACGGTTTCCGCACGCGGATGGCCACGGCTGCCGGTCGTGGGGTGCTCGCCAGCCGCCGCCGCCAGGGCCGTCACAAGCTCAGCGTGAGCGACGAGCCTTCGCACAAATAAGCCACCATCGGTGAACTCCTTGAAGGGCTGCCTCCGGCGGCCCTTTTTGCGTTCACCCGACCCCCAGCATACCGGCCATCAGCCGACCGAGCTCGGGTCCGATCAGGACGTGACCGAAAGGTAGTTCGTGCCGCTCGATGTGCTCCGGTGCGAGCGATGCCAGGCCGTCACCGAGCCGGGCGGGGATCACGCGGTCGTAGCGGCCGAACACCAGGTGTACCGGGATGGCCTGCGCGCGCACCCGGGCCGCCACCTCCGCCAGGTCGGGTTCGATCGCGCGGTAGCTCAGCCACACATCGTGCACCAGTTGTCGCTTCGCACGGCTATCGGTCTGGCCTTTCAGGAAGCGGTGCATCCGTTCGTTCATCAGCCGCGTGGCGCGCAACAGGTCGATCATCGCGTGCACCCGCCCGGGATGCTCCACGAACCGCTTGTAGGCCCACCGTCCGACGCGTGAAGCGGCCATGCCCCGGTACCAGGGCCTCGTCTTCAGACCGTCAGGCGCCACCAGGAAAGCCCGTTCCACCCGTTGGGGCAATTGCTCCAGCAGGTTCAGCACCATGCGCCCGCCCAGGCTGTACCCCAGCAATGTCGCCCGCTCGAGCCCGTGGTGGTCGAGGAAGGCGGCCATGAACTGCGCCAGTTCCTGCGGGGTGAAGGGCTGGTCGGCACGGTGCGGATACCCCGGACTGGCCCCGTGGAAATGCAGGTCGAAGGCGTGGATGGTGCAGTGGGCGCCCAAGCTTCCCTCCAGCACCTGGAAGTCGGCCCCCGTGCGACCGAAGCCATGGAAGGCCAGCACCTGCACCGGACCGTGGCCGTAGGTGCGGTAGGCGAGGGTGGTGCCGTGCGTGAAGTAGCGCAGTGGTGCCTGCTGCATGTGGGCGAAAGGAACGAAGTGCTTCGTAGAGTGCCGCCTGGATGGGCGCGGTTACGTGTTTGACGCCTGTATGACAGAGGGTTGTGTTACAAAGGTATGCATGCATACTACTTTTGTCCCCATGCAACGTACCCAAGAGCAAGCGATCGAGACCAGCCAGGCCCGCGTGGAACGCACGTCGGATGCCCTGGTCGAGATCCATTTCAAGCCCGATACCACCCTGAATGCCATCGGCATCGGCGAGGTGATCGCGGCCAAACGCACCCTCTGCACCGACGGCGAACCCGATGTCCTGGCCGTGGTGGGGGAGGATGTGGAGGTGGATATGCGCGTGGTGAACATCGACCACCATGCCATTCACGGGCTGTGCGGAACAGCGCGCCGCCTGGCGTTCGTCACCGGTGATGAGCTGAACGCCAAGCTGGCCGAGATCCACTTCCGGTATTTCCCGCGGCACTTCGATACGGCCGTGTTCAGCAACGAAAAGGATGCCCGTCAGTGGCTTGCCAACAAGGCCCCGCAGCCCTCGCTCTCCTGAGCGACCAACCTGCCGATCGCAGCAACAAGGGTGACCGTTCGGTCACCCTTTCGCTTGTGGGGCCTGTGGTGACGCAACTCCATTTCTCCACGATCCGGTCACCTTATCCACGATCGCCCTTCAGCGCACACCGGGCGGGGTACCTTTACGGCCCGGATACCCTCCGGACATGCCCAAAGATCAAAGCATCAAGTCGGTCCTGCTCATCGGGAGTGGGCCGATCGTCATCGGTCAAGCCTGCGAATTCGACTACTCCGGTAGCCAGGCCAGCCGCTCCCTCCGCAACGAAGGCATCGAGGTCACGCTGATCAACAGCAACCCGGCCACCATCATGACCGACCCGGTCACGGCCGACAACGTCTACCTCAAGCCGCTCACCACCGAGAGCATCGAGGAGATCCTCAAGAAGCACAAGATCGACGCCGTGCTGCCCACCATGGGAGGACAGACCGCGCTGAACCTCGCCATCGAATGCGAGAAGCTCGGCATCTGGGAACAGTACGGCGTGCGCATGATCGGCGTGGACACCAAGGCCATCGACATCACCGAGAACCGCGAGCAGTTCCGCCTGCTGATGGAGCGCATCGGCGTGCCCATGGCGCCCAGCAAGACCGTCACCAGCTTTCTCGAAGGCAAGAAGGTGGCGCAGGAGTTCGGCTTCCCGCTGGTGATCCGCGCCAGCTACACGCTCGGTGGCGCCGGCGCCAGCTTCGTGAAGGACCCCGCCGAGTTCGACAAGCTGCTCAAGCACGGCCTGCAGATCAGCCCCATCCACGAGGTGATGATCGACAAGGCGCTGCTCGGCTGGAAGGAGTATGAGCTGGAGCTGTTGCGCGACAAGGACGACAACGTCACCATCATCTGCTCCATCGAGAACTTCGATCCGATGGGCATCCACACCGGCGACAGCATCACCGTGGCGCCGGCCATGACCCTCAGCGACCGCACCTACCAGCGCATGCGCACCGAGGCCATCAAGATGATGCGCGCCATCGGCGACTTCGCCGGCGGCTGCAACGTGCAGTTCGCCGTGAGCCCCGACGAGAAGGAGGAGATCTACGCCATCGAGATCAACCCGCGCGTGAGCCGCAGCAGTGCGCTCGCCAGCAAGGCCACGGGCTACCCCATCGCCAAGATCGCCAGCAAGCTCGCCATCGGCTACCGCCTGGATGAGCTGGAGAACCCCATCACCGGCACCAGCGCCTTCTTCGAGCCCACGCTCGACTACGTGATCGTGAAGGTGCCGCGCTGGAACTTCGACAAGTTCGAGGGCAGCGACCGCAGGCTTGGAGTGCAGATGAAGAGCGTCGGCGAAACGATGGGCATCGGCCGCAGCTTCCAGGAGGCGCTGCAGAAGGCCTGCCAGAGCCTCGAGATCAAGCGCAACGGCCTGGGTGCTGATGGCAAGGAGACCACCGACCCCAACGTACTGCTCGAAAGCCTCGCCAACCCCAGCTGGAGCCGCCTCTTCCACGTGTACGATGCCATCAAGCTCGGCATCCCCTTCAGCAAGATCCACGACCTCACCCGGATCGACATCTGGTTCCTTAAGCAGATCGAGGACATGATCCTCACCGAGAAGGAGGTGAGCAAGTACACGCTTGACACCATCCCGCGCGACCTGCTCTTCGAGGCCAAGCAGAAGGGCTACGCCGACCGCCAGGTGGCGCACCTGCTCGGCTGCCTCGAAAGCCAGGTGTACAAGAAGCGCAACGAGCTCGGCATCAAACGCGTGTACAAGCTGGTGGACACCTGCGCCGGTGAGTTCCCCGCGCGGACGCCCTACTACTACAGCACCTTCGAAGAGGAGAACGAGAGCGTGCGCAGCGACCGCAAGAAGGTGGTGGTGCTCGGCAGCGGCCCCAACCGCATCGGCCAGGGCATCGAGTTCGACTACTGCTGCGTGCACGGCGTGCTCGCGGCCAAGGAGCTGGGCTACGAGACCATCATGATCAACTGCAACCCGGAGACGGTGAGCACCGACTTCGACACGGCCGACAAGCTCTACTTCGAGCCCGTGTTCTGGGAGCACATCTACGACATCATCCAGCACGAACAGCCCGAGGGCGTCATCGTGCAGCTGGGAGGGCAGACCGCGCTGAAGCTGGCGGAGAAGCTGGAGAAGTACGGCATCAAGATCATCGGCACCAGCTACGCCGCGCTGGACATGGCCGAGGACCGCGAGCGCTTCAGCTCACTGCTGCGCGACCTGGGCATCCCGTACCCGAAGTTCGGTGCGGTGAACAATGCCGAGGAGGCCGTGAAGCTGAGCCGCGAACTCGGCTTCCCGCTGCTGGTGCGCCCCAGCTACGTGCTCGGCGGCCAGAAGATGAAGATCGTGATCAACGAGGAGGAGCTCGTGGACCAGGTGCTGGACATCCTGCGCCTGATGCCCGACAACAAGATCCTCATCGATCACTTCCTCGATGGCGCCATCGAGGCGGAGAGCGATTCCATCTGCGACGGCGAGATGGTGCGCATCATCGGCATCATGGAGCACATCGAACCGGCGGGCATCCACAGTGGCGACAGCAACGCCGTGCTCCCGCCCTTCGACCTCAGCGAGAAGGTGATCCAGCAGATCCGCGAGCACACGCACAAGATCGCGCTGGCCCTGAAGACCGTGGGCCTGGTGAACATCCAGTTCGCCATCAAGAACGAGGTGGTGTACGTGATCGAGGCCAACCCGCGCGCCAGCCGCACGGTGCCCTTCATCGCCAAGGCCTACGGCGAGCCCTACGTGAACTGGGCCACCAAGGTGATGCTCGGCGCCAAGCTCAAGGACTTCCAGTTCAAGCCGCGCCTGGATGGCTATGCGATCAAGGTGCCCGTCTTCAGTTTCGACAAGTTCCCCAATGTGGACAAGAGCCTGGGGCCTGAGATGAAGAGCACGGGTGAGGCGATTTACTTCATCAAAGACTTGAAAGACCCCTTCTTCCGACAAGTCTATGGAGAACGTTCAATGTACTTGTCGCGATGAGAACTTTGGATCCGTTCTGTCACTGCGAGGCCCGGCTCTGCGGGCCGCGGCAGAGGCAGGTGTATGGGGAGCGTTCCATGTATCTGAGTCGATGACGATGGAATCACCAGAAGTTCAGATCAAGATCGATCGTCGCGCAGCGCTTGTGTTGTTCGACTGGTTGGCTGATCGTGCGGACGAGAGCGATGTTGCCTTACGAGCAGCACTGTGGAACCTCGAAGGCGCTTTGGAACCTGCTCTTGTCGAGATTGTTCAGCCCGACTACAAGGAAAAGGTCGAAAGGGCTGCCAACGAACTTAGGTCAATAGCTGGGCAGTAATGAAGAGCACGGGGAGCCTGCCTGCCGGAGGCAGGGCGATCTACTTCATCAAGGACCTGAAGGATCCGTTCTTTAGGCAGGTGTATGGGGAGAGGAGTATGTACTTGAGCAGATAATCACGGATTGGTAACCGTCCATTGACCAACCATGACTGAAACAAGAGCGAAGAGAAAACGTGTGTATGGATTCGCTCATATCGGCAACCCGATTGAGTTCAAGTGCCCTCTTCCGTTTAAGCTAAGCCCAGATTTGTCGATATGCCGTCCTACGGTAACTCAGCTCAAGCGAATTCGAAAGCACCTACACAACTTGAATCGCTTTAACGATTTCCGAACACCCTACGAGTCGGTGTTTACGCGCAGGCCTGAGAAATCAGCATTGTACAAGCTTGAGACTGGTGAGACACAAGAGATACAATTTGTCTACGTTGAAGTGAAGCCACTCCCAAAGCAGAAGTGGAAGTATGCCATTGTGAAGTACCGGTCGGATGGGTTGGTGCGAGAGCACTACAAGCCACAGGAGATAGTTGATCTTGAGATTGCCTCACGAATCGGACCTCATCACCTGAATATTTTCAACACTTACGGTGCGTGGTCCCCTGCTCGGTTTGGCTCAGACACGGAGCTTTTTGATTTCCTGAGTCACGGTGTCCATCAGGATTACAATGATGTCTGGACGCTTAGCGACTTGGAAGCACTGAAGAAGACTTACAATGACGTCGTGGCTGTTAGAATGGGATATCCGGAGCTGTATCACGCTTGTAAGCTTTACTGGTCACTGCCTAATCTTAGGGGCTACAATGAACTGTTATGCCTTGGTTTGTTCGCAGTCATTGAATCACTTATAACGCACAATCCAAAGGGTGAGAGCGACTCGATAAGCCATCAGATTGCAGCTAAAGTGAAGCTGCTTTCCAATCGTTTTGAGCGTGGGGTGGAGCATGACTTTGGCTCCATCGAAGATGGTAAGCTTTGGAAGAAGCTCTATGACTTCAGAAGCAAGCTCGCCCATGGAGGTAAAGTAGATTTTAGAGGAACCTTCCAGATATTGACAGATGCCTACACGGTACAGCTTTTCCTAGAAGAGTTTTTGCGAGCGTTACTCCGGTTCGCTCTGGTAGAACCTCGGCTTTGCATGGACTTGAAGGAGTGTTGAGGAGCCTATCTCGCGTGAGCGTCCATGCGCGCGTTTCGGCGCTCGACACGTCAAGGCACGAGTGTGAACTCTTGCGACAGGAATGAGATGAATTTCATCAAAGACCTGATGGAACCCCTTAACTACAAGACCCGGCTCTGCGGGCCGTGACAGTGGTAGGGGCATAGGGAGCGTAGCATGTATCTGAGCAGATAGACCGCACTTAGCGCAGTTGAGGTGTGGGCGTGCCGGCTCGAAGACTCGCCGTCGCGCTTTCCGCTTGTACTCCTCGCTCCCCCGGCCTTGAGCCGGGGCTCGCTGCGGGGTACCCGCTGCAATCGCTCACGCAAGGATTTGCGGTACCCCGGGGGTAATCGCAGTGCAGAAATCGTTGGTCTAGTTGATTCGTCTATTCTTGAGCTTCTCACGAAAGGCTGGAAGCTGTCCATATAGCCAAGAGGCTATGATTGAAGTAATTATACCAATGACTGCTCCAATGAAGTAGTTGCGCACTTCTGCTTGTGCCATCCGCTCTTCGTAGTAGCCCATTACTAGTTGTATTTCGCCTTTGTCCATTTCAACCAAGCTTTTGTACTTGCGATGCTCTTCTAATATGGAGCTGAGTTGCACTTCGGTGTCTTGAATGAGGCGTCGTTGAGCCTCAATGAATTTCGCAAAATCAAGAAGGTCAGATTTCATGCGTTCGAGTTGTTCTATCCGTTGAACTGTCCTTTTACGGAAATCTTGGTCAGTATTTCTGTCACGGTATATTAGGTATCCCGTGCTCAAAAGAGCAGATAGTATTCCAGATATTAGAATTCTTATGAACCAAGATGATATCTTCGTTTTAGGCAACCGGGTGTCAGTCTTCGTCATGGTCGGGGTCTTCATGATTCACGTCGAATGCATGTATCTGACACTAATCTAACCAAGACCGCTTGTGCGCTTCTGATCGTGCTTGTTCCCGGGTCATTCGATAGTCGTTTTCGGAGAAATAGTAGCTCACGCCACCATGATGAGAGCACGTGCCCCTGCTCTGGGAATGGCTAGTCCATCCGTCTCGGCATATCGCGCCATTGAACCCATATCGTGAGTGTTGATAGATCTGCTCAGTCAGTGTGTCGACTGGAGTGAAGCCTTCCTTGATCCTTGGCCAGAATGGGAAACTGATGAATAAGAGAAGAATGAATATGGTAAGGCGCTCCTGTCTTCGCGTTTCCTTCGAGTCTCGGTTTCTTTGTGTTGCGCATTCCTTGTAGCACTTGGCCAACTCTTCTGAAGCAGTGGCGGCGAATTGTTTGGCAATGACTTGACGGGCACGACGCATCGCGAGTTCCGTTCCCCAATCTTCGTTTTCACCTGTGAAAGGCGTGCACAGATAGGCATGCCATTCAGCCAGGGAACTGCCAGCGGCAGTGATCTCCCGTTCAAGCACATCCTGCTTGATATGGTCGCTGTGGCTGGCGTCGCCGACAAGATCTTTGCTTGATAACGCTCTGTTCGTTCGACCCCACGATGCGCTAGTCCATGGTCTTGGGTAGCTGTCCAACGACTTAATGAAGGCCGATTGGGTTGCTAGTTTGTAACGAACAGAAACATAGGTGTACCTGTCCAGCATTTCGTGGAAAGGCCGAAAGGATGAGGGGTGAACTACAGTGCGGTTATCTCTCCGTCGCATCTATGAGGCACTCAATATATGCCCCTCCCCCAAACCTGCATCGGGTCTGTCCGCCACTCTTGAGCCGGCGCCCTACGGCTCGCATCCGTTCCTTCCCATCCATCGCTCTGATCTCGAACCTTCACACGCTCGCCAACACCCCATGATCAACTACCACGACCGCCGCTTCATCCCCTTGAGCAACAGCGCCAATGGCGAGGTCTCGCCCGAAGTGGTGTTCCACTACCTGCAGACCGGCCGCATCGTCACCTGCCGCTATTCCGGTGGGCGCATCGTCAGCGGGCAGTTGATCGCCTTGGTGGATGCCGAGGGCCGCCTGGACATGCGCCACCACCAGGTGAACGACCGCGGCGAGCTGATGACCGGTGCGTGCCGGTCAACGCCGGAGCTTCTCCCCGATGGGCGCATCCGCCTGCACGAGGCATGGCGCTGGACCAGTGGGGAAGGGTCGAGCGGGAGTTCGGTTGTGGAGGAGGGGCGGTGAGGGGTGGGAGGCTGCGATCTACTGTCAAGGACCTGAAGGCGGAGCCTGCCGCGCACTCCGATGCGGTTTTCTGTCACTGCGAAGCCCGGCTTTGCGGGCCGTGGCAGAGGCAGGTGTATGGGGAGAGGTCGATGTACTTGAGTCGGTAGGGGAAGGCTATTCCTCGGGGCCCAGGTGGGCACCACGAAGCCGATCAACTCCGAGTGTTTCACGAACACCTACGTTCCAGCTTCTGAGTTGGATCAACTGGCTTTCCACGGTCATCAGGAAGCGCTTCTGTTCATCCTTCATCCGTTGGGTGTGCTCCTTGTGCAACTGGCGTGCACGGGACAGTGTCATGCCGGGTTCGTTGAGTCGCTCTTCCAATGCCCGTCGTTCGATCTCACAAAGGTCCAGGAACAAGGTGCAGTAGGCGGAGGCCCATGGCTCCCAAGGATACAGATACCAGGATGCCTGCGCATCCAACACGGCGAGGGTCCGGTGGTGCAGTGTTCCACCAGTGGTGTCGAGGTCCAGGTACAGATGTGTTGTCAGTTGCACGTTCGGAGGGCTTCTGCCATCGTTCGGCCGGTCCACCGGAACGCCCGATAGATGGGTGCCATCGACCCAGAGGTCCTTGGACCAGGCCAGGTAGTGCGGTCGAAGGTGGTGATGATCGAGCCGCAGGCTGTCGAACCAAGCGTTCTGTGTGACATCATTGCGAAGCAAGATATCGCGGTCCCGTGTCTGGCGTTCCGTGGGAACGGGTGGTGCCATACGCTTCCAGAAGGCAGTGTCCCTGGGCATCCAGGCGATCATGGGGTATTCGTTCAATCCGTTCTTCCAAGGGAACAGGGTAGGGATGAAGAGCTGGTCCCGGTCATAGGCATGGAGCACCACATTGGTGCTGTACCGTTCATGGAAGGCCGGAGCGGTGTATGCCACGGCGTAGTCCACTTGTATCACCTCAGGCATCGGAGGGCCCTTCGTGCTCCAGGTTTGCTTGTAGCGAATGTCCACTGTGTCGATCCGGCCATCGTCAAAGAGTGGAATGAGCGGGTGCCGCGAACAATCGATGCACTGAAGCTCCAACGCCCTGACGGCCTGGCTACCTGAGACCAGCCAAAGGGCCGCCTTGAACGCACCTGATGTTCCCGCGCGCGGTACGGCCACCAGCTGGTCCACACCTTCGGGTCCGATGCCCGTGGAAACCCATTCGACCGAATAGTGCTTTTTGAGGTCCCGGGCGGTGCCACAGGAGAAAGGAGACAAGGGGAACTCAGGTTGCCTGCTGTGGATATCCAGCAGCACGAGGGCGGAAGCCGTGTTGTAGTTGATGAAATGCCTGCCATCCTTGGGTGCCAGGCCGATGATGCCTTGCTTGTAGCGCAAGCTCCGGAGAATGGCGGCCTTAAACGTCGCGTTGAAATAGCCCTCCATGACCTCAACGGGGTCATCATCGCTGTAGGTTTCCAGGCCGAAGTAGAGCTTGGAGGATACTTCCGGTGCCCGTCGCATCCAGTTCGAGGCCGCAACGAACCTTTTGTAAGGGTCCTCTCCCGGTCGGATCACCGCTTCACCGAGCTCATGTACCGTGCGGTCCATCAGGATGACCTTGCCATCTAGGGCAATGGATAAGGGGACCATCACGGGTCGATAGCCGACATAAGTGATGCGCAAGCTGTCCGAAGCGTTACCGAGTGGCATCCGGAATCGGCCTTCCGCATTGGAAATGGTGCCTTTGGCCTTTCCGTTGAGCAGCACGGTGGCGTAAGGCAGCGGTTCTGAACTGTCACCATCGATGACCCGAGCTTCGATCACATGCTGCGCTGCAAGGGATCGGAAGACGACCATGCAAAGGGCGAGCACGGGCAGGCGCATGGTTTGAAGGTAGGAACTACTCCGTAATTCATTGATGCCGACCAAGACGCCGTTATTTCGGGTGAAAGGGGCCTGGTATGAAGTTGCACAAACCGTAATTAAGCGGGTGACGAATGGATCGGATGAATTTTTCCTACTTTCGATGGGACATCAACGTCTAAGGAGCCCTATGCTCGACAGCATCAGTCTCTATTTCCAGTTTGGTGATGCACTGATGCACAGGTGCACAGGTGCACAGGTGCACAGGTGCTCAGGTGCTCAGGTGCTCAGGTGCTCAGGTGCTCAGGTGCTCAGGTGCTCAGTCGATTGACCGCGCAAGTTCGGCAACCTTTAAGTCTAGACAAGTGCTTGCCTTAACGGGCTTGTCAGAACCTAGCGACATGGAAAACTCAAATGCATCAGCCATGCGTGAAGACGAATTTGAATCCTTGGTCAAGGGAGGCGTAGGAGTTCGGAAGGCAACCATGGCACCAAAAGGTCCGGAACTCGGGCACGAGCCCCAGATCGCCTTTCCAGCTGCAGATGGATTCATCATCATTCCTTCGCAGCAATTGGTGAGGCTTGAAGCAGATGGAGGATACACATGGGTGTATCAATTGGGTGGCCCGAGCCAATTGGTTTCGCGGCGTCTTGGTGATCTGCATCGTCATCTCCCTGCTGGGCGGTTCTTTCGCTGCCACCATGGACATGTCATCAATTTGGGATTTGCGGTAAGGCTTATCCGCACTGGAGGACATCGAGTGATGCTCGCAACAGGAGACAGTATTGTGGTGGCACGCCGTCGCTGGAAGGAGCTGCTCTCATTGATCAAGAACGGATAGGTCCTTGCATCAATGAGAAAGCCCCGTTGCAGAAACGGGGCTTTCTCATCCCATCGTAAGTTATGCTTAGTGTTCTACCGTGAACGAGACGGACTCTGAGGAGCCGTCAGGATATTGGAAAACGGCATGATATAGACCGTTGGGCCAAGGTGATCCTGTCTCTACGACATGCTTGTTCAAGCCTGATTTGTCGAAGGACAGCGCTTTCGTGTAGAACGTATTGCCTTGATTGTTCACGATAGTGAGTGACACTGATGTTGCCACCGCTAGGTCAAAGTCAACAGCAAAGCGTGTGTCACGCACAGGGACCGGGTAGATGTTCACATTCGTAAAGGCAGCAAAGTCTGCATTCAGGACCGTGGGTCCTTCGAATTCGATGAAGCGCCTAAGAATACGGCCGTCATTCATGATTACCATGAAGTCGTACAGTCCTCCGGGCACTTCGGTCTTGGTTACTTTCAATAGTTTCGGATCGCCAACCCCCTTCACGGGTACGCTGATCACCTCTGTCCTGTCGATATCAGACCACTGGCTGACCACGATGTTGGCCACATCGGCAAGGGTGTATGTACCGTTCGGGCCAGTGCCGCTTGGAGCGAGTACACCACTTGGGTCGAAGCCGAAAGTGACATGAACACAGCCAATCACCGAAATGGTGACATCCGTGAGGTAGTTCGGTGGGTCTCCCCAGGTTTGCTCTTCGAAGTGGTACTCCGTGCACCAATCATTGTAGCCGGATCCCCAAGAAAGTCCGCCTCCTGACATCATCATACCCTGACAAGTGAGTGGAGGTAAGCTGTAGGTTGAAAGGGCGTCTTCTACGAGGTCATCAGCATTGTATACTGTGCGCAAGTGACCAGCACCTTGGCCATTGCAGACCGCTTGTGCAGTTAATACTTCTGTCGTGGCGTAGAAGTCCTGCCATGGCCCCTTGCCCTTCTTCACCGCGTATACGTTCTGGGTAACGGGTCCTATAGGGTAGCCCATGTAATCGCGGGCACCTGGCGGGGGCATTTGATTCGGGTATTCCAAGCGTATCACGTCAGTGGCATACGGTTCCACGCCTTGCTGAGCGAATATGAGGATCTGTGACCAAGTGCCACCTCCAATGCCGAAATGCTCCCATGGGTCGAACATGTTCTGGAACGCTTGCCAATCCGATGCCTTCACATACACCCTGGTGTACTCCCCATTCACCGTGCCTTCATGTAACTCTACCACAGCTTGTGCCCCATCGGAATAGGCTACAAGTGTGTACGCATAAAGGTTTGATTCGCATGTCTCACGGCAGACTTCGGGCCACGCAGAACACCCGTTGCAGAGGGATTGTACATCCGTGACCACATCGCCAAGTGCGTTCAGTCCTTGTGCCCTGTAATGGATCCTGAAAGGTTCGTTCAGCTGATCCCATAGCGAAAAGTTCGCACGACCATAGAAGGTCTCATCGATCGTCAACACCTCAATCACCCGCGTACTTTCAACTCCATTTGGGAGGATCTCGGTGGCTAGGATCTCCACCTTCACCTGCTCCACACCTTGGGCATTTGCTTTGTCTTGGTCAACGATGAAGAAGCCGTCGCTGCTTTCAGGGTTATTGCGGAATAAGGCACCCCAATTGGATTGGCCTAGGCTAAGGAGAGCCGAGTAGAGGAATATGCCGGTCAGAATGGGTCTCATGCGCTCGCACCAATGGTCGAGAGGTTGGCGGCCACTGGAATAGTTGCATATCTACCCTTGCAGTTCACGGTTTCCAATGGTGGTCGCACCTTTGGTCAAACGGATCGCACAACTGGTCACCGGTGACACATAAGTGGTATGGAGATATCTGGAAGGTGGCGTGTAGGGGGGTCACTCCTTCATGAACGGAGCGGTCACCCGTCCATCAGCCCACTGCATAACCAAGGAGTACGCTCCTGAACACAACTGAGAGACATCGATGCCGTTCGTTCCTTGGTCGAGGGGCCCCTCGCTGGCTATGCGACCCTGTACATCAACTATTTGCCATCCCGTAGGTTCTCCCGTTCGACGCGTTGAAAGAACCCATAGCCGGTCTGTACAGGGGTTTGGGTACAAGGCCAGGCGACCAAGAAGCGGAGCTTCGCGGATGCCTACGTGATCTGGTCCGAACTTCACTACCCATACGTCCCCGCCACCGTTGTTGCCAGGGATGTCACCATCGTTGGAGCTACTTTGCCCTGCGCATATGTACCCGCCATCATCTGTACCTTGAAGGGTTTGAAACGAATCCGAGAGGCCGCCACCAAGGGTTTTGCTCCACAGTATCGTACCGATGCTGTCGGTCCTGAAGATCCACCCGTCAACCATGCCTTGATTCATACTCAGATCTCCATCCATGGATCGCGTGCTACCGGTCAAGGTGACCCCCTCACTGCCCAGCAGTTTCAGGCTGGAGCCAACGTCGCTATTGGAACCACCATAGGACCTTTCGTTAAGTAATTGCCCGGTGCCCGATATCTTCAAGGACCACATGTCGTTGCTCCCTAAGGCGATGCTCACATCACCATCAATGGAGTCCGTGAAGCCTGTTGTAATGATGGTGCCGTCATCACGGGCTCCGATCGCCACACCGAAGTCCTCACCACTACCGCCACACGCTCGTTGCCACTCCAAATCCCCTGAATTATCGAGCTTCACAACCCATACGTCGGAAAAGCCGTGTGCCCCGGTAATGTCTCCGTCATCTGAGCCTGTCGTGCCTATGACCACACAACCACCATCCGGGGTCAATGCTATATCCGAAGCATTATCAGATGAACTGCCTCCATAGGACCGCTGCCAGACGATCGAGCCAGCTCCGTCGATCTTCAGGACCCAGAAGTCTGTGCTGCCCGCATTAGTGGTCAGATCACCATTTGAGGAACGTGAGGACCCGGCGATGATAAATCCGCCATCCATAACTTGTACAATTGCTGCTGCATCATCCATCAAAGTGCCGCCATAGCAGCGTTGCCAAACAGCCCCCCCAATGCTGTCAAGCCGAATGATC
The DNA here is from genome assembly GCA_041391845.1 of Flavobacteriales bacterium. GTDB lineage: Bacteria > Bacteroidota > Bacteroidia > Flavobacteriales_F > PHOS-HE28 > PHOS-HE28. The sequence continues at coordinate 232,688 of JAWKNG010000003.1, read as the reverse complement.
CAGACATCTGAGCTTCCGTGATTGCCGCTCACGTTACCATTGTTGGAATATGTGCTACCGAGCATTAGGTAGCCGCCATCTGGATGTTCCAGAATTGCCTTTCCATTGTCGGGTTGCGTACCGCCCAAGCAACGCTGCCATTGGATATTGCCTGCGGCATCGAGCTTCACCACCCAAGCATCGCTGTTCCCATGGTTCCCCGACACATCGCCATTGTTGGAAAAGGTAGTGCCACAGAGAATAAAACCTCCGTCGATGGTTTGTTGGATGGAACTGCTGAGATCTTCTCCAGAGCCTCCAAGATTCCGTTGCCATTGAACGGTAGGTGGAGCTTGGGCGAGCCCCCATGTTGTTGTTAGTAGCGAAAGGAGAACAATGGGAAGGCCCTGCATGGTGCGTAGTTTGTTACTTTCAAATATAGCGAGGTGAGCGGCGGAGTGGTTGATCCGGTTCATTGATCGCACAACTGGTCGGTTTCATCACATAAGTGGATGTGCCAAATCGATGGTCCACTTTGACCAGGCTGAATGAACGTTGCAAGGCGAGATGGACTATTGAGTACTATTGCGTACGCTAAGGTGCGTGAGCGGGCGAAGCGGCAGCTTACCGAAGGCGCGGCCGAGCAGCCACGAGCAGTGAGGAGGCACCAACGAAGGAGGTGACCCCGGAGTGCCGTGGATGCAGGCCGGGCCGAGGGAGCTACAGCGGAGCACGCGACCCCGGCCGCATTTGGGACGGGGCCACGCCCAAACAATGCACATGGTGGACACCTGCGCCGGCGAGTTCCCTCGAAGACGCCTTACTACTACAGCACCTTCGAGGAGGAGAACGAGAGCGTGCGCAGCGACCGCAAGAAGATCGTGGTGCTCGGCAGCGGTCCCAACCGCATCGGCCAGGGCATCGAGTTCGACTACTGCTGCGTACATGGTGTGCTCGCGGCCAAGGAGCTCGGCTACGAGACCATCATGATCAACTGCAACCCGGAGACGGTGAGCATCGACTTCGACACGGCCGACAAGCTCTACTTCGAGCCCGTGTTCTGGGAGCACATCTACGACATCATCCAGCACGAACAGCCCGAGGGCGTCATCGTGCAGCTGGGCGGGCAGACCGCGCTGAAGCTCGCCGAGAAGCTGGAGAAGTACGGCATCAAGATCGTCGGCACCAGCTACGCCGCGTTGGACATGGCCGAGGATCGCGAGCGATTCTCATCCCTGCTCCGCGACCTCGACATCCCGTACCCCAAGTTCGGTGCGGTGAACAACGCCGAGGAGGCCGTGAAGCTGAGCCGCGAGCTCGGATTCCCACTGCTGGTGCGCCCCAGCTACGTGCTCGGCGGCCAGAAGATGAAGATCGTGATCAACGAGGAGGAACTCGTGGACCAGGTGCTCGACATCCTGCGCCTGATGCCCGACAACAAGATCCTCATCGACCACTTCCTCGATGGCGCCATCGAAGCGGAGAGCGATTCCATCTGCGACGGCGAGATGGTGCGCATCATCGGCATCATGGAGCACATCGAACCAGCGGGCATCCACAGCGGCGATAGCAACGCCGTGCTGCCTCCCTTCGACCTCAGCGAGAAGGTGATCCAGCAGATCCGCGAGCACACGCACAAGATCGCCCTGGCGCTGAAGACCGTGGGCCTGGTGAACATCCAGTTCGCCATCAAGGACGAAGTGGTGTACGTGATCGAGGCCAACCCGCGCGCCAGTCGCACGGTGCCCTTCATCGCCAAGGCCTACGGCGAGCCCTACGTCAACTGGGCCACCAAGGTGATGCTCGGCGCCAAGCTCAAGGACTTCCAGTTCAAGCCGCGCCTGGATGGCTACGCGATCAAGGTGCCCGTGTTCAGTTTCGACAAGTTCCCCAACGTGGATAAGAGCCTGGGGCCTGAGATGAAGAGCACCGGTGAGGCCATCTACTTCATCAAGGACCTGAAGGATCCGTTCTTCCGGCAGGTGTATGGGGAACGTTCGATGTACCTGAGCCGATGATCCATTCGGCGGACGACGAGATCCTGTTCCAGTTCTTCGGAGGCCATTTCGGCGAGGACTGGATCAATGACTGCAAGACATGGCAGTGCGTATGTGATGCCATACTCCGAGATTGGCCTGCGGACGAGGTTGATGAACTTGTGCTCCGGCTGCAGAGCGATTTCGTGGACTCCGATTTGAGCGATGAGGGCCTCATGCGTAAAGCCGATGCACTGGGCTTCAACTATCGCTTGGAGGTCGACGGCTTTACAATGAGGTCATGGCTGAAGGAGGCGATGGAATACCTTCAGCGTTCATGAAGAGCACGGGGAGCCTGCGCCTGCTGGAGGCAGGGCGATCTACTTCATCAAGGACCTGAAGGATCCGTTCTTCCGGCAGGTGTATGGGGAGAGGTCGATGTACTTGAGCAGGTAGGCCGCTTTGAGCTTGTCGAAGGGGTGGGCGTGCCGGCGCTCAAATGCAGCGCCGTCGGGCTATCCGCAGTAGTCCTCGCTCGCAAAGCCTCGCTGTGGGCTACTTGCTCCTATCCCTCACGCAAGACGTAGCCGGGACAGTCTGGCACATGTGGTCAGAGCGCCCTGAAGTGGGCAGTTGGCTTATATTGTCTCGACTTAGCGCCTGGCAAGCGACTAAGTGTGTGCATAACCCCAAATCCAAGCGTATGAGCTCTACGAATAACGACCTTGTAATTAAAGGCGAGACCGGTCTGCCTGGAGCGTTAACAACCTACGAAGGTTATCAGAGCGCCTTCTTGCTTCTTATAGCTAAGCCGGACACCCATATTAGGGTTATACGCGAGAGGAAGTACTTTGAACTTGCGGACTTGAAGAACCTCAATCGAATGATTGAGGATAAGCTGAAGAATCACAATCTGATTGTGAGTGTGCTTCAGGTCAACATGGTGTTTACAGACAGCACAATATTGGAGATGTCATCGTGGAAGGCTTTCGAACAACATCGATGGGAGCTCACCCCTCAGGCAACACAATCAGTTGCGATGACATGGGACATCTCCATTCAACTTCCGAACTACCAAGCACCGCAACGACACACTTTGAAGGTTCGTATTGGTGAGGGTATTTCACCACGGGACATGATGCATCTCATGTTCTTGAATGACAATTTTAGCGAGCACATGCAGGCAGGAGCCGACGTAGTGGTTAAGGTGGATTTTATCAACAACGTCCTCGCCGGAGAGTTGATTCAGCAGGTTGTGAATTGGCATTCATCCCTGGCCGCAGCATCGAAAGGTAGTATGATGCAGATTTGGTGTACTAGGAACATGGGAGTCATCGTGAATGCAAACAGAAGTCTGGTTCCCATTTCTATGCTCTTCGTCGTGGTCTACTATATGGCCACATTCTCATCGAGCTTCACATCGGCTGCCGTCACACCGATTCTAATCGCTTGGGTCCTATTTGCCGCACTTGGTGTCCTGCGTTTAGGGGATGTTATCTCTACTTGGGTTGCGAGGTTGTTGTCGAGGAAGATTGACGCCTTTGAACCTCCAGCGAGGTTCGCCATTACTAAAGGGGACGAACGCGAAGTCAAGAGAGTCGATGATTCCAATCGGGATGTCCGCAACTGGTTAGTCATCCGGTTCGTGATATACATAGCTAGTTTGACGGCGGCTGTGGTTATGAAGCATGTAATTGAGGGTCTACTGGATTAGACCACCGCAGGGTGTCCCCCAAGCCTCTGCCGGGTCTGTCCGTTGCTCTTGAGCCTCCTCCAGTACGTGCCTACACGGCGCTCAAACCAAAGCTGATTACTTTCGAAACATGATTACAGTCCCAAAGGTTATCCTAGTGAAGCAAATTGCCGTCGGATTACTTGGTGTTTTGTCATTAGTTGGTGGCTGTGCCAATGCACCGGCATCTGACGTTTCCCACGAGGACAACGAAGCAGCCGTAGAATGCTCCCATACCCCTACGATCGGTGGCAAGGAGATATGCCTGCCAGTTGTGCTTGGCATGAAAGAATGTTCCGATGATCCGGATATCATGGCACTGCCAGGCGTCACGGTCACTGACCAGAGCACCACGATTGGTCTCTACGTCCGTGAGGAGCAGTTGAAGGACTTGGCCGCAACAATGGAAACCGGTTTCGACGACTACGTGAAGGTGTATTTCATGAACGCGTTAGGTGACAAGGACTTCCCGCCGAAGGCAGCTGAATGGATGGCAGGAGAATTTGCCAAGGGGTACATGAAGCGCACATGGCCTAACCTGCGAACCGACCTTGCGAAGGTCTTTGACGGTGTCGAGTTCGGTCAACCCGTGGTCATGGAATTCTATGCTCCCAGTCCATCCATAAGTACTGTTGTTACGCTGAGTCCGGTTCGAACTGACGACGGCTTCGAGCGCTACAACCTGATGTCGTTGAGCTTTTGTGCTGTTAAGGATCGGTTGATCTGGGTGGCGCACTACTTGGAGTACGAGGGAGCGGAGTCTGTGAGCAAGGCCCGGGCAAAGAGCGATTATTTCACGCTGATGTTGGCGGATGCCAACCAGGATAATTGAACGCAAACAAGACCGAACGACATGGATAGCAGACCATCGTATTGGATCACCTTTCTCAGCACACTTGTCGTGAGCTTCCTCTTTGGAATGCCGCTCACGCGCACCGGTATGCTTTGGGCTGCGGGGTTGGAGTTGGATCCTTCTCTTCAAGCCTGGTACGTAATGCTGTGGGCGGCTCTTTTCTTCGGAGCGGTTCTCTTCTTGTGTTGGTTGCCAATGAAGGACAAGTTCGAAGGTCAGCGAGTAGTGCGGACGGTTGCAGTTGGTGTGCTGGCATTCTCAGCGTTGGGAGTGTTTGATGAGGGGTTTGCTGGTAAGCGTTTAGAGGCCATGATGATCCCTATTGGCTTTGCGTTGATCATCATAGGGGTTTTCTGGTACTATCGGTATCAGGAGCAGCAGCGACAGATGGAGAGCACCAAGGAATGAAGGGGCTGTTCACGCTTATCTGGCGGTACTGGATTGCTGATGCTCTCAATGATCTAGTGTATTAACGCCAGCCTAAATTGGCTCATCAAACCCCAGTTGACATGTCGAACAGTTTAACCCGTGCCTTGGCAATGTTCTTTGTCTGCGGACCTTCGCCGTGGACGCATGTCTTTGCTCAGGACGATTACACGACACACCGTTTGAGCTATGGTATCAGTATTGAAGTTCCTACGCACTGGGCCATACTGGAGAGTGATGTGCGTAAGAACATTAACCTGTCTGGAAAGGCGATTGCCAAAGATTCCGGAGTCGAAGAGGAGTTTGCCAAAGAGACGTTGCTCGCTTCAAATGCGACACCTTCTCCACCAAATGCGATGCTCAGAGTCAGCATTACCAAGCCCTCACCTTTTAGTCAGGGCGATATTGCCAACCCTTCGCAGGTTGAGCTAGATGCAGTCAAGGAGGTGTTTCAAGCTCAGCTTAAAGCTGCGGAGTCCCATGGCGGTGTGAAACTGGTTCGGATGAATCCAGTCGAGGTTACGACTTGGAATGGAATGCGAGCGATGGTGTTGTCATATACGAGGAAGGGTGTTGACGGTACTACTGACTGGAACGTGATCTATTACCGTGTACCCATGAGCTATGGACTGATAGAAGCAATGTTCTCCTGTAGAGCAAGTGATGCGATGATATGGAGACCGATTTTGGAAAGGGTGAGGAAGTCGATGAAGTTCTAGCCAACCGCAGGATGTGCGCCAAACTGTAAGCTTCCCCAAAGTTCGGCCATTCATTACTGGAGGTGAAGGGAACCTTGGCCCCGCGGGGCCAAGGTTCCCTTCGGCCGGCCAGGGGCTACCTTCAACCGATCGTAGCCATGAGAAAGAGCAAGTTCACCGAACACCAGATCGTCGGCATCCTCAAGCAGCATGAAGCGGGCGTGAAGGTGGCCGACCTGTGCAGGGAGCATGGGATCAGCAACGCCACCTTTTACCAATGGAAGGCGAAGTACGGCGGCCTGGATGCCAGCCAGCTCAAGCAGCTGAAGGACCTTCAGGAGGAGAACAGCCGCTTGAAGCGCATGTATGCGGAGCTGAGCATGGTCCATGACGCCTTGAAGAGCGTGGTGGAAAAGAAGTGGGGCGCCTGACGAGAAGCGCGAGATCGTTCAGGCGATGATACAGGAGCACAACCTCTCCGAGCGCCAGGCCTGCAATAGCGTGGGCTTGGCGCGCAGCACCGCGCAATACCGCAAGACACCACCGGAGGACACGCCCATCATCCAAGCCTTGGAACAGCTCACTCAGAAGCACCCCGCCATCGGGGTATGGCAAAGCCATCATCGGATGCGCTTGATGGGCCACCTATGGAACTTCAAGCGGGTATACCGGGTCTACACCGGCCTGGGCCTGAACATCCGGCGCAGGGCCAAGAAACGGCTGCCTGCACGGGTAAAGCAGGCCCTGTTCCGTCCCGAGGGTCCGGACCAGGTCTACAGCATCGACTTCATGCATGATAGCCTCTGGGATGGACGCTCGTACCGCTTGCTCAATGTGATCGACGACTACAACCGGGAGGTGCTTGCCATCGAGGTGGATACCTCCTTGCCCGCCCTGCGCGTGATACGTGTGCTGGAACGCATCAAAGCAGTGCGTCCGCTGCCAAAGATGATCCGCGTGGACAACGGCCCGGAATTCATCAGCGCCAAGCTCGACCACTGGTGCCGCGCAAACGGCATCACCTTGACCTACATCCAGCCTGGAAAGCCCACACAGAACGCCTACGTAGAACGCCTCAATGGCAGCATGCGTCGCGAACTGCTCAGCGCCTATGTGTTCCGTACCTTGGACGAGGTGCGTGAGAAAGCCGATGAGTGGATGAACGACTATAACCATCACCGCCCACACAAGTCGCTCGGCTACCGGCCACCGGCGCTCATCCAATCCTAACCCTATGCCCCTGGAGCCTCTAGTTATGATCGGCCCGAAAACAGGGGAAGCTTACAAAACCTTTTAGACCACCGCAGGGTGTCCTCCCGAACCTCCGCAGCGGTCTCCCGCGCATTTGGCGGGGACCCTGCGGCTCGGAGCCATGATCACTTCTTCCCCGCCCTTCGGTCTTTCGCCGCTTTGAAGCCGATGGGGTTCTTGGCTTTACTGCGCCGGATCTCGTCCAGCAGTTCGGTCTGCTGCTGGCGTTGCTCCATTTGCTTCAGATACTTGAAGATCACGGCGATCTTGCCCGCGTGTTCCTTCGTGGTGCCGCGCAGCTTCTCCAGTTGCAGGAGCACGTCCTTGTGCGTGATCAGGTGTTCGCGCATTTTCACGAAGAGGCGCATGATCTGGATGTTCACGGCACGGGCACGCGGGCTCTTCAACACACTGGAAAGCATGAGCACGCCATGCTCCGTGAAAGCCATCGGCAGGTAGCGGGCACCACCGTGTCTTGAGGTCACGATCTGTGACCTCAAGTGCTCGAACTCCTCGGCTGTAAGCTCGAACATGAAGTCCTCCGGGAAGCTCTGGATGTTGCGCTTCACCTGTTGCTTGAGCACCTTGGTCTCCACGCCATAGAGCTGCGCCAGGTCGCTATCGAGCATCACGTTCTCGCCGCGTATCGAGAAGATCCTTCGCGCCACCAGCTCGTCCGGTAACTTGACCAGCGCCTTGCTCATGGCACCAAAATAGAACTTGAGGTCACAAATTGTGACCTCAAGTTGTCCAAGCCACTTGGAGCCGTTCGCAGGCATCTATCGCTTCGTTATCGGCCTTTCACACGCCGGCCCACACCCATGATCAACTACCACGACCGCCGCTTCATCCCTGGTGCTAACAGCGCCAATGGCGAGGTCTCGCCCGAAGTGGTGTTCCACTACCAGCATACCGGCCGCATCGTGACGTGCCGCTATTCCGGTGGCCGCATCGTCAGCGGGCAGTTGATCGCCTTGGTGGATGCCGAGGGCTGCCTGGACATGCGCTACCACCAGGTGAACGACCGTGACGAACTGATGACCGGCGTGTGCCGGTCAACGCCGGAGCTGCTCCCCGATGGACGCATCCGCCTGCACGAGGCATGGCGCTGGACCAGTGGGGATGGGTCGAGCGGGAGCTCGGTGTTGGAGGAGGTGCGGTGAGGGGCGGGGGCATCGATCACCCCAGCTCGATCACGGACATTCGGGTGATATCCACCTCGACCAGAAAGCGGGGGCGTTCGTTCAAGCGGGCCAGTTCGCTGAGGTTCTTGAAGAGCAGGTCGCTGAGCACCTGGTGCGGGATGTTGCCGAGGTTCACCTTGATGAGCTTGCGCGGCGTTCTGTGCAGGATGCACGTATCGCGGAAGTCGGAGTCCTTGGTGATGAGGATGCGGTCCTCTTGGTCTGCAAAGCGCGCGATGTCCTGGTCGGAGGTATGCCAGCGCTCCGGCAGGCGGTTCACGTGCTGGCAGTCATGACCGGCCTCGGAGAGGCGCTTGCAGAGCTGGATGGAGATATGGACGTCGCAGAGGAAGCGCATCACGCCACGTCACCGAGCGAATGACCGGACACGGTGAGCTTGGCGTAGTTCAAGCACGCTTGGATGTCCTCTTTCTGCAATTCAGGATGTTCACGGACGATCTCGTCCGCGCTCATGCCCGCACCGAGCATATCGATGACCACCTCCACGGGCCAGCGCATGCCGCGCACGCACGGCTTGCCATGGCAGATGCTGGGGTTGATGGTGATGCGGCCGAGTTGCGAGCGTTCCATGATGGTGCAAGTTATGCCGTTTTGACCACCTCATGGTGCATCCGACCCTCCTCTGGTTCTGTCCGCTGCTCATGAGCGGTCGCCCCTGCGGCTCGGAGCCTCTCAAACGTTCAGCGCCTCCAGTTCTGCAGGTTCCATCATCGGCCGCACCGCCTCCACGATCGCGTGCACCGCTTCGGCGGGGGCGTTGGCCTTGAGCTGGTCGAAGAGCTCGCGGTTCTCGGCGCGCGATTGCGCCGGAACGATGTATTTCAAGGAGGCCAGCAGCACGGGGAATTCGACGCTCTGCACGATGCGGCCGCTGTTCTCGATCAACTCCTGCTCGGTGAAGTTGGCCAGCAAGAGCTCTTCGGTCACCACCTCCTCGTGGTGGATGTGGCCCAGGTAGCGCCCTTGGAACGCGGTGAAGGCGAGGTAGAACGCATGCCCTTCCGCAGCGCTCTGGGTGCCGTCAAGGGATTGCAGCCGGGCCGCCACCTCGTTCTGGATCACCTCCAGCTCCTCATGGTCCTGCAGGTCGTGCTGCGAAGCGCCAGGCACGCGCTGCTCCAACAGGGCGAGCAGATGGTCGTTCTCGGTGTGCAGGTGATGGGTGAGGAGCATGAACATCTCCGTGCCCAGCGCTTTGAGTCGCGCCACATCGGCCGGGTCACCAAAATCGGTCCGTCCCGCGAGGAGCGAGAAACGGCCCAGGATGTTGCGCAGACCTTTGTGCGATGCGGCGTAGGAGCGTGGCTTTGACATGCACCGAAGGTATCGTTGTTGGTGATAGCAGGTGTACTCGCAGGCCAGCACCGGCGCAAGGTGAATGACCCTGGGCCTCTGTTGGACGCCCCCCAAGCCCCGGAGCGGTATCCCGGGCAATGGGTGGGGACCCAGCGGCTCGCATCCGTCCGTGCGCATTCATCGCCGTGATCTCGGACCTTCACCCACCCGCCCACACCCTATGATCAACTACCACGACCGCCGCTTCATCCCCGTGAACAACAGCGCCAATGGCGAGGTCTCGCCCGAAGTGGTGTTCCACTACCAGCAGACCGGCCGTATCGTGACGTGCAGCTATTCCGGTGGCCGCATCGTCAGCGGGCATTTGATCGCCTTGGTGGATGATGAGGGCCGCTTGGATATGCGTTACCACCAAGTGAACGACCGCGGCGAACTGATGACCGGCGTGTGCCGGTCAACTCCGGAGCTGCTCCCCGATGGACGCATCCGCCTGCACGAGGAATGGCGCTGGACCAGTGGGGATGGATCGAGCGGGAGCTCGGTGTTGAAGGAGGTGCGGTGAGGGGCGGGGCGGCTATCGGCCATGAACGATGCATGGAATGCGTTTGTGGCTCCGCCTCATCCGTCCGGTATCATGCATGTTCGCAAAGCCATGTGCCCGCATGGGCGGCACGGAGCGGTATGCATATCGCGCCAGGCTTCCTTACTCCACCAGCACCGTTCTCGTCAGTACCGCTTCGTCCGTCAGCAGTTGAACGAGGTAGGTGCCAGCAGGCAGGTCCAGCTCCACTGTGGTGGACATCCCTGCGCCCGCGCCTTGCGTGTGCACCATGCGGCCCTCGCTGTTGTAGACGCGGAGGGCCTGTACCTGCATGGAGGCATCCCAGCGCAAGGTGAAACGGCCGTCGGAAGGACTGGGATACACCTGCAACGTGCTGGCCTTGCGTTCGCGCACGGAGGTCGTTACCGTGGTGTTCCAGTACACATTCGTGTCGTCCACGAAGCCTTGGATGACAAGGTCCACGAGACCATCACCGGTGAAGTCATCGGCTGCGCAAACCGCGATGTACTCGCCACCCACGGTGTCGGTGGGGATGAAGGTGTTGCCGCCGAGGTTCTCGTACACGATGTTGTAGATGTTGGGCAGCCCGCCGGCTTGGGAGCCGAGGATCACCAGGTCCTGGTCGCCGTCATTGTCGAGGTCAGCGATCACGTTGGTGCCTGCGAAGGTGTTCTGCAGACCGGTCGCACCAAGCTCGGTGAAGAGGCCCGTGCCATTGTTCTGGTACAGCAGGGTGAGCACCTCGAACGTATCGGTGGTGCCCGACATCAGGATGTCCATATCGCCGTCGCCATCGGTATCAGCCACATCCACATCGCTCGCATTGAGCGGAATGAAGGCGTTGGTGGCGTCCACAGAGAAGTTTCCGGCGCCGTCGTTGAGGTAGAGCAAGGTCGATGGATCCCCGTTCTGCTGGGTGCCGGCGATGATGGCATCCAGGTCCCCATCCCCCTCAGCATCGATGAAAGCGACGGCAGCGAACTCCACCGGTGTGAACACGTTGCTGCCAGCTGCGGTGAAGGTCGCGCTGCCATTGTTGAGGAAGAGGTCGGCGACGAAGGTGTTGTTCTCATCCATGACGGCGAGCAGCAGGTCTTGGTCATCATCGTCGTCCACATCGCCGATGGCCACGCCAGTGCCTTGGAATTGGGGCAGAGCGGGGTTGGGCAGCAGCGTGAAGGTTCCCTGCCCGTCGTTCAGGTAGATGTGTGCGAACTCCTGTACGTTGAAGCCCATGCCCGAGAAGAAGAGGTCCAGGTCGCCATCGCCGTCCAGGTCAACGAACCGCGTGACGCTGCTGGAGGCCTCCGGGAAAGGCGTCGTCACCTCCGTAAAGTCACCGAAACCATCATTGAGGTACAGCGCGGTCTGCCGGCCAGGATCAAGGCCCACCATCAGGAGGTCGTTGTCGCCATCGCCATCGATATCGCCGCTGGCGGAGGATCCGGAGTAGACCTCGATCAATGCGGGCTGAGGCGCGGCCAGGGTGAAGCTGATGTTCTGCGCGTGGCAGAGCGGTGCTGCGAAGACCAGGAGCAATGCGGTCGAGCGTGACTTCATGAGCGAACCATGTTCATTGTTAGGTGGTCTTGCTGGCGCACCATGGCTTGTGGAAGTAGGCGCTCCACGCGACGTTGAGAGACCCCATACGGGTGGCAAAAGTTGCCCGGAAAGGAGCCGTGCAAGTATGCATGCTCGGCCTGGTACTTGGAAAGCCACTGGCCGGTTCGTGAATTCTTCGGTGATCGTCGCAGGTTGGCGGCAGGCAGGGACGATGTGCAAATTGGAGCAAAGTGAACCACCTTTGGTGCTATGGGTTCGACGTGTTCTGTTTTTTGCGGCGTGAGCCTCGACGGCTTCATCGCCCGCCCCGATGGTGCGCTCGATTTCCTCGAGGGCGATGGCACCGTCGAAATGGGCGACCACGGCTACGATGCTTTTATGGCGGGCATCGATGCGATCGTCATGGGCGGGAACACCTTTGAGAAGGTGATGAGCTTTGAGGCGTGGCCTTACGCGAAGAAGGTGATCGTGCTCAGCAGCCGACCGCTGGAGCTGGCCAGGGCGAACGCGCGCGGGGCCGATATCGAGGTGATGAACGCGGCCCCCAAGGAGCTTGTAGCAGCGCTGGCTGCGCGCGGGCTGCACCACCTGTACATCGATGGCGGCATCACGGTGCAGCGCTTCCTGCGCGCCGGGCTCATTGACCGGCTGATAGTGACGCAATTGCCGGTCCTGATCGGCCAGGGGATCGCGCTCTTCGGGACGCTGGACCATGACATCCCTTTGAAACTGGTGGAGAGCCGCAGCTTTCCGGGTGGGCTGGTGCAGAGCGAGTATGTGCGGCGAGCGCTGGCTTGAACCCCAGTGGATCGCTGCCAGCATCACGCTTGGGGCACGCACACCAGCTCCCTTTGGTCCCAAGCCGATCCTTTGGCAGTTGAGCACCCGCGCCCATCGTTATGACGCAATCTGACCCTGGTACAGTGACCTGCAGCCACCTCCGATCGCCGTCACACCACTTCGGCGATCGCCCTCAGGAACCTGCTTTTCAGCACCATGTCCAGCTCTCTCCGCGCCCTCACTCCACCACCAAGCGGTATCCCACGCCGCGGATGTTCACGATGCGCACGCTGGCATCAGCCTCCAGCTTCTTGCGCAGCTTGGAAACGAACACGTCCAACGTGCGGCCCACGTAGTCGCCTTCATCCCCCCAGACCGTGGCCAGGATGGTCTCCCGCGCCACCGTATCGTTCGGGGATGCGGAAAGCAGCTGGAGCAGATCGGCCTCCTTGCTGGTGAGGCGCACCCGATCGTTCTTGAAGGAAAGCTCCATGATGCGCGGGTTGAACAGGAATTCACCGATGCGGATGAGGTTGGGGTCTTCGCTGATCGGGGAACGGCGTCGCTTGTTGTGCACGACGAAGGCAAGACCGCCAAGGGCGAGCGCACCGATGAGCAGGAGCAGCCAGGTGTGGCCCTGATCTTCATCTCCGCCAGCGAGATCCGCTTCATTCCGGACGTGGTCCTGGGTGAACGCTGCCGGGTTGCGCTCCAGGATGGTGAACCACAGTTCGTAGCAGGCCACCGGCTGTTCCCGACCGATGCACGGCAACATACCCTGCTCTGGTCGCAGCGCAGCCTGCCAACTGTGGACCACCAGGCCCGAGTCGCAGGAGACGAATTCAACGATGTAGCGTGTTGCGATACCAGTGCTACGCACCACACTATCCACAGCGGCGGTGATGCGGCCGGGGTCGAAACCGAAGGCCTGCGCGAAGCGGATCCTGTACCGGTCCTCCGTGCGCTCCACCGGTAGCACGAGCGAGGAGGTATCGCCCGACGCCAGCAGCACCTGATGGCCGATCAGCCGCATGGCCACTTCCTCCTGTTGCTTTTCCTTGATGGACAGGTCCCATGGGTCCGCTGAACAGGTGATGGAGGTCGACAATGCGATGAGCAGCAGGGGCGCGGACCAGCGGAACATGTGGTAAAGCTACCGCGTCAACTCCCTACTTTTGAATGAATTACACTGTGTTTGCACTAATTTACACAGTGTTGAACGAGGTCGGCAGCCATGTGCGGCACCTTTGGCCAAACCCCATGCACAAGGCCATGAAAGCAACAACACTGATCGGCGGCGCGACACTCCTCGCATTGGCTGGTGTGTCCATCTACTTCCTCAGGGACGGACACCAGGGATGTGGCGTACAAGCAAAGGCGGCCGTCCCGGTCTTCGATCCGTTCCAACTGCAGGGAGGGGTCTTCGTGCAGGAGCCGTGGCTGGATCCCTTGGTGTTCTTTTCCGATAAGGCATACGTGGTGGAGGCCCTTCCTTCGTGGACCGAAGCCGGTGGCACGGGTGCGGTCTTTATTGGGGGTGCGGACAGCCTGGTCAGCTACCTCAAAGGTGGCATCCTTCCGCAGATCCAACCCGGCATCGGCTGGCTGAAACCACCCGTGGTGCATTTTACGCTGAACAAAAGCGGTGATGCGACCGATGTGACCTTGGCGGAAAGCTCCGGCCAAGCGGAACTGGATGCACGGCTGTTGCAGGTGATCAACGATATGCCGCACTGGACCCCGGCGAAGAATGCGAACGGTGGTGCGATGGAGCAGGCATTCGCGTTCCGGGTCGTGCAAGGCGGTTGCGGTCCCCCACCACCGGAGGTGCCGGAACGTGATGCACGCACCGGGCAGCTACACGTGTCGGACACCACCATCGCTCAGGTACATCCCTACGACCTGTTGTTCACGCTCGAGCGGTCTGGCGACAACACCTACACCCTGGTCACCACCGTGAAGCTGCACGGCGGCAGTTTCTATGCATCGCCCAATTGCACCCGTGACCTCAAGGGGAAATTCCACGTGGAGGTGGAGGAACAGGGGCACATCCGCCTGGCGGACAAGATCAAGGAGTTACCGCTTGCCACCGAAGCGGTCCATCACCATCCCTTGGTCCATGGCCCGGCGGACTGGGTGAGGGTCGATACCCGGTACGAACAGCGATTGGCCGTGACCACACGGGAGGATATGGAAGTGGAAGGCTTGTACCGCTTCACGATCGAACCGCGCTGCACGATGGAGGAGATCCCCTTCGTCATCAAGCAACGGTCGGGTGTGCTCACGATCGAGCGGGTGGGTTGCTGAGCGCATCCCTCATGAGCCGCTCGACATGGACGGTCCCCAAGGGCCTCCTGGACGATGGCACAGCTCCTTCATGAATGGGATGGTGCCATCAAGGCGGCCGGATCAGTGGCCTATTCCAGCACGACACGCTGCACGGATCGCCTTCCTGCACACCGCGCATGGATGGCGTACACACCCGGTGCCTGGCCGCTGAGGTCCAGTGCGTGAAGTTCTCCAGGTGGCAGGGTCTTGCTGTGCACCAAGGCGCCCATGGGGTCGATGACGTCCACATGCACGATATCGGTCGCACCCGCGAAAGCGAGTTGGAACGATCCGTTGGATGGGTTCGGGAATACGCTGAGCGATCCATCGTTCAGCGCATTGTTCGTCTCGATGGCAGTGGGCAGCTCGAAGCCCGAGACCTTGATCACCCGGTTGCTTCCGCCGAACGTGGAGAAGAGGAAGTCGCCGGTGAGCGGATCGATCCAGGCACCTTCAGCACCGACCAGGCCGGTGACCATGTCTCGCACCGTGGCTGGTATCGGCAGGCCATCGGGGTCGATCTCGAAGACCACCACCTTGTTCATGCCGTAGGCGGAGACCACCATGGAAGGAGCGAAGAAGCCGGCCGAACCAAAGGGTACGTAGGCGATTCCTTCGGGACCGGTGGCGCTGTTGAGCACATCGACCGATGCCGTGGGTGTGGCGAAGGAATATTGGCCAGCTGCATCCACCGTGAAGGGTACTCGGTACGCCACGTTCCCATTGTACGAAGCGATGATGAGCCCACCGGCACCGGGGTAACCAGCAGGCACGAACGCATGGCTACCCACGGATGCCGCAATGCCCAGGCTGGTGAGCTGGGTGGTCACGTAGGAGTTGTCCGGCAGGACCTGGCCGATGGAATTGAGCGTGAAGGGCGTGTACTGTGTGAACATCAGCGTGCCTTCAGGCGTGAAGGAGAGGCCGCCGTCGATGTTCGGCGCGCTGGCATGGAGGACGGCCGGTCCTCCGAATCCTGTAATGGCCTGGGTGACCGGGTCGCGCAGTAGGGGCACGGTATATACGGCCCCGCTGGGCGCGTTGGCGCTTCCTCCGATGTAGAGCGTGTTGGGCTCATCGGTGCGGATGGTGAGACCGCCATACGGCGTCGGGAGGTCGGTGATGGAGCCCAGGTCGCTGAGGGTATAGCCGGCCGAGACGAAATCAGGTGCGAGGGTCTGGGCCTTTGCCACAACGGTGCTGGCAAGGCCGAGCAGAAGGACGGACGACAGGTGTAGCGTGTGGTGCATGGGGCTTGGGTTGAGCGTGCAAACCAACGAAGGCCATTTCCCGGTCACAATAGAACATTGGTTAGTATCCGAGTTGGTCACATTGCCCGCAGATGTGATCCAAGCGAACAGCGCTGCGCTTGCGCCTCACCAAGCGACACCGTTCCCTTGGAAGGCACGAGCTACTGCGACCGATCCACCGATACCGCGCATTTCCACCTGGTGAGCTATGGGCAGAGCGCCCTGTGCGGCGAGGAGTTCGCTGTTGGAGGCGCGTATAACGGTCTGCGTGTTGCACGCACCGCAACGATCGTGAAGTAGTTGCAATAGGATCCCGCGGTGGGCGCGCTGGAGGACCTGCTCAACGCGAAGCGCGCGGTCGATCCGCTGCTGGTGACGCGCTTGTGAACCATTCCATACGGTCGAATGATCGATGCTCTGTGGGATGGGTCGTATCCGGAGTGGCTGATGTATGCATCGCGTGGCTACTTTCGGTCATGCCCTTGCGATGGCTCTTCTTGCTGGCACCTCTCTGTGGTCCGCTGCAGGCCCAGCGCATCATTACGGAGGACATCCCCCGTTTCTGGGAGGCCTACGATGCACTGGCCACGGCGAAGGACCGCGCCGACAGTGTGGCCTGTTTCCAGCGCCTCTACCTGGACCGCGCTTCGGATGGGTTGAAGCGTTTCATGAAGGTGCGCGACCTGGGCGCGGAGCACTATGCCGATGCCGCGTGGCACAGCGCCTTCTGGACCTCGGTGCGGCCCAAGACCCTGCGGATCCGCGAGCGGGAGGCCGAGATCGAGGCGGTGCTTGCGCGCTACGAGCGGGAACTGCCCGGCTTCAAACGCCCGGAGATCTGCTTTGCCATCGGGCGCTTGGCCACCGGTGGCACGGTGAAGGGAGGGTGGATCCTGATCGGCTCGGAGATCGTGTGCGCGGACAGCACCACGGACACGCACGAGCTGAGCAGCTGGCTGCGTGGCGCGATCCGCCCCACGGACCAGTCAGTGGCCTTCGTGGCGCATGAGGCGGTGCACACCCGCCAGCGCATCGGTCCCCGGGCCGTGTGGAGCATGCTCACCAGCCGCCTGCGTACCCAGGCCATCATGGAAGGCACGGCGGACATGGTTGCGCGCGAAGTGGCCGGCGTGAGCATCAACGAGCAGTTGCAGGCCTATGGTCTGGCGCACGAGGCAGCGCTCTGGCAGGAATTCCAAGGGGACATGCGGGGCAATGACATCTCGGGTTGGCTGTACCAAGGGCCGAGAAGCAAGCACCGTCCAGCCGACCTGGGCTATTTCATGGGCGAGCGGATCGCGGCGGCGTACTACGCGAAGGCCCTGGACAAGCGAAAGGCCTTGCGTGTGCTATTGCGTGTGGGCTCGGCAGGTAAGGTGGTGCGGCGCAGCAGGTTTGCGCCATCCTCTTCGGACCGCTGACCCGTAAGATGGGACAGGGAGTACTTCTCCTGCGTCACCTCATGAGCCGTCCTGCTTAGTTGAACGGGTCGCTGAACCTGACATCGTTCGTCAGCACTTCGTCCGTGAGGGTCTTCAGGAAAGCGACGAGGTCGGCCTTTTCCTGGGAAGTAAGGTTCAGTTGGATGGGCAAGCCGTCCGGACCCTGCAGGGCATCGCCGAGGTTCGGGTGGGGCTGGATGCCACTGTTGTAATGATCCACCACTTCTTCCAACGTGGCGAAACGACCGTCGTGCATATAGGGTGCTGTAAGTTCAATATCCTTCAAGGAAGGCACCTTGAATGTCCCGAGGAAGGCCTGGTTGGGGATCGCCTCGAACACCCCGAGGTCATCGGTGGAAGTGGCATCCAGGCCGTTGTTGGTGGGTCCGTTATCCGGATTGATGAAGGCTTCGGTGGAATGGCATCCGATGCACCCTCCACCGCCCAACTGCACGGGACGGAAGAACAACAGCTTGCCATTGTTCTCGCTGACCGTCAGGTTCGGGAAGTCCTGAGTGGGTTGGGCGACCTGCGCACGTCCGATGTCATAGCGGCTTTGCACGCTTACGATGCTGCGCACGAACTGGGCAAGGGCTAGGGCGATGCGTTCGGAGGTGATCTCGCTGCTGCCGAATGCCTGATGGAACAGCTGCGGGTAGAAGTCGCGGTTTTCCACGGCGGCGACCAGGCCATCCAAGGTCATGCCCATTTCAACGGGGTCCTGGAACGGCATAAGCACTTGTTGTTCAAGTGTAGCGGCACGTTCGTCCCAGAAGAAGCGGCCTCGTCCGTACCAGCGCGCGTTCACCAGCGACATGGAATGCCTGCGGGTCAAGCCACCATCGAACCCCACGCTGACCATGGCATCATCGGAAAAGCCGAATTCCTGCTTGTGGCAGGAGGCGCAGGAGATGGTGCCATTAGCGCTCAGGCTGCGGTCATAGAACAGCACGCGGCCGAGCGTGGCGCCGTGATCGGTGATCGGGTTGGAGGCGGGCGTGTTGTCGTTGTCAATGGCAGCATTCTGGCCCGGACCCTGCAACACATTGGTAGTGAGGTGGGCGGGCAGGACCACGGTGGAATAATCATAGGGCGTATCCGGGAGGCTCAATGGTCCGTTGTTCTCCGGGACAGGCACGGTCGTATCGACCTCATCCTTTTGGCAGGCGACCATCGACACCGCGAAGACAAGGATGACCGCTTGAACTTTCTGCGTATTGCTCATGGTGCACTTCGATGAGGAACTGGACTCCCTTAGGACGGAGCCGGTCCACAATGGTTCGATCCGATCCCGTTCACCGGGTCGATCTTCCACCTTTCACCAGCAGCCAGACGGCGAAGGCCATCTCACCGAAGATGCTGGGAATGGCCACGAGCATGAGGAAGGTACTGGCGAGCTCCTCGCATGGAATCGACCTGTAAGAGCGGCATGGTCCGGAGATCGACAAATGGTTTCAGGCGCTCCGTGCGACCCCGATACGGTGCGTTTGCACGCGAAACCTTCGAAGCTGTTTTGACCACATGGGATAAGCAGGTGCCTCGGCGAGTATCGTTCAGAA
Organism: Flavobacteriales bacterium; assembly: GCA_041391845.1. Lineage (GTDB taxonomy): Bacteria > Bacteroidota > Bacteroidia > Flavobacteriales_F > PHOS-HE28 > PHOS-HE28. The sequence goes on along the minus strand of JAWKNG010000003.1, from coordinate 213,788 downwards.
CAACACCCCGACACGGGCGATGGGGGAGAGCGTGAGGCTCATTCCAAGATCACTGCTTCTCTCTTGGAACCCTCCCGATCCGTCATAGCCGGTCGCTGCGTTCACGAACACGATACGCTCGTAACCGATCGCGTACATCGTCCCTTTCAGATCATCCTCTGTCACACTGGTGTGCAGGAACATCCAGCCCAGTTCGGCCCCCAGTTCAAAGGTGAAACGATCGGCCAGTACCTTGCGAAATCCCCACGTGTAGACCAGTCTGGCCGCCGTATGTGTGTATTCGTAAGTAAGGGCTGGTAGGAAGCCAAAGGGGAACAAGAGGGGCGATAGTGCAGTTGACTCCAACTGCTCCCGGGTGGTGCCTCTGGCATATTCCACGCCCAGGCTCATGAAATAACCTTGTGGTTGGCTCAGCCCTCCTTTCGCGTTCAAGGCGAAGTGGAGTCCCAAACCAAGACCACTTCCAGTAACAGTGCCAAGGTCGGTTCCGTCATTCAGACCGAACCAACCGTGACCACCGGAACGCAACGTACGGTCAACGTTCAAGGAACGGACGTCCAGTCGAAGGGCGCTCGCCCGGCTCAACACACGGAGATAACTTACGCTGAAGGCATCGGCAAGGATGGGGTCGTTGATGCCCACAGAGACCACGTTCTTGGCTCCGAGATATCCATATTGGCCATGTCCTTGTATGAATGAGAGGACCAGCAGAGGGGTGAAGAGGAGTCGTTTCATTTGTCGATGTCGAACATGGATTCATACACGGCGCTCTTCAGGTGCGGACGCGTTAGTTTGTAGTTGAATTCGGCGACGCGCTTCCGGACTTGTTGGGATTCAGTATTGAATTTCACATGCCGTAGGGAGAATGCATAACGATTACTGCCTTGTAGGCGTTGCATCCAAAAGCCGGGATAAAGCGAAAGGATGGTTCCAAAGGCATTGCCTACGATACGGGTCCGATCATCGAATGCCCGTACGCTGATGGATTCTACGGTGCCGAAGCCCTGCTCCACCAGGAATTCCCAGTAGTTGGGGTCGATGAAGTAGAATTTCATTTCTTTCTTGGAGCGTTTTCGGCGTTTTAGTTTTGTTGTCTCCAGTGCATCCTCAAGCTCCTCGCGATCCGCCGTGCGAAGCGTGTCAAGGTCGGTGCTGCTCTTCTTGACGGTCGCTCTATTTTTCTTTCGTTCACGCACCTCTGAGCGTAATTCGTCCCGTCTCTTGGCGCGGTCCATTTCTGCATTCCACATCCATTCTACGATGGCCATGTTGCCGGCAGCCTGGTCGTAATTCAGGTAGCTGGGCATATCATCGTGCTGGAGGTTTGAAAGTTCAACAATGGTGCGATCGGGGAATTTGCGTGCGATCATGCTCCGTACAGCGCTGTTGAAATATGGGCTGCGTTCCTCGGCGAGCGCATGGCGTTGGCGATAGCCGTACACGTGGTCCTCGATGAAGCTGATCTCACCCAATAGGACAAGCCCGCCTTTGCATTTTCGAAGACGTTTGTCCAACTGGCCACCGCGCCAAGCCTCCACGAATGATTTGGCTGTGCCCCCCAAGGCAACGTACCGATCCAGCGCTGCATCTCGCACAATAAGGTCCTTGCGATAGTAGATCGCCTTACCCAAAAGTGCCTCCACGACGTTCGCGCGATCGGCCTCATCATAGAAAAAGCGAAGCGCTTCATCGTTGGTCTCAAAGCGGGGCTTCCCATCCAGGAAGTAGTTCGAAGTTTCAGCCTTTGCGAGCAATGTGGAGTCACGTATGAGGAACCCGAGATCGCCAAGGATTCCCTTGCCTGGGAGGAAGTACTGCTCGCGACCGAAGGATAAGAAGCCATCATAACCTGCATCGGGTACCACATAGATCCAACGTCGCAAACTCTCGGTGAGGAAGTGCAGGTAGCCCTTCGTCTCCGGCTCGAGCAGGAGGTAACGGAAAGCGCGTTCTGCGCATTCCGGATAGCGATGCTGTTCGAGCAGGACCTGCAGAGCTTCCACGCGCGCCATGCTGCGTAGTTCCTCAAAGGTGGTGGCGTCCACAAGATGTGGTGCCCCGCCCCGCATCGCAGGTTCCTGTTCAAGCCAATTGTTCAGGAAGTTGATGCGATCGCGCGTGTCAGGATGGTCCGAGAGCAGGGCGTCCCGTGCACTTGATGCGTTCCGGGCAACGCCCACCGTGGAACTGTCCATGGGTTCGGGTAGGAGCAGGAGGAAGCTGCTCAGAAGGCCATGGAGGTTGAATCCCGCCTGACGTGTCATGACGGCGCCGATGCTGTCAGCCTCATGCTCCTGCACACGATCATCATGCGCCTTGTCAATGCGCATTTCATAGTTGCTGTTCCGGTTCTTTCGGGTATACAGATCGAGTTTGTTGAAGAATCCTGCCCGGTTGTGGTCCCTGAGGTAGTGTGCTATCTCGTGCCCCATGATGCCCGCAAGCGCCGATTCATCCGGAAGCTCAGCGAGGATGCCAACATTGAAGAACAGGGAGCCATCATGGATGCAGAATGCGTTATAGCTCGCATCGCGCATGAGATAGACCTTCACCTTGCCCGATGTGCCAAGCAGTCGTTCTGCCACTTTGTTGAGATAGGCCTCAGCACCTGGTGGGTCGAAGTATACCTTGCCTGATGCAAGTAGATGGCGCTTGGCGTAGGCGGTCAACTCCGCGAATCGCTCTACATCGCGTGATCTGTGTTCTTCATAGGGCTCTGCCGCCATGCGCTCGAAGTCACCTCGTGCATCCACACGATAGGAAGAGGGGATCTCCTTTGGGAAGCGATAGACGGAATTACTGACCTGTGCGGTCAAGGGGTGCCAGACGAGGGCAAGTGCGATCAGTGGGGTCGGCGTTCGCATGTGACCAAGATATTTTTTTTGGCCTCACCTGATACACTACTCATGATGGTTCGAGGTGAAGTCATGACAGCCTTCTGTGGAAGCTTCTGCTGGCCACTTTGCTGGTACATCACTTCCATCTTACCCAACCTTGGTCCCAACACCGTATGCCCATGTTCCGGGTTTTCCCACGTGAAGGCGGGTGACCTGAGCTTGTTTGTCGGGTGTGCGCCAATGAGTTCCTGATATCACTTTGGATACGTGTTGGTCTGAGGTCAATTGTATCCCTTGCCAAAGCATGCTCATTGGACCCATTGGTGTCGTGGCATCCTTTCCGACCATAATGCGTCTTCTTCCCGATGCGCACCTTGCTCCCCAGCTTAGCGGCCGTGTTCGTGTTCATTTTGGTCGTTGATGCGACAGGTGCTGTACCATACTCCGCCAGCCCCCACCGCCCCACCTCCCGCTTCAAGGGATCGCGCAATACCTATGGTTCCCACTACGTCACCGGGTTCTCGGCCATTCCGATCAAGCAGGGCACCGGTTTCTACAAGAACACCCTGGTCAGCTTGAACACGGTGGCCTACGGAGTGACGAAGAGGTTCTCCGTGGTGGGCGCGATCGAACTGTTCAGCATCCTGCGGAACCGAAGTGGCGGACCCGTCTACAGCTTGCGTACCCAGATCGCTGGACCGGTCTCGGACAAGTTCCACCTCGCAGGGTCGGTGAGCTACTTGAACCTGCGCATCCCCACGGGAACAGAGCCGGTCGCGGATGTTGACCTCCCGGGTGGACTGTTCCTTGCCATGGGAACCGCCACAGTGGGCACTGCTGACCATCACCTGAGCCTGGGGGCGGGCTGGACCCACAACGGACAGGAGTTGGCGCGAGGTCCTGCGCTCAGCCTGGCCGGTGCGACGCGTGTGCTCACCAACCTGATGCTGGTCACCGAGCATTGGCTCTTCCAGGATCCAGACCGCAACTTCCTGGCCCACTCGCTCGCCATACGTGTGCTTGGCGATGACCTGGCGATCGATGTCGGCATCACCTACGACGAACAGGTCACGGTATTGGTGACCCCGATCGGATTGCCGTTCGTCAGCGCCACGCTGAACTTCTGATACGAGCGATCTTCGCAGCATGCTGGAGCATCATGAGCAGGACTTCATCGGTCTGGACCTTGCAGGCCATGATCTGCGGCAACGTCGTTATGAGGACTGCCGCTTCGAGCGGTGCGATCTGTCAAGGGCCGATCTGCGCCAGGTGCATTTCGTGCGCTGCGCGTTCAAGGACTGTGACCTCTCGATGGCGAAGCTCATGGGAGCCTCATTGCAGGAGGTGTCGTTCCATGGGTGCCGTATGCTCGGCTTCGACCTCGGCGCCTGCAAGCCCATGTTGTTCGCTGCACAGTTCATCGACTGCCGTTTGGACCATGCGATGATCAGTGGTCCATCGATGAAAGGACAGCGCTTTGATCGATGTTCGATGCGTGGCGCGGATCTCAGCGGTGCGGATCTGCGCGAGGCGGTGTTCAACGCGTGTGACATGCAGGATGCGGTGATCGAGGGCTGCGACCTGCGCGGTGCAGACCTGAGCACGGCGCACAGCTTCCGCATCGATCCGGAGGCGAGCAAGCTGTCGGGTACGCGCTTCAGCGTCGATGGCGCCCTGTCCCTGCTTGGCAAATACGGCGTAGTGGTGGAATGAGCTGTGGTCAGCGCATGCCCTTCGATCGGTTGAAGGCGTCACTTCCGTTGCGCGGTACGGACAGTTCAGGGAAGTCCATTCCCTTGTACAGCTTGGCCAACAGCACGATCTGGCCCACGTGGTAGGGGAGGTGCGCAAGTTGCCGGGTGATGGCCTGCGCTACGGTATGCGGCTCATTGCGGATGTGAACGATGCGGTCGAGGTCTGCCTCGGTCAACGCAGCCACCGCGTTCTCCAAGCACTCCCAGCCGGCGTTCCACCGCTCCAGCAGCGTTCTTCGATCAAGGCCGCCCTCTTCGAATTCAGCGTCGCGCTGGCGCCATGGCTTCTCGCCGTCACTGGTCAGGAAGTCGGTCCATCGGCTCATCATGTTGCCGTGCATGTGCTTCACCAGTACGGCGATGCTGTTGCTGCCGGGTGCCGGTATGCGGAACAGCTCTTCATCGGTGAGCACGGCAAGGCTCCTGTCACCCAGGTTGCGGTAGTACGCGAACTCTTTTCGCGCTGCTTCGAGGAAAGGAACTGCGGCCATGGTACAAAGGTGCATCCCTCCAGCGGGATATCTTGGCGCCATGGAAGGATCGCTCGTCCCCACCACTTACATCGCCGTGTTCTGCGGCGCTTCCACCGGCCATGGTCAGATCTATATGGAAGCAGCGCGTGCAGTGGGCAGGACCCTGGCAGAGCGCGGGATCGGTGTGGTCTATGGCGGTGGTCATGTGGGCTTGATGGGTGCGGTGGCCGATGCAGCGATGGAGGCCGGTGGACGGGTGGTGGGTGTCATTCCCACCTTCATGACGCATAAGGAACTGGCTCACGACCGGGTGTCCGAGCTGATCATGGTGAAGGACATGCACGAGCGTAAAATGGTGATGCACCAACGCAGTGATGCGGTCATCGCGCTGCCCGGTGGTTTCGGCACGATGGACGAGCTCTTCGAACTGCTCACCTGGCGGCAATTGGGCCTGCACGCCAAGCCGATGGGGCTGCTCAACGTGAACGGCTACTACGATGGGCTGCTGGCACAGATGCATCACATGGAAAAGGAAGGCTTCCTGCACGACGCCACCCGCGTGATGGCAGCCACGGAGGTGGAGGTGTTGGTGAACGCTTTACTGGCGAACATCGTACGGGTGGGATGAAGGCATGACGATCGTTCGCTCGATGAGCGCTTCCGTTGTTAGCTTGCCCACGCCCGGAAAGCCATGAGACAGAACATCAGAAAGTTGCTCCTGGGGAAGGGTAGCTCGGCCGTCGGCAACGATCAGCGGACGTTGCATGACCGCTGGGCCAATGTGGTCGCCATCTGGGATAACACCTACGAAGAGGATTTCGGTCTGGAGAAGGTCGTGCGTCTGGTCCTGGCGTTGTCGCAGTTCCTGTTCCCGGGCATCTACATCAAACACCTGTTCTGGAGGCAGGGCCCTTTGGTGCAGGACCTGGTGGTGGAGTTCTATGTGCTGTTGAAGACAGCCCTGCCTTTGTTCGTGCTCGTCCAAGGGTGGTGGAGCGAACACTGGGTGCTCTATCTGTTGGCCTGGCTGTGCGCAGAGACAGTGCTATACATACCTACGATGATCTTCGCCAGCGACGCCATCGCCAGTCCACGGTCCTATCGGCGGTCCAAGCTATTGGTGTTCATCAATTACCTGGAGGTGGTGTTCGTCTTCGCCGCCATGCATATGTCAGGTCAGTATTTCAACATCCCGATCGCTAAATGGAGCGATGCTGTTTACCTGAGTTTTGTGATCACCAGTACCATCGGGTTCGGTGAGTATTATCCCGTGAGCGATGCAGGAAAGCTTGCTGTGTCCTTGCAATCATTGTTCTATCTCAGTTATATCGCTTTGTTCATCAGTGCCTTCACGGTCAGCGGTCAGCGCGGTTATTTCAGCCGCTTGAACTCATGAAGGCCGCCCCGCTACATGCGTACTGGGCGCCCCTTTCCTTGGGGTTGGCCGGTGCAGCGGATCCCATGGATGCAGTGGCCATGCAGCGCTACATGAAGGATGTGGCACCGTTCCATGGGATCAAGACACCGGCACGCCGTGCCTTGTTGAAGGCGCATGTGGAACGATATGGTCTGCCTGAGGCGACCGAGCTGACCGCCATCTGCCGTTCCGCCTTTGCGCAACCCCAGCGTGAATGGCACTACTGTGCAGTGGACCTGTTGCAGCGCATGGCGAAGAAGCTCCGGCCGGATCAGCTTGCACTGGTGGAGGAGCTCATCACCACGAAGAGCTGGTGGGATACGGTCGATCTGCTGGCCAGCAATGTGGCTGGTGTGATCCTGCTGCGGCATCCGGATGGTATCGCCAAGTGGCATAGGCGGTGGAGCACGAGCACCGACCTGTGGCTGAACCGCACAGCCATTCTGTTCCAATTGAAGTGGAAGGAACACACCATGGTGCCCTTGCTTTTCAGCACCATCCAGGCACATGCAGCTCACCCCGACTTCTTCATCCGGAAGGCGATCGGCTGGGCGCTGCGCTCCTATGCTTACACGGACCCCGATGCGGTGCGCAGGTTCGTGGCTGAGGTGAAGGTGTCGGCGTTGAGCAGGAAGGAGGCTCTGAAGCACCTCTGAACTTCCTCGTTCCGTGGATGTTACATTATTCGTGGCTTGCGTGTGGACCCGATCTTGTCGACCTTTGCAGGCTATGCCCAGGCAATCGTCAATGATGAACGTCAACCTTCCTGCCATGCTCCTGTGTCCGCAAGGGTTGCGTCGCTTGTTCTCGTTCTGGCTTTCTGTGACGTTGCTGCTTACGGCCTGTGCGCAGTCCAGTTCGCAGCGGTCGGCCGTGCGCATGGGGGCTACGGTCACCAGTACGCCGCCGGCCATCACCCTGAACTGGGTGCCTGAGAGCGGCAGTTCGTCCTACAGCGTGTTCCGCAAGCTGCCCGCCGCTGCGGCCTGGGGAAGTGCAGTTGCCAGCCTGTCGGGAACAGCGACCACCTGGACCGATACGAACGTGAGCGTGGGCGTGGCCTACGATTACAAGGTGGTACGGAGCGGGGGGGGCAGTGCGACAGGTTATGTGCGGTCGGGCATCGCACTGCCTGCGGAAGAGGATCGCGGTACACTGGTATTGCTCGTGGAGACCGGGCTGGCCGCACAGCTCAGCCTGGAGATCGCAGCCGTGGAGCAGGAATTGTTGAGCGACGGATGGTGGGTGATCAGGCACGATGTGGATGCTGATGCGGAGCCGTCAACGGTGCGTGCACAGCTCATCGCGGACCGCGCGGCCGACCCTGATGTGAAGGCGGTCTACATCCTCGGTCACGTGCCCGTTCCATACAGCGGGAACATCAATCCCGACGGCCATGTGGAGCATCGCGGTGCCTGGGCCTGCGACGCGTACTATGGCGATCTCGATGGTACGTGGACGGATGCCACGGTGAACGTGCCGGTGACAGCATATGGGCACAACCGGAACATACCCGGGGACGGTCGCTTCGACCAAAGCGACCTGCCGTCCGCTGTGGAACTGATGGTGGGCAGGGTGGATCTGAGCGATCTGCCCACACTGCCCTTCACCGAGTCGCAGCTGATGTGGTACTACTTCAACAAGGCCGGGCGTTGGAAGCGGAAGGAGCTTACCGTTCCCGCCACCGCACTGCTCTTCGATGACCTGCAATGGACCGGCTATCCGCTGGCACAATCAGGTCACATGAGCCTTACCGCCTGTGTGGGCCCGGGTCAGGTCCAGGAGGTCACCAGCTCCGTGGGGCCCTTCGTGGACCAGTTCGGTTCGCAGCCCGGTCTTTGGACCTTCAAGTGCTCCACAGGTGCCCAGTCCACCGGCACGAACGGTCAGGTGACCTTCGTAGGTACCCAATCCGGTGTTCGCACGGCGCAGCTTGCGAGTATCAGTGCCCAGGGCATCTTCAACATGTCCTTCGGTAGTTATTACGGCGACTGGGACAACGAGGACAATTACCTGCGTGCCTTGCTCGGCAGCGGCAATGCGCTCACTCATGTGTGGTCCGGTATTCCCAACTGGTACATGTTCCCCATGGCCATGGGTGAGACGATCGGACATGCCACGCGTCTGTCGCAGAACAATACCCAGCAGGTGTTCAGTCCACAGAACGCCGGATGGCAGGGACAGTCCGTGTCCCGCATCCACATGGGCCTGATGGGCGATCCCACACTGCGCCAAGTGCAGGTGGCTCCTCCGACAGACCTTGTCGTAGTGCCCGATGGCTGGTACGCCAGCTTCAGTTGGCAGCCGTCGCCGGAGCCTGTGCTGGGCTATGTCATCCACCGCATCGACAGCGTGAACGGTGCGTTCGTGCGCCTGAACGAGGAGCTTGTGCAAGGCACATCGTTCACGTCCGCCTATCCCTTCTTACCGGGTGATCGGTACCTCGTTCGGGCCGTATCGCTGATCAACGGTCCGACCGGCAGCTTCCATGCCCTGTCACTGGGTGCCTTGGCACGAGTTACCGGCAGCGCATTGGTGGATTGCAATGGTACGCTCGGTGGACTGGCGCTGCCTGGGTTGCCCTGTGATGATGGCAACGCGGCCACCACCAACGACCTCTACACCCCCGAATGTACCTGTGCCGGAGAGTTGACCACGGGGGTCGGCTCCCTGCAGGATGACGGAATAATGGTCGTGCAGCGAGGTAATGAACTGGTGCTGCGCGCGGAACGCGGTCTACCTGCCCGTTACACCCTGCGCGATATGGCCGGTCGTCTGCTGCGGACCGGCAACTTGATGGGCACCGGGGCCGTTCTTTCCCTGGAAGGCATGAGCGCCGGCCTTCACCTGCTGCAGTTGGAAGCGCTGGACGGCAGCGCCGTGACGGTGCACCGCTTCGTGGTGGAACGCTGATCAGTAGCGCGCCTTGCCCGGCTTGCGGGGTCCGCGTTGCTGCGGCTCGTAATACCCGCGACGTTCCTGACGATCATCCGAACGTCCGCCTTGCGCATGACGCGGAGCGGGACCCTTGCGATGGCCTCCGCCGCCGCCGCTGCTGTAACCACCACGCGCGGGTCGCGGGCCTTCACGACGGCCACCATCGGCGGCATCCACACGCACGTTGCGACCCTTGTAGTTGGCGTTCTGGAAAGCGTTGAGCACCTGCTCGAAGTGGTCCGGCTCGATATCCACGAACGAATACACGTCCTTGATGAGCATCTTGCCGATGAGCTCTCCGCTCACGCCACTGATGCCGCAGATGTAGCCGAGCATCTTGCCCTTGTCGAAGCCATCGGCACTGCCCAGGTTGATGAACATCTGGCGGCCGGTGCTGAAGCGCTCCAGCGATGATGGCCGTTCTGCGCGGGCACTGTGGTCCTTGCGGCTCATGTCCACGTTCAGGTCGAAGTCCTTGCGGTGCTGGTCGATGATGCGGTTGAAGGCCAGGCTCATGAAGCGGTCGATGAGCTCCTCCTTGCTGAAGCCATTCAGCTCGGCGCGGGCTTCGGGCAGGAGGTCCTCCAGGCCTTCGGCATCCACTTCCACGCTCTTCAGCCGGTGCATGTAGGCCTTCACCTGCTGCTTCACGATCTCGGCTCCGCCGGGCACCCGCACATAGGTGAAGCGGGTGTTGAGGCCTCGTTCCAGCTGGCGGATCTTGGCCATGTCGCGCAGGCCGATGATGCTGAGCGAGATGCCGGCCTGCCCCGCGCGACCCGTGCGACCGCTGCGGTGCGTGTAGCTCTCGGCTTCACCGGGCAGGTCGAAATGGAACACGTGGGTCACATCCTTCACATCAATACCACGTGCGGCCACATCGGTGGCGATGAGCATGCTGATGCTGCGTGCCCGGTAGCGGCCCATCACATGGTCGCGCTGGGCCTGCGAAAGGTCGCCGTGGATGGCGTCGGCGTTGTAGCCGTCCTTCACCAGTGCGGTGGCCAGCTCCTGCGTCTCGTGCTTGGTGCGGCAGAACACGATGCCGAACAGCTCGGGGTCGGCATCGATGAAGCGCTTGAGCGCGGCGAAGCGGTCCTTGCTGTGTACGACGGCATACTGGTGCTGAATGGCTGCGGCAGCGCTGTTGGCGCGGCCGATGCTCAGTTCCTCGAAGGCCCGCATGTAGCGCTTGGCGATGCGCCGCACTTCGCTGCTCATGGTGGCGCTGAAGAGCCACGTGCGCTTGTCGGCCGGGGTGTTCTGCAGGATCTCCGTGAGGTCCTCCTGGAAGCCCATGTTGAGCATCTCATCCGCCTCGTCGAGCACCACCACATCCACATTGGAGAGGTCCATCACCTCGCGACCGATCAGATCGAGCAGGCGTCCCGGGGTAGCCACGACCACCTGGGCCCCACGCTGTACCTCGCGGATCTGATCGCGGATGCTGGCGCCGCCATACACTGCAGCGATGCGCGTTCCTTTGAGGTTGCTGGAGAAGCGCTCCAGGTCCTTGGCGATCTGCACGCACAGTTCCCGGGTGGGGGCCAGCACCAGGGCTTGGATGGCGCGTTCCTGCGGGTCGAGGAACTCCAACAGGGGCAATCCGAACGCGGCGGTCTTGCCGGTACCGGTCTGGGCCAGGGCCACCACATCGTTCTCGCTGCGGAGCAGGAGGGGGATGGCTTGTTCTTGTACCGGGGTGGGGGTGGTGAAACCGATCTCGGTCAGGGAACGGAGGGTCTCCGCGCGGAGACCGAGCGCGTCGAAAGAGGACATCTCAGTAGGGGAAGGGGAGGGGGAATGGCGCACCAACGGCGCCAGCAATAGGGCAAAGGTACGGACTTCCTTGCTGGCGGAGGGCTTCGGCTATCTTTGGCCACCTGTCATGACCGTTCTCGAGGCGAGCTTCACCGGTACATTGCGCACCATCCTGGTGCTCATGGCCCTGTGGTGGTTGTTGCGGATGCTGCTCCGTTATCAGCAACAGCGGCGCACCCCACCGGTGCATCACAGCAACGAACAGCCACGCCCTCAAGGCGAAGTGCGCATCGAGCGTCCGGGTGATCCGACCGACCGCCCAGGCAGACCCGGCCCCACCATCATCGACGCCGACTTCGAGGAGATCAAGTAGCCCGTCCCTTCACCGAACAGTCCTTCCGGACATCCTTCCATGAAACACATCAACTGGCGTTCCCTGCTTCCGGTGTTCGTGGCACTGGCCCTCTTCTACGCCTTGAGCCTGCTCTACTTCAGTCCGGCACTGGAAGGCAAGCGTCTGGTGCAGGGGGACCTGAAGAACTGGCAGGGCATGGCCCAGGAGATCCTCGAGCACCGCGATGCCACGGGCGAGGATCCGCTCTGGACCGGCAGTATGTTCAGCGGCATGCCGGCCTACCAGATCACCGTCCTGTGGACCGGCAACTTCCTCCGCTTCGCAGACGACGCGTTCCATGGCTTCCTGCCCCGGCCGGCGAGCTTCCTCTTCTTGTACCTGTTGGGCATGTACATCCTCATGCGTTGCATGCGGGTGGATCCCTGGTTGGCCATCGTGGGTGCTGTGGCCTTCGGCTTCTCCTCCTACTTCTTCGTGATCCTGGAGGCGGGCCACAACAGCAAGGCCAACGCCATCGGCTACATGCCCATGGTCCTGGGCGCCACCATCCTGTTGTTCCGCGACAAGGCCTGGTGGGGCGGTGCCTTGCTGGCGCTCTTCCTCGGCTTGGAGATCGCTATGAACCACGTGCAGATCACGTATTACATGGCGATCGTGCTGGTGCTCTTCGCACTGGCCGAGGCGGTGGGCTTCATGCGTTCCGGTCGCATCGGCGAGCTGGTGCAGCGTGCCGGTATCGGTGTGGTGGCCGTGCTGCTCGCGCTGGCCTGCAACATCGGTTCACTGTGGAGCACGTGGGAGTATGGCAAGTACACCACCCGCGGTCGCAGTGAGCTCACCATCCTGCCCGATGGAAGCGCAGCCTCAGGCATTCGCACCAGCGGCCTTGACCGCGATTACGTCACGGCGTGGAGCTACGGCAAGCAGGAGAGCTTCACCCTGCTGGTGCCCAACACGAAGGGGGGGGCATCCGGCTCCATCATCCGCTCCCAGGCCGATCTGCAAGCCATCAAGGACCCGGCCTTCCGCAATGCGGTGCTCAAGGAGTATCAGGACGGTGGATACATCAACAGCTACTGGGGCGATCAGCGCTTCACCTCCGGTCCGGTATACATCGGCGCGCTCGTGGTGCTGTTGATGCTGTTGTCCCTGGCCCGTGCCGAAGGTGCCGCGCGCTGGTGGGTGCTGGGCGCAGTGCCCCTGATCGCGGTGCTCCTGCTCATCGAAAGCCCGGTAATGGCGGGTCTCCTCATGCTCGCCTACCTACTCAGCGGCCTGGCCTTCTGGCGTGATGGGCTCAGCTACGCGCTCTTCGGCGGTCTGCTGCTCACGCTCGTGCTCAGCTGGGGCCACAACTACATGCCGCTCACAGACTTCTTCCTGGACCATATCCCGGGCTACAGCAAGTTCCGCGCGGTCACCATCATCCTGGTCATCGTGGAGCTGGCTGCGCCGGTGCTGGCCATCCGCTACCTCGATGAACGGCTCCGCGCGGGTGCATGGGACAAGGCCACCGAGAAGCGCGATCTGTTGGTCGGTGGTGGGCTCGTGGTGCTGTTGCTGGCCTTCGCGGTGATGCCGACCACCTTCTTCCAGTTCATCAGCGATGCCGAACAGGAGCGCTACACCACCCAAGCTGCTGCTGGCGGCGAAGCGCAGGTGCAGGCCTTCGTGGACGATCTGCGGTCGCTGCGCGTGGATGTGTTCCGCGCTGACGTATGGCGCAGCCTGGGCTTCGTGGTGGCTGGATTGCTGCTGCTGTGGCTGCATGGTCGCGGCAAGCTTGGCCGTGGTATTGTCGTGGGAGCCTTGGGCCTGCTGGTCCTGGTCGATCTTTGGGTGGTCGATAAGCGCTATGTGAACAACGAGAAGGAGCGGGGCCGCTACCTGAGCTGGGAGGATGAACGCGCGAGTCGCCTGCCCTTCAAGCCCACTGCGGCGGACAAGGCCATCCTGCAGGCCGAATGGAGCCCGGCCGCGGATGCCATCTTCCAGGACCTCCTCACCAAGACCAAGGCCGCACGCGCCGATGAACAGGGCCGCGACCGCATGGTGGGCAAGGACGAGGAGGAGCTCCTGCGCTTCGCAGCGTTGCGGCGCGCAGCGGACCACCGTGTGCTCACCCTGGCCGATCCGTTCAACGATTCCAAGGTCAGCTACTTCCACAAGAGCGTGGGCGGTTACCATGGAGCCAAGCTGAAGCGCTATCAGGAACTGATCGAGTTCCACCTCTCACCGGCCATACAGCGGGTGATCACGGCGCTCCAGAGCGGCACCTCCATCCCCGCCATGGACAGCCTGCTGGCGCGGGAAGGCGTGCTCAACATGCTCAACACCCGCCACCTGATCTACAGCAACGAGCGCCCGCCCATCCGCAACACCAATGCCTTGGGCAGTGCGTGGTTCGTGGACGAGCTGCGGTGGATGAAGAACGCCGACGAGGAGATCACCACGCTGGGCACCATCGATCCGGCGCGCACCGTGCTGGTGGATGAGCGCGAACGGCCGCTGGTGGGTGCCACGCAGGCCCAGGCCGATCCGTCCGCGTCCATCGTGCTGGAGCAGTACGCCACCAACGAGCTTCGCTACCGCAGCCGTTCTGCACAGGGTGGCATCGCCGTGTTCAGCGCCATGTGGTACGGCCCCGACTGGCAGGCTTACATCGATGGCAAGCCCGTTCCGCACTTCCGCGCCAACTATGTGTTGCGCGGTATCGCCCTGCCGGCCGGTGAGCACGAGGTGGTGTTCCGCTTGGAGAGCCGATCCTACCGCACCGGACAGAACGTGAGCATGGCCGCCAGCATCGCGGTGCTGTTGCTGGTCATTGGTGCCTTGTTCCGCCGCGTGCGCACGGAGGAGCCTGCCGCATGAAGCGGGTGCTGATCATCAGCTATTACTGGCCGCCCAACGGTGGTGCCGGTGTGTATCGCTGGTTGAAGATGAGCAAGTACCTGCCCGAGTACGGGTGGCAGCCCGTGGTGTACACGCCTTCCAACCCCGAGATGGCCGCCGAGGATCCCGGCTTGGTGAAGGATGTGGGCCGTGCGGTGGAGGTGATCAAGCGCCCCATCACCGAGCCCTTCAGCCTCTACAAGCGGTTCACCGGCCGACACCAGGATGAACGGGTGCAGACCGCCTTCCTCAGCGAGAAGCGCGCAGGAGGATGGAAGGAGGACCTTGCCTTGTGGGTGCGCAGCAACTTCTTCATTCCCGATGCCCGGGTGTGGTGGGTGAAGCCGTCGGTCAAGTTCCTCAAGGACCATGTGCTGAAGCATCCGGTCGATGCCATGATCAGCACGGGTCCGCCGCACAGTATGCACCTGATCGCGCGCGGCGTGCAACGCGCCACCGGACTGCCCTGGGTCGCCGACTTCCGCGATCCGTGGACCGGCATCGATTTCTACGGACAGCTTGCGCTCACCGGCTGGGCGGATCGCAGGCATCATCGCTTGGAACGTGCGGTGCTGCAGGAAGCTGACCGGGTGGTGACCGTGAGTTGGAGCTGGGCCAAAGACCTCGAAGCACTGGGTGCGAAGAACGTGGAGGTGATCACCAACGGTTACGACCGTGCGGATGTGCCTTCACCACCCGAACCCGTGGATGAGCGCTGGAGCTTGGTGCATGTGGGCAGCATGAGCGCCACCCGCGATCTGCCCGGTCTGTGGAAGGCACTTGCCCTGCGCATGGAGACCGATGCCGACCTGCGCGATCGCTTCGTGCTGCGCTTCATCGGTCCGGTGGACCACAGCGTGGTGGACAGTGCAACGGCCGCTGGTCTAGGCGGTCACATCGAACGGGTGGGCCGCTTGAGCCACGCCGAAGCGATGCGGGCCATGCAACGTGCCCGTGTGCTGCTACTGCCCATCAACGATACGCCCAATAGCGCGGGCATCCTGCCGGGCAAGTTGTACGAATACCTCTCGGTCGGTCGGCCCATCGTTGCCGTGGGCCCGGCCGAAGCGGATGTGGCGCGGGTGCTGGACGGCCGCTTGCTGCTACCGCGCGATCCTGACGCTGAGCACGTGGGCCGGTTGCGCGCCCTGCTCGCCGATGGTGCCCCGCAGGCCCAGCCTGACCCGCAGTACGATCGGCGCAACTTGGCGGGGCGCATGGCCACCTTGTTGAACGGCCTTCGGTAGCTTCGGCGCGCCATGGGCACCGTCATCCGCCAAGCGACCCTCAATGCGCTGCTCAGCTACCTGGGCATCGCGCTGGGCTTCGTCAATGTGGTGGTGCTCTACCCCAAGGTGTTGGCGACCGAAGAGTTCGGGCTCACGCGTCTGCTGCTGTCCGTAGCCACCATGGCCGCGCAGGTCGCACAGCTCGGAGCGGAGAACACCATCATCCGCTACTTCCCCTACTTCCGCGATCGTGAACGGGCACACCGTGGCATGCTCTCGGGCATCCTGCTGTTCGCGTTGGCCACCGGGCTCTTCAGCATGGTGCTGCTCTGGCTCGGACACCCGTGGCTCACCTCGGTCTTCGCCGATCGCAACGCACTCTACGGACAATTGGGCCTGCTGGTGTTGCCGCTGGTGTTCTCCGAGATCGTCTTCATCCTGTTGCGCAGTTACAGTCGGGCCCTGCATCGCACGGTGCAGCCCACCTTCCTGCGCGAATTCGTGCTGCGCATCGGACAGACCGCGCTCATCGCCTGGCAGGCCTTCGATCCGCTGCCGTTCAGGCTGTTCCTGTTGCTCTACGTGGGGGTGTTCCTCATCACCACCCTGGCCCTAGCCGCAGACCTGTGGCACAAAGGCCATCTGATGCTGGGTTGGCGGCAGCGGTGGTGGCCCCGACGGCTGCGGCGCAGCATGGTGCTCTACAGCGGCTTCACGCTTTCAGCGAGCCTGGCCGGCATGGTCTTGGGCAACATGGACCAGCTCATGATCGGTGCGCTGCTCGGTCGCGATGCCTTGACCGCCGTGGCGCACTATGCAGTAGCCTTCTATTTCGGATCGGTCATCGCCACGCCTGGGCGTGCCCTTACGCAGGCAGCCGTACCGCACCTGGCCGATGCCTGGCGCCGCAAGGACCACTCCGCCATCACGTCCATGTACGAGCGCTCCTCGTTCATGATGCTGCTGGTATCCGGGCTCTTCTACCTCCTGCTTTGGGCCGCCAGCGACCTGTTCTTCACGTTCCTTCCAGCGGACTATGCACACGCCGCGCACATCTCGCTGATCATCGGCATGGCCTACCTGCTCACGAGCGCCATCGGGCTCAGCGTGGGCATCATCAGCATGTCCAAGGCTTATCGTCTCGATGCGTGGAGCAGCCTCAGCATGCTGGTGATCAACGTGGTGGCCAACTTCTTCCTGGTACGCTCCATGGGCATCGAGGGTGCCGCGTGGGCCACGTTGCTGTCGCTGGTCTCCGTGAACGCCTACCGGACGTGGTTCCTTTGGAAGCGGTATCGCCTGTGGCCCTGGTCGCGTCGCTCGGCGTGGGCCATGGCAGCCATCGCCGGTGCATTGATCGCCATGTGGCTGCTGCCATCCACCGGTTCGGTATGGGGCGATGTCGTGTTGCGGCTCGTGGCTGCAACCGCAGTGATGCTCCCGCTGGTGGGCTGCACCGGTGTGGTGGCGGAGCTGCGGGGAATGGTGGGGCGGGGTTCAGTTGGGAAGCACCGATAGGCGTGCCGACCAAGAACGCTGATCGGCGGTCAGCTTGAGGATCAGGCTGCCATGGAGCCCGGAGGGAAGCGTCAGTTGACCGTCATCCACACGGCCTTGCCAGAGCGAACGCCCTTGACCATCGAATAATTCTGCACGTAACGAGGGCACGTTCAATTGTGCGATCGATAACCGCTGTCCCGAAAGGATCGGATTGGGGTGACAGGTGGCAGTGGCTGATCCACCGGGTTCTAGAATGCCGTTGCTGCTGGGTTTCACAAGCTCCCATAGGTCAGAAGCACTGGCATTCGTTTCAAGCACCCATCCCAAGCCACCGAACGCTCTGCCATTGATGGAGAAGCTCGTGCCTGCCAGGCTGCTTTCTCCTGGATAGGCTGGAGCACCACCCCAATCATCCGACAACGGGTCGTAGAACCATACATCATAGAGATTGACCGTTTCGGTCCTTCCGCATCCGATGACCGCGTCATTGGCAAAGACGAAGGCCAGCGGTGATGAGCGTGGCGTTGCGGGGAACGGTGCCAAGAGGTCCCATTCTTGGGTCACCGGATCGAACACCCATAGGTCAGGTGAAAAGGCCAGCGATGATTCCTTACCGCCGAAGACATAAGCCTTACCGTTCATGACGAACGAGGAGGTTCCATGTCTGGGTAGGTCAGGTAGCCCGATCGCTGTGGTCCATGTATCGGTTTCAGGATCATATCGGAACGCATCGCTTAGGAACGGGCCTGAGGAGCTACCGATATTCCCACCACCGACGTATCCGTATCCGCCCAGTGCAAAGTGATAGGTGCCGTAGCGGTCCTGTCCTGGAAAGTCAGCTCGTTGAGACCATGAATCCGTAACAGGGTTGTACTCCCAGAGGTCGTCGAGCTTGGTGCTCGTCCCGACCAATCCACAACTTATGTACCCCTTACCGTTCAGCACAAAGGCTGCAGCCAGTCGGCGAGCAGCTGGGATGGGGGCTTTTTCACTCCATGTATCAGAACCAAGGTTGTAGGCGAACATTTCAACCCGGTCCAGCGACCCTGAGCGCCCTCCAACAACGTAAGCTACGCTATCGATAACGAAGGTCGATGCACCCCAGCGCCCTTCTGGCATTGGGCTGCGGGGTTCCCATTCGAACACTTGTGTCCTGGCGCTTTGTCCAACGAAATAAGCCACGAACAGGACAATGGATCTAAGAATTAATGAGCAGCGTTCCATGCTATCAAAGCTAGCTCATCTTCCTGATCGCGAAGCTCAGATGCCGATCTGTTTCGTGGGTCAGCAGGATCAGCTCCCAGTCATACTTCACACAGAATTCATGGACGGCTTCCACCACGCCATAGCGCACGCCGCCATCCCAGTTACCGGTCACATAGTCATGTCCGGCGATGATGCCGCCAGGCTTCACTTTCAGGCGGCATAGCTCCAACTCTGCAGCCGTTACGATATACCCATGGTCGGTGTCGATGTAGACCCAGTCGAAGGTGGCATCCGGATAGCGTTGCAACACATCCGTTGAAAGGCCCAGGTCGATCTGTACCTGGCCGGAGGCGATCTCCGTCTTGAACTTGTTTCGCACGATGGTCTGCAGCCCCCCGTGGTAGCGTTCACTGGACCACATGTCGATCAGATGGAGGCGCTGAGGTTGCGTGATCGCAAGGATCATCGCAGAGAAGTCCCCATGGTCCACGCCGGCTTCGGCCACCACACCACCTTTTGGTAGCTGCTCCAGGAAGGCTTTCCGGTCCGTGACGATGCGCAGGTTGGCGATGTGCTCAGGCCGCAGCTCCACTTTCGGGATCCGTTGGCTTTGGTCACTGCGCACCTTGCCGAGCAGGTTGTTCATCGCGCGATACAGGGGTTTGCCAAGGGGGCGAAGAAGGCTCATGGCGATCAGTTCTGGTCTGTCACAGCAAGCAGTGCCGCGATGCGTCGTTCGAGGGTCAAAGGTGCAATCCTCGCTCGGATCGTACGTCGTGCCGCATGATTCGTACGGGCCGGATCGACCGCGACACGTTGGATGGCGGTCCCCAGCGCGGTTGCATCCGAGCGGTACACTACTTCGCCCAGTCCGTCCACGATGTCAGGCATGGAGGTGATGTTCGAGACAATAGGTACGCAACCCGCGAGCATGGCTTCACAGACCGCATTGGGAAAGCCCTCCATCAGGGAAGGTTGCAAATAGAGGGAGTGCCGGACAAGCAGTTGATGCAAACGCTCAGGCAGGACCTTCCCCAGGACGGTGAGGTTCCCCGGCACATCCATGTATCCCGATGGGTCGGCAACACCCACGATGGTGAACCGCATGGTGGGCATCATCCTGGCACAGGCAATGATGATATCGAGTCCCTTGCGGAAGTGTACGGCATCGTTCCAACGTGCACCGAATGCAACACAGATGGCACCTTCCCGCTCGGTGGTGGTGTCGGCTAGGGGCCATTGGTCGACATCGAATCCATAGGGTATCGCGACGCTACGTGCCGTTGTGGATCGCGCCAGCGTGCCATACCCCTGCTCGGTCGGACCATGCTCGCTGAAAGTATTCACGAACCGCTCAAGGCTCGCATGCACCGGGAGCAAGGTGGTGGCGCGTCCGTAAACGAAGCGCAGGACACTCGCCAGCGGCTGCTTCCGGAAGCCGCCGTAACGGATACCAGGGAATGAGCAGGCATCGCTGCCGGCAATGATGATGTGTGTGCGAAAGCCCAGGAGTATCGGCAGTATGGCGTGGTAACCACCGAAGTGAACGAACACGTCACGCACGCCAGAACGTCGTGCGTTGAGGAGGAACCATAACTGGTGCAGCAGGTCGAACGGAAGCATCCATTTCGCACCATGCTCGAACAGGTGTACCAGTACTGTGCACTTGGTCCGCAAGCCTTCAATATCCTTCCGCACGAAGTGGAAGGCCTGTGGCGCACAGTAGGCGATCGTGGGTCTCACGGTCATGCTCCTCAAAAACTCCGCCCGATCCCCACCACATAACGGAACCCGAAGTGGTCGCTCTCGCCCGCCGGTAGCGCGCTCAGGAGCAACGGCATGTCGAAGCGGATGGTGAGCGGCTCGATGTCCACCAACGGTCCGAACCGCTTGATGGTGAAGGCGGCCCCCAAGCCTGCATCAGCGCGCAGCGGAGCGAAGCGTAGTACAGTGTCATCGCCGCGTGCCTGGCGGTAGCCCATGGATCCCACATCGCCGAAGAGGTACACGTCCAGGTGCAAGTAGCGCGCCACCTTGCCGGGCCGCCAGCGTACGAGACCGTCCAGGTCCAGCTCGGCACTGGCCGAGGCGCCACTGTGACCGAGGTGCGTGAAGATCAGTTCGCCATCCACCAGCTCGGGGGCGAGGTAGCCAGCATAGCCGCGCAAGCCCAGGCCGCCGCCCTGCGCGAAGTGGTTCACCGCGCCACCGAACCCGAGGAACTCGTATGGGACGAAGCCGATGCTCCGGGTGTACTTGTTCTCCATCAGCTCTTCCGGAGAGGCACCGGCGAGGTACAGGGCACTTTCGCGCGGGATGCCGCCGCTGCCATACTGCGCCATGCCGCGGGTGCGCAGTTCAAGTTTGCCAAGACGTTGCACGTGTATGCTGCTCAGGCGCAGCCAGGCATACCGGCTGTCTGAACCCACGGTACTGCTGCGCATTTCGGCCCGTAGATCGCCACGGCCATCGTGGTGCCAGTAGCGATGACGCAGTGCGGTCTCCACATAACCGTTCAGCCGGTCGAGCTCCCACTGCTCTGGGTAGAGCAGGTAGGTGCGGTCGCTGCTGTCGCGGCGCAGCAGGTACACCAAGCTCACCGAGGCCGTGGTCTTGTCGTTCGGCAGGTCCCACTCGAAGCGACCACCATACCGCTCCAAGCCATCGAGCACACGTGCGAAGAGTTCCACGGAGGAGCCGCGTAGGATCTTCTCCGTACCGTTGCGGTAGCGTAGGTTGAAGGAGATCGGCTCGTATCCGGTGTCCGCACTGCCAGGGATGGTGTCCAGGCGCGTAGGATGGCTTGGTGGCAGGTATTGCAGGATGCCCGTGTTGAGCCAGGCGCTGGCCCACAGCCGATGCTTGTAGCGCATGTAGCTGCTGCGGAAGTGTACACCGGCCTTGATGCCGTCGTAGCCGTTCCACCAGACATCGGGGCGCACGAAGCCTTCGTACGCGCTTCGGTCGGGCGGTTGGCGCAGGTGGTGATCGAAGGTGATGTGCGTGGGGATCCGCGCGCGGTTGTTGAGCAGGTTGGCATCGGCCAGACGCAGCGTGGTGTCAATGATCACGTCATCGATGCCGCTGGGGATGTCCACGTGCGCGGTGTAGCTGCGCTCCAGGTCGTCGTAGCCGATCCACCGCGGCAGCACCTGGGCGGTGGTGGGCTTCACGTCCCAGTTGTTGGGGATGTGATAGTTGTAGCGACGCCCATCGCGCGCCACTACCTGCAGGTCCAGCGGCATTGGTAGCTCGCCCTTGCGGTGCAGGGTGATGGTCTGTCCTTCATCGCGCAGACGGTGGGTGATGCGGCCCACGGAATAGTCGATGCGCTTGTCCGTGGTGATCCATGGGTCGAAGAACCACGACAGGTCACGCTTGGTGGCATCGGTGAAGCTCTGCTGCATGTCCTCCGGGTAGGGATGACAGGTACGCCATTGATCGACGTAGTGGCGCATGGCGGCCAGGAACACTGAGTCCCCGAGTACATACTGGAGATTGTACAGCATGGTGGCTGTCTTGGTGTAGACATGGCCGTAGCCCCCCTTGTCACGCCGTTCCCAGTATCCGAACTCGTCACTGTGGGTGTTGATGGCCGGCAGGCGGTCGCGCACGGCATCGCGTTGGAAAGCGTTGTACACCTCGCTGTCGCGCGGTCGTTCGGGTCGCAGGTGGCGTCGCTCATAGGTGGTGCGCGGTGGATCGCTCACAAGGGTGTCACCATCTATGCGCTCCAGCCCCCAAGCCGTGAGGAACTGGGTGAACCCTTCGTCCATGAAGGCGCGGTAGGTCTCGTTGTTGCCGAGCATACCGTAGAACCAGTTATGCCCCACTTCGTGTACGAGCAGACCGCGGTGGTCCGGATCGCGGCCACCGTCCAGGGTGAGCATGGGGTACTCCATGCCATCGCGCGCATCTGCCACGATCATCTTCGGGTAGGCGTAGGCGCCGAAGTCGGTGCTGAACACTTCGATGATGCGCGCGGTGTAGGCGGCAGCGTTCTGCCATCCGCTCGCGTGGGGCTCCTGTACCAGGGCCACGCACTTCACCCCGTTCCAGGCGGCTTCCCCGATGCGATAGGTGGGGTCGGCGGTGAAGGCGAAGTCGTGTACGTTCTCCGCATGGAAGCGCCACACCTTCCTGCGGTTGGTATCCGGGGCCAGGATCACTGAGGGCGGCTCGTTCCAGGGTTTGTTGGCGAAGTTGCTGATGTCGAGCTTGCGGCGCAGGTCGGCAGGCAGCACTTCGTCGATGTTCTGCAGCCAACCCGTGGCGTCAAGTACATAGTGGTGCGGCAGGTCCAGGTCCACATCGAAGGTGCCGAAGTCACCGTACAGTTCATTCCCCAGGTGCTGCTGCGTGTCCCAACCCATGCGGCGGTCGTACACGGCAATGCGCGGATACCAGTGCACGCCGTCGTAGTGCTTGCTGCCCCAGGCGTTGAAGAGCTTCATGCGCCGCTGCACGTCCATGGCCCAATGGGTGGTAAAGCGGATGCGGAAGGTGGTGCGTTCACCCGGCGACAGTGGTGCATTGAGCCACACCTTCAGCACGGTGTTGTCTTGCTCGGTACGTAACGGTGAAGTACCATCAGTGATGCTGTGCACCATGGTGCCAACGCGGTCGGGGCGCGGTGCTGAGGGCTTCCCCTCGTTGTCCAACAGATCGGCGTAGGAGCCGTGCTCATAGGCTTCCTGGTAGAGGTGGAAATAGACCCAACGCAGCGTATCCGGGGAATTGTTGTGGTAGTGCAGCGTAAGGTCCGCGTTCAACTGGTCCCGGCCATCGTCCAGTCGCCCCTTGATGATGTAGTGAACATCCTGTTGCCAATAGCCGGGATAGGGCGGCCGGTTCTTCCAGTAGTGCGGATTGTCCGCGTTGCGGTAGGTGTTCGGCGGACGCTTGTCGTTGAACTGCTGGGCGTTGGCGATGACGCTTGTCAGCAGCAGGAAGAGCAGGTAGGCGGAGCGCATGCGTTCGCCAAGTTACCCCTCTGCGGACTGTCCCGGAACCGCCGGTGTCACATCCAGCCGGCCACTGTGCTGGCGAAGGGCACGAGCGATGCTGATGTTGAGCTCATACCCCACCACTATGGCGATCATGTTGAAATAGATCCAGAGCTGCACGGCGAGAATGGCACCGATGGACCCGTAGAGCGCATTGTAGTCGGTGATATTGCTGAATACATAGGCGAGCCCTTGGGAGATGAGCAGAATGAGGAACACGGCCAGGATGGATCCTGGTGTGAAGGCTTTGAATCGCCTGGCGGCCGGGTCGCCTGCCGTGTACAGCAAGGATACCGAGGTCATGACGAGGAGAATGGACAAGGCCCATTTGGCAGCGAGCAGCACGTAGACCTCGAGGGAACTTGTAAGGATGGAAAGTTCGAGCAGTCGGCTGAGGACAAGGTTGGTCAAGGAGAAGACCGGGATGGCGACCACCATCAGCACGGTGAGCACCAGCAGCAGACCGAGACTGAGCATCCGCTGTTTGAAGGCACTATGCCAGTTGGACAGGTTGGTGCTTCCACTGAAGCCCTCCAGGATGGCATCAATGCTGTTGCTGGCCAGGTAAAGGCCAGAGACGAAACTGATGGAGAGCAGGGTCCCATGCTTCTTCACCAGCAGGTCATGCAGCGTGGATTCGATGAATTGGAAGACTTCCGCCGGCATCATTTGTCGGAAGGCATCGAGCAGGCGCGTCTGGAAGTCCGGGACGGGGATGTACGGGATCAGCGTCAGCAGCACGATCACCGCCGGGAAAAAGGCGAGGAACAGCTTGAACGAGATCGCCGAGGCACGGGTGATGATGCGTCCCTGTGCCAGTGCGGACACGAAAAAGCGAAGGATCTGGTACAGGTCGAAGCCCTCGAACCCGGGCAGCACAACACGCCGCAACCAGCGGATGAGCTGGCGGAAGGGCCTGGAGAACAGCGCCCTTCGTGCGATGCGTTCGATCATGGGCTCAGAGGGCTTTCAAGCTCAGGTCGAGGCTGGTGGCACTGTGTGTCAGCGCACCTACGGATATCATGTCCACGCCGGTGGCGGCATAGTCGCGAATGGTCTCCAAGGTAATGCCGCCCGACGCTTCCGTCTCCACCTGTCCACCGATGCGCTTGACGGCCGCTTTCAAGAGGTCCGGTGTGAAGTTGTCCAGCATGATGCGCTGCACGCCTCCGGTCACGAGCACCTGCTCCACTTCCTTGAGATCACGCGTTTCCACTTCGATGGGCAGCGACATGCCGTTGGCCGCAAGGTATTTCCGCGCCGCGGCAATGGCCTGGGGAATGCCCCCGCACAGGTCGGCATGGTTGTCCTTGATCATGATCATGTCATACAACCCCTGGCGATGGTTGTGGCCCCCGCCGATACGCACGGCCCACTTCTCCACCGCGCGCAGGCCAGGGGTGGTCTTGCGGGTGTCCAGCACGCGGCAGCCAGTGCCTTCCACGGCAGCAACGTAGCGGGCGGTGAGCGTGGCGATGCCGCTCATGCGCTGCATGAAGTTGAGCACCAGTCGCTCGATGGTGAGAATGCTCCGGGAGGGGCCGTTGATGGTGAAGGCCACATCCCCGGGCTTCACGCGGGCACCATCCTGCAGGAAGACGCGCATGTGCAGTGCCGGGTCGAAGCGCTCCACAACGCGCTCGGCCAGTTCCACACCGGCCAGTACACCTGCGTCCTTCACCAGCAGACGCGCTGCTCCGCGTGCATCACCAGGTATGGTGGAAAGGGCGGAATGGTCCCCACTGCCGATGTCCTCCCTCAGGGCGAGCTCGACCAATGCGGCTATTTCAGGATGAAGCACCGCTCAAAGATCGTTCTTGCTGGATTCTATCCGCAACTGCTTCACCTGTTTGGCATCTCCCGTCTTCTTCAGGAAGAAGGTGACACGGAAATATCCGTTGCGCGTGCGCAGGATGCCAATGAAGTACTCGTCACCGAACTTGCTCACGCCACTGTGCTCGATCACCAGGTCCACCGGAGGGTGGTCATTGAAGAACTTGCGGACGATCTGCTCGGCTTGCGAACGACTGTACACCTCGGAGGTTTCCTTGATGGTGAGGTCGATGTTCGGTATGAACTGAGCGGCCAGCGCGGCGGCATTGCCGGTACGCATGGCCTGCACCACCTTGTCGCGGGCGGGGTCCTGGGCACGGAGCCCGATGACCAGCAGCAGCGACATCAGCAGCGCGAGGGAGCGGCTCATGGGATGGCTCATTTGCGCCGAAATTTGCAAATACCGGGCCGAATATCCGAGCCTCGTCCCGCAGAGTTACCAACAGATCGAAGACCATGAGGATCAGGGTGATATGGATCGCGCGCACGGACCGGGGCTTCGTGCAGGATGGTGTGGCGCATTATCTGACAAGGGTGCGGAGGACCTGGGATGTGCAGGAAGTGGTGGTGGCGGAAGAGGGAAGGGGCGATGCCGCCCACCAGCAGCGGGTGGAAGGTGAACGCTTGTTGGCGGTGCTCCAGCCCGGTGAGCGTGTGGTCGTGCTGGACGAACGAGGCAAGGGTCTGGGCAGTGTGGAGTTCGCCGATCGCCTGGGACGCTGGCGTGATCAGGGTGTCAGGCAGGTGGCCTTTGTCGTGGGGGGCTCCTATGGGCTGAGCGATGCGGTCCGGCAGCGCGCGGACCTGTTGCTGTCGCTGTCCCCGATGACCTTTCCGCACCAGTTGGTACGCCTGTTGTTCGCTGAGCAGCTCTATCGTGCGGTCTCCATCCTGGGAGGAACGGCCTACCACCACTGATCGAGCCCTTCGGCACGCGGCATGTGGAGCGTGCCACGGTCCGGATGATCGGTCCGCCGGGTGTTCCGGTGCGTGCGACCACCGCGTTCCAGGCATCCCGCTTTTCCAGCGGTCAGGTCGCACCGTCCCGGGGTCTTGCGGATGCCTTGAGGCCACGCGGTCCAGTGTGGATCAGCCCCTTTGTGTCGATCGGATGAACGCGCCCTTCAG
The DNA here is from genome assembly GCA_041391845.1 of Flavobacteriales bacterium. Taxonomy (GTDB): domain Bacteria; phylum Bacteroidota; class Bacteroidia; order Flavobacteriales_F; family PHOS-HE28; genus PHOS-HE28. Next base: position 187,460 of record JAWKNG010000003.1, on the reverse strand, counting down.
GCTGTCGCCCAGCGAAAAGCTGTGGAGCAGGAAATTGAGCACCCGCTTGGCCAGCTTCATGTGAGGTTTGTACTCCATGTCCGCACGCAACTGCTCCTGCCGTGCTTGTGCGTTGGCACGGACCGCCCCGGTACGCCTGCCTGACAGCCAACGGGCCACACTGAAGCCGGAGGTGCCGAGCCAGAGGGGGCGCATGCCGATATCGCCGAACAGACGTCGCAGGGTACGGGGAGTGAAATAGGACAGGTGTTCCGGATAGTTGGCCACGCTCCAATCCGAGGGAGCCGCTCGCCGGGCCAGACAGTTGAAGTTGGGTGTCGTCGCATACAGCAGTCCGCCGTCGCGCAGGATCGTCCCCATCCTGGCAACCTCGCCCGCCGGATCGATGAGGTGCTCCAGTACCTCGAAGGAGCATACCACATCGAAGTGTCCGGGCGGATAGTTCTTCGGATCGAGGGCGCCCTCGATGATGTCGATCCCCTTTGAGCGACATGCATCAATGGCGATGGAGCCGTATTCCGTGCCATGAACTTCCCAGCCTCGTTCGGCCGCCACCTGCAGGAAAAGGCCCGAGCCACAGCCCACATCGATGATGCGGTTGTTCTTCCGGAACGCTTCGAACCGGTCAAGGAGTTCCAGGTAGCGCGTTCGGGTGATCGGTGACAGCGTGGATACCACCGGATAATTCGCATAGTATGCCTGCAACTCTTCCTCCGTGGGGGCGTGTGAGGTGTGTACCATGCCGCAATCCGAGCACTTCACCACGAGATCCTTGGTCATGCGGGGTACAGGTCGCCAGTTCGTCGATGAGCAGAGCGGGCAGGAGCGGGGTTCCGGTCGAGGCATTGCAACGAAGATAGCGGAGCAGGCGGGATGTGCCTGTGGCATTTGGAGTACCTTGGCAGGCCCCGCACGTTGTGGACGGGTGTTAACCATGGCGAAAGAGAGGTGTGATCAGTCCTCAAGGCAGGATCGTTGTGCAGTACCGGCGATGCCCACCTCCGTGCAATGGAAGGAGGTGCGGCAAGCGGCTGCTGACAGGTCCTTTGTGGTTCGCGTTCGCTGGAATAGCAGGTGAGATGTTCTACGTACAGTACCATGGATATGTGGGTATTGCTGCTTGGGAGTATCTCCTTTCGTTGATATATCTGGCTATCTTGTTCGTTTATTTTGCACGGAAGAAGAACCGGAGAATAAAAACAGACCCTGAGTATGCTTACATTCTTTGGGGTCTTTATGCGAAAGTAATTGGAGGTCTATTCTTTAGTCTTGTTTATTTTTATTACTACAAAGGAGGTGATACGATATCTTATTTTTATTCCGCAATATCAATGAGCAAGCTTGCGAAGATCGATCTGTTGGGTTATTTCACTGTGCTGTTCGGTGAAAATTCGCTTGAGAACAGAACGTTCTTCAACTTCAGTACAGGGTACCCGTATGCCTATGTTTACTTTGACCATCGTACGTTCTTTGTGATCCGGGTGATCAGTCCCTTGGTGATCCTGGCGCTGGACAGCTACCTGATCACCACGGTGGTCCTTGCAAGCCTTTCCTATTTGGCGATCTGGCGATTGTATCGGACCATGGTCAGTTATTTCCCGGACCTCCGCAAGGAACTTGCATGGGCCATTCTGTTCATGCCTTCGTGCATCTTCTGGGGCTCGGCCATTCTGAAGGACACCTTCACCTTGAGCGCCGTGGCGATGTGGGTGCACTGCATCGACGAGATATTCTACAAGAAACGTTTCGGGGTGATGAAGGTGCTGGCCTTGTTGCTGAGCGCCTTCGTGATCATCATGGTGAAGCCGTACATCTTCATGGTGCTGCTGCCCGTGACCCTGCTCTGGGTGTTCTATTTCCGGGTGGTCAACATCAAGAGCTCGGTGATGAAGTTCGTAGTGCTCCCAGTGGTCCTGGCGCTCCTGACGGCTTCGACCATCACCCTGTTGCTGCGGTTGGAGTCCAGCTTGGGCAAGTTCTCGCTCCAGAACGCCATCGTCACGATCGAGGTCAATCAATCGGACATGAAGCGGTCCGAGCATTATGGCGACAATTATTTCGATATCGGTGAATTCGACGGTACCTGGACGGGCTTGCTGGGCAAGTTCCCCGTGGCTACGACAGCAGGTCTGTTCCGGCCGTTCCTATGGGAGGCGCGCAATATCGTGATGGCCTTGAGCGGGCTGGAGAACATCTGGTTGTTGTGGCTGCTCCTCACCACGTTGTACCGGGCCGGGCCGGCGTTCTTCCTGCGCACCATATCGGCCATTCCATTGCTGCTGATGTCCTTGCTGTTCGCGGTACTGCTCGCGTTCGTTGTGGGTGCCACGACCCCCAATTTCGGTGCCTTGGTCCGCTTCAAGATCCCACTGATCCCGTTCCTGGTCTCCGGTCTGTTCATGGTCCGGCATATCACCGCCATACGCGACCAGCAGCGAAGGCGGGGGAAGCGGATCGACCTCGCCACGTTCGCCAACGGCACCGCAGCCTTGAAGGAACTCCCGGTCCTTGCGACCAAGCGCGGATCCCGGGTAAGGCCCAAGCAACGACCAGGCACGCATACCTGATGCCCATGGCGCGAATGGAACATGTGGTCTTCGTGGGGTTCTGGGGTGTTGCCGACCCGCTGACCACGGCTTCGTTCCTGCCCACCATGGAGCTGTTCCGGCGCATGGGATATGCCGGCAGGATGACGCTTGCCACTGTGGAGCGCGGCGCCACGGTGGACCGATCGACCTTGCCGGAGTGGTTGGACCATGTCCCGCTGATGGCCTCCCGCCTTCCGGTGCGCGCAGCCTCACGGGCGCTCGACCTGGTCGCCCTTCCCCGTCAGTTGGAGCGGGCGTTGCGGGGTGGGCCGGTATCATTGTTCGTTGCCCGTTCCACCCTTGCTGGCTCGATACCGTTGGCCCTTGGGAAGTACGCCTCCGTTCCTTCCATCGTGGAAAGTGTGGAGCCTCACACGGAATACATGGTCCACTGTGGCAATTGGTCGCCCCGCTCCCTGGCGGCCCGCGTAGGCGGTGCAGTGGAGCGGGCGGTGCTCCGACGGGCCGCTGGGATCATCACTGTTTCGGAGCGATACGCTGCGCGGCTTAGAGCGGAGGGCTTGGGAGCCGCGCACATCCATGTCACACCCTGTACGGTCGATCTGCAGCGGTTCATGTACAGCCCATCGGACCGTGCGCACGTGCGTGCCGAGCTGGGGTGGGGCGCCGATGACCTTGTGGCTGTCTACCTGGGCAAGTTCGGAGGGATGTACCTGGACGAGCTCGCACATCGTGCGTTCGCCGAATTCCTCCGCTGGTCCGGGGAGCGGGGTCGGTTGCTGGTGCTCACGGCAACACCTGAGGGAGAGGTCCGGGCAGGTCTTGCGCGGCAATGCGTGGACCAGGAGCGGGTGCGGGTGCTGAAGGCCGCGCACGCGGATGTGCCTGCCTACCTGAGCGCGGCCGACATGGCCTTCGCCTTGTACAAGGGCACGCCTTCCAGTGCCTACTTGAGCCCTGTGAAGAATGGCGAATATTGGGCCAGCGGCCTGCCCGTGATCATGACCAGGGGCGTTGCCGACGATAGCGCGCTCATCGAGCAAGAGCCGATGGCAGGTGCCTTGTTCGATCCCACCGGCGATGATCTGGTGCAGGCCTTGGAACAGGTGAAGGACACACTTGCATCACCCGGCCAGCGCGAGCGTACCATGGTGTTCGCCCGGCTTCATCGGTCCCGGGACCTGATGGCACGAACGTATCACGATCTGTTGACCGAGCTCGGCTTGGTCTGAGGCGCGTGTTCGCGCTTGCGCTTGGTCTTGGGATAGGCAGGGGGCGTCCTTATCCCGAACACATGGGCAAGTGCTTTCATGGGTTCCTTGTTCCGCAGATAGCTCCGCGCCATGATCATGTCGCATTTGCGCTCGAACCGTTCGCGTTCACGCGCTTCCAGCAGCTCCGGCCGCGCCTTGAGCCAGCGAACGATGTGCGCATATCCCCTGGCCAGACCGTCCAGATTGCTCATCGCCGAGGTGCCTGTGCGGCGATAGTGTAGAACGGTTTCGCGCGTGAAGCCGTACTGACGTCCCTTGGATATCGACAGGTAGAACAACAGGTCCTCCGCATGCGAGGTGTCTTCGTCGAACCTCAATTCCACTCCGGTGCCTTTGCGGATCATCCATGTGGGACCGAAGAAGCAGCTCCCATTGAGCTTCAACAGTTCCGCCAGGGGCTCGCCGGTGAAGGTGGGCGTATAGCGCTTCAATATGGTGGTGAGGGTGCGGTCCATCATGAGCACGGATCCATCCGCAAAGGAGAGGTCAGGATCCGCCAGCAGGACCGCCAGGCGGCTGCTCAGGCTTTGCGGTGGCATGACATCGTCCGCGTCCAGCGTCACGAGGAACTCTCCGCGGATGAGTTCCAACGCCCTGTTCCGGGCACCGCCAATGCCGCGGTTCTCCTGGTGGACGACCCGGATGCGGGGGTCCGTGAACGAACTGGCGATCGTTCCGGTCCCATCGGTGCTCCCGTCATTCACCACGATCAACTCCCACTCCGCATGGTCCTGCGCCAGCACGCTTTCGATCGCCTCCCTGATGAAGGCCCCGGCATTGTAGGCGGGCATGATGATGGAGACCAGGGGCGGGGATGTGCTCCCTGTGGTCGGCCGTTCGGGCATGCCCAAAGGTACTTCAACGGCACATCCTCGTCAGGCGCGATCACGGTCGGAAGGTGGACCGAGCCGCCCTGCACGCTTTCGCAACAGGTCCACGCTCAGGTGCTCAGCGTTCAGATGAACGCGCGTCAGCCTGCCCTTGCCATGCTCCAGAGAGCCCACCACGGCCTCTGGTGACAAGTACTTCTGGTAGTACGAAAGGACGTTCCGACGCATGGCCAGCACGTCCTCGCCGCTCATGTGTTGCACTTCGACCAGTGCCGCTCGCAACCCGGCAACGTCCCGGTAGGCAAGACAATTGACCCGGTCCTTCAGCGGCGGATGCATCAGGTGCGCATGCTGCAGGACGGGGATGCAACCCACGCTCATGGCTTCTGTCAGGTTATGGCACAGGGGCATGATCACGCCGGCGGGTGCCAGGAAAAGGTCATGCCTGGCCATGACGGCCCGCAGTTCCTCATGGGGAATATTGAACCGCTTTCGGTCGATCAGCACGATGTCCTGTGGCCCATCCTTGTAAAGGTCGGTGGCATTGTGAGGTCGATGGATGCGCTCGGGGAAGAGCCGTTCAACATGGTCGATCAGTTGAGGCCTGGTGAAGCAGCCGAACACTTCACCGATGATCTCTTCGGAAGCGGCATATTCGGGCGAGACATTGCCGACGAAGAAGATCTTCCGCGCTCTGTCAATGCGGTCCAGGTCCGGCGTCCATGCATGCAGGCCCTTGGCGTAGATGGAGTCGACCATTGGCATCGGGACCACGTAGGATAAGGCCGGTAGTGGTTCGCGTTGGAAGTAGTCGGGGTCGAGGACCATGACCCCAGGGGTGCCGGGGCGGTCGGAGAAGCGCAGGTCATGGGGAGCCGGCCGTTCCCTGAGATGGAATCGGAACCGCGGCACGAATTGCAGCAGAAGGGAGGTGTTCCAAGTGGCAACGGCTCCGGGATGGAAACGCATGCGGATAGCATACCCCTGGTCGTTCAGCATGAGCATCAGGTCCAGCAGGTAGCGATGGAAAACGTTGCTCCGCAGATCGAACCAGGCCGTTCGTTCAGCTTTCGCAGTGGTGCCGCGCATGAGGTAGGTCCATGTGTTGCTGATGAACCATCGAAGTGACTTCAGGGTACCCAAGGCGGTTGCAAGGCGTGGAAGGCGTTCGTTCCTGGCCCCCTGCTGCTGTTGTGCATCCATCTTGAAAGGCTGTGGCGTTCGTGGTGGCGGGTCAGGTGCGGGCCGGGTCGTTGAGGGATCGAAGGGCATCAGCGATGCGCAGGAGGTGGGCATCATAGGACATGGAGGCGGCATATGCCTTGCGCATGGCCATGCGCTCCGGGGCATTGTGCTTATGCAGGTCGCGCAGAACATCACCGGCCAGGTCAGCGATGCTCGTTCCAGGAGGCGCCATGACCAACAGCTGGTGGAGTTGCACGAGATCGGCCATGTGGGATGCCAGAACAGGCCTGCCGGTCATGAGGTATTCGAGCACTTTGTGCGAGTTGCGGGTCTCGTTCGGGAAACGTGCTGAGTCGTATGCGACAAGGAGCAGGTCCATTGCGGAAAGGCGCTCGTGCAGCTCACTGGATGGTACCTGTCCGTGGAGCCTGATGTTGGGCTGGTTCCGCAGGCGTGCCAGCATGTCAGGGGCCAGCTGTCCCTTCCCCCCGAAGGCGTGGGACCAAGGACCGAACAGATGGATGGTCGCCTGCGGATGCTCGGTCGCAATTCGCAGAATGCCTTCCAGGTCCAGGTAGGGGATCGCCAGGTTGCCGGCGTATCCGATGTGCGGCCCGGTCCCTGTGCGGTCTGTTCGGTCTGTTCCTGGTGGGCGGGGAAGGATACCGTGAGGAACGTGGATCCCCTCGCGAACATGTGCGCCGAGGGCGTCGATCATGCTTTGGGATACCGCGATCACCAGGTCCGCGTTCGACGCCGGCTCATGGGCGTCCCAAGGGCGAGGCAGATCCATCAAGTGGAGCAGCCGGACCCTTGCATTGGCGCGTGAACGAAGGCTGCGAAAACGGTATGCATCAAAATTCCAAAGGATATCGAACCCGCCGCCGCACCGTCGAGCCACACCAGCCAGATGTGCCGCATCCAGTAGCGCCCTTGACCAACGGGGGAGGAAGCGCTGACCAGGCCAATGCCAGGTATCGGTCACCAACACAAGGCCCTCCTCCTCGGCCATTGCGACGTCGTCACGCGTAGGGGAGGTGTTCCGGGGGCCCATGAAGTATACCTGTGCACCTGCTCGTGCAAGAGAGGTCGCATAGTGATGCTTGGAGATCCGCATGCTGCCCCAGGCCTCCGGAGAGACGATCAGGATGCGTTCGTTGCGGAAAGGGGCCATCTAACTGAACTATGCTATTGGCTACGCTGGGTCCGCTTATCCAGTACATCCTGCAGGAAGCTCGCATAGCGGGCACCCACGGCATCCGGCGAATTGATGGCGATCGAGCGCGACGCAAGCTCATACCTGTCGGCATGCCAGGCGCTTTCCCAGATCGCTTCGATGGTCTCCGCCCAGGTCTCAGGGCTAGGGTCAGGGACCACCCGACCTCGTTCCGGGTCCAGATATTCCGGTATGCCTCCGACCATGGATGCGACAACAGGTGTGCCGCAGCACAGGGCTTCAGCGCACACGACCGCATAGGTTTCGTGGTCACTGGCATGCAGGAAGAGGTGCGCGCGGTTCATCTCCTCTGCCACCCGATCGGGAGATAGGTCGCCCAGCAGGTCGATGCGATCCTCCACACCGAGCTCCCTGGACCGCACGCGAACGGCATCGAGCTGGTCGCCGGAGCCACCGATGCGCAAGCGGGCGTTAAAGCCCCTTGAGACGAGTATGGACAAGGCTTCGATCAACAGGTCGGGGCGCTTGGGAGGCCGCCAGTACGCCAAGGCGAAGAAACGGCCCTCCTCGGGGGGCGGTTCCGCGCGATGGTGGAAGCGCGCTCCATCCACCACATTGTGCACGACGCATACAGATGGCAGTGTCGTTCGTGCGAACCGTTCGATATCCTGCACCAATGCGCGGGATACGGCAATGACCGGGGTTCCTTGGCGGAAGATCCTGCGGATCCGTTCAAGGCCCTGGGAGGCGGTATTGAACCCATAGTGATAGGCACTGTAGTGCTCGGTGATCACGAACGGCCTGCGGATGAAGAACTTGAGGATGCCCGTGTGAACGCAGTTGGGATAAGCGATGCAGAAGTTCACGAGGTCTGGCCGGAACGACCGGTCACGGGTGAACCAGGCGAGCAGTACGAGCAGGGTGGATGCCCATTCCAGAATGCGCCAGGAACGGAACGGTCCTGAGAGCAGCAGGGTGCGGTCCGCCAGATGTGCTCTGCGGTCCAGCCCCCATGAGCGTGCCATGGTCACGGACAAGTGCCAGACACGTTGGTCCGCAAATGGCTGCAGGGCGAGCACATGGCGCTGCACGAAGGGAGACCAGCCCGGTCGTTCCGAGCTGGGGTACCAGGCCGTGATGTGCAGTACCTTCATGAACGGTCCCGAAAGTAGGTCAGTGCGGCGAGAGTGGCGGTGCGCCACGTTGCTCAGGGCTTCTCCCTTGCAAAAAGTCGCAGAACGATCGAGCCGCCCAGCAAGAGATATCCTGCGGCTTCCGCCAATGCATAGAAGGTGACGGCCGTGATCAGGTCGACACCAGTGAGCATGCCGACGGCCATGGCACCGATCCTCATGAAGAGGAAGGCCGTATTGAACACCAGGAATTTCTTCTGCTCACCGAGCACACGAAGTACGGCGCCGATCGGCTCGACCACCATCCGGACCGAATAGGCGATGCATAGGCGCTGTGCGATCGCTCCCGATACGGACCAGGTCTCTCCGAAGAACAGGACGAAAAGCTCCTGCGCGAAAAGGCCGATGAGCACCAAGGGAATGAAGCCGGCACCGGAGAGGAGCACGATGGTCTTGAGCGTGATCTGGCGCAACTGACCGATGCCGCCTGAAGCGTAGGCTTTCACCGCACGCTGAAAGAAGACACTGCTCAGCGAGTAACCGAGCAGGCGCATCGGCACCTCCAGCAGCGAGACAGCAAGCACGTAATGTCCGAAGGAGGCAAGCCCGAACGAACGTGGGATCCAGAACAGGGGCACCTGTTTGGAAAGTGCGGCCAGCAGCACAGCGGGGAGGTCGAACTTCGGGAAACTGATGTACTTGAGGGCGGTCGCACGCAGCGCACTGGAACGCACGCCCGCAAGCGACGGGAAGATCGGCCTCTTGAGGATGATCGAATTGTTCACAACAAGCTGCCCCAAGCGGTTGAAGACCTCGGACAGGGCAAGTCCGCCGAACCAACCTCCGAACAGAACAGCATACGCGATGGAAACGAGCTTGCTTCCGATCATGGAGGCGCTTCCGAACAGAAAGCCATCCTTGTATCGATAATTGACAGCCATGAGGTGTTGGCTCGTCTGCGCCCAAGAAGTGAGGATGATCAATAATGGTGTCAGAAGTATTCCATATCCTAAAGATCTAATGCTCGATCCATCAGGAATGAAGTCCGCAATAAGAAAATATGATATGGTTAAAAAAACAGACATGAATACAGGTGTAAGATGTAATATTTTGCTCAATTCTTCTATTTCTATTCTATCTTTTGCCATATATATGGCCTTGTCATACTGAAGTGTTGATAAAGGTAAAATGATCGATGTTAATGACATTATGAATCCAAAGGAACCATATGCTTCAGGAGAATATAGGCTTACGATGATCGGAGTGAATACAAGCTGAGCAATTATTCCTATCAAGCTTTTTCCAGCAGTGAATCCAATGTTGGAGGCGAACGACCCGCTACTGACGGATGGGCGTTTGAGCCAACCGGGGACTTTTCGTTCGCTGGTCATGGTTGAGCGGGCGCTTGTGGGACGAGGTGGACGTGCGCTTCACCGATCCTTCTGCCACCACCGAAATGGTCCGTGGGCGGCAGGTGTTCTGCAGGGGGGGCGCAGCGTTCGTCAGCGTATGTCACTGTCACCCGGTCGGGATCTCATTCGTTTTGGAAGGAGTTCTTCGTCATAGAGCTCCACGCCACATCGAGCGATGACGGACAGGATCTGGTGTTGTTCGTGGCTGTTGAGGGTTTTGCGCCAGTGCTCCAGTTGAGCGAGCGGATCGGTGACGGGCGAACCGGAAAGGGTCGTTTTACTGGGACGACGCGCTAGTTCCAACGCCCTGGGCGGGGGCTCCATGTTCCATTCCTTGAAGATCCGTGCGAGCGTGGCCTCCGGGTCTATCACAAGCTCCTCGTAGGTCACCGTGGTCCAGTCCGAACCGTTCCGGGGATGGGCCAGTATCCAGGCGTTGTTGATGCACCACACCCGGGCGAGGTACTCCGCAGGTGTCGGGGTCGGTCCGATCCGTTCCAACATCGAACGGAGGACATCGTCATGACGGTGCGGGGGTGGTGGTGGCTCTCGATGCAGCCCGTCCCATACCCCGAACTTCTTCATGGAGGCGACAACTGCACAGGGGTGCCTTACCAACAACACTGGTTTGGGCAGATCGAAGTGCTTGGTGATCCAGGGAAGCAGCAGGTTCCCTCGAACGAATTTCACCAACAGGCGATCGGCCATGCGCAACTCACGCGGGGTTGTGGCACGGGCCAGGTAAGGTGAGAGCGTGCGGCCGCTGAAGAGGTCGGTGAACATGGCTTCAGCTTCGGGCCAGTCGGCATTTTCAGGAATGTGCTGTCTCCACCAGAACCCAAGTTTGCCGACCACTGGATTGTTCACGATGTCCAACGGTTCCCAAATGGTCGCAACGCGGGGTATCGTGGCAAGCATTTCCTCGAGCCATGTGGAACCGCCGCGGGGGGAAGCGAACAGGAGCAGTGCCTTGTCCGGCTCAGGATGGATGCGGCCCTCCAAAGCCATCAGCTCCCAAGCCAACAAGCGACGCTTCAGGGCACCGATCGATCGTTCAAGGGTCAGGGACGCGGCCATCGCGTCAAAAGTACAAGCATGTTGCTTCGTGCATGGGCTGTGGTCACTGCACTGTCGGAGTAGCGCGGCGGCCTCGGTCGCGGGCGTTCGGCCGTTGTTCCGTACGGTGGATCACCTTTGCACAGGAACGATCACCGCAAAAGCTCGGACACCACCATGACGCTCGATCGCATCGTACTCTGTACGCGCAACCCTGGAAAGGTGACGGAACTGCGGGCCTTCCTCAATGAAGAGGTCGAGGTATTGTCCTTGGACGATGTTGGCATCGTAGAGGAGCTCCCGGAGGAGGGGGATACGTTCTGTGAGAACGCCTTGCAGAAAGCCCGCCATGTTGCGCAGAAATGCGGCTTTCCCTGTCTGGCCGATGACTCCGGCCTTGAGGTGGTCGCGTTGAACGGAGCACCCGGAGTGCGTTCCGCCCGGTATGCGGGATCGGCCGGCGACCAAGCAGCCAATATGGATAAGTTGCTGGCTGCGATGCACGGGATGTCCGACCGTCGTGCGCGGTTCGTGGCAGTGATCGCCTTGGTGGAGGGCGACGCGGCGCATGTCTTCGAGGGTACGGTCGAGGGTTCCATCACCACGGAGCTGCGGGGTGTTGCCGGCTTTGGTTACGATCCCGTTTTCGTACCTGCGGGTGACACGCGCACCTATGCGGAAATGACCACTTCGGACAAGCAGCGGACCAGTCATCGGGCGAAGGCCATGGAACAGGTGGTCGCATGGCTTCGATCACGTTGATCGGTCATCAAGCGGTACGCCGCCCTTGTTCAAGCAGTTCCTCCACCAAGGTGTTGATGGTGCCGGGGATCGACCTGCCTGCTGCGTGCAGCATCTTGGGATAGATGCTCGCCTTGCTGAAGCCGGGCACGGTGTTCACTTCAATGGTGATGAGCTCGGAGCCGGTCCATATATGGTCCACGCGCACCATCCCCCGACAACCCAATGCATGGGCGATCGCACGGGATCGCTCCTGCACCAGTGCGGTCACCTCGGGCGGCAGATCGGCCGGTACGGTCTCGATGGTATCCGCCGCGTGGTATTTGGCCTCGTAGTCAAAGAACTCCCGTGATGTGCTGATCTCGCAAACGGGCAATGCAGTGTGCCGGCCACGGAGGATGAGCACACCGCATGTCACTTCACGCCCGGTTACCCCGCGTTCCACCAGTACGATGGGGCATTCCTTGAAGGCGGTGTCAAGGGCCCCTTTCAGCTCGGTCTCGGATCGGACCTTGGTGACACCCAGGCTGCTGCCGCTTTGGTCCGGCTTAACGAAGCAGGGATAGCCGATGGTGGAGAGCTGTTCTTCCTGGAGCCCGTTCCCCTGCTGCAGTCTCACGGAAGCGGCGACCGGGAATCCCAAGTCGCGCAGCATCGCCACGGTGGCATGCTTGCTCATGGTGAGGGCCATGTTCAGTACCCCTCCGGTCTGGTACGGCACGCCCAACATGTCCAGGTAGCCCTGCAGGACGCCGTTCTCGCCTGGGGCTCCGTGGATGGCGATCAGCGCACCCTGGACCGGCCTCAGGTCGCCGTTCAGCTCCACAGCGAACGATCCCGGGTGGAAGATCAGTTCCTCTTCGGTCGGGGTATGGGCCCGCCATCCGTCCGACCGCACAGTAATGAGCACCACCTGGTATCGGTGCTGGTCGAGCGCGTCCAGCATGGTCTGGGCGCTCTGCATGCTGATCACTGATTCGCCGGTGGATCCTCCTCGGAGTATGGCGATCAGGGGGCGTTGGCGTTGCATCGTTGGATGAGTTGGCGGCGAAGTTGATGCGTCGATCACCCAGCTGCGACCGCGATCGCCACGACACTTTGCACAGCGGACGGTTCGTGGTGCGGAGGCGGCTACATTTGCACGTCGCACGCATGAAGTTCTTCCTCCCCGTGTTCCTGGCGGCCGTCCTCGTTGTGGCGGGATGGTTCGCGTTGCGGTCCTACACCCGACACGATGCCATCGTGCGTGTTCCTGATGTGGCCGGAATGACCATGAATACTGCCCAGGAAGCCTTGGGAGCAAGGCAATTGGGCGCGATCGTGATCGATTCGGTATACCGGGAGGACGGTATACCCGGAAGTGTGGTGGACCAGGACCCGGATGCCGGTTCCGAGGTGAAGCCTGGCCGCAAGGTGTATCTGGTCATGAACGCGTTGCAGCCACCCATGATCGATATGCCACAGCTGGAGGATCTTTCGAAGCGCCAGGCACTGTCCGTACTGGAGATCCTGGGATTGCGGGTCGCCGGCATGGCGTATCGGCCCGATCCGTGCGTGGACTGTGTGCTTGAGCAGCAGTTGGACGGTCAGCGTATCCTGGCCGGTGCCCGCGTAAGGCGTGGTGCTGCTGTGACGCTCGTCCTTGGAAGCGGTGCCAACGGGGAGCGTGTTCCGGTGCCTGACCTGCTCGGGTTGAACGGTGCGGAGCTATCCACCTTGTTGAACATGGCTTCCCTCAACAGGGGGCTCGTGGTCGTATGCGATGGTTGCAATACGCAGGGCGATTCAGCGTTGGCACGGGTGTACCGACAATCCCCGGCCCCACGCTCCGATGCCTTGGTCCCCATGGGTTCGCCGATCGATGTGTGGCTGACCATGGACACCACGGGGCTCCGCCCCAAGGCCGGATGGAGCGACCCTGGAAGATATGCCACCAATGACAGCATCAATGCGGTTGAATGACGCGCTCCTGGCCCTGGGCCTGCTGGTCCTTCCCCTGGTCCTGAACGCTCAAGGGGAGGATCTCCGTGCGCTATCAGTACGCCCGCCGGAAGGTGGGGGGCAGGCCATGATGAAGTCCACGTTGAACGAGCATTTCATCTATCAGTATGAAGCCCAGGTGCTACCATTGATGGACGACTTTTCAGTTGACCGGACGCGGAAGCGGTGGGCGACCGCCACGGATGAAGGGGTCAGCCTGTCGGAGACCATCTATGCTCTGGAGGTGGCTGGCGCTTCCACACCGGAGATGATGTTCGCCGATGACACGACCTTCCGGTTCACGGTGGACCTGGCCGACCCCGACGCCCCGATCGTGACGCGGCAGCCACTGCCGATGGTGCAACTGACCCTGCGTGATGTGAGCGCCTATCCGCCCGTGCTTTCGGTCGTCGATGCGTGGCCACCTTATTTTATCTACGACACGCTCCAATCCCCGCCCGAGGATACGCTGTTCCTACAGTCACCGGCCTATGTTCAGGATTCACTGATGGTCTATTCCGTGGACCCTGACCCACGCAGATACCTGATGAACAACGTGAGCACTCCCATGGTCCTTTGGGAGGATGACGACGTTCATGTGAACAACACCTATGGGGTCGATCCCCCCACGATCGGGGTGGCCACCTTTGATGGGCTGGCACGGGATGGCTACCCTTACAATTTTGCGCAGTATAGCGCCTATGGCATCGCCGACAGATTGACCTCCGTGCCCATCGACCTCTCCTATTCCGCAGCGGACTCGGTCTATCTGAGCTTCTTCGTTCAGCCCCGCGGCTTGAGCGGGGATGCAGAAGTGCAACCGCAGGATAGCCTGGTGCTGGAGCTGTTCGCACCATCGGAGGACGCCTGGGTCCGGGTATGGCGCACACCATATTACACGAGCGACCAGTTCCGGCAGGTGATGGTCCCCATCAAGGAGGCGCGGTTCCTGCAGGAGGGTTTCCGGATGCGGTTCCTGAACTATGCCACCCTCAGCGGGTCGTTCGATCACTGGCATCTGGATTATGTGCGGCTGGGGACCGATCGCTCGTTCAGCGATACCGTCATTGTGGACATGGCCTATCTGGAACCGGGGTCGACCCTGCTTCAGACCTACACATCGGTCCCCTTCCACGCATTTGAACAGGCTCCTGCAAGCTACATGGCGATCAACAGGACCCTCCCCATTCGCAACCTGGATGTGAACGATCGGTTCATCACGTGGAGGATGCAGGCAGGCACGACGGAGGGACCGCTCGTGTTCGATCCACCGAGCTATGGCAATAGCACGTCCGGGAACGCTTCTTCCGTGATAAGCAGCGGTCATCCCATCAACAGCGCCCCCAATAATTTCGTTTACGATCCGACGCTGAGCACGGATGCAGCCTTTTGGCGTGTGCGTTTCCTGGCGCAGACGCAGCCGGATATCAACCCCTACAACGACACAGCGACCTTTGTCCAGGAACTGAGCAACTACTACTCCTATGATGACGGATCGGCGGAGATGGGCTATTCCTTGAACGCTCCCGGTGCGCAATTGGCGTACCGGTTCGACATCGTCGGTGCCGACTCCTTGCGTGCGCTCCGCATCTACTTCAACCCGCAGGCCAATCCGCCCCCTGGCCTCCCGCCGACCCAGGGTTCCTTCCTCATTACGGTCTGGAGCAGTCTTTCTCCTGAAGTGGTGCAGCACCAGAATTTTTCTTTTTCCACACCGGAGTATAAGCGCGAGGGGCTGAACCGCTTTGTGGAGTATCCGCTTGATTCGACCATCCATGTGGCAGGTACGTTCTGGGTGGGATGGACACAAACGAACGCGGTGGGCATGAATGTCGGATTCGACTGCAACAGGAACAACCAGTCGCGTATTTCCTACAAGGTGGGTACCGATTGGCAGCCGACCGCCTTCCAGGGTTCACTGATGATCAGGCCGGTGTTCGTTGCGGACGTCGATCCGTTCATCGGTATTGATGAGCATTCAGCGGATGTCCCAATGGTGCGTCTGGTGCCGAACCCGAGCAGCACATCGTTCAAGTTGTTCCTGGACAATGCAGACGCGGCTGGTGGAATGGAGGTCGTTGACGTCATGGGGCGTGTGGTCTTCCGCTCAGCACGCGTGCAGGGGGAGGAGGTGTCCACGGCCGACTGGCCGAACGGCCCTTACATTGTTCGCATTTACGACCGATCGGGACTGCCCTTGGGTCTGGCACGACTCATCGTTCAGCACTGATGACAGCATCCATGGAGCGGGATGAGGAGCAGGAGCTCTTTGAGCACCACCGCATCACCTGCGACCCAGGCCAGTCGCTCATCCGATTGGACAAATTCCTGTTCGACCGACTACCGAACACATCAAGAACACGGATCCAGGCGGCCGCGAAGGCGGGCAATGTGCTGGTGAACGGGCGCGCGGCCAAGCCAAGCCAGAAGGTGAAGCCGCTGGATGAGATCAGCATCGTGCTTCCCTATCCTCAGCGTGAGGTGGAGCTGCTGCCCGAGAACATCCCGCTGACGATCCTTTATGAAGACGCTCATCTGCTGGTCATTGACAAGCCTGCTGGACTGGTCGTTCATCCAGGACATGGCAACTGGTCGGGCACCTTGGTGAACGCCCTTTTGTACCACTTCGGTGGGCTTCCGGCAGTGCCTGGCGCTGACATCCCCCGGCCGGGACTGGTGCACCGATTGGATAAGGACACCAGCGGGGTGATGGTGGTAGGGAAGACCGAGGAGGCGTTGGCACATCTGGCCAGACAATTCTTCGATCGTACCACCGACCGCCGCTACAACGCACTGGTATGGGGGGACCCCCCCGACGGATCCGGTACGGTGGAGGGGCACATCGGAAGGAGCCCGAAGGATCGCACGGTGCAGTGGGTGTTCCCGGAAGGAGAGCAGGGCAAGCCGGCCGTTACCCACTGGCGGGTGCTCGAGCGCTTCCGATATGTGACCCTCGTTGAGTGCAAACTGGAGACCGGGCGCACGCATCAGATCCGCGTACACATGCAGTACATCGGCCATGCACTGTTCAACGACGCCACCTATGGTGGTGACCGGGTGCTCAAAGGCACGACCTTCACCAAGTACAGGCAATTCGTGGAGAACTGCTTCGCGATACTGCCTCGCCAGGCGCTGCATGCACGAACGCTCAGCTTCGATCATCCGGTGACGGGTGAGCGTATGGCGTTCGAAAGCCCGTTGCCTTCGGATATGTCCGCTGTGCTCGATCGGTGGCGGGTGTATGTCCATGCGCGGCCGCTGGAGGGGGAGGGTGATGCATCTTGGTCGGGTGACCAACCGGCAGCCGAATGAGCGAAGGAATGATGGATGTCCGCACGGGTGGTGGGCCTGGTGGAGTGCCCAAGGGGCCTGTGTTCGTGCTTGGGGCGCACAAGTCCGGGACCACGCTGCTGCGCAATCTGCTGGACGGCCACCCCGGCATCCATGCGGTTCCCTTGGAGGTGCATTTCTCCCACGTGCAGGGCCTGCCGTCCCTGTACCCGAGGCGTATGATGCTCCGAGATGGAGGAACGGAACGCCAGGGAAGGATCGCGCGCATGATGGGTATCATGCGCAGCTATCATGAGCACGGTGATGAGCGTGCTGATGCACACCTGCAGGGGCGCTTCGACCTGCCTGCTGCGGAACGCCATCTTCTTGAGCATATGGGTGCCTCGGCCGGGGCGGACGACCTGTACCACTACGTCGATGCCATCTCGGTCGGTCTGGGGCTGCCCAAGCGTCAGCCCCACCAGATCATCGTGGAGAAGAGCGTGGACCATATGGAACATGCCTGGTGGTTGCGTTCGCTCTTTCCGGATGCACGCTTTGTGTTCATGGTCCGGGACCCGTACGCGAACCTCGCGTCGTTCCGGCGCTTTATAGC
This sequence comes from Flavobacteriales bacterium, assembly GCA_041391845.1. GTDB lineage: Bacteria > Bacteroidota > Bacteroidia > Flavobacteriales_F > PHOS-HE28 > PHOS-HE28. The sequence continues at coordinate 170,237 of JAWKNG010000003.1, read as the reverse complement.
GAACGGACATCGGTTCCCTTCGTTGATCCAGCCTCTGCGGACGCTCGAGTTCGCCTTCCACCATGCCTCGCTCTACCAAGCCACATTGCCTGGTCTGCAGGTCGTGCGGTACGAGGACCTGATCAGCGATCCGGAAGGGACCATGCGCCAACTGGCAGCCTTCATCGGGCTTTCCTGGGATCCGATCCTGCTGGAGCCGACCACGCTTGGACGCGCATGGTCGGGCAATAGTTCCACAGGCAGGAGCTTCCAAGGCGTGGCGCATGTTGGCAGTGGCGAGGGAAGGAAGGGCGTGCGCCCGGTGGAGTCCATGCTCATCGAGCGTTCGACCCTGCCGGCTCGCTTGCATGAGTTCGGCTATACGCGGATGCCCGTCGTCAATGCCTGGCGGCCAGAGCGGGGAGAGTCGTTCAAGACCTATCTGCGGAACCGCCTGTATCGCATCTATGCGGACGGTGCCTGAACCGGTCATTGCACGGCACGGGCCGGTCGCACGGTTCAGCGCCTGATCATCTTGCCGCCGCTGGTGCGTTGGATCCGACGCAACGCCTGCACCCTGCGCGGAAGTTCATGTGGATGGAGCGTCCTGATGAGGAGTTCCAGTACCTCTGGCAGCACCTCCTCCTGCGGGCGTTCGGTCTCCAGCACGAGCATCACGGCCTGGCCGAGGACCGGGTCGGGTGCGGCGGTGAAGTAATGCGGGTAGGGAAGTATCCCGGCAGTACGTGCCTCGAGCTGTTCGGGGAAGATCTTCTTCCCGCCACTGAGGATGACATTGTCATGGCGCCCCTGCCAGATGAACCGGGTGTCATCCACCAGGCGCACCAGGTCATTGGTCAGGTGCTGCTTCACGCTCAAGTGGGGCGTGTGCACCACCAGGCAGCCGCGCGGATCGCGTGCGAAATGGACATCGCCGAGGGCTCGGAAAGGCTCACTGCGCTCGGGGCCGTTGAGTGCACGGAGCGCGATGTGTGAGACCATCTCGGTGCTGCCATAGCTTTGGAACACGTTCACGCGCAGGTCCTGGAGGTCTTCCACAAGGGCATCGCTCACAGGGCCGCCGCCGAGCAGGATCGTGTGGAAGTGCTCCTCCACGCGTTGCCGGTCCTCCTGCAGGCTCCTGTGGAGCTGAAGGGGCACCATGGCCGTGAACCGGAACCGATCACCAGGTGTGAGCTTCTGGAGGATGCTGCCGCGCGGGTCGATGATGTGCAGGTCGAGCCCGAGCACAAAGGCCCGAACGACCATCATCTTGCCGGCCACGAAGTCACAAGGAAGACAGAGGAGAGCCTTGTCACCCGCATGGAGCCCGAAGGTGGTCGCGGTCAGTTCAGCGCTTTTCACAAGATCACGGCGTGGGATGCTGATGCGCTTGGGCGGCCCTGTTGTACCGCTCGTCCAGGCACTGAGCCCACCGCGGCCTCGCAGGAGTTCGGCCACGGTACGTTCCAAGGGCTCCCGCCATGCTTCCTCCCCATCGTCGTTGCCGCGCCACGCGCCGAAGTGGGCGGCGGTCTCATCAGCGCTCATGGTACATCCGTTCACGGTGAGTGAGCGAAAGTGCGCAGCAAGGGGAACGCGCGGGGACATCGCCAATAAAGGTCGCAAATGCACCGGGAACGGGGGCGCTATGGCCTGAACAGGCTCAGGTCCCAACCTCTTTCCGGGCGATGGAACAGTGCGCCGTTCTCCACCTCAAGTGGTGACGGGATGTTGTTCAGGTATACGCTGCCTGTCCCAAGGCCCTGTGCCCGGTCGATCGGCAGGGTGGCCGTGAATTGTGCGATGGCATTGAGCCCGATGCTGCTCTCCAGTGCTGATGTGATCCACCATCCAATGCCGCGTTCGCCTGCCAGGCCGATCCACTCGCGCGTGGCCTGCCAACCTCCGACCAGGCTTGGCTTGATGACGATGTGCCCGGGCCGTACGGTGTCGAGCAGTGCGGTGCGTGCGTCAGTATGATGCAGGCCGATAAGGTCCTCATCCAACGCGATCGGTACCGGGGAGGCTGCGACCACCTCTGCCATCAGTTCATAGCGGCCCGGAGCGATGGGTTGCTCGATGCTCTGCACCCCGAGGTCGGCAAGGCGATGCAGGACGGGCATCACCTCCGCCGCATCGAACGCGCCGTTCGCATCCACACGCAGTTCCAGGTCGTTCGCGTTGAACTCACTTCGCACTTCACGGAGCAGGGCTTCCTCCTCGGCCCAATCCAACGCACCGATCTTCAGTTTCACCACACGGTATCCGTCGGCGATGATGGCCCGTATCCGGGCTCGCATGGTGCGCTTGTCACCCATCCATACGAGGCCATTGATGGGGATGCCCCGCTGGCCAAGAGTGAAGTCGGAAGGGAACAGTTCCTTCGTGCCGCCGACATCCAGGTCGCGCAGGCATTGCTCCACCGCAGCCCGCACGCTCGGTACCTGGATGAGGTCCCCCTGTAGACGTTGCTGCCAGTCCGTGGTGCGCTGGCACAGTTCCAGTAGCTTGGTCCTTACGTCGGCGGGGAACTCAAGGCTGTGGCCTGGGAACGGGGCGGCTTCGCCGATACCGATGCGCTCCGGCCATTCGTCGTTCCATGCGATCAGGTACCACACGGTGCGCTTGTCCAGGGTGCCTTTGCTCGTCCCCAAAGGGAATCGTGCCTGGAGGGAGTGCTCGGTCCAACGGGCGTGCAACATGGGTCCGTGTTCATGTGACCAGCCAGAGGCCGGCGGAAAAGGCCAGGGCCGTGACAAAAGTGCCCAACGCCAGCCGCTTGAGTTCGGGGTCGAGACCGCTCGGGTCGTTCGAACGCAGCACGGTGCGCAGGTGCGAGGCCAGCGCGGAGGTGGTGATGAGGAAGCCCCACTGGGGCATGCCGCGGAAGTGGAGTGCGGTGAAGACCACCAGACAAAGCAGGCCGCCGATGACCAGAAAGCTGTGATAGGACCTGGCGCGCTCGGTGCCCAGGCGCACGGCCAAGGTCATCTTTCCACTGGCCTTGTCGTTGCGGATGTCGCGCATGTTGTTCACGTTCAACACACCGGCGCTCAACAGGCCGAAGGCGATCGATGGCAGCAGGGTCATTGCTTCGAAGCGGCCCGTGTGGAGATAATGAGTGCCTACCACGCCTACCACCCCGAAAAAAAGGAACACACTGATATCACCCAGCCCGGCGTAGCCGTATGGATCATTGCCATAGGTATAGCGCACGGCCGCTGCGATGGCCGACAGGCCGATGGCAAGGAAGAGAAGACCGGACCAGGAGGTGCCCAGGGCCGTGTACAGCAGTAACAAGCCGCTCGCCAAGGCCAACAGACCGCAGAGGAGCATGGCACGCTTCATCCTTGCGGGTTCGATGGCACCGCTTTGCACAGCCCTCGCCGGTCCCACTCGTGCTCCATTGTCAGTGCCATGCTCGTGGTCGCCGAGGTCATTCGCCAGGTTGCTGAGAATTTGGAGAAGCACGGCCGTGAGCAAGGCAAGCGCGGTGATCCACGGCCTGTGGGCACCATCGAAGGCGGCCAGCGCACTACCCACCACGATGCTGCTCACCGCGAGCGGCAGCGTGCGCGGACGGAAGGCATGGATCCAAGCGGAGAGCGCAGCCATGGTCACACGCTGAGACTGTTGAAGTAGTCACGGAGTACCCGGGCGCTCACCTCTGCCGGCGTCCGCACAACGAGTACCGCGGGTCCGTCCGAGCCGTCGTAGAGCAGGTCCAGCGCGTTGATGAGCCCGTGCATGTCCGTGGCTTCCAGGCAGCGCAGACCGAAGCTCTTCGCCAGCTTGATAGGGTCTCGCCCATGAGGCGCCTCGAACCAGGGCAGCAGCTCCGGGTCACTGTCGGGTCCAGGGATGTAGCGGAAAATATTCCCACCGCCATTGTCCATCACAATGACGCGCAGGTTCGCCGGTCGCAGATCGTTCCAAAAGGCGTTGCTGTCGTAGAGGAAGGCAATATCACCTGTGATGAGCGTGTTCGGCCGCTGGCTCACGTGGGCCGCGCCCAGGGCGGTACTGCTGCATCCATCGATACCGCTGGTGCCCCGGTTGCTGAAATGATGAACGCCTTCGCCACGCTCGAAGAGCTGGGCATAGCGGGCGGGGGTGCTGTTGGCCAGATGCACCACGCTCCCGGCCGGTATCCTGCCCATGATCCTGGCGAGAGCCGTGAGATCGCTCCAGGGAGCGTTGCCCAGGAATTGGTGATGGAGCACCGTCGTATGCCGGTCGAGGTGCTCCCACGCAGCTGCATAGATGCTTTCACCACCTTGCACGTGCGCCGCCAATTGCGCGAAGAACACCTCGGGATCCACCGCGATATCGTGGCTCAGGCTCTGATAGGTGTCGTAATGGCGCTGGCCTGCATCCACGTGCCAATGCTGGGCGGGGCGCCATTGACGCAGCAGGCTCTTGATGCGCTTGCTCACCACCGCACCGCCGAACGTGATGAGCAGATCGGGCGCAAAGGTGCCAGCCTCGGCGAGGCCCTCCTTCTGCTTTCCGGGAGCGGGAATGGCAGGCAACACCCGGTCGATGTGCGCGATGAAGGCCGGGTCGAAGAGGTTGGAGGTGCTCTCGGTGAGGACCACGCATTGCGGCAATCGGGCCAGGGTGGCCAGCTGCCGGTTGAGCTCCTTGCTCCATACCCCCTGTCCGGCCAGGATCACGACACGGCGGCAGCTGGAAAGTTGCTGGATGAGCCAGCGCGCCTGTTCGGGAAGGATGAACGATTCGGTGAGCACTTGGTGGATGCTGCGCGCCGGCGGTTCGGGTGGGGCGGCCCTCCCGTACAAAGGCTCATCGAAGGGAACGTTCAGGTGCACAGGACCAGGAACGGGCACGAGCGTGGAGTTCATCGCCTCGTTGATCAGCCTGCCTGCGTGCCAGCGCGCCAGGTCGTCGTCACAGCGGCGTGGCAGGTGAAGCGAATTGCGCATGTGCAGGGAGAGCACGTCCCGTTGCCGTATCGCCTGTCCTTCGCCCTGGTCCACCCACTCCTCCGGGCGGTCCGCCGTGATCACCAGGAGCGGGATACGTTGATAGTAGGCCTCGGAGATGGCCGGGCCATAGTTGAGCACGGCACTGCCGCTGGTGCAGATGAGCACCACCGGTGCCTGCAATTGCTGCGCCATGCCCAGCGCGATGAAGCCGGCACTGCGCTCATCGATGACCTGTATGCAGTTGATCTCAGGCCGGGCCCTGAAAGCGATGACCAATGGTGCACTTCGGGACCCCGGGCTGATGACCGCGTTTCGGATACCCTTCGCAGCGCAAAGACGCGCCAGTTCGGCTGCCGTGAAATGGTCGCTTGTGTCCATGCGCGTGGCGAAGTTATCCGGCGCTTCCGAGCCGGGCGATCAGCGATGTCCAGGTGTGCGCCTTGCGCTCCACTTCCTCACATTCATGTTCGGGGTCGGACCCTTCTGTGATACCTGCGCCGACATGGAGCAGCGCGTGGCCATTGAACAGCTCCATGCACCGGATGTTCACATAGAGGTCCATGGCATCGCTGTCCACCAGGCCCCAGTAGCCTGCGTACGCCCCACGCGGGCGTGGTTCCAGTCGGGTGATCAGGCTGGCGGCCACGGAGCGGGGGGCGCCACCCACGGCGGGAGTGGGATGCAGCCCTGCTGCGATGGACAAATGGTCCGCCCCCGCGCAATTGCCGCTCACGATGCTGTGCAGATGCGCCACGGGCCCGGCCCGAAGCACCTTCGGGCCATGCACAGCGAGGTCCTTTACACCTGCGTCAGTGAGCGTGCGCATCACCATTTCGGTCACCACGTGCTGTTCGTCGCGCTCTTTGATACCCCACCGAGGTGCTTCAGGCACCTCCGCGGCAGGCATCGTTCCGGCGATCGCGTCCACTTCCACACGCCCGTTCCGCATTCGGAGGAGGCGTTCCGGGGAGGCCCCCAGCCAGGTGCCATGCTCACGGGTGCGCACCAGGGCAACAAAAGCATCTGGCAATGCCTGGACCGCATGGGCGAAAAGTGCTCCGACCAGGTCTGTAGGGAGCGGATGCGGGATGGTGCGGGCCAGCACCACCTTTTCCAGGTCACCGCTTCGGATGTGCTGCACGGCGGCGGCAACGGCATCAGCGTATCCCGATCGGTCAAGGCCTGGACGATAGGCCCGTTCCGGGAGTGTTGGACGGTCAGGCAGAGGGGGGATGTCCTCGTCCAGTTCGAACTCCAGGTCGGGCATGATGGCGAACCTGTCCCGCGGGTCGGCCTCGAACGGAGCGATAAGGAAGGCACGCTGTCCAGGGCGGTGGGTCCGGAGGGTGGCTCCCGCCTGTACCATGGCCCGAGGACGTTCGCCGGGGGCGCGGAACGCTGCGAACACGACATTGCGTTCCAGCAGTGTGTCAATATGCTCCGCCAGCCTCACTGCCGCGCAATGACGAGATTGGTAAGACGACAGACGGCAACGGTCCGTCCGCTCTCGTCGAACACCCGGATATCCCACACATGTGTCGTGCGTCCCTGATGGACCAGCTCACCCACGGCGGTGACCGTTCCGTTCCGCACGCCGCGCAAATGGTTCGCGCTCACTTCGATACCGACCACGGCCTGGCCGGACAGGTCGATGAGCAGGGCGGAGGCCATGCTCCCAAGGGATTCGGCAAGGGCTGCGGTGGCGCCGCCATGCAGCAGGCCCATGGGTTGGTGCGTTCTGGCATCCACCGGCATCGTGGCACAGAAGCGTCCGGCCTCGTCCACATGATAGGTGATGCCCAAGTGTGCCACCAGCGTATCCGCACGCCAGTCGTTGGCTTGTTGGGCCTGGTCTTGGGTGAAACGCATCGCGGCAAAGGTAGCCTGCCCATCTTTGCGTGCATGGAGCAGCACGACCAACCGAAACGCATCCTGTTGGTGGAGGATGAGGAAGCCCTCCGGGCGACCCTGAAGTTGAACCTCGAGCTGGAGGGCTATGCGGTGACCACGGCCATCACAGGCCCAGAGGGATTGGAGCGGCTGCGCGGTGCACGGTTCGATCTGGTGATCATGGACGTGATGCTGCCCGGTCTGGATGGTTATTCAACGGTGGAGACCGTGCGCTTGGAAGGGAACAGTGTCCCCGTGCTCTTCCTCACCGCACGGACGTCCGCCCCCGATCGGATACGTGGCTTGCGGGTGGGGGATGATCATCTGGGCAAACCCTTTGAGCTCGAGGAACTATTGTTGCGCATTCGCAATTTGCTTGCCCGGTCATCCCAGGCACCTGCACCAACGCTCATCACCCGGTTTGAATTCGATGGGAACGTGATCGATTTCCAGGCGTTCTCCGTCCGCACATGGGAAGGGCATGAGTACGCGCTCAGCCAGCGTGAGGCCATGTTGCTGCGGCTGCTGGTGGACCGCGCCGGCGAAGTGGTGTCAAGGGAGGAGATCTTGCAGAAGGTCTGGGGTTACAACGTTTTTCCGACCACCCGGACGGTCGACAACTTCATTGTTTCCTTTCGCAAGTATTTCGAACGGGACCCCCGGGAGCCGGTCCATTTCCGATCGGTGCGCGGAGTGGGGTATCGGTTCACCCCTTAAGATCTTTGTCCGGAGAGAGGCAACCCTTTTGACCGGGCAGCGTCTATCCCTCAGCAAGGCCCTCTTCCAGGTCTTGTCTGGTTCCAATTTTCCTTGCAGGTTACCGCGCAGGGGTCTCGTCAGGGGCCCCTGTTCGGTATCCGGGTGTTCCAGGGCCAACTTCTTGCTTGTGGTCTACGATCGCTCTATCTTGCGCCTTCAGAACGTTCCCAAGAAGAACTATCACCCCCGCATATCATGAAAGAACTCCTCGCCTCGGCCCTCCTCGCCGCGTTGTTGCCGATGGGTCTGCAAGCACAGAGCCCTGTGGACATAGGCATGTACCGCAATGGTGACCAGCTTGATGTATACCTGCGCCCAGCGGCTGATTTCGACGGTATCGTATCCTCGCTCGTTTTTGCGGTGCGTTGGGATGGCGGTACCGGTGCCACGCTTGGTGCCCTTGTGCAGGAAGGTCCCGCAGCGCAATACCTGCCGACCATGCGCTCCGGAGGGTTGCGCGAAGTGGGGTCGCAACGGTATCAGGTGTATGCTGGTTTCGGTATGACACCGATCGCAGGAGCAGGTGCTCGCTGGGAGGCGGGCAAGGAATACCTCGTGGCCAGCATCCCGGTGAACGGCAAAGCCGATTTTGAGATCGCGGACGATGCATGGACCTCCGAGGTGAAGAACAATGCGGACTACTACCTCGCTCTGGGCGGTGCCGATAAGACGGGAACGATCTACAAGGCCCTGGCTAGTGCCGAAGAGGATGGGGGTGTGCTGGTCCAGCCCAATCCCAATAATGGGCTGTTCGCGTTCAGCTTCACCAATCGGACCGCGATGGATGTCACCGTGGAGGTGGTGAATTCGCTTGGTCAATCAGTGTTCACCGATGTGTTGCGGGGCTTTGAGGGTACGTATCGGAAGGAGATGGACCTGACGACCCAGAGCAACGGGGTCTACTACCTTCGCTTGAAGCGTGGTGAGAACACCACAACGCACAAGGTCGTGTACAAATGATCTTCCCAGGCAAGTGATCGGCGGCCACCCACCCGGGTGGCCGCTGTCGTTTGGCGGTGCCTAGACAAGGCAGCATACGCAGTACTGGCTGTCCGGGTCGTGTTGGAACGAAGCCTGTCCCCGGACGATCTCATCGGTGATCAGTGAAAGCAACCGGTCCACCTCCGGCATCATGGCTCGCGTGATGAGCGTATCGCCGTCAATGCTCAACCAAATGCCTTCCCCCTTCGAAGGTTGCTGCAGGGGAATGAGCCCGGCGCGAACGGCCTGCACATCGGTCTGACCGTTCAGGTATGCCCATGCATACGTGAGGAGCTGCACGGCATACCCATTATCCGCTCCCAATAGGTCGCGTTCGAGCGAGCGCAGTTTCAAGTGTTCTGGTCGCACCTTGCCGGTCTTCAGGTCGAGGATGTGGACCACACCATCGCGCAGGTCCACACGGTCGCAGCGTCCGATGATGCGGATCCCATTGGCCAGGGTCTGGTCGAGGTCAAGTTCCACCGCGAGCGGGGTCACCGAGGCACCGGCTGACAGCCGTTCGGCTTCGCCTTGGAGATGGCGGTCGAGCGCTTGCTCCGCCATGGCCAGGCTTAACAGGTGGTGGCCCCGGTCGAGGGTGGCGTCGTTCAGTTCGGCGGCCACTTCGGACGCCAATCTGGATCCCAAGCCTTCGCGCCATGACGCCACGTCCTCCGCGCGCAGGGCCTGTCCCAAGTGTGGCTCAACGGACCTTCGAAGTACTTCATGAACAGCAGTGCCGAGCACATGACCTTCGAGCTTCGATGAGCGCTCCTCCAGCTCTTTCACGCGCAGCACCCTGCGGAAGAAAAGGTCCAGCGGGCAGCGCAGCCAGGTGGCGAGCGTGGATGGTGAAAGGCCACGGGCGGCGATCGCCCCAAGTTCCTCAACGATCCATGGAGCGCGCTCCACCTGAACGATGCCATGGTGTATCCCGGAAGAGGGAGAGGCCACGGTCCGGTGTTCGATATGTGTTCGTGAAACAGGTACCAGCTCGTGTGCCCATTGCGCCAGGTAGCGCGTGGGTTCTGCAGGCTCCACGCCCCCGCCGGAATGGGAGATGAGCACAAGTTCCCGGGTGTATTGCACCAAGCGCTGGAAGTGATAGGCCTGGATGGCCTCACTGTCATTGCGCAGGGGTAGTCCGAGCGCCCTGCGCAGGTCGTGGGGTATGAAGCTCTGTTGAGCACTCTTCCGTGGCAGATGTCCTTCGTTGGCGCCGATCACCAGCACCCGTTCCGGAGAGAGGGTGCGGGTCTCCAGGAGTCCCATTACCTGAAGGCCGCTCCACGGATCGCCGATGGATCCGATGGGTGCGACCTCCATCAGGCGGTCCCTGGTCTCCCGATGGGCCAATTCCTTGTCCGATGACGATCCGAAGCGGGTGATCAGCGCATGCACCTCGGTCCAGGCCTGAGCTGTGCGTTGTACCTGTTCGAGCGCGTAGGGTGCGTTGCCGTGCATCGATCCCAGCTCCGACAGGAAGACCTGCACCGCAGCGTCGAGCTCCGTCCTTGCCAATCCTGCGAGCAATGGTGCGGGTAACGGGTCGGACGCCAGTTTTGCGAGAACGTCAGCAAGGGGCAGGCGGGGTCGTTGGAGCTCCCCCAGTGTTGCTGCGCGTTGGTGATCGGCCCGCCCGTGCGCCATCAATGGATGGAGCAGACAGGCACGCAGCTTGTCGATCGGCAGGGTGCCATCCCTGCACAGGGCCGTGTGAAGGTCGATGAAAAGATCCAGCAGGCCTTTCAAAGGCCAGTGTTTCCAAGGCAGTCCGGTGGATATGTTCACACTTCCGCAGGAGGCTGGTAGGGCGGCCGCGAACGGAGCCAGGAGACCTTCGTCGGCCAGCAGCACAAGCGTGCTCGACCGCGCTTCTTCGGTTAGCTGTGACAGGTGTTCGGCGGCATGTACTGCCTGGGCGCGAGCGTCCGGGACCACGAAGGAACGAACGCTCCGCTGCTGGCTCCGGAAGAGGTCCACGGGAGGCACGGAACCTGGACCCAGTGCTTCGATGGACCGCCTGAGGAAGCGCCCCGCCTCCTGTGTCCTGTCGTCGAGGTAATAGCGGTCCGCATCCCACGCCAGGTGCAGCATGGCGCGACGCTTAAGGGCGCGGAGAACGGCCGTGGCGGCGGGTTCAAGTGCGTTGGCGCCAACGCACCATACGGCATCCCAAGGCAGTTGGGCGCTTGCCGCGCGCAAGGCCGCTTCGCGTGCGATCCATCCGCTTGATCCGCTGCGGTCGATCGCCATTTGAGCGTGGAGCGATCGATGCAACTTGCCGTTCCGTTCCCAAAGCGCCACGGTATGCTGCTGACCCGCGCTGAGGTCGGTGTCAAGCGCCAGGCTCCATTGGTCGATCTCAGCGAACGTGCGCAGGTCACGATAGAGTTCATCCAGCCCGATGAGGTGATGGTCCACCTCGTTCATGTCCTGCAGGAAGGTGGGCCCCCATTGAAGGAGATCGGCAAGCTCGTTCGACCCGGAACGGACCACGTTGCCGTGCAGGTGATGGAGCGTCAACAATAGCTCCGCCGTCGAGGCCTGCCTGGCATCGGCCACAATCGCCAAAAAACGCCCCATGTCAAGCATTTCCGGCGCCCAGAACGCTTTGCCGATGACCTGTGCGAGATACCTTTGCAAGTGTGCTGCGGAGCGCTGACCAGGCAGCACGATGGCGATGCGTTGAAGGTCAGTGCCATGGACCTCAACGATCGATCGCGCTGTTCGTTCCAGAAAGCTGCTCATGGATCAAGGCGGGGAAGATAGTTCGGGCAGGGCGGAAGCCTGGCCGCAGTACCGGAAGCTGCCGGGGGGCGATCGGTGCTACGCCATTCATTCGCCGCGAACGTTCACCGAGCTTCAGCGCATTGGTACGCGATGGCTTCGGTACGAGGTGGAGGCTACCGTGTACCCTGAGATGCTGCGCATTCAAGAGATGCTCGCCTGCTCGGACCCCTACCAGATCTGTGACCCTTCTGAGTGGGGCTGGAAGGAGGCACAGGCTCAGGTGAAGTGAGGTGGGTGGTGGCCCAGGCAACCTTTGCACGTATCTTACGGTCCTTCCAGCACGATGCGCACCCTGTTGCTCCTCGCCGGTATCATGATGGGTGGTCTGTTGCAGGCCACGCACATCATCGGTGGCAACATGTACTATGATCATCTGGGTGGCGATCAATACAGGGTGACTTTGGTCCTATACCGGGACTGCGGTCCTGACAACGCCAATGGAACGGGTTTCGACCCCACTGCATCCATGGTGGTCTACAATGCAGCTGGTCAGGTGGTGACCTCTTCGAACGTCGCTTTTGCCGGCGAAGTGCCGCTGCCCGTGGTACTGAACGATCCCTGCCTGACAGTGCCACCGACCGTCTGTGTGCGGACCGCGGTCTATCAGCGCGTCTTCAACCTGCCCCCGATCCCTGGTGGCTATACGGTCAGCTACCAGCGTTGCTGTCGCACCCCGTCCATGGCCAATCTGGCCGGTCAGCAGGGCCTCACCTGCACCGCAGCCATTCCAGGTCCGCCGCTCGCTCAGAACAGTTCGCCACGGTTCGGCGACATACCTGCCATCGCCTTGTGCATTGGACAGTCACAGAGCATTGACTTCAGCGCCACGGACCCCGATGGTGATGAGCTCGTGTACGAACTGTGCGCGCCGTTCACCGGCGGTTCGGCCACCGATCCGGCGCCGTTCCCGACGGCCCCGCCGTATACAGAGGTCGCGTTCGGTGCGGGTTATTCGGCCACCGATCCGATCGATTCCGAGCCACCGATCGCCATCGATCCCGCCACCGGCCTGTTGACGGTCAATGCAACGGTCCAGGGGGTTTACACGGTGGGGGTATGTGTCACCGAGTTCAGGGACGGCGCACAAGTGGGTGTGACGCGCGGCGACTTCCTCTTCAAGGTGGTCGTATGCGATGCGGAGGTGCTCGCCATCGTGGCCGAGCAGGGGGAGGCCTCGCTTTGCAGCGGATTGACGCAGGGCTTCGAGAATGAAAGTGTGAACGGCAACAGCTGGTATTGGGATTTCGGAGATCCGGGAACGGAAGCTGATACCTCCGTGCTTCAGGAGCCGGTCTGGACCTATGCACAACCGGGCATCTATACCGTGATGCTGGTGGCGAATCCAGGTAGCAGTTGCGCCGACACCAGCTATCAGGTGTACGATATGCAGGCTCCGATGGACATCTGGTTCGAGCGGCCACCTGTTCGTTGCCCCGGTGAGGAGGCTGAACTCAACGTGAGTGGCATTTTTGGGCCTGGAGCCACCTTCACTTGGCAGGCGCCGTTCGGAAGCCCAGGGGATGGCGGAGGACAATCCTTCGCGGTGGTCCATGCGGAGCCGGGGACCTATCCTGTGACCTTGTCGGGTGTGTCGGGCGCATGCTCTGATACGTACACGGATTCCGTGGTCGTATTCCCTGCCCCGGAGATCGGGTTGCTGCAGGGGGGCGATATCTGTGCATTCGAGGAGGCATCGTTCGCGAGCACCTCTACGGCCGCCACCGCTCTGAAATACGAATGGCGCGCCAACAATGACATCATCTCCTTGGACAGTGCGTTCAGTTCCGTGTTCGATCTGCCTGGTACATATGCTGTGTCATTGACCATTCGCACCGATTCCGGCTGTGTGGCCGAGCGGACACTGCAGTCCCCTTCCTCCCTTGTGGTGCACCCGTTGCCGATCGCCGCCTTCGTCGTTGATCCGAGAGAGGTCAGCTTGTTGGACCCGGAGGTGGTCATCAGTGATCGTTCGCAGGATGCGGTGAACTGGACCTATGAACTGGAGGGGGGGCTGTTGGATGGTCCGGAGCATGTGTACGAATTCACGGATGGTGGAAGGCGGACCATCGTTCTTACGGTCGTGAGCGAGCACGGCTGCGTGGATACCACCTCGCGGGTGGTGACCGTCAGCGACCATCTCATTTACATCCCCACGGCATTCACGCCGGATGGTGATGGGCTCAACGACACCTGGTCGCCCTCCGTTCGTGGCGCGCGCCTCTATGAGTTGATGGTGTTCGATCGTTGGGGGCGTGAGGTATTCACCACGACGGATCCTCGCCAGGGTTGGAGCGGTGAGGGGGAAGGAGAGGGGATGTACAACTATGTCATCCGCCTTGCTGAGTTCGGAGCGTTCCACAAGGAATACCGCGGGCATTTCACCCTGCTGCGTTAGACCAGGGTGGAGCGGCCATGAACGTGGCGCCTCGCCCGAACCCTCAAGGGGGGTCAGCGCTCGCGGATCATGTCCACGTGCGGAATACCGTCCCAATCATAGTCCGGTCCGCTGCGTACGAAGCCGTGTTCCGCGTAGAACGCCTCGAGCTGGCTTTGCGCTGCCAGCGCGCAGCGGGTGTGGCCGTAAATGGCGCCGACGGCCTCCAGCGCCTTGCGCATCAGCTCATGCGCGATGCCGTGCCCGCGCATCGCAGGGTGCACCACGATCCTGCCCAGGTGAGGCATGCCGTCGTCGGCAGGAGGAACGATCCGGCCGCAGGCAACGAGCCGGCCGTCCGGATCCATCGCGAGCAGGTGCGTACAGTCCGGATCCCGGCCGTCGAGCTCAGGGTATGCGCATCGCTGTTCCACCACGAACGTGTCCACACGCAGACGAAAAAGATCATGCACCTGGCTGGGGGTGAGCTCTTCCAGACGGGCAAGTATCCAGGTCAATTCCATATTGCTACAGGTACCAATTCGTCCAACGTGATGTAGTACAAGGTGCCTTCCACCTGCTGGTGCCCCATGCCCTTCAGCAGTTTGAGGTAGTGCATCACCTGGTCGTGATGTTCGGGCCGTGGTACACCGGTCTTCAGGTCAAGAACACGCACCGATGTGGTCCCGAAGACCACGCGATCAGGGCGCCATGCCTTTCCCTCCTCATCAATGATGGTGGCTTCGTTCCGTATGTTCAGGTGGGCGCCATACCAAGGTGAAAGGCGGGGGTCCGCGAGTTTGGTGCTCAATTCGGGCAGGAGTGCCTGTCGATCGCTGTCGGTGATATCCCCGGCCTGTTCTGCGGCCCGGAGTGCTTCTTCGAGCTGTCCGACATGGGTGACACGTGCGAGTACGGCGTGCAGTTTTTTGCCTCGTTCGATCGCGGGACCTTCAGTGCGGTCCGGTGCCGTCCTTAGAACAAGGGGAGGCCTGTCGTCAAGCGGGCGGGGTCGGTTCAGCGGATCCGATGGTGCGATGGGAGCGGACGTTCGGAGCTTGTTCCGTTCGCCGCTTCGGTATATGGTCCCGTCGCCACGCGCTGCCATCCATTCCCGAAGGCCGGCAGCCACAGGGTCGTTGGCATCGCTGCGCACGAAGGCATGGAGCCGCTCGCTGGGCCGTGTGAAGGCCACATAAAGGAGGTTAAGGTCATCGAGATGGCGCAGGTCCTCTTCGACCGCTATTTCCGGGACGCCCGCTTTAAGGAGTGCACTACCGAACGCCACCAGCGCCGCCTCCATTTCCGGAGCCGCCTCTCCGGGGTCCACCCAGATGCGTTCGCTGCGGTTCCCACGGCTGCGCATGCTCACATCGGGCACGATCACCACGGGGAACTCAAGCCCTTTGGCCTTATGGATGGTCATTACGTGAACAGCATTTCCATCCTCGGGTGGCGCGGTGCTGCGAGCTGCTCCGGTCCGCTCCCAGTGCTCCAGGAATGCCGGTATGTCCGTCGCGTGGGTCATGCTCCGGACATATGCTTCGTCCAACAGGCTGAGGAAGGGGGCCATGGGGTCCGAGGCGGGCAGGAGCTTGTCATGCAGGTACAACAAGAGGTCCGGCAGTGGGTCCAGGAGCGATACCAAGGGCAGGGGCTCGACCATCCCTCTGAGCTCTCCGAGCGCATCCGGTGCGGTGGTCCTGCCTGCAAAGGGGTCCACCATTGCATGCCCGTCCTTCAGCACCAAGGCCCGGGCCTGCAAGGCTCGCATGGCGGCGGCGGCATCGCACAGGAAGAGTGCGCGCAGTGCGTCGATCACCATCCCGACCCTGAGGTCGCTGGCCACCTTGAGACCATCCGGGGAGATGACCGAGCGACCAGAGGAGAGCAGATGTTGAGCCACCCGCGCTCCCTGCGTACCGGTGCGCACGAGGATGGCCACATCGCCTGGGCGCGCACCATCTTCCAATGCCGCCTGCAGAGCCTCGTCCACAAAGCCCAGCACCTCATCCCATCGCTCCGTTCCCGTATGCTCGCCGTTGAGCAGGCGAACCTCCACCAGCCCGGTCCGTTCGCGTCCCGGAAGCTGGTCATGTGCTTCGTACACCTTGCGCAGTTCCTCGGGCAATGCTGCTGCGAGCGAACCGAAGAGCGCATTATTGAAGGCGATGATGGTGGTCGAGGAACGGCGGTTATGGGCGAGCCGGGGAAGAGGGCGGTAGTTCCGGATCAGCGTTGCCTCGCGTTCGCGGTCCATCGGTCCATCGCCTCGGCCGAACAGGCGGGGAAGCTCAGTGAACAGGCGTACCTCACCGTTCCGCCAACGATAAATGGCCTGCTTGGCGTCGCCCACCAGGAGCGCGCTGCCTCCGCTCGATAGTGCGTTGTCGATAAGAGGCAGTAAACAGGTCCATTGCAGGAGCGAGGTGTCCTGGAACTCATCGATGAGGTAATGGCGATAGCGCTCCCCCATGCGTTCATGGATGAAGGGCACCGGCTCCCTTGCCACGATGTCGGCGACACGGCGCGTAAGGTCACTGAAGAACGCGACCCCATCCTCGGCCTTCAGCGTTTCCAGTTGGTGCTCCAGCTCATGGAGCGCGAAGGTGGCGGGCAGGTCCCGAAGCACCGACCCGCGCAGGAGGTGGTCACGATAGCCGGCTTCAAGCCTGGCCAGGGCCTGATGCAATAGCGCTTCGAGCCGGACCTGTATGCTGGTCAGTGCTGCTTGTGCACCAGCGGTGATGCGCCCGCCAGCCCAACGACCTGTTTCCAGGGTGGTCCTGGCGTAGCTGTTGAGCGCCACCGGTCCATCATCGAAGTTGGCGAGCTTGCTGAAGGTGCCATGAACACCACGCTTTCCCTGGAAGAGGTCTTCCGCGCCGATCCCCGCATCGCCGAGCAGCGACAATGCTTCCTGTCCGATGGCTTGGATCTCCTCTCGGAACCGCTTCTGCTCCGCCCTCAGCGTCGCACTGATCCGACCCACGTCGGAGCTGTCCAGATGTGCGATGCGCTCGAGCGGGGCGATCGAGCGTTCGTTGAGCAGTTCACGGCTAAGCTGGGCCAGCGGTCGTTCCGGGTCCCAGCGTTGCTCATCGTGCAGCAGCTGCAGGCATGCCTGTCCCAGGATCTCCGTTACGCGGGGATCCTCACCTGCCAGTGCGATCAAGCGCTCAACCGCAAGATGTAGGTAGCCGTCCTGGTCAGTGGTCATGCGCAGCTCGTGATGGAGCTGGAGATCGCGGGCGAAGGGGCGTACGATGCGCTGCGTGAACGCGTCAATGGTACTGATCGACACGTCGCTCCAATGGTGCAGCATGTGTCGGAGCATGCGGTCGGCACGGTCCATGAGCGGCTGGCCCGAAAGTCCGGCCTGTTCATGGAGATGCTGCACGACATCCTGCAATGCGCCCTCTGGAACAGCACCCGTGGCAAGGCTGCGGAGGTAACGTACCGCCCGCTCCTTCATCTCGTGCGCCGCCTTGTTGGTGAAGGTGAGCGCCAGTACATGCCTGTACGCAGCAGCCTCCTCCGAGCCAAGACAGAGCCCCAGGTAGTGCTTCACAAGCGCGTGGGTCTTGCCCGCCCCTGCCGAACTGCGCAGAACATGGAACATGGTGGTGCCAAGGTAGGCCGATGGGTGCATCGGGTGAGGATCGGCACCGATCATGTGACAAGGGTCCTTCGATGCAGTAAATTTGTACTGAGGGTGGTGCTAAAACCGTCCCGTCGAGAAGAACATGGAACGGATCATCGTGCTGTCCCTTTCGGTATTGATGCTGGTGGCGTGCAGGAAGGACAGGTCCGAGCCGGAACCTCCTGCGCCCACACCAACACCGCAGGTGGCCGGCGTGCTGAAGCTCACCGTTGTTCCCATTTGGGAAGGACAGCCGTTGCAGATGTTCACTGAATACAGGAACCACGCTGACCAACGGGTCACTGTGGAATTGCTGAAGATGTATCTCGGGGAACTGGAATTGACGCGTCCCGGCACGGCGAAGCGGTTGTCCGATGTGATCTATATGGACCTTGGGACCGGCCCAGTCAGCCATTACTGGCCGGTGGACACAGGTGCTTGGACGGGCATGCGAGCCCACTTGGGCGTACCTGATGCGTTGAACATGTCCGATCCATCGCTCTATGGGGCAGGCCATCCGTTGAACGTGAACAACGGCACTTATTGGACCTGGGCTACGGGATATCGCTTTGCGATGTTCGAGGGAAGGTATGACCTGGATCCTGCGAGCACCGCTTCGTTGGTGAACGCATTTGCTTATCACCCCGGTCGCTCTTTCTGTTACCTGCCGCTCCAGTTCGACCCGGCTGGAGGGATGCGGGTGGCGGAAGGTGATACCACCGAATTGCGCGTGTTGGTCGATGTGGAGCGGTTCTTCCACTCCTCCGAGGGTGTGATCGACATGGCCACCGAGAACGTGGATCATGGGAACGTACCTGCCCTGGCCCTGAAGATGGCGACCAACATCACCCTCAGCATGTCCTTGGAATGAGGCTTGCAGCGCTGCTCGTTGGTTCGGCCCTGCTCCTGCTGGTCGGTTGCAGGCGCGATGTGGACGTGCCACCATCGACCTCAGGTGAGCGGATCGATGGTCCGTTCGCACTGGAGCTTCCGCCAGGGTTTCCGCCGCTTCCCGAGCATGGTGGTGTGCCCCTGACCAACGCATCCGTGCAATTGGGCAGGGCGCTGTTCTTCGACCCACGGCTTTCCCGCGATGGCACGATCGCTTGTGCCTCGTGCCATTTTCCCGATCGTGCCTTCAGCGATACCGTTCCCATCAGCAGGGGTATCGATGGTCGCACAGGGATGCGGAACTCGCCACCGCTCACCAACCTGGCCTGGCACCCGGCCTACTTCCGCGATGGTGGGGTCCCCACGCTCGAGCAGCAGGCCATAGCGCCCATCCATGACCCGGTGGAGATGGATTTCAACGTGCAGCTCGTGGCCGAGCTCCTGGCCGACAAGGAGCCATATGCGAGCCTGAGCGAGCTTGCTTACGGTGAACGGTTGAGCGCGTTCCACTTGGTGCGGTCACTGGCAAGCTATCAGCGCACCCTCATCAGCGGCTGGTCGCGCTACGACCGCTATTTGCAAGGCGACCCCGCTGCCTTGTCACAGGCGGAGCGCCGTGGTTCGGAACTGTTCAACAGCCCGGCGCTCGGATGTGGCACCTGTCACAGTGGTCACGACCTGAGCGATCACCGCTTCCACAACATCGGTCTCTATACGTTGTCGCCAGATCCCGGGCGTGCGCGCATATCGCTTGATCCGCTCGACCACGGCAAGTTCAAGACCCCCACGCTCCGGAACATCGCCCTTACGGCTCCGTACATGCATGACGGAACCCTGCGAACCTTGGAGGAAGTGGTTGACCATTTCGCCCGCGGGGGGCAGGCCGCTCCGAACAAAAGTCCGCTTGTCGCAGGTTTCACCATAACGGATCAGGAACGGTCCGATCTCGTGGCCTTCCTAAAAGCACTGACCGATGAACGTCCGATCGACCAAGTTGACCTTCCTTGATCCACGTGTGCGTCCGGGCGCCATGGTCCTTATGCTGTTCGGGGTTCTCAGCGCCTGCAACCCGGACGATCCGGAGCCGGTCCCCGGCCCTGGCGGAGGTGGCGCCTATCAGCCCACTCCGGTGACGTTCCAGGTCCCCCCGGGATTCCCCCAGCCGTTCATCCCGGCGGACAATCCGTTCACCGTGGAAGGGATCAAGCTCGGGCGTTTCCTGTTCTATGAAGAGCGTTTGAGCGGCAATAACACGCAGAGCTGTGCATCGTGCCACAGTGCGACGGAGGCCTTCACCGATCACGGCAACCGGTTCAGTACGGGGATCGATGGCGTTCAGGGTGACCGCAACGCCATGCCCCTTCAGAACCTGGCCTGGGAGCCGAGCTTCTTCTGGGATGGCAGGTCCCCCACCTTGGAAGAGCAGGTCTTGGAGCCCGTGATCAACCCGATCGAGATGCACGAGGAATGGCCGGATGCCATCGCCAAGCTGGAGGCGGACCCCATCTATCCTACACTGTTCACTCGGGCTTTTGGCACACCGGGCATAACGGTGGACCGTACGGCCAAGGCCATGGCCCAGTTCCTGCGCACGATGGTCTCATGGAACTCACGCTTCGATCGGTTCCAGCGGGGTGAGGCCGTTCTCACGGTGGAGGAGCAGCTCGGGTTCCAACTTACCACGCTGGAGGGTGGCTTCCCCCCGGATGTGCCGGGAGGGCAGGGGGGGGCGGACTGCTTCCATTGCCATCCCAGCGGCGGTGGTCGCTTCACCGATGGGATCCTGCGCAACAATGGTCTTGATCCCGAGGGCGCATGGACGGACCTCGGACTTGGCGCGCTCACCGGACTGCCGCAGGACCGCGCCAAGTTCAAGACGCCATCCCTGCGCAACGTGGCCCTCACGGCACCCTACATGCATGATGGTCGCTTCCAGACGTTGGAGGAGGTGATCGACCATTACAACAGTGGTGGTCATCCTTCACCGACCACGGACCCGAACATGAAGTTCACAACAGGCGGTCTGCAGCTGACACAGGAGAAGAAGGCTCAGTTGATCGCCTTCCTGCACACCCTGACGGACTGGGACTTCGTGAACAACCCGGCCTATCAGGACCCCGGACCTCCCTCGTTGGATTAAGCAGCTTTCACGACCGGAGCCCAGCGGCTGCAGCGCAATTTGTCGCCGAGCACTTCAGGCTTGAAGATGCTGGTGCCGGTCAGCATGCGGGCACATTCCTGAACACCTTCGGTGATGCTGGGGTGGGGGTGGAGCAGCTCCGCCAGTTCACGCACCGGTGTCCCCTGGCGGATCATCAGGGCGACCGCCTGGATCGCACTGGATGCATGTTCGCCCACGGCCCTCATGCCGATCACACGCATTTCCGCATCGTCGGTCACAAGGACCTTGAAGAACCCGCGTGTGCGTCGCATGGCGATCGCGCGCGCAAGGCAGCTGTAGTCGATACGGGCCATCCGGTAAGGGATGCCGCGTGCACGGCACTCCATTTCGTTGAGCCCCACACCGGCCACCTCGGGATCAAGGAACATGATGGTGCTCATGTTCGCGTAGCTCGGCACATCGCTGCGAATGCCCGCCAGCACCTCAACGGCGTGGCGCCCTTCCAGCTCGCCGAGGTTCACCAGCATGTTGCTGCCGGTCGCATCGCCCACCACATGAACGTGGGGCAGCGAAGTTGCAGTGCCGTTGAGCACGGGTTGACCGCGTTCGTCCAAGGCCATTCCAGCCAACTCCAGTCCAAGACGGTCCGTGTTCGCCACACGGCCGATCGAAAGAAGAGCCTTTGACACCCGCACGGTTTCGCGGCGGCCGTCCGGGTAGGACAGCTCATAGGAGACGCGGCCATCGGCAGGTCCATCCGCATGCACCACAAGGCGGTCGAGCTTGGCGTTCCGATGGATGATGACCCCACGCCGTTCCATTTCGCGCGAAACCAGTTCGGAAACATCCTCATCCTCGAAGGGCAGGATACGTTCCGCCCTGTCGATGAGGTGCACCCGGGTGCGTCCGAGGTTGGAGAAGATGGTCGCGAACTCGCATCCGATGACGCCTGCGCCAATGATGACGATGCTTTCGGGGGGGGCATCAAGGCCGAAGACGTGGTCGCTCGTGAGCACGTTCACCCCGTCCATTGGCAGCTCGTTCGAGGAGCGTGGACGGCTACCGGTGGCAATGATGATGTGTTCAGCTTCCACATGACGGGCACCATCGGTACGGCGGATCTCGAGCACATGCGGGCTGATGAAGTGTGCCTCACCCCGCTCATAGGTGAAGAGCGGCGATCCGTGCTCGTTCCGTTGTTCGGACAGCAGCTGCATATGGCAGGCGTAGAGGTATTTACGCTCGAACATGGCTTCCTGCAGCGTACGGTGCACCTCGTCCCATTCAAGCCTCAGGGGCTCGCGTCCACGCTTGCGCATCAGCTCGTTGGTGCTTGAAACACGCATGGCCATTTCCCAAAGGGTCTTGGAGGCGAGTGCGCCGTTGTAGATGCCTGTGCCACCGATACGGTCACGCTCCACCAGCATGACGCGCATGCCAAGGTCGATGGCACGCATCGCGGCGGCATGTCCGGCGGGTCCACCACCAATGATGACGAGGTCGTATCGTTCCATGTGCGCAACAGGCTGGGAGGCCTTCATACGCGAACCCGCGCACGGGGTTGCCCATCCCATACCATTAGGTGGACATCGGGTATGCAGCCGCGTTCGTCGTAGTATCGGCCGGTACGGCGTATCCTTTGGGGCATGTGCGACGTACGAGCGGACGGAAAGGATCTCCGTGCGCAACCTGCATCCATATGGTCTTGTGATCGGCGCATTGCTGCTGGCGGGGACCGCACGTTCCCAGTGCCCTCAGCTTTACGATTACTATGGCGCTCCGTCCGATGCCCCCCAGTGGTACAGCTGCGCGGGCACGGCCTATGCGTTGTTGGTCGCGACGCCCGATGTCGTTGGCGCCTACACCATCGATTGGGGGGATGGTTCCCCCCTGCAGAGCGGAAGTTCGCTTCAGCCTCCGCAGAGCGTAAGCCACGTGTATCCGCCCACGGTGGGCAGTTTCAACGTGGTCTTCACGGAACTCGCCACCGGCTGCACGGTAAGCGGCGTCCTGATCATGGAACAGAGCACCAGCGCATCGATCCAGATACCGGTCGGTGGGCTCACGCAGGTTTGTGCGCCGCATGCGGTGGAGTTCGTCAACTCCAGCACGAACGTTTCACCCAACACGGTGTTCGTGTGGGACTTCGGTGATGGCAGCCCGCCGCTCACGTTCGATCACACGAACTGGGGGCAGACCATATCACATACCTACCTGCCAGGCACGGTGGATTGCGAGACCACCGTGGAGCTGACCGCGGAGAATAGCTGCAATACCCTGCAGGGGGGGGCCAGCCTGGCCACGTTCAACCCGATACGCATCTGGGACATCGATGATGCGAGCATCGCACCGAGCGCCACCTTGTTGTGCTGGCCTGACAACCAGGTCACCTTTCTCAATACCACCGAGCGCAATTGCTTCCAGCAGGGCAACATATTCCAGCGCTACGAATACTGGAACTTCGGTGACTACTGGGGTGCCGGTCAGGATTCGATCATCGACTGGACCCCCTGGCCGCCGACCTTTCCGCGGACCATCACCTACCCGGGCATCGGCACCTACGAGGTGACCCTGCTGGACAGCAACTACTGCGGCATCGATACGGCCACGGTCATCATCGAGATCGTTCCGCCTCCATCGGTCTCGCTCACCGTTGCGCCGGACACCATCTGCGTTGGTGAGACCGCATTCTTCAACGAGACCACCACGGGCGGCGCCAACTACTTCCAATGGGACTTTGGTACCGGGAATGGCTTCCAGTGGACCGGTGCCGGCGATCAGGCACACACATACAACGCACCAGGCGTGTACACCGTGCGGTATACGGCGAGCATCCAAGGTGCCACGGCGGGTTGCGCGGATACGGCTTCAGTGCAGGTGGTGGTGCTACCACGTCCCACCGCGGTTTTCACGGTGGATCAGGATGCCGCCTGTGATTCCATTACCGTTTCCTTCACGAACACCTCCGTCGGGGCCATTTCACAGGTGTGGTCGTTCGGTGACGGCACCTTCAGCACGGACCTTGTCCCGCCCCCCCACACCTACAGTTCACCAGGGACCTATACCATCAGCCTGGAAGTCACCAACGCGCTCGGTTGCACCCACTCCATGGACCATGTTGTGGAGGTGTTCGCGCCGCCGAGCCTCTCTATCCAGGTGGCGAACCTCTGTTTCGGCGAGGTCGCTTCCTTCACGCCTGTCGTGACGACCGCAGCGGGAAACCCTGTGACGGGCTATGCATGGGACCTGGGTGATGGGACGACCGTCTCCACTGAGCTGGTCGATCACAGTTATGCCGTTGCCGGTGTCTACCAGGTGTCATTGTCGGTCACCGGCGCGTACTGCGGAGCCAACACCACCCAGTGGGTGAGCGTGCAAGCCCGCCCAGAGGCGATCATCCAAGTTTCGCCGACCCTGGGCTGCGCACCATTGACCGTCCAGTTGGACAATGCGAGCACGGGGGCCAGCAACTATGTCTGGAACACCGGAGATGGCATGGTCTACACAACGACCACAGCCACCCACACATACACCAACGTGGGCCTGAGCGATACGGTCTACACTGTGCAGCTGGTCGCGTCGTCGCCCTTCGGATGTGCGGATACGAGCACGGTGGACATCACGGTAGCACCGGGTGTACAGGCCTCGTTCCAGCATAACGCCTTGCCTGGCTGTGCCCCGCTCGATGTTCAGTTCCAGAACCTCAGCACCGGAGCGGGCAGTTATCTGTGGGACTTCGGAGATGGAACGACATCCACCGATCCATCGCCCTCCCACACCTATGTCAACACCAGCTACTTCCTCGATATCCGCACAGTGACCCTGACCGCGTTCTCCGCGGCAGGCTGTCAATCCACCGTCAGTCAGCAGATCACGGTCTATCCGACGCCGGAGTTCAATTTCGTAGCCACTCCTGACAGCGGCTGCAGCCCGCTCACAGTGACCTTCCCGAGCGTGGTGGGGGCGGTCAGCTATGAATGGGATTTCGGTGATGGCACTTCGGGAACAGGTCCGTCGCCTGCACACACCTACTACAACACCACCACCAATGATCAGGTGTTCGTGGTCACGCTCATTGGTGCCAATGCCTTCGGTTGCGTGGATACCACCACGGCGGAGGTGCGGGTGTTCCCCGTTCCTGCCGCGCACTTCGAGCTATCGGACAGCGTGGGTTGCCATCCCTTGGCGGTGGACCTGACCAACCTTTCCACAGGAGCGGATCTGTTCGCATGGAGCTATGGTGATGGCAGTTCGTCCGACGCCTCGGAAGCTGTCCATCAACATGTCTGGAACAACTTCGCCGGCCCGGGTGCTGCGCAGTTCACGGTGGAACTGACCGCCATCACGGACCACGGCTGCACCAGTTCGATGAGCAGGCCGGTCACGGTCTATCCGCAGGTCATTGCGGCATTCGTATCGGATACGGTCGGGTGCGCACCCCTGCCGGTGCAATTCGTCAATGTCTCCACCGGAGCGACCTCCCACCAGTGGACCTTCGGCGATGGAGCCTTCAGTGCGCTGAACTCACCGGCTCACACGTACTTCAACCAGGGGCTGGACGAGCAGGTACGGATGGTCACCTTGGTGGCCACGTCGTCCTTTGGATGCGCGGATACCGCACAACGCAGCATCCGTGTCCTTCCGCAGCCGCTGGCGCAATTCGTGCCCGGAGTGCTGGACGGTTGCCAGCCGTTGAACGTTCCGTTCCAGGACCTGAGCGTCGGAGGTGTTCAATACGATTGGGACTTTGGCAACGGACAGGTGCTCACATCCGGCCCTGGTGGGCAGGTACAGACCTACACGCACACGTCCACCGCACCGGTCGACTTCACCGTGACGCTGGAGGTCACCTCCGACCTGGGTTGCACCGACACGACCACCCGCACGCTCACGGTCTATCCGCCCTTGCAAGCGCTCTTCAGCGTGACAGAGGAGGCCTGCTCGCCGATGGAGGTGGACATCGTGAACGGCAGCCAGGGTGCGCTCACCTTGTTGTGGGACATGGGCGATGGCACCACGCTCATCGGCACCGATCCGCAATACACGTACGTGAACAACAGTCCGTTCCCCGTGCAGCGTACGATCACGCTCACCGCCACCTCGCAGTTCGGGTGTACGTCCTCGTTCAGCCGTACAGTGACCATTCATCCCGTACCCGTGGCCGATCTGCTCGCCACCCCCTTCATACAGCAGTTCCCTGATGCCACGGTGCAGCTGGTCAACAGCAGCGGGCCGGGCAACTGGTCGCACCAATGGAGCTTTGGCGATGGAAATGGGTCGTCCATTCAGTCGCCCGGGTCACACACCTATGCGACGTGGGGCACCTTCACCATAGAGCTTGTCGTGAGCGGACCGCTGTGCAGCGATACGGCCCGGCAGGAGGTGACCATCACACCACCGTTGCCCACGGCCTCCTTCCTTGGGCAGGGCGAAGGCTGTGTGCCGCTCACGGTCCAGTTCACGAACACCTCGCTGCAGGCCCTCAGTTACCAGTGGAACTTCGGGGATGGTGGAACGAGCACGGCGGATAACCCGGAATACACCTTCAACGTACCAGGGGTATACACCGTCACATTGACCGCCATGGGTGTGGGAGGAGGAATGAATACGGCCGTGAAGGTCGATTCGGTGGTGGTACGCCCGCGTGCCAATGCCTTCTTCGTACTGCAACCCACGGAGGTCATCGTACCATCCGAGCCCGTCTTCACCTACAACCTCAGTGCGAACGCATCGAGCTACTGGTGGAACTTCGGTGATGGCAGTACCTCCTCGGAGTTCAACCCGGTGCATTACTACACGGCTCCGGGCACCTTCGATGTGCTCCTGGTGGCGAACAATCAGTGGAACTGTCCGGACACCTTCCTGTTGGAGCAGGCGGTGCGTGGTGAGGCCACGGGCGACATCCAGTTCCCGAACGCCTTTACACCGAACAGTGAGGGACCGACGGACGGCTTCTATGATCCGAACAGTTATTCCAACGATCACTTCTTCCCGTTGTACCAGGGTGTGGAGGAGTACCGGTTGGAGATCTTCAACCGCTGGGGCGAGCTCCTCTTCGTTACCGAGGATGTGCGCGTCGGATGGGATGGCTGGTACCGCGGAAGTCCCGCAAAGCAGGATGTCTATGTCTGGAAAGCCTACGCCCGATTCAGCGACGGTCGAGAGTCCGTGATGAAGGGTGACGTAACACTATTACGATGATGAAGGAACGCTACTTTCTCCCGGTGCTGTTCTGTGCTGCAACGCTGGCCGGTTTCGGCCAGGCGAACTACAAGCGACCGCACAACCAGATGCTGGACCAGGCCAAGGCACTGCTTGCGGCCGGGAACCACGCCGAGGCGCTGAAGGTCTACAAACGCCTTCTGCCGGTGGACCCCTCCTTCGTGGAGGTGAATTACGAAGCTGCGTTGTGCATGGTGAACCTGCCGGGCCAGCGCGAACAGGCGTCACCCTTGTTGGAGCGCGCCGTGGAGGGTGGACATGTGGAGGCACATATCGAGCTTGCCAGGCTTCGCCACCAGCAGCAACGCTTTGATGACGCACTGGCACTTTACCGGAAATACAAAGGGCTTCACTACCGCATGGTAAAGGATGCCGAGGTCGATCGCATGGCCGCCATGAGCATGCAGGCAAAGGAGCTGGTGGCATCGCCGGTGGATGTGCAGGTGCGTAACCTGGGCAGCACGGTCAATTCCGCCGCCCACGATTACTGCCCGCTCGTGACCGCTGATGGAGGTACGCTGTTCTTCACATCACGCCGGTCAGGTACGATCGGTGGCCTGAAGGACATGGCCGGCCAATATTTCGAGGATATCTACACCTCCGTTCAGGTCGATGGGGTGTGGGGCCGTGTGAAGAACATCGGTCAGCCGGTCAATTCAGCGGTGCACGACGCCACCGTGGGTCTGGACCCCAACGGGGACAGAATGATCATCTACCGCACTCAGCGCGACCTGGTGAGCGGCGACCTCTACGAGGTGAGCCGGAAGGGCGGGCAGTGGCAGCCCCCTGTGCAACTGACGCCCATGATCAACTCACCTTCTCATGAACCCAGCGCGAGCATCGCTCCGGGCGGGGAGGAGATCTACTTCACCTCCGACAGGCCCGGTGGCTTCGGTGGACGCGACCTCTATCGCATCCGCCGACTGCCCAACGGCGAGTGGAGCCTGCCATTGAACCTGGGGCCGAACATCAACACGCCCCAGGATGAGGATGCGCCCTTCATGCACAGCGATGGGATCACATTGTTCTTCAGCTCCAACGGCCACAACACGATGGGGGGCTATGACATTTTCAAGGCCACGCTGATCGACGCCGATATGAACGGGTGGAGCGCTCCGGAGAACATGGGATATCCATTGAACACGGTGAACGATGACATCTACTTCTCCCTGAGCGCCGATGGTCAGACCGGGTATTTCTCATCCGAGCGCAACGGCGGGCTGGGGATGCAGGACATCTACCAGGTGGATTTCCCCAGTAGCCAGTTGAATTATGTGCTGGCACGGGGCGTGGTCACGGATACGGCTGAGGAGCCGTTGCGTGCGCGCATCACCCTGATGGACAAGGAGCGCACCGAGGTGCTCGGCGTCTACAACACGAACGCGGCCACAGGGCGCTACATCATGGTGCTGGCTCCGGGCGCTGAATATGCGCTCACGGTGGAGTCTCCGGGCTTCGCCGAGCAACAGCTTGGGCTGCAGGCTGTGGCGAAGGCCGATGGGGAGCGGGAACTGACACTGGATGTGACACTGGCCCAACCGGCCGTCGCCGAGAGCACCGGACCGCATGAGTAGGACGCGCCATTGGTTGAGCATGTGTGCCCTGGGGCTGGCCGTTGCTGCTGGTGCCCAGGATGCGCATTTCACCCAGTTCTATGCGCTTCCCACTTATATCAGCCCGGCCTTTGCGGGCACTGGTGCGCAGACCCGCATGGGGTTGGCCTATCGCGATCAATGGCCTTCCATTCCAGGGTCGTTCGTCACCGCCAACTTTGCCGTGGACCATTACATGCCCGATGTGAACAGCGGGGTCGGTCTGCTGGTGAACCACGACCGCGCCGGATCCGGTGCGCTCCGGTATACCAGCATCGCCGGCCAGTATGCCTACGAGATCGAACTGAAGCGGAAGGTCTTCATCCGGCCAGCGCTACAGGTCGGTTGGGTGAACCACGCGGTGGACTATTCGCGCCTTGTCTTCGGTGACCAATTGGCCCGGGGCGGCACGGTGGGTACGTTCGAGGCGATGGATGGCACGAGCATCAGCTACGCGGACATTGCCGGTGGGGCCTTGTTCTTCACACCGAACTACTGGCTGGGCATCTCCTGGCATCACCTCAACCGGCCGAACCAATCCCTGTTGCTCAACGAAGCACGCCTGCCCATCCGCTTCAGCGCCCACGGTGGTTACCGGATGAACATCCGTACACCCATCATCAAGGAGCATCCGCAAAGCGTGGTGTTCGCCTTCAACTACCGCAGCCAGGAGCGGTACGACCAGTTGGACCTGGGTGCCTATTTCGAGCGGGATCCCTTCTTCGCCGGCATCTGGTACCGCGGTATCCCGTTGATGAAGGCGTATGGGCCCGGCTATGCGAACAACGATGCAGTGGCGCTGCTGGTGGGCTTCAAGGTGGAGGACCTGCGTGTGGGGTACAGCTATGACGTCACCATATCGCGGCTTGCCGGCCACAGTGGTGGTGCACATGAGCTGACGCTCGGCTATGACCTTGTGCAGCCCTACAAGAAGCGTTCGGCCACGCGCAGGCGCATCGTTCCCTGCGCCAAGTTCTGACCCAGCCTACGCATCGGCGCGTTCGCTCAGCTCCAGCCAACGATCGGTCATGCGGTCCAGTTCCTTCACCGCACGTTCCAGTTCGATGGAGTGCTCCATCATCCGGTGGTGATCACCCGAACCGGCGGCCATCAACTGCAGCAGTTCCTCCTTGCGGCGTTCAAGTGCCGGCATGTCCTTGTCGATGCGCTGCAGTTCGAGCCGTTCAGCGTAGGTGAGTTTCTTGCGCTGCGGTGCGTCGGGAGCGGTCACCCGCACCTCCCGCTCCAATTTTTCGGTGCGTGGACGTTCGCTCTCGGCCTTTTGTTTCTCCCGCAGGTCCGTGTAGCTGCCCACCCATTCCTTTACGCGGCCCTCACCTTCAAAGACCAGCAGCTTGGTGCAGATCTTATCCATGAAGAAGCGGTCATGGCTGACGATCAGCAGGCATACGTCCAGGTCCACCAGGAAGTCCTCGAGGGCGTTGAGCGTGGGTATGTCGAGGTCGTTGGTGGGCTCATCGAGGATGAGCACGTTGGGGTTGCGCATCAGCACGGTGCAGAGGTAAAGCCTGCGTCGTTCGCCTCCACTGAGGGTGCTGACGTACTGGTACTGTTTCTCCTTGTCGAAGAGGAAGCGTTCCAACAGGGCCGATGCGGTAAGCGTGCGACCCTTGTTCAGGGGGATGACCTCGGCGATGTCACGCACCACCTCGATGATACGCTTGTCTTCGCTCATGGGCAGTCCCTGCTGGTCGAAGGTGCCGAGGATAACGGTGTCCCCGATGCTCACCGTTCCCTGGTCGGGCTTCATGCGGCCCACGAGCAGTTCGATGAACGTGCTCTTGCCGATCCCGTTGGGGCCCACGATACCGATACGGTCGCCGCGTTTGAGCGAGTAGCTGAAGTGGCTGACGATGGGCTTGTAGGTCCCTGGATCTTCGGGCGTTCCGAACGCCTTGGTGAGGTTGCGCGCTTCGATGACCTTGCCACCCAGTCGTTCGGTCTTCACGTCGATCTTCACCTCGTCGCGGTCGAAGCGGCGGGTGGCCTGTGACTTGATCTCCTCGAACTTGTCCAGGCGACTTTTGCTCTTGGTGCCCCGGGCGCGCGGCATCTTGCGCACCCACTCCAGTTCGCTGCGCATCAGTCCGCGCAGGTGCTGCTGGGTGGCGTCGCGCACCTCGTCCAACAGGGCCTTCTTTTCCACGTAGTAGCTGTAGTTGCCTTTGAAGCGGGTGAAGGCGCCGAACTCCATCTCGATGATCTCGTCGCACACGCTATCAAGGAAATAGCGGTCGTGTGTCACGAGCAGCAGGGTCATGGACGGCGTGTTGAGCTCGTTCTCCAACTGCTCGATCATGTTCAGGTCGAGGTGGTTGGTGGGCTCGTCAAGGATGAGCACATCGGGGGCATTGATGAGCACCTTGGCCATGGCCAGGCGCTTTTGCTGGCCACCACTGAGGGTGTTCACGGGCTGCTCCAGATCGCGCAAGCCGAAGCGGTGGAGCAGGCTTTTGACGCGGGCCTCGTGGTCCCACGCGTTCAATTCGCCCATGCTGTCCACGGCAGCCTGCATCTCACGTTCGTCGGCATGACGGGCCACCGCGTGCTCATAGGCGCGGATGGCATTGGAAACGGGGTCATCCTGGTCGAGCATTTCGTCCACCAGGCTGTGCACCGCGGTCATTTGAACGCTCTGGTCGAGATACCCTACACGCAGACCCTTGTTGAAGGTCACGGTCCCTTCATCGGGGGTCTCCACACCAGCGATGCACTTCAGCAGTGTGCTTTTGCCAGTGCCATTGCGGGCCACGATGGCTGTTTTCTGACCTTTTTCCAGGCCAAAGGAGACGTCCTTGAACAGCTGGCGCGGTCCGTAGCGTTTGGCGAGGCGTTCGACGGAGAGGACGTTCATGGGGCCGCGAAGGTAGCCCGCTCACTCTTCCTGCTCCTTGAGCAGCCTGGCGATGTCTCCGATGAGACGGTCCACGTCGGAGGGCGAAGTCCCGTCGTAGAAACCCCGCAGCCTGCGTTGTGGATCAACAAGGACGAAGTTCTCCGTGTGCACGAAGTCGTCCGGACCTCCATCACCTTCGTCGAGCACGGCGAAGTAGCTCTTGCGCGCAAGGTCATAGATCTGCGCGCGATCACCGGTGAGGAATCGCCACCGTTCAGGGTCGGCGTTGTGCCTGGCAGCATAGGCGGCAAGCACCGGTACGGAATCCATCTCGGGGGTCACGGAGTGGGAGAGCAACAACAGGAGGGGCTCGTTCCTGTATGCCTGCTGCACGCGCTCCATCTGCACGGTCATCTTTGGGCAGATGGTGGCGCACGTAGTGAAGAAGAAGTCGGCCACGATGATGCGGTTGCCGACATCGGCCAGCGTGAAGCGGCCGCCGAACTGATCGATGAGGTTGAAGTCCTTGATATGGTGCTCTCCCGTGATCCCCTTGAGCGAGGGGTCCACCAGGCGCGGGTCGAGTTGTGCCGGATGGTAGACGGGAAGGGTGTCGGGCGGCTTCAGTATGAAATAGCTGACGGCTACGAGCGCGAGGAACAGGGCGACGAAGAGGAGGATACGGGTGCGCACGGCTCAGCGTAGATCAATGGTGTAGGACATGCTCGCGATCCACCGTTGCCCGGGCCAGGAGACCTGCGTATCGCGGTCGTGTATCACCGCCAGACCCAGCTCATGGTCCTTGATGATCTTGATATCGGTGCCCAGCCGGTAGCGTACACCGGTGTAACGCATGCCCTGAAAGCCGGCCCAGGTGAAGAATTCCATGGTCAGCTCCGGGTCGTACTTGAAGTCCGGTATGTTGTAGGACACCCCGAAGCGGTTGCGCAGTACTTCGCGGCGTTCGCCCCAAGGCCGGTAGTTGTGCTGATAGATGAATCGGTAATCAAGTTCAACTCGGTCGACCTTCTTCTCCATGGACACACGCACACCGCTGCGATGACGGTTCCGTTCACCGTTGCGGAAGGCGATGCGCTGTTCGATACCCACGTCTATCCAGTCGGCGATCTTGTAGCGTGCACTGCCATCGAAGAAGAGCTGGTTGCCGTCCGCGAGTTCGTCACCCGTCCGGAAACCGGTCTCGGCTGCGAGGTCCAGCCGCTTGTAGCGGTCCTCGCCCAGCACGTCCTTGAGGAAGGCCGGCGCGTCCGCCTTCACGCCGAAGCTGGTCCACAGGCCCGTATTGCGTGCAGGGCGCAATGCTTCCTGGGCATGCAGCAGCACCGTGCTCGGCAGCAGCAGGGACAGCAACAGCAGGCGCATGGATTCAGTAGTTGAGGATCGTGATGGTCGGCGCCGTCACGATCTCACGTCGTCCCTCGATCTCCACGGTGCGGTAGATGCCTTCACGGCAGTTGTCATTGTCACATTCACTGATGGCATAGATCCGGTACGAACCCTTACGCAGCCAGGGGAAGCGGAACTCGCCATTGGGCCCTGTGCGGGTGTCGTCATCGTGGTACTGGCCGTCACCGTAGATGATGTAGACGCGCACATCCACAGCGGGGTAGGGGTCTCCCTGCGGGTTCCCGCTCAATGAAACGGCTTGTTCCAGCACTCAGCCCCGGACCTCGGCCGGCCACCATCGCCGGGGTCCTTGGAACAGGCACTGAACAGGAGCTGAAAGTAGGAGGAATGCCAGAGCAGAACGCATTGCAATGTAAAGAGGGCGTGAAGTAGTGTGAAGAACGCTCAGGCTCCTTCGTAGATACCCTCCACCATGCGGTCATATTTGGTGAGTATCTGCTTCCTCCGCAGTTTCAGGGTGGGGTGAGCTCACCTCCATCAATGGTCCATTCCTGGGGCAAGCAGGGCGATGCGTTTCACCTGTTCCCATTGTCCCGAGTCCCTCATTGGCGGTCGCCACTTCCCGGAAGATGCGGTCGATGATGCGTTGGTCGGCGATCACCTGCTCCCTGCTGGTGAAGGGGATGCCCTTGCGCTCGCAATAATCCTTGAGGAAATTGAACTCCGGAACGATCAGCGCCGCCGGGAATTTGCGGTTCTCGCCGATCACCATGGCCTGCTCGATGAAGCGGGAGGCCTTCAATTTGTTCTCCATCACCTGCGGGGCGACGTATTTGCCACCGCTGGTCTTGAAGATCTCCTTCTTGCGGTCTGTGATGCGCAGGAAGCCTTCGGGGGTGATCTCGCCGATGTCGCCGGTGTGCAGCCAGCCGTCCGCATCAATGGTCTGTCGCGTCATCTCCTCGTCCTTGTAATACCCGATCATGATGTTCGGTCCTTTGGCCAGGATCTCGCCGTCCTCCGCTATCCGCACGGTCACTCCGGGTATGGGCCTGCCCACGGTACCGAAGCGCAGGCCATCGTTGCGCTGGTCGTTCACGGTGATCACCGGCGAAGATTCGGTGAGCCCATAGCCCTCCATCACGGGGATGCCGGCCGCGTTGAACACCCGTGCCAGCCGGGGTTGCAGGGCGGCGCTGCCACTGGCCACCACGCGGCATTTGCCACCCAGCGCGGCCTGCCACTTGCTGAAGATGAGCTTGCGGGCGATCGCCAGTTGGATGTCGTACCAGGGGCTGCGACCATGCACCTCGTAACGATGCCCCAGGTCCAGTGCCCAGAAGAAGAGCTTGCGCTTCACGCCGGTCAACGCATCGCCCTTGGCCACGATCTTGTCATAGATCTTCTCCAGCAGGCGCGGCACGGCGGTGAACACGTCCGGCGCCACCTCGCGGATGCGATCGCCCAGGTCGTCCAGGGTCTCCTGGAAATGGATGCTGACCCCCGAGTAGAGGTAGAGGTACATGAGCATCCGTTCGTAGATGTGCGAGAGGGGCAGGAAGCTGATGCAGCGCGCGTGATGGTCGACCGGGAAGCGGGTCATGCTTGCGAGCACGTTGCTGAGGATGTTGCGATGGGTCAGCATCACCCCCTTGGGCCTTCCTGTCGTGCCGCTTGTATAGATGATGGTGGCGAGGTCATCGGGCTTGACCTGTGCTTTGTAGGTGACCAGCGTAGGGCGGTCCGTTTCCTGTGCGAGCGCAGCTACAGCCTCCCAATGCGCATGGTCGGGCAGGTGGTCGAAGCTGTACAGGTGCAGGAGTGCCGGACAACTGCCCTGTGCCTGCTTTGCCTTGGCCATGATCTCGGCGTTGCTGCCGAAGAAGATCTTGCTTTCCGAGTGGTCCAGTACGTAGGCGAAATCCTCCGCACTGCTGGTCGGGTAGATGGGGATCCCGATGGCACCGATGCGGAGTACAGCCTGGTCAACGAGGCACCATTCACTGCGGTTGCCACTGGCGATCGCCACCCGGTCTCCGGGTTTTATACCGAGTTGCATCAGGCCCAGTGCGATGCGTTCCGCTTTGTCGATAAGCTCCTTGGTGCTGATGCCCACCCACCGGTCACCCACTTTGCTGGCGATGGCGATCTCCTTTGGGTGGGCGGCGAGTTGATGCTCGGGTAGGTCGTGCAGACGGGTCGGCTCCATGGTCCCAAATTAACGCAGGGGAGGATACCGGGGTTCATCCCGGCCTGGACGGGCCTCATGGCGGCCCGCCTTCAGGGCGCACACACCGTGTGCAACGCCTGCAAGGAGAGGCTTGGGCAAGTTGTTGGTATCCCGACGTGCAGGTTCATTTGGGCGCCTGCCGGTAGATCCAAATGCCGACCACGGCAAAGAGCAGGTTGGGCAGCCAAACGGCGAGCAGGGGGTCGAAGCCGGCATTGGTGGCGGCCACGGTGGTCAACTTCATGGCGAAGATGTACAGCAGGATGAGCATTACGCCCAGGGCGAGGTGGAGGCCTGTTCCACCGCGGACTTTCCGGCTGGCGATGCTGACACCGATCAAGGTGAATACATAGGTGGCAAAGGGGTAGGAGGTGCGCTGGTGCTTTTCGATCACATAGGGCATCAGGGAGCCATCGCCCTGCTTCTGCTTGGCATCTATGTAGTCGTTGATCTCGCTCCAGCTCATGGCCATGGCGGTCTCCCATCGTTGTCCCAGGTCCGAGGGCTTCAACGGGATGAGCGTGTCCAGTTCAGCATGGCGGACGATGCGTTCAGGGCGCTCGTCCAGATATCGGATGATGGGGTCATAGAGGGTCCATCGGCCGCTCACCGAATCATATTTCGCACGGTCCGCCTCCACGCGACTTACCAGCTCGCCATCACGCCACTGCTGAAGGCCGAAGCGGAATCCGACCTTGTCCTGCACGTTGAAGCTCTCGAAGTACGCGATCGTGCCAGGCGCGATCTCACGATGCAGGTTCTTTTCGCGCACGTTGAACGTGGCCCTGATGTGTTCCTCCTCGAACGCGAGGCGGATCCGGTTGGCGTCGGGCAGGATGCGATGGTTCACCACCAGCGAAAGGATCGTGAGCAAAGTGGCGGCCAGGAAATAGGGCCACATGATGCGGGGGAAGCTGACCCCGCTGCTGAGCATGGCGATGATCTCCGTGCGGTGTGCCAGTCGGCTGGTGAACAGCAGCACGGCCAGGAAGATCAGCAGCCCGCTGAACAGGTTGCTGTAATAGATGATGAAATTGAGATAGTACTCTTTCGCGATCTCGCTCATGCCGGCTTTCATCTTCGCGAAATCCTCGGTCTTCTCACTGATGTCGAACACCACTGCGATGAGCATGATGGTCACCAGGATGAAGAAGAAGGTCCCCAGGAACTGACGGATGATATAACGGTCGAGGGTGCGCAGCACGGGAACGTTGTCAGTTGAGGGTTGTCTTATGTCCTATGCAAAATGCCGACCGACAATGCATTTTGCATAGGACATAAGACATCGAACAGCTAGCGATCCTGCTCATAACCTTACCTTCAATTTCGGCAGCAACGCGTTCTTCCAGCTGGTGAAGCTACCGTCGAGGATCCGTTCACGTGCCATGCGCATCAAGGCCAGATAGAAGCCCAGGTTGTGCAGGCTGGCGATCTGCTGCCCCAGCATTTCGTTGCTCTGGAAAAGGTGGCGGACGAAGGCGCGGGAATAGGCAGTGTCCACCCAGCTGTGCCCACCGGGGTCCAGCGGTGCATGGTCATCTGCCCAACGCTTGTTCTTGATGTTCACCACGCCTTCCAAGGTGAAGAGCATGCCGTTGCGGCCGTTGCGCGTGGGCATCACACAATCGAACATGTCCACACCCCGGGCCATGTTCTCCAATAGGTTCCACGGTGTACCAACGCCCATCAGGTAACGCGGCCTGTCTTTGGGAAGTATGTCGCAGCAGAGCTCGGCCATGGCGTACATCTCTTCTTCCGGCTCGCCTACGCTCAGCCCGCCGATGGCGTTGCCCACAGCGCCCTTGGTGGCGATGTATTCCGCAGAGCGTTTGCGCAGCTCAGGGAAGGTGCTCCCTTGTACAATGGGGAAAAGGGCCTGCTCATGTCCGTACTTCGGCTCAGTGCTGTTGAAGCGTTCGATGCAACGGTCCAGCCAGCGGTGTGTGCGGTGCATGCTCTGCTCTGCGTACACCGGTTCACAGGGCCAGGGCGTACACTCATCGAAGGCCATGCAGATGTCGGAGCCGATGCTTCGCTGCACGTCCATTACCGATTCCGGCGTAAAGAGGTGCTTGCTGCCATCAATGTGGCTGCTGAAACGCACACCTTCCTCGGTGATCTTGCGGATGTCGCTGAGCGAGTGCACCTGGAAGCCGCCACTGTCGGTGAGGATGGGGCGGTCCCATCCGTTGAACTTGTGCAGTCCGCCCGCATGCTCGATCACCTCCATGCCGGGCCGCAGGTAGAGGTGGTAGGTGTTGCTGAGCATGATCGGCGCATTGAGGTCGTTGCGCAGCTCACGCGGATGCACAGCCTTCACAGCCCCCAGGGTACCCACCGGCATGAAGATCGGGGTAGGCACGATGCCGTGATCGGTATGCAGTTCCCCGGCGCGGGCGTTGGACCCAGGGTCCGTGGTCAGAAGCTTGAATTCCATGCGGTCGGAGCGGTGCTAAGGTAGCCAGGTGGCCCGGCACGGACTTCCAGCGTGGGGTGTTCATAACTGGTGGGAGCCCTCGGAAAGGCGCCGAACGGGACGGGATAGCTTCGCCCACGGTGCCGCCTGTCCTTGGTGCGCCCCTTCGAACCCTGTATGTGGACCCTTGAATTCCAGGTGATGTGCGCGGCACTTGTGGTGCTGTTGTTCTTCCACCTCTTCATGTTCCTGCGCCTGGCCTGGCCCAAGCCCGCTCCAACGCCCGATCGCGAGCTGCCGGTGAGCGTAGTGGTCTGCGCCCGCAACGAGGCGCGTTCGCTGGAGGCGCTGTTGCCCATCCTCTTGGACCAGGACCACCGCGCCTTCGAGGTGGTGGTGGTGAACGACCGGAGCGAGGACGACACCTGGGAGGTGCTGCAATGGATGAAGCCGCAGCATGAGCGGCTGCGACCCGTGAACATCCAGGCGGACGAGAAATTCAGCTACGGCAAGAAGATCGCATTGGGCGTCGGTGTGCGGGCTGCGCGCTTCCCGCACGTGCTGGTCACCGACGCCGACTGCCGACCCGAAGGGCGTGATTGGATCAGCCTGATGGCCTCGGGGTTCCGCAATGGCCGCAGCATCGTCATCGGACATAGTCCGTACATCGCCGAACCGGGTGTGGCCAGCGTGCTGGAGCGGTACGACGGCTGCATGAAGGCGGTGCAGTACATCTCCTTCGCCATGGCGGGTCTGCCGTACATGGGGGTGGGCCGCAACCTGGGCTACACCAGCGAGGTGTTCTTC
This sequence comes from Flavobacteriales bacterium, assembly GCA_041391845.1. Taxonomy (GTDB): domain Bacteria; phylum Bacteroidota; class Bacteroidia; order Flavobacteriales_F; family PHOS-HE28; genus PHOS-HE28. The sequence goes on along the minus strand of JAWKNG010000003.1, from coordinate 132,361 downwards.
AATGCACGCACCGCCCAACGCGGCAATCACCTCATGAGCGGCGATGATGATCTGTTCATCAATGCGGTGGCCCGGTCGGGCAACACGGCGGTGGTCACGGCACCAGCCTCGTTCATGACCACGCAGGCCACGCCGGACCTGGCCACCTGGATCCGTCGCAAGCGCAGGCACTACACCACCGCGGCACATTATCGCCTGGGTCACCAGGTACTGCTCACGTTGCTGCCCCTGGCCCACCTGGTGTTCTGGGCCATGATGGCGGTGCTCCTTCTGCGCGGTCAGTGGCTTCAAGCCATGGTGGCGGCGTCCGTGAAGCTCTTCGTTCTGTTACCCATCACCATGACGGCGTTGCACCGGTTGCGTGCAGGAGCGCTTGTCTGGTTCGCACTCCCCCTGGAATGGTTGTTCCTAATTCTGGATCCCCTGCTGTACGCCAGCACGATCCTCGTCAAGCCCAAACGATGGAAGTGAACGAGAACCTCAGCGAAAAGGCGCAGTACGACTACAAGCTGGTACGTCGTGCCGTGGACCAGGGCGATCAAAAGGCTTACGCCGAACTGATGAGCCGTTACCGCGACTCCATCTACTTCATGTTGTTGAAGATGATCAACAACAAGGACGATGCGGAGGATCTGACCATCGAAGCCTTCGGCAAGGCCTTCCACCGCTTGAAGCAGTACACGCCGAACTACGCGTTCAGCACCTGGCTGTTCAAGATCGCCTCCAACAACTGCATCGACTGGATCCGCAAGCAGAAGAAGAAGACCTTCTCCATCGACAGCCCCATCGGCACTGACGATGGCGATGAGATGACCATCGAGCTGCGCAGCGACGGCCTTGATCCGGCTGATATCGCGATCCGCGAGCAGAAGAACGCCATCATGCGCGATGTGGTGGACAAGCTGAAGCCCCGCTACCGCACGCTCGTGGAGCTGCGCTACTACAAGGAGTACAGCTACGAGGAGATCGCCGAGGAGCTCGATCTGCCGTTGGGCACGGTGAAGGCGCAGTTGTTCCGCGCCCGTGAGTTCCTCCTGAACCTGATGGAGACCCGCAAGGACCATATCTGATCCGGATCGGTCGATCAGCAGATCGGATCATGAGGATCGGTCCTCGGTCGAATGTTCATTGCATGACCTGCGCTTCGTTGGGATCATCTGATCATCTCATTGTCTGATCATCTGATCTGGTTTCATCTGACCATGGAGCTCCTCCTGAAGTACTTCCCCGAGATCACCGCGCAGCAGCGGTCGCAGTTCGAGCGTTTGGGTTTGCTCTACCCGGAGTGGAACGAGCGCATCAACCTGATCTCGCGCAAGGACATGGAGAACCTCTACGAGCGGCACATCCTGCACTCATTGGGCATCGCCAAGGTGGTCCGCTTCAAGCCCGGCACGCGCATCGTGGATGTGGGCACTGGTGGCGGATTCCCGCTGGTGCCGCTGGCCGTTCTCTTCCCGGAATGCACGTTCCACGGCATCGATGGCATCGGCAAGAAGATCACCGCCGTAAAAGGTGTGGTGGAGGGGCTGGGCATCACCAATTGCACCGCTGAACAGGTGCGCAGCACGGACCACAAGCTGCGCTACGATGTGATCGTCAGCCGCGCCGTCACGACGCTACCGGAGTTCATTCGGGATACGCGGCATCTGGTCACCAAGGGCCAGGGCAGGATGTACTACCTCAAGGGTGGTGAACTGGCCGACGAGATCCTGCCGGTGCGCAACGCCGTGAAGGTGCACGAGCTGAGGAAGTTCTTCAGCGAGGAGTTCTTCGCTACGAAGAAGGTGGTGGAGGTGGGGATGTGAAGTCTTCTCTACGCCCGGTGCGTCGGACCATGAACGGTTCAATGGTCACCCTGCAACAGGCTCAAACTCCGATAAGTCCCGTTTTCCACCGCCATCAATTCCTCATGCGTGCCGCTCTCCACCACGCGTCCCTGATCCAAGACCAGGATGCGGTCGGCCTCGCGGATGGTGCTCAGGCGGTGCGCGATGACGACGCTCGTACGGCCTTTCATCAGCTGTTCCAGCGCTTCCTGCACCAGGCGTTCGCTCTCGCTGTCCAGTGCGCTGGTGGCCTCGTCCAGGATCAGGATCGCGGGATCCTTCAACACCGCGCGGGCAATGGCGATGCGTTGGCGCTGTCCCCCGCTCAGTTGGATGCCACGCTCGCCCACCACGGTGTCCAGCCCATCGGGGAAGCTGCGGATGAAGGCGAGCGCGTTGGCTTGGCGTGCGGCCTCCTCCACTTCGGCTTCACTGGCGCCGGGCCTGCCGTAGGCGATGTTCTCGCGGATGGTACCACCGAAGAGCAGCACTTCCTGCGGCACGATGGCCATGCGATCGCGCAACGCGGCCAGGGATAATTCCGCAGCCGGTCGGCAGTCGATGCGCACCTGACCGCGCACCGGCTCGTAGAAGCGGAGCAGCAGCGCGGCGATGGTGCTCTTGCCCGCACCGCTCGGTCCCACCAGGGCGATGCGCTGACCCGGTTCCGCATGAAAGCTCACTTCCCGCAGCACAGGTAGCTCCGGTCGGCTGGCATAGTGGAAGGCCACCGCGTCGAAGTCGATGCGCCCCTGTACGTGGATCGGCGCTGCTGCATCATCCAACGGCTCCGCCACCTCGTCGTGCAGGTCCATCAGCCGCTCGGTGGCACCCACGGCCTTCAAGAGCGAGGTCACCTGCTCCGGTATGCCGGCGATGCTCGCACCGATCATGATGCTGAAGGCCACGAACGAGGTGATGTCGCCCACGCTCATCAAGCCCTGTTCCTTCAGCACCGCTGCACGGTACACCACGAACACCACCACACCGAACATGCAGAAGATGATGAAGCTGACGAAGCCACCCCGCCAGCGCACGCTCTTCAACGCCAATGCCCGCGCGCTGAGCACACTGCGTCCGTAGCGCTCGGTCTCGAAGGGCTCGTTACTGAAGGCCTTCACGTTCTGGATGCCTTGCAGGGTCTCGTCCACGATGACGTTGCTCTCGGCTATGCGGTCCTGCACCTGCTTGCTGAGGCGTTGGATGTAGCGACCGAAGAAGACCGCGACCAGCATCACCACCGGCAGTGTGGCCAGCATGGTGAGCATCAGCTGGGGATTGATGTAGGTGAGCGCCGCGATGCTCACACCGATCACCACGAACTGGCGTAGGAACTCGGCGAGCACGGTGGTGAAGGCCTCCTGCAACAGGGCCACGTCCGCGCTGATGCGGCTGTTGAGCTCGCCTACGCGCCGGCTGGCGAAGAAGGTCATCGGCAGGCGTAACAGATGAGCATAGGTATCGCGGCGCAGCTGGCTCAGTGCGTTCTCAGTGACCGATCCGAAGGACCAGATGCGCCAGAAGCCGAACAGGGCCTGCGCAGCGAACACCAGCAACAGCAGCTTCAGGATGGAATGCACGTTGCCGAGGTCGTCCAGCGGTGCATCCCAGAAGGTGGTGGGCGCGCGCGCGTCGATGAGGCGGCCGATGAGCCAGGGGAAGGCGGCGCTCAGCAGGCTGGTGATCAGCAGGCACCCCATGCCGAAGGCGAATAAGGCCCGTTGCCCACGCAGGTAACGGAACACCCGTGCGAACTTGCGCAGGGCCGCCTTGCTCAGCTTCGCTGGCTTGGCATCGTCGTCAGTCGGCTTGCGGCGGGAGGCCATGTGCTGTGGAGCGGCCAGCGACCAACTCCTGGATAGGCCTTACCCGTGGATCGCCTTCACCCGGTCAGCGATGTGGTCGAAGAGGTTCTTCAGCGGCTTCTCCACCATCATCTTGATGAAGGGGTTGATGTCGCCCTCGAACTGTTGCCACGCCTCCGTGCCATTGGGGCCTTCCTTCAGGTGCACGTTCAGGGTGAAGGGGAAGGGACTGCGGTCGGTGGCTTTCAAGCGCAGGTGATGCGGTGGTGTACCGCCGTCCAGTTCCAAGCCGATCGTGGCCGCGCCCTGCACCTTGAAGGAGCATGAGCGCCCATCGCTCTTCCACTCGCTGATGCGGTCCTGCGGCAACAGTTGTTGGAAGTTGTTCATGTCCTGCAGGAAGTCGTACAAGGTCTGTGCATCCTTGCCGATCTCCACGTGCTTGCTCTCGATCGTTGTCATCTGATTGTTCTTATCGAAGCCGGTCACTGCGAACCGCGAGGAACGAAGTGGGAAGCGGCCTTACTACCGAGCTAATGGACTCACGCGCTCACCACATCCCAACCCGCCGGGTCCTTGCGCCACTCGTTGAGCGAGAGCAGGTCCTTCTCCGTGATGTAGTCGCTGCGCAAGGCCTGATCCAACAACAGGCTGTAGTTGGTCAGGGCGTGCAGGTTCACTTTCTCGATGGCGAAGGCCTTCTTCGCTTCCTCGAAGCCATAGGTGAAGATGCTCACCATGCCCTTCACCTCGCAACCCGCGTCGCGCAAGGCATGCACGGCGTTGAGGCTGCTCTTGCCGGTGCTCACCAGGTCTTCCACCACCACTACGCTGCGCCCCACGGTAAGGTCGCCCTCCACCTGGTTCTTCAGTCCGTGGCCCTTGGCGTCGCTGCGCACATAGAGGAAGGGCAGGCCCATGTCGTGCGCCACCAGCGCACCGTGCGCAATGCCGCCCGTGGCCACCCCCGCGATCATGTCCGGTCGGCCGAACTCGCTGTTGATGACGTGCACGAACTGCTGGCGGATGAAGGTGCGTACGGCAGGGTAGGAGAGGGTCTTGCGGTTGTCGCAATAGATCGGGCTCTTCCACCCGCTGGCCCACGTGAAGGGCTTTTTCGGGCTAAGTTTGACGGCCTTGATCTGGAGGAGGAATTCAGCGACTTTCAGCGCCGGATCGAGCTGCGAAGGCATGCCACGAAGGTACGAGGTTTTCATCGAGGGTCTTCCCTTGGTCCTGGTGGATGGCAACGCTGCACCCGCTGCGGAGCGGGCGTTGCAACCCGTCCATATCCATAACGCACAAGACCTCTCCGAAGTGCTCGCCCGATTGCGAAGCGGCACCCGTCTTACCGGGGTCTGCGCCTTCGGACCGGGCGCCGACGCGCTTTGGGAAATGCTCCGGGAGGCACATGTGCCTGTGCAGGCCGCCGGTGGTGCCGTGGTGGATGAACAAGGCCGTGCTCGCCATCCGCCGCTTGGGCAAGTGGGACCTGCCCAAAGGCAAGGTGGACAAGGGTGAAGGCATCGAAGCGGCCGCCTTGCGTGAGGTGCGCGAAGAGTGCGGCCTGCAGGAGCTGCGCATCATCGAGACCCTGCCGGTCACCTGGCACACCTACGAACGCAAGGGCCGCCAACACCTCAAGCGCACCGACTGGTTCCTCATGCAAGGCACAGCGGATGAAGTGCTGGCACCACAACTGGAAGAGGACATCACCGACGTGCGCTGGATGACCGCGGCCGAAGTGGCGGCGATGAAGGCGGATACCTACCCCTCGCTGCTGCCGGTCATCGCGGCGTGGGAGCAGTGGTATTCCGCTGCTTGATCCCTTCCGGCTCCTCCCACACCTTGATGCTGCCGTCGCGTTCGCGCTCCACACCGGCGCGGTGGAAGAGTGCGCCCAAACCCTGGCTGGGAAGTGGCGCCGGTGAACGGGCCAGTACGGCATCGTTCAGCACGTAGAACGTGGGGATGCTGCGCAACCGCAACTGTTCGCGCAATTCCTGGTCCGCCAGGGCGCGCAACCAGATGAAGTCCTGACCGGGATGGGCCTTGCGGTAGCTGCGCAGCGCCGTGGCCGAACTGTCCAGCGCAATGACGATGATGCGCACGGCATCGCCGTTGTCCTTCTTCAGTTGCTCCAGCGCAGCCATCTCCACGCTGCAATACGTACACCACGTGGCGGTGACGGCCAGGCATACCGGCCCTTGCAACAGACTGTCCATTGCCACCGGACGGTCGCGCTCGTCCACCACGCGCACCGGCGGCAAGGCTTCACCGGCCCGCATGGCGCTCAGGTCCCAGCGCATGTTGGCCGCCAGCGTGCGGTGCTCGGTGTAGGGTGAATGTTGAGCTGCGCTATCCAGCGTGCGCAGGATGGCCGCGCGGTCCAGCAGCTTGCCGGGGTGGAGCAGGTAGAGCTGGTCCAGCAATACCAGCTCGCTCAGCCGTTCGTTGTCGCGCAGGAAGTCGTTGCGCTGCACCATGCGTCGCAGTTCGGCAAGATCGGCGCGTTGCAGGGCCTTGCGCAACGTATCGCCCTGGTCGCGCACCACCTGGCCCTGCAGCAGATCGGCGAAGAAGCTGCGCAGGAAGCGCACCTGCTCCGGGTTGTCGTAGCGCACGGTGGCATCCTTCAGGTACCGTTCGTGGATGGCCTTGTCGTTCGCCCGTGGGCCCTGGCGCAAGCCCGCCATGCTGAAGTGCAGGTAGGCCTCGAACCACGGGTCGTTCACTTCGCGATAGAAGCGACGCAGCTTCAGCTCGAAGGTGTCGAGGCGCTGTTCGCTCAGTTCGGGAATGACGAACAGGGTGGGTGGCCGTCGGGTGCTATCGCGTGCGCCGCCGCTGCGTCGCGTCACTTCCGCCGCCTGCATACCCGCGACCCGGTCAGTGGCGAGGTCCTCGGCGATGAAGGCGTCCACGCGCTCGTTAAGGTCGGCGACAAGTGCGTTCACATCCAAGGGCGAAAGGTCGATGAACTCCAGGCCCAGCTTGGTGGTGCCGCTGAGGCTGCGCGCGCCGGTGGGTGGCAGCACCCGCACCTGTAACGCACTGCCCGCGCGCAGGTAGAGCTCGGCTGCTGCATCGCCCACGCGCAATTGCATGCGGTGGGTGCTGCCTTCAGGAAGGTCACCCGTGAGCGTCGCCCGACCGTTCGCATCCAGCAGGGCCCGCGCAATGGGCGTGCTGCGCAGGGTCCACAGGTCGTTCACGCGGTACAGGCTCACCACGTCGGCACCCAGACCGCCGGCCTCCACCAACACGGTGAACGACCCCGCCGTTCCGCTCAGGGAGCAGGCGAGGAGCAGGGCGGTGAGCAGGGTGCGCACGAACATCTCAGCGCGGAAGGAGGCGCATCGGTACCAACGCAGATACGTCGGCCTTATTGGTGTAGAGCTCGCGCACGATGGTGCTGCTGATGTGCGCATGTTCCGGTGCGCTGGGCAGGAACAGGGTCTCCACGCCGGAGAGCTGGCGGTTCATCAAGGCGATGCTGCGCTCGTAGCCATGGTCGGTGCTGTTGCGCAGACCGCGCAGGATGAAGCGGGCCCCCATGCGCTTGCAGAGGTCCACCGTAAGACCCTCGAAGGGCATCACCTCCACCTGCGGGTGTGCGGCGAAGGCCTCGCGGATCCACGCGGCACGCTGCTCCACCGGGAAGAGGGTCTGCTTGCTGGTGTTCACGCCCATGCCCACGATGATCCGCGCGAACAGCGGTAGTGCGCGCTCCACGATGGAGACGTGCCCCACGGTGATGGGGTCGAAGGTGCCCGGGAATACGGCGATCGGTCGTTCCATGGCGTTCGGTGAGAGCGAAAGGTACGGTGTGCGAACGCGCCTACGGTCCGAAGAAGCTGAAGTGAACGGTGCCGTAGGTGCGTGTGCGTTGGTAACCGGGCAGTGCGCTGAGGTCGATGCGTTCGTAGTGCTCCAGGATCAACACACCACCCTCCTCCAACAACCCTGCCGATCGCACCAGCTCAGGGATGCGGTCCACGCCATCCAGGAAGAACGGCGGGTCGGCGAAGACGATGTCGTAACGACCGCGGTGCTTGTCGAGGAAGGCGAAGACGTCGCCCTTCACGATGCGCCATTGCTTCTCCAGCTCCAGCGTCTTGGCGGTGCGTTGCATGAAGGCCAGCAGCGTGCGGTCCTGTTCCACGCTGGTCACTTCCACCGCACCGCGCGAGAGGAACTCCAGGGAGATGTTGCCCGTGCCAGCGAAGAGGTCGAGCACGCGGATGTCCTCCAGTGCGTAGCCATGCTGCAGCACGTTGAAGAGCCCCTCCTTGGCGAAGTCGGTGGTGGGCCGGGCCTCCATCTGCTTGGGCGGATCGAGGCGGCGGTTGCGGAAGCGGCCTCCTACGATACGCATGCGAATTGCTCAAGTGCGGCGAGCCAGCGTTCGGGAGCGGTGCCCACGGCGGGCTTCAGTTCGCTCCAGCCCGGCCCTGACGCGGGGATGCAGAAGGGGAAATAGCGCCGCACCAGGTCCAGATCGGCCTTGCCAATGTGGGTGCCGCACAGCTGCACCTCTGCGGTCTGTGGGTCCAGCGCGGTGACATCGGCGGCCAGCAGGATGAAGTACAGCACATCATGCACCGAACGGGCGGGGTAGGAGTTGCTCAGCACCAGCCGCCCTTCGCGCATCACATGCACATCGAGCCGATCCGCGCTGCGGTGCGCCAACACCAGCGGGGTGGTGCCGTGGCGGGCTTCGGCGGCGCGCAGCAGCACCCCGTGCAGCGGCAGTGCGCGCGCATGCGGGAAGCGTTGCAGCACGGCCCGCTCGGCGAGGTCGTCGTGCACGTAGATGCAGGTGGCCGCGAGCGAGGCGATGGGTTCATCGCGCATGGCGCCCGTGGGAATGCCACCGTGTACGAGCTTCAGATGCTGTGCTTCGGATCCGGGCAGCAGCGCGGCATCGGGCACCAGCGTGCTCCATTCAGGCAGCGATACGAAGGACACCGAGAGGGGCGCCTGAGGCAACAGGTCATCCCGCAGGGCCTGGTCGTTCTTGCCCCAGCAGAGCGCTTCCACGGTGCCGTGCTCCACATGGTGGGCCGACCACGCGCTCCATTCCTGCCCGATGAGCAGGCTCAGGTGGTGACTGCGCTCCTGGTCCGGTGCGTACCGGGAGGTCGTGGAGCTCCCGCGGTCCATGGCCTTATTCGCCGGTCCAGTTGCCCGCGGTGCTCTGCTTCTCCATGTTGCCCACCATCAACGTATCGCCAGCTACCATGGGGGTGGGATCCTTGGCCAGGAACACCGGCACGTTGCGGTTGCTGCTGGAAATGCTGCCGGCCTGTAGCAGGTAGGGCTGCTTGCTCACCGGCGAGAGGCCGAAGGTGTTCGCATCGAAGGGGTAGGTGCGGCCTTCCTGGGCGCGTGCGTTGAGGAACAGGCTGTCCAGCGCGGGAGCCAGCAGTGTGTCGCGAACGATGATACCCAGGTTCAAGGCATCGATCTCCGTGAGGGTGTCGGGCACCTGGCCCACCGAGCGGACCATGGGGATGGTGCCGCTCTTCACGAAGCTGCGCAGCACCTCCATGTTGCCGGTGTACACGCCGTTGGCCTGGCGGTAGCCGATCTGGGCCGTGCGGATGTCCTTCAGACCTTGGATGATCAGGCTGTCGTTGGCCTTCTTGCGTTCAGTGAACTCCAGCACTTCCTTCACCGAGCGGTAGTTGCGATAAGCCAGCACCACGGCACCCAGGGCGAAGAGAATGCCGAGGATGGTGCCCACTTTGCGGGTGACGAGCCCCGCCTGCAGGAGCAGCGACAGCACGCCGATGATCAGCACGATGCCCGAGCCGAGCAGCACCCAGCTGTTCTGCCCTTGCATGGCACCCACCACCAGAAGGGTGGCGCCGAGCAGTGTCAGGATAAGGGGGAAGATGTAGGACGCGAGCTGCTTCATCGGGATGTTCCTTGTGCGGCGGCCAAAAGTAACAGAAAGGGTGCTTCACCGGATCCGACCGCTCAGGACACGGCGCCCACGGCCCCACCTCCGGCCCATACCGGCCCACCAACGGCCCTAAGAATATGCTCGGTCCTTGATCTGGGTAAGGTCCTGAGGCTCTCGGCAGGGCCCTGAGGCTCTCGGGAGGGCCCTGAGGCTCTCGGGAGGGCCCTGAGGCTCTCGGGAGGGCCCTGAGGCTCTCGGGAGGGCCCTGAGGCTCTCGAAGGGCCCGTACCTTCCCCGCCCCATGCCACCCCCGGCCCTCGCCGACCGCCTCCTCGCCGCCCTGGGCCACCCGCCCACCGACGGGCAGCGCCGTGCCGCACAGGCCCTGGACCGCCTCCTGCACAGCGAACGGCCACAGGCCACCCTCGTGCTCAAGGGCTATGCCGGCACTGGCAAGACCACCCTTGTGGGCGCCCTGGTGCGGGTGCTCGCGGCCGAACGCCGTCCCGTGGTCTTGCTCGCCCCCACCGGTCGCGCGGCCAAGGTGCTCGGTGGCTACGCCCAGGCCACCGCCAGCACCATCCACCGCCGCATCTACCGTGCCGCCGCCGATGACGATGGCTACGCGCGCTTCGGACTGGCCGGCCACAAGGACAGTAACGCGCTCTTCGTGGTGGACGAGGCCTCCATGATCGGCGAGGACGGTGGCGCTGATGGTGCGCTCTTCCGCCGCGACCTGCTCAGCGACCTCTTCGAGCATGTGTTCAGTGCGCCCGGCACCAAGCTCCTGCTCATCGGTGATCCCGCCCAGCTGCCGCCGGTGGGCAGTCCCCACAGCCCCGCGCTGGAGGTGGCCGAACTGCGGCGCCGTGGCCTCAACGCCGGTCAGGTGGAAATGACCGAAGTGGTGCGGCAGACGGGCGCATCGGGCATCCTGCGCAACGCCACCGCCCTACGTGAACTGCTCGCCCAAAGCGCTCCGGCCACCCCGGAGGAGGCACCGCCCCCCGCCGGCAGCCCGCTCTACCTGCCGCACTTCCAACCCTTCGCCGATGTGCGCCGCGTGGACGGCTACGACCTGCAGGATGCGCTGGAGGAGGCGTATGCCCGCGATGGGGCCGATGAGGTGTGCGTCATCACCCGCAGCAACAAGCGCGCCTACCAGTACGGCCAGCAGGTGCGTGCCCGCATCTATGGCTACGAGGAGGAGCTCTGTGGCGGCGACCGCCTCATGGTGGTGAAGAACAACTACTACTGGGCCGGGCGCAACGGCAGCCCCGGGCTCATCGCCAACGGTGAACCCATCCAGGTGCGCCGCGTGCATGGCGTGGAGGAGCGTTATGGACTGCGCTTCGCCGACATCACGGCGGTGTGGTGGAGCGGGCAGGAGGAGCGGGAGCTGGAGACCAAGGTGATGCTCGATGTGTTGGCGATCGAAGCACCCGCCCTGCCCATGGCGCAACAACGCCTGTTGGCCGAGCGCGTGCTGGAAGGCCAGCTCCTCACCTCCAAGTCGGCGCGCTACAAGTTCCTCCGCGAAGACCCGTACGCCAATGCCCTACAGGTGAAATACGGTTATGCGGTCACCGCGCACAAGGCCCAGGGCGGCCAATGGTCTACGGTGTTCGTGGACCAGGGCTACGTCACCGAGGAGATGTTGGACCGCGAATACCTGCGCTGGCTCTATACCGCCGTCACCCGCGCCAGCAGCACCCTCTACCTGCTCAATTTCCATGGGCGGTTCTGGGGGGATGAGTGAGGGATGGTCTTATCTTGCGACATGCCAATGCCGCTCATCAGGGCAGGGATCAGCCTGGAACAGCTGGAGCGCTTCCGGATGTTGGATTACATCACCTTGCTGCAGAACGCAGCTAACACTGGGCGGACTGCGCATGAACTGACCACTGTCGAAGTGAACCAACTGAAGGCCTTGATCGTCGAGCAATACGATCGACCTGCGAACTGGATCAGTAACCTTTTGTGCCTGTACTACGACGAATGTCGAGCACCACGGACGGGAGGCAACACTGGCGGAGAAAAAAATCTTCAGGGCGCTCGCAATAACCTGGAGGAAATAGTTCGAAATGTTATCCAGCTCGCCCCTAACCCCGCTCAAACTTGGTCTACCCTAACCTACACGTTGATCGAAGAGCCGATCAATGGAAAGATCTTGGTGAAGGATCTGTTTGGGAGAGTAGTGATATCCAAGCAGATGAACGGGACACAAGGTCAGGTGGTTCTCGATACGCGTCAGCTCTCGAAAGGGATATATCTGGTGGAGTGTGTTTCCAATGAAGAAATGCTTCGGTCGGATCGATTGGTTGTGCAATGAGGCACATTTACAACATATCGCTCCCAACGGTCGCGCTAGCATGGATGTTAGGTTTAACGTTGCGTGCTCAAACACCATTGACGCTAGACCCCTCTTTCCGAACAGCTCTTTCATCTTGGTATGTTTCTGGCTTGTTGCCCTTGGAGAATGGCAAAGTCGTTGCGTCAGGACAAATGCGCTATCAGGGCGAGATATTGTTCCGTGCATTAATGCGGTTCCATGCTGATGGCTCGCTGGATGACTCCTTTTATCAAAGTGGTCTAGGAGGGGGACGAATAACTCCATGGCGTGGCGACACGTTCTATGTTGCAACCTCACAAACGGTCCGGAGGATACTTCCCACGGGCTACCGGGATCAATCATTCATAGAAATGAACACCAGCCCGCTCTTCAGCTCCTTGCAAGGCGGCGACTACCATGTGTACCCCGATGGTAGCATTGTGATGAGCGGCTTGCACAACCTGGACGATACTGCCCGTGGCTTTGTGGGCCTCTACAACCTGATCTGGTTCACCAATACTGGTTACTTGGATACTACCAAGACCCATCGCGCAGGTAACGGGGCCATCTACGAGATCGAGCAGCAGCCGGATGGCAAATTCCTATGTAGCGGTGCATGTACGATCTACGACGGACAGCCTGTACGCAAGGTGTTCCGCGTTCACCCGGATGGGGCGTTGGATACCACCTTTGATTCAGGTATCACATGGGGTGAGGCTTTTGGCTTCCTGCCACTGCCTGACGGCAGGAGTTACGCGGTCGGTATTATGCAACAAAGTAGCATGCCCCAGGATACCCTGCGGTGCATTCGATTGCTTCCTAATGGAGAGCTGGATCCCTCATTCATCTACGATCACAATTGGTCCTTAGGTACAATTCCGAATTACGGGAACCTCGGCGCAACACTTGGAACCATACAGCCCATTGGAAATAGGCTCTTAGTGACGGGCTACTTCCAAGCGGTGAATGGACAACAGCGCCTAGGACTTTGTATGCTGGATAGCACCGGCGCATTAAGCTCAGAATTCCACAACGCAGGGGTTGGGCCATATACCTACCAAGACTTCGTTTATGGTGGTGTGGATGGCGCCTTCCTCACCCCCGACAACATGCTCTACGTCTATGGCGCCTACCACGGCTACAGCGACGGCACCACCAACGATACTGACCAACGCTTCATCACCCGGTTGTACGGACCGGACCTGACCACGGCGGTGTCTGATGCCACTGCGCCAGTGCTGGCCACGGTGCGTGTTGCCCCCAACCCTACCACCGACCACTTCACCCTGTTCTTGCTTGCCGACCTGGGCCCCGCACAGGCCCGTCTGCTGGATGCCAGCGGGCGGGTGGTGCAGCACTACACGCTGGCCGGTGGCGCGGAGCAGCAACCCCTGAGCAGCAATGTAGAGGCGGGTACGTACCTGCTGCTGGTGGAAGCGCGGGATGGGCGGCGGTGGCAGGCAAGGGTGGTGGTGGAGTGATGGATTGGTGTAACTTCAGTATCATGACCAGCTTGACTTTTACCACAGCGCGCGACTGCCAAGGCAACTACAGCGAGGCGCACAGCGTGGTAATACCATCCCGACATGCAAGACCGGCCAAGAGATGCGCGGCATTCTTTTCGGAGGACGATACGCGGAACAGGCTGCGTAGCGGGGTCTACGGAACCTGTTCCGCGGAGAAGGCATGCGGAAAGAAGGCAAGCAGATCGGCTGGTATTGCATGTCGGGATGGTATCAGCAGTATCCCGCAGGAGCACGACTTGCGCAGCCCGGAACAACTGGAGCGCTTCCGGATGCTGGACTACATCACCTTGCTGCAGAACGCAGCCAACGCCGGTCGTGCGGCCCACGAATTGACCACGGCCGAGGTGAACCAGTTGAAGGCCCTGAGCGACGGGCAGTACGACCGTGCTGCGAACTGGATCAGTAACCTGCTGTGCGTGTACTACGAACATTGCAGGCCACCACGAACGGGAGGGGGAGGTAGGCGGCGATAAGAGTTTGCGGGAGCCTCCAAACGCCACGCGGTCGCCAGAGGAGAACATGATCACGCTGGCACCGAATCCGGCACAAACCTGGACAACATTGACCTTCTTCCTGCTGGATGAGCCTGCGAATGGAAGGATCCTCGTAAAAGACATCGCTGGGAGAGTACTACTCACCGAGCGTTTTGCAGGCAGGCAAGGCCAAGTGGTGCTGGACGCGCGTCAGCTGTCCAAGGGCACCTACACGGTTGAATGCATCACGGATGCAGGGGCACTGAAGACCGATCGTCTGATCGTACAGTGATGCGGACGCTCGCGAAACGAATGGTCGCGCTGGCGACAGGAGCGATGCTTCACATGATGTTGGTCGCTCAAGCACCGTTGTCATTGGATGTATCCTTCGGATGCGACTTTAACACATGGTATGTAAGCAGCATTCTTCCATTGGATGATGGAAGTCTTCTGGCCTCTGGGAAAATGAAATTCGGAAATGATCTGAATTTCAAGAACATGATGCGCTTTCTTCCGAACGGCGATCGAGATTTTGATTTTGCTACGAATGGTATAGGAGGTGGCACTATCAGAAGGTGGGGAGATCGATTGTACGTTGAGGTGGGGCAGGCAGTTAGGCGACTTTACTTGGATGGCGAGATCGATTACGACTTCATCGCTATGAGCACGCAGACACTTTTTAGCTCCCTCCAAGGCGGCGACTACCACGTCTACCCGGACGGCAGCATTCTGATGAGCGGTGCGCACAGCCTGTACGACACGGCGCGGGCTACGTGGGCATCTACAACCTTATCTGGTTCACCAACACCGGGCACTTGGATACCACCAAGACCCACCGCTACTGCAACGGGGTGATCTACGAGATCGAGCAGCAGCCCGATGGCAAGTTCCTGTGCAGTGGTACGTGCAGCACTTATGAAGGCCAACCCGTGCGCCGTGTCTTTCGGGTGCATGCCGATGGGGCCTTGGATACCAGCTTCGATCCGGAGGTGGCATGGGGTCGTGTCAGTGAGTTCCTGGTACTGGAAGATACCCGGATCGTAGTGGTCGGCAGATTCGGTTTGGATGACCTGCCCGGCGATACGATGCGCATGGCAAGGCTATTGGGCAACGGGGAGCTGGATACCTCCTTTGACCAAACCATCACCTTCGGTCTGGGTACGATCCCGAACTACCTGGACCTCGGTGTCATCCCCAACTCGATCGACCATTGGCCGGGGGGGCGCTACTTGGTCACTGGCACCTTTCAACAGGTGAATGGCGAACCACGCTTCGGACTTTGCGTGGTGGACAGCACTGGCACGCTCATGCCCGAGTTCAGCGGCGCTGGTGTGGGCACCTATGTCTATCAGGGGCAGGTCCTCGGTGGCGTTTCGGGTGTCCACTTCACCCCCGACAACATGCTCTACGTCTACGGAACGTTTCACGGCTACACCGACGGTACCACCAACGATACTGACCAACGCTTCATCACCCGGTTGTACGGGCCGGACCTGACCACGGCGGTGTCTGATGCCACTGCGCCAGTGCAGGCAACGGTGCGTGTTGCACCCAACCCTAACAGCGGCCAATTCACTCTATCCTTGCCTGCCGACCTCGGCCCCGCTCAGGCCCGGCTGCTGGATGCCAGCGGGCGGGTGGTGCAGCACTACACGCTGCCCAGTGGCGCGGAGCAGCAACCCCTGAGCACCACTGCGGAGGCGGGTACGTACCTGCTGCTGGTGGAGGCGCGCGATGGGCAGCGGTGGCAGGCAAGGGTGGTGGTGGAGTGAGGGTTCACTCCTCTCCGAACACCGCCACAGCCGCGGGCTCCAGCGCACTGGCCACGCTCAGCAGATGATCGGCGCCCAGGTGCCAGGTGTGAACGTGGTACTGGGCATCGGCCAGGGCGCGGAAGGCGGGATGTGCGATGCGCATCGCTTGGTACGGTAGGTCCACACGCAACACCTTGAGGTCGTCCATGATGCCGACACCACTGGCCTTCAGCACGGCTTCCTTGCGGGTCCACAGTTCCAGGAAGCGCCGTTTGGCATCGGTGGCAGCGTTGATGTCGGCCTGCTCTTCGGCGGTGAAGTAGTGGGCGGCGACGGCCAGGTGGTCCACGGTGCGGCCCATGGTCTCCAGGTCGAGGCCGAGCGGTGCATGGGCCACCGCCAGCGCCATGGCATCCTTCGTATCGCTGAGGTTGAAGTGGAGCGGAACGCCGTGCAGGTAGGGCTTGCCATGCGCACCACGCGCGAAGCGCAACGCCGCCGGTTCCAGCCCCAGGTAGCGGCCCAGCAGGTCGCGCAGCAGCCCGTGTGCCAGCAGGAAGCGCTCGCGGTCGGCCGCGAAGCGGAAGCGCTCATGGCGCGCCAGTTCCTCCGTGTCGAGCGTGTGCAGGTAGGCCTCGGTGCGGGCGCGGAGCGCGGCGATGGTGGCCACGTGTACATGGACATGTCCGTGGGGAGGCGCACCTCCGGTCCATTGCCCCACCGCAGCGGGCAGCGGTCCGCGGCAGTACAGGTGGAGGTCCTGGTGCGCGCCGTCCATGGTCACACTGCCTCCACGGCGTGGCGCAGCAAGGCCTTGTCCATGCAGCCCGCCAGCACCTTCACCAGCTCTTTCACATGGGGCTCCTTGATCATGCTGTAGTGGTCGCCGGGCAGCACATGCACGTCCACATCGGGCGCGAGCTCCTTCCAGCCCATGTCCTCGGCGCCCCAGCTTTCGCGGGCTTTGAACACGGTGAGCGGCCCGTCCATCGGTGCGGGGCGATAGGCCATCACGGCCCTGTCGTAGGTGTCGATGATGTGGAAGTGCCGCAGGCGTGGCGACAGCACCTTGCCACGGGCCAGATCGCGTGCGATGAGGCCGCGGTACACGGCGTTCTTCACGGGTTCATAGAACTTGCGGTCGCTCGCCACCGCGGCGGCGTGCAGGCGCGGAGCGTAGGTGTCGAACACCACCAGCATCGGCACGTCATCACCGGCCTTGCGCAACTGTTGCGCCATCTCATAGGCCACGATGCCGCCGAAGCTGTAGCCGCACAGCAGGTACGGTCCTTCGGGTCGCGCCTGCTTCAGTTCGTGGATGAAGTGGGCTGCAATGGCCTCCACGCTCTGGTGCTCGATGGCGCGGCCATCCTCGCCCTGGTGGAAGAAGGCGTAGAAGGGATGCGCGCTGCCGAGGTAGCGCGGAATGAAGTGGTTGGCCTCGTCGCCATGCACGCAGAAGAGGGGCGCACGGTCACCGATGGGTTGGATGGAGGAGAGGTTCTTCCACCGGCTGCCGGCCCCGTCCACCTGCAGGCCCCGCGCGAACTCGGCGATGGTGGGAGCCTCGAACAAGGCGCTTAGCGGCAGGCTGCGACCGAAGTGCTGTTCCACCTGACCGAGCACCTGGATGCCGATGAGGGAGTGACCGCCCAGGTCGAAGAAGTTGTCGTGGATGCCGATGCTGTCCACCTTCAGGGCAGTACGCCAGATGGCGGCCAGTTCGCGCTCCACGGGGTCGCGCGGCGCCACGTGTTCGGCGCGCATCAGCTGTTGACGGAACTCCGGTGCGGGCAGGGCGCGCCGGTCCACCTTGCCGTTGGGGGTCAGCGGCAGTTCGGGTAGTACCACGAAGGCGGTGGGCACCATGTATTCGGGCAGCTGGTCGCGCAACTGCATGCGCACGCTGGCGATCAGCGCGCTCTGGTCCTCGGGCGCCGGTGCTGAGTGGGCCACGAGGTAGGCCACGAGCTGCTTCTCGCCCGGCGTATCCTGGCGCAGCACCACCACCCGGTCCTTCACGCCGGGCACTTCCGCGATGGCGTTCTCGATCTCGCCCAGCTCCACCCGGAAGCCGCGCACCTTCACCTGTCCGTCCGCGCGACCGATGAACTCGATGCTGCCATCGGGCTGCCAGCGCACGAGGTCGCCGGTGCGGTAGAGCTTGGCGCCGGGGGTGCTGATGAAGGGGTCGTCGATGAAGCGTTCGGCGTTCAGCTCGGGACGCTTCCAATAGCCCAGGGCCACGCCATCGCCGCCGGTGTACAGTTCGCCTTTGCGACCCACGCCCACGGGTTGCAGTTGCTCGTCGAGCACATGCACGGTGGTGTTGTTCAGCGGGAAGCCGATGGGTACGCTGGTCTTGATGCCGGCCGCGTCATTGATGGGGTAGCAGCAGGTGAAGGTGGTGTTCTCCGTGGGGCCGTAGCCATTGATGAGCACACCGGGACCCAGCGCGGCGAGGGCCTTCTTCACGTGCGGAACGCTGAGCACATCACCACCGGTGAGGATGTGCTTCAACCCGCGCAACTTGTCAAGGTGCTCATCCACCAGCAGGTTGAAGAGCCCCACGGTGAACCATACCGTGGTGACCTTGTGCGTACGGATGCTCTCGGTGATCTCCAGCAGGGTGGGCTTGGTCTGCGGTTGCAGCACGAGGCGACCACCGTTCAGCAGCGCGCCCCAGATCTCCAGCGTGGAGGCATCGAAGGAGGTGTTGGAGAGTTGCAGGAACGTCAGCTCCGGGCCGAAGGGCAGGAAGTTCTGTTCCCGCACGAGGCGCAGGATGGCGCGATGGGGCACTACGACACCCTTTGGCGTACCGGTGCTTCCGCTGGTGTACATGATGTACGCGGGGGCTTCCGGAGCGATGGTGGGCAGCGGTGCGGTGGCCGGAGCAAGCTGGGCGAGCGTGGTGGTGTGCGCGGTGGGGGGTAGGCTGTCGCGCAGGTGGTCCTGCACCAGCACGAGGTCCACACCGGTATCCTCCAGCATGAACGCGATGCGCTCGGCGGGGTACGCGGGATCGAAGGGCACGAAGCACGCACCACTGCGCAGGATGGCGAGCATGCCCACCACCATGTCGAAGCTGCGTTCCATGCAGATGCCGATCGGTCGACCGGGCTGCACACCACGCGCCACCAGGGCCATGGCCGCGGCATCCACGCGTTCGGCCAGGCTGCGGTAGTCCAGCTGCTGGTCGCCGAGGATCAGCGCCGTGCTGGTCGCATGGGCCGTGGCCACCTCGCGGAACACGCTGCCCACGTCGCTGCGCGGGTACATGGTGGAGCGACCTTCCCATTGCGTGGAAGGCATCACCACCTCCTGGTCGATGGGTTCATCGCCCACCAGTTCGGCGAGGCTGGCCTGCGGTGCTGCGATGATGCGCTGCACCAGGAGCAGCAGCTGGTCCATCCAGCCGCGCACCGTTCCCGCATCGAAGAGGTCGGTGTTGAAGCTCCATTCGAGCACCAGTCCCTGCTCGCTGCCGGTGGCGTTGAGGAAGAGCTCGAAGTTCTCGAAGGCGCGCGGGTCGCTGTGGAAGCGGTGGTGCAGCCCATCGAAGGCCACCCCATCGTCCATGTTCATGTCGATGTTGAACACCACAGGCACCAGTGGGATGCGTCCGGGTTCGCGCGGAATGTTCAGGGTGCGCAGCAGTGTGCCGAAGGTGTACTTCTGGTTGTCGAAGGCATCGAGCACGGCGGTGCGGCGTTCCTTCAGGTGTTCAGCGAAGGGCCGCTCGTCATCGATGCGGCTGCGCAGGGCGAGCAGGTTCACGCAATGCCCCACCAGGTGCTTCATGTCCAGATCGCTCTGGCCCGCAGCAGGCAGGCCCACCACCAGGTCGGTGTTGCCCGTAAGCTTGTGCAGGAGCAGTTCGAAGGTGGTGAGCAGCGTGGTGACGAAGCTGGCGCCGGTGCGGGTGGCCACTTCCTTGAGCCCGCGCACCAGTTCCGGCGGCATCTCCAGGTCGATGCGCTCGCCCCGGAAGGTCTTCTGCTTCGGACGCGGCCGGTCGGTGGGCAGGTCCATGCGCTGGAGCGGCCCTTTGAACTGGCTGGTCCAGTACTGTTCGATGCGTGCCTGCTCCGGCGACTTGGCGATGTCGATGGTGGCGAGGCTGTAGTCGCCGTACGGTACGGCGGGCGGCAACGAAGCTGCACTTCCGGTGCGTGCGGCATTGTAGAGTGCGCTGACCTCGGCCATCATGATGCCCAGGCTCCAGCCATCGCAGACGATGTGGTGGCCGGCCAGCCGCAGCATGTGCGTGTCAGCATCCATCCTCACCAGGCGGGTGCGGAACAGCGGACCGTTGCGCAGGTCGTACGGCGTGGTCATATCCTGCCGCGTCAAGGCTTCCCAGGCGGCGGGTCGCTCGGTGACGGGCAGCGTGCTGAGGTCGGTGAAGGGCAGGTCGATGGAGAGCTGCTGCTGTACCACCATGCGGGTGCCGCTGGGGCTGATGGTGGAACGCAGGGCCACATGACGGTCCACGAGCTGCTGCACGGCCGTGGCGATGGCGGTGCGATCGAGGGTGCCGCTGAGTTCGAGGGTGACGCTCTCGTTGTAGGCACAGCTGGCCTCCACACCCATTTCGCTGGCCACGAAGACCTCGCGTTGGGCCTCGGTGGTGGGGATAGTCTGCTCAATGGTAGGCCCAGCGAAGGGGTCGTGGTCGACCGGTGTTCGGATGATGGAGGGAATGAATCGTTCCATTTCGGCGGTCCTGCGAGGGAGAGCGCAGGTGTCGGGTTCAACGTTCTTCGATGTCGATCTGCAGGTATTTGCCAGCGCGGTCGGGATCCGGC
Organism: Flavobacteriales bacterium; assembly: GCA_041391845.1. Classification (GTDB taxonomy): domain Bacteria; phylum Bacteroidota; class Bacteroidia; order Flavobacteriales_F; family PHOS-HE28; genus PHOS-HE28. The sequence goes on along the minus strand of JAWKNG010000003.1, from coordinate 111,920 downwards.
ACGAACCAGGCCGGTTCGCCCTTGGCACTGCGGCCGAGGCGCGCACCCGGAAGCGGGGCTTCGAGCGCGCTCATCACACGTTCCGATGCGCGGCGCACGCTGTTGCCCAGCACGCTGTTCACCACAGGGATCGGGTAGGTGCGCTCCGGCATGAAGCCGCTTTCGCGCAGCTCCTTGCAGGTCTTCTCCACTGCGCTGATGATGAACTCGATGTCGGCCGCGGTATGCGCCGTGGTGATGAAGTGCGGAAAGTCCAGCACGTGTACACCATGGTAGCGCATCAGCATGAAGAAGAGCTCGGTGTAGTTGACGCTCTCGTCGTACTTGGTCTTGAACGCGCTGCCGAAGTTCACCCAGCGGTAGGGGAGCTGGTACTGGTCGAAGAGGCCGTTCACGCGGGTCACCATGTCCTCGGTGATGGTGTTGAGGCGCTCCTGCAAGGCGGGGCCTTCGTTCTTCATGTACACCAGTGCTGCCTTCATGGCGGCCAGCGTCAGGGGATGGCGCACGAAGGTGCCGGCGAAGTAGGTCACACCAGCGGGGGGTACGCTGTCATCGCCGTACTGCCAATGGCCACCATCGAGGGCGTCCATCCATTCGCTCTTGCCGATCATGGCGCCCACGGGCATGCCACCGCCGATCACCTTGCCATACGTGCCGATATCGGCCTGGATGCCGAAGAGGGCCTGCGTGCCGTTGGGGTGTGTGCGGAAGCCGGTGATCACCTCATCGAAGATCAGCGCGGTGCCGTTCTCCTGGGTGATGCGGCGCACCTCGCGCAGGAAGTCCACGGGGCGGAACTCCATGCGGCGGCTTTGCACCGGCTCCACGAGAACGGCCGCTGCTTCGTGGCAACGCTGCTTGATGATCTCAAGGCTTTCGGGCGTGCCGTAGTCGAGCACGAGCATGTTCTGCACGGCCTCGGGCATGATCCCGGGCGCGCCGGGATAGCTCTTCTTGCTCTTGCTACCGCGGATGATCACTTCATCGTTGATGCCGTGATAGCTGCCGCTGAAGGAGATGATCAGGCTGCGGCCGGTCACGGTGCGGGCCATGCGCATCGCGCCGAGCACCGCTTCGGAACCGGTGTTGCACACGGCGGCACGTTCGGCGCCGGTCAGCTCGCAGAGGAGCTTCGAGACTTCGGCTGCGAGCGGATGCATGGGGCCGATCTCCACGCTGGTGTCCACCTGCTTGTGTACGGCCTCCTTGATGAAGTCGGGCATGTAGCCGAACATCGAGGAACCGAAGCCGCTGAGGATGTCCACGTACTCGTTGCCGTCGATGTCCCAGAGGTGGCAGCCCACGCTCTTGTCCACCACCACCTGGTAGATGAGCTCCTTGGTCTGCGGCTTGAAGCCGGTGACCACGCGCGGGTCGGCCATCGGCTTGCGGTTCTCCTGGGTGAAGGCCTTGCTCTTCGCGGTCTTCGCCACGTAACGCTTCACGAAGGCATCGAACCAGGCGCGCTGTTGCGGTGTCATGTCGTCCACCTTCTCCTTCACGATGCGCGCTTGTGCACCGAAGACCTTCTTCAATTCCGGTGCGTCTTCCAGGGCGTTCAATGTTCCACCGGCATTCTTGCCGGTGGCCTTGGCTTCGCCACGAGCGGGGACGCCCGTGGGACCTTGAGACCAATGCGGCAGGATATGGTCCGCCAGCTTGTCCAGGTTCGGCAGCTCCTCGTTCAATTGACGGAACGAGATCTTCACGCCGAACTTCTTGCTCAACGAGGTCGCGACCTGCGTCAGGAAGAGCGAGTCGAGGCCCATCTCGAGGAAGGTCTCCTCGTTGCTGGCCTCCGCCAGTTCAAGGCCGCTGCTTTCCTCCAGCAGGTGCTTGATCTGCGCGATCAGCGATTCCTTCGGTGAACGGTTCGCATCGCCGCTGTTCGGCACCGGCGCTTCGATCGTGGTGCTGGCGATGGCACGACCACCATCGGCCACCATCGCCACGGGGTCCACCCAGTGACGGATGCGCTCGAAGGCGTAGGTCGGCATCGAGATGCGGCAACGCTCTTCACGCTCATAGAACTTGCTCCAGTCGATGAGCACGCCGCTCTGCCACAGGCCACCAACAGCCTTCAGCAGTTGCGTGAGCTCATTGCCGTTGCCAGCGGAATCGCCCAGCGAGGGCACGGCCGCTTGCTTCTTGTTGTCGGTGCTCTGCTGGCGCGCGAGCGTGGTCGCCGTCGTGCGCGGACCCACCTCGAGCATGACACGGTCCGCATCGGCCCATGCGAACTTCACGGCCTGTGCGAAACGCACGGTGGCGCGCAGGTGATCGCTCCAGTACTTCGGTGAGGTCGCCTCGTCGTCCTTCAGCCATTCGGCGGTGACGGTGCTCACGATCGGGATGCGCGGCGCGCTGAGCTTCACGCTCTCCACCACCTTCTTGTAAGGCTCCACGATGGCGTCCATCATGGGGCTGTGGAAAGCGTGGCTCGTCACGAGCAGCTTGCAGGTGATGCCGTCCTTCTCCAGCTCCGCCTGCAGCTTGGCGATGGCTTCATGCGGACCGCTGGCCACGCACAACTGCGGACCGTTGTTCGCGGCGATGCTGCACCCGGCGGGGAGTTTCTTCAGCACATCCTCTTCCGCCGCACGCACGCTGAGCATGCTGCCGCCGGGCAGGTCCTGCATCATGCGGCCGCGGTTCGCCACGAGCTTCACGGCATCCTCCAGGGAGAACACACCGGCCAGACAGCCCGCAGCGAATTCACCGATGCTGTGGCCCATCATCGCGTCGGGCACGATGCCCCAGTGCATCCACAGCTTTGCGAGGCTGTAGTGCATGGTGAAGAGCGAGGCCTGCGTGTAGATCGTCTGCTTCAGTTGCTCGGCAGCCTTCTCCTCTTCACCGGCTTTCGGGAAGATGATGGCCTTGAGGTCGGTGCCGAACTCCTTCGAGAAGAGCTCGCAGCAACGGTCGAAGTGCTCCTTGAAGACCGGCTCGCTCGCGCAGAGGTCGCGGCCCATGTTGATGTACTGTGAACCCTGGCCGGGGAACATGAACACCACGCCGGGCGCGGCCTCGTGGAGTTCGCGCGTACCGATCAGGTTGGTGTCCTTGTTGGCGATCGCTTCGATCACTTCGGCATGGCTTCCGCCTACGATCAGGCGGCGGTGCTTGAAGTGACGACGGCCCACTTGCAATGTGTAGGCGGCATCCGCCAGGGAAGCCTTCGGATGCGTTTCGAGCCAGGTGCGGAGATTTTCCGTCATGGCATCCAGGCTGGCCTTGCTCTTCGCGCTGAGCAGGAAGAGTTGCTTCTCGCGCGAAGCGCTGGAGGCAACGGCCACCGGCGGCTCCGCGAGGATCACGTGCGCGTTGGTGCCACCCACACCGAAGCTGCTCACGCCGGCGATGCGCGGGGTGCCCGGCACACGCGGCCAGGCTTCGCTCTCGGTCAATACCCTGAAGGGCGAGTTCGCAAAATCGATCGCGGGGTTCGGGGTCTCGAAGCCCACGTTCGCCGGGATCACTTCCTCCCGCAGCGCCAGTGCGGTCTTGATCACACCGGCGGCACCGGCGGCGGGCGTCAGGTGACCGATGTTGCTCTTGATGGAGCCGATCACACAGTGGTGCCCGTTGGTCTTGCCGCCGAACGCGAGCGTCAGCGCCTCCACCTCGATCGGATCGCCGAGCGGTGTCGCGGTACCATGTGTTTCCACATAGGTGATCTCGCTCGGGCTCACGCCTGCATCGGCCTGTGCCATGGCGATCACTTCGGCCTGGCCACGCACGCTGGGTGCGGTGAAACTGGCTTTGTCGCTGCCGTCGTTGTTCAGCGCGGCGCCTTTGATCACGGCATACACATGATCCTTGTCGCGCACCGCATCGTCGAGGCGCTTCAGCACGATGATGCCGCAGCCGTCGCTGAAGCTGGTGCCTTTGCCGTTGGCGTCGAAGGTGCGCGTGCTGCCGTCGGGGCTGTACATGCCGCCTTCGTTGTAGACGATGCCGCTGTTGAAGGGCACCGTGAGCGCGATGCCACCGGCCAAGGCCATGTCGCATTCGCCATCGCGCAGCGCCTTGAACGCTTGTGCGATCGCAACGAGCGAGGTGCTGCATGCGGTGTGGATGCTCAGCGCCGGACCACGCAGGTCGAACTCGAAGGCGAGCCGCGTGGCGATGTAGTCCTTCTCGTTGGCCGTCATCACCGCGAAGTCGCCGACCTGCTCGATGAGCTCGGGGTGGCCGATCACGTTGCGCGTGAAGTAGGTGTTGTTGCCCATGCCGGCGTACACGCCGATCAGTCCCGCGAACTGCGCGGGGTCGTAGGCGGCATCCTCCAGCGCGGCCCAGGCGGTCTCCAGGAACACGCGTTGCTGCGGGTCCATCAACGCCGCCACCTTGGGATTCACTCCGAAGAAGCCGTGGTCGAACTTGTCGGCATCGGTGATCACACCACGGGCCTTCACATAGTCGGGGTCGTTGCGCAGTTCGGCAGGGATGCTCGGGTCAAGCTCATCCACCGTCCACGTACTGATGCTGTTCTTCTTCGCCAGCAGGTTCTGCCAGAGTTGCTCCACGTTCTCTGCGCCGGGGAAGCGACCGCTCATGCCGATGATGGCCACGTCGGCGCGCGTACCGGGCGCGTTGTGACGCGCCCCTAAGCGCGCCTTAGCCATTTCAGCAGGTGAAGTGCCGGCCGCATCCCCTTCCAGGAATGCTGCGCATGCACGGATCGTCGGGTGCTGGTACAGCTTAACGATCGGCAGCTTCAAGCCGTGGCCTTCGAGCTGCGCCACGCACTGGATGCTCAGGAGCGAATTGCCGCCGAGGTCGAAGAAGTTGTCGTCGATGCCCACGCGGTCGATGCCGAGCAGGTCGGCCCACACGTTGGCGAGGGTCTTCTGCACGCTGGTCGTCGGTGCGGCGAAGGCCACGTCGAGGTCGGGGCGCTTCACATCCGGCGCGGGCAGGGCCTTGCGGTCGATCTTGCCGCTCGGTGTACGGGGAAGCTCCTTCACGGCCACGAAGGCGGAAGGCTGCATGTAGTCAGGCAGGAGGGAGGCGAGGTGCTTGCGGAGCTCGTTGGTGCTGAGATCCGACTTCGCCACATAGTAGCCGATCAAGCGTTTCAACCCCGGACGGTCCTCGCGCACGTTGGCCACGGCCTGCTCCACGGCAGGATGCTTCTCCATGGCCACCTCCACTTCGCCCAGCTCGATGCGGTAACCGCGCACTTTCACCTGGCCATCGATGCGGCCTTTGTAGTCGATCTCGCCATTGGGCAACAGTGCAGCGCGGTCGCCGGTCCTGTAAAGGCGTCCACCGGGGTTGAACGGATCCGCGAGGAAGCGATCCGCTGTGAGGTCATCGCGACCGATGTAGCCTTTTGCCACGCAGGCGCCGCCGAGGTAGAGCTCGCCTTCTTCACCGGTCGGAACGGGCTTCATCTGCTCATCGAGCACATAAAGCTTCACGTTGTCGATGGCGCTGCCGATGTTGGGCAATGCGGGCCAGGTGGACGGATCTCCCTTCAATTCCAGTTCGCTCACCACGTGGCCTTCGGTGGGGCCGTACTGGTTGCAGAAGCGGCAGCCGGGCAACTGCTTGAAGAGGTTCGCAATGGCGGGCGTGATCTTCAGTTGCTCGCCGCTGGTGAAGACCTCCTTCAGCGTGGAAGGCGTTTCTCCCGTGCGTTCCACGGCCTCGGCCAGGTATTGCAGCGCCACGAAGGGAACGATGATGCGGTTGATCTTCTGCGCGATGATCTTGCGCAGGAGTTGCGTGCTGTTCAGGCGGTCCTCATCGGTGATCAGCACCAAGGTGCCGCCTTGTGCGAACGTGGTGAAGATCTCCTGGAAGCTGACGTCGAAGCTGATCGGCGCGAACTGCAGGGTACGATCTCCGGCCTTGCACACGCTGGTGCGCAGCTGCCAGTGGATCAAATTGGTGAGCGGCGCATGGTGCATGGCCACACCCTTGGGCCGGCCGGTGCTGCCGCTGGTGAAGAGCACGTAAAGCAGGTCCTCGGCCTTGGCCGGGCACGGGCCTTCGAACTGGGGACCACTCTCCAGGTCGATGTCCTCGATGAGAAGGACCTTGGCATTGGTGCCTTGGAACAGGTGCTGGTGCGCCTTGCTGGTGATCACCACCGGGGGGGTGGCGTCCTCCAGCATGCCGGCGATACGCTCCGCCGGGTAGGTGGGGTCAATGGGCACGTAGGCGGCGCCGGACTGGACGATGCCGAGGACGGCGAAGATGAGCTCGGGGGAGCGGTCGAGGCAGATGCCCACCGTCCTGTTCGTACCGATGCCCTGTTCGCCAAGGCGGTGTGCCAGTCGGCGCACACGATCGCACAGTTCCTTGTTCTCCCACGTATTGCCATTCGAGGTCAAAGCGGGCGCGCCCGGGTTACGATCCAGTTGGGAGAGGATGTGGTCGATGATACTGCTCTTCATGCGGTGGTTCCTTTCCTTAATTGCTGAGGGTCAACTTCATAGCGTACCCGTTCCTGCGGTAGGGACAGGGACGGACATCCATGTTCGTGGAGACCCAAGTAGCCCATGATAGGGATCCTTCATACGCGAACGGTCCGTAGATGTTCGAACCGGGATTTGGCCGCATGAAGGTAAGGGATCTTGGCGTCCGTCGAATGACTTTGACTATTCATGGGTGTGTGTTGATAATTCGTCGTTACTTGCGGCGCGTCATGTTGGTCCGTTCAGCGCGTGATGCCCGGGGGCCCCGGGCGGGTATTCCTGAAAGGGGCATGCAGGCTGGTTCCCAGTGGGTCGCGCGGCCCTTCGGGGCTTTACCTGCGCATGCGGCGCGGGTATATTTGCCATCCTTCATGCGGAACCACCTGCTTCGCTCCATCCTCCTTGTCGCGCTGCTCATCGCCGGGGCCTTGGGGGCATACGCCCAGACCTTGGGCGAAAGCCGAAGCGTGCAGCTGTGGGCCACGGTCAGCAGTGCTCCGCCCCGCATCGATCTGAACTGGCGTTCACATCCCAATACCACCGGCTTCTCCATCTTCCGCAAGCTGAAGGGGGGGACCAGCTGGGGTAGTGCCATCGCCACGCTGGGTGGTGGCGCCCTGTCGTACAGCGATGCCTCGGTCCAGCTCAACACCTCGTACGAGTACAAGGTGGTGCGCACCACCGCCAATTACGGCAACGGCTTCGGCTACATCAACGCCGGCATCGAGCTGGCCATGGTGGAGGACCGCGGAACCGTGGTGCTGCTGGTGGACAATACGTTCACCACATCGCTGGCCAGCCAATTGGGACAGTTGGTCCTGGACCTGGAGGGTGACGGCTGGAAGGTGGTCCGGCACGATGTCTCGCGCACGGCCCAGCCCAGTGCCATCAAGCCGTTGGTGGTGAACGCCTACAACGCGGACCCCACGCGTGTGAAGGCGGTGCTGATCATCGGACATGTGCCGGTGCCGTACAGTGGCAACCTCGCTCCGGACGGGCATGGTGAGCACTACGGGGCATGGAGCGCGGACGTGTACTACGGGGACGTGAACGGCAGCTGGACGGACGCCAGCGTGTGGAGCACTTCAGCAGCTTGGGCCCGCAACCACAATGTGCCCGGCGATGGGAAGTTCGACCAGACCACCATACCCAGTTCGGTGGAACTTGCCGTGGGCCGGGTGGACCTCTCCGATCTGCCCACCTTTCCGCAGAGCGAGACCACCCTGCTGGCCAACTACCTCACCAAGCTCAGCCAATGGAAGCGCAAGCAGTACACGGCCCAGGAGCGTGCCTTGGTGGACGATAATTTCACGGGTTACAGCGATGCGTTCTCGCAGAACGGCTGGCGCGGCTTCGCTCCGCTCGTGAACCCGAACAACGTGGTGGCCGCAGACTACTTCTCCAGCATGAGCGGTCAGAGCTATGTGTGGAGCTATGGTTGCGGGGGCGGCTGGTGGGACAATGCCAATGGGGTGGGTTCCACCGCGCAGTTCGCATCCACCAACATCCAGACGGTCTTCACCATCCTCTTCGGAAGTTACTTCGGCGATTGGGACAGTCAGAACAACTTCCTGCGCGCGCCGCTCGCTTCGGGCCGTGCCCTTACCAACTTCTGGGCAGGCTATCCCAATTGGTTCTTCCATCATATGGGCATGGGGGAGACCATCGGTTATTCCACGGTGCTCAGCCAGAACAACGGCAACAACCACTACGAGCCTGCCAACCCACAGGCCGGGCGTGTGCACATGGCGCTCATGGGTGACCCCACGCTGCGGATGCGGATGGTGGCGCCTCCGGGAGCCGTGAACCCCACACTGGTGAACAGCACCCTGGTGAACGTGGGCTGGACCGCGGCGGCCGAGGCCGTGCAGGGCTACCATGTATACCGATGGAACGCTTCCACCCAGACCTGGCAGCGGCGCACCACCAATGCTATGACCGGGACGGGCTACGTGGACAATGTCACAGGCCTTAATGGTACGGTGCGCTACATGGTGCGGGCCTTGAAGCTGGAGACCACGCCCAGTGGATCGTACTTCAACCTGAGCGTGGGCTCCTTCGGCCAGATCAACCTCGGAACACAGCCGCTGGATTGCCTGGGTGTGATCAATGGGAATGCGGTGCCAGGCACGCCCTGCAACGACAATAACCTGTGCACCACCAACGACACGTGGAACGCGAACTGCCAGTGCATCGGGACGCCATTACCCTGTTCGGATGGCAACCCCTGCACTTCCGATGACTGCGTAGCTGGTACGTGCATCTTCACCCCCTTGCCTGACAACGATGGCGATGGCGTGTGCAACGCACAGGACGGATGCCCCAGCGATCCGCTGAAGACCGCTCCGGGCCAGTGCGGGTGCGGTAACCCCGAGCCCGGCAGTCCCTGCAACGACGGGAACGCATCCACGGTCAACGACGTCATCGGCAGCAACTGCGCGTGTGCGGGTGTGTTAGTGGACTGCAACGGGGTTGTGGGCGGGTCGGCGCTTCCGGGCTCCGCGTGCAACGATGGTGACCCCAACACCGGCAATGATCAATGGAACGCTCAGTGCCAGTGCGTGGGCCTGCCCTATGACTGCCTGAGCGTGGCCGGTGGCGCAGCGGTGCCGGGCAGCCCCTGCAACGATGGGAACGCACTCACGGTGAACGATGCCTGGTCGGCATCGTGCCAGTGTGTTGGCACCCCGGTGGATTGTCTGGGCGCCATTGCGGGAACTGCGCTTCCGGGTACGCCCTGCGACGACGGGAACCCGCTCACTGGCGCGGACACCTGGAGCGCCAATTGCCAGTGCATCGGCCTGCCGGTCGATTGCAATGGGATCCCCGGTGGATCGGCGGTGGTGGACCTCTGTGGCGTTTGCGGCGGCAGCAACGATTGCATCGTGGGCCAGCTCTGTGTGAGCCCGGGTGATCCCTTCAACGCGGACGGTGAGGAAGGGGAGAACGGGAACATCTATGCCAACGTGAACGCTCTGGACCTGGTGCGCGATGGGGAGGTTCCGGATTGGCGGGGCGATCAGGTCGTGGCCATCCGCTTCACCAATGTGGCGGTTCCGCCGGGTGCGCAGATCATCAACGCCTACGTGCAGTTCACCTCGTTCGGCACTTCGAGCCTTGATCCGTGCAGTCTGAGCGTTGCCTTCGAAGCCGCGGATGATGCGCCGCCGCTGGGCTTCGATCCGTTCAACTACAGCGCGCGACCGAGGACCACCGCGCTGGCATGGTCCCCTCCCGCATGGAGCCAGGCCAACGCCAGCACCTCCGCACAACGCACCGTGAACCTCGCGCCTGCGCTGCAGGAACTGGTGGACCGTGCGGGATGGGTGCCGGGCAATTCCGTGGTGGTGCTCATCGATGGTACCGGGCGCCGTTCCGCCTGGAGCAGCGATCAGAGCAGTACACGTTCACCGCGCCTGTGCATCGCCTATGGACAGCAGCCCGCCGACTGCCTCGGGGTTCCGGGCGGCGCAGCCCTGCCAGGCAGTCCCTGCGATGATGGGGACGCCACCACCGGCAACGACCAATGGAACAGCGATTGCGCATGCGTCGGGCTACCCTTGGACTGCACTGGAGCACCGGGCGGTGGCGCTCTTCCCGGGACACCTTGCGATGACGGGGATGCCACCACCGGTGATGATGTCTACCAAGCCGATTGCCAATGTGCCGGTTTGCCCTTGGATTGTGCAGGTACTCCCGGCGGATCCCTGCTACCCGGCACCGGCTGCGATGATGGCCAGGTGCTGACGGTGGATGATGTCCTGCTTGAGGACTGCAGTTGTGCGGGCACCTGGACCGGGCTGGATTGCGCAGGTGTGTCCGGTGGTGCTGCCATGCCGGGCACTCCCTGTGATGATGGTGACGCCACCACCGGTAACGACATATGGGACGCGCAATGCAATTGCGCCGGCCTTCCCCTCGATTGCGCTGGAGTTCCGGGCGGCGCGTCGGTACCGGGCAGCCCTTGCGATGATGGCAACGCGGCGACCGGCAACGACACCTGGGGTGTGGACTGCACCTGCTCCGGCCTGCTCATCGACTGTGCGGGTGTGGTGGGCGGCGACAGCTGGCCGGGCAGTCCCTGTGACGACGGTGATCCCAACACCGGTAACGATGCATACGATGCTTCCTGCACCTGCGTGGGTCAATTGATCGACTGCTTCGGGATACCTGGGGGAGCGACCCTGCCGGGCGTGGAATGCGATGACGGGAACCCACAGACCGTGGGGGATGTGTGGAGCGCTGATTGCGTGTGCACGGGTCTGTTGCTCGACTGTCTCGACGTTCCGGGAGGAGCCGCACTACCGGGTACTCCCTGCGACGATGGCGACCCGTTCACCAGTGAGGATGCATGGACCGCTGATTGCACCTGCCTGGGCACACCGATCGATTGCCTGGGCATACCGAACGGCAGTGCCCTGCCAGGAAGCTCCTGCGATGATGGGGATCCCTTCACCACCCAGGACAGCTGGACGGCCAACTGTCTCTGCGAAGGACTGCCCGTTGATTGTGCGGGAACCATCAATGGTGCCGCGCTTCCCGGCACGTCCTGTGATGATGGGGACCCGGGAACGGCGTTGGATACGTGGACGGCGAATTGCACCTGTGTCGGAATTCCGATCGACTGCAATGGGGTGATCGGCGGCCCGGCGTTGCCAGGCAGCCCGTGCGATGATGGCGATACTGCCACGGGCAACGACGTGTGGCAGGCGGATTGTTCCTGCGCCGGACTTCCCTTGGATTGCGCGGGTGTTCCGGGTGGGCCTGCCGTGCCGGGCACCGCCTGCGACGATGGCGACCCGCAGACCGGAAATGACACCTGGGGCGATGACTGCACCTGCGCCGGGCTGCCCCTGGATTGTGCAGGGACCCCCGGAGGTGAAGGCCTGCCTGGAACACCCTGCGACGACGGCGATCCACAGACCGGCAATGATGTCTGGGGGGCTGATTGCATCTGTGCCGGTCTTCCGTTGGATTGTGCGGGCGTTCCCGGTGGATCGGCCGTGCCCGGCACTCCTTGTGATGATGGGGATCCGCATACGGGCAACGACACCTGGGGAGCTGATTGCACCTGCGCAGGTCTGCTGCTGGATTGTCTGGGAACACCCGGTGGTGCCGCGTTGGTCGGTACGGCCTGCGACGACAATGATCCGGGGACCGGTAATGACGCATGGGACGCGGATTGCAACTGTGTCGGCATCCCATTCGACTGTGCCGGCGTAGTGGGTGGTCCGGCTTTGCCCGGCACGCCCTGCGATGATGGCGACCCGGACACAGGGAACGATGTCTGGACGGCCGATTGCGACTGCTCCGGGCTGCCTTTCGATTGCCTGGGTGTTGCAGGAGGCGGTGCGGTGCCCGGCACACCCTGTGATGACGGGAACCCGAACACCGGCAACGATGTATGGACGAGCTCATGCACCTGCACGGGACAGGCATTCGACTGCCTGAACGTAGCTGGCGGCCTGGCGCTTCCTGGCACGCCCTGCAATGATGGCGACCCGAACACGGCCAATGACACATGGACGATCGATTGTGACTGCATCGGGCAGGCGGTTGATTGTGCCGGGGTCATCAACGGCATCGCCTTCATCGATGGATGTGGCGTGTGCGCGGGTGGTACAACTGGAATACCACCCAACCCCGATGCCGATGGCGACGGGGTGCTCGATTGCGATGACCTCTGTCCGCAGGTGAACGATCCCCTGCAGGGCGACCTGGACCTGGACGGTATCGGCGACCTCTGCGACAACTGCCCTTGGGTGGCCAACCCCGGTCAGGAGGATGACGATGGCAATGGTGTGGGCGATGCGTGCGACGACATCGGCATCGACGAGCTGCGGGACCGGAGCCTGCTGGTGATGCATCCCAACCCGACGAACGGACACCTGCGTATCGCAGCCGAGCTGGATCAACCGGGCCATGTGCTGTTCATCGATGTGCTGGGTGCGTTGGCGCTGCAGCTGCCCTTCACGCAGGTGGTCGATGTGCGCGGATTGGCGCCCGGTACCTACCTGGTTGTGGTGCAGCAGCGCGATGGCACGCTCATCGGCCACGGACGGATCGTGAAGCTGTGAGGTCCGGCCTGCGGACCCTTCCACTCCACCCCTTTTCGTAACCCTTTCTCAGCGGTCCGGGTATAAGGCCCCGGTCCCCTGTGATCATCCCTACGCGAGCACACTGCCATGTGCGAGCGGGCGCCTGCCAGCGCTGAGGATGGGAACAGCGGGTCCGAAGTCCAACATACCGAACCGCCATGATCCGTCATGTCCTGCTGCTAATGGGTTTCCTGCTGGTCCATGTCCTGCAGGCCCAGACCGTTTCGAGATCGGCCGCTGTACAGCTCAGCGCCACGGTCCAGAACGGACCGCCCAGCATCACGCTTACGTGGGCGACACATCCGAACACCACCGGCTTCACCATCTACCGCAAGTTGCGCAGCGCCACCTCGTGGGGCTCGGCCATTGCCACCGCACCGGGTAGCGCCACATCCTACACGGACAACAGTGTGAGCGCTGGAACCGCCTATGAATACCGCGTGGTGCGCAGTGCTTCGAGCGGCACGGGCAATGGTTATATCAGCACCGGGGTCGATGTGCCCATGGAGGATTTTCGCGGCAAGATCGTACTGCTCGTGGACCAGGAGCTGGCGGGGCCGCTGACGAACGAACTGCAGCAGCTGACCCAGGACCTTCGCGCCGATGGTTGGTCCGTGCTCCGGTCCGACGTGAGCCGCACGGCATCCGTCGCGTCGGTCCGCAACGTGGTCATCGGTCACTACAACAGCGACCCGGCCAACGTTAAAGCGCTCTATATCATCGGGCATGTCCCGGTGCCTTACTCGGGGAACATCGCGCCCGATGGTCATGGCGAGCACCAAGGTGCCTGGCCATGTGACGGTTATTACGGAGAACTGAACGGCACCTGGACCGACAATAGCGTCAATGCCAACGGGGCTCAGCGGACGGAGAACCGCAACATCCCGGGTGATGGCAAGTTCGACCAGAGCAGCTTCCCTTCGCCCTTGGAACTCCAGGTGGGACGTGTGGACATGTTCGACATGCCGGCCTTCGGTCAGAGCGAGGTGGAGCTCATGCGCAGCTACCTCAACAAGGTGCGCCAGTACAAGCTGAGGGCATGGAGCCCCCAGGTGCGTGGCATCGTGTTCGACAACCTGCAGTGGGTGAACAACCCGCTCGCCGGCAGTGGCTGGCGCAACATCGCACCGCTCGTCGGTCATGCCAACATCACCGAAGCATATCCCTACGGAAGTCCGTTCCACACGTATGTCAACGGACAGAGCTATCTCTGGACCTATGCCTCTGGCGGTGGCTCACAGTGGTATGAGGGCAGTGTGCTCACATACAATGGCGCGAACAATGTGGCGACCACCCAGGATTACGCTGGCCCTGTGAGCATGGGTGGTGTCTTCAATATGTCCTTCGGAAGCTACTTCGGGGACTGGGACAACAAGAACAATTTCCTGCGCGCACCCCTCGCCAGCGGACAGGCGCTGACCAATTGTTGGGCGGCCATCCCGGTGTGGTATTTCCACCACATGGGGATGGGAGAGACCATCGGATCGAGCACGCTCACTTCGATGAACAACACCTCGCTCTACGTGCCGCTGACCGAGGGCTGGCAAGGGAGCATGGGCAAGACCCACCTCGGGCTGATGGGCGACCCAACGCTCCGCATGTACATGGTGGCTCCCCCGACCAACCTGGCGGTGGCCAACAACAACGGCATCGCCTCCTTCAGTTGGACGGCATCCACAGAACCGGTGGACGGATACCATGTCTACCAGATAGACCCGGCGACCCAGCAGCCGCAGCGGCTCACTTCCTCCCCCGTGACCAATGCCAACTACCTCAACCCGGCCATCCCGTTCATCGCAGGACGTGAGTACATGGTGCGTGCCGTGAAGGTCCAGGTGAGCCATAGCGGACGCTATCAGAACCTGTCGCTCGGAGCCATGGCCACTGCATCCGGGACGGCTGCTCCCGATTGCCAGGGTGTGGTCGGCGGTCCCTCCGTCCCTGGTACCGCCTGCAACGATGGTAATGCCTGTACCACGAACGATACTTGGAACGCGAACTGCCAGTGCGTTGGAACACCCAGCCCCGACAGCGATGGTGACGGCATCTGCAACGCGCAGGACAACTGCCCGAACGTTGCCGGTCAGATCGGATCGAGCTGCAACGATGGTGATCCATGCACGACGAACGATGTGCTGAACGCGAACTGCCAGTGCGTTGGAACGCCGAGCCCCGACAGCGATGGCGACGGCATCTGTAATGCCCAGGACAACTGCCCGAACGTTGCCGGACAGATCGGATCGAGCTGCAACGATGGTGATCCGTGCACGACGAACGATGTGCTGAACGCGAACTGCCAGTGCGTTGGAACGCCAAGCCCCGACAGCGATGGCGACGGCATCTGCAACGCGCAGGACAACTGCCCGAACGTGGCCGGTCAGATCGGATCGAGCTGCAACGATGGTGATCCGTGCACGACGAACGATGTGCTGAACGCGAACTGCCAGTGCGTTGGAACGCCGAGCCCCGACAGCGATGGTGACGGCATCTGTAATGCCCAGGACAACTGCCCGAACGTGGCCGGTCAGATCGGATCGAGCTGCAACGTGATGGGTCTGCCGACGAACGAGTGTGAACGCGAACTGCCAGTGCGTTGGAACGCCGAGCCGACAGCGATGGACGGCATCGCACGCGCGGAAACTGCCCGAACGTGCCGTCGACGGATGTGCAACGATGGGGTCCGTCGACGAACGATGCTGCGCGACTGCCAGTGCGTTGAACGCGAGCCCCGCAATGGTGACGGCATCTGCAACGCAGGACACCGGACGTGCCGGTCGAGGTTGGCGCAACGATGATCGTGCACGACGAACGATGTGCTGAACGCGAACTGCCAGTGCGTTGGAACGCCGAGCCCGACAGCGATGGTGACAGCATCTGCAACGCGCAGGACAACTGCCCGAACGTGGCCGGTCGCATCGGGTCGAGCTGCAACGATGGTGATCCGTGCACGATGAACGATGGCTGAACGCGAACTGCCAGTGCGTTGGAACGCCGAGCCCGACAGCGATGGTGACGCATCCGCAACGCAGGACAACTGCCCGAACGTGGCCGGTCAGATCGGGTCGAGCTGCAACGATGGTGATCCGTGCACGACGAACGATGTGCTGAACGCGAACTGCCAGTGCGTTGGAACGCCGAGCCCCGACAGCGATGGTGACGGCATCTGCAACGCGCAGGACAACTGCCCGAACGTTGCCGGTCAGATCGGATCGAGCTGCAACGATGGTGATCCGTGCACGACGAACGATGTGCTGAACGCGAACTGCCAGTGCGTTGGAACGCCGAGCCCCGACAGCGATGGTGATGGCATCTGCAATGCGCAGGACAACTGCCCGAACGTTGCCGGTCAGATCGGATCAGCTTGTGACGATGGGAATGCCAATACCATCAACGATGTTCTTTTGGCGAATTGCAGCTGCGCCGGAACGCCCGTGACCTTCGACTGCGAAGGCGTGGCGAACGGAACGGCGCTGCCCGGCACGCCCTGCAACGACGGTAATGCCAGCACGGGCAACGATACGTGGAACGCGAACTGCCAGTGCGTGGGTCAAGTGATCGACTGTCTGGGTGTGGCGGGTGGTACGGCACTGCCCGGTACATCCTGCAACGACGGTAATGCGAACACGATCAACGATGTGTGGAGCGCGAACTGCACCTGCGCCGGAACGCCCGTGACCTTCGACTGCGAAGGTGTGGCGAATGGATCGGCACTGCCTGGCACTCCTTGCAACGACGGCAACTCCTCCACCGGCAACGACACGTGGAACGCGAACTGCCAGTGCGTGGGTCAGGTGATCGACTGTCTGGGTGTGGCGGGTGGTACGGCACTGCCCGGCACCGCCTGCAACGATGGCAACGCGAACACGATCAACGATGTGTGGAGCGCGAACTGCAGCTGCGTTGGTACGCCCGTGACCTTCGACTGCGAAGGTGTGGCTAACGGCTCGGCATTGCCCGGTACGCCCTGCAACGACGGTAATGCGAACACGATCAACGATGTGTGGAGCGCGAACTGCAGCTGCGCCGGAACGCCCGGGACCTTCGACTGCGAAGGTGTGGCGAACGGCTCGGCACTGCCCGGCACGCCCTGCAACGATGGCAACTCGAACACGATCAACGATGTGTGGAGCGCAAACTGCACCTGCGCTGGTACGCCTGTGACCTTCGACTGCGAAGGTGTGGCGAACGGATCGGCATTGCCCGGTACGCCCTGCAACGATGGCAACTCGAACACGATCAACGATGTGTGGAGCGCAAGCTGCACCTGCGCTGGTACGCCTGTGACCTTCGACTGCGAAGGTGTGGCGAACGGCTCGGCACTGCCCGGCACGCCCTGCAACGATGGCGACGCCTCCACCGGCAACGATACGTGGAACGCGAACTGCCAGTGCGTGGGTCAGGTGATCGACTGTCTGGGTGTGGCGGGTGGTACGGCACTGCCCGGCACGCCCTGCAACGATGGCAACGCCAGCACGGGCAACGATACGTGGAACGCGAATTGTCAGTGCGTGGGTCAGGTGATCGACTGTCTGGGTGTGGCGGGTGGTACGGCACTGCCCGGTACATCCTGCAACGACGGTAATGCGAACACGATCAACGATGTGTGGAGTGCGAACTGCACCTGCGCCGGTACGCCTGTGACCTTCGACTGCGAAGGTGTGGCGAACGGTGCGGCACTGCCTGGCACTCCTTGCAACGACGGCAACTCCTCCACCGGCAACGATACGTGGAACGCGAACTGCCAGTGCGTGGGTCAGGTGATCGACTGTCTGGGGTGGGTACGCCCTCAACGATGGCAACGCGAACACATACGATGTGTGGGCGCAACTGCCTGCGTGGTACGCCGTGACCTTCGACTGCGAAGGTGTGGCCGTCGCATGCCCGGTACGCCCTGCAACGACTAATGCGAAACGATCACGATGTGGAGGCAACTGCACTGCGCGGAACGCCGTGACGCTGCGAAGGTGTGGCGAACGCTCGGCACTGCCCGGCACGCCCTGCAACGATGCACTCCAACACGATCAACGATGTGGAGCGCACTGCACCTGCGTGGTACGGTGACCTATGAAGGTGTGGCGGGTCGGCATGCCCGGACGCCCTGCAACATGGCAACCCACGCACGATGTGGACGCAATGCACTGCGCTGGTACGCCTGTGACCTTCGACTGCGAAGGTGTGGCGCGGCTCGGCACTGCCGGCACTCCCTGCAACGATGGCGACGCCTCCACCGGCAACGATACGTGGAACGCGAACTGCCAGTGCGTGGGTCAGGTGATCGACTGTCTGGGTGTGGCGGGTGGTACGGCACTGCCCGGCACGCCTGCAACGATGGCAACGCCACACAACGATACGTGGAACGCGTGCAGTGCGTGGGTCAGGTGTCGACTGTCTGGGTGTGGCGGGTGGTACGGCACTGCGTACATCCTGCAACGACGGTAATGCGAACACGATCGACGATGTGTGGAGTGCGAACTGCACCTGCGCCGGTACGCCTGTGACCTTCGACTGCGAAGGTGTGGCGAACGGTGCGGCACTGCCTGGCACTCCTTGCAACGATGGCAACGCCAGCACCGGCAACGATACGTGGAACGCGAACTGCCAGTGCGTGGGTCAGGTGATCGACTGTCTGGGTGTGGCGGGTGGTACGGCACTGCCCGGTACATCCTGCAACGACGGTAATGCGAACACGATCAACGATGTGTGGAGCGCGAACTGCAGCTGCGCTGGTACGCCTGTGACCTTCGACTGCGAAGGTGTGGTGAACGGCTCGGCACTACCCGGCACTCCTTGCAACGATGGCAACGCCAGCACCGGAAACGACACGTGGAACGCGAACTGCCAGTGCGTGGGTCAAGTGATCGACTGTCTGGGTGTGGCGGGTGGTACGGCACTGCCCGGCACTCCTGCAACGACGGTAATGCGAACACGATCAACGATGTGTGGAGCGCGAACTGCAGCTGCGTTGGTACGCCCGTGACCTTCGATTGCGAAGGTGTGGCGAACGGCTCGGCACTGCCTGGCACTCCTTGCAACGATGGCAACGCCAGCACCGGCAACGATACGTGGAACGCGAACTGCCAGTGCGTGGGTCAAGTGATCGACTGTCTGGGTGTGGCGGGTGGTACGGCACTGCCCGGTACATCCTGCAACGACGGTAATGCGAACACGATCAACGTGTGGAGCGCGAACTGCACTGCGTTGGTACGCCCGTGACCTTCGACTGCGAGGTGTGGCTAACGGCTCGGCATTGCCCGGTACGCCCTGCAACGACGGTAATGCGAACACGATCAACGATGTGTGGAGCGCGAACTGCAGCTGCGCCGGAACGCCCGGACCTTCGACTGCGAAGGTGTGGCGAACGGCTCGGCACTGCCCGGCACGCCCTGCAACGATGGCAACTCGAACACGATCAACGATGTGTGGAGCGCAACTGCACCTGCGCTGGTACGCCTGTGACCTTCGACTGCGAGGTGTGGCGAACGGATCGGCATTGCCCGGTACGCCCTGCAACGATCAACTCGAACACGATCAACGATGTATGGAGCGCAACTGCACCTGCGCTGGTACGCCTGTGACCTTCGACTGCGAAGGTGTGGCGAACGGCTCGGCACTGCCGGCCCCCTGCAACGATGGCGACGCCTCCACCGGCAACGATACGTGGAACGCGAACTGGGTGTGGGTCGGTTATCGACTGCCTGGGTGTGGCGGTGGTACGGCACTGCCTGGCACTCCTTGCAACGACGGCAACGCCAGCACGGGCAACGATACGTGGAACGCGAATTGCCAGTGCGTGGGTCAGGTGATCGACTGTCTGGGTGTGGCGGGTGGTACGGCACTGCCCGGCACCGCCTGCAACGATGGCAACGCGAACACGATCAACGATGTGTGGAGCGCGAACTGCACCTGCGCTGGTACGCCCGTGACCTTCGACTGCGAAGGTGTGGCGAACGGATCGGCACTGCCTGGTACGCCCTGCAACGACGGCGACCCCATGACCGTGAACGATGCATGGGATGCGAACTGCAACTGCTTCGGATACCTCTACCTGGTCGATTGTGCCGGTGAGGTCGGTGGCTATGCGGTCCCGGGTACGACATGCGATGACGGTGACCCGACCACAGGTAACGATGTGTGGTCCACGAACTGCACCTGTGCAGGCCTCCCGCTCGATTGTGCAGGCGTACCCGGAGGGACGGCAGTGCTCGATGACTGCGGCATCTGTGCCGGTGGCAATACGGGCATCGATCCGGATGCCGACACTGACGAGGATGGGCTGGTCGCTTGTGAGGACAATTGCTCGACCGTCTTCAATCCGGACCAGGCCGACTACGACGGTGATGGAATTGGAGACGCCTGTGACAACTGTGTATGGATGGCCAACACGGACCAGGAGGACCTCAATGGCAATGGGATCGGTGATGCCTGCGAGTCGGGTGTGGGCATCGACGAGGCTCAGCAGGCCGGCGACTTTACGCTGTACCCCAATCCCGCCCGCGGCACGGTGCAGGTACGTTGGGGTCAGCTACCTGTGGAACGAATGGAGATCTACACCGCGCAAGGTCAGCTGGTTCGCAGCATGACCAAGCTCGCGGTGATCGAAGTGGACGACCTGGCACCAGGCGTCTATACCGTGGTGGCCCGCGATGCGGTTGGCAGACCGCTCGCGCGCACCAGGCTCATCAAGCAGTGATGAGCGGATGTTGGACGAAGGGGTCCCGAGCGATCGGGGCCCTTTTCATTTCAACAAGGTCACCGTGCCGATGTACTCCTTTCCCTCCGCGCCAAAGTTGTCGCGCACCAGCAGGCGCCAGACGTATACCCCCTGCGGCAGCAGCTCGCCACTGTTGCGCGCTGCTCCGGTCCACGCCTCCGTGTGGTCGGTACTGCTGAACACCTCGCGTCCCCAGCGATCAGCGATGATCAGCTGGTAGCTGTCGGGATCGAGGCCCAGGATGGACGGCAGGAAGGTCTCGTTCAGATCGTCGCCGTCAGGGGTGAAGGCGTTCGGGACAAAGACGGTGAGCGCATCATCGATGAACACGTTCGCACAACTCACCGCTGCGCATCCAAGACTATCAGTTGCGACAAGGCAGATGGGATACGCACCGATGACGGCGTCCTCCACGGTCCAGCGGAACGAGCCGGATGCGGTGAGACTATCCGCCCCGAAGGCCCATTGGTAGGATACCCCGTTCACCGGGACGTGTTCCACCGTAAAGCTTGGATCCTCCACGCTCACCCGCGCAGGCCAGGTGAAAAAGACCGCTTCGGCACCGGTGGAAACAACAACGGCGTTCGCCAGGAAGGAACTGGCTGCACATCCGTTCGTATCGGTGACCGTAAGGCTCACCGGGAAAAGACCGTCCTGCACATAGGTATACGTCGTGGCAGGACCAAGGTCTGAGGATCCTCCATTGCCGAAGTCCCAGTCGAAGCCGGTCACAGAAGCGTCCACGGTGGCAGCGAACTGTACCTCGAGGGGCGCACAGCCGCGCGCATCAGCCACCGTGAAGGCGACCACCGGAAGCGGGTTCACGGTCAGTTGCAGCAGCGCACTGTCGACCTCGTTCGCACACGGTCCGATGCCCTGCACCACATGCACGATCGTACTGACCCCAATGGCTTCCGTGAGCAAGGCGTCCACAGGGGAGCCATCCGCTGTGGACCAGCTTCCCCCCGCATCCGCCCCCGGAGGTGTCAGCGCGCTCAGATCGATCGTGGCGTTGCCCAGACAGGTGTTGAGCACCAGGTCATCACCCGCCTCCGGAAGTTCCTGCACGGTCACCTGTACCGTGGTACTCACATTGGGGCACGGCGCATCACCGGCCACCGTGTACGTATAGGTGCCGGCCAGCATCGAGGCGGCATCTGCGACAGTGATCGTCGTACCATTGGGATCGGTCCACACGCCATTGGGGTCGGGCAGGCCGCTCAGCCAGGCGAGGGGGTCCTGTGCACCATCGGACCGGCACAATGCGATACTACCACCTGTCCCGCTCGATGGTGCCAGGGTCACGGCAAGCTCCACGGTACTGGTATCTCCCACACAGGGCCCTGCGGGCGCCATTACGTAGGTGTATGTGCCGCTGGCTGCGGAAGCAGGGTCTTGCAGCCCGGTGGTGGCCGCTCCGTTCGGTGCGATCCAGTTGCCGCCTGCGTCAGCAGCATTGCCCAATGCATCGAACAGGTCGACCAAGGCTCCGCTGCTGCATGCTGTGATCACCGCATCATCACCGGCATCGGGAGCGGGCACGGTGGTGATGCCGAGCTGATGGATGCCGCCCGGGCAGGGTGCCGTTGCCTGCAAGGTGTAGGTGTACGTTCCATCCGGCATGTTTGCCGGGTCGAAGACCGTACCTGCGACCACGCCGCCTGAGTGGGTCCAAACACCCCCAGCAGGTAGCGCTGCGTCCAGCAGTTCGATCAAGGACTGCGGGCCATCGTTGCTGCAGAGCGCCACATCGGCCATCGATCCGGTCGGTACGGGCTGGGCAATGACGACCTCCACATTGCTGCTTGAGGAGGGGCAGGGAGCTGGGCCCGTGATGGTGTAAGTGTAGGTGCCGGCCTCGTCAATGGCCGGATCCAGCGTGGGGCCATGGGCGCTGCCGTCCGGTGCGGTCCAACTGCCTCCGCTCTGTGGGGCTCCACCGAGAAGGTCGATCAGCGGCCAGGTGGTGGTGCCATCATTGCAGGCGGAAAAGACCGCATCACTCCCTGAGTCAGGAACGTCCACCACAGTGAGCGATACCGTGGAACTGGCCGCCGCGCAAGGAGGGTCACCGGCCACCGTGTAGATGTAACCGCCGCTCGTGGCGCTGGCAGCATCAAGGGGGGAGGCAACTCCCACACCGGACGTAGTGGTCCAGGTGCCGCCAAGGTCCGGCGATCCTCCCAAGGCCGCGAACAGGTCGATCGCGTCTCCTGCCGCACATGCCGTGAGGGCAGCGTCGGTGCCCGCGTCGGGTGCATCCACGAGTGTCACTGTGACGACCGCGCTCGATGAGCTGCAGGGTGCAGGGGCAGTGATGAGGTAGGTGTACTCACCTGAAGCGTCATTACCTGGATCCAACGTTCCATTGAAGACAACGCCTCCCGGAGCTGTCCATGTGCCGCCGGCCTGCGCGTCCGGGCCCAGGATCGGTAACAGCGGTTGGGCCGTTGCATCACTGCACAGGGTGACCGTACCATCGGTCCCGGCATCAGGCTGGGCTACGACCGTGACCTCGACGGCGGCGCTACTGGTCACGCAGGGCGCTGGCGCGGTGAGGGTGTATGTGTAGATGCCAGGAGTCCCGCTCGCTGGGTCGAACAGATCGTTCGTGGCGCTGCCGTCCGGTGCGCTCCAACTACCTCCGCCATCGGCTGTCGCTGCCAATCCCTCCGCCAGCGGGGTCGGCGCACCGACCGCGCAGAGCAGCAGCGTACCATCGGGTCCGGCGTCGGGTTGGTCGATGAGGGTGATCGTCAATTCCGATTGTTCCGTGGCGCAGGGAGCTGCCGGGCTCACTGTGTAGATATAGGTGCCGGCGGCACCCACAGCGGTATTGATGGAAGCCCCGAAGGCCGCACCGCTCGGGGAGGTCCATGAGCCACCGGGGGTGGGTGTGCCTCCAAGCAAGGGTAGCAAGGGCTGGTTGCCGGCAGTACGACAGAAGGTGACGTTGTTGTTTTCGCCTGCACTGGGCTGTTGGATCAGTGTCACATCCACCACCGCCATATCTGCCGGACATGGGGCAACGGCCGGGATGGTGTAGGTGTACGTGCCGGAAGCGGCATTGGAAGGGTCGATGATACCGGTGGATGCTGCGCCAGCAGGGTCCGTCCATCCTCCGCTGGCATCCGGTGTACCGCCAAGCAGGTCGAAGAGATCGATCGGTGCGGATGTATTGCACAGGGTCACAGAGGCATCGTCACCCGCCGCTGCTGCCGGGGTGACGTTCACGATCACCTCGGCGCTCGCACTCGCGCAAGGCGCGGTCCCGTTCACCACGTAGGAATGGACACCTGCCGCATTGGTAGCCGGGTCGAACACGCCATTGAACGGGGCGCCTGTCGGGCCGGTCCAGACACCGCCTGGGTCGGCACCATTGAGCAGGCCCAGGAGCGCTGTCTGAGGGGAGGAGGTGCAGAGGTCAAGAACAGCGTCCGCTCCAGCCGATGGCGGAGCCACCACGGTGATCTGGACCGTTGTCTGCGCCGAACAGGGTGGGTTGATCGTTCCGACCGTGTACGTATAGGTACCGGGGGTATCGCTGGCGGGGTCGAACGAGGCTCCGTGTGGAATGCCCCCCGGACCGGTCCAACTGCCACCGGCATCGGGTGTACCTCCCAGCAGCGTGAAAAGATCGACCGGTGTTCCATCACCGCAGTAGCTCACCGCTCCCCCCGTGCCAGCATTTGCGGCGCAGGCTTCCACCACGGCCGGTGGCGAGGGTACGATGGGGTCGTTCCCACAGGCACCGGAACCCCACGAGCCGGTCTCACTGTCCCCGAACGTATTGAAGCTCACTCCCAGGTCGAGCCCATTGACACATGCGGGAGGGCTCAGCACAGAAATGGTCCAGCAGAATTCCCAGTCCGTGGCACCCACACAGAAATCACCGAAATTATTCCCGGGGTTGCCGTCGTTGTTCAGGTCGAAGAAGAAGCCCGGCCCCTGTGGTCCGATGTTGGTGCCCGCTGTGCCTTGGACCGTGTTGTACCAGCCCCAGGTCCCACCTGATCCACCACAGGTGGCGGGCGGTGTACCGGGTGTCAGGGTGCCGAGGTCCCATCCCGGGCCAAAGGAGGCGCTCACGCCGTGGAACCAGTTCGCATTGGTGGAGTTCCAGCCGGTCACTGTGAGGCAGAAGGTGACGGACTGGCCGCAGCTGTACGTGCCGTTCTGTGGTAGGGGGGAGGTGGTGAGCAAAAAGCCGGTCGCGCAGGGCTGCGCTGTGCAACCCAGTGCGATACCCAATCCGGCACAGAGGGCCAGCAGCAGGCGTTGGGGTGCGGCGGACATGGACATGGAGGCGCTCCGAAGTACCAAGATAGGTGACGGCACGTTGACGTCAAAGGTGGCCTGGACCGTGGTCAGCTCGCCACCACCTTCAGCACATGGAGCAGTTCGCGCTGCAGCGACTTCTGCCGCCCGATGGCCTCGGCGAACGGTGTCGTGGTGATGGCCCCGTTCACCACACCCACCATGGCATCGTGGACGCCCTGCAACAGTTGCTCCACTGCGGCCACCCCCGTGCGACTGGCCAGGATGCGGTCGTTCACCGAGGGGGCTCCGCCACGCTGTAGATGTCCAAGCACGGAGACGCGGATGTCATAGGCATCGGTGCGGGCCTTCACTTTGCGTGCGATCTCGAACGCACCGCCCTCCTCATCACCCTCGGCTACGATCACGATCTGCGAGGACTTCGTAGAGGAGGCGCTCGTGAGCGCGTCCATCAGGCCGTCGATGGATTGGCGCTCCTCGGGAACGAGCACATATTCCGCACCGGCGGCCACCGCGCACATCAGAGCGATATGGCCCGAGTTGCGTCCCATCACCTCCACGAAGAACAGGCGGTCATGTGAGGAGGCTGTGTCGCGGATGCGGTCGATCGCCTCCACTGCCGTGTTCAGGGCTGTGTCGTAGCCTATCGTCACATCCGTTCCGTACAGGTCGTTGTCGATGGTCCCCGGCAGGCCGATCACTCGTGTGCCATGCTCCTGTTGGAGGATATGTGCCCCTGTGAACGTGCCGTCACCACCGATGGCCACCAATGCATCGATGCCATGGCGATGCAGGGTGGCGGCTGCCTGCGCGCGCCCTTCCACCGAACGGAACGCCTCGCTGCGTGCCGAGCGCAGGATGGTGCCGCCGCGTTGGATGATGTTGCTCACATCACGGGTGCCCAGTGGCCGTATGCGGTCGTTCACCAATCCGTCATAGCCGCCAAGCACACCGAGGCACTCCAGTCCCTGCGCAGTGGCGCACCTCACCACGGCACGAATGGCGGCGTTCATCCCCGGCCCGTCACCGCCGGAGGTGAACACCCCGATGCGCCGGATGGCCGCGCCGCTCATTCGGCGATGAGCGTACCCAGGTCGACCAGCGATGCTCCGCGGTCGTCACGCACTTCAGCGCGGTAGGCGCCGGCCGCGAGGCTTGCACGCGCCACCCACTGGCTGCCGCCCGTTACGCGCTGGTCAAGCACGATGCGACCCGAGGCATCCAACAGGACCAGTCGTCCGTTGGTGAGATCGGCGGGCAGTTCAACCGTGAACCCACCCTGGAAGGCGGTCGGGTAGGCGCGACCACCGGCCGCCACCGCTCCATCCGTGATGCCAAGTGTGGTGCCGTCGATACTGTACATGTCGAACAGGGCGCCCAGGTAGAGCTTGGTGCCGGAGGCATGGAACTCTTCCTGGTTGGTGGCGTCGAACCCGCTCAGGCCGGTGTTGAACGCCTGCCAGCTCTGGCCATTGTTGGTGGAGCGCAGTACACCGGTGTTGGTTCCCGTGATGGCGAAGTACTTCCCATCGTAGAGGATGAGCTGTGCGTTGGCATTGGGCGTGGCGGGTGCGGGTGTCACGGTGGTCCATGAGGCCCCTCCGTTGTTCGAATACTGATAGCCGAAGTCAGAGATGCACACCAGGCGCGTGGGTGTGCCCTGGATGCCGTACATCGTGAACTGCGAACCCGTTACCGGCTGCCAGTTGTCCGCGTTGTTCGTGGAGCGGAACAGGCCTGCGCTGGTGGCGGCGTACAGGTCGCTGCCGACCACCGCGATCTGGTTCACCCGCATGTTCGTGCTCAGGCCATTGGCCCCCTGGATCCAGGTGTTTCCATTGTTGCTCGTGGCGAAGATGCCGCCACCATTGGCAATGGTGCCCGAGAAGATGGCCAGCGTCTTGTTGCCGCTCTTCAACCATTTGTTGGCGTAGACCGTGAAATTGGCCGTGAGCGGACCATTGGCAAGCTCCCAGTTCGCACCATCATCATCCGAGCGATAGATACCGCTGGACGTGCCCGCGAAGAGGTAGGTCCCGTTCGATCCCACCGATTCGGCATAGATGTACTCCAACTCATCGATCACATCCACCGGCAGGCCATTGTTCACCGCCTCCCAGGTGGCACCGTCGTTCGTGCTCTTGTAGATGCCGTTCGGATAGCTCGCCACGAACAGGGCGTTGTTATGCACCGTGATGCTCTTGACGTTGCCAAAGCCGGTGTTGTACGGGACCCACGGCTGGGCGCTCACGGGCATCAGCAGGGTGCAGGCGAACAAAAGGGTCAGGGTACGGATCATTTGCATGGTGTTCTCGACTTGGGAGGCACGAAGGTACAGCCTGTGGTCCTTTTTTCCGTGCCCCTCGTCGGCAATGGCCGCTCGCGCCCAAGCACCGGAGGGAATGGTATATTTGCAACCGGGTGGCAATATGTGGCCGGTAGCGGGTGTTGCCGCACCACCACCTTGCTCCCCTGACCAAGGCTCCCGAACACTGCTGATGCGCACCGCACTGTTCCTCCTGCTGTGGTCGTGTGCAGCATCGCTCCAAGCGCAAACCACCTACATCCTGCGCGGCCGTGTGTTGGACGACCACGACGCATCGCCGATGTCCTTCGCGGAGATCCACCTGCCAGAGCTACAGCGCGGGGCCGTGGCCGATGTGGACGGGCGCTTCACCCTTGAAGGTCTTCCGGCCGGCACCTACCGCATGCGGGTGAGCCATGTTGGCTGCGAACCTGTGGAGCGCCGTGTGACCGTGGACCGGGACGTGGAGGTGCTCGTACGCATGGAGCACCATGCGGAGGAGCTGCGCGAGCTGGAGGTGATCGCCGAGCGGCCCGATGAGAACGTGGGCATGTCCGTGAGCGAGTTGGACCGTGCTGCGATCGAACGGGCGTCGGGCCGCAACCTGGCCGAAGTGCTGGCGGCGATCCCCGGGGTGACCATGCTGAGCAGCGGGCCCACTATCGGCAAGCCGGTGATCCATGGCCTTTACGGCAATCGAGTGCTGGTGATGAACCAGGGCGTTCGGCAGGAGGACCAGCAGTGGGGCACCGAACACGCACCCAACCTCGACCCGCTCTCCACCGATCGCATCACTGTGGTGAAGGGTGCGGCATCCGTGCAGTATGGTGCCGATGCCATCGGTGGTGTGGTGATCACCGAGCCGGTGGAACTGCCGTCCCGGTCAGGATGGGGCGGGGAGCTGCGCGGCTTCGGCGCCTGGAACGGCCGTGGAGCCGGTGGCAACGGCATGCTGCAATGGTCCTCGGCGCGCGTTCGCGGTCTTGGATTCCGCGCGCAGGGGTCGCTGCGATCCCTGGGCGATTCGGAGAGCCCCCGCTATGTGCTGAGCAATACCGGCATGAACGAGGGCGCTGCATCCGCCACCATCGGCTTGCAGCGGCCCTGGGGCGGCGCACAGGTCTACTACAGCTATTTCCAACGCGAATTGGGCATCCTGCGCGCCGCGCACATCGGCAACCTCACCGATCTGCGGAACGCCGTGGAGCGTGGGGAGCCCTGGTTCCAGGCTCCGTTCACCCGCACCATCGATGCGCCCCGGCAGACCGCTGCGCACCACCTCGCAAAGGGGGAGTTCACCTTCCGCCTCAGCGATACGGACCGCCTCGTGCTCACCTATGCCTACCAGGCCGATGACCGCCAGGAGTACGACATCCGGCGCGCCGGTCGCAGCTCCATCCCCAGCATCGACCTCTTCCTGTACACCCATACCACCGACCTGGTCTGGAAGCACTGGCTCGGCAGGCGGCTCCATGGCAAGCTCGGCTTCTCGGGCATGCTGCAGGAGAACTTCAACGTGCCGGGTACCGGAGTGCGACCCTTATTGCCCGACTACAAGCGCCGTTCCGGTGGGGTGTACCTCGTGGAGCATTATCCGCTCACCGAGCACATCGAGCTGGAGGCGGGTGCGCGCGTGGAATGGACCCAGCTGCAGGTGTCGAAGTTCGATATGAACGACAACTTCATCACGCCCGAGCATGTCTTCCTCAATCAGGCCTTCAGCATCGGGGCGAACACGCAGCTGCGGAAGGACCTCCGCCTGCGCATGGACATCAGTAGTGCCTTCCGACCACCGCACGTGAGCGAGCTCTACAGCGAAGGATTGCACCATGGATCGGCCGCCATTGAGGAGGGCGATGCCACTTTGGGCAGCGAACGGGCCCTGCGTGGATCGGCGGAGTTGGAGGCCACAGTGGCGGACGGTCGATTGAAGGCCACCCTGGGGGGACATGGCGGCTGGATCAATGACTACATCTACCTGCTTCCGGATGGCTACCGGCTCAGCATCCGCGGGGCCTTCCCGGTGTTCCGCTACGTGGCTACCGATGTGTTCCTCAGTGGCATCGATGCTGCGGTCACCTGGCGGTTCCTCGGTCCCTTCAGCCTGCGCAGCCGCTACTCGCTGGTGCGTGGGCGTGACCTCGACGCGGCCACCTGGCTCTTCCAACTGCCTGCCGACCGCTGGGAGAACAGCCTCACCTATGCCCTGGACAGCATCGGCAGTTGGAAGGGCGTGGAGATCGGTGTCACCAGCCAATGGGTGCAACGGCAGCAGCGCTTCCCGGTGGGTGTCGACTTCATCGACCCGCCGCCGGCCTATCACCTGCTCGGCGCCACCATCACCGCCGCGCGCCATTATGCTTCCGGTGAGCTCCGCATGGGTCTTACGGGCGGCAACCTGCTGAACACGGTGTACCGCGACTACCTGGACCGCTTCCGTTACTATACCGATGCGCGCGGCCTGGATGCTGTGCTGTGGGTACGCTGGTCCTTCGGCAACGCGCGTTGAACGGCATTGTACGCATGGTGCCGGTGATGGCGTTATGACCCTGACGTTACCCTTGTCAGGGTCCGGCATTGCAAGGTCGAATGGAACCTCTTCGCTCACTGGGCAGGATGCTGGTGCCTGCTGTGATCCCCGTGGTCCTGCTGGGCTGCCAGGAGCTGCCGTCCCACGCGCAGCGCATGGTGCAGGCGGTCAGCATGGCCACTGTTGCCGAACGCCCTCCGCTGTCGGTGCTGCTCGACAGCCTCCAGCTCGATCCCGCCGGCATCCGCTTCGTGGTGCACAAGGAGCGACGCGCCTTTCACGTGGTGCATGGCCGCGACACCCTGTGCACCTATCCCTGCGTGCTGGGCGAGCAGCCCTTAGGCGACAAGCAGATGCAGGGTGATCGACGCACACCGGAAGGAACCTTTGCGCTGCGCAGCAAGCGTCGGCACGACCGGTGGCATGCCTTCGTGTGGGTGGACTATCCCAACGCGGAGAGCTGGCGGCGCTTCAAGGAACGCAAGCGCACCGGAGCCATTCCTTCAACGGCCGACATCGGCGGTGAGATCGGCATACACGGTGTGCCCGAAGGCAAGGACCATTGGATATTGATGGGCGTGGACTGGACCTTCGGTTGCATCGCTCTGCGCAACTCCGACCTGGATGAGGTCTATCCCTTCATCACGCCCGGCACCACCATGCTCCACATCGTTCCATGAACGGGCTTCACGGCGTGATGGGCTCGGGGAACAGCTCCAGGTGGCCCGTCCGTTCATCGGTGCGGCGAAGGAAGCGCACTCCACCGATCTCTTGCACGACCAGCTCCAGCGTGGTACGCACCAAGCAACCCGCGAGCAGATGCCCACCCGCCATGCGTCCATCCGCATCGGACACGGCCAGGTGCAGGTGCAGGCCATGGCGCGAAAGGGTCCCGCTCAGCGCGCACACCTCCATGTCCCCGGTGAGGGTGGTGCCTTCGGAGCGGCCCGCCATGCGCAGTTCGGCGCGCGAAACACTGCCCACGGCACTGATCACGGCCGCAGCCTCCAGCGCGTTGTCCGAGCACCAGCGTTCAAGCTCGGCGCGCACATCCTCACCCGGCAACATGCGCAGCACATGCAGCTGGTAGGGCCGTCCCTTGGCCGTGATCATTGATCGAACTGGTTCGGGAAGTGCTGCTTGAGCGCGGAGATCCCATCGCGCACCTTGTCCTCCTGCTCACCCTTGAAGGCCAGCAGCCGCTCGGCCAGCTTGGGGTCGGCGGTGGCCAGGATCTGCACGGCGAGCAGGCCGGCATTGCGCGCACCGTTCACCGCCACGGTGGCCACGGGCACACCGGCCGGCATCTGCACGATGGAGAGCAGCGAATCCCAGCCATCGATGGAGTTGCGGCTCTTGATGGGAACACCGATCACCGGCAGGGTGGTGAGGGAGGCCACCATGCCTGGCAGATGGGCCGCGCCGCCTGCTCCGGCGATGATCACCTTCACGCCACGGTCCGCCGCACCCTTGGCGTAGGCGAACATGCGGTCCGGTGTGCGGTGCGCGCTCACCACGGTGAGCTCATGCGCCACACCGAATTCGTTCATCGTGTCCACGGCTTCGCGCATGACCTCCAGGTCGCTGCGGCTGCCCATGATGATGCCTACCATGTTACGGATGTGCTAAGGGTTGATGGAAGCGTTGGATCGTTCGGTCGCCGGCACCACGCGACAGGAACTGCGCACACGCCCGATGGCCGCATCGCGCTCCGCTTCGGAGGTGCTCACGATGGTGACGTGACCCATCTTGCGGCCGGTGCGGGTCTCCTTCTTGCCGTAGAGGTGAACGAACGTGCCGGGCAGTTCCAGCACATCGGCGGAACCCTCCAGGCGGGCAGGTCCGGTGCCGCCTTCGCCCACCAGGTTCACCATGGCCGCCGGTCCCAGCAGGCGCGGCGAACCGGCCGGCAGGCCCAGGTACAGGCGCAGCAGCTGATCGAACTGCGAGCTGGGGCAGGCCTCGATGCTGTGGTGGCCGCTATTGTGCGCACGGGGTGCGGTCTCGTTCACGAGCACCTGTCCGTCCGCAGTAAGGAACAGCTCCACCGCATAGAGCCCGGGGGCGCCGAACGCATCGGCCACGCGCTGGGCCAGAAGGCGCGCTTCGTCCTGCACGGCCTGGGGAACACGGGCTGGCGCGCGCAGGTGGTCCACCAGGTTGAAGCGGGGATCGAAGACCATCTCCACCGGGTCGTAGGTGAGCGTGCTGCCATCCGCGCTGCGCACCACCAGCACGGCCAGTTCGGCCAGGACCGCGATGCGCTGCTCGAGCACGCAGGGACCCTCGAAGGCCCTGGTGGCATCCGCGGGCCCATCCAGGGCCATCACACCCTTGCCGTCATAACCGCCCCGTCGCGCCTTTAGGAAGCCGGGGAGCAGGGAGGGATGGTGGGCCGCCTCACGACCGTCGCTCAACAGCACGTATGGCGCGGTGGGGATGTCATGTGCCGCGTAGAACTCCTTCTGCAGGCCCTTGTCCTGGATGGTGCGCAGCACAGCCGGTGCGGGGATCACATGCTTGCCCCGTGCGGCGAGCTCCTCAAGGGCCTCCACGCTCACATGCTCGATCTCGATGCCCACCACATCAGCATCGGCGGCAAAGGCCAGCACAGTGTCGCGGTCAGCGAAGGAGCCTTGCTGGAAGCGTTCGGCGATGCCGGCACAGGGCGCCTGCGGGTCGGGATCGAGCACCTGGACGCGGGCATTGTAGCGCAGGGCGTTCTCGATGAACATGCGGCCCAGTTGGCCGCCGCCCAGCAGGGCGATCACGGGGGCATCGGTCATCGCGGCCAAAGATAGGCCGCGCGCTCAGCGGCGTCGACGCTGCATCTTGGGCGCTTTGAACGCCACTAGGCGGTAGCCCACGCTCATCAGCACCGCCTGGTTGCGCGGGAAGAGCACATCGTCGTTCGCCAGCACCGGCGTGAGGCCGTTGTGGTAGCGCACGGAGAGGTCGAGGCCGCTGGGCAGGTCCACGGCCGCGCCCAGCAGGAAGGCGACCTCGTCCGGGCGGTGGTCGACCGTCACGTCCTGGGTGCCGTTGTCGGTGAACTGCTCGGCGCGCAACAACTTGGCGGCGAGTATGCCCGCCTGCACATTGAAGCTGTTGCCGAGGTAGACCTTGGCCAGAAGGGGCAGCTGTACATAGATGCTGCGCACCGTGTACCGCTCCCCATCGCTCCCCGCATGGCCCGAGCCCAGGGCGGTGAGCAGCACCTCAGGTTGCAGTTCGAAGCGGGGCGCGGCGAGCAAGGGTGCGTAGATCCCCATCGTGGCGCCGGTGGTGTAGCGCCCGTTCATGGCACCGGAGCGCATGTGTGCGGCGCCGACCCCTCCCTTGATCCCGATGCCGGAACGTTGGGCGGATGCGCCGAGCGAGAGCAGGGCGATCAGCAGGGTGAACAGGGGGCGGAGCACGGGGTCCATGGTGTGGGTGTTAGCGTACCCGGTGTACGCCACGTACCCCGCAGCCGTTGCAGAAGCCAGGGCCGTTTTCGCCCGGCGCCCACCGATGATCGACGAACCTGAACGACGAGGCCCTGGCGCCCCGGTCAACGCGTCTCCAGTACCTGCAGGCGCAGGTTGTTCACCCCGGAACGGCCCGCCGCACGCAGCACGTACTGTCCTGGAGCGAGGTCCTCCACCGCCAGCGTGATCCGTTCGCCCTGGCCCTGAAGACGCCGTACCACACGGCCACGCAGGTCCATCAGCTGCAGGTCCAGCACGTTGCCTTCGGGATTCAGCAGTACCGTGGTGCCGCTGGCCGGATTGGGGAACAGGCTAAGACCGGGCACCGTTCCTTCGCCCACCGCAGTGCTGCCTTCAATGAAGATGCCGTAATCCTCGGTCTCGCCGTAGGCATAGTTGAAGCAGGGGTCGGTGGGAGCAGGCTCGCCGGTGTTGTGGAACACGCCACGCACGCGCAGCACGGTCCCGCCCAAGGGGGCGTCCGCCGGCACCGCGAAGGTGAAGCTGCCCGTGGAACCGGCAGCGGTGTTGGTGAACTCACCGAGCTTCTCACCCACCTCGAACACCGCGTCC
This sequence comes from Flavobacteriales bacterium, assembly GCA_041391845.1. Taxonomy (GTDB): domain Bacteria; phylum Bacteroidota; class Bacteroidia; order Flavobacteriales_F; family PHOS-HE28; genus PHOS-HE28. The sequence continues at coordinate 78,521 of JAWKNG010000003.1, read as the reverse complement.
TGGTCCATGTCGATCCATGCGGCATAGTTGTCCGGCGAATAGTCGCCCGAACGGATGGTGAGGGTGTATTGCACGCCGCGTTCCAGCGCGGTCACATGCACCGCAGTGAGGTCGCTATAGGTGGGCACGCCCGGGCCACCGCTGTTCTGGTTGTTGATGTCGGCCAGTTGGACGCCATCGATGAAGTCGCCGTCGATGGTGCCGAACGCAGAAGTGGGAATGCACGCGCCGACCGGGGCCTCTTCAATGGTGATGGCGTAATCCTCCGTTTCGCCGTAGGCATAGTTGAAGCAGGGGTCGGTGGGGGCGGGCTCCCCGTTGCCGTGGTACACGCCCCGCACACGCAGGCGGGTCTCACCCAGCGTGGCTCCATTGGGTACGGTGAAGGTGAAGCTGCCCGTGGAGCCGGCAGCCGTGTTGGTGAACTCGCCGAGCTTCTCGCTCACCTCGAACACCTCGTCCTGGTCCATGTCGATCCACGCCGCGTAGTGGTCCGGGGTGTAGTCACCGGACTGGATGGTGATGGTGTATTCCGATCCACGGAACAGGGTGGTGCCCTGCGTGGCGCTGTAGTCGGTGTAGCTGGGTCCGCTGGTGCCGCCGCTGTTGGTGTTGTTGATGGAGCCAAAGATCACGGCGTTGATGAAGTCGCCATCGCCGGTGCCGAAGGTGGAGGTGGGGATGCAGAGGCCCACCACGGTCTCGTCGATGGTGATGGCGTAATCCTCCGTTTCACCATAGGCATAGTTGAAGCAGGGGTCGGTTGGGGCGGGCTCCCCATTGCCGTGGTACACGCCCCGCACACGCAGGCGGGTCTCACCCAGCGTGGCTCCATTGGGTACGGTGAAGGTGAAGCTGCCCGAGGAACCGGCGGCGGTGTTGGTGAACTCGCCGAGCTTCTCGCTCACCTCGAACACCTCGTCCTGGTCCATGTCGATCCACGCCGCATAATGGTCCGGGGTGTAGGCGCCGGACTGGATGGTGATGGTGTACTCCGATCCACGGAACAGGGTGGTGCCCTGCGTGGCGCTGTAGTCGGTGTAGCTGGGTCCGCTGGTGCCGCCGCTGTTGGTGTTGTTGATGGTGCCCAACTGCACGGCATTGATGTAATCGCCATCGCCCGTGCCGAAGGTGGAGGTGGGGATGCAATAGCCGACCGGGGTGGTGCTGCAGGCGTTGTTGTTCAGCAGGCCCGAACGCACACCGGTGAGGATGCCCTGCATGTACACGGCCTGCTGCGTGGTGAACATGGCCGTGCAGTTGCTGTAGTCCATGAAGTTCTCGTACTGGGTGAGCACCCCGCACTTCATCAGGGAGCTGTTGCTGCACGAGAAGGTGGGGCTGTTGCTGGTGGGGGTGTCGGAGAAGCCGTCGGTGTTGGCGCACTGCCCCCCGTCATCGAAGGTGTGCTGCAGGCCGAAGTAGTGGCCGATCTCGTGCGTGGCGGTGCGCGCGCCCACGTCCATGCCGTAGTTGTAGTCGATCACCAGGCCATCGATGTTGCTGCCCACCACACCGCCCACGGGCAGGTAGGCGTAGCCCACGGTGATGAAGCCACCGGTGGATCCGCTGGTGATGTCGCACACCCAGATGTTGAGGTACTGTGACGGGTTCCACGCGGGGCTGCCCGTCGCGGCCGATTTCATGTTGTTCGTCTCGGTGTCCGGGTCGAACCAGGTGTCGGTGGTCTGCACCCGCACGATGCCCGTGGTGGGGTTGCCCTGCGGATCCACCTGCGCCAGGCAGAACTGGAAGCCGGCATTGCCGATCACGCCTTGGAACGCGGGGCGCACCGAAGCGAGGTCACTGTTGTTCTGGGCGAAGTCCTGGTTGAGCTCCGCGATGATGGCGTTGATGGCCGAGGTGGGGACGTTCTCCGCGCTCGTGTTCCACACCACGTGCACCACCACCGGGATGGTGAAGCTGCCGCCGCGTTCGGGCGTGGCCACGCGGGGAAGGTGGTCGGCCACGGTGCCACTGAAGCCCTGTTGGGCCAGGTACTGTTGGGTGAAGCGGTGCGCGGCACAGTCGCGCTGATGGTCCTGTGCGCGCAGGTGCAGGGCGATGAGCGACAGAAGGGCAAGGGAGGCGGTACGGAACATGGCGCGAATGTAGCCGCCCGCGCGGCAGGCGGTGGCAGCGATCGACGAAGCGTGCTGTTCGGCCGATCAGACGTTGACCAGCAGGCCGATCGCCATGCGCGGATCGGCCGCGCCGAAGACGCTGTTGCCTGCCACCAGCACATCGGCGCCGGTCTTCACAAGGGCGGCCGCGTTGTCCGCGCTCACCCCGCCATCGATCTCGATGAGCGCCTTCGAGCCGCATTTCACGCGCAGCTCCTTCAAGGCCGCGATGCGCTCATAGGTGCGGGCGATGAAGCGTTGTCCACCGAAGCCGGGGTTCACGCTCATCAGGCACACCAGGTCGAGGTCCGCGAGCACGTCCTCCAGCAGGTCCACCCGGCTGTGCGGATTGATGGCCACGCCGGCCTTCATACCAGCATCCTTGATGGCCTGCACGGTGCGGTGCAGGTGGGGGCTCGCTTCGAGGTGCACGCTCAGCAGGTCGGCCCCCGCATCGCGGAAGGCGGTGATGTACTGCTCGGGCCGCACGATCATCAGGTGCACATCGAAGGGCTTGCGCGCATGCTTGCGCAGGGCCTTGATCACCGGCATGCCGAAGGTGATGTTGGGCACGAAGACACCGTCCATCACGTCCAGGTGGTGCCACGCGGCCTCGCTGGTCTCGATCAGCTCCACGGCCTGTTGCAGGTTGGCGAAGTCGGCGGAGAGCAGGGAAGGGGCGAGCAGGTGGGCCATGGCGCGGCGAAGGTACGCCACCCCCTGAATGACCATCGGCCGACCGTGGTACGCGCGGAGACGCATGCCACGACCGGCCGATGAACGGCGGTGGGATCCTGAACAGGCTCTTAGCCGAGGTAGGCGCGCAACACGCTGCTGCGGCTGGTGTGCTTCATGCGGCGGATGGCCTTCTCCTTGATCTGGCGCACGCGCTCACGGGTGAGGTCGAACTTCTGGCCGATCTCCTCCAGGGTGTGCGGTTGGTTGCCGTTGAGCCCGAAGTAGAGGCGGATGACATCGGCCTCGCGGCCGGCCAGCGCGGCCAGCGAACGCTCGATCTCCGTGCGCAGGCTGTCGGTCATCAGGCTCTCCAGCGGGGTGGGGATGTCCTCGTTGGCCATCACGTCCATCATGGTGCCGCTGTCGCCATCGTCGCGCAGTGGGGCGTCCATGCTCAGGTGCTTGCCGGTGTTGTTCAGGCTGGTCTTCACCTCCTCGAGGGTCATCTCCAGCACTTCAGCGAGCTCGGCCGCGGTGGGTGGCCGCTCGTGCTCCTGCTCCAGCCGGGCGAAGGCCTTGTTGATCTTGTTGATGGAGCCGATCTTGTTCAGCGGCAGGCGCACGATGCGGGCCTGTTCTGCCAGGGCCTGCAGGATCTGCTGGCGGATCCACCACACGGCGTAGCTGATGAACTTGAAGCCGCGCGTCTCGTCGAAGCGACCGGCCGCCTTGATCAGGCCCAGGTTGCCCTCGCTGATCAGGTCGGGCAGGCTCAGGCCCTGTCCCTGGTACTGCTTGGCCACGCTCACCACGAACCGCAGGTTGGCCTTGGCCAGTTGCTCCAGCGCGAGGGTGTCGCCCTGCTTGATGCGCCGGGCCAGCTCCACCTCCTCCTGTGCGTTGATCAGCTTCACCTTGCCGATCTCCTGGAGGTACTTGTCCAGGGAGGGTGTGTCCCGGTTGGTGACCTGCTTGCTGATCTTCAACTGCCGCATCCGTGCCATTCTCGCGCTGTGTAAGGGATTGTCCCCGTTGAACGCGACGTGTTGCGGAAAGGTTCCGGAAGGCCATGGTACCAACGCGGGAAGCCGCCCCTTGCGGAGCGGCTTCCCGCTTGTGTGTGCGTTGTGCGCTTAGTTGGCGCTCGGTCCACCATCGCCACCGAAGTCGCGGCGGGGACGGTCATCGCGGCGGGGGCGGTCATCGCGACGGGGACGGTCGTCGCGGCGGGGGCGGTCGCCACGGTCGCGGCGCTCACCGTCCATCGCGGGCTCGCGCTCCACGTAACCCTCGGGCTTGGGCAGCAGCACGCGGCGGCTCAGCTTCAGCTTGCCACTGCGCGGGTCCTTGCCCGTCACCTGGAACTCGATCACGTCACCCTCTTTCAGCACGTCCTCCACGCGCTCGATGCGGCGCCACTCCAGCTCGCTCACATGGAGCAGGCCATCGGTGCCGGGCAGCACTTCCACGAAGGCGCCGTAAGGCATGATGGTCTTCACCTTGCCCTTGTAGGTGGCGCCCACCTCGGCCTGGGGCGGGTTGGCGATGGCGTTCACACGGGCGAGGGCCGCATCGATGCTGGCCTTGTTCTCGCTCATGATCTCCACATGACCCATGCCATCCACTTCGTCGATGCTGATGTGCGCACCGGTCTCGGCCTGGATCTCCTGGATCACGCGACCACCGGGGCCGATCACAGCGCCGATGCTCTCCTTGGGGATGGTGATGGTGATGATGCGGGGGGCGTGGTCCTTGTAGTCGGCACGCGGCGCATCAATGGTCTTGAGCATTTCGCCCAGGATGTGCAGGCGTCCTTGACGCGCCTGCTCCAGGGCCTGTGCCAGCACTTCGTAGGGCAGGCCGTCCACCTTCATGTCCATCTGGGTGGCGGTGATGCCCTTGGCGGTTCCGCAGATCTTGAAGTCCATGTCGCCCAGGAAGTCCTCGTCGCCGAGGATGTCGCTGAGGATGGCGTGGCGCTTGCCGTCGCTGATCATGCCCATGGCGATACCGCTCACAGGTGCCTTGATCTTCACACCGGCGTCCATCAGGGCCAGGGTGCCGCTGCACACGGTGGCCATGGAGCTGCTGCCGTTGCTCTCCAGGATGTCGCAGTTCAGGCGGATGGTGTAGGGGTTGCTCTCCACCCCGGGCACCACGGGCTTCAGCGCGCGCAGCGCCAGGTTGCCGTGGCCCACCTCCCGACGGCCGGGACCGCGGATGGGCTTCACCTCGCCGGTGCTGAAGCTGGGGAAGTTGTAGTGGAGCATGAAGCGCTCGCTGCCCTTCTTGGTGGCCAGGTCGATCGTTTGCTCGTCCATGCTGCTGCCCAGGGTCACCATGTTGATGGCCTGGGTCTCGCCGCGGGTGAAGATGGCGCTGCCGTGGGTGCCGGGCAGCACGTCCACCTCGCTCCAGATGGGGCGGATCTCGTCGGTGCGACGGCCGTCCAGGCGCTTGCCGTGGGTGAGGCACACTTCGCGCACGGCCTTCTTCTGGGTCTTCTTGAAGAAGCGGGCCAGCATGGCCTTGTCGGTCTTCTCCTCGTCGCTCAGGGTGGCCAGGCAGGCCTCCTTCACGGCGGCGAAGTTGGCACCGCGCTCCTCCTTGCTGCTGGCGGTCATGGCCAGATCGTAGTACTTCTGGTAGCAGAAGTCGTGGATCTTCTGGCCGATGGCCGCGTCGTTGTTCTCGTGGTTGTAGGTGCGCTTCACCTGGCTCTTGGGCACCATGGCGCTCAGTTCGTCCAGGGCGATGCACTGCTTCTGGATGGCCTCGTGCGCGATCTTGATGGCCTCGATCATGTCGGCCTCCTGAACCTCCTGCATCTCACCCTCCACCATGAGGATGTCGCTCTTGGTGCCGGCCACGATCAGGTCGAGGTCGCAGCCTTCGGTCTCGGCGAAGGTGGGGTTGAGCAGGTATTTGCCGTTCACGCGGGCGATGCGCACTTCGCTCACCGGTCCGCCGAAGGGGATGTCGCTCACGGCCAGTGCGGCGGCCGCGGCCAGGCAGGCGATGGCGTCGCTCTGGTTCTGCTTGTCAGAGCTCATCAGGCTCACCACCACCTGGGTGTCGCCGTGGAAGTCATCGGGGAACAGGGGGCGCAGCGCGCGGTCGATCAGGCGGCTGGTCAGTACTTCGTGGTCGCTGGGACGGGCCTCGCGCTTGAAGAAGCCACCGGGGAAGCGGCCGGCGGCGCTGAATTTCTCACGGTACTCCACCTGCAGGGGGAGGAAGTCGATGCCCTCGCGGGCTTCTTTGGTCGCTACGACGGTGGCGAGCAGGATGGTGTCGCCCAGGCGCACGGTCACCGCGCCATCGGCTTGTTTGGCCAGCACCCCGGTCTCGATGGTGATGATCTTGCCATCGCCCATGTCGATGGTCTTCTGAATTCCTTGTGGTCTCATGATCCTCTTTGTTGTTTTCCGCTTGTTTCCTCTTGTCAGCCTATGGTCCGGCACGTTGGCCGGGTGTTAAAAGAAAGGGGCGACCGTGCCTCACGATCGCCCCTCATCGTTCAGGAAGTTGGAACCCGTACGGCCCGGGGGCCTGGGGTCGCCGGGTCACTTACGCAGGCCCAGCTTGGCAATGATCGCACGGTAGCGCTCAATGTCGTACATCTTCAGGTAGTTCAGCAGCTGCTTGCGCTTGCCTACCATGGTCATCAGCGCCTTTTCGGTGCCGTGGTCCTTCTTGTTGGCCTTCAGGTGCCCCGTCAGGTGGTTGATGCGCTCCGTGAACAGGGCGATCTGGCTTTCAGCGCCACCCGTGTTCTTCTCGGAACCGCCGTGCTGCGTGAAGATGGCCTTTTTGGCTTCGCTCGTCAGGTACATGGTCGTTCGTAACAGGCGGCAAAGATAGGGATCTTTCCGATCCGGCCCACAGGTCGCTGGTAACCTTCTGTAACTGGCTGGACATCAACCCCGCAGCATCGCAAAGGTCTTCGCCAGGAAGGGCTTCAGGTCCCTGCGGTGTACGATCTTGTCCAGGAAGCCGTGCTCCAGTACGAACGCCTTTTCGTACGCGCAGGGCCACACGGTGCGCCAGGTCACTCCACAACCAATCGCTCATGGTGCGCTTCTCCGTCCAGATGCGCGATGCAATGATAGATGCCACGGGCGAGGCCCGCAGCCAGCGGCAGCCGGTGCTCACCTTCGGGCAACTGGCCCGGCGCCATGGACCATACTGTACGACCCGTACCATCGATCAAGGTGATGGCCACCTCGCGGGGCGTGCCCAAGGTGATCAATGCGTGGGTTTGTTCGGTGCTCGGGTTCGGTGACAGGCGGAGGGCGTCCCCCAGGGAGGCTTGAGAAAGTTCCGGAGCTGCGTTGTTCAGATCTTCCGGCTCCGCTTCCGCGTGTTGGTCCGCAAGCAAGGTCACTTCGGTGCGGCCGTAGGTGGGGATGGCCGCCTTGTAGGCCAGGTCGCAGCCCAAAGGGTCGATCAGTGCTTCCACCACGCTCCCATGCTCCGCTTCAAAACCGGGCTCGAAGATGACCGCACTGCCTGCCCGGAATTGCGCGTGGATGTTCTCTTTCACTGTGAAGCGAGGCTCGTAAATGACAGGGTCGGCGAAGGAGGCACCAGTCTCACCTTCCGGGAATATGCGAAGGACCTTCTTGGCCGCAAAGTCCTGGTCGTAGACCAATTCGCGGTTGTAGAGGTCCAAGCTGAAACACTCGCGTTCCCATTGAGCGGCGACGACTTGAGCAACACCCCAATAGGTGAACCCACTTGTAATGTCGATCGGATTGGGGAAGATGTCAGTGGAATAGAACGTAGTCAAGATCTCGTATACTCCAGGGCCAGGTTCGGCCCCGATTGCATCATCCCATTCATGCAAGAACATCCATGACATGGCATCCTTACGGTAATAATTGAATCCAACCCCCTCATCGACACCCACTAAAGCGTCGCAGCCATAAACACCGGAACAGAATCCCCAACTGCCCTGATATGGAACAGCAATTTGTGTGGTAAAAGCGTTCCGGAACTTGATCATGTCAATATCAGTGAATGGTTCGGAACCACCCGTGTATATGTTGTATATGTTTGAAAGTCTGGGCAGTTCCATGTCGTATACACCATGGCTTATATCCTCCATGAATTCATGTCGAGAAGACAGGTCGCGCTCATTGTTAGCGATTCCAGTAGCGCCGTCACAATCGATATAAAAACATATTCCATCTCTTAAAGAGTGAGACCAACCATCGTGAAACCAGTAGTAGGAATTATTCGTATTGTTTAGCAGCACGGGGAGTCCCAGTATGCAGTTGCAGCGATCATCCTCGCCTTGATTTCGAAATTTTCTGAGCATCAGTGCCCCTTTTTCTAAATAACCGAGCATATCATTGTTTCCTGTTGAGGCGGCGATGCTCCCCAGGTTTAGCATCGCTGAGCCAAAAACCGCTTCTTGGTTCAATCCTTTGATTACGTCACCACCTCTCAGTACTTCCTCCTCTGACCAATGGGATGCTAGAATATGGTCCAGTGTCTCGCGGCTCCGTGCGAGTAACCATTGCGCCACCGAACCGTATGTCGAACGTGCAGCAACCGGAATGATATTCTCAGGGATCGTGGAGGTTGGGATGATGAGGAGAGTTTCGACCAACGGGCTTGATTGAAGCTCGGGTTCTTCCAGGGAAAGTAGATGAATGAAGTCCGAGAAGGCCCAAAGTAGGACACCATTTTTGTATAGCGTAGAGCCATAAATCGTACCATCCGTAAAGAGGTAGTTCTCCCTTCTCCATGCCATTGCACGAAGTGCAATGTTGATGAACTTAACGAGGTAGGCTTTGTCCTTTGTGGTGCGGTACATCTGCATGTACCCTAACTGCAACTGCCCAACTGCTTCTGGATATTTGTACGTTGACCATGTATCCACATAATCGGTCGCGTATGAAGCCAAGCCTATATAGGTGCCGTTGTAAAGCTGTTTATGTACGATGTGATCGCTCTGCTCCTTTACAGGAAGAAGAAATTGGGCCGAACTGCTTGGAAAGGAAAAGAGGGTGAGCAGGAATAAGCAGGGCGATCTCATTTCGTATCAATTAAAAGTGCCAACCCAAGATCAGGCAGAGAAGGAGATTCACTGTGCCGGTTTCGTCGCGGTTTCCAAGTCGCTGGGATTCCTTCAATGGTCCATCGAACTCGTAGAGGTTCATTGTCAGATAGGGGTAGATCCGTATCTTGAAGCGACTATCTCGATCATCGAATCTATATCCTATAGGTTGCCAGGTAAGAAATAACGTCCTTCCGATAAGGGTTCGTGTGGGCTGATTGCGAACAGCCATCCCTCTGCCAAACAACAGACCTCCGCCAATTTCCCAATGGTGTCGATCTCCTTGAAAGTATGTGTATTGCAAGGGTACCCAGAATCGCGTGAAATTTTCTGGTTCCAGTGTGAATAGCACATGACTGTAGCCTATGCTTAGAGACTGACCATTTACTCCACGGCGCTTGGTGATCTCGTATTGTAGGGCCAATGCTGTGTACAAGCTCCACTGCGCACCCAGATAAACATTCTGTTGCCAGATGGAGGCATTAGTGCTGTCGGACGCCCCTGAACCTCCATGGACATGGGATATGAAATTCCCTTCTGCGCCACCAGCTGAATTAGTCCGGTTACTGCATGATCCGAATCCCGCAACGGTCCTTGGATACTGTTCATCTGCACCCCTCGAATGTGGAGCCAGGAAAATCGGTGTGTGTAAATCATCAGAAAAACTGATATTAAATCCATCTATTGCTATGCGCCATGCCTTTATTTGAGAACACAAAGAGTTGTCGTAGTTTGGTAAGTAAGTTGTTTCATATCCGTTAAACCCTTTATGAATAGTGTTCCTAGTGATTTTTATATGTTCTTTAAAGCTATCGACGGAAGTATATCCAGACTGGGAGCTAGCCACTAAAAAGGCAAAATGGAACAACAGAACCATTAACAGAGGACGTGAATACGGAAATGCGCGCCTCATTGGCTTCATTATAACTTCCGACGTCGGAGACCAATGATCGTTGATGTGTTTCGAACACCCTGCTAGCAAAAGCGACAAAGGCAGTACCAGGGCTTTTTGGTGTCCCATGGCGGATCAGCGCTTGCCCACTAGAACACTGAGTTCCTTGTTCTGCTTTTCCAGCTCCTCCACTCGTTCCGCCATCCTGATGACATGTAGCGTCAACTCCTCGATCTTCTCCAACAGCATGGCATCGGTCTTCACCACATCCAGTCCTTGCTCCACCATGCGCTCCGCAGAGGGTACCCCTGGAAGGTGGCCATGGCGCTCGATGTAAGTGGCTAACTCGTTCAGCGGCATCAGCCGGTAGTTGGGTTGGAAGACGTGGTCGCTCCATTCCTCAGAGGTCTTAACGGCCACTTTCACTTTTTCGGTCAGCAGTCCTTTTTCCAGGTAGAGTCCGTAGGTATAGGTATCGCTGGGTACTGCCACATCACCGATCTGTATCTTGCCGTTGGTGTAAAGGGACATGACGGAATTTGTTCCTCCGGTGGCTGAGGTCCACATGATGGACATGCGATCTTGCTCGGGTGGGTTGTGGAACATCCAGAATCCCACGTCTTCCTGCGGGGTGCTTCCTTGCGTGCGGAAGGTCAGCCACGAACCATGGCCGTTGAGGATGTTCACCCGCCCATCGATACTCCCGTGGGGCCAATCTTCAATGGAGCCTCCGATCTGGATGTGCCCCGTATGGGTCATCCGCATCCGCACCGTGTTGTTGGTGATGAAGTTGACATGCTGCATATCCAGGCTACCGAGCACATTCCGTGTTCCCTCGCAGGTTTCCAGGAAGTTGCCACCTGTGCGCCAAAACGGGAATACCTCTGTCGCACAGGGCTGTGCAGGTGCAAGCGGATAGTCTTTGAGGAAGCCGTCCCCGTCCACACCGAGAATACCTGATGCGAGCCCTCCGAACTTGACCTGTCCGTTGCCCAACAGCCGAAGTCGCTCAGTGCCATTGGTTCTGAAGACAAGGTCCTTTAGGTCCGTGGTCCCGAAGTAGTGCTGGGCTGGATCGGTGTTGCTGTTGCCTCCCATGGTCCAGTCGTTCCGCTCAGGTTGCCGCAGATGCACCTGGTCTGACAGTGCTTCGCAGCCATTGGCATCGGTGACCGTCACCGCGTACACCATGGCACCCAACCCGCTGCGGTCCTCGGAATACACCTCGTCGCCCCAATCGTAGGCATACGGCGGGACACCTTGGGTAACGGTCACATCGATGCTTCCATTGTAGCATTCGTGGCAGCTTACATGATGCCCGCTTGGATACTTGAACGGTTCCATCTGGACTTTCATCGCCTCGGGTTCGGTCAATGTGATGGGCGTTCTCACACCGTTCCCAAGGGCATCCACCACGGTCAACTCGTAGTAACCGCTCGGAAGTCCGCTCAGGTCCTCAATACTGTCACCTGTGGTCCAACTGTACTGGTACGGAGGAACCCCTCCTGTCACCGCAGCATCAATGGTACCGTTCTTTTTACCGAAGCAGGAAATGTTGTACCCGTTGTGATCGGAAGGGGTAAGAGTAACGCTTAGGGACTGCCCCCAAATTGGGCTACCAGGCAGGATCAGAAGCATTGCGATCAGCGACCATGACCGGGTCAACGCCTGCCTTACTGCCGTGTGCCGTGTGCCGTGTGCCGTGTGCCGTGTGCCGTGTGCATCGGTTGTCTTGTGAAAGAACGAACCTAAACAAGTTCTGCCAAAGCGCCAAATGAAGTGATGGGTGCTACAGATGAGGGGCTACGCGCACAACAATGTGGTCGCTTGAGCAAGTGAGCAACACATTGCTCGCTGAGGTATGCGCCTCGCCAGCGTTCCTCTTTACCAGGAACCTCAACCCCGCAGCATCGCAAAGGTCTTCGCCAGGAAGGGCTTCAGGTCCCTGCGGTGTACGATCTTGTCCAGGAAGCCGTGCTCCAGCACGAACTCGCTGGTCTGGAAGCCTTCGGGCAGGTCGCGGCCGATGGTCTCGCGCACCACGCGGGGCCCGGCGAAGGCCACCAGGGCCTTGGGTTCGGCGATGTTCAGGTCGCCCAGCATGGCGAAGCTGGCGGTGACGCCCCCGGTGGTGGGGTCGGTGATGACGCTGATGTAGGGCAGCTTCTTCTTGGCCAGCTGGGTGAGCTTCGCACTGGTCTTGGCCATCTGCATGAGGCTGAAGCCGGCCTCCATCATGCGCGCGCCACCGCTCTTGCTGATGATGACCAGCGGGCACTTGCGCTTCAGGGCCTGGTCGGCGGCGCGGGCGATCTTCTCGCCCACCACGCTGCCCATGCTGCCGCCGATGAAGCGGAAGTCCATGCAGGCGATCACCACCATGTGCTGGTCCAGCTTGCCTTCCGCAGCGCGCAAGGCATCGTTCAGACCGGTGTCCTTGCGGGTCTTCGCCAGGCGGTCGGTGTACTTCTTGGTGTCCTCGAACTGCAAGGGGTCACCCGCGATCAGCTCAGGCGCGATCTCCGTGAACTTGTGCTCGTCGAAGAGCAGGGCGAAGTACTCTGCGCTGCCGATCTTCTCGTGGTGCTCGCACTTGTTGCAGACCCAGAGGTTGTTCTCGTGGTCCTCGGCGGTCATCACCTCCTTGCACTCGGGGCATTTGTACCAGAGGCCCTCCGGGGTCTCCTTCTTCTCCTCGGTGCTTGTGGTGATGCCTTCCTTGACGCGTGTGAACCAGCCCATGAGCGCAAAGATGAAAGATGAAAGCCAAAACCTGAAAGGTGATAGGTAGCGTGAAATGCTGTCCGCCTTTCAGCTTTCAGCTTTCCGCTCTCCTGTTTCGCATCAAGCGATGGTGATCTTCTTGTCCAGGTACACGTCCTGGATGGCATTGAGCAGGCCCACCCCCTCGTTCATGGGGCGCTGGAAGGCCTTGCGCCCGCTGATGAGGCCCTGGCCACCGGCGCGCTTGTTCACCACGGCGGTCTTTACGGCCTCGGCCATGTCGCTGGCGCCGCTGCTGGCACCCCCGCTGTTGATGAGACCGATGCGGCCCATGTAGCAGTTGGCCACCTGGTAGCGGCACAGGTCGATGGGGTGGTCGGTGGTGAGCTCGCTGTAGACCTTCTTGTGGGTCTTGCCGTAGTTGGGGATGGCATTGTACCCGCCGTTGCTCTCGGGCAGCTTCTGCTTGATGATGTCCGCCTGGATGGTGACGCCGAGGTGGTTGGCCTGGCCGGTGAGGTCGGTGGCGGTGTGGTAGTCCTTGCCGTCCACCTTGAAACCGTTGTTGCGGATGTAGCACCACAGGATGGTGGCCATGCCCAGCTCGTGCGCATGCTGGAAGGCGTCCGCGATCTCGGTGATCTGGCGGGTGCTCTCCTCGCTGCCGAAGTAGATGGTGGCACCCACGGCCACGGCACCCATGTCCCACGCATCCTTCACGTTGCCGAAGAGCACCTGGTCGAACTTGTTCGGCAGGGTCATCAGCTCGTTGTGGTTGATCTTCACGATGAAGGGGATCTTGTGGGCATACTTGCGTGCCACGCTACCGAGCACGCCGTAGGTGCTGGCCACCGCGTTGCAGCCGCCCTCGATGGCGAGCTTCACGATGTTCTCCCCGTCGAAGTAGATGGGGTTGGGGGCGAAGCTGGCGGCGGCGCTGTGCTCGATGCCCTGGTCCACCGGCAGGATGCTCATGTAACCGGTGTTCGCCAGGCGGCCGGTCCCGTAGAGGGCCTGCAGACTGCGCATCACCTGGGGCGTGCGGTTGCTGTAGGCGAAGCTGCGGTCCACGAAGTCGCTACCGGGGAGGTGGATCATCGACTTGTCGATGGTCTTGCACTGGTGTTCCAACAGGCTCTTGGCATCATTGCCCAACAGCTCCTCGATCTTTCCGGTGGTGATGGTCTGCATGCGGATCGGTCCTTTTTTTGAACAGGCGGCAAAGCTAAGGAATGGGCCATGGTGGCGCCAGTTGCGGTCGTCGAACACCCCCACCTTATGCACCGCCGCCCTGTGGATAAGCGCACCGGGTCCCGGCCCCTGCGACGCGATCAGAACGGATAGCCGATGCCCAGGTTGAAGTTGACCTGCGGGCGGTAGGTGACGGCCACGCCGGTCAGCGGGTCGGGCGCTTCGAAGGTGTCCTTGCGTTGGAACAGCCAGCGCTCGCCGGGTGCCAGGGCGGGGTCCTTGGTCTGCAGGCCAAGGTCGAAGCGCACAATGAAGAAGTCGAAGTTGAGGCGTGCCCCCACCCCCGTGCCCACGGCCAGCTCACCGAGGAAGTCGGTGCTGAACTCCCCCCCGGGTCGCCGGGGATCGGCAGTACGGTTCCAGATGTTGCCCACATCGGCGAAGAAGGCGCCCTCCAGGAAGCTGATGAGCTTGAAGCGGTACTCGGCGTTGGCCTCGATGCGGATCTCGCTGATGCGATCGAAGGCCAGCAGGGGGCCGCTGTACGAGCCCGGCCCCAGCGACCGCGCGCGCCAGGCCCGCAGGCCGTTGGCACCACCCACGAAGAAGCTGCTCTCGAACGGAAGTACGCTGAGGTTCCCGTAGGGGATGCCGATGCCCGCCGCCACCCGGTAGGCCACGCTGCTGCCCGTATGGATGCGGTGCAACCAACGCAGGTCGGAGTCCACCTTCACGAACTCGGCGTACCGGATGCCCGCCACCTGCTCATAGTTGATGCCGGTGGTATCGCTCACCGTGGTGCTCAAGAGGGTGAGCGGCAGGCCCATCGGATGCCCCGACCATTCCAGCGTAAGGCGCGCGAAGAAGTTGTTGCGGCGGTTGATCTGTTGCTGGTCGCTGTATACGTACTGGCCGCGCATGCCCACGATCAAGTGGTCGGTGTAGCTGTCGGTGAGCACAGGGTCGTTGGCGCGCAGCAGGTAGTCGTTGAAGGCATCGCTGCGCTGGGGGATCTTGATGATGTTCACCTCCACCGGGAAAATGCCGAACGAACTGGTGGGAGAGGCCTGCCATTCGTACCCGTAGGACACCTTGGCCAGTGTACGCGTGAAATCGGGCCGTTGCTGGAAGTTGTACAGGGCCGTGATGGTGGTGCGGGGCGCTGCGGAACGCGCGAAGCGGTCGCGTGCGACGGGGAGCAGGAAGTGGGGGAAGCGGATGGTGAGCTCGGGGCCGATGTCGATGGTGTTGAAGAAGCCCGCATTGCTGGCGCCACCCAGCACCTGGTCGCTGGTGGCGGCCTCGGTGGTGAAGCTCTGCTGGGCCTCCAGACCGAGGGTGAGCTGCAACTGCAGGGCGGTCATGTTGCGGAACAGGTTGCGGTGGCGGTAGGCCACGCTGCCCTGCACGCCCAGGAAGCCGCCACGGTTGGTGCCGAAGCCCTCCAGCGCGAGGCTCTGCTCACGGCCGGGGTAGAGCGTCACGCGGGCATTGGCCAGGTCCTTGCGGGCCGTGCCGCTGGTGTCGAAGCCGATCTCCACCCGGTCGAAGACGCGCAGGCCGGTGAGGCGCCGGTAGCTGCGGTCGGCATTGCTTTGGCGGAAGCGGTCGCCGGGGTTGAGGAAGATGGAATGGGTGAGCGCCCGTGGCACGTAGCGCCGACGGCCCTCGAAGAGCAGCAGATGCCGCTCCACCTGCACGCTGTCCGTGCGCAGCGACTCCCCGCCATCGGCCATCCGGGTCACCACCTCCACGTGCTCCAGATGGTACACACGGGTCTGGGGGATGTCGCCCAGGATCCGTCCCTCGCGGCCCGCCACCTCCATGCGCAGGGTGAGGTCCACCTGGTGGTCGCCCACGGTGGTGTCCGCGGTGAACACCAGCAGCTCCTTGTTGAAGAAGAGGTAGCCCCGCTCGCGGAGCAAGGAGGTGATGCGTTCGCGCTCCTGGTCGAGCACATCGGCGTCGAAGCGCTGCCCGGCACGCGTGAGCATGGCCAGGCTGTCGCGCTGCACCAGGGCATTGATGGCACTGTCGCCGATGAGGTGGCGGATGCGCCGGATGTGATAGGCACGGCCGGGGCGCACCCGGTACTCCACCCAGGCCTTGGGCTTGTTGAACGGGCTGCCCTCCCCGAGACCGAGAAAGCCGGCGTGTACGAAGTAGGTGGTGTCGCTCACCTGCCCGTTGAACCAGCCCTCCTTGTGCAGGTAGAGCTCCATCTGGTCGCTGGAACGTTCGGTGAGGCTGCTGTCCAGCAGTACGGGTGGTTCGCCGACCACCTCGCGCAACCATTCGCCGGTGGTGCGGCCGTACGGCTTGGGGGCCTTGCCCCGTTCCGCGCGCCGCTCGTTCAAGGCGTCGATGCGGTCTGCGCGACGCTGCTTGCGGCGCTCGATGCGGGCCGGGTCGGGCAGGTTGTACATGCTCAGGTAGAAGCGGAGGCCGAGCACCTTCTTGTTCGGCTTCTGCTTGATGATGGCCTCCAGGTCGGCCACCGGCACGCTGCGCTCCTGAAGGGTGACGGTGTTGCGCTTCAGGAGATGCTCCCCTGGGGGCACCCGTTTGGTGGGGCTGCAGGCCGCCAGCAGCAGGGCCAGCGAAAGCAGGGCGGTATGCGGGCGGTGGCGGAGCAAGCGAACGGCGGGTGCTGCCTAATTTGCGCGCTTTCCGGTGCGCCACAACGCAGGCAGCGCCAAAGATATCCGCCCCCGTGAGCACACAAGCCGAACTGAAGCGTCTGCGCGCCCTGCACCAACGCCGGGGCCGCGAGGAGCAGGGCCGTTACCTGGTGCAGGGGCCCAAGCTGGTGCACGAACTGTTGGCGAGCGGAACACCCGTGGAAGCGCTCTATGCCACGGAGGAGGCGGCACGCCAGCTGCGCCATCCCGCCGTGGTGGTGCTGCCCGCCCACGAACTGGAACGCCTCGGCACGCTGGAGAGCGGCAATACCCTGGTGGCCGTGGTGCCCGCCCCCGCCCCCGCCCCCCTCCACGCCCCCGTGGCGGACGAGCTGGTGCTGGTGCTCGACGGCATCAGCGATCCGGGCAACCTGGGCACCCTCCTGCGGCTGGCGGACTGGTTCGGAGTGCGCCGGGTGATCACCTCCACCGCCAGTGTGGACGCGCTGAACCCCAAATGCGTGCAAGCCACCATGGGCAGCCTGTTCCGCGTGCAGGTGGCGCGCTGCGAGCTGGTGCCGCTCCTCCAACAGTGGCAGCAGGGCGGTACCGCGCTCTACCTGGCCAGCATGGAGGGCGCACCCGTGTTCGGTCTGCAGCTGCAACGCCCGGCCACCTTGGTGCTGGGCAGCGAGTCGCACGGCATCTCGGCCGGGGTGCGGGCGGTCCCCGCGCAGGCCATTGCCATACCCCGCTTCGGTGCCGGTGAATCATTGAACGTGGCCACCGCCGCCGCCGCCTTGTGCATGGAGTTCGCGCGGCAGGGGGCCACTGGTCGATCAGCGTAGCACCGCCTGGGCCACCGCATCGGCCACCCGCTGTCCGTCCATGGCCGCGCTCACGATGCCGCCGGCGTAGCCCGCCCCCTCGCCACAGGGGTACAGCCCCGGCAGTTCCACGTGGGCGAGCGTCTCCGGGTCGCGGGGGATGCGCACGGGCGAGCTGGTGCGCGATTCCACCGCCACGGCCACGGCCTCGTTGGTCAGGTAGCCACGCATCTTCCGTCCGAAGGCCACGAAGGCCTCGCGCAGCCGTCCCGCGATCTCGGGGGGCAGCAGCTCGTGCAGGGGAGCCGGTACGATGCCCGGCGGGTAGCTGCAAGCAGGCAGGTCGGTGGAGAGGCGCCCGCGCACCAGGTCCTCCAGCCGCTGCGCCGGGGCCTGCTGGGTGCGGCCGCCCGCGATCCACGCGGCGTGCTCCACGGCCCGCTGGTAGTGCATGCCCCAGAGCGGGTCGGCGGGGTCGCTGCCGGCGGGGTGGCGCTTCACCTGGTCAGGCCCGAAGGTGACCACGATGCCCGAGTTCGCGTAGGGGTTGTTGCGCTTGCTGGGGCTCCAGCCGTTGGTCACCACCTCGTCCGGCGCGGTGGCGCAGGGGGCGATGATGCCACCGGGGCACATGCAGAAGGAGTACACGCCGGTGCCACCCACCTGTTCCACCAGGCTGTAGCTGGCGGGCGGCAGGTAGGGGTCGCGCACGGTGCAGTGGTACTGCGCCGCATCGATCACGGCCTGGGGATGCTCCACGCGCACGCCCAGGGCGAAGTCCTTGCGTTCCACCCGCACGCCGCGGCGCACCAGCAGGCTGAAGATGTCGCGCGCCGAATGGCCGGTGGCCAGCACCACGGCGGCGGCACGGAGCTCGCGGCCGTCGGCGGTGCGCACACCCTGCAGGCGGCCCTGTTCGATCAGCAGGTCGGTGACGCGCGTGCCGAAGTGGACGCTGCCGCCGGCACCCTCGATGGCCTCGCGCATGGCGGTGATGATGCCGGGCAGCTTGTTGGTGCCGATGTGGGGGTGGGCGTCCACCAGGATGTCGGCACTGGCGCCGAAGGCGACCAGGGTGCGCAGCACGGCCCCCACATCGCCGCGCTTGGTGCTGCGGGTGTAGAGCTTGCCGTCGCTGTAGGTGCCCGCGCCCCCTTCGCCGAAGCAGTAGTTGCTGTCGGGGTCCACGGTGTGCTGGCGGTTGATGGCGGCCAGGTCGCGGCGGCGGTCGCGCACGTTCCTCCCGCGCTCCAGCACCACGGGTCGCAGGCCCCGCTCGATGCAGCGCAGCGCAGCGAACAGCCCCGCCGGCCCGCAGCCCACGATGATCACCGGCGGCGCGGCGCTCACATCGCCCAGCTGCAGGGAGGGCGGCGCCTCGCTGGTGGCCGCCTCGGTGCTCACCAGCACCCGCAGGCGGAACAGCGGCCGCTTGGAACGCGCATCGATGGAGCGCTTCAGCACGCTGCTGCGCTGCACCTGCCCCACCGGGATGCCCGCCGCCTCGGCCGCTGCAGCACGTACCAGCACCGGGTCATGTGCCTCGGCCGGCGAAAGGGCGATGTCCACCGCACGCTCCATGGGGCGAAGATCGGGGCTGGCGGGGTTCGTCGGCCTGCTCCGGCCCACATGCCGCCCGCTCATCGGTGTTCACACCTCCGCAGATCTCCCGAGGCATGAGCCAGCCGCAGGCACGGGGCACCCGGCGGCCGAACACGGGTGTGCAGGGTCCCGGGACGGAGACCCCACGGAGGTGTGATGTGTCGCAGGGTCCCTTGCAGGAGACCCTGCGGAGGTGTGATGTGTCGCAGGGTCCCTTGCAGGAGACCCTGCGGAGGTGTGGGCCCCGAGGACGGTGATCCTGAGGAGGGTCGCAGGGTCCCTTGCAGGAGGTCCTGCGAATGTCTGGTATCCAGGTGCTTATGTGTGGCACGGCCGGCTCCCATGCAGGAGGTCTGCAGCGGTCGGGAGGTCTGGTACAACCCATTTTGTTGTACAACATGATCACGCGGTCGTGCGACATGATCACGAAGTCGTGCGACATGATCACGCGGTCGTACGACATGATCACGAAGTCGTACGACATGATCACGAAGTCGTACAACATGATCACGAAGTCGTGCGACATGATCACGAAGTCGTACGACATGATCACGAAGTCGTACGACATGATCACGCAGTTGTGCGACGTGATCACGAAGTCGTGCGACATGATCACGAAGTCGTGCGACATGATCACGCAGTCGTACGACATGATCACGCAGTCGTACGACTTGATCACACCGCAGTACGACTTGATCGTTCCGTCGTGGAACTTATCGGAGAGGTGGCCCGATCGGGTGGCCCGGTCCAGATCTGACGCGGTGGCGTGGCTCTACCGCAGCGGGGGCGATCAGCCTTCGAAGGTGAAGGTGAGCACGTAGGTCTTGGAGCGCAGGCTTTCCAGGGGCAGGTCGAAGCGGGTGCCGTCGCGCACGAGCAGGTTGGGGATGCCCACACCGGTCTTCAGTTCAATGCCGAACTTGAAGTACTGCAGGAAGAAGTCGAAGCCTCCGCCCACCTCGGCGGAGTAGTCGTACTTGGCCAGCTTCACGATGGTCTCGTCGTCCAGGGCCTGGTTCACGTCCTTCTGGCTGGCCATGTCGATGCTGAACTTGCCGCCGCCGATGAGGTAGACGGCGAAGTTGTTGATGCGGTCGCTGCGCAGCTTCACCAGCAGGGGGAACTCCAGGTAGGTGCTCTCCACGGGTTTCTGGTAGTATTCGATGCCGCCGAGCGGGTCGCGGAACTGGTATTGGAGGATGCGTTCCTGGAAGGAGAGGGTGGGGAGGAAGCGGAGGCTGAGGTTGGTGCCCATGTTCAGCGACGCCACGATGCCCAGGTTGAAGCCGGGCTGCCGTTGGTGGTTGAGCACGAGGAGGGAGTCTGTGAAGGGAGCCCGGGCGCGCAGGCGGGTGTAGAAGTCGCTGGTGTTGTAGCTCAGCAGGAACCCGAAGTGGAAGCGGCGGAGGTCGAAGTTGGGCAGGTTCTCCACCTTCACCCCGCCGCTGCTCTGGGCATGGGCCAGGGGGGAGGCCGCCAGCATCAGCAGCAGGGGCAGCGCACGGAGCAGGGCGTTCACGGACATCTTGAAGGCAACGAAGTTAGCGGCCGATCCGTGTGTGGCTGGGGCGGATGCCATGCGTCACTTGCGGGCGATGTAGAGCGTGGCGATGCCGCCGGTGAGGGCTTCGGCGGTGCATTCGCGCCCCCCCGCGTTGCGCAGCAGCTGCAGGAAGGCCTCGCCCTCGGGGAAGGCCTCCACGCTCTTCGGCAGGTAGGTATAGGCCGCGCTGTCCCTGCTCACCGAGCGGCCCACCACGGGCATCACGCGGTGGAAGTAGAAGCGGAAGAGCTGGCGCATGGGGGTGCGCTGGGGCTTGGAGAACTCCAGCACGAAGAGGCGTCCGTTGGGCTTGAGCACACGCAGCATTTCGCGCAGTCCGCGCTCGAGCTCCTCGAAGTTGCGCACGCCGAAAGCCACGGTGACCGCGTCGAAGGTGGCGTCGGGGAAGGGGAGCGCGGCGCTGTCGGCGCGCTGGAGGACCACGCGCTGGGCGAGGCCGCGGCGGTCCACCTTCTCGCGCCCCTTGGCCAGCATGCCCTCGCTGATGTCCACGCCGGTGACGCGCGCCGCTTTGGTGCTGCCCAGGATGGCGAGGTCGGCCGTGCCGGTGGCCACGTCCAGCAGGTGTTCCACGGGCTCGCGACCCAGCAGGCGGATCACGCGGCGGCGCCAGCCCTGGTCGATGCCCAGGGAGAAGACCCGGTTGAGCAGGTCGTAGCGGGGCGAGATGGCGTCGAACATCTGTTCGACCTGTTCGCGCTTGCTGCCTTCGGGGGAGTAGGGGGTGACGCTCATGCGGGCAGGTTGAGGCGCACGCATTCGGCGCTGAATCGTTCAAGGTCCACGGGCACCACGCCCACTTCCTCGCACACGAGCCCGCCGGCGAGGTTGGCCAGCTGGGCGATGTGGGCAGGCGGCAACTGCTGCGCCAGGGCCAGGGCGGCCACCGCGATCACCGTGTCGCCCGCTCCGCTCACGTCAACGATCTTCCGCTTGTGGGCGGGGAAGCGCTGGCCGTGGCCATCGGCCTTCACCTGTACACCGTGTTCGCTGAGGGTGATCATCGAGATGCGGTTGCCCAGTCGTTGCTGCAGTTCGTCGATGGCACGGTCCACCGAGGCAGGGTCGGCAGGGTCCACCTCGGTCTTCAGTCCTTCGCGCAGCTCCTTCAGGTTGGGCTTGAACAGGGCAACGCCGCGGTAGGCGAAGAAGTTCGCGCGTTTGGGGTCCACCGCCACGGGGATACCCGCCGCAGCGGCCTGTGCGATGAGGCCGGTGATGACCGCTTCGGAGAGCACGCCCTTGTTGTAATCCTCCAACACGATCACCTGCGGGCGGAGCGTGGCGATCAGGCGTGCCGCTTCGTCCAGCAGGCGTTGGGCATCGGCCGGGGCCAGGTCGTCCTCCTGCTCCTCGTCCACGCGCACCACATGCTGGTGGCCGCTGATGATGCGTGTCTTCACCGTGGTGCGGCGCTGTTGTGAGCGCAACACCCCCTGCATGGGCAGCCCTTGCTCGCGGAAGAGCTCCTCGAGGAGTCCGGCGTTGGCATCGTCGCCCACCACACTGAGCACGGTGGGGTCGGCCCCGAGCGCGCGCGCATTGATGGCCACGTTGGCCGCTCCGCCCAGGCGCGCACTGCGGCGGGTGACCTGCACCACGGGCACGGGTGCCTCTGGGCTGATGCGGTCCACACGCCCCCACAGGTAGGCGTCCACCATCACATCGCCCACCACAAGCACACGCGTGCCGGGAAGGCCTTGGAGGAAGGAGCGAAGGGCGTCGTTCATGGGCTCAGTGCAGGGCGGCCACGGCTTTGGCCACGCGCGCCATGGCCTCGGTGAGCTTGTCGTCGCTGGTGGCATAGCTGATGCGCAGGGTGTTCTCCGCGCCGAAGGAACGGCCCTCCACGAGGCTCACCCCCGCGCTGTCGAGCAGGTACAGGCTCAGGTCCACCGAGCCCTTGATGGTGGTGCCGTTGATGGAGCTGCTCACATCGGGCAGCAGGTAGAAGGCGCCCTGGGGCACGTTGGCGCGCCAACCGGGGATGGCGCGCACGGCGTTGAGCACCAGGTCGCGGCGGCGCAGGAAATCGGCGCGCATGGGCTGCAGCTGGGCGGTGTCGGCCTCCACGCAGGCCTTGGCCACGCGCTGGGCGATGCTGTTGGTGCCGCTGGTGAACTGGCCCTGCACCTTGGTGGCGGCCTGGGCGATCCAGAGCGGCGCGCCGATGTAGCCCACGCGCCAGCCGGTAAGGGCCCAGGCTTTGCTCAGCCCGTTCACCGTGATGGTGCGTTCGGCCATTCCCGGCAATGCGGCGAAGCTGCGGTGGCGGCCTTCGAACACGATGTGCTCGTAGATCTCGTCCGCGATCACGTACAGCTCGGGATGCTGCCGCACCACTTCGGCGAGGGCTTCGAGCTCCTCCTGCGTGAGCACCGATCCGCTCGGGTTGCAGGGCGAGCTGAACATCAGCAGGCGGGTGCGGGGCGTGATGGCGGCTGCGATGCGCTCCACGGGGGCCTTCCAGTCCTCGTCGAGCGTGGAACGCACCAGCACGGGGGTGCCACCGGCCAGGCGCACCTGCTCGGAGTAGCTTACCCAGTAGGGTGCGGGGATCACCACCTCGTCGCCGGGGCCCACCAGGCTCATCACCACGTTCATGATGCTCTGCTTGGCGCCGGTGCTCACCACGATCTGCTCGGGGCTGTACTGCAGGCCGTTGTCGCGCTCGAACTTGCGGGCGATGGCTTCGCGCAGGTCGAGGTAGCCGTTCACCGGGGTGTACTTGTGCCAGGGGCCGGTGAGGGCTTCGCGGGCGGCCTCCAGGGCAAAGACGGGCGGGGCGTGGTCGGGTTCGCCCAGGCTCAGGTCGATGATGTCGCGGCCCTGGGCGCGCAGTTCTCGGCTGCGGCGGGCCATGAGCAGGGTGGCGGGTTCTTCGATGTTCGCTACGGTCGGGGAAAGATGCATGCGTGCAAGGGCCGGCGGCATTCGTTGGGCCGGGCCGGTCCCGGAAGGGGGCAAAACTAAGCATGCTGTTCTGCGCGTTATCGGCAAGAGCCCCGCCGTTGCCGATATTCGTCCACCGCTTTATCCACCATGAACGAACCCTGGACCCTCCTGCTCGTGGCCCTGCTGCCTTCGCTGCTGGTCTTCCTCACCACCTTCTACACCCTCCGGCAGTTCTTCGCCGCCCAGGCTGCCGAGCGGCAGACGGAACTTCGGCGCGACGATCACAAGCAGGTGCTGCCCCTGCGGCTGCAGGCCTACGAGCGCCTCACGCTCTACCTGGAGCGCATCGCTCCCGGCCCCCTGGTGCTGCGGGTGCACAAGACCAACATGAGCGCCCGCACCCTGCACGGCGAACTGATCGCCACCGTGCGGGAGGAGTTGGACCACAACGTGACCCAGCAGGTGTACGTGAGCGACAAGGCATGGGCACGGGTGAAGCAGGCCAAGGAGGAGACGATACGCCTGGTGAACCTGAGCTTCGAGCAGGTGGGCGAGGGTGTCTCGGCCACGGATCTCAGCCGCAAGATCTTCGAGAACGCGGGGAAGCTTTCGGCCACCCCCTCGCAGGAAGCCATCCTGCTGCTCAAGGACGAGGTGCGTCGCCTGTTCTGAACAGGGCCAGCACACCATCCGCGGCATCGAAGGGGCTCAGCGTGCCCGCTTGTACGGCAGCCTCCAGCTCGGCATAGCGCGCGGCCACCAGCGGATCGGTGGTCAGGCGGTCGCGCAGCCCGTCCAGCACGGCCTGGCGCATCCAGTGGCGGGCCTGGTCATGGCGGCGCGCGTGGAGCGATCCACGCTCCAGGGCCTGTGCTTGGCGGCGCTCCAGTTCAGCGGCCAGCGCGTGGATGCCCTCGCCGCTGAGGGCGCTCACCAGCAGCACCGGCGGGTGTTCGCCGGAGGGCCGCACGGGCAGCAGGTGGATGGCGTTTCGCAGATCGCGTGCGGCGGCCTCCGCACGGGGGCGCTGATCACCCTCCACCTTGGTGAGCACCACCAGGTCCGCGCTCTCCATGATGCCGCGCTTGATGCCCTGCAGCTCATCGCCCGCACCGGCGATCATCAGCAGCAGGTTGAGGTCGGTCATGCGGTCCACCTCCCATTCGCTCTGGCCCACCCCCACGGTCTCCACCAGGATGCGGTCGAAGCCGGCGGCCTCGCAGAGCAGGATGGTCTCCCGGGTGCGGCGGGCCACCCCGCCGAGCGTACCACCGGCCGCTGTGGGGCGCACGAAGGCTTCCTGCAGCTGGGAGAGGCGTTCCATGCGGGTCTTGTCGCCCAGGATGCTGCCGCCGCTGCGCTGGCTGGTGGGGTCCACGGCGAGCACGGCCACGCGGTGCCCGGCCTGTACCAGCGCACTGCCCAGGGCATCGATGAGCGTGCTCTTGCCCACGCCGGGGATGCCGGTGATACCGATGCGCTGGGCCGGTGTGGCGGGCGGTGCACAAGCCTGCAACAACGCCCTGGCGCGCGACTGGTCCTCCGGTCGGCTGCTCTCCACCAAGGTGATGGCGCGGCCCAGCGCGGCACGGTCACCGCTGCGCAGCAGGGCGGCCAGTTCGGTGGTGGAGGGAAGGACGGGCATGGCTCAGTAGCCCTTGCGGTAGTTGTCCACCCAGGCGCTGTCGCCCACGTCACGCAGCAGGCGGAACACGTTATCGCCCTTGGCCATGCCATTGAGGTGAAGGATGCCGTAATCCGTGAGCAGCAGCAACTGCCGGGCGGAGGGTACATCGCGCTTCTCGCTCCAGCCCTTGCCGGGGTGCATGCCTTCGGTCTGGATGAAGGGATACTCCCAGTAGCGCAGCTTCCACAGCCGGTCGAGCACTTCGCAGTCGCGGAGCAGGCGCCTGCCGGTGCTGTCCTCGGGATGGATGCAGAGCTGCACGCCGTGGCGGTGGAAAAGGTTCACGCCCTCCGGGTTGGCTTTGCTGGGCACGGCGGCTTGGGCCTGCAGCACGAACTGCTCGCGGGTGAGGCCGTTGGTCTCGATCACCTTCCCCTCGAACTCCTTCACCAGGAAGAGGGAGAAGAGCTGGCTGTTGATGCCGGGGCTGAGCGAGAGCCCGAAGGTGTAGGTGGCCAGCAGGGGCCGCGCGGCAGGTGCTTCGGCACGGGGCAGGCCCACCAACAGGGCGGTGAGCAGCAGGGTGAGGGCCTTGCGCAGCATGCCCCAAAGATACCACGCCCGCACCGGGAGGACCAGTGCGGGCGTGAAGAGGAGGGCGTTATTGCTTCACGAAGCGGGCCTGGGCGATGGCGCCACCCTGCTCATCGCGGAGCAGCAGCAGGTAGCTGCCGGGTTCCAAGCCGTCCACGGAGAGGCTCATGCGGGGATCCTCCACCGGCAGGGCGTTGCGGCCGCTGAGCACCGTGCGCCCACTGGCATCCAGCAGGGTCCAGGCGATGCGGTCCACCGCCACGCTGGCGTCGAACACCACGTTCAGCAGGTCGTTGGCGGGGTTGGGGTACACGGCCACCTCGGTCTCCACCGCGCCCATCAGCACACTCCGTACCTCGGAGTAGGTGTGTTCACCGTCCTTGTCCACCTGCCGCAGGCGGTAGTAGTTCCAACCCTTGAGGGGCGCCGCATCGGGCCAGTTGTACTCGACCTGTACCGCGCTGGTGCCCGCGGCGTTCACCTGTCCGAGGGCCTCGAAGTCGCGACCGTTGCCGGAGCGTTCCACCACCCAGTGGGAGCTGTTCTCCTCGCTGCCGGTGCTCCAGTTGAGCCATACCGTGCGGCCGCGTGGGGCGGCGTTAAAGGCCAGCATTTCAACGGGGAGTATGCAGTCGATGCTGGCGCAGGGGATGGGGCCTATGGCAGGCAGGGGAGTGCAGCCGGGCTGGTAGGTGAAGGTGAGGTTGAAGGGCGTGCCCCAGTAGAAGGTGTAGTAGTTGTCCACGAAGAGCAGGTACTGCTCACCGGGCAGCACGTTGATGAAGCGGGTCCAGCTGTCGCCGCCGGCCCCTTCGGTGAAGTCGGTTGCGGTCCAGTTCAGGCCGGTGAGCACCGGGCCATCACCCCAGGAACAGCGCAGGGGCGGCCCGGCGGGCGGGCAGGTGGGTGTGCTGGCATAGGGTCCCCAGAGGCCGTAGTCGTAGTCGGCACCGCCGTAGGGGTTGGCATCGATGGTGAAGCCGAGCTGGCCGGGTGCGCTGACGGTGAAGCGGTGCCACACGCCGCGGCGCTCATTGGCCACCAGGCAGCCGCGGTTGCCCATGACCAGGTCGGTCACGCTGCCGGTGCTCTGCGGATTGCTCGCCAGGGTCTGGTTGGTGCACAGTTCGATGGCGCCGATGCAGTCCTCGATGGGTGCCGGCGGACGGTTGCAGTCGGCATCCACGGCCACGGCAAAGACGGGACCGGTGGGGGGTGTGGGCCCGGGGCTCGCATAGAGCACCCCGCCGTTATCGGTGAGCAGGCGGTAGCTGATCTGGTTCTGGAAGCCTCCCGCGGCGGTGTAGCTCATGGTGATGATGGAGCCCACGTTGGCGCCGAAGTTGATCACCCCGCTGGAGCCGATGATGCTGTAGTTGGTGCAGGCGGGCGGCGGCGGGCCGGGCGGGTCCACGCAGATGGTGACGAAGCTGCCGTTCCAGCCATCGCCGAAGCTGTCGTTCATACGCAGGGTGAAGGTGCAGGCGCCGGGTGGTGCATCGGTGCGCTGGGCGCAGAGGGCGAAGGTGCCCGTGGTGCCGGTCTGGCGCCAGAAGCGGATGTAGAGCGTCTCGCCCGGGGTGAGGCTTGCGGCGGCCAGGCTGGTGAAGGGCATGGTGGCCGCCGTGGGACTGCCGTTGAGGGCGCAGGCCAATTGGGTGAGCACCATGTCGTTGCCCGCACACGAGCCCGAGGCCACCCGGTACACGGCGAAGGCGCCATCGGTGAGCGAGCCGTCATCCGCATCGAACACCAATGCGCCGGTGGTGAAGGGGTTGGGCACCTGCACGGTGAACCACACGTCCTGGTTGGGCACGCCGCAGGAGGGGTTGGGCACGTTGATCACGCCCAGTGGGTTGGTGGGGGTGTTGCTGGCGTTCTCGTTGGTGAAGCCGGTGAAGAGGCAGCCGTAGCGCACCGTGAGCGGCAGGGCGCCGCAGGGGTCGTCGTTCGGCGGCGGCGTGGTGGGCGTGGCGCAGATGGTGAAGTTGCCGAAGAGCGGCGTCTTGTTCCACACGCGCACGTAAAGCACCGTGCCGGGCACGATGGTGGTGCCGTTCTGGTTGATGGTGATGCCCGGCATGTTGCCGCCCGCCGGATCGCTGCAACCCGCCTGCACCAGGGTGTTGCAATCGGGGTTCTGCCGGTACACCGCGAAGGCCGGATCGTCCAGGTCGGGGCTGGCCAGGTCGATCTCCACGCCCACCCCCGCAGGCGCCAGTGGGATCTGCACGGTGAACCACACATCGTTGATGGGGGGCACGTTGCCGCAGGTGGGCACGGGCACACCGGTGGTCGCCGTGGCCGCTTCAGTGGTCCCGCTCACCGGGTCGCAGGCCGCAGTCACCGGCACGGGCACCGCATCGCAGGGGTTGTCATTGTCCGGCGGGGTCAGCTCGAAGGCACAGATGTCGAAGCTGCCGCCGTTGGCCGGACCACCCTGTGCCCATACGCGGATGAATACCGGCTGGCCTGCCAGCAACGGTTCGTTGATGGCAATGAAAGGCTGCGGATTGCCCGGCGAGATGTCCGCGTTGCAGGCCAGTGGCGCAGGCCACACGTTCACGCTCAGGTTGTTCGTGATGGTGGTGGTGGCGTTGTTGCTGAGGGTGAAGGTGGTGCCGTTGATGATGGAGGCCACCGTGGTTCCAGGAGGAATGCCACCACCGGTGACCACCATGCCCACGGCCATTCCGGCGGTGGTACTGGTGGTGGTCACCTCGTTCGACCCTGCCGTACGTGTGCTGGACAGCAGGTAGGCGGTGGTGCAGGCGGGCACGCTGTACACGGCCATGGCCAGGTCCGTGGCGGCGATCAGGTCGGTCTGTACGGCCAGCGCACCGGTGGGCGGCACCACGGCCGTGAACCACACATCGCCGCCGGCGTAGGTGCCGCAGGGGGGCGGCGGCACGCTGGTGTTGGTGGCCCAGTTGCTGCTGGTGGTGAAGGGCGTGTTGCAGGTGGCGTCCACCGGCAGGGCGAAGGCGCCGCAGGGATCGTCGTTCACCGGCGGCGGCGGGATGCTCGCGCAGGTGATGGTGAGCGTGCCGCACAGCGTGTGGCTGGGTGTGCAGGGGTCCACGCCGTTGTTGGACAGGATGCGGATGAAACGGATGCCCGAGGTGATGGGGGAGTAGGTCACCTGCGCATGGCCGTTGGGGGTGCCGCAGCCATCGTCATCGAAGGTGGAGAAGCCATCGGCCACGGGGAAGGCCGTGGTGCCACCGGTGATGCTGATGGTGGAGTTCCAGTTGGTGGCCGACCCGCACATGCTGATGGTGTACAGGTTGCCGGCACACATGTACATGCGGGCGTACTGGTTGCCACAGATGTCCACCGTGAAGAGCGAGGGGCACACTGCGCAGAAGGTGGAACCCACCGGCGGATAGTTGAAGCTGTAAGTGGGGGTGGGGGGCACCGTGGCGGGCTGCCAATCCCCGTTCGGCACCAGGGAGGTGAGGTTGATCTGACCGGAACCGTTGGTAGTTGCGTTGTTGCTGATCGTGAAGCTCGTGGCGTTGATGATGCTGGTGATCACCGAGCCGGCAGGGACGCCGGTCATGGTGATAGGCATGCCCACCACCAGTCCGGCGGTTCCTGGGCTTACGAGCGAGATCACATTGGACCCCGCCGTCCTGGTCCCGGTGATCGCCGTGGTGGCCACCCCGTTGCACTGGGCCTGCAGGTCGCTTCCCGTGGCATGGGCGAGCACCAGCAGCAGCGTCAACAACCCCTTGGCGGCGCGGCGCAGCAACATCGGGGCAGGGTTCCACCGCAGGATGTGGAGGGGTAGGGATGGGGCCATATGGATGCGGGAACAGGTAACCGTAACGAAGAGACGCGCATGCGCGGCAAAGGTTGCCGAGCCCACGCACAAGGGACCAAGATAGTACGATGAAGGTCCTTTGCGTCAAGTACTTGGCTGGAGAAGAACGCACAAGGGGGAGCCTCGGTTCAGGCTCCCCCTTGCAGGTGTGGGTGATGGTGCGGGTCAGTGCTTCACGAAGCGGCTGTTGCCCATGGGCACGCTGTTGGCATCGAGCAGTTCCACCATGTAGCTGCCGTTCTCCACGCGCTCCAGGGCGATATCGATGCGGTTGGTGCCGATCTGCATGGCGGCATTGCCCTGCAGCACGATGCGTCCGCTCATGTCGAGCACGCGCCATTGCGCGGCGCCCTCCTCCACGGCATCAAAGGCGATGGCGATGCTTTCGCGGGCCGGGTTGGGGTAGAGCTCGATGGGCAGACCGGTGCGGCGGAAGAAGACCGAGCGGGTCTCGCTGTAGGTCCATTCGCCGTTCTGGTCCACCTGCTTCAGGCGGTAGTAGTTCATGCCGCTGTGGGGCTGCTGGTCCACGAAGGCGTAGGTGGTGGTGACCTGGCTGTTGCCCATGCCGTTCACCTTGCCCAGCTCCACGAAGTGGTCGCCATCGCCGCTGCGCTCCACGGAGAAGTGGTCGCTGTTGCGTTCGCTGGCGGTGGTCCAGGTGACATCCACCATGCGCTGGTTGGGCTTCGCATCGAAGCTCAGCATCTGCACGGGCAGCACCAGGCAGTTGATGTCGGCGCCACCACCGAGGTTCCAGTTGAGCTCGAAGGGGGTCTGGATGGAGGAGAAGCGGTCGATGTACATCAGGAAGGTCTGCCCGGCGAGGGCATCGATGTAGCGCACGAAGCGGTCGCCACCAGCCCCTTCACTGAGGTCCACCGAGGTCATGTTCAGGCCCGTGGGCCCACCACCGGCGGCGTAGCTGCAGCGCAGGGGCGGTCCGCTCGGCGGGCAGGGCGGCGCACCGATGTAGGGACCCCAGATGGCCCAGTCGTAGTCGGCCGGGGTGCCGGGCTGCAGGGTGAAGGCCACCGTGCCACCCGCGTAGGTGGTGAAGCGGAACCACTGGCCGCGCACCTCGTTGGAGGAGAGGCAGCCGCGGTTGCTGGCGTTCAGGTCGGCCGTGTTGCCCGTGTTGTTGGGCAGACCGGTGATGGTCTGGTCGGTGCACACCTCCACGCTGCCGGCGCAGTCGCTGGGCGGCGCGGGCGGCACGTTGCAGTCCGCATTGATCACGAAGCTGAAGTTGGGACCGGCCGCAGGCGCCGCACCGCTGTTGTAGATGGCGAAGCCGTTCTGGGCGATCACCGAGTAGGAGATCTGGTTCTGGAAGCCACCCACCGGGAAGTAGGTGAAGGTGACCGTCTGGCCCACGTTGCCGCTGAAGTTGATGAAGCCGGTGCTGCCCACGATGCTGTAGTTGGTGCAGGCGGCGCCCACGCATACCCGCACGTAACCGCCGTTCCAGCCGTCACCGCCGGTGTCGTTCATGCGCAGGGTGTAGTCGCAGGTGCCGGGGGGGCTGTTGGTGCGGCGTGCGCACAGCTGGAAGTTGCCGTCCGTGTTGGTCTGGCGCCAGACGCGCACGTACACCGTGCTGCCCGCCGTGAGGCCGCTGACCGTGAGGAAGGGCATGGCCGCGTTCTGGGCGCTGCCGCCGCAGGTGCCGCCCACCTGGGTGAGGGCCAGGTTGCCGCTGCCGCAGCTGCCGGTGGCCGTGTACACGGTCATGCCGGCATCCTGCAACAGGCCGTCGTCCGTATCGAACTGCAACTCGCCGTTGGGGGGCACCACCGCCGTGAACCACACGTCAGCAGAGGGCGTGGCGTCCGCGCAGGGGGCTGCGGGGTTGGGTGCGCTGCTCCAGCCCGCACCCGAGGTGCCCGTCTGCGAGGCGAAGGCATTGGTGAAGATGTCGAAGATGCAGCCGTAACGCACCGTCAGCGGCAGGGCACCGCAGGGGTCGTCGTTCGCCGGCGGGGTGTTCGGCACCGCGCAGATCTGGAAGGTGCCGAAGAGCGCGGACTTGTTCCACACCCGCACGTAGTAGACGTTGCCCGGCGGACCGGCGATGGGGCCCACCTCTGGCATCAGGTTGGTGGCGGAGTTGTTGTCGTTGCAGCCACCGGCCACCTGGGTGAGGGTGCCGGGCCCGCAGATGTTACCTGCGGTGAGGGTGTACACAGCCATGGCCATGTCCGTGAGCGAACCGGCGATGGTGCTGATGGTCATGCTGCCGGAAGGCGGCATGGTCACCTGGAACCACACGTCACCACCGGCCACGGGCAGGCCGCAGGTGGGGCCGTTGGCCGTCATGTTGGCGGCCAGCGGAGTGGCGCTCTCGGTGCTGTAGAGGCCCGGCGTGCAGGGCGCGGCCACCGGAATGGGGATCGCACCGCAGGGGTTGTCGTTGGGCGGGGGCACTGGCTCGTACGCGCAGATCTCGAAGGTGCCCGTGTTCACGAAGCCCTCCGGCCAAACGCGGATGTAGACCGTGGCACCAGGCGGCAACCCACTGAAGGTGAGGAAGGGGGCCGGGGTGACACCACCCGCGTCCTGGTTGCATTCCAACTGCTGCCACACGTTGAACGTGGCTGCGGCCGTACCGTTCGAGAGGGCGTTGTTGCTGATGGTGAAGGTGGTGGCGTTGACGATGCTGGTGACCACACTGCCCGCCGGGATGCCGGCCCCTTGGATGGCCATGCCCACCACGAGGTTGGCCGTGCTGGCCGTGGTCATCGTGTTGCTGCCGCTCACACGCGTTACGCTTTGGTTGAACTGGCCCTGGCAGCTGGCCGCGAGGTAGGCCGCCATGGCGATGTTGCCCGCGCTCACCAGGGAGGTCTGGATGGAGAGGTTGCCCGAGGGCGGTACCACCGCGCTGAAGAACACATCGTAACCGCCGTACTGACCGGAAGAGCTGGCCCCGCAGGTGTTGGGCACGGGAATGCCGCTGGTGCTGGTGGCATAGGCCGTGGAGCCCAGTTCGTAGGTGCATACGGTGCTCACCGGGAGCGGAATGGCGTTGCAGGGCTCATCGTTGGGCGGGGGGGGGGGCCCTGGTGCGCAGCTGATCTGCAACAGACCGCAGAGAGCCCCGTTCGCGATGCAGGGATCTTCCAGCACACGGATCGCATAGGTCCGCGCGATGGTGGGTACGAAGGTGATGGTGGAGAAGCCGTTCACCGTGCCGCAGCCGTCGTCGTCAAAGTCATAACCCGCCGAATAGGGTGCGTTCGTGATGCTCAGCGTGGAGTTCCACGGCACCCCCGCAGTGTTGCACAGGGTGATGGTGTACACGTTGCCCGGACACATGTAGTAACGGGCGAACTGGTTGGCGCAGATGTTCGTCTCGAAGGCCACCGGACACACCGTGCAGTGCAGGGCGGTCTGTCCCGACTGCGCTGGGAAGCCGGGATTGGGTGGCGGATAGTTGAGCGCGTATCCGGGCGAGATCGTGAAGGTGTAAGGCACCGGACCACCGGAACCGGTGGCGGCATTGCTGAGCGTAAGGCTGGTACCCGCAATGGCCGTGATGGTGGTGCCGGGGGGGATGTTGGGACCCGTGACCACCGTGCCCACGGAAAGGCCGGTGGCGGTGGCCACCACGAGGATGTTGGAACCGTTGGTGGAGGTGCCGGTGATGGTCGGGTTCAGCGTGGGCGGCACACCCGTGGCCGTCCAACCGGGGTTGGGCACCAAGGCCGTACCGGCAATAGCGCCGGTACATTGCGCCAGCACCTCCATGCTGGAAGTGGCGGCGAAGAGAGCTGCGAGAAGGAGCGCGTAGCGTTGTTTCATGTTCGCTGCCGGGTTACTGGTGGTCCTTCAGGTGTACGGGTTCTCCGATGGGTGCCTCGGGATGGAGGGCGTTCCAGGCTTCCACGGCGCTGCGGTAGCGGGCCTGGTCGGCGGCTTCATCGCCGGTGACGATGTAGACGGGTTCGGTGGTGCCGGGTGCGGGGAAGAGCGTGGCGGGGTCCACCAGGCCGGGCTGCAGGCCCACGCCGGTGCCGGTGATGGCGGCGCGCACCTGGTCCACGCTGATGCTGGGGTTGCGGCGCACCTGGAGGATGGTGAGGTCATCGCTCCAGCTCACGGTGGCCAGGGGATCGATGTCCATCACGGCCTGGATCACATGCTTCAGGCCACTGGCGTCCATGGGCGCGGCGGTGCGCAGGTGCAGCAGTTCCGTTTGCTGGGCCATGGCACTGGTGGCCATTGCCAGGGCCAGTGCGGGAAGGAGGATGCGGATAGACATGTGTCCTGTGGCTTTTGGGCGCGTTAAATATACGAGCGAAGATAGGCGATCGTCCAATGCCCGCTTCGGCAGGCATCCTGGACAGGGGGTGGACCGATGGTCGGCATGATCGCTTAACAGGGAAGACGCGGAGTGGTTCCGATGGTTGCCTGAAGCGATGAACACCGCGGCCGGAGCGCTGCCCGGGAGGGGGCGTTGCTCCGGCCGGGTGGGGAGAGGCTCATTCCACGATGAAGCGTCCTGCCTGGTGCGCCTCGCCGTTCTCATCGGTCACCAGCAACAAGTAGGTGCCGGGCTCCAGGTCGCCCACGTGGGTGCTGTAGGGGAGGGTGCCGGCACTGGCCTGGTGGCGTTCCTCGCGCAGCAGGCGTCCGCTGGCGTCGAGCAGGGCGATGCGCAGCTGCTGGTCGGTGGTCACCGTGAGGTCCAGCTGCACGCGGTCGCTGGTGGGGTTGGGGTAGGGCCTTCCCACGCTCACGGCCTGGTCGAAGGTGACGGGCACCACATGGCTCTGGTCGGTGGAGCCGTCGAGGTCCACCTGGGTGAGGCGGTAGTAGGTGGTTCCGCGCAGGGGCTGCTCATCCACGAAGGCGTAGGCGAGCAGGCTGTGGGAGGTGCCCGCAGCGGCCACCTCGCCGATGGGGCCGAAGGTGTAGCCGTCGCTGCTGCGCTCCACCACGAAGTGGCTGCTGTTGCTCTCGCTGGCGGTGGTCCATTCGAGGGCCACGGTGCGCTGCCCGGCCTCGGCAGTGAAGCTCAGCAGCTCCACGGGCAGGACCACGCAGTCGAGGCTGGCGCCGTTGGTGAGCTGCCAGGAGAGGTTGAAGGAGAGGCCGGAGCGGCTGTAGTTGGAGACGTAGAGGGTGTAGTGTTCACCGTACAGCACATCGATGGGGGCCACCCACTTGTCGCCGCTGGGCGGTTCGCTGAAGTCGGTGGCGCCGTTGCCCAGGCCGGTGTTGCCCGTGGTGCCGCTGAAGGAGCAGCGCAGGGGTTCCGCCTCTGGCGGGCAGAGCTGGGCCACGTTGGGCCCCCAGATGGCGAAGTCGTAGTCGTCGCCCGGGTTGGAGGGGGCGATGGTCATGCCGATGGTGCCGCCGGCGCTGGGGATGAAGTGGTACCAGCTGCCCTGGCGTTCATCGGCCGAGAGGCATCCGCGGGTGTTGATGTTGAGGTCCACCACGGCGCCGGTGTTGCCGGGGTCGGCGCTGAAGGAGGTGCCGGAGCAGAGGCGTTCACCACCGGCACAGTCGCTGCGCGGGGGCGGCAGCGCCCCGCAACCGGGGATGGAGGCGTGCACCAGACCCGTGGCGGGCGTGGGCCCGTCCTCGAAGAGGATGCCCTCACCGATCTGCGCGAAGTAGGAGTTCTGGCTCTGGTTGCCCGAACCGCCGGTGGCGTAGGAGATCTGGATGAGGTCTCCGTTGTTGTACGGGATGTAGAAGGTGTTGGCGCCTTCGCTGGCGGCCAGGGTGTAGTTGACGGCGGCTGCGGCGCCCACCTGCACGCTCACACGCGAGCTGCCCCAGCCGTTGTCATTGGTATCGAAAAGGCGCAGGGCCATGAAGCAGCTGGCGGTGCTGGTCTGGGCGCAGATGGTGAAGTTGCCGGTGCCGCCCGAGGCGCTCCACACGCGGATGTAGTAGGTCTGGCCCGGGGTGAT
The DNA here is from genome assembly GCA_041391845.1 of Flavobacteriales bacterium. Classification (GTDB taxonomy): domain Bacteria; phylum Bacteroidota; class Bacteroidia; order Flavobacteriales_F; family PHOS-HE28; genus PHOS-HE28. Next base: position 43,363 of record JAWKNG010000003.1, on the reverse strand, counting down.
GATGCCGGGTGTGAGGGTGACCACGCCGCCGTTGCCCGGGCCGTTGTTGTCATCGCAGTCCAGCAGGAGCAGGTCCGTACTGCAGGTGGTGGCGCTGTACACGGCGAAGGCGGGGTCGGTGAGGGTGCCGGGTGCCACGCGGATGGTGGCGAAGCCGCTGGTGGGTGCGGTGAAGGAGAACCACACATCATTGGCCGCCGTACCGCCGCAGCCGGGCAGGGGGATGTCCGCCGAGGGGGTGGCGCTGTTGTTGTTGCGGGTGCTGGTGGTGCAACCGGTGGTGACGTTGATGTTCACGGCGTTGCATACCTCGTCGTTGGCGGGTGGCAGGGGCGGGTTGGTGACGCAGATACCGAAGGTGCCTTGTGCGCCGCTGTGGCCCCATACGCGGATGTAGTAGGTGGCGCCGGAGGTGAGGCCGGTGCTGTAGATGTAGCTCATCAGGGCGAGGGCATCGTCGTTGCAGGCGATGAGGCTGACGGCGGTGCTGCAGTTGGTGGCGCTGTAGAGGGCCATGCCGCTGTTGGTGAGCGTGCCGGCCTGGGTGCTGATGGCCGCGCGGCCACTGGCGGGCGCCACGAAGCGGAACCAGACATCACCTCCTGAGTAGCTGGCGCAGCCGGGGGGCGCGATGGCGGTGGGGGTGGCGCCGAGGTTGGTGCTGTTGGTGAAGGTGCAGGATGTGCCCACCGAGAGGAGGGTGGCACCGCAGGGGTCGTCGTTGGCGGGGGGCGGGGGAGTGGTGGCACAGATGGAGAAGGTGCCGGTGGCGCCACCGTAGCCGAAGAAGCGCCAGTAGAGGGTGCTTCCGGGTGTCTGGCCTGCGATGGTCATGGAGGGCATGCGGTTGGCGCCCACGTCATCGATGCAATCCAGCAGGGTGAAGGAGCCGCCACAGGCGGTGGCGGTGTACGCGGCGAGACCGCCGTCGGTGAGGCTGGTGGCGAAGGTCTGCACGGTCACCGTGCCGTTGGCGGGCACCACGGTGGAGAACCACACATCGGCCCCGCTGTAGTTGGCGCAGTTGGGGGAGCCCAGGGCGGTGTTCGATGCATAGACGTTGGTACCGGCCACGGCGCTGCAGGAGGCGCCCACGGTGAGGGCGGTCGCGCCGCAGGGGTCATCGTTGGCAGGGGTGGGCGGGTTCCAGATGCAGAGGGAACCGTTCATGGCGGAGTTGGTGTTGTAGCGCTGGATACGCACCATGTAGTTGGTGCCGGGCGTGGTGGTGATCGTCACCGTCTCGTTGCCGTTGTTGCCAGCATTGTCGGCACAGGCCACCAGCGTGAGCGACCCACAGGCGCCAGTGAGGACGTGCAGGATGGGGTCGGCACCGGTGGTGCTGGGGTCGTAGGTGATGACGGTGGTGGTGGCGGTGGCCTGGAACCAGCCCCAGGCATCATCGAAATTGCCGCTGTTGCAACCGCCGGGGTTGTAGTTGGCGCCGAAGGACCCGGGCTTGTTGAAGGCGGAGAGGCTGCAGCTGGTGCCTACGGAGTATTCGTTGCCCGTGTTGTAGCCACAGTTGTTGGTGGCGGTCTGCGCACTGACAGAGGCCGCCAGCAGGAGGGGCAGGGCGAGGAGGATGTTGCGGAGGCTGCGCATGGTGTTGACGGTGTTGCTTCGTTGGTCCATGGGTCAGGCTCAGTTACCCCCGGGGGAGGTGGGTTGGTGCTCTTCGGCTTCGTGCAGGGTGCGGCGCAGGGGCATGCCCAGCTCGCCGGCGGCGCGCACGAAGGCGTCGACCTTCAGGGCCGAGCGGGTGCGTACCACAAGGTCGCGGCGGCCATCGTCCACCAGCAGCCTGGCATGGGGGTCCATGTCCACCGCCAGCTGGGTGAGGTGCTTCTCTTCGAGGATGCTGATGGGGTGTTCCACGAGGAAGCTGTAGAAGCGCTCGTTGGGGCCCTGTGCCTGTGCGCGGCCCAGGAGGGGCGCGAGGCTGAGCGCGAGGAGAAGAAGGGTATTGAAGTGCCGCATGGTCTTCCGTTCGCCGGGGGGATGTCCAGTTGCCCCGGCGGCCGTTGTACGGGGAAGGACGAACGGGGGTTACCGGTCGACCAACATGCGGTGTTCAATGACGGAACACCCCGACGGCGGACCGGCGGGATGTTCGGACAAGCGGCCGGGAGGTGGCCGGCAGATGAACGGGCGGCTAGGCCTTGCCGGGGTACGCCTCCAGCGCGGCGCGCAGCACCTCCACGGCGGCGCTCAGCAGGGGCTGCTCCAGCACATAGGCCAGGCGCACCTGCTGGCGTCCGGTGGCGGGGTCGGCGTAGAAGCCGCTGCAGGGGGCCATCATCACGGTGTGGCCCTTGTGGCTGAAGGATTCCAGCAGCCACTGGCAGAACCGGTCGGCATCGTCGATCGGCAATTGGGCCACGCAATAGAAGGCGCCCTGGGGCATGGGGCAGGTGACTCCGGGGATGCTGTTGAGGCCGTTCACCAGGATGTTGCGTCGCTGCACGTACTCGCCGATCACTTCGGTGAAGTAGCTGTCGGGCGTGCGCAGGGCGGCCTCGCTGGCGATCTGTCCGAAGGTGGGCGGGCTCAGGCGTGCCTGGGCGAACTTCAGCACGGTACCGTACAGCTCGGCGTTGCGGGTGATGAAGGCGCCCACACGGGCACCGCACATGCTGTAACGCTTGCTCACGCTGTCCACCAGCACCACGTTCTGCTCCAGCCCCTCGAGGGTCATGGCGCTGATGTGTGTGGCGCCGTCGTAGCAGAATTCGCGGTACACCTCATCGGCGAAGAGGTAGAGATCGTGCTTGAGCACGATGGCACGCAGGCGTTGCAGTTCGTCGGCGCTGTAGAGGTAGCCGGTGGGGTTGCCGGGGTTGCAGATGAGGATGCCCTTGGTGCGTGGGGTGATGAGGGCTTCGAAGGCTTCGATGGGGGGCAGGGCGAAGCCGTCCTGGATGGTGCTGCGCACGGGCACCACCTTCACCCCGGCGGAAAGGGCGAAGCTGTTGTAGTTGGCGTAGTAAGGCTCGGGGATGATGAGCTCGTCGCCGGGCTCGAAGCAGGCCATCATGCCGAAGAGGAGCGCCTCGCTGCCGCCGTTGGTGATGATGATCTGCTCGTGGGTGACGTGGATGCCGTGCCTGGCGTAGTAGTCGGCGAGGCCGCGGCGGTAGCTCTCGTAGCCGGCGCTGTGGCTGTACTCGATCACGGTGCGGTCGAGGTGGCGGATGGCATCGAGGGCCACGGCGGGGGTGGCGATGTCGGGCTGGCCGATGTTGAGGTGGATCACCTGGGTGCCGCGCTTCTTCGCGCCTTCGGCGAAGGGGACGAGCTTGCGGATGGGGGAGGCGGGCATCTGGCGGCCCTTGGTGGAGATCGAAGGCATCGGTGGAGTGTCGTTACGGGGGGCGAAGATCGGTGATCGGTGGTGGTTGTTCGTTGTTCGGTCATCGTTGTTCGGTCATCGTTGTTCGGTGATCGCTGGTCGGTGTGAGATGGTCCGGGGGGCGGCTCGACCAACGACCAACGAAGAACGATCAACGGAACGCGCACCACCAGGCCACGAAAAAGCCCCTCGCTGCCGGGCAGGAGGGGCTTTCGCTGAGAGCGGAATTGCTTTAGTTGCTCACCGGAGCCATGGGGCTGGTCTCCTTCATGGGGCTGGCGGGAGTGGCCTCAGTGGCTTCCACATTGCCTTTGATGCGCACGATCTTCTCGGGCGCGTTGGTGGCGTTGCTGGAGATGGTGACGCTCTTGTTGATGGGGCCGGTGCGCTTGGTGTCGTACTTCACCGTGATGGTGGTCTTGGCACCGGGCTTGATGGGCTCGGTGTCGCACTTGGGCACGGTGCAGCCGCAGCTGCCCTTGCAGTTGGTGAGGATCAGGGGCGCGTCGCCGGTGTTGGTCACCACGAACTCGCAGGTGCCGTTGGCGCCCTGTGCGATGGTGCCGTAATCGTGCACTTCCTTGTCCACGGAGATCATGGGTCCGCTGCCGCCCACGGGCTTGGCGTTCTCCTGGGCGGAGGCGCCCAGGCCGATGAAGAAGAGGCTGAGGGTGAAGAGGAGTTGTTTCATGGGTCTATCCGTTCAACTGATGCGATGCGAATAATGCAGGAACCGTGCCGAAGCTGCTCACATCTTCTCCATGGGGGCCATGGGGCTCTGCTCCTTGATGGGGCTGGCGGGGGTGGTGGCAGCGGTGCTGGCCTCCACGGTTCCCTTGATGGTGACGATCTTCGAGGGGGCGTTGGCGGCGTTGCTGGAGATGGTGACGCTCTTGTTGATGGGGCCCACGCGGTTGGTATCGTACTTCACGGTGATGGTGCTCTTCTCTCCGGGCTTGATGGGGGCCTTCTCGCACTTGGGCACCGTGCAGCCGCAGCTGCCCTGGCAGTTGGTGATGATCAGGGGCTGGTCGCCGGTGTTGGTGACGGTGAACTCACAGGTGCCATTGGCGCCCTGCTTGATGGTGCCGTAATCGTGGCTGTCCTTGTCCACGGAGATCATCGGTCCGCTGCCACCCACGGGCTTGGCGTTGGGCTGAGCGAAGGAGGCGGTGGCCAGCAGGCCGAGCGCGGCGGAGAAGAGGAGGTGCTTCATGGTCGAAGAGTGGTTTTTCGGAACTTGGTACGGCGAAGGTAGAGGGCCTGTTCTGCTACGACCATGGCCTTAACAGGAGTTTAACAGGGGTGATCGCCGACCCGGTATACCCGGTGTTGTTGTCCGTGTCCGGTGGAACGGACCGCTGGCCCGTGGCGCCAGCAGTGTTGGTGCGGGTGCTGCGCACACCTCCGCAAGACGGGCGGCCCCGTACCTTTGCCGCCTCATTTTTTGAAGGTATGGCTTCCACCGAGATCCCCAAACGCTTCGAGCCCGCCCAGAGCGAGGCCAAGTGGTACCAGCACTGGATGGACAAGGGCTACTTCCGCAGTGTGCCCGACCACCGCGAGCCGTACACCGTGGTGATCCCCCCGCCCAACGTGACCGGCGTGCTGCACATGGGGCACATGCTCAACAACACCATCCAGGATGTGCTGGTGCGCCGCGCGCGCATGCAGGGCAGGAACGCCTGCTGGGTGCCTGGTACGGACCACGCGAGCATTGCCACCGAAGCGAAGGTGGTGCGGCTGTTGGGAGAACAGGGCATCAAGAAGAGCGCCATCGGTCGGGAGGAGTTCCTGAAGCATGCCTTCGCGTGGAAGGAGAAGTACGGCGGCGTTATCCTGGAACAATTGAAGAAGCTCGGCGCCAGCTGCGACTGGGACCGAACACGCTTCACCATGGAGGATGACCTGAGCGATGCCGTCATCGACGTCTTCATCGACCTGCACAAGAAGGGTCTGGTTTACCGCGGCCTGCGCATGGTGAACTGGGATCCCGTGGCGCTGACGGCCGTGAGCGATGAAGAGGTCATCTACAAGGAGGTGAACTCCAAGCTCTACTACATCCGGTACAAGGTGGTCACCAACGACGCGGAAGCCGAGGAGTACATCACCATCGCCACCACGCGCCCCGAGACCATCCTGGGCGATACGGCGGTGGCTGTGCATCCGGAAGATGAGCGCTACGCCGACCTCAAGGGCATGCAGGTGGAAGTGCCGTTGATCGGCCGTCGCATCCCGGTGATCTTCGATGAATACGTGGAGCGTGAGTTCGGTACGGGTGCGCTGAAGGTGACGCCTGCGCACGACGTGAACGACCATGAGCTGGGCAAGAAGCACGGGCTGGAGACCATCGACATCCTGGAGCCCAACGGCACGCTGAGCCCCGCCGCGCAGCTGTACGTGGGCGAGGACCGCTTCGTGGTGCGCAAGAAGATCGCGAAGGAACTCGAGGAGAGAGGCTTCCTGGCGAAGGTGGAGGACATCAAGAACAAGGTGGGCACCAGCGAGCGCACGGATGCGGTGATCGAGCCGCGCCTGTCGTTGCAATGGTTCGTGAAGATGGGCGAGCTGGCCAAGCCCGCGCTGGAAGTGGTGAAGGACGGCCGCGTGAAGCTGCACCCGCAGAAGTTCGTGAACACCTACACGTACTGGATGGAGAACGTGCGCGACTGGTGCATCAGCCGCCAGTTGTGGTGGGGGCAGCGCGTGCCAGCGTGGTACAACGAGAATGGCGATGTGGCGGTGTGCAAGACCGAAGCGGAAGCCATCGCGCAGTTCACCGCAGCGGGCCAAAGCACCGCGGGCATCAAGCAGGACGAGGACGTCGTGGACACCTGGTTCAGCAGCTGGCTGTGGCCCATCAGTGTGTTCGATGGCTTCAAGGACCCGGACAACAAGGACATCAAGTACTACTACCCGACCAACGATCTGGTGACCGCGCCGGAGATCCTCTTCTTCTGGGTGGCGCGCATGATCATGGCGGGCATGGAGTACCGTGGCGAGATCCCTTTCAAGAACGTGTACCTCACGGGCATCGTGCGCGACAAGCAGGGCCGCAAGATGAGCAAGAGCCTGGGCAACAGTCCTGACCCGTTGGAGCTCATCGCCAAGTTCGGCGCCGATGGGGTGCGTGTGGGCATGTTGTTGACCAGCCCTGCGGGCAACGACCTGCCCTACGACGATTCGCTGTGCGAGCAGGGCCGCAACTTCAGCAACAAGATCTGGAACGCGTTCCGCCTGGTGAAGGGTTGGAGCGTTGCTGAGCAGGAACAACCTGCGGCGAACGCGGCTGCTGTGGCGTGGATGCGGAGCCGTGTGCAACGTGCCACCGCCGAGCTCGATGGCTTGTACGATCAGTTCCGCATCAGCGAGGCCTTGATGACCACCTACAAGCTGATCTGGGACGACCTCTGCAGCTGGTACCTGGAGAGCATCAAGCCCGCCTTCGTGGACGGCGTGTCGCAGCCGATCGATGCGGTCACCTACGAAGCGACGATCGTCCTCTTCGAGGATGTGCTGAAGTTGTTGCACCCCTACATGCCCTTCCTCACCGAGGAGTTGTGGCACCACCTGCGCGAGCGGAAGGAGGGCGAGGACATCATCGTGGCCGCGTGGCCGAAGGGTGGTGTGGGCGATGCGAAGCTGGAGGCCGAGGTGCAGCACGCCTTCGATCTGGTGAGCGCTGTGCGCAACACGCGCAATGAACGCGGCATGAGCCCCAAGGAGTCGCTGGATGTGCAGGTGAAGGGCACCGCACCCATGCAGCCTGCCGTAGCTTCGCTGGTGAACAAGCTCGCCAACGTGGGTACGATCAACACGGTGGACAAGGCCGGTGAAGGCAGCGTGACCTTCCTAGTGGGCACCACGGAATACGCCATCGACCTCGGTAGCAACGTGGACCCCGCTGCTGAAGCGAAGAAGGCCGAGGAGGAGCTGAACTACCTGCGCGGCTTCCTGAGCAGCGTGGAGAAGAAGCTGAGCAACGAGCGCTTCGTGGCCGGTGCGCCTGCGCAAGTGTTGGAGAACGAGCGCAAGAAGAAGGCGGATGCGGAGGCCAAGATCAAGGCGCTGGAGGAGCGGTTGGCGGTGTTGAAGTAAGTGCTACGGCACTTGCTCCACCCGCACCGCCGTGGGCACACTACCGCCCACGGATTGCAGAATGATGTCGCGGTCGTTGTTGGTGCCCGTGTATTTCACCACACCGTCCAGGTTCACGTCTGCGCCGCTGTAGCTGTTGTTGACCGTGTTGGTCGGTGTGCTTCCTCCAACGGTGGTGAGAACGACATCGCGGTCGTTGGCCGGGCCGGTGTACTTCACCTGGCCGTCGAAATTGGCGTCACCGGGCCAGAGGCATTGCACGGTACCGACCGCTTTCCGCGCCTCAGTACCATGGGTGGATAACGCGGAAGAGCGGAAGTTGAAGAACGGCAGTCCGATGATCGATGGGTCGCCATGCATGAAATACGGCTCCGCGGTCATCACCCCCAGGTGGTTGCGGTGTCGTATGGCCACGTGGTAGTTGCCTGCCGGTACGGGTGCATGCAGCCAGTTCGATGTGCCGTTGGCTTCCACCACATCGCCATCGCGCTGTATCACGGCCGCCTTGGAATAGACGACAGTGCCCGGGTCGTTCTGAGCACGCAGCTCTACCACCACCCAATCCACGATCGCGTTGTTGCCTGTTACGGCCAGTGTGGTGGGTGGTATCGCAGGGTTGGTGGGCGAGCCTGAGAATTGAAATCCAAGTGCAGTGTAGGGTTCTGTGAGCGGGATAAGGTTGGCTGTGCGCAGCGCGTCGGACATCAAGGTGCCACTGGGCAAGGGGCCGGCCAATGCGGCCTGTACCCTAAAGGATACGCCACAACTCGTCGGGTTCCCTGCCACCTCGATTTGGCTCGCGGTGGAACAATGGAACACATCAGAAGCACCAAAGCAGCCGCCGGATGCGTTGGGGTCGAAGATCCACACCGAGTAGGACGAACCCAGGGGAAGTGGTGTATTGAGGCGCCACACACCGGGTGCCACCATCGTCCAACCGGTCGTCAGGGAGCCGCTTTGCTCGAAGCCCTGCAGGCCGGAGACCAGGTAGCTATCGTACCCACAGGGCGATGCGTTGCCCGGAGCACCGGCAATGTTGAAGGTTCCGCTCCAATACAGTTCCACTGCGTTGCCGCCGCATGCATGCTCGACCCATACATCGGGCCACATGGCCACATGAATGAAGTAGAATGCACTGGAAAGGGCCACACAGCCCTGGGCATCGGTCACTTGCAGGGCCACCGGTGGTTCAAGGATGGCCGGTACAGTGGGCAGCATCGTGCTGAACGGTCCGTTCTGGAAACTCATGGTGCTCCACGAAGCCCCGTTCATGCCGGTGAACTGCAGCTGGTAGGGCGGTGTTCCCCCGGACAATACCACGTTCGCCAGCGGGGATTGCTGCATACAATCAGCGCTAAGCGTGAACGAGCTAATGTCACATTGGGCCCGAAGAGCGAGGGGCACCGCGCCGATCAGTAAAAGGAGGGACGTGCATTTCATGGTAGTTGCTGAGTTCTCACCGCCGTGGGCACCGTGCCCCCAATGGTCTCCAGGATGATGTCGCGGTCGTTGTTGGCGCCGGCGTATTTGATGCTTCCATCGAGGTTCACATCCAACGTGTTGTACACCCCGTTGATCACCGCAGTGGGGACACTTCCGCCGACGGCTTGCAGGATGGGGTCGCGGTCGTTGGCGGCACCAGCGTAGCGCACGATGCCATCGCGGTTGCCATCGCCGGGCCAGAGCAGGCGTGTGGCTCCGTCAACGATCGTCGGAGCGGTGCCGAAGAGGGCCGTGGCGGTGGTACGCGCATCCCAGGTGGTGGCGGTGCTGCCGAGCGCGACGGGGGCGGCACTGACCACACCGAGGTGGTTGCGGTGGCGCAGGGCGATGCGGTAGTTGCCGGGGGGTGCGTTAAAAGCCACAGGGCTGGTGCCGTCCTTGTCGGTGATGTGGCCATCGCGGCGCAGGAGGGCACTGCGGCTGTGGAGGACGGTGGCGGGTTGTGCGGGATCGCACAGTTCGAGCACCACCCAGTCCACGATGGCGGTGGGGCCGGTGGTTGCACGCAGGGCTGGTGATATCGACTCGCCGCCACCATCGCCGCTGTGGGTGTAGCCGAGCGCGGTGTAGGGTTCGGTGAGCGGCACCAGGGCTTGTGCGCGGAGGTCGTCGCGCATCGAGGCGGTCTGTGTGTCGTAGGCGCCACCGAGCCAGGCGCGGGCATCGAGGCGGATGGGTGATACCACGTTCAACACGCTCGGCTCGGTGATCACCGGTGGGTTGAAGTCGAAGTAGATGTTGGCAGCGTTCAGGACCGTTCCACCGGGCAACAGGTCCTGCGCGGGCAGCACCGTGAATCGCACCTGTCCATGGCTTCCGGGCTCATCGGACAGGCTGTCGGGCAGGTTGATGTCGTCGAAGATGAAGTGCAGCACACCATTGTTCAGGAACCAGGTGAACGGGTGACTGGCATCAAGCATCGCCAGGCTGTTCCACTGCAGGCCATCGGGCAGCGTATCGGTGATCACCACGCGTTCGGCCATGAAGGTGCCGGTGTTCTGGAACCGGATGGTGTACGTGACGCGGGTGCCTTCTTGTAATTCCTGTGGGCTCAGGGTCGCGGGCCATACGTTCTTGTCGTTCGGGTCGTAGCTGCCCACAACGATCTGCTCATGCAGGATTGAGTTGTTGCCAAGGAGCGCTTCGGCGTCATTGCAGATCACCTCTGCGGCATGCGCAAGCACGGTCCCCAAAGGAACGCTTGACGGGGTGGTAAGCGTGATGGTCACTTGGAACTCTTGACCGGGGGCGGACCGCGGTTTCCCAAGTGGCGCTGGTGCCTGCGGGTTGTGGGTGCACTGGTGGCGCTCAGCCAAAGGTCCGTTGGGTCGTGCTGAAGCTTACCGTTCCACTGGTCAATTGGGTGCCAACGTTCCGCACCACCAAGCGCAGCTTGTGCGTGAAAACCAGGGCGTGGCGGGCTCCGATCGCCCTGGTGCGCGTCCAGGTCAGCCACACCCGGTGTTACGGAAACCAATGTGGTTCAGGCTGTCCACTTGAAAGGGCTGTGTGATGCTGACCTGGTGCGCGGGTGTTGTCTGCGTCATCCAAGGCATGGCCCCTCCGGTCACCGTGTGTTCGCCCACATCAAGGGGCAGGAAATAGTGCCCTGTGGCATTGATGCCCGCCATGTTGCTGCCTCCGGCTTCGATCACCCAGCCTGCTGAAAGTGGTGGCTCGCCGCTATCCCACAAGCCATCGCCATTGTCATCCGGGAACAACGTTCCGGTCGCGCCGGACATGGTGGGACATGTGCTGTTGATGATGTTGCAAATGGGCTTCGTTGCGGCGTTGCCAGAGCTCAGGAAGGGCGGCAGGTTAGGGATGCATGCCAGTCCGGTGGATACGTTCCACGAAGTGACCGAGGGCGGTACGTAGGGATAACAGGCCGTGTTTGTGCCGGTGGTGTTGATGCCTGCAATGTGGGTGGGAAGGGCGGGAATTCCTGCAGGGTGTTGATGTAGGTGCAGTGGAACTGCTCCAGCAAAGATGAAAGGGTGGGAGCGAGGGGAAGGGGTTGAGTCCTCCAACGTCCAGATAGCGGAGACTGTCCGGAAGGGATGGAATGGAAGGCACGAGGTTGCCACGGATGTTCAGGTGCCGCAGTTCGTTCGGCAGCACGGGAAAGTAGTCCAGGCGGTTGCGGTCCATCTTCAGCTCACGCAGGGTCGGTGGAATGTCGCGTAATGTGTCCAGCAGGTTGGCGTACAGGTCCAGGTATTCCAGATAGGGCGGCAGTGGAGGAACGGGTTGCAACGTCGAAGGACCGTCCCAGTAGTAGTCGTGCATGGCACTGATATAGCGCGCAGAGTCCGGCCAATGATCGATGTACGTGAGGTCGGGGATGTAGTCCATGCGCAACTCCCGGATCTTGTTGGGCAGGTTCTGCACCTGGCCGATCTGCCAGAGGAATGTTGGGGTACTCAAGGTTCACGAAGTACTCGATCCCTGCGATGTTCTGCGGATTCGGTGGCGTGCAGTTCACGCAGTTCTCGCCTACGGTCATACTCGTGAGGGCGAGAATAGGATGGTCCGTAATGAGCGTATCCCCGTTGACCGCAGCGGGTACGATCTGCTCCAACCGATCGCGGAAGCGCCAATCAGGTATCACGAACTGCGACCATGCAGGGGCGATCATGGTCCACAAGGCCAACTGGGGTGAAGAGGCGTTTGGTCTTCATGGGGCAATGGTGGTTCGCTGTTGCTTTTGATGTTGTTCAGTGCCGCACATACTATCGGCACACGACGAATTGCTCATGATACATGCGTTGATCGGTCCCTTGCACCTGCAACACGTAATGTCCGGGCGCCAGCTGTGAGAGGTCAAGGGCCATGCGTTCATCGGTGATGCGGGCGATGATGATCATCCTACCATCGGGACCGATCACACGCATTCGCCACCCATCATCTTCCCGGTGAGGTTCGAACAAAGAGCTGATCCGCCACTGGATTGGGAGCGAGAAGCCGTTCGTGCCCTTGGCTCTCGTTGCTACTCGTACTGAACTCCGCCACCAGCACACTGGGCTCGGTGATCACCGGCAGGTTGTAGTCGAAGTAGATGTTGGCGATGTTCTGGATGGTGGTGCCGGGCAGTACGGGCGGCGCGGTCGGATGCGGAACTGCACGGTGGCGTGGCTGCAATTCGTTCACATTGCTGTCCGGCAGCTGGATGTTGGGGAAGAGGAAGCGCAGCACGCCCTGCCCGGTGAGTTGCGGCGTGCAATTATGCGAGGTGTTTAAGCAGATCGAAACTGCCGGGGTCCAAGGTGGGCGGCAGGGTGTCGGTGATCACCACGTTGAAGGCCGTGTCCGTTCAGTGTTCTGGAATCGGATCGTGTAGTTGATCCACTCATCATGGTCGATGTAGTAGAGGGCATCGCTCAGTTGTGGCTGCTCGTCACGGCCGTCTTGTCGTTGGGGTCGTAGCTGCCGGTGACGGTGCGCGTGTGCAACACGCGCTGTTGTTCGTGAGATCCACTTCGGGCTGCGCGATGCTCACCGATGCAAATGGTTAAAGGATAAGTGCCCAGCAGTCCGGATGCGGCAGCTGCCAGGAATTGCACGTTGACGGATCGGCTTCCAGGAAGCGATCTGCGGAGTCCACGTGATGGTGTTGCCCACCACATCGATGGAACGGGTACCGCGCTCGTGGCTCCAGCACTGGATCGAAGGTGCAGGTGAGCGTGACGGTTGTACCGCCGGGCGTGTTGTGCTCCGATTGATACGCCGGGTACGCGAAGCCGGGCCGCGCGAAGGCTAGAGCCCATGGCGATCTCCACATCGCGTCACCAGCGCTGTCGCCGATGTTGCGCGTCACGACTGGCCATTGACCAACAGATCCACGGAATGGGCGCGCCCACGCGATGCTCCTGCACATCGGGCGCGGTCTGCGTCAGGGTGTAGCTGCCGGTGGGCAGGTTCAGCTGGTAATAGCCGTCAGTGCCGGTGAGCGTGGTGTACCCCCCGGGCTCAACAGTGATCGCGCTCTGCGGAACACGCCTCGATGGCATTGAACACGCAGTTCTGGTTGTCGTCCATGTACACGGTGCCGCGCAAGGTGGCGCAGGGCTCTGCCAAGGCCGGCACGTTGAACCAGACCGTATCAGCGCAGCTCCCGGGAAGCCACATTGAAGTAGTCCTCCATCAATCCATGCCCCATGGATAGCGCGGATGCGCAGCCCGTAATCCCGAGGATGGTGCTCAAGGTGATAGATCTGCGGATACTCGCCGAAGTAGTTCGATGGCGGATCGATGGTCCGTAGTTCAGATTCGCGGATCGACTCGATGTAATAGCCGTCCCTGATTCGGCGACACGCGCTTGTTTGGAAGGTGACCCCGCCGTAAGCGTTCCCGGGACACGCCGGCTCGACCGAGAGGATCTCGACCTCCGGATAAGCGGGTGGCTGCGGAATGGGTAATTGAATGGTGCCGGGGCATCCGGTGGCATCGGTGAACGGCAGTTGCACCATCGTGCCCGGCGGTGGCCAGCTCCCGTGGCACCTGGATATGCCAAATGCCCTGCTGCCAGCTCTCCTCCATTGAAATGGAAGACATCATACGGTCCATTGATGGTGATCGGGGCCATGCCGGTCGCATAGACGCTCGTATTGCCGAGCATCCGGAACTCAGGCCATAGTGCCACCGGGGCAGTTCGGCAGCCCTGCCGCGCCGCCCGTAGAGCGGATATTGCTGGAGCACATGTTCATCCGTCACCTGCTCACCCAGGCCGTCCGTGACGGTGACGGAATGCGTGCCGGCCCCCAGCCCGGTGATGGTCTCCGTGGTGGCTCCGTTGCTCCATGCGTAGCTGTATGGCGGTCCCGTTCCCATAGTTGCAATTCGGGTACTGGTGTACCTCGATGGTGACCGTGATGGCACTGACCGTTACCAGATGGAGGTAGAGTGCGCTGGTAAGTAGTCCTTTCATGTCGATCAGGGTTTTGTCAGCGGAGTTGCGCCGCTGTGGTTCATTGGATGATGATCGGTAGGGTGAACGATGCGCCTGACGAACACCAGGCACGCAGCAGGTAGTGCCCGGGTTCAAGTTCGACGAGGTCAAGGTCCATCCGTTCGTTGCGTGGGTTGAAGGTTCGAAGCAGGCGGCCATCCGATGCAAACAGGTCCAACTGCTCCATGGGTCCAGCGGAGGAGAGCACGGTCATGTGGCCCGCGTTCGGGTTCGGGTAGACACGGATGTCAGCACCGCCTGTCTCCTCCACACCCGTGCTGAACTCCGCCACCAGCACGCTCGGATCGGTGATGATGGGCGGGTTGAAGTCGAAGTAGATGTTGGCGATGTTGGAGATCTGTTCGCCGGCCATCAACTGGGCGTGGGTTCGGATGCGGAAGCCTACGAATCCGTGGCTCAGGGGTTCGTTCACAGTGCTGTCGGGCAGCAGGATGTTGTCGAAGGTGAACTCCAGGATGCCCGCTCCCTTCAGTTCCCAGGTGAAGGGATGTGAGCCAGCACCCATCTGAATGCTGGCCGGGTTGAGCGTGCTGGGGAGCGTGTCGGTGATCACCACGGTGAAGGCGGTGTCGTTGCCGGTGTTCTGGAAGCGGATGGTGTAGTCGATCCACTCGTCGAGGTCCAGGAAGTAGCTGGTGCTGCTGGTGCCGCTGCTGGTGGTGGCCACCTTGTCGTTGGGGTCGTAAGCCGCGGTGATGGTGCGCAGGTGCGTGGCGCTGTTGTTCTCCAGGGTCTCCTCCGCGAGGGTGTTGCTGACGGTGGCCGAGCTGGACAGGATCGTGCCGATCAGCCCCACATCGGCCGGTACCGCGTAGTCGATGTGAACGGTGATGGGGTCATACGGCGCAACCGGAGGAAGTTCCCAGCTGAGCACGTTGCCGTTCACGCTGCTGGGGGCGGGTTCGGCCAGGGCGAACTGCAGGAGGGGATCGAACGTGACGGTGAGGGTGACAGGGCCACTGGTGAAGACCGATCCGTTCTGGATGGCCACCGCTTGTTGATGGCTGAAGCCCACGCGCGCCGCTCCGCTGCTCATGCTCACGGCGAGGTCCAGGTCCGTGGTGGCGGTATCGGGGAAGTCGATGACGACCGGGACTCCTCCACTGATCTGGAAGGGCTGTGGCGTGGGCGCACAATGGTCCGCCACGTAGGGGTTCATCTGGGTGATCGTGTAGGAGCCATCGTCGAGGATCATGAAGTACTCACCGGTGGCGTTGGTCGTGGCGTAGTAGGGACCGGGCTGCACCTCGAGGATCGTTTGCGGCAGACGTACTTCCGCTGGATCCAAGGTGCAGCTGAGGTCCGCATCCAGATAGGCTGAGCCGGACAGGGTCTGATCACCGCAGCGTACCTCCCATTCCCATTGGTCATAGTTGGGTGTGGAGTTACAGGAAACGCTCAGGTCGGAATACATCACCATGTGCAGCGATCCGGAGCTGGAGAACACTTGTACTCCGTAGTAGGGCATTCCCGGGCTGTCGATGGCGCTTCCCGTGGGCCCCAGGTTGTAGGCGGTGGTGTTGGAGTGCTCGAAGAGCAGCGGTGCAGAGCTGTCGACGCCATCATGGATCCGCAGGCCATCGAAGTTGGAAGACTCAATGGTTCCGCGCAGGAACCGCAGGGTGAGCACCCCGGAACCATCGGCCGCGTAGGTCCATTCCTGGCTGTCGCCGTTGGTGTAACAATAGGTCTCTTGCAGCGCTGGCGCATCGCAGCCCACCAACAAAGGACAGTTCGGTTCCACGATGCCCGATCCCGTCACGGTGCAGCTGCTGAACTCGGCATGGACCACATCGATGACGAGGTCTTCCAATGACGTGAAGGGGCCGAGCGCATAGGTGCCGGGCCCCACGCCGGTGTAAGCAGCGGCCTGGCCTTGCAGCCCGATGTTCACGCCGCTCGCATCACCGATCCCGACCACGTTCACCTGGATGGTGTACAGTTCGGTGTCGCAATCCACCTCCGCTTCGAACTGCACGTCAGGCATGATGCACTCGAGGTTGCGGGTCACCGTGGTGGTCTGGCAGGTGGAGCTCGTGCCGCAAGCCGCATCTGAATTGTAGTGCACGAACAGGTTCGAGTTGGATGTGGCGGTCAGGGACAGCGGACTGGGCCCCTGTTCGATGACCGGGCCATTGGGGGCACCCATCCTCACCGTGATATATCCATTGCCAGTGATCGTGAAGAGGTACTCATTCGCAGCCTGCACATTGCTGAAGACCGAGTATTCACCGAAGTAGATGCAGGTATTGGCGGTCTGGACCGCACCGGTCGATGTGATGGCGATCGGTGCGGTAGGGAATTGAGCGCTGTTCAGGCAGCTGCAGTTCGCCTCCTCCGGCACCACTACGATGAACAGGTTCGCGGTACATGCATCGAAGTTCGGCGCGCAGGAGTCGTTCGTCAGGTGAAGGGATACGTTGTAGGATCCCGCGGCCAGCTGGGTCAGCGTGTGTTCCATGGGGTTGAGCCCCACCGTGAAGTTCCAGTTGCCTCCCAGCACCACTTGATCGTTCTGGTCGGTCACCTGCAGCCACAACGTCTGCCCATTGACCTCCTCGCCGATGGAGAGGTGGAAGGAACCGTTGTTCTGTCCGTTGCATGCTGCTTGTACATTGGAGAAGGTGACACTCGGCCATTCCACCAGAGGGCCAACAGTAACGGTCACCGTACCGGGGCATCCGTTGGCATCCTCGAAGGCGAGGTCCACCACTTCACCATCCTGCGCACCGGGCATGGGCACGAGGTAGCCCTGCAGCACGCCATTGCAGTTCCATTCTTCTCCCACAATGCCGTTGAAGGTGTACGGTGCTTCACCGGCGAACATGAACCACGCATCCTGGCGGAAGTTGAACAGGGGGCCGACCGGCACTTGGTCCTCGCAGTAGGGCAGCCCTTGGAAGTTCATGGTCACGGCCAGGTCGCTCTCCAGGAAGGGGCCCGAGGGCAGGAAGATGCTCGCGCTGCCTTGCTCGCCTTGCGAATCGGTAACGACCACCGAATACGTCCCGGAGCTCAGCATCGTCGGTATCTGCTGCGTTGAACCATTGGACCATGCGTAGGTGTAGGGTGGCGTACCACCGGTCACGTTGGCGCGCAGCTTGCCGTTGCCGTAGTCGCAGTTCTCCGTGGCGATGATGCTGATGGTGACATCCAGTGCGTGTGTCGCACCGAACAGCATCAGGAGGACCATGGTGGGAAGGAGGCGTAGTGGTCGGGACATGTGATCAGTGTTCAGGTGGACGGTGTCGCGCGTTCGTTGTTGCAGCAATGCCGAGCGCATGCGGAATGTGGTACTGAGAGGAGGGTGGTGCACAGGATGGTTGTTCGATCGCGCAACGTGGGTCTCCGTGCCTATGCATTCGTTCGAACCGTTGAAGGAGCGCGTGATCACCCGCCCCAGCGGATGCCACTATGAAGGTAGTATTCCTCCGTGGACCGGGACGTGTGCCGGGAAAGCAGGACTGTCCACGGTCGTTCGAAAGGATCTGCCGCCATAGTTGCTCCATGTCCGCGTTCGGTGAAGCGGCAAAAGCCCCTCGTCCATGAAGAAGACGAAGGGATGCCCGGCAGGATGCCTCAGCCGAGGGAGACCAACGAACACCGCACAGGTTCCATGGTCAGGCGCATGTGCTCGCAGCGCTCCGTCGCATCGGTCAGCGCAGGCTACTGCTGCAGGAACATCCCCGCCCCCGGCCCGATCGGCAGGTCCAGCACCACCCACAGGATGAGCATGATGCTCCAGCCGATGAGGAACGCGATGGAGTAGGGGAGCATGGTGCTGATCACCGTACCGATGCCCGCCTTGCCATCGTAACGCCCGATGAAGGCCACGATGAGCGCGAAGTAGCTCATCATGGGACTGATGATGTTGGTGACACTGTCGCCCACGCGGTAGGCCATCTGGGTGAGCTCCGGCGAGAAGCCGAGCAGCATGAACATGGGGATGAACACGGGCGCCATGATGGCCCACTTCGCACTGGCGCTGCCCATGATGAGGTTGATGGCCGCGCTGATCAGGACGAACGCGAGCAGAAGTGGAACAGGACCCAGGTTGGCGGCCTTCAGAGCGCCGGCCCCCTTGATGGCGAGGATGAGGCCGAGGTTGGTCCAGTTGAAGTAGGCCACGAACTGTGCGGCGAAGAACACGAGCACGATGTAGCTGCCCAGGGTCTCCATGCTCTTGGCCATGCCCTTCATCACGTCGTTGTCGCTCTTGAAGGTGCCAGCACCAATGCCGTACGCGATACCGGCCAGTGCGCTGCTGATGAAGATGAGCGTGACGATGCCGCTCATGAAGGGCGAATGGAGCACTTCGAAGGTCTTGGGGTCGCGGAGGAAGCCCTGTTCGGGAAGCAGCCCCGCGAGCACGAAGGCGATCACGCCCAGCACGGTGATGCCGGCGAAGAGCATGCCGCGCTTCTCCTCTTTCGTCGCACTGCGGATCTCTTCGGCCTTCTCGCTACCGGTGTAGGTGCCCAGGCGGGGCACTACTATGCGCTCGGTGACCCAGGTACCGAGGGCGGCGATCACAAAGGTGCTGGCCGCCATGAAGTAGTAGTTGCAGGCGGGGTTCACCAGGTAGTCGGGGCGGATGATGCGGGCGGCCTCCTGGCTGAGCCCGGCCAGCAGCGGATCGATCGTGCCCAACAGCAGATTCGCGCTGTATCCGCCGCTCACACCGGCGAAGGCGGCGGCCAGGCCGGCCAGCGGATGGCGTCCAGCGGCCAGGAAGATCACGGCGGCGAGGGGCACCAGCAGCACATAGCCCACTTCACTGGCGGCGTTGCTTATCACACCGGCGAATACGATCACGAAGGTGAGGAGCCTCTTGGGCGACGCGAGCACCACCGCGCGCAGCACCGCACCGATCAGGCCGCTGCCCTCGGCGATGCCGATGCCGAGCAGGGCCACGAGCACCGTTCCCAAGGGGGCGAAGCCCGTGAAGTTGGTCACGGTCTTGGTGAGGATCAGGTGCAGACCCTCGGCGCTGAGCAGGTTCACGGGCACCACCGGTTCGTTGGTGGCAGGGTGCAGCGCGCTGAGCCCGGCCGCACTGGCGATGGCGCTCAGCACGATCACCAGCAGGGCCAGCAGGGCGAAGAGGGTGGCGGGGTGGGGGAGCGCGTTGCCCGCGCGTTCGATGATGGAAAGGAAGCGGTCCACTCCGGAACGCTTGGCGGCGGTGCTGCTCATGGGGGACGAAGAAAGCGGATCCCGGCGAATGATGGCGGTTGGTGCGCTGCGTCCCGGCTCCTTAGCTTCGTCCCATCGCCCGCGACCTTACATACGCCGCCATCGACATCGGCTCCAACGCCGTACGCCTGCTCATAGGCGAGGTGATCGAACGTGCCGACCACCCGGTGGTGAAAAAGCAGACCCTGGTACGGGTGCCCATCCGCCTGGGCGAGGATGTCTTCGATGCCGGTGCCATCAGCAACAGCAAGCGCGACAACCTCATCAAGAGCCTGAAATCGTTCCGCCTGCTGGCCGAAGTGTACGGGGTGACGCACCTGCGTTGCTGCGCCACCAGCGCCATGCGCGAAGCCACCAACAGCGAGGACGTGCGCACGCGGGTGGAGATGGAGAGCGGCGTGCACATCGAGGTCATCGGTGGCCGCACCGAGGCCGACCTCATCGTGAACACCTTCTGGACCCAGGACCTGCTGAAGGACCGCAGCTACCTGTACATCGATGTGGGCGGTGGCAGCACCGAGCTCACGTGGCTGGAGCATGGCCGCCGTGTGAAGGCCGCGAGCTTCAAGGTGGGAACGGTGCGCAGCCTGAAGGGCAAGGTGGATCCGGGTGTGTGGGAGGAGATGCGCACCTTTCTGGAGGGCCTTCGTGCACACCACGGCCAATTGATGGCCATCGGTACGGGCGGTAACATCAACCGCATCTTCAAGGAGAACGGCAATGTGTTCGGAGAACCGCTCACCCGTGCGGATATCCAGCGTCAGCGAGAGCGCATCGCCTCCTTCAGCCTGGAGGACCGGGTGAAGGTCTTGCGTCTACGTCCTGACCGAGCGGACGTGATCATTCCCGCCGCGGACATCTTCCTCACCGTACTGGACATCGCCGAGGTCGAGGAGGTGTTCGTGCCCAAGGTGGGTCTTGCGGACGGTATCATCTACGACCTCTACATGAAGCAGCACGGCTTCAAGCGATACAGGCAGGCGGAGATCGCTTAGGTCATTCCTTCATCCACCGATGCTCTGTCACCACACCCGTGTTGGTGCGGGCGCGGAGCAGGTAGAGGCCTTGGGGGAGATGATCAACGGAAAGGTGAATGATGCGCAGATGCAGAATTGAGCGAAAGACGTCCCCACGCTCGATCGGATGCCTGCGATGCGCATCTTTGTGAGAACAGTAGCTCAATTCGAACCCATGCAGAAGACCACGCTTCTCTTTTCCACCTTGCTGTTGGCTGGTTCACTTTCAGCCCAGACCTTCACCCTCACCTCCAACACGGTCGGTGGTCAGGCCACGATGAAGGAGGTGTTCAATGGTTTCGGCTGTACCGGCGAGAACCAGAGCCCACAGCTGGAATGGACCAACGCGCCGGCGGGCACCAAGAGCTTCGCCATCACCATGTACGACAAGGACGCGCCCACGGGAAGCGGCTGGTGGCACTGGGTGGTGTTCGATCTGCCTGCCACCACCAGCGAACTGACGGCCGGTGCGGGTGATGCTTCCAAAGGGCTGCTGCCGACCGGTGCCATCCAAGGGCGCACGGACTTCGGCACAACGGGCTATGGTGGTCCCTGCCCACCGCCGGGCCATGGTCCGCACCAGTACGTGATCACTGTGCATGCGCTGAACACGGACAAGCTGGGCTTGGATGCCAATGCATCACCCGCCGTGGTGGGCTACACGCTCGGTGGGGCCACCTTGGCGAAGGCGAGCATCGTGTTCTACTACAGCCGTTGAAGGCCCATCGGTATCACCACCAGAGGCCCCAGTACGTCACCAACGCGAGGGCTACGGAAACGGATAGCAGGTGCGGCATCCTGCTCGCGGAACGTTCGTGTGTGCCGCGCCTCCAGTGGAACAGCAGTCCTGCGAGGAGCAGCCACGGAAGCACGACCAGCGCCGGATGTACGTAACCCAGCCCGAAGTAGAACACAGGTTCCTGGACCAACAGCAGACCGAGCAGCAGGACCAGTGCCACGTTCGTTAGTCCGCCAATGAAGGGGATGGCGGCTGATGCGTTCTGACGACCGCGCCAGCTTGCCACCACACGAGCCGCGAACTGGATGAGGTGAACGATGCCGAGCGCCATGGCCACCACCGCCAAGGCTGCCAGCGCCCAGAACAACCAGCGTTGGTGAAAAGGCGTGTAGTAGCCGCGAAGGCGCTCGTATTCCGGTCGGGTACTGAACAGGGATGCCATCGCGACCGTGCGGTCCCCGGAGCGCAACTCGTTCCGCAGATCGAAGGTGACGCGCTCGCTGAAGTCGTGGTAGAAGTAGAGGTGGGCCTGGGCTGCACCGGGATCGAACAGCACACTGAACAAGGTGCCTTCGCCCAATTTGCTCCGGCATACGCTCATGGTGGAGAGGACGTCGGCACCATCCTCCAGCGTGCGACCGGCACCGTTGCCCAGCAGGAGGCGTCCTTCCTGCAGACGTGGGATGGGGATCGCGGCTGGATCGGTGCAGGTGCTCATGCGCCAGTTGCTTACTGCGTACCATGGATCGCTGCCGGTGAACAGGGTGTCGGGCTCCACCATCAGATAGCCGCCTTGTGCATCGGCAAAGAAGAGCATGCCGGATACCGGGCCGGTGTTCACGCTGCGCAGGAAGGTCGCAGCCTCCTCCACGGTGGCACAGGTGCGCATCACGTGTGCAATGGCATCAGCCGTCTCCATGGGCGGTCGGGCAGTGCGACGCTTCACCGCGCCCGGCGCCAGGCTGAGCCCGTCGAAGATGAGGCCGGCCTCGTTCATGCCCATCTGGTCGGCCATCTGGCGCAGCGGATGACCATTGTAATGCGCGAAATAGATGGCACCGTACGTGCCGGTCCGGCCTCGCTCGAAGCGCACGTTGGCATTGGTGCTCCAGGCATCCTCGTTGCATCCTACGAGCGTTCGACCGGCCTGGCTGGTGATGAAGCTGGTGCAGGCAACTGCAGGAGCACTGGCCAGGAGCATGAGCAAAGCGAGGGTGCGCATGACCGTTGGAATGCAGTGGATCCAAGAACGTAACGCCGATCAATCCGCGATGACCAGGAGCGCGGAACGGCCGTGTTGTGTTTCCCGCAGAAGGTAGGTGCCCGCCGGAAGGCCCGCCACGCTCAGTCCTTCACCGCGCAGGCGTTCGCTGCGAAGCACGCTGCCGGAGAGATCGATCAGCTCCACCACGGTGCCGACCCACTCCGGTACGACAACGATCGTCGTGGTCGGGTTCGGGAACAGACGCGACACTGCACTGGATGGCTCCGGTACGGCGGTATTCACACAGGCACCCGGTGCGATGGCCAGGGGCGCCCACCAGGCACTGAGGTTCGCGGCCCGCTGCCCTGGATCGGCGGTGAAATGGTAGCTGCCGTTGTCCGCATAGCGTGCACACTCGAAGAGCGCGAGGTCCGGGTTGAAGGGTGGGCATTCAGTGAGGTCGAGCAGCAAGGGTGGTGCGGGATCGAGCGTTGCGAATGCTTGTTGCAGCGCAACGCTTCCGGCCATGCGCGGATAGTTGGTGTGCCAGGGCGTGGCACCCAGGTTGCAGAAGGCGCTCATCGTGGTGAAGGGTCGGGCGATGCCGCTGAGCACCACACCATCACAGCGCTGGTGGTAGAGGTAGACCGCCGGCGTATCCACGCCCTGCCACCAGTCCAGCTGAAAGGCATCGAGCGGCACCCCGCCGTAAAAGGCCGCCACACCGCGGATGCGGAAGTCGCCACCGTCCGGGTTCAGGTGCCCTTCCACCGGACCGAGATCGGGGCGCTGGAGCATTGCCGGGGTCAACGGATCCCAGCTGCGGGTGATGCAATCCGGTGTGGTGATGTTGGCGCACTGCGGATCGGGTGAAGGCGCAGCCGGTAACGCACCACAGCTGGCGGGCTTCTCTTCAGTGCGGTCCAGGAAGGCGGTGGCCAGGGCGATGAACGCTCCAGCGCTCTCACCGGCCACAAAGACCTTATCGCTGCATGTACTGTCCAGTGCGGACCGTTCGAGCAGGAAGCGGATGGCGCCCTTCATATCCTGCATGCCGCGGTAGATGGCGCGCACCATCTCCAGGCTGTCGGCGGCGTAGAAGGCGCGGTAGGCTTCGGGCCACAGGCTGGGCGGGAAGCCGGCCACCGGGTCGGCCACGGCATCGTCCTTGTGCCAACCCAGGCGATAGTTGATGCTGGCCACCACGTAGCCGCGCCGTACGAAGCGCTCCACCAAGGGGACGATACCGTTCGGATCATCCTTGCACCCGCCCAGCCAACTGCCACCATGGGCGCACACCAGCAGTGGACGGTCAAAATCCGTATTACCCACAGGCTTGTAGAGGTCCAGCAGCAAGGTGTCAGGGATGCCCACATAGTTGGTGTCGACGCCGTATACGAGGTCCTGGGTCACCGTGTAGGTGAAGGCGTCGGGTGTCACATACTCCTGGGCAGGGGTGCACGATGCCAGGAGCAGGTAGAGGCTGCAAAGTGCCGGGCGGACCGTTAACATGCTCCCAAGGTAGTGCATGGGCACTGGTATGAGCGGCGCCTCGCCTGCATGGACGGTCGAGGTGGTGGCGGTGGGTGAACGACCTTCGCAGTGATGAGCCTGAGACCTGTCCGCGAACGCGCCTCGGAGCTGCTGTCCTTCGGCATGTCCAAGCAGCAGGTGTACGACCATCTGCGGGTGGAGTTCCCGGGGACCAAGGCCGGGAAGGTGGCCGAGCTGCTGCGCTACATGCCCTCGTTGGAGGCGCGGGAGCGTTACGGTGGCGTTCATCGTTGGTTGCTCATCACGATCGCACTGAGCGCGGTGCTGCGCATCGTGCATCCCCTGTTGGACCCTGGCTACGACTGGGCCAGTGGAGCCAAGTACGTGAGCCTGGTGCCCATCGCCACGTTGCTGGTGGGCTGGACGATCTACCGCTGGCAGGGTCAGGTGCTCGTATGGGTGGGCTGGGGGAATCTGGCCGGCATCGGCAGCCTCGTGAAGCAGGTGCCTGCGTTCGTTCGTGGGGATGCCGATCCATGTAGCCTGGCCTTCGCTGCGCTCCCGGTGGCGATCGGCGTGCTGGCCTTGGTGCTCGTCTACGGCGCCTTTTCCGCCTACGAGCGGCGGAAGGATCCCCAGGGAGGACCTGACATCTTCACATTCCCGGATGAACGGGTTGGATAGGAACGACCTACCTTGCATGCATCCCACGCATGCGCCACGCCCTCATCCTCCTGCTGTTCCTTGCTGTCGGCGCCTGTCCGGCGCAGGACGGTGTCTTCCAGATCCTGCATAACGGCAACGTTCTGGGTAAGATCAACGTGCTGCGTGTGTCACGGGGCGACAGTGTCACCTATTCGATGGTCTCACGCTCCAACTTCACCTTTCTGTGGAAGCGGGAAGTGAACACCGTGACACGCACCTTGTATGTGGCAGGCCGCGTGACCAACTGCCTCACGACCGTGCATGAAGGCGATGCCCTGCGGGATAGCAGCGCCATGCGGGCCATTGGCAGCAGCGGGCTCTATGTGATGCATCCCCGGCAGGTGTACGCAGCGGAGCTTCCGAAGAACCCGTGGACCAGCACGCGCCTGTACTACGAGGAGCCGGTGGGACAGTCTCGGGTGTTCGTTGAGAGCGAACTGAAGGATTGTGCCTTGGAGCGGATCGCACCGGGGGAGTATGTGCTTCAACTGCCGAACAAGGAGAAGAACCACTACGTCTACCGGAACGGACGGCTGCATGAGATCCGCGTGGACCGGGGCTGGTTCGGTCTTGTGTTCCGACGGGTCGCATAGTTCGTCGGTGAACGGTATACACACGGTCAGGATGAGACGGTGTGCTCATCGCCAGATATCAACGGACCGCCCGCCGCGTTGTATGTGGTTGAACTTACCGTGGAAGGCCGCACCTTGACGCAGCGCTTGGTGGTGCAATAAGCCTTTGCCGCCGGGCGAACAGGATCCCGAAGGAACGCAAAAGGCCGGTGCTTCATGCACCGGCCTTTTTCCTCCCCACACGCATCAGGCGATGCTGACGCGCTCCTCCACTTTCCTGCGTTTGCGTCCGAAGCGCTTTCCACCGACCCGCTCCATCAGGCGCGTCATGATGTAGTACATCACCGGCACGATGAAGAGGGTGAGGATCAACGAGCTGGTCAACCCGCCGATGATCACCCAGGCCATGCCGTTCTTCACCTCGGCGCCATCGCCGCTCGCCAGGGCGATGGGCAGCATGCCGAAGATCATGGCCACCGTAGTCATCAGGATGGGGCGCAGGCGTTCCTTGCCGGCCTCCACCAGGGCCTCGGAGAGCGCCATGCCCTCCTTGCGCAGGTGGTTGGCGAAGTCCACGATGAGGATGCCGTTCTTGCTCACCAGGCCCAGCAGCATGATGAGGCCCACGATGGCGAAGATGCTCAGCGGCTGCATGGTGAGGGCCAGTGCAAGGAAGGCGCCCACCAGCGAGACGGGGATGGAGAAGAGCACCACGAAGGGGTAGAGGGCGTTCTCGTACAGCGCCACCATGATGAGGTAGACGAGCAGGATGCCGAGCACGAGCGCCAGTCCGAGGGAGCCGAAGGCCTCTCCCTGGTTCTTGGCATCGCCGAGGTATTGGATGGTGATGCCCGCCGGTAGTTGTTCCTTGGCCAGTGCGGCCTGGATCTCGGCCACGATGGTGCCACTGGGGCGACCCACCGCAGCACTGTTGATGGTGATGCTGTTGAGGCGGTCGGTGCGCTGCAGCACGCTGTTGCCCACGGTCTCGTACACCTCGGCCAGCTGATCGAGGCGCACGGTGGCGCCCTTGGCGTTGGTCACCATCAGGCCGCGCACGCTTTCCACGTCCTTCCGATCGGCCTGGTCCAGCCGCACGTTGATGGGATATTCCTCACCGGCCTCCTTGAACTTGTTGCGGTCGTTGCCGCGGAAGGCGGTCTGCACGGCCATGCCGATGTCGGTGCTGGTGAAGCCGAGCGCGCCCATGCGGTCCTGGTCCAGCCGCACTTTCACCTCGGGCTTGGGGCTCTTGGTGCTGAACTGCACGTAGTCCGTGCCGGGCGTGGCCTCGGTGATGCGCTTCACGATGCGGGCCGTCTTCCACAGGCTGTCCATCTCCACGCCCTTCACGGCGATCTGGATGGGCGTCTGCGCGCTGCCGGTGATGTTGGTCTGCGTCACGGTCACCTTCAGTCCGGGTATGGTGCCCAGCTCATCGCGCAGCAGGGTGCCGAATTGTTCCGAGGTGATCCTGCGGTCCTTCTTCGGTACCAGTTTCACGTTGATCTCGGAGAGGTTGGCGTTCGCGGATCCCGCACCGCCGCCCATCTGACCGCTCTGGGTGCCTACGTTGGTAAAGGCGTTCACCACCTCGGGGTGGGCCAGGATGAGGCGCTCGGCCTGCTGTGTCAGCTGGTCGGTGGTGCTGAGGGAGGCCTGCGGTGCGGTCTCCAGCTGCACCAGGAACTCGCCGCGGTCGCTGGGCGGGATGAAGGTGGCTCCGATGAAGCCCGTGGGCACCAGTGCGAAGGAGGCGATGATGAGCGTGAGGATGCCGAGCAGTACGTAGCGCTTGCGGCGCAGCGCCTTCTCCAGCACCCGCCCGTACCATTGCTGCAGGTCGGTGATGGCCTGCTCGAAGGCGAGCGCAAAGCGGCCCCAGAGGGTGTCCTTGGTGAGGTGCTCCAGCTTGCCCCAACGGCTGGCCAGCAACGGGGTGAGCGTGAAGGCGACCACGAGGCTCATCAGCGTGCTGATGACCACCACCAGCGAGAACTCGCGCAGGATGTTGCCGATGAGGCCACCGCTGAGGGCCAGCGGCAGGAACACGACCACGTCCACCAGGGTGATGGCCATGGCGGTGAAGCCGATCTCGTTGCGTCCCTCGAGCGCGGCGGTGTACCGGGTCTTGCCCATCTCCAGGTGGCGGTAGATGTTCTCCAGCACCACGATGCTGTCGTCCACCAGGATACCCACCACGAGGGAGAGGGCCATCAGCGTCATCAGGTTCAGGGAGAACCCGAGGGCGTACATGGCGATGAAGGTGGGGATCATGGCGCTGGGCAGCGCCACGAGCACGAAGAAGGAGCTGCGCAGGCTGTGCAG
Organism: Flavobacteriales bacterium; assembly: GCA_041391845.1. GTDB lineage: Bacteria > Bacteroidota > Bacteroidia > Flavobacteriales_F > PHOS-HE28 > PHOS-HE28. Next base: position 16,187 of record JAWKNG010000003.1, on the reverse strand, counting down.
GAAAAGCAGCATCACGGCGCCCACGATCAGCACGGCGAGCGCCAGGTCGAACATCACCGCATTGGCGCTGGAGAGCGTGTAGAGGCTCTGGTCCATGGCGATGGAGTAGTCGAAGCCGGTATCGGCCAGCTGGGTCTTCAGTTCGACCATGCGCTTCTTCACACCCTGGCTCACCTCCACCGCGTTGGCATCGCTCTGCTTCACGATCTGCATGCCGATGCCCGGCTGCCCGTTGATGCGGTTGAAGGTGGTGGCTTCGCTGAGCCCGTCGGTCACGCTGGCCACGTCCTGTAGCAGGATGCGGGATCCATCGGCGTTCTCGCGCACCACGGTGTTGCGCAGGTCCTCCACGGTGCCCGCGCGGGCATCGAGGTTGATGGACAGGCGTTCGGCCCGGGTCTCCACGTTGCCGGCGGGGAAGGTGCTGCTGTTGGCGGCCACGGCCTGTGCCACCTGCGCGGCGCTCAGGCTGTAGGCCTTCAGCTTGGCATTGTCCATCACCACCTGCACCTCGCGTTGCTGCGCGCCGATGAGGGTGACGCTGCCCACGCCGCTCACGTTGCTGATGATGGGCGCCACGCGGTCGTCCAGCAGCTGGTAGAGGTCGCCGGGCGAGAGGTCGCTGCTGATGCTCATGCGCAGGATGGGGATCTCGTCCGTGCTGAAGCGGCGCACCACGGGGTCGTCGCTGTCGTCGGGCAGCAGGGCGCGGATCTGGTCGATGCGGCGTTCGGCGTCGCGCTGGGCATCGTTCACGTTGGTGCCCTGCTTCAGCGTCACGGTGATGGCCGACACGCCCTCGGTGCTGGTGCTGGCGATCTGGTCCACGCCCTCGATGGCGCTCACGGCGTCCTCGATGGGTTTGGTGAGGGTGTTCTGGATCTCTTCGGGCGACGCACCGCGGTAGGTGGTCTGCACCATGATCACATTGGCCTCGAACTTCGGCAGCAGGTTGTAGTTGAGCTGCTTGTAACTGAGGAAGCCGAAGAGGATCAGGGTGACGAAGATCACCGTGATCAGTAGCGGCCGTTTGATGGCGACTTCGGTAATGGACATCGGGTAGGGTATGAATGCTGCGGGATGAATGGCCCGCGACACGGAGGTCTATTGTTCGTTGGGTCCGTCGCTGGTCGCGCTGGCATTCCCCGCCACGCGCACCTTACTGCCATCCACCAGGTTCAGCTGGCCGCTCACCACCACGGTCTCGTTCGGCTCCAGTCCCTTGAGCACTTCCACCTGCTCGCCGATCTCGCGGCCCAGCACCAGGTCGCGGTGGCTCACCCGGCTGTCGGCACCATCGGTGCGCACCACGTACACATAGGGCTGCTTCATGCCCTCGCCCAGCGCGGATTTCGGAATGACCAGCAGCGGCACGGCCTCCCGGTGCTCGAAGCGTGCGTTGATGAAGGTGCCGCTCTTCAGCGGATGGGCCTTGTCGTTCTGCACGGCCACCTCCACCAGGTAGTTGTGGCTGGCATCGCCGCGCGGGCTCACGAAGGTGACCCGGCCCTGGAAGGTCTCACCGGGGAAGACCTCGGTGGTCACGGCCACGGCATCGCCCTCCTTCACACGGTAGGCGTCGCGTTCGCTCACATGCACCTTCGCCTTCAGCTGGCTCACGTCCACCACTTCCACCACGGCGGTGTTGGCGGTGACGTACTCGCCCACCTCCGCGTTCTTCGCCACCACGATGCCGTTCACAGGGCTCACCACCTTGGCATCGCGCAGCTGCTGGCGGATCTGGTCCACCTTCACCTTCTGCGTCTCGTAGTTGAAGTGGACCTCGTCGTAGTTGGCCTCGGGTGCGGCCTTGCCGGCCACCAGTTCGCGGTAGCGTTCATCGTCCTTGCGGAGCTTCTCCAGCGCCAGTTCGGCGGCCTGCAGTTCCAGTTGCTTCTGGGCCACCTCGAGGCTGCCGAGCACCTGGCCCTTGCTCACGCGCGAGCCGAGGTCCACGGTGAGGCTGGCCAGCTTGCCCTGTGCCTGCACCATCACGCGGGCATGCTCATCGGGTTCCAGGGTGCCGGGCACGGTGAAGCCGCCATCCACCGGGGCGATGGCGGTGGTGATCACGTTCACCGGGAAGGCGAAGGCGCTGCGGTCCACGGGCTGTTTGGCCGCGTCGAGCTTCTTCTTGTTGGCGGCCAGTCGCAGGCCGATGCCCAGGGCCAGTACCAGCAGTACCAGCGGAAAGATCCATTTGCGTTTCATCGTTGTCGCCTTGGCGTTGGGGGTCAGAGGGTGTTCACGTAGTTGAGCAGGTTGCCCTTGGAGCGCTCCAGGTCGATCACGGCGATGGAGCGGTTGAGGAGAGAGGTCGTCCAGTTGTTGCGGGCCTCCTTCAACTGGTAATCGGCGTTGAGCAGGTCGCTCAGCGAGGCGAGCCCCTGCTGGTACTGCAGGTTGGTGTTGGCGAACACACGTTCGGCCAGCTGCAGGTTGTCGGCATCGCTCTGCAGGGTGGCATCGGTGGCCAGCAGGCGGGTGTTGGCGCTGCGGTAGTTCAGTTCGAAGCCCAGGTCTGCATCACGCTGCTGCTCGCGCAGGTTCAGCAGGGCGATCTCGCTCTGGCGGATCTGGCTGGTGCGGCGCAGCCCGCTGAAGAGGGGCACGTTCAACCGCAGGCCGATGGCGGCATAGTCGAACCAGTTGTCGTAGCTGTCGGCCAGGTCGTTGCCCTGGGCCATGGCGCCGTAGCGTCCGTAGGCGCTGAGGGTGGGCAGGAAGGCGTTGCGCTTGCGCTTCAGGTCGATGCCGTAGAGCAGTTCGGTCTGCCGGTTGAGCTGATGGCCGAGCACCTTGTCCAGGGTGAACGGCGTGTCCGTGGCGCTTGGCGCATCGGCTGTGGTGCGGGGCTCATCGGCCAGGACGAGCTGTTCGTTCAGCGGCATGCCCATGGCACGTTTCAGCTGGTCCAGGGCCACCTCGAAGTTGGCTTGTGCCACGCGCAGCTGGCTGGTGAGGTTGCGGCGCGTGATCTCCACGCGGTCCAGTTCCAGCTGTTGCACCACGCCCTTGGCCAGGCGGAGCTGCAGGATGGGCACGAGCTGCTCGTACTGGGCGAGGTTCTCCTGCAGCAGGCGCACCTGTTCGCGGTGGGTCTGTGCCTGTGCATAGGCACGTGCCACATCGTACACCACCTGCTCCTCGGCCTGGGCGAGCCGGATGGAGGCCATGCGCAGGTTGGGCTGGTTGGCCTGGATGCCGTTGAGCTGGGCCACGTCGATCAGGGTCTGTTCCACCTGCAGGTTGAGGGTGGTGATGAACTGGGTGCCGAACTGTACGGGCAGGGGCTCCTCGCTGAAGATGCCGCCGGGCAGGATGGTGGTCTGCCGCTTGATGTTGTCATCGAACTGACCGCTGCCGTTCACCTGGGGCAGGTAACCACTCACGGCCTCCTGGGCCTGGGCGTCGGCGCGCTGCTGCTCGTTGGCGGCGATGGCCATGGCGGGGCTGTGCGCCCGTGCGTGGTCGATGGCCTGGCGCAGGGTGAAGGCCTCTTGGGCGTTGGCATGCGTGATGGCCAGCAGGGCGGCCAGGGGAAGAAGGCGTTTCATTTCGTGTCGCCGCTGTTGGCGTTCTCGTTCATGGTGTTCAGGACCTTCAGGCAGGCGGCCATTTCCTTTTCGCTCACGCCTTCCAGCACCTGCGCGAAGACCTTGCTCCGGAGCTTGGAGACCTTCTTGTGCAGCTCCAGGCCGCTCTTCGTCACCACCAGGTTCTTGCGTCGGCGGTCGTTGGGGTCCAGCTGTCGCTCGATCCATCCCGCCTGTTCCATCTCGTCCAACTGGCGGAGCATCACGCTCTTGTCCTTGGCGAAGTGGTTCGCCAGGTCGGTCTGCACGGGCTGGCTGTTGGTGAGCAGGAAGTCCAGTACGCCGAACTGTGGCAAACGCACACCCATGTCGGTCCTGTCCAGCTCAACGGCCAGCAGTCTGAACACGCTGCGGAACAGGGTGGGCAGCAGGCGGGCGAGTTCCTCGGTTGATGCGTTCATGTCAATGGTTGCTAAAGACAACGATGCAAAGGTATAGAAAGTTGCAAAAAGCAACAGTTAAGTTCTGTCAATTATCACGTCCGGGCTGGTGCGGGCGCGGACCGGGTACCTTTGGACCACCGACAGCGATGGAGAAACGACAGCCCACCAGCAGCCAACAGGCCCCCTTTGTGCTCTCCGGGGGAGGCGCCCGTGGTTTCGCGCACCTGGGTGTGCTGGAGGCCTGCGCGGAGTTCGGCATCGTTCCGGGAGCGATCAGCGCCACCAGTGCGGGTGCCCTGGTGGGGGCCTACATCGCGGCCGGGCTGGCTCCGGGCGAGGTGGTGGACCTGATGCGGAGCAGGGTGCCCGGCATCTTCAGTCGGTGGCGCATCCTGCGCGGCGACCGCCTCACGCAGAACCGCATCCGGACCTTCCTGGAGGCCACCCTGCCCGTGGAACGTATCGAGCAGCTGCCCATGCCCTTCTTCGTTAGCCTTACCGACCTGGCCACCGGTCGTCAATGCCTGCTGCATGAAGGGGAGCTGGTGCCGGCCCTGCTGGCGGCGAGCGCGGTGCCGGTGCTGTTCCCGCCCGTGGACATCGGTCAAGGGCGCTATGTGGACGGTGGCCTCAGCAACAACCTGCCGATCGAGCCTTTCAACGACCAGCGCTCCGCGGTGATCGCGGTGTATGTGAACCCATTGGCCCCGCTCAATGGCAGGCTCAACTTCCGGGAGACCCTCGACCGCACGGTGCACCTGAGCTTCCGCGAGGTGGTGGCGCGATCATCGGAAGGCTGCCGCCTCTACATCGAGCCCCCCGAGCTGGCGGCCTTCGGGATCCTGGACCTGCATCAGGCGGAGCGCATCCGGGCCATCGGTCGTGCGCACGCCCGGAAGGTGCTGGGCCGCCTTGGGTGACCCTGGTGCTTCGGACAGGAATGGTACACGTGGGTGTGATGGATGATGGTCCCGGGCCTCGCGGAAGCATCTTCAATTGCTGCATGGCGGGATCGCTACGCTGTCGGGTTGCAGGCCTGGCATCGCCGGCTTGCCTGTAGCTTCGCCCCCGCCGATGAACGAAGCCCACACGTCGCGCCCCATCCTCGCCTTGCAGGACATGTACCGCCACCTGCAAAGGCTGGTAGAGACGCGCCTGTGGCTGAAGGTGCTCATCGCCATGTTCCTCGGCATCGGGCTGGGAGTGGTGCTGAGCGCTGATGCCGCGCTGGTTCCCGCTGCGGTCGCGGCGCCGCTGATCGACTGGCTGGCGCTCCCCGGGTTGCTCTTCATCCGGCTCATCCAAATGATCATGATCCCGCTGGTGGTCAGTTCGGTGATCCGGGGCATCGTGGGCGGCGGTGATCCGGCCGAACTGAAGGAGCTGGGTCCGCGGGTGGCCATGTTCTTCCTGGCGTTCACGGTGGCCGCCATCGTCATCGGCATCGGTGTGGCCAGTTGGCTGCGTCCCGGCGATCTGCTCGCTGCCAAGGGCTGGAGTGTGGGTGCAGCGATCCCGGACATCACCACCGAGCGGCCCACGGTCACGGGCTTCATCACCGACCTGTTGCCTGAGAATCCGCTGGCATCGATGGTCTCAGGTGAGATGCTCAGCATCGTGGCCTTCGCCATCATTGCGGGCATCGCGATGCTGTCGCTGGACCCGGCCACCGCTGAGCCGGTGATCCGTCTGCTGGGGGCCGTGCAGGAGATCTGCATGACGATCATCCGCTGGGCGATGAAGCTGGCGCCACTGGCGGTGCTGGGCCTCATGTGCCAGGTGACCGCATCAGTGGGCTGGCATGCGCTTAGCGGCATGGGCATGTACGTGTTCGCCGTGCTGCTTGCCATGGCCCTGCTGGCGCTGGCCAACGTGTTGCTGGCGTGGTGGTGCGGTGTCCGCCCCGGCCGGTTCCTCGCGGGCTGCCGCGATGTGATGCTCCTCGCCTTCAGCACGGCAAGCTCCGCTGCGGTGATGCCCCTGAGCCTGCGCACCGCCCTGGAGACCTTCGGCATCCGCGAACCCATCGCACGCTTCGTGGTACCTGTGGGCACCATCATCAACATGAACGGAACGGCCGCGTTCCAAGCCATTGCCGCCATCTTTCTGGCGCAGGTCTACGGCCTCGATCTGGGCCTGCCGGCCATCGTGATGATGGTGGTGACCACAGTGGCCGCGTCGATCGGCACACCCTCCGCACCCGGGGCCGGCGTGATCGTGCTGGCCACCGTGCTCAGCAGTGTGGGCATCCCGGTGGAGGGCATCGGCATCATCATCGGTGTGGACCGCCTGCTGGGCATGGTACGCTCGGCCTTGAACGTGATGAACGACATGACCACCTGCATCTGGTTCGAGCGGAAAGCGCGCAGATTGGAGCGGTAACGGTAGCTTGAGGAGGCTCATCCCTGCTTCGGGCTTGGTAATTACGGCACGGGTGCGCCGCTCCAATTCGTTCGAGCACTTCGACGGGGTACCTTCGCGGTAATGGCAGCCAACACCCCAAAATCGGGCAACGCCCATCAGCAGCCACCGGACCGGAACGCCCGCCCCAAGCCGCCCCAGCTGCCGCGCATCTCGTGGTTCTGGTTCGTCATCATCCTGTTGCTCAACATCTGGTTCGTGCGTTCCTTCCTATCAACAAGCGCGGAGGAACCGGTCACCATTCCCTACACGCTCTTCAAGGCCGAGGTGGAGCGCGGCAACGTGAAGGAGGTGTACGGCAAAGGCGAATCCATCAGCGGCACCTTCACCGAACCCGTCACCTGGCCCCAGGATACCACCGCCACGGAGCTGCGCGGAAAGAAGCCTGCGGAGGTGAAGCAGTTCACCACCATCCTGCCCGCCTTCGCCGACACGCGTCTGGAGGAGCTGCTGCTGGACAAGCAGGTGGAGATCAGTGCCGAGCCCATCGTGGAGGACACCAACCCGATCCTCTCCTTCCTGTTCATGTTCGGGCCGGCGCTGCTCATCATCGCCATGTACGTGTGGTTCTTCCGCCGCATGCGCCAGGGCCCGTTGGGCGGTGGCATGGGCGGCCTTTCCGGGCTGGGCAAGAGCAGCGCGCGCCGCTTCGACAAGGAGAACGACAAGCGAGTCACCTTCGAGGACGTGGCCGGCATCGACGATGCGGAGGAAGAGCTGGTGGAGATCGTGGACTTCCTGAAGGATCCGCAGAAGTACACGCGGCTGGGCGGCGCGGCACCCAAGGGCGTGCTGCTGATCGGTGCGCCGGGCACTGGTAAAACGCTGCTGGCGCGTGCCGTGGCGGGGGAGGCCAACGTGCCCTTCTTCAGCATGAGCGGTTCGGAGTTCGTGGAGATGATCGTGGGGGTGGGTGCGGCCCGTGTGCGCGACCTATTCAAGCAGGCCCGTGAACATGCACCGTCGATCATCTTCATCGACGAGATCGACTCCATTGGTCGGGCGCGCGGCCTCACTGCCTTCGGAGGCGCGCAGGAACAGGAGCAGACGCTGAACCAGATCCTCGCCGAGATGGACGGCTTCAGCAGCGCCACCGGCGTGATCGTGCTGGCCGCCACCAATCAACCGGACATCCTGGACAAGGCCCTGCTGCGCGCCGGCCGGTTCGATCGCCGCGTGGTGGTGAACCTGCCCGACAAGAAGGGCCGCGAGGCCATCCTGCAGGTGCATACGCGCAAGGTGCCGCTGGCTGCGGACGTGGTGCTCGCCGAGGTGTCAGCCGCCACACCCGGCCTCAGCGGTGCCGACCTGAAGAACCTGGTGAACGAGGCCGCACTGCTTGCCGCGCGCCGCAAGCAGGACGAGGTGAAACAGGCCAACTTCATGGATGCGCTGGAGAAGGTGCTGCTGGGTCCCGCGCGTGCATTGCTGCTCAACCCAGCCGACCGCGAGCGCATCGCCTACCACGAGGGTGGGCACGCCATCCTTGGCCTGGTCATGCCTGGCGCAGATCCGGTGAAGCGCGTGAGCATCGTGCCGCGCGGTCAGGCGCTGGGCGTCACCTACCAACGTGCCGACGAGGACCGCTATAACTACACCGACGCGTTCCTCAAGGCGCGCATCGTGGGCATCCTGGGCGGTCGTGTGGCCGAGGAGATCGTCTACGGCGATCGCACCACCGGCGCGGAGAACGACATCGAGCAGGCCACCGGTATCGCGCGCCGCATGGTGACGCGCTGGGGCATGAGCGACGAGCTGGGTATGGTGGAATTGGCCGCACGGGAGAACCCCTATCTCAGCAGCGGATACGGCCAGTTGGGCAAAAAGGACATCAGCGAGCATACCGCGCAGCAGGTGGACCAGGAGGTGCGCCGCATCATCCAGGAGTGCCACACTGAGGCCACGCGCCTGCTGAAGGAGCACCGAGCGCAGTTGGACGCGTTGGCGAAGGCGCTGTTGGAGCGGGAGACACTGGACGAGCTGGCGATCCGGGAGGTCACCGGGCTGGTACCGAGGGTGGTGTGACGCGCAGGCCGAACGAGGGGACTTGCGGATCCATCACTCCTTCACCCACGTCGTGCCCATCACCGCGCCCTGCTCATCGCGCACGGTGATGCGGTACAACCCCGCAGGCAGTGCTTCCGTGGTGATCACCGGCCGGGCATCGGCGGTGCGTTGGCGCAGCACCATGCGGCCTGTGGCATCGAAGAGGGTGATGGTATGGGGGCCGGGCGCGAGATCAAGGGAGAAGTGGGTGGTGCCGGGGTTGGGGAAAGCAGAGAGCCCTGAAGCGGCCAAGTGGTCACTGATGCCCGCGAGTGTTTCGCAGCCGAGGCCCGTAAAGCTCACGGTGATGTCCTGGTCGCTGTAACACCGCATGCCCACGGGACCATCCACGATGATACAAGCCGGGTAGGGGCTGAAGTTCATCGTCCAGCCGAGCCGTTCGGTGAAGGTCTCAGTGAACATGCTCACACCGTCCGTTCGTTGATCTACGGTCCAGCGCCGAAGAGGAAGCCCGTCGAAGACCACCGTGGTCGTATCCACAATGACCAGACTGTCCGGCGGGTCGCAATCCCCGTACGGTCCACCGCGTCTGATCCAGCTGTCACCCGGTACGGCACCCAGCCAGAACAGGGTGTCCCATGTTTGCTCAGTATCGGACCAAAGCGATACCACATCGCCGATCTGGGCGGTAATGGCCGCGATGGGTTGGCTCCAGTAATTGACCCCCGTCTGCCCGAAGTAGGACATGGCTCCGTTGGCATCGATGCGATGCCCCAGCTGACCACCGAGCGTGGTATCGCTCACGTACGTGTATTGCGCATATCCGTAAAGACTGATGAACTCCGTGCCATAGGTCCATGTCGCACCCGGCGGGCACCAGCTCTGGGCGCAGGCCAGCAGGGGAAACCATAGAACAGTGAGGAGGGCAGCGCGCATGGTGAACGAAGCTATTTCAGAGACGTCGTTCCACCACCGTCCGCTGCCTGCTCCCTGATCGCGCAGCGACCTGCTCCATGTGCTGGCGGCAAAGGAGGCAGCCCGGTCGTTACGCCCGATCGCTGGACCGGGTATTGTTCCTCGCCTTGGTCGATGACCCGTTCCTTGGCGCGTTCTTCAGCAGCTTCAGATCGTACAGGTCCGTCCTGCGGTCGCGCATGATGCGCACGCTGCCGTGAGCGTTCAGTTCCTTCAACAGGTCGCGGTCCACGTCCACGATGAGCGTCATCTCCGTGTTGGGTGTGGCCTCGCTCTTGATGCCTTTGGTGGGGAAGGCGAAGTCGCTCGGGGTGAATACGGCGCTCTGGGCGAACTGGATGTCCATGTTCTCCACCTTCGGCAGGTTGCCCACGCTGCCGGCGATGGCCACGTAACACTCGTTCTCGATGGCGCGGGCCTGGGCACAGCGGCGCACGCGCATGTAGCCGTTCTGTGTGTCGGTGAGAAAAGGCACGAACAGGATCTGCATGCCCTGCATGGCTAGCAGGCGGGACAGCTCGGGGAACTCCACATCGTAGCAGATGAGGATGCCGATCTTCCCGCAGTCGGTGTCGAACACGCGCACCTCGTCGCCCCCCTTCATCCCCCAGTATTGCACCTCGTTCGGGGTGATGTGCACCTTCTCGAACTTCTCCCAGGTGCCGTCGCGGCGGCACAGGTAACCCACGTTCTTCAGCAGCGCGCCATCCTGCCAGGGCATGGAGCCGGTGATGATGTTCACGTTGTACCGGATGGCGTAGTCGATGAACTTGTCGCGCAAGGGCTCGGTATAGCGTGCCAGTCCACGCATGGCGGAGGCCTCGTCGAGGTCGTTGAACTCGGCGAGCAGGGGCGCGTTGAACAACTCAGGGAAGAGGCAGAAGTCCGCCTGGTAGCTGCTGATGGCGTCCACGAAGAACTCCACCTGGTCGCAGAGGGCGTCGAGGTTCGCCATGGGGCGCATCTGCCATTGCACCAGGCCCAGCCGCACCACCTCATTGGCGCGGCCCGCGATCTTGGGCCGCTGATCGTAGTAGATGTTGTTCCACTCCAGCAGGGTCGCATACTCCAGCGAACTGGTGTCGCCCTGCAGATAGCCCTGCATCACTTTCAGCACGTGGAAGTCATTGCTCAGTTGGAAGGAGAGGGTGGGGTCGTAGATCTCCTTCTGCTTCACCTTGTCGATGTACTCGCGGGGCTTCAGCTTGTCGGCATACTTGCCGTAGTTGGGGATGCGCCCTCCCGCCACGATGCTCTTCAGGTTGAGCCGTTCGCACAGTTCCTTGCGTGCCTCATACAGCCTCCGGGCCAGGCGCATGCCGCGGTATTCGGGATGCACGAACACGTCGATGCCGTAAAGCACATCGCCTTCGGGGTCGTGGGTGCTGAAGGTGTAGTTGCCCGTTATCTGCCGGTAGGTGTGGCGGTCACCGTACAGGTCGTAGTCGACGATGATGGAAAGGGCGGAGGCCACCACCTGTCCGTTCACCGTGACGCAGAACTGGCCGTCGGGGAACCGGGCGATCAGCGTGCGGATGTGGTCCTCCCGCCAGATGGCCCCGGCCATGTCCGGATAGGCCTGCACCATCGCTTCGCGCAGGTTCTGGAAGTCCTCCAGTTTCAGGTGGCGCAGTCGGATGCGGATGTCTTTTGGCATTGAACGAAGGTACGCCTCCTGATCGCGGCAGGCTTGGCCGTCGGCGGGTTAAGGCGCGGACAGACGGTCCGGTGGCCAGAAAAGTACCAAGTATCAAGTGTCAAGTATCATGGGATCAAGGTGGCGCGTTGCGGGGCCCCGTTGACACTTGTCCCTTGCCCCTTGTCACTTGGCACTTGTATCCCGCCCTCCGGTAACTTCGCACCACTCCCGGGCACCAGCGGTTCAAGACCCAAGATATAAGTCTCAAGTTCCAAGTGGTCAAGGTGTTGGATCTGAGATTTCTGTCTTGTGTCTCTTGCCTTGGATCTTGTGCCTTGTGTCTTGTGACTTGAGTCTTCACCCCTCCCGGTAACTTCGCGCCTATGTCGACCACCTTCGTCCAAGCCGCCCCTTACGTTCCGAAGAACAAGATCCGTGTTGTAACGGCAGCCTCACTCTTCGACGGCCACGATGCCGCCATCAACATCATGCGCAGGATCATCCAGAGCACCGGCGCCGAGGTGATCCACCTGGGGCACGACCGCAGCGTGGAGGACGTGGTGAACACCGCCATCCAGGAGGACGCGCACGCCATCGCCATGACCAGCTACCAGGGCGGGCACAACGAGTACTTCAAGTACATGTACGACCTGCTGAAGGAGAAGGGCGCGGGTCACATCAAGATCTTCGGCGGCGGCGGCGGCACCATCCTGCCCAGCGAGATCGAGGAGCTGCACGCCTACGGCATCACGCGCATCTATCACCCCGACGACGGCCGTGCCATGGGTCTGCAGGGCATGATCAACGACCTGCTGGAGAAGGCCGACTTCGACCTCAGCGACAAGGTGAACGGCGAAGCGAAGAAGCTGAGCCCGCAGAACTGGCCGGCCATCGCCAAGCTGATCAGCACCGCCGAGAACCACCCCGAAGTGTTCGGCAAGATCGCCGACGAGATCCACAAGAAGGCCGAAGCGAGCAAGGCCCCGATCCTGGGCATCACGGGCACGGGCGGCGCGGGCAAGAGCAGCATGGTGGATGAATTGATCCGCCGCTTCATCCTGGACCAGCCCACCAAGACCATCGGCGTGATCAGCGTGGACCCGAGCAAGCGCAAGACCGGCGGTGCGTTGCTGGGCGACCGCATCCGCATGAACAGCATCCGCGGGGAGCGCGTGTACATGCGCAGCCTCGCCACGCGCCAGAGCAACCTCGCGCTCAGCAAGCACGTGAAGGAGGCCGTGAGCATCCTGAAGGCCGCGGGCTTCGACCTGATCATCCTGGAGACCAGCGGCATCGGCCAGAGCGATACCGAGATCCTGGACCACAGCGATGTGAGCCTCTACATCATGACGCCGGAGTTCGGCGCGGCCACGCAGCTGGAGAAGATCGACATGCTTGACTTCGCCGACGTGGTGGCCATCAACAAGTTCGACAAGCGCGGCGCCCTCGATGCCCTGCGCGACGTGAAGAAGCAGTACAAGCGCAACCACAACCTGTGGGACGCCAACGACGATGACCTGCCCGTGGTGGGCACCATCGCCAGCCAGTTCAACGACCCCGGCACCAACTCGCTCTACGCGCGCCTCATGAAGAAGATCGCCGAGAAGACCGGCGTCGACTTCCAAAGCACCTTCCACGCCCACGACGAGATGAGCGAGAAGGTGTGGATCATCCCCCCCGCCAAGAGCCGCTACCTGAGCGAGATCAGCGAGAACAATCGCCGATACGATGAGCAAGTCCGCCGTCAAGCTTCCATCGCCGATCAACTCTATGGACTCTATTCGGCTGTGTTGACTTTCGGTGGGCCGGATCTGCTCGCCCTCACCCCCAACCCCTCTCCCAAGGAGAGGGGAGCGGATACGAACGTTGAACAGCTCATTGCCAAGTTCGACGCGCTGAAAAAGGACCTCGACCCGCACCTCTGGTCCATGCTCCAGAACTGGAAGGCCGAAGAGGAGAAGTACAGCGGCGAGTTCTACACCTACCAGGTGCGCGGCAAGGAGATCAAGGTGCCCAACCACACCGAGAGCCTCAGTCACCTGAAGATCCCGAAGGTGGCGCTGCCGAAGTTCAAGAGCTGGGGCGACAAGGTGCGCTGGGCTATGCAGGAGAACACGCCCGGTTTCTTCCCCTACACCGCAGGCATCTACCCCTTCAAGCGCCAGGGCGAGGACCCCGCGCGCATGTTCGCCGGCGAGGGCGGTCCGGAGCGGACGAACAAGCGCTTCCACTACGTGAGCCAGGGCATGCCCGCCAAGCGCCTCAGCACCGCCTTCGACAGCGTAACGCTCTACGGCCACGACCCCGGTCGTCGTCCGGACATCTACGGCAAGGTGGGCAACAGCGGCGTGAGCATCTGCTGCCTCGATGATGCCAAGAAGCTCTACAGCGGCTTCGACCTCACCGCGCCCAACACCAGCGTGAGCATGACCATCAACGGTCCTGCGCCCATGCTGCTCGGCTTCTTCATGAACGCCGCGATCGACCAGAACTGCGAGAAATACATTCTTGCCAACGGCCTGAAGTCCGAGGTGGAACGCAAGATCAAGGAACGCTGGGAAGCAGTTGGGAGTAGGCAGTGGGCAGTTGGCAGTGCGCGACCCCGCTACCACGGTGAGATCCCCCAAGGCAACGACGGTCTGGGTCTGCTCCTGCTCGGTATCACTGGCGACCAGGTGCTGCCGAAGGACGTGTACGAGAAGATCAAGGCCGAGACCCTGCAGAGCGTGCGCGGCACCGTGCAGGCCGATATCCTGAAGGAGGACCAGGCGCAGAACACCTGCATCTTCAGCACCGAGTTCGCGCTGCGGTTGATGGGCGACGTGCAGCAGTACTTCATCGACCAGAAGGTCCGCAACTTCTACAGCGTCAGCATCAGCGGCTACCACATCGCGGAGGCCGGCGCCAACCCCATCAGCCAGCTCGCGTTCACGCTGGCCAACGGCTTCACCTACGTGGAGTACTACCTGAGCCGGGGCATGGACATCAACGCGTTCGCGCCCAACCTGAGCTTCTTCTTCAGCAACGGCATGGACCCCGAGTACGCCGTGATGGGCCGCGTGGCGCGCCGCCTCTGGGCCAAGGCGCTCAAGCACCGCTACGGCGCCGACGAGCGCAGCCAGATGCTCAAGTACCATATCCAGACGTCTGGTCGGAGCCTCCACGCGCAGGAGATCGACTTCAACGACATCCGTACCACATTGCAGGCGCTCTACGCCATCTACGACAACTGCAACAGCCTCCATACGAACGCCTACGACGAGGCCATCACCACACCCACCGAGGAAAGCGTGCGCCGCGCCATGGCCATCCAGCTCATCATCAACAAGGAACTGGGGCTGGCCAAGAACGAGAACCCGCTGCAAGGCTCGTTCATCATCGAGGAGTTGACGGACCTCGTTGAGGAAGCGGTGTTGACGGAGTTCGATCGGATCACGGAGCGCGGTGGTGTTCTGGGCGCGATGGAAACGATGTACCAACGGAGCCGGATCCAGGAAGAGAGCTTGTACTACGAGACCCTCAAGCACACGGGCGAATACCCGATCATCGGCGTGAACACCTTCCTCAGCAGCAAGGGCTCACCGACGGTATTGCCCAAGGAGGTGATCCGCGCCACCGAGGAAGAGAAGGAAGCGCAGATTGCGACGGTGGAGAACCTACGCGCGGCCTACAGCGCGGAAGCGGCGAAGGCGATCAAGGACCTGCAGCAAGCGGCCATCCGGAACGAGAACATGTTCGCCGTGCTGATGGAGGCGACGAAGTATTGCTCGCTCGGGCAGTTGACTGCGGCGATGTTCGAGGTGGGGGGGCAGTATCGGCGGAATATGTGACCCGCGAAGGGCCCGATACTCCATTCACTCTCGGACACGGTGATCGCACTATCGATCACACGGCAAAGGTGTCATTGAGTATCGCTGCTAGGTCGTCTGGTAACGCCAGCGGCTTCAGCGCCGGCACATTCGCTCCGCCCGTATTCCCGATCGGCACCGTGCCCACGAAGCTCTTCACCCCACCGAAGACCAGACGCGGCAACTGTCCGATGATCTCGCGCATGTTCTTGGTACGGAACCCGAACTTCAGCATGCGCCAATGCACCGCGTTGTGCTCCAAGGGCCAACGCTGGCCGAGAATATGGGCCCGCTCGAGATGGTGCCATTCGAGTTGCAGATCGCCGAGCGTGCGAGCCTCTTCGCTCTTGCGCAACTCTGCTACGTAGTATGGCCGCACCTGCGTCGGCATGGCCCAATGAAGCTTGATTGCTTCACCGGCAACTTGCCGCAGCCTTCATTCTGGCAGCACTGGGGCAATTTGGCAAAGGCGGCTGCATCACCGGGTGTGCCATCGGCGGAGTACCCCAGCTTGGTGAGCGCTGCACGCAATTTGTCCGCGTCGGTCTTGCGCGGATCGTAGGTCACGCTCACGGCAGCGGTGCTGAGGTCCACATCCACCTTCTTCACGCCCTTGGTATAGACGAGTTCGGTCTCGATGGTCTTCTCGCACATATCGCAGATGCCAGTGCTCTGGATGGCGATGGTGGCGGTCTTCTTGCCTTTGGCGGGCGGGGAAACTGCACCGGTTTGTGCAGATAGGCCTAGTGTGCAAAAGGCAAAGAGCAGGGTGGTCAGCTGTTTCATGTTCGTAGCCACGCAAGTTATGTTCCAGAACCCTCACCGCATCCTGCTCGCGTTAAGTATCGCCAACAGCGCCACACCCACATCGGCGAACACCGCTTCCCATAGGGTGGCCAATCCTCCCGCGCCGAGGATCAGGACGATCGCCTTCACGCCGAAAGCGAGTACGATGTTCTGCGTGACCACCCGCTTGGTGGCCCGGCCGATGCGGATGGCTTCGGCGATCCGCGAGGGCTGGTCGTTCTGGATCACCACATCAGCGGTCTCGATGGCCGCATCGCTGCCCAGGCCGCCCATGGCGATACCCACATCGCTGAGCGCGAGCACCGGCGCATCATTGATGCCGTCGCCCACGAAGGCCACCACGGCGGTAGGGTCCTTCTTCACCTGCTGCATCTTCGATACTTTATCTTCCGGCAGCAGATCGCCGAAGGCCTTGTGGATACCCAGCTTGGCCGCGACGCGCTGCGTGATGGCCGTCTTGTCGCCGCTGAGCATCACGATCTCGCGCACGCCCGATGCACGCAGTTCGTTC
>JAWKNG010000002.1:0-624514 GCA_041391845.1 Flavobacteriales bacterium | reverse complement strand
ATCGCATCCAGGACGAGTTCGCGCAATACTGGGAGGACCAGCGGGTGCTGGCCCTGCAGCAGCTCTGCGAAGAGGAAGGCCTGGACCGGAAGCAGTTCGCCAACCTGATCGACGCCTACATCTTCACCGGCCAGGAGCCGCTGAAGGACGATGTGTTCAAGTGCCTCGAAGCCCGCCCCAGCGTGTTGAAGGCGCGGGAGATCGGGGAGCGCATCGTGGAGCGGATGAAGGAGTATGTAGAGGTGTTCGTGAAGGGGATGGTGGCGTAGGTTCGAACCATGAAAGTGATCTTGAGCCGAAAAGGCTTCGATAGCAGCAGCGGTGGCAAACCTAGTCCCATCATCGGTGGGCAGATGCTTTCCATACCCATACCGGAAGGCTATTCGGGAGTGAGTTATACGGACATTGGGTTCTTGCATGGCGGCCAGCGCTATTCGTACAAGCAACTCATGGATGACCTCAGCATCCGTCAGTTCTCTGAATGCCACTTAGACCCCGACATTCGCAAGGACATCTTCAACACACCTCCAACCGGCTGGAAACCGGCCTTCGGTCAAGTGGGAGGTTCAGCGTCGGAGCTGAAGGATGTACACCCTGGTGATCTGTTCCTGTTCTTTGGTTCATTCAAAGAAGCTGAACTAAAGGATGGCCACTTCAGTTACAGCAAGGCCCCTGAGGTGCATGCCATCTGGGGCTACATGCAGGTCGGCACCATCCATCGCTGGCCGAAGAAGAGTTGGAAGGACGCATTGACATCTGAACCTGATGGCTATTCGTGGCATCCACACAGGAAGACCGATTGGATCAGGGAGGACAAGAATTGCTTCTTCTTGCCAGCCACAAAGGATGACTTTGGCGGTAAGGGATATGGCACGTTCCAATACTCCCCAGCGCTCGTACTTACTTCTGCCGGGCTCAGTAAATCCCTATGGAGAGCATTCGACTTTATGTCTCCTACCAATCAGCGTGTCAAAGTACGGACGCATGATTCGGGGACGGCCCACTACGACTCTGGTGGCAGGGGGCAGGAATTCATCTTCGACGTAACGGACCAAGGCAAATTGAGTCTCTGGCTCAACGAGTTGGGTCTTGGGTTAAAGTCCTGAATGATATTTATCCGCATGTCCATCTTCCAGATCGTCATTGCAATCGACCGCCTAGGCACTTTGGCTATCCACCAGATAGGCAGACACTAACCAGGTACCTTGTGGTGAGGTATGCAGGGATGCTAGCCACCGAATTCACAGGAGATTGAAGCCTGTACAACAAAGCGCTCAATGATCAAGGAAGAGGATGCACTGCGCGCTTATGCGCGCATGTTGAACCGGTTGGATGCGGATGAACTTGCGCCCTTGCTGGCGGAGGACTTCCGGTACGCTTCGCAGTCGGTGTTCGCCGAGATCGGGAGCAAGGCGGAATACATGACATACATCTCCGGCAAGCTTGCATCGATCCTTTCATCGGGCCAACTGGTCCGCGCTGAAATGGGTGCGGTGCAGGCGCTTGGGCGCTTGAGGCCCTGCGTATTGGTGGCACAAGGCGATCAGGAGGGACCAGTCGCTTTGGTGCTTGCGGAAGTAGCTGGTGACAGGGTCCGGCGCCTGGATATGTGTACGGTGGTGCCGCACCCATCCACGGCGGTCCGTAGTGGTGAGTATCCCGGGTCATAGCGTCCGTACAGGCGCAGACAACCCTTCTGGTGCTCCCCTGATCCCCCACCCCCGCCCCCTACCTTAGCGCCCCCATGAGCGCCCCCCGCATCGCCCTGGCCGTACCCACGCGCAACGCGTACAGCGAGACCTTCATCGCGGCGCACGAGCAGCGCTTGGAGGGCCTGGTGGCGGTGCTCAGCGATGGCTTTCCGCCCCGGCGGGTGGACGACCGCCTGCTGGTGGTGCCGGTGACGCCGGCCGAGCGCTTGCGGAGCTATACGGAACGCAGGGTGCTGCGGCTGGACGAGCGGAAGCAGCGGCACCGGCGCACGGTGGAGCTGCTGCGGCAGCGGCGGGTGGAGGTGGTGCTGGCGGAGTACGGGGTGATGGCGCATGCGCTGCTGGAGGCCTGTGCCGAGGCGGGGGTGCCGCTGGTGGCCCACTTCCACGGGCACGATGCGCACCGGCACGATGTGGCGGCCGAGCGGGACGGTTACAAGCGGCTGTTCGCCCAGGCGGCGGCGCTGGTGGTGGTGAGCCGTGCCATGGAGGAGCGGCTGCTGGCCCTGGGTGCCCCGCGGTCCAAGGTGGTGTACAACTGCTACGGCATCGATGTGGAGCGCTTCCACCCCGGTGCGGTGGCCGACAGCCCGCCGCACTTCACGGCGATCGGGCGTTTTGTGGAGAAGAAGGCGCCGCACCTGACCCTGCTGGCCTTCCGGCGGGTGTTGGACCAGCGGCCCCAGGCGCGGCTGCGCATGGTGGGCACGGGTCCGCTGCACGAGGCCTGCGCCCAGCTGGTGCGCGCCCTGCGCATGGAGGAGGCGGTGGAGCTGTGCGGGGTGCGCACGCCGGAGGAGGTGGCCGGCCTGATGCGGAGCAGCCGCGCTTTTGTGCAGCACAGCGTGGTGACGGCCAACGGCGACAGCGAGGGCACGCCCCTGGCGGTGCTGGAGGCCATGGCCAGCGGGCTGCCGGTGGTGGCCACGCGCCATGCGGGCATTGCCGATGTGGTGGCGCACGGGGAGCGCGGGCTGCTGAGCGCCGAGGGCGATGTGGGGACGATGGCGGCCCACCTGCTGCGGCTGGTGGACGATGCGGCGCTGGCCGCGCAGTACGGCGCCAACGGCCGCGCCTACGTGCTGGCGCACCACCGGGTGGAGGACCGCATCGCCGTGCTGCAGGACATCCTGGCGCGGGCAGCGAAGGGCGCGCCCCCGGCCTGAAGTGCCTGGGTAGGGATCCGTACTTTCGCCGCGATGCACGCACAGCCTTCACCGGAGCCCACGGTCACCGTGCTGATGACCCTGCACAACAAGGGGCCGTATGTGGAGGAGGCGGTTCGCAGTGTGCTGGCGAGCACCTTCACGGACCTGGAGCTGCTGGTGGTGGACGATGCCAGCACGGACGATGGGGTGGCGGTGGTGAAGCGCATCAGCGACCCGCGCATCCGGATCCTGGAGAGCGCGGTGAACACCGGCCGACCTGCTGCAGCCAACCGGGGGTATGATGCAGCGGCCGGCACCTACGTGGCCGTGCTCGATGCGGATGACCGTATGCATCCAGAACGCATCGCCCGTCAGGTCGCCTTTCTCGATGATCACCCGGAGGTAGGTGTATGCGGCAGCTGGCTTCAGTTCTTCGGCGGTCGTGAACTGGTGCATCGCCTGCCGCCAGGAGATGAAGAGGCTCGAGCCCTCTCGTTGTTCGGGGTTCCCGTGTCCTACGGAGCCTGCATGTTCCGTCGGTCGGTGCTGGAAGAGCATGCCCTCCGCTGTCCTACCCAATGGCTTACACCGGGTATGGATTATCTGTTCATGCTCGATGTGGGAAGGCATGCTCACTATGCCAACCTGCCCGAGGTGTTGACTGATTATCGCATCGGTATGCAGAACATGCGCCATGGCCGCGATGCCCGTCGCGACCTGTTCCTGTTGACCGCAGAGGTGTTCCGGAGGGCTGGTATATCCGCGTGTGAGCGGGAGGTCGAGGCGCATTTGTTCCTGCATGAGCCTCCTCATCCCCCCATGGGTTCGGCCGAAGTATGGGCGGTATACCGATGGACCCGTAAGCTGCTGCGTTCCGCCCCCCACCTTTTCCCCGGTCCGTCTTTCGCCAAGCAATTGGAGCAGCGCTGGGACCGCATCTTCCACCTGGTGGTGAAGGAGAATGCATGGGCGTCCCTGCTGCACATCGCCCTCTCCGGTACGTGGAAGGCGCGTATGGGCTATTGGCTGTCCGTTACCCGACGTCGGTGGACAGGAGGTTCGAGCTAAGAACGCGACGGGAACAACTTGGCGAACAACGTATGGAGCACGCGGGTCGCCTTGGTGTCCGGTCCGGTCAGCCGCCGAAGCAGCGCATCGCGGAGATCATAGCGCCGGAGATAGCGGCGATGGCGAAGAGCGTGAACGAACGCTGCATACTTCGAAGGCTGGATGCGTTGCTCGTTCAAGCGGTACTTGTAATGGAAGCGCTCGGTCGCAGCGCCGTCCACACCGGTTTCCAAGGCCCACTCCCACAGACATTTGTAGAGCATGTGGTTCGTATGGGCCAGGCGGTCGTTCTGGGTGATGCGGTTCTCCGCATGGACCCCGCGCATGGTCACCGGGTTTTCCAGTGAACCTGCATACAGGCGCGTGTGCCATGCGAGCCGTGTGGTGATGTCCGTGTCCTCGTGCAGATGGAGCTCCTTGCGCATCAATCGGCCAAGCCCCATCAGCGCTGACCGCTTCACCGTGAGGGCATCGAGGGAGAAGTGTCCGAAATCAGGAATGCCCCCACTGAGCCCTTCGAACAGCTGCTCAGGAGGCACACGCTTGCGCACTGACGTGATCTCGTGCTCGAAGGTCTTGTTGAACAAGGCACGGCCGGCTTCGTCGTAGTAATGTGGTCCGATGGCACCATAGACCCCGTCCGCGTCCGGATGTTCGGCGAAGATCCTGCGTTCTGCGTCGAAACGGTTGGGCAGGAAGAAGTCATCCGCATCGAGAAAGGCCACGAAGGGTGCGGTGCTATGGCGGATGCCGAGGTTGCGCGAAGCGGCGGCACCCTTGTTCACATGGCCGGGGTGGGTGAGCAGGTGCACGCGCGGTTCGCGGGCGGCGATGGCCTGGCACACGGCATAGCTGTCATCGGGCCCCGCATCGTCCACCAGCAGCACCTCCTGCACTTCGGGGAACTGCAGGCAGGAGCGCACGGCGGCCTCCACGTACGGGGCGGCATTGTACACCGGGATCACCACGGAGATGGACAGCGGTTCGGCGGGGGGCATGGGCGCGGCGAAGATAGCGGCGGCGGCGCGGGCGGAGGGTCCTACATTTGCCGCCATGGACATGGGAGCACAGGCGCCGCAGGTGTCGGTGGTGATGACCCTTTACAACAAGGGGCCGTACGTGGAGGAGGCGGTGCGCAGCGTGCTGGCGGGCACCTGCACGGACCTGGAGCTGCTGGTGGTGGATGACGCCAGCACGGACGATGGGCCGGCGCGGGTGGAGGCCATCGGCGATGCACGGGTGCGGCTGCTGCGTGCGGAGCGTAACGGTGGTCGGGCGGCGGCGGCCAACCGCGGGTTCGTGGCCGCACGCGGGCGCTACATCGCCATCCTGGATGCGGATGATGTGGCCCTCCCGGAACGCTTTGCGCGGCAGATGGCCTACCTGGAGGCGCACCCGGAGGTGGGCGTGGTGGGCGGCGCGGCCCAGCAGATCGGTGCGGGGGCGGAGCTGTCGCGCTGGCCTGCGGAGGATGCCGACTGCCGGGCGAAGCTGCTCTTCGGCGACCCGGTGCTCTACGGCACCTGCATGTTCCGGAGAAGCCTGGTGAGCGAACAGGGCGCCCGCTGCAACGAGGCCTGGCGGCGGCCGGGCATGGACTACCTCTTCCTGCTGAGCCTGAGCCGCCTCACCCGCTATGCCAACCTCCAGGAGGTGCTCATCCACTACCGCATCGGCGCGCAGAACATGCGGCATGGCCGCGACCCGGTGGCCGATCGGGCGCACATCTACGAGGCGGTGCTGGCGTATTTCGGTCTGCCGGCGGACCCGGCCACCATCGGCCTGCAGCTGATGCTGCACAACCTGCATGTGGAAGAGCCCACGGCGGGGCGTGTGCGCCGGTTGCGCGCCTGGTGCGACCACCTGAAGGAGTGGAACCGCAGGGTGGGGGAGTTCCCGGCGGAGCGCTTCGAGGCGTTGCTGGAGGAGCGGTGGCGCAAGGCCTTCCACCCCATCGCGGACCGTTCCTTCGGCGGAGGGCTGGCGCACCTGCTGGCCGGTCCGCGCGATGCGGCGCGCTGGCGCTACCTGGTGGCCACGGCGCTGCGGCGGGGACGCTGAAGCGGGCATGGCCCGTATTTTCGCCGGAAGATGGAGCGTCCGCTGCGCGTGGCCCATATCACGCACTACACCGAGCTGTACGGGGCCAACCGCAGCCTGTTGGACCTGCTGCAAGGCCTGCGCGAAGCGGGCGGCGTTCGTTCACACGTGATCATGCCCCATGCGGGTGCGCTCAGTGCCGCGCTCGATGCCTTGGACGTTCCCTGGGCGGTGGTCCCCTTCGCACCCTGGTTGAGCGAGCCCCATGCCAGCGGCCGCTGGTACCATCGCCTGCGGCAACGGTGGCAGCAGCGCCGTGCGGCCTTGGAGCGGATGCGCGCCAACGCCGCCGCCCTGCCCGCCCTGGATGCCCGGCTGGAGGCCTGGGAGGTGGACCTGGTGCATGCCAACAGCGCCGCGGTGGGTGTGGTGCCCGCCCTGGTGGAGGCCGGCCGGTGGCCGCTGGTGTGGCACCTGCGCGAGCTGCCCGAGGCGCACTACGGGATGGTCTTCGACGGTGGTGCGCGACGCTTCGCCCGCGCTCTGGACCGGGCCCAGGCGCTCATCGCCATCAGCGACGTGGTGGCCGCCGATGTCCGCAGGCGTGTGCCCTCGGTGCGTCGGCTCCAGCGCATCTACAACGGCCTCTTCTCCGCCACCGAGCTCGACGCCTTCCGCAGCCTGCCGCCCGAACGCTCCACGCCGCAGGACCCCTTCACCTTCCTGGTGGTGGGCCTCATCCACCCGGCGAAGGGGCAGGTGGAGGCGGTGGAGGCGCTCGCCCTGCTGCAGGCCACCGGCCGCCGTGCGCGCCTGCACATCGTGGGTGGCGGGCGCAGTGAGGCGCTGCGTGCGTGCATCACTGAACATGGCTTGGATGCCTGGGTGGAGCTGCACGGCTTCGTGCCCGACGTGGGGCCCCTGTACCGCAGTGCCGATGCCTACCTC
Organism: Flavobacteriales bacterium; assembly: GCA_041391845.1. Taxonomy (GTDB): domain Bacteria; phylum Bacteroidota; class Bacteroidia; order Flavobacteriales_F; family PHOS-HE28; genus PHOS-HE28. Next base: position 617,598 of record JAWKNG010000002.1, on the reverse strand, counting down.
GCCTGCTCGCGCCACGAGGCGCTGGGGCGTGCCACCATCGAGGCCCTGGCCCACGGGCTGCCGGTGATCGCCCTGCGTTCGGGCGCCCACCCGGAGGTGCTGCAGGCCACCGAAGGCGCCCCGGAAGAGGCGGCCTGCGGACTGCTCTACGACGGGGGCGCCGATGCACTGGCCCGGCGGATGGCCCAGGTGATGGACGATGGCACATTGCGACAGACCTTGTCAGAGCGCGCCCTGGCCTCCCTGCCGGACCGGTTCGGGCGCGCGGCCTGCACGGCGGCGGTGAAGGACCTGTTCCGCGCGGTGGCTGCGCAACACCCTGCACGCCCATGAAGCCGCTGCGCATCACGGTGATCACCCCCAGCTACCAGCAGGCGCCCTACCTGGAGGAGTGCCTGCGTTCGGTGGCGGAACAGGACCATCCCGACGTGGAGCACATCGTGGTGGACGGCGGCAGCACCGATGGCAGCGTGGCCATCCTGGAGCGGCACGCCCACCGCCTGGCCTGGTGGTGCTCCGAGCGTGACGGTGGGCAGAGCGACGCCTTGAACAAGGGGCTGGCCCATGCCACCGGCGACCTCTTCGGGTGGATCAACTCGGACGACCTGCTGCTGCCCGGTGTGCTGCGGGAGGTGGCGGCGATCTTCGCCGCCGACCCCACCGTGATGGTGGTGACGGGGCGCCGCCTGAAGCGCCATGCGGATGGTGGTGAGGAGGCGATGCCACTAGAATCGACAACCGACCACCGGGCCTGGTTCGTGCATCCGCAGATCGCCCAGCAGGCCACTTTCATTCGCATGGACGTGGTGCGTGCCGTGGGCGGCGTCGATCCGGCGCTGCACTACGTGATGGACCTTGAGCTGTGGTGGCGCATTCTGTTCCAGTATGGCACGGCCGGTGTGCGGGTGGTGGACCGGGAGTGGGCCGTGTTCCGCATGCATGACGAAAGCAAGAGCACCACTGGTGCACCGGGGTTCGTGCAGGAGACGGGCGCGCTACTGGAACGGGCCTGTGCTGCGGTGGGAGAGTCTGACCTGGCGGAACTGCTGGCGATGGTCGTGGAGGAGCGCCCCGCCCTGCGCGGTCTGCCAGTGGCCCCCCAACACCTTGAACAGGTGTCGGCCATGGCGGTTCACCACCTGCTGAAGTGGTACGGCGGATGCTACGACCTTCGGCAGTACCGTATGATGCGTCGCTTCCACGCGCAGTCGACGCGGTGGATACCGTTAATGGACGCTACGGACCGCGCGCGCCTGGCGGCATTGAACGAATTGATGCGGGGGTCCAACTGGTGGACCTTTCTTTTGCAACGCAAATGGAAGCAATGGATACGGTCAAGGTGAGCGTGGTGGTGCCCGTGTACAACAAGGCGCCCTATTTGGCGGAGGCCTTCGGGTCCATCTTCGCACAGACCTACACGGACTTTGAGGTGATAGCTGTGGATGACCGCAGCACAGACCAGAGCCTATCCATCTTAAGATCGTTCACGGATCCGCGGCTGCGCATCATCGTGCTGGAGCGCAACCTGGGACCCGCGGGGGCGATGCAGCGGGCCATGGATGCGGCCCGGGGAGAGTACATAGCACGGATGGATGCGGACGACCTGATGCATCCGCAACGCCTTGAACTGCAGGTGGCCTTCATGGATGCGCATCCGGAAGTGGGCGCCTCCAGCGGCGAGGTGGTCCTCTTCGGCAACGACACCAACCGTTGGACCTTCCCGCTGACGGATGCGGCCTGCAAGGCGCAACTCCTATTTGGGGTGCCCATTGCGCAACCCGCCAGTATATTACGCACCGCTGTCCTGCGGAAGCACCATATTCGCTATCGCGATGAATGGCCGCGCATCGGCGAGGATTGGCTGTTCTGGGTGGCACTGGCCCCTTACACCCGCTTCGGCAATCTGCCGGTGGAGCTGATCCGCTACCGGCGGGGCGAGCAGAACATCTCCCACGGGCAGGACCTGGTGGCGGCACGCCGCATACGGGTACCGCTGGTGATGCAGGCCCTGGGCATCCCCATCACGGAGGACCAGGTGGAGCACCACCTGGCGGCCTCGCTGCTCCTGCCCGCCCCGCCCGATGCCGCCCTGGTGGGGGCGGTGCATGGGTGGCTGCAGCACCTGCAGGCCTGGAACCGGCGCAGCGGGCACACCACGGAGGCCGCCTTGGCGGAGCGCTGTGCGAAGGCATGGAACGACCTGTTCTACCGCCTGCCGCCCCATGGCTGGGGCCCCGTGTGGGCGCACCTGCATCGCGACCCGCTGCATGCGTGGCCACGCCTGAGCTACGCGCTCAAGTACTGGTTGCGCCCACCCCGGCAGGCTGCGCCCCCGGCCGCTCCGTAGCGGACACGGCGGGTATCTTTGGCCGGCGCGCTGCGTCACGTGTGATGAAGGAGCTCTGGCTGTTCACCATCCGCTTTCCCTACGGAACGTTGGAAAGCTCCCTGGAGCATGAGCTGCCTGTGCTGTGCCGCCACTTCCAGAAGGTGGTGATCTTCCCCCTGCTGCACGATGAGGGGATCCGTCCGCTGCCCGCCAACGCCGAGGTGCGCCGGGTCTTCACGGACCCCTTCAAGCCCGCCGGTGCGGGCACGCTGCTGAAGTATGCCGGTCCGTTCCGCACCCTGTGGCGCGCGGTGTTCCGTTCGGCCCCTTCCGCCGCGGTGCGTGCCCGCCACCGGTGGACCACCATCAGCCGCATGCGCCAGGCGATCCAGCGGCTCGCGGTGTTCCGGCGGGAGGTGGCGCCGTTGTACGATCCGCAGCGGGTGGTGCTCTACTCCTCATGGACGCTCGACTGGGCCACGGTGCTGGGGCTGTGGAAGGAGGTGGACCCCCGCGTGCATTTCGTTACCCGCATGCGCGGCTTCGACCTCTACCACCACCGCGTGCCGGACCATTGGCAGGTGTTCCAAGCCTTCCATCTTCCGCGCATCGCCCACCTGTACACCACCTGCGAGGCGGCGCGCAACTACATCACCGGCCGGCACCCGTCGCTCGCCGCACGCACGAGCATATCGCCCACGGCCACCGATGATCACGGGCAGGGCCCGTGGGAACCTGCGCCGGTGCTGCGCGTGGTGTCATGCGCCAACATGCTCCCCATCAAGCGGGTGCCGCTCATCGCGGAGGCCCTGGTGCAGCTGCAACGGCCGGTGCACTGGACCCACTTCGGCGATGGCGAGGAGCGGCCGCAGGTGGAGGCCGTGCTGGCGCGGCCGGGCCACCAGGTGCGCGCCGATCTGCATGGTCGCTGGTCCAACCAGCGCATCATGGAATGGTACCAGCGCACACCGGTGGACCTGTTCGTGCATGTGAGCACCACGGAGGGCGGCCTTTCGGTGGCCCTGCAGGAGGCGGTGAGCTTCGGCATCCCTGTGATCGGTTGCGACACCGGTGGGGTTAGCGAGATCGCCAATGCGCACACGGGCCTGCTGCTGCCGGTGGACATCGACGCGGCGGCCCTCGCAAAGGCCATCTCCACCCTCGCCGCCGCGCTGCCCGACCTGGCCGGGCGAGAACGCATCCGGCGTTACTGGGCCGAACGCTACGAGGCGCGCACCGTGCACGAGCGTTTCGCCTTGGACCTCCTGACCCGCTGACGCCATGCTGGTCTCCGTAGTGATCCCCCTGCACAACAAGGCCCCCTACTTCAAGGAGTGCCTGGACAGCGTGCTGGCGCAGACCCACCGCGACCTGGAGGTGGTGGTGGTGGACGATGCGGGCACCGATGGCGGCGCGGCGCTGGCCATGAACTGTGGCGACGCGCGGGTGCGCCTGGTGACCCTGGAACGGAACGTGGGGCCCGGAATGGCAGCACAACGCGGCATGGACGAGGCGCAGGGCACGTACATCGTGCGGATGGATGCCGATGACGTGATGCACCCCGCCCGTGTGGAACGCCAGGTGGCCTTTCTGGAGGAACTGCCGGAGGTGGACCTCTGCGGCACCGCGCTGGACCTGATCGGCCGCTCCGACATCGTGCGTCGTTGTCCCTTGACGCATGCTGACATCGTGGCGCAGCTGCTCTTCGGGGTGGGCATCTTCCAGCCGACCATGGCGGTGCGGCGGGCAACCTTGGAGCGGAGCGGGCTGCGGTACCTGCCGGAGTGGCCATGGTACGGAGAGGACCGCCTCTATCAGATGGTGGCGGTGCAGCGCGGCCTGCGGCTCGCGGCCCTGCCCGAGGTGCTGCTGCACTACCGCGAAGGCCCCCAGAACGCAGTGCACCGCGTGGACCGCATGCGAACGAGCAGCGACCTGGACAGCACCCTGTTGATGGCCCTGCTCGACCGCACACCGGAAGCCGGTGAACTGGCGTTGCACGCCTGGGCCAGCAAGCGCTTCGATGGCCCCATCACCGCACCGCAGGTCACCGCCTACCGGGCCTGGCTGGATACGCTGGTGGATCGGGGTCGGGAGGCAGCCCTTTTGGAGGTGGCGGCGGTGAAGCGCCGGTGCGATCGGGCATGGGACGAGCTCTGGCATCATCTGCCTTTTCACGATCACGCAACGGTGAAGGCCTATCTTGCCGCTGGCGGAATGCTGACACCGGCGCGCATCTACTACGGATTGCGCCGCTGGCTCAGCGGTCCGGAGAAGGAAGGCGCATGAAGGACAAGGCACTGTGGCTGTTCACCCGGCAGTTCCCCCAAGGGAAGGGTGAGGCGTTCCTGGAGAGCGCGCTGCCGGTGTGGGCGGAGTGCTTCGGGGAGGTGCGCGTGATACCGATGTTCCCCGGTGATGGTGCGGTGGCGCTGCCGGCCGGTGTGCGCGAGCAGCGGCTCTGGACCGACGCCTTCGCGACCGCTGCGCCGGGCCGCAGCCTGGCCGCCCTGCCGGAGCTGCTGTCCGTGATGCGCCAGCGCACCGAAGGCGTCCCTTTTCGTGCGGCCGAGCTGCCCGAGGCCCTGAGCCATGCCCGCCAGCTGCTGCGTCGCGCCGACCTGGTGGAGCGCACGCTGCTGCCCGACCATGATCCGCAGCGCGTGGTGCTGCTGTCCACCTGGATGGAGGATTGGGTGAGCGTGCTCGGGCTGCTGCGCGGGCGGCATCCGCAGCTGCACTTCAGCACCATGGCGCACGGCTGGGACCTGTACGAGCACCGCCGACCGGACGGCCGCATCCCGTACCGCGCGGCCCAGATGCGGCAGGTGGACCGCGTGCTGTGCATCTCCGATCCCGGGGCGGCGCACCTGGCGCATCGCTTCCCGGCGATGGCCCACAAGGTGCACATCACCCACCTGGGCACCCAGGACCACGGCGCCGGCCCCTGGAGCCCGGGCGATGCCCTGCGGGTGGTGAGCTGCGCCTACCTGCGCTCCCCCAAGCGCATCGACCGCCTGGCACGCGCGCTGGCGCTCATCGATCGACCCGTGCATTGGACCCATTTCGGCGATGGACCCGACATGCCGGCCTTGCGTGCGGTGGTCGCCACATTGCCGCCCCACGTGCAGGTGGACCTGCCCGGATCGGTGACCAATGCCGAGGTGTTGGAGCACTACCGGAGCCGGCCGGTGGACCTTTTCGCCCTGCTGAGCGATGACGAGGGCGTGCCGGTCTCCTTGATGGAGGCGGCCAGCTTCGGCATCCCCCTGCTGGCCAACGATGTGGGTGGAGTGCGTGCCGTGGTGACACCGGCCAGCGGGGTGCTGTTGCCGGCGGATGCCGATGAGCGCAACATTGCGACCGGTGCATTGGATGCGGCCCGCCGCAGTGCCGATCCCGCCGGGCGTGCCGCTGTGCGTGCCTTCTGGCGCGAACAGTTCGAGGCGGAGCGCAACTACCGCAGCATCGCGGCGCTGCTGTGCACGCATTGAACGATGCGCCATCGGGCTGGAAGCACCTATCTTGCGGCCCTGTGCGCGTAGCGCCGAAACGCCGGGCTCTCCTCCATGATCCGTTCACACCAGGACCTGCTGGCCTACCTCGAGGCCGATCGCATCGCCCTCCGGCGTGAATACTCCTCGAATCTCTATTTCGATGAGGTGTGGAAGTTCCAGCGCCTGCTGCGCCGCGTGGAGTATTACATGAACTGCCGGAAGCACCAGGGCCTCTTCGGCAAGCTCATCTACAAATTCTGGTCGGTGCGCTTCCACGCCCAGAGCATCCGCTGCGGGTTCGACATCCCGCCGAACGTCTTCGGTCCCGGCCTCAGCATCGCCCACCGCGGCACCATCGTGGTGCATCCCGATGCCCGCATCGGCGCCAACTGCCGCATCCATGTGGACGTGGTGATCGGAACGCGCCCCGGACCGGATGACCTGGTGCCCACGCTGGGCGACAACTGCTACATTGGCCCCGGCGCCAAGCTCTTCGGTGACATCATCATCGGCCCGAACACGGCAGTGGGCGCCAATTCGGTGGTGAACAGTTCCTTCCCCGAAGGGTTCTGCACCATCGCCGGGGCACCGGCCCGCAAGGTGAGCGACACGCCGAGCACGGAGTTCATCATCGCCACGCGCAGCCACACCAAAACGTTGGGATGAAGCGCGTACTGATCGTCGTGGGCACGCGCCCCAATTTCATCAAGGTCACGCGCTTCAAGCAGGTCGCCGCACAACGGGGGACGATCGATGTACGCATCGTGCACACCGGCCAGCACTTCAGCGCCAACATGGCCGATGTGTTCTTCGAACAGTTCGGCCTGGTGCCCGACCGCTTCCTGAGCATCGGCGCGGGCAGCCCCAACACGCAGATGGCGCAGGTGATGCTGGGCCTGGAGACCGTGATCGCCGAGGAGCGGCCCGATCTGGTGATGGTGGTGGGTGATGTGAACAGCACGCTGGCCGCGGCCATCACGGCCAACAAGATGGGGGTGCGCATCGGTCACCTGGAGAGCGGCCTGCGCAGCTTCGACCGCAGCATGCCGGAGGAGCACAACCGTGTGCTCACCGACGCCCTCACCGACCACTTCTTCATCACCGAGCAGAGCGGCCTTGACCATCTGCGGAAGGACGGCCACGCGGAGGAGGTGCTGCATTTCGTGGGCAACACCATGATCGACACCCTGGTCGCCTTCGAGCCGCAGGTGCAGGCCTCGCCCGTGCTGGAGCAGCTGGGCCTGGGCACAGGCGGTCATGTGCTGATGACCATTCACCGGCCCGCCACGGTGGACGTGCCCGAGCGGCTCGCCGCCCTGCTGGACCTGATCGCCGACGTGTGTGCCTCCGGTCGCAAGGTGGTCTTCCCGATCCATCCGCGCACGGTGAAGAACATCGAGGCCTTCGGACTGAAGGACAAGGCCGATGCCATTGCGGGCCTGGTGCGCACAGAGCCGCTGGACTATTTCGCCTTCCAGAAACTGGTGGCCACCTGTGCGTTCATCCTCACGGACAGCGGTGGCATCCAGGAGGAGAGCACCTTCCGCCGAGTCCCCTGCCTTACGCTGCGCCCCAACACGGAGCGCCCCATCACCGTGACCCTGGGTAGCAACGAGCTCGTTCCCCTCGATATGGATGCGGTGCGTGCCGCCATCGCCCGCATCGAGCACGGAACGTTCAAGAAGGGCGAAGTGCCGCCATTGTGGGACGGCCATGCCACAGAGCGGATCGTGGAGGTGTTGGAGCGAGTGCTCTAGACATCGGGACCTGCTCGTCCACGAACGAACATCGCGGCCAGCTCCGTAATGGCTCTTGGGGGGCGGGTGCTTGGTCGGCTTTCGCAGGAAGTTGCACGGCGCGCCACCTGGAACCAGGGTCGCTCGCCGATCAGAGGGCCCGGCGGAAGAGGGTGATCGTGTGGTCCAACAAGGCTGCGTCACCGGGCTGCCCATGTCCGGGCACCACCACCCGCACATCGGGATGGGCTTGCTTCACGGCCTCCACTGTGCCCGGCCAGGTCGCCACGTTGGCATCGCCGAGGTAGCCCTCACCGGCATCCAGGGCCTTGATCAGGCAGCCGCCGAACAATACCTGCTCGCTGGGGAAGAAGCCCACCACGTTGTCCTTCGTGTGCCCTTCGCCATGGAACGTCGCAGTGACCTGTTCCTGGCCCACGCGCAGCACCAGGGAGTCTGCGAAGCCATGCTGGGGGACCACCTCACCATTGGCACGGGCGAGCGTGATGGTGCGCTCGTGGGCATGCGAAGGGATGCCTGCAGCATGGAACACACGCAGGCCACCAAGGCAGTCGTCGTGGAAGTGGGTGGGCACTACGGCGGTGATCCTACAGTGAAGGCTGTCCTCGACCCAGCGGATGAGCTCCGCAGCGCTGGTATCGTTGGTCGGTGTATCGAACACGATGGCCTCGCCGCCGTTGCGCACCACCAGGCCGTTGCAGGGCACCCGGCCGAAGTCGTTGGTCTGTTTGTAACTGGTGTGGAGGAAGGTGTTCGCGGTGAGCTGCTGCACCTGGAGCGCATCGCTCGGCTGCTGCTGCTCTTGCGCCGGTACCGGGTCGTTCGTTGGTCCGCAGCTGGCGAGGAGCAAGGCCGCAGCAATGCAGCGGATCGGGAGCGTATTGGTGGTCGGCATGGTTGATCGTGCTGCACAAAGGTCCGCATCGCATGCGTTCGGTCCATCCGTACGGTGTCTCGCTGGTACGAATGCCTTTGGCAGCGCAAGGATGCGGTAGGTGGGCCGTTCATCACTCGTACTTCCTTCCTTTGCAGCCCAAGCAGCGTTGTCCCTTGGGCGCTGACCGACCGAAGACGGATGATCCTCTACCTCACCTACAACGACCAGCCCAGTGGGGTGTATTGGAGCCAGGTGACCGATGTGGTGGCGTACCTCAATGGGCTCGGGCAGGGACGTGTGCGCCTGGTGGCGTTGATCAGTGTGCAGGGTTGGCGGGATTCGCGCCGCCGGATCCGGCAGCACGCTCCGGACGCCATCGTGCTGCCGATGGTGCCGCGGATGCGCAACTGGCGTTTGAACCGGTGGTGGTTGTGGCTGATATGTCTCATCCTTCGCCCATCGGGTATCATGGCGCGCGGCGTGATGGCCACCTGGATGGCGCTGCGGATGCGCGATCATGGGCTGGTGCGCACGGTCTGCTTCGATGGGCGTGGTGCCTACGCGGCTGAATGGGAGGAGTACCGGATCATCGATGACGACAGCCTCATCGCGCAGTTCAGGCCCGTGGAGGAGGAGGCGGTGCTGCGGTCCGATGTGCGGCTGGCCGTGAGCGCGGCACTGGTGGACCACTGGCGGGAGCGCTACCGCTACCGGGGCGATGCCCACGTGGTGGTGCCCTGTACGCTCAGTGCGCGTGACGTGCCGACCGCCACCTCACCGCTCCGCAACGACGGTGCCATCCGGTTGGTCTATGCGGGTTCGGCGGCGGGCTGGCAGAGCTTCCAGCTGTTGGAACAGGCGCTGGTTCCGCTGCTGGAGAGCGATGCCCGTGTACGCGTGCTCTTCCTCACCCGTCCGGATGCACATGTCCGTGCCTTGGTGGAGCGCTTCCCCGGCCGTGTGGAGCAGGCCTGGGTGGAGGCCGCCGAGGTGGAGGCGTTACTGGCGGCGCAGGACCTGGGGATCCTCCTGCGCGAGGGCTCGGTCACCAACCGCGTCTCCTCACCGACGAAGTTCGCCGAATACCTGGCGGCCGGCCTCCCGGTGATCGTCAGCACGGGCATCGGCGACTTCAGCGCTGCGGTGCGCGACCACCGGCTCGGATACGTGCTGGAGCCCGGCATGCCGTTGGCGGGGCTGCACCCCACCGATACAGCTGAGCGGCAGCGCATGCGGGCCTTTGCCGGGGCGCACTACATCAAGGAGGCCCATCGTGCATCCTACGCCCACATCCTGCGGGTGCTGGGCGGTTAGCCTCAGCGCAGCAGGTTGCGCAGGCGGTTGGCACCATCGAAGCCGAGCACCTTGTGCAGGAGCAGGAAGCTGCGCGTGGTGGTGGGGGAACTGCGCGGGGTGAAGTCGGCGGGGATCAATTCCCGGTAGAGGCGCAGGGCGGCGGTGCGGTCCAATGGATAGAGCACCCGGAGGCTGTCGAAGAGCACCTGGTGGAAAGGCTGCAGGTCGCGCTGCGGTTCGGTGCGGCGCACATGCTCCAGGATGCGTGCCCGCAGTTCCACGAAGCGGATCCAGTTGCCACCCTGGTTGGTCTGCGTGATACTGCCGCTCCGCTTGTGGATCTCGGTGTTCACTGCAGGATCGTACACCACGCTCACGCGGCGTTGGTGCATGCGGAACATCAGGTCGTACTCCTGACTGCTGCGCAGCCGCACGTCCCAGCCACCCACGGCGGCCACGGCTTCGCGCGACCAAAGGAGCGTGGAGGTCACATTGAGGTGGTTGGACATGAGGTCCATCCAGGGGTCATGCATGCCGGAGCGGCGCACGGTCTCGTAGAGGAGGGTGCCATCGGCCGCCAGGGTGCGCGAACTGCCGATGACGAGGTCGGGATCGCCGAAGGCCTGCGCCAGCCTCACTTGTTCGGCGATCTTGCCGGGCAGGAGCACGTCGTCGGCGTCGAGGAACTGGAGGTAGACACCTCGTGCCAGTGCGAGGCCTGCATTACGTGCTGCGGGTGCGCCCTGGTTGGGCTGGTCGATGATGCGGAAAGGGAAGGGGCTCCGCGGCTCCAGGGCGCGAAGCACCGCAAGGCTGTCATCCGTGCTGCCGTCGTTCACGGCGATCAGTTCCAGGTCGCGGTGGACCTGGGCGAACACATGCTCCATGCAGCGCTGGAGGTAGGGCGCCACATTGTAACAGGGAACGATGACAGTGACCTTCATGCCTGCAGAGGGGCCATCGGGGCCGCGCGGAGGGTGATGCGCGAAGCGGGAGATACCTGCGTGCAGGTGGTGCGCGGTGGCATGCGCCGTAAAGATAGCCGGAAGGACATGTGCGGCCTCCGCTCGCCGCAGGGGTCCTACTTTCGCGGCGCGGCCCCAACCCGCCGCGCATGAGCATGGGAAAGAAGGTCTTGATCACCGGCGGTGCCGGCTTCATCGGTTCGGCGCTCTGCCGCGAACTGTCCGGCCAGGGCCATGAGGTCTTCGTGCTGGACGACCTCAGCTTCGGCCGGCGTGAACTGGCACCGGTGGACGATGCGCATTTCCACCGCGCCGACATCCGCGACCGTGCCGCCGTGATGGCGGTGCTGGAGTCCGTGCGACCGGAACAGGTGCTTCACCTCGCCGCCATACACTTCATTCCTTACTGCAACCAGCATCCGGTGGAGGCGGCCGATATCAACATCACCGGTACGATCAACGTGCTCGATGCCTGCGAGCGCGCCGGCTCCGTGCGGCAGGTCTTCGTGGCCAGCACCGCCGCGGTGTACCCCATCGCCGAGGGTGCCATTGCGGAGGACCATCCGCTGGGGCCGCTGGACATCTACGGCATCACCAAGCTGGCCACGGAGAAGCTGGCGAGCGAATTCCACCACCGTACCGGCACGCCCGTGATCATCGGGCGCTTCTTCAACGCCTTCGGGCCCAACGAGACCAATCCACACCTGATCCCCGAGATCCAGAAGCAGGTGCGGGCCGGTGCGCGCACACTGCACCTGGGCAACCTCGATCCCAAGCGCGACTTCATCCACACCGAGGACATGGGCCGTGCAATGTCGGCCCTGCTCAACGCCGGTCTCGGCGGGGTGGAGATCTTCAACATCGGCCGCGGCATCGAGTACAGCGTGCGCGAGGTGGTGGAGGCCTTTGCGCGGCAGCTGGGCGAGCCGCTGCACATCGCGGTGGACCCTGCGCGGGTGCGGAAGGTGGAACGCATGCACCTGCTGGCCGATGTGGGCAAGCTTAAGCGCATCACTGGATGGGAGCCGCGCTGGAGCATCGATGAGGGCGTGGCCACCCTGCTCACCGAGGATGTCGCGTTCTGAACAGCCCCGCGTGGTGCTGTGCACCGATGGTGTGTTCCCGCACGCCATGGGCGGCATGCAACGCCATTCGCGCCTGCTCGCCGAACACCTTGCCCGCAGCGGGGCGGTGCGGCTCACGGTGATCCATCCGCACAAGGCGCCCATCTTCGACCCTTCACTAGGCATCGTCGAGGTGCCCATCACGGACATCGATACCGGGAAATTCTACCTGCGCGAACTGTGGCGCTACAGTGGTCGTGTGGCGGCCGAGCTGCACCGGCTGCAGCCCGATGTCATCCTGGCGCAGGGCTTCACGGTGTGGCAGGACATCGCCTCGTTCAGCGACCGGCTGATCATCCATCCGCACGGGCTGGAGATGTTCCAGATGCTGGGCCGGAAGGAACGCCTGATGGGGCTGCCGTTCCGCCTGGTGCTCCGCCACCTGGTGCGCCGTTCCTACGCCGTGATCTCGCTCGGAGGGAAGCTCACCAACATCCTGCAGGGGCTGGTGCGCGGAACTCCGACACGCATTGTCGTATTGCCGAACGCGGTGGACGCGGTCGCAGCGCAGCCCTTGCCGGCCGATGACCACAGACCGTTGCGTCTGCTCTTCGTGGGGCGCTTCGCTTTCAACAAGGGCCTCGATGTGCTGATGGACGTGGCCCGGCGCCTCGAGGAAGAGGGACGCTCGCAGGACTTCCAGTTCCAGTTGGTGGGCGATGGACCCCTGCTGGCCGCATACCGGGCGCAGGGGCTGCCTTCCAGTGTGCTTCTGATGGGACGCGTGGACGATGCGGGCCTCGATGAACTCTACCGCGCGTGTGATGCATTGGTGCTGCCCACGCGTTTCGAGGGCATGCCCACAGTGGTGCTTGAGGCGATGGTGCGGGCACGCCCCATCATCGTCAGTAATGTGGGAGCCACCGCCGAACTGGTGGATGGTACGAACGGCTACCTGCTGCCTCCGGGTGATGCGGATGCGCTGCACCAGGCGCTGTTGAGCTTGGAGTACCGAACACCGTCGGAACGGATGCAGCTGGGGCTGGAAGGCCGCCGGCGCGTGGAGGAGCGCTTCACCTGGGCGGCGGTGACCGACGGCTTCGTACGCTTGTTCGGGGAGGTGCGGCGGTGACTCAGCGGTCGCTGCAGCACCGGAAGGCCCGCGTGGTTCCGCCCATGGCGGCCGCACAGCCCGTGGAGACACAGGAGCTGAGGCCGGACACACGGGCGAAGCCATCCTCGTTGCAGGTGGACCCCACCCATTCGTACTGGCCGATGATGGACAGTCCGAGCGCGTTGCGTTGATCGCAGCCCGCGCTGAACTCCGCCCACGAACAGAGCCGCATGCCGCGCTCTCCGCAGGCATTCGACGCTTGGAAGAAGTCCACCAGATCGGGTCCGGCACTGAGGTCGATGCAATACAGGTCGTTCACCGCCACGGAGCCGGATGGACAGGGCTTGGGACCGGTGCGGGCCGCGCTCATCAGCTGGAAGGTGGTGCCGTCGAAGACCAGCGGCACCAGACTGCCCGAAGTGACGCTGGAACCCGCCACGACCTGGTCGCCACCCCACGTGATGGGATAGGGCCCGTTGCCGTTGATGCGCAGTGCGAGCGGACCGGGGAGCGGTCCCGGCGCGAAGAAGGTCAATGCAGTGCCGGTGACGGGAGGTCCCATGAGGCCGGCCAGCTCCACGGTCCATGCATCAGCCTCGGTACCCGCCGTGGCGAACACGCCGGCGCGATAAGCCTCCACACTGATGCCTTCGTTGGCCCCTGTGGCTGCGCGCAGGCCGCTCACGCGACGTTGGGCAGGGTCGCTGCTGTTCAGCTCGATGGCATGGTCGATGCGTACCTGTGCGGTGAGGGGCATCACTGGCAGGAACGCCAGAAGGAGCGGGAGGATGCGCTTCATGGCCGTGGGTAGCAGCAACGTGCCGGATAGAGGAAGCTGATGGTCTCCGAGCGCTGGCTCATGCAGGTGGTGCGCCCTGCTTGGTCGCCGATGTGCACATGGTTGGAGGTGTCGTCGATCCACTCCCAATCGTTGAACAGCCCGGTCAGTTGGGGCGCCACGGTGGTGCAGGCGTGGTGGTACTCATCCCATTTGCACAGGCGCCCGCCCTTGATGGCGCAGTGGTCCATGGCCTGGTAGAACGTCAGGCTGCCGGCCGACTGGCCCGCATCGATGCAGTAACGTTCGTTCACGGGGATCGCGCCTGCCGGACAACCCTGCACGTGGGGACTGACGAGCACCCAGCGCCCTCCCGAAGCGATGATCTCGCCCACCGCTCCGTTCCTGAGATCGCCGGATACCAGCGGCAGCCCATCAGCGCGGACGAGCGGTTGCGGGGTGCCATTGTTGAGGCGCACGGTGAGGGGGCCGAAGAGGTTGCCGGGACTAAGGAAGCGCAGGAGCCCACCATCGGGCAATGCTTCGAGACCGCCCGCTCCGGCCAGGGCCACACCACCGGAAACGGCGGTGGCTTCGGTCCAGTGCGCTGTGCCGGCGACAAGTGCGCTGCGCGCTAGCAGGGCATCCTCCTGGGCCGGTGTTGCGAGACCGTCGATGGTCCGTTGCTCCTCCGGTCCGCTCAGTTCAAGCGGCACATCCACCTGCACCTGTGCAGGGCATAGGCCGGCAAAGGGCAGCGCCAGAAAGGCAAGGCGGAGGATCAGCGGGTGGTGCAGCATCGAAAGCGTCGTAAAGCGGTGCGAACGTCGGTGTCACCGAAGGTGCAGCCGATCACTTGCGTGAGGCGGTCGATCCCGGCGAGCTTGCCCTGGTCCTGGCTGTTGGTGGCATGGTCCACCCATTCCAAGCTGCTCACCGTGGCCAGGAAGCCTGGCACCCGCTGGCAACCCATGGCCCATTCCGAGAGGCTGCAAAGGCGTGCATTGAGCTGCGCGCACTGCAGGGAGGCGTTGCGGAAGTCCGCGGCAGCGCGGCTGGAGTCGGCCACACAGAGGTTGTTGGTGGCCGCTGTGAACCCGGTGGGGCAGGGTCGTGCGCCATTGTTGAGCAGGTGGAACCGCTCCCCATCGAAGACCAGGCGCGCGGGTGCGCCCACCGGCATTTCGGCGCTGTCCAAGGGCAGCGTGGTGGCCCGGACGATGGGGTAGGGGCCGAACCCGTTCACCTGTAGCGTAGGGGCGGCAGGATGCGCCGTGGCGGGGATCAGGGTGATCTCGGTGCCCGGCACCAGGATGGAAGGCGCCGGGTCAAGTGTGACGGAGAGGGTCGAAGAGCCCGTTCCGTTGGCGGTGATCACGGCGCGTGCGCGTGCCTCCGACAGGCTCATCCCGTCACGCTCGTCCAACGGAGATGCCAGCCCTGTGACCTGTCGCGCGGAGCCTTCGCTGCCATCCAGCACGACCGGTCCGGGTACGGTCCATTGAGCGGTCGCCAGACCGAAGAGCAGGAACGAAAGGGGTGTTGCGAGGCTCCTCATGGGCGGATGAAGCGCTGGGAGGGCCCCTGGTCCGGCCGCACCACGTACACACCGGACGCCAGACCGCTCACGTCAAAGCTGCCCGAGCGCGCATCACGGCGTAGCACCGGTACGGGGACGATGCTGCCATCGGCGGCCACCACCACCACGGAGCGCGCATCCAGGCGGGCGTGTTCGAAGTGGACGAGGTCGTCGCTCACGGTGGGCCAGAGGCGGAAGGCATCCGCATCCCGGCCGGGCACCGAGGTCATGACATCGGCGGCGAATGCGGTCACGAACCGGTCCGCAAGGTCCATTTCCGCCGCCACGGTCAAGGTCCCGAGGTCCACGCTGCCTGTCACGGGCACCCACGGACCTTGGACGGATTGCGCGTGGTGGTGTTGGAGCAGGGCGGCCTCAATGCCGTTCAGTTCAGTGGGGTCGATGCGCAGGGCAGTGCCGATGACCGTGCTGGCCGTAGCTGTTGGTTGGACCTCGAACCAGCGCGCCACACTGCTGATGGTCCCGTTCACCACGATGGGCTGGTGTCCACGCGTGATGGTCAGGGTGCCCGCTGTGGCCTCTCCGGAAAAGTGCAGGCCCAGCCCTCCGGGTTCCGTTGCAAAGGTGCCCCCGGGCAGGAGCGAGAAGGCCGTCTCGAAGCCATCACCCGTAATGGGTGCGCCAAGGGCTTCGATCAGCTGACCTTCACCGAGGTCCACCAGGCCGTCGTTCACCACACTGCTGCCCGCATCGATGGTCCAGGAGAGCGGGGCGTCGAAGGCGATCCGTGTGCCGGGCGCAATGGTCATCGAACCAGAGGAGAGCAACATCTCCTGCGACCACACCACTGCGGGCAGATAGCAGAGGGCAAGTGTGAAGTTGCGCATGTGGAGGGTGGAATGGTTCATCGTGTAAGACAACACCGATAGGTGCGTGTGGTTCCCGTACTGGCGGTGGTACCCATCTGCTCGCAGTTCGTGCCTCCCGCCACCCGAACAAAGTTATCCTCGTTCGCAGTACTCGCGGTCCACTCCAGGTCGTTGGTCATTTGCAGGAGCCCGAGTTCGATGCGCCTGCGGCAGGCCGCCACCAGATCGCCCCAGGAGCAGAGGCGCGCGCCTATGCCAGCGCAGGTGAGGACCGCCGTCTCGAAGTCCGCCGCTGTTCGCTCCTCGATCTCGGTGCAGATGCGGCCGCCCACGATAACAGTACCGGCCGGGCAGTCGCGGTCCACGTTCTGGCCCCCGTTCATCAGGTGGAACGCGCCGCCATCGTGGATGAGGTGCAGCACACTGCCAGGCGGGATGGCTTCGGCGGTCAGGGTGTCCTGCGGGGTGCGGAGCACGGGCCACGCCGGGCCGCCATTGATGGCAAGGTACACGGGACCGCTGGCCCCTTCGGGAGGGATGATGAGCAGGGCGGTGCCCGCAGCGGGGCCGTTCGGCAGGGCATCGAGGTCCACGCTCCAAGTGCTGGTCCCTGTGGCCTGGGCAGTGCGGTGCTGGCCGCTTCGTTCAAGCCCCAGGGGAAGCAGCGCATCCGCGGGTGCCTCGGTGGACAGCCCGTTCACCGTTGGGTCCGCGCCACCGAGCACGATGCTGCCACTGACGCGCACTTGCGCCGGAAGGTCCAGGCAGAGCAGCAGGAGCAGGAACGGAAGCAACGGTCTCATCGGGTCCGGTAACAGCAGCGCGTGGCGCCAAGGGTGTTGGGTGATGCGGAGCGCTGGCTCATGCAGGTGGTGCGCCCCACCTGGTCCACGGTGTGGGTGTGGTTGCTGGTGTCGTTGATCCACTCCCAGTCGTTGAACAGGCCCTCCAGGGACGGTCCGAGGAGGTTGCAGGCAGCGATGTGCTCATCCCATGCGCACAACCTGCCGCCCCGCTGTGCACAGGCCGTGGCCGCCTGGTAGAAGGATGCGTTGGTGCTGGTCGTGTTGCGGTCCACGCACGTGCTGCTGTTCAGTGGCAGGCTGCCGGGTGGACAGGGGGCCTGGCCCGCGCTGGTCAAGAGGTGTGCCTCCGCACCGGTCATCAGTTCAACGATCCCGCCAGCACGCAGCTCCGCACCATGCACCGGCGTGCCGTCGCGATGGACCAGTGGCCGTGCAGTGAGCCCTGCGATGCGGGCATGCAGGGTCCTGGCGGGCAGGCCCGGCAGCACACCCCGCAACAGGAGCCCGGCGCGTGCCGCGCTCTCTGCCGGCGTGGGGGCGAGCACGAGCGTATCGCCTTCGGTCGTCATCAGGGACCAATGTGCCAGGCCGAGCACCGCTGCCTCCACGCTAAGTCCGGCATCGAGGGTTTCGGGTGGTGCCACGCCACGAACGGTGCGGGCGGTGTCCGCCCCGCTGAGCACCAACGGCACATCCAGCACCACCTGCGCCTGCAGGCCGGCCAGCACCAGGCAGGCGGGGAGC
Organism: Flavobacteriales bacterium; assembly: GCA_041391845.1. GTDB lineage: Bacteria > Bacteroidota > Bacteroidia > Flavobacteriales_F > PHOS-HE28 > PHOS-HE28. The sequence continues at coordinate 599,962 of JAWKNG010000002.1, read as the reverse complement.
AGGCTTACCGTTCGGCGCAGCATCGGTAGGGCATGTTGGTGGTGGGCACACGCAGGCCGCCATAGTCGCATCCGCTGCCAGCCCCGCTGTAGCCGTTCTCGCCGATGCCGATGACCTTGGCGCGGTCGGCGCTGTTGGCGGCATGGTCCACCCATTCCGCCTGGCTCACCGTGTTCATGAAGCCGGGCACGAGCGTGCAGGCCGCCACCCACTCGCCCATGCTGCACAGCCGTCCACCGGCCCGCAGACAGCTGTCGGCTGCCTGGAAGAAAGTGGCCGGCGCACGCGGGAACAGTTCGATGCATGCGGCCGGAGCGTAGGCGGCGTAGCCCTCGGGACAGGCGCGTTGGAGCGCGTCCAGCACCAGGTAGCGGTCCATGCCGCGCACCACCCGGAGCGGCTGCCCGGCCAGGAGCGCAGCGTCGAACAAGGGTGCCCCCCGCCAGCCTTCCAGCGGTAGGGGTGGTTCACCGTTCACGCTGAGGAGAGGGCTCATCATCGGTATCGGTGGAACGGTGAAGGACAGCACGGTACCCGGAAGAACCGGACCACTGAGCGCTGCGATGCTCAGCATCAATACAGTTCCGTTCGTGGTGACCTGTCCGTGCGTGGCCACCTGTGCACGTAGGTCGCCCACAGCGATGGCCTGGTCGGCTGCTGTGGCCGTTCCCAGTCCGGATACCTGCCGGGCGCCGGGTGTGTCGCCATCGAGCAGCACCGGGCCCGGCACCGTCCACTGCGCATGGAGCGCGGCGGTGTTCAGGAGCAACGCCAGTAATGCGCCGCGGACGATGGAGCACAGGTGCATGGTGCCGGGTGGGAGGGCCGAAATTAAGGCAGGAGCGGGGGTGTTCGGTGGCCGGGCCGGCGGGCGCGGTCCGGGTGTTCCGTCGCATCGGGTAGCTTTGGCGGCAAAGCCGTCGCGCATGGATGTCACCTCCTTCGTCATGGACCAGTTCGGTCATTTCTCCGCATTCGACCTGCCGCGGCTCTTGTTCGCGTTGGTGATGGCGGTGCTGCTCACGGCGGTGCTGGCCTGGTTGCAGGGCACCGAGGGCCGCACCCACCTGCGCAGCCTGGTGCTGTGGTCCATGCTGGCGGCCACTGGTACGGCGCTAGTGCGGGGGCAGCTGCCCGTGGCCGTAGTGCTCCTGGCCCTGGTGGTGCTGGTGCGGCCACGTCACACTGAAGGTACGCCCTCCTTGCTCCTGTTCGCGGCGCTGGTGATCGGCATGGGCTGCGGCAGCGGCGCTTCGCTGGTGACGGCCTTTCTTGCTGTACCCCTGTTCCTGGTGGCCCGCTGGGCGCGGCCCGGTGAGCAGGCTTGATCTCCGGGTATGCAGAGGCCACCGCTTCCCTTGATCGTGGGCGCCCTTGTGGCGCTGGCTGCTGCGGTGCTGCTAGGTGCTGCCTGGCAGCCGCCCCGGCCACCCATGGTGGTCAGTACGGTCCGTACCCAGGGAGGTCCACTGCCGGAGCGCGGCGTGGTGGCCGATGAGGGGGAATTGGAACTGGACGTTCGGGGCCATGGGCTGCTTTATACCTGGGGTCCTGTTGCGGAAAACTGGAGCGAGGCCCCGCCCGAGGGTGTCCTTCGACCCGCGCAGCTCGCATCGGCTGAACAGGCACTGATGACACCCACCTCGCTGCATTGGCGGAGGCCTATCGCACCGCTGCCCGAGGCAACCGTCCTTTGGGTCGCCGATCGCCTGGCCGATGGACGCATCAGTGCACCCACGAAGCACACCTACACCACGGTGGACCATGGCGCGCTGCCAGTGCTGTCGCTCACCGCGCACCCCGGCGCATGGTCCGACCCCGACACAGGACTGCTGGTGGTGGGGCATGGCATCTTTGACGCGGATGAGGCGGTGCTGGACTATTACGCGAACGACCCGCGCTGGTGGAAGTATCCAGGCAATTTCCATGGCCGGGGACGGGCCTGGGAGCGCAGCGCCCACGTGGAACTGTTCACGCCCGATGGTGGATCGCTGCTGCATGCGCCCGTGGGTGTGCGCATGAACGGACAGATGACACGCGGCTTCCCGCAGCATGCGTTCAGGCTGCTGTTCGAGAAGCCCTTGGAGCGGGGGATCTTCGCTGACGGGGATGGGGCGGATAGCAAGGCATTGATCCTGCGTGCGGCCGGCAACGACCAGGTGAAGGCCATGCTCCGCGATGCCTACCAGCATGGCCTGTGCCATGGGCTTCCCTTCGGTACCTCGCGTGCCTTGAGCTGTGTGGTGTACGTCAACGGGGCCTACTGGGGTGTGCACCACCTGCGCCAGCGGATGGATGAGAAGGAGCTGGCCCGCCGCCACGGTGTGAAGAAGGGTAAGGTGGACCTGCTGGAGGACAGGGCGCGCATCGTGCACGGCGACAGCGCCGCGGTGAAGGACTTCCTGCGCCTGGTATACCGTGCGCGCAACGGGAATGCGCAGCAACCCGAATGGCTGGCGGATATCGAGCGTCAGCTGGATGTGGACGCCTTTCTCACCTACATGGCCTCCCAGATGGTCCTGGGCAACATGGACTGGCCACGCCAGAACGTGAAGTACTGGCGCTATACCGGCAAGGCCGTACCGGGTACGGAGCTGGATGGTCGCTGGCACTTCATCATGGGTGATTCGGACCTCAGCTTCGGGGCCAATGCACCGGTGGACGTGGGCCTGTTCGCCCAAGTGAAGCTCGCCAACGCTCCGGTACCGGCGCTCTTCATGGGACTGTACCGCAGCGCGGAAGTGCGTCGCCGCTTCCTGGAGCATGTCACGGCATTGCTGGACGGGCCGCTTTCAGCAGCTCGCTGCACGGCGCAGTTGGACAGCCTCGCCGCTCTGCTGGCGCCGGAGATGGACCGGCATACCCGGCGTTGGCGGAAGCCGTCGAACGTGGCCGCCTGGCAGGCTGAAGTGGAGCTGATGCGACACTACGCCGCCGGACGTGAAGCGGCCTGCAGGGAACAGATCAAGGCGCTGAAGGAGGGCGCAACACCGCGTTAGGCATGCTCAATTTCCTCCGGGACGAACTGCAGTTCATCGCCCTGATCCTGATCTGGGTGGTGGTCGGCATTTTTGGTGGCCCGATCCTGTTCGCGGTGCTGCCGCTCTCGGTGTTCCTCATCAAGTCGCGTGAGATGTGGGCCGAGATGCTCTTCGGCTTCATCATCATCCTGGTGCTGTCCGACATGACACCGCTGCTCACGCCGATGATGATCATCAAGAGCGCGAAGAACACGTACATCGTGGCGCTCACCCTGATCTTCTTCCTGGAACGTTACCGCTTCGCCCCGTTCTCGCGGCTCTTCAACATCTTCCTGCCCTTCTTCATCTACAGCCTGTTCCCACTGGTGTTCTCCAACAACCTGGTGGTGGCCGTGCAGAAGACGATCTCCTACGCGCTGATGTACCTGATCATCCCCAACTACGTGCTGTACAACTACCGACGGCAGGGGTGGGAGTTCTTCCGCAACCTGGTCTGGTTCATGATCACGATCCTGGTGGCGGGTCTCATCATGAACTTCTTCGGCGAGTTCTGGGCTTACGTGGGTGGCCGCTTCCGCGGTCTCTTCGGCAATCCCAACGGCATGGCCATCTACACCTACCTGGTGGTGGTGCTGGTGACCGTGGTGATGAGCATCAACAAGGAGCTCTTCACCTTCCGGGAGAAGCTCGTGATCTACGCCATCCTGTTCTATTTCCTGTTCGCCTCGGGCTCCCGTGCCTCGCTGGTGTCCACGGTCATCTTCCTGGTGTTCCACCGGTTCTTCTCCGCCTCGCCCTTCCTGGGCTTTGTGGGCCTCATCGCCCTGATCGGCATCTCCGAGGTGGTCTCCTCGAACATCGAGACCATCGTCATCGCACTGGGCCTGGAGAGCTACTTCCGCCTGGAGACCCTGCGCGATGGCAGCGGCCGCTATTTCGCCTGGGAGTTCACCTGGGGGCATATCCAGGATTACTTCGTCTTCGGTGGCGGCTTCGCGAACGACGAACGCATCATGCGCAAATGGCGCCTGTACCTGGAACGCATGGGGCACCAGGGCGGGGTGCACAACAGCTACCTATCCATGTGGCTCAACGTGGGCATCGTGGGGCTGGTGCTGTACCTGCGCAGCTTCTTCCTGCTCTTCATCAAGGCCAGCAAACTCGCACCCATCAGCCTGGCCATCATGTTCTCCGTGCTGTTCTCCATCATGTACGAATCGTGGCTGGTGGGCTCGTTGAACCCATACACCATCGTGCTGCTGATGACGATGACCATCGTTACCGAGGAGGAGATCACCAACTGGCGCGAGTTGGGTGCACCGGTGGAACTGGCGGCCGATCCGGCGATGCGCTGATCGGTTCGTCCGGAGCCGGTTACTTTGCAGCCCATGGCGAAGAAGGTGCGTTCCGGTAAACGATGGTGGATCATCCTGCTGGCGGTAGCGGTGGCGATGGTGGCGGGCGGTGTGTTGGGCGACCGCCTGTTGAAGCAGCGCGACCATCCCGGTCTGGGAACCTTCCTGCGGCAGCTGGCGCGCAACTATCCCGCCTCCTTCGCCCAGGAACCGATGGTGCTGGAGTTGCGTGTGGAGGAGTCCGAGCTCGCCCAGCTCCAGCGCGTGGTGGAGGAGGCCCGCGAGCGTGGGGTGATCCTGCCCGAGGGCAACGAGCCGGTGAACGCGGTGCTCACGGGCCCTGACGGGACCTTCAAGGCCAAGGTGCGCATCAAGGGCAAGCTGACCGATCACGTCAAGGGCAGCAAATGGTCCTTCCGGGTGATCGCCAGGAAGGATGACGGCTTCCTGGGTATGCGGCGCTTCTCCCTGCAGCACCCCGGCACTCGCAATTACCTCACCGATTGGCTCTTCCACCGGATGATGGCGGGGGAGGGGGTCATCGCGTTGCGCTATGGCTTCATCCGCCTGCACTTCAACGGTGAGGACCTGGGTGTCTATGCCTACGAGGAGCACTTCGGCCCCGAGCTCCTGGAGCACAATGGGCGCTCCAAGGGCCCGCTCTTCCGCTTCGATCCCGCGCTCTTCTGGCAGCACCGCCTGAACATGATGGAACGCATGCGCTACGAGGAGGCCTTCGCCGCCTATCAGGCGGCCGCGGTGGATGCCTTCGGTTCAAGCGACCTTGAGAAGGATGCCACCTTCCGCGCCCAGTTCGAGGAGGCCGTGGCCCTGATGGATGCCTTCCGCCGGGGCGAGCGCTATGCCTCGGAGGTCTTCGATGTGGACCGCATCGCACGGCGCCACGCCATGCTCGACCTGATCGGCGGGCACCACAGCATGGACTGGAGCGACGTGAAGTTCTACTACGATCCCGTGCTGCAACGTGTGGAACCCGTGTCCTATGAAAGCTTCAGCGGGCTGCCCCTTCAGCGCCTCGCTGGCAGTGGCCGCTGGATCGGTGCGCGCCGTTCCTCCCAGGACCTGCACGACGCCTATTTCAACGATGAGGCCCTCTTCCGCGCCTATGTGCACCACCTGGAGCGCTACGCGGACAAACGCTTCCTGGACAGTGTCTTCACCGCGCTGGCGCCCGCGCTGGACAGCGCATCGGCCACCCTTTACCGCGAGTTCCCCTACAAGGAACTGGACCGCGGGCTCTACTACCGCAATCAGCAGGTGATCCATCGCCTGCTGGATGTGCCCAAGCCCTTCCATGCCTTCCATGAGGGGGAGCAGGACGGTCAGCTGCGCATCACAGTGCTGCCCATTGAGCACCTGCCGATGGAGGTGCATGGCCTGGTACTGGACGATGGCACGCTCCTTCCCCCGGACAGCCTGCGGATCATCCCCATCCGCCGGAGCGGCCAAGTGGGAGCACCCTGCGAACTGCGCTTCACTGCCCCGCCGGGAAAGGCGTTGCCATCCGCTGGCAAGGCTCAACTGCTGGCCGGTGTGCTTGGTGCCACCGCGCGCAAGGAGGTGGAGGTGTTCGCCCAGGCCTACCTGGACAGCGTGCCGAACGGGGCCGGTACACTGCCCCCACAACTGCCGGCGGACCTGCCGTTCATCACGGTTGATGAGGAGGCGCGCACCATCACGCTGCTCCCGGGTGTGTGGACGATCGGCAGTGACATCAGCCTGCCCTCCGGCTACCGGGTGGTCGCGGCAGGCCCCCTCAAGCTGACCCTGGCGCGCGGCGTGCGTTTCGTGAGCCGCTCTCCGCTGGACCTGCGCGGCTCGGTGGAGGCGCCGGTGCAATGGTCCGCTGAGCCCGGTGCTGGCGGACTGTACCTGCTGGACACACGGGGGCGCAGCACGTGGGAGCATGTGCAGCTGCGCGGCGTGCCCGTGGTGCTGCAGGAGGCTGAGGTGGGCATGACGCACGTCCGCTCCGAAGGCGTGGATCGTGAGCCGGCCATGCGGTTGGTGCGGGCCCGGCTGGATGCCCGTGACCTCGATGTGGTGGGTGGCTCTGATGCCATGGTGGCCCAGAGCGCTCAGCTGGTCCTCGAGCGCTCTCGCATCAGCGGAGCCCAGGACGACGCCTTGGTGGTGCGGGGCGGCACACTGAGCATGAAGGGAAGTGACCTGCTGGCGAAGAACGGTGCCGCCCTGCGCTGTGGCATCTACGCCACCGCCACGGTGAACGGTGGCTCGCTCACCGGCGCCAAGCGCGCTCTGCAGCTGTGGGAGGGCGCCTCGGTGGAACTGGAGGGCGTGCAGTTGAACGCGCGTGAGATGGCCGTGGAACTGGAGCCCGCAAAAGGGCGCTATGGGCCGTCCCGCGCAGTGGTGAAGGGCGGGTCCCTGAAGGCGGCAACGCCTGTCCACAATGGTGCTGGTAACAAGGCAACGGTGGATGGCACACCCATTGAAGCTGCAACCAGGCCATGAGGGCGATCACGATCAGTATGCTCTTCGTTCGGTGCCTCTCCGGCACCGCCCTCTGGGCCCAGCCTTCACCCTTCAATGGCAGGGCCGTACCCCCAGTGGATAGCACCGGTCACTATCGCCTGGTGTTCAGCGGGCACTTCCACGGCGCCAGCGACAATGCCAGCGGCTACCCGGCGGCAACGCTGCTTGCCGGCCTGGAGCTCATCAATGGGCTCGGCGCTCATGCCCTCGTGAGCACCGGCGACCTCTTCCTCGACCCCGATCGGGACAGTGCGCGCTACCGGGCGGCCTTCTTCGATCGCCTGCATCTGCCGCTCTTCAATGCGCCTGGCAACCACGACAAGGAAGGAAGGGCGTTCGCGTCGGTAGTCTATCCTCAGCGCGTGGAGCTCGGTACGGATGTGCTGCTGTTGCTGGATACTGAGCGGGACAACAGCGACATCACCGGCGATCAGCTCCTTGCCTTTGAGCGCTTGGCCGGCGAGGTGGAAGCGGGGCTCCATCGACGTGTCTTCATTGTGAGCCATCGACCGGTCTGGGCTGAGGATGATGCCGTGTACGGTCCGCTCTTCTCGGGCAATACACGTTCGCTCACAGGCTGCAACTACCGCCGCGATGTGTGGCCATTGCTGAACAGGATGGCCGACCGGTCCCAGGTGTTCTGGGTGAGCGGCAGCATGGCGGGGGGGGCACCGGCCAGCGTGTTCTTCCAACCGCATGCGCCCAACATCACCTTCATACAGACCGCCATCCGCAACGAACTGCGGGATGCGGTCCTGCTGATGGACGCGTGGCCGGACAGCCTGCACTGGGAGCTGGTCTCGCTCACGGCACAGCGCACCGCCCCCGTGGAGAGCCACGATGCCGCCTGGTGGGCCGCCCATCGCCGAGGTGGCGCCAAGCCCTTCCAGTGGCGGCTGCTGCCCTACCTGGTACGGACCACCGTCACGCACCGCGCCTTCCCTTGGGGAGTGCTGGCCGGAGCGCTCCTCTGCTGGCTGCTTCGCGTCAGCTTCCGCCGTTGGTGGTAGGAGCTTAGCTTTACCGGCCTATCGGAGCAGGAATGGCACGTATCCTCATCACGGGTGGAGCAGGGTTCATAGCGAGCGATGTGGCGGAGAAGCTTGCCGCCGATCCCGCCAACGAGGTGGTGGTGGTGGACAACCTCCTCACCGGTGAACAGTCCAAGGTGCCGGACGGGGTCACCTTCATCAAGTGTGATGTCAACCGCTTCGAGGACATCAGTGGCGTGTTCTATGCCTACCGGTTCGACCACGTCTTCCACTATGCGGCCGTGGTGGGGGTGAAGCGTACCACCGACAACCCGGTGATGGTGCTGCGCGATATCGACGGCATCCGCAATGTGCTGGACCTTTCAAAGAACACCGGCGTGAAGCGCGTGCTGTACAGCAGCAGCAGCGAGGTGTACGGCGAACCGGTGGAGATCCCCCAGAACGAGCGCACCACACCACTGAACAGCAAGCTTCCCTATGCCATCGTGAAGAACATCGGCGAGGCCTTCCTGCGCAGTTACTACAAGGAGTTCGGTCTGCCCTACACCGTGTTCCGCTTCTTCAATACCTACGGCCCCAAACAGAGCCGCGATTTCGTGGTGTCCAAGTTCATCCGTGCGGCACTGGCGAACGAGGACATCACCCTCTTCGGCGATGGCCTGCAGACGCGGACCTTCTGCTACATCGATGACAACACGGAGGCCTGCCTGAACGCCTTCCGGCAGGGCGAGGTGATCAACGATGTGGTGAACATCGGCTCGGATGTGGAGATCACGATCAAGGACCTTGCGGCGCTCATCATTGAACTGACCGGCAGCCGTTCCAAGGTGGTGCACCTGCCGCCGCTGGAGGAGGGTGACATGACCCGGCGGATGCCCGACATCACCCGCATGCGCCAGCTGCTGGGACGGGAGCCGGTGGCCCTGCGCGACGGGCTGCAGCACATCCTGCGGAACTGGAGCGCGGCCCGCTGAAATGTGTGGCATAACGGGCATATTCGGTCTCGAGGGCATTCCCGATGCGCGTGCCACGGTGACGGCCATGAACCGGGCACTGGCGCACCGCGGGCCCGATGCCGAGGGCTTCTGGAGCGATGAGGTGGTGGCCCTCGGTCATCGCCGTCTTGGCATCATCGACCTGGGGCATGCCTCCGACCAACCCTTCCGGTCGCCCGATGGCCGCTACACCCTGGTCTTCAACGGGGAGATCTACAACTACCGCGAGCTGCGCGCCGAGCTGCCACAGTGGTCCTTCCGGACCGCCTCGGATACCGAAGTATTGCTGGCCGCATTGATCACCTGGGGCGATGGGGCACTGCACCGCCTGAAGGGCATGTTCGCCTTCGCATTGTGGGATTCCGCTCAACAGGAACTGCTGCTCGTGCGCGACCGCATGGGGATCAAGCCGTTGTACGTCGCGCGCAGTGGTCAGCATATCCTTTTCGCATCGGAGCTGCGCGCGGTGCTCGCCTCCGGCCTGCTCCGCCCCACGCTGGACCGCGATGCACTCGTGGATCATTTGCGCTACCAGACCGTGCATGCCCCGGCGACCATCGTCCGCGAGGTGAGGATGCTGGAGGCCGGTCATGCCATGCGCATCAGCGACCAGGAGGTCCGCTCCTGGCAGTGGTACGATCTGGTGGGCGCAGTGGACCGCAACGTGGAGCACCTGCCGCTTGCCGAGGTGCACCGGGAGGTGCGGGAGCGGCTTTCACGCGCCGTGGAGCGTCGCTTGGTGGCCGATGTGCCCTTTGGGGCCTTCCTCTCCGGTGGCATCGATTCCAGTGCCATCGTCGGTCTCATGGCCCAGGCCACCCAGGCTCCGGTCCACACCTTTTCGGTCGTCTTCAACGAGCCCGCCTTCAGCGAAGAACCCTACGCGCAATTGGTCGCTGCTCGGTTCCGGACCGAACACACGCCCATCCGTCTGCAGCCCCATGATATGCTGGACCTGCTGCCGGACGCCCTGGCAGCAATGGACCACCCCAGTGCCGACGGACCGAACACCTACGTGGTTTCCAAGGTCACCAAGGCGGCGGGCATCACCATGGCGCTCAGCGGGCTGGGGGGCGACGAACTCTTCGCCGGATATCCGGTCTTCGCCCGCAGCATCGGTCTTTGGAACAAGCGGTGGTTGACCCAGTTCCCCGGGTGGATGCGGTCGCTGGTCGCATGGGGCCTCTCCAGCACCAGACCTTCCATCCAGAGCGATAAGCTGGGCGAGCTGCTGCGGCTGTCCCACTTCACGGTGGATGACACGTACCCGGTATCGCGCATCACCTTCTCGGACCGCGAGGTCGCCGCGTTGATGGGGGCCACCCGGCTGCCGGAGAACACGGTCCGGCGCTTCATGCACACCTTGGTCCGCAGCGGCCGCGGCCACGAACTACCGCTCCTCTCTCAGGTCAGCCTCGGAGAGCTTGGTACCTACCTGCAGAGCGTGCTGCTGCGCGACACCGACCAGATGAGCATGGCGCATGCGCTCGAGGTGCGTGTACCCTTCCTCGACCATGACCTGGTGGAGTTCGTACTGGGGGTGAGCGACCAGCACAAATACCCGCACCGGCCCAAACAGCTGCTGGTGGATTCCCTGGGGGACCTGTTGCCACGTGCCATCGTTGATCGCCCGAAAATGGGCTTCACGCTGCCGTGGGAGCACTGGATGCGCAACGAGTTGCAGAGCTGGTGTGCCGATCGGGTGAAGCGTGCCGGTCATCGTCCATGGTTCGCGCCGGGCGCGGTGGAGCGCCTGTGGGCCCGCTTCCTTGCCCATGACCCGCGGGTCAATTGGTCGCGCCTATGGAGCCTTATCGTCCTGGAGGATTGGCTGGAGCGGCACGGGCTGGAAGGGTGAACTGGAGCCTTGAAAAAGGAGCGGGGGACCACTGGCCCCCCGCTGATGGATCATCGCTCTGGTGCGATCAGAACTTGGCGCGTGACTTCCGGCCCACCCGCTTGGTACCGCGGATCCAGTTGTAGCGCTGGCGATAGAAGTTGGACTGGCCACGGAGCACGTAGCTGTAGGTCAGCGTCATGGTCAGGTAGCTGTCGTTGTGCGTGGGGTCTCCGCGCAGCGAACCGGGCGTGTAGTTGTTGGGGTGGGGCAGCGTGGGGTCCAGCGTGTAGGCGAACAGCGTCTGGTTGGCCAGTTGTGCCGCATCGCCACCTGCACCACCGGGCAGCGCTGCGGGATCGGCGTACACTGTGCTCACATCATCCAGGTAGTCCGTGAAGGTGGTGCGCCAGCCCATGTCCCAGCCGAAGCGATGGCGACGCTTCTTGGTGAAATGGAAGCCGATACCGGCGGGGATCGCCACGGTGAGGTTGGAATAGTCGACAAGCTCGGTCTGCAGCGGTTGCAGGGCGAAGAAGTCGCCGTTCCGGTCGATCTGACCCTTGGGGTTGTGGTAAAGGGCAGCGATACCAACATAACCGAACAGGCGGAAGTCCGTCTTGTATCGGCCGCGGCCGCCAAGGTCGTTGTCCTGGAAAATGGTAAACTCCGGCCGCACATAAAGCTCCAGCATGTCATTGCGGAAGTTCAGGTTGCGACCCACCCGGGGGCGGTAGGTGGAAAGGGCGTCAGCACCCTGAATGCGCATGTACATCAGGCCGCCGTTCACCGAAATGAGCCGGTTGATCTTGCGCCGGGCGAAGCCACCAACGGTCCAACGTGTCTGGCCAAGCTTCATGTCCCAGACGAAGTCACGGCGGGGCTGGTCCTTGCCACCCATTTCACCGAGGTAGTTGGCTGCACCCAGATGAAGGCCGAAATCCCAAGCGTACTGGGCCTTGACATCAGGGAGAAGGAGGAGCAGACCTGCGACGGCTGCAAAGCGTATGGTTAGACGTTGCATGGTGCGGACCGGTGTTCGCTTCTATCCGGCAAACATAACAAAGTTCCGCGCCTTTGTACGGAAGAGGCAAGCACTTGGATATCAACGATCTGTTCGTGGCGTTGGTCCCGGCAGCCCGTTCGTGCGCGTCAGGCCTGCATGGGATAGCTTTGTCCCCATGTCCGATCCCCGCCGCATCACCGATCTGTTCGGCATCCGTTATCCCCTCGTCCAGGCCGGTATGATCTGGTGCTCCGGATGGCGGCTGGCCTCCGCTGTCAGTGAAGCGGGGGGGCTCGGCGTCATCGGGTCAGGGTCCATGTACCCCGCCGTGCTCAAGGAGCAGGTGCGCAAATGCAAGGAGGCCACCGGTCGGCCCTTCGCGGTGAACGTGCCCTTGCTCTACCCGAACGTGGAGGAGCATATGGCCACCATCATCGAAGAGGGGGTGCCTGTGGTGTTCACCTCGGCCGGCGACCCGCGCGCCTGGACCGGTCGCTTGAAGGCGGCCGGCATCACCGTGGTTCACGTGGTCAGCAGCGTGAAGTTCGCCCGCAAGGCCGAGGATGCCGGGGTGGACGCGGTGGTGGCCGAAGGCTTTGAGGCAGGCGGGCACAACGGCCGGGAGGAGACCACCTCGCTCGTGCTCATCCCCATGGTGCGCGAAGCGATCGGACTGCCGCTGCTCGCCGCAGGGGGCATCGCCAGCGGACGCGCCATGGTGGCCGCAATGGCACTGGGTGCCGACGGTGTGCAGGTGGGCAGCCGCTTCGTCTGTTCCGAAGAGTCCTCAGCACATGATGCGTTCAAGCAACGCGTTGCGGCTGCGCAGGAGGGGGATACAGTGCTGACCCTCAAGGAACTGGCACCCGTGCGCCTGATCCGGAACCCCTTCCAGGCCCAGGTGCAGGCATTGTACCAGCGCGGCACCACGGTCGACGAACTGAAGGCGCTCCTCGGCAGGGGAAGGGCCAAGCGGGGCATGTTCGAGGGCGATCTCGTTGAAGGAGAGCTCGAGATCGGCCAGGTCTCCGGGCAGTTCGATCGGATCCTGCCCGCCGCGCGCATCGTGGAGCAACTGATGGACGAATACCACGCCGTTCGGTCCGGCGTTGCTTCTTTACCTGTTTACGCATGATGGATGCAGGGGTGCGCCAACCTTCCGGACCCATGAAGCGTCTTCCTGGTATGAACGTGCGGACGCTTACCCCGCTCCTCCTGGGGCTGTTACCGGTGCTGCTGGCCGCACAGGATCCCGGACCGCCTTCCCTGCGCTGCGCCTCGGTGAACGTGGCCGGCGACGTCACCCTCACCTGGGTGCCCACCACGGACCCCGATGGTCAGTTCATCGAGTACCGCATCTACCGCGCCGATCTTCCCGATGGCCCCTATGCCCTGCTCCCCGTCACCGTTCCCGCCATCGGGCTCACCACCTTCTTCGATGCCACGGCGGATGCCGATATGGCCCAGCGCTTCTACTTCATGACCACCATGTTCGGTGCCGGTGCCGAGAGCATCACCTCCGATACGGTGTCCACCTTGTTCATGGACTTGGAGCAGAGCGTTCCTGCAGGTGCTGCGGATATTTCCTGGGCGCCGGTGCTGACAGGGCCGACAGCCTCCTCCCAGGCGTCCATCTGGATGGAATACCCGATCGGCACATGGAGCCAGGTGGGCAGTACGGCGGTGGGTGCTGGTGATTACGCACATGTCATCAGCATCTGCGAGGACTCGCTCACGTTCCGTGTAGGGGTGCAGGATGCACTGGGCTGCGTTTCGTTCAGCAACCTGCGCGGCGATGTGTTCGCCGATGTCACGCCTCCGGGCATACCGCTGATCACCACGGTATCCGTCGATACGCTCACCGGCCTCTCCACCGTGACCTGGCAGCCCCCACCCGAACTCGACACCGACGGGTATATCATCCTATGGAACACCCCCACGGGCGGGGTGATCCAGGACACGGTATGGGGCCGCACGAATACCTTCTACAGCTGGCCGCTCAGCGAGGCAGGCAGCCGTCCGGAAGGCTTCCTGGTGGCAGCCTTCGACACGTGTCTGGTGGGTGTGCCTCCCAACCAGGCGCCCAACACCAGCCCCACTGGTACCGCTCACGCCACCATGTTCCTGGTGCCCACCAACGACCGCTGTGCAGGAACCATGCGACTGGACTGGACACCCTATGTCGGATGGGATGTGGGCATCCACCGGATCTACGTGCAACGCGATGGGGGCGCTTGGACACTGCTGGGCGAGAGCAGTGCCTCGGTCACCGAACTTGTTCATCCGGTGGACCCTGGTGTGCAGTACTGCTATGTGGTGCGTGCGGAACGGGCGGGTGGTGCGGCCTTTTCACTGAGCAACAAGGCCTGCGTCTTCACCGATTATCCGCCCCTGCCCCAGTCCAACTACATCCGCAGCGTGAGCGTGTCAGGACCCTCCAGCATTACCGTTGTGGACAGCGTGGACGTCACGGCCGTCACGGCAGGGTATCGCCTGCTGCGTTCGGACAATGGCTCCCCCTTCGAGGAGGTGGAGACCTTTCCAGCCGCTGCAGGCCCGGTGATCGTGCACCTCGACGAAGGCTTGGATCCGGCGAACGTGGGTTATCGCTACCGCATGATCGTGCTGGACAGCTGCGGCCGAGAGGCGGTGAGCAGCAACCTGGCCGGCAACATGGTGCTGCGCGCGGAGCCCGACCTGTACGGGATGAATACGCTGCGTTGGAACGGTTATGCCGTGTGGGAGGGCGCGGTGGGCGCTTATACCATCTTCCGGAGCATCGATGAAGGCCCCTTCGTGCCGATCGGTAGCGTGACGGAGCCCACCTGGTCCTATGTGGATGATGTGAACGCTTTCACCGGGTCCGGGGGGCGCTTCTGTTACCTCGTGGAGGCGGTTGAAGTGGGGGGCGCCTTGGGCATCAACGCCCGCTCGTGGAGCAACGAGGCCTGTGCGGTGCAGCAGGACCTGATCTACATCCCCACCGGCTTCATCCTGGGAGGAGCGTCGCCCACCTTCCGTCCGGTGCTCGCCTACGCCGATGTTTCCGCCTATGAACTTTCCATCATCAACCGCTGGGGCCAGGTGGTATGGACCAGCAATGATACCGACCTCGGATGGGATGGCAGGGTCTCCGGCACGCCTGTTCCCACGGGCGTTTATGCCTACTACTGCTCGTACAGCACCGGGGCGGACCGGGTGGTGGAACGGCGCGGCACGGTGACCGTGCTGGGAGAACGCTGATCGCGGGATCGTCGCTGCTGCGTACTTTTGTGCATGGAACGATCCACAGTGCACGCTGCTGTCCCCGGAACGAACGGGCACAGCTCCCCCGATCAGCTCGGCAAGGACAAGTTCGTGGGTGAAGGGCTGACCTACGATGATGTGCTTCTCGTACCTGCATACAGTGAAGTGCTGCCCCGTGAAGTGGACATCCGCTCCCCGTTCACGCGCAACATCACGCTGAACGTTCCCATCGTAAGTGCCGCCATGGACACCGTGACCGGTGCGGAGCTGGCGATCGCCATTGCACAGCAAGGCGGCATCGGTGTGATCCATAAGAACCAGTCCATCGCAGAGCAGGCGGCCGAAGTGCGCCGGGTGAAGCGCTCGGAGAGCGGCATGATCCTGGATCCGGTGAAGCTGTTGAGCAATGCCAAGGTGGGCGATGCGCTGAAGCTCATGGCGGAGAACCGCATCGGCGGCATCCCCGTGGTGGACGAACGGGACCACCTCGTGGGCATCGTCACCAACCGCGACCTGCGCTTCGAGAAGCGGATGGCCCGCCCGGTGGCAGAGGTGATGACCAGCAGCAACATCATCACCGCCCAGCCTGATACCGACATGGCGAAGGCCGAGGATATCCTGCAGGAATACAAGATCGAGAAGCTGCCCGTGGTGGATGCCGACGGACGCCTGGTGGGCCTCATCACGTACAAGGACATCATCAAGCTGAAGCAGCGTCCCAATGCCTGCAAGGACAAGCTCGGTCGCCTGCGCGTGGCCGCGGCCATCGGGGTCACCAGCGATTCGCTCGACCGCGCCCGGGCCTTGCGTGATGCCGGTGTGGACGCCCTGGTGATCGATACGGCCCATGGTCACAGCCGCGGTGTCATTGAGATGCTCCGCGCCGTGAAGGCGGAGATCGCGGATGTGGACATCATCGTTGGCAACATCGCCACCCCCGAAGCGGCTCTCGCGCTGGTGGAGGCCGGTGCCGATGCCGTGAAGGTGGGCATCGGGCCAGGCAGCATCTGCACCACACGCGTCATCGCCGGCGTGGGAGTGCCCCAGCTCACCGCCGTGCTCGATTGCGCGCGGGCCTTGGCTGGTACCGGCGTGCCGGTGATCGCCGATGGTGGCATCCGGTACACGGGCGACATCGTCAAGGCCCTGGCGGCCGGCGCGGGGTCCGTCATGGTCGGAAGCATGTTCGCCGGTGTGGAGGAGAGCCCCGGTGAGACCATCATCTATGAAGGTCGCCGCTTCAAGTCATACCGCGGCATGGGTTCCATCGAAGCCATGCAGCAGGGTAGCAAGGACCGCTACTTCCAGGACATGGAGGATGACATCAAAAAGCTGGTACCCGAAGGCATCAGCGGCCGGGTACCCTACAAAGGCCGACTGGCCGAGGTGGTGCACCAACTCGTGGGTGGCCTGCGGGCGGGCATGGGCTATTGTGGTGCGAAGGACATCCAGGCACTGCTCGGGGCGCGCTTCATCCGCATCACCATGGCCGGCATGAAGGAAAGCCACCCGCACGATGTCTACATCACGCGGGAAGCCCCGAACTACAGCCATCACTGACCCCGACGCAACGCGTTCAATGCCTGGATGAGCCCGCTGGAAGTGGGGCGCTCCAGCTTGCGCGCGAAGAGCTTGCCGGAGGCGACGATGGCCGTAAGGTCGCGCTCATCGAGCACCGCCGGGTTGCGACCATCGCGTGGCACCCAATCGATGTAGCGCAGGTTGTCGTTCACCGCACGTGCCGCGCTGGCACCCGCCATCACCAGGGTGGGAAAGAAGATCTCCTCCGGCACGTGGGTCCAGCGCAGGCGGCGCAACAGGGCGGGGTGTGCATCGCTCAGCGCAAGTACTTCGGCAACACAGGTGCGGCTCAAGCTCCACCAGGAGGAGCCGCCGAACAGGGGAACGTCCTTCGGTAGTGGACGATGGATGCCCATCCGATGCTGCAGGCGGAGGAACAGGTCGCGCAGGCGGCGTTGGCGCACCGAACGAAGGTCCAGCAGGTCCAACGGATGATAGTGGGTCAGCCGGTCCAGTCCGCCGCCGCGCCAGTAGGGGGTGGGTAGCGCGAAATGGACCAGGTATTCCGCATCGGGCGCCCGCTCGAAGTGGGCGAAGAACGTGGTGTCCGGCACCACCACCCGGTCGCTGCCGCTGATCAAGTGCAGACGCTCCGCAGCGCCGTCCTTCACCGCCGCACGGGACAGCTCGAGCATGGCCAGCAGGTGCGCGCGTCCTCCCCACCGCACCCGGTGCCTCCGGGTCCAGTACCGTACCGCACCATGGCCCTGAAGGCGCGCAGCCATGGCGGACGATAGGTCGGAACGGCGGTCGTAATGCACATAGGCCGTCGAGCCCGCAGGCAGACCGTCCAGCAATTCCAGAAGAGCTTCCGGGTCACGGTAGGCGGTGATGAGGAAGGCGTGACGCATGCCAACAGGGTGGGTCGCCGAAGATAGAAGTGGTCCCGGACGATCTTGAAGATCTTAACAGCAACCACCGGGCAGAAGGGCGGGGGCGATCGGTTACATTTGCCACCCTTAAAGTGAACCGATGATCGCCCTGTCCTACAGCAAGTTCGTGTTCGGCGCCTCCGTTTTCATGCTCGCCAGCTTGTCCTTCGCACAAGCCCAGGTGAGCGATCCGGTGCTGATGACCGTGGACGGAGCCCCCGTCCTGCGCTCCGAGTTCGAGGCCATTTACAAGAAGAACAACAAGGATGCCTCTGTCACGCGTGAGGCGCTCGATGAATACCTCACGTTGTTCACCAACTACAAGCTGAAGGTCCGGGCCGCGGAGGCGCTGGGCATGGACACGGTGCAGAAATTCCGCAACGAACTCGATGGGTACCGCAAGCAGCTCGCCCGGCCATACCTCACCGACCGCGACCTGAACGATGCCCTGCTGCGCGAGGCCTATGACCGTTCGCAGCAGGAAGTGCGTGCCTCACACATCCTGGTGAGCGTGACACCGGAAGCCTCCCCGGAGGACACACTGGCCGCGTGGAAGCGCATCATGGCGCTGCGCGAGCGCATCGTGGGGGGCGCTGACTTCGCCACCGTGGCGCAGGAGAAGGGTGGGTCCGATGATCCCAGTGCCGCCAAGAACGGCGGGGACCTGGGCTATTTCTCGGCCCTCCAGATGGTATACCCCTTCGAGAGCGCAGCCTTTGCGACGCCGGTCGGTGAGTTGAGCCAGCCTGTGCGCACCCGCTTCGGATACCACATCATCAAGGTCACCGACAAACGCCCTGCGCGCGGTTCCATGAAGGCCGCGCACATCATGCTCCGCAGCACCGATCAGGACAGCCCCGAGCGTCAGTCCCAGGTGGAGAAGCGGGTGCGTGAGATCCACGCCCAGGTGATGGACGGCCGCCTCACCTTCGAGGATGCCGCACTGAAGTACAGCGAGGATGAGAGCACAAGCACCAAAGGTGGCGAGCTGCCCGTGTTCAGCACCGGCAAGATGATCGAGGAGTTCGAGGATGCAGCCTTCGCGCTGCCCAGCAATGGCGCGGTGAGCGAACCGGTGCGCTCGCGCTTCGGCTGGCACATCATCAAGCGGCTCGACTACACACCACCCACCAGCTTTGAGGCTGCCCGCAACGAACTGAAGACCAAGATCGCGCGCGACAGCCGCTCGGAGCGGACCAGGCAGGTGTTCCTGGACCGCCTGAAGAAGGAGTACGGCTACGTGGCCTATCCGGCGAACCTGAAGAAGGTGACGGCCCTGCTCGATACCAACGTGTTCCGCAAGGGGGTCGCGGTGAACGACACCACGCTCCGCAGACAGTTCGTGGAGGGTGCCTTCACCAAAGACGGACTGAACTACCGGCGCGAGCTGGTCGGTGCCATCAGCGGGGGGCGCCTGATCGCGGCGCGCAGCCGGCAGTACGATGAAATGGCACAGACCATGGACGATACCGTCGTGGTGCGCGAAATTTTCGAAGGGTGGCGCTACGACCGTCGGAAAGCTGCCAAGCTGACCAAGCCCGTGTTCTCCTTCGCCGGGGTGACAGTGAGCCAGCAAGACCTGCTGGACCGCTTGGAAAGCGCCCAGCGACGCGAGCGTGCGATGGACCTCAAGGCCTACGTGACGGATCGGATGAACGCCTATGCCGACGAGCGCATCCTGGCCCACGAGGACGGTCAGCTCGAAGCCAAGCACGCCGACTTCCGCATGTTGATGAAGGAATACCGCGATGGCATTCTGCTGTTCGAGCTCACCGACCAGAAGGTGTGGGGCCGGGCTGTCCGCGACACGGCTGGCCTGCTCGCCTTCCATGAAGCGCATCGCAACGACTTCATGTGGCCCACCCGCTACGATGCCGACATCTACACCTGCGCCGATGCCAAGGTTGCTGCGCAGCTCCGCACCCTGCTCAAGAAGGGCAAGCGCGGTGCCCAGCTCACCGAGGTGCTCAACGCGAAGGATCCGCTCGCGCTGTCCATCGACAATGCCTATTTCACCGCCGAGCAGAAGCCCTTCCTGGCCCAGCTCGACAAGCCGGGCTTGAGCAAGGATATCACCGTGAACGGGCAGGTCGTTGTGGTCGACCTCAAGCAGGTGATGCCGCCCGCGCCAAAGGCCTTGGAGGAAGCACGCGGTGCGATCACCGCAGCCTACCAGGATGCCTTGGAATCCGAGTGGATCGCCGAACTGCGCGCACGGTATCCGGTGACGGTGAACAAGGACGTGCTGTACAGCATCCAGTGATCCGGTCACGGCAGGCTTTCTCCACTGCGCTGTCGGCCCTGCTGCTGGCCGGAGCGGTGGCGGGCTGCACGGCCCCGGAAGCAGCCGATGAT
The DNA here is from genome assembly GCA_041391845.1 of Flavobacteriales bacterium. Lineage (GTDB taxonomy): Bacteria > Bacteroidota > Bacteroidia > Flavobacteriales_F > PHOS-HE28 > PHOS-HE28. Next base: position 580,225 of record JAWKNG010000002.1, on the reverse strand, counting down.
CCCGTGGTGGCCATCGCCTTCGATCAGCCGCTCCATCGCAGTGAGCTCCGCCAGGTGATCCCCATCGGCACGCCGTCGGTCGATAGTGTGGCCATGGCCCAGGCCTTCATCCGCAACTGGCTGGAGAAGCAGGTCGTGCTCAACAAAGCGGAGGCCAACCTGGCCGAGGCCGACCGCGACTTCGAGGCCAAGCTCCTGGACTATCGCAATTCCCTCCTTCTGTTCGCCTACGAACAGGAACTCGTGAAGCAGAAGCTCGACACCGCCATCGCTGCTGAGGAGATGCAGTCCTACCTCGATGAGCACAAGGTGGACTTCGCCCTGCGAGATGGTCTTGTACGCGCTCGGTGGTTCCGCATCACCTGGGAGGATGAGCGTGAAGTACGGCCCCTGGCAAAGGCATTTGAACGGGGAGGCCCCGAGGACAAGAGCATGCTTGAGCGCTGGCTCGCCGAGCGGAGCATTCCGATCACCGACCGGAGCGCCAGCTGGACCACTTGGGCGGAACTACGTTCCGAACTACCCGTGGAACAACGCGAACGGGCGGAACTGCTGGAACGCGACCAGCGCGTGGTATTGCGCGGGCAGGGGCAGGCCCTTTTCCTGGAGATCCTTGAACATCGGGTGCCCGGCGAGCTCTCACCCCTCAGTGTGGTGGAACGTGATATCCGGGCCATCATCCTGAACCAGCGTAAATTGCAACTGCTTGAGCGGATGCGCCAAGACCTCTATCGTGAAGCGACCGAACGGAAGGACATCCGAATTCTTTGAGCGAGCGGCACTGCTGTTGCTCATGGTGCTGCCCGCTCATGGCTGGGCCCAACCAGCCTCGCTGCTCATCGATCGTGTGATCGCCGTGGTGGGGCGCGAGGCCATCCTGCACTCCGATCTGGTGGGCCGTGTGGATCAGGCGACACAGGGGCAGGGCTCCAAGGACCCGGCCGTGCGTTGCGGTGAACTGGAAGACCTGCTCTATGAGAAGCTGCTGGTGGAACAAGGCCGCCTGGACAGTGTCGTCGTGGAGGAGGCCCAGATCAACGCCGAGCTCGACCGGCGTATCCGGTACTTCTCGCAGCAACTGGGTGGTGATGAAAAGCTCGAAGCGTTCTACGGCAAGTCCATCACCGAGATCAAGGATGATTTCCGGCAGCAGGTGAGCGACCAGTTGCTGGTGCAGACCATGCAGCAGAAGGTCTCCGGGGACGTGCGCGTGACCCCGCGCGATGTGCAACGGTTCTATGAACGGATACCAACGGACAGTATACCCTTCATCAATGCCGAAGTGGAGTACGCCGAGATACTGCGCATTCCCGAGCCGAGCGAGGAGGAGGTGCGGCGCGTGCGGCGCAAGATCGAGGAGTACCGCGAACAGGTGGTCAATGGTGCCAAGGACTTCTGCACCGTGGCCATCCTCTATTCCGAGGACCCTGGATCCGCCCGTGACTGCGGTGAGCTCGGACTGGTGCCCACCGGTGTGATGGTGCCCGAGTTCGATGCGGTGGCCCTCAGCCTCAAGGAGAACGAGGTGTCGCAGGTGTTCCAGACCCAGTACGGTTGGCACTTCATGCAGTTGGAGGAGCGGCGTGGGGAGCAGTACCGCGCCCGCCACGTGTTGATGCGCCCGCAGGTGGGTAGCGCGGACATCCAGCGCGAGCGCGACCTGTTGGACAGCCTGCGTCGGCTCATCATCAATGGTCGCGAAATGGGCGAACTGGCCCTGGAGTTCTCCGATGATGAGGAAAGCCGCGGCACCAGCGGTGTGGTCATCGAACCCAACAGCAACTCGGCGCGTTGGGACATGAGCGCATTGGACCAGCAGACCTTCTTCGTGCTGGACAAGCTCAAGGAAGGCGAGGTGAGCGAGCCCCAGTTGATCGTGATGCCCGATGGGTCGAAGGCCTATCGCCTGTTGAAGCTGAACCTGCGCACTGCTCCGCATCGTGCCAACCTCAAGGACGACTATCGCCTCATGCAGCAGGCGGCGGAAGGTGAACAGCGGGCCAAGGCGATCGATACCTGGGTGAAGGACCGCCTGCAGGCCACTTATGTGCGCATCGCACCCGAACATGCCACGTGTGCCTTCCTGCACGAATGGGTGCCCGGGCAGTCAGGCGATCGGAGCGGAGACCGGCGGTGAAAAAGGCGAACACAATGAGCAACGGGAACAACGAGATACGCACGGCCGAGCAGTTCGGAGAGGATCACCTCCGCTTGAAGCGTGAGGTGGGCAAGGTCATCATCGGACAGGATGAGGTCGTGGAACAGGTGCTCATGGGCATCTTCGCCAAGGGACATTGCCTGCTGGTGGGCGTCCCCGGCCTCGCCAAGACACTGCTGGTGAACACGGTGTCCAGGGCCTTAGGTCTCACTTTCAATCGCATCCAGTTCACGCCTGATCTGATGCCCAGCGACATCATCGGCTCCGAGGTGCTCGATCAGGACAGGCGGTTCAAGTTCATCAAGGGTCCGGTGTTCGCCAATATCATCCTTGCGGATGAGATCAACCGCACACCCCCGAAGACCCAGGCGGCCCTGTTGGAGGCCATGCAGGAGCGGATGGTCACCGCCGCTGGCCAGACCCATGTGCTGCCCGATCCGTTCTTTGTGCTGGCCACCCAGAACCCGATCGAACAGGAGGGTACCTATCCGCTTCCTGAAGCCCAGCTGGACCGCTTCATGTTCAACATCTGGGTGGATTACCCCACCTACGAGGAGGAGCTTGCAGTGGTGCGTGCGACCACAGGCCACATGCAGGCAACGGTGGAACCCGTGCTTTCCGCCACGGAGATCATCGGCCACCAGGCGTTGGTGAGAAAGGTGCCCGTGACGGACAACGTCATGGAGTATGCGGTGAAGCTGGTGGCACGTACCCGCCCCGGAAGAGGCATGGCGCCCCAGGTCGTCACCGATAACGTGAGCTGGGGGGCAGGGCCGCGTGCCTCGCAATACCTGGTGCTCGGCGCCAAGGTGCATGCCCTCGCACACGGACGCTTCTCACCCGACATCGCCGATGTGCAGGCCGTGGCACTGCCCATTCTCCGCCACCGCCTTGTCCGCAACTACAAGGCCGAGGCCGAAGGCGTCACCGTGGAGCGCATCGTGTCGGAGATCCTCTGAGGGAACTCTTTGACGGCCGGGCTGTTCTTTGCGTAATTTCGAACACGCACATCAACGTCCGTTCCCCTTTTGCTCGTAACATGACACGAACCCGTACGCTCACGCTGGCAGGTGCATTACTTCTTGCATCACCTTTCTTCGCCCAGCTACCCTTGGTCGATATCACATGGGTCACGCTGCCTACCGATCAGATCGAGGTGCGCATGCGCCCTGATGGCCCCTTCAGTTCCTTGTTCTCCTCCTGCGTGTTCACCGTGCGGTGGTTGGATGGTGGTTCGCAAGGCCTGGGTACTGTGGAACAGGAGCCAGCCTATTCCGCCTGCGTGCCGGTGGCCAAGTCGGGTGGTGAGCAGGTGTCCGGCATTTACCGGTACCAAGTGTTCTATGGCAGCTCGTTGACCAGCTTCCCCGATGCCGAACTGGCCTGGGAAGGTGACCAGGAATATGTGGTCTGCCGGATCAACACGCTCGGTGGCGCTGCCTCCTATGAGGTCGTCAACGATGAATGGACCGGTGTGATCACCAACAATGGTGACTATTACGTGTCGCTGGAAGGGCAGGACCGTACCGGTGAGATCTACACGCTCTTCACGGAGGTGGAAGATGTGAGCAACGTGGACAACAGCGTACGCATTGCTCCAAATCCCGCTGTCGAGCAGACACAGGTCACTGTGGAACGTGACGAAGCCGCTCGTAATGTGGATATCATCCTGCGTGATGCCATGGGCCGCCAGGTGCGCTCTCTGCGTCGCGACCTTCCTGCGGGGACCCAGGTCATCGCCATCGACCTGAACGGGCTCGCTGCAGGGGCTTACGGACTCGAAGTGCATGCGCCCGAAGGCATTGTGAGCAAGCGTCTGGTGGTGGCAGAACAACGCTAGACGCTCCTTTCTTATGATGTTCCGGATACCACTTCTGATCGGCGGAGCGTTCGCGCTTGTTGCCGCCAGCGCTCAGCGCACCACCTATTGGTCCAATGCTGTCGATCTGCGTACCGGTCAGGGTACGGAGCGACGCATTCTTCCTGATGAACACCTCACGTACGCTATCGACGCGACCGTATTGGGGGGCTTGTTGCCCGCACCGCGCGCGATGGCCACAGAGCTTCGGCTGCCTCGTCCTGATGGCGGTGCCGAGCGCTTCCGCATCTGGCCCAACACCGTGATGCACCCCGAGCTTGCAGCGCGCTATCCAGAGATCCGGACCTTCGCCGGGGTCAGCCTGGAGCGCCCTCTTGTACAGGTGCGGTTGGACCTCACCATGCACGGGTTCCATGCCATGGTGATGGACGACGGCGAGGGTTGGTGGTTCATCGACCCCCATGCCTACGGCGACCCTGGTCACATCATCGTCTACCGCAAGGACCGCTTCCGCAAGCAGGGAGCCGGTGCCACGCTTTCCTGCGGGTATGAAGCGGTGAACGACCTGCCCGCAGCTGAACAACAGAGCCGGGAATGGATCGAAGAAATGGGGACGGACCGGGTGGGCGATTGCCAGCTGCGAACCTATCGTCTGGCATTGGCGTGCACCGGTGAGTACGCCAATTACCACGGCTCCAACACAACGAACAATAACAAGGGGCCCGCCCTGGCCGCCATGGTCACCACCATGAACAGGGTGAACGGCATCTACGAACGGGATGCGACCCTGACGATGGTGCTGGTACCCAACACCGACGACCTCATCTATCTGTCAGCCTCCACCGATCCATACAGCAATACCAACGGCGGTGCGATGCTCGGGCAGAACCAGACCGCATGCGACGGGGTCATCGGCAGTGCGAACTACGATATTGGTCACGTCTTCAGCACCGGTGGTGGTGGTGTGGCCTACCTGAACAGCCCGTGCAACAATAGCCTCAAGGCGGGCGGAGTGACCGGACAGCCCACCCCTGTGGGAGACCCCTTCGATATTGACTATGTCGCGCACGAAATGGGCCACCAATATGGTGGCAACCACACCCAGAACAACAACTGCAACAGGGCGAGCGTGGCCGCGTTCGAGCCTGGCAGCGCCAGCACCATCATGGGTTATGCCGGCATTTGTTCGCCGAACGTACAGAACAATTCGGATGCCTACTTCCATGGCTTCAGCATGCAGGAGATGGCGGCCAACATCACGGTAGGCACCAGCAGCACCTGTCCGGTGGTGACCCCTTCGGGCAACATCGCACCGACCGTGAGCGCCGGTCCCGACCGCACGATACCGCGCAGTACACCCTTCGTGCTCACAGCCACCGGCAATGATGCGAATGTTGGCAATACCCTCAGCTACTGCTGGGAGCAGATGAACAACCAGGTGTCCACGCAGCCGCCCGTAGCCACCAGTACGTCGGGACCCAACTTCCGGTCGCTGCTGCCCACCGCCGGTCCCGAGCGTTACTTCCCGGCCCTGAGCGCCGTGGTGGCCGGTACCACTCCAACCTGGGAGGTGTTGTCGAGCGTCGGTCGCACATACAACTTCAGGATCACCGTACGTGACAATGCACCCGGTGCAGGCTGCAACGATCAGGATGACATGGTGGTGACCGTCGCTGGTTCCGCCGGGCCGTTCGTGGTCACGCAGCCCAATACCAACGTGTCCTGGGCGGCCGGAAGCACACAGACCGTTACCTGGGATGTGGCCTCCACGAACGTTGCTCCAGTGAGCTGTGCGAACGTGGATATCCTCCTGAGCGTGGATGGCGGCTTCACATACCCCCATACGCTGCTGACCGCCACCGCCAACGATGGTGCCCAGAGCGTAACGCTGCCCTTGATACCGGCTTCCAGCACGGCCCGCATCATGGTACGTGCCAACGGGAACATCTTCTATGACATCTCCAATGTCAATTTCACCATCACAGCACCCACCTCGCCGGACTATGCGCTCAGTGTTCCGAACACCACGGTGAGCGTCTGTAGGCCGGCCAATGCGGTATTCACGGTCCAATCCAGTTCGCTGGCCGGATATACGCAACCGATCACCCTTGGCACCACCGGCCTGCCCGCCGGATTCACGGCATCGTTCGCTCCGAACCCGATCACCCCTGGAGCGAGTTCGACCCTAACGATCTCAGGAACACAGAACCAGCCGGCCGGCACCTACGCGTTCACGCTCACCGCCACATCCGCCAGTGCGAACCGCACCGTCCCGTTGAACGTGGTCACCAGTGATGCCCCGGGAAGTGTGGTTCGCACCGGGCCGCTCAATGGCGCGACGGAGGTGGCACCTGCCAGTGCATTGACCTGGGACCCGACCCCCGGTGCGACCAGCTATGCATTGCAGATCGCCACGGACGCCGGTATGGTCAATATCCTCGAGAGCGCTGTTGGCATCACTGCGACCACCTACACACCAGGTAGTGCAGTGGCATCGGCAAGCACCTATTACTGGACCGTCCAGGCGGTCAATGACTGCGGTTTCGGTCCGCTGACGCCGTCCTGGTCCTTTACCACGGCCGCCTGCTACCCGCTGGTGGTCAATATCATCATTGATCGCTATGGCAACGAGACCACCTGGCAGCTCCTGTCAAATGGTGATGTGATCGCTTCCGGTGGACCCTATGCCCAGCTGCCGGGCAATGGAACACAGGTGCAGCCTTCAGTAAGCCTGTGTGTCCCTGCGGGATGCTATGAACTGCGCGTGTTCGATTCCTTCGGTGACGGCAACTGCTGTGCCTACGGTGCGGGTGTGATCGAGGTTGAGGACGGCTTCGGACAGCAACTCGCGTTCGTGTCCGAGGACATTAACATCGGTGCGCCAGCGGTGCGTGATTTTTGTGTGCCGGTCGAGCTTCCTTTGCAGGTATCCGCGTGGCTCGAGGGTGCCTATGTTGCGGGCGATGGGCTGATGCGTGATGCGCTCCGCACCAGTGGTCTCCTGCCCACTACTGAACCTTACACCGCCCTTGGATATCCGGCCTTCGGTGGAGGTGGCGAACAGGCGGTCGAGGGGCTGTTCGGTGTGAGCGGCAACAATGCCCCGGTGGACTGGGTGCGTGTGGAGCTGCGGCAAAGCTCCGATCCCTCCGTGGTGCTGGCCGTACGTCATGGCCTCATCCAGCGCGATGGCGACATCGTGGATGTCGACGGCTCGTCGCCATTGGCCTTCTCAGTTGCACCTGGGCCTTACCGGGTGGCCGTCCGGCATCGCAACCACTTCGGCTGCATGAGCGCCAACGATGTAACCCTCGGGCCGGTGAACGTTCCGCTCGATCTGCGGAGCACGGCTACACCGGTATTCGGGACCAATGCGCGAAAAACCGTGGGTGCCACGTCATTCCTCTGGGCCGGCAACGTGCTTCCGGATGATGTGATCAAGTACTCGGGAAGTGCCAACGATAGGGACCCCATCCTGACCGCCATAGGAGGTTCAGTACCCACGGCATCGGTGACCGGCTATCTGCCTGCGGATGTGAACCTCGATGGCACGGTGAAATATGTCGGCACCGGCAATGACCGCGATCCGATCCTGTTGAACGTCGGTGGCTCGGTACCCACCGCTACGATCAGCGAACAATTGCCGTGATGACCGGGTGGAGAACCACTGTTCTGGCCTTTTTGGGGCCTCTTGCCCTGGCAGCACAGCCTGGCGTTTGGGAGGCCTTCGATACCAGCACAGGTGAACTGCCCAGCAACCGTGTAGGGTGCATGCTCGCTGAGCCTGACGGGACCTTGTGGTTCGGCACCGATTGGGGATTGGTGCGCTTGGAAGGGGAGGAGTGGACCACCTTCCAAGTGGATGACAGCGATATCCCTTCCAACGATGTGACCTGTCTGGCGCTCGATGCCACCGGACGGTTGTGGGTGGGCACACGGTTCAATGGCATCGGTATCTGGGATGGCAGTGCGTGGAGCACGTTCGAGCCGGGCGAAGTACGGATACCCTTGGAGGAGGTGAACAGCATCACGCACGATCACCGCGGGTGGGTCTGGATATCCACTCCATTGGGATTGGCGTGTCTCACCGATGAAGGTTGGCGGGTGTATGATGATACGCCGGAAAGCCACGCTGGGAACACGTTCTTCCTGCCTCATGTGAAACAGGTGGCGGTGCGCAGCGATGACCTCGTGTCCGTGGCAACGGTCAATGCGGGGCTTACCTACTTCGACGAGGAGGACTTCATCTACTACACCACCTTCAATTCCTTCTTCCCGGACAACTCCGCCAACGCCATTGCGCTGGATGCCAATGGTGATCGCTGGCTGGCCTGTCCCGCCGGTGGGCTGGTCTGGCATGCAGGTGATTTCATCGGTGGACCCTGGTTCGCCTACAACCAGTTCACGGCAGGCCTTCCCGATAACAGCATGACCAGCGTGTTCATCGATGATGCCGATGTGAAGCTGGTGGGAACACAGACCGCAGGAGTGCTGCTGTTCACCGACGTGAACGCTTGGTATACCCTCGGCTCAGCGAACTCGGGGCTGCCCGATGACCATGTGCTATCGGTCATGCGCGCTCCCGATGGCACGCTTTGGGCGGGCATGGCATCCGGAGGCGTGGCTCGCTACGCCATTGACCTGGCTGTGCCGAACGCACACCGCATCGGAAGGGTGACCATCCATCGGACGGATGGAGGCGATATCCGGGTTGATGGCCTGCAGCCTCAACGTCGCTACCACTGGACGCTGTTCGATGCATTGGGAAGGAGCATCGCCGCAGGCACCCTCGTGGGGCCGTACGCCACGCTTCCGACCGCGGTCGAACTGCCTGCAGGCACCTATACGCTGGCCCTTGCCGATGATGTTGGGATCCCCAGCGTAGGCCGGATCGTGCTGCAATAGAACAAATGTTACTGGGCCGGGTACTTGACGGCATCCGGATGAAGGAGGTACCTTGCCCTCCCTCCCTCAAGAATTCTATTCCATGAAGAACGTCTACCGCTGGTCATTGTTCCTGTTGATCGCACCGTTCGGCGAGCTTGCGGCGCAGTGCTCGCTCAATGTAGCGAACGACTGTGTCTGCGAGACGGCCGGACAGACCAATTGCGACCTGAAGCCGGATATCACGATCTCCTGGTACGGCTTGGCCACACATGCGGCCGGTCCTTCCGAGTATCCGCAAACAGGTACCAATGCGGGGCGTCTGCGCGTATCGGGTTCCACACCCAACATCGGACATGGACCGCTTGAGGTGCGCACCGTTAGCCAGGATGGGTTGCGCACGTTCGTCTGTGGCACGGATACCTTCGAGGTGAGCGGACAGACCAACTTCTCATGCCCCAATGGTGAGAACCCCAAGCAGATCATTTACCAGCGCGTGTATCGCAAGGACGGCGCGGCGATGAGCTGGAGCGAGCGCGAGGCAGGAAGCATGACCTACCACGCCAGTCACGGACATTACCATGTGAACGACTGGACCACCATGACCTTGCGCTTGGAACAGCCGGGCGTGCCCGATCCCCGCGATTGGCCGGTCGTGGCCACGGGTGCCAAGATCGGGTTCTGTTTGATGGACTACGGGAGCTGTACCTCTTACAACGGTCACTGCCGCGATGTGCAGACCTACGGGAACGGCAACATCCTTACCACGGCCATGTTCACCAATCAGGGTCTGTACGGAGCCTATGGTTGCGGAACGAACGTGCAGGGTATCTCTGTTGGCAGGACGGACATCTATTCCGAAGGTCTCGATATGATGTGGATCGTGATGATGGACGGTCTTTGCAACGGCAATTACTGGATCGTTGCGGAGGTCGATCCCACCAATGTGTTCGCTGAGGAGACCGATGACAACAACTGGACGGCCATTCCATTCACCCTTACCCAGCAGCGTCCGGCGGGTAGCGGTGGCACGGCCAGCATCCATGCACCCAACGGATTGAAGGCAGTGTCGGGCGGCACAGTACAGCTCACCGCTTCGCCGGGTTATTCCTACCTCTGGACGAATGGGGCCACCACGCGCTCCATTGATGTGAACGCGTCGGGCACCTATGGCGTCACGGTCACCGGGCCTTGCGGCGCGCTTGTTGCAAGCCCGGTGGTGGTGGAGATCCAGCCTTCGATCGAGCCGCCCGTGCTCACGGGTGCCGAAGTGGTGGGGCCGGCCAGTGCCACGCTCACCTCCAATGCAGGCGAAGGCGATGTGGTATGGTATGCCGATGGCTCCACTACCACTTCCCTGGCCACTGGTCTGCAGTATACGACCCCGGTACTTTCGAGCACCACCACCTATTTCGCCTCGCGACGTTCCGTTACCGCGGGTGTGAACGCACAAGTGGGCAAGACCGATCTCACCGGTGCGGTGAACAGCTCAAGTGTCAAGCAGTGGCTCCTCTTCGACGCCTACAAGCCTTTCACACTGCGTTCCGTGAAAGTGTACGCCACAGGCAACGGAGAGCGACACTTCGCCTTGGTGGACAATACCGGGCAGCTCATTGCAGAGAAGGTCGTTTATGTGGCCAATGGAACACAACGGGTACAGCTTGATTTCCAGGTCCCTGCTGGTACGGGTCACCGCATCACCGCCTTCGATGACAACACGGAGATCGTGCAACAGTTGCACCGGGATAATGCCGGGGTGAGCTATCCGTACGACATCGCCGGGCTTGGCGCAATTACCGGAAGCACTGCAGGCGCTGGCTTCTACTACTATCTGTACGATTGGCATGTGACCACACCCGATGTGGTGAACGAAAGCGCCCGCGTGCCGGTGACCGCCACGGTGACCGATGGCGTGACCCTGGACCTCCGCTTGGCGCTCGATGGGCCTTACAACAGTGCCACGGGCCTCATGTCCGATGCGCTCCGGGCGCAAGGCTTGCTTCCAACGGTCGAACCATATACTGGTCTCGGTTACGTGCATGTTGGTGGGGGAGGTGAGGTCCTGTCGCCGGCGGTACTTGCGCAGACCGGCCCGAACGCTGTGGTGGATTGGGTGCTCGTGGAGTTGCGCGATCCAACCCAGCCCACATCGGTGGTCGCAAGCATGAGCGCCGTGGTCACAGCGGCCGGGCAAGTGATCGGCTCTGGCGGTGCTCCGGTCCGCTTCGCGGTCCCCAATGGCAGCTATCGCGTGGCTGTGCGGCACCGCAATCATTTCGGATGCATGACCGCAACACCCGTGGCCTTCGCTGGAAGTGCGCCGGTGCTGGTGGATATGACAGCGGCAACCACCGCCACCCATGGAACCGACGCACGCCGGAACAACGGCGGAAAGCTTACCCTTTGGTCAGGAAATGTCAACGGTGACCGGTTCCTGCGCTACACCGGCGGGGCCAACGACCGTGACCCGATCCTTGTGAGCGTCGGAGGTCTGGTGCCCACCAATACGGTGACCGGTTACCTGATGACGGACACCAACCTGGACGGAGTAGTACGCTACACCGGCAGTGCGAATGATCGCGACATCATTCTGTTCAACATCGGCGGCGCTGTCCCCACCCAGGTGCGCGATGAACAGCTGCCTTGAACGCACCTATTGGAATACACTGTACCTTCCCTGCCCCTGAACCTTCCTGAACCTTGACACCAACACCAAGACCCATGTGTAGTACGACCCCACGCTGGCGGACCTGGTTCGCTGCTGCCTCACTGCTGTTCCTCGCCGGAGGAGCAGTGCGGGCCCAGTTGCCGACCAGCGTTGATATCGACCTGGTCCCCGGACCCAATGCCAACCAAATGGATGTGCGCTTGCGTGCGAACGGTAACTCGTTCGACCAAGTGATCAGCAACCTTGTGTTCACGGTTCGCTGGCCGGATACATCGCCCGCCACCGTCGGTCTTGGTTCCAGTCCGTGGTGCACATCGAACCAGGCCTTTCCACTTGGACCCTCGGCCCAGGTGACCCCGGGCAATGGATTCAAGTATCGCACCTACACCGCCGTTGGCAATGCCCAGCTCGGCTGGCTCATTGATGATGGTGGATGCGAAACCTCCCTCCCTGCTGACACCTGGGTGACCGTGTGGCGCCTGTCGGTGAGCAACAACACGGGCTGTACCGAGTTCAACATCGTGAACGATACCTACACGAATGCGAACAACCGCAACTTCTTCATCTCCCTGAACGGTAACCAGGATCCTGCCCTGACCGGCGACATCGATGCAACGGCGGTCAACATCGGCGCATGCAATGTGGACTGCCTTGGGGTCATCGGAGGTTCGGCTCTGCCCGGTACCCCTTGCAATGACAATGATCCGTGCACGGTCAATGATGTCTACACCGGAACTGCGCCCAACTGTGGCTGCGCCGGCACTCCCGTGGCTGCACCTGTGCTGAACAGCTTCGGCAGCAACGGACCCATCTGCGCTGGCAGCACGCTGAACCTCAACGCCAGCGCCACCGGCACCGGTACCATCACGTATTCCTGGACCGGGCCCAATGGGTTCCAGTCCCTGGATCAGAACCCCAGCATCCCCAGTGCATCTGCGGCAGCTTCGGGAACCTACACGGTGGTGGCCTCCAATGGTTGCGGCACCGATAGTGAAAGCTTCTCTGTGACCGTGACCGCAACTACGAGCAACACCACCACGGAGAGCGCCTGCGACAGCTACACCTGGTCCGTGAACGGCCAGACGTACACGCAGAGCGGCACGTACACCGAAGTGAACGGATGCGCCACGGAGATCCTGGTGCTGACGATCACAACGAGCACGAGCAACACCACCACGGAGAGCGCCTGCGACAGCTACACCTGGCCCGTGAACGGCCAGACGTATACGCAGAGCGGAACGTACACGGATGTGAACGGCTGCGCCACGGAGATCCTGGTGCTGACGATCACGACGAGCACGAGCAACACCACCACGGAGAGCGCCTGCGACAGCTACACCTGGGCTGTGAACGGCCAGACGTACACGCAGAGCGGCACCTACACGGACGTGAACGGCTGCGCCACGGAGATCCTGGTGCTGACGATCACCACGAGCACGAGCAACACCACCACGGAGAGCGCCTGCGACAGCTACACCTGGAGCGTGAACGGGCAGACGTACACGCAGAGCGGCACGTACACGGATGTGAACGGCTGCGCCACGGAGATCCTGGTGCTGACGATCACCGAGAGCACGAGCAACACCACCACGGTGAGCGAGTGTGACAGCTATACCTGGTCCGTGAACGGCCAGACGTACACGCAGAGCGGTACGTACACGGCCGTGAATGGCTGCGCCACGGAGATCCTGGTGCTCACCATTCTGGAGAGCGGTACCAACACCACCACGGAGAGCGCCTGCGACAGCTACACCTGGAGCGTGAACGGCACCACCTACACCCAGAGCGGCACCTACACCGTGGTAACGGGTTGCAGCACGGAGATCCTGGTGCTCACCATTACTGAGAGCACGAGCAACACCACCACGGAGAGCGCCTGCGACAGCTACACCTGGGCTGTGAACGGCCAGACGTATACGCAGAGCGGCACCTACACCGAAGTGAACGGCTGCGCCACGGAGATCCTGGTGCTGACGATCGCCGAGAGCACGACCAACACCACGACGGAGAACGCCTGCGAGAGCTACACGTGGTCGGTGAACGGCCAGACGTACACGCAGAGCGGCACGTATACGGCGGTGAACGGCTGTGTCACTGAGGTGCTTGTGCTGACCGTGAGCATCCCGGGCACCGCCTGTGACGATGGGAATGCCGGTACGATCGACGACCAGCTCGATGCCAATTGCAACTGCGTTGGCATACCGACGGGCTGCACCAACGAGCTCGACCTCATCTTCAACACGGATGCCAATGGCGATGAGACCTCATGGGAGATCACCATCGAAGGCAGCAGCACTGTTGCGTGCAGCGGTGGCCAGTTGCCCAGCAACGCTGTGGTGGGTCAGGATTGCTGCCTGGCCGACGGCTGTTACGCACTGAGCGTGTTCGATGCAGCCGGTGATGGCATGACCACTGGAGGCTATGTGCTTCAGACCCAGGCGGGCGCACGCATCATCGATAACCGTAACAACTTCAGCACCGGCTCGGTGAGCGCCATCAGCGGCGGTCAGGGCTTCTGCCTGCCGATGTCGGCCCAGTCCTTGATCTTCACCAGTTGCGACAAGCTGGATTGGGTAAGCGGTCAGTTCGTTGTGGCCAGCCCGAACCCGGCGGTCAGCGCTGAATGGGTAACGGGAGGTTCGAACAGCGTGCAGGATAACAACAGCGGTTACGAGTTCTGGATCTTCGATCCCAACGGTAGCTACAGCTTCCGTCGCTTCCGCAGCCACAATGTGAGCGACGGCTTCGGCCCGGCGAGCGCCACCCGCGCCTGCCACATGAAGCTCAACAACTGGTCCGTTGTGAACCATGTGCCGGCCAATGTGCTGATGAACGTGCGTGTACGTGCCCGTGTGAACGGTGTGAACGGTGAGTACGGTCCGGCTTGCCGCCTGGAGATCAACCCTGCTTTGGCAGCATGCCCCCAGACCAACCTGATGGACATTCCGGGCAATGCGAACTTCAGCTGTGGCGTAGTAAGGAACTGGGGTGCCGGCAACTACGTGTATGCACGTCCTGTGAGCGGCGCCAACCGCTACCAGTTCCGGTTCCGTCTGCCAGCTGAAGGCTTCCAGGTCGTGCGCACGACCACCACCTACTTCGTACAACTGAACTGGCCGACCCTGCCCCTGCAGGTCGGTGATACCTACGATGTGGATGTACGCGTGAGCAAGGACGGTGGCGCTACCTGGTGCAGCACCAGCGATCCCTGGGGCAACATCTGCCAGCTGACCATCGGCGGCGGTAACGTGAACGCCATGATGGCTGATGCCGGTGCAGCTGCCCGCAAAGGTGAGCTGAGCCTCTTCCCGAACCCCACCCGCGGGGACCTGGTGAACCTCACCATGACCGACCTGGCTGATGGTGTGAACACGGTGAACGTGGACATCTTCGACCTCTACGGCAAGCGTGTGATGGCCCGCACCATCGCTGTGGCTGATGCAGGGGTGAACACCGTCCTCGACCTTAACGGTTCGCTCGCGGCTGGCATGTACCTGGTGAACATCACCGCCGGTGATGCCGTAACGACCGAGCGTTTGGTGGTTCAGCCATAAGGCCGACCATCCCGAACTTGATGCAGGCCCCGTCTTCGCAAGAAGGCGGGGCCTTGCATTTGGTCAGATGGTCAGTTCGGGCCAGGTAGCTCTCCAGGGTGGTTCTGTCATGGCTTCTGCTGGGAATGGGATCGGCACGGCACCAAGACCGCAGCCCGGCCAATGCTTGGAACAGCTCGCCTATACGGACCCTCATGGACCGGGCGTGGTCCTAACGCACAGGCCTCGTCGCTGAGCATCACATGCACATTGTGCTCCCGAGCCCGATGCAGCTCGGAATTCTCAAGGCCTTCCACGGATGAGCGCGCTTCTGGGGTAAGGGTCGGGTACAGGAAGCACCGTTGGCACCAGACACGGCCGGATGAATGCGCCAACGAAGAAGGGCGCCCGTTGCCGGGCGCCCTTCCTGTGTGGAGGATCAACTGTTCAGTAATAGATGAGGCGACGCACTTTGGCGATGTGCTTGGCCAGGCGGATCACCTGTTTGGTGTACCCGAACTCGTTGTCGTACCAAGCGTAGAGCGTTACGGTCTTTCCATCCGGGGCTACGATGGTGGCGTTGCTGTCGAACACGCTGCAGCAGGTGTCACCGATGATGTCGCTGCTCACCAGTTCGGGGTCCACCTGATAGTGGATCTGGTTCACCAGTTCACCGTTGAGGGCGGCATGGCGGATCATGTCGTTCATGGCGGCCACGTCAGCGATGGGCTTCTTCAGCGTCAGGTTCATGATGGCCAGCGAACCGTTCGGAGTGGGTACACGCACTGCGTTGGCGGTGAGCTTGTCCTTCAGGCTGGGGATCGCCTTGGCCACAGCCGTTCCCGCACCCGTGCTGGTGATCACCATGTTGATGGCGGCGCTGCGACCACGACGTGGACCCTTGTGGTAGTTATCCAGCAGGTTCTGGTCGTTGGTATAGGCATGCACGGTCTCGATGTGTCCCTTCTCGATGCCGAGGTTGTCCTCCACCACCTTCAGCACTGGGCAGATGGCGTTGGTGGTGCAGCTGGCGGCACTGAACACCTTCTCGTTCTCGATATCGAGCTCCTTGTGGTTGATGCCATACACCACGTTCGGGATCTCCTTGCCAGGTGCGGTCAGCAGCACCTTGGAAACCCCCTTGGACTTCAGGTGACGCTCCAGATCGGCGCGCTTGGTGAAGGCGCCGGTATTGTCGATGACCAAGGCATTGTTGATGCCGTACTGGGTGTAATCGATGTCCTCTGGACCCGCCGCCGCAATGAGTTGGATCATCTGGCCGTTCACCCAGATGGCCTTGCGCTCGAGGTCCTCCACCACGGTGCCTTTGAAGGTGCCGTGAACGCTGTCATTGCGGAGCAGTGCCGCACGTTTGATCAGTTCAGCGTCGGTGAGGGTGCGCGTAACGATCGCGCGAAGGCGCAACTGCTGGCCTTTTCCGGCCTGTTTGACCAGTTCGCGGGCAGCGATGCGACCGATGCGGCCGAAGCCGTAGAGCACGACATCCTGCGGCTTGAAGGTGTGCTTGTCCTGGCCGATGAAGTCCTTGAGGTGATCCCCTACGAAGGCTGCCACGTCGGTGCTGCCGCTCTGGGAGAACTCATGGGTAAGGCGGCCGATATCGATCTTGCTGGGGGCAAGGTCCAAGCTGAGCAGCGCACGAGCCACTTTGGCCGTGGTGAACACATCGATGGGCTTTTTCACCACCTGATCGGCGTAGGTGAAGAGCTTGAGCACCTCTGAAATGCTGATGTCCAACAGGTGGTTGCGGAAGAAGACGAGCTCCACGCCGGGGCCGTACATCAGTTCGCCCACGGAATTGATCAGATCAACGGCCGCGCGTTCGCGGTCCACATGGTCCTTAAGTCCGGCTTCGTAGCCGGAGATGACATCTGCGGTCTGCATGGAAGGAATGAATGGTGGTTTGAGGTGGCTGGCAGCTGCGCAACGAAGCTTAGCCGAGGTACGCCTTCAGGAGCTTGCTTCTGCTGGTATGGCGCAGCCTGCGGATGGCCTTCTCCTTGATCTGCCGCACCCGCTCCCGTGTAAGGTCGAACTTGGCGCCGATCTCTTCCAGGGTAAGGCCGTGGTTGATCCCGATCCCGAAGAACAGCTTCACCACATCGCGCTCACGCTCGGTGAGCGTGCTCAGGGCGCGCTCGATCTCCTTGCTCAGCGATTCGTTGAGCAGAAGTCGATCGGCAGGGGCGCTGTCGTTATTGGGCAGCACGTCGAGCAGGCTGTTGCTCTCGCCTTCCACGAAGGGGGCGTCCATGCTGATATGGCGACCGCTCACCTTCATGGTGTCGGCTACCTTCTCGGCAGGCAGGTCAAGCAGGGCTGCGAGTTCGTCGGCACTGGGCGGGCGCTCGTACTCCTGCTCCAGCTTGGCAAAGGCCTTGTTGATCTTGTTGAGGGATCCGACCTGGTTGAGCGGAAGGCGCACGATCCGGCTTTGCTCCGCCAGGGCTTGTAGGATGCTTTGACGGATCCACCAGACAGCGTAGCTGATGAACTTGAAGCCACGCGTCTCATCGAAGCGTTGAGCGGCCTTGATCAGGCCAAGGTTGCCCTCGTTGATCAGGTCGGGCAGGCTGAGGCCCTGGTTCTGGTATTGCTTGGCCACGGACACCACGAAACGCAGGTTGGCTTTCACCAACTTCTCCAAGGCACGGCCATCGCCCTCCTTGATCTTGCGCGCCAGCTCCACCTCCTGGTCGGCCGTGATGAGTCCTTCCTTGCCGATCTCCTGTAGGTACTTGTCCAGCGACTGGCTTTCCCGGTTGGTGATCGACTTCGTGATCTTGAGTTGACGCATCCTTGATGCCACGGTGCTCAGGTCTTAGTGGTGAATGAAGAGAACTGTTCGTTCAACGGTCCCCGAAGGAGCGCAACGAAGGACTGCAAAGGTACACCCCTCCCCATCTACGGGACAAGCCCGGATCGATGACTTTCGTAATCGTCTGATGGACAGGTGTTCACAGGCCAAGTCCGTAGTAGGCTCTGGTACCGTTCGGATAGTAGCCCTCGATCAACACGCCACCGCGCTTGCTGCCCAGTATGCGTTCGATGTCCGCCACTTTGCGCACCGTGTCCTGATCGATGCGCGTGATGATGAAGCCCTCTTTGATCCCACTGCTGCGCAACTTGCCAGCTTCGAGGGTACTGACCTTCACGCCATGGTCCAGGTTCAAGGCCTTGAGCTCCTGCGCATCCGCATCACGGAACACGGCACCCAGTAAGGAGCGGGCTGCACCCTCCTCCTTGCGTGCCACCGTGCGACTGCCATCCTTGCCGAGCAGGGTCAGCTCCATGACCTGTTCCCGTCCGCTACGGAGGATGGTCACCGGGACGCGCTCGCCCGGGCGGAAGCGTCCGACCTGTTCCTGGAGCTGGGGCACATTGTTCACTTCCACATTGCCTACCCGCACGATCACATCGCCCGCTTTGAGTCCGGCCTTCTCAGCGGCACCGCCGTCGGTCAGCCCGTTCACGTAAACCCCGCGGATGCGGTCGAGGTCGTTCTCCTCAGCCAATGTCTGGTCCACATCGCGTATGGTCACGCCCAAGTAGGCCCGTTGCACCGTTCCGAACTCAAGCAGGTCGCTGGCCACTTTCTTCACGATGTTCACCGGTACGGCGAACGAGTAGCCGGCATACTGGCCGGTGGTGCTGGCGATCGCCGTGTTGATCCCCACCAGCTCACCCATGACGTTCACCAAGGCGCCACCGCTGTTCCCGGGGTTCACCGCAGCATCGGTCTGGATGAAGGATTCGATGGGGAAGATATCGCGCCCAGGGTCGTACTGGAGCAGGTTGATGTTGCGCGCTTTTGCGCTCACGATGCCAGCTGTGACCGTGCTCGTCAGGTTCATGGGATTGCCCACCGCGAGCACCCATTCCCCCACTTTCACGTCATCCGAGTTGCCATAGCGCAACACATCGAGGCCCTCCGCCTCCACTTTGAGCAGGGCGATATCCGTGCTTGGGTCGCGGCCGATGACCTTGGCCTCGAAGCTCCGGCGATCGTTCAGGTGCACCTTGATGCGGTCCGCGCCGTCGATCACATGGTTGTTCGTGACGATGTAACCGTCCGCGGAGATGATGACACCAGAGCCGGCCCCCTGTCGTTGCTGCTGGGCCGGAGGGCGGTAGCCCCAGAAGAATTCGGCAAAGGGGTCACGTACGTTCACCGTGGATTCGGTGGTCACGTGTACCACGGCGTTCACCGAGCGCTCCGCGGCGGGCACCAGATCCACCGAGGTCATTGATGGACCTGCGGTGTTCAGGGATACCTGATGCGCAGGTGCGGACGGAACAGGTGTGATGATGGCGTGATCCTCGCGCAGCATGCCGGTCAGCGCTACGGCGATGAAACCGCCGCCCAAGGCGGAAAGGAAAGGAACAAGCGTGCGTCGCATGATGGTCTGTTGTGTTGTTCGCAGGGCATCAATTCCTGTGCCTCTGCATGCAAGTGAACGATCTGTCAGGCCGGAACGCACTTGTTGTCGCGTTAAAAAGTGTTGATCGGCGCGGCATGGCGGCTTTGTCCGGTGCGCGATATTTGTGCCATCAAGATGGCAGATGCGCTTCAGTAAATGGCAGGGCACGGGCAACGACTTCGTGCTGGTGGACGATCGGGATGGACGTTTTGCGGCAGTGGCTGACGAGGCCGCACGCCGTCTGTGCGACCGCCATTTCGGCATCGGGTCTGACGGGTTGATCATGGTGCGTGCTGCACGTGAGCCCGGAACGGCCTACCACATGGACTTCTACAATCCCGATGGCAGCCAGAGCTTCTGCGGCAATGGCAGTCGCTGTGCATTCGCGTTCTGGTCGCAGTGCAGCGGATATGCCCCTTCGGAACGCCGGCCCGTGGCGTTCACTGCGGTGGACGGCATGCATCATGCGGCCTGGCTCAGCGATGGCTGGGTGGCCATCGGCATGCGACCCCCTACCATCCATGAGCAGCTTTCGCCTACCCTGGACCACTGGCACACAGGCTCGCCGCACCTGGTGAGCTGGGTCTCCGATCCCGGCGCAGTAGAACTGGTGCGCGAGGGGCGCGCGTTGCGCTATGATCAACGCTTCGGTCCAGGAGGTGTCAACGTCAACTTCGCAGCAGTGAAGGATGGAGTGGTCCACCTGCGCACCTACGAACGGGGTGTGGAGGACGAGACGCTCAGCTGTGGAACAGGTGTGACCGCAGCAGCATGGAGCGCTTGGACCCGTGGCGCGGTGAGAACGGCCGTGGTCCCCGTGCGCACGCGCGGGGGTGATCTGCGCGTGGACCTGAGCGATGCGCACGCCACGCGTGGGGCCCTGCTCTGCGGGCCGGTGCAGGAAGTGTTCACCGGTGAAGTACCATGGGCATGAAACGCGGGAATTGGCGGGTGGCGGTGTGGCTGCTGGTGTCGATGGTGGGCTTGGGCCTCCTTGCGGGTCGGAAGTACTGGCAGCGCATTTATGCGCCGATCACCGCGGTGGACGGTCCGCGCTATTTGCTGGTGCCCACCGGTGCCGACATGCAACAGGTGATGGACAGCATCGCCTTCCACGGCATGGTGCGCGACACGACCGCATTCCGATGGACGGCGGAGCGCAAGAAGTACCCGGCCCGGATCAAGCCCGGCCGTTACCGAGTTGATCCGGGCATGAGCGCCTCGGCCTTGGTGGACCGGCTGCGGAGCGGGGAGCAGGAGCCGGTGCGCATCACCTTCAATAATGTGAAGCGCATGACGGACCTTGCCGCGAAGGTGTCAGCGCGATTGGAGTGTTCGGAAGCCGAACTGTTGGCCGCCTTGGAGGATCCTGCGGTGGCCGAGCGCTATGGCTTCCATAAGGAGACCTTCATCAGCATGTTCATCCCGGACACGTATGAGTTCTGGTGGAACACATCGGTCGACGCCTTCCTGGAGCGCATGCGCAAGGAGCATGATCGGTATTGGACAGGTACACGAAAGGCCCAGGCCGAAAAGCTGGGGCTCAGTCCAGTGGAGGTCTCGGTGCTGGCCAGCATCGTTCAGGCCGAGACCGGCAAGCGCGAGGATGCGCCGAAGATCGCGGGTGTTTACCTCAACCGGTTGCGCATCGGCATGCCCCTTCAGGCGGATCCCACGCTCAAGTTCGCACTTGGAGCGGATAGTATTGCCCGGGTATTGGACAGGGACAAGTTGGTGGACTCGCCATACAACACCTATCGACATGCCGGATTACCTCCCGGGCCCATCAATATGCCGGAGCGCAACTTCCTGGAGGCGGTGCTGGAGCCAGCGATACATGACCATCTGTATTTCTGTGCCCGCGCAGATCTCAGCGGATACTCAGAGTTCGCGCGCACCTACGAGCAGCATTTGGTGAATGCCCGGAAGTACCAGCGGGCCATGAACGAACGCGGCATCTTCCGCTGAGGGAACCAACGGTCCTCATTCCCGTAAAAGGCCCGCTATTTTCGCACCCGCAAACGCAACACCGGAATTTACATGAGCAAGATCAAGTTCGGCACCGACGGATGGCGTGCCATCATCGCAGATGATTTCACCGTGGACAATGTGGCCCGCGTGAGCGTGGCCGTTGCCCAGTGGGTGAAGGCCGCGCAGCCTGCAGGTCCGAGCATCGTCCTTGGCCACGACTGTCGCTTTGGGGGTGAGCTGTTCGCCGCCACGGCCGCCAAGGTGTTCGTGAACGCCGGGATAAAGGTGCGGCTGGCGCGGGGTATCGTCAGTACGCCCATGGTTTCGCTCGGTGCTGCGCACTACAAGAGCGCGATGGGCGTGATCCTCACCGCAAGCCACAACCCGCCCAGCTACAACGGATACAAGCTGAAGGGTATCCATGGCGGTCCGCTGGTGCCCAGCGAAGTGCAGCAAGTGGAGGACATGATCCCAGCACAGCATGGCATCGAACTCGCATCCATTGACCTGGCCAAGGCCGAGCGGGATGGCCTGCTCGAGTACATCGATCTGGAGACCATGTACGTGAAGCACGTGGAGGCCAACTTCGATCTTGAAGCCATTCGCAAGAGCGGACTGAAGCTGGGCTACGATGCCATGTACGGCGCGGGGCAGCGGGTGATGCCACGGATCCTTCCCGAAGTGCAACTGCTGCATTGCGAACACAATCCTTCGTTCTACGGACAGGCTCCCGAGCCCATCCACAAGAACCTCAAGGAGTTCAGTGAGTTGATCAAGAACAGCGACATCGCGTGCGGTCTGGCCACCGACGGTGATGCCGACCGCATCGGCCTGTACAATGGCAGGGGAGAGTTCGTGGACAGCCACCACATCATCCTGTTGCTGATCCACTACCTGGTGAATTACAAGAAGTTCACCGGCAAGGTGGTGGTGGCCTTCAGCGCCACGCCCAAGGTGAAGAAGATGTGCGAGCACTATGGCCTGGAGTACCAGGTCACCAAGATCGGATTCAAGTACATCGCCGAGATCATGATCAACGAGGATGTGCTGTTGGGCGGTGAGGAGAGCGGTGGCATCGCCATCAAGGGCCACATACCGGAGCGCGATGGCATCTGGATGGGGCTCACCATCTGGGAATTCATGGCCAAGAGCGGCAAGAGCCTTGACGACCTGATCGCCGAGGTGTATGCCATTGTGGGGCCGTTCAAGTATGATCGCAACGACCTTCACATCAGCGAGGCCCTCAAGCAGGACGTGCTGGCGAAGTGCCAGAGCGGAGCCTTCACTGCTTTCGGGCCGTATGAAGTGCGCCGGGTGGAGACCATCGACGGCTTCAAGTTCCACTTCGACAAGGAGCAATGGTTGATGATCCGTGCGAGCGGTACGGAGCCGGTCCTGCGCTGCTACGCAGAGGCGGACAGCGATGCAGGCACCAAGGCGATCCTCGACGCCTGCCAAAAGGCCATTGGCGCCTGAGCCCCCGACCGACGCAGGCTGGAGCACCAGTGAGCGACGTCAGGCAGCACGGTCCGGGCTACGGAGCGTGTTCAATGGGCGTACGCGGCCTTCACGAACCGGCCCAGGCCCATCCTGTTACCGGCACTATCGTACAGGCTCAACGTGTAGCTGCCGGCCGGCAGTGTTGCAATGGGAAGGTCCGTGCCTGCCGGACTGCGGCGCATCACCACATGCCCGAGCACATCCATCACCTCGACACGCGCGGCTGGCGGTCCGGTCCACCGTACGACATCGACAGCTGGATCGGGATAGAGCACCAATTGCTTTGTGCTTCGGCGCACTGCGACAATGGGGGATGGTTCTGTGCTGCCATCCCGATCCACCAGAAGGAGCCGGTAGTACGAGAGGTCGTCCGGCGCCTCCCGGTCCAGCAGGTCATAGTCCAGCGGCACATTGCTCTGCCCTGCGGCGGCCGTCATCCCGATATCAATGAATCTTTCCGCGTCGGTTGACCGCTGCACGATGAAATGAGCGCTGTTCGATTCGCTCGCCGTGCTCCATTCCACCCTGTTGCCCTGCCGTTCAGCTTGTGCGGACAGGCGGAGGAGTTCCACGGGCAGGATGCCGATATCGCCCGTTCCCGATACCGATCCATAGAACCAGCGGCCGAAGCGTTGCCCATCGATGAGCTTGTTCAGGGCGTACTCAGGCCGTAAGCGCCATTTGTAGCGGATGTAGCCGGGTGTTTTGGCCACCAGCTCCTTCAATTCCAGCCCGGCAGCCACCAGGTCGGTGAAGGTGGCGCCACATCCGGTGGTGAGGACACTGTTGGTAATGGGAGAACCAGCGAACGGTTGGCCTTCAGTTACCACCTCCCAACAAAGGCGGGCATCGCTTCGCTGAATGTGGCTGCGTGTGCGGTGCCCCACTCCGAACACACCGGAATTGACCATGTCCAAGCTGTTCGTCGAAAGGGGGCTGACCAGGTCAGCGAGGTATTGGCGTGTGAGGCGGTCGATGGAACGAGCATCGTTGCCCCTGTGCCAGTGAATACGCCCCTCTTCGCTGCCAGCTCCATTCGCGTTCGGTTCGCCGATGACCACATCGGAGTACCCATCGCCATCGAGGTCGCCGGCTCCTGCCACGGACCAGCCGAACAGCGCTCCTGCATCCGGTCCGGTGAGCAGTCGCGGGGTGTTGAGGCCGGTGGGCGACCCGTGCCAGAGCCAGACCCTGCCTTGGTCGGACAAGGTGCTGGTGAAGTAGGGGGCACCGGCTATGAGGTCCGCATAGCCATCTCCGTTCACATCTCCAGCCTCTGCGACGGAAAAGCCCAAACGTGCAAGGTCACTGTTCGCATAGAAATTGTTCAATGCGGTGGTCACACCGGAGGGACTACCCCGGAAGACGGCCACCCGCCCTTCGTTGATCTGCCCGGCAGAGTAGAGGTCAGAGCCGATGGCCACTTCGTCGTAGCCATCTCCGTTCGCATCACCGATCCCCGCGACGCTGATGCCAAAGTGGGCATCTGCCAAGGCTCCTTCCAGGATCCGTGCCGGGCTGTCCACCAAGCCGGAGTCCGAGCCATGATAGATGAACACGGCCCCTTCTTCGTTCTGTCCGTTGGTGAAGAGCGGTGCCCCGATGAGCACATCGCTATATCCATCGCCATTCACATCACCTGCAGTGGAGACCGCTTGTCCGAACCGGATGCCCACGGCAGGAGGGGTGAAGGAAATGTGCGGTACCGCTTCCAACCCTGCGGCGGTGCCCAGAAAGACACGGACCTCGTCGGCCGCAGGGGCTGCAACGATGAGGTCCGCGTAGCCATCTGAATTCACATCACCGGCCGTCATCACGGACAGGCCGAGCTCCGATCCCCCCGTTCCGTTCAATGTCCACGCGGGGCTGGTGGAAAGTCCACCGGAAGCACCGTGGTACACGGTTGCCCTGCCGGTGCCATTGGCTTGCGGAGCGCCGACCACGACGTCGGCATATCCATCGCCGTTCACATCCCCAGCGGTGGCCACACAAGCACCATGGTGCGCTCCGGCCAGATCGATCTGGAGGGTCAGGTCCGGCGTGGCGTTGATGCCGCTCGTCGATCCGTAGTGGAGGTAAGCGAGTCCCTCTGCGGCTTGTCCATCACTGGCGTCGGGTGCGCCGACCAACAGGTCACCATAACCATCGCCGTTGACATCGCCAGCGTGCGCAAGGGAGCTTCCAGCATGTGCTGCGCTTTGTCCATAGCTCCACGCGAGCGATGCGGTCTGGGAGGCGACCTCGGTCCCGCCGTGGTAGATGGATGCCGCACCAACGAGCGATCCACCGTAGTTCTCGGAGCCCACAATGACATCAGAGAACCCATCGCCGTTGACATCCCCAGCGACAGACACGGATTCGCCCACGTTGGCGCCGCCTTGGTTCAGTTCAAAGCGACGGTGGTGCGTTGTCGCCACACCGGTCGCGGACCCGAGGTAGACGAACGCTGCGCCTTCAAGCGACTGCCCAGCCGAGAATGTCACTGCACCCACCACCACATCGGCGTACCCATCGCCGTTCATGTCGCCAGCGCCGGATACACTGCGTCCGAACCAGGCACTGGCTTGGCCTCCCTGGAGTATGGTGGCTGGAACGGGATCGATGCCGGTCGGCGAACCGTGATGGATCGAAGCGATCCCTTCTTCCGTCGGTCCGCCGATGTTCGCGAGGTAGTGGCCTGTGATGATGTCGCTGTAGCCATCGCCATTGACATCCCCTGCGGAAGCCACGCTCCAGCCCGACCGCACGCTGCCGGCCGGGGCGGTGAAGGAGAGGGCTGGCGCCGGGTTCAGACCGGCACCGAGGTTGGTGGGGCCACCGTGGTAAATGAAGGTGGCACCATCGTTGGCGACGTTGAAGTCGAAGGCATGTGCACCGACGATGATGTCGGAGTATCCATCGCCGTTCACGTCACCGGCACCGGCGACAGTGGCGCCGAACTGCGCCGCGCTCTGATTGCGCTCCAAGCGATGTACGGCGGTCGCGGCAAGTCCTGAGGCCCCACCCTTGTAGACCCACACAGCTCCTTCATTGAACTGGCCGTACGCAGCGAGCCAGCCTCCGGTGACGATATCGCTGAAGCCATCATTGTCGATGTCTCCCGCACATGCCACGCTCCAGCCCATGTACTTCGCGGCCGAGTTGGAGCGACGGATCTCATCGGGAACGGTCGCGATGCCGGTGGCTGAGCCATAATAGATGAAGATGCCGCCTTCTGCGGAAAGCGTCGCTCCGTCGGTCTCCCAGTTGGGAGCTCCCACGATGAGGTCACTGTAACCATCGCCATTGATATCGCCCGCAGTGGAGACACTGTTCCCGAAGGAGGCATTGGCTTGGTCCACCTCCAACTGAACATCGGCCACTGTGCCGATACCGGATGCCGATCCGTAGAACACGAACGCAGCCCCTTCCAGGTTCTGCCCGTTGGTATGGTCACGGGCGCCCACGACCACATCGCTGAACCCATCCCCGTTCAGGTCTCCAGCGGTGGCCACTGCCTTGCCGAACCGGGCGCCGTTCTGGGAACCGGTGATCAGTGTGTTGTGGGTGGTGGCGACGGGATCGACCAGCACCGGATAGGTGGCGCCGCGATCATCCACCGAAAGCACCAGCGACCGACGCGTTCTGTCCACCCACATGCGCGCGGGCAGTCGGTCGCCGCATGCATCGGTCACCGTCAAGCCTGTGTAGCTGAACAGATGTTCCCCCTGTTCCGTATAGAAATGCACATCTCCGGGTCCAACGAGCGTGGGGTGTCCGTTCCTGGGATAGGCGAGCACCACCTCGAGGTGACCATAGCCGCTCGATCGTGTTGGAACGAGAAAATCCTGCCGTACCCCCTGCGGTACGCGTTGGTAGCGCACCTCCATGTGCGCGCCCTTGTGGATCAAGGAAGAGCCGTCCTGAGTTGCTTCCTGGCAGGCCCACGGTAACATCGTTCCACCCGTTCTGCGAAGACCTGAGACAAGGAGGTCCTGTGGAGGGGCGTGCCCACCATTGGTGATGCGAAGGCCCATGCCGGGGAGCAGCTCCACCGATGGCGAAGACCAAACCCGGCAGGGAGCAGCGATGAGCAAGGCCATCAACAGGACCCATCGCTCCGTTCGCCTCAACGTGCGTTGCTTCTTTCCGGTGGGTCTCACGTTCGATCGCGGTCCATTCGTTCAAAAATAGGGCGTTCGATGGATCTGTAGGCCAACAGTTGACAGCAGACTACCTTGGCGCTGTCCGTTGGTCCTGGCCAACGGTCGTTGAAGGAATGCGTCACCTTGCACTTTGTGCGCTGTTATCCTGGCTGACCGCCCTTGCGCCCTTCTACGTGATGGGTGGGCTTGGGGATACCACCGGTGTTCATCCTTCGCATTCGTGCATGCTGGGCACGGCTGCAGTGGGTGGAGGGCTCTTTGCAGGTTCGTTGATCCTACTGGACCGCGCCTGGTATGCTGATCACCCACGCAGTGCGCTCCATGCCTTCAATGATGGCAGAGAGTGGCTGCAGATGGACAAGGCTGGACATGCCTTCAGCGCCTACACGCTCGGCCATTGGAGCCACAAAGCCCTTGACCGATGCGCCCCAGGCGAACGATGGCCCCTCTGGGTGGGCGGGGGCATGGGGCTTCTTTACCTGACCGGCATCGAGGTGTTGGACGGTACTTCAGCCGAGTGGGGTTTCTCGTGGTGGGACATGGCGGCCAACGTGACAGGGAGCTCGCTCTACATCGGGCAGGAGCTCCTTTGGAGCGAACAGCGAATGCGTCTGAAGCTTTCTGCGGTCCCCACGGACTATGCGGCCAGGCGTCCGACCCTGCTGGGTGAAACCCTGCCAGAGCGCTTGCTGAAGGATTACAATGGACAGACCATCTGGCTGAGCGTCAATGTGGATCTGTTCCTTCCCGAGGTCGGTTTTCCGAAATGGTTGAACCTCGCGTTCGGCTATGGAGCGGAGGGCATGATCACGTCGGCACCCGAACCTGGCGATGGACGCGTCCGGCAGTTCTACCTGTCCCCGGACCTGGACCTGACCCGTTTACCTGTCCGCAAACCCTGGCTGCGCACAGTGTTGGCCGTGCTCAACAGCATCAAGGTACCGGCACCCTCCCTGGAGATCGATGGGAGCGGCCGTTTGAGGGGCCACTGGATGCATTTCTGAGGCGGCACATCAGCGGTGGATGCTGCCATCCTCGATCATGCGCTGCACTTTGAGCACGGCCGCCACCGTCAGACTGTCCCGCATCTCCCCCCGCATGACCGCCTCGAACAACTCCTGGAAGGGTAATTTGCGCATGGCCAGCTCCTCCGTGGCCTCGGGTTCAGGTGCGTGGAAGGTGAGGTCCTGGGCGACGAAGATGATCGCCTCCTCATCACTGGCCGAATTGCTCAGGTCCATGCGAAGGACCTCTGTCCAACGCGCTGCTTCGATCCCCACCTCCTCGCGGAGTTCACGTTTTGCGCTATCGAGGGGCGGCACATCCCGACGTCCACCACCTTCGGGTATCTCCCAGCTGTAGGCCTTGATGGGATAGCGGTATTGCCCCACGATCCAGGTGTTCAGATCGGCATCGAGGGGAATGATGCCCACCGCCACGTTCTTGAAGTGGATGACCCCGTAGATCCCACGCCCACCGGACGGATCGATCACTTCATGATGGCTCACACTGATCCACGGAGTGGCATACCGCTCTTCGATGGAGAGCGTACGCCACGGGCCGCGCTGTTCAATGGGTTGCTGTTGATCGCTCATGGGCGCACCTCCTTGGGAAGCTTGAATTGTATACTGACCTGCATGCTGCTGCGTACGCGCTCTCCATTGAGTATTGCGGGTGCCCATGGTGTGGCGCGGAGCAGACGCAGGGCTTCATCGGTGCAGCCACCGCCCACATCCTTCACAGCGTGCAGGTTGCTGAGGCTACCACTGGGTTCCACCACGAAGTCGACCACCACTTCACCCTCCAGGCTGTAGCGCAGGGCTTGTTGGGGGTACTTCAGTTCTTGCGCGAGATGGTTCGGAAGTGCCTTCATGCCCCCCTTGATCAGCGGGCGGGCCATGGTGGACACCGTGCGCTGTCCGTACACGGTCATGTCCTGAGCGGCTGGCAGTGAGAAGATGCTGTCGGTGCGTGCGTGGCGCTCCTTCATCCAGCGCTTGTAGCGCTTGTGATCGAAAGGGACCTTGAACTGGCGTTCTTCGGAGCGGTGCTCCTCCACACCCTTGGCCACTTCCCATTGAATGTGCCGGACAAGGCGGATGGCCTCGGCATCGCATTCCGGAGTGAGCGAACGCAGGACCCGGATGGTATCCACGCTGCCGTCGTTGCGGATCATGACACCGAGCATCACATCACCGCCTATCGTCGCTTCGTAGGCAGCGGGCGGGTAGCGCATCTCCTGCTCGAAAAAGAGATCGACGGCCCGCTGACCGCCTTTTGGGAGCCAGGTCTCGAAGCCTTGAGCGGCAATGATCGAGCAGGTGAGGGAGAAGGTCAACGAGATCAACGTGCGCATTGGATGGGCCTTTGGGATCGTAAATTTGCGGCATGTCGCGCACATCATTGCAGGTAGGTGACCGCGTCTCCTTTGTCGACGAGGTCGGCGGAGGTGTGGTACTGCGCGTGGTCGGTCATGGCGTGGTGCGGGTGCGCACGGACGAGGGCTTTGAACTGGACCGTGTGGTGCATGGTTTGGTCAAGGTGGATCCGGCGCTACGCGAAGGGCTTTCCAACGTGAGCGACCATCAAGCGAACCTGATCGCGGCCAATGATGTGCTGGAGGAGAAGCGTCACAAGCAACGTGCCACTCGTCCAGGCAAGACACCGAAAAAGCCCGAGGACCAAGGTGTGGCGGAGGTGGACCTGCATTTGCATGAACTGGTGGACGATGAGCGGATGTTGAGCGATGGAGAGAAGTTGGAGTTCCAGCTGCGGTATTTTGAGCGTGCGTTGGAGAGTGCCATCCGCAACGGAAAGCGAAAGCTCATCGTCATCCATGGCGTAGGGGAGGGCGTTCTAAGGGAGGAGGTACGGCGTTTGTTGCAGTACTACGATACGGTGCAATTCCATGATGCCGATATGCGGCGCTATGGCGTGGGCGCCACGGAGGTGATCATCCACCGCAAAGCGTAAGATGGTGGCTGGGTTGAAGGTTCATTGACATCCTGTGCATCGCTCCATCGCTCCCCGCTTTTGGCGGGGGGAGGAAAGTCCGGGCAGCAAAGGGCAGCGTGCTTCCTAACGGGAAGGGGTCGTGCTGGGAACGGCACGGTCACGGAAAGTGCCGCAGAAAGGGAGACCGCCGAGCCATCCCGCGATGGCGGCAAGGGTGAAAAGGTGAGGTAAGAGCTCACCAGTGCCGTGCGTGAGCAAGGCAGCTTGGTAAACCCCACGCGCTGAAAGACCATGTATACCGGCCGTCCTGAATTGCAGGGACAGGGAATGCTCGTCCCCCCGAAGCTTGAGGGGGTCGGAGGGTAGGTCGCTAGATCGACGTGGTGACGCGTCGACCAGATAGATGATGGAGGTCCGCCGCAAGGTGGATACAGGACCCGGCTTACAGATGCACAGGCCTTACCGAAGGGGGTCCGTTCCGGGAAGGGGCGGGCCCTTTTCACATTCCTTGGGTGAAGTGGAACGGATCTTGAAGGCACGGCCGGTACTTTTGTTGCTTCCATGCACCGCCTCCTGCTCCTGCTTTTCGTTCTATTGGCGGCATCCTCCAGCCATGCGCAGGAGGAGGTCACCATCCACGGCCGGGTGGTATCTCCCTTGCAGGAGCGAGCTTACTACGACCTGATGATCGTGAACAAGCGCAGCCGGAGCGGTACCTTCGGCAATGGCGACGGCACCTTCACCGTGCGTGCTTTGCGGACCGATACCCTGTTGATCGGCTCCGTGGGTCACGCCACCAGTATCATCACCATGCGGGACAGCGTCCCTGCGTCCAGCTATCACGTCACGGTGGTGCTGAAGCCCCTGCAAGTGCAACTACGTGAGGTCGAGATCCTTAGCGAACGGACCTTGCAGCAGATCCAGAAGGACATTGAGAAGCTGGGCTACCGCGAAAGCGACTACCGGATAAGCCAGGTGGATGCGCTGCAAAGCCCCATCACGTTCCTCTATCAGGAGTTCAGTCGGCGCGAACGCAGCAAGCGGCTCGTGGCACAGTTGGAGAACGAGGACCGCAAGCGCGAACTGTTGAAGGAGCTGTTGCAGAAGTATGTGGAGTACGACATCATCAACCTCAACGATGAAGCGTTCGATGACTTCATCGATTTCTGTGCCGTGCCTGATGCCGTGATCAAGGGGCTGACGCAGTATGAGTTCCTCCTGTACGTGAAGAAGAAGTATGAGCTCTACACCAGCCTGGGCCCTACGCGCCGTCGCTGAACGCCTTGTGCTGCGCTGTCTGTGGCTCACTGCTCTCTCAGCTGCTCTTCTGGGGGCGGCTGCGCAGCCCGATACGCTCATTGGTCACATCACGTTGGATGAGGTGGTCATCCGCGCACGGTCCGAGGGGTTCGATGTGCCCACCTTCGTGCAGCAGGTGCGCACGGATACCAGCTTCCATAAGGCCTTCCTCAACACCCGCTACCATCCGCACAACGTAGTGAGCCGACTGGCCGTGCGTGGGAAGGAGGAGCGGGAACTGGCCCGTTCCCATGTCCGGGGGCGGTTGGTGCGAAGCGGCGAGCGCGCCACCCTCGTGCTCGATAGCGTTGCGGAGTCAGGCAGATTGCGCGATCGCAGGGGCGACCATCGGTACCTCACCGCCGAGATGTACGAGGAGGTGTTCTTTCCCAAGGGTTCCTTCAAGGCGGACAATACGGTGGCCGGTCGCAGGCTTGAACTGGAGCGGGGGGGGCGTGTAGAGCGATACAAGAGCGAGCTGAAGAAGTTCATGTTCGATCCGGGCTCCGAGATCGCCAGCGTGCCCTTCATCGGGGACAAACTAGCCCTTTATGATGCATCCATGGCGGCCTACTACGCACACCGCATTTGGAGTGATGATCGTAAAGGCCGGTCGTGTTGGGTGTTCAGCTCCAACGCGCTGCCCGATAGTGATCCGGACGATACGGTCATCAAGGAGATGGACACCTGGTTCGATAAGGAGAGCGGTCTGGTGATGGCGCGAAACTACCGCATCGCACATCGCTCGCTCTTCCTTGATTTCGATATCCGGATCGCGGTGGAGAACCAGGTGATGGAAGGACAACCCGTGCCGGTATCCGTGGTCTATGAAGGTGATTGGGACATCCCCTTCGCAAAGCGAGAGATCGTGCGCTTCGACCTTCATTACAGCGATTGGAAGATCATTAGGTAAGTCTTCGAGCCAATAGCTGGAAGCTATGAGTGGATAGTTCCACTTCGATCTGTGCTATCTACGTTTGTAACGGACCAAAGAACTCTACGCCCATGGCACACGATCATACCAAAGGCGCTCCATTGGAGGGTGTCACTCCCAAGTCTGAAGGAAAATGCCCCGTGATGCACGGCGCACAGGCCCTGCCCGTGGCCGGCCGCGGCATGCGCAACAAGGACTGGTGGCCCGAGCAGCTCGACCTGGGCATCCTGCACCAGCACCAGCAGGTGAGCAACCCGCTGGACCCCGACTTCAACTACCGCGAAGCGTTCAGCAAGCTCGACCTGAAAGCCGTGAAGGCCGACCTCACCAAGCTGATGACCGACTCGCAGGAGTGGTGGCCGGCCGACTGGGGCCACTACGGCGGCCTCATGATCCGCATGACCTGGCACGCGGCGGGCACCTACCGTACCGCTGATGGCCGCGGTGGCGCAGGCAACGGCAACCAGCGCTTCGCCCCGCTGAACAGCTGGCCCGACAACGGCAACCTGGACAAGGCGCGCCGCCTGCTCTGGCCGGTGAAGCAGAAATACGGCAACAGCCTGAGCTGGGCCGATCTCTTCGTGCTGGCCGGCAACGTGGCCATGGAAAGCATGGGCTTCAAGACCTTCGGCTTCGGCGGTGGTCGGGAGGACATCTTTGCTCCTGAGGAGGACATCTACTGGGGCAGCGAGGGCGAATGGCTCGCCACCAGCGACAAGCCCAACAGCCGCTACAGCGGCAACCGCGATCTGGAAGCGCCCCTCGCCGCCGTGCAGATGGGCCTGATCTACGTGAACCCGCAGGGCCCCGACGGCAACCCCGATCCCGTGGCCAGCGGAAAGGATGTGCGCGAGACCTTCAAGCGTATGGCCATGAACGACGAAGAGACCGTGGCGCTCACCGCTGGTGGCCACACCTTCGGCAAGATGCACGGCGCCGGTCCAGAATCGCACGTGGGGCCTGCTCCGGAAGGAGCCTCCATCGAGGAACAGGGCTTCGGCTGGAAGAACTCCATGGGCAGTGGCATGGGCAAGGACACCATCACCAGCGGCCTGGAGGGCGCGTGGAAGCCGAACCCCACCAAGTGGGACAACGGCTACTTCGACATGCTTTTCGGCTACGAATGGGAACTGGTGAAGAGCCCCGCCGGTGGCTGGCAGTGGCTGGCCAAGGACGTGAAGCCCGAGCACATGATCCCCGATGCGCACGACCCCAACGTGAAGCACCGCCCGGCGATGACCACGGCGGACCTTTCCCTGCGCTTCGACCCGATCTATGAGCCGATCGCTCGCCGCTTCCACAAGGACCCGGAGGCCTTCGCCGATGCTTTCGCCCGAGCGTGGTTCAAGCTCACGCACCGCGACATGGGCCCCAAGAGCCTCTACCTCGGTCCTGAAGTGCCGAAGGAGGACCTCATCTGGCAGGACCCCATCCCCGCCGGCACCAAACTCGCCGACGCCGATGTGGCCGCACTGAAGAGCAGCATCCTCGCCAGCGGTCTTTCCGTGAGCGAACTCGTGGCAGCCGCCTGGGCCAGCGCCAGCACCTTCCGCGGCAGCGACAAGCGCGGTGGTGCCAACGGTGCGCGTGTTCGCCTTGCGCCCCAGAAGTTCTGGGAGGTGAACGATCCCGCGCAGCTCGGCAAGGTGCTCGGTGCGTTGGAGAAGATCCAAGCCGAGTTCAAGGCAAGCGGCAAGAAGGTGTCGATGGCCGACCTGATTGTGCTCGGTGGCAGCGCCGCCGTGGAGAAGGCCGCCAAGGATGCGGGCTTCAACGTCAGCGTGCCCTTCACCAGCGGCCGTGGCGATGCCAGCCAGGAGCAGACCGACGTGGAGAGCTTCGCCGTAATGGAGCCCCAGGCCGACGGCTTCCGCAACTACCAGAAGAAGCGCTACAGCATTCCCGCCGAGGAGATGCTCGTGGACCGCGCGCAACTGCTCACGCTGAGCGCACCGGAGATGACGGTGCTCGTGGGCGGTCTGCGCGTGCTGGGTGCCAATACCGGTGGCAGCAAGCACGGCGTGTTCACCAGCAAGCCGGGCCAGCTCACCAACGACTTCTTCGTGAACCTGATGGACATGGGTACGAAGTGGACCGCGCTGAGCAACGGTCACACCGGAACCTACGAGGGGCGCGACCGCAAGACAGGCGAGCTGAAGTGGACGGGCACCCGTGTGGACCTGATCTTCGGCAGTAACTCGCAGCTGCGCGCCATCGCCGAGGTGTATGCCCAGAACGACAGCAAAGAGAAGTTCGTGAAGGACTTCGTGAAGGCCTGGGTGAAGGTGATGGAATTGGACCGCTTCGACTTGAAGAAGTAAGCGCTACGCATAACTGAAAGAAGGCGGTCCGGATGGTCCGCCTTCTTTCGTTATGGGCCGGACTTACAAGCTCTTGCGTGCCTCCATCATCGCCTCCTGGATGGCATCCCGCTCGCGCAGCATTTCATCCTTGCGCTCCTTGGGCACGGCGAATTGGAAGCGAAGCACCCGCGCGAAACGCTGGAGCTCGGTCCAATACCACATGGTCCCATACCCCGCGATGGGCAGGGCGAGCAGGAAGAGCAAGGCGGTCCATGCGCGCGGGTCGATGAAGCGGTGGAAGGCCCATACCTCCAGGCCGTAGAACAACGGGAAGCAGATTATCCCCACGACCATCTGCACCGGCGCCTTGTATTCCACCTCCATGCGTGATGCCTTGAACACCAGCGAGGGTAGGATGTAGGGGAGGTAGTTGGTGAGCAGACCGAAGAGGTACAGCGGTGCCAGCAGGATAAGCTCCGTCAGGTATCCGAGGCAAAGTAGCGCGAAGCTCTTCTTCCGGTAGGCATCGGTGAGGAAGCCCGGCGTGATGCGGTCCGCGCGCAGTGCCTCGAAGAAGGCGAGCAGTTGTGCGGCCGCGCTTTCGTAGAGTTCCGGTCGGGTGGTCCGCAGGTGGTGTAGCGCATCAGCAAGCTGTTTGCGAACGGCCAGGGACAGCTTGGGGTCCCGGTGCAGGTCGGCTTCCGGCGCTGCGTACGCGGTGTAAAAGGTGTGCGCCTTGATCAGCAGGTCCTCCTGGTCCTTGCCGGCGGTCCAAGGCAGTTTTCGGGCCAGTGCCTTGCGGATGTCGGCGGTGAGGGCGTCCACGGCCTCGGCCTCGCTGCGTTGGTAGGCTTCCTGGTAAGTGGAGACCATGATCGGCCTGCCCACGGTTACGCGCACCATGCTTCGGAACTGGATGGCGTCCGAATAGTCGAGCGCCACCGGCACGATCCGCACATCACCCGGTCCGGTGTAGCTCAGCGCGATGCGCGCGGTGCCGGTCTTGATCTCCCGCAGGTTGATCTCGTAGTGACTGGTACCCTCAGGGAAGATGAGGAAGGTGCCACCCTGTGCGAGGTAGGCGTGGCATTCCGCGAAGGCCTGCGTGTTGTCGGGTGTCCCCCCGGGCGTCACGTCCTTCTTGCGGTAGATGGGGATGACGTGGAAGTGGCGGAAGAAGCGGGTAAGGAGGCTGTTGCTGAAGATCCCGGCATTGGCCACGAAGCCCACCTGTTGTTGGAAGAGCATGGCCACGAGCAAAGGGTCCATGAGCGTGTTCGGGTGGTTCGCCGCGATGATCGCAGGGCCATGCGCAGGCAGGCGCTCACGCCCCACCACCACGATCTTCTTGAAGAAGACGGTGGTGCTGACCCGGACAATGGCCTTGATGAGGGCGTAGAGCATGCATGCGAAAGTTGGCGATAAGGGTCGGATGTTCGCCAAGGCAGCCCATGCAAGCAGGCGTTCCAGGGGCGAGGCTGCAGGCGACCGCGAACCTTTCGGTCGGGTGGTCATGCACATGTAACCTCGGTTCCGGAAGCTTTCGGAGGCCTTCGTCCAATTCTACCGAGCAACGAAGAAGGGCCGCCTTGTAACAGGACGGCCCTTCGGTCTCTCACTCATACTGACGATCAATGCCTGCCCTGCGCCGCCAGCCACCGCTCGGCATCCAGCGCGGCCATGCAGCCACTACCGGCGCTGGTCACCGCTTGGCGGTACACTTTATCGGCGCAGTCGCCGGCCACGAAAACGCCGGGCACGTTGGTGTGGGTGCTGTCCGGCTTGTGCTTCAGGTAGCCCTGCTCGTCCATCTCCAGCTGGCCCTTGAAGATGGCCGTGGCGGGCGTATGGCCAATGGCGAGGAACAGGCCGGTGACGGTCAGCGTGCCCGTTTCACCGGTCTTATTGTTGATGATCGCAAGGCCTTCCACGCCGTGTTCGCCGAGCACGTCGGTCACTTCGGTATTGAAGAGCACCTCGATGTTGGGCGTATTCTCCACGCGGTGCACCATGGCCTTGCTGGCGCGGAACTCATCGCGGCGCACCAGCATATACACCTTGGGGCAGAGCTTGGCCAGGTAGGTGGCCTCCTCGCATGCGCTGTCGCCGGCGCCCACCAGGGCCACGGTCTGGCCCTTGTAGAAGAAGCCGTCGCACACGGCGCAGGCGGTCACCCCGCCGCCGGCATCGCGCAGGCGGATCTCGTTGGGCAGGCCCAACCACTTGGCGCTGGCACCGGTGCTGATGATCACCGTGTCGGCATGGATCTCGGTCTTCTCGTCCACCCACACCTTGTGCACGGGGCCGCTGAAGTCCACCTTGGTCACCCAGCCGTGGCGGATGTCGGTCTGGAAGCGCAGGGCCTGCTTCTTCAGGTCCTCCATCATCTCGGGCCCAGTGCGACCATCGGGGTAGCCGGGGTAGTTCTCCACCTCGGTCGTCTGGGTGAGCTGACCGCCTGGCAAAGGACCCTCGATCATCAAGGGCTTCAGATCGGCACGGGCGGCGTAGATGGCGGCGGAATAACCGGCCGGACCCGATCCAATGATCAGGCACTTGACGTGTTCGGGTTGCTGGCTCATGTGCTTGGGGCGGCAAAGGTATCCACGTCCAACGGACCAATGGGTGACCGCGATCACCTTCAGCCTTGGATGGCCGCACACAGAGTTACGCCTATGGGATGCACACTGCGGTATCGAGCCGCACACCCAAGCCGGCCCACACCCCGAGCCCTCCGGTCACATTGCTGATCACGTTGGCAGGATTGCTGAACACGTCGCCCTGGGTGTTGATGTTGGTCTCCAAGGTGTTGTAGAAGCGGTACTCGATGGTACCCATGCTGGCGAGCTTGACCACCACTGTATCGCCACGTTTGAAGAACCCGCGCTCTGGATCGTCGCCCGTACTGAAGGGCTCAGATCCCCGGTTGTAGGCGAAGTCGAAGGTGAGGCCATTGACAAAGCGGTCCTCGAAGACGGAGAAGGAAGGTGGGATGAAGCGGCTGTCCTTCACCTCGCCGTTGGCATCGCGGTTGATGCGCCGGGCGAACCAGCGATAGGCGTTGCCGATGGTATCGGGATCGCTGAGCGTGGCCCACATGAAGCCAAGGGAGTCGTCACCGGGGTTCTGTTCAGCCAGCCGGAACCAGAGCGAGTCCAGCGCAACGGCGTTGGGGATGGTGGTGGTCGCGCTCAGTTCGTTGCCATCGGCGAGCACGTTCAAGGTGTAGGTGCGACCTTCCTGGCCCACGAGACTGTTGTCGATCTTGGTCCACGCACAGATATTGGCCTGGCGCAGGAGGTCAGGGTCCAATCCCACCAGAGCGGCGACCTCCTCCAGCTGATCCTCAGGTATGATGTCGCTGCAGATGCGATCCAAGGTGTGCGTGGTGGTACCATCGAAGACGGTAACGGTCGCTTCGCTCACGAAGGTGGCTGCGATGGCGGCCACGTTGGTGGGGTCGAAGAAGTTCTGCGTACGGGAGAGCAGGATGATGGGTGGCGCACCGGTCTCAATGGTGCCTTCCACCACGATGCGCGGGTCGGTACGCGGCAGTTCCACGGTGATCTCCTTTTCGCAGGCCACGAGCGGGAGCAGGAAGGGGAGGAGGAGGCGCTTATCCATCAGAACTTGAAGTTCCAGGTGACCGAAGGCAGGATCGTGAAGAGCGACACTTGGTTGGCTAACACACGGAAGTCACCTTGTGCCGGACTGCCTTCCGCGTCGAAGAAGATGAAGAAGGGATTGGCGCGGTTGTAGGTGTTGTAGATGCCGAATGTCCAGCTGCTTTTCCAACGCCGGTCCACGGTCTTCAGTTCACCTGTCACGGGGTCCTTTACTTCCTTGGTGGGCTTGTTGTTCAGCGTGGCTGCCAGGTCCAGTCGGTGGTAGGGTGCCATGCGATAGCCGTTCCGTTCGGTGTACTCGCTCACCAGGCGGCCTTCGTAGAAGTAGCGGTTCACCGGCAGTGTTACCGCCTGTCCGGTGGCGTAGACGAAGGTGGCGCCAAAGCTCCAGCGCTTGTTGTGGTCGTAGGCGAGCACCACGCTCAGGTCGTGCCGGCGGTCCCATCGGCTTGGGAATTCGCGCCCCTGGTTGATGTCAGGGAAGGTGCGCATGGTCTTGCTCCAGGTGTAGCCCACCCACCCGTTCAGCTTACCGGTGACCTTCTTGATGAACAGTTCCGCACCATAGCTGTAGCCATCGCCGAAGACCAGTTGTGCGTCGTAATTGGCGTTGCCGTTGTTCTGGGGTTGGGCACCTTCTGCATATTCGATCAGGTTGTCGAAGTCCTTGTAGTAGCCCTCCACACTGGTCTCGTAGGTGCGGTCCTTGATGTCGCGGAAGTAGCCGATGGCGTACTGCGTACCGATCTGGGGCTTCACGTTCTCGCTGCTCGGTATCCACACATCGGTCGGTAGCGCCACACTGCTGAAGCTGGCGAGGTGTACATACTGCTGGGCCCGGTTGTAGGAGGCTTTGATGCTGCTGCGCTTGTCTATGCGATAACGGACCGCCAATCGTGGTTCGAGCGCGGCGTAGCCGAAGATGTTCTCACCGGCTGGAATGGTGTCCACTCCTGTATTTCGTCCGAGCTCGTCCGTGAGGTACCGGGTGTAGGGGCCGACATGGTTGAAGGTGGTCAGTCGCAAACCGGCGTTGATGCGGATGGCGTCCGTGAGGTCGAAGTCGTCCATCACGTAAAGCGCGGTCTCGTGCGCATGCAATCTGGGCGGCGTGTCGATGTTGAACTCGGTGTCCCCGCTGCTCACGTTCACCGTACTGGTGGTGTAGATGTGATAGGTGTACTGGCCGCCGTACTTCAGGTTGTGGCGGGCGCTGGCGAAGTGGGTAAGGTCGGCCTTCATGCTGTAATCACGAATGCCGCTGAAAAGCTCGAAGGCGAACTCGTCCTGCCTGGCCTCGAAGGCAAAGCGGTAGTCGCTGAAGGTGGCCGTGGTATTGAGGAAGAGCTTCGGGCCGAAGATGTGGTTCCAGCGTGCCGATAGCGTGGCGTTGCCCCAAGGGATGCGGAAGTTGGGGTCACCCGGATCGCGACCGCTGAAGTCGAAGACGTCCCGTCCAAAATAGCCGCTCACGTAAAGCCGATCATTGTCGTTCAGTCGATAATTGGCTTTGGCGTTGAGGTCGTAGAAATAATAGCCCGAACCCGAGAAGGCGGAGGAGTCATTGATGAACGGTCGTGTGAGCACGTCGATGTAGGTGCGGCGTCCGCTCACGATGAATGAGCTGCGGTCCTTGACGATCGGGCCCTCCAGGGTGAGGCGGGATGAGATCAAGCCGATGCCGCCCTGGCCGTGGAAGCCTTTATCGTTGCCTTCCTTCATGGTGATGTCGAGCACGGAGGATACGCGACCACCGTAATTGGCTGGCATTCCGCCTTTGATCAGTTCGATGTTCTTTACCGCATCCGCATTGAACACGCTGAAGAAGCCGAAGAGGTGGGATGCGTTATAGACCACCGCCTCGTCGAGCAGGATGAGGTTCTGGTCAGGACCGCCACCGCGGACATAGAAGCCGCTGTTCCCTTCGCCATTGCTCTGCACGCCAGGCAGGAACTGGATGGTCTTGAGGATGTCGACCTCCCCGAGCAGGGCGGGCAGGGTGTTGAGGCGTTGCACATCCAGTTCCACCGTCCCCATCTGGGTGCCTTCGGTATTGTTCTTGGTCTTTTCGCCCACCACCTCGAATTCCTTGGCCATGATGGTCGTGGGTCGCGCCTCGATGTTCAGCTTCATATCGGCCTTGATCTCCACGACCTGGCTGAACTCCTGATAGCCGATGAAGCTCATCACGATGGTGTGTGTACCGGCAGGTACGTTCAGGACGTAGTAGCCGTAGGTGTTCGTGGATCCGCCCTTGAAGGTCTCCTTGACATATACGTTGGCCCCGATCAGCGTTTCGCCGGTGGTGGCATCCTTCACGAACCCGCTGATGGTAAAAGTCCCTTGTGCGGTGGCGGACCATGGCAAGAGGAAGGCCAGGAGGAGGATAAGGGTGGAAGCGCTGCGCATGATGGGCCGCAAAGGTACCGGACCCGTGAAGGTGGCATCCTCCGCTCATCGATGCGAGACCACCGTTCATCCATTCTGCCGCGGGACCTCCGATCAGCTGGACCTTCAACGAACGGATCGCGGCAGTGGTGATCCGCGTGATCCCCCCTGCCGGTCGCTCGTGCGTTGGATCGACCATCATTCGGAACGGATCATTACATTTGCGCCCCGTTCGGGTCTAGAGCAGCCCGGTGGCAGCGTTATAAGGCGCGTAAGCCGCGAAATGTGCGACAAGGTTCCTCGGGGTGTAGCGCAGCCCGGTAGCGCACTTGCATGGGGTGCAAGTGGTCGCTGGTTCGAATCCAGTCACCCCGACTGGCACAGGTTGATGGAGGCTGCCATGCAGGCAGCCTCCTCTTATTTCGGAACTTCCCCGTCCCTGCGGTCGGTCACCAACCGGACCGCATCTTTCACACGATCATGTTCATGCCCCGTTCACTTTCTTCCCTGTTCCTGCTGCTGGCTGCATCCTTCATCGCATGCGGTCCAGGTCCCCAGGATAAGGTGCTCCACGACCCGACCATGGCCACACCAATTATCGATCCCCACAGTCATGCAAGTCTGAGCGCCGCGCGCACCACCCACCTCGATCTGGCCATCAAGGTGGACATGGATGCACGTGCCATTCATGGATCGGCCAGCTATGCGGTCCAACCCAACGGCGCATCGACCATCGTGCTCGATACGGACGGCCTGCAGGTTGATTCTGTAAAGGTGGACGGGAAGCCGGCAGCGCATTCAGTGGGGGATAGTACCCTCATTGGCAAAGCGCTCACGGTGCCGATCGAGGCTGATACAAAGGAGTTGACCGTGTTCTACCGGACCGGGTCCGATGCCAAAGCCCTGCAATGGCTCTCCCCGAAACAGACGGCGGATAAGAGCCACCCGTTCCTGTTCACCCAAGGCCAGGCCATCCTCACCCGTACCTGGATCCCCATCCAGGATTCACCAGGCATCCGCATGACCTACCATGCCATTGTGAGGGTTCCCAGCGAACTGATGGCCGTGATGAGCGCCTCCAACCCGCAGACCCGCAGTCCGGATGGGGTCTACGAGTTCACCATGGAACAGCCCATTCCGGCCTACCTCATCGCTCTGGCGGTGGGTGATGTCGGTTTCGCGTCCATCGGCGAGCGTACTGGGGTTTACGCCGAGCGCAGCATGCTGGATAAAGCTGCCTGGGAGTTCGCAGAAATGGAGCGCATGCTGGAGGCTGCTGAAGGTCTTTACGGTCCGTACCGCTGGGGACGCTACGATGTGATCGTTCTGCCGCCCAGCTTCCCGTTCGGCGGCATGGAGAACCCCCGCCTCACCTTCGCCACACCTACCATCATCGCCGGTGACCGCAGTCTTACAGCCCTGATCGCCCACGAGCTTGCGCACAGTTGGAGCGGCAACCTTGTGACCAACGCCACATGGAACGATTTCTGGTTGAACGAGGGCTTCACGGTCTATTTCGAGAACCGCATCGTGGAGGCCATTTATGGTGAAGAGCGGGCACGGATGCTGCAGGTACTTGGTCGACAAGAGCTGAGTAACACACTGAGCCACTTGACCGAAGAGGGGCACGCTCACGATACCCACCTGCGCCTGGCCCTCGAAGGCCGCGATCCGGATGAGGGCATGACCGACATCGCCTATGAGAAGGGCTTCGCGTTCTTGAAGATGTTGGAGAGCAGGGTGGGGCGCGAGCGATTCGACGCCTTCCTGCGGGGATACTTCGAGCGGCACGCCTTCCAGAGCATGACCACCGATTCCTTCCTCGCCTACCTGCAGGATGAATTGCTGACCCCCGCGAGCGTCGTGGTGGACCTGAAGAGCTGGGTGGATGGTCCGGGGTTGCCGGCCGATGCGCTCGTCCCCACCTACGAAGGCTTTGCGTCGGTGGAGCAACAGATGGATGCGTGGTTGAAGGGAGGTGGTACGAAGGCGTTGAACACCGCACAATGGAATACCTTCCAGTGGATCCATTTCCTGCGCCACCTGCCGGCGGACATCACCACAGAGCAGCTGGCGGAACTGGACAATGCCTTCCAGCTTTCGGAGAGCGGCAATGCCGAAGTGTTGGCCGCCTGGTTGGAGCAGTGTGTGCGCCACGACCACGACCCGGCCTTCCCCGCACTGGATCGCTTCCTTACCAACGTGGGGCGTCGCAAATTCCTCATGCCCCTCTATGGGGAGCTGATGCGTTCAGAGAAGGGCAAGGTGATGGCCCGCACGATCTACCAGCAGGCCCGTCCCAATTACCACTCGGTGGCCGTGCGCTCCTTGGACGAGCTATTGGCCTGGAAAGAGCAGAAGCCTCCGGTGTCATTCTGATCTCAGGAGCCGCCCAAGGAGCAGCGGGTCCAACGCATGACCAGCGCGGTGCTGGTGTAGCTGATGCGCTATGCCCGCCGATGCGAGGCGTTGCACGGTCTGTTCCGCAACGGTGTTCGGTACGGTCGTGTCGTTCGTCCCCTGCACCACGTCCACCCGAAGCCGGCTCCAAGGGCGCATGGCCGTGGCATCGATGT
The DNA here is from genome assembly GCA_041391845.1 of Flavobacteriales bacterium. Taxonomy (GTDB): domain Bacteria; phylum Bacteroidota; class Bacteroidia; order Flavobacteriales_F; family PHOS-HE28; genus PHOS-HE28. The sequence continues at coordinate 537,024 of JAWKNG010000002.1, read as the reverse complement.
CTGGCGGAAGGCTGCCTCCCCAGAGCACGAGGCGTGATAGGTTGGTGCTTCCTGCAGCGCTCCAACGACTCACGGTGGCCACTCCCTGCGAGAAGCCCATTGCATGCACGGGCCTTGGGCCGGTGGAGCGCAGTAGTTCCTGCACCAGTTGGTCCAGGTAGTGGACGTGGTCATTGATCTCCACTTCCCGGTCCTCGCGGGTCATCCAAGTGGCTCCCACCCGTTGGTGCGCATCGTCCAGGTAGAAGCGGGAAAGCCCTTCGGGAGCGGCGATCAGCAGCCCATCCTCCAAGCCCTTGAACTTGTTGAGGAAAAAGCGGGCCAACTGGCCGTAGCCATGCACCACCACCCAGATCGTGGACGCCTTGGAAGGGTCTCCCAGGGTGTGGTACCGGGCCGTGCGAGCGACCTGCAGGTGATGCTCGCGCACGGTCAGTAGTTCAGCAGGTCCTGCAGCGCCACCGCGACCTTCTCCGCGTTGGGGATCATGCTCTCCTCCAACGTGCTGTTGAGCGGGATGGCGGGCACGTCCACCGAGCCGAGAGTACGGACAGGGGCATCGAGGTGCTCAAAGCACTGGTCGCTGATGCGGGAAGCCAGGGCCTGCGCGAAGCTGTTCGTCACCTGCTCTTCGGTCACCACCAGGCAGCGGCCATGACGCCGGACCTGCTCCATCACCAGTTCCTCATCCAGGGGAACGAGGGTGCGCAGGTCAACGATGGTCACGCGGCCGTTGAGCTGTCTGGCGGCCGCCTTGGCCCAATACACGCCCATGCCGTAGGTGACCACTACTGCGGCGCCGCTCTTGTTCGCGTGTGCGGCGTCGGCCTCCAGCACCAGTCGGCCCTTGCCGAAGGGCACTATATAATCGGCGCTGGGTTCGATGGTCTTCGCTTCTTCCGTGCCCTTGATCTTGCTCCAATAGAGCCCCTTGTGCTCCAGCATCACCACGGGATTGGGGTCGTGGTATGCAGCTTTCATCAAGCCCTTGAGATCTGCGCCTGTACTGGGATAGGCGATCTTGATGCCTTTGATGTTGCACAGCACGCTCTCCACGCTGCTGCTGTGGTAGGGACCGCCACTTCCGTAGGCGCCGATGGGCACACGCAGGATGGAGCTGACGGGCCATTTGCCCACGGTGAGGTAGCAACTTCGGGCCACCTCGGTGAAGAGTTGATTGAGGCCTGGCCAGATGTAGTCGGCGAACTGCACTTCAACGATGGGCTTGAGCCCTGCAGCGCTCATGCCCACCGTGCTGCCGATGATGAAGGCTTCCTGGATGGGGGTATTGAACACGCGGTGGTCGCCGAAGTCGCGCGCGAGCGTGGCCGCTTCACGGAACACGCCACCCAGTCGCGCCCCCACGTCCTGGCCATACAGCAGACAATTTGGGTCGTCCTGCATCAGTTCGCGGATCGCGAACAGCGCGCTGTCCACCATCACGGTCGGCTGGCGGTCGGCAGGTGCGCGTTCACCCCGCTCCTCGGTGATCGGGGAGGGTGCGAAGACATGGGTCGTGAGGTCGGCGGGGGAGGGGTCCTCGGCGACCTTGGCGCGTTCGAAGTCGCTCTTCACCCGTTCCTGGGCCTGGATCTCCAGCTTCTTCAGGCCTTCCAGCTGGATACGCTGGTCAAGCAATTGTTGCAAGAAGCGGGGGAAGGGATCGCGTTTGCGGTGCTCGGCAAGGTCCTCATCACTGCGGTAGAACTCCATGCGCACCCCGCTGGTATGGTGGTTCAACAGGGGCACCTTCGCATGGACCATGAACGGCCGGCGCTCGCTGCGCACGGTGGCCATCACCTCGTGAAGGGTCTGGTAGCAGGTGAGGAAGTCGGTACCATCGATGCTGCGCACCTCGAGGCCCGGGAATCCATTGGCGTACTGACTTGCATCGGCCACGCGGATCTCTTCCGCGCTGGCGCTGATGTCCCACTCATTGTCCTGGACCAGGTAGATGATGGGCAGCTTCTTCAGCACGGCCATCTGCAGGGCCTCGGCCACTTCCCCTTCGGTGATGGCGGCATCACCGATGGAGCAGACCACGAGCGGCGCATCGGCTGGATCGCCACCGTTGAGGTCGTGTGCGATACCGGCCTGCTCCTTGTACCAGAGGCCGAGTGCGATGCCGGTGGTGGGAATGGCCTGCATGCCAGTGGCGCTGCTCTGGTGCGGGATACGCGGCATGCCCGTGCGACGAAGGCTGGGATGGCTGTAGTAGGTGCGGCCGCCGCTGAAGGGGTCATCCCGCTTGGCCATCAACTGCAGCATCAGCTCGTATGGCTCCATGCCGATGCCGAGGAGAATGCTGTCATCGCGGTAATAGGGTGCCACGAAGTCCTGCGGCTTGAGCTGGAGGGCCAGTGCCAGTTGGATGGCCTCGTGACCACGGCTGGTGGCGTGCACGTATTTCGCGGTGAACTTGGCGTTGGCCTCGTACAGTTCGGTCATCGCCTTGGCAGTGCACATCAGCTCCCAAGCACGCAAGAGCGTTTCCTTGGGGATGGTGGTTTCGGCCTTGGCCATGGAGGTCCGGGTGCTCAGCATTCAGCAGGTCTTTACAGGAGCGGCCAAATTACGCCTTGGCCGGGGGATGGGCGGACGGCTGGCTGCTTAGTTTTGCATCATTCGATCACTGCCATGGACCGCCAAGCACACGAACTTGACCATCGCATCGTAGGCGATGACATGCAATGCGTGGAGATCACGCTCGATCCCGGAGAGACCGTCATCGCCGAGGCCGGCACGATGATGATGCTCGATGAGGGCATCCAGATGGAGACCATTTTCGGAGACGGGCGTGGCCAGAACCAGAGCTTCCTGGACAAGATGTTCAGCGCTGGCAAGCGCGTGCTCACAGGGGAGAGCCTGTTCATGACCACCTACACCAACGTGAGCAACGTACGTCGCACGGGTTGGTTCGCCGCCGCTTATCCGGGGAAGATCATGGCGATGGACCTGCGCGACTACCAAGGCAAGCTGATCTGCCAGAAAGATAGCTTCCTGGCGGCAGCCAAAGGCGTGAGCATCGGTATCGCCTTCCAGAAGCGCCTCGGTGCGGGCCTGTTCGGTGGCGAAGGCTTCATCATGCAGAAGCTTGAGGGTGATGGGCAGGTATATATCCATGCCGGTGGCACCACCGTGCAGCGCGACCTGGCGCCGGGTGAGACCTTGCGCGTGGATACGGGCTGCCTGGTGGCCCTGACGCAGGATGTGGACTACGACATCCAGTTCGTGGGAGGCATCAAGAACACGCTGTTCGGGGGTGAGGGGCTCTTCTTCGCCACCCTGCGAGGCCCCGGTCATGTGTGGATCCAGTCGCTGCCCTTCAGCCGCCTTGCGGACAACATCATTGCGGCCGCACCACGTGCCGGTGGACGAGGAAAGGAAGAAGGCAGCCTGCTCGGTGGTTTGGGGCGCCTGCTGGACGGCGACAATTGAGCACTGACACAGGATCATGTCAAGGCCGGGCCAGTGGGTCCGGCCTTGGTGTGTTGATCAGTGCTGCTCAGTTCTGCTCCGCGCCGGGCTTCGGCTTGTCCAGCGCCTGAAGAAAGCCTTGCACGATGCTCAAGCACACACTGAACGCCAGCGCCCACCACCATCCGTTCACTTCGAAGCCTTCCACGATGCGGCCGGCGAGCATCACGATGGCCGAGTTGATCACCAAGAGGAACAGACCCATGGTGAGCAGCGTGGCGGGCAGGGTGAACAGGATGAGCAGCGGTTTGAGGAAGGTGTTGAGCAGGCCCAGCACCACCGCCACGAGCAGCGCGGTGATCAGGCCGTTGGTATTGCTCATATCACCGAGGCTCACACCCGGCAACAGCAGATCGGTGATCAGTACCGCGATGGTGGTGATCAACAAGCGAATGAGGAGTTGCATGGGGTGAAATTAGTGGATCACTCCCCGAACATCCGGTCCATGTCGCGGCGGTCGCGTTTGGTGGGTCGTCCGAGACCGGGATCGCGATGCTGTGCGCGTGCCATGCGTGCCACTTCCAGCTTTTCGAGGTCAGCGAAGGAGGTCTCTTCGGCGATCAGTCCGGGTACCAACTTGGCACCGACCCGGGAGGCCGGTATCGCTGTGATGCGCCAGCTGCGCCAGATGGGCGGTTCGCGCAGGGCGATGAGGTCACCTTCCTTCACCTCGGCCGAGGGCTTCACGGGGCGGCCGTTCAGCTGCACCTGTTCGCGGCGGAGCGCCTCGGTGGCGAGGCTGCGGGTCTTGAAGAGCCGGACGCACCAGAGGAACTTGTCGATGCGCATGGACATTCAGTGGGCGACAAAAAGAAAAGGCGGCCCACTACTGGTGGACCGCCTGGTGACCCCGGCAGGATTCGAACCTGCAACCAACAGAACCGGAATCTGTCATTCTATCCAATTGAACTACGGGGCCCGGTCGCTTTACCCGTGGGCAAAGCGGGCGCGAAGATAGTGCTCGGTCCGGTACTTCCCCAAGAAAGGCTACCTTTGCGGGCCTTTTCTACGGCCGCCCCCCGCCCCATGACCGAGCTGCGCAACATCGCCATCATCGCCCACGTCGACCACGGTAAGACCACCCTGGTGGACAAGATCCTGCACCAGTGCCAGCTGTTCCGGGAGAACCAGGAGACCCAGGACCTGTTGCTGGACAACAACGACCTGGAGCGCGAACGCGGGATCACCATCCTGAGCAAGAACGTCAGCGTGCGGTACAAGGGCGTGAAGATCAACGTGATCGACACCCCTGGCCACAGCGATTTCGGCGGTGAGGTGGAACGCGTGCTGAACATGGCCGATGGGGTGATCTTGTTGGTGGATGCCTTCGAAGGCCCCATGCCGCAGACGCGTTTCGTGTTGGGTAAGGCCATTGAAATGGGCTTGAAGCCCGTGGTGGTGATCAACAAGGTGGACAAGCCGAACTGCACGCCGGATGAGGTGCACGAAGCGGTGTTCGACCTGATGTTCGCCCTCGATGCCACGGAGGATCAGCTCGACTTCCCCGTTGTGTATGGCAGCGGCAAAGGCGGATGGATGGGACCCGATCCCAAGACCCCGACCGAAGATGTGAGCTACCTCCTCGATGTGATCTTGGAGAAAGTACCTGCTCCGAAGAAGGTGGATGGCACGTTGCAGATGCGCATTACAAGCCTGGATTACAGCAGTTTCCAAGGCCGTATCGCGGTGGGCCGCATCAGCCGCGGTTCCATCAAGCCCGGCCAGCAGGTAACGCTGGTGAAGAACGATGGCACGTTCCAGAAAGGCCAGGTGAAGGAGTTGATGACCTTCGAAGGGCTCGGCAAGGTGAAGGTGAAGGAAGAGATCGGCTGCGGCGAGATCGTGGCCGTGATGGGCTTGGAGAACTTCGACATTGGGGACACCATCGCCGATGCGGAGAATCCCGAAGGTCTCGCCAAGTTCAAGGTGGACGAGCCGACCATGAGCATGCTCTTCACCATCAACAACTCGCCCTTCTTCGGCCGGGAGGGCCAGTTCGTGACCAGCCGCCACGTGCGCGACCGTCTGTTCAAGGAGATCGAGAAGAACCTGGCGATGCGCCTGAAAGAGACCGACAGCCCGGACCGTCTGCTCGTGTTCGGTCGTGGCATCCTGCACCTGAGCATCCTGGTGGAGACCATGCGCCGCGAAGGCTATGAATTCCAACTGGGCCAGCCACAGGTGCTGTACAAGGAGATCGATGGACAGCGGCATGAGCCCATTGAGACACTGACGGTACAGGTACCTGAGCAGTTCAGCAGCCGGGTCATCGACCACGTGACCCGTCGCAAGGGCGAGATCCTGAACATCGAGCAGAAGGCCGACCGCACGGTACTGGAGTTCAGCATTCCTGCGCGCGGCATCATCGGATTGCGGAACACGCTGCTCACCGCCACGGAAGGGGAGGCCATCGTGGCGCACCGTTTCAAGGGCTACGAGCCGTTCAAGGGCCAGATCGCATCACCGCGTTCGGGCTGCATCGTGAGCGCGGAGACCGGCACATCCATCGCCTACGCCATCGACAAGCTGCAGGACCGCGGCAAATTCTTCATCGAACCCGGTGAGGAAGTATACGCTGGCCAGGTGATCGGTGAGAGCCCCAAGCCCGGCGAGGAGCTTGGTGTGAACGTGATCCGTGTGAAGAAGCTCACCAACATGCGCGCCAGTGGTAGCGATGACAAGGTGAGCATCGCTCCGGCCGTGAAGTTCAGCTTGGAGGAATGCATGGAGTACATCGCCGAGGACGAATACCTGGAGGTGACGCCGAAGAGCCTCAGGATCCGGAAGATCCTGTTGGACGAGAACGAGCGGAAGCGCGCCGCGAAGAAGTTGCAGGAGGCGTAGAAGGCAAGGCGGATCAGACAGGGGCGGGGCAGCATGCAGGTATGTTTGCTGCCCCGTACGCGTCTATGAGCCAGATCCGAATCGATAGCCGATGGAGATTGAGCTGTTGAATGTTGTAATGGGTTGATCGTATCTACTGCGAGTCGCAGTGCCGTCTATATTCGTAAGAGTGAACTCGAACTCAGGGTTCGTTCCCATGTAATCAAGCATCCAGACCAAACAGACCTTCCTTCCAACATTCCAGCGCAAACCGGCCCCAAGGTTGTACGCAAATGCTCCACCAGTTGCAGACGTTTGCTTGAATGTGAGCACATCGCCAACGCCCATGGCCGAGTATCGTATATTATAAGTTGGGCTTGAGGTGGAGGCGAATCCGATCAAACCTCTGGTATCCAAGTCCAGTTTGCCACTGATCGGGAAGCTGCCGTACCCACCTACGAAAAATCCGCCCATGGCATAGTTGCCCGCTTCTACAGTTACTGTGTAACCGGGCAGCACGAGTTGATCTGCAATGGCCTGCGCATCCACACCGTTAGCCTGGCTGCGTATCAGAGCGGCCAAGCCAAAGCGCTCACCCAGTTTGTATCCAAATGATAGGTCGATGGACAAGCCGATCGTGGCAAAACCTGCATCCTCATTATTGGGGTCTGTGCTTGCGAATGAGCCCAGTGGCGTGCTGCCTCCGAATCCAAGGCCGATGTAGCCTTTATCCTGGCTGAGTGTTTTGGTGCCGATGAGGCACGTGATAATGACTAACGCGAAGGCCTTAGCCGAGTTGGTGGGGTACATTGGACTTGAGTTTTCGCGAACATAGTACTCGAACTTAAGGTATCCTAGTATCTGGATGCGTCGTTTCTGTGCGGTCGAGAACGAACGCAAGCGCGCTGCGAAGAAGTTGCAGGGGGCGTATGGCATGTGCCCAAGCGGTCATGAGCACATGTGCCCATGGCGATATCCAACGGTTCAGCGAATAATCCTGATTGGTGTTGCAACGGCCATTAGGCGGAGCAGGTAAACCCCGGCGGGTAGCATCTGGACCATCAGGGTCGTCCGTTCCCCAGTGACCAAAGAATCCTGCACCACGCGTCCGGAGGCATCGATCACCTGCACGAGCATTCCATAGCACGATGCATCGCACACGATGGTCGTCAGGTCGGTCGCAGGGTTGGGAAATACGTGAAGTCGCGCTGCGTCATTGATCAACGTTGTGCCGGTCGTTCCTTCCAACAGCCACGCCAGTGCATCCTTCATGTGTTGCCGGAACAGATCATCCTCCGTGAAGTTGCTCGGAGCGTGCCCCAGCGCGGTGTAGAAGATGCGCGAGCCACTGGGTAGTTCGCGGTACCAGCTCATGGCGCGCGGTGCATCGTAGCTGTTCACCTGTCCGTTGGGCCCGATGGTCGCTTCCACCTCCAGCACCACCGTGTTGTCCGGGCCGAAATAGCCGCCTTCCCAGTAGTAGTATTCTTCGTTCTTCAACCAGGGGTCGGGCAATGCAGCGGTGGAAGGGTGGGTACCGATGTGCGATAGCTCATACGGCGGTGTGCCGTTCACATGGTTGGGGTTCTCCTGTACGCTGGCGCCGATCAGTTCGGCATAGAAGTCCCACGCGCCGGTGTTGTTGCCGTTCGCGGTGCTGTGGCGGTAGGTGTCGCTGGCCGCGTGAATGCCCAGCACATGCCCGCCATTGGCCACCCAGTTCTCCAGGTCGGCGCGTTGTTGTGCGGTGAGGATGTTGTTGCCGCTGGTGTTGCTGAAGATGATCACATCCATATCGGCAAGTGCGGTCGCATCCGGAAAACTGGCTCCGTTCGGTGCATTGATCACAGTGAGCCCGAGTTCGGAAGCGATGTCCTCGAACATGGCCAACGACACATCGCGGGTGCCGTGATCGAAGCCTGAGGTGGCGGTGAAGTGCAGCACCTGTTGCGCGTGCAGGTGCGTAAGGCAGTGGAGCAGAACGATGCCGAACAGGATGCGTGCCATGGCAGAAAGATAGCGCCGATCGAACCTGATCAGTGGTGACGTGTACGGGTGTGTGATCGATGCAACGATCGCATCCGATGTATAACCAACCCCCCACGATCATGCGCAAGAGTCTTTTCATCCTGTTGATCCTAGTTGTGAGCGGCAGCTCCGTGCTGCTGCTTTCCTTCGGCACGCGTGTACCGCACGCTGCTGAAGGCTTACACTGCATGGTGCCGCCTGCAGATACGGCAGCTGGAAAGGTGCCCGAAGCGCCTGCCGGCTGTGTGTTCAAGACCGTATATGAAGGAGAGGGCCTTGATCCAGCCTTTGTACTGACCACGCCAGCGCCGGTGCTGAAGGCCGAAGAGCGCGGACTACAATGGCTGGTGAAGGCCCAGGGCGCCAACGGCGGCTTCGGTGCCGGCTCGCATGCCCGGCAGGACATCCTTGACCCACATGCAGTGAGCGCCGATCCGGCGACAACGGCCATGGTGGCCATGGCATTGATGAGGCTGGGGAACAGCCTCGATCAGGGAACGTATGCGGCACAGTTGAAGCGCGCCACCGAATACCTGCTCACGCAAGTGGAAGGCGCGCCCAAAGGAGCGATCAATATCACCCAGCTCACCGGCACCCAGATCCAGACCAAGCTCGGCGCCAACATCGATGTGGCGCTCACTGCCCAGTTCCTGTCCAATCTTTTGGCACGGATCGGTGAGCAGCATCCGCAATACCTGCGCGGCAAACGTGCTCTGAACACCTGCGTGGGCATGATCCAGCGCGGGCAGAACAGCGACGGTAGTGTGCAGGGTGATGGCTGGGCCGGTGTGTTGCAGAGCAGTTTTGCGGCCACTGCTTTGGAGAGCGCCAAGAGCGTGGGTGCCGAGGTGGACGACCAAGCCCTCGAATTGGCGCGCGAGTATCAGAAGTCGAACTTCGATGCGAACACCGGATCGGTGGCCACCGAGCGTGCAGCGGGCATCACCCTGTATGCGGTGAGCAGCAGCACGCGCAATAGCGCCGTGCAAGCGCGTGAAGTGACCGAGCGCGTGGAGAAGGCCCGCAAGGAAGGCAAGGTGGCCCCCAACGCAACGATCGACAGCAAGACCTTGGAGGAGGTCGGCTATTCACCCGCTGAAGCTGAGCAGATGAACACCGCCTATCAGGTCTACAATGCGGCCAAGCAACAAGCGCAGCGCGACGATGTCATCAGTGGCTTCGGCAACAACGGTGGCGAGGAGTTCTTGAGCTTCCTGCAGACCGGTGAATCGCTCATCATCGCAAAGGACCAAGGCTGGAAGAACTGGTACGGGCAGACCACCCAGCGCCTGGTGGGCATCCAGAACCAGGACGGCAGCTGGAACGGGCACCACTGCATCACCAGTCCGGTGTTCTGTACGGCCACCTCCCTGCTCATCCTTAGTGTGAACAACGACATCGAACAGCTGCTGGCACAGGGTGCGGTGAAGTACCGCAACTGATCGGTGAATTTTTCCTGGCGGGCCGCGGTTCCCAAGGGTGCTGCGGCCCGCGGCGTGATGAACGGGAGCGATCGGTTATCAGTGGCTGGCGATGGAAGCTGGAGTACCATCACCTTTGTAGCGCACTACAACACATGAAGCGCGCACGCATGATACTCCTGTGGATCGCGGGCCTGGTCCTGTTACCAGCCCTGGCCTTTGCTGGTTACTTCGCTTGGGCCGATCGCATCGGCGGCACACCACAAGGGAGCCGACAGCAGCGCATCGAAGCATCGCCCAACTTCCGCGAAGGCAAGTTCCAGAACGTGGTGCCCACCAACATGGACATGAAGGTGACGGACATGTTCGGTGTGTTGTGGGAAATGGCCGTGAACAGCGCCAGCCGGGAGCCGAAGGATACTTTACCAACGGTTCCACTGGATCTGGACCAATGGCACGCCGTGCCGGACAGCTCCTTTGCGATCGTTTGGTTCGGCCATTCCTCCCTTCTGATCAAGATGGGTGGCGTGACCTTTCTCGTGGATCCGGTGTTCGGCGAGCGGGCGTCGACCTTCTCGTTCGTAGGACCGAAGCGTTTTGCCTACCAGCAGCACATGCGGGTGGATCTGCTACCGGCCGTGGACGTGGTCCTGCTCTCGCATGATCACTACGATCACCTGGACCACGAGACCATCCTGCAGCTGTTGGATAAGCAGTTCGTCGTACCCCTTGGGGTTGGCGCTCACTTGGAACGCTGGGGCGTACCGGCCGATGCCATCACCGAGAAGGACTGGTGGGAGGGACTCGAGCATGAGGGTGTGCGCTTGACCCTTGTCCCCGCGCGGCACTTCTCAGGCCGTGGACTGACCAACCGGTTCAGCACGCTGTGGGGCTCATGGGTGATGGAGCACGGTACCAAGCGCATCTACTTCGGAGCGGATTCGGGATACTCGCCCACCTTCCAGGAGATCGGAGCGCGCTTCGGTCCGTTCGATCTGGTGTTGTTGGAGTGTGGGGCGTACAACGAGCGCTGGTCGAACATCCACATGATGCCGGAGGAGACGGCACAGGCGGCGAAGGATATAAGGGCGGAGGTGTTGATGCCGATCCACTGGGCCAAGTTCAACCTGGCGCTGCATCCGTGGAAAGAGCCGATCGAACGGTTGGAAGCACATGCGGCCAAGCTCGGTGTGCCGCTGCTTACACCGCATATCGGTGCGATCGTGGTGAACGCCGACAGTACCCGGAGCATCAGTTGGTGGCGGTCGGTGAACTGAAGGCCTACACGCGGTCCAGTACCAAATGGCTGAAGGGGTCTGAGCGCTTCAGCAGCCGGTGCAGGAGGGATGCGGAACGCGGTGCGGCGAGCACCTGACAGCGCGCCAAGCCTTGCAGATCGGTGAGCATATGAGCGTGGTAATGTGCGCTTAGTTCGGGTACTTGGATGTTGGCGTAATATCGTTCGGTACGCTCCCGCGCTGCCCGGGCGTTATGTTCATCTTCGTATAGCACTGTATCCATGACGTGCACCTTGCCGCCTGGCTTCAATAGGGTGAATAAGCGGTCCATCAGCCGCGGGAGATCCTCGAAGTACTGGAGGCTGGCTGCAAGCACCACCACGTCGAAGTACCTGGTCGGTAGTTGTGTCGCAAAGGGGCTGCATCGAGCAAAGCAGGGTCCGGAGTGGAAAACGCGTGCTGCCTGCTTCAACTCCAGAGTGAAGAGATCGATACCGAGCACCTGATGCCTGGATCGATGCAGCAGCCCACTGAGCCAGCCATTGCCGCAGCCCACTTCCAGGATGTGCTTGGTGCCGCCAACGCCCAACGCTTGTTGCAGGCGGGTCGCGCTTTTGCTTCGGATGCGCCATTCATCAGCGTTCCAAAGGCCAGCACCGTTCGGTAGGCGAGCTACTTGTACATCGGTAAGAATGCGGTCCTCTGCAGATCGGGCTTGTTCATAAAGCGCTTCAAAGGAGGAGGCTGTCTCTAAGAATACTACGCCATCTGATGACGTAATTGGCCATGCATTTTGATCGAAGAACGGAACGTCGGTCATCGCTTCTGCAGCGTGATGAGGAAGTGATCGCCGGCATGGCTGAAGGGCCAGCGATGCGCGAGCCTATCCTCCAGGTGATGCAGGATGCGCATGCTACGTGGCCACTGATGGTAGTGCCTCACCAGATGTGGCGGGGGCACAAAAAAGGACAGGGAGCGTAGGGCGATGCACGTATGACCGTTGCCGAGCCAGCGCTCCACATCATGAACGCTGTAGTAATAGCAGGGGAACGGCATACTTTCCACCTGTGCGGGTGTGCCGCCTGCCCTCCATCGGCGCAATGCTACACCCAGGTTGCCACGCACAAGGGCACCTACTTCCCACGGGCTGAACCGGGGCATGATCACCAGGGTGCTCGTTCCACCTGGTCGTAACACGCGGTCCACCTGAAGAAGTATGCTACGCAGATCAGGACTGCAGTTGAGCCCTCCGAAGTTGCTGAATACGTGATCGAAGGATGCTTCGGATAGTTGATGCAGTTCAGTGAAGGGCAGGAGCTGCGGATGCACAGGCAGCTCCGGTCGTGCAGTGCATTTGGAACGCATGGCCGCGACCATTCCCTCCGCTCCATCCGTGGCCGTCACGCAGATACCATGTGCGGCGAAGTGGAAGGCATCCAGCCCGGTACCTGCGTTGAGCTCCAGCAGTGCTGAGCCCGGTCGCATGTGGCGCAGTGCCTCCTTCCGAGCGACGGTACGCATCCATGTGATGATCGGGTCGTCCGCATCGATCTGATCGAACGCCGCAGCTTGTTGGGAGAAGGCAGCCGTGGCGGGGTCAGTAACTGCGTGCTTTTCCACGGATCACAGTCGTGCGGCCTGTTGTAACCGCACTCGTTCGAACAAGGTGGCAGGCAGGTAGTACAGGGCGGATAGAACACGCGTAGGTCTGAACGGCAACGCACCGCTCAGGTGCATCAAGGCCTGTTTCCGTCGGTAGCGTTTGTGCACATAGCGATGCAGCCGTTTATAGTACGCCGGTCGGTGGTTATTGCGGAACATCATGGCCAGGTCGTCGCTGTCGGTCCAGTTGGCCTTGGCACCGAGTTCGGCCTGCACACGTTCATGGAAAGGCGTGCCCGGTAACGGATAGGAGACCGATACGCCGATGTCATCAGGCATCAGGTCCTCCACCATTCTGATCGTGCGTTCGACATCCGCATCGGTCTCGCCCGGGTAGCCGAACTGTAGGAAGAAGCATACCCGGACGCCCTTCTCCTTCAATAGCCGCGTGGCCGCTGCGATCTGTTCCACCCGGGTGCCTTTGTCCATGGCATCCAGGATGTGTTGGCTGCCGCTTTCCGCGCCCACCCATACCTCCTCCAGGCCTGATCGCACCAACGCGTCGATGGTGTTGCTTTCCAGCAGCAGGTCCACCCGGCTTTGGATCTTATAGCGGATGCGCAGACCGCGCTGTTCGAGCACTTCTGCAAAGCGCTGCACCCAGCCGGGCTTCAAACCGAAGATGTCGTCGGCGAACCAGAGATGGTCGGGACGGTGCAGGCCTTGGAGCAGGACGATCTCGTCCACCACATGCTCCGGCGAGCGGCTGTTGTAGCGGTTGCCGTAGATGGGTTTGGCGCACCAGTTGCACTTGAACGGACAGCCGCGTGTGGTGGCCAAGTTCAGGCTGAAGAAGCCTTGTGAACGTGACCAGCGATCCTTGTATGGGGTGGTGTCGATCAGGTCCCATGCGGGCAGGGGCAGCTCGTCCAACGCACGCATGACGGGTCGTTTCGGACGCCTGATGAGCTGATCGCCATCGAGGAAGGCCACGTTGGCAATGGAGTGCCATGGATCACCGGACTCCCAGTGCGCCAATAGCTCCACGAGCGCCTCTTCACTTTCTCCAAGGATCACCGCCGTGGCACCTGCACGGAGGTACACCTCAGGATGGTCCGTGGCGTCGGAACTGTTGACCACCACGCGGCATCCGGCGTCGCACCCCATGCGTATCAGCTGCAGGGCGGCATCGCGCATTACGCCAAGGCACATCTTGGTGAGGTAGTTGAAGCTGTCGTCCTGGATGACGAGTACGGCGGGGTGAAGCTCTGTCAGCACGGGGCGCAGGGCTGTCGGACCTTCACTGAGTCCGGGGTCGAAGACCTGTACCGGGTGGCCCTTGCTGCGGAGGAGCGCGGCCACTTGCAGGGTGCCCAGCGGCGGGTATGGACGTGCATCCTTCCACTGCTTCGGATCGAGGCGGTAGAAGTAACTGTGCGTAACGAGGGTCAGGGCCATCGGGATCAGCGGAGCGAAGCCCCCAACTGTTGCTCGAGGGAACACATCCGATGCTCATACCCATCCAGCACCTGGTGGCGGAAATCGCGCGGGTGATGCTTGCTCACATAGGTGCGTGTGCGCAGGGCTTGATCGAACGCTTTGGGGTCGAGGTGATCGAACTTCCAGCGCCAGAAACGCCAGGTCAACTCCATCGAGAGCGCATCAAGGAGATCACCGGCACGGCCGTTCAGTGCGCGCTCGAACCAACGCTTCAGGCGCGGCCGGTCAGCGGTCAGTTCCCTGCTCTGGGGTGTTGGAGTGGCAGGATAATGTGCGAAGGCCCACGCATTGTGGTCGAAGAACGCTTCGGTGGTCCCGTTGCCGTAGAGGGGGATGAGGGTCACCACTTCGAGCGCGGTATAGCGGTCGCGGTCGTTCACGGTAAGATGTTCTGTGTCCACGAAGTAGTTCACGCAGAAGTCGCGGCGGCTGTTCAGCAGGAAGAGCTTCTTATAGAGAACGAGCAGCGTACGTGCCACCCAGAGCCTGCCCGGGCGGGTGATGATGAAGTAATCGATGTCGCCGTCTGGCGCCATGCAGCCTTTGCTCAGACTGCCGCTGATGAACACGGCGCGCACAAAGGGAAAGCTTGCGATGCGGCGCGTCATGCGTTCAGCTTGCGGGAATCGCACCTGTGCCCGTTCGGTCGAAAGTTCACGTCGATGCACGCGTGCCACACTGTCGCGCAAGGTCCAGTAACCGGCGTGGTGTTCCAGGGCACCGGTCGATACCAGTTCATCCAGGAGTTGACGCACCAACTGTTCATTGCTCATTGGAACATCGGCGAACCGCATAAGCTCCGATAGGCTTAGCGGATGTAGGAACACATCAAAATAAGCGAGCGTGCGCAGCAGACCGGCCCGCGTGCGGTTGCGTTCATTGGTGTTGACCGTGGTGATGCTGTCCATGATGTCGTTCATGGAGAAGACGTCGCCAGCGGCGGAAATGTGGCCTGGACCGTTCGACACGGGGTTGAAAGTAACGTTCCTGCTTGGCATACCTTGGCCCGCAGCCATGATCGCGCGTCGGAATTCCCTGCCTATTGGCGTGTTGCTTGGGCTCTGTGGAGGCTTGCTTCTGTTCTCCAGGTATGGCGACTATACGGGCGTGAACGGTCAGGATGCCCACGATCACTGGCGGTTGGCGCAGGCATGGATGGAATGGTGGGGCGGAGGGCAGCGTCCCCTGATGGCCGAGCATCCGCATGGGTATCCTTTCCTGGGCGCACTGGTGGGGTTGAGCGGTGTGGGAGCTTTATGGGGGCTGCGGCTGGTGTCGCTGGGGGCGTACATATCGCTTTTGCTGGTGCTGCGTGGCATCCTTGTGAATATGCATGGCGCTGATCTCCGACGCTCCATCGATGGCTTCCTATTGATAGCAGCGGCCACCGCACCGTTCCTCCTGCGGTACGCCGCCACGGTGATGAGCGATGTGACCGCAATGGCCTTGTTGATGGGCGCGTTCCTGTTGCTGCTGCGCTGGTTGGATCATGGTCGATGGCCGGATTCGTTGGGCTGCGTGCTTCTTGGTGCCTGGGCGCTTTGGGTCCGCATGGCGGTGGCGCCGGTGCTCATGGTCGCAGGCGCCGCGTTGGTGGTCGGTCCTTCAGTGGGCCGGAAGAGCCGCATCCATTGGGGCGCTGCGCTGATCGTGGCATTGGGGCTGGTGATTCTGTTCTTCGGTGTCACGGAAGCGGTGAACGGTCGCCTCTGGGTGCCGCTTGCGGATTGGTCCCCGCTGAACATGCTGTCGCGTGTCCATCGCTCTGACGACGGTGAACTGCGCTATTTCATCCCGAACCTGCTCTATGTGGGCAAGGTGTTCGTGCATCCGGGGTTTCTCTTGATCGGTCCGCTGTTGATGGCGTTCGTGCGCTGGGAGGACCTCCGTCATCGGATGTCGAAATGGGTGATGGCCGCCTTGTTCAGCTATCTCTGCTTTATCGCCTGCATGCCCTTCCAGAACGACCGCGTGCTGTTGTTGGCTTTGCCGTTCGTTGTGCTGCTGCTGTTCCCAGCTTATATGCGCTTGGAACAGTGGATGGAACGTAGGCGTGTTCCCCGTTCGATGTGGCTGTGGCCGCTGCTGCTGGCGCAATTGGTGCTGACGGGTCGCGCCTTGTGGCCGTTCATGCGCCAGGCTCAGGTGGAACGTGAGCTGGCGGCTGTGGTGGGCGGATCGGGTGCTGAGCAGGTGTACACGCATGGCATGGGTGCGGCCCTTTCCAACTATTGCCCCAACAAGGAGGTCATCGAGCTGTGGTACGGAGAGCTTGAACATATGAAGAGCGGAGCGCTGTTGGTCGTTCGCCCCGGAGATCTGGAGACCCAGTGGCAGGGCCTGGCACCTGCACAGAACTGGGCCATTGCCCAACGACATGGGATGGACACGGTGATCGTGCATCCTGCGGGCTGGCTCGTGGCACGGTTGCACTGATCAAAGCCTTGTTCGCGGTGCTATTTTGTCCCGTAACGTGGGTCCTGCTTCCATGGCAGTTTTTCCACGTGTTCCACGCTCAACGAGCAGTGCCCGAATTCCTCCTCCACCTTTCCTGTAAGCCGGTACACCCCGCGTCCCCGGAACGGATACTTCGCTTCCACACTGGGGAACTGCGTGCTGTCCCAGAAATCACCGTTCCGATCGATGAAGCTGCCGAAGCTCATGCGTTCACCGGTGCCGGTCTTGGTGGGCTTCACGTGTACCACGTAGCC
The DNA here is from genome assembly GCA_041391845.1 of Flavobacteriales bacterium. Taxonomy (GTDB): domain Bacteria; phylum Bacteroidota; class Bacteroidia; order Flavobacteriales_F; family PHOS-HE28; genus PHOS-HE28. The sequence continues at coordinate 520,224 of JAWKNG010000002.1, read as the reverse complement.
GAGCATGGAGACGCGCTGGCCGATGTGCGTGGGCATGTCGCGGGCCAATATGCTTGGAGTTGCCAGAGCCTGCGCGCGGGGCTCTCGCGCTGAGTGTACAGTGTCTTCGCTCGGCCCTTCGCGCTCAGTGGACAGTGCCTCCGCGCAGTTCCCATCTCGCACAGTTCCTACTGTAGCGGGCATGCCTTGCGCATGGGCACTGTCGCGCGTGGCCGTGTGCGCGGGCACTGTTGCGCGTGGGCCTTGTGCGGTGGCACTGTCACGCGTTGGCCCTGGGTGCGGGCACTTCATTTCCACAAGCAGGAACGGATCACATAACGGGAAGCCCAGCAACTCCAATTCATCGTAGGCATCGCTCAGGTCGAAGTGTTCCAGCGTGGGTAGCTTGGTGGGTGGTGGCTTGGTGACGAAGAGGTCGGGCACGGGGTCGTGCTTGGCGCCGGGGTGCAGCAGGGTGAGGTCCCACAGCAGTTGCGGCTTGCTGCGGCCGGTGAAGCTGAGCGCTCCCACACGGATGAGGATGCGCGCCTGTTCGGGCGACAGAGGCACACGCTTCAGCAGGTCGGGCAGGTCGGCGAAGGGGCCGTTGCGTTGGCGATCGGTGAGTACAAGGTGCGCGGTGGTGGTTTCGAGCGACTTGATGTTACGGAGACCGAGGAAGATGCGGGCCCCTTGCCGTTGGCCGCTTGCTGCTGGCTCGCTCTGCGGGCCAGCAGCAAGCAACGTACACAACTCTTCGCTCCGGTTCACGCACGGCGCTTCCACCACCGCCCCGGCGCGTTTCGCTTCGTGCAGGTAGAATTCGGTGTGGTAGAAGCCGCCGAAGTTGTTCGCCACGGCCACCATGAACTCCAAGGGGTGATAGGCCTTCAGGTAGAGGCTTTGGTAGCTCTCCACCGCATAGCTCGCGCTGTGACCTTTCGCGAAGCTGTACCCGGCGAAGCTTTCGATCTGCCGCCAGATCTCACTGCTCTCGTGTTCGGGATAACCCTTCGCCTTGCAGTTGCTGAAGAAGCGCTCCTGCACGCGTTCGAACTCCTTTCGACTGCGGTACTTGCCGCTCATGCCGCGCCGCAGGATGTCGGCCTCGGCCAGCGTGAGCCCCGCATACAGGTGCGCCACCTTGATCACGTCCTCCTGGTACACCATCACGCCGTAGGTGTCGGGCATGATCTTCAGCATGGCGGGATGCGCCTGCTTACGCCGTTCGGGATCGCGGTGCCGCAGGATGTACTCCCGCATCATGCCGCTCTGCGATACACCCGGACGGATGATGCTGCTGGCCGCCACCAGCGTCGGATAGTCCTGCACCCCCAGCTTCTTCAGCAGCATACGCATGGCCGGGCTCTCCACGTAGAAGCAGCCGATGGTATCGCCGGTGCGCAGCAGTTCGTTGATCTTAGGATCGTGCTTGAAGTGCTCGATGGCATGGATGTCCACCGCTTCGCGGAAGTCACAAGACTCAATATTCAAGTCATAAGCATCAAGTTGATCGCTGTCAGCTCTTGTGTCTTGTGCCTTGAGACTTGTGACTTGAGTCTTGCCTACTAGCTCCACCGCATCCCTGATATGCCCCAGTCCGCGCTGGCTGAGGATATCGAACTTGTACAGCCCCAGGTCCTCGGCCTCCAGCATGCTGAACTGCGTGGTGGCGAAGCCCTTCGGCGGCAGGTGCAGCGCGGTGTAGTGGGTGAGGGGCTTCTCGCTGATCAGCACGCCGCCCACGTGGATGCTAAGGTGGTGCGGATGCTCGTGGAAGTGCCCGGCGTAGCGCAGGATGGTGCGGGCGATGCGGTCGTTGTCGATCACTGCGGTGCCACCGTTCACCGCCCTGGCGTTCTCGCTGCGGCCGATCCAGCGCGAGCGCCCGGTATCGCCCTCGGACAGCGCGTCGATCTCATGCGGTGGCAACCCGAACACCTTGCCCAGTTCGCGGATCACCGCGCGGTACTGATAGGTGCTGTAGGTGGCCAGGAGGGCAACGCGCCGCTGATCACCATACGTGTCGAAGAGGTAGCGCGTCACGTGATCGCGGTCCTTCCAACTGAAGTCGAGGTCGAAGTCAGGCGGGCTGCTGCGGCTGGGGTTGATGAAGCGCTCGAAGTAGAGATCGAGCTCGATGGGGTCCACATCGGTGATGCCCAGGCAGTAGGCCACCAGGCTGTTCGCGCCACTACCGCGGCCTACATGGAAGAAGCCCTTGTGCTTGGCGAAGCGTACCAGATCCCAGTTGATGAGGAAGTAGCTCACGAAGTCCTTCTGCGCGATCACCGTGAGTTCGCGCTCCACGCGGTCCATGACCTGTTGCGATGGTGAAGGGTAGCGGCGCAGCAGGCCCGACTGCGTTTCGCGGCGCAACAGTTCCAGATCGGCGGCGGCATCGTTGCTCCAGGTGCGGCGGTTCTTGCTCTTTCCATGGGCGAAGTGTACCTCGCACTGTTCCATCAGCCGCCGCGTGTTCCACACCAGTTCGGGCACGTCCGCAAAGACGGTACACAGCTGTTCCTCGCTCAGGAAGCGTTGCTCAGGCACTGCGACATGCGATGGCGGAGTGGTGCTCAGCAGCGTATTGGTGTCCACCGCACGCTTCAGGCGGTGTACGTTGAAGTCGCGCTTGGTGAGTGTGGGGTCGCTGCGGAAGGTGGCGGGCGCGAGGGCTACCAGGCGTTCCTTCTGCTTGATCCAGGGGGAGAAGCGCAGGCGGTTCACCTCGCCGGGCCGGATGCCGATGAACTCGTTGGGACGCAACTGCGCGGGTACAAGTGATGTGCCGAAGGGATATATGATGAAGGCCTCGTCCATATCAGGTGCACGCGTTGGAAGGGCCTCACCATCGAGCAAGTGATCCGTGAGCAAGGAGGCCAGTTGGTGCACGCCGGTATTGGTCCGCGCGATGCCGATGTACAGCAACTGTGGCCCTCGGCGGAACTCGATGCCCGCCAGGGGGCGCACCTTGTACTGCGCGGCAAGTCGGAAGAAGTCGCTCCAACCGGCGGTGCAATTGATGTCGGTGAGGGCCACCTGCTGCACCCCGAGGGCATGGGCTTCCTGCAGCACCTGCTCGGGCGAGAGCACCCCGTAGTTGAGGCTGAACCAGCTGTGGGCGTTGATCAACATTCCTGGATGAGTGGCGCTGTCGCCTGTGCATTGCGTTCCGAGTGCGCACCTGTAGCGTTGACCCACTGGGTCGACCTAGGTGCGGCCGATCAGATCGACGAAAAAAACGGCGATCAACGGACAGTAATATAATCAGGCGTGAGGTGAAGGGTGTAGGGGGGCGTGTCCCCCTTTCCGCCCCACAAGCCGATGCGCGGGGCCGGGTCCTTCGCTATAGCTGCTTCGCCTCGGCGGGCGCTGGCACCGGCTCCGGGGTCTGCTCCTTGCGTCGCAGCCTCCTCGCTCGGGCGGCGCCATCGCCTTGGCTTCACCAGGCTGCCGCTCCGGCCCCTCACGCAAGCCCCGATCACCATTCCATTACATTGAGAATTCTAAAGTTGTACTTTAGAAAACTCAAAACGCTCCCGCTTACTTTCCGCCCTTCAGCCAGTGCTCCAGGTCCATGGCCTGCGCGCCGGGAAGCAGCGCCCGTGTTGCACTTCGTGATGATCTGCGGTGCAGCAGCACGGCTTCCACCTTCGTGCGCGGCGGCCGTTTCGCGATGAGGTCGTTCTTCAATTTCAGCAGGTTGGAGGCCATGGCCGGGAACGGCGAACGGGTCGCCTTGCACTCGATCAGCGTGAGCGCACCATTACGGCCCGGCACCAGGAAGTCCACCTCCAGCCCCTGCTGGTCGCGGAAATGGTAGAGCTCGCGCCGCTGCCCGGCGTTCACCTGGCGCTTCACGATCTCCGCCGCCACGAAGCCCTCGAACAGCGCGCCCAGGAAGGGCGAGCGCTCCAGCTCGGACTTGGTGGTGATGCCCAGCAGGTGGCAGGCCAGTCCGCTGTCGGTGAAGTACAGCTTGGGCGACTTGATGAGGCGCTTGCCCAGGCTTTCATAGAACGGCGGCACCAGGATCAGCTGCTGGGTGGTCTCCAGCACGCCCAACCATTGGTTGATGGTGGGGATGCTCACCCCCAGCGGACCAGTGAACTCGCTTCGGTTGAGGACCTGGCCGTGGCGCGTGGCCAGCAGTGCCATAAAGCGGCGGAAGGTGGCCAGGTCGCGCACGTTGGTCACGGCGCGCACATCGCGCTCCAGGTAGGTCTGCACGTAGCTGGAGAACCAGAGTGAGGCATTGCGCGGACGGGCCAAGGCCTCCGGGAAGCCGCCCAGCAGCAGGTCCACGCGCGGGCTTTCGGTGGTGCTGAGCGGATAGAGGTGCAGGATGGCGGCACGGCCGGCCATGCTTTCGGTCACGCCCTGCATCAGCGGTGCCTCCTGGGAGCCGGTGAAGATGTACTGTCCCGTGCGGCGCGGCGCCGCATCGATGCGTGCGCGCACATAAGCGAAGAGTTCGGGTACGTTCTGCACTTCGTCCAGGATGGCGGGCAGCTTCAGTCCGTCCAGGAAGCCCTGCGGATCGCTGCGCAAGCGTGCCACCACATCGGGATCCTCCAACAGGGTGAAGCTCGCTTTCGGGAAGATCTTTCGCAGGAGCATCGTCTTCCCCGCACGCCTCGGACCGGTGAGTATGATGGCCGGAAAGCCTTTGGCAGCCTTGGCGATGACGGGTGCGATATGGCGAGGTACGTAACGCATAGCCTTTGAGGAATCTAAAGTACAACTTTAGAAAACTCAGAAGCAAGGAAGTGTCTTCGAGGCGTGTTGCAAAGAGGCAGGATGCTCGTGGACCGGGTTTGGGGATCACCTCCGTCCGCGATGCTTGTGCCGGCCGGGAGCACTGCGTGAGGGGGCGCAACGGCAGCTTGGCGCGGCACCGGCCCAGCAACGCACGGAGCGAGGAGGCTGCGACGCTAGGAGCAGACCCCGGAGCCCGATGCGATGCGGGCCGGGGCAAGGCAACTACAGTGGAGCACCCGACCCCGCACACGCCGTGTGGAGCCCAGCGGAGCGCGGGGTGTGCGGGGGCATGCCCTGAACCGCAATACACCACACGTGTACCGCCATACACCGACCTTTACACCATGCGCACGATACTCGCCCTCCTGCTTTCCCTGCCCTTGACCCTGCACGCGCAACAATGGAACTGGGCCGCCAGCGCTGGCGCTGGCAGCAATGTGGACCTCTGCCATGACATCGCTACCGACAGTGAGGGCAACGCCTACTGGGTGGGGAGCCTCGCCGGCACGGTGGACTTCGGCTGCGGCAGCATCACGGATGGGAACAGCGATGTGATGGGCTTCATCGCGAAGCGCGCGCCGGATGGTACCTGTCTCTGGGTGCGGGCGATCACCGTGGGCTTCAACGATGCGTGGGCCTATGGCGTGGCCATTGATGCCGACGATCGCATCTACGTGACCGGCAGCTACAACGGCAACGCCGACTTCGGGGACGGGGTAACGCTGAGCAGCCTGGGAGTCGACGACATCTTCCTGGCACGCTACGACACAGCGGGTACCTGCCTGTGGGCGCGGCGCGCAGGCAGCAATGGCAGCAGCGATGAGGCCCGTGGTGTGGCGGTATCGGCCGATGGCAGCGTGTTCATCGCGGGCTTCAGCGGGGGCACCACGATCGGTTTCGACGGCATCAGCATTCCCAACGCAGGCAACTTCCGCCAACTGGTGATCGCGCGTTATGACAGCACCGGCACCGTGCAGTGGGCGCGTGCGAGCACTGGTAACGGACAGAGTAAGAGCTGTCGAGCCATCAGTGTGAGCGGCGATCGGCTGTTCGTGACCGGACAGGTGGGCTTCTCGGCAGCGAGCTACGATGGGCTGGCCCTTACGCCCGGAAGCACTGGCGCCTACCTCTATGTACTGGCCACCGACCTGGACGGCAATGGGGTGTGGGCGCGCAGCTTCGGCACCGGCGACCACGAAGGCATGGGCATCAGCGCGGATACCCTGGGCAATGTGTTCGTAGCGGCGCGTCTGTGGGGCAGCCTCTTCCTACCGGACGATACGCTCACGTCGGTGAGCAGCAACGACGACATCCTGGTGATGAAGCTGGACCAGGAGGGGGAATTGCAGTGGGCACAGAGCACCGGTTCCACACAACGCGATCTGGCCTGGGACGTGGAGGCCGATGGCATGGGCAACTTGCTGTTGGCTGCGCATTTCCAACAGAGCATCGACTTCTTCGGTACGCCCTTCACTGCGCTGGGTGGCGAGGACATGCTGATCGCGAAGCTCGACGGTGATGGGCAGGTGGTGTGGGCATCGCGTCCCAGCGGCTTTCAGCGCGACATTCCGCTGTGCATACACCGTCAGGCCGCTGCACCGAACAACATCTATTTCGGTGGGTACTACTGGGGCGTGATCACCTACGGCAACACCACCATCGATGATGTGGGCAATGGCGATGCGATGCTGATCGCGGGCGTTGATACCACCTTCGCGGCGAGCACGTACAGTACTGGGGTCTGTCCCGGTGCATGTGATGGAACTGCTCAGGTGTTCACCAATGGTACCGGACCATTGAGTTTCCTGTGGAACACGGGTGCTACAACTCCCGTGATCGAAGGGCTGTGTCCGGGCAGCTACAGCGTGGAGGTGTTCGATGCTAATGGTCAGGTGCGGGCTGATACGGTGGTGGTCCTGGAGCGTGATCCGTTGGAGCTGATGATCCAAGTGGATGGGGATTCGCTTTGGGTGGAAGGTGGTAGCGCTTGGATCTGGGAACTGGACGGTTTCCAAGTGGGTGTGGGCCAGCCCTACCACATTGCTATGGCCAGCGGCTCGTACCAAGTGGATTACCAGGATGAGTACGGTTGTTGGAGCGTGTCGCCGGTGATCATCGTGGTGCTGAACGTGGGCGTCAATGAGAATGAGTTGGGGAGGCTACGCGCCTGGCCGAACCCGATGGGGGAGGTGCTGTACGTTGATGGCCTCCGTCCCGTTGAACTGCTGGAACTAAGCGATGCGCTGGGTCGGGTGGTGTGGCGGGGACAGGCTACAGGTGGGCGCTCAACGATCCCGACGAGTGGGCTGGAGCCGGGGAACTACCTTCTGCGAATGGAAGGCGGAACGGTGGTGAAGCTGGTGCGGTAGTTCAACTGGGATGGTCAGTGGATGTCCAATGACCAATGTCCAAGTGCCAACGGGCGACACTTGGACATTGGTCATTGAGAGTTGGACATTGATCACTCCACCTTCTTCCTATTGTCCGCAGGCAGCCGGTCGATGAACAGGTGATCCGGATCGATCTCCACGGCGCCGGGCTTCTCGTTCACCTGGAAGGTGAAGCGGTTCTCACCGGTGCTGAGCTTCTTGCGCTGTTTGGCAAGGGGCTCGTCACCCTTTTCTTTGTCCTTGCCGAAGCGCATCTTGGGTTGCACGGCGATGTCGATCCAGTCGTTCATGGGAACGGGCGTTTCGCGACCCAGGCTGTCGCTGTGCATCTTTTCGGCCGTGACCAACACCTCCACGCTCCACGTGCTGTCGGCGTTCATGGTGGCTTTGGCCTCTAGCACGGCGTTGTTGTAGAGCGTAATGTGCTTGATGTTGTCGTCCAGCAGGTACAGCAGGCTGTCCGGGGTCACATTGCGCAGGGCCCGGTATAGATCCAACGAGGTGGGGTAGGGTGGCTCGGCATATCCGAAGCTGTCCACCATGTGGCGGAACGCCTCGTTGAGCGGGTCCTCACCCAGGAACTCTCGCAGGCCGTAAAGCATCACGCTGCCCTTGTTGTAGTGGATGTAGCCCTGGTTCTCCACGGTGAGCAGAGGCGATTCGCCGATGGTCTCACTGCCGCGTGCGTTCTGGTATTTGTCGGCCTCGTACTTCATGAACTTCCGCATGTGCGGTCGGCCGTACTCCTGCTCCATGACCATCAGCGCAGTGTACTGTGCCATGCTCTCGCTGAGCAGCGTGGCACCTTGCATTACGGCACCGATCACCTGGTGCGCCCACCACTGGTGCCCCACCTCATGCGCCACCACATAGAACACCGGGTCGATGTCCTCGGGCTCGCGCAGGTCGGTGATGAAGCCGATGGCCTCGCTGTACGGCATGGTGCCGGGGAAGGCCTGCGCGAAGCTGGCGTAGCGCGGGAACTCGATGATGCGCGCCTGCTTGTGCCGGTAGGGTCCAAAGTGCTCACCGGCGTATGCGATGGTCTGCTTCATGCTGCTGATCATCCGCGGCACGTTCACGCCATGCTCCTGTTGGTAGTACACCTCGATGTCCACATCCCCGAACTTCTCACGGGCCACCTCGTAGCGGGCGCTCATGAAGCTGTAGAAGTTCAGCGAGGGGTGGTCCACCACGTAGCGGAAGTAGCGGCGGCCGTTCTCGGTCCACTCCTTCACCAGGCTGCCGGGTGCGATGGCGATCTGGTCCGGCGCGGTGCTGATGGTGGTGCTCACCTCGACCCAGTCGCTGTGGCGCATCAGGTAGGTCTGCATCCGGTCCTCGGGTGCTTCGCTCAGGAGTGGCGTGCGGCGGTTGAGTGGCAGCTCATACTTGCGGCGGTCGTTCTTGTCGGTGAGCTCAGCATTAGCCTGGTAGCCGATGGACGGCAACAGGTCCAGATGGTTGAAGAAGCTGCCGTTCTGAACGATGCCGGTGAAGGACACACGGTTCTCGAAGCCCTTTGCCGCGTAGCCACCGTTCACAGTGAAGCGGAGGTCGGCACCCGGAGCGAGCGGCGGCGAGAGCTTGTACATCCGCTGTTCCATCTCCTCATCATCAAGAACAACGGTTGCGCCGGGAATGTCCAACTGTAGGTCCATTCGGTCGGGCAGGCTCAGCCACAGCGTGTCGATCGGCCGTTCGCCCTTGTTGCGCAGCGTGATGTCCGCACTGTACCGAAGGGCGCGCTTCTCGGGTACGAGGTCGATGGTGAATTGCACGGCCGTGTAGTGCGGCTGGTGCATACCCTCGTATCGTTTGTACTGCTTCTCGTAGTCCACGAGCAACTGCTCCTCCTCCTCGCTGGTCATATACTCGTTCAGCACCTTCGTATTGTAGTAGCCCCAGCCGGCCATGCCTGCGAAGAGCAGCACAAGGGCTACAGCTGGCATACGGGCCGAGGCGAAGCGCTGCCTGGCATGGTGCCAGCGCCAACGCCACGCGGTGTCGTTGCCGCGGACGAGGAAGAGCCATGAGGCGTAGAGCAGGATGGCTGCGAAGACCATCCAATAGGCCCGGAAGAAGAGCCAGCCCGGCAGGAAAGGACCGAATCCGTTCATGTCCGAGTAGTTCAGGCCGGAGGTGCCACTGAGCCGCACCAGGTTCGATTCCACATCCAGTGCGCTCCAGCCGAAGCTGTTGAGGACAACCACGAGGATGAACACGAAGTAGCCCAGGTACTTGTTGTTCACCAGCACATGGACGAACATGGCCAGCGCTGTGAAGAAGGCGAAGGCCAGTGTCGCTGGGATGATGAGGTAGGTGAGGTATACCATCGGCTGAAGCCGGGTGTAGCCGTTGAGCAGCTGGGTGACCATGCCCGCCAGGGTGGCGAAGCACATCACCACGAAGATCACCGTGACCAGCGCGGCGAATTTGGCCAGCAGCCCGGCACCGGTGGACGTGGGCAGCGCGTTGGTGATGCCGTCGATGCGCGGCTCACGCTCCTTCCAGATCAGCTGCCCGGCGTAAAAGGTGACGATGATGATCAGGTAGATGAACAGCCCGCCCTGGATCACATCGGTGACGTTGTAGGTGACGGGGTAGGTCTTGTTTCCGTAGAGCGTGGTGACGAAGCCCAGCGACACGAAGAGTTGCACCAGGCCCAGCGACATGATGAGGATGAAGGGCGTGCTTTTGAGGATGCCCTTCACATCGGTGAGGAAGAGTGCGGCGAACCAGCTGCGGCGTGCCTTTGCGTCGAAGCGTTGGGGGGCTTTGGGCACGGCCAATTGGGTGAAGGAGGGCTTGCCGGTGGCATCAGCTTCCAGCGCCTTGGCCTTCTGCACGCGATCCGTGAAGGAAAAGCGGAAGTAGCCGAAGAGGAAGACCGCTATGCTCACCGCGATCCAGAGCAGTCGGTTCCATAGCAGCATGCCGGAGGCGGGCAGGAGTTTCGTGTTCTTGTCCTCCACCGTCCAGTACTTGGTGGCCACCTCGAAGGCCGTTCCGCCGAAGGGATCTACCAGTACACCGATCCACTCGTTCTCCAGGTCGCTGGTGAAGGCGCTGGCGATGCTGAAGCCCACCAGCAGCGCGATGGCCGTGATGAAGGCCGCCATGGTGTTGCGCAACAGTACGCTCACCGCGAAGATGATGCTGGCGCTGAACAGTACGTTGGGGATCACCATCAGCAGGATGGCCTGCAGGTGGTGGATGGGATCGTTGGGCCCGATCCGGACCTCATCGATGCCGGGCCACCAGCTGCCCACCACGATGCCGAGGCTCACGCCCAGCATGGGCAGTAGTGCCACGAAGGTGCTGCCCAGGAACTTGCCAATGAGGTAGGAGGCCTTCGACACCGGTGTGCTGAAGACGATCTGGGCCGTGTTGCTGGTGAAATCGCGGATCGCGGTGGCGTTCACGAAGGCGGTGACCAGAAGCAGCCCCAACGCGCTCCAGGTCGCGTACCAGAGGTAGACGAGATAGGGGGCGTTCTTCAGCACATTGCCCACCGCCATGCCGATCTGCACGTTGTCGCTCACCACCGCGGCCCCGGTGAGGAAGGCGATGAGCGCGAAGAAGATGTACGCCATGGGCTGACGCAGCCAGTAGCGCACCTCGAAGAGGAAGAAGCGGAGGATCATGCGGCTACGGTTTCGCGGTTGCTGCGGTGGATGGCGCCGAAGAACACGTCCTCCAGGCTTGGGTCGGCGCTGACGAAGCCATCGGCAGGCTTCACATCGCTCATCACGTGGATGATCGGGGTGCCGGCCACCAGCTTGTTGCTGATCAGGTCGTGCGCGGTGGCGTAGTGTTCCAGCTCATGCTTGCCGATGGCCTTCTCCCACACCTTGTCTTTCATGGCCGCCAGTGCATCGTTCGGTGAGCCGGCATAGAGCAGCCTGCCCTTGTTGATGATGGCCATGTTGCGGCAGAGTTCCTGCACGTCCTGCACGATGTGGGTGCTCAGGATCACCACCACGTTCTCGCCGATCTCCGTGAGCAGGTTGTAGAAGCGGTTGCGCTCGCCGGGGTCCAGACCGGCCGTGGGTTCGTCCACGATGATCAGCTTGGGATCGCCGATCAGTGATTGCGCGATGCCGAAGCGCTGCTTCATGCCGCCGCTGAATCCGCTGATCCGACGCTTGCGGTGCTCCCACAGGTTCACGCGGTGCAGGAGCGCCTCCACCAGTTCCTTGCGCGGGCCTTTGTCCACTACACCCTTCAGCAGCGCGATGTGGTCCAGCATCTCATAGGCGCTCACCCGCGGGTACACGCCGAACTCCTGCGGCAGGTAGCCCAGCACTTGGCGCACGGACTGCTTGTCGTTGAGCACATCGATGCTTCTGAGCATGGCCGTGCCGCTGTCCGCCTCCTGCAGGGTGGCGAGGATGCGCATCAGGGTGCTCTTGCCGGCGCCGTTGGGTCCCAGCAGCCCGAACATGCCGGTGGGGATGGTGAGGCTCACGTTGTCCAGCGCCTTCACGCCATTGCCGTAGGTCTTGCTGAGGCCGTTGATGACGAGTTCCATGCGGGTGTGGTGTTTGCAGGGTGCAAGATGGGGATCGATATGTTAGGGACTGGGTGGTTTACACGAGCGGCGTGGTAGCTCGTACGGGCGGTTCCGACCGTTACCTGTAACGCATCGCTCAAGCCATGTGACGTACGGTTTGCTGGGCAGTTACATGCACAGTGGACATTTCGCTGGTCCAGCGCGTCTATCTGTCGAACACATCTTACATGCGCACGATTCAGACCCTTATTGCCTGCTTATCGCTCGGAACCTTCCACGCCCAGCAGGTCGACTGGCTTCGTGGCGATCCGGTCGCATTCGATCTGAACCCCGGCACGCCGCACCATGTTATCGCCTCGGCGCCGTCCAATTTGGTGAGCATGCGTACCGACACTGTTCTGACCATATATGGCAGCACGGCTTTCGGCACGGTCGTGTTGGAGCAGCTCGACCCGGCTACCGGCGATACGTGGCTTTCGTGCATCCTGACCGACTCGGTTTCGGTGGGGTCCGCCGTGATGAGCCCGGTCGGTATCGCATATTTTTCAGGAAGCTTCATGGGGGAGGCGCTGGAGTTCTGTGATGGTTCCCAGTTGGCCGGTCTCGGTGGCCCCTTCACAGTGAACCACTTCGTGATGGCATGGAACCTCAATACCGGTCAGCCGCTCTGGAGCCGGAACCTGGACCTGAGCTTCGCCAATATCATTGGACCGGCTGCCCTTGCCGTGGACCCCGAAGGCAACCTTTGGTATACCGCCATGGAGTTCACGGAAGGCCATCTCGTCCAGGTTGACTTCTTGGGTGATGATGTCCAGATGCGCACCGTAAGTGGCATTCGACGGTTCGGTACGCTCAGCTTCGATCCTTGGGGTGGGCTATACGTGAGCGGTTCCTGCGAGAACGGTACGCTCACCTTCGCCGGTCAGGGTTTTCCTGTGGAAAGCGACGAGGGTTACAACATGTTCGTATTGCGATACCGGCCTGATGGCACTGCTGCTTTCGCTGAATTCGGAACGGACATCACCTTCACCGATCCCACGGTGGTGGCCACCAGCGATGGACATGCATACCTCGCTGGGGCCTTGCATCTGGATGGCGAGGTGTGGGATGGTCTGCAATTCGAGGGCAGTGATTGGGGGGGTGATGTGTTCATCGCAAGGCTTGATAGTACTGGCCAATTCCTATGGGGCAGGGAAGCTCATCCAGCCGACTTCGGGATAACAGGCGATGTGGAGCGTGCGCAGGGGCCCTGCATCGCAGTGGATGAGATGGAACGCGTTCACTTCACGGGTGTCGTGCGCGGTGTGGTCGAGTGGGGTGAAGGCGTGTTGAGCGCGGGTGTGCTCCCCGATCGCAGCCTGACGGTGGTGGCTTTTGATGCCGCAGGTACGCCGCAATGGGCGGCCACCAGCGAGCCCTCGCCGTGGTTCGCGTCAGCACAGTCCATAGCGACGACCGCAGATCCCGGCGCCATCCACTTCATCGCACATGCCGCCTCGGCATTCACGTTCGAAGGCCATACCGTGGGCGCCGATTTGTTGCAGACCGCTGTGGTAGGTCGGATCGATGGGGTTCCGACGAGCGTTACTGAACAACTGGACAAGGTCGACCTGCGTGCCTGGCCGAACCCGGTAGCTGATGTGCTTTTCCTGGAAGTGAATGCCACCGCCGTGCTCCCCACCGAGTTGCTCAACAGCGCCGGTCAGCGGGTGCGTAGCATCACCTTGCGGCGGGGACGGAACACCGTGGACATGGGCGGGCTTGCGCCGGGGCTGTACCTGTTGCGCGCGGTGGATGGGGACTGGGTGCGGTTGGTGAAGGAGTAGCTCACTCCTCCCCAAAGAAGTCGCTATCGATGCGCTTCACGGCATACGTGCGTTGGGTGGTGACGCCAAGGTCGTGGTCGATCATGAGCTGGGTGAGTTCCTCGCCGTCGATCAGGACGATCTTGGTCTCGTTGCGGGGCTGGTACTCCCGCGCTTCCTTGGTGAAGGACGAGGTGGTGATGAAGATGCCCTTCTTGGCACCTTGACCGGCCAAGGCCCCAACAAACTTCTGGATCTCCGGCCGACCCACGGTGTTGCCGGTCTGCCACTTCTTGGCCTGGATGTAGATCACGTCCAACCCCAGCTTGTCCTCCTTGATCGTGCCGTCGATGCCTTCATCGCCTCCCTTGGTGAGCGCACGGCCTGCATCCTTCAAAGAGCCTCCGTAGCCCATGCGCACGAGCAGTTGCACTACGAGGCGCTCAAAGTCCATCCACGTGAGTGCTTGTACTTTGGAGAGGAGTTCCTGGCTTAGTGCAGCACGCACCTGCTCATACCCGTTCTCGATGACCTCTTCAGGAGTGCGTCCATTGCTGTCCTCGGTGAGCACTTCTGGTTCATTGCTTTCCCGTTTGGCGCTCTGGAATTCGACGAATTCCTGGAAGCGCTTGAGGTAGGCCACATCGATGCGTGGCGGGTTCTCTTTGATCACCTGGATACCACGTTGTGTGATCTGCATGGTTGCCCGCTTGGGAGACGCGAGCAGGCCAGCCTTTTTCAGGTAGGTGCGTGCCCAGCCCACACGATTGTCGAATGCGGCCTGCATGCCACTCGGGAGCATTTCTCTTCGCTCCTCCTCGGTGAGCTTGAAGTGCGTGGCAAGACCTTCCACCACATCGCGCAGGGTATGCACTTGTTGGTCGGAAACATACTTCAGAAGGGGAAGCATGATGCTTTGGTAGTCGGGTACGGCCATGGTGCAGAAGTACTATTGCCGGGACAAGATCGCATATGTGACGGGATGCCCCGCGTGAGGGGGCGCAGCGGCAGCCTGCTGAAGGCGAGCCGATGGCGCGGCCCGTGCGAGGAGGCTGCGACGGAGGAGCAGACCCCGCAGCCGGCGCCTGCGGCCGGCGAGTTGAAGCAGCTACAGCGAAGCACCCGGCCCCGCTGCTTTTGAGCGGGGGCACGCCCGAGAGCCGATCAGAAAATGTGTCGATCAGAAGATCAGATGATCACAATTCGCACTCCCTTGCCGTTCCCGGGTCTTCCATTATCTGATCGTCTAATTGTCTGATCATCTGATCACGTTCTTCGGTTCGCCAACAGCACCGGCGCCTGCCCATCAAAGGGGTTGTCCATCCGCCCGATGCTCTTCGCGCCCATGCCGCTGGCGCGCATCACGGTACGGTCGCCGAAGCGCTTGCGGATCCTGTCCATGGCCTGGTAGAGCTTCATCGCTTCCTCGGTGTCGGTGAAGGCATCGATCTGGTGCCCGCCGCCCACCAGGTGGCTGAAGCGCACGCCGATGAGCCGGATCCGTTGGCGCCGGTCGTACAGCGCGCGGAACAGCTCGTGCACGGTGGGCAGGATCAGGTGGTCGCAAGCGGTGTAGGGAATACGTTGCTGCCGCGTGTGCGTGTTGAAATCGGCGTAGCGGATCTTCACGGCGATGCAGCTGGTGAGCTTCTGGCCCTTGCGCAGTTGGAAGGCGAGGCTTTCGGCCATGGCGGTGAGCAGGCCGTGCAGCTTGGCCACGTCGATGGTATCGCGCTCGAAGGTGCGCTCGGTGCTGATGCTCTTGCGCTCGTGCCACGCCACCACCGGGCTGTCGTCGATGCCGTTGGCCTTGCGCCACAGCACGGGGCCGTGTTCGCCAAGCAGCCGTTGCATCAGGTCCATCGGCACCTCCTGCAGGGTGTGGATCTTCGCCACGCCCATGCTGCGCAGCAGGTGCGCGGTCTTCTCACCCACGCCGGGGATGCGCTCAATGGGCATCGGTGCCAGGAAGGGTTTCTCGGTGCCGCGCTCCACGTACCATTCGCCCGGGCCCTGCTTGGCCTCGCCGGTGGCCACCTTGCTCACCGTCTTGTTGATGCTCATGCCGAAGCTGTTGGGCAGCCCGCTCTCCCTGATGATGCGCTGCCGCAGTTCCGCCGCCAGCTTGCGACTGCCGTGGAAGCGGTCGGTGCCGCTCAGGTCCACGTAGAACTCGTCCACGCTGCTCTTCTCGAACAGCGGCACACTGGCGCGGATGATCTCGGTCACCTCATCGCTCTTCTTCAGGTAGGCCCCGCTGTCGCCCCGCAGGATGATCGCCTCCGGGCACAGCTGCTTGGCCATTTTCATGGGCATGGCGCTGCGCACCCCGAAGGCCCGGGCTTCGTAGCTGCAACTGGCCACCACGCCGCGGTCGCTGTCGCTGCCGATCAGCACGGGCTTCCCGTTCAGCTTCGGTTCGCGCAGGCGTTCCACGCTCACGAAGAAGGTGTTGAGGTCGAGGTGGAGGATGGTGCGTTCCATGGTCGATCGGTCGATCAGAAGATCAGAGGATCAGAAAATGCTGCTCGGTGGTATGCAGAGCGGCTGGCATTTCCATTATCTGATCGGCCGATCCTCTCATTGTCTGATCCGTGGCGTCACCCTGAGCGGAGTCGAAGGGTGGGCGCCTTGTCGGGCAGTCCGCTGTGGTCCCGCGCGGCCATGCCAGCGGTGGCGGCACTGCGGGGTCCACTCGTTCCTCGGGGCCTCCTCGTTGCACACCCCCGCAAGGCCCAGCCGTGCGGGAGCCGCCGCTCCCATCCCGGGCGCGGGGTCCCCGCTCCGGCCAACAGTTCTGTGTTGACAAAATAGCTGTCATGTTGCAGGCGGTAAAATAGTCATTACCTTTGTGCGGCAGATAACTGATCAACGGATCGATGGGAACCCTGGCAACATCCCGCCGCTTACGTATTCCTCTGCGTCGGCCGCAGCCTGCGTTCAGGTCGCCGCATACGCACCTGTTGCCGGTGGAGCACCTGGTGGTGGCCGAACCGCCAGCACACTATGGTGGTGCCGTACCGATCGATGAGCAATTGCTCGGCCGGCTCCACCTCATCCGTGGCCAGCAGGTGGTGCTCGATCGCGATCTGGCGGTGCTCTTCGGGGTGGAGCTGCACGTCCTCAGAGCCGCTGTACGGGAGAGCAGGGAGCGGCTCCCCGAGGCGTTCATGTTCGAACTCACGCGTGATGAGGATCCGGCATCACGGTCTCAGCAGGCGAGCCTCATGCAGGGCGAGCAAGACAACGACCAGCCCCTCGCCTTCACCGAGGCTGGTGTGCTGATGCTGGCCCCGCTACTGCCGAGCGCGCAGGCCATCGCTGTCAGCATCCGCCTGGTTGAGCTCTTCGTGCGCATGCGTCAGGCGCTCTTCGCCCACCAGGACATCCTTCTTCGCCTGGCGCAGCTGGAGCGTCGGGTGGGAGAGCCGGGTGCTGATATCCAACAGCTTTTCCAACAGCTCAGGCAGCTGCTCGCGCCACCATCCGAGCCTCGCACGTCCATCGGCTTCAAACCCACCGAAGCATGAACGCCGCCACGGACACCGTGCTCCAGGAGCCGCCCGCACGCTACAGCGCTGTGGCCCCACCCGATGCATCCATCACGGGCCGTATACACGTGATCCGTGGTCAGAAGGTGATGCTGGACCGTGACCTGGCCGAGCTGTATGGCGTGGAGACCAAGCACCTTAAGCGCCAGGTGCGCAGGAACCTGGGCCGCTTCCCAGAGGACTTCATGTTCGAGTTGACCAAGGAGGAGTTCGAAGATTGGAGGAGCCAATTTGTCACCTCCAATTCCGGCGACTGGATGGGGCTGCGCTATACCCCCATGGCCTTCACCGAGCAAGGCGTGGCCATGCTCTCCAGCGTCCTCAATAGCGAGCAGGCCATCCTGGTCAACATCCACATCATCCGTGTATTCAGCCGCATGCGCGAGGTGCTCCTTTCGCACCGCGAGATCCTCCAGAAGCTGGAGCAACTGGAGGGCCGCCTTTCCGGGCACGACGAGGAGATCCAGGCCATCTTCGATCACCTCACCGAACTGGTCTCGCCAGCCGAACAGCACCGCAACCCCATCGGCTTCAAACCACACGATCACTGACCATACCGCGGCTCTGGTGCGATCCAGCCGCATCGATCCTCAACCTTCAACCTACCGAACCATGGCAACTCCGCTCTTCGGCTCCAACATCAAGCTCCTTCGCCAACGCCGCGGCCGCTCCCAGGAAG
The DNA here is from genome assembly GCA_041391845.1 of Flavobacteriales bacterium. GTDB lineage: Bacteria > Bacteroidota > Bacteroidia > Flavobacteriales_F > PHOS-HE28 > PHOS-HE28. The sequence continues at coordinate 502,540 of JAWKNG010000002.1, read as the reverse complement.
AGGTCGCAGCCGGCCTGGACATCAAGCGCTCCAGCTACAGCGGCTACGAGAACGGCAGTGCTGAGCCGTCCTTCGACCTGCTCGTGCGCATGAGCGAGTACTTCAAGGTAAGCGTCGACAAGCTGCTCAAGGACGACCTGACCGCACTCAGTGAAAGCCAGCTCGGCATCCTGGAGCGCGGAGGTGACATCGACCTCAGCGGACGGCGCCTGCGGGTGCTGGCCACCACGGTGGACAAGGACGATCGTGAGAACGTGGAACTGGTGCCCGAGAAGGCCAAGGCCGGCTATGCGCTGGGCTATGCCGACCCGGAGTACATCAGCATCCTGCCCACCTTCCAGATGCCCTTCCTGGCGAAGGACCGCAAGTACCGGACCTTCCAGATCAGTGGGGACAGCATGCCTCCGGTGAGCGATGGCTCGTGGGTCACCGGCGAGTACGTACAGAACTGGCAGACGATCCGCGACGGGCAGCCGTACATCGTGGTCACCAAGGATGATGGCATCGTCTTCAAAGTGGTGTACAATCAGCTGAAGGAGAAGGGTACGGTACTGCTGTGCAGCACCAATCCGCTGTATGCCCCGTACGAAGTACCGGTGACCAGTGTGTTGGAGGTCTGGAAATTCGTCCACTTCATCAGTGCCGAGCTGCCCGAACCCAACATGAGCCGCGACGAACTGGCTCGCAGCGTGGTGGAGTTGCGCAAGGAGGTGGGCCAGCTGCGCCTGGCCATGGAGCAGCAGGGGCGGTTGTCGTTCTGAGCGGGGTATCTTGCCGGCATGCAAGGCCATCCCATCGATCGCTTCACGGAGCCGTTCAAGGAGTTCCTGCACAAACAGTCTGCTGCCGGTGTGGTGCTGTTCATCGCGGCAATGGTGGCCTTGGTGCTGGCCAATTCGCCGTGGCATGAGCAGTACCATCACCTGTGGGAGCATACGGTGGCCGTTCGCTTCGATCAGTGGGAGCTGTCCCGGAGCCTGCACCACTGGATCAACGATGGCCTGATGGCCATGTTCTTCTTCCTGGTGGGGCTTGAGCTGAAGCGCGAAGTGGTGGGCGGAGAGCTGTCCGATCCGCGCAAGGCCTTGTTGCCTGTGGCCGCAGGCTTTGGAGGCATGCTGGTGCCAGCGGCCATTTACCTGCTCTTCGTGCCGAGCGGGCCCGGCCACAGTGGCTGGGGCATCCCCATGGCCACGGATATCGCCTTCGCCGTGGGGCTGCTCGCGTTGCTGGGCAGCAGGGTGCCCCCCAGCCTGAAGGTGTTCCTGACCACCCTGGCCATTGCCGATGACCTGGGGGCGGTGCTGGTGATCGCCTTCTTCTACACGTCCGATATCAGTATGCAGAACGTACTGGTCGGAGCAAGCTTCCTGGTGGTATTGATGGTGGGCAACCTCATCGGTGTGCGCAGCCCTTGGTTCTATGCGCTGTTCGGCATCGGAGGGGTGTGGACCGCGTTCCTGCTCAGCGGTATCCATGCGACCATTGCCGGGGTGCTGGCAGCGTTCACCATTCCGGCGGTCACCCGGTTGGATGAGGAGACCTATATCAAGCGTATCAACCGCTACCTGCGCGAGTTCGCCGCGCTCAAGCCCAATGAGCTTCCCACGCTTACGGACGAGCAGCTGGAGGTGATCGGCAAGATCGATGCTGCCAGCGAACACGCCGAGACCCCATTACAGCGCCTTGAGCATCGGCTTCACCCGCTTGTGATGTTCGGGGTGATGCCCTTGTTCGCCTTGGCCAACGCAGGGGTCCGTTTGCCCGAGGCCATCATGGACTCGCTCGCAAGCCCGGTGACCCTCGGTGTTTCGTTCGGTCTGATCGTGGGCAAGCCTTTGGGGATCCTGTGCACCGTTTGGATGCTCACGCGCCTGGGTTGGGCTTCCCTGGGCGGCAGCATTCGGTGGGGGCATCTCATCGGAATGGGTTTCCTGGCCGGTATCGGGTTCACCATGTCCTTGTTCGTGAATGAGCTGGCCTTTCAGGATACGGTCCTTCAAGAGCAGGCCAAACTCGGTATCCTGCTCGCCTCATTGGTCGCAGGAGTGGTCGGCTATGTCCTGCTGAAGAGGCAGGCGCCCGCCACGCCCCAACAGTGAGGGCACTCCTCCTGGCCGCCCACCCGGTCATTGGTCATGCCCGTTCGATGCTCAATGTTAGATCTATGTTAACTCCGAGTGAACATTGTGCTATCTTTGTGCGTACCAAGGAAGCACAACCTCACCGCAATGCGTACCCTCCTCTTCCTTCTGGCCATATGCTGCAGCACATGGACATCGGCCCAAACCCTGCTCGCCCAGGAGCATTGGCCCGACGGTACGCTGAAGTCCACACGTTTCGAAGAAGGCGGGCGCGTCCATTTCATCACCTACTACGAGAACGGCCGGGTGCACGAGATGGGAGGGTTCCTGCGTGGCCGGCGCGATGGGGTGTGGAAGCAATTCAGTGACACCGGTGTGCTCCTGGCCCAGGCCCGTTTCAGCATGGGCGAGCGGCAGGGAACCTGGGAGTTCCGCAGCCACAACAACGCTTTACTGGGTCGCCTAGGGCATGCTGATGGCGAACTGCGCAAGAGTGAGCTTTACAACGAGCAGGGAGGCCTGGTGGCCATGCGCACTTACTGATCGGCGCAGCTAGTTGTCCAGGAGCGCCCGCAGTGGCGCATGGCGCAACGCCTTGGCCAGCATGGCCAGGAGCCCCACCGCTTGAACAGTGGCACCGCTCAGCAACTGGATGTTGGTGCCTGGCCGATGCAAGCTATTGAACAGGCCACGAGTGGTGATCACCGTATATCGAGCAGGAGGAACAGGAGGCAGTGCGCTTCTACAGGGGGTACGAGGTTGAAGAAGGAACGCACCCGTCACAAGAAGGTAGCGCAGTGCCGATCATCCCTTCTTGAAAATGTTCCCCGCCTCAGGGAAGGCCTTGAACTCGATGGCATGGCCGTCCGGGTCCTCGATAAAGAGGCTCACCTGTTCGCCCACTTCGCCTTTCATCACGGTGCGCGGTTCAATGAAGAAGGGATGGCCCACTTTCTGGAGCTTGTCGCGCAGCTTCTTCCAATCGGTCATGCTCAGCACGATGCCCCAGTGATCGCTGGGCACATTGCTCTTGGGGTTGTAGATGCGGGCGGTCTTGATCAGTTTGGGCACCTCTTGAATGGTGAGCTGATGACCGAAGAAGTCATAATCCACCCACGTGTCGGCGCTGCGGCCCTCTTTGCAGCCTAGGAACTTGCCATAGAAGGCCTTGATCCGTTTGAGGTCGGTGGTGGCGAAGGCGAGGTGGAAGGTGCCGGTCATGGCGGTGTAGGTGTGTGCCACCAAAATAGCGAAGGCCCCGGCGCATGGAGCCGGGGCCTTCGGGAGTTATCGAACGGGCGTGGTTGGTTCAGTCCTCGTCGTCATCACCGCCATCGTCATCTCCCTCATCGGAATCACCGTCATCCTCATCAGCATCATCGTCGTCGGCACCGCTGTCGTCTTCGGTCTCGGCCTCATCGCCGCCACCGAGATCATCTCCTCCCTCCATATCGTCACCGGCCGGTGCGTTTTCCTCCTGGTCGAGGAATTCATCGATCTCCGCCCGGCTTTCGGGATTGATCTTGATGAGGTAGAGGGCGTCGGGTGTACGCAGTTCGATCACGCGCAGGATCTCTCCCTTGGCGGTGGGAATGGATCTGATGTGCGTGCTGTCGATCCCATCCGGGTATTGTTCCTGGAGGGTCTCCTTGAGCGCGTCGGTCAGCGTGTTGAAGGATCGGATCAGGCGTTGCATGGGGTGAACGGCTCACATGTCCAGTACGTAGGCGAAGATGAGCGGTGCCACAATAGTAGCATCGCTTTCGATGATGTACTTCGGGGTGTCGATATCGAGTTTTCCCCAGGTGATCTTTTCATTTGGAACGGCGCCGCTGTAGCTTCCGTAGCTGGTGGTGCTGTCGCTGATCTGGCAGAAGTAGCTCCAGAAGGGGATGTTGTCGCGCTGCAGGTCCTGGTGCAGCATGGGCACCACGCAAATGGGGAAGTCGCCGGCGATGCCGCCCCCGATCTGGAAGAAGCCGATACCGTCGGGTCCACAATTGTTGGTGTACCACTCTGCGAGGAACATCATGTACTCGATGCCGCTCTTCATCATGGAGGGCTTGCAATCGCCTGTGATGCAGTGGCCTGCGAAGATGTTGCCCAGGGTGCTGTCCTCCCAGCCGGGACAGATGATGGGGAGGTTGCGTTCAGCCGCGGCCACCATCCAGCTGTTCTTCGGATCGATCTGATAGTACTGCTCGAGCACGCCGCTGCGGATCATCTCGTAGAAGTACTCATGCGGGAACCGACGCTTGCCGCTCTTGTCATCGGCGGTCCAGAGGTCGAGCACGTGCTTCTCGAGGCGGCGGAAGGCCTCGTGCTCGGGGATGCAGGTGTCGGTCACCCGGTTCATGCCGCGGTCCAGCAGGTCGCGCTCCTGGGCTGGTGTCAGGTCGCGGTAGTTGGGGATGCGCTCGTAATGCTCATGCGCCACGAGGTTCATCACATCCTCCTCCAGGTTGGCCCCGGTGCAGCTGATGATGTCCACCTTTCCCTGGCGGATCATTTCCGCCAGGATCTTGCCCAGTTCGGCTGTGCTCATGGCGCCTGCCAGGGTGATCATCATTTTGCGGCCTTGGGCCAGGTGGGCCTTGTAGCCTTTGGCGGCGTCCACGAGCGCTGCTGCATTGAAGTGCAGGTAGTGCTGTTCCATGAAGGCCGAGAGGGGACGGTTGCTGCTCATTGGTCGTATGCGGGGCGAAATATAGAGGCGCTGTCTGAATTGCCGATGCGCCCGGTCATCAGAGGTAGCCCAGCAGTTGCAGCATGCGCTCGGCGGTCTGGCGCTCGGCGAACACGCGGTCCACCAGGTTGCCGTCCGCGTCACGGTCGATCAGCACATGCTTGGGCTTGGGGATGAGGCAATGCTGGATGCCGCCGAACCCCCCCAGCGTGTCCTGGTAGGCTCCCGTGTTGAAGTAACCGATGTACTGCTTGCGGTCCTCGCGATACTTGGGCAGGTAGATGGCGTTGATGTGCTGCTCGCTGTTGTAGTAGTCGTCGCTATCGCAGGTCATGCCCCCCAGGAATACCCGCTCATACTCATCCCCCCAGTTGTTCACAGGCAGCATGATGAAGCGTTTGCTGATGGCCCAGGTATCGGGCAGGGTGGTCATGAACGAGCCGTCGATCATGTTCCAACGCTCCTTTTCGTTCTGCTTCTTCTGATAGAGGACACTGAAGAAGGTGGCGCCACTATCGCTCACCGTAAAGCTGCCGAACTCACTGAAGATGTTCGGTTCCTGTACTTTGTTCTCCTCGCAAACGTCCTTGATACGCCCCACGATCTCGCCGATCATGTAGTCGAGGTCGAAGCTGAAGTTGAGGCTGTTCTTTATCGGCAGTCCACCGCCGATGTCGAGGGTGTCAAGGGTGCGGCACAGTTTCCACAGGTCGCAGTATACGTTCACGCACTTGCTGAGCTCATTCCAGTAGTAGGCGGTGTCGGTGATGCCCGTGTTGATGAAGAAGTGCATCAGTTTCAAGCGGAATTTCTTCTGCTTGCTGATGTTCCGCATGTAGAAGGGAATGATGTCCTTGTAGCCGATCCCCAGACGGCTGGTGTAGAACTCGAACTTGGGTGCCTCTTCCGCTGCGATGCGGATACCGATGTCGCAATTGCCTTCAATGACCTCGTCCAAGGCGTAGATCTCGGCCATGTTGTCGATGATGGGGACGACGTTGAATCCCCGATTGGCCAACTTGCCGATGCCTTGTATGTAGCGCTCGTCCTTGAATCCGTTGCACAGGATGGTGGCATCCTTGGTGATGCGGCCGCGTTCAATGAGCAGCTCGATCATTTCGAGGTCGTACGCGCTGCTGGTCTCCAGGTTCACGCCCTTTTTGAGCACCTGGTCGATGACGTAGCTGAAGTGGTTGCTTTTGGTGCAGTAGAAGTATTCGTAACTGCCTTGGTAGTCATGCTCCTTCATGGCCTTGGCGAAGCAGGAGCGGGCCAGGTCGATCTTCTCGCCGATCTTGGGCAGATAGGTGATCCGTAGCGGTGACCCGTGCTTCTCGAGGATCTCGGTGAGCGGCAGATCGTTCCAGAGGAGTTTTTCACCGTCCAGCTTGAACTCGTCCTTCGGGAAGTCGAAGGTCTGTTCGATCAGGTCGATGTAACGGGTCTTCATGCTTCAGTGGGCGGATGATAAAAGCAGTGCGCCTGCAAGGACCTTGACCGGGGTTGTGGCGAAAGGTGGCCTTGGTCCATACACAACGGCCCTTTCGCGTGGGAGGCTGAATGCCGGTTCACGGGTAGGGCGCGCGGTACCATCAGCGAAAAGGAGGACGTGCCGGTACCAAGCTGCGAAGTCCACAGGCAGGGCATGAAGCCAGGTGATGAGCGGGGAGAAGTGTGCGCATGGCGGCCGAACGCCGACAAAAGTAGATCGTTGGTCGATCTGTGCCACGATGAACTGCCAACGTATTCACAACCACCGTTTCCGCCTGAACCACTGGAGCATGATCGCCGCCACGAGGAGCATGAGCCCCCATACGGCGAAATAGCCATAGTGCCACTCCAGTTCGGGCATGTGCTTGAAGTTCATGCCGTACACCCCCACAAGGAACGTGAGCGGGATGAAGATCGTGCTGATGATGGTGAGGAGTTTGATCACCTGCCCGCTCCGAAGGTTGACCATGGCGTGGTGCGAATTCTCCAGGTTGGTCAGCATTTCCCTGAAAGTGCCGATGGTCTCGGCGATGTACACGGTATGGTCCTGTAGGTCGATGATGTAGCGGCGCGTGGACTTTTCAATGAGCGGGCTCTGGATGGTGTTGAGGCGTCCTGCGAGTTCGCGGGTGGGGGTCACGTAGCGGTTCACCAGGATGAGCATGCTGCGCAGCTCCTGTATCGTGGCGAGATCTTCGCTGCCGGGGCGCACCAATACTTTCCGTTCCAGTTGTTCAATGCGCTGCCCCAGGTCTTCCACGATCACGAAGTAGTGGTCCACGATGACGTCCAGCAGCGTGTACAACAGGTAGTCCGCACCCGATCGCCGCACCCTCCCGAGGTCCCTGCGGATGCGCTCGCGGATGGGGTCGAGGATGTCTCCCGGGCGCTCTTGGAACGATATCACCGCACCTTGACGCAGTACGAAACAGATCTGCTCTGAACGGATGCTCCCGGTTTCCGGGTCCAGGCTGAGCATCTTCATCACCACGAACAGCTCATTCGGGTATTCCTCCACTTTGGGCCGGTGGTCGGTGTTCAGCACATCCTCCAGCAGCAGCGGGTGCAGACCGAACAGGTCACCCGCCTGCATGATGAGTTCGTCCGAGGTGAGCCCATCGATGTCGAGCCACATCACGGTGCCTGCCGGAGGCGTGGCACCGACCCCTTTCAGGTCCGGGGGCCGCTGCTCTTCATGGCCATCCGGGTGGATCAGGAACAGCCTGATGGTCGAACGATCGCTGCCGGGTTCTCCGACATGTACCAGTGAACCAGGCGGAAGGCCGCGCTTGCCCGATCGTTTACTCACTTTCTTCATGACCTGCCTACTGTGCTCGTTGCACCTCCGTCGAAGGCAACGGTTGACCGATGATCGGGGTCACGCCGCGGATGAGGGTTCGTTCTTCAGGTCAGAAAGATCGCTCCGGAAGGTGGACCCGTCAGGTACTACCAGCGCAGGGTGGCCCTGCCTGAAGAGCTTCATATCAGCACCCTTCAGCGTGATCATGTGGCCACTGACATGCAGGAGGGAACCTTCCCGCAATCCGGCCACCGGCATTTGTGGATTTACTTCAAGGAACTCAGCGATGCGTTGGTCGCGGGACTCGCCGCCGTGGTCGGCAATGGTGGCCTCCGTATAGTGCGGGTTGATCTGAAATGTGATCAGGTGCATGGCGCGCAGAGAGGGGGACTCGACCACGGGCATGTCATTGGTGGTCATGATCGTGGGACAAGCCACATTGCTGCCTGCGCTCCAGCCCAGGTATGGCATGCCATTGCGCACCTTGCGCGCGATGCTTCGCACCAGTCCGTTGCGATACAGCTCGCGCAGCAGGTGAAAGCTGTTGCCCCCGCCTACGGCCACGGCATCGCAGCCATTGAGTACGACCTCAAGGTCGCCATCGCCCATGAGCGGTACCACTTCGGTCCCCAGCTGCTCGAACACGGCACTGACCTTCTGAACGTAGCCTTCCTGCATCGCGGGCATGGCGGCAAGAGGCACGAAGCCGATCTTCTTGTAACCGGCCAGGAAGGTGCGCACATGCTCTCGGGGCCATTGGAAAAATTCCTCGCCCGGAAGGGTGGAGTTGGAAAGGAGCAGTAATTCCATGTCGACTAAGGTACCACGGTACCCGTGATGGTCAACTCCACCAGCTTGGGGATGCCATCGGTGGTGATGCGCACATGACGGCTGAGCGGCCCTTGCGGTGCTTGGCCACTGAAGTCGATGACGAGTTCGACGGCCGACCCCGGTCCGATGGCTGTGGAGGGCAGCACGGCAGTGGTGCAGCCGCAATCGACATTGCTGTCCACCAGCTTCAGCGGTCGGTCGCTGGTGTTCGGCACGCGAAAGGTGATACGTTGTGGCTTGTTCTGACGAACGTCGCCGAGTTCCTTTACGAGGCGCAATACCCCATCGGCATGCTCCACCTGTTCGGCCACGTCGATGCTGAGCACGTCGATGCGTCTTTCGCGCGCGGCGCCCACGCTGTACACTGAGCGGGTGAGGTCCTCAAGCCGATCGCTCACGGTCTGGTCGGCCTCTTCCTCGCCGAATGGCAGGGTGCGTAGTTCGAGTCGGGCACTGTTCGCGGACGTACCGGTGAGGTAGGGCAGCAGGGCTCCGTTGAGCGCCGTTCCCAGCTCGTTGCGAAGGCTGGCGATGCGCCGTTCTGAGAGACGGGCGTTGTAATCGTTGAAGGCCAGTGGGCTGGCATGGCCCCGTACTTCGAGCACGATCGAACGGCCCTGTTCAAGGACGGGGAATACGGCCGTTACAAGCCGTTGCAGGTCGTGCTCCCCGCGCAGTACATGGTCGTTCCAGAACGTGCGGAAGGCCGCTGTATCTGAAGTCCGTCGGAGGTGTTCAGGCAGTTGCGCACGGTACGAATCGAGGGTCTGTGCATAGGTGAGCGTCGTGCTGCGCTCGGTAGTGCGCGGACCTGGTTCGTCGTTGCGGAAGTAGAGGCTCAACGGCAGGCTTTCCCGCAGCCGTAGAAGGGCTTGAACGGCGTGCGTTGGGGTGTTCGCTGCCAGCGAAGAACTGTCCGTGTGGGTGGGTGCCGGCGGCATCCAACGGTAGATATCACTGCAGCAGCGATCGTTCCCTTCCTTCTTGTTGATGCCACGGTCGCTGCTCAGCCAGCCATCGCCCGTGCCAGGATCGATGTATGGATAAAGGTCGTTCTGTGGACTGTTGAACGGCGTTCCCGGGTTGATCGGGGTGCTGAACACATCGTTCTCATAACGCGCCACGAAGACGTCGTACCCCCCAAGGCCGGGCAGGTGGTCTGAGCTGAACCAGAGCTCGTTGCGGCGAGCATCATACCATGGGCATCGTTCATTGCCTACCGTGTTCACTGCACCGGTCAATGGCTGGAGCTCCAGCGCCCGACCTTGGTCCAAACGTGCCTGCCAGATGTCCGTACCCCCGACCCCGCCTGGACGGTCGCTCACGAAGAGCAGCATTTCGCGGCCGTCCCAATGCATCACGCCCGGTTGGGTGGCTGTGCCTTCGCCCAGTCCTTCCAGAGGATGGGTCTGCCAGTGTTCGTCCTTCCGTTCAGCCACCATGATGGTACAACTGTCGGGACGTGGGCAATGGCTGAAGTAAAGGCGCTGACCATCGAGGGACCAGGTTCCGTTCGCCACATCGCCACGCCAGGCGTCAGGCAGATACTGCGCTGGAGCTGCCCAGTCCTGGCCCATACGGGCGCTGCGGTAGATCCGTGTGCGATATTGCAGGGTATCGGTCACTTCGCCACTTGGTGACGCAGGGTATCTCAGGGCTGTGAAGTACAGTGCACTGTCGGGCCCGACGCGGGGCGCGAACTCCGAGGCCGGGCTGTTGATCGATGGGGGCAGCGATATGAGCAGCACGCTATCAGGTCTTTGTGCCATGCGTTCAGCAAGTGCGATCCCAAGCAATGCGTTGTCAGCGCGTTCGAGAACAACGGGGTCGCGGGTGGTGCTGCGTACGCGCTGCCACGTTCCACGGGCATCAGCGGTGGCGTTGCTGCACAGCTGCATCTCGGCCAACCAGTGAAGGGCATCGGGATAGGTACGTCCCTGGTCCTTGAAGAACACCCGTTCATAGAGCGCTGCCGCCCGCGCATATTGTCGGTCGTTCCGATACGCGTTGGCCAGAGACCATTGGATGGACATCCTTCCGGGAGCCGCATCCAGTGCGCCTTCGTAATACCGACATGCGCTGGCGTGGTCGTTCACTGCCAGTGCCGCATCGCCCCAGCGCAGCCACTGTTGGACCGTCTGTGCAGGAGTGGCATGTCGGATGGACAGCGTGCAGAGCAAGAGGATGAGATGGCGCATCATCGTTGATCGGGACAGGCACCGTAGCGCACGGGGATGGCGGCCTTGCGTCGGAGGATGTAGATGGCGGATAGCTCGACGCCCCCCCTGTTGCGACTGGCCGGCACGAGCCGACTGGTGTTCACGTCGTAGCTGAGCCCGAAGGTCCAGTCGTCGAATTCGAGCGCGGCGTGCGCGTAGCCAGCATCGCGCGCTCTGAGGTAAAGCCCGAACCGCACGGCGCGATGCAGTCCATAGCGGTGCAGCAACGTGTGACGCATATCCGCGCCGAGGTCGAGCTCGTGGAAGGTGCCTTGCCGCATGTACCGGGCCACCGGCAGTACGTCCAGCCGTTCGCCCGCTGGGAACGAGGTCAACAGGTGAACATCGAGCCGGCGGTCCAATGGTTCACCGGGACCACCGAGGAAGCCGATGCGCGGCGAGGTCAGGTTGAAGAACGAAGCTCCCAGTTGCACATCGCTCCTGGGTGAACGTACCCAGCGGTATCGGATGCCGGCGTGAAGATCGGGGTGCAGCATGGCGTCCCGCTCAAAGCCTTCCCCGGTGGGTCGTTGTGGGTCGTAGAAGAAACCGTTGTACTGGGCGTCGAAGCTGAGGCCTGTTCGATCGAGGGTGCGCGAGCTGAAGCCCATCAAGCCGCCGAAGCTGAGGGTGTGTTCAGCGGCACTGTTCAAGGGCTGTGTCCAGTTCACACCCAGACTGAAATGGAAGGTGTTCAGGCGACCATCGCCTGCGCGATCGTTGTAGGTCCAGGCCCCTACGCCAAGCCGTTGTCCACGCCAGGGTGACCGGTGGTCCCAACCCAGCCCGAAGGTGCTGTATGGCACGGTCACAGCGCGCCACTGTTGGCGATGGATGGCGTTGAAGCGGTGGGTGCCATCGAATGCACCGATGAAGCCGGGTCCCAGCGCCAGGGGGGCGTGGAAGAACTGGGAGAAGTGGATGTCCTGTGCGTGCACACGGGTAGGAAGCATCGCATACCCGAGGGCGAGCGCTATCAGGATGCACGCCCGGTATCGTCTGCTGCATCGCGGAGCAGGGATCGGAGATCGGGCGGTGCGCTGCATCATCGGATCACGGACACGTTGCCCTTGGTGAAGTAACGCTGGCCGTCTCCGCAATCCACGTTGAGGTGATAGACGAATACAGCGGGGTCCACCGGTCGTCCGTTGTAGGTGCCGTCCCAGCCGTGGTCCTGGCGATCGGTAGCGAAGACCAGTTCACCCCACCGATCGAACACCAGGAATTCCATGTGGTTGATGTTGTTACCGCGGACCAGGAGCAGGTCGTTGGTTCCGTCCGCGTTCGGTGTGAAGGTGTTCGGGACGAAGATGTCAGGGAAGCCGCACACCAGTTCATGGACCCTGACGAGCACGGTGTCGCTCCTGACGCAAACGCCGTCGGTGATGGTGACCATGAACAGCGTGGTCTGTTCGAGTGTGGCGATGGGGTTGGGGATGCTGCCGTTGTTCAGCAGGGTGGACGGCGACCAGTTGTAAGTGATTCCGGGGCCGCTGGGGAGAGCATTGAGCTGGGAGGTGCCTCCGGGAAGGATCAGAGCCGGATCGGCGGTCGCCTGCACGGCATCAGCATCGATCGCAGAAACTGAGACACTCGCCGTTGAACTCCATGTGCATCCGGAAGGTGCGATCACGGTAACACCATATGTAATGGCGTTGATGGGAGCGACCAGGATGTTCGCGGTCCCTTCACCGCTGATGACCTCGTCCGCAGGCATCCAACTGAAGATCGATCCCGGATCGGCACCCAGAACAGAGAGGGGGATGGTATCGCCTGTACAGATGCCACCACCACCCTCCACCGTGATAGCACCGAGCGATACGGTCACCTGCACGCTATCGATGGACCGACAAACTGGTCCATTGCCTACGCGCACAAAGTAGGTGCCGCTCGTTGCAGGAACGATGGTGGCAGTGCTGTCGCCAGGGCTATCATTGAGGAAGTCAGTAAAGTCGTTGCTGGTGCTCCACTGCCAGATGGAAGCGCTGCCATTGCTTGCTGCGATCAACATGAAGGAAGGTGTCGGTCCGCAGATGAGCGTGTCGTTCATGGCATTGACCTGTGGAGCGGCTTGCAGGACCGTTACCGCGCGGAAGGCCGTATCGGCCAGGTTGCATGCATTGTCGTTCCGTGCGATCAGCCGTACCGTGTAGGTGCCTGGTGAGGCGTACGTGTGGCTGGGTGTTGGCGTGGTCGCTGTCGTTCCATCGCCGAAGTCCCACGCATAGCTGGCCGCACCGCTGCTTTGGTTCATGAAGGCCACGCTGTTCGGCGCGCAAATGGTATCTGCGGTTTGGAAGGCGGCAATGACGAGGGGAGCATCAAAGTCGAATTTCAGCACTCCGTTGTTACAGCCTGAACTGTTGTTCGTTGCGCTCCATGCTCCGGGTGATGTCGGGAAGTCATCGTTGTTCTGGCAGCCTGCACACACGCTCTGGTACACCCGGCCTCGCCGATCGAACCGGCTGGTGCCACCGTCCACATGCTCTGGGCTGAGCCCTCCACCATAGTAGGTGGCGTAGACCAGTGCGCTCATGTCGATATCGAACACCGCGAGGTAGAGGTCGTTCCCATCCGTGGTGGCCTGGTGCGCGTCCGGTGTTACGGGCAGCCCTTGCGTGGACAGGCTGCCTCCCAGGCCGGGTGTACTGCCCCAGCCGCTCGTATAGACCTTGTTGCACACGTCGACGAGGTAAGCGGTCGGTGAGATGTCCGGTGTGCCATCGCCGCTACCTGTTCGTGTGCTGAGCAGCACGTTGGAGAGGTCGGGGTCCAATTTGGTGATGAACTGGCCTCCGGCAGGGATCTGATAGCTCGCATTGACGATGAGTGCTCCATCGGGTGCACTGGTCTGTCCGAAGAGGAAGGCGTTCCCATCCGTGTCGCACTCAACGAAGTAGCACTGGTCGTAGCCGCCCGAGCCCCAGTAGCTCAGTGCGTCGAGGGTAAATGGGGCAGTGGAGATACGCGCAACGAATCCATCGGCGCTGCCACCGGAATTGAGCGGCTGCACGACGCCGGACGTGGTGGGTAGGTCGTTGCTGGTGGTACCACCTGTGACGAAAAGCCTGGCACTCCCATCGAACGCACCGTTGTAGCAGGCATCCGACGATGATCCACCGATATAGCTTGCGAATTGTAGGTTGGTCAATTGGGGGTTGAAGCGTGCCGCGTAACCGTCCTGTGCGCCTCCCTGGAACGCGGCGAACAATGCATCAGGGGTCGCCGGTGCATCGGTGCTTTGGGTGCAGCTCACCACCCATACACGTCCCTGATCATCGAGCAATACTTCGCCACGTACCTCGTCGGCGTAGTTGAAGCGAAGACCAGCGGCTGTGTTCAATCCGTCGTTGGCGCTGCCTCCGAGGTAGGTTGAACCAAGCAATACGCCGCCGTTCGCACCGAGCCGCACCACCACCATATCCGTACCGGTCGGGAACGATAAGCCAAGTCCCGCTGGCGTGATGGCGTTGCCTCCTGCGAAGGTGTTGTCATAGGCGGAAGGCGCCATTGGGAAGTTCGATGAACCGGTGGTGCCCAGGAGGAGCAGTTCGTCGTTGTCATCCACGATGAGGCTATGTGGCATCTCATCGCGGGAGCCGCCCAGGTACGTGCTCCACACGAGGAAGCTTCCTGTGGTGTCGTACTTGGTGATGACGATATCGGTGCCTCCGTTCGTACCCTGGCCGATCCCACCTGCGAATGCGCTCTGGTAGGCCCCGGTGGTGGTCGGGTACTGATTGCCGAACGCTGTGCTGCCTGCATAGAGAAAGCCGGCACGATCGAAGGTGGCCGTGTAGCCGAAGTTGTTACTGAAGGATCCGGAATAGGTGGCGAAGGCGAGCGTGGGGTCTATGATCAGCGGTACAGTGCGGTCATAGGCACCCACGACGAATCCAAATCCATCCTTGTAGGCTTTATAGGCACATTCCACCTGCACGTGTAGCCCCCTGATCACTTGATAGGCGATCGGGATGTGCTCGGTGATGCGTCCAAGTTCGGTCCCTACCTGCAAAGTGGCACCGCGCAGGCTTACAGCGTTGGCGCCTTCATAAGTGAAGCGTAGTGAATTGACATCGGCTCCGGGACGTACATGCAGGTCATATTTTGCCATGCTTCCGCTCACCTTGAAGAGCGCATCGCAACCGGGTGCGACCTCGGTCATACGTACGCGCTGAAAGGCCCGTGCGTGCGAAGCCCAGCGGCTGCGGTCGCTGCCATGGAAGAAATGATGTTCGCCGGATAGCAGGCTGTCAGCCGTGCAGCGTGTGGCGCTTGTCGCGGACGAGAAGCGAAGCCGCACCGCATGTCGTTGGATACGCTCCGGCGGAGGATGGTCCACCCGGCCGTGGCTGCGTGCCACAGCATCGGCATCGAACAGGTCTATGAGCAAGGCGTTCTGCTCGAACCATAGCACGGCACCGTTCAACTCGGCCTGATAAGCGACCTTAGCTGGCCATTGACCTTTGTTCTCAATGATCCTCGGTGTGGCTGCATACACGTGCAGCGCCATGGCTCCCAAGGGCAGGAGGATGGTGGTTCGGAGCACTCCCATGGAGGTCCGAAGATACTCTCTAAGGAAGGTGTTATGGCGTGTGCCGCTGCAGAATGGCAGCTGCTTCGTCCTTTACCACCATGCGGAATTCCACCCGCCGGTTCTTTGCCCGTCCGTTCTCGCTCTTGTTGGAGGCGATGGGCTGGTTCTTGCCATGGCCGATCGGCACCAGACGCTCGCTCGGAACACCCCGCTCGGCCAGGAATTCCACAACGCTGTTGGCGCGTTGCTGTGACAGGTCCAGGTTGTAGGAGCGGCTGCCGATATCATCGGTATGCGCTTCAATGACCAATGAGAGGTTCGCGTGCTGCTGGAGGAGACGCTGCATCTGTTCAAGCACCGTGTGCGATGTGGAGTCGAGTACGGCGCTTTTGTAGGCAAAGTGGATCGCGCTGGTGCGCACCTTCTTGTTGTTCAGGTCGGCGAGGCTGGACAGGTCGAGCTGACTGAGGTCGACGAGTTGTTCTTCGGTAAGGGCAAAAACCTCAGCCTCCAGGAACTGCAGCTCCTTCACTTTTTTGTAGACCGCGTACATCTCTTCCATCGTTCTGGCCTCACCCACGTAGTAGATGTACGTGGCAGTTACCGGATCGAAGCGTTCCACAACAGGGTAGACCTTGCGGATCTCTGCGAAGCGTGGATCATCGAGGCTCATGCGTTCGCGTGTGGCGAACAGTTGAACAGCGAAGGTGCCATCCCCGTCGAGGTCCATGCTCAACTCGGTCATATCGAACGGCAGTTCCTGATAGCTGAACGCGTGCTGGTTGCCGAACGCGTCCTGGAAGATGGCTGCAACGGATTGGTCCTCTTGATCGCGGTATCGATCGAGCACGACAATGGCGCGCGTGTTGCACGCGTTCCGGATGACACCATCAGCATCGGGCTGACCGAGCACATCGAGCTTTAGCGTGTAGGTGCCGGGTGCCTTGTAGGAGTGGGCGAAGGTGCGCCCCTTGTGCTGTGTGCCATCGCCCAGGTCCCAGTGGTACTCCATGGGCTGCAGGTGGGGCGTGTGGCTGAGGTCCGAGCGGAGTACAACAGGGCGTCCGGTGCGCACGGTATCCGGTATGGCTATGTACGCTTGTACGCGCTTTTCCACGTGTAGCACTTCATTGGAAAGCGTATGGAACACCTGGCCGGTCTTGCGGTCCACCAGCATGCTCTTGATCTCGTAGCTGCCCGGGTGTTCGAAACAATGTGTGGCCACCAGCCCGGTGATGCGGTTCCCATCGCCAAGGTCCCACACGTGATCCAGCGGAAGACCGGCTGGTACCGCACGCTCACGCTGGGCGAAGCGATAGCAGAAATTGTCCTCCTTTTGGGCGGTGCATTCTCTGAACTTCGGTACCGTTCGTTCCATGTGGTAGATACGATCGGCGCCCTCGCGGTCGGAAACGAACAGTGCGGATCGGCCGTTCCGATGTCCGCTGTAGCTAACATCGTTCGCCGCACTATTGATCGGTGCTGGCAACAGTTCGGGACGTGTCCATCGGCCCTGATAGCGTTCACTACGATAGAGGTCAAGTCCCCCCAAGCCGCCGGCACGATCGGAGGCGAAGATGAGCGAGCCGTCGGGTTGCAGTTGCGGGTAGACCTCGTTGGCGGTGGTGTTCAACTGTCCGTTCAAGGCTTCCGGAGCGGTCCAGCCATCTTTCTCGAAGACGCTGAAATAGAGGTCCATGCCTGCGCCTTCTTTTGCGTTACTGGCGAAGATCAGGGTGCGACCATCGGGCGAGAGGGTCGGGTGCATGGTGCTGAAGCCGACGGCATTGAACGGGAACGGTACCGGTGGTTGCCAGCTTCCATCCTGGAGGGTGGAGAAGAACAGGCCCAGCTGAGCGGCTTTGCCGCGAAGGTTCGAGAGCTTTTTGGGCAGTTCAAGGTTCCGGGTATAGCAGATCGTACGCCCATCCGCACTGAAGCTGGCCGGACCTTCGTTCACCGGACTGGCAAGGATCGCGCTGAACAGCACGGGTGTGCGGCAGGTCTCGTCCTGGTAAGGTACCCAGTAGAGGTCGGAGAGCGGTTTTCCGGAATCAGCATCGCGGAAGTCGATCGCGCCGGATACTTCCCGTACACTGGACATGACGAATCCACTATCGAGCCAGACGGGAGCGTAGTCCTCTCCTGCGCCTGGAATGGAGAGGGCGCGCACCTCGATGACCTCCTGTGCACCAGCGGCGTGGCACAGGAAGGCGATGGCCAGGGGGAGAACAGCGCACTTCATCATCAGAAATAGCGGGGGTCCTTTACGCGGATGCGATATCCGAACTCATACTGCAACATGACCTCGTGGGTTCCAAAATGGTGTCTTCGGAGCTCGGAAAGTCCAAGGTCATAGGCATAACCGATCCGCCATTGTGGGGTGGGTAGCACCTCCACGGAGGCGATCAATGCATCCTGGGTCCGGTACGAGGCGCCCAGCCAGAATCGTTCCTTGTAGATCAGGTTGGAGGATAGGTCGGCCTGCAATCCACTCTCGATCCGGTACCGGGCGAGGAATGTCGGCTTCAGCTTCAGTTCGTCCGAAAGGTCGAAGAGATACCCGGCCGTGGCCATGGGCTGTGCGTTCAATTCGAGCTGGCTGAGCACGGTGGCTTCGTTGCCCACCGCCGATGTACGCATCAACATGAACGGCAGCGAAAGGCCAGCGAAACACCGCTTGCTGTAGTAATAAGCGCCGGTGCTGAAATTGGGCAGGATACGACCGCGTACGTCGGTCGCAAAGGCTTGGTCGCTCAGGTCCTGGATGGCAACTTCGCTGTAACGTGATCGCTGAACGGAGGCACCCAGTCCGAGCCCGAGGGCCAACTTTCCTTTGGGCATGCGGAGCCGATAGGAATAGGCTGTGTAGAGGCCGGTCCGGTCACTGACGCCGATACGGTCATTGAGCACCAGGATCCCCAGCCCGACCTTGCGACGTGCCACGGGTGCGTGAACGCTCAAGAGCTGGCTGACGGGTGCTCCACTGAATCCCACCCATTGTTTGCGGTAAGTGAGGTTCGTGGTGAGCGCATCTCGGCTGCCTGCGTAGGCTGGGTTGATCACCAACCCATTGAACAGGTACTGGCTCGTGAGCGGGCTGTGTTGGGCCCACACCCCGGTCAGAAGTGCGCAAAAGGCTATGGCGAAGGTGATACGCATCGACATCATCGCTTGATGATGAGGTGGCCCTTGTACGTATCCCTGCCAGGAATGTTCAGGACGTAGAAATAGGTGTCGTCGGGTAGGTCATGTCCGTTGCGCCCGGTGCCTTTCCATTCGTTGGCGTAGTCGGTGTTCTCATGGACCATGATCCCCCATCGATCGTAGATCTGCAGGTTGGCGCCCGGATAGGCTGCCAGACCGGTGATCCGGAACGTGTCGTTCACGCCATCATCATTTGGTGAGAAGCCTTCCGGGATGAACAGATCGAGCACCGTGATGTGCACCGTGTCGCTGACGCTGGAGCATTCTGACAGGCTTGCTGTGAGCACCACTTCATAGGTGCCCGGCACCAGGTCCGTCAGGTAAGCGACGGGTTCGGTGGCATCATACAACAAGGCGGAACCTTGGATCAGCGTCCAAGTGAGGGATGCGCCGGCTGTTGCGGTTCCTTCCAAGGTGGTGGCTGTTGCCAGTTCGAGGGTCTGGTCCTCGCCAGCGTTCACCCATACGTCGGTGCCGGGGTCGAGGAACGTGATGCTGACCGTGTCCGTACCGGCACACTGTCCTTCCTGGACCGTCCATACAAGTTCGTAAGTGCCCGGGGTCGGGCTGCTCACCAAGGCATCGGCAGTATTCACGGAGCTGATCGTGAGGTCCGTATCGAAGGACCAAGCGCCATTACCCGTTGGGGTCACCGCTTGCATGATGATGTCGCTGCTGCAGCTGCTCAGATCCGGTCCTGCGTCGGCGATAGGCGCGGCGTTCACGATGACCTCCAGGGTATTGGTGGAGGTACATGTGCCATCGCTGTAGGTATAGCTGAGCACGTTCGTGCCAGGCACCAGGGCTTGGAACACCCCCTCGGAAACGTTGGGTCCGGACCATGTGCCACCGTCAGGCAAGGCCAGCGGCCCGAGGTCGATCGGCTCGCTGCCAGTGCACAGCGCAGGGATAGTAGAGAACAGCACTGTGGGTGCAGCGCTCACGATCAGGGTCGTACTGTCGACAGCAGGGCAATCACCGCCGAAGGAATGGTAGATGGTGTACGCTCCCGGTACGCTTGCATCCGGTTGGATGGCACCGGTCGCTGCATCGATGAGCAAGCCGTTCGGCGTTGCACTGAACGTTCCGCCTTCCACAGCCACCCAGGGTGATGGCGGCGTCGCGTTGGTACAGAGCACGGACTGTGCGTAGAGGAATGCCGCGTCAATGGATTGACCGAAGGTCACGAGAACGGTGTCCAGATCGTTACAGCTGCCAACGCTTACACTCCAGTACAGTTCATAGGTGCCCGGGGAAGAGGCGGAAACGGTACTGTTCGGGTCGCTCGGGTCGGTCACCAGCAGGCCCTGGGGTGCGCTCCACGTTCCATTTCCAGTAGCGCCGAGCGATGCGATAAGCCCGCAGGTGGTCACATCGGGTCCGGCATTACTGGCGTTGAAGTCCGGTGTGTGGATCGTAAGGACAAGGATCTTCGTAACGCATCCTGCCACTTCCGTGTAGGTGCCACTTGTTGTATAGGTGGTGTTGTTCACGCTCCACGTATAGCTCTCGCAAGCGCTGACCGTTGCGGTGATCGTGGTGCTTTCGGTTATCGTCAGCTCCAAGATCTCCGAAGTGCAGTCGTTGATCACAGTATACGTTCCGCTCTGGGTGTAGGTGGCGCCGTTCACGGCCCAGGTGTAGCTGTCGCAAGCAGCAGCGGTGGTGGTGTTGGTGCTACTGCCGCCGATCGTCAGGTCCAGCACCTCGGTGACGCAACCGACCACTTCAGTGTAGATGCCGCTGGTGGTGTATGTGGCGCCGTTGACGGCCCATGTGTAGCTGTCACAAGCGGCGGCCGTGGTGGTGTTGGTCGTGTTCGGGGTGATGGTCAGGTCAAGCACCTCGGTCACACAACCGACCACTTCGGAGTAGGTTCCGCTGGTGGTGTAGGTCTGTCCGTTCACACTCCAGGTGTAGCTGTCGCAGCTGGCAGCGGTGGTGGTATTGGTCGTGTTCGGGGTGATGGTCAGGTCGAGCACCTCGGTGACACAGCCGACCACTTCGGAGTAGGTTCCGCTGGCGGTGTATGTGGCGCCGTTCACGGCCCAGGTGTAGCTGTCGCAGCTGGCAGCGGTGGTGGTGTTGGTCGTGTTCGGGGTAATGGTCAGGTCGAGCACCTCGGTGACACAGCCGACCACTTCGGAGTAGGTGCCGCTGGTGGTGTAGGTGGCGCCGTTGACGGCCCAGGTGTAGCTATCACAAGCGGAAGCCGAAGTGGTATTGGTCGTGTTCGGGGTAATGGTCAGGTCGAGCACCTCGGTGACACAGCCGACCACTTCGGAGTAGGTTCCGCTGGTGGTGTAGGTGGCGCCGTTGACGGCCCAGGTGTAGCTGTCACAAGCGGCAGCCGTGGTGGTGTTGGTCGTGTTCGGGGTGATGGTCAGGTTGAGCACCTCGGTGACACAGCCGATCACTTCAGAGTAGGTTCCGCTAGCGGTGTAGGTTGCGCCGTTCACACTCCAGGTGTAGCTGTCGCAAGCGGCAGCGGTGGTGGTATTGGTCGTGTTCGGGGTAATGGTCAGGTCGAGCACCTCGGTGACGCAACCGATCACTTCAGAGTAGGTTCCGCTGGCGGTGTAGGTGGCACCGTTGACGGCCCAGGTGTAGCTATCACAAGCGGCAGCGGTGGTGGTATTAGTCGTGTTCGGGGTGATGGTCAGGTCGAGCACCTCGGTGACACAGCCGACCACTTCGGTGTAGGTGCCGCTGGCGGTGTAGGTGGCGCCGTTCACACTCCAGGTGTAGCTGGTACAGCTCGCAGCCGTTGTGGTATTGGTCGTGTTCGGGGTGATGGTCAGGTCAAGCACCTCGGTGACACAGCCGACCACTTCGGAGTAGGTGCCGCTGGTGGTGTAGGTGGCACCGTTCACACTCCAGGTGTAGCTGTCACAGCTCGCAGCCGTTGTGGTATTGGTCGTGTTCGGGGTGATGGTCAGGTCCAGAACCTCGGTGACACAGCCGACCACTTCGGTGTAGGTACCGCTGGCGGTGTAGGTGGCGCCGTTGACGGCCCAGGTGTAGCTGTCACAAGCAGCGGCGGTGGTGGTGTTGGTGCTACTGCCGCCGATTGTCAGGTCTAGTACTTCGGTCACGCAGCCGACCACTTGGGTGTAGTTTCCGCTGGCGGTGTAGGTCTGTCCGTTGACGCTCCAGGTGTAGCTGTCGCAGCTGGCCGCTGTGGTGGTATTGGTCGTGTTCGGGGTGATGGTCAGGTCAAGCACCTCGGTGACACAGCCGACCACTTCGGAGTAGGTTCCGCTGGCGGTGTAGGTGGCGCCGTTCACGGCCCAGGTGTAGCTGTCGCAGCTGGCAGCCGTGGTGGTGTTGGTCGTGGCGGCAGTAACGTTTATCGTGAACCAATCATGACTTGTGCATGCTCCGGAGAATACATAACCCAGAACGTGAAGACCAGGGTTTGCAAGCGCCGGGTTGAACGCGCCTGTGGTTGGGTCGATCAATCCAGGGGTCAGCTGGCTTGCGTCGCTAAAGACACCACCAGCCGGTGTTTGGACAGATGGCAGGATAGGCCCCGCGTTCTGACAGATGGTACTAACGGGGTACTCAATATCGACCACGGCTCCGACCACTGTGACGGTGAAGGAGCAGCTGGCGGTGAGTCCAGCGGCGTCGGTCACCTGGTGGGTGACGGTGGTGGTACCCACAGGAAATGTCGAGCCGCTTGCTAGGCCGTCGATCCTGGTCGTCGTGGCGCCCCCGCAGTTATCAGTGCCGAAAGGGGTGACATAACTTACCACAGCACCGCAGCTTCCTGGGATAGCATTGACCGAGATGTTATCCGGGCAGCTGATCTGCGGCGCGATGTTGTCCACCACGGTCACAGTGAAGGAGCAGCTGGCGGAGAG
This sequence comes from Flavobacteriales bacterium, assembly GCA_041391845.1. Classification (GTDB taxonomy): domain Bacteria; phylum Bacteroidota; class Bacteroidia; order Flavobacteriales_F; family PHOS-HE28; genus PHOS-HE28. Next base: position 480,319 of record JAWKNG010000002.1, on the reverse strand, counting down.
TCCTGCGGCATCGGTCACGGTGTGTGTGACGGTGGTGATGCCCACGGGGAAGGTGCTTCCACTGGCCGGTCCTGCGGTGCGCATAGTGGTGGCACCGGCGCAGTTGTCGGTTCCTGTAGGCTCGGTGTAGGACACTACGGCACCGCAAGTGCCTGCAGCGACGTTCACACTGATGCTGGCCGGGCAGCTGATCTGCGGCGCGGTGTTATCCACAACGCTGACCACGAAGGAGCAGCTCTCACTCAGGCCGTTCTGAGTTGCAGTGAGTGTGATCGCATGTGATCCAGGCCCAAGCGGTGTATTCGGAGCCGGGAACTGGGTGATCACCAGTCCGGCATTACCGCTGCAGTTGCCCGTTGTGCTGGCGTCTCCTGTGTAGTCTGGAAGCACCGAAGTGCAAGCTGCGCCCACATTCAGATCAGCAAGAACGGTCGGACAGGTGATCGAGGGTGGATTCGCATCGACAACGTTCAGGCTCCATGAGCAGGTGTCCTGGTTGCCGCTGTCATCGCGATGGATCTCCATCAGTTGGTGGAGGCCCGGAGCGAAGGCATGGTTCACCTGGCCGGTCACCTCCTGCCAGACAGTGTTCCCGGCCTCCAGTATGTAGGTGCGATAGTCGCTTTCCGTGTCAGCGTCACAGTTGTCGGTACTCTCGATCGTAGGGAAGGTGAACAAGTGCTCGCAACTGTTCGGGTCGGTATTCACCGTGAGGGTTCCAGGCCCTGGACAATTGTCAAATACCGGAGCGATGTTGTCCACCACGGTCACCGTGAATGAGCAGGTGGCTGTGTTGCCGTCGGCATCCTGGGCCGAGTATGTGACCAAGCTGTTCCCCAGTGGGAAGGTGCTACCCGGCGGCAAGCTGCCAGCTGCGAGGGATGCGGGTATGTTGCCGTCCTGGAGATCGACAGCGACAGGAGGCGTATAATTGACCACTGCCGAGCATGATGCACCTGTTGCCGGTACTGGCGGAAGTGTGGGACAACTCAATTGAGGTGCATCGTTGGAACCGACCGTCACCGTGAAAAGGCATTCACTGAAGTTGCCGCTCGCATCGCTTATGCGCCACCGGACCTCGGTCTCTCCGACCGGGAAGTTCTCGCCAGGCATCAGACCGGTGATCAGCTCGGCCACAACAGTTCCGCAGTCGTTGCTTGTTGGGACCGGGTAGGTGTAGGGAATGGCGACATCGCCAGCGTTCGGCACGGTCAGCGTTACGGTATTGGGACAACTGGTGATGATGGGCGCGGTCACATCCACCAGCTGCAGCAGGACCGCGACAGAGTCACGGTTGCCGCTGGCATCCTGCGCACGGATCCAAACGGTGGTAGGGCTGTTGATCGAAGTGCCTGGCGCAATGCTCTGGAAGCGCGTTGTGGCGCAATTATCCGACACAGTGGCCTGTACGGTAAGGTCCGGTACCTGGGCTGAACAACCTGGGTAGCCACTTGCAGGCAACGTGATGATACTGGCCGGCATCGTGATCACCGGGGGCGTCACATCCTGTACGGTGATCTGGAACTGCTGTTGGCTCTGGTTGCCGGCCCCGTCCTGGGCCATGTAGACGACCGTATGTGTGCCGACGGGCACTGCCGTGTTCGGCGCGGGCCCGCTCGCCTGCCAGACCGCACAGTCGAATTCCAGGATGTGCTGGCGCTGGACAGCTAAGACCCCGCCTTCATCATCCCATTGACCAGTACCATTGAAGTTGATGGTAACCCAATCCTGGCCCAGGATCACACCATTGTCCGGTTGGCCTGAGGCCCATGAAGTAAAGACGACCGGTTCTCCATTGGCCCACACGAACTGGCCTTCATTGGCGATGTCGTTGAGCCCTGTGTAGGCGATGATACCCGTGGTCTGTGCTGCCAGCCAAGTGTTCTCCGCAGCACTGGTAATGGAGACGAGGTGCCCCCCTGTAGCGTTCGCGGCAGTATTGGCTGCCGGCCAAAAGGAAGCGGTATTGCTGAGGTAGTAGGCATGCCCTTGGAACACACCCAAGCGGGTGTAACCGGCAATAGCACCGGGATCGCAGACGGAGCAGTTATCTGTTGCGGTGGGCAGGGTGAAGGTCGGTGTGGCCGAGCAGTCGTTGGCCGTTGCGGTAAGGCTGATGTTCGGTAAGGTGGGAAGGATGGGAGCCGTCACATCACTGGGGGTCACCGTGAGGATGTTGGTGAACGTGGTGTTGGCACACCCAGGGCTTCTCACTTCGCAACGCAGGTCCGTAGCTTCCGTGAAAGTGAGGGATAAGGACGTCTGGCTGTTGTTGAAGCTTGCCCAAGCGCCAACACCTGCGGTCCTGCGTTGCCAGCGATACTGTTCAACATTGTTGAGGGTCAACGTGTAAAGGCCACTTTCCCCAGGGCAGACCTGCACCGGTCCCGAAAGAGTGGCGATGGGTGGCGCCAGCACGACCATGTTCAGCGTGGTGGTGTAGGTGCAGCCAGCCAGCGTTACGGTATAGGTGACCGGATGCGTGCCACTGCCAGCGATGCTCGGACTGAATACGCCGGCCGGAGTGATGTAGGAGCCGCCAGACCAGGTGCCACCGACTTGGAAGCCTGTGTTGGTGCCTATCGCATCCACCTGGAAGGTTCCGAACGAGCTCGACCCATCGCGAACGATGCGGAGGTATCGGGCGGATGCGGTCAACGAATGGTAGGTCTGAGTGAAAGAAGCACTGGATGTTGTCCATGTGCTTGCTGCCGTCCAGTTGGTACCGTCGAGCGAACTCGACACCTGCATGCGCACCTGTGCCCCTGTTTCACGTCGCCAGGTGATGCCGATCGCTTCTCCCAACGGGAGCGTATCCCGCAGGTCGAACACGGCGGACCCACCGGTGACGTCGAACAGTGCTCCCACGCCGTTCGGGGCTCCCAGTGCATCCCCAGGTGAGCTTACATTGGTGCTACTGCTCACGGCTGTAGCGTAGCCAAGCTGTGTCAGGGACAGGTCAACGCTGGCGCTTCCTGCACACGCCGGTGCAGGTTGGGCAAAGCGTGAAGGATCGTTCGCGTAGTTGGCCCATTCCGGATCGGAAAAACTGGCGGCAAAGGCGTTATCGCCATTGCTGCCAAGGTAGACGGACGTTCCAAGGTTCAGTCCGTTCTGGTAGGAACCACCCAAGATCAGTTCGCCACTCCCTTGAGAGGCGATCGCCAGGGCTTGGTCGTCATCAGGGCTCGATCGGCGATCGATCCAAACCGCAGTGCCATCACGGTTGAACCGTGCGATGAGCAGGTCGTCATTGCTCGTTCCATTGAGCACCACCCCTGCATCTGTCGTCACATCGCCTTCCACCGATCCGGCCACATATACCTGGCCCTTGTCGCCTACTGCGAGGTCGAGACCCCTTGCTCCATGGTCGATCGTGCTGGAAGCCGTTCGGACCCAAGCGGTGCTGCCGTTGGTCTTGTTCAAGCCGGCCACGAACAGGTAATCGTGCAACCCAGGGATGGTGCGGGTTACACCACCGGGGAACACGGAGCCATTGTGCGTATGTCCGGTGATGTAGACCAGGCCACAGTCCACCCCCACACCGCTGCATTGTGCATCGCTATCGCCCGGGTTGTTGATCATCCGGGTCCACAGGTGGGAGCCCGTGCTGCTGAATGCCGAGCAGTAGAGAGCGTTCGTGTTGGTGGTGGTCTGGGCGGTGGAGATGGGCCCCCACGCGCCTAGCCACTCCAGCGAGTTGCCTTTTGTGCCACCGACCACGTACACGTTGCTTCCATCCGTTGCGATCCCCTCCGGAAGGACGTCGTTATCGCTCCCGCCGATGAAAGACCAAAGAGCATCGCCATTGGATGCGAATGCATTGAGGTACGCATATTCCCGCCCAACCGAGAGGGAAGCAATGGTCGTGACACCAACAACACCCGGGTTATGGGTGAAGGATCCGTAGGTCACAAGGGTGTTTCCCACGAACACCACACCAGTGCCCGTGTCCCTATTTGGGCTCCGCACCTGGCGTGCCCAAAGAAAGGCTCCGGTGGGGTCGAAGGTGGCTACGAAAGCATCGCTTTGGCCGTTACTGTTCAGCCCTAGCGCTGTGATCGCACCTCGGTAGGAACCGGTGATGGCCACCCTTCCGCTGGTGCTTACTGCTATCCCGATCCCCGCATCCTCCTGATCGCTGCCGATCTGGCGGCTCCAGATCGTGTTGCCCGATGGGTCGAGCTTGACGATGAAGGCATCCAGCGAACCTCCGTTGGAAGCTGGCAGACCGAACCCTCCTGCGGTCGGAGAGTCACTGCGATACGTGCCGACAAGGTAGATGTTGCCGGTTCCCGGATCAATGGCAATGTCGCGCACATGTTCATCGCTACCAGCATCGAAGGTGGTTGCCCAGTTCCACAGGAGCTCCTGTGCATGGCCCGTGATGGGAAGCGAGGTAGCCAAAGCCATGTGGACCAACACCATGACCCAAGGGCTCACATTGTGGTGATGTGCCCTGCGATCTCGAATGAAGAGCGGGTAGTTTAGGTCCATGGTGAGGTCAGTTCGTCCAAAAGCCGGGCCTGGGGCCCTAAGAGTGCCCCGTTCTACGAATACCCAGGACCGGTGGTTTCGTCGATAGTTTTGTCGGATCGGTCGAAGGGGCGTTACTTCCGTTCGGTCTGTGCATTCAGCTCCAGTACCCCACCGGATGAACAGTGAAGAGGAGCAACGATGGCTGCTGGCTGCGCGGAGCGCCCCCCAGCACTTCGCGCCACTATACGAGCGCTACTTCGGCGACATCTTCCGCTTCATCCTTCGGCGCGCCCAGGACCGTGACCTCACCGCTGACCTCACCCAGCAGACCTTCCTCAAGGCCATGCTCGGGCTTCCCCGCTACGAACCACGGGGACTGCCGTTCCGGGCCTGGCTCTACCGCATCGCGCTCAACGAGCTACGCATGTTCTGGCGCAAGCGCCGCGAGGTGCGGATCGACCTGGCCCACGCCGAGGCCCGCCTGCTTTCGGAGGAGATCGGGGTGGCCGAGGACGATGGCTCATTGAAGCGCCTTGCTGCGGCCCTTTCCCGACTGGACGAGGACCGCTCCCGGCTCATCGAGCTGCGTTACATGGACGGGCTCAGCTTCGCCGAGCTGGGCCAGGTGCTGGGCATTGGTGAGGATGCCGCCAAGATGAGGACCCACCGCGCACTGGGGCAGTTGCGCACCTACCTTTCACCGGGACCATGAAGCGTGAGTACCGCATAACGCCCCCCGGGCAGCAGCCACCCACCGATGCCGATCTGGCGCGTTACCGGGATGCCAAGCGCCTGGTGCATGCCTACGAGAAGGCCGTGCGCCGGCCCCGCCGTCCGCTCTACCGCGATCCCAAGGCCTTTCTCGCACTCCTGCTCATCGTCCTGCTGGCCTGGTTGCTTTCCGGAGAGCATCGACGTGCCGAACAGCGCGGTGACGAGATGCCCGACAGCGTCGAACAGGAGGCGCCCTGAGCACCTGACCTGCGCGATGCCTTAGTTTCGCCGCATGCGTTCACTCCGTTCGATACCCCTGCTGGCCGTCCTTTTCAGCCTGCCCACCATGGCCCACGAGGGCATGTGGCTGCCCACCCTGCTCAAGAGCATCGAAGGTGATCTGCAGTCCGCCGGTCTCCAGCTTTCCGCAGAGGACATCTACAGCATCAACAGCAGCAGCCTCAAGGACGCCATCGTGCTCTTCGGCGGTGGCTGTACGGCCGAGGTCATCGGTCGCGAGGGGCTCATCCTCACCAACCACCACTGCGGCTTCGGTGCCATCACCGACCACAGTACCGTGGAGAACGACCGGCTGAAGAACGGGTTCTGGGCCGCCAACAAGGGAGAGGAGCTGCGCAACCCCGGTCTCTCCGCCACGTTCATCATCCGGATGGAGGATGTCAGCGATCGCATCCTTCCGCAGCTCGATCCCGCCATGAGCGAGGCGGCCCGGCGCGATGTGGTGGCCAGCCTTTCCGAACCCATCGTGAAGGAGGCCACCGAAGGCACGCATTACCGGGCGGTGGTGCGTCCCTTCAACTATGGGAACAGCTACTACCTCATCGTTTCGGAGACCTTCCGCGATGTGCGGCTCGTGGGCGCCCCGCCCAGCGCCATCGGCAAGTTCGGTGGGGATACCGACAACTGGATGTGGCCCCGGCACAATGCGGACATGAGCCTGTTCCGGATCTACGCTGGTCCGGACAACAAACCCGCAGATCCCAGTGAAGCCAATGTGCCGTTCAGCCCCCGCCATGTGCTGCCCATGAGCCTGGAAGGACCGGTGGAAGGGGAGTTCGCCATGATCTTCGGCTTCCCTGGCAACACCCAGCGCTACCTCACTTCCTATGCGGTGAGCTACGTGCTGGAGAAGGCCGACCCCATGCGCGTGGAGATGCGCACCGCCAGCCTGGAGGTGATCGACGCGGCCATGCGCAGCAGCGACCGCACCCGCCTGCAGTACGCCGATAAGCAGGCCGGCATCAGCAATGCCTGGAAGAAGTGGATCGGGGAGATGCGCGGGCTGAAGGAGCTGAACACCCTGGCCCGCAAGCGCGAGCAGGAGAAGGCCTTCACCGAGCGTGCCACCGACGCCGGCCGCAGCGACCTGCTCACGGTGTTGCCCGAACTGGAGAAGGCCTACGCTGAATACATCCCATACGCCACGGCCCGCGACCTTTTCGTCGAGATGGCCTACTACGGGCCGGAGGTGCTGCGCTTCGCAGATGGCTTCAAAGGGCTGCTGCTGGAGCACGAACAACTGAACGCACAGGGCAAGCTGGAGGCGGAGCGCGATCAGCGTCTGAACGCCGCGGAGACCTATTTCCAGAACTATGATGTGGAGGTGGACAAGCGCGTGTTCAAGGCGCTGATGCCCATCTACCGAAAGCATGTTCCTGCTTCCCTGGCACCCTCGTTCCTGCGCGAACTGGATAGCCGGTACAAAGGCAATGTGGATGCGTGGGTGGATGCGTTGTATGCGCGGAGCATCTTCACCGATGCCTCCCGGATGAAGAAGGCGTTCGCCAAGCCCAAGGCTTCCACCTACGCCAAGCTGGCCAAGGACCCCTTGTTCCAAGTGAGCCGCAGCATCTTCACCAACTTCCTGCAGGATGTACGGCCCCAGCATACGGTGCTCAGCGAGCGGATCGAAGGGGGCATGCGCCGCTATGTGAAGGGACAGATGGACCTGGAGCCGGGCCGCACCTTCTGGCCTGATGCCAACAGCACCCTGCGCCTCTCCTACGGCAAGGTGGAAGGCAGCAGCCCGCGCGATGGGGTCGCCTACCAGCCGTTCACCACCCTGGACGGGGTGCTGGAGAAGTACATCCCAGGTGATGTGGAGTTCGATGTGCCCCAGCGCCTCATCGACCTGTACCGGGCGAAGGATTATGGCCGCTATGGCGTGAACGGCAGGTTGCCCGTATGCTTCACCTCTTCGCTGCACACAACGGGCGGTAACAGTGGCAGTCCGGTGCTGAACGGCCGGGGCGAGCTCATCGGCCTCAACTTCGACCGCAGCTGGGAAAGCACGATGAGCGACATCCAGTTCGATCCGGAAAAGTGCCGCAACATTTGCGTGGATGTGCGCTACATCCTCTTCCTCATCGACAAATATGCGGGTGCCACCCATCTGCTGGAGGAGATGGTCCTGGCCCCCGCTCCTTCACCCGTGCAACTGATCGATCTGCCGCTGCACCGATGAGCGCCTGGGAGCAACGGCCGGAAGGCCTCTGTCGGACCTTTGTCTTCGCCGATTTCATCGCAGCCTTCGCGTTCATGACGCGAGTGGCGCTCGTCGCGGAGCGCATGGGCCATCATCCCATGTGGACCAACACGTATAACTCGGTCAGCATCGTGCTCAATACCCACGATGCGGGCGGCCGCATCACCGAGAAGGACCATCGGTTGGCGGAGGCTATCGACAAGGTGGTCTGAGGAGAGGTGCCGAAGGCCAAGCAAAAGCCCCGATGGAGCATTCCATCGGGGCTTTCTGTTGGATGTGATCGGGATCAGATCTTCTCCACGTTGGCCTTGATGCGGAGGAGGGTCTCCTTCGGCTCGGTGTTGGCCACCACGGTCACGGTCTTGTTCTGGGCGTTCTCCTGCTTACCAGGCTTGTACACCACTTCGATCTCGCCCGTACCACCCGGGGGAATGGGGTTCTTTGGGTAGTTGGGTACGGTGCAACCGCAGCTGCCATTGGCGGCTTCGATGAGCAGGGGCTCGCTACCGGTGTTGGTGAAGGTGAAGATCTTCTTGTTCTCGGTATCCTGCTTGATGTTGCCGAAGTCGTGGTCGTACTCGGCGAAGGTGATGGTCGTCTTTGGGGTGTTGTCGACCGCCTCGGCCGGCTTCGCCATCGGGTCGAACGTGCTGGTGTTGCTGGCAGCGGCCGGGCTGCTGGCGGCTACAGCGCTTGCCGAACTGCCTCCCTTGTCACCGGAGAATTGTTGCACGGCAAGGGCTACGAGCGCCACTGCGATCACGGCAAGCAGGCCGATCTGGATCTTGTCTTTCATGGGAAGAAGTGTTTCGTCGGATGGTTTCGGCGGTAAAATTAACAGGTGCCAAGAGCCCATGTACGGGCTTAACGAAGCATTAACAGATGTTCACCCCCTTCAACGCGCCATGCCGAGCCGTTGATAGGTGTTGTCGGTGAGCGCTTCCAGCGCTCGCTGGAAGCTGCGGTCCACGGGGTTCTCCGCATTGATCACCATCCAGTAGGCGGAAGTGTCCCATAGGTCCCTGGCGATCAGGGCCTTCAGTCGCGTGTCCAGCAGTTCCCTGGAACGGATGAGACCGTTCTCATCAGGCTCAATGCCTTCCTTGGCACCATGGGCTGCCAGGTCCTTCCTGAGCTGGTCGTTCACTGTGAAGTTCTCCAGGAAATCCCGGGGGTCTGCATGGGCGCGCAGCAGCTCATTGCGGTGCTGGTCCACGTATTGCAGGGCAAAGGTGTTCAGGGCACCGCGCCGCACCAATTGGCCGAAGTAGTTCGAGCTTTGGGTGGTGTCGATGGGAACGAAGAGGTCGGGTGAGATCCCCCCTCCGCCATAAACGACCCGCTTGTTCATGGTGTAGTACTTCATGGTGTCCGCGGGGTGGAGGCTATCGGCCGAGGTGAGCTCACCCGTGAGCAACCGTTGGCTCTTCTCGCGTTGGTAAGCCTCAAGCCCTTCATCATAGGACTTCTGGATACAGCGGCCGGAGGGCGTGAAGTACCGCGAGATCGTAAGGCGTACAGCCGAACCGTCAGGCAGCATCACCGGCCGCTGAACGAGCCCCTTGCCAAAGCTGCGACGTCCGACGATCAGCCCCCTGTCCCAGTCCTGAACGGCACCGCTGACGATCTCGCTCGCACTGGCGGAGCCTTCGTCCACCAGCACCACCAGTCGACCCTTCTCAAAGCCTCCTTCCTTCGTGGCGAAGGTCTCATCGCGCGGAGCGTTGCGGCCCTCGGTGTAGACGATGAGGCGTCGGTCGCCCAGGAATTCGTCGGCCATTTCGATCGCGGTGCGGAGATACCCACCGCCATTGCCCTGTAGGTCGAGGATCAGGTCCTGCATGCCAGCGGACCGCAGCTCCCCGAGCTTTGAGCGGAACTCCTTCATGGTGGTGGCGCTGAAGCGGCTCACCTTGATGTAGCCCACCTTGGGTGTTGCCATGTAGGCCGCCTCCACGCTGAAGATGGGGATCTTGTCACGCGTGATGACGAATTCCAGGAGCTCGGGTTCCGCCCGGCGTTGGATGCCCACCTTCACCTTTGTGCCCTTGCGGCCGCGCAGCCTGCTCATCACATCGCTGTTGCGGAAGCCCACCCCGGCGACCACCGTATCATTGATGGTGACGATCCGGTCACCTGACCGGATGCCCAACCGTTCGGAAGGTCCGCCGGCGATGGCGTCCACCACATAGATGGTGTCGCGGATGAGGTTGAACTGGACGCCGATGCCGTCGAAATTGCCCTTCAAGGGTTCGTTCACCTCCTCCAATTCCTCCTTGGGGATGTAGACGGAATGCGGGTCGAGCTGCTCCAACATCCGGACGATGGCCGCATCCACCAGTTCATCCTTGTTCACGTCGTCCACATACATGCGATCGATGTGGTAGAGCAGGCTTTCCAGCTTGCTCGCTGCCGCACCGGTCTGGTCCTGGGCGGAGGCGGAGGAGATCAGGACGGCGAAGCCGACGAGCGAAAGCGCATGGAGCGGGAACGGAGCGGACCTGGCGAGCATTGTCACAATGTAACGAGCGGAACGGCTCAACGGTTGCCCGGGACTGTTAAGTTGTGTTGTGCTGCTCCTTGGATGGTGCTGAACCGGACGCTCGCCTGGCGCCCCTGTGGATCGGTGACGGTGAGGAGGTGCTGGCCGTTGGGAAGGTCCAGCGCGTGCTGGTGCTGTCCGGCTGTGGTTCCCAGCGGCAACCCGTCCAGGGACCAATGCAGTCTTGAGCCGGGCTGGCGATGGGTGGCCAGTGCCACCAGGGAAGAGGGTCGACCATTGAGTCCCATGGGCAGGTACAGCGTTGATCCATGCTCAGGGTAGATCAATGCAGGTCCTTCATCATCCCCTGGGTCATCGGCCAATGGTGGGAGGCGCTTGTATTCGGGATGGAGCGGGGCGTAGTAGTGCTCCATGGCCGCCGGAAGAACGAACCAGGGAACGGTTCGGCCGGTGTCATCGGGCCCTGCGCGCATGCCGTCGTCCATGTTCACCCGCACCATGCGGTGATAGGGGCAGGGAAGCGTCCGTTCCGCACCGCGTGCAATGGGGACCGTGTCGGCAACGGGGCAATCCACCGAGGCCTTGTGTCCGCTCCGTGGGCATACGGCCATCTTCACCATGTCCTCGTGCGGAACCGGCCACCCAGGCTGTCCGGACAATGTTCCGAAGAGCTCGAAAAGGATGGGCGCGGCAGCCCAAGTGCCGGTCAGCCCCGGTCGTCCTTCGCCATCGGCATTGCCCACCCATACGCCCACGGCATGTACCCCATCGACCCCGATCGCCCATGCGTCACGATGGCCGAAGCTGGTGCCGGTCTTCCAGGCGATGGCGTGCTGGTCGTTGAAATGCTGCCAGCCGGACGATGCTTCCGGTCGTCTGGTGCGGGTGAGCGCCTGCAGGGTATGGTGGACGGCGCCTGCCGACAAAGGCGCCACCGTATTGGTCGGTGCCTGTGTGGATGCATCCGCCCAGAGCACCGGTGGGTGGACGGATGATCCCGTTGCGGCCGCGCCTTGACCGAACTGTTGCACGATGCGGACCAGCGATGCGTAGGCGCCGGTCAATTCCCACAAACTGCTCTCCGCCCCGCCCATCACCAGTGCCAATCCGTACTGTTCCGCACTGCGATCGATGCGATGCAGACCCATGCCGCGCAAGGTGTGCAGAGCGGCTGGCACCCCCAGCCTGCGGAGGGCGCGCACGGCCGGCACGTTCAGCGATCGGGCAAGCGCCTCCGATGCGGGCACCGCCCCATCATACCCATCGTCGAAGTTGCGCGGTGCGAACCCCTCGTATTGGGTGGGAACATCGGCGACGAGCTGGTCCGGCATCCACGCTCCCTGATCGATCATGGCGGCATGGATGAAGGGCTTCAGAAGGCTTCCGGTGCTGCGTGAAGCCTGCACGATATCCACCTCCCCCTCCGCAACACCTGCATTGGGCTGGTTGCCTACATAGGCGAGGACCTCGCCACTGGCGATATGCATGACGAGCACGGCGGCGTTCATGACCCCGTTCGCGCGATGTGCAGGGGCGTGCCGTTCGAGCATGCCAATGGCGCGCTCCTGGAGGTCGGCATCCAGGGTGCTTTGAAGGCGGCGCCCGCCCAGGCCCGTGCGCTCGGCGTGGACCAACAGATGAGGGGCGAGCCGGGGCAGGGGGAGGGGGGCGTCGGGCAACGGTTCCTCCACGGCCAGGCTCCAGGCCGTTCGGTCAAGGATGCCCTGGCGCAGCAGCTCGCTGAGCAGGCGGTCCCGCTTGCGCTTGAGCGCTTCACGGGCACGTCCCGGATGGATGCGTGCCGGGGCGTTGGGCAGCACGGCCAGGGTCGCGCATTCGGCCCAGCCCAGCGCTTCGGGGGGGCGCCCGAACCAGCGCCAGGCAGCAGCCTCAAGCCCCACCACATTGCCGCCGAAGGGAGCGTTGTCCGCATAGTGCCGCAGGATGTCCTCCTTGTCCAGCTGCCATTCGATGCGAAGGGCCAGCAGCAGCTCCCACATCTTACGCCCCCAGGTGCGCGGCCGGTTGCCGGTCGCCATGCGGGCCACCTGCATCGTAATGGTGCTACCGCCCGATACGATGCGACCGGCCCTCCAGTTCTGGTGGAGCGCCCTGAGCAGTGAGGGAAGGTGAACGCCCCGATGGTGCTGGAAATGGCGGTCCTCGAAGGTGAGCAGACAGTGGGCGAAGCGCTCCGGCACCGCAGCGGTGGTGGGCATACGCCATTGCCCGTCGTCGGACACACGGGCTGCCAGAAGGCGGCCGTTGCGGTCAAGTAGCACAGTGCTCGTGGGCGGTCGGAAGAGCGGTTCCACAGGGATCAGGGCCAGGGCAAGGAGCGCACAGACCGTGAGCCCGAGCAGCGTGCGTCCCTTCCTTCGCCAGATCGTCCGCCGTTCCATCTTCGTGCAAAGGTGCGCCACAGCGATACCTTTGGACATCATGTTCCACTTGCGATCGATCACCTTCCTTTCATGGCTGGTGCAGCTCGTGCCCATCGGTTCCGTTGCACAGGATTGGCGCCCGGATCCTATGCCGCCTTCGCTGCGCTCTGAACGGGCCAGGGAGGTGCTTGCCGCTCCGTTCGACAGGGCGGCTGCCGCGCAAGATGACGAACGACGCGCCGTCGGTGGGCGATTGCCCCTCCATGCCCGCTTTGTTGCCTGTGCGGCGGACCCGTGGACCAGCGGGTCGTGGCATCTGTTGGATGGCGGGGATCGCGTGTGGCGGGCGGCCTTCCGTTCACCAGGGGCACGTGCCGTGGAGGTGTTCATTGATGATGTGGTCATACCGGATGGGGCCATGTTCCTCATGCACGATGGCCTCGGCGGGCGCGTACAGGGCGGCTACACAGCGGTCCATGCCATGCGATCGGGTACCATCTCCTCCCTGCCGGAAGAAGGAGAGCTGTTGGTGTTGGAGTATTTCGAGCCGGCGGGAGCCTCCTTCCAAGGCAGTTTTCGCGTGGCGCGGCTGTTGCACACGTATCGCGACCTGGGCGAAGAGCGTGCCGGCGCCTGCATGGTGGACGTGGCGTGCAGCGAGGGCTCGGACTGGACGGAACAGCGGGACGCTGTGGTGCGGATCCGGGTTGTCGTACCAAGTGGTGCCGGGTTCTGCACGGGAACGCTGATGAACAACAGCGCCATGGATTGCCGCCCATTGGTGTTGACCGCCTTTCACTGTGGGGAGGATTCGGAGGTGGCCAATTTCGGTTCGTACCAGTTCCTGTTCAACTACCAGCGCGGATGTGACAGTGGCAGTGCTCCTGCCAGCCAGGTGATGACCGGTTGTGTGCGGCTTGCGGACAGCAACGATTCGGGTCCACAAGGGGGCGGAACGTACGGTTCTGACTTCCTGTTGCTGGAGTTGAACGCTCAGGTGCCTGCCTCCTTCAATGCTTACTATGCGGGTTGGGAGTCGACGGTGTTCGCACCGGCCAACGCGGTCAGTATCCACCATCCCGCCGGCGATCCCAAGTGCATCAGCACTTTCAGCGCACCGGCCACGGATGCCTCCTGGGCGGGGTTCACCGTGGGCTCGCATTGGCGCGTGAACTGGGTTCCCACGGCCAACGGTCATGGGGTCATGGAGCCTGGTTCATCGGGCGCACCGCTCTTCAATGCGTCCGGACGGGTGGTGGGTACGCTCACCGGGGGAGGGTCATGCTGCACGGTCAATGCTTGCGGACCACAGACCGGTCCCAACCAACCGGACCTTTTCGGCAAGATGAACTACCACTGGACCGGCAACCCGAACCCGCCCGAGGAGAAGCTCTATCTCTTCCTGAGCCCCACGGGGAACCTGAGTCAACAGAACGGCAGCTACACGCCCTGTGGAGGGATCGGAATACCAGAGCCGGGCGGGACGTCCAGCGTGTCCATGCGCCATCTGCCCCTGGAGCGGCGTGTGCAGGTGACCTGTACGTCCTGTCCCGAACAGGTCCGTTTGCGCATCCTCGATGCGACAGGACGTGTCGTGGTCGATCACGAGCGGCGCACGGCACCGGTGATGGAGCTGACGGTGCCACCGCTCAGCCCGGGCAGCTATCTCCTTGGGGTCAGTGGAGCGGGGCTGCGAGGCACGTTCCGTTTCGCCATCACGGAATAACCGGGTCACTGCCGGGTGGTACAACGTCCACCCAGGAACCCTTGGTCCGGGCCTGCACACGTGCATCGTACATCGCCTCCACCATCACCCCCGGCATCCAGAACCTGCCCGTGAAGGAAGCGTTCAGGGCCACCCGGATGCGCCGCGAGGCGCCGCGAGGCAGGTCGAAGTAGCTGAGCACCCGGTCGTCACGGAAGTCCTGGTGATCCGTGGTCCTCACCGCCGCGGCATCCTGCTCGAGCCGTGTGGGGCGTATCTCCCATCCATTGGGGAAGATCTGTGTCAAGGCCAGGTTCCGCAGATCAGGCTGCTGACCGTCGTGCTGCACATCGACCACAGCGAAGACATCGGTCCCCTGCTCCACCCGGGTGGGGTCCAATGTTCGCCCATCACGGTCCTCGTAACGGACACGGACCAGGATCCCCTGGAAGCGCTCCTGCTCATCGACGGACCGTTGCCTGCCTTGGCGCAGCAGTTGCACGTGCAGTGGCAGTTCGCTGTGGTTGTGCACCGTGTAGCGCTGTGGTCCATCCGCCTGCTCAACGGTCATTGTCCGCATCGACCTGTGGCTGCGCTCTTCCACACTGCGACCGGCATGGGTGATGGTATAATGGAGCCCCTTTCCGTTCGCGGTGCCCTCCTGTGCGATGGACCAGAGGGCAAAGGCGGTGCTCTGCGTGCTGTGCCAGGAAGTGCTGGAGAGTGCCGCCGCAATGCGCTGCAGAACGGTGAATGATGCGCTCCGTCGGCCCATCAGCCGCAGCACGTGCGCCGTGATGGCATCGTCACGCAGCGGACTACCGTAGGTCCAGGGGGCCGCCGCGGATGGCGTGCTGTTCATGACCATGGCCCCCATCAGCATCCCGGCCACATCCATGCGTCCGTTCAGCGCGTAGGCACCGGCCAGCAGGTGGCGGGCTTGATCGCCCAGGTCCTTCCGTTCGCGCAGGCGGTTCATCGCGGCGTTCTCCGGTCGCTGTGCAAGAGCCAATATGAAGAGCCGGTACGCTTCCAGCTCGTTGCGCACGCTGTTCACCGGAACGCTTGCGTTGGTAGGTCGGTCTTCACGCAGGCTGCGGCGCGTATGTTCCACCCAGCGGTCCACCACACGTTGCTGCACAGTATGACCGGCCCTTCGTGCCTCTACCAGGAAGTGCCCGGCATAGGCACTGCTCCATCCGTCGTACGAGTCACCACCGGGCCAGGTATTGAAGGATCCATCGGTGCGTTGCAGCTGGCCGACACGACGGATCGCATCTGCCACCTGGGTGCCGAGCTGTGTACGGTGCGATGGGGACAGATCAACGATACGGTCGAGGTACAGTTGGGCGAAGGCCCGCGATACGGTCTGTTCAAGGCATCCGTGCGGATAGTCCATCAGGTACTTCAGCCGTTCTCCAAGGTTGATCGGTGGCATGCTGCTGAACTCGAGCGTTGCGCTGTTGCTGCCTGGGAGTCCCAGTGGCGTATGTTCGATGGCGGCCTCCTCGCCCGGTCCAACGAGCAGCTGCGTCAACTCACTGGTTGATGTTGCCGGGTCGCGTACAGCGATCTCTATTTCGGTGGTCGCCCGGTCCGATCCATTCTCCGCAGTGACAATGACCCGAGCGATGCCGCCGGTATCGCCGCACTGCAGGCCGAAGCGCAGGAGCTGCTCACCGGTGGCGTTCATCCGCAACTGTTGACTGCTTGGTCCGTTCAGGCGCAACGGCCCTTTGGTGCGAACGCTCACCTTTACTGTTCCAGGCGCACGCTCCATCGCGAAGAGCGTCACGGGCAGGTCCACCATCTCCGAAGGTGCCAGTTGCCGGGGAAGGCTGGCCAGTACCATCAGGGGCTTGGTCACGGGCACCCGGTGCTCAGCATGACCTTGGGCGCCGGAACCATTGGTGGCCACGACCATCACACGCACGGAGCCGACGTAATTGTCAAGGGTGAACGAATGGGTGCCCTGACCGTTGGCGGCAATGCTGAAGGGCCCGACGTAGCGTACCACCGGCACGAAGCGCTGTGCGCG
The DNA here is from genome assembly GCA_041391845.1 of Flavobacteriales bacterium. Taxonomy (GTDB): domain Bacteria; phylum Bacteroidota; class Bacteroidia; order Flavobacteriales_F; family PHOS-HE28; genus PHOS-HE28. The sequence goes on along the minus strand of JAWKNG010000002.1, from coordinate 463,990 downwards.
TGCACCCTGCACGGGGCCGCCGTCATCGCTTCCTCCCAACGCCAGGATGCGTTGCACCTGCTGCCCATAAGCGCCGATCACATCATCGTAGACATCCCAGCTCCGTATCCCCAATGCCTCGCGGGCATGGAAGTGTGACCAAGGGTCGGGCGTGCGGAATCGGGTCAGATCGAGCAGGCCTTCGTCGACGATGGCCAGCGTGTAGGTCATGGCTGCACCGGAACGCTCCCTCACCTTTACTTCGAACGGAGCTCCTGTGCGTATGGTCGCGGGCAGAGCGAGGGTGGGGGTAAGGCGGGATGCAGGATCCTCGACGAAGATCGGTATCACCCCATGCAGGCGGATGGGAAGGTCGTTCCTTACCCCACCGTGCGGTTGCAGCAGGCAGACATCGGCGTAGACGTTCGGCGCCATGTCCGCTGAGATCGGCACGCTGACCCGCGTCTCCTGCTCGTTCAGTTCCACCCAGCGCATGCTCAGCACCTGGTCGTTCGATGCGATGGTGATCAAGGCGCGGCCGACGCCTGCCGATGGAATGGTGAGCACGGCTTCATCGCCCGGCCGGTAACGCTCCTTGTCAGCACTGAACGTGAGCATGGAAGCGGCCTTCGGGTCTTCACGACGGGCCCAACCCGACCAGCCGGGCCAGTCGAAGTGGAGAAGCGAGGCGCTGGTGTGCCCGCTCTCGGGATCGCGCACACGGAGCACCATGCGACCGCGGTCGGGGCGATCGATGCGCAGGTCGAAGCGGGCGCGCCCCTTCGCATCCGTGGTCAACGCTACGCGCTGTCGTACCGTACTGTGCGCCGCGCTCATGTAGTTCGCACTGCCGCCCACTGCGCCATCCCACCACCAGCTGTGGTCCAACTTCATTACCTGGACCTCCAGGTCGCGCCCACCAACGGGTGTTCCGCCCGCGTTCAGGGTGGCGATCTCCACCGCGTAGGTGGTATCGGTGTAGTAGCTGCCCCATGCGCCGCTGGCCGCTGGTATCCGCACTCCGACATAGTGATCGTACGGTGCGATGTGCACCGTGGTCCGGTCCATGCTCGCGTCCCCACCTGGTTCGAAGATGCGGGTCACCAGGTCGGCCTTCACCAGTGCCGGAAGTCCTGCGTTCACAGGCAGGGAAAGCGGGAACGTGAGGCGTCCCTCTGCGGATGTTCGACCCTCGTGCACCAGCACCTCCTCATCGTTCGTACGGGGGGAGATGTCCTCGAAGTTCCATTGCTCGTAGCCCTTGAAAGCGAGCCTGTCAGCGGCCAGGGTCATGGTCACGGTGGTGCGCAGGTCACGGGCCACGGCACCATGGAGCCATTCGGCGGAGACCTGCACATCATGCGGGCCTGGGCCTGGGAGCCTGTCCGGACCGGGGTCGAGCAATACGCGCAGCCTGTTGGGTCGCACCGCTTCGATGCGCACACTTCGCTCGAAGCGTGCGGAGCCTACCTGGACCTGTGCGTTCCACAGTCCGGTGGGAGCATCTGGCGGGGTGGCGGTGCTGAAGCGGAACAGACCATGGTCGCCCTTGTCAGCCACCAGGCGCTGCATGGGGCGACCCTGCGGGTCGAAGAGCTGCATGACCACGGGGTGTTCCTTGGCGGAGGCGGCGTCTTCCAGCATGAAGGCCAGGTGAAGCGTATCCCCCGGCCGCCATACCCCGCGTTCACCATAGAGGAATCCTTTCATTCCGTGTTGGGTCTGTCGTCCGCTGACATCGAATTCGCTCACGGACAGGGCGGCGCCGGGCTCGAGCCGCAGGTAGCCGTACTGCCGGCCCTTCTGTGCCACGACCACTGCCGGACGTGCGGCGGTGGTGGGGAGCAACGCCATGCCCTCCGTGTTGCTGCGCAGGGTGGCCAGCAGCTGGTGTTGTGGCCCCAGAACGCGCAGTTCCACGCCGGCCATCGGCTGTGTGGACACGATGTCGGCCACGGCAAAATGCCAGGACCCATCCTCCGCCTCCCGAGCCAACAGGCCCAGGTCACTTGCCAGCAGGTTGCGTCCCTGGGGCGCCTGGGAACGGTAGTAATCCTCCCCGCACGGATCAAGCTCGTCCCAACCCCAGTAGGGATAGTGCTCGTAGCCGTACCACTCCTGGATGCTCCCATCATGCCGCGCTTGTTCCACGTCGAACGGCTCCTCCCAGCCCAGATCGGGAAGTTCGCTGGTACCACCGGCACAGGCCAATGAACTGTGCTGACGGCGGAAGGACAGCTCTACGCGGTAGAGCGCACCGGGCTCCGCTTCGAAATAGCGTCCAAGATCGAGGTGGTAGCGGTTCCACTCGCCGAGGTCCGGTGCATCCGCGGTGCGGAGCGGCACCAGATGGCGCGCCACCAACTGCCCCACACGTGCCAGTTCGTTCTCGCCGCTCAGTGGATTGGTCTGCAGGAACTGGGGTACGTTGCTGGACGCGATGCGAAGTATGCGCACCTCCACATGATGGAGGCCCACCGCGTCGAAGGGCATCACCATGGCATTGGAGGAAGGCAGGATGGTGCCATCGCCCACCATGCGCACGGCAGGTTCGCGCTCGGCGAAGTCAAGGGTGAAGACGGTGTCGGCAGCGAGCTGGGTGCCTCGCAGCGAGCGAACGCTGCGGCCCACGCTCACCAATTGCTCGCCCACCAACCGGTCCTCAGGCATCACCAGCACCCTGTTGCCGTTCACGTGCAGGCGGACCGGACCGTTGCCAAGTGTCAGCCGTCCTTCCAGGTCCTGGGCACCGTCCAATGGATCGCTGAAGACAAGCTCCGCGTACCGCTCTCCGTCATCATGTGTCGTACTGGCGATGAGCGCCAGCACGTTCAACGCCGGTATGGCGATGGCCTGTTCCATGCGCTCATCCAGACCGATCGGTGCTCCATCGTAGGAGAGCTGGACCGTACCACCGATATCCCCGCGCACCACATCATCGATGGTGAGCGTATGGGTACGGCCATCCTCGGCATGGGTCCAATGGCTTGTCAGGGCCTTACCGTTGTGCGTTGCTGTGAAGCAGGCAGGCAGGTCCAGCCCGGTGGCGTCATCCAGCGTACGTACCGTCAGTACCAGCTGTTGCCGATCAGATGCCGGTCCGGTCAGATCGGAGACCTCGGTGCGCACACCTTGTGCAATGGTGTGCACGGTGTAACGCATTTCCCGGACATCGGGCGGTACATCGAGAAGGGCGCCAAGGTCCAGTTGCACAAGGTGGTCCTTGCCGGCTGCCAGCCGTTCAGCGGGTTCAAAGGCCAGCGTACGGCGGTCGCGCCAGCGCACTGTGCCAGGCACGGCCGGGTCGATGCGCAGGATGCGGTCCAACTGGAGGCTGCTCGTGTCCTTCCAGGGGGCTCCTTCGGCGATGCGCACGAGGATCGCCGATCGCGCAGAAATATTTCCGGCCGTGAAGGCCTCCACATAGCGGCCGAAGCTGGCGGGTGGCAGGGTGGGGGCGTAAGGTTCCGAGCAGGCCGCGAGGTATATCACCAGGCCCACGAGGGAGGCGCGAAGGAGTGCTTGCATGACGTGGTCTGGCGGCTTTGGAAGCCCCCGTGACGAAGGTAGAACGGACCGGAGGAGCGTGTTATTGACCGTTGAGCAGCCGCTCGGCATCCTCGGCGGGGATCACATGCCCGTTCATCTCACCCACCACGAACGCATCCTCCAGGCCCATGCCTTTCAAGCGTTGGCGCGCACTTTCAGCCTCGGCACGCGTGCTGAAGCGACCATGGAAATAACGCACGCCATCAGGACGGATCACGGGTTCCACATCCCCGATCTCGATGTACTTGCCCATGGTCTCCATCGGCACCTGGCTCACCGAGCCCACGAAGGAGCCCACCTGCACGCGGAACCGCAGGCGGTCCTTGTTCACACTTCCCGAGGGAAGGGTGCGCAGGTCTTCCGGTCCCGTCAGTACAGCACCGGCCTCCTTCATGCTCACGCGCCGGCCTTGTTTGAACGCCACCAGGAACGCGCCTTCAAATCCCTGCAGGAGCATCTTCACCTTGTGGTCGGCGGCCTCGTTCACGTCCGTAAAGGAACCGGTGTAATAGCGCATCAGCCCGTCCTCGCCACGGATGGACACCAGGTCCGGCACATCACGGAAGATGTTGCTGGAAAGCTTGTTCCGGAAGGCTCCGAGCTGGACACGAACGATCACATCGCGGCTGTCGTCCACCGCACCCATGCCCCTGCGCCGTTCACGTTCCGCATCGAGTTCCTTGCTCACATCGATCAGTCGACCGTTCTCTTCCGCCATCACCCGGCTTTCGATGCCCATGCCGCGGAGCTCGAGCTCACGCCGCAAAGCTTCCGGGATCGCGTCAAAGCTGCCCACCACATAGAAGGTCGTGTCCCCGCTTTCAACGGTGCGCACATCCGGCAGGCTGAGGATGCGTTGGATGAGTTCTTCGCTGATGCCCTCGACCTGGCTTCCCACTTTCACCACGTAGACCCGCTTGCCAGGCCGGGTGGGGGCCTTGCGTACGGGTCCGAAGGATTCCACCGATGAGGCCACCACGTTCACATTACCTGAATCCAGGAAGTTCAGGAAACGCTTCAGATAGGCTTCATCGCTGATGGTGACGCCGCGTGCATCCACCATGGCTCCGGGCATTGTGCCCGCCTCGTCATCCTCATGGTCCGGTACACCATCACCGTCGCTGTCGAGCGGGCAGCCTTTCGCATCCACCTGTACTCCCGTGGGTGTGCCTGGACATTCATCCGCCATGTCCTTCACACCATCCCCATCCTCATCATCCTGCAACACGATCAGGTCGAGTTCCTCGCTGTTGAGCGGGGTGATCTTGCTCCGCTTTGCACGCGGTGCGATCGGTATGGCGTATCCGAGGGAGAAGGAGGAATAAAGGAAGCGGTCGTTGCCCGACGATCCCTGTCGTTGTCCCACGCTCTCATCGGTCACGCCATCCACAAGGTCCGTCAGGGTGAAGTGCATGGTGGTGCCGATGCGGAAATCGAATCCACCACCGAGGTTCATGCGCGCACCGATGCCGACGGGCACCGCCCAGGTACGTTCCGGATACTTGCCAAATCCATCAGCGTTCAGTTCTCGCACATCGCTTTCATACACATAGTCACGCTGGATCACCTGGGCCTGTCCCGCGAACGGACTGTTCTCCGCGATGTCGCGGATACTTCCGTCGCTCCAGTAGTTGTACGTGCGTCCCTGCCCGTCGCGCAGGTCGGTCTTGGTGAGGAACTCGACGCTCTCGAAGCCAAGGGTAACGAAGGGCTCCACCACCCTGTCCGGGTTCAGCAACTGATGGAAGTTGTACCGGAATTGAAATCCGCCCACGGTCACACGAGACTCGAAGTTCAGCGAGCGCGCCAGGCTGCGTTCATTCACGCCAAGCCGACCGTGCAGTGCATAGAGGCCGGCTTCCAGCCAATCGTTCAGGGGCACTGAGGCGCGCAGGTCGAAGGCTGGACGGGCGAGGAGGGGGCTGTGCGCAGCGTGCTGTGCGCCCACATCACCGAAGAACGCGAACATGCCCGCTCCGAGCCCCAGCGTCGGACGCAGGGAGGGAGCACTGGTCGCTGAAGCGGTCCGTCCCGGGCTGGTCGTGGCCACAGCGGGGGCCGTGGTGGCACTGTCCTGCTGTCCCTTGACGTGCGCTGCAAGACCCAGCAGGGCCATTGCCACTGCGAAGTAGCGTTGGGTCAGGGGGGAGCGTGGGCCTGCGGCCATCGGGTATCAATGGATCACTGGACCCACTGCTGCTTGGTGATCATGAGCGCCTCCTGCACGGTGATGCGCTCACCATTGTTGTAAGCGGTGACGAATGGCCCCGGGAAGTCATGTCCGGCGCTCACAAAGCCAGTGCGCTGGTCCCGTGCCTCCTGGTAGGAGCCGTATCGGCCGGTCACATATTTGATCCATCCTTGGTGGCGCTCGATCTGGAAGTCGCCCGAATAACGATGCCGCGCCATGAAGTAGGCTTTGCCCACCTCGCGGTGCGCAGCAGTGATCTGGACCTTGAAGACCACTCCTTTTTCAGGTGCTGGAATTGTGCGGCCCGTACCGGCAGTTACCGGGGGCTTGGTTGTGGCAGCCTTGCTCTTGGGTTCAGTTGTCGTGGCCTTTGGTGTCGTCTTGGAACTCGCGGTAGGTGAGGTCTCGCTGCTCTTCGTAACGGGCTTTTCCTTCACGGTCAGGTCCAGTTTGCCGTCTCCGCCATCGATCGTCGTAATACCTGCGGCGTCACCATTGATCAGCTCAAGGGCCTTGGGGCCGATGTAGAAGCGGGATGAACCCACCACCGCTTTCTGGGTCTCATCGTTCAGCAGGTAGCCGAATTCGCCGTCCACCGTGTACTCACCATCCGGCTGGCTCGTGGCGCGCAGCTTGTACACCACTTTGACCTCTTCACGGGAGGGTAGGTTCAGCCAAACGAACTTCACATACCGTTCCTGAGCGGTGAAAATGGCTTCGTCACTGGTCTTTTCAAGCGCGGTGAACCCGGCTGGAATGGTCTCCTGCAACTTGCCGAAGCCACGGATGGAGCCTTTCTTCACGATCACCTCCACCAGCATCTCCTTGTCGGTCACGGGCGTGATGGTGCGTGTTGCGCTCACACCACCGGGACCCTGAGCGGGAGGGATGCCGGCCGCATCGACCACGACCATGGGGATCCTTTCCGACAACGGGGGCGTGGCGCCACCGGCGGCAGATACGAGGTCGTTCGCGTCGATGGTCTCCTCGTTCTCTTCTGCGGCCAGGCTGCCTGCGTTCTGCGTGGCGGTGCCTTCAGCGATCGTGCCGCCGCTGCCGAGGTCCACGGTGATGGGTGGCAGCTCATGGGTCTTGCGCTCGTTGTCCTCGATGTAGGATAGGCGGCCCGCGATGGGCAGTGCGCCACGGGCGGACGCATCGGCGCTGAGGGTGTAGCTGAACTTGAAGGTCGGGCCTGGGGGCAATGACATCCAGATGAACTTGGCCTTGCCGTCCGCGAAGGTGAACGAGGCACCTTTGGTCTCGATCGCGGTGACGCTGAGGCCCGGCGGCATGTCAAGCTGGAACTTGGCGAAACCGCTCAGTTCGCCCTTCTCCACGGTCACGTTCACGCGCACTTCAGAGCCTGGGGCCATACTGGCCGGAAGGGTTTGGGTGATGCGCACATCGGCCGCCAGGAAAGCATCAACGAGGAAGAGGCCGAAGAGATTGGCGAACAGCACCAGCTTTGGAACCATGGTCGGGCAGGTCGGTTAATGAACGGGCGTAGCAGGTGTACGCTGCGTCCAAAAGTATCCGGCCCCGATCCCTTGTGCGGGCGGGTCTGTGTTGCAAGTACCAACAGGGCGGTGTTGAACGCCGCCTGGTCCGGCTCAGAAATTGGGCTTGAGCAGGTACTTGCTGTAGAAGCTGTTGATCGCTGCCACGGCCTCTTCCGGAGCATCGACCACGGTGATCAGGTCCAGGTCGTCCATGTTGATGTACGCGTGTCGTTCACCCATGGTGTGCGTGATCCAATCCAAGAGCCCCTGCCAATACTTGCGGCCCACCAGGATGATGGGGAAGCGACCGATCTTCTGCGTTTGGATGAGCGTAAGCGCCTCGAACAGTTCGTCCAAGGTGCCAAAGCCGCCGGGCAGCACGATAAAGCCCTGGCTGTACTTGGTGAACATCACCTTGCGCACGAAGAAATAATCGAAGTGGAGGCTCTTCTCCTTGTCGACGAACGGATTGGACGATTGCTCGAAGGGCAGCTCGATGTTGAGCCCGACACTGGTTCCGCCACCGCGCTGTGCGCCCTTGTTCCCGGCCTCCATGATACCCGGACCACCGCCGGTGATGACACCGTAACCGTTCTGTGTGAGTTGGAACGCGATCTCCTCGGCGAGCTTGTATTCCACGGCTTCGGGCTTGGTGCGGGCGCTGCCGAAAATGCTCACGCACGGTCGGATGCGCTGCATGGCCTCGAAGCCCTCCACGAACTCGCTCATGATCTTGAAGATGGCCCAGCTGTCGTTGGCCTTCACCTCGCTCCAGCCGCGGCGCTTGAAGGCGCGTTTGATGCGGCGTTCGCTCTCTTCGTGGTTCTTGCTGTTGCGTGTGCTCATGCGTATCCGGTATTGTTCCACTGCGTACGTTCCAACGCGCAGCTCAGTTCATTTCACTAGCCAGGAAGGGGGCCGTATGCCCGCGTCCCATCAGCACCACCTCCTCCGGGGTGCCCCTTGCCACGATGGTGCCACCACCGCTTCCTCCTTCCGGACCCATGTCGATGAGGTGGTCCGCCACCTTGATGATGTCCATGTTGTGCTCGATCACCAGCACGGTATTGCCCTGGTCCACCAAGCGGTCCAACACCTTGATCAGCTGTCGCACATCATCGAAATGGAGTCCGGTCGTGGGTTCATCAAGGATGTAGAAGGTGCGGCCGGTATCACGCTTGCTCAGTTCGCTGGCCAGTTTGATCCGTTGAGCCTCGCCACCGCTGAGGGTGGTGCTGCTCTGGCCCAGCGTCACGTAGCCAAGACCCACGTCCAGCAAGGTGCGCAGCTTCTGGGCGATCATGGGGACGTCCGCGAAGTGCTCCGCGGCCTGCTCCACTGGCATGGCCAGCACATCGGCGATGCTCCGTCCCTTGAAGCGCACCTCGAGGGTCTCGCGGTCGTAGCGACGGCCGCGGCAGGTTTCGCAAGGCACGTTCACGTCGGGCAGGAAGTTCATCTCGATGGTGCGCACGCCCGCCCCCTTGCAGGTCTCGCATCGGCCGCCCGGGGTGTTGAAGCTGAAGCGACCGGCCTTGTACCCCCTGATCTTGGCCGAAGGCAGCTGGGCATACAATTCGCGGATATGGTCGAAGAGGCCGGTATAGGTGGCCGGATTGCTGCGTGGGGTGCGTCCGATGGGGCTCTGGTCCACCTCGATGACCTTGTCGATGTGCTCCAGGCCCTTGACGCTGCGATAAGGCAGGGGCTGGGCCTCGCTGCGGTGATAGTGCTTGCTGAGGATGGGATACAACGTATCGCTCACCAGTGTGCTCTTACCGCTACCGCTCACGCCGGTCACGCAGATGAACTTCCCGAGCGGCAGCGTGAGGTCCACATCCTTCAGGTTGTGGCCGCTGGCACCGAGCAGTTGGATCTGCCTGCCGTTGCCTGGGCGCCGTTGGGTGGGCACCGGTATGCTCAGGTCGCCGCGGAGGTAGCGCGCCGTGGTGCTCTCGCCCTGCACCAGTTCGCGCGGGTCGCCCTGCGCCACGATCCGCCCACCATGCTCACCCGCCCCGGGGCCGATGTCGATGAGGTGGTCGGCGCTCATCATCATCTCGCGGTCGTGCTCCACCACCAGCACACTGTTGCCGCCATCGCGCAGGTCGCGCAGGCTGCCGATGAGGCGACGATCGTCACGAGGGTGCAGGCCGATGCTAGGCTCGTCGAGGATGTAGAGCACGCCCGTGAGCTGGCTCCCGATCTGTGTCGCCAGCCGGATGCGTTGCGCTTCGCCGCCGCTGAGGGTGCGCGCACTTCGGTCCAGGGTGAGGTAGTCGAGGCCCACATCCAGTAGGAAGCGCGTGCGGCTGGTGATCTCCTTGACCACCTCGTGGGCGATGAGGGTCTGCTTCTCATCGAGGTGTGCGTGCAGGCCTTCCATTTCTGCGTGCAGTGCAGCGATGCTCATGCTGGCCAGCTCGAAGATGTTGCGGCCGTGCAGCCGGAAGTGGAGTGCGTTCTGCTTGAGGCGGGCACCATTGCAGGCCGGGCAGGCCACCATGTGTGTGAAGCCGGCGGCCCACTTCTGCGCTGCCTTGGTACCGTCATTGGCCTGCTCCATCACGTATGGGATGAGCCCCTCGAACTGCACGCTACGGTCGCTCAGTCCGATGCTGCTGCTGACCCGCAATGGTTCGTCGAGGCCGTTGAGCAGGGCGGAGATCACTGCATCGTCCATCTCCGCCACGGGGCTGTCCAGGTCATGGCCGAACTGCTGCAGCACGGCCTCCACCTGCTTGAAGATCCAGTTGCTCTTGTAGGCGCCCAGGGGCAGGAAAGCCCCCCTCCGGATGCTCTTGCTACGGTCCGGCACGATCTTGTCCAGCGCCACTTCCGTCACCTGGCCCAGGCCGCTGCACGTGGGGCATGCTCCGTAGGGGCTGTTGAAGCTGAACAGATTTGGTTCGGGCTCCTCGTAGGCGATGCCGCTCGTGGGGCACATCAGGTGCCGGCTCAGGTAGCGCGGTTCGTGCTCGTCCACACCCACCACCATCAACGAGCCCTTTCCGTACTTCATGGCCGTGGCACACGTGTCGGCGAGCCGCTTGGCGTTGGTGGCGTTCACCTTCAGCCGGTCCACCACCAGTTCGATGTCGTGCAGCTTGTAGCGGTCCAGGCGCGGGCGGTCACTGATATCGATGACCTTGCCGTCCACCCTGGCCCGCAGGAAGCCCTGGCGCAACAGTTGTTCGAAGAGCTCCTTGTAGTGGCCCTTGCGGCCGCGCACCAAGGGCGACAGCACCAGCACATCGCGCCCCGCAAGCTCGGAGAGGATGAGGTCCTGGATCTGCTTGTCCGAGTAGCGCACCATGCGCTCACCGGTGACATGGCTGTACGCCTCACCGGCACGGGCGAAGAGCAGGCGCAGCAGGTCATATACTTCGGTGATGGTGCCCACAGTGCTGCGTGGGTTGCGGCTGATGGTCTTCTGCTCGATGGCGATCACAGGGCTCAACCCCGTGATGGCGTCCACATCGGGCCGTTCAATGGCACCGAGGAACTGACGGGCGTAGGCATTGAAGGTCTCGATGTAGCGGCGCTGCCCTTCGGCGTGGATGGTGTCGAAGGCCAGGGAGCTCTTGCCGCTGCCGCTCAGGCCGGTGATCACCACGAGCTTGTCGCGGGGGATGCGCACATCGATCCCCTTCAGGTTGTGCACCCGCGCTCCGAGCACCTCGATGTATTCAACCTCATCCTGCACCGCCGGCCGTTCCGCCTGGTGCTTGGCCACCTTCCTGCTTCGTGCCATCGTCACTCGTCGTTGCTCGTCACCACCGCGTCGAAGTCCTCCGCAGGTAGCAGCAGGGTGTAGCTGCGGCGCTGCGCGTTGCTCAGTTTGGTGGATCGCAGCCAGGGGTTCAGCAGCTTCAGGCTGCGGTAGTCGGTGCCCTGCTCCCGGGCAAAGGCGGCCAGGTCCGGGATGGGGCCGTTCACCATCACGCTCCGCGTGCGGTAGGGCATGTAGAGGTCGCGCTCGCGCAGGTGGAAGCCGTACCGCTCGGGATCGCGCATGATCTCCTTCATGGCAAGTATGCGGAACACGTAGCGCGCGGTCTCCTCCGGAAGCTGCAGGTTGAAGTAGCCGTTCACGCCCTGCTGATCCAACTGGCGGGCCACACCTTCAGGGCCCAGGTTGTAGCTCGCCGCCGCCAGGGCCCAGTCACCATACTGCTCATAGCTGCGCTTCAGGTAGCGGGCCGCTGCCTCGGTGCTCTTTTCCATGTGGTAGCGCTCGTCCACTTCATCGCTCACTTCCAGCCCATAGGCCGTGGCCGTTGCCTTCATGAATTGCCAGGGACCAGCCGCTCCTGCAGGCGATACCACGTTGGTGAAGCCGCTCTCCACGACGGGGATGTACTTCATGTCCTCCGGAACACCGGCCTTGGCGAGCACCGCAGCCACCATCGGGAACCAGCGATTGGCACGCTTGTGGAGCAGCACTGTGTTGCTCTGCCAGTAGGTGTTCACCAGCAGTTCCCGGTCCAGTCGCTCGCGCACGTCCAAGCGCTCCAACGGTACCGGCTGTCCGAACAGCTCCAGGTCGTTCGGCAGGGTGAGGGAGAAGACCTTGTAGTTGTCGTTGAAGTGGCGCTGGTGGTCCGCGTCGCTGTTCTCCACTGTGCTGGAGTAGGTGAAGAGGTGCACGCTCAGGGCGGCTCCCAGCAGCAGCAGGGACCAGAGCCCTGTGCGGATCAACAAGCGCGGGGTGCGGGAGGGCTGTGTCGGGGTCATCGGCGGGCGTGGCGGGTGCGTTGGGTCAGTGCGAACAGCGTGCCGAACAGGATCACAGCATAGCCAACGTACAGGATGGTGTGGATGTTCCCCCATACCGGGATGTAGCGTGCGGCCACGAAGATGAGAAAGACGTTGAGCAGCGAGAGCCCCACGAAGGTCAGGGCCACCTGTGCGTCGCTCAGGCCGGCATAGCTCAGGTGATGGGTGGTGTGGTCGCGTCCGCCTACGAACGGGGAAGTGCCGCGCGCCACCCGGTTGATGGATACGATGGTGGTGTCAATGATCGGCAGCAGCAGCGCAATGAGCGGCATGACGATCTGGCGGGGCAGTTCCCAGGCGCCGGTGGACGAAGGGGTGTTCCACAGAAAGCGGATGGCGAGGTACGCGAGGAATACGCCGAGGAACTGACTTCCGGTATCGCCCATGTACATGCGCGAAGGGTGCCAGTTGAAGAACAGGAAGCCCGCCAGGGCGGCCATCACACCGATGATCAGGATCGTGTGCACGGTCTCGTCGGTCCGCAGCACCTGCATCTGCACCAACACCGCGCTCAGCACGCCGATGCTCACGCTGGTGGTGATGCCGTCCATGTTGTCCAGCATGTTGATGGAGTTCATCATCCCCACCACCCACAGTACGGTCAGCAGATGGTCCGCCCAGTCGGCATCGAAGAGGTCTATCGAAGTGCCTGACGCGATGAGGATGAGGCCGCAGCTCACCTGTATGATGAACTTGAGCAGTGGCTTGGTGTTGTACGCGTCGTCCGCCAGGCCCATGAGGAACCCCAGCGAGGTGGCGGCAAGGAGCCCGAAGAGCTCCGGTCGCAGGGTGGTTCCTGCACGGCCCGGGAAGATGACGCCATGCAGGGTGAAGCTCACCAGGAAGAGCATGAAGAAGCCGATGCCTCCGAAGGCCGGTTTGGCCGTGCTGCTCCAGCGCACCAGCAGGTGGTCCGTGCCCCGGATGCCCAGCGTGTGGGAGAACCGCATGAAGAGCGAATTCACCAGGATGCTGAAGACCAGGGCTGCGAAGAACATGCCCGAGTAGATGAGGAATAGCTGCGTGGGGCTGTACATGGGTCAGGCCGCCGGCCACCAGTTGCGTTCGTTGAAGAGGGCACCGGCCGCATCCTTGATGCTCACCAGTGGGTCAGCCACACCCCAGTCGATCGCGAGATCGGGATCGTTCCAGCGGATGCACCGTTCGTTGGCCGGGTCGTAGAGCGCCGTGCACTTGTAGGCGAAGACCGTATCGTCCTCCAAGGCCACGAAGCCATGCGCGAAGCCCGGGGGGATCCAGAGGAGCTCCTTCTGCACGGGGTCCAGCACCTGCTTGTAATGCCCGCCACGGGTGGGGCTGTCGGGCCGCAGGTCCACGCACACGTCCAGCACGCTGCCGCGCACCACATGCACGAGCTTGCCTTGGGCACTGGGAGGTAGTTGGAAGTGAAGACCGCGCAGTACACCCTTGTGCGAGGTGCTCTCGTTGTCCTGCACGAACCGGGTGGGGGCACCCACGGCACGGTCGAACACGGCCTGGTCGAAGGTGACGATGAAGCGGCCGCGCTCATCAGCGAACTGGCGGGGCACAAGTCGCAGGAGGCCGGGGAGGGGGGTGGTCAGCACGTTCATGATCGGCCCAGCAACCAATTCATGAAACCTCGCCGCTTGGTCGTGCCGCGCTCCTCGTAATACCCGCCGGAATAGCCTTGCCCGTAGCCATAGCCGTAGCCATAGCCATAGCCGTAGCCATAGCCATAGTTGTATCCGTACTTGTTGCGGTCGATGTCCACGCCATTGAGCACTGCGCTCAAGCGGGTGATGTTGTTCTCGTTGATCAGGCGGTCCACGTTCTGTACGAACTGCTTCTTGCTGTAGTCGGCCCGGAAGATGTAGATGGGGTAGTCCGCCATCTGGATCATGGGAATGCCGTCCGTCACCAGGCCCACGGGCGGATTGTCGATGAGCACCACGTCATACTGCTGCTTCAGCTCCTTCACCACCTCCATCATCCGCGGGTTGATGATCAGCTCCGACGGGTTGGGCGGTATGGGTCCTGCGGTGATGAAATCGAGGCCATCGAGGCTGCTCTTCTGCACACAGTTGGCGACCTCGTCCTTGCCGATGAGGATGGTGCTCATGCCACGGATGTTCTCCACGCCGAAGCCCAGGTGGATCTTGGGCTTGCGCATGTCCAGGTCGATGATGATCACCCGCTTGCCGCTCACGGAGATGATGCCACCAAGGTTGATGGCCACGAAGGTCTTCCCTTCGCCGGAGATGGTGCTGGTCACGGCGAGTACCTTGGGTCCCGGGCTGTTGTCGATGAACTGCAGGTTGGTGCGTACACTGCGGAACGATTCAGCGATCAGCGATTTCGGGTTCTTGTCGATCAGCAGTTGGGAGATCGGGATGTCCTTCTTGTACTTGGGCACCATCCCCAGGATGCCGATGCTCGCGTTGGAGAGCTTGGCGATGTCGTGCAGCGAGGTGATGTTGTCGTGGAGGATGTAGCGGAGCAGGATGAGCAGCAGGCTCAGGATGACACCGCCCACCAGGTAGGTGACCAGGATCACGTTCCGCTTGGGGTAGAGTGGCTCGGTGGGTACGGTGGCCTCCTCCAGGATCTGGTTCTCGGGAACGAACCCAGCTTTGCTGATCCGGTACTCCACGTCCTTCTCCAACAGCATCGTGTAGTACTTCTCGTTGATGTTGAACAGGCGTTCGATGCGGGCAAAGCGGAGCTCCTTCTCGGGCAGGGTGAGGAACTTGGCGTCGATGTCGTTCAGGGAGGTCTCCACCTGGCCTTTCTGGAAGATGGCGCGGTCGCGGATGGAGTTGATGCTGGCAATGAGCAGCCCCTTCTGCGCTTCGATGCGGGACTCCACCGCCTTGATGGTATTGTGCGCGCTGGTGACCTCGGTGGCCAGTTCGTAGCGGGCGCGCAACAGATCGTCCAGCTCCCCGATCATGTCAGCCAGCGTGGCGTGGTGCTTGGAGCCCATCAGCAGCGGCAGCAGGTCCTGCACGGAGATCTCCGGCATGGGGCGGTCGGTGCTGCGGCGCAGTTCGTTCAGCAGGGCGATGTCCTGGTTCAGCTCGATCAGCTGCTGCTCGAGCATCCGCGTCTGCTCCAGGTACATCGGTGTCAATTGGTCCAGGCGGGTGACCTTGTTGTCCACCTGGAATTGCTGCAGGGCGTACTCCGAGCTGCGGAGCTGTTCGAAGACGGTGTCCTTCTGGGCCCTGATGAAGCGGATGATGGCCCCGGCACTTTCGGTCTTGCGCTCCACATCGTATGCGATGAACGATTCGGCGATCGCCTGCACCATGTCGCGGGCCAGCAGCTGGTTCTGGTTCCGGCACACCACCTCAACGGTCTGCGCCTGTTCATCGGCGATCTTCACATCGATGGTGCCGGCGAACCGGTCCATGAGCGCCTTGATGGAGTTGATCTTGAAGTAGAGCGAGACCTCCGCATCGGTCGTGGGGGGCTTGGGCCGGTCGCGGTCCACCTCCAAGGTGCAACTGAATTCCGGCGTTCGGATGATCTCGTTCGCACGGAAGGTGTACTCCCGCTTGGTGTTGCCCACAACGTACGACAGCCTCACCTGTGCCGGGTCGTCCAGGAAGATCATGATGGGGATGTCGCGGACCCGCGTGTCGTGCACGGTCAGTTCCTTCACCCGGAAGAAGCTGCGTGTATAATACTCCTCGGTCAGGATCTGGCCCCGGTTGTAGTAGCTCACCTCCAGGTCCAGGTTCTCCAGTGTCCTGCGCATGAAGAACCGGCTGCGCATCAGTTCCACGTCGGCCCTGATCGGGCGGTCCTCGGCGAAGGGGGCCACGTTGAGGATGTCCTGAGCGGTGTTGGTGTCGCGCAGCTGCAGCATCACCCGCGCGCTATAGACGGGCGAGGTGTAGCGCAGGTACAGGAAGCCGCTCGCCACGGCCAGCAGGATCACCAGCACGATCCACAGCAGGCTCTTCTGCACGATGTGGATGAACAACCCCAGCTCGAACTCATTGCTGAAGTTGGTGATGCGCTCCTTGTAGCTCTCGAAGTTGAGACTACGTTGGCTGGCTTCGTCCTGTAGCATCTCCTGCTGGCTGCCTTAGTTGAACCCGCGCACGATACCGATGACGAGCACGATGCTGGTGAGGAGGGTGACGATGGGAGTGAGGTCCTGCAGGAACTCGCGCGCCAGTTCCGGGTTCGGCTCCACATAGAGCACGTCGTCCCCCTGCATCACGATGTCCGCATACTTCAATCCTTCGATCGTGGAGAGGTCGAACTGGTACACCTTCCGGGTGCCATCCTCGTCGTGGCGGAACAGCTTCACACGGGAGGCATTGCCCCTCCGGTTGATGCCTCCGGCGGTGGCCAGCACCTCGAGCAGGGTGGTGTTCTGGTTCTCCAGCGGAATGATGCGTGCATCACCGCCACCTCCTGGGAAGACCACAACGCGGCGGTTGTTCACAATCAGCTGCACGAACGGACGGTTGTAGTACTGTGTGTAGCGCTCCTCCAGCATCAGTTCCGCTTCTCGCACCGACAGGCCCTTGAGCTTCACCCGGCCCAGCAGGGGCAACTTCACCATGCCATCGTACTCGATGAAGTAGGTGAACATGCTTCTGTTCATGAACTGGGCCTCCCGGATGGCGCCTTCGCTCACGAGGTCGATGATCTTGAATCCATCGTTGGCGAACAAGCGGAACTGGAACACATCGTTCGCCTGCAGCAGCAGCTGGTCCGAGGCCGAATCCTGGAACGCGTCGAAGCGGTGGTCCGTCGAGGTCTTGAACATGATGTCCCGGTTGATGGTGCAGCTGCTCAGCAGTGCGATCACCAGGCCCAGGAACAGGGTACGTCGCGTCAGTTGGTGCATATCCCGGCAAAAGTAACGTTCGGCGCGCAGGCTCATCGGTCCAGCAGTTGGTGGTACAGGGCGGCCATGTCCTTCACCAATCGGGTAAAGTGGAAGCGCTCGGCCACCAGCGGCCAGCCACCCGCCCCCATCCGGCGGCGCAGGTCCTCGTCCTCCACCAGCCGCAGCAGATCGGTCCGCAACCCCTCCACGTCGCCGCTCGGTCGCAGCAGGGCGGTGCCACCCACATCGACCACGTCCGCGATGCCACCGACCCGGGTGCTCACGATGGGCCTGCTTGCGGCCTGCGCTTCGATCAGGCTTACCGGCGTGCCCTCGTTCAGGCTCGTCAGCACGGCGATGTCAAGGCCCGCGTTCACTACGTCCATCTCCTTCAACCAAGAGGTGAAGGTGAGCGTGGCGGGTGCCACAACGGGCCCGTTCAGGGCTGCCTGCGCCAAGCCTTGTCCAGTGAGCAGGGGCCCCACGGCCACGTGGATCCCCATGGCCCGGGCACGCTCCTCCAGCCGGCCGCGTTCCTCCCCATCGCCAACGATGAACGCCCGTATGCGCTTGTGCGTGCGCTGCTGCACCCCGGCCAGCACATCCAGGAAAAGGTCATGGTTCTTGATGGGCACCAGGCGGCCCACGATGCCGATGGCCACTTCATCGTCCGCCACGCCGTACACCGAGCGGAAAAGCGCGCGCTTGCGCTCCTGTTCGGCATGGAACCGGCTCAGGTCGAACCCCAGCGGGATCACGCTCACCTTGTCCGCGCTGCAGATGCGGTGCACCTTCACCAGCTCCTCCCGCTGCTGCTCGCTGATGGCGATGATGCGGCTGGTGCGCCGCGCCAGGTAGCGCTCGATGTTCTTGTACAAGGCTGTACGCACCGGCCCGAAATAGCTGTGGAACACGTGGCCGTGGAACGTGTGCACGACCACCTTCACGCCGAGCTCGGCGGCCGCCATCCGGCCCACGGCACCGGCCTTGGCGGCATGGGTATGTACGATGTCCGGCTTGTACTCCCGGATCAGTTGCTTGATCCGGCGGTAGGCGCCGCGGTCGCGCCAGGGGGCCACTTCGCGCTGCAGTTCGGGTAGTATCAGGGGCTTCACGCCCACCGCGTCCAGGATGTGGTGGCTGCCCTCCTCGGTGGCTTCCTGGCTGCCGCCCACCAGCAGGGTCTCGAATTCGGGCGGCAGGTGGCGGGTCAGGTATGCGGCATTGTGCGTGGGGCCGCCAAGGTTGAAGCGGTTGATGATGCGGAGGATCCTGGGCATGCGATGGAAGGGTGCCGGTGGGGGCTGGTCAGCCGTCCTCCTTGTCCACAGCCAAGACGCTCGTTCGCGCCGTGGTTGCCTTGCTCAGGGCCTGCTGCAGTGCAGGACCAGGTCGGAGCTCAGCCAGCGGTGGAGCCAGTGGTCGGCGGGCAGCCGGTCTATCCGCTCCGCCAGTCGGATGGAGGCGCGCGGCACCAGCAGGTTGAAGGGAAAGATGGTGTGGTTGTGGAAACTGCAGCGGTCTATGCGCAGGTGGGCGCCCACGATCCGCGTGGCATCCGCCACCGAATACGTGTGGGTGCGCAGGCCGGAGCTCAGCACCTTGTCCCGGCGGCCCAGCAGGCGCAGCGGTAGTTTGGCCAGGCGACGGCTCCAGGTGTCGAGCCCGCGGGCGTGGGTGAAGGTGATCACCGCATGCCCCCCCGGCTTCAGTGCCCGCCCGATGAACGCCAGGTTGCGCGCCAGCTCCTCCGGGCTCAGGTAGGTGGTCACACCCAGCATGAAGACCGCATCGAAGGCCTGCACGGGGAAGGGGATCTCATAGGCGTGGCCCACGAAACGGTCCGCTTCGGGCACAGGGCTCTGTGCCAGCATGCCCGCGCTCACATCGCTGGCCAGGAACCGCATGCCGGGCGAGCGCGGGGCCAGATGCTCATAGAGGTTGCCTGTCCCGCTGCCAATGTCAAGCACCGTGCAGCCCGCAAGGTCCAGGCCCTCGGTGGCCTTCTCCAACCGCTCGTTGAAGTAGTAGTGGTGGAAGGGGCTCTCAGTGCCGTACTTGGCGCGGTACGTGGCGCTGGTGCGATCGAAGAACCGCGCGGCGTCAGAGGAGGAATGGGGAGCAGCGGACATCGGAGCGAAGGATGCAAGGTGAAAGCGGATGGCAGGATCCTTCCGGGGGACGCTCAGCCATCCGCTTTCTCCTTACCCATTTCCTAAAGGTGGATCACCTCGCCGTAGGCCGCCGCGGCCGCCTCCATGATGGCTTCGCTCATGGTGGGGTGGGGGTGCACGGTCTTGATGATCTCGTGGCCGGTGGTCTCCAGCTTGCGGATGCTCACGCACTCGGCGATCATCTCCGTCACGTTGGCTCCGATCATGTGTGCGCCGAGCAGTTCGCCGTACTTGGCATCGAAGATCAGCTTCACGAAGCCGTCCTTGTTGCCGCCTGCGCTGGCCTTTCCGCTGGCGCTGAAGGGGAACTTGCCCACCTTGATGGCAAGGCCCTTGTCCTTGGCCTGCTTCTCGGTCATGCCCACGCTGGCCACCTCAGGGCTGCAGTAGGTGCAGCCGGGGATGTTGTTGTAGTCCAGCTTCTCGGGGTGGTGACCGGCGATCTTCTCCACGCAGATGATGCCTTCCGCACTGGCCACGTGCGCCAGGGCCTGGCCGGGGGTCACATCACCGATGGCGTAGTAGCCGGGGATGTTGGTCTGGTAGAACTCGTTCACCGTGATCTTGCCCTTGTCCGTGGCAATACCCACTTCCTCCAGGCCTATGCCTTCGATGTTGGCCACGATCCCCGCAGCGCTCAGCACGATGTCGCACTCGATGACCTGATCGCCCTTGGCGCTCTTCACGGTCACCTTGCAGCCCTTGCCGGCGGTGTCCACCTTGGTCACTTCTGCGCTGGTCATCACTTCGATGCCCTGCTTCTTGAAGCTCTTCTCCAACTGCTTGCTCACCTCTTCATCCTCCACCGGAACGATGTTGGGCATGAATTCCACCAGGGTCACCTTGGTGCCGATGGCGTTGTAGAAGTAGGCGAACTCACTGCCGATGGCACCGCTGCCCACCACCACCATGCTCTTGGGCTGCTGGGGGAGCACCATGGCTTCGCGGTAGCCGATGATCTTCTTGCCGTCCTGGGGCAGGGCGGGCAGGGCACGGCTGCGGGCGCCGGTGGCGATGATGATGCTCTTGGCCTCCAGCACCTGCTTCTTGCCGTCGGCACCGGTCACTTCCAGCTTCTTTCCGGCCATGAGCTTGCCGGTGCCCATGATCACATCGATCTTGTTCTTCTTCATGAGGAACTGCACGCCGCTGCTCATGCCCTTGGCCACATCGCGGCTGCGCTGTACCATGCCGCTCATGTCGGGCTTGGCGGCACCCACTTCGATGCCGTAGTCCTTGGCGTGGTTGATGTACTCGAACACCTGGGCGCTCTTCAGCAGGGCCTTGGTGGGGATGCAGCCCCAGTTCAGGCAGATGCCGCCGAGCGCTTCGCGTTCAACGATGGCGGTCTTCAGGCCCAGTTGACTGGCGCGGATGGCGGCCACGTAGCCACCGGGGCCACTGCCGAGGACGATCAGGTCGTAGGTCATTGCGTTGGAAGGCGATTGTTCGGGGGGCGAAGGTAAGACCCCTGTCGGACGCATCAACCGGGCGGGAGGGATGGCGGGTGGGATCCGCCCCTGCGCGTGCCTGGAAGCCTCACCTTCCGCCGGAAGCAACTATTTTTCGCTGCATCCCACGCACAGGTCCATGGATACGAACACCAGCACATCCCCAGCGGTCACCGTGGTCTCACCGGCTGATGCCGAAGCGTTCCGGCAGGGCGCCCGATGGGCCCGCTTTCTTGGCGTGGCGGGCATGGTCCTTGCCGTGTTGATGCTCCTCCTGGGCATCTTCTTCAGCACCTTCATGCGGTGGTTCCTGTCCCTGCAGGCGGCCAACCTGCCGCCCGAGATGGCGGATATGCAGGCTGCAGGCGTGCAGGACGTGCTGGGCGTCATGAGCGCGGTGTACCTGTTCATCTTCACGCTCACCGCGGTCATCTACTTCATCCCGGCGCTGTTCCTCTACCAGCACGGTACCCGCATGCGCAGGGCATTTGGTGCAAGCTTCGATGCCACCGCCTTTCATCAAGGGGTGCAAGCCCTGCGCAAGTTGTTCACTTTCCTGGGGGTGGTCACGCTCATCCTGCTGGCGCTGTACGGCATATTGTTCCTGCTGGGCATCCTGGTCGCCCTGGTCGCAGGATCCGCTTCCTGATCAGGCGACCACACTGGAATGTGACAGGCGGTCCACACGCTGTTCCTCGGGCAGTTATCTTGGCCTTCAACAAACCCTCTGAACCATGGACAACACTACCAACGGACAGCGCCCTACGTTCCTCACGGTCCTGTGCATTATCAGTTTTCTTTGGGCAGCCTATGGTTTATATCAAAGTGCGAAAAGTGCCTTTACGGATGCACCGATTCGCGAGCTTGAAGAGGCCAGGTTGCAGGCTGAGGCTGACATGGCCGAGTTGGAGGGTCCTGCGCTCGAAATGGCTGGACCCATGATCGAGTCCTCATTAGAGATGCTGCAGAAGTCGGTCGATAACGCGGAGCCCATTGGTTACACTGGATTGCTTCAGGGAGTGTTGACCTTGTTGGGTGTATGGATGATGTGGGGGCTTAGAAAACTTGGATTCTGGCTCTATGCTGGGGCAGGTGCTATCGGACTCGTATCCATGGTACTGTTCTTTGGTACTAGTGGGGCAGCAATGGTAGCTCTGTTGGTCATGGGTTTTCTCACCATCCTTTTCATCGTGCTCTACGCCATCCACCTGAAGTACATGAACTGAGCGGACCTTCGCTCTTCCTGGCGCGCCGCCGTTCCACCCGTTCAGCCGGGTCGATCGGCGGCGTGTGCGTAATGGGCCCCACCTTTGCGCCATGCCTACCCATTTCCTGCCCGACGAAGAAGGCAACACCCAACGCCCTGAGCTGATCAATGTGCTCGGGGTGCTGTCCTTCATCAATACCGGGCTCTTCCTGTTGTTCTACGCACTGGGTGCCCTGGGCATGCTGGCGTTGGGTCAATTGCCCTTGGAGGAGTTCATGATGCAGGTACGCGACAGTGCCAAGTGGTTGAACGAGGAGCAGTTCACGCAGATGGAACAGCTGATGCGCATCCTCCACGGCCATGGTGCCGGGCTCATGGGGCTGCTTTGGCTGCGCACGTTGCTTCGTCTGCTCGGTACCATCGGAATCTGGCGCGGGTATCGCAGTGGCTTCCACCTTTACGCGGCGGCCCAACTGGGCGGCATCTTCCTGCCGCACCTCATCCTGCCTTTGGCCTACCTCGGTGTGGGCGGACCGCTGATGGCCGTGGCCGTTACCGCGCTGTTCGGTACGCAGTACAAGCGCCTGGGGTAGGCTGGGGTGCAGGGGGGGCTCCGGTCGTCGGGAAGCAGGAGACCCCGGCCGTCATCGACCAGGGTCCCTTGCATCGGAGCGGTGCGCGCTTACGGGAACGCGACCACCGGGCAGTTCACGTTCATCACGTTCATGGCCATGATGTTCGCGCTTTGCGCCGAGGCCAGGTCGCTCACCTGTGCGAAGCTGCTGTTGTTGATCACGGATACGCGCCACAGCGGCGAGTAGCCTGCCTGGCCGGGAACGGTGGCCAGTACGTTGTGCGTCTGGTCGGTACCCGGTTCGGTGACGAACCCGCTGGGCGGTCCACCGTTGGGCTGATCGGGGTTGATGTTGAAGAGCACGTAGATGGGCGAGGTGGGTACGGCGTTCGCGACCTCGTTCAAGGGTGCTTCCTGGAAGTCGAAATAGAAGCCCACTTTGCGATCATACCAGCATTGCACGAGGCTGCTGCTGGCGCCGTTCAAGCGTTTGGTGGCGGTGCTTCCCTCCGGTACCACGGGACAGTTCACGATCATGCCCGTGTAGTCCAGCGCGTAGCCACTGTTGAACACATCGCTCTGGCTGGCCAATGTGTTGGCTACGTAGCTCTCCGGTACGTTCACCTTCACCACCTCCCAGAAGTCGTTGTAGCCCACATCGCCGGGGATCTTGCCGATGATGTTGAGCTGCCCGCTCACCGGGGTGCTCTGTCCGGGTTTGAAGCAGACGAAGATGGGAATGGCCGCAGTGGGCTGCACATCGAAGTTGTAGTACTCCACGGCCTGTCCCTGCGGACCGAAGCCCCGGGTGATGAAGGGAGCGGCGTCGAAGTTGATGGGGGCATTGGCGGCGGGCAGTCCATTGCTGCCGTCGCGTACCATCAGCGTACCGGTTCCCGCAGCGAAGCGGTCCACCACGATGCGCTGGGCGGTGGCAGGGTCGTATACGGTGGGCGTGGCGGGCGTTGGAGCTGGTGCCTCCGCTTCGTCCTTCTTGCAGCCGGTGAAGGCCAGGGCCACCAACACGGTGGCTGTGAACAGGGATGTTGTGCGCATGTGCATGTAGGTTGTGCCGACAAAGCACCGCGCATCCGGTCACGGCAGTATCACGAAGGGATCACATCTTCATCTCAACACGACGAACGTTCGCACAAGGACGGCACGGGTGTTACGCTACAATGCACGAACAACTGCTTGATGCTCCATCGTGTGACGCGTTGTTGTTCTAGGCTGCCTGTCTGGCGCGTAGTTGGAAACTGAATTGCGCCCCCTCGTTCGCGCGACTATCGGCCTTCACCGAGCTGCCATGCAGTTCCACGATGCGCTTCACGATGGCCAGGCCCAGTCCGGACCCCTCGGAATTGTTCGATCGTCTTCCGCGGTAGTAGCGATCGAAGATGAAGGGTAGCTCATCGGCCGGAATGCCCGGTCCGGTATCGCTGATGCGCACTTCCACCGCTGCGTCCTGTCCGTCCAGTTCCACCGTGATGCGATCGCCCGGCGCACAGAACTTGATGCTGTTCTGGATGATGTTCTGCAGGACACGGTCGATCTTCTTCACATCCACATCAACGATGGGGAGGTCCTTGGCCATGATGACGTTGATGCCGACGTTCTTCTGCTGTGCCTGCAGCTGAAGCTTGTTCACCACGTCGTGCACCAGTTCGCCGAGCGATATCGGTTCCAGGTCCAGTTTCAATTGGCCGGATTCCAGCTTGCTCAGGGTGAAGAGGTCGTCCACAAGTTCCTTCAAGCGGTCGGCACTTTTCACGATGATGCCGAGGTGTTCCCGCCGCTCCTCTGCCGAGAGTGTGCTTTCCTTCAATAGCAGTGTTTCAGCATAGCCCTGCACGGAGGCGATCGGTGTCCGCAGGTCGTGGCTCACGTTCGCGATGAGCTCCTTGCGCAGCTTGTCCAAGCCTTTCAGCTCATCGATATTGCGTTCAATGGTGGCCGCCATATCGTTGAAGGTGGTGGCCACCTGGGCGAACTGTCCGCTGCCGCTGTGGGCGATGCGCACGTTGCGTTCGCCGGAGCGGAAGCGGCGGATGCCATCCAGCACGCGCTCGCTGCTCTGGGTGATGGACCAGATGGCGAGCAAGCCGAACAACAGGGTGAAGGCCAGGGCAATGAGCACGGAACGACCGCTCAGCCGCAGGAAATAGCTGCCGAAGAGGGTCTCGGTGGCGCCCACGTATTCCTGGCCGGCGAGGATGATGTACACATACCCCTGCGGTACGCCGTTCTCCAATACGGGCGCCGCACTGAAGATGGTCCGCTCTCCGGGCGTACGCGGGTCATCGCCCACCAACAGGCCATCGTGTTCCTGCGACGAGATGAACGCGTGCACGGGTGCAAGGTCCACCCGGTCGGTCTTCACTTCGCCTTCCAAGGCCACGTACTTCAGGATGGTGCCGGTGGTATCCAGCACGTACACCTCGATACCGGGGTTCACGGCCATCATGCTGTGCATGAGGGTGCCGATCGCATCCTCCGCCACCTCACCGTTCAGGAAGGGCTTGATCTCACCAACCGTATGCTGCGCCAGGTCGTGGTTCAGTCGTTGCGTCACCTCCAACGCATGGTTGCTGGAGGCGGTGATGTGGATCCACAGGACGATGGCCGTAAAGACCAGCAGCAGTGCCAGGAATATGGCGGAGACCTTCCAGAAGAGGCTGTTCAGCATGATGGTCAGGCGTCGATGAAGCGGTAGCCCACGCCCCAGGTGGTCAGGATGAACTCCGGCTTTGTGAGGTCGCGTTCCACCTTGTTGCGGAGCCGGTTGATGTGGCTGTTCACGGTGTGCTCGTAGCCGTTGAACTCATAGCCCCACACCTTGCTCAGCAGTTCGTCGCGGGTGAAGGTGACGCCGGGATGGCTGGCCAGGTGCAGCAGGAGGTCATACTCCTTCGGGGTCAGTTCAACGCGTTGGCCATGCACTTCCACCAGGCGCTTGCTGGTGTTGATGCGCAAGCCGGGAATGTGGATGTCTCCGGGCTGTGTGCTGGGTGCCGGGCCACCATCCATGCGCCGGAGCAGGGCCTTCACGCGGGCAATGAGCTCGCGCACACTGAAGGGCTTGGTCATGTAGTCGTCCGCGCCGGTCTCCAAGCCAAGCACCTTGTCGATCTCCTCGGCCTTGCTGGTGAGCATCAGGATGGGTGTACCCACGTTCGCCGCGCGCAACCGCTGACAGATGGCGATACCGTCCACACCGGGCAGCATCAGGTCCAGCACGATCAGGCAGTGCCGTTTCTCCAAGGCGCGCATCAAGCCTTCCGTGCCGTCGAAGCATTGCTCCACCTCGTACTGCAGGTCGGTCAGGTGGATGCGCACCAGGTTGCTGATGTCGCGGTCGTCCTCGATGAGCAGGATGTGGCGCATGGCCTTCAGAACGAATAGCGAAGGCCCAGGTTCAGCACCATGGCGCGGGTGAGGCCGTCGGGACGCACCTCGCGCACCACCAGTGGCGAGCCGAACGCCGCTTCGATGGCCCAGCTGTCGGACAGCTTGTACCGCGCGTCCACCGTCAGGTTCAGCGTGAGCCCATCAGAACCGGTGATGGCAACGCGCTGGGCCAGGTCCGCTGTGTTCAGTTGCGTATCCTCGCCGAGGTGCATGATGGCGAGCAGCCCCGGTTGAAGGATCAGCTTCCCCACCGGAACGGCGTACTGCGCACGCACCACGGCATCGTTGGCGCGCTCCAGCAACAATGAAGCGAAGTAGCCGGCGGCAGCGGTACTGTCCGCGCTGCCCGCCCACGCGCTGCGGAAGAAGCCGTTCCTGTTGTCCTGCACCAGCACGTGCTGGTAGGCCAGTGCCCCGCTGAACCGCTTCCATTTGTAGCTGATGCCGAGCAGCAGGTCCGTGGTGCCCAGGCTGGTCTGGTAAGGCATGGGCAGGGGTCGGCCATCGCGCAGCGCGGTCGCATCGCCGGAGTTGAGCTTCACCCCCACCAGGCCATCGAGCCGCTCATGGTCCTTCTTGATGAACTGGTAGGACGAGGTGAGCACCGGATCCCCAAGCCCGCTGTTGCTGCCGAGGTCACCGCTCACGCTGATGGTGGGTACCTTCAGTTGGAACGACAGGCGTTCCGTGGCACCGATGCTCACCTCGGGGACCACCTGCAGGATGGTCGTACTGCGCTCGCCGATGGCGTAGCTGAAGGTGAGGCGCGCGAAATGCCGCGGTTCCGCTGTGGTACTGCTATCGGTATGCACGGTCACTTCACCGATGGGACCGGCTGTACAGACACCGGCGTCGCTGCAGCCCTGGCCCATCGCCTGGGCGCTGATGCCGAGAACGAGCAGGGGGAGAAGCAGGTGCCTGTAGGCGCGGAGTGGGATGATCTGGGTCAGTGGCATGGGTCTGGAGGGGGCGATGTGGAGCGTGTAAAGCAAGTTGATGCTCTTCACGGAAGTATCACGGCAAGGTAAGTCCATGCAGAGGAGCGGTGCATCCATGTGCAGGCCTCCGATGGTGATCACCGAAGCTCAATACCGCACCCGCACTTCATCCAGCGGCTTGCGTACCAGGTCCGGCACTTCGCAGTCCGCCGCGGGGTAGCCGATAGGGATGAGCAGGAAGGGGCGTTCGTTCTCCGGTCGCTGCAGCAGTCGGAGCAGGAAGTTCATCGGGCTGGGCGTATGGGTAAGGGTGACCAGGCCGGCATTGCGCGCGGCGGCCAGCAGGAAGCCACTGGCAAGGCCCACGCTCTCCTCCACGTAATAGTTCTTGCGCCGCGTCCCATCGGGCTTGGTCTCGTATGCCCGCTTGAACACCACGATCAGGCAGGGCGCCACTTCCAGGAATTCCTTGCGCCAGTCGGTGCCCAGCGGGGCGAGGTCCTCCAGCCACTCGGGTGTCATGCGGCCGCTGTAGTTCTCGCGTTCCTCTTCTTCCGCAGCTACACGGATGGCCTTCTTCAACGCCGGGTCGGTCACCACGCAGAAGGTCCACGGCTGTTTGTGTGCACCGCTGGGCGCTGTACTGGCCGCGCGTATCAGGTCGTCTATCACCGCATCCGCAATGGGCTCGGGACTGAAATGGCGAACGCTGCGCCGCCCATCCAGCAACGCGTGGAACGCTGCTGCGCGCGCCGCGGTGTGTTCCGGGGTGTACCGCTCTGGCGCGTAGGGCACCGTGGCGTATGCCCTCGTCCGCTGCCGAACAGGAGGTGGGTCCGCCGGGGCACCGGTGCCGGTCATTGGGTCTTCGTTCATCGGTTCACCATGAATCGCTGCGCTACGCCCGGTGCGGTCAGAACGTACATGCCGTTGGACAGGCGGCTCACATCCACTGCAACGATGTCCCCTGTCGCGTTCGGCAGTTCCAGTGCGGTCCGTCCGCTGAGGTCGCGCACCACGAAGGTAGTGGGAGCACTGTTCGCTGCGCGGCGCACCTGCAAGGTGGTGCTGGCGGGCTGGGGGAACAGCAGCAGGGCTTCGCTTCCGGCCTGTTCCGCCACGTCGGTGGTGAAGTTGTCCGCACCCAGCTCCACGGCGTTGTGGATGGCACCCTGGTATTCGCCCACGAAGGCCACCACCGCGCAGTTGTCGATGTTCCAATTGGCGGGAACGGTGAAGGTGTAGGTGCGCTGCTCCAGTGCACCTTGTGCATTGCTCGTCAGTTCATCGCCCCACAACGGCGACAGGTAGGTGCGCAGCACATGCTGGTGCATGTAGGCGGGTTGGGCGCCGCCCTGGTAGTTCTGTTGGTAGCCGATGATGTTGCTCTCGGTGAGCAGCACGTGTACGCGGTCGTTACCACCGGTGCCTGCGGCGGTGTAGTACACCTCCACGGTCACCGTGAGCTGGCGCGTGCTGGCGTTGAATTGTGTGGCCGCGCCGATGTTCACGGGCGATGGGGTGGCGAGGTTGGCGTTCAAGGCGGCGGACCATTGGGTGCGACCGATCACCAGCTGGCCGTTGTGCGGCGTGCGGTTCATGAGGCCGATGGGCTGCGAGTTGATGCCGAAGTGCGACCACAGCGCCGCACCCGCAGTGGTGCGGAAGTCGGGTTGGTTGCCGGAGGGCGTCGCCAGCCCGCCGCCATGCACGGCCACCACGATGAACTCTTCCGGGTTGGCCGCCAGCAGGCTGTTGGCCACCGCATGGCCCTGGGGGCATATGCCGCAGTTCACGGCGGTGAATTCCTCCAGCACACCACGGCGGTCGGTGGGCTCGGTGGATACAAGGGTCTGCGCCATCACAGCGGATGGCAGAAGGCAGGCGAGCAGTGCGGTACGCATGGCGAAAGCGGTTGTTGGATGCGAACGTAGGGGAGAGGTATCACGGGATCATCACGGCGCGTGTACGGGCGCCCCGGCCATCGGCATCCGCACCACGGCGCGCACGATCGGTCACGAAAGGCAAGGTGCTGGTGACCCTCTTCGACATACGCGCCGTTCCGCACCGTTGGTCATCGCCTACGGACCCGATGCCTCACCGCTCGCACAGGCGCTGGTGCGCAAACTGGGAATGCGGGGCCAGGGGGGCGGGTGTGATGGCGCGGCAGGGCGACAGGTCCCATCCCCCTTGCATCATGCGCTTCAGTGCTTGATGAAGCGGTCCGTGCCCGATGCCTGCTCGCCGGACCACCGAAGGGCGTACAGGCCCCAAGGCAGCCCGCCCAGGTCCAGCGCCATCGCGGCGGCTTCCGCCCAACGGCCAGTGCGAAGCAGCCGGCCATGGCCATCGTGGATGCTCCATTGCACCGCGCCGGTCACGGGGAATTCCACCTGCAACCGGTCCTGCGCTGGCACGGGATACAGGGAGGCACGGGACGCTGGGCCGCCATCGGCTACACCGGTGGGCAGGAACATGTTCACCTCCACATCATCGTACATGGTGAGGGCGTTCGTTGCCGAAGGGTTGGTGACCATCGCCAGACCGAACAGTGTGCCCGGGCCATAAGGGTTCGGGGGCATGGGCTCGAAGGCACCCCAGTACATCACCCATTGTTGGATGTCGGACGTGTGGAAGATCGGATAGCTGAACAGGCCGGTCGCCGGATCGAACCACCCCAGGGCACAGTTGGCATAGCAGCCCGAACCGGTGGGGTCGCTCACGAACATCGCCACGTTCAACTGGTACAGTGCGCCGGGCACATAGGGCAGTGGTCGGAAGGCCAGGGCACCGGCCTCATTGGTCACCGGCGGGTTGGACTGGTCCTGGCTCTCCCTTAGCAGCGCATAGGCCCCTGAGAAGGCCGGTGGCCCCAGGTAGGGGTAGCCGCCCTGCCAGATCCAGCTGTCGTCCAATACCCCGGTATCGAAGTTCTCCGAGTACACAAGCTCCTGGGCTGCCGTTGCATGCCAGAGCCCGAACGCGCACAGTAGGTGGATTATCCGTTCCATGGTCTCAGATCTTTGGTGTGACGCACGCCGCAGCGCAGGGTTGCCCGGAGCGTGGTGATGGCCGTCAGCACGAAGGCATGGCCATTCATTCGGCGGTGGCCACATCAAGGGCGGCAGCGCGAACGGATACGGACCGGATGCCGTGCCCTCAACCTCGGGCGGCCGCTCAGCGGGGTCATCCCACGGCCTTATGGCCGCTCATCGCCAGAACTGACCGCATATCCCACGGCTCGCAGCGGGTCCCCTCCGCCGATCTTACTTGCAGCATGGAACCTGCGTTGCGCCCTACGCTGCTGCGGTGGCAGCTGCACCCGGCCGGTGCCCGGCTCTTCCATCAGGAGCGCTGCGTGCTGGACATTGTGCATCAGCCGGACGGAAGCCGGCAGTTCGTCCTCTCGGAACGCACGTACACCTTGCGCAACGTAGGCTTTTGGGCGCCCCGCACGGAGATCGCCCTGGCCGACACAGTGGTGCTGTACGTGGAGCACCGCGGCTTCTTCAAGTCGGACCAGGTGGTGCTGTCCTCCGGGCCGCGCTACACGGTGGCGTGGACCAACACGCCGCTGGCGAAGCTCGCGCTGCGCGATGCCGCAGGGGTCGAGGTGCTGAGCCTGCGCTTGGCCACCGAGGGTGGCGTGCATACGGAGACGGTGCTCGCTGCCGGCCAACCGTTGGATGGAACGGCGCTGCTGTTGTTGGCCTTCGCCTACGAGCGCTTCGGTGCGGTGATCCGCGAACAGGGTGGCGATGGCGACCTGCTGCTGTTGGTGAGCTGAGGAAGGGGGGAGGGAGGGAACAGCCTACAGCGGCTCCTTTCCTCAGCTGCCGCCGCATGGTGCCCCCACTACGGCACCACCGCCACCCTCAGCGTGCAACTCCCCGGCGTCAGAAGCAGCTGTTCCACGTGCCCCATCCGGTCGCGCTCAGCGGTGATCGCATGCACGTGGATGTGTGTATCGTGGTGCGTGAACACCGCTTTGTGCCTGGTGGAAAAGAAGCCGAGCAGGTCCATGGTGCGGCCTTCCAGGTGGTGGATCTTGTTGTGCCGATGGGCATCCTCGGGGCCGTTCACCACACTGCCCATGGGTACGTCCACGATGTGGGCATCCACGGAGGTAATGGCACCCGAGAGGCGGAAGGCGAAGGGTGTACCCGCTGCAGCATAGCGCGCAGTGAGGAAGGCGTCCAGCATGGGCAGGTCCACCACGCTGTCGGGCAGCGCCACCTCCATCCACTGTTCCACGTGCTGGTGGACGAAGAAGGGCGCACGTACGTCACCGCGACGCTCCACGGTCATGACGCCGTCCTGCCCCACTTCAGAGACGAAGACCGTCCCGTCCCACAGCAGCAGCTCACCGCGGAGGAATTCCAGCGGACCGATGCCGTACATCCCCGGCTGTGCGATGCTGTCCAGCGCGATGAGCCCGGCGAGCTGGCCGTTGAACAGGGTGTTGCGCATGGCACCCGTGGGGATCACGGGGGCGTTCTGGGCCAGGGCTGTGCCGGCCAGCAGCAGCAGGCCGCTCATAAGAAGGTTCCGGTGCATCGCTTCGCGGGCTCGGCACCAAGGTACCGCCCCCCGCCACCGCCCGTCCGCCAGGTGGGTCCCGATCGCGGTGCGGTCATCACCCGTGCGTCACCGCGGACCGCCTTCCCGCTCTGTCAGACCACACCTCAATGCCGCATTTGCATCCACCGGCCATAGGTCAGCGAGCGCCACGCCCACTCGAAGGGCCCGAAACGGAAGCGGGCCAGCCACCAGCGGCTCCACGCCACCTGCATCCCGAACACCGCCAGCGCCAGCGCCTCGAACTGCCACGCGCTCACCCGCGTGCCCAGGCCCAGCCCCATGCCGTTGAAGAGCAGCAGCGCGATCACCGTCTGCAGCAGGTAGTTGGTGAGCGCCATGCGACCCATGGGGGCCAGCACCTGCAGGCGGCGGCACCACGCAGCCTTGCGCCACAGCAGCGCGAAACCACTGGCAAAGGCCACCGCCATCGGCACCACGCCGAAGGCGTAGCCCACCGCCCGCCAGATGGACGACGGCTCCGGCGGGTGGCCCACATGCCCCTCCGCCCACCACATCAACACTGCGGCCGGCACCCCCACCGCGAAGCCGCCACTGCACAGCCGCCGTAGCAACGCGGCATGCACCTCCAGGTCCACGAAGAGCTGGCGGCGCGCCACCCACAGGCCCAGCAGGAAGAGCCCCAGCACCTTCGGCACGCGGTTGCCCTCCACCAGATGCACGAAACGGAACGACCACGCATGCGCGTTCGCTGCGCAGAGCTCCTTCCACCCGCCCGAGGCCGCCGCCAGCAGGGATGGCACCGTGCCACTGCCCAGCTCGGCCTCGCGCGCCTCGTGGAAGCGCAGCACGGGCGCCACTGGATCGAAGCGCGCCCCCGTGGCGATCACGGCCGCATCGATCAGGATGGGGCTCAGCACCAGCGCCACCCCCGTGATGAGCAACGCCCGCTGCCCCAGGCCGCGGAAGAGCGGCAGCAACAGGCCCAGCAGCGCGTAGAGGAAGAGGATGTCGCCCGGCCACAGGTAGCGCAGGTGCAGCCAGCCCACCACCAGCAGAACGGCCATGCGGCGGTAAAAGCGCCACAGCCCATCGCTGCCCTTGCCCAGGAAGAAACCGAAGCCGATGCCGAAGAGCAGGGAGAAGATGGAGTAGAACCGGCCATCGATCAGCAACGTGTGGAAGGCCTCCAGCGGGGCATCGAGGAAGGCACCGTGCAGGGCCTGCTGCGCCTTGTGCGGCAGGAAGAGCCAGTACGAGAACACCGCGAAATTGCTCCACACCACTCCGAACAGGGCGAAACCGCGGAGCGCGTCGAGCAGCTCGGTGCGTTGGGTGGTGGGGGCGCTCATATCGCCAAGGTGCGCATTATTCCGGTGCACCCGCGCACCGCCCGGCCACCACCCTCACACCGCCGCCTCCAGCGCGCCGATCTCCGTTCCGTGCAGCGCCCGCACGTGCCGCGTCACCCAGGCCGCATCGCGGGCCCACCAGCGCAGCTTCAGCAACCGCTCGATGTCCGCATCGGGGAACCGCATCCACACTGTGCGCGCGGGGTTGCCCGCCACCACGCTGTAGGGCGCCACATCTTTCGTCACCACCGCACAGGCCGCGATGATGGCGCCATCACCGATGCGCACACCCGGCATGATGGTGGCCCGGAAGCCCAACCACCCACCACGCCCCACCCGGCCGGCTGCGCCCCGATCCCTTTACTTCGCCCCATGCGCCTCGCCCTGCTCACCCTGCTGCTCACCACCACCGCCGCCCAGGCCCAACGCTCAGCACATGCTCCAGCCCAGCGTGTGGGCGACCCGGTGCCCTACAGCATCGGTGTGGTGGAGACGCTGCGCTCCGCCACCCTGGGCGAGGACCGCATCCTGAACATCCACCTGCCACCCGGCTACGGCACTGACACCACGCAGCGCTACCCGCTCATCGTGCTATTGGACGGCAGCGCCGACGAGGACTTCCTGCATGTGGTGGGCGGGCTGCAGTTCGCCAGCTACCCGTGGATCAACTGGATGCCGCCGAGCATCGTGGTGGGCATCGCCAACGTGGACCGCAAGCGCGACCTCACCTTTCCCACATCCATCGCGGCGGACAAGGCGCAGTTCCCCACTACGGGTGGGAGCGGTCCCTTCATGCAGTTCCTGGCGAAGGAGCTGCTGCCCTTCGTGCAGCGGGAATACCGCGTGTCTGAGAGCCGCACGCTCATCGGCCAAAGCCTGGGCGGGCTCTTCGCCACGGAGCTGCTCTTTCGCATGCCCTATCTCTTCAGCCACTACCTCATCGTAAGCCCCAGCCTGTGGTGGGACGGCGGCTCGCTGTTGCAGCTGGACCATGATGTGCTGATGGCGCCGGACATCGGTGTGGGCACGGTGTACATCGCCGTGGGCGACGAGGGGCGCGGCATGGTGGGCCGGGCGAAGCAGCTGGCCGCCTTGTTGCGCAAGGACAGCCAGGCACGGGTGGAACTGAACCGCATCCACGGGCTGGACCATGCCAACATCCTGCACCGGGCGGTGATGGACTATTTCCAGTGGCGGGGTGGGAAGTAGGTGAGGTGTGCGGCGCCAAGCCGTTCCTTCGCACCATGGATCGGCGAACACACATCATCGGCCTGGAAGCTGTGCTGCTGGATGCCATGCGCGCGAGCGACGTGGCGACCTTGGATGGACTGCTCGCAGATGACCTGCTCTTCACGGACCATATGGGCCGGTCGGTGACCAAGGAGGCGGACCTCGCAACCCATCGCAGTGGTGCGCTCCGCATCGTACGCCTCACAGCCAGCGAACAGCGCATCGCGGTGCAGGGTGATGCGGTCTTCGTGAGCGTGCGTGTGGCATTGGCCGGCAGTTACCTCGACACCCCCTTCGAAGGCGACCTGCGGTTCACCCGCTGCTGGATGGAACGTGCCGGTGGTTGGCAGGTGGTGGCGGCCCATTCGTCCGCGGTGGTGTGAGGGTCGTGCGCACTGCAGCCGGCCATGAGCGATGCACTGCATCAGGCCCATCGCATGTTCACACCCGCCCCCCGAACAAGCAGCGGCCTCCAACGTTCTGCTCTCCGATCCCCCGCACCCATGAGCGACGACGTCACCTGTGCTTACAGCGGCCTGCGTTCCTTGGAGAGCCTGTTGCAGGAGCAGGAGGAGCGCGAAGCCCGGCTGCTACGCGCTGATCGGTCCGCGTACACGGAAGAAGAGCGGGACCGCATCATCCAGATGGCGTGGGAGGACCGCACACCGTTCGAGGCCATCGCCACGCAGTTCCGCTTGAAGGAGAAGGATGTCATCGCGCTGATGCGCAGGCACCTGCAACCGTCCAGCTTCCGGCTGTGGCGCCGGCGCATGAAGGCCCGCCGCACGAAGCATGCCGCGCGGAGGGCCGCCACCGTTCTGCGGTTCAAGAGCAGGACGCAGCGCGACACGGGCAACCGGGTGGCGAAGCGCTGAACGGGCTTCCGGTGCTTCTGTGACCTGGCTCCCACAAGTGGACGGAACGACTGATCTACGTTTGCGCCGCGCAGGCACCGCCTTCCCCATGAACGAACCACGAACACAGCTGCCCGGACTGTTGCTGGCTGCGGCCCTTGGTCTGCTGGGCCATTTCGCCAGTGCCTACACGCCCGGCTGGCTCAACGGCATCCTGCTGGCGCTTCTGCTGGGCATGGTGGTGGGCAATCTGGTGAAGCTGCCCGCGCCGCTGCAGCCCGGCATCGGCTTCACCAGCAGCAAACTGCTGGAGCTGTCGGTCATCTTCCTCGCCTTCGGCATCGACTACGGCCACATCGCCGCCCTGGGTGCGGGTTCGTTCAGCATCGTGGTGGTGATGGTGGTGGGCATGGTGCTCATCACCTTCTTCCTGGCGCGGCAGGTGCGCTGCCCGGGCAGCACGGGCTGGCTGGTGGGCTTCGGCACGGCCATTTGTGGCAGCAGTGCCATCGCCGCGTTGGCCCCGCGCGTGGCGAAGGACAAGGAGGATGTGGGCATCGCCATGGCCGTGGTGAACCTCTTCGGCAGTCTGGGCATGATCGCGCTGCCCCTGGTGCTGGTGCGCTTCGGCCTCAGCGATACGCAGCTGGGCATCCTCATCGGAGGCACCTTGCACAGCGTGGGCAATGTGGTGGGTGCGGGCTATGCGCTCAGCGACGGGGTGGGAGAGGTGGCCACCACCATCAAGCTGGCGCGCGTGGCGATGCTGAGCCCGGCGCTGATCCTCTTCAACTATCTGGTGAACCGCCACGAAGCGCAGGGTTGGCGTGCACACCTGCAGCTGCCCTGGTACCTCTGGGGCTTCATCGGCATCACCCTGCTCACGAGCGTGGTGCCCATGCCGGCCGCGGTGCTGGAGGCGATGGAGCTGGCGGGCAAGCTGGCGCTCACCATCGCATTGGCGGCCATCGGGTTGAAGGTGAGCTTCGCGCAGCTCTTCCGCTCGGGTCGGCAGGGCCTGGTGTTCGGGCTGCTGATCTTCGGGGTGCAGGCGGCGCTGCTGGTGGTGCTGATGGCGGTGCTGGGGTGAGGTGCCACCACGATGCGGCCACACGGTCCGTTCCTGAGCTTCGTCATGGACGCGGCCGCACTGATCCCGGACCTTTCGGGAAATACCTTCGGCCATGCGTTCCCTGCTCCTCCTTGTGCTGTTCGTTCAGGCCCTGCACCTGCCGTTGCGCGCGGCTGAGCCATCCGGTGGGCCAGTGGTGTCCACGGTGCAGGTGGTGTTGCACCTGCAAGACCTGGACGATGCCGCCTTGGGTCGGCTGGCCAGTGAGGTGGGCCGTGAGCGTAACGTTGGCATCGAGTATAGCTGCACGTGGAGCGGTGTGCTGGTGTTGCACTACACCGAAGCGCCCGTGAGCGAGCGCGCCGATGTGGTGACGATGACGCGCCGCCTGCTGGCGAAGGTGGGCTTGGAGCAGGGCGTGGTGTTCCTGCACATCACCATTGAACCGCAGGGGCCGGGGAAGTGCTGAGCTGTCAGGTGTGCGTTGTGGCGATCACTTCACCGCGATCCCGCTGATCTCAACGTTCACCCCGCGCGGCAGGCCCTTCACGGCATACGCTTCGCGCGCCGGTGGCACCTCGCCGAAGTAGCTGCCGTACACCTCGTTCACCGCCGCATACAGGCTCATGTCGCTGAGCAGGATGGTCACCTTCACCAGCTGATCGTAGTGCATGTCGGCCGCCTTCAACAGCTTGCCGAGGTTCTCCATCACCTGCCGCGTCTCAGTGGCGATGTCTCCGGTGTGCAGATCGCCCGCTTCGTCCAGCGCGATCTGACCGCTGAGGTAGAGCGTGCCGTTGCAGAGGATCGCCGGGGTGTAGGGCGCGATGGGCTTGGCGGCGTTGGGTGGGAAGATGGCTTGTTTCATGGGAGGTGCAGTGCGTTGCGGGGGTAAAGGTGTGGGATCCGCGTAAGGCGGACATGCGACCAATTGATCATGCGACCATGTGCCCATGCGACCATGTGCCCATGAGGCGCTTCGAGCGTGATCTTGCACAGCGGGAAGGTAGCACTCCGTAGGATCGAGGACGAACGACTGGGGCATGACGGGGCGAGCAAGCTGCGATGCCCCTGCGGCTTCCACCAAGCGCGCAGATACCGGCATTCCATGGGCACACGGGCACATGCCCACATGAGCACATGTGGCTTGGATACCTTTGCGCCCGCAATGGAACAACAGCCCCTCATCCTGGTCACCAACGACGATGGCATCTTCGCTCCGGGCATCCGTGCCCTGGCCGAGGAGATGATGGCCTTCGGACGGGTGATGGTGGTGGCGCCGGACAAGCCGCAGAGCGCCATGGGCCACGCCATCACCATCCATAGCTTCCTGCGGTTGCAGTCGGTGCAGTTGATGGACGGCGTGGAGGCCTGGAGTTGCAGCGGCACGCCGGTGGATTGCGTGAAACTCGCCATCTACAAGCTCCTTGGTGGCAACAAGCCCGACCTGCTCGTGAGCGGCGTGAACCACGGTGCCAACATCAGCATCAACGTGCTCTACAGCGGCACCATGAGCGCAGCAGTGGAAGGGGCCATGGAAGGCATCCCCAGCATCGGCTTCAGCCTCATGGACCACGCCATTGAAGCCGACTTCAGCCAGGTGCGCCCGGTGATCCGCCGTGTGGTGGCCAACACGCTGAAGCATGGCATGGCCGCGGGTACCTGCCTGAACGTGAACGTGCCCCGCAACGATGGCACCCCGCTCAAGGGCATGCGTGTGTGCCGCCAGGCGAAGGCCAATTGGGAGGATGAGTTCGAGACGCGCCTCGACCCCGGCAACAAGGAATACTACTGGCTGCGCGGCGAGTTCAAGAGCGAGGATCACGGGCACGACACCGATGTATATGCCGTGAACAACCGCTATGTGAGCATCGTGCCCACCCAGTTCGACATGACCGCGCACCACGCCATTGCGGACCTGAACACCTGGGACCATGCACTGGGATAGGGTCGGGGTGGGTGTGGTGATGGGGCTGCTGGCGCCCCTGCTCGGCTTCTTCGGCTATGCAGCGATGTACGTGGGTGCCATCCGTCCGCACCTTGACCTGCCGTTCTTCATCCACGACCTCTTCCTCGGCACGCGGGAATACCAGGCGCCAGTGCTCACGCTCTCGTTGTTCGCCAACCTGGCGCTCTTCTTCACCCTTGATCGCTGGGAGCTCTACAAGGCCATGCGCGGGGTCATCGCGTCCACCTTCCTGTATGCCGTGGTCATCGTCCTGCTGTTGTACGTGTTCTGAGCCATGGGGAAGCGCATCTACATCATTGCTGGCGAAGCGAGCGGCGACCTGCACGGGGGGAATCTGGTGCGGGAGTTGTACAATGTCAGCCGATCGGACCCTTCGAGCGCCTCAGGGTCCGATCGGCCGGATACACCGCTCCAGATACGCGCGTGGGGCGGCGATCGTATGGCCGCAGCGGGTGCCGAGGTGGTGAAGCACTACCGCGACCTGGCGTTCATGGGCTTCACGCAGGTGGTCATGAACCTGCGGACCATCCTGCGCAACATCGACGTATGCAAGGCCGACATCGCCGCATACAAGCCCAACCTGCTCGTGCTCATCGACTACCCGGGCTTCAACCTGCGCATCGCGGAGTGGGCACATGGCCAGGGCATCCCCGTGCACTACTACATCAGCCCCCAAGTGTGGGCCTGGAAGAAGGGCCGTGTGCACACCATCAAGCGCGTGGTGGACCGCATGTACGTCATCCTGCCCTTCGAACAGGACTGGTATGCGCGCTACGGTTACCAGGTGGAGTTCGTCGGGCATCCCCTCCTGGACGCCATCGATCGCGAGGGGCGCACCCCGCTGCTGCCACTGCCCGGTGATGATGGCCGCCCGGTGGTGGCACTGCTGCCCGGCAGCCGGCGCCAGGAACTTGCTCGCATGCTGCCCCTGATGGTGGCGGTCAGCCGCCGCTTCCCTGAGGTGCGGTTCGTGATGGCCGCGGCACCCTCGCTGCCGGAGGAGCTCTACGCCCAGGCGATCGGGAACGCACCCATCACGCTGGTCACGGGTCGCACCTACGATCTGCTGCGCCATGCCCGTGCAGCCCTCGTCACCAGCGGCACTGCCACGCTGGAAACGGCACTCTTCGGTGTGCCCGAGGTCGTGTGCTACAAGAGCGGTGCGCTCAATGTGTGGATCGCCAGGCGCCTGGTGGACATCAGGTTCATCAGCTTGGTGAACCTGATCATGGACCGCGAGGTG
The DNA here is from genome assembly GCA_041391845.1 of Flavobacteriales bacterium. Classification (GTDB taxonomy): domain Bacteria; phylum Bacteroidota; class Bacteroidia; order Flavobacteriales_F; family PHOS-HE28; genus PHOS-HE28. Next base: position 425,148 of record JAWKNG010000002.1, on the reverse strand, counting down.
GTGCGCGAGCTCATCCAGGGCGACCTCACCGTGGACAGCCTCAGTGCCGAGCTGGAGCGCCTCCTTGCTGATGGGCCTTATCGCGAGGGTATGCTGGCCGACCTGTCCGAACTGCGCCAGCGCCTCGGTGGTCCCGGTGCCTCGGCCAAGGTGGCTTCCATGCTGTGGAAAAGTCTCTGACCCGCATCGGGAGCCCCCCGCACCGGCCGGGTATTTTTGGCCGCGCCGTGAAGACCTCCCACCGAACGCTCCTGTTCCTCCTGTTCCTGGTGCCCTTGCTGCTGGCCGCCCAGGAGGTGAGCGTGGACCGCACCATGCGCATCGGGCTGCTGCGCGACCGCACCGTGAAGCAGGTGGTGGTGATGAGCGGCAAGGGCAGCTGCATCATCTATGCCGATGGCCAGAAGCGCGGCGAGGTGGGTGCTGCAGATGGCGTGAAGGTGACCGTGGCGAACGGCCGCTTGGAAGCGCGCTCCCTGCAACTGGTCATCACCGGGGTGAAGCGCTTGGAGATCCGCCCCGCGCTTGCCAAGGGCCACCTTCGGGTGCGGGTGCCGGAGACCAAACTTCCCGAGCGCAGCTACCAGGGCATGCTCACGATCGTGCCCGCCGGAGCCGCCCTTCAGCTCGTGAACAGCGTGCCGCTCGAGGCATACACGGCCGGGGTGGTCCAGGCCGAGGCCGGCCGCGAGCATCACCAGGAGTACTACAAGTTGCAGGCGGTCAGCTGCCGCACCTACGCGCTCACCAACCAGCGCAAGCACCTGCCCGAGGGCTTCGAACTCTGTGATGGCGTGCATTGCCAGGTCTATCACGGCCGCTGCCGCAACGACAGCATCCAGATGGCGGTGGATGCCACCCACAGCCTCGTTCTGGTGGACTCCGACATCCGCATCATCCACGCCACCTTCCACAGCAACTGCGGTGGCGAAACGGTGAACGCCGAGGATCTCTGGAGCAAGAGCGAGCCCTACCTGCGGGCCACCACCGACACCTTCTGCCTGGGCGCCCCGCAGGCCACCTGGCAACGCACCCTCTCGCGCACCGAGTGGCTGGGCTACCTGCAGCGCCGCCATGGCCTGGGAGCCAACGACAGCGCACGGATACAGGCCGTGTTGAACTACGAGCCACAATGCCGTGATCTGTACCTGGGCAACGTCCAGCCCGGTATCCCCTTGAAGCATGTACGCGAGGACCTGAAGCTTCGCTCCACCTTCTTCAGCGTCCATACCGAGGGTGACAAAGTGGTGCTCTCCGGGCGCGGATTCGGGCACGGCGTGGGGCTATGCCAGGAAGGTGCCATGCGCATGGCGAAGGCGGGCCGCAGCTACACCGACATCCTCCATCACTACTACACCGATGTGCACCTGGTGGAGATCACCACCCTGGACTTCTTCAAGGACGATAGTGCCGCTCCGCCTGTGGCACCGCCTGCAGGTCCGTGAAACGGTGGCTCAGATATCCTCCGGCTTCCACAGCGAGCCCTGCTTGCGCGGATGGAGCAGCAGGGTGTAGGAGAAAGCGCCGATGAGGCAGCCCGTGGCGATCCCCGAAAGGGAGAAGAGCAGGGTCATCACCTGCGCGCCGGTATCCGTGCCACTGGCCATGCTCGCCAGGCTCACCAGCCCGAAGGAACCCGGCGCCAGCAGCCAGAAGCCAGGCAGGAAGGTGACGATGGCCGGCGGCCCCTTGAAGCGGAACTCGATCACCAGGGCGGTGATGGTCATGAGCGCCGCGCCGAAGAAGGCCGTGGAGGCCCCGTGGATGAAGAGCCCGCTCAGCGTCTGCCCCAGATAGGCCATTGCCGCAGTGATGAGCATGAAGGTGAAGGACCGACGCTTGCTGCTCTGGTAGATGTGCAGACCGAAGGTGAACACCAGCACCCCCACCCACGGCCAATAGTGCGGGATGCGCTCGTCGATGCCCTGGGCCAGGTGCCATGCCCCGGTCTCGAACACCTTGAAGCCGCCAAGGATGCCAAAAGCCAGGAGGATGAGGCGCGTGAAGCCTGCCACCATGCGGCTGGCGCCGGAGATGATGCTGTTGTAGGCCAGTTCGATCACGCTCACGGTCAGGGTCATGCCCGGCAGGAAGGTGATCAGCGGCGGGATCAGCAGTGTGAAGGCCGGTTCCTTCAGGCCGTAACGATAGCCCAGTGACACACCTGCGGCCAGCAGGAACGACACCACCACGGGCAGCATCACGCTCAGGGAAGGCCGCCGGCGGGCCACCACCAGCACGATCGCACAGAAGAAGGCCATCAGTGCCGTGAGCAGCATACCGTTCCAGGACGGTCGCAACATCATGGCCACGCCGAGGGTGGTGAGCAGGTAGCCCGCCACGAAGCCCCCATCACCATAGAAGTGCGGCGTGCGCCACATCGCCTCGATGCGCGCCAGTCCCCGCTTGGGCGTGAGTTCTCCACGGCGGGCCGCACGCGCGATGGTCATCACCTCCTCGATCTGGTCGAATCGCAGGGTGGGCGTGCGGTACGCGCCGTGGGCCATGTCCACCTGCTGCTCTTCGCCGTTCTCCCACTTCAGGAAGAGGACGGTGGGCAGCACGAACACCTGCACGTGGGGCTCGCCGTTCACCTTGGCGATCGTCGCCAGGTCGCGCTCCACCAAGGGTACGGCATTGCCAGCGTTCAGCTCCGCCTGGCCCAGCCGCCCCAGGAAGCGCAGGAGCGTGGCACGCTCGCCGCTGTTGCTGGTGGGCATCGTCATGGCGCGAAAGTACCGGTGGTCCGCCCATGCCCCGTGGCACGCGGCATCACCTGTCGACGATCGGCGGTTGATGACACGCAGGATCTGCCGCGAAGCAGCGGCCTACCTTCGCCGCCATGCCACAGGCACGCATCACCGTCAACGACACGCAGGACCGCATCCGCAACGGTCACCCTTGGATCTTTGGTACGCAGGTACTGCGGGAGGAGGGGAGCTATGAGCCGGGCGATGTGGTGCAGGTCGTGGATGGACGCAAGCGTCCGCTGGGGCAGGGCTACATCAATCCGCGCTCCATGATCCGGGTGCGCCTGCTCACCACCGATCCACAGGAGCGGATCAACGCGGGCTTCATCGAACGGCGCATCGCAGAGGCCTGGGCGCATCGACGGCGCATGGGATACGGAAGCAGCTGTCGCGTGGTGTTCGGTGAGGCGGACCGCCTGCCGGGCCTCGTGGTCGACCGCTTTCACGATGTGGATGGAAGCGAGCAGAGCGTCCTCTCGGTGCAGTTCCTCACCCTGGGCATGGAGCGCTGGCGTCCGGTGGTGCTGAAGGCCCTGCAGGATCAGCTGCGGCCCACGGGCATCTACTTGCGCAACGATGTGCCTGTGCGTGAGAAGGAGGGCCTGGCGATCGAGAAGGGCTTTGCCGACCAGCCGTTCCGTACCGCATTGATCATCGAGGAGAACGGGCTGCGCCTGCATGTGGACGTGGCCGGGGGGCAGAAAACGGGCCACTTCCTGGACCAGGTGCGGAACCATGCCGCCATGGAAGGCATCAGCCGGGGCCAGCGCGTGCTCGACTGTTTCACGCATACCGGAGGCTTCGCGCTGCACGCGGCCCATTACGGAGCGGCCGAGGTGGAGGGTCTTGACATCAGTGCAGAGGCCGTGGCGCTCGCGACGCGCAATGCGGAGTTGAACGCACTCGTCAATTGCCGGTTCACCACCGCCAATGTGTTCGACCATCTCACCGAGGCGAGCCGCCAAGGGGCGCAGTGGGATGTGATCGTGCTCGACCCGCCGGCCTTTGCCAAGAGCAAGGGTGCGGTGGAGAACGCCTACCGGGGCTACAAGGAGATCAACCTGCGCGCGTTGAAATGCATCCCTCCGGGTGGTTTCCTCGTCACCTGCAGCTGCTCGCAGCACATGACACCGGAGCTCTTTCGTCGCATGGTGCGGGAGGCATCCCTGGATGCCGGTCGCTCGTTGCGGGAGATCCACTACGGAACCCAACCGCCGGACCACCCCATCCTGTGGGGCGTACCGGAGACGCACTATTTGAAGTGCCTGGTGCTGCAAGTGCTCTGAGCACTTCGGTCCGTGCATCGGTCGGAAGGTGATCCCTTGCGTGTAGGACCCGGTCAGACCCCCGCCCACGGCCGTGCAATGTCGTTCAACGGGCGTATCCGGGTTCCGTGCATCTTTACAGTTCGGACCGAATTCCGTAGACGCAGCGAACGGGAACAACAGCGATGGAGGAAGAGCGGTTGCGTGGTCCCTGGGAGGAGGTGCGGAAGGCGCCCCTGCTCCGCGTGGGTGTCGGCTTCGTGCTGGGCATCCTGCTGGGGCGATCGATGCCGCTGGATGCTGTTATGGCACTGCTGCTGTGGTTGTTCGTGACGGTCATGGTGGTCGTTGGACTGCTGCCACAGCGTGTGCGCTGGGCGCACCGGTTGCGGCTGTGGCGCTACCGGATCCCGCTCCTGATGTCTTGGGCGGTGCTCAGCGGCGTGGCGCGCCAATCCATGGCCGATCCACATGCCGATCCCTGGCACTTCGTGCGTGATGACGACCGCGAGGCGGTGTGGCTTCTGGAGGTACGCCACCTCAATGGCGCATCGGAACGGGTGCTCCGGTCGGACGCCGTGATGCTGGCCCGCGATATGGGCGGATCGTGGGCACCGCGGACGGGCACGGTGATGCTCACCCTCATGCGACAGGATACCGGTGCCGTGCTGCGTGCGGGTGACGTGGTGGTGGTGGACGGCATCGTGGAGGACATCGTTCGCAACGCCGACCCCGGAGGCTTCGACCGTGCAGGATGGGCAGCGTCCAAAGGCATCCATCACGAGCTGTTCGTTGCCCCGGAAGGATGGCACCTCGTGGGACATCGCCATCGCTGGACCGACCTGTTCACAACGGCGCGCGGGAAGGTGTCGGCCTGGTTGCAGGTCAGTGGATTGCAGCCCGCGGAGCGGGCGTTGGTGAAGGCCTTGGTGCTTGGGCAGCGTGACGAGCTGGACCCCTCGATCGGCCAGGCGTTCGTACGCAGTGGCACGGTGCACGTGCTGGCGGTATCGGGCATGCATGTGGGTTTGATCTACGTGCTGCTGGGACGTCTGCTGTCCGTGCTGGGCCAGGGGCGCCACGCCGGTATCGTCCGGGCCCTGCTGTTGCTCCTATGCCTGTGGGCATATGCAGGTCTCACCGGGGGGAGTCCGAGCGTGCTGCGCGCCACGACCATGTTCTCCTTCTTCGTACTTGCCGAGGTGTTGGGACGCCGACAGAGTTCGCTCAACAGCCTCACAGCGGCGGCCGTTCTGCTGCTTGCATGGGATCCGGGCATGCTGGTGCAGGCCAGCTTCCAACTCTCGTTCCTGGCGGTGCTGGGCATCCTGTTGTTCCTTCGCCCACTGCGGGCGCTCTGGCATCCACGCGCCTGGTTGCTCCAACAAGTATGGTCACTGGTGGCCGTCTCCGTTGCAGCGCAGGTCTTCACCACACCGGTATCGCTTCTGTTGTTCAAGGCCTTCCCGCTCTGGTTCCTGCCCGCCAATGTGGTGGTGGTCACGGCCATGTCGTTCGCCATCTATGTGTCGCTTGCGTTCGTGGTGTTCCACTGGGTGCCTTACCTCTCGGCACTGTTGGTGCTCGTGCTCTCCTGGACGTTGCGCGCTGCCACGGTGTCCGCTGCGTTCATCGCCGATCTGCCAGCCGCCTATCCCGCTGTGCGCATCAACATATTGACCGCTCTACTGCTCTATGCGTTGATCCTCGCGTTGGCCGTGTGGCTGGTCTGGCGCTGGCGTTCAGCGCGTACGGCCACGGTAATGCTCACCGCTGTAGCGATGCTTTCATGGGTGCTGGCAGCACGGCAGGCACAGGAAGGCACCGCGTTGGTGGTCTACGACGACCGCACCCGGTTCCTGCTCGGACTCGTGCAGGGCCGTAGCATCGTTGCATTCGGTCCTGAGGAGGGTGCCGAGGTGCTGCGCGACAAGGTGGAGCGGCATGCACGCCATGCGGGTATCGGGTCGGTCACCCACGTGGCGCTCGACAGCCTGCATGCCGCCCAGGTGCAATGCCGCGGGGCGTGGTGCTGGGCGGCGGGCGCCATCGCCGGACCGGCAGGTGGCGTGCGCCTCTTCAGTGGCAGGCTTACGGATGAGGTGAAGGCCGGCCTGCCCGCATCGGTGCTCATTTTCCACGACCTGGTGCGGCTCGACACCAATGCGTTGCGGCCGTTGACGCAGGAAGCCGAGCAGGTGGTGCTTGCCGGTACCTTGCGTTGGCGCCACCGGACGGAGCTGCGCGCCTGGGCGGCGGCGCACGGACTGGCTTTGCACGAGGTGCGGAACGACGGTTCGTTCATCCGCTGAGGGCAACGTTCCGGATGGAGAAAGGAACCATTCGTCGGGTTCCGCGTAGGACGGCTCCGATCAACGGAACTGCGCCATGCGATCTTATGCTCTCCCGATCCTGCTCCTGTGTGCAACATCTGCGGCAGCCCAGGTGAACGGCTATGCCCGTATCTCGTCCTACACCGGCAATATCCTTACGGTGGCCGAAAGCAACGAGACGTGGGGACCTTCGATGAGGGTGACTACATCGTGCTGATGCAGATGCAGGACAACGTCATTGGCAGCACGACCAACGATGCCACCTTTGGCTCGCTGGGTTCCATTGAACAGGCCGGTCGTTACGAGATACTCCGCATCAGTACCCTGACACGCACTGCGGGTGTATTAGCCGAGTTGGAGCTCGACGCACCACCGACCATTTCCTTCAACACCAACGCGAACGCTCGTCTACAGGCCATTACCTATGAACGGCTTGGTAGTGGCGGCGACTTCACCACCACCGCGAACATCACCGCGATGAACTGGAACGGCAACATCGGTGGTGTGGTGGCGGTGTGGGTCCCGGGCAAGTTGCGGCTGGCCCATTCCATTACCGCCGACGGGGCCGGGTTCCGCGGTGGAGCGGCTGATGGGAACAACGCTGCATTCGGGTCATGCGATGGGTCCACCTTCGTTGCGGCCAGCACCAGCGGTCAGTTCGGCTTGAAGGGTGAAGGCATCTACGGTCTCACCAACACAGCGTGGGCCAAGTCGAAGGGACGTCTGTTGAACGGCGGCGGCGGCGGAAATTCGCACAATGGTGGAGGAGGAGGTGGCGGCAACTTCACCGCCGGCGGCCTTGCCGGGGCTGGATGGAACGTAACACCACCCTGTCATGGCGGTGGCCTTGGTGGGCTGGCGTTGAGCGGCCATGTGTCGGCCAACCGGGTGTTCATGGGTGGTGGCGGTGGTGGAGGCGAGGCGAATAACTCAGTTTCCACAGCCGGAGGTAACGGTGGCGGCATCGTTCTCGTGAAGGCCGATAGCATCATCACCCTGGGCGCCTGTACCGGTGTTCGGATGTCGGCGGATGGTATCAATGCGTTACAGTCCGGTAATGACGGTGCCGGTGGTGGTGGAGCTGGCGGGTCGGTGGTCATCGATGCAGGTGGTATCCGTGCCTCCAGCGGTTGCGCCATCGCATTCCGGGCCAACGGTGGCAATGGTGGTCGTGTGAACAATACAGGTATCCATGGCGGTGGAGGTGGCGGTGGCCAGGGGGTCGTGATCTTCAACGGCCCGCAGCCTTCGGGTAATGTATCCGTGATCACAGCGAACGGTGCCGGTGGATGCAACAACAGCAGCATCCCCTGTACGAACGTCGCATCCAGCGGCACTGGTTCCAATGGTAGCGGCGTTCTGGTGAACAGTACGGGTCCGCTGCCGGTGGAACTTGTGAGCTTCCAGGCCTTCCTTGTCCGCGATGCCGTGGACCTGATGTGGTCGACCGCTACGGAGCAGAACAGCTCGCACTTCGTGGTCGAGCGGTCGCCCGATGGCGCGCATTGGACACCCGTGGACAATGTGCCGGCCGTAGGGTTCAGCTATACCCCGATGAACTATTTCGCGAAGGATGCGACACCGCTCGCAGGCACCAGCTACTACCGCCTTGTGCAAGTGGACCTGGACGGCAGCAAAACGCTGAGCGAACAGGTGCCGGTCCATTTCAAGTCAGCCACGGAAGGCTTGGTGGCATGGCCGAATCCTGCACAGGACATCGTCACCGTGCGTCATGATCCCACGTGGGAGCGTCCTTCCTTGCGCGTCCACGACAGCATGGGGCGCAGCGTGCCTGTGGCCGTGCTGTATGGAAGCGGTCAGCTGTCCTTCCCGGTCAGCGCATTGCCGAATGGAACCTATACCGTTGAGGTCGGTGTTCAGCAGCAGCGGGAGCGCACCCAGGTGGTGGTCCAGCATTGACCATGTAGTTTTCGGCGATGATCGTCGAACGCACCCGCTGGCATCCGATCCGTGATGCGCGCATCGCCGCATTGGCGGAAGGTGCGGTGATGCGGGTGATGCTCAAGAACACGCCGATCGTGCTGGTGCGTGACCAGGGCGCGCTGTATGCCTTCGCCGATCGCTGCCCGCACCAAGGCAAGCCCCTGAGCGGTGGTTGGGTGGATGATGGCCACCTGGTCTGTCCCTACCATCGCTTCCACTTCAAGCTGGAGAACGGCCACGCGCGCCACGGGGTGTGCAGTCACGCGACAGTGTACGAGGTGAAGGCAACTGAGGATGGCTGTGCCATCGGCATGCCCTACACCACCTTCCGCATCTTCGGCTTCGACCTCTGGTGAGCTAGAACAACAGCCCCCGGTCCTGCGGAGTCACCGCTTCCCAGGCAGCAGCGGTGTTCGGTGAGGCATGCTTCCCCGTCAAGGGGCGCACGGGCCATGCTTCCAGTTCTGCTTCGGGATACGGTCGAAGCGCCTGCTGCAAGGTCCGGGTATCGCTGTTCGGATCGAGCCAAATGGCATCAAGCTCGCGCGGAAGGATCACCGGCATGCGCGGACCTTCGCTGCCCGCACGGTTGTGGATGGCTGCCATCAAGGGGTTGGCATCGGTGGTCACGATGCTCACGGTATGGAACACTGTGCCGCTCACAGGGTCGGTCCATTGGCTACGGATGCCCGCCACCGCCATGGGTTCATCGTTGCGTAGGCGGATCAGGTGCGGCGTGGTGGTTCGGCCCTGGTGCTGGTGCTCGAAGAACGCATCGATCAGCACCAGGCAGCGATGCCGGGCTGCAGCCCGGAACGCGGGCTTTTCGAAGATCGTCGCACCCCGTGCGTTCAGTGTGCGCTGGCTCAGCTGTGCGGCTTCGGCAGCGTCCTTCACCCAATGTGGGATGAGCCCCCAACGCAAAAGGTCGAAGTGCGGACCGCCTTCGTGAAGGAAGCACAGTAACGATGGATGCTGAAAGCCGCTCACGTGGAACATCGGCGGCTGGGCGGTGGTCAGGCCTTCGAGCTGTACTTCCAGCTGCTGCACTTCGGCCTCGCTTGCCCCGGCACGCTTGGCGTACTTCACCGCGCGTTTGGTGAGGTATGCCACGGTGTAGCACATGGGTCAGAGCGCGTTCAAGGGGAAGGTCTCCTTCAGGCGGATGCCCTTCTCCGTGCGTTCCACTGTGCAGCACTGGTTCACCGCATCATGTTCGAAGAAGAGCACTTGCCCCTGATCGGCAGCCAGTTCCAGCACATCGCTTTTCTCTTGAAGGGTCAGTAGCGGACGGGTATCGTAGCCCATCACCCAGGCCAGCGGGATGTGGTGAACACTGGGGAGCAGGTCGGCCATGTAGAGCAGCGTTCGTCCCTTGTACTGGATGAAGGGGATCATCATCGCGTCGGTATGGCCGTTCACCAGCATCACATCGAAGCGGGGGAACACCTCCTTGAGGTAAAGGTTCTCCTCGGCACTACGCCTACCTGCTTCCACGAACTTCAATTGTCCGCTTTCCTGAATGGGCAGGATGTTCTCCTTCAGGAAGCTGGCCTTCTCCCGGGGGTTCGGCTGAGTGGCCCAGCGCCAGTGGTGCTCATTGCTCCAGAAGGTGGCGTTGCGGAAGGCGGGCACCAAACCATCGCCCTGCCGCTGGATGCTGCCGCCACAATGGTCGAAGTGCAGGTGCGTGAGGAACACGTCGGTGATGTCGTCGCGCGAGAAGCCGGCCTTCTTCAGCGAACTGTCGAGCGTGTCGTCGCCATGGGGTTCGTAGTGGCTGAAGAACTTGGCATCCTGCTTGTCGCCAAGCCCATTGTCGATCAGGATCAGGCGGTCACCATCCTCCACCAGCAGGCAGCGCATGGCCCATGTGCAGAGGTTCCGCTCGTCAGACGGGAGCGACTTGCTCCACAGGGTCTTGGGCACCACACCGAACATGGCGCCGCCATCGAGTTTGAAGTAGCCGGTATCGATCACGTGTAGCTGCATGCCGCCAAGTTCGGCATCCTTTCCTGATGATCGGTCCTGCGTCCGCAACGGCGCTGCTCACAGCCCGTCGTTGATCCATTGACCGGCAGGTGGTCGGCCGGCTAGACCGTCCCTCGGACCTTTGTGAACAGGTCATTCACCGACCATCACGGATCATGAGCGCGAAGCGTGTCCATTTCATCGCCATCGGTGGCAGTGCCATGCACAACCTGGCGATCGCCCTGCAGCAGAAAGGCTACGACATCAGTGGCAGCGACGATGAGATCTTCGAACCGAGCCGGAGCCGCCTGGACCGCCTGGGCCTGCTGCCCGAGAAGCTTGGTTGGGACCCCTTGCACATCCATTCAGGCCTCGATGCGGTGATCCTGGGCATGCACGCACGGGCCGATAACCCCGAGCTCAAGCGTGCGCAGGAACTGGGTATCCCGGTGTTCAGCTACCCGTCCTACTTCCATGAGCAGACACGCGACAAGACCCGGGTCGTGATCGGAGGCAGCCACGGGAAGACCACCATCACCAGCATGATCGTGCATGTGCTGCGCCACTGCGGTGTGGAGTTCGACTACCTAGTCGGCGCGCAGCTCGAAGGCTTCGACTGTATGGTGAAGCTCAGTGATCGCAGCCGGGTGGCCATCATCGAGGGCGACGAGTACCTGGCATCCGCGCTGCAACCGGTACCCAAGTTCCACCTCTATCATCCGCACATCGCGCTGATCTCCGGTGTGGCGTGGGACCATGTCAATGTCTTCAAGACCTTCGCGGATTATGTGGACCAGTTCCGGCGCTTCATCGCGTTGGTCGAGCCGGGCGGATGCCTTGTGTATTGTGCCGAGGATGTCGAGGTGCAAGCCCTGGCTGATGAGCCCGGGGTGGAGGCGCGAAAGGTGCCGTACGGTGTGCCACCCCATCGCATCGCGGACGGTGTCACCTACCTGACCACCGCGCAGGGCGAGGTGCCCCTGCAGGTCTTCGGCCGCCACAACCTGATGAACATGGAAGGTGCACGTCATGTATGCCATCAGTTGGGCATCGGTGATGCGGACTTCTATGCGGCCATCCGTTCGTTCCACGGTGCGGCGAAGCGTTTGGAGAAGGTCGCCGAAGGTCCGGGCCGCGTGGTGTATAAGGACTTCGCGCACTCACCCAGCAAGCTGAAGGCCACGGTGGATGCGGTGCGCGAGCAGTTCCCCGACCGGCGGCTGGTGGCCTGCATGGAGCTTCATACCTACAGCAGCCTGAGCGAAGGGTTCCTGGACCAGTATGCAGGATGCATTGCAGCGGCTGACGTTGCCATCGTGTTCTATGACCCACATGCGGTACAGCTGAAGCGGCTGCCACCGATCCCGCCGGAGCGTATCAAGGCGGCGTTCGGTAGGGAGGACCTGCAGGTGATCACTGACCCGGTGCAGGTGATCGGTGCGGTGCGCGGTGGTACGTCGGAGAAGGCGGTGCTGCTGATGATGAGCAGCGGCAACTTCGGCGGGCTCGATCTTCAGGTGCTCAGCGAAGCCTTCCTGGCCTGATCAGCGTTGTGCGTAGCGACGCATCACCTTGTGGTGCAGCAGGCCGATGACGAAGGTCTGCACCGCACCGACGGCCAACAAGGCGAAGAAGGTGATGGTGGCGTAGTTGAAGGGCGTGAAGAAGCGTTCCATCCGTTCACGCACCAGTGCTTCAGGCTGTCCTTCTACAACGGCCATCGCCACCCGCTCATCGATGCGCTCCTGGAACAGGCTGTCCTCCACCTGCGTGTAGTAGAACCACAGGAAGCCCAGCATCAGCACAGCGTACAACGCTGCCTGCCGGAACCCTTCGCGCAACAGGTCCGGGAAGCCGCTGCGCGGTTCGGCCCGCAACAGACGGGCATCGGCGAAGTATACCACGGTAACGATCGCAAGGAAATGCACGAGCATGAAGTCAGTTCCTTCGGCCGGCAGCCCCATGTTGAAGAGTACAAGGCGCAATGCGATGATGGCGATCGCTGCGATGAGGGTGAAGAGCATTGGAAGCGGTTGCAGTTAGCAGTAGGCAGTCAGGAGTAGGCAGTTAGCAGTTGGCAGTTAGGAGTAGGCTATTGGCAGTTAGCAGTTGATGACGTGATGAGGGTGTGATCCGGACAACAGGCAAGTTCATCGGGTTATTCTTTTCGAAGATCTTGGTTCGCGTTCAAAGGCTCCGTATTTGGGGGGATCGTTGACCATATCTGCAAGCAGACGGCCCACCTCCTCGGACAAGGCTACCAATGGATCGATATCAGCTTGTGTCACATACTCACAGGCCACCGCATGATCCAGCCACACCTGTGTTTCTGCGTTCTCACCGTCGGCATCCACGACCTTGGCAATGAAGGACAACGGATACCGGCGCTTCCGATAGCCTTCGGCCAATTGTGCCGTCACAGAGCGGGAGGAGCGTCGCACCTGATCCGTTAGCGAGTACATCTCCTCCTTCGGGAACCGCTTGGATAGCTTGAATATGCGCGTAGACAGTTCGAATGCCTTCTTATATGCGATGATATCCTTGAACCCTCCCATGGTCGTTGAGATCATGTGTTGGATGTCCTGGAAGAACGTGACAATGCACTGGTCGAAGATAAATGACCAGGCCGGTCACATCATCAGATCGAACGACATCGTTCAACTCCCCAACTGCAGACGACGAACTGCCGACTGTCAACTCGTAACTCCCCAACTCTTTAACTAGCCGTTCATCGAAACCAGGAACTCCTCGTTGCTCTTCGTGCCCTCCATGTGCTTCTTCACGAAATCCATGGCTTCCACGCTGTTCATGTCGGCCAAGTGCTTGCGCAGGATCCAGGTGCGCTGCAACACTTCCTTGCCGTGCAGCAGGTCGTCGCGGCGGGTTCCCGAACTGAGGATGTCGATCGCAGGGAAGACGCGGCGGTTGCTGATCTTCCGATCGAGCTGGAGCTCCATGTTACCGGTGCCCTTGAACTCCTCGAAGATCACCTCGTCCATCTTGCTGCCCGTCTCTACGAGCGCCGTGGCGATGATGGTGAGCGATCCACCGTTCTCGATCTTGCGCGCTGCACCGAAGAAGCGCTTGGGTTTCTGCAGGGCGTTCGCGTCCACACCACCGCTGAGGATCTTTCCACTGGCGGGCTGCACCGTGTTGTAGGCGCGGGCCAGACGCGTGATCGAGTCCAGCAGGATCACCACATCATGGCCGCATTCGGTGAGGCATTTGGCCTTCTCGAGCACCATGCTGGCCACCTGTACGTGGCGTGAAGCGGGTTCGTCGAAGGTACTGCTCACCACTTCGGCGCGTACGCTGCGGGCCATGTCCGTCACCTCCTCGGGACGCTCGTCGATGAGCAGCACGATGAGGTACACTTCCGGGTGGTTCGCGGCGATGGCGTTGGCCACCTCCTTCAGCAGTACCGTCTTACCGGTCTTTGGCTGCGCCACGATAAGGCCGCGCTGACCCTTGCCGATGGGCGCGAAAAGGTCCAGGATGCGGGTGCTGAGGCTCTGTTCCTTGCCAGTGAGGTTGAACTTCTCATCCGGGAAGAGCGGGGTGAGGAACTTGAACGGCACCCGATCCCGCACCCAGTCCGGGTCGCGGCCATTGATGCGGTCGATCTTCACCAAGGGGAAGAACTTGTCACCTTCACGTGGAGGACGCACAAACCCTTGGACCGTGTCGCCCACCTTCAGACCGTATTGCTTGATCTGCTGCTGCGTCACGTACACATCGTCCGGTGAGGCGAGGTAGTTGTAATCGCTGCTGCGGAGGAAGCCATAGCCTTCAGGCATCACCTCCAGCACACCTTCCGCCTCCACGAAGGCATCGAAGTTGAACACTTCGCGCTGGGGGCGGTCCTGGTGGCGTTCATGCCGTGGTGTGTCGTTGCCCCCACGCTGTTCGCCGCGTTGCTGGTCCTGGCGCTGTTCACCGCGTGGCTGGTCATTCCGTTGTTGATCGCGTCGCTGGTCGCCTGATCGCTCAGCACCTTCGCGCTCCATACGCTCGCGGCGGTCATTGCGCTGTTGATCACGGTCCGGTCGGTCCTGGCGTTGCTCGCCACGCTCATTGCGGGGGCGGTCGCGGTCATTGCGTTGCTCGCTCCGGTCGCCGCGGGGTTCGTGCCCGGGTCGTCCTTCGGGGCTGATTTGTTCCGTGCGTCCCCGTCGTTCGTTGCGTTCGCGCCGTTCTGGGCGGTCATGCTCTTCCCGAGGGCGTTCGGTCGGTGGCGGCGGAGGCGGCAATTCAGCATCGAGCGGTCCAGGTGCCACATCCTCCGTCATGTCCTCGTCGTCATCCTCCTCCTCATTCTCGTCCTCTGTTTCGTCACCATCATCGTCCTCGTCGTCGTCCTCATCATCGGGTTCCGGATCAGGGTCCTGTGCGAGCGGTACTTCATCCGATACGGCCAGTGCTGCGATGGTCTGTTCGTCCTCCACGAAGGTGGGGCCGATGGGCTTGGGGCGTTCGGCCTTGCGCTCCTGCTCGTCCAGGATCTTGTTGATGAGATCCTGTTTCTTGAGGGTGTCGGCCTTCTTCAGATCAAGGGCCTTGGCGATCTCCTTCAGCTCAGTGAGCTTCATCGCTGCGAGCTGTGCCGCGTCGAACTTGGACATGGTGTGGTGCTTGGGGTCCCGTGAAGGGAACGGTACAGGCAGTGCAGCCTGGTAAGGAAGTGTTCTGTTGGGAAGTTGGAGCATCGGGCCACCGCACAGGACCTTGGTCCGGGGTGCACCTTCCGATGCCGAATGCGATGCAATGTTAAGGCCTGTGAGGTTACCATGCACCACTTGGGCCGCCTTTTTTCGCTTCGCCCCGGTGGAAGGGTCTCCTTTCAGGCAGCTACCTTCGCCCCGCGAACCCCATGTTGCAACGCAAACAATCCCTGTTCCTGTTGTTGGCCGCCCTGCTGCTGGGGGCTACGTGGCTGTTCCCGATCGCCACCTACCAGCGCGCAGGTGCGGGCTTCGAGCTGCGCAGCACGGGACTGTTCACGGCCGAGGGTGTGCCGGTGAGCGACGTTGAGTTGAAGGTGCCGTTCCATCTCGTGCTATCCGTGCTGGCACTGGGCATGGTGGCGGCCATCTTCCTCTATGGTGACCGGCCACGCCAGATGCGCATCGTGCGGGGCACCTACCTGCTGATGCTGGCGGTGATCGCATTCATGTTCATCGTTGACCGGTCGGTGACCAGCTATCTGGCCCAGGCAGGGGGCGTGGAGACAACGTACGGCCTCACCTTCGTGCTGCCGATCGTGGCATTGGTGCTGGCCTTCCTGGCCGAACGTGCCATCAAGGCCGATGAAGCCTTGGTACGCAGCATGGATCGCCTGCGCTGATCAGCGTTTGGCCGCCGCCTCCTTGAACGCCGCGATGGCGTTGCGGGTGAAATCGCTCAGCACCAAGCGTCCACTGATCTTCGCCCGTTCGATCAGGAGCTGGTCCCACTCCTCCGTGCCCTTCCACAGCACCCGCTTGATGTCCGCCATGGCCTCGGGGCTGTAGGCGGCCAGCTCGCGGGCGTGAGCGTCCACGCGGGCATCAAGCGCTTCGGTGGTATCGAACACTTCTGCGTAGATGCCATGCTGCTCGGCCCATTGGGAGCTGCGTTTGGTGGCGGGTGTGGCGCTCAGCAGTCCGAAGTGACCGGTGCCCACTTTGCGTTCCACGGCGGGCCCCACCACGAAGGGACCGATGCCCACCGCCAGTTCGCTCAGGCGGATGGTGGCGTTGGCGGTGGCGTAGGCGATGTCCACCGCACAGGCGATGCCCACGCCGCCGCCCACGCAATGACTGTGGATGCGACCGATCACGAACACGGGAACGGTGCGGATGGCGTTGATCACATGGGCGAAACCACTGAAGAACTCCAGGCCACGCACACCGTCCTCGATGGCCACCAGCTCATCGAAGCTGGCGCCGGCACAAAAGGCCTTCTCGCCTTCGCTCCGCAGCACGATCACGCGCACCGAAGGGTCGTGGCCGCAGGTGGTGATGGCATCGGCCATGCCACGCAGGATGTGGCCTGGCAGGCTGTTGCTCTTGGGGTGGTGGAAGGTGACCGTGGCGATGCCGCCGTTCACCGTATGCTTCACATAGCCGTCGCTCATGATGGGTACAAAGATCGGTGGTGGCGGTGATCAGCGCACACCATCCAACCAATCCTTGAAGCCCTTCGCCCGCTCACGGCTCACCATCACTTCCACGGGAGCAGCAGGCCTCAATTCCACCTTCAGCTTGCCGTTGAAGTGCTGGTGGACCACGGCGATGCACTGCACACAGGCGATGCACTGCCGGTTGAGGCGGTGGAAGGCCCGTGGGTCGAGCTGTGCTTCGATCTCGTCCAAGGGCTGGTCGAGCAGGTGGCGCTTGCCGTTGCGGGTGTGCAATTCAGTGGAGCCCTCGCTGCTCAGGAAGTAAGCGATCTCGGACGTAGGGATGGGCAGCAGCTTGGTGCCGAGCTTCACCAGGAAGCGGTCGCGGTAGGTGGGTGCCGGGTTTGTGACAGCGGCCAACAGACGCTCGATGTCCGGAAGCTGTGGCTGTGCCGTGTTCCCGACCAGGGCCATGAACTTGGCTACGCTGCGCGCAAGGTCCTCCTCCTCGATGGGCTTCAGCAGGTAGTCGATCCCGTTGGTGCGGAAAGCCTCCTGCATGTAGGCATCGTAGGCGGTGGTGAAGATGATGGGGCAGGGGGGCGCCACCTGCCGGTAGATCTCGAAGCTGAGGCCATCGCTCAGCTGGATATCGCTGAAGATCACGTCCGGCGCTGGATTGGCGGCGAACCAATCCACGGCGCCAGAGATGGTGTCCAGTACATCCACCACCTCCAATGCCGGATGGTGTTTGCTCAGCAGCCCATGCAGGCGGCGGTAGGCGGGCGCTTCATCCTCGATGATCAGGGCCTTCCGCTTCATCACACCCGGGCTTCGTGTTCGGCCAGTTGCAGCAGGGGCAGCGCCACCAGGAAGTGCTCCCGTGTTTCGATGACGTCCACCGGGCGTTCGCTGAGGTAGGCATAGCGCTGCTTCACGTTGCTGAGGCCGGTGCCGGTGCCTTCCACCACGCCCTGTTTGCGGTGCAGGCTGTTGCGCACCACCAACGTGTGTCTCATCCCGCCATCAGCGGGGCGGCCGTTCTCCACGTGGATGTCCACCTGCAAGGGTTTCGCGTTGCTGGCCACATTATGCTTCAAGGCGTTCTCCAGCAAGAGCTGCAGGGTGAGCGGGGCAATGAGCAGGTGCCTGTGTTCCGGGGCCACGTCCACATTGATGCGCAGGCTCTCGGCGAAGCGCACCTTCATCAGGTCGATGTAGGCCTGTGTGAAATCGAGCTCGGTGCCCAGGTCCACCACCTCCTTCTCCTTGTGTTGCAGGATGTAGCGGTACACGTGACTGAGGTTCTTGGTGAAGCGCGCGGCCTGGTCCGCATCCTCGTGGATCAGCGCCACCAAAGTGTTGAGGCTGTTGAAGAGGAAGTGCGGCGACACCTGGTTCTTCAACATGTCCAGCTCGGTGCGGAGGTGCCGGGTCTTGAGCGCTTCGGCCTCGATCGCCTGGTGCTTCCACATGGCGAAGAAGTAGCCTGCTTCGTAGATGGTGCCCACCACCAGGGTGGCGCCGAAGCACTTGATGAGGTTCATCCGCCACTCCCCGGTCTTGTAAGCGCTGGGCTCCAAGCCGAATACGTCCAGGAGGGTGCATGCCGTGATGTCCACCGTGATGATGTACGCACTGAGGGTGACCGCGGTGATGAGGATGCGGCGCCCGGTGCGTTCAATGCCGGGGAAACGACGCCGGAAGTGCCTGATGATCATGTAGCAGCCCTGCCAGATCACCGCAGTGATGCCGAGCGTGATGGCAAAGCCGAGCATGGTGGGTAGCTCCGTGTGGAACGTGACGCTCAACACCACGGCCAGCAGGGGAATGCCGATGATGCGGGGCCAGGGTTCGCGGAAGGGGCTGAAGCGTTCCATGGGCGTTGATCGCTCGAAAGTACGCGGTCGCCATGTGCCACTGTCGGCAAGGGCTCGTGAAGTGTCGTGTTCCGGGGTTGAAGCGTAGGGATGCGGGGCTGAAGCGAAGATGGGGGTCTGAACGGGTCGAGGCCGCAGCCCATAGCCGACTTCCTACGCTCCACAGGATGGTTCGGAAGTCCCACGCCGAAGTGCTGGTGCGGCCCTTGTCAGCCGTTCCACTTTCGCCGCATCAACGATCAAACGCCTACTCCCATGCACCAATTCCTTCCCCGCACGATCCTGGGCAGCGCCTTGCTGCTGCCTGCAATGCTCTTCGCACAGACCCAGGTGGTGAAGGGCACCATCAAGGACGCCGATTCCCAGATCACACTGCCCGGCGCAACCGTGGTGGTCATGGACAGCGACCCGGTGATCGGCACCACCACCGACATGGACGGCCGCTTCCGGCTGGAGAACGTTCCGTTGGGCCGCCAGCAATTGCAGGTGAGCTTCATCGGTTACAAGCCTTCCGTGGTGCCCAACGTGCTGGTGACGGCCGGTAAGGAGGTGGTGCTGGAGATCGCCCTGGTGGCTTCCGTGGAGAGCCTGAAGGAAGTGGTGATCACCGGTGATCGCAGCAAGGACCGTCCCACCAATGAACTGGCCAAGGTGAGCGCACGCACCTTCAGCCTGGAGGAAGTGACCCGCTACAGCGGCGGACGCAACGATGTGGCGCGCCTGGCCACCAACTTCGCCGGGGTGAGCGCCGCCAACGATGCACGCAACGACATTGTCGTACGCGGCAACTCGCCCACAGGCCTGCTCTGGCGCATCGATGGACTGCCCATCGGCACCACCAACCACTTCGGCACCTTGGGCACCACCGGCGGACCGGTGAGCGCGCTGAACACCAACCTGCTGCGCACCAGCGATTTCCTGAGCGGGGCCTTCCCGGCCGAGTACGGCAATGCGAACGCGGCCGTGTTCGATGTAAAGTTCCGCAACGGTAATGCGGACAAGCATGAGTTCACCGCGCAATTGGCCGCCTTCAGCGGCGCGGAGTTCATGGCCGAGGGGCCCATCAACAGGAAGAACCAGTCCTCCTACCTGGTGAGCTACCGCTACGGCATCGCCGGGGCCGCCGCCACGGGCACCAGCGCCGTTCCTTACTTCCAGGACCTCGCCTTCAAGCTGAACTTCGGTAAGAGCAAGCTGGGGCGCTTCGAGCTCTTCGGCATGGGAGGGCGCAGCAGCATCGACTTCCTCGGGGCCGAGATCGACAGCACCGACCTGTTCGCTGATCCCACGGTGGACAGCTACTTTACCTCGGACATCGCACTGCTGGGCCTTTCGCACTTCCTGCAACTGGACGAGAAGAGCTACCTGAAGACCACGGTGGGCACCACCTTCCTGGGCACCAGCTTCCTACAGGACAACATCATCGGCGGTGCCAGCGACCAGGCCGCGGTGCGCTACCGGGCCACCGAAGCATTGGACAACGAACAGCGGTACACGCTGAGCAGCCAGTACAACCGCAAGTTCTCTCCGCGGTTCAGCCTGCGTGCTGGCATCCTCAACGAGCTGTACGACCTGGAAAGTGATTGGAAGGATCGTGACCGCCGCGCGGGTATTCCTGATGCCAACGGCGACAGCATCCCCGACTTCTTCGTGCAGGTGCGCGATGTGAACGGCACCCTCAACCTATTCCAGGCTTATGCCCAGGGTGAGTACAAGTTCACCGACGAATTGAGCTTCACCGCCGGCCTGCATGGGCAGTACCTCGACCTGAACGACGATGTGATGCTCGCCCCGCGTACCGCCCTGGCCTGGCAGTTCCGTCCGCGTCAGCGCATCACCCTGGCCTACGGTCTCCATGGCCAGATGTCCTCCCTGCCAGTGCTGCTCTACGTGGATCCCGTTACCGGCGCCAACAACCGTAGCCTGGACTTCCAGAAGGCCCATCACCTGGTGCTCGCCTACGACCACCGCTTCGAAGGCGACTGGCGTGTGAAGGTGGAAGGCTACCACCAGTGGTTGTACGACCTGGGGATCGAGGACAGCACCAGCAGCTACAGTGTGGTGAACGAGGGTGCCGACTTCATCTTCAGCGAGCGGGCCGGGCTGGTGAGCGAGGGCACCGGTCGCAACTACGGCGTGGAGTTCACGGTGGAGAAGTTCCTGAGCAAAGGCTACTACGCCCTGCTCACCACCTCGCTCTTCGATTCCCGCTACACCGGCAGCGATGGCGTGGAGCGCAACACCGGCTTCGCGAATGACTACGTGTTCAACGCCTTGTTCGGCAAGGAGTGGGGCATCGGCAAGGACAAGCGCAACGCCCTCACCTTCGACACCAAGTTCACCACCAGCGGCGGCCGCCCCTTCAGCCCCATCGATCTGGAGGCCACCCGCGCCAACCTGGGCCGCGAGGTGTATGTCGATGATGAGGCCTACAGCCTGCGCTACGAGGCCTACCTGCGCCTGGACGTCAAGTTCGGTGTGCGTATCAACGGCAAGGGCGGCAAGGTGAGCCACCAGTTCTTCGTGGACCTACAGAACGTCACCAACAGGGAGAACATCTTCGTGGAACGCTACAATCCTGTTACCGACCGGGTGAGCCCGGTGTACCAGAACGGCTTCTTCCCGGACTTCATGTATCGGGTGCAGTTCTAGAATGCGGGGTGAAAGGGAGTTGGTGAATGGCGAATGGGAAATACCGTCCGTCACCCATCGATCAACAGTTCCGCCAGCGAAGGAATTTCCCATTCACCACCTCCCATTCACCATTCACCTTCCTACAACGCAACATGCAACAACAGATCATCCTCATCACCGGCGCCAGCAGCGGCATGGGCAAGGCCTTCGCCAAGCGCCTCATCAGCGAAGGGCACATCGTGTACGGCGCCGCTCGCCGTGTGGACCATATGCAGGACCTCGTGGAGGCCGGTGGTCGCAGCATCGCGCTGGACATCACGGACGACGCCTCCATCCATGCCGCAGTGGAGTGCATCATCGGCGAACAAGGCCGCATCGATGTGCTCATCAACAACGCCGGTTATGCCATCTACGGCTCGGTGGAAGAGACCACCATCGCGGACGCGCGCAGGCAGTTCGAGGTCAACCTCTTCGGACTGGGGCGGTTGACGCAACTCGTGGTACCGCACATGCGCAAGGCCGGCAAGGGGCGCATCATCAACATCAGCAGCATGGGCGGCAAGATGTACACGCCGCTCGGGGCTTGGTACCACGCCACCAAGCACGCCTTGGAAGGTTGGAGTGACTGCCTGCGCTTGGAGTTGAAGCCCTTCGGGATCGATGTGGTGATCGTGCAGCCGGGCATCATCGTCACCGAGTTCGCCGATGTGATGACCGGACCGATGTTGCAGCGTTCCGGCGTGGGGCCGTATGGTGAGCTAGCGCGGAAAGTGGCCAAGGGTGCGGAGAACGGCATGGAAAAGGGCAAGGGTTCAAAGCCCGAGGTGATCGCCGAACTGGTATCGAAGGCAGTGCATGCACGCAGGCCGCGCACCCGTTACGCCGGTGGCTTCCTGGCCAGGCCGGTGATGTGGTTGCGTATCTACCTGGGCGATCGCTTCTTCGACAGGATGATCATGAAGGTGGCCTGAATCCGGACCATGACACCCATGACCCAGCTACCCACCACCTTCCACCTTTCCATCACCGGCCTGCGCGTGAAGCCGGGCCTGATGAACCGCTTGCGTTTCCAGTACCATGCCGTGCGCTCGTTCATGCAGGCGCAGAAAGCACCGGGTGTGCTTCACGTGGCGGCCAAGCGCGTCCACGGCGTGGAGCATACCGTTACCGCATGGAAGGACCGCGATGCCATGCTGGCCTTCGTGCGCAGCGGGGCACATCTGGAAGCCATGAAGGCCTTCCACCGGATCGCTGTGGGATCCACCTTCGGTTTCGACACGGACCGCATTCCGGACTGGCCGGAGGTGCATGCGCTGTGGAAGGAGCGGGGAGTTGCCTATACGAACAAGGTGCGTTGATCAGTACCGACCAAAGCCTGCCATGCCCCGCTGGAAGGTGTTCGGGTGGTGGGGCAAGGGGAATGCCCATGAACGCTTGCGCTATCTTCGCCTAATGAGCACGAAGGAACTGATCGAAGAGATCCAGCGGCTTCCTGTATCGGAGCGTATCCGGATACTCGAGGCCACCTTGCGCAGCTTGCGGGAGAAGGAGCTGAAGCATACGCTATCCATGGCAGCGGAAGCGTTGGAAGCTGAATACCGCACCAACCAGGAACTGACGGCGTTCACGCACATTGATCTGGATGCCTTCTATGAAGCAAGGTGAGATCTGGTCCGTTGATCTCGATCCGACGCAAGGTGCTGAGATCCGAAAGACCCGGCCAGTGATCATTGTCAATGATGATGCATTGGGCCGGTTGCCCTTGAAGGTCGTTGTACCTCTGACAGAGTGGAAGGACCGTTATGCCCAAGCTCCATGGATGGTACGCGTGGATGCTGATCAACGCACTCGGTTGTCGAAACCATCAGCGGCGGACTGTTTCCAAGTAAGATCGATCAGTGAGATGCGCTTTGTTGCTCGGATCGGCACGATCGATGGTGATACGATGGGTGATGTCCGTACGGCTTTGGCAGCAGTTCTGTCCATTCCGATCGGTTAGCATCGGGCGCAGCGCTCTGAAGATCCAGATCTGTTCTTTTCGCTAGGGCCGCGTCCCCGGCAATTGCACCCACTCCGTCTCCCCCTCGGTCTTCGGGAACTCCTGTGCCGTCCAGCGTTGGCGTGCCGTTTCGATCAGCTCCTTCGATGTGGCCACGAAGTTCCAGTGGATGTGGCGCTCCTCCGGGAAGGGCTCTCCGCCGAAGAGGTAGACCGTGCTGCCCGCTTCCAGGGTGAAGGCGCATAACTCGGGGTTCTTTGAGACCAGCAGCTGCTTCGGTCCGAAACGTTGGCCGTCATTTTCGACACCGCCTTCCAGGATGTAAAGGCCGCTTTCGCCGTAGAGCGTGTGGCCGATCTCGAGCGTGCAGTCCGTGTCGCACTTGATCTCGATCAGGTAAAGCGGACTGTACACCGGTACGGGCGATCTCCTTCCGAAGACCTCTCCCGCAATGAGCTTGAAGCGCGCACCTTGTTCCACCCAGGTCGGTAGGTCTGCTTCGTTGCTGTGGTGGAAGGAGGGCTCCATCAACTCCAATTCCTTGGGCAGTGCCACCCAGATCTGCAGGCCATGCATGCGCTTGGGTTTGCCGCGCAGATGGTCGGGGGTGCGCTCGCTGTGTACGATGCCCTTGCCGGCCGTCATCCAGTTCACCTGTCCGGGCTTGATCTCGATCGCCGTACCCAGACTGTCGCGGTGCATGATGCTGCCTTCGAACAGGTAGGTGAGCGTGCTGAGGCCGATGTGCGGATGCGGCGGCACATCGAAGTCCTCGCCGTTGGGCATCTCCACCGGGCCCATGTGGTCGATGAAGGCGAAAGGCCCCACCATGCGTTTGCGGTAAAAGGGCAGCAGGCGGCCTACGAGGAAGTTGCCCACGTCGGCGGGGCGTTCCTCGATGATCAGGTCGATGTTGGACATGGACCGAAGGTAGCTCGGCCCCGCCTGTTCATGCGGATCGGCTTGTTCATAACGTGCAGGGGGAGCACTTGATCGGCCGATGGCGGTCGGATAGTTTCGCCCCGTCCATGGAACCCATCAAGGTCGTTGAGCTCTTTGCTGGTGTGGGCGGGTTCCGCATCGGTCTGGAACGCGCCAGCGAGCGCTTCCAGGTGGTGTGGAGCAACCAGTGGGAGCCCGGCGTGAAGCGTCAGGCCGCATCGGATGTTTACGTGGCCCGCTTCGGTGCGGAGCATCACTCCAATACGGACATTGCGCAGGTGCCCGCGAAGGACGTTCCGAAGCATGATCTGCTGGTCGGTGGCTTCCCCTGTCAGGACTATTCGGTGGCCCGCACCTTGAAGCAGTCCGAAGGCCTGGGGGGAAAGAAGGGGGTGCTCTGGTGGGAGATCCACCGGATCCTGAAGCATCGCAATCCCGCACTGGTGCTACTGGAGAACGTGGACCGTCTGTTGAAGTCACCTGCACAGCAACGCGGCCGCGACTTCGCGGTGATGCTGGCTTCCCTCTCCGACCTGGGCTATGCGGTGGAATGGCGCGTGATCAATGCGGCGGAGCATGGCATGCCGCAGCGTCGGCGCCGGGTGTTCATTCTGGCATACCACCGTTCAAGTGCGCTGGGAGCGGTCGTCCGCAGGGTGAAGGATGCATCGGCCTACCTCTGTGAACAAGGCACGCTGGCAGAGGCGTTCTCGGCGCGTCCCGATGGGCCTTTACAAGAATTCCGCTTGGAAGGTGATCTGGCCACCATCACCCGCACCTTCAACCACGGTGCCAAGCGCTCGCGCTCCCCCTTCGCCAATGCGGGACTGATGATCGACCGCAAGGTGGCGACCCTGCCGCTGAAGGCCGCATACGACGGACCGTTCATGACCCTGGGTGAGTTGCTCTTGCCGAACGATCAAGTGCCGAAGGAATATTTCGTTCCCAAGGCGCAGGAGCGTGCCTGGCGCTACTTGAAAGGCGGCAAGAGCGAGGTGCGGACCAGCAGTGACAAGGCGTTCAACTACACCTACAGCGAGGGCCCCATGGCCTTCCCCGATCCCTTGGACAAGCCGGCCCGGACCATCGTTACGGGAGAAGGCGGTTCAAGCCCTTCGCGCTTCAAACATGTGGTGCGCGTGGACGGGAAGCTGCGCCGCCTGACCCCGGTGGAACTGGAGCGTATCAACATGTTCCCCGACGGCCATACCGCTGGGGCGAACGATACGAAGCGCGCCTTCTTCATGGGCAATGCGCTGGTCACGGGGATCGTGGAGCGTATCGGGCGTGAATTGGTGTGCCGGCTGGAGGATACCGACAGGGATGTAACACAGCGCTAGGGTGCCCGATGCATCAGGCGGATGACCGATCCGTCATCAGCCCGGAGCGTTAGAACACCGGCCGGCCACGATGACAGGTCGACCGTGTTAGACCCTTTCCGTATCCGTATGATACCAAGGTGCTGTCCGATGGGGTTGCTCACATATAGCTCCGTGTCCATGAGCGAAATGATCGTTGCCACGTGGGTCGAAGGGTTCGGGTGAATCGAGACCCGGCCCCGTGCGTTCTCCTCATCGATGCCAACATGTGAGCTGACCAGAAAGCCCATCATCGCGTTCGGTTGGTCAGAATTGTTCGGCCTTTGGAACTCCAGCCCTTCAGCTACGATGGGTGAAGTATGGTAACCTCCAAGGATGAATTGATCGGCACCCATTGCTTTTCTGGTTGGGAAAATCGGATAGGATGCTACTTGCTCCAAGGTACTTTCATATACCTTAACCATGCGGAAGTCGTTCTGGTCATATTCACATACAAGATATAAATAATCGTTATAAGGTAATATTTGGTTTATTTTATAGGGTCCAGCTTCACGGCAGGAGGTCACCTCGTTGTAGATGTCAAGCTCATAGATGTAGCTCTGTGGCATATTCCCATAGGTCACCCCATCAAGTACCACCGTTCCGGAATCTGCATAGAAGCTGCCATAGCTCGTCCATCCAAAGCTCTGGACCAAGGGGCTGAACTTAGCCCCTGGTGGTTTTTCGATGGGGATGGAGCTTTCTAGTTCTCCGTTAAAGCCAATAAATGATATGTTATTGCCCAAGTTTAATGCTAAGTAGGAGTAAAGCCCTTCATGATAGGAGATCGAATGAGTCAGTATGTCATTGTTGTCTCCGGTAATATTAGTTGAATATAATGTTTCACCCGTTTGTTTGTTCAATTCCATGAATTCTGAATCGCCATGGTTTATGAATAGATTTCCCCAATCTACATGAAGATGATATATTCCATGTTCAAAACCTCGTACCCAATGAAGAAGCCCATTCGTGCTGTACTTTGCGACAAATCCACCATGGCCTGGGCCCAGTATCATTCCGTCAAAATTGGCGGGGTATGCGGGGTCCAATATGCCAGCGTTATACAAATGGTTTCCATCCCAACCTAGGGTAGTACCCATCTCGATGCCCGAATTACTGGTCGTTCCGCTGACCTTGCTCCAAAGTTCATTGCCGTATCGGTCATATCCAGCCAAGAATATACCGCCAAATCCTGGATTGTGGATCAGCGCACCAAAGTACAGCGTATCGGTGCGTCCTCCGGTCATATAAAAGACATTGGTGTTTGAATAGTTGTCATGTGCATAGGTCATGTCGTTGACCACGCTGGCGGATATTCCTTTTTGGTTATGGATCAGTGTGCGCAGCTGTAGATCCTGTCCGTAGCCCGGCTTGGCCAGAGCGAGAAGGATGTACATGAAGATCGGTCCCCTCGTGGTCATTGCTGGTGTTTGATTGAACGCTCGAACGATCAACGCCTCATCTCCAGGTCAGTGCCAGCTCCCGGTGAAAAAAGGAGCGGACATGGCCTGCAGGCATTCCTGATGTCGGTCATGACGGTGGTCTGTGCGAACTTAGCGCAGATGTTCCTCCAGCCGAAGATACGACCGACGTTGATCCATTGTGTGTTGCTGATCGTCGCAATGACCTCCTGTAACATTCCCCGCACCATCGAGCGCCGCGCAGAACGCAGCTTTCGCAGGGCCGGTATGCAGGAGCACACATTCACCAGCCCCGAAGGACCGCGCCATACCTGGGCCAGCAAGCGTACAGGCAAGCCGTGGCTGATGCTCGTTCACGGGGTCACCGCCAATGCCGGGCAATACGCGGGCAATGCACGGAACCTGGCTGAACACTACGACCTCATCGTGCCGGACCTTATCGGCCATGGGGCCAGCACCGACACATGGAGCGGCAACAGTGTGAACGAGCAGGTCCGCCACTTGTATCTCATACTGGACAGCCTCGGCGTCAGGGAGCCCATCGCCATGGTGGGGAACTCTTACGGCGGTGCCATGGTGGCCAACTTCGCCGAGCAGCATCCGGAGCGCTGCCGTGTGCTGGTGGTCTATGATGGACCGGCCAATGCGTATACCAGGGCGGTGGCCGACAGCATGGCGCGTCTCATCGGCGCAAAGGACATCCTGGACTTCTTCGCCACTGACAGCCCGGAGGAACGCCTGCGCAACATCAATGCAGTGCTGGCCAAGCCGCGGCGCATTCCGCGCTTCGCCTTGCGCCAGATGCACGAGGCAGGACATGCGCGACGACCGATCTATCAGGGCCTGTTGCAGGACCTGGTCCAGCGCGATGCGATGTACGCGGACAAGCGTTACATGTGGACCATGCCCACCTTCGTCTTCTGGGGCGCGCAGGATGCGTTGATACCGCCCTTTGTGGGGGAGGGCATCGTGCGGATCAATGAGTTGCCCTCCGATCGTCACATCATCTTCCAGGGAGCGGGACATGTGGCCAACATCGAGGTACCAGGGGAGTTCGAGGCTGCGCTGTTGCGTGCGGTCGCCGTGTCCGACCCACCCTGCCCGGATCCAGCTGCGGTCGGCGACGGCCCCTGCACCTTGGAGTACGATCCGGTGTGCGGCTGTGATGGGCGCACCTATCCGAACCGTTGCGTGGCTTGGCGCAAGGGCGTGCGTGCTGTGGGGCGTGGTGAGTGCCGGTAGGAACGGCGCTCAGACCCATGTTCCCGCACAAAGCGGTTCCTTCGCGGTCGCATCCTATACTGCCATGCTCGGCCGATTGCTCCGCTATTACATCGACTCGTTCCGTGGGTTCGGTCGCGCGATCTGGCTGCTCACGCTCGTCACCTTCGTGAACCGCGCGGGCACCATGGTGGTGCCCTTCATGTCGCTCTACCTCACCAAGGACATGGGCCTCACGCTGGAAGAAGTGGGCTGGATCATGAGCTGTTTTGGCGCGGGCTCGGTTGTGGGCTCGTGGCTCGGCGGCAAGCTCACCGACAAGCTGGGCTTCTACGACGTGATGGTGGGTGCGCTGGTCACATCGGGCATGGCCTTCATCGGCCTCGGTCACCTGCGCGGTTTCTGGGCGTTCGGCATCGGGGTGTTCGCGCTCACCACGCTCAGCGATGCGTTCCGCCCCGCCATGTTCGTGGCCATCCGCAGCTACGCCAAGCCGGAGAACCGGACCCGTGCTGTCACGCTCATCCGCCTGGCCATCAATCTCGGCTTCAGCATGGGCCCGGCGATCGGTGGTTTCATCATCGCCACCAGGAGCTACGGCGCGCTGTTCTGGGTGGATGCGCTCACATGCATCGCGGCAGCGGGCATCCTCCTCATCGGCCTCCAGCGCGAACAAGCACAGCAGGACAACAATGCAGCGCGCACTTCAGCGAGCGGCTCGCCCTACCGCGATAAGCCCTACCTCTTCTTCCTGCTCACCGTGGCGCTCATCAGCATCGCCTTTCTCCAATACTTCAGCAGCGTGCCGCTCTTCTACAGCGAGGTGCATGGCCTCAGTGAGGAGTACATCGGCCTGCTGCTCGGCGCGAACGGCCTGCTCATCTTCCTCATCGAGATGCCGCTGATCAAGTACTGCGAGGATCGGGGCTACGGAATGCACGGTATCCTGCGCTTCAGCGTGCTGCTGATCGCCGCCAGCTTCGCCGTGTTGAACCTCGTGCCCACCGTTGCCTTCCTCTGGGTGGGCATGGCGCTGATGACCGTGGGCGAGATGCTCAACTTCCCCTTCATGAACCGCTTCGCTTACGACCGCGCCGATCGCGGCAAGCCCGGCGCCTACATGGCGCTCTTCACCATCAGCTGGAGCGTGGCGCACATCATCGGTCACACGCTCGGCCTTAACCTCATCGCGGGGTTCGATTACACGGCCACGTGGTGGGTGTTCACGGGCATACTGATAGCCGCAGTGGGCATGCTGTATGTGCTGGAGCGGATGCTGAAGCGGGAACGTGAGGCCAGCTGAGCCCACTCACCGCCGCGCCTCCAACCCCCTGTCGATCATCTCCATCAGCTTCATGATGCGCTCCTCCGTGGTGCCATGGATCTTCACCATCCATTCTCGTATGAAGAGATCGGTGCGCAGCGCTCCCTGGAAGGTCCTATCATCCATCAAGGCGACCGCATCATACGGTTGGCCGCTCACCCACATGGTATCCACCAGCACCTTGGCGTGTACTTGCGGTAGGATATGGTCCATCTGGATGCTTCCATCCTCCTCTAACTCCATGTTCTCGAGATGGTCGTATCGCTCTGAATATAGGGCGGTGATCTTTCGGCGCAGGCTATCGTTGTGTATCAGGTCGAACCCAGTGCTGCTCAGGTTGTCGTATGCCGAGGTATTGGCCGTGAGCGTGGTGCTCCCGAACAGGTTGGCGTAGTATACGCGCAGTGGATCGTGGAACGGCGTGCGCTCGGAGAGGTGCTACAGTACTGCGCGGTTGCCGCGTTCATAACGCTGGTTCACTTCGATGTCGTAGCGACAGTCCTTCAGGTCCATCGCCAGGTTCTTCCACATCTCCGCCAACAGACCCAGCTCCTGCTGATCGCGCTTGCGTTCCGCGTTCCAGTTGTTCAGCTGCAGGGCCAGGAAGATGCCGACCACCAGGATGATCTCCCCACGGCATAGGTGAGGTAGCGCGTGATGCGGCTTTGGGCAAGCAGTTCCTGGCGGATGCTGCGGAAGGGTCTGATCATGGTCTGCTTTCGTTCACATTCGCTCCTCGAGGCGGTACACGTGCATATCGAGCATTTCCAGGATCGACACGATCTCGCGCTCGATCATCTCGTACTGCCCTTGCATGTATTTGCGGATGAAGAGGTTCATCTTCAGTACCTCCTGGAACTTCCGGTCATCCATGAGCCGTTCATGATCCACCGGTGTGGCCGAAATCCACAAGGCTTCCATGTTCAGATGCTCCAATACTTTCGGATATACATGGTCCCATTGATAGCCGTCATCCAGGCCTTTCTCGACATTCTCCACGTACGCGTACTTGGTGGAGTACAGGGCTGATATGGCATTGCGGAGGCTGTCGTTGGAGATCAGGTCGATGCCCACGGACTTCAGGTTCTCCCAGGCAGCGGAGTTCTCACTGATCTGGTAGTTCCCCAGGATGTTCGCGAAATGGTATTCCGAACTGTCGTCCAAGGCTACCCGGTCCTGAAGGGCTTTCAGGACGACCTCGTTCGATCGTATGCGTTGCTTGTTGCCGGCGACGTTGAACCTTACATCTTGCAGATCGGCGCTCAGGTTCTTCTGCATTTCCTGGAGCAGGGCCAGCTCCTTGCCGCGGGTTTTCTTCTCCGCACTGGCGTTGTTGATGCTCAACGCGATCAGTATCCCGATCACCACCAGCATGATCTCACCCGCAGCATAGGCCAGATAGCGCGTGATGCGGTTCTCCTTCAATAGGCGTTGGCGGATGGAGTTGAAGATGCGAGGCATGGATGGACTTGGTCCTGTAAAGATGCGGATCAGTGAGATACCCCCGAGGTACTGCTCGAAGGAGTGAGCCCTGTGCATGTCATCAAACGGTCGGGCGGATCGGACTTCGGGCAAGTCCACCCATACCCCATACCACGATCGTGGTATTCCGCCGCGGCCTTTCTATTCGGAACTTCGCCGCCCCTGCCATGGACCCGCTTGTCGCCAACACCATCAGCCTGGATCAGCTGCCTGAAGCGGGCCGGGCCACCGTTACCGGGGTGGAAGTGCCTGCGGACCCCGCTGCCCGGACACTGGCCTTGCGCCTGTTGGAACTTGGCTTCGTGCCTGGCGAGCAGGTGCACATGGTGCGTGTGGTGCATCCTTCAGGAGAGCCTTTGGCCGTACGCCTGGATCACACCACCTTCGCCTTGCGCCGCAGCGAGGCGGTCCTCATCCAGGTGATCCCCGTCGCTTGACCATGGCCGCACAGCCCCAACGCATCGCCCTGCTGGGCAACCCGAACTGCGGCAAAACGGCCCTCTTCAACCTGCTCACCGGCAGCCGCCAGAAGGTGGCCAACTACGCCGGTGTCACGGTGGAGCGAAAGGAGGGAATCATGCGCACGGCCGGCGGGCGCCGCATCCAGGTGTTGGACCTCCCGGGCGCATACAGCCTGAACGCGCTCAGCAACGATGAGGCCGTGACGCGCGATGTGATCACCGGACACAGCAAGGAGGCCCTGCCCGACCTGCTGGTGTGCGTGGTGGATGCCACCAACCTGCGGCTGCACCTGCGCCTGGTGCTCGAAGCGCGTCAACTGGGCCTGCCGTTGGTGGTGGTGCTCAACAAGATGGACCGCGCCAGGCAGTTGGGTATCGTCATCGACGTGGAACGCCTGGCCCGCGAACTGGACCTGCCCGTGGTGGGGACGGTGAGCGTGCATGCCCACGGCGCGGATGAACTGCGTGCGGTGCTGGATGAGCCGCTTCGTGAGGCACCACCGGCCCATTGGCGGCAGCCGGGCGTGGAGCAGGTGCTGGCCACCCAACGCGATGTGCTCGGCATCTTCAACCGCACGGTGGTGCAGCCCGCGGTGGACAAGGACCCCAGCATCCGCATCGACCGTTTCCTGATGCATCCGCTCTGGGGCTTCATGGTGCTGGGGCTGGTGCTCTTCACCACCTTCCTCGCGGTGTTCTCCGGTGGCGATGTGCTCTCCGGCTGGATCGAGGATGCGTTCGGTGCGATCGCAGGCGCCGTGGAAGCTCACATGGACGAGGGCCTGTTGCGCGGCCTTGTGGTGGAGGGCGTCATCGGCGGGGTGGGCGGTGTCATCGTCTTCCTGCCACAGATCCTTATCCTGTTCCTGTTCATCCTTGCGTTGGAGGCATCGGGCTACCTGCCACGCGCGGCCTTCCTGCTGGACCGGCCCATGAGCGCTGCCGGTCTGTCCGGCCGTTCGTTCATCCCCTTGCTCTCCAGCTTCGCCTGCGCCATCCCGGGCATCATGGCCACGCGCACCATCAGCCATTGGCGCGACCGGCTTACCACCATCCTCATCGCCCCGCTCATGGCATGCTCGGCGCGTATCCCCGTATACACGTTGATCGTGGCGGCCATGTTCCCCAACGACGCCCTTTCTGCCTCGCTGGTGATGGTGGGCCTCTATGTGCTCGGCATCGTGGCGGCCATGACCGTGGCCTGGGTGATCAAGCGCAGCGACAAGCAGGCGAGTGCCTCCCCCTTGCTGATGGAACTGCCCGCCTACCAATGGCCCGATGTGCGCAGCCTGGTCATCGGCTTGTGGGAGCGAGCGATGATCTTCCTGCGCCGTGTGGGCACCATCATCCTTGCGCTCACCATCGTGATGTGGGCGCTCTACACCATCCCTTCACCGCGCAGTGCACAGCGCGGCACACCGCGCAGCCTGGCGGGAGAGTTGGGCCATGCGCTGCACTACGTCTTCGCGCCCATTGGCTTCAATGAGGAGATCTCGTTCGCGCTGGTGCCGGGCATGGCCGCACGCGAAGTGGTGGTGAGCGCGCTGGGCACTGCCTATGCCATGGAAGGGGAGGAGGGCGATGTGGATGAACAACTGCGTGAGCGGATCACCAACGAATGGCCGCTCGCCACCAAGCTGTCCCTTCTCCTATGGATGGTCTTCGCACCGCAGTGCCTCAGTACCTTTGCAGTGGTGAAGCGCGAAACAGGATCGTGGCGCCAGATGTGGATCATGGGCGGTTACCTCTTCGGCCTGGCCTATCTCGCCAGCTTCATCACCTATCAGATAACGAACATCCTGACCGTACCGTGATACAGACCCTGCTTGCCACCCTGATCGTACTCGCTGCAGCGGTCTACCTGGCGTGGGACTGGTGGCCACGGCCAAGGATCCGGTCTGGGACCACTAGCACCGGAGCCGGTGCGTGTACGAGCTGTGGTAGCTGCTCGGGTTGTGGAACGTAAAGGGCAATAGCCTATTGATGCAACGTATTGAAGTCCACTGTATAGGGCACCATTTGAAAGGAGCGTTCATCCCTGTAACCCTCCTCCAGCATCATTTGGTAGTGCGTGCCCGGGGTCAGCGACACCTCGTACACCACGCTGCGGCCATCCTCCGAGAAGTGTACGTTGCTTACCTGGGGGTAAGCGGCATCCGCTGATGGTCCGGCTCCCGTGGAGCGATAGGCCGTTGACATTGCACGATCGAAATAAAGGGTGATGGTCTTCGTTCCCGGATCTACCCGGGTCGATCCATTGTCGAATTCAGCGATATGCGTGATGCGCGGCCGTGCTGCTTCGAAGGAAGCCCTCAGGTCAGCAATAGGCCTTGTCAGCCATCTAGTGCGCTCAGCGAAGTCGTTCACCGCGGCACTGTCCTCACAATTCAGCCCGATCAGATCAGCGATGGCCTGTTGCTTGTGTGCGGCTTGTTCGTAATACCGTTGGGCCATGGCATAGCCCACGTAGTAGCCCATGTCACGCACGGGGAAGGGCCCGTTGGTATCGTTCCAGATCCAGCGGTCTATCCAATAGGCGAAGAGCTCGTCCTCGAACACGGCGCGCACCCGGTCCGTATTCGCTTCGCCGTAAAGTACACTTGCTGCGGGTGATGGTCTGCCCATGGCGAGCGTGGGGATGAACTCGGCGATACCCTCGTGAAGGCACTGCGAAAGCAGGTCGTAGCCCCAACGACCTGCTTGTTGCGTATGGATCAGCTCATGCACGTTCACGAAGGCCAAGTTTCGTGCCGGATCGGTGGCGAAGAATTCCGACAAGTGGCCCAGGTGTTCAGGCAATTCGTCAGTTACTGCACTGCTGTCAGCCAGGGAGATCTCACTGCCGATCAGTACCATGCCATCCGTGACCGTTCCTCCGCTTCGGAACACACCGACCGTGAAGTAGATGTTGGCCGGTCGCATCTCCGGGTATAACGTGCGCAGTCGTTCCACACCATCCTGCATGACTTTCACATGTTCGTTGGCGTTCATCATGTCTTTCGAACGGATGCCCAGAATCGCGGGTATCTCCGTATGGCCTCGAGGTACTCATCCGGGGTATATCGCCGTGCCACGAACATGGCCCGCTGCCCAGGGGAGGCCTTGTCAATGAAGTAGGTGTGCAGTTGATTTCGTTGCAGGGCCGTGTCTGTCGTGGCGACAATGTGATCATAGGCCTCGAAGAAATGAAGGATGTCGATGGTGGATACCTCTGTTCGCGCATACAAGGCATCCATGAGGGTGCAGGTCAGGAACAGCGTGAAGATCCGGTGGATGGGCATGGGCCGAATCTAGCAACGAGCATGCTTGTCACGGCGTACGGAGATCCTTATTGCGGAAGACCACCCAGGCTTTGGGTATGGACGCGTAAGCTGCAACAGCCGCGCCGCCGCGTGAGCCCCTTCCTTTGCGATACTTCCCCTTCTGCTATCCAAGCGGCTTCACGGATGCTCCTCCTCACCAAGCTTTTCCTTGGCGAATTGTCCGCGCTCCTTCCAGCCGGCGAGCTGCTGCACATGAAATCCACGCTCCGCCCCTCCTCACAGCCTCCCCACCACCTCGTCGATCGCGTCCTTCAGTTTTTCGCAGGCGCGGATGGTATCACCCAGCAGTTCGGGTCGCGGGGTAAGAGTGCTCTCGCGCAAGGTGTCCACTTTCGCCACCAAGGCCGCACAGCGTGGTTCGCTGGAAATGCCCCGCTCCATCTGTGCATCAACATCGGTGATCAGCGCATCGTCCAACCGGCCATGCCGAAGTTCGGTCTCCAGCATCTGCACGGTGCGGCGCAGGGTGCGCAGTGCGCGCGACAGTTCCAGGTCGGTCATCGGGGGCGAAGATCGCACGCTCAGCGCAGCTCCAACACCTGGCCTTCCTCCACCCAGGTCTGCGCCCGCACGCCGAATTCGCCGCCGGGCACATCCGCGATGATCTCGAGTGCGCCAATGAGATAGTGATCATACTCCTTGGTCCGGTAGACCAGTGCCCCATCGAACGGCCCATCCACCCGCCACCATTCAGGGTCCTGAACCGGCGGGCTCATCGGGTGTCGAAGAACTGGAAAGAACACGCGCGCCGGGTCCGCGTTGGCCCATGAGAACAGGTTCGAGCTGAGACCGGCGGCCAACCGCTCCGGCGTGAGCACTTCACCCTTGCGCAGCCGGAAGAGGCCGGGCACACCCCAGCGCTCAACGGTCATCAGTATCTGTGTACCTGGCAGTGGCGAGAGGCCACGCACAAAATAGCCGATGTGCATTTGATCGATCGTGAGGTCCTCAGAGCCCGTTATCACGATGTCATCCACCTCATCACCGTTCAGGTTCACGCGCTCATCCGGCGGGATGCCAGGCGGCACCATCACCTGGAGCTCCACCGGTTCATGGCCGAAGTCGAAGGGCGGTTCCTGGTCTTCGCGCTTTAGTACCGTGCGGTCGCCTTCCTCACCATAGCCGTTCGGCACACGCACCACATGCTTCGTCCTGACCACCACGCGGCCATAGGGATATGGCAGTTCGAAGGCGAAGGCCGCGACGGTCGTTCCGCGGTGGTTCGCGCTGCGCAGCACCAGCATGTGCCCGTCGTGATGATCGCCCGTACCGTACCAACCGTCCTGGTCCTTCGTTATCGCCGGACCGAACGGCCGCTCCAGCAGCCAGAACTCTGTGGGGTGGTCCTCATCGGTCCAGCTCAGTTGCTTGAAGTGGATTCGTGCAGCGAGTAGACCGGTGTCGAGCCGTGTGCTGTCCTCCAGCGTGTACCAGCGCTGCGTGCTGGGCGTGCTCCACATCAGGATGGCGTTGCCACTGAGCGTGCGCACGCCCAACAGGTGCTTGCCCAAGTAGCCGGGTTGCTCCGGATCGGCGATGTGGATCGTTCGGGTGGTGATGAGGAGGTCCGCGATGCCGTCGCCGGTCACGTCCACATATTCATCGGGCGGTGGGCCGGGGATGATGCGGTCGCCTTGGGCACGGGCATGGTGCACATGCGCGAAGGCCAGCGTAAGGAGAAGGGCCCTCAACGGAAGCAACGCGTATAGGTGAAGGCGTGCCATCAATGCAACACGATGATCCGTTGACGTGCATCACCGCGGTGCACCACGTAGCTGCCCGAAGCCCAACCTGCGCAGTCGATCGAGATCGAGGCCGCCGGTGCGTTCACGTGCATCACCTCCCGACCCAGGCCATCGAGCACGCGCACATCCCCGATGATCGCACCATTCTCCGCGTTGACCGTGAACCGATCGTTCGCTGGAACAGGTCCGATGTTCATTGAAAGACCGTTCAGCGAAGGCAGGACTCTCGTCGTCAGGTCATCGCTCTTCACCAGGAAGGTTGCATCACCATCCAATGCAGCCAGTGGTGCGAAGGTGATGGAACCGGTGTAGGTTCCGGCCACGTACAGACCACCAACCGTATCACACGCGAGATCGCTCACCACACGCGGCCCCTGGGCACGGTCGGCGAACACTTCCTGGACCACGCCATCCGCATCGTAATGCGCCACGAACAACCCGTAGAACTCAGCATTGCCATTGTTCGGGAATAAGATGTTGTCGAAGGTGCAGCGCGACTGGAAGAAGCCACCGGCCCAGACATGGTCGTTCGCGTCCACGGCCAGGTCGTTGAACTCATGGCTGTAGCTGGCATCGCCGGCGCGACGGCCCCACAGCGCGGTGCCCTCCGGGGTCATCTTCCAGAGGGTCATCCGGTAGTTGCCATTGGAGCCCGCGAAGGGGAGGTCGATGCCGTCGATCAGGTAGCCGCCCTCACGCGTGGTGGCCACCAGGATGTTGCCCTCACTGTCCGTGGCCAAGGAGCGGATCTCGTCGTAGTTGGTGCCGGCCCAGGTCCGCACCCACACTTCCTCACCTTCCGGGGTGTACTTCACCACGAAGGCATCGTCGCTCTGCCCGCTGGGCATGAAGTTGGGCAGGGTGTCCGTGGCGAAGTAGGCGGTGTCGCCTCGGAAGTCACCGCCGAGGTACACACTGCCGTCCGGTGCCAAGGCGAGCGCATCGCAGGTCGTCAGGCCCAGCGCGTCATCTCCTGTGCATTGCGGCATCAACGACCAGAGGCCGTTCCCATTGGCATCCAATTTCATCAGGAAGCCCTGTTCACGGTTGTTGCAGGCCAGTACGTCCGGCAACCCGGGCACCACGAGCGCGGTCTTGTACTGGCCGGCCACATAGAGGTCGTTGTTGGCATCGGCCACGATGGCGCGCCCCCATTCCAGGCCACTGGTCGCGGACCAGCCGTAGCGATTTGCCCACAGGGAATTGCCGTTCGCGTCGTATTGGGCCACCAGGATATCCATGCTGCCCTGTCTGTTGAGCTTGGTCCCGCCCAGTGTGATGCTCGGACTTTGGAAGTAGCCGGTGATCGTGATACGGCCTTCGCCATCCACGGCCAGATCCAACGCATCGTCGAAGTTGGTGCCTCCGGCACTGCGCACCCAGAGCGGGGTTCCATCGGGGCCGAACTTGGCCACATAGATGTCGCTTTCTCCGTTGCTCGTCAATACAGGCAGGGCACCGATGTTCAGTTCGCCATAGAAGCTGCCGCAGACCACCGAGTTACCTGCGGCATCGACCACCAAGCCACCCACCGACGGTTGGGTTTGCGCGTTGAGCTGGCGCGCCCATTGCCAGTTGAACTGGGCGTTGAGGAACAGGTGGAACGACAGTGCCAGAAGGGAGAGGAGAATTCTGTTCATGGGGTGAAATGATGGAGGTCCAGTTGGCGTTGTTATCGCACCACGAAGGTTTGGTCCACCGGCACAAGTGCACCCACGCGGATGGTCACCTGATCCGTACGCACGTGTGGGTCAATGGAGAAACAGCCATGCCATAGCGCGCCTTGGTGCGTCGTCTGGAACACGTAGAACTGGTCGCCGAGGTTGGACGTCACGGTGACCAACGCCGACTGATGCCCGTAGCCCCAGTAGGCCACCTGTACTTGACCATCGGTGTAAAGCACCTTCGGTATCTGGAAGTCATCCTGAGGTCTGGTGGACAGGGCAGGAATGGGATCTCCCTTCGCGCACACCTTGGTCCGCCAATAGCCTTGGTCGTCGCGTGTGTTCAGCATGGTGGTGCCGGGCAGGTTCATCACGAAAAGGCGGCATGTTCCCGAGCTGCTGGGTTCATCGTCAGTGCCGCTGCGGGAGCCCAGCACCACCAGGTCGGGGATGCCATCGTGCGTGATATCGATGCTGTCGTTCGGCACGAAGCTGCAGTAGTTACGGTCGAGGTCGGGTTGGGCCTGTGTGCAGGTCGCCAGGACACACAGCATCAGGAAGGTAGCGTTCCTCATCGCGGATACAGGGTGATGTCCACTGGAGCGAAGTTCGGTCTTCCCTCCATGGGCGGATAACCCTCCTCGTCGTACACGCCGCAGAGCCTGTAGCTATCGAAGGCAGTTAGCGGTACCACCACTTGCTTGTACCGAACGGGCCACTGGTCCCTTCGCTTGTTCAGCGGCCCGGCATCGCGTTCGTCCTGTACCAGCACCTTCATCTTTGCGGTGCGGAAGCTGTTGGGCACCACCAGGGTGTAGTTGTCATTCGCGAAGGGGAAGAAGGCAGGCACGTTGATATGGCCGTCTCTCCGTTGAGGCAGGTGTTGTTCCACATTGCGGTGGAAGAGGGGCCAGGGCTTGTCGTAATGCACCACCGGCAGGTTCGTGCTGTCCAGCAGGGTGATCCGCAGGCCATCGATCACCGCACTGTCACCGGCGGCATGCGGCCGCACCACGATCACGGAGGAGAAGTCGTAG
Organism: Flavobacteriales bacterium; assembly: GCA_041391845.1. Taxonomy (GTDB): domain Bacteria; phylum Bacteroidota; class Bacteroidia; order Flavobacteriales_F; family PHOS-HE28; genus PHOS-HE28. Next base: position 386,294 of record JAWKNG010000002.1, on the reverse strand, counting down.
GCGCAGTGCTGAGCGGAGAGCCCCGTTGGCAACAGCACCATCAGGAGCAAGGCATACATCACGGCCTTCCCGTACACGCATGGCAGTGTCTGGTTCATCATCAGGTACACGTGCCGCGAGACCTGAATGAACGTATCAGTCAAGCGTAATGTCATAACGCCGCTCCTCCATCGCGCGGCCGCTGGGCACCAAGGCCTTCCCATCCCAGCGCAGGTACTCCCTGCGGAGGATACGCGTTAGCGATCGCGCAGGTACCTCCTCTTCGGGCTCCGGTTCTTCGTAGGTGCTGGTCACGCGGATGATGGTGTTCGCCTCGCCCTCCATGTCCGCCGGGTAGATGAACGCCACGTTCTCGCTGAACTCCCCATCAGGCGTTCCCATCAGGTCGGCCACGTGGTGGAAGTGCCCGCCGCTCCAGAACACCACAACCTCGCCGGTGGTGCAGCCGCAGCCGCCCACGCAGGGCACGGAAAGCGTGATCACGTCGTCCACGTTGCGCAGTCCGAAGTGGCCGTGGCCACGCACCTCCTCGAAGCCCCAGGCGAAGCTGCGCACCACGAGGCGGTCCAGCTCGCGGCCGTCCTTCACCGCCACGAGGCGATAGCTGAAGTCGTACCGCCCGGTGTCCGACGGGGTCACATGATCGATGCCCGCAAGGAACTTCACCGCGGGGTCGCCCTGGCTGCCGAAGGTGCGCTGCGCGAGGTTGGCGCCCGCGATCCAGCCTTCCGTTCCGCGCAGTCCCACGCGGTACCAATGGCTCATCACGCCGTTCAGGACCAGGGTGTCCTCGGTGGCTTCAAGTACCTCCACCCGTTCACCGGCGGCGGCCTTCAGCACAACGGGGGCGTCCATGGCGGGTTCGGCATGCACGGGTGCATCGGTGAACAGCACGTAGGCGGGGTCGGCCTCCTCGGGGAAGAGGTATTGCGTGCGGGGCGTGTGGTACACGAAAGTGGGCTCCTGCGCCTGGGTCACGGTGGCCATCAGGAACAGGAAGGGGGCAAGGGCGCGCATCGGATGGTTGCTCCACCAAAGATCACGCCATATCGCACAGCATCCGCTCATTCGCGGCTCAGGCGCACCATGCGCCCCGTGCCGTCCTGCACAGTGTACAGTCCCGCCGGCAGCGCGGTCAGGTCCAGGTCGTGGATCTTATGCGCCACCCGCACAGCGGGCACTTGCACGATGCGCCCCACCGCATCGCGCACGAGCACCGTGTTGCCAAAGCCTTCCACCCGAACCGCGCCTGTGGTGGGGTTCGGATAGGCCTGCACCGATGAGGCGCGCTCCTCCTTCACGCTCAAGTATTGCGGCACACAGATGCCCGGCGCCTCCGTGTACCAGCCGTTCCAATAGGTGGTGTCGTTGTGGCTGAAGCAATCCAGCCCATACCAGTATTCTGAAATGTTCAAGGGATTGAAGGTGAAGAGGCCATGCACGCATCCCATTCCCTCCACCCATTCGGAATCCATGTTGATGAGGTCATCGATGGCCTGTACCTGCAGACTGATGCGTCCTCCATTGCTTGGATTGATCGTCGATGAGGTGACCACCACATCGATGAGCCGCGTTCCCATCCAACCGGTGGATCCACCCAGGCCCAATGCTTCGTTCACATAGATATCGTGCACCGTGTCGCCCACCGACGCGCCGAAGTCGTAGAGCAGGTATTCCTGCGTGGAATCTGCCGGGAAGAAGTAAACCGCGCCTTCATCCTCGCGGATGCCGCCCACATACCCGTCGCCGCAGTGTGCCAGACGCGTGTAGCTCGTGCCGGCAATGAGCGTGTCGCTGCCGTCCACGCAGAAGTTGGCCGTGCTCGTCCACACGAACTGTGGGATAGGTGGTGGGGTGATCATCACCTCGAAGTACTGCACCCAGGTGGCGTTGCTGGCGGGGAAGGGGAAGTTCTGGGCGGAGAGCGCCAGAGAACCTGCCACGGCGGAGACGAGTAGGGGTGTACGCATGGTCTTAATGTTGTTGTTCAGGATGTCAGTTGCTCGATCTCCTATCAGTTCACGTCACGTCGATACAGTTCCCGGGGTTGGGCGGTGGCCCAACATCCTCATTGAAGCCGAGGTGAAGGTATCTGACAGGTAGACGTTCGCTCGGACAATTCCGCTGCCCAAGGCAGGCTGTGGTGTTCATTACATTGGCAGCCATGCGGTGGACGCTCCTTTTGTCTGCGTTGTTCCTGTGGCGCGTCCTGTACGCCCAAGGCCCGTATCCCATCGGCTTTGCAGATACGGTGCTCTTCAACGGAGAGGTGCATTATTCAGCGTTCGGCTACGACGGTCCGGCGCCGCTCTTCGTACAAGCCTGGTTCCCCTTGGTCGGAACCATCGCCGAACCCGTGGGCAGGCTCGATCCGAACAACCTGCGGTTCCATGACCTGCGCAGGCCCAAGCAACCGCCCGTTCTTCAGCCGGTGTATCAGCAGCTGCTTCTCCGCATGGACAGTGCCTTCATCGAATACTGCCTGCGCTATCCCTTCGATGGCGATGATCCGATCGACTACGCGCCTTTCACCGAAGAGCAGGTGAAGGACAGCCTTTTCGCATTGGGTACCCATGCTTTTCGTGCCGAACTGCCCTTGCATGTCGATCGTCCCGTCATTCTCTACCATCATGGTTCGCAAGGCCTCAATGACGAGAACGTATGGATGGCCGAGCACTTCGCGGAGAACGGCTTCATCTTCCTTTCCTGCAACTTCCACTGGCCGTTGGAGGGTCGGTCCTACGGCTATCCGCTCAACTGGGAGCCGGACCGCAGTTCCATCCGCACCATGCTCCACTTCGCGCGCACGCTGGCCAACGGCAACAAGGTCTTCTACATCGGCCACAGCTGGGGAGCACAGGAAGGCTGGTGTTCACTGTACGAGCCGGGCCTTGCGGATGCCTTCATCAGCCTGGAGACCACGATGGAGTGGAAGACCGATACGTCCGAAGTGCGCGACAAATGGCCGCATGTGCTGGAGGCCATCACCACGCACAGCTACCCCATGCCCATCCTGATGGTGGCCGATAGCGAGGGCGAACCGCCCTATCCGATGTTCGCCGGCGTTCACGGCGACCTCAGCTACCTCGATCCCAAGGAGCCTTTCGGGCACGAGAGTTACACGAGCGCCTACCTCCTGCGTCGAGCGGGTGATGGGCGCTTCCCTGTGCCCGATCGGGAGGCATTGGATGCACAGTTCGATCTGCATACGGCGCTGCTCGATGAACTGTTGGCCTTCCTACAGGAGCAGTGTGGTATGTCGGTCAGTCCTCTTCTACACCGCAATGGGGATCACTTTCACCGCTTTCCCCTTCCATCGCCTTCTGAACCCAACGGGCGTTGACAAGCGCCGAGCCATCATGCGCCACATTCCCTTCCGCTCCGCCGCCATCGCCCTAATCGCGCTGTTCAGCGCCGCCATCGTGTTCCAGCTGGTGGTGCTCGCCGGCCTCATCCCCACGGAGATGGTGTGGGGCGGTAGGCTGCGGAGCGCAGAGGAACGCACCGTGGGCGCGCTGGTCAGCATCATGGTGCTGGTGCTGGCCACGCTGCTCGTGCTCGTGCGCTTGGGCCGCATCGGGCGTTCCATCCCGGCGGTGGGGAAATGGGGGCTCTGGGTGGTGTGCGCCGTGTTCGCGCTCAACACCGTGGGCAACCTCTTCGCGCTGGACCTGCGCGAGACGCTCATCTTCACGCCCGTCACCCTTATCACGGCCGTCCTGGCGGTGCGGGTGGCGATGGGGGAGTGACTTTCGCAGTGGAGTTGTGTGATGTTTTCGCGAGTGCGTGGATACGCACCACCTTTGCGTTATGCCGAACGTGCTCTCGCCCATCACCCTCACCGGCCAGCACGTTGCCTTGGAACCGCTCGCCCAGGCCCACCACGACGACCTCTGCAACGCCACACGCGATGGCGAGCTCTGGAAGCTGTGGTACACAAGCGTACCATCTCCCGAGGGCATGCGCACCGAGATCGATCGCCGCAACGCCCTGCTGCAACAAGGCACCATGCTCCCCTGGGCGGTGCGCGACCTAGCCACGGACAAGGTTGTCGGCATGACCACGTACATGAACATCGAGGCCGGCAAGCCGCGCGTGGAGATCGGCTCCACTTGGTACGCACGCTCCGTGCAGCGTACCGCATTGAACACCGAGTGCAAGCTGTTGTTGCTCACGCACGCCTTCGACACGCTGAGGTGCATCGCGGTGGAGTTCCGTACCAGCTTCTTCAACTTCCAAAGCCGCTGCGCCATCGAACGCCTCGGTGCCAAGCCCGACGGCATTCTGCGCAACCACGCCCGTCATGCGGACGGTTCCCTGCGCGACACCTGCGTGTATTCGATCTTGCCGAGCGAGTGGCCGGCCGTGCGGAAGAACCTGCTGTACAGGCTGGGGCGTACCTGATCGTCAGGAATTCCGGATCCGAACGAGCTTCACACCGTCGAGCGGTTCTTACCCAACGTCAACGGATCGGGCGGTGTGGCGGCGGGACCTTTGCCGCCATGGAACGGACGAACATGAAAGCAGCGGTCCACACCCGCTACGGCAGCCCCGAGGTCATCTCCATCGCCCGCGTGGAACGACCCGAACCCAAGGACAACGAGGTGCGCATCCGCATCCACGCCACCACGGTCACCAGCGGCGATGTGCGCCTGCGCAAGGCGGACCCCTTCGTGATGCGGTTCATCTTCGGCCTCTTCACCCCGAAGGCGCCCATCCTTGGCCACGAGCTGGCCGGTGTGGTGGATGCCGTGGGCGGCAAGGTGAACCGGTTCAAGGTGGGCGATCGCGTGTTCGGTACAACGGGCATGCGTTCTGGCACCCATGCGGAGTACATCTGCATCGCGGAGGACAGTACGATGGCCCACACCCCGGTCAACATGGCCCATGGGGAGGCGGCGACCCTCACCACCGGCGCGCTCACTGCTCTGCACTTCCTGCAGAAGTCCGGGTTGGAGCGCGGGGAGCACATCCTGATCCATGGCGCCTCCGGCAGCATCGGCTCTGCGGCCGTTCAACTTGCCAAGGCGCTGGGCGCCAACGTCACCGCCGTGTGCAGCACCATCAACGTGGAACTCATGCGCGCGCTCGGCGCCGACCATGTTATCGACTACAAGAAGCAGGACTTCGCGAAGAGCGCGCACACCTACGACGTGATCTTCAGCACTGTGGGGCGCACCAGCTTCAGCGCCTGCAAGCACCTGCTGGCCTCCGGGGGACGGTACGTGACCAGCGCAGCTGCCGGGTCGGACTACTGGCACATGCTGAAAAGCAAATTGATCGGCGGCCACCAGGTCATTGGCGGCATCTCCGAGGGCGGTGCGGCGGGCATCGCGCAGATCCGCGATCTGGCGCAGGCCGGCAAGCTGAAGGCGGTGATCGACCGGCACTTCCCGCTGGCTGCCATCGCCGAGGCGCACCGCTATGTGGACGCGGGCCACAAGCGCGGCAATGTGGTCATCGACGTGGCGGCCTAGTGCGCCGTCTTCCTGCTCATGATGCGCTTGCGGATGCGGCTCAGGGACTCGGGTGTGACGCCCAGGTAGCTGGCCAGCAGGTACTGGGGCACGCGCTGCAGCAGGTCAGGCCGTTGCTCCATCAGGCCCAGGTAGCGCTGCTCGGGCGTGCGGGTCAGGAAGGAGGCCATGCGCTCCTGATGCTCGCCGAAGTCGCTTTCGATGCTCACCCGGCAGAGGCTCTCCATCTGCGGGAACTTGCCGAAGAGCTCCCGCTCGGCGGCGTAGGTCCACACCACCAGGGTACAATCCTCCACGCAGGCTAGATAGTGGTTGGCCGGCACCTGGTGGATGAAGCTGTACAGTGAGGCCACTGGTTGGCCCTCCGTGTAGAACTCCGTGGTGCGCAGGTCGCCGTCCACCTCGTAATACAGGTGCACGCAGCCCTCGATGCAGAACCACGACGCAGTGGCCACCTCGCCGGCCTTCAGCAGCACGGTGCCTTTCTTGAACCGGCGGATCGGGACAAGTCGGTCCAGGGCTTGCGCTTCTTCTGCCGAGAGTTTTGAGGACATCCCGGGAAGTTGTGAAGGTCTCAGGTCGTTGTCCATGGGGTCGATGGCAAGATGATCTGCAAACTCACTCAGGACGCGAACGCACCCGGGATGCACACCCTTGCCGGCAGGAGCGCAGGGAGGCCATGGGAACTCCTGCCATGGTCGTGCTGCGGGCATCCATGGGTCTTCGTCACGCCGATACAGAGCTCCGCCCCGCTTGCCGCAGTGCCTCTGCTTTTGAAGCAGGCCTTCATCAGTCGGGCTTCGCCGGACGGACCACCAGCGTGGCTCCTTCCAGTTTCACACCATCCAGCTTGTCGATGGCCTTGTTCGCGGAGCGCATATCCTTCATTTCCACGAACCCGAAGCCACGGGTCTCGCCAGTAAGACGGTCGGTGATCACCTTGGCACGTTCGACCTCGCCGAAATGGCCAAAAAGAAGTTCGAGATGCAACTCGGTAATGGCATGGTTCAACCTGCCCACGTAAATGTTCATACGCAAGAGTTTTGAGGTGAGTAAGATGTGAGCCGCGCTGACCGGAACGGCCGGACCCGAGGGCCCCGAGAGCACGAATAGCGCTATGGACGCAAGATACGAAAAATATCAAGAATGGAAGCATCGGACCGGCAATTCGACAGCATGCGCGCGATCACCTTGGCATGGACGATGGAGCACCCATGCGGTGGTTCCCGGACTCTCACGGCTAGCGAGAACGCCAACCGACCTGGCCCGCGGTGTTGGTCCAAACGCGATACAGCATCACCGCATGTGGTTCGCGCGCGTTGCAGTCGCGGTAGTGCTTCACCTCCACATCCAGCGTATCTGGCATGTGGACATGCTCGGTGCTGATGCCGCGCTCGAAGTCGTCCGCGATCGAACGCGGGGCGCCCTGCCAAGCGAGTTGCCAGGCGCTCTCCAACATGCCGGGCAGGTCCGCTTCGCGCGCGGCCATTCGCTCGGGGCGTGTGTAGCAGACCAGCTCCACGCCATTGGCGGTGGCGTTGATGTATTCCGCGCAGCCGTCATCCGTAGGGCTCGCGATGCGGGCGGGCATCGCGGCCGGGGCAGCGGTCAGGGTGTCTTGGATGGGTTTCGGGACAGTATCAACGGCCACAGGAAGGGTGGCGTTTGCCGATGCTTTCACCGGTAACGCGCTCACCGGAGCTTCTTTCGATACTTCGGTACCACAGGCTGCGATAACCAAGAGGAGGGGCAGGAGGCGCATGCTGCGGAAAGGTACACGGGAGCGGCGGCTTGGTTCAACAACGTTCCTTGTTTTTCGATCGAGGAGCCTGGGTTGCTCCTGCTCGGCTTATGGTATCTCTTGCATGGCCCAGGACGGTCCGCTCTTCCGCTCACCCGGACCTTACCTTTGATGCATATGCACGTTGTCGCTCCTCATTTGCGCAAGCTGCTTGCTGGTCCGCTCTTCCTATGCACCGCGGGCCTTGCCGCCCAGCTCCCCAACGGCAGCACCGCACCCGACTTCACGCTCACCGACTACTACGGCACCACACACAACCTCTACAGCTACCTCGATGCCGGCAAGACCGTCCTGCTGAAGATCTTCGCGGCGCACTGCCCCAGCTGCTGGGCCTATCATCAGACGCACCGCTTAGCCAACCTCCATGAGCAATACGGGCCCGATGGTACGAACGAGCTGATGGTGCTCGCCCTCGAGCACGATCAATGGAACGGGCACAACGAATTCATCGGCATCGGCCCGCCTTGGGTCACCGCAGGAGATTGGCTCACTGGCACGCCCTTCCCGATCTTCGATGTGGAGGATCCTCATCGGGGCGTCTTCGCGGACTATAACGTTACCTCCTACCCGGTGGTCTACAAGATCTGCCCGGACCGGATCCTGCAACGGGTGCACACATCACAGACCGAAGCACAGATCTACCAACAGGTGCAGGCATGCCAGGCCGAGGTGAGCGTGGCAGAGCTGTCCGAAACAGGCACCATCCACTTCGATCCACGCATTCGAAGCCTGTACATAGAGCAGCACGAACAGGTCCAAGGCCTCGAAATCTTCGATATGCAAGGGCGCGTGGTGCAGCGTATGGATGCCATCACCTCTTCCACGGTGCAGGTGGCGGAGATGCCTGCAGGCGTGTACCTGTTCCGGCTGCGAACGGTGGAGGGGGTGGTGGTGAAGCGCTTCCTGGTGGAGTAGGGGGCAGGCCGTTGGGTGCTGCCCGCGTGCGTGGAATGCATCGAAAATGACTTCGATGCACTACGCTTCAACATCGCGCTGTCTAAGGCGCTTGCGAAGCTGCCTTCAAGCCTTCCAGCGCCGCTTGGAACGCCTCCTCCTCCGACCCGACATACCGATCCGGCTCGATGCCCTCTACATGCGTGCCACCGGTCCGGTCCATCATCACCCCGCTGGTGATGTTCAGTAGTGCGCTGTCCGCCAGGAAACACATGCGGTTGTTCGTCGCAAAACCTGCCGAGCGTTCGCCGTAGATCCGTGTGCGCGGCCGGCCGATGAAGGACATCGCGAGGGCTTCACCTGCGCTTCCTGTCCGACCGCTGATGAGCACCACGGCCGGTAGCGTGTCCTGCAGAACAACGGGTGAAGGCACGAGCGTGATGTGGCCTGCGCCTTCGGGGTGGGATGTATCCCGGCAATACCACCAGGCCTCGCGCTTGCCGTCCGGTGAAACATCCCAACCCAGATCGCCGCAACCAAGCAATGGCCCCAGACCGGCGAGCATGGGGTAGAGGTTGCCGCCGGTGTTCTGGCGCAGGTCGATCAGCCATCCCCTGGGGGCCAGGGATCCAAGGTGAAGCACGGTCCGGTGCAGACTGTCGGCATACAGCCCGCAGCTCAGGGAGTCGCCCTTCTCGAAGCCGTCCACGCGCACCCACGCGATGCCATCGTTCAGCAGGCGGAACGAGAATGGATAGGCCAGTGCAGCATCGTTCTCCGTCCGTTGCAGCCTGCGCACTGCGTCAGGAGTGTACAGGCTGCTGTGCCGGTCGATGCCGTTCATCAGCGCGTTCAGGATCACGTGGCTGTGCGCCCGTGTGCTGGTATCCGTGAGTTGATCGCGCACCTGCCGCATAAGCCCGGCCCGGTCCAGCTCTGCCCGGTGGAGCGAGTAGGTGTACAAGGAGTCTACAGCGGCTTGCAGATAGACCAGCTCGGGATGGGGCCTCGCACAGCCACTGCCAACCGCGACCATCAGCAACCCCAGCGCAGCATTACGCACGGAGCGTGCTGTGGCTGAGCGGCCTCCGGACGTTGTGCCGTGATCGCGGATCTCATCATCCATCGATGGCTCACTCAGGGTCGCCGGCGTTCGATGCGGCGAGCACCACACGCGCTTCCCCCTTCCGCAGGCTGTACCAGTTGCACACCTTCCCCTCAAAGACGAACGGCTCGCCCTGCTTCAACCCGATCTTCTGCAGAATGCGGTTCGATGCGTGGTGCTCCGCTTCGGCGGCAGCGCAGATCTCCGGATAACCCAGCACTTCGAAGCCATGCCGCAGACACGCGCTTGCCGCCTCGGTCGCGTAGCCCTGGCCCCAATGCTTCCGGATCAGGCGGTAGCCGATGTCGTAATACGCGAACGGACGGATGTGCTGCTCCCACTTCAGCCCGCACCACCCCACGAACTCCCCGGTGGACCGCAGTTCCATGGCCCATCGGCCGATGCCGTTCTCCTCGTATTGCCGGCGTACCATGGCGATCACGTGGGCCGCTTCCGAACGGTCCGTCATCACCGGCGTGCCGATGTAGCGCAGCACTTCCGGGTCGGAGTCCAGCGCGAAGATGCCGTCCACATCGCGCTCTTCAAGGTCGCGCAGGATGAGGCGTTCGGTGTGGAGGTGGACCATGCACGGGCGAAGGTAGCTCGGCGTTGCGCGTGGCATCTCATCGCTCCGCCCTGCCGACCGCTCACCACCGCGTCACTCCCACGGCCCGGCCCGCGATCATCCCGCGCCTACTCTTTGATGAAGCGGACCGAGTGCACGCCCCTGTATCCCTCCACACGGACCACGTAGGCTCCGGGCGCCAACCCGGACACGTCCAAGGTGCCATGTGTATTGACCGGCGCCGAACGCACGAGCTCGCCCAGGGTGGAATAGATCATGGCCACCGAGGAGCGGGCATCGATCCCTGCGATGGTCAAGTGGTCCTTGCAGGGAACGGGAAAGGCCGTCAGCAGCCGGGGCCTCTCCTCGGAGATGGAGGAAATGACCGTGTCCACGGAGGCTTCGATGACGATGTTGTCGAACGAGGCGTAGGTGGAACGGATCAGCGTCATTCGCAGGGCCACCATGCCGTCCGTGGAGCCGGACACGTCCAGGTTGCCGCTGGCATTGGCCCAGTTGAACACGAAGCTGTCCGTATTCGGGCCGGTGCCGGTGAGGGTGTCGGCATCGAGCACCGTTCCGCTGCCCAGGTTGAACACGCCACCCGGAGCATCGAGCAGTTCCAGCAGGAACACCGCCGTATCCATCGGGAACGGACCGCCGCAGGTGGAGTTGATCGCCGAGATGTCCATGCCCACGTTCACGAAGGGAAGCCCTTCGGTGTCGATCAGCAGCCCCAGCTTGTCCCCGAATACGGTGTTCAACATCCCGATGGAGTAGTCGCCCCCGATGCCGCTCGGATCGTCGTACACGTCGGCCGGTCCGGTGATCAGGATCGTCTCCACCGTGTTGGTGTTCTGGAACTCACCGGAGGAGGTGCCCAGCCCGGTGCCTGCCCATAGGGTGTTCACCGGATCCACGCCGAAGTCCTGTTGGCAGGAGGCGATGGTGGGTGTTTGTAGTGGGGTGAGGAACTGGTTGCTGTACACCAGCACGTTCTGGGCTTGGGTTTCCAGGGTGCACAGAAGTAGGCCGGCGGCCAGCAACAGGGGGAAGGAGCGTGGGTCCATGAGCGCTTGGTTTCGCGGCGCAAGGAAGCGGGTCCGCATCGCTCCAGCAATAGAACTTTGGTTGACAGCACGAGGCGCATCGCGATCCGACCCCGAACGACCGGTACAGGTCCCTGCGGCCGATCATTGGCCCGCTTTCGGTGATCCGATCTTGCCTCGGGCCTTCGGGCTTCCTCCCGGAACCGGTTCACTCCCACGGCCCGCCTCGCGTCACGTTCACGAAGCCCTCGCCGTTGAAGCGGAACAGCCCGCCACTGAAGCCGCACCACAGCGTACCCTTGCGGTCCTGCATCATGGCCTGCAACCCGAAGTTGCCGTTGAGGTCCGGGCGATCGCTGGTGTTGTAGAGCGTGATCTCGTCGCCCAGGATGCGGTACACACCGGTGCGGAAAGCGCTGCTCCACACGGCACCTGCGCGGTCCAGGTAAAGCGTGTAGAGGTCGTTGTGGTGCAGGCCCGCAACGTCAGGGAAGGTGGTGAACGCGGAAGTGCCGACCCTGAGCGGAGCCGAAGGGTCCAGCACGCACAGGCCACCATCGCCGGTCTGTTGGGGTTGGAACGCCTGGATGCACGCGAACCAGATGCGGCCCTCGGCATCCTCGATGATGTCCCAGGGCGTGTTGCTGCACAGGCCATCCGCCTTGGTGAACTGCGTGAAGCCCTGACCACCTGGCCTGAGCGCCGCCGAAGGGTCGTAGCGGAAGGCCCCATGCCCATCGGTGCTGAACCAGAGGTGACCCCGGCTGTCCTCCATTTGGAACACCAGCTTGCGCGGATCGATGCTGTACACGGTCGGTAGCTCCTTCGGTACGGGTACTGTGAACTCCTCATACGAGAGTGCATCCGTGTACCGAAAGACCTTGCCCTCGGTGCTCACCCACACGTTGCCGCTCCGATCGGTCTGGACCGTCGCCGCCTTGGTGTACAGCACCTGCAGCGGTCCGGGCGTGTCGGGGTCGTGGAGGAACACGCCATCATGCCCCGCGATCCAGATCAGGCCGTCCTTGGACTCCGCCATACCGTGACCGCCGTTGGGCGGAAGGCCATGTGTGCTGTCGATTAACGCGATCGTCCCGTCCTTCACGTAGGCCACGCCGTTTTCGATGGTGCCGAACCACAGGCCGCCCTTGCTGTCCTCGAAGGCACCTACGACGTACTCGGCCAGTTGGGTGGTATCGCTCAGCGGGTTGGATCCTACCCCCGCATCATTCACCAGCGGGTCCGGCGAAGCGTTGTTGGAACAGGTCGCCAGGAGCAGGGTGAGCAGGGGGAGCGTGCGGAGCATGGGATGAAGGTAGGGGGAGGTTGATCTTCCGGACCCTCCGACCTTTCAAGCAATGACGATCAGGATGATTTGCGCTGGCGTTCGGTGCTGAGCGCGCGAACGGAGCGGGCCGAGGCCGACTTTGAGGTAGGACGTGTGTACATGCAGTACCAAGTGGAGGCCCATTTAAAGTCCAGGCGCGCAGTGAGCTTTATCCGGGAATTGCCGATCGGAAAGGAGGGCACGGAGGGATGGGCCGCACCATCGCGCTGCCGAGCAATTACAGCAACTCGTCCTTGTCGATACCGGCCTGCTTTAGTATCGATAGCATCGTGCCTTTGGGCAGGTCACGCTTGTGCATCGGCACGATGGTCATCTTGCCGTTCGCGCGGTTCTTAAAGATCTGGTGTGAGCCCTTGGTGCGCACCAGCTCAAAGCCATGCTTCCTCAGCAGGCGGATGAGTTCATCGGGCGTGAGCGAAGGAGATCGGGTCATCCGCGATCAGGAAGCAAGCACCAGCGAATACTCGAAGGTCTGGCTGTCGTCCGGCACGGGATCGCCTTCCGCCTGGAGCGTTTCCACGTAGAGTGCAATGGCCTCCCGCGCCATCTCCAACGCGTGCTCGATGTTCTCCCCAAAAGTGACGCAGCCCGGCAAGGCAGGCACGTTCACGGTGAACCCGCCCTCAGGTTCGCGGGTCAGCAATACACGGTAGGTGAGTTGTGACATCGGTCGGGGATATCTTCTGACTACTTCGTGATGAACTGCCGGCACGCCTCCAGGTCCTCACGCTCCAGCATGGGGTATTGCTTCAGCACCTCGTCCTCGGGCGTTCCCGCCATCAGGAACTCCAGCACGGTCTGGGCCGTGATGCGCATGCCCCGGATCACCGGCTTGCCGTTGCAGATGCGGTCATCCACCGTGATGCGCTTGAGCAGTTCGGGGTTGGCGTTCATGAATCCAAAGGTAAGCGCTCCTCCAAGAGAAGACCAGTGCTCACCACCCCCTTCGCCATACCACGAACGCCCCGGCACCAGCAACCTGCTGCATTTCGTATCGCATCGCGGTATGTCGCCGGATTATCTTTGGGACACCATGGACATCCAGGCCCTCAAGGTCGAGATACAGCAAGTGCTGGCTTCCACCAGCGATCCTGATCTGCTGGGCAAGCTGAAGCGGCATTTGGAAATGCTGTCGGGAATCCGGTCCGAGCTGATCAATAGCGGATCGATCCTGAAAGAGCCCGAACCCATCCCCGTGCTGCGTGCCGAATTGAAGCGACTGGTCGATGAGGTGCGCGATACGCAGGTGCTGAGCAGCGTGCTTGCCTTCCTACGCGGCGATCAGGATGAACTGCTCTGGCGTTCGGTGCTGAGCGCGCGAGCGGAGCTGGCCGAGGCCGACTTCGCTGCGGGTCGTGTGTACACGCAGGAACAAGTAGAGGCCCATTTCAAGGCCAAGCGTGCACGGTGAAGGTCGTCTGGTCAGCGTGGGCGCTGCGGCAGGTGGACGAGATCCACGCGTGGTACAGTACGGACCAGTACTACGCTGAGGAATGCCGGAAGCCAGAAAGCCCTGGTCTTTGAACAGGTAGGACACAGTTCACTTCGCCGACGCAGGTAAAACTGGAACGTTCTGAAGCAACTGTTTCGGGTCGATCACAGGAAGGATCACACCGTTGAAGAACGTGCCCGCAGTGCGCTCCATCACGATACCCCGTGTGGTGGAGTAGGCGATTCCCGCGATCGTCGCGAGCAGATTGCCATCGACCGCATCATTGCCCTGGATCTTTTGGGTAAGCTCCTTCAGGTTCGTGACCTTGAAACGGAATCCGAGTTCGTAGTATCCCTTCAAGCCGATCTCCTTGCCCTTCTTGTCCACTCCTTGCAGGTCGATGCGTATGCTGAACATGATCGTGCTTGCCTTGTGGTCGATGTTCCACGCCGTATTGCACGTCCATGCACTGGTGGCTGGCTGAGAAGGTGCTGCGATGTATGCATCAGTGGGGTCGATGGCAGCACGTAGGATGCTGATGCCTTCCAAGATGATCTTGGTCGGGTCCACCTTCGATGGTTGTCCAGTGCTCATGCGGCCTTTGCTTCTTCCACTTGTCCGCTCGCCAAGTATTGGTGGGCGGCTATCGCCTTCACCGTGAACGGATCATTGGTCCTTGCGATCACTTCCGTTGAGGTCACGAGATGATGATGCAGGTCCGCACCCCTCACCGAATAGGGGTCACTGGTCCGCGCAGTGCATGCCGGAGTGTAAATGAAGGCCGTGTTGTGTGCGTCAGCGGGTGGCACCAGGATCACCTTCGCACCAAGCGCAACGTTCAGCCGAGCGAGGTTGCGCAGCGTGAGGTTGTGCATCCCGCCCAACCAACGGCTGATCTCGCTTTCCTTTTTCCCGAGTTTCGCTGCGAGCTTCTTCTGGGTCATGCCCGGGGTACGCTCCATGATGCCGTGCACCCGGTCGATGATCGCCAAGCTCAGGTCCGCGAACTCAAGGCTGTCCGGGGGCACATTGTCCATGGCCTCCCGGTAGAGATCCTCGTCGCTTTTCATGGGTTGATGGGTTTGTTCGGGTCGAATACAAGAACTGTGCGTGTCACATCCCAATGCAGATGCTCGCCGTCCTCCAAGGCCTGGTTGATGACGCGGGTGAGCGCGTTCGCCTTCGTGAAATGGGGCTCCACTCTGGGGCAGTCCTGCGCGGCAATAGGGCCCTTCGTTTTGAAGTCACCATTGAACAGGATCACCACGCGAGGTGAAAGGATCTGACAGTAGAGGCGCAGTTGGGAGCGCATCATGAACTTGCTCGGTACGGCCATGGCCTCGCCGCGATGCACGATGTCCTGCTCATCCCGGAAGTACTTGGGATAGGCCCCGTATTTGTTCCCTATGATCTGGATGGCCGCCTTCAAGTCGTTGAGGTCGCGCTTGTGCTTCGGGTCGGTTTCCGCTCCCATGCGTGCAAGGAAGTCTGCGTACTCGGTCCGTTCGTGCCCGGCAAAGTGTACCGTGTACCAGCGCACATGGCTGTGCAAGTACACCAACCGGAGGACAAAGGTATTCACTTATATGTGAAGATTGCAACAAAGGTTCACTTCCACCCCCGAAACCCGCACCACAAGGGGGGCGCAGTTTTCAACAGACCGGCCAAGGACCGGCTGATGAGCGTGCTTGACGAATTCCCTGGCAGGCATGTAGTTGCAACTTAGCAAATGGTACGCAATGCCAGCCGTTGGGCCATCGTCCAAGAAGAAGAGGCCCAGCGCTTTATCCATGGTTCTTAAGGCACGCTGTACACCGTTACCGTGGTACTACTTTCCTTTGAAGTGCAATGAAGCTCTGGGCCGGCGTCACCGACAACGATTGGTACACCTTCCTCTCCGCTCGCGGACTGGATGAGGTGAATTTCTGGCGCCCATCGCCGGGGCCGTATTTCACCAGCCTGCCTGCGGGTACGCCGTTCCTGTTCAAGCTGAAGGCGCCATACAACCATATCGCAGGCGGCGGCTTCTTCGCGCAGTACTCCACCCTGCCGCTGGAAATGGTCTGGGATGCCTTCGGGGAAAAGAACGGTGCCGCCACGTTCCGGGAGTTCGATCAGAAGATCCGGATGTACCGCAGGCTGCCGAAAGGGCCGCTGGAGATGGGCAACAATGTGCTGGTGGAACCCTTCTTCTTACCCAAGGACCAATGGATCCCGCTGCCCGATTGGCCGCGCTCCGTGGTGCAGGGTAAGACCTACGACACCGAGACCACCGAAGGAGCGTGGATCTGGAACGAGGTGCAGCAGCGCCTGCAGGACAAGGCCATCCTGGATCTTGTGGCCGAACCGGCAGCGGAATACGGTGGACCGCGCTACGGGGAGCAGTTCCTCACGCGCAGCCGCTTGGGACAGGGCGCCTTCCGGGTGTTGGTGAGCGAGGCCTACGGGAAGCGTTGCGCCATCACGGGCGAATCGACCTTGCCGGTACTGGAGGCGGCGCACATCAAGCCGTACGAGCTGGAGGGGCCGCACAAGATCACGAACGGCATGCTATTGCGCTCCGACTTCCACAAGCTCTTCGATGCCGGGCTGGTGACCGTGACGCCCGAACTGCGGGTGCGGGTGAGCGACCGCATCCGGGAACAATACTTCAATGGCAAGGCCTACTACCGCCTGCACGACCAGCCGCTGGCCGTGATCCCCAAGCGGGCCAGCCAGCAGCCCGACCCCGAGTTCCTGCGCTGGCACCTGACCGAACGCTTTGTAGCCTGAAACTCCACTCCCATGATCAGCGACCAACTGCGCGATGAACTGCTGGCCTTCCGCAAGGAGCGCGACTGGGAACAGTTCCACAACCTGCGGACCCTGAGCACCAGCATTGCCCTGGAAGCCGCCGAGCTGATGGAGCACACGCAATGGGCCAAGGATAGCGACCTGCCCACCCTGGCTGCCGACCATCGTGATGCCTTGGCCGAGGAGATGGCCGACATAGCCATCCTCCTCACCTACCTGGCCCATGACCTGCGCGTGGACCTCGAAACTGCCGTACGCCAGAAGCTGGTGACCAACGCCGCCAAGTACCCTGTGGAGAAGGCGAAGGGCGTGGCGACGAAGTGGGATCGGTTATGAGGTCGTAAGTTCGTGCGATGGCTTTCGAATCACTTGACGACGCGGAGATCAAACGCCTGCTTGAAATGGCCAAGCGGGTAACGAATCCTGGTGCGCGCGACAGCAAGATCGAGGGTCGCTTACAGCGCAACTATTCCGTGACGGGCGATAGTCCAGACTACAAGTTCCAGGTGTACACCAGACAGAACACACGGCCGGGAATGGAGGAGGACTTCTCCTGTGGCCTGAGCTGGCTGGCACCGAACGGTGAGACGGTGACCCTCTGCCGCTACAATGGACCGCACATCGACCACCACAACCGGTTGGAGGATGAATGGATCGAGGCGAAGTGTCACATCCATCTCACCACCGAGCGTTACATCAAAGCCGGTTTCAAACCGGAGGGCTACGCGTCAACAACGGATCGTTATCGAACTCTTGCCGGTGCCCTCCATTGTTTGGTGACGGACTGCCGTATTTCGGGACTTACAACTGAACCGGACCAACCCACGTTGTTCCCTGTGAAATGAACGCCGACCTCCATAAGCTGCAAGAGTCGCTGTGCAAGGCGATGTGCTCCGAGGTGCGCGTGGTACCGAAGAACAAGGACCTGGCAATCGTTCGCACGCCCTTCACCTTCCCGGATGGCGACCCCTATCAGGTTTATCTGAAGGAGTTACCGGGTGGTCTTTTGCGCGTGAGCGACATGGGCCACACGCTCAGTCACCTGAGCTACGAGAACGATACCGACAAGTTCAGGAAGGGCACGCGCGGCAAGCTCTTCGACCAGATCATGGCCGAGGGAAAGATCGCCGAGGACGATGGTGAGTTCTATGTGGACACGGCACCGGATAGCCTTGCACCGGCCATCTTCCGCTTGTCCCACGCGCTCATCAAGCTCAACGACATCACCTTCCTGAACAGGGCAAGGGCAGAGTCCACGTTCTATGAGGATCTGCGCGAGAACCTGTTGCGCATCATCTCGCCTGACAAGATCCGGGAGGACTACATCTACGAGAACATGGACAACGCCCGCGACTATCCGATCGACTATCGGATCGAGGGCAAGTACGCTCCGCTTTTCGTCTTCGGCGTGCCGAACAAGGATAAGGCCCGCTTGGCCACCATCGTGCTTGAACACTTGAAGAGTGCCAAGGCGGACTTTGATTCACTCTTGATCTTCGCGGACCAAGGCACGATCCCGCGCCCGGATCTTGCCCGCCTATCGAATGTGGGTGGGGAAATGATCGCCTCGCTGGATGCGCGTGATGATTTCGAACGGAAGCTGTTGCGGAAGGTGGCATAGGTCATGGCAGCAAGTGCGCCGGCCAGCCGAATGCCGACCGGCGCGTTCCTTCCACTAGTTATGCAGCTCTTCCAGGAAGGCCTCCGCTTGTCGCCCCTTGCGTGAGAGGAGTAGTTGGGCATCGTGCAAAGTCATGTGCTTTATTCTGGTAGCCCAGTAGCGGCCTGTCAATCCGTCGTTGCCTTTTTAGGTGCACCGCAGCACCCCTCAGTTCTTCACTAGCTTGATCGTTGACCGCTCATCACCGAGGTATACGTCAAGCAAGTAGACTCCAGGAGGTTCATCGAGTTGTATACTCAGTTGACGGACATCCGAGAAGCTATCCTGCAGCACAAGTCGTCCGGAAACGTCCTTGACTTCCAGCCGCACTCTAGCGGAAATCGCAGGAAACACTACAATAAACGCACCTCGAGTTGGGTTGGGCTGCACTCGGATACCATTGTGGGTGAGGTCGCTTACCCCCGTAGTGCCATAGAAGAGGCATGCCGTGGTGTCGACGCATAGGCCATTACTCACGATTACCGCATAGTTGCCGTTGACAGCAGGTGCGAATTCCTGCTCGGTTGCACCAGGGATAGGCGTATTGCCTGCATCGCAATTCAGCCACTGATAGGACGCTCCTGGAGAGGTTTCGTTCGCGATGAGCGTTGCGCCGCTTGAAATGGTCAGATCTGGTCCTGGGACAACTGTGATGAGACTATCAAGCGTCAGAGTGTCCACACCATTGATGAAGGTGGTGACTATCGTGACCGAATAGGTGCCTGGTGTCGAATAGATCACCTGTGGCATCGTGTCTGTCGAGGTCACAGGCATTCCGCCTGGGAAGGACCACACGCGACTCACGACCAGACCTTGAGACTGGTCAATGAATGCAACAGGTGCATTCGCACAGGTTTCCTCGGTGGAATAATCGAACCCGGCAACAAGGGCTGTCGGATCATCCACGATGATGAAATGCACCGTATCGGTCACGCCCAAATATTCGAAGACTACATCGGCGCTGCCTACAGAAAGGGCTTGGAATACCCCATTGCCATTATGTGCAAGAATGGCCCCGACCATATCAATGTTCAAAGAGGGGGAGCCGTAAAGATCAACCGGAATTGTTGAGCCGAAGAAACCACTGGCCTGTATGTACTGGGAGAGGCCTAGAGGAAGGGTCACTGTGTTCGGTGAACAAACAATGCTGTCAGGAACAGATGGAGAAGAAATGGTTATGAACGTATCGTCGCTTACGGTCCAATCTGTACCATCACCACCAAGTAGGAAGATTGACAAAGTGCCAACTGCATTGGACGGAACTTGAAAGTAAATCTGATTCACAGCGACGGTGTCAATCGCTAATGGGCTAATGCTCGAACCCGAGACAAAGAGAGCCATTTGTGAGACATCCGAATGGATGATATCCAAGGTGACCGTGCTTCCTGGCGTGTATACGGCACCTGGAGCAGGAGCCGCAATCTCAATTGACGCAACTGCGCGTACCTCGTTAACATCGGCCAATTCCACATCTGGGCTGAGCGGGAAATAATTAAGCAGGCCTTGCGAGAATCCAGTTTGTGAATAGAACGATGAATTGGTGGGATTTACATTGAGCATTTGAGCGGCATGGGCGAGAATCGTTGGATTCGATGCGGATCCAATGTGCCATTGCTGTCCTGCGGTCGGATAGGACCCCATTCCGCTTGTTTGAGAAGTCTCAGGGACAATGAGGTCGTGAGCTTCTCCGTCGTAAATATTCCACAATGGCGACAGAGCGTATGAGAGTGCCAGATTTGCGAAGTACGCACCAGAACTAGGGTCATTCAATTCGTCGCTTGATAGAGCAGCACAGGGAATGTTGTCCCATTGAGGCCAAGTGTTCATTCTCTTAATTGGTCGTGAATTCACCTTCAAATCTTGGACAGCACCATAGAGCGATGAGGTGAATCCAAGCATTCCGAGGACGGGTCCACAACCAGGATTAGGTATTGTCGTTCCACAGAAATTCGCAAACTGGGTTCCCCGGTGGGGTGTATTAATCGTTATCAAGCGGTTCATGTCCTCTCTGTATAGGACACCATTCATGGTATAGAGATACATCCGGGCCAGCACCCCTCCCATGCTATGCCCGAATACGGCTGCTTTTCCGCACGAGTAACCATGTCCGATTGCCTGGCCAATTAGGTAGTCAATCGAGTTGGGTACAATGAAGCGATTGTTATGAAATCGCTGCACGCTGCTTAGTGTATAGTCGGCCCGATGGAAAAGCGGTGAACCTGACGCCCAGCCAGCCAAACTTGGGTACATGTTGTTGCTCAGTAGCGAATTACTCATTGTTTCGAACGTGTTCTGTCCGCCGACTAATCCATGCACGAACGCAATCGGTGTTCGATAGATCCGAACAGGGCAGGACGCTAGAATCACACTCTCATTACCGTCCTCATAGACCTCTAAGATGTCGGAGCGATAGGGCGTGTTGCCGGTAGCCAGATAGGTCGGATGCGAGAATCGTGTTCTTGCCTGACCCGGCACTGATGTATAGTACAGATTATTGAAGGCTCCGGAATAGGCAATGTCCGGTGTTGCATTTTGTAGCTTGAAGCGAAGGGCGGATGTTGGAACTCCCCCCGTTCCGGTCACGGTTACGGTAACCCAAGTGGCCTTTGATCCATCTGCGCAAATCTTCAGCGGTGCTGTAGTCAAGGAGGTATTGGGGAAGTTCGCATACTCGGGTTGGCAGGATGCACTGATCGTATATGTCGCAGTGCTTCCAAGCCCAAGCTGCGTCACTTGAAAGACCTGCCCTGCAACTGACATGTTCCCGCTCCTTGGTGATGTGCCAGGGTTGATTGCGACGTTGTAGTTCACTGTGCCATTTCCGAAGCCAGCAAACCCGGAAGTGATAGTGATCCAGGATGCATTTGTAGAAGCCGTCCAACCACAGCTGGGTGCCGCTGTTACTGCAACGGTTTGACCTGTTAGGCCTGCAGCGGGTACGGATATGTTATTGGCCGGGCTTATTGAGTAGGTACAGCCCGGTATTGACTGGGTAATGAAGAGCGCCTCACCCGCGACCGTAATCGTTGCGGATCGAGGGTCTGGGCCGGGGTTTGCCTGCACAGTGAAGCCCAGTGTAGCTGAACCACTGCCACTCAACGGGCTTGTCCAAGTCACCCATGCCGGCACCCCGGTTACTGTCCAAGAACAGGACGGGGCGATATTGACGTAAACTGAGTAACCACTGGAAACTGGCGCCGCTGAAATGCTTGAGGGCGATATCGAGGCCGCACAGCTAACGCCCGGGCAGCTGTTCGTGAGCCAACCCGTGCTGGCATTTAGTACGCTATTCTGAGTACCGAATGTTGCGCCTCCTATAGCACACAAATTGTTGAGCGTGCAGAAGCTGATGCAGACCGTTCCTGTTGCCTTGGAAATCCGTGTAGTGCAAGATCCCGAACCATTTAGTATGGTCGGATTCCCCGCGGTCCCATTGGCAATAAGCTCGCCAAGTAGGGTCTGTGTAGTGGAGCTACTAAATGTATAGGTTCTACTTTGTCCAAGGGTTAAGTCATGGAAGGTGTTGTTGCCATTGATGGTAGCGTTACCCGCGAAGGACACATCGTGGAAGGTGTTACTGCCATCTATGGTGGAGTTCGAGGTGTTCTGGAACACAACATCGTGATAGGGTAGCCCGCCACCGGTAAATCGGCTTGAGCTGCCGGTGAGTGTGATGCGGGAGGTTCCACCCGAGAAATTCATATTGGTGCCGTTGACATCCCACGCTTGGGAGGACCCGGTCCCTATGCTCGTGTTAGTAGAGGTGAGGTCGACCAGTGAATTGCCCAACGACAACGCACGTGCTAGACTTCCGTCTGAGCTGATCCTAGAGAGATAGACATACTGTCCGTTAGTGTTGAGCGAGCCTTGGGTAAGTGTCAGGGGGGAGCCATTGTTGTACGTTACGAGCGGATCTTGCAGTACCCACTGGGCGCCAGCTCCATCAAAAGTGAGCCCCGATCGGAGTTGGTTGCCAGCAGTGGTTATAGTGCGCAGGCTGGCCGTTGAAGACTTGAACCGCATGGCTCCCGTGTAGGTGATGCTCATGCCATTTGTAAGAGTAAGGGAGCCATAGATGTCCAAGGCTGCACTGCCAGCAATTGAAGGGCTTGGTAGTCCACTGGTCCAGGTCATGTCCTTGCAATACGCTTGCGCATTGATCGTCACCGATGGGCCGAAGCCGCTCTGCGTATCAAATACGACGTTGTCGTTCTGTGTTGGTACGCAGGAACAAGATGGACCACCGCTCGAGGTTGACCATTTCGTGGGGTCTGTCCAGTTACCTGAAGCACCGATCCAGTATAGGGTCTGCGCACTGAGGGTCTGACCAAGAACCAAAGTGAGACTTGCAAGGAAAAGCTTCATCGTCGAGTATGTGTTTATGATTCTCGCTCACACATATTCTCCCGCCTTTCAAACATAGAGAGTTTTTATTTACGACGAAACTTATGCGTATTGGGAGGTGCAAATCATTAGGTACTCACGCTGCGTGAGCGGGCGCAGCGGCAGCCCGGCGCCGGAAGGGCCATGCAACCACGAGCAGCGAGGAGGCCGACGTAGGCGGACCCCACAGCGCCGTGGGTGCTGGCCCTGACAAGCCGGCTACAGCGGAGCACGCGACCCGGCTGCATTTGAGCCGGGGCACGCCCTCTCCATCCCCTACGACTGGTCGAGTTTCTTCACCATCGTCAAGATCGTCGCCAGCGCCACGGTCTCGCCCGTTTCATCCACCACGTCCACCAACCACTTGACGATCCCCCGCGCCACATCCGCGCCCTTGGGTGAGTCGGCGGTCTTCGGCCGCTTCTCCTGGTCCAGCTTCTCCCGGCAGGTGAACTTCACCTGGATGGTGGACCCCGGGTACACGGGTTTGAGGAACCTGCACTCCTCGATGCCGTAGTTGAGGAGCACGGGCCCTTTCGGCGGGTCCACGAACAGGCCGGCGGCGCGCGAGAGGATGAAGTAGCCGTGCGCCACGCGGCCGGTGAAGGGGGTGCCCTCGAGGCTGTTGGCGTCCATGTGCGCGTAGAAGCGGTCGCCGCTCAGCTCGGCGAAGTCCTCGATGTTCTGCAGCGTCACCAGGTGTTTCTCGCTGATCAGCGTGTCGCCGATGTGCAGCTCCTCGAAGTGCAGGCGGAAGGGGTGCTTTTCGCTGATGTGGTAGCGCGCGCCCTGCTGGTACTGCTGGGTGAGGGCGGTGATGGTGGTGGGGCTGCCCTGGATGGCGGTGCGCTGCAGGTAGTGGAGCACGCCGCGCTTGCCGCCCATCTCCTCGCCGCCGCCCGCGCGGCCGGGGCCGCCGTGCACCAGCGTGGCCAGCGGGCTGCCGTGGCCGGTGTTCTCCTTGGCCATGTCGCGGTTCAGCACCAGCATGCGGCCGTGGTGGCTGGCCGCGCCCCACACGAACTGCTGCGCATACGCATCGTTGTACGTGGCGATGGTGGCCACCAATGAGCCCTTGCCCAGCTTGGTGAGGGCCACGGCATCGTCGAGGTCGGTGTAGGGCATCAGGGTGCTCACCGGACCGAAGGCCTCCACGTTGTGGCTCACCTGGTTCTTCCAGGGATCGGGGTTAAGGAGCAGGATGGGGCTCATGAAGGCGCCCTTTCCGCCGTCCGGCGGACCGGTCACGTTCACGCTGTCCAGGTCGCCGTATACGATCTGCGAACCGGTGAGCAGTTCCTTCACGGCGCGTTTCACCTCCTCGCGCTGCGCCTGTCCGGCCAGGGCGCCCATGCGGACACCCTCGGCACGCGGGTCGCCGATCACGGTGCCGCCCAGGCGCTTGCCGATGGCGATCTGCACATCCTCCAGCACGTTGGCGGGCACCAGGATGCGCCGCGCGCCGGTGCAGCGCTGGCCGCACTTCAGCGTCATCTCCTTGCCCACCTCCTTGATGAAGAGGTCGAACTCCTCGGTGCCGGGTGTGGCGTCGGGGCCGAGCACGATGGCGTTGAGGCTGTCGGCCTCCATGTTGAAGGGCACGCTCTCGTCGATGAGGCGGGCGTGGCGCTTGAGCATGCGGCCGGTGCTGGCGCTGCCGGTGAAGGTGACCACGTCCTGCTGCATGACATTGTCGAGGAGTCCCTCGGCGCTGCCCACAATGAGTTGCAGCGCTCCCTCCGGCACGATGCCGGAGGCGACGATGTCCTTCACCATGGCCTCGGTGAGGTAGCTGGTGACGGTGGCGGGCTTCACCACGGCGGGCACGCCGGCCATCCAGTTCACGGCCACCTTCTCCAGCATGCCCCAGATGGGGAAGTTGAAGGCGTTGATGTGCACGGCCACGCCCTCCTTGGGCACCATGATGTGGTGGCCGATGAAGGTGCCCTGCTTGCTGGTCTTGATGGCCTCGCCGTCCACGTAGAAGGGCATGTTGCCCAGCGTGCGGCGCAGGCTGGCGTTGGCGAACAGATTGCCGATGCCGCCCTCGATGTCCACCCAGCTATCGGCCTTGGTGGCGCCGGTCTTGTAGCTGATCTGGTAGTATTTCTCCTTGCGCTCCATCAGGTAGAGGGCGAGGGCCTTGAGCATGCGTCCGCGCTCGGGGAAGGTCATCTTGCGCAGGGGCGGACCGCCGACGGTACGGGCGTAGTGGAGCATGGCGGCGAAGTCGAGGCCGCCGGAGGAGGTGGTGGCGATGAGCTCGCCGGTGGAGGCGTCAACGAGTTCGGCTTGTTTGCCGGTGCCCTTTACCCAGGAGCCCGCGATGTAGTTCTCTAATTGCATGGTTGCGAAGATCGAATGTTCGTTGCTCAGAACCCGGTAGCCTTGATCATTTAGCCTTGAGCCTTGTGACTTGGGTCTTCCGCGTAGCGGCCCCATTGGCCGGCGGCGTAGTTCTTTAGCTTCATCTCCGTAAGCCCATCATGTTGGTGGGTGTGCTAAGGTAGCGGCCGGGGGCTTGTCGGATGGATACGAATGCACTGGATGGACGCTGCCTGGTATCGGCAGGGTCCATCCCGATGCAGTTTGAAGGAGCCTGCCTTCTAGGTATTACTGGAAGGCAAGCTGTTGATGGTGTCGAAGCCCTCCTTATCGTAGCGCTGTAGTGAGATCCAAGCCGTTCGGAACGGTCTCGTCGCCGGTCCGCGCTGTCTGTCACATAGGTGCAAGATGCCCTAAAGGATACCCGTCACTGAATGGCAAGGCCTGCGACGGTTCCGGCTAATACGGTACGCGCCAACACTTGTTTAGCATCACGGACACTTATTCCACCAGCGAGGGGCCATTGATCCGTCGGAAGCTTTCGGTGTACCACTCCATGTAATTGTCATAATGCCTTTGGAGTGGTTCTTTCATGACCCTCTTGGGTTTGGATTCCATCAGCTCATCCTTCATTGAGGAGTTCTTGATCATGCGCTCACAATGACCGGCCCCTTCTTTGATGGGTCCATTGCGCCCTTCAGCCACCCAGTCGTAGAGTGGGTAGGCACTGTACTCATAGTTGAATATCCGCACGCCTTGATAATAGGAGCATTTGTCGCCCAGGACCACGCAGAGCAGCGCGGTCTCTTTGTGTATCCGAAAGATCTTGCCCTGTGCATCGGTGTAGCCCCAGTATGATAGGTCTTTCAATTGGCGCTCTTGGGCTTGGCCGTTCTCCACGAGCATGATCGACTTAAGCTTGGTGTAACTGACCCTGGTGATCCCTTGTTCTGCTTTCTTGTCACTGACATTCAGTTTCTTTTCGTTCGTGGGATTGGCGTTGTCCACTACTATGCCATCTACTGGGTGGTCCTTCAGCATATCGTCATAAGTGGCATAGACGCGGTCCGGAGTGCGCTTGGGAGCTTGGTTCCAGATGCTGGCAGGTAGCTGCTGCTGTAGTTGCGAAGGAGCTGCTGCAGCAAGCAGCAGGGCGGTCAACAAGGGTTTCATTTGTTCTTGAACCACTCCAAGTTAGCGGAGTCTGGAACGAAGTTAGCTGATAATACGGGTCGGATCACGTCACAGGTGCAGCTGGGTCGGTGCTATATATGTGCTTCTCATCAGGCACCGGCTACGGTCAACTCTCGTACGCGTTACATGGACCGTACCTCCCTCGGAGCACCTCCTTCGTTCCTAAGCTCAGCGGTCGTTGTTCACGATACACCATGCAACCCCTATTTTTGAAAGAAGCCCCGCCCGCCATGGACCTCAAGACCCTCAAACTGGAACTGCTGGAACGCATCGCCAACCTGGACGATGAAGTGCGGCTGTTTGCGTTGAAGCGCCTGCTTGATGGTCCGCCCACCTACGCGGTGCCGGGTGATCACCTCACCGTGGTACGCGAAGGCGAGGCCCCTTACCTGAAGCTGGAGGATCGGCTGTACACGGCGGCGGAGGTGCGGGCGTTGGTGGAGGAGGTGTTGCATAAACTGGAGCGTGACGCTGGTGACCCCGCAACGCTGCTTACTCACGAAGAGTGGGAACAACTGGACGCCGACCACGCGGCCTACCTTCGAGGAGAGGGCCGGAACTACTCGTGGGATGAGGTGAAGGAGCAACTCCGAAGGGATCGTGAGGAATGATGCAGGTGGTCTTTCGGGAGCAGGCACGTACGGACATACGGAACGCAATGGCGTGGTTCCGAGATAGGCGCGATGGTTCCGAGGAGCGTTTCGAGGATGCCGTTGACGCGGAGTTGACCTTCATTCGTCAATATCCGTTCGGTTATCAGCTGCGCCGACCGCCATACCGCTTTGCGATGGTGGTGCGCTTCGAGTACTTCGTCATCTATGCTGTAGTTGAGGACGTGTTGGTCATTCATCGCATCCGCCACATGCACCAACGCCCATTGAAACGCTACTACGGCACGTGAGCGTAGCTTTGGACAACAGCGCCCACCATGGACCTCAAAACCCTCAAACTGGAACTGCTGGAACGCATCGCCAACCTGGATGATGAGGCGCGGCTGCTTGCCCTGAAGCGTCTCCTTGACGGTCCGCCCACGTATGCACTGCCGAATGACCACCTCACCGTGGTGCGCGAAGGCGAAGCGCCTTACCTGAAGTTGGAGGACCGGATGTACACGGCGGCGGAGGTGCGGGCCTTGGTGGAGGAGGTGTTGCGTGCCGCTGAGGCGGACGAGGTGGACTACGCATCCCTATTCACCGCTGAGGAGTGGGATGCCATGGACCGCGAGCGCGAGCAGGCCGATCGGGGGGAAGGGACCTTCTACACGATCGAGGAGGTGATGGGGCACCTGAAGAAGGATCTAGGGAAATGAGCCTGGGTTTTCAGGTATCAGCTGCGGCGCGAAAGGACGCTGCCGACGCACAGCGGTATCTGGAAGAGCGCACCACCAACGCGGGTCCCCGGTTCCGTGAAGAGCTTGAACGTTGTTGGCGGTGTATCGCACATATCCGCATGGCTTTCAGGTCCGCTACCGGCATTTTCGCTTCGCCCCTTTGGACGTTTTTCCATACCACGTGATCTACTCGGTGGGCCAGCACGCGATCGTGGTGCATCGCGCTCGCCACATGCATCAAAAGCCCTTGTAGCACTTTTCGGGACGTGAGTAGCCATGACCGGGAGCGCTGTCATCCTCCCACCCCCTGAACAGACCGATCATGTAGTACTTCGGTGCAGGTCCGCGAGGAAAACACACCTTGCAGCTGATGTCGACCACAGCCTCCCGGACCGTCTTGCTGCACCTCCGTTGGTTGCAACTGCGCCGGGCGTTCCCAGCGTATGGATCGGTGCTGCTCGCGCTCGGGTTGCTCGGTCTGTTGTGGCTGTTGCATCGCGCCGCCTCGCAGAATGCCGGACTGCTGCCCTACGTCGCAGGCGGTGCGGCACTCACGCTCTGGGGTTTCCACCAGCGTCGAGGTGATCATGCCTTTTTGCTTCGGCACGTACCCCGAGCGCGGCAGGCCATGGCGGTGGAGTACGCGGTGATGTTGTTACCGGTGGTCGTTGTGTTGCTATTGGCCGGTGCATGGAAGTGGGCTGCGGTAGTGGCTCCGTCGGTTCTCCTGGCCTGGTCGCCGGTGGTGCAGGGAGGCGGCGTGCGGGGCGCCTGGTTGCGTCGCTTGTTCCCCGCGCACCTCTTCGAGTGGAGGAGCTTCGTGCAGCACACCCATCCGTTCGGCCTGCTGCTCTGGCTGGCCGCGCTGGTCTTCTGCTGGCTGCCGGTGCTGCCCTTGTTCCTGCTGGGCATCATCGCACTGATGCTGGCTTCGGCCCAGGAGCATTGCGAACCACGCGCCATGCTGCTGGCCACGGCCGCCGATGCCCGTTCGCTGCTGCGCATCAAGGTTTTGAGCGCGGTGCGGCTGATGACCGTGATCCTGCTGCCGGTGCTGGTCGCGGCCACCATGTTCCAGCCCGACCGGTGGTGGATCCACGCGCTCTTCGGTGTGGGCATGGTGGTGCTCGTGGCCTACGCCATCGTGCTGAAGTACGCCAACTACCGCCCCAACCTCCGGCTGGAGGCCAACGGTGCCAACGTATCGGTGGCCGCGCTCTTCGCCATCCTGCCCGGTCTTTCGCTGGTGCCGCTGATCATGTTGCTCACTGAGCTGCCCAAGGCCCGCGCCAACCTCAACGCCTATTTCCATGCTCACCATCGCTGACCTCCGATGCGCTTACGGGGAACGCATCGTGCTGGACATCCCCACCTGCACGATGGCGCCCGGCGTTCACGGCATCGTGGGCCTCAACGGCGCAGGTAAGAGCACCTTGCTGAACGCGCTGTATGGCTTCGGTCGCAACGCGGAGGCTCGTGTGGAGTGGAACGGCACCGCCATGGCCCACACGAACACCGCTTTTCAAGAGGCGGAGAACTACTTCCACCCGGGCATCACCGGCCGCGAATACTTGGAGCTGTTCATGAATGGTCGCGGCGCGAAGGATCTGCAGGTGTTGAACGACCTGCTGGAGGTGCCCTTGGATACGCTCATCACCACGTACTCCACCGGCATGAAGCGGAAGTTGGCCCTGCTCGGCGCACTCTGTCTGGACCGCGAAGTGCTGCTGCTGGACGAACCGATGAACGGGCTGGACCTGGCCTCGGTGCGCGTGTTGGAGGCGGTCATCAAGCGCTTGGCGGAACGCGGGCGCACCGTGGTGGTCACTTCGCATGTGCTCGGTCCGCTGGTGACGCTCTGTGATCGGATCCACCTATTGCAGCACGGCCGCTTTACCCGCAGCTTCGAGCGTGGGAATACCGGTGGGCTGGAGCAGGCGCTGTTCGCAGAGCTGGATCCAAGGACCGGTAAAGTGCTGAGCGGATGGGGCTGAGGGAGCAGCATGTGGATGGCGTTCCATGGATATCCAGGGCGGAAGTATATCGGCAATGTGACCGGATCGATCTTCCTCCGTTCTATTCATGAAGTCGAACCAAAACACAACACATGACAAAGACCCTCAAGAAAGAAGCATTGAATAAAGTCAACACCAAGACCATCGATCGCCTGGGCCTTGATGAAAAGAAGCTGGCCAAGTGCGTGGACATGGCCGGGTCCGTAACGCGTGAGGTGGTGGAGGAGCACCTGGGGACAGGTGCCCACCATCTGCGCATACTGTACTCGCGGGCCGCCAATACCAACAAGGCCACCGCGCTGCAACTGGTGATGGATCACCGTTTCGCCGAGCGGGCAAAGAAGCAGCTCGGGCTGGATGGACATGAGGCCGCCGCGCTGAAGAATGCGGTGATGCCGGCCTACGCCAAGGCAGTGACGAACCAGGTGCAGGGCCGTACACATGTGCTCCAGGACCTGGTGGTCGCAGCTGGTTGACCGAGTGCTTCACATGAGGGCCAGGAGGCGTTACGGTCCGTGCCTGACATCGGACCGATGAACCAACAACCAATTGAAACCATGAGTACGACAACGACCAAGAACCCAACGATGACGAATACGACCTCGGAAACCACGACCACCACCAGCCTGCCTGTCATGGACGAGAAGCTACTGACCTTGGCGAAGGAGGCGGTCAAGACCGGCGGCGTGATCAGCATGGCCGAGGCGAAGACCTTGTTCAGCGCTGTGAAGGATGGCGGCAAGTACACCGAGACGGAGAAGACGACCATGGCCCACGTGCGGGAGCACTTCAAGTGGACCCCCGAGGCGGATGAGTGGTTCCGCACGGAGGTGCGTAAGTGGGCGGCGAGCGTGGGCAACTGATCATTACGGCCACGGCTTTGGGGAACGCCTGATGCAGTGCATCGGGCGTTCCCCATTCCACACCCAGGCACTCTGGAGGATCCTGCTCCGGTCTACCCGTGCCCGGCACGTTGCGGTCACGGTCTATCCTGGGCCAAGGCTGGCATGCTGCGGTCCAGGTCCAGCACCTTTTTCCGGGCCCGACGAAGACGCATCTTCACAGCGCTTTCACCCAGTCCTGTTGCGATGGCGATGCTCTTCACTGGGATGTCATCGCGGTATTTCATCAGCAGGATCACTTTCTCCTCCGACGGGATGCGCTCCAGCAGCTGCATCAAGCGGTCGTGGAGCAGCTCGAACAGTTGCTTTTCGCGGATGGCGTTCTCGCTCTCGGAAAGCTCAGGTAGTGGCGCTTCTGTATCACTCGGCAACGGCACCAATTGGATCTTCTTGAGCTTCCGCAGCTCATCGATCACGGTATTGTAGGTGAGGACCTTGAACCAGGCGGCGAAGGCGCTTTGTTGTTTGTACTTGGCCGCGTTGCGGAACAGTTTGAGGAAGACCTCCTGGGTCAGGTCCTCCGCATCATCCGTGTCGCCGACCATGTGGCGTGTCCGGTCAAAGACCTGTCGCCGATAGCGTTCGTAGATGATCCCAAAGCTGGAGCGGTCCTGTGTGGCACCCATGCGCTCCAGCAAGGCCGCATCGCTCAGCTTTCTGAGTTCGTCTTTTGTGGTCTTGGCGGGAATGCGCATGGCCATTGTTCAACGCGCGAAGTTAGCCAAGCGGTACCGCGCCTTCGTTCCCGTCCACCTGATCGGTGTTGCCACCGCTCTCCGCGACCGTGAATGGTCCAGGACTGCTTGGATGGACGCGCTGGTCCATGAGCAGACCCGTTCGGTCAGATGATGAGCCGCACCCCGCCCAGGTCGGCCACACGATACGGGAAGCGGTCGCCGGGTGATCCGATGAACATGAAGTTGGTGGGGATCCCCCATTCACGGCTGAGCTGCTGGACCAATTCGGGCCCGAACGTGCCGCGCACCTGGATGAACTCGATCCGGATGTTCGGATAGGCGCGGTCCAGCACGGCCAGGTCGCTGTGGAAGGAGGGCGGAGGTTCCTTTCCTTCGTGTTGCACGGTTACGATGCGGAGCTTCTTGGTGATCTCGTTCTCCTCCACGTACATCATCACCCGGTTCAGCACGGCGATGTCGTCGCCTTTGGTGAAGTAAACGAACTCTTGCTGGGTCAGCTGTCGGATCACGCGTGAGAGGCGCATCCGGCTGAGTTTCGCCAAGGCCTGCATCGAATCCAGGAAGCTGGACACTACCACCACGAGGTATTCGAGGATCACATTGCGTTTGAGGAAGACATAGATGACGAGGCCGGTGGGCAGGAAGTACTGGAGGAATACCACCAAATGGTCGGGATGCAGCTTGATGTTGCCGTAGAGCGCCACCACCACGGACAGCAAGGCGATGGATACCACGAAAGGCGTTGCCGACTCGGGCCGGGGCAGTCGTGCCCGCTTGATCTTCAGCAGGAAATTCCCGAAGGCGAAGAAGGCCATCACGATGAGGAAGGAGATGGTGTACACCCCGGCCAGGGCCCCCAGCTCGCCGGCGGTGATGAAGAGCACGGACAGGCAGAGCGCATAGAACACCAGCAGGATGCGAGGCGAGCTGCCCCTGCGGTTCTCCTTCAGCAGCATCTGCGGAAGCACGCGGTCCAGGGTCATGCGTTTCACCAGTCCGCTCACGCCCACGAAGCTGGTGAGCACGGCACCGCAGAGCACCAGCACGGCATCCACCGAAATGAGCGTGGCGAGCCAGTCGCCGCCCACTTCATGGCCCATGAAGGAGAGCAGGGCCTCGCGGTGTTCGCCCACCTGTGCCAGCGGGATCACGGAGACCGCCATCAGGGCCATGAGCGGGTTGATGATGGTGACCGCCAGCCACATGTTGCGGAGCGTAAGGCGGAAAACTCCGGGAGCCTGTTCCTCCACGAAGTTGGCGCTGCTCTCGAACCCGCTCACACCAAGCATGGCCGTGCTGAACCCGAAGAAGAGGGCGAGCGCGATCGACCCGGAGGGAAGCGGCGCAGAGAAGTTCAGCGCGGCGATATCCAGCCCGTGGGTGAGCACGAACCAACCACCGCCGATGAGCAGGATGGCCATGCTGGCGAGATGCACGATGAAGATCACCACGGCCACCATCGAGGACTCACCGATGCCGGCCATGGTGAGCAGGAGGAACGCCGTGAGCACCACCACGGTGGCGATCATCACCGGCAGGCTGGGCAGCAGGTGGTGCAGGTAGTGCATGGCCTCGTTGCCGCTGATCACCGCCGTGGCCATGTAGCTCAGGATGGTGAGGCAGGCCGCCATGCTGGCGTTGGTCTTGTTCGTGGTGTTCAGCAGCACATTGTAGGCGCCACCGTTCAAGGGCAGGGCACCGACCACCTCGCCATAGATGCGGCGGTAGAGGAACAGTACCCCCGCCACGAGCAGCAGGGCCACGAAGGCCCAGGGTCCGGCATAGCCGATGGTGAGCGCACTGACATACAGGCAGCTGCTGGTGATGTCGTTGCCGCAGATCGCGGTGGCAGGGAGCACACCGAGCTTCTTCGAATTATCCATGCTTCGGGGACGGAATGAGGTGGACATCCCGCTGGGGGAAGGGAATGGTGACCCCGGCTTCCCTGAACGCCTTCAGGATGGCAAAGCGGATGTCGCTCTTGGTCTGTTCGATGCGGAAGGCGTTCCGGCTCCAGAACAGGAGCTCGAAGTCCAATGAACTGTCCCCGAAACCGATGAGCCGGACCAGGACGGCCTTCTCAGGCTCATTGGTGATCACGTCGGCGTGCCGTTCGGCACAGTCCTTCAGCAGGCGATGCACCAGTTGTTCATCGGAACCATAGGCGACCCCGACCGTTATCCGGAACCGGTTCACCATGTTGTTGTGGGTCCAGTTCACCACGTTCTCATTGATGAACCGGTGGTTGGGCACGATCACGTTCATGCCGTCGCGTGAATTGACGGTGGAGGTACGGAGCTTGATCTCGGTCACGCGTCCCACCAATCCCTCGAGCTCCAGCACGTCGCCCACCCGGATGGTGCCCTCGAGCAGGATGATGATGCCGGACATGATGTCGTTGAAAGTCTGCTGGAGCCCAAGTCCCAAGCCCACGAGCAACGCGGCCGAACCGGCCAGCATGTAGGTCACGTCAATGCCCAGGGTGCGCAGGGCGGATACGATGGCCACCAGCCAGATGAGGTAGGTGAGCAGGAGCCGCAGGGAGTGCAGCCGCGCCTTGGTCTCGGGATGGTGACGAACGCGTCGGCGTACCAGGAAGCCGATCGCCCAGATCGTTCCTGCCGCCAGCAACAGGACGGCCGCAGCGCGGAAAAGCACCAGCCAGGTGATGTGCATACCACCCACGTCGATGGCTCGTTCGCTCAGGTCCAGCATCAGTTCATTGGGGACGGTCCTGCTTCCACCGGTTCGCGCATGAAGCGCCGTCCAATATAGCCGGTCCACCGATCAACGACATGATCGCCGTCAATTCCGGGTCCGGTGCGACAAGTACATTCGCCCGAACGATGGGAACGGAGATCCGTGGTCTATGGCGCTCGCTGCCGGAATGGATGCGCGGGGAGGTGATGCTCAAGCTGCTGGAGCTGGGTGTTGGCATTGCCGTGATCTGGGTTCTGGTCAAGGCATTGAAGGCCTTGGTGAACCAGCGAACGCCGAATGCCGACAAGCGCTATCGCTGGCGCAAATTGGTGGACGTGCTGGGAACGCTATTCCTTGTCATCCTGTTCATCACGATATATTCCCACCAGTTGGGCGGCCTATCGGTCACTTTCGGATTGGCGGCTGCAGGCATTGCGTTCGCGCTGCAGGAAGTGATCGCCTCCGTTGCGGGCTGGCTGGCTGTGATGTTCGGTGGCTTTTATCGAACCGGTGACCGGGTGCAATTGGGCGGCACAAAGGGCGATGTCATCGACATCGGTGTGCTCCGCACCACCATCATGGAGGTGGGGCAATGGGTGGATAGTGATCTGTACAGCGGGCGCATCGTACTGGTGGCGAACAGCTTCGTCTTCAAGGAGCCGGTGTTCAACTATTCCAGCGATTTTCCCTTCCTGTGGGATGAGATCAAGGTGCCCGTTACCTTTGAAAGTGACCACGAAAAGGCGCGCGCCCTCTTTTTGAGCGCGCTTGAGCAGGTGGCCGGTCCCCTTTCCGAAAGTTCACAAAAGCGCTGGCGTGCCATGGTGGACAAGTACCTCATCGAGAACGCGCGCACCGATCCATGGGTCGCCATGACCTTCAATGACAATTGGGTGGAGTATACCTTGCGCTATGTGGTGGACTACAAGGGCAGGAGGTCCACCAAGGATGCCCTGTTCTCGCGCATCCTGCGCGATGTTCAAGCCAGCCATGGAGAAGTACGGTTCGCCTCATCCACGTTGCGCATCCTCCACGACCGACCAGACGGTCATGGGGCGGATACCAGGTCATGACCATGGAGCGGTCGGTGGCCCCACTGTTACCCTTGATCTCCCGGTTCCATGTTAAAGAAGTTCATTGATCGCCTTAGCCTTGGCGAGAATGCGGAGGATCCGAAGCTCGCCATGGAGGCGATCGAGCGCAATGTGGAGTTCAAGGGAACGAACCTCCTCATCCTGATCTTTGCGATCCTCATCGCCTCGGTGGGTCTGAACGTCAATTCAGCCGCAGTGGTCATCGGCGCCATGTTGATCTCACCGCTGATGGGCCCGATCGTAGGCGTAGGCGCTGGCCTGGGTGTGCTGGACCTGAGGTTGGTGCGCAGGGCATTGAAGAACCTGGGGTTCGCCGTAAGTGCCAGCGTGGTCACGTCCACGGTCTATTTCCTCATCAGCCCATTGGATGAAGCTTATTCGGAGATCCTCGCCCGTACGAATCCGACCATCTGGGATGTGCTCATCGCCGCTGCTGGTGGCTTCGCCGGCATCATCGCGGCGGCCAGTAAGGATCGTGGCAACGTGGTGCCTGGTGTGGCCATCGCCACCGCGCTGATGCCGCCGTTATGCACAGCGGGCTTCGGTCTGGCCCACGCCAATTGGGCTTACTTGGCAGGTGCCCTCTTTCTGTTCATCATCAACTCGGTCTTCATCAGCCTGGCCGCCTTCAGCACGGTGCGATGGCTCAAGTACCCCAAGCGGCAGTTCGCGGATACGATCACGCGTAGACGTATCGGACAGATCGTGATGGGTATCGTTGTGCTCACGGTGGCGCCAAGCATCTGGCTGGCCGTGCGGTTGGTGCAGCAGAACACGTTCAAGCAACGGGCTGACCGGTTCGTTGCCATGGAGGCCGGTATTCCGGACAATTACCTCGTGCAGCGCACCGTGGATCCAGTGGGTCGATCCATCGTGCTCACCTACATGGGGTCAGGGGTGGACAGCGTTCACGAGGCACAGCTCAGGAAGCGCTTGGAGGTGTATGAGCTCGAGGGATGCGACCTGCAGATACGTACAGGCCTTTCCTTGAAGGAACTCGGCCGTGAGGATCGGGCCCGCTCGGCCGGACTGCAGCGTCAGCTGGAAGAGCAGCGCACGCTCATGGCGCAGCTATCCGCCATCAAGGACAGTCTGGCGCGGCGGGAGGCCTTCCGTGACGAGCTCATGCGCGAAGCCATGGCCTTGGAGCCCGATCTGCGCTGGCTGGTGGTGGTGGATCTGCCTGGACAAGCGGACTCGCTGGCCCGGGTGGTGTCCGCGCGCTTCGTGCGCTATCCCGATAGCGTCCAGGTGGCCCGCATGGACCGCTGGTTGGCGCAGAAGCTGAACGGGAGAGGGCACACGCTGGTGATCGCGGCGGATAGTCTGCCAGTGCGAACCGACCCGGCCAGGCACGACCGCAAAAAGTAGCTACGGTCCTGCAGACCGTGGGGTGGCCCGGCAGCAGCACACCTGCGTTGTGGACAGCGCTTGATCAATGGCTGTTCGATCGGGCCGGAGCCAGGAATTATCCGCAGCACATGGGGGCTGATCGTTCAGCGCGCATGCTCACCAGAGCAGCATGGCCAGGATGGTGACCGCGAGGATGGCCCCAAAGCCGAAGCCAACCGTGGTCCGCAGGCTGCGGTCACCGAAAAAGAGCACGAGCAGGTACTTCATCACGGTATTGGAGACGGTGGCAAGCAAGATGGCGGTGGCACGCTCAGGGCCGGGCAGTCCGTCTTGTCGCGCGATGGAGAGCGTGATGGCATCCATGTCGGTCGCTCCAAAAATGAGGCTGCCTGCGAAGATCCCCTGTGCGGGGAAGTGCAAGGTGGCAAGCATCATCAACCACTGCACCAGCATGTAGACCCCGGCGAACTGAAGTGCCACTGCGAAATTGAGGGGGTTGGTGAGCCGCAGTTCAGTGGTCTCCTCCACCGTTAGTACGTTGCGCCGCCAGAGCTGAAAGGCTGCTAGCAGGGCCGTTGCAGTGATGGCCATGATGGGTGGTATCAGATGCAACGCCAGGGAGCGGTCCACCACCCAGGCCTCCAGAAGGATGCGGGGGTAGAGCACGGCCGTGGATGCCACGATACCAACGGCGGCAAGGCGGTTGGCCGATGCCGTTCCTGTCACCGACCGTCGCGAGAGACTGAGCGCGACAGCCGTGCTGCTCACCAACCCGCCGATGAGCCCTTCAAGGAGCGTGCCTTTCCTGCTGCCAAGGAGCTTGGCCAGCAGGTAACCGGCCAGGCTGATACCGGTCACCAGGATCACCATGGTCCAGGTCTCGTGCAGGTCCCATACTCCGCTCGGACCAAAGCCACCACGGGGCAGAAAGGGGAGGACCAGGGCGGAGATGATGGTGAACTGGATGAAGGCCCGGATATCACCGGGCGACAAGGAGGCGATGAACGTATGCAGCCGCACCTTGAGGGTGAGCAGGCTCACCACCACCACCCCGATGATCGTGGCCAGCAGGATGTGGTCCGCGAAGACGAGCGCACCGAGAAGGAAGACAATGATGCCGGCCAGTTCGGTCGTGATACCGTAGCTCGCGGTCCGGGCCATCATCACGTAGGTCGCCACCACCAAGGCGAAGAGCCCGGCAAAGCCGGCAACCAGGAAGGCAATGCCATACTGCTCTCCCAGCAAGGCGCTGAGGAACCCGAGCAGAGCGATCAGCGGATAGGTGCGCACACCAGCGAACTGTT
Organism: Flavobacteriales bacterium; assembly: GCA_041391845.1. GTDB lineage: Bacteria > Bacteroidota > Bacteroidia > Flavobacteriales_F > PHOS-HE28 > PHOS-HE28. The sequence continues at coordinate 348,872 of JAWKNG010000002.1, read as the reverse complement.
CCTCCTTGTCCACTACACGTTTGGCGTACTCGCGTTCCATCCCCACCAGCAGACCGATGCCAAGCGCGATCAGCGCTCGCAGAAGCAGGGAGTGCGGACCGGTGGCGGTCGCTTCGAAGGGGTCCATGGGCGTGACGCTAGAAGCCGTCTCAAATTAGTTCTTTGGCAGCGAGCCGGAGGAGTTTTTCAGGCAGCCTAGGCGTGAAACCCGCGCATAGCTGGATGCTCTGTAAGGGTTGAAAAACGACGGATGCCTGAAAAAGGCCCCGGTACAGCCCGAAGGATCATTTTGAGATGGCTTCTTCGCAAAGGTCGTTAGATGGATGACCAGTGCAAGGGACGAACGTCAGTTCAGGCTGGTCCAGTACTGTGCATTGAGCCGCCTCGGACCAAAGCGCTGCGCACGAATGTTCATGGATGCTGCGCGTAATGTGCCACAGTGGGTGGGGGGCGCTGATGTTCGGAAGGATAAGGTCGCTGTCGTTGTTCGTACCCATGTACTTGATGTTACCGTACATGTTCACGTGAGCCCCATGGTACCGCTGAGGGTGGCTGTGGGAGTGACCGCATCGATCGCCTTGCAGGATGGGGGCGCGGTCGTTCCGCAGGCCGGTGTGACAGGTCCCTCTGGGCAGGGGGCGAACTGATCCATGTTGCCGCTCCACAGGGTGCGCGATGGATGTTCTTGGATGCTGGAGCGCCGCACCGCATAGATCCACTCGTCCTCCACCTTGCCGTTCTTCACCAGCGTACCGATGAGCTTGGCCTCCAGGACGAACCCGGCCTTCTCCAGCGCTTTCTGCGAGGCGATGTTGCTGCCGAAGGGTGTGGCGTAGATGCGTGTGATCTCCTGGAATTCAGCAAAGCCCAGCTCCACCATCTGCCGGATCGCCTCGGTCATGATGCCCTTGCCGCGATGGCCTTTCGCCAGCCAATAGCCCAGTTCCATGTTCTGGCGCCACAGGTCGGTCTTGGGGTGCAGTCCGATGGCTCCGCAACATTCGCCATCGATGTCGATGCAGCGCCGGAGCGGGACATCCTTTATCGCCTCCTGCAGGAAGGCACGGCCGTTGGCCTCGGTGTACGGGTGGGGGAAGGCATCCGTGAGGTGCGCCGCCACTGTGGGGTCGTTGGCGTGCTTCACCAGTGCGTCCAGGTCGTCCTGGCGGAAGGTGCGGAGGGTGAACGGTTGCATGAAGTACTGTAAAGGAACGAAGCCCCGGCCAGCTGGCCAGGGCTTCGTTCACCGTGCGGGTCCGATGGACTACTTCCCGAAGGTGGGCGTTACGCCCACGTTGTGGAAGAAGAACGCGTACTTGTCCGCCTGCTCGGCGATGATCTTGCTGGTGGGCTTCCCTGCGCCGTGGCCGGCCTGGGTCTCCACGCGGATCAGCACCGGGGCATCACCCTGCTGGGCCGGCTGCAGTGCGCTGATGAACTTGAAGCTGTGCGCGGGCACCACGCGGTCGTCGTGGTCGGCGGTCATCACCATGGTGGCCGGGTACTTCGCGGGCTTCACGTTGTGCAGGGGGCTGTAGGCCTTCAGGTAGGCGAACTCCTCCGGGCTGTTCTCGGCGTTGCCGTACTCGGGCGTCCAACCGAAGCCAGCGGTGAACTTCTGGAAGCGCAGCATGTCCAGCACGCCCACTTCGGGGAAGCACACGCCGAACAGGTCGGGACGCTGTGTCATCACGGCACCCACCAGCAGACCACCGTTGCTGCCGCCGTTGATGCCCAGGTGGGGCGTGTCGGTCCACTTCTCCGCGATCAGGTATTCAGCTGCGGCGATGAAGTCGTCGAACACGTTCTGCTTCTTCTCCTTCATGCCGGCCTTGTGCCAGTCCTCGCCGTACTCGCCGCCACCGCGCAGGTTGGCCAGGGCGAACACGCCACCCTGTTCCAGCAGCAGCATGCGGCTGGTGCTGAAGCTGGGGGTGAGGCTGATGTTGAAGCCGCCGTAGGCATAGAGCAGCGTTGGGTTCTTGCCGTTCTGCTCCACGCCCTTCTTGTGCACGATGAACATGGGCACCTTGGTGCCGTCCTTGCTGGTGTAGAACACCTGCTTGGTCTCGAAGTCGTTCGGGTCGAACTTCAGCTCGGGGCGGAACCACACCTCGCTCTTGCCGGTGGCGTAGTCGTACTTGTAGATGCTGCCGGGATCGGTGAAGCTGGTGAAGCTGTAGAAGCTGAAGGTGTCGCCGCGCTTGCCGCCGAAGCCACCTGCGCTGCCGATGTCGGGCAGGGCGATCTCCTGCTTGTCGGTGCCGTCCAGCTTCATGCGGTAGAAGCGGCTCGTCGCGTCCTTCAGGTACTCGGCGAAGAGCAGCCCGCCGCCGGTGCTCACGCCCTGCAGCAGCTCCTTTCCTTCGGGGATGATGTCCTTCCAGTTCTCCTTGGCGGGGCTCTTGGGGTCCACCTCCACAAGGCGGTAGTTGGGCGCGTCCACCTCGGTCATCACCAGGAACTTGCCGGTGGCAGGCACGAAGTCGATGATGCTGGTCTTGTGGTCGAAGCCGGTCTGCAGCGGCACCCACTGGGTGGCCGGCGTGGGGATGCCGCCGGTGCGCAGATCGTGGAAGTACATCTCGTAGCCGTCGGTGCCGGTGCTCACGTACAGGGTGGCGAACTCCTCACCCTCGGTGACGCCCGCACCGACGTATAGATCGCCGTTCACCTTGTTCTCCCACACCAGTACGTCCTTCTCCTGCGGGTCGCCGAGCTTGTGGTAGTACACTTTCTGGAATTTGCTGGCGGCGCTCAGCTCGGTGCCCTTGGCGGGGGTGGGGTAGCGGCTGTAGAAGAAGCCGTCCTTGTAGAAGGATGCTCCGCTGAACTTGCTCCACTTGAGCAGGTCGGTGGTGGGCTGCAGGGTGGTGAGGTCGTACACCATGATCTCCTGCCAGTCGCTGCCGGCCTTCTGCACGCTCACGGCCATGTAACGGTCGTCGTGGCTGGTGCCGATAGGGCTGTAGGTGGTGGTGCCGGCAGGGTCCAGGGCATTGGGGTCGATGAAGACCTGGTCCTCGCCATCCAGTCCTTTGCGCACGTAGATCACGCTCTGGTTCTGAAGGCCGCTGTTCTTCCACACGAAGTAGAGCTCACCCACGCGCATGGGGCCGCCCACCTTGGGGAAGTTGTACAGCTCCTCGTAGCGCTTGGCGAGGCTGTCGCGGAAGGGGATCTGGGCCAGGAGGCCGTTGGTGACGGCGTTCTGGGCCTTCACCCATTCGGCGGTCTCGGCGCTGGTGTCGTTCTCCAGCCAGCGGTAGGGGTCGGCGACCCAGGTGCCATGCAGGCTGTCGCCGGCGGTGCTGTCCTGTCGCGTCTCAGGGTAGGTGATCTTCTCCACGGTGTTGGCAGGTTCCCCACCGCCGCAGGCTGTGAGCAGCGCCAGGGGAAGGGCAAAGGAAAGGGGCTTGCGCATGATCGATCGTTACCCGGCTGGGGTCGCGGGCAGCGCGAAGCTAATGGAAGGTGGTCGGTCCCTTTCCCGGGCCCTTGTGACGAACGGTGGACCTCAGGCGCGTTTGCGCTGCTCTGCCACGTTGCTGCGTAGTTCGTAGACCGTTCCCGGGCCAGGGATGAGATCCACGGAAGTATTGAGCTGACCGGCCAGCGTTTGGATGAGCTCCATGCCAAGGCTCTGGGGGCGTTCCCAACGGCTGCGATCGGGCAGGCCTACGCCATCGTCACCGATGCGGAGGCTCAACCCGTCGCTCTCGTTCCCATCAAGGTGTACGAGGATGATACCCTGTTTACGGCCCTTGAAGGCGTATTTCAGCGAGTTGGAGATCACTTCGTTGATGAGGAGGCCCAGCGGGATCAGCGTGTCAACACTGAGCGTAGGTACGTTGATGCGGATGTCGAGGTCCAGCTTGGTGTCGATCGTGTAGGCGTAGCAGAGGTCGCGGGTAAGGTGGGAGAGGTAGGTGCTCACGTCGATGTTCGCCAGGTCCTTGCTTAGGTAGGTCTGTTCGTGTACCAGTGCCATGGCGCTTACCCGGTTCACACATTCGTTGAACAGTTCGGTCGTACGCGGATCGTTCACCTGGTCCATCTGGAAGCGGATCAGGCTCTTCACGATCTGCAGATTGTTCTTCACCCGGTGGTGGATCTCCTTGATCATCACCTCCTTCTCTTCCTTGCTCAGCATGGTTTCCCGGAGCTCTCGGTTGGTGGCTTCCAGGATCCGGTGTGCCTCCTCGATCTCACGCGAACGGCTGCGGCTCTCCTGGAGCAGCTTGTCGCGTACACTGGTGAGCCAGGCGAGCACCACGGCCATCAAGCATGCCGCGATGAGCAGCACCCGGGCTTCGCTCCACCGTGCGCTCAGCGTTGCCGAGTGGGCGCTCAATCCTTGCTCGTGCACGGCGCGCGACGCCCGGTCAAGTGCCTTTTGTGCTTTCTGCAACATGATCTGGATGACGGCCTCGCTGGAGCGCATTTCGCTCCATTTGGCGCGTTCTGACAAGATCCGGTCATGGAGCGAGTCCGCCTGATGCAAGTACCGGCCCACGGTCAATGGCATTTCATCCATGCCAGGTGAATCGGCGTAGTGCGTTACCACACGTTGGACATGTTCGCGCACAGCCGCCAGCTCAGGCTCCCATTGCTGCCGTTGAGCGCCCAGGTCCACCCGGTGCACCAGTCCCAGTTGGTGGATCCCCTGCCCGATGGCGTTGAGCTCTTCGAGCAGCTTCACCTCGTGGGCGATCCTGCGCTGCAACTCGGAGGAGCGGGAGACGAGGACCGCGCCATAAGCGATGAAGGTCACGGCCACGATAGTGACCAGCAACGGCCAGTGGCGCCAATGAAAGGAAGGCATGTAGGACATGGTGCGCCCCTTTCAACGGTGCCCGGTGCGCAGGGTTGCATTCCCTGGTGGCTGAGGCGCCGCACCGCGGTCGCGTCAGGCTTGGTCATTCTCCAGCGTTCGCCCGAAGGCGCGCCTCGAACGCATTGAGCAGGGTGCGGATCTGTTCTTCGCTGGCCGTCTGCAGCTCTTCGTGCAGTTGCTGCGCGTTGGTACGGCTCATTCCCCTGAGCTTACGGCCTTCCCAGGGGCCGCGGATGAGCGGGCCCACATGCACGCCACCCAGGGTGGTGTTGCGATTTCCCGTATGCGTGAGTTCGCTCACCAGGATGCGGCACTCACCTGCGTTCACGCGGATGGTCACCTTGTACTGCACCACCCCCATGGTCTCCTCCCGCATGGTGAGCATGGTGGAGCGGAAATTGAACCGGGCGGTGCCATCGATGGCGCCCGATGCCCGATCACTGCTCAGCACCCGTGCGCCCGGTTGTTTGCCGAAGGTCCATGTCCATGCATCCATGGCCTTGTCGTGAAGCTGCACGCCATTGAGCGCCACGTTCACCGAGCGCGCGAAGGTGAGCGCGGAGCCGTTCCCGTTGCCAGGAGGCTGGGCCATGGTCCGGGTCCCGAGGGCGACGGCAAGGAGGAAGAGCAGCGAACGCACGACCGCGAAGTTAGGGCGATGGGAAGGAGGGTTACCTTCGCAACCTTATCCAACTTCATACCACATCCACATGCAAGCGAACGGCAGCCGGGCCCTGAAGGTCGGTGTCTTCTACGATGGGAGCTATTTCACCCACGTGAGCAACTACTACAACTACGTGCATCCCCACCGCCGCCGCCTGCACATCGGGGGGCTGCACGACTATATCAAGTACATGGTGGCTGAGCGGGAGGGTACACGGCCCAACCTTTGTCACATCATCGATGCCCACTTCTTCCGGGGTCGGTTCACCGCGCGCGAGGCGAACGAGAAGCCCAATCAGCTTTACTACGACCGGGTGTTCGATGATGTGCTGATGTACAACAACGTTCAGACCCACTATCTGCCGGTGAAGGACATGATGGGCCGCAAACGGGAGAAGGGGGTCGATGTGCTGATGGCGCTGGAGACCTACGAGCTCTGCATGCTCAAGCGCTACGATGTGGTGGCGTTGGTCGCTTCGGACGGTGACCATGTGCCCCTGGTGCGCAAGCTACATGCCTTGGGCTGCAAGACGATGCTGCTCGGCTGGGACTTCGAGTTCACCGATCAGGAGAGTGGCGAGCTGCAGACCACCAAGACCAGCACGGACCTATGGAACGAGGTGAGCTACCCCCTTCCGATGCATGACCTCATCGAAGAGGGCCTGCGGGATGATGAGGAAGTGGTGCGCGAGGTCTTCGTGGCGCGCGATCCCAACCGGGACACTGAGCAGGAAGGGTACGAGCGTCAGTCCGTCGCCACCCTTGTTGATGAGGAGCGACACCGTAGCACGGTGATGAGCCTGATGAACGGCTATGGCTTCATCCGCTATCCTGACAACAACCTCTTCTTCCGTTACGACGATCTCCAAGGCTTGGGCTTCGATGAACTGGCCATCAATGATGAGCTGGAGTTCAATATCGCAGTGAACCACAAGGGCCAGCGCGTCGCACGGAACATCACACGGCCAGCCTGAGCCTGTAAGCCGTTCCAGGGTCCTGGGTTCCCCAGGGCCTTGGGAGCGAACTGAAGTGTTCTGTTGGGGTAGCCAAGGCGCGAAGCCTGCGTGGCGGGCAGGTCGGCGTGTAGCTGGACGCTCTGTACGGGTTGAGCAACGACGGCGATCCTGAAGATCTCCAGGCCTGGCCCGAGGGGTAGTGTTGGAGATGGCTTCCTGCCCGTCAGGCTGTCCGGCACTTCCTGAGCCGCAGGCTGAACGTGCAGCCAGCGCCGGTTCCCGCGCTTTCCGCCGTGAGGTCGCCGCCCATGGCACGCGCCCATTGGCGGGCCCGGGCCAGGGTGGAGCGCCCCTGGGCCTCACCTGCCGTGGAACGTGATGACAGCCAGGCGTACCGCTGGAAAACGTTCGCAAGGTCCTCGGCCGAGAGGCCAACGCCTTCATCCCTGACATGCACGAGTATCCCTTCGGGGGCCTCCACCGCGCTGACCCGCACAGTGGAGCCTGCCGGAGCGAACTTGGATGCGTTGGACAGCAGTGCTGCGAGCAGCTCATGCAACTGATCGGCGTGTGCCATGACCTGCATATCCTGAGGCACATGGAGCTCCACCTGCTGTTGCTTGCGACCGAAGCGGTGGGCGAGCTGCCCCACGACGGTACGCACCACGGGCTCGAGCGGAAATGCGGAACAGGGTAGTTCCTGGAGGTGTCGGACGACACCAAGGTCGTCGAGCAGGAGCTCCACTTCGCGCAGGGCCTTGAACTGTTGCTGCTCACCGAACTCGACAAGTTCCCGAAGCTCGGGTCCATGCACTTCTGCAGCGAGGTGTTGCAGTACCTGCTGCATGCCCGCCAGTCGATTGCGTATGTCATGGGCGAAGCGGTGAAGCCGCTCAGCCTGGGAGCTGTTGCTCAGCAGTTCTTCCGGTCGGGCCATGGCTCAGTCCTGCGCGAAGCGCATCAGTACATCCTCGAGCGAATCCGAATTGATCGGCTTGGAGAGGTAATGACATCCCTTCAACCGCCCGATGGCTGCGATGATCTCGGGCTTGGTGCTGGCGGTAAGGAAGAGGATGGGTACCTCTTCTTTGGCATGGATCTCTTGGGCGAGTTCCAGGCCGTTCTTCTCACCTTTGAGGTAGATGTCCATGATGATGATGTCCGGGCGTACCTCGTTGAGGAGCGCTTCGGCCTCGTCGCTGCTGCGGGCGGTGCCGACCACCTCGAACCCCAGGCCCTCCAGTTGGAGCCGGTAGCCGAAGGAGATGATCGTTTCGTCCTCGATGATGATCACTTTTTTCATGGGAGAGTGGCGGGTTCGAGGGTTCGTCAGGCACGCATACGGTCGCGCAATACCCGTTCGAAGCTATCCACGGAAAGTGCCTTTTCGACATAGCCACGCACGGAGGCCAGGGACAGCGCCTTTTCCTGGTCCATGGGACGGTTGCTGGAGGAGAACATGAACACTGTGGTAAGGTCGTTCGGAAGGAGCCCTTCCTGTTCACATTGAACGATCAGCTCGAATCCGTTGATGCGGGGCATGTTGATGTCCACGAACATCAGGTCGGGGAGGTCCTCTCCGCGCCTCAGGTGCTCAATGGCATCCTCGGGCGCCGTGTAGCAGGTGAGCTTCCCGGCATACCCTGCCTTCTTCAGGACGAGCCGGGTGACGAAGTTGCAGTCGTCCTCGTCGTCCACGAGCAGGATGTGGCAGGGATGGGGCGGTTCCGGTGCGTGCAGGTCCATGGTGCCGCTTCTACGGCCGGATCTGCTCCTTGGTTGCCGTAGGCTCAGCGCAACTGCTGTTCCAGGCGGGCCACATCATCGGGCGTGCCCAGGAGATAGAGCGTATCATCGGTGAGGATGCGCTCGGTGGCCGCCGGCGATGCGATGAACCTGCCATTGCGCCGAATGGCGAGCAGTTGGATGCCGCAGCGATCCCTCAGTTGCAGGTTCCCAAGGGTATGTCCGACCACCTTGTTGTGCCCAAGGGTGACCGTTATGGTCACCAGGTCCATGCCAGCGGCTGAACTGGGTGGGCCTGCAGGAGCCTTCAGCCGGTTCGTGCGCTCTCCACGGAGCATGCCATAGTGGTCCCTGCGTACGCCCCCGATGAGTTCCTGTATCCGGTCCTCGGGAACCAGGTAGCGGCGCAATACCCGGTGGAATATCTGGATGCTGGTCTCGAACTCCTCGGGAATGACATCGTTGGCTCCGGCATCGAGCAGCGTGCGTACCTCGCGCACATAGCGGGTCCGTACGATGAGGTGCGCGGCGCTGCTCAGGCTGCGTACGGCCACCACGATGCTGCGGGTGACGGCCGCATCGCTCACGGCCACCACCACCACCCGTGCCCGCTCCACATGGGCACGCTCCAGCAGGTGAGGTTGCGCGCCATCGCCCACCAACACCACCATGCCCAGTTTGCGTGCCTTCTCCGCCAGATCGGGGTCTGATTCGATCACCATGCAGTTCACTCCGTTGTTCACTGCTGAGCTGGCCACGTTCTGTCCGTTGAGGCCGAAGCCAATGATCACCAGATGGTCGCGCAGAACGCGCGCCTGGCTGCGGTCCTGCTCTTGGCGGACCCTGACCAACCTGTCCAGGCGCTTGGCGGCCTTCCCAGGGACCAGGGAGAGGAAGAAGCGCCGCACGATGCGCTCGGCATATTCCAGCATGAACGGCGTGGCGCCCATGCTGAGGATGGCGACCGAGAGAAAGAGTTGATAGTGTGCTTCGCTCAGCAGCCCTTCATCCAGGCCGGGCATCGCCAGGATGAACCCGAACTCGCCGAGCTGGAAGAGCGACAACCCGGTCATCATGGCGGTCCGTAACGGATAGCGCAACACCCATACGGACAACATGGTGGCCAGCACCTTCAGCACCGACATGCCCAGGAAGAGCGCGAGGATGAGGAACGGCGATGCCCGGAAGCTGCCCAGGTCCACCAGCATGCCGATGCTGACGAAGAAGAAGCTCATGAACAGCTCGTGGAAGGGGAGGATGATGCCGGTGGCGTGATAGGCATGGTCCGTCTCGCTGATGATGAGCCCTGCGAAGAAGGCGCCCAACGCCAGCGAAAGCCCCAGGGCCTGGGTGGCATAGGCCGCCGCGAAACAGATCACCACGATGGTGATGATGAAGAGCTCGTTGCCCTTGCCCTTCACGGCCTGCTTGAGGATCCTCGGTACCACGTACCGCCCGCTCACGAACACGGCCACCAGCAGCAGCAGCATCTTTCCCAGCAGCAGCAGCAGGTCGCCGCTGAGGTCGTTGCTCTTGCCGGCGAGCATCGGGGTCACCAGCATCATGGGCACCACGATGATGTCCTGGAAGATCAGAATGGCAGTGGACGCGCGGCCATGGGCTGCATCCATCTTGCCCTGCTCCTGCAATACGCGCAGCACGATGGCGGTGCTGGACAGCGTGACCAGGAAGCCGATGAAGATGGCGCTCTCGGTGCGTATCCCGAAGAGTCCCAGGGCGAAGGTGATGGCGGCCGTGGTGAGACCGGCCTGTAACAGACCGCCGATGAAGACAGTGCGCCCGAGCGAGGCCAGCTTCTTCAAACTGAACTCCATGCCGATGACGAAGAGCAGCAGGATGACCCCGATCTCCGCCATGGCTTCCACGCTCTCCACCTCGTGCACCCAGCCCAGACCGTGCGGCCCCGCGATGATGCCGGTAACGATGAAGCCCAGGATCCCCGGCAGCCGGAATCGCCGGAACAGCAACAGGATACCTGCCGCCAGACCAAGGATCACCACAAGTTCACCGAAGAGCGGGGCGTGCATGGCTTACTTCTTGAACACCAACCAGACCGCGGCCACCAGCAGGACCCCCGCCAAGGCATGGTTCCAGCGCAGCGCCTCGTTCTTGAAGGCGATCACGGTGAACAAGGTAAAGACCACCAGTGTGATCACCTCCTGCAACACCTTTAACTGCAACAGGGTGAACGGTCCTCCATGAGCTGCATGACCCATCCGGTTCGCCGGCACCTGCAGCACATACTCGAAGAAGGCCATCCCCCAGCTGAGCAGGATGATGCTGAAGAGCCCCAGGTTGCGCGACCATTCGAAGTCCTTGAAGCGCAGGTGTCCGTACCATGCCAGGGTCATGAAGACATTGGAGAGCAGCAACAGGCCGATGGTGAGGAGGCCTTTCATGGCAGGGTGGTTCTACGGGCCAAAGATCGCTCTAGGGAGAGCCCTGCAGATGCGTGGCAACGCCCGGTCATCGACGGGGTATTGTTGGCACAGCTACCTTGGTGGCATGTTCGAGCATCGCAGGGAAGCACTGCTTTCGCGCCCCCGGTTCTTGATGCGTCAATTGCGCTACGCAGTGTTCGCGGCGGCGCTGGTGGGGGTATCCCTCGCTGTGGGTGTGCTGGGGTACATGCACTTCGCAGGATACGGTTTCGCCGACGCGTTCCTCAATGCCAGCATGATCCTGGGCGGCATGGGGCCGGTGGGTGAGCTGCCCAGTGATGGTGCGAAGTACTTCGCTTCGTTCTATGCGCTCTACAGCGGCATTGCTCTGCTGGGAACGGTGGCCGTCATCCTCACGCCGCTGGTCCATCGCATGCTGCACGCCTTGCACGCGGAGGTGGGCGAAGGCTGATCGACAGGTCAGGCCGCTTCATCGGGTCGTTCATCGAATTTCAGCCCTTGGTCTGTTTCCACGTGCTGTATCGGGTGGTGATGGGCGGTCGGTCGGCGGGCACTTCGCGCAGGGGCTCGCACGGCGCAAGGGTGGCGTGGAGGTCTGCGGGAAGTGCCTGGTACAGGCGTGTGCCTTCGGTCTTCCATGCGATCATGTCATCGCTCACCTCCCTGATCGCTCGGGCCGGGTTGCCCACGATGAGCTGCCGACGAGGCCACACGCTGTCAGCGGGCAGGAAGGACAGCGCTCCCACAATGCACTCTTCGCCCAGTTCCACATTGTCCATCAGTACGGCGTTCATGCCCACCAGGCAGTTGCGGCCTACGTGCGCCCCGTGGATGATGGCACCATGACCGATGTGGGCACCCTCGTCAAGGCGAACGGTCACACCGGGGAACATGTGGACCGTGCAGTTCTCCTGTACGTTGCATCCGTCGGCCACGATGATCTCGCCCCAATCACCGCGCAGCGCGGCACCCGGACCGATATACACATCGCGGCCGATGATCACATTGCCGGTCACCGCCGCTTGTGGGTGCACGAAGGCCGACGGATGCACCACGGGCCTGTATCCATTGAACGCGTATAGCATGCCGCCAAAGATGCGAAGGAGCGGGGCTGATGGGGGGCGGAGCAGATGCGTCCGTGTTAACTCTGGGTTAAGATTCGCTTCACAGCAGGGGGCGATCGATGCGCCGGATACATTTGGGCTCCGTAACGAAAGCCCATGTCGATCGAGAGCATCCTGAAGATCTTCAAGCCACGCGACCGCGTGTTCTTCTTCCATTTCGAAGCTTCGGCAGCGAATGTGCTGAAGATGTCCGAGGACCTGATCGCGATCATGAACACCGAGCCCGGCTCCCAGCGCACGGCACTGCTGGAGCGGTTGGAGATCGCAGAGCATGCCAACGACGATCTCACACACACGATCTTCACCGATCTGGCCCGCAACTTCATCACGCCGATCGACCGGGAGGACATCCACTACCTGGCCACCAGCCTGGACGATGTGGCCGACTTCATCCTCGCCTCCGCCAAGAACCTCGAGCTCTTTGGCATCCAGAAGCCCGACGAGACCTGCCGTGAGCTGGCCCGCCTTGTGAACGAAGGGGCACGCATCGTACAGATGGCCGTTCAGAGCCTGCGTACCATGCACAAGAGCAGTGCCCACAGTGAGTTCGTGGTGCAGATCAATAGCATGGAGAACCAGGCCGACGAGGTCTACGATCGGGCCATTCAGCGCCTCTTCGCCGAGGAGAAGGACCCCATCCAGCTGATCCGCATGCGCGACACCTACTCCACCTTGGAGCTTGCCACCGACAAGTGCGAGGATGTCGGCAATGTGATCGAGTCCATCCTGCTGAAGTACGCCTGAGGCATGACGCTGCTCATCGTCATCATCGCGCTTGCGCTGATCTTCGACTACATCAACGGCTTCCACGATGCGGCCAATTCCATCGCCACCATCGTCAGCACGAAGGTGTTGACACCCTTCCAAGCAGTGGTATGGGCCGCCGTGTTCAACTTCGTCGCATACTTCATTTTCAGCGACCACCACGTGGCCAACACCGTCGCCAAGACGGTGCATGAGGAATTCATCACGCTGCGGGTGGTGCTTGCCGGTCTGCTGGCGGCCATCACCTGGAACCTGCTCACCTGGTGGTACGGCATCCCGAGCAGTTCCTCGCATACCCTGATCGGTGGCTTCGCCGGTGCGGCATTGGCCGGTGCGGGTTTCGACCTGGGCAGCATCAACCTGGAGAAGATCGGGATCATCGCCCTGTTCATCTTCCTGGCACCGCTCGTGGGCATGCTCATCTCCATCTTCATTACGCTGGTCACCATCGTGCAGAAGCTTTGGCTGCGGGTGGCGATCATCGCGGTGGCCACGGCCATCACGTCCATCTTCGTGCTCAAGAACATGGACCTGCGCATCGCCATGGTGGTCTTCGCCCTGGTGTTCGTGCTCAGTTACATGTGGGACATGACCAAGCTGCCCAGTGCCATGCGCACGGCCAACCTGTACAAGCGATTGCAGCTGCTCAGTTCAGCCGCGTTCAGCATCGGCCATGGCGGCAATGATGCGCAAAAGGTGATGGGTATCATCATGGTCGCCCTGGTCGCCGGTGGACAGGCCTCATCCCTTGATGAGATGCCCTTCTGGGTTCCCCTGGCCTGCTACGGTGCCATCGGACTGGGCACGCTCAGCGGCGGTTGGAAGATCGTCAAGACCATGGGCTCGCGCATCACCAAGGTGACCCCGCTGGAGGGGGTCTGTGCCGAGAGCGCCGGTGCCATGACCCTCTACATGACCGAACAGCTGGGTATTCCCGTGAGCACCACGCATACCATTACCGGCGCCATCATCGGGGTGGGTGCCACCAAGCGCCTGAGCGCCGTGCGCTGGGGGGTGACCTTGCGCCTGCTGTGGGCCTGGGTGCTCACCATTCCCGTCAGCGCCGTGCTGGCCGCCATTGCCTATTGGATCTGCGGGTTCTTCATCGCTTGATGGGTCCCAAGCCTCGGCGCGCATGGGCTACCTTTGGAGGCCCAGCGAAGGACCATGGCCATCATCCTCAACGACGCCGGCCTGCACCGGCACCTGCTCCCGCTCACGTTCACTCGTCCGGTGGGCCAGCTGCGTCCGGGTATCCTGCGCCTGGGTGAGGGCTGGTATGTGCGCAGCGGCATCGCTGTGGGCTATCGCACAGAGCCCTACCTCAGCGCTGCCTTCCCCATACCGGACGGCGACGGCCCCCACTACGAAGTGGATGGCTCGCTCTACCCCAGCGATGCCCTCGTGGCAGCCGTGCTCGATCTGCGTCCAGGGCAGGTATTGACCGCCGGTGGAAGGCCGTTGGCCTTTGCGTTGGGTAACACGGCCGCACCGGCCGAGGCCGATTGGACCCTGCCGCCCGCCCATCTGCAACCTGTGCCGTTCCCAGGTGAAGTGCTGCGATTCGATCGGCCATGGCACCTCTTCCAGCACTGCGGCCAGGCCATTGCGCAGGATTTCGCCTTGCTCACGGAAGGCCGTCGTTCGCAACGTCTCAGCGCCTACAATACCGTCATCGGCGATCCTGACCTCATCTTCCTGGAAGAAGGTGCCGTGGTAGAGGCCAGCATCCTCAACACCAAGGCGGGTCCCATCTACATCGGCAAGGATGCCGAGGTGATGGAAGGCTGCATCATCCGTGGTCCGCTGGTGCTCGGCGACCATGCCCAGTTGAAGATGGGCGCAAAGATCTACGGCCCCTGCTCCTTCGGGCCCGAGTGTCGGGTGGGGGGGGAGGTCAACAACAGTGTGCTGCTGGGCTTCAGCAACAAGGGGCACGATGGCTTCTTGGGCAACAGCGTGCTGGGGGAGTGGTGCAACCTGGGCGCCGACACCAACAGCAGCAACCTGAAGAACACCTACGGCGGCGTGAAGGCATACAGCTATGCCGAAGGCGCGGCGGTCGATACGGGACTGCAGTTCTGCGGTCTCATCATGGGCGATCATTCCAAGAGCGGCATCAACACCATGTTCAATACGGGCACGGTGGTGGGTGTGGCGGCGAATGTGTTCGGGGGCGGCTTCCCACCCAAACACATCCCTTCGTTCGCCTGGGGAGGCGGGGAAGGCTTCGAGACCTATGACCTTGAACGGGCGCTGGGCACGGCCAGACGTGTGATGGCCCGCCGCAATGTCCCCTTGGATGCGGTGGAGGAGGAGGTGCTGCGGCAGGTCTTTGCCCGTTCGCGTGCGGTTGTCTGACCATCTGTCAGGCTTCCCGTTCCGGCACGGTCCTTGGCGAGCAGGTCCTCCCTGCACGGGCTGGCTTTTCGATCCCACGGCCTGCCAGGTGCGGTATCTTTGTAACTGTCATCCTGACCCATTCTGTCGATGAACGACATCATCCATACAAGCGAACTCTTCAGCAGCGACCAGATCGAAAGTGAGACCGAACTCATCCCCTTGATCACGGCCGAGGACGAGGAGCAGATGAACGCGGAGAGCACCCCGCCGGAGCTTCCCATCCTGCCCCTGCGCAACACCGTGCTCTTTCCGGGGGTGGTGATCCCCATCACCGTGGGCCGCGACCGCAGCATCCGCCTGATCCAGGATGTGTACCGCGGCACGCGCACCCTGGGCGTAGTGAGCCAGAAGGATGGCCAGTTGGAAGAGCCCCGTCCCGAGGACCTCAACAGCATCGGCACCATCGCCACCATCATCCGCATGTTGCGCATGCCCGATGGCAGCACCACCGCCATCATCCAGGGCAAGAAGCGCTTCGAGATCACCGAGATGATCCGCACCGAACCCTACTTCACCGCCCGGGTGAAGGAGTTCGAGGAGATCCGGCCCAAGAAGGACGACAAGCCCTTCGCCGCGTTGGTGAGCAGCCTGAAGGACCTTGCATTGGAGATCATCAAGCAGAGCCCCAACATTCCCACGGAGGCCCAGTTCGCGCTGAAGAACATCGACAGCCACAGCTTCCTGGTGAACTTCATCAGCAGCAATATGAACGCCGAGGTGGCGGACAAGCAGCGCATGCTGGAAGTGGCCGATCTGCACGAGCGTGCCAAGATGCTGCTCGCGCACCTGAGCAGGGAGCTGCAGATGCTGCAGATGAAGAACGAGATCCAGAGCAAGGTGCGCAGTGAGGTGGACAAGCAGCAGCGTGAGTACTTCCTTCACCAACAGATGAAGACCATCCAGGACGAACTGGGTGGCAACCCCCTTGAGCAGGAGATCGAGGACATGCGCGCGAAGGCCGCGCGCAAGAAGTGGTCGAAGAAGGTGGGCGAGACCTTCGAGAAGGAACTCATGAAGCTCCAGCGGATGAACCCGGCCGGGGCAGAGTTCAGTGTGCAGCACAACTACGTGCAGCTGCTGCTCGAACTGCCCTGGGGCGAATACTCCAAGGACAGCTTCGACCTGAAGAACGCGCAGAAGATCCTGGACCGCGACCACTTCGGGCTGGAGAAGGTGAAGGAGCGCATCATCGAGCACCTCGCCGTCCTCAAGTTGAAGGGCGACATGAAGGCTCCCATCATCTGCCTATATGGGCCTCCGGGCGTGGGTAAGACCAGCCTGGGCAAGAGCATGGCCGAGGCCTTGGGCCGTAAGTACGTGCGTATGAGCCTGGGTGGTCTGCACGATGAAGCGGAGATCCGCGGACACCGCAAGACCTACATCGGTGCCATGCCCGGCCGCCTGATCCAGAGCATGAAGAAGGCCGGCACCAGCAACCCGCTCTTCGTGCTCGACGAGATCGACAAGGTGGGTCGCAGCAACCAGGGCGACCCGGCCAGCGCGCTGCTGGAGGTGCTCGATCCCGAACAGAACAACGCCTTCCACGACAACTACGTGGAGGTGGAGTACGACCTGAGCCGCGTGATGTTCGTTGCCACGGCCAACAGTCTAAGCAGCATCCATCCCGCGTTGCGCGACCGTATGGAGATCATCGAGGTGAACGGCTACACGCAGGAGGAGAAGGTGGAGATCGCCAACCGCCACTTGCTGCCGAAGCAATTCACCGAGAACGGCATCAAGCCCAAACAACTGAAGCTCGCACAGGGCCTCATCGAATCCATCATCGACCAGTACACCGACGAGAGCGGCGTGCGAACGCTGGAGAAGCGCATCGCCAAGCTGGTGCGCTACCGGGCAAAGCAGATCGCCCTCAAGGAGAAGTACAACATCACCATTGGTGAGGAGGATCTGGTGAAGATCTACGGCCCCAGCCATGCCCGCGACAAGTACCAGGGCAACGATGTGGCCGGCGTGGTCACCGGTCTGGCCTGGACGCCCACCGGTGGCGACATCCTCTTCATCGAGACCAGCATCACGAAGGGCGAAGGCAAGCTCACCCTCACCGGCAACCTCGGTGATGTGATGAAGGAGAGCGCCGTCATCGCGCTGGAATACCTCAAGGCGCACAGCGACATCATCGGTCTCGATGCTGAAGTGTTCAAGCGCTGGAACGTCCATGTGCACGTGCCGGAAGGTGCCACGCCGAAGGATGGTCCCAGCGCCGGCATCACCATGCTCACCAGCATCGCCAGTGCCTTCACCCAGCAGAAGGTGCGCAAGTTCGTGGCCATGACCGGCGAGATCACCCTGCGTGGTCGTGTGCTTCCGGTGGGCGGCATCAAGGAGAAGATCCTCGCGGCCAAACGCGCCGGCATCAAGGAGATCATCCTCAGCAGCGACAACCGCAAGGACATCGAGGACATCGACGCTCGCTACACCAAGGGCATGCGCTTCACGTACGTCACCGAGATGATCGACGTGGTGCAGCACGCCCTATTGAAGGAGAAGGTGGCGAACGCATTGAAGGTGGCTTAGTCCAACAGGCTCCCAGCCTGTTGACCCAGCACTACCCGAAGCCGTTGACGCTATGCATTGAACGGCTACATCGATAGCTGCGTGGGATGCTGTAGAAGGACATCGGGAGGACATCGTACCTTCCGCCTTCCATTCTGCCGCGATGCGCCTCATCACCCTTGCCCTTGCCGTCGGATCCGCGCTGACGACCGTTGCCGCGCCCATCCTTCCTGCCACCACACGCGCCGATCTCCTGCACCTGCAGGCGCTCGCTCGTCAAGAGCCCGACGCACGCAAGCTCACCGAACTCACCCAAGGGCGCTATCCCACGGCCTACCTCAACGGCCGCTGCATGGTGGGCTTCCTGGGGCGTCAGACCACCGATGCATGTAGCAGCGATGGACCCACCATCCACTGGGGTGCGCAAGTGGGCCCGGTGCGTTCTTTCCGCATCGACATCCGCCACCTCGACCAACTGGCCGATCTCGACTGCCTTGACTACGCCGAGCTCGCCGGCAAGGTGAAGCCCCACCTGGACCGGGTGCGCAGCGATACCCGCGTGGACAGTGTACACCGCGGCATCGGTCTGCCGCAGGCCTATACAGGCGCGGACGTGCTCATCGGCATCACCGATTGGGGCTTCGACTACACGCACCCCATGTTCTACGACACCCTGCTCACGCAGACCCGCATCCGCGCCGCTTGGGACCAGTTCAAGCAGTCCGGACCGGCACCGGAGGGATACGTCTACGGCACCGCCTACGATACGCCGGAGGACCTGTTGCTGGCGGGTTCCGACACGGCCAACATTTACAGTTACGCCACCCACGGCACCCACGTGGCGGGCATCGCTGGTGGGAGCGGAGCCGGGCTCAATTACCGCGGTATGGCCTTCGAGGCGCAGTATTTGTTCTGCACCTTCCTCGTGGATGCCGCCGCTGTGCTCGATGCCTTCGACTGGATGCGGGCCATTGCCGAGGCCGACCAGAAGCGACTTGTCGTGAACATGAGCTGGGGCCTGTACCACATGGGCACCTTGGACGGCAACTCGCTCCTGAGCCAGGCCATCGATGCGCTCTCTGAACAAGGTGTGGTCTTCGTCAATTCCGGCGGTAACAACGGCGACATCAACTTCCACATCAAGCGCACCTTCGCCAACGACACCATCAAGAGCCGCATCGGCTTCTACTCGTACTCGGCGAATCCCAATATGTGGGGCCAGAGCATCACTATGTGGGGTGAGCCGGGCCGCAGCTTCAGTGCGGGCTTCATCATCACCAGCAATGCCAACAACACGTTGCAGGAGTCGCCCTGGTACCACACCGCCACCCAGCCCGCCTACCTGGATTCCTTCGTGGTCCAGGGTACGGACACGGTCTTCTTCAACCTCACTGCCGAGGCGGCACATCAGCTCAATGGCCGGCCTCACTTCCGCCTGCGGGTGAAGAACAGGAGCAGCAGCATCAAGGTCGCCCTGAAGGCCACGGCACCCGAGGGTGTCGTTCACTTCTGGAACGTCACCGAGCTCACCAACGATGTGGGGAACTGGGGCATGGCCTTCACCGCCGGGCAGACCGGCTGGCTCAACGGCGACCGCAACTATGGCATCAGCGAACCGGCCTGCACCGAGAGCCTCCTAACGGTCGCGGCCTACACTGCTCAGTTCAACGGCAGCGGTGGAGGCATTGCAAGCTTCAGCAGCTACGGCCCCACCATGGACGAACGCCGCAAGCCTGACCTCGCAGCACCGGGTGTTTCCGTGGCCTCCTCCATCAGTTCCTTCACCGATAATTCGTTCAGTTCTGTCGGGTCGGTCAACTTCCAAGGGCGCAGCTATCCCTTCGCCCGCTTCTCCGGCACAAGCATGTCCGCGCCGGCCGTCACCGGTATCGTGGCGCTGTTGCTGCAGGCCGACCCGGACCTCCCTGCGGCCGACGTGAAGGAGCTGTTGATGACAACGGCCCGCCGCGACAATTTCACCGGTACCATTCCGCCGGAAGGCAGCACGCGCTGGGGCCAGGGCAAGGTGAACGCTTACCGCGCCATGCAACAACTCCTCGGCCTCACCGCGGTGGAGGAAGTGGTGGGTCAGGCGGCCGTTCTTTGGCCCAACCCTGCCACGGACGCTATCCGTGTACAACTGTTCGATGGCAATGAAGGTGTGGCCCTCACACTGCTCGATGCCAGCGGCCGTACCCTGGCGATCGGTCGTACGGATGGGCAGGGCCAATGGCACTATGCGGTAGGTCAACTGCCAGCCGGGCTCTATGCCGTGCGGGTGGAAGGCAGCGCGGAACTGCTGCGCTTCGTGCGGCCATGAGCGAGGCGATGGGAACGAAGGACCTGGTGGATGCCCGGAGCATCACCATGGACAGTGTGCAATACAACCTGCCCGAGGAACGCATCGCGCAGTATCCATTGGCCGAGCGGGATGCTTGCAAGCTGTTGCATTACCGCGCCGGTCACCTCACGGACCACATCTTTCGGGACCTCCCGGCGCTGGTGCCAGCGGGAGCGCTGCTCGTGATGAACGACACCCGGGTGGTCAATGCACGGCTGTTGTTCCAGCGTGAGAGCGGCGCACGCATCGAGGTGCTCTGCCTGGAACCGGCCGAAGGGCGTGCAGTGGAGGAGGCCTTCCAGGAGCGGGGTCAGGCCCGGTGGAAGGGCTTCGTGGGGAATGCCAAGCGCTGGAAGCCTGATGAAGTGCTCCGGTCGCGCCTGGATGACCTGGTGATCGCCGTGGAGCGCATTGGCGGTGAGGTGCTCCACTTCAACTGGAGCCCGGCCACGCTCACCTTCGCCGAGGTGCTCGACCGCATCGGCCATGTGCCCTTGCCGCCGTACATGCACCGGCCCGATGAGGTCGCCGACAAGCAGCGGTACAACACCGTCTTCGCGCGGCACGAAGGCTCGGTGGCCGCACCCACGGCCAGCCTGCATTTCACCCCTGCCGTGCTGGAAGAGCTGGAGGCCCGGGGCGTGAGGCGAACTGAGCTCACGCTCCACGTCGGGGCTGGCACCTTCCTGCCGGTGAAGAGCGAACGCATTGCTGATCACCACATGCACCAGGAGCAGGTTCGCATCCCACTGAACGCCTTGGAAGCGCTGAGGACACAGGTGGGCAAGGGTCCAGTGGTGGCGGTCGGTACCACTGCGCTGCGGACCTTGGAAAGCCTCTATTGGCACGGTGTGGATCGTCTTCTGGGCCGCACCGGACCGCGCATTGATGTGGATCAATGGCGCCCTTACGAAACCGGCACCACACCACTTCCAAGTGTGGCAGAGGTCATCGATCGACTGTTGTTGGACCTGCAGGAGTCCAATGAGGACCAACTCGTTGGTGCCACGAGGCTGCTTATCGCCCCAGGCTACCAAGTGCGCATGGCGGAGGGTCTGGTGACCAACTTCCATCAGCCGGGCAGCACGCTGCTGTTGTTGGTCTCGGCCTTTGTGGGCACGGACTGGCGGCGCATTTACGATCATGCCCTGGTAAGCGGATATCGCTTCCTGAGCTACGGCGACAGTTCATTGTTGTGGCGGCATGATGTGGAAGGATGAAGGTCATGAGCGCCTCCATGGATACTATCACGACCTATCTTGCGTTCCGCAGACACCAAGCCCTGTACATGCACTTCCGCCTACGCCTTGTCCTTCCCGCCCTGCTGCTGGCCCTACCCGGCATCATCGCCGCGCAGCTCAATGGTGGTGCCTCGTTCCGCCTGCTGGACATTCCCAGTTCGGCACGGGCATCAGCCTTGGGGGGGAACTACATCGCGGTGAAGGACAATGACATCAACCTGGGTATCTTCAATCCTGCACTTCTGAACGAGACCATGGGCCGTCAGGTGGCCTTGAGCTATCTGCCCTATTTCGATGGCGTCAATGTGGGCTACGCATCCTATGCGCACCATTTCGACAGCATTACCACCACCTTCTCAGGTACGGTGCAGTACATCAACTACGGGTTGTTCACGCGGCGCGATGAGACAGGCGCCGAGATCGGCAGCTTCTCCGCTGGGGAGTACGTGGTCCAAGTAGGTGCGGGACGTGCGATCGACAGCCTTTTCAGCGTGGGCGCCAACCTGAAGTTCATCACCAGCAACCTGGATACGTACAATTCCACCGCATGGGCCGTGGACGTAGGCGGCGTCTTCGTCAAGCGATCCCTCGGCCTCACGGTGGCAGCCATGATCCGCAACATCGGCCGCCAGACATCGTCATACACCGACGTGCGCGAGAAGTTGCCGTTCCAAGCCCAGTTGGGTGTCACATATCGGTTCAAGCACGCCCCCTTCAGGCTCGGTCTGATGATGGAGAACCTCCAGCAATGGGACCTTACCAAGGAGGACCCCAATGCACAGGTCAACATCGACCCCACCACGGGCGAGGTGATCGAGGACAAGGTGACGCGGGCAGAGAAAGCCCTGCTGCACGCTGTGCCGAGCGCAGAGGTACTGCTGAGCGAGAACTTCATGCTGCGCCTGGGTTACAACTTCCGGCGACGCCGCGAAATGGTGTTGCCGGACAAGCCCGCCATCACCGGCCTCAGCTTCGGCATCGGGCTGCGGGTGAGCAAGGCCCATATCAGCTATGGCTATTCGCAGATCAACCTTTCCGGGGTGAGCAACACCATCACCCTCTCGGTCCGGTTCGACGACTTCAAGCGCGAAGGCTGAGCGACGGATGCCCAATGCGGCGCGCTCGATCCGCTGAACCTGCTGTATTTTCGGTCCGTGAACCGCATCACCATCGCCATTGACGGCTTCTCCTCCTGCGGGAAGAGCACCCTGGCCCGGCAACTGGCGCAGCACCTCGGCTATACCTACATCGATAGTGGTGCGATGTACCGTGCAGTGGCCCTTTACGTGATGGAGAACGGACTGGTGCGTGAGGGCCAGTTGGTGAAGGACGGCTTGATGCAGGTGCTCGATGGTCTGGACATCCGGTTCCAGCACGATCCGATGACCGACAAGAGCGCCACCACGCTCAACGGTCGCAATGTGGAGCAGGAGATCAGGACCATGGCCGTGAGCAACCACGTCACGCTGGTGAGCCCCGTGCCTGAAGTACGCGCCAAGCTCGTGCGCTTGCAGCAGCAGATGGGGCGCGAGAAAGGGGTGGTGATGGACGGACGCGACATCGGTACGGTGGTCTTCCCCGATGCCGAGGTGAAGCTGTTCATGACCGCCCGCCCTGAGGTCCGCGCTCAACGACGCTTCCATGAACTGAAGATGAAGGGTGCCGCGGTGACCCTCGAAGAGGTGGAGGCCAACATCCGTCAGCGTGACCTGGACGACACCACACGTGCCGCGGACCCGCTGTCGAAGGCTCCTGATGCCATCGTGATCGACAACAGCGACATCACCGCCGAGGAGCAGTTCGTGCGGGCACTGGACATCGTGCTGGGGGTGCTGGCGCAGGTGGGGCAGGAGTGAGCGCTTTCGTGGCAAAGCGAACCTGGTCAGCGCTAACCTCCGCGAGGCGCAGGGCGTCAAGTACAGTCCCCATTCCTAAGGTTGCGCGCCTCGCATTCACTGCGGAGAGCTCATCCAATAGAAGCTCTTCCGGAACATTCCTGAAGTAGAAGATCAGCACACCCCACGGCATCGGGCAGCCCTTTTCCCATGCAGCGTGGTCGTCGAACATGCAGAGGAGATCCGGGGCCAGCCTGCCTTCGTCAATGGCGCGATGCAGATGGGGTAGGATACGCTTCCACTGACTGTGATCAGGACCGTAGGTGCCGCGGTGGTGCCATAGCAACAGGTGGAGGTCCCCGACCGCGAGTCCAAGTGTTCGCTCGTTCGGTAACCAGCCCGCTTCATAGCGCTGGATGATCAGCTGCATGTGCAGGGAGTCGTGGTATGCCACGCGAAGAGGATCGTGGTCAGCGTTGGATCGCTGTTGTTGGTCGATCCGGACCAAAGAGTCCAGCCATGCAACGGCAGCATGGTCCGCTACCGATGCCCAATGGGCCCGGTCTGCATCAAGATGGGCGTGGAATTCGTTCGCACTGGTCGTCGTTAAGAATTCCGCCAATGGCGGGTTCATGTCGATCAGCTCCTGGCTGAGACCATGGCGCACTCCTTGGCGCATCAGGGCGATGGTAGCAGCGGTATCACCAGCCTCCAGGCCTGCCAGGGCACCTTCAAGACATCCATAGGCTGTCGGGTACAACGCAATACCGGCTTGGTATTGTGCGAGGGCTTCAACAGGGCGATGGTCGAAGGTCAGCAGTTCAGCCGTGTTCATCGCTGAAGCAGAACGGACGCGCACATCTTCTTGTGCCATGACCGTGCACGTGAAGCAGATGGCGAAGAGCAAGCTACCCGGTTGCATTGTTGAAAGGTAGCCAGCACCCCCGAACGGTCATTGATCGGCCATGAGCGTGAAGTCGATGAAGGCGCTCATCGCCCCGCCTTCCGCTGGCCCTCTTCCGTCATCGCGAAGCTGCGCGTGAGCTTCTTGATGTGCTGCACCCGCCGGAAGCGCAGGGCCGACCAGTCCGCATCGATAGCCACTTGCCGCACGGGTTCGAAGCCCAGGTCGCCCAGCACCTGCCAGCCCGTGTCACGGTTGAAGTCGCAGCTGTAACGTTTGCTGGTGCACTTGGGGTAGCACATCCACAGGATGGCATCACCCACCAGCACCTTGTCCAAGGCCCTGGCAGCCATGTCCACCTGCCCCTGCGTGGTGGCGAAGGCCATGGCGAACCCGCAGTCCTTCACCTTGGATGCGCTGTCCAACACGGATGCGGTGCGGGCGAATTCCTTCAAGGCCGCAGCGAATTCGGCCGGTGCGTTCAGGACCACGACGGTGTTCTGGTCCTTGTAGTTGAGCTTCTTCAGGAGGGGATCCATGTTGGGCTCAGATGGTCCAGTCCTCCAGTTGGATGCCTTGGATGCGCTGGAAGTGTTTGGTATTGTTGGTCACCAGCGTGAGACCGTGGTGGACGGCAGTAGCGCCGATAAGGAGGTCGAAGTCTGCTACCGGCGTTCCCTGTGAAAAGAGCCTTGCCTTTTCTCGCGCGAACCGATCTATTGCCATTGAGGTTGATAGGACAGCGATATCTGCTAGGAGCACATCCAACCGGCGAAGGTTTTTCTCGGGGTCGGCACTCCGGTAGGCCCCGAACAAGAGTTCGGCTAGTGTGATCTCAGAAATGGTACAGTTGGCATAGCCAGCAGTGCGGAACCGTTCACGCACAAGCGGGAGGCCACGGAGGAACCAAATGCAGATGTCGGTATCGATCAAATACCTGTTCACAGCGGAAGCCGATCCGGGTTCTGCGTACGGGCCTTTCGGATCATATCGATCATCTCCTCAGCCGATTCCGGACCCACCCATGTGCCGAAGGCGTCATCACTACTCAGCTTCTTAGGTTTGGGTTCGGACGTGTTGGGCTCTTGGATGGAACGCTCCAACAGTCGAATGATCGCCTTTTTCGTGGCCGTGCTCAAACCCAGCAGCCGCTCCACGTAGGCGTTCACCCAGGGTTCCTTGAAGCTGAGGGACTTCATGAGTTCAAAGATAATATGGCCGCAGTGCGTTCCTCAAGGAGCAGGACCGGCGAATGTCGTATGTCCTTGTCGGGACGCATCCGTTCTTTGAGCGATCAACCATCCAGCGGCTCACGCTCCGTTCCCATGGTCCGCGAGCCTTCGATCATCTGAATGAGCTCCTCTGCCGTTTCGGGACCTTCCCATGCCCCGAACGAACTCCAGAAGCGTTCGGATAATTCCTTATCGCTCCGTCGATCCGGGGTCATGCTGCGCTCTAACGCATCGATGATCGCCTTTTTCGTCGCCGTGCTCAAACCAAGCAGCCGCTCCACGTAGACGTTCACCCAGGGTTCCTTGAAGCTGAGGGACTTCATTACTCCAAAGATAAGCCATCAGCGAAGGTTTGTTCAAGCCAGCAACCCCCGCCGCCACACCTCCTCGAACTTCTCCTTCAACACCGCGATCAGCTCGGGTTGCATGTAGTCATAGATGTCCTCGATGTACAGGCACACGATCGGCTTCTTCTCGTACCACTGCGGAAAGCGCTCGCGGATCTTGTTGCGGTGCTGCTTCTCCATCACCACAATGGCATCGGCCCATTCCAGGTGCCATTCCTCCAGCACCACGTTGGCCGTGCGGTCCGTGCCGGCGGAGTCCACCTCGAAGCGTTCGTCGTTCTCGTAGAGCTTGTGCGCCGTGGCGGAGCGCATGCGGTTCACGGTGCAGACGAAGAGGATGCGCTTCACGGCTCGTTCTAAGCGACCAAACCCTCCACCACCTCCACCGGATCCTTCACGCCCTCCACAAAGCCCAGCACCTTCAGCATCACCCGGTCCAGCAAGGTATCCGGGCAGCTGGCGCCGCTGGTGAGGATGATCGTCACGGGACGCCCTGCCTGAGCGGAGTCGAAGGCGGGCAACCACCCCTTCGTAGTCTCCAGCTTGTGCTCCGGGTAGTTGAAGTGTTGGATGGTGTCCGCGCTCAGGATCTCGCCCTCGTCCTTGATGTAGTAGGTGGGGAACTTGTGCTCCAGCAGTTCCACCAGGTGGCTGGTGTTGCTGCTGTTGTAGCCGCCCACCACGAGTGCCAGGTCGGCCTCGGCCTTCAGCAGTTCATTGGTGGCGTCCTGGTTGTCGTTGGTGGCGTAGCAGAGCGTGTCGCGCGTGTCGGCGAAGTGGGCCTTGAGATCGGCCTCGCCGTGCTTGGCGATCATCACCTGCTTCAGGTGGTCGGCGATGGCCTGCGTTTCGGTGGCCAGCATGGTGGTCTGGTTCACCACGCCGATGCGTGCGAGGTCCTTTTCGGGGTCGAAGCCCGGCGTGCTGCGCGTGCCGAAGAGCTCGTGGAAGCGCGCGGCGGGCAGTTCTCCGGAGATGATGCGCCCCAGCTCCTGCGCCTCGGTCATGTCCTTGATGATGACGGCGGGCGCACCGGCCGCAGTGTGGCTGAAGGTGGCGCGTGTCTCCTCGTGGCTGGCCTTGCCGTGGATCACCACGGTGTAGTCCTTCTGGCCCAGCTGCGCACTGCGGTTCCACACCTTCTCCACGAAGGGGCAGGTGGTGTTGTACTTCAGCGGGTCGATGCCGATGGCCTTCAACTTCTCTTCCGTTTCCAGCGTGGTGCCGAAGGCGGGGATGATCACGATGTCGTCGGCGGTGAGCTCGTTCCAGTCCATCAGCGGCTGGCCGTTGGTGTCCTGGATGAAGCGCATGCCCCGGCTGGTGAGGTCGTCGTTCACGGCTGGGTTGTGGATCATCTGGCTGAGCAGGAAGATGCGCTTGCCGGGGTTCTCCTCCAGGGCCTTGTAGCTGATCTCGATGGCGTTCTCCACCCCGTAGCAGAAGCCGAAATGCCGGGCGAACACGAAGCGCACTGCGCCCAGGTCAAGCAGGGTGGGGCTCAGGTCCTTTTTCTTGGGGTCCTGCACCTTGCGGAAGGCCTTCAGGCGTCCGATGAGGTCGCTGCGGTAGTGGGAAGGGATGGTGAAGCTGCGCATACTGATCAGATGATCAGAAGATCAGACGATCGGATGATCGAATGCCGTTCTGTTGGGTCGCGAACGTCAAAGGTACCGGCAGGGTTCGTAGGGAGGTCCGATACCGGCCCCATTTTCTGATCGTCTCATTTCTCATCGTCTGATCCTCAGACTTTTCCTACTTTTGCGGTCCTTTTTCGGGCCAACCGCTTGCGGCGGGTCCTTGGACGGAAGCTCACGCAGGGACACCGTGGGCCAACAACAACCCTCCCGGTCAGTGCCCCCCAGGTCCGGGATACAAAGTGAACTGTACGTACATGTCAGTAGTCGAGAACAACAAGGTCAGCTTCGCCGAGCCACCAGCGGATTTCGATTGGGGCGCCATCGAAGACGACAAGAAAGCCATCACCGCCGATGACCGTGCGAAGATGGAGAAGGCCTACGAGGACACCCTCAGCAGCATTTCCGAAAAGGAAGTGCTCATGGGCACCGTGGTGGGCATGAACAAGAAGGAAGTGGTGATCAACATCGGCTACAAGTCCGAGGGTGTGGTCCCCGTCAGCGAGTTCCGCTACAAGCCCGACCTGAAGGTCGGTGACCAGGTGGAGGTCTACATCGAGAAGCAGGAGGACAAGAGCGGTCAGATGGTCGTGAGCCACAAGACCGCCCGTGTGCACAATGCGTGGGGCAAGGTGAACCACGCCATGGAGACCAACGAGATCATCACGGGCTACGTGAAGTGCCGCACGAAAGGCGGTCTCATCGTGGACGTGTTCGGCATCGAGGCGTTCCTGCCCGGCAGCCAGATCGACGTGAAGCCGATCCGCGATTACGACCAGTTCGTGGGCAAGAACATGGAGTTCAAGGTCGTGAAGATCAACCAGGAGTTCAAGAACGTGGTGGTCTCCCACAAGGCCCTTATCGAAGCTGAGCTCGAGGCCCAGAAGAAGCAGATCATCGGCGGGTTGGAGAAAGGCCAGGTGCTCGAGGGTACCGTCAAGAACATCACCAGCTATGGTGTGTTCGTGGACCTCGGCGGTGTCGACGGTCTTATCCACATCACCGACCTCAGCTATGGCCGCGTGAGCCATCCCGAGGAAGTGGTGAAGCTCGACGAGAAGATCAACGTCGTTATCCTCGACTTCGACGACGAGAAGAAGCGCATCGCCCTCGGCCTGAAGCAGCTGCAGTCGCACCCCTGGGATGCACTGAGCGCCGAAATGAACGCTGGCGACAAGGTGAAGGGCAAGGTGATGGTGATCACCGATTACGGCGCCTTCGTGGAAGTGGCCCCCGGCGTGGAGGGTCTGCTCCATGTGAGCGAAATGAGCTGGAGCCAGCACCTGCGCAGCCCGAAGGACTTCCTGAAGGAAGGCCAGGAGATCGATTGCGTAATCCTGAACATCGACCGCGAGGAGCGCAAGATGAGCCTGGGCATGAAGCAGCTCAGCCAGGATCCCTGGATGGACATCGAGTTCAAGTACCCCGTCCGTTCCAAGCACACCGCCAAGGTGCGCAACTTCACCCACTTCGGCATTTTCGCCGAGCTGGAGGAGGGAGTGGACGGTCTGATCCACATCAGCGACCTCAGCTGGACCAAGCGCATCAAGCACCCCAGCGAGTTCTGCAACGTGGGTGATGAGCTGGAAGTGGTGGTATTGGAGGTTGATAAGGACAACCGCCGCCTGAGCCTCGGTCACAAGCAGGTGGAGGAGAACCCCTGGGAAGTGTTCGCAGGTGTGTTCACCCCTGGCAGCGTCCACGAAGGCACCCTCACCGGTCGTGCCGGACAGAATTTCGTGGTGAGCCTGCCTTACGGTGTGGAAGGCACCGTGAGCGTGAAGCATCTGAAGAAGGCTGACGGCAGCAAGGCCGAGCTGGAGGAGAAGCTTCCCTTCATGGTGTTGGAGTTCAACGCTGAAGCACGTCGCATCGTGCTGAGCCACACCCGCACCTTCGAGGAGGGTGAGGAGCCCATCGAAGCGGCACCCGCCAAGCGCGGTGGTGCCCGCAAGGAAGGCGCCACGGGTGGTGGCAGCGCGGTGAAGGCCATCAACGACAAGGTGGAGAAGAGCACCCTGGGCGACCTCAGCGTGCTGAGCAACCTGAAGAGCCAGATGGAGAGCAACGAGCGTGCCTCCAAGGGCAAGAAGGAAGAGGACGCCGAGTAAGAGCGTCCGATCTGAACAGCGCAGCCCGGCCACCGCAAGGAGGCCGGGCTGCATGCTTGTTGGGGGCGATCGGCCAAGCGGGTATCTTCGCCACCGATGTCGGAGCAGACCCTCCTCACGAGCACCGCCTTCGGGCTTACCGTGGAGCGGTTGTGCCACCAGCTCATCGAGGACCATGGTGACCTCCATGGCGTGGCGCTCATCGGTCTCCAACCCAGGGGGGTGATGCTGGCGCGTCGTCTGCGCAGCGAACTGAAGCGCATCCTCAACGGGGAGCACCTCCTCTACGGTGAGCTCGACATCACGTTCCACCGCGACGACTTCCGGCTGCGGTCCAGCCCTGCCGCCCCCTCGGCCACGGAGCTGGACTTCAGCCTTGATGGGCGCCGTGTGGTGCTGGTGGATGATGTACTTTACACCGGCCGGAGCATTCGTGCCGGGCTCGATGCACTGCTCGCCTTCGGACGTCCGAGCGAGGTGCAATTGCTCGTGCTCATCGATCGGCGCTTCAGCAGGGAGCTGCCCATTCAAGCGGACTACGTGGGCAAATGGGTGGACAGTATCGCCGGGCAGCGGGTGACAGTGGAGTGGAGTGAGCAGGAAGGTGCCGACCGGGTCACCTTGGATAATAGTACAGCATGAGCGAACGGGCACATAGCGAACAGCTCAGTACGGAACACCTCCTTGGCATCGGTGACCTCACGGCCGCTGATATCGAACTCATCTTCCGCACTGCGGACGGCTTCAAGGAAGTGATCAACAGGCCCATCAAGAAGGTGCCCAGCCTGCGTGATATCACCATCGCCAACCTGTTCTTCGAAAGCAGCACGCGCACACGCGTAAGCTTCGAATTGGCCGAGCGGAGGCTCAGTGCCGATGTGGTCAATTTTGCTGCCTCAGGTTCCAGCGTCAGCAAGGGAGAGACCTTGGTGGATACCGTCAACAATATCCTCGCCATGAAGGTGGACATGGTGGTGATGCGGCATCCGGACCCTGGAGCGGCCGTGTTCCTGAGCCGTCATGTCGAGGCCCGCATCGTCAATGCTGGAGATGGTACCCACGAGCACCCCACCCAGGCGCTCCTGGACGCGTACAGCATCCGTGAGAAGCTGGGGCGCGTACGTGGAGCGAAGGTGCTCATCGTGGGTGATATCCTCCATAGCCGGGTGGCGCTGAGCAACATCCTCTGCCTGCAGAAGCTGGGTGCGGAGGTCATGCTCTGTGGGCCCGCCACCCTCATGCCACGGTACATCACAACGCTCGGTGTACGGGTGGAGCACGACCTGGACAAGGCGCTGCGTTGGTGTGATGTGGCCAACATGTTGCGCATCCAATTGGAGCGGCAGGGGGGCGATGGCATCGCCAATTTCCCAAGTCTGCGGGAGTATGCAATGCTCTATGGGTTGAGCTTGGAGCGCTACCAGCGGATCGGCAGGGATGTGGTGATCATGCATCCCGGCCCCATCAATCGGGGGGTCGAAGTGACCAGCGAGGTGGCCGACCACACCAACAGCATCATTCTCGACCAGGTGGAGAACGGGGTCGCCATCCGGATGGCGGTGCTCTACCTGCTGGCCGCCCGTATTCCACGATAGGCTGTTGACAAACAGCCCCGTACAAGACGGCATGCAACATTGGAACGGCTGACTATCTTTGACCGGAAGCAGCACGCACCATGAACTTCACCATCGAGGATAAAGGCCGGTACACGCTTGTCAACAGCAACGTGGACAAACTGGATACGACCTGCGCACCGGAAATGAAAAGCGAACTGGTCTATTTGAACAAGACCGGTGTACGCAATGTCATCATCGACCTCACGGCCACGCGTTACTGCGACTCGTCAGGGCTAAGCGCCCTGCTCGTTGCGAACCGCCTGTGCAAGAGCGTGAACGGCAGCCTGGTGGTGTGTGGATTGCAGGAGCCTGTCCAGAAACTGGTGCAGATCTCCCAGTTGGAAACGGTGCTCTCCATCACACCCACGGTGGCCGAAGCGGTCGACCTGCTGTACATGGAGGAGATCGAGAAGGACGTCAACAAGGAAAACTAAGGCACATGCTGAGAAGCTTTACCCTGGTCCTGGCGGTCGCCACCGCCACTGCCGTGCTGGCGCAGCCGTGCACACCGGACCCGCTCTACGCGGATAGCGTGTTCGGCGTGTGGCCCGACACCACGGAGAACTTCATGCCCGGTACGCTCGGTGCGGCCTACTACCAGGACCTTAACCTGATCGTGCCTGCTGCGGCAGGTCTCGTGGACCCCACGTTCGAAGGGCTCATCATCGACTCGGTGAGCTTCGTCGGTATCACCGGTCTTCCGTTGGGACTGTCCATTGCGTGCAATTCACAGACCCCCGCGTTCTGCACCTACCTCACTGGGCAGCTCGGCTGTGGGGTCGTGAGCGGAGTGCCTGAGGAAACAGGCACTTTCCCGCTCGTGCTGAACGTGCTGGCCCATTCCCAGATCTTTGGCAATGTGTTCTCCGTGCCCTACACCTTTGGTGGCTATCGCATTGTGATCAATGATGTGAACACGGCGGTTGAAGCGCCACTGGCGTCCGGCATGCCCGATGTCCGTGTCGTGCCCAATCCGTTCACGGTGCGCACCACATTCGAGTTCGACCTGGTGCGGAGCGGTACGGTGGAGGTGCGGGTGTTCGACCTGCTTGGCGCGGAGCGTTGGCAGCGGACCATTGCTGGCAAGGCGGGTTTGAACCGTATCCCCTTTGACGCACAGGACCTCGCCTCGGGTGTGTATCTCTATCAGCTGCGTTCCGGCAAGACCGTGCAGACCGGTCGCGTTATCCTCGATCGGTGATCCTTCAGCAGCAGTGGGCGAGCCCCTGTCCACGTTGGTGGAGAGGGGCTTCGTTCTTTTTCGACCATGCGGCGCTTTGAACTGCTCACCCTCGGCACAGGTGCAGCGCTGCCTGCGCGTGGGCGGTACCCCACGGCACAATTGCTCAATGTGCATGAGGGCTTGTTCCTCATCGATTGCGGAGAGGGTACCCAGGAAAGGCTGCGTGAGCAGGGGGTGAATTTCCAGCGCATAGAGCGGATCTTCATCAGCCATCTTCACGGGGACCATTACCTGGGGCTTCAGGGCCTCATCAGTTCCATGCATCTGATGGGTCGCAGGAACCCACTGCATGTGCACGGCCCGCAGGCCTTGAAGGGCATCGTCGATGTGCAATTGCGCGCCTCGGAAACCTATCTGAGGTACCCGCTCCACATACATATCAACCCTTCTGAAAGTGGCACGCTCGTCCATGCGGACCACCGGGTGGAGGTGACCGCCCTTGCGCTGAAGCACCGCATCCCTACGACGGGCTTCCTCTTCCGCGAGCGACAAGCCCCCCCGAGCCTGAGGAGGGAACGTGTCCACGAGATCCCGCACTACCTGCGGGACCCGGTGAAGCAAGGTGCCGACCTTGTACTGCCCGATGGCCGGACGGTGCCCAATGCAGAGTTGACCCTGCCCGCCCCCCCGGCGCGGTCCTACGCCTATTGCAGTGACACCGCCTATGCGCCGGAGCTGCTGCCTCATCTGCTCGGGGTGGACCTGTTATACCACGAAGCCACCTTCACCGAGCAGCTCATCGGGCGGGCACGGGAGACCATGCACAGCACGGCGGCTCAAGCGGCGACCCTGGCACGCGAGGCGGGTGTTCGGCAGCTCCTGTTGGGGCACTTCTCTTCGCGCTACAAGAGCGAGCAGGCGCTGTTGGCAGAGGCGCTGGCGGTGTTCCCGAACACCCGGGCAGCCCGCGAAGGCGAGCGCTACCTTATTCCTGAACGAACAGGCGTGGACAACTTGTGACGGACCGAACCGGCCGTGCTCCTACCTTTGCCCCTATCTGGAATCGTTCCAAATAAGAGCATGCGCATCCGCACCCTCATAGCCGACCACGGCGAGCTGGCCATCATCGGGCTGCGAACCGTGCTCTCCGCGGTGGAGCGCGTGGATCTGGTGGGGGTCGCGCGGGACGATATCGAACTGCAGGCCCTATTGGTCCGCCATCGTCCTGATGTGGTGCTCATCGACCATATGGCCGAGGGCTTCAATGCGCGCAGCATCCGGGAGGGGCTGAAGCGCTCCAAGCGGACCCGCTTCGTGTCCGTGACGCCCGATCCATCCACTGCAGCACTGATGAGTGCGATGCGGGCTGGTGTTACGAGCTACATCAAGAAGGATTGCGGCGTGGATGAGATCATCGACGCCGTGCTGCAGACCGCCGACGGCGACAAGTTCTTCTGCGGCAAGATCGTGGAGCATCTGCAACGTTCCGGCTTCGACGTGGAGCGCTTCAGGCAGGAGCCATTGAGCTGTGCTCCGGTGACCTTGAGCGCGCGCGAGAACGAGATCGTCCAGCTCATCGCGGAAGGTCTCTCCTACACCCGTATCGCCGAGCAGCTCAACCTGAGCGCACACACCGTGACCACCCACCGCAGGAACGTGATGCAGAAGCTGGGTGTGAACAGCACGGCCGCCGTGGTGATGTATGCCGTCAAGAACGGTCTGGTGAGCCCGAACCGCTACCTGTTCGAAGGGTACGGCGACGTGTGACGCATCCGATCGGTCGCCCGGTGGCGCCGCATCGCACGGACCAGCAACTTCGCTACCTTGACCCCATGGTGCCCACGCTCATCGCCGAGATCGGAGGATCGTCGTCCCGGTGGGCCTATCTTTCATCGGAGGCGGGGGAGACCATCCTGCCGGTGAAGGGTGAACGCATCCCTGGTTTCAATCCGTTGGCTGGTGATGCCGACATGTTCATCGGGGCGGTACGTGCGCAGTTGCGTACCCACTGCCCGGCAGCCATGGAGGCGGAGCGTGTGCATGTCTACGGGGCCGGTTGCGGCACTCCGGAACGGCAGGCGCGGATGCGGGAGGTGCTGAGCCCCCTGTTCCCACGGGCACGGATGCACGTGCAAAGTGATCTCAATGGTGCAGCGATGGGCCTTTGTCAAGGTGCACCCGGTCTGGTGTTGATCCTGGGAACGGGCATGAACGCCGGCTACTACGATGGGCGTGCCTTGTTGCGTCCCATGCCTTCACTGGGTTACATCCTGGGCGATGAAGGCAGTGGCGCGGACATCGGACGGACCTTGCTGCAAGATGCCTTCTACCGGAGGATGCCTGTTGATGCCGCGCAGGTGCTGTTCGGCCCCGCGGGTCCTTCCCTCGATGCGGTATTGGCCGATATATACCGGTCGGCGGCTCCATCACGGGCATTGGCGGCTTATACCGGTCTGCTATTGCCTCATCGTGACCTGCCCTATGTGGGGGGGCTGGTGGTTTCCCGCTTCCATGCGCTGGCCGAGTTGCTGAAGACCTTCTTCACGCTGGAGCAGCGGGCCGAAGTGCATGCCACCGGTTCGGTCGCATGGGGGTTCAGGGATTGGCTGTCCGAGGTGCTGCTGGACCATGGGATGACGCTCCGGACGGTGGAGCGTGATCCGCTGCCAGGGTTGGTGGCCCATCATCGGCAGGAGGCGCAGCCGGAACCTTGAGCAGCTCGGCGATGCGTGCGAGGGCTGCCTGGTTCTCCTCACTTCCCACGCTGCGTAGCACACGGCTTCGCTCCACGGCGGTGAGGTGCCAGCTGAGGCTGATCTGTTCAGCGTCACCACCGTGGCGCAGCTGCAGGTCCACCACCTCCATGGGCACCGGCATCCAGCCACTGGCCTGCTGCATCATCAGGTCGTAGTCCTGGTCCTGGATGCGCACGAAGTTGTCGTACACGCTGCCCAGGGGGTCGAGCAGGCGGCCGAGGAGCGAGGCATTGCTGGGTTGCACGTCAAGGTCCTTCTGGGTGTCGCGCAGCTGGATGAGCACGATGCCGGAGGTGTTCTCCGCGATCCATTCACGGAAGGTGTACAGGTAGCTGAGGGTGGCGCGGTAGCCGTAGTTGTCCCTGCCGCCGGCGTCCATCACGCGCATGGATGGTTCGCTGGGAAGGGTCACCACCGGACTGATGTAGGGGAAGCTTGCGTTCATGCGCAACGCGGAAGTGAGCTTGAGAGCGCCCGGGTCATGGTCGGCGAAGAGCCGCTGGTACTCAATGGCCTCGGGTTGACCGTTGAACGTGAGCGGCGCAGCCGCTTGGATGTTGGCCAGGTAGGCCATGGGCCGTGTGGCGATGATCAGTCGGCGACCGTCATTGATGGATACCGGGCTCATGACCAGATGGGGCACCAGTGCCGTGCGCTCGTGTACCGCAAGGTCCTCCAGCCGCACATCCAGCAGCCCGCGGGTATTGGCGTTCAGGGCCTCCTCGAACGCACTTCCACGGTCGCGTACGTAGCTGCGATCACCATCCTGCACACGGCGATAGCGCACGAACATGTCGTTGGTGACGAAGCTGAAGCCGATGCGATTGAGCATGTCCGAGGAGACCTCTTCGAGGATCGTCGGTTCGAAGCGCGCATCGGCGTTCCGGGCCAGATCGTTCAGATAGAGCTGGCGGAAGTAGGCAGCGCCGATGGTGCCGCCGGAAGAGCCGCTGATGAAGGTGGAACGGGTCATCAACTGGCCATCCAACAGGCTGTCCACGGCCTGCAGGCAGCGCATGGTCCAGAGCATGGCACGCAGGCCACCTCCGCTGGTGTTGATGAGCACCATGCGGGGCTTGCCGGTGCTATCCGCCCAGGCACTGTTGCGTTGCAGCCAGGTCTGCAGGGTTGCTTCCATCGCGCGTGCATCGGTGGCAGCCGCAGCGCTATCCGTGGCCATGGCGTGGATGGTGGGTAGGTCGTACGCAGCTGGTGTGGCATCGTAATCGATGCCGAAGGCTTGTGCATCAGCCATGAATCGGTCGGTGCGGTGGCTCACGAGGTTGAGCGCGATGAGCAGCGCGATGAGCAGTGTTCCGGTCCAGCCCTGCAGCCAGCTGAAGAGCGCGCTGTAGATCATCAGCAGCATGGTGAACAGCAGGAACGCGCTGGCACCGGCAGGGATGGAGAACGCGGGCAGGCTGCTGAAGGCTCCAAGGGCGATGAAGCTCACCACGAGCACCACCTCGAAGATCGATCCGTTGATGTGGTTCTGCCAGAGGATGTCGCGCAGTAGCTCCTGGTCGTAGTGGCTGCTGCTGCGGGCCAGCATCAGGCGCAGGCGCGGGCTGAGGTAGGTCTCCACGCGCCACTTCTCGCTGCGTTGCTGACGGCGCAACCAACGGGAGGCCTTCCGCTGTTCCGGTCTGCCGTGGGGCGGTGTGTCATGTGAGGGCGCCAGCATGTCCATCAGCGGCTCCGCCGTACTGGCAGCTTCAGGCTCCTTACCCAGCAGCTTGATGATGTCCGTATTGGTCCGGGTGAAGTAGAGCAACGCCAGGCCCAGGAAGAACAGCAGCCCACCGATGAAGCCGAGCAGGTGAAGGACGATGCGGCCCGGCGGAATGAGCTCCTGCTGGTACTGGAAGCGGGCGGAGCAGTAGAGGTAGGTGAGGATGAACAGGAGCGGGATGAGCCCGTTGTTCACGTTGAACTTCAGGAAGGGCCTGCTGATGGTCGCGATGAACGGGAAGCGGTACCCGTGCATCGTGTAGGTGTAGAGGTTGAACGCGGTGATGAAGCCCCCCAAGGCAAAGCCGATCATGGCGTAGGAGAGGAAGCTCACCTGGCCCGTGTATTCCGGGAAGAGGAACAGGTTGGACACGCCATACTTCACCCCGAGCGTGCGGGTGATGAAGCCGAACAGGAGCAGCCAGACCAGCAACAGCAGGTGGTTCTTCTTCAGGTGCAACAACAGCAGTTGCAGCGGGAAGAAGTACAGCACTCGGCGCAGTACCAGGCGGTATGTATCCCTGACGCTCATGGGGTTGGCCCACGTCAAGTATACGTGCAAGGGGCTGCGGATGTTGTGCCGCGCCGGGGAACGGTGGCGATCACACCTTGGCCAGAGTGGCCTGCATCACTTCGGCTTCGAGCGCTTCGGCGCGCAACTTGAGCGCTTCAGCCTCGCGCAGCACCTCGGTCCGGAAGGCTTCGTCCTCGAGGCCAGCGCAGTTGATGCGCACGTTGAGGTAGGCGCCGATGGCCCCGGTGCGCGCGCACAAGGCACCCACGCCGGCATCGCTGACGCTGGCGGGCAACCCGTGGACGGCCATGGCCTGCATCAGGGCCATGCTCTCCACGCACACCTGCATGGTGCGCAGGGGCGTACGGATGGCGCCCTTGGTGGCCTCGAGCATGGCGGCCTTGCGTGCCGCCTTCTCCTCGTCGCTGCCTTTGGGTAGGCCCATGGCCGTCATGATGCGGTCGAAGGCGCGGGTGTCCTCATCCACGAGGTACAAGAGCTCGTTGCGGAGCACTTCGCCCTTGGCGGCCCAGGTGCTGAACTCCTCCCAGCGCTCGTCCCAGCCGCGCTTGTGCGCACTGAGGTTGGCCACCATGGTACCCAGGGCCACACCCAACGCGCCCACATACGCGGCCACGCTGCCACCACCTGGTGCAGGGCTTTCGCTCGCGGTCTCTTCGCTGAAGCGCTTGAGGTCCATCCGCACCAAGCGCTCGCTGCCCGCGTCCTCGAGCATGTACTCGATCACCTTCTTCTGCGGGTCGAAGGGGCCCAGGTCATCGAGCCCCAGGCTCTTCACCGCGATCTTGATCTTCTCCCGCTCGGGGATGCCGAGGCTGCGCTCCTGGCGGGCGAGGTAGTGGTCGGCCGCATCGAGCAGGGCCTGCTTGGGGATGAGGCCCACGAGCTCACTGCCGGTGACCCGGATGCCCCGTTCTCCGGCGCGCTTGCACGCCTCATCGAAGGCCACATGGACCGGCGTTACAGTGATGTCCGTGAGGTTGAGCGAGAGCTGTGCAACGCCGTACTCTTCGATGTACCAGCCGATGCCCTTCACCGCTTTCAAACTTCCAGGCACCTGGACTTCGGAACCATCGGCCTGCTTCACCTTGCGGCCTGCTTCGCGGATGTCGAAGGCGATGGCGTTGGCGCGGCGGGTGCTCGTGGTGTTGAGGTTGACGTTGTAGGCCACCAGGAAGTTGCGGGCACCGATGGCCACGGCACCGCTGCGGGCCACGCTGTCGGTGAAAGCGGCCGGGCCGTGATCGGGCTTCCAAGCGGGATCGCTGAGCTTCTTGGGCAGGCCTTCGTATTCGCCGCTGCGGTTGTTGGCCAGGTTGCGCCGCTTCTCCTCGCTGGCCGCGAATTCGTAGAGGTACACAGGGATTCCGAGTTCGCTGCCCACGCGCGCCCCGAGCTGCCTGGCGAAGGCCGCACATTCCTCCATGCTCACCCCGCTGATGGGTACCAGCGGACACACATCGGTGGCGCCGAAGCGTGGGTGTTCGCCTTTGTGGCCGCGCATGTCGATCAGTTCCTGCGCCTTCTTCATCAGCCGGAAAGCAGCTTCCAGTACGGGCTCCGGTTCGCCCACGAAGGTGATCACCGTGCGGTTGGTGGCCTTGCCGGGGTCCACATCAAGGAGCCTGACGCCCTCCACGGTCTCGACCACGGCGGCGATGGCATCGATCTTGGCACGGTCGCGGCCCTCGCTGATGTTGGGCACGCATTCGATCAAACGACGTTGCATGGGAACAGGAATGTGGCCGCAAACTTAGGTCGCAGCGGCCCAGCAAGCGATCACCCCAGCAACACAGTGGCCATGTTGTTGATCACGTGCAACAGCACCGGCACCCAGATGGAACCGCTCTTCACCCGAGCATAGCCGAGCACCACACCCAAGGGAAGGATCAGCAGCATCACCGTCCAGCTGTATTGCAGGTGCATGAGGGTGAACACGCCGGCGGACAAGGCCACGGCGCTGTGCGCGTCGGTGATGTGGCGGATGCTGCCGAGCAACAAGCCGCGCAGGAGGAACTCCTCGAAGAGCGGTGCCATCAGGCCCACGCCAATGGCCAGGAGCACACGGTCGGTGCTGCTGCCGAGCACCCTTTCCATGAAGTCGGTCTGGAAGGAAGGCACCATGCGCATAAGGAGCTCCAGCACCATGGCGAGCAGAAGGAAGGCAACGGTCCACAGGAAGAACTGACGCATCGACGCCATGCGCAGCCCGAGGAAGTCCACCAAGCCGCCACGCTTCCACAAGTAGACACTGCACACGATGAGGAGCGTACCCACCACCCCGCTCCACAAGGCGGTACGGGCGATGATGTCACCCTGGTAGAGGTACCGCTCCAGCACTGTGTTCAGATCGGGCGAACGAATGAGGTCGAGCAGTGAGGTGTCGGGTCCGAAGGTCGGGTCAACTGCCAGCACTCCGTTCAACATCACCACGAACTGGACCAGCATGAAGACCAGGAGCACCATGGAGAAGAGCGCCACGCCCATGGCGAACTCCAAACCGGGAGGCCGGCCGTGCGCGCCGCTGTCACCTTGCTCAGTGGCCGGTGTGGACAGGTCTTCCATCGATGATCACGGTGTGGATATGATCGCTGCCGAACGCATAGGGCAAGTAGGCCAACGAAGGTATGGGCTTGGTGATGATCAGGCTCGCGCGCTTGCCCACCGCGATACTGCCCAGCTCTCGCTCCAGGCCCATCGCGGCGGCACTGTTGAGCGTCATGGCGTTGATGGCCTCCTCGGGCAGCATGCGCAATTGGATGCAGGCCAGGGACAGCACCAGGTTCATGTTCCCGCTCGGGGTGCTGCCAGGGTTGTGGTCCGTGGCCAATGCCACCGGGAGGTCGCGGTCCATCAGTGCGCGGGCCGGGGCATAGGGGATGCGCAGGAAGAACGAACAGGACGGGAGCAGCGTGGGAATGGTACCACCACGTGCCAACGCTTCGATGTCCGCATCCTCCATCACCTCCAAGTGATCCACGCTGAGGGCGTGGTGGCGCACAGCTGCAGCGATGGCACCCAGGCTGGTGAATTGGTTCACGTGCACCTTGCCGGGTAGTCCGTAGCGTGTTCCGGCCTCCAGCACCTGTTCCAGTTCGGTCACGGTGAAGTAGTTCGTCTCGCAGAACACGTCCACGAAGTCGGCGAGGCCTTCCGCAGCGACCTTGGGGATGAGCGCGTTGCAGATCAGGTCGATGTAGCCTTGGCGGTCGTGCGCGAATTCCGGTGGCAAGGCATGTGCGGCGAGCAGGGTGGTACGTACCTGAAGGGGTAGGTCGGCCTTCAAACGACGCGCCACCCGTAACATCTTCAGCTCGCTCTCAGCGGTGAGGCCGTAGCCGCTCTTGATCTCCACGGCCACCGTGCCCTGTCGCATCATCTCTTCCAGCCGGACGCGGGCCTGCAGGTACAGGGCCTCCTCGTCCATGGCGCGCAGCTTGCGGGCACTGTTGAGGATGCCGCCGCCACGCGCCGCGATCTCCTGATAGCTGAGCCCCTTGATCTTGTCCACGAACTCCTCTTCGCGCGGCGCGGCGAACACGGTGTGCGTGTGGGGGTCGCACCATCCGGGCAGAACATACCGCCCGGTGGCATCGATGCGGGTGTGCGGTGGAAGGGCATCGATCGCGGGCAGCGTTTCCATCGGACCGAACGCGGTGATGCGACCTTCCTCGGCGAGTAACCATGCGTTCTCCACCAGTGGTAGGTGGAGCATGCTTCGGCCAGGCACGCGGTCGGTGCCAGCGGGATGGACGCCCACCAGGGCCTTGGCGTTCACGATGAGCAGTGCGGGCATCGACGCAAAGAAAACGTTCCGCACGACGTGGCCTTCACAGCGCCCCTCTATCTTCGCCGCAATGCCAGGCAATACCTTCGGACAGTTGTTCCGCCTCACCACCTTCGGCGAGAGCCATGGTGCGGCCCTTGGGGGTATCATCGATGGCTGTCCGGCCGGTCTGGAACTGGATCTCGCAGTGGTTCAGCAGGAGTTGGACCGTCGCCGTCCCGGAAGCACCTCCCTCGGCACCGCACGCACCGAAGGCGATCGCGTGGAGTTCCTCAGTGGGATCATTGATGCCAGGCTGGTGAGCGAGCATCCCGAATGGGTGCAGGAAGGCACGATGGTCACGCTGGGCACGCCGATCGGCTTCATCCTGCGCAACCAGGACGCCCGCAGCGGGGATTACGATGCGTTGAAGAACATCTATCGTCCCGGTCATGCGGACCTCACCTGGGACTTGAAGTACGGTGTGCGCGACCATCGGGGAGGGGGACGGAGCAGCGCTCGCGAGACCGCCTGTCGGGTGGTGGGTGGTGCCATTGCGCGTCAGTTGTTGGCGCGGGAGGGGACCGAGGTGCAGGCCTATGTGAGCCAGGTGGGGGGGGAGGTGCTTGCGGTTCCACCGTCCGAGCTGCGCTTCGATGATCTATGGAGCGACCCGGTGCGCTGTCCGGATGCCACCACCAGTGCTCGCATGGCCGCGCTCATTGAGCAGGTGCGTAGCGAAGGCGACTCAGTGGGTGGTGTGGTGAGCTGTTCCGTACGCCGTGTTCCGCAGGGTTTGGGCGAGCCGGTGTTCAGCAAGTTGGACGCGGACCTGGCCGCTGCCATGTTGGGCATCAATGCCGCCAAGGGTTTCGAGATCGGCAGTGGCTTCCGTGCGGCGGCCATGCGCGGATCGGAGCACAACGGCGACCTGCAAATGGGGGGTCGGATCGAAGAGGAGGACAAGGCTACTGGTTCACGCGTTGAGACGCCAATGGCGGTGAGCAGCAATACGCACAGCGGCGGAACGCTCGGTGGCATCAGCTCAGGCGAGAACATCCACTTCGCTGTGGCCTTCAAACCACCGGCCACCATCGCGCGGCCGCAGCGGACCGTGGATGCACGCATGCAGGAGGTCACCTTGGAGGCCAAGGGTCGGCACGACCCCTGCGTGGTCCCCAGGGCCGTTCCCATCGTGGAGGCCATGACCTGCCTGGTACTGGCCGATCACCTGCTGCGCCAACGCACCGCACGCCTATGAGCCACAAAGCCAACAAGGGCCTGTCGCTGCCCGCTCGGATCCTCATCGGCCTTGCCTTGGGCATCGTTTGGGCCGTGCTCTCGAGCTTCCTGGGTTGGAGCCGCTTCACATTGGATTGGGTGGCCCCCTTCGGCGATATCTTCATCAACCTGCTCAAGCTCATTGCCGTACCGCTTGTGCTGTTCAGCATTATCAGTGGGGTGAGCGGCCTCAGCGACCTGTCCAAGCTCGGCCGAACCGGGTTAGGCATGCTGGCCCTTTACCTGACGACCACCTTCGTAGCCATCACCGTCGGTCTGGTCATGGTGAACCTTATACGTCCGGGTGAATGGGGCGATGATGCCCAGCGCATGCGCAACCGGATCACCTACGAGCTGTGGGTGAACAACACGCCAACGGTGGAGAAGCCCAAGGATGGCAAATGCCTCAGTTGTGATCCGGCGAACCGCGCCCTGGTGGAGGAAGTGGCGGCGGGCCAGGGGCAGGTGGCACCTGATGCGTGGTTGAGCGGGAAGCTTGAACAGACAAAGGCGGTGACCGAGCCCGGCCCATTGAAGTTCCTCGTAGACATGGTTCCGAGCAACATCTTCCTCAGCTTCAACGATGCGCTGATGCTCCAGGTGATCTTTTTTGCCCTGTTCTTCGGCGTGGTGCTCGTGATGCTGCCAGCGGCTTCCTCGGCGCCCGTCGCCGCCTTGGTCAATGGCATGAACGACGTGTTCATGAAGATGGTGGACGTGGTGATGAAGGCGGCGCCCTTCTTTGTCTTTGCATTGATGGCCGGCGTGGTGTCGCGGATCGCGGGCGATGACCCAGGCGCCGTGCTCCAGCTGTTCAAGTCGCTGGCGGGCTACACCCTGACCGTGGTGCTCGGGTTGGCGATCGTGGTTTTCCTGGTCTACCCGCTTGCGATGTCGCTGCTCATGCGGCGCAACATTTTCATGCGCTTCCTCAAGGCCATTTCCCCTGCGCAACTACTGGCCTTCAGCACGAGCAGCAGTGCCGCCACCCTGCCGGTCACCATGGAGTGCATGGAGGAGCGGATCGGGGTGAGCAAGGGCACGGCCAGCTTTGTGCTGCCCATCGGTGCCACGGTGAACATGGACGGCACCAGCCTGTACCAAGCGGTGGCGGTGGTGTTCCTGGCCCAGTTCCACCTGGTCGACCTCACCTTCGTGCAGCAGCTGAGCATTGTGGGTACGGCCACGCTGGCCAGCATTGGCGCGGCTGCCGTACCGAGCGCGGGCCTGATAACCCTCTTCGTGGTACTTACCTCCCTGGGCCTGGATCCTGCGTGGGTGGCCATCATCCTGCCGGTGGACCGCATCCTCGACATGTGCCGAACGGTGGTGAACGTGACCGGCGATGCCACCTGCTGCAGTGTCATTGCCCACGCACAGGGTGAGGAATTGTTCACCAAGCCGCTGTGAACGATCCAATGGCGAAGTGGCCGTCCGACAGGGCCGCTCCGGAACGATCTTTGTGACGGGAACGTCCATCGGTCGTCCATCGACCGGGGCGTATCCGAAGTCATCAACCTTGATATCTCCTCGCCATGGCCAAGTGGACCAAGCGCATCCTGCTCACGATCGGCATCCTCATCGTACTGCTGCTGGGCGCCGCTGTGCTCATTCCGATCCTGTTCAAGGAC
The DNA here is from genome assembly GCA_041391845.1 of Flavobacteriales bacterium. Taxonomy (GTDB): domain Bacteria; phylum Bacteroidota; class Bacteroidia; order Flavobacteriales_F; family PHOS-HE28; genus PHOS-HE28. The sequence goes on along the minus strand of JAWKNG010000002.1, from coordinate 305,294 downwards.
AAGATCGAGGCGGCCGTGAAGGCGGAGGTGAACAACAACCTCAACGCGGTAGTGAATTGGGGGGAATGGGACATCACCATCCTGAAGAGCTTCCCGGACCTCACAGTGGAAGTGGCGGATGTGCTGGTAAGCAATGTAGCGCCCTTCGAGGGCATCGACCTGGCGCGGATCGGCACCTTCACGGCCACGGTGGACATCAAGAGCGTGTTCGGTGACAAGATCGACATCAAGCGCATCGCCCTGGTGAAGCCTCATATCCACGTGAAGGTGCTTGAGGATGGACGTGCCAACTGGGACATCGCCAAGGTAAATACCACCACCAGCGCTGCACCGACCGACACAGCCTCCTCGGCCTTCAATATCGGACTACGGGAATACTCGATCGAAGATGGTACGCTCATCTACGATGATGCATCGCTCACATACTACATGGACCTCAAGGGTCTGGACCACACGGGTAGCGGCGACTTCACGCAGGACCTCTTCACCCTGCGCACCGTCACGCATGCGGACACTGCCAATGTGGTCTTCGATGGCATCCGCTACTTGAAGAACGTGAAGGCCGATGTCACCGCTGACCTGGACATGGACATGCCCAACATGAAGTTCACCTTCAAGGAGAACGAGGCCACCATCAACCAACTGGTGGTGGGGTTGGACGGGTGGTTGGCCATGCCGGGCGACGACATGGACATGGACCTCACCTGGAGCGCGAAGAGGACGGACTTCGCCACGCTGCTTTCGTTGGTGCCTGCAGAGTTCGCCATGGATCTCAGCGGTGTGGAGATGAGCGGCAAGGCGGCCTTCAACGGACATGTGAAGGGCGTGATGAGCGACACTGATACGCCTGGCTTCGGTGTGGAGATGGTGGTGGACAATGGCCGCTTCAAGTACCCCGACCTGCCGGCCGCGGTGGAGAACATCTTCCTGGACCTCAAGATCCTCAGTCCAGGCGGGCCGGACATCGACAACATGGTGGTGGACCTCAAGCGCTTCGCCTTGACCATGGCGGGCAACCCCGTTGAGGCGCGGATGCACCTCACCACCCCGATGAGCGATCCCAACGTGGACGCTGAGCTGAAGGCCGACCTCGACCTGGCCAGCGTGAAGAAGGTGGTGCCGATGAAGGAGGAGCTCAAGGGACACTTCATGTCGGATGTACGCATGAAAGGGCGGATGAGCGACGTTGATGCGGGCCGTTATGACCAGTTCCAGGCCGATGGCACCATGGTGTTGCGCGATATGGACTACCGCAGCGACAGCCTCCCGCCGGTGGGCATCACCAAGCTTCACTTCGACTTCTCGCCGCGGTTCCTGCAGTTGAGCGAGTTCGATGGTTCGGTGGGTAGCAGCCGGATGAAAGCCCATGGTCGAATGGACAACTATCTGCAGTGGTGGCTGAAGGACAGTACCCTGGTCGGGTCGTTCGACCTGGCCGCGGACCGCTTCGACCTCAACGAGCTGATGGGCCCGGCGGACACCACCGCCGCAGCATCGACGGCAGCGGCCGACACCACTCCCATGAGCGTGATCGAGGTACCGGGGAACATCGACTTCCGCATGGGGATGACCGCAGGAGAGGTGATCTACGACAAGCTTCAGCTCACCAACGTGAAGGGAGGACTTCACCTGCACGACCACCGCGTGGACCTGAAGGATTTCTTCTTCAACCTGTTCAGCGGTTCGGTGACCATGGCGGGCTCATATGATACCAAGGATGCCAGGCGGCCACGCATCGACATGAACTACGACGTGCGCGACATCGACATCGAGCAGAGCGTCGCTTATGTGGACCTCATCCAGAAGATGGCACCCATCGCCAAGTCGTGCAAGGGACGCTTCAGTACCGACCTGACCATGCAGGCCGTGTTGAACGAACGCATGGAACCCGACATGAACACCTTGCAGGGTCGCGGAACCTTCAGCACCAGGAGCGTGCGCGTAGATGGCTTCCAGCCGCTGGTGGACATCGCCAAGGCGCTCAAGTTGAACGGCATCGAGAACACCACGATGCAGGACATCAATTTCGTTTACCGCTTCATGGACGGCAGGATGATCACCGACCCCTTCCCCGTGAAGATCGACCGGGTGAAGGCCACTGTCGGTGGTAGCACCGCCTTTGCCGATCATGCCATCGACTACGACATGAAGGCCAAGGTGCCGAGCGACATGTTCGGCGCGGCTGCCGCGCAGACCGTGGCCGGTCTGCTGGGCAAGGCCAATACTGCGCTGGGCAGCAATTTCACCGTACCCGCCGAGCTCGACGTGCAGGTGAAGATCACCGGTACGGTGGATAAGCCCATCGTGAAGCCGGTGTTCGCAGGCGGGCAGACCAGCGTGAAGGAGGCCGCCACCGAGGCCATCAAGCAGGAGCTGAACGAGCAGATCGACAAGGCCATGGAAGAGGCCATCGCCAAGGCACGGGAAGAAGCGGCGCGACTGGTGGCGGAAGCCCAGCAACAAGCGGACAAGCTGAAGGCCGATGCACGCCGCGAAGCCGCCGCCACCAAAGCCCAGGCCTACAAGCTCGCCGATGATGAGCTGGCCAAGGTCACCAATCCACTGGCGAAGGTGGCCGCGAAGGCGGTGGCGGACAAGGCCAAGAAGGAAGCCGACAAGAAGGAACAACAATTCGTGGCAGAAGCCGACAAGCGTGCCGATGGGCTGGTGGACAGCGCGCGCAAGAAGGGCGATGAACTGATCGCCAAGGCCGAAGCCACCAACACCACGGTGAAGTGAGTTCAATGAGCTGGGGTCGGCTGGGGATGTTGAGCATGCTGGGCACGGCATTGGTGCTGTGTGCAACGCCTGTTCTCGCACAGGAGGAGGATGCCTGCGCACCACCCTCTGATAAGAAGATCGTGAAGTTGCTGGAGGACGCGGCCAAAGCGCGCGAGCCCATGGATCGTCACCGCAGCCTCAAGGCAACCCTGGATGTCGATGCCGAGTGCATGGAGTGCCACTTCCGCCTGGGGCTTTCCGCGTACCGGATCGCCCGGGATGCCGGCAGTGGGTACAAGGCCGCCATCGCATACCTCGAAAAGGTGCAGCTGACCTGCCCCACCTACCACAGCGATGTGCCCTACACACTGGGCGTGATGCACTACGCGGAGGACCACTTTGCCGAAGCGGCCAAGGCGTTCGAGGCGTTCCGACGCTTCCCCAGTGATGATGCCGCTCGCATGTCCAAGGACTATGACCAGCAGTACAAGGATGTGGAGGAGATCATGCCCGAGCTGCAGTTCTACGTCGACTTCTACAGGAACACCGCGCCGCTGGATCCCGTGGTGATGGCCAACGTGAGCACATCGGCGGACGAGTACCTGCCGATGCTTTCGCCGGACAACGAACTGCTCTTCTTCACCCGCAAACAGACCGTGAAGGCCAAGGGTGACATCGTGGGGCGTGATGTGGAGGAATTGACCGAGGCGCGCCGCAAGAGCCAGCAGGAGCCGTTCAATGCTGGCCGGGCCCTGCCTGACCCGTTCAACCAAGGCGATAGTTACGGCGGCGTAACAGTGAGCGTGAACAACAAGGAGATGTTCGTCACCGTATGCGGACAGGCGGACAGCCGCGGCTACCGCAACTGCGACCTTTTCCGCACGCATTACGATAGCAAGTTCAACCTTGATATCGGCGGACAGGAATGGGAGTGGAGCGGGTTGGACGATCTGGGGCCCTCGCTCAACGGCCCGGATTCCTGGGAAAGCCAGCCCTCGTTGAGCGGTGATGGGCGTACGCTCTACTATGCCCGGCAGGCCCAGAACACCGACGGCATGGACATCTTCTACAGCACCCGCGACGCCAAGGGGGCGTGGTCGCCGGGAAGACCGGTGCCTGGCATCAATACTCAGGGCGATGAGAAGGCTCCGTTCATGCACAGCGACAGCCGCACGCTGTACTTCGCTGCGCGACCGAACGCGGAAGGGCAGGGCCATCGCAGCATCGGCGGCTACGATATCTTCTTCAGCCGCATGGGCGATGACGGCAAGTGGAGCAAGCCACGGAACATCGGCGCCCCCATCAATACGGGCGAGGACGAGCACGGGCTGATCGTCAGCGCGGATGGTCGCACGGCCTATTTCGCCAGCGGACGGTTCCGGGGGGTGGGAGGGCTTGATATCTATGGATTCGAACTGCCCAAGGAGGCTCGGCCAGAGGACGTGCTCATCGTGAAGGGGGAGGTGCGTGACGAAAAGGGGGAGGTGGTGAAGAACGCCCGGGTGGAGATCAAGTACATGGATACCCGCAAGGTGGACGTCATCGAGGTGGATGGCAACGACGGCCAGTATGCAGCTGTGCTGCGCCTGAAGCCCGGCAGTGACGTGATCATGACCGTGAAGAAGGCGGATCACGTCTTTGAGTCGCGCAGCTTCAGCGTGGAGGATACCGTGCGTGCTGGAGTGGCCAAGGTGGATATGAGCGTGCAAAAGATCGAGGTGGGCAGGAGCTACCGCGTGAGCGATATCCGCTACGCCACCAGCTCCGCGGACATCACCAAGAGCAGCGAGTACATCCTCGATGAGCTCATCGTATTCCTGCAGGAGAACCCCACGGTGAAGATCCGCATCGAAGGGCATACGGACAATGTGGGAGGGCTGGCAGAGAACATGGCCTTGAGCGCCGATCGGGCCTTCACGGTCATGGAGTACCTTCGTGCCAAGGGCATCCCGGCGGCACGCTTGTCCTTCCAAGGCCTGGGGCCCACCAAGCCCGTGGCCAGCAACGACACGCCCGAGGGCCGCGCACAGAACCGACGCACCGCCTTCGTCATCACCGCACGCTGACGCCTCCACCATGGACCACTACCTCCCCCCCGCGATACCTTCCATGGCGAAGTTCTCTTTGGAAGGTTCACTGCGCCGCCTGCTGCTGGCCGGAGGTGTGCTGTTGACTGCGAATGTGGCCCTCGCCCAACGCGCCCACGGTGGTCAGCCCTTGAACTGGGGCGATGGTGCCCCGTTGCGTGCCGGTATCCCGGTGGTCACTGTCGTGGGGCCCGATCCGGTGGAACAAGCCGCGGCCATGAGCATCGACGGGGAGTTCCGCTATGGCGTGCAGCGCTTCCATAGCGTGGATCTGGTACATGCGGCCGACTGGACCATGCTGCCCGATGGACGTCGTGCGGGGCAGGTGATGATCGAGAGCCCTGGCGCGGTGATGTTGAGCCTGCAGTTCGATGTGTGGCAGCTGCCCGCCGATGCCGAAGTGTTCCTCTACAACGCCGACCGCACGTTCTACATCGGTTCGTTCCGCGGGAGCAATGCAGCGCCGGATGGCGGTCTCGCCACGGAAGTGGTGCCTGGTGACCGCGTGGTGGTGGAGTACATCGTTCCGGGTAATGACCCTGGCCAGCTGCATCTGGCGAGCATCACGCACGGCATTGCGGACATCTTCCGCTTCGGCGAGGCAGGGTATCTGCGGGATATAGACCCTGGTTATCAGAGCGCTCCGTGCCACAACAATGTAGTGTGTCCGATAGCGGCGGCGTGGCAGGACCAGAAGCGTGCCGTGGCGCTCTTCCTGCGGCCTGATGGCAATGGGTGCACCGGTGTTCTGGTCAACAATACGGCCATACCCGGGAAACCCTATTTCCACGTGGCGAACCACTGTTACCAACCGAACGAGTCCCAGTGGGTGTTCTACTTCAACTACGATGCACCTGCCTGTGTGGGCAGCGCCGGTCCCACGGGTCAGACGCTCAGCGGCGCGGTACGGAGGGCGGCCTTCTACTTCGACGATTTCTGCCTGGTGGAGCTGTTCGATACGCCCCCCCCATACTACAATGTCTATTACGCGGGATGGGACCGGAGCGGGAATGGTCCACAGAGCCAGACCGTGATCCATCACCCCCTGTTCGATGTGAAGAAGATCACCTTCGACCTCGACCCGGCCACCTCCTACGCCGATGCCGAGGGTATCCAGATGTGGCGCAACTTCTGGGACTCCGGTATCGTGGAACCTGTATCGAGCGGAGCGCCCCTGTTCGATCACAACAAGCGCATCATCGGTCACATGACCGAAGGGGCACAGACCTGTGCGAACGTGGGAACGGTGTCCACCGGTTGTGCCAAGTTCAGCGCCAGTTGGGATGGTGCCACACCGGCCACCCGATTGCGCGATTGGCTGGATCCATCGAACAGTACCGTGGTGCTCAACGGCTATGACCCCAATGCCTCAGGGGCCGTGCTGGTGTCCGTTCGGGCTTATTTGGAAGGACCGTACAACACCAGCACAATGCGCATGGGCACCGGTCTTCGCGATCTTGGCCTGGTGCCCACGGTGGAGCCCTACACAGGGCTGGGCTATGCCCATGTAGGCGGTGGAGGGGAGTTCACCTCCGCCCCGGTGCTTGCCGCCACGGGGGAGGATGCCATCGTTGACTGGGTGGTGGTGGAGCTGAGGGATGAGGCAAGCCCCTCGACCGTTGTCGCCACGCGCAGTGCCCTGCTCCAGAGCGATGGTGATATCGTGGATATGGACGGCGTGTCGCCGGTCGCGTTCCCGGTGGCTACCGGTGCGTACCGCGTTGCGCTCCAGCACCGCAATCACCTCGGTGTCATCACGGCCGCCGCAGTGCAACTGTCCGCCACCACCTCGCTGGTGGACCTGAGCAATGGCACCACACCCCTTCAGGGCGGTACGACCGCCACGAACGAAAGCGGTGGTCGGCGCCTGCTGGTGCCGGGCGACTGTCTACGCGACGGAGTGCTGCGCTATACCGGCGCATCCAACGACCGTGACGCGATCCTTACGCGTGTTGGTGGGTCTGTGCCGACCTCCTCCCTCCTGGGATACTTCACGGAGGATGCCAACATGGACGGCCTGGTGCGCTATGTGGGCTCCGGCAACGACCGCGATATCGTGCTCCAAAGCATCGGTGGGGCGGTGCCCACGGCCACGCGGGTGGCTCAGTTGCCCTGAGCGTCCTCCCCGGTCCGCAGCAGGCGGTTGCGCATCATGCGCAGGTTCAGCATCTCCACGGCCACGCTGAACCCCATGGCGAAGTAGATGTAGTTCTTGTTGATGTGTTCGCCCATGCCTTCGGTCACCAGGGCCATGCCGATCATCACCAGGAAGGCGAGGGCCAGCATCTTCACGGTGGCGTGCTTCTCCACGAAGTTGCTGATCGCTCCTGCGGCGAGCATCATCACGGCAACTGCGATCATCACCGCTGCGACCATGATGATGATCTCATTGCTCATGCCTACTGCGGTGATCACGCTGTCGAGGCTGAACACCAGGTCGATCAGGATGATCTGCACGATGACCCCGCCCAGTGTACGCACCTGCTTCCCGCCTGAAGTGTGGCTGCTATCGTGGCCCTTCACCTTCGCCCGGATCTCCACGGTGGCCTTGTAGAGCAGGAAGAGGCCGCCAACAAGGAGCACCAGGTCGCGACCGCTGAAGGGGTGGTCCAGCACGGTGATGAACGGCTTGTCCAGGCTCATCACCCAGCTCAACGAGAGCAACAGCAACACCCGCGTGATCATCGCCAGTGCCAGACCGATCTGGCGTGCCTTCCGGCGGTCCAGTTCCGAGGAAAGGCTGTTGCTGATGATGGAGATGAAGACGATGTTGTCGATGCCCAGCACGATCTCCAGCGCGGTGAGCGTCAGCAGGGCGATCAGACCATGGGAGGTCAGCAGCACCGAGGGGTCGAGAGCGGCGAGTTCGAGCATGGTCGTAGGATGTCAGATGGTGTTGAGCGCCTGGCCGAGGTCTGCGATGAGGTCAGAGGGATGTTCCACACCGACGCTGAGGCGCACGAGGCTCTCGCTGATGCCCAGCTTGCGGCGCTCCTCGGGGTCCACGCCGGCATGGGTCATGGTGGCCGGATGTTCCGCAAGCGACTCAGTGCTGCCCAGGCTCACGGCCAGCTTGACGAGCTTCAGGTGGTTCAGGAAGCGGAACGCCTCTGCTTCGCCACCCTTCACCGTGAAGGACAACATGGCGCCGGCGGCCAGACACTGCTCCTCATAGATGGCCTTGTCACGCGCCGCATCCAGCTGACCCAGGTAGAACACGCGATCCACCTTGGGATGGTTCTGCAGGTAGGCGGCCACTTGTTCCGCGTTGCGCGCCTGGATGTCCATCCGGGCCTTGAGCGTCTCCAGGCTCCGCAGCAGCAACCACCCGGTCCACGGGCCGGCCATGCAACCGAGGAAGGTGCGCATGCCCTTCACCCGTGCGATGAGCTCATGTGAACCGAGGCAGGCACCGGCGATCACATCGCTGTGGCCCCCGATGTACTTCGTAGCACTGTAGAGCACCAGGTCGGCGCCGAGCTTCAAGGGGTGCTGCCACAGCGGGCCCATGTAGGTGTTGTCCACGGCCACCAGTACGCGCTTCTCTGCCGTGCCGAGGCTGCGCGCCAGCTCAACACAGCGCTTGATGCTGATGAGCGTGTTGGTAGGGTTGCCGGGCGTCTCCACATAGATCATGCGGATGCGGTCGGCCTTGCCGCTCGCGGCCACCAGTTCGGGCAACTTGTCCTGCTCCCAGGGGTAGAAGCCCATCACCTCAATGCCGAAGCGGGTGAGCGTTTGCTTGATGAAGTGGTCGGTGCCACCGTACAGGGGATTGCTGAAGAGGAGCACATCGCCCGGCGAAAGGAACTCCAGCAGCGCCGTGCTGATGGCGCTCATGCCGCTCTCGAACACGGCGCATTCCTCCGCTTCGTCCCAAAGGCAAAGCCGCTCTTCCAGGATCTGCAGGTCGGGGTTGTTCAGGCGGCTGTAGATCAGACCGAGTTCCTCCTTTTCCCGTTTCTCACGCAACCCGTAAGCCACCTCGAAGAAGGCCTTGCCCTCTTCGGCGCTCTTGAACACGAAGGTGCTGGTCTGGAAAATGGGGCACTTCACCGCACCTTCGGAAAGCTCGGGCTTGTAGCCGTAGCTCATCATCAGGCTTTCGGGATGCATCTTGCGGTCGTTCATGGTCGCTCTGGTTCCGGTGATCGGCCCCAAAGCTACCGGAACGCCGTGCAACACGTCCTCAGCGCGTTCGTGCAACCAGAATGGCCTCGTTCCGGTTCACCGGATTGAGCCAGTGAACAGCGCGATCCAATAGGCCTGGACGGGCAACGCCAATGATCTCCAGGGGCCCCATGGCGGCCATGGTACGCTGCATCCGTGGAACGATCTCCTCAGTGCCGCAGAAGAGCACGATGTTCGGACGCTTTTCCGCTGGATAGCGCGCAAGTTCTGCCGCAAGGTCCGCCGAAGGGTCGGTCCAGGGCACCACCGTGGCTGTCCAGTGCCCGGAATAGAACAGCGGCGGCATCGGGGCCTCCCCCTCGGCACTATCCTCGATCACCATCCCCCGTACCTGTTGGTCCTGTAGCATGACCTGTGCGATCACCCGGCTGCGCTTGCTGTAACTGATGCAGAGGACCACCAGCAACATCAGGTTCAGCCCCCAGGTCCAGCGCAGGATGCCACGCCACAGTCCGGTTCGCTGCTGCCACCAGCCGCTGCCCAGGCGCCAGTGCTCCCAGGCCACGAGCCCCAGCGTGAAGTACAGCGGCACGATCGGCAGCAGGAAGCGTTCCTGTTTGTTGGGGAAGTACGAATGAACGGCGATGAAGAGCAAGGTCGGCAGCCAGAGCAGGAACGGAGCGCTGCGACGGAAGAAGCCGAAGCCCACCGCCAGGCTGAAGGGTGGGATGAACAGACCCGCCAGCAAAAGCAGGTAATTGTACCACGGGAGCACACCGTAGGTCGTGGTGTTGTTCAGGTTGTAAAGCACGTATTCGCCCAGTTCGGCGAACGGCCTGCCCCATAGGAGGAGGTCGATGCCACCCTGCAGCACCAGGAGCGGGAGCAGCGTGCCAAGACCGTATGCCAACGCGCCGCGCAGGTCCCGCCGCAGCAGGAGCGCAAGGCCCGGCCCCACAGCGAAGAAGATGGTCTGGAAACGGATGTTCATCGCCAGGCCGATCCAGAAGCCGGCGATCAGCAGGTCGCGCGATGTGGGCCCTGCGGCGGCGCCCAGCAGACGTGCTGCGCCGAGCATCAGGAACGGGATACAGGCCACCTCCACCAGGTTGCGCACTGAAAGGAATGGCATGAAATAGAACAGGGCCAGGAAGAGCCCGGTGCGCCAGGCCACCACAGGGTCGCTCAAGCGAAGGGCGATGCGGTACCCCACGCGCACCACGATCAAACTCCACAGGGCGTGCAGCACACGTACCACCACCATTTGGAACTCAGGGTCCACCAGACCCACCCACCGTAGCGTGGCGAACAGCAGATAATGCAGGCCCACATAGACGAAGCTGTGGCCGCTCGGACGGGGATCATCACCCTGGTTCCATGGCAGCCAGTTATTGTAGTCTTGACCGTCCGCCCAGCTGCCCGCCGCCTCGATGATCAGGAAGTGATCGTCGTGTGCGAAGTAGCCGCCGCTGAACACGGCCGCCAGCATGCGCGGCAGCAGTGCGATAAGGGTGAGGGCCGCCAAAGGCCTGGTGGTCATCAGATGGGTCCAGCGCTGCCACATGGCGGCGAAGCTAACTTCACGCCATGCGCCACGACCTGTTCCTCCTGCCGATGTTCTTACTGGCCTGCACGGATGGCCCGCAGCCGCTTGATGAGGCTGCAGCCCTGGAGCGCGGTGGCCGCGTGGTACCTGCCGCCTTCGCCATGCTCAGCGGGCGCCTGCAGCACGCGGTCCAGGAAGGTGGACCAGCGCACGCCGTGGACGTCTGCTCCCGGGAGGCCGTTGCCTTGCTGGACAGTCTCGGAAGGGTCGAGGGGATGCGCATCCGGCGTACCAGTGACCGTATCCGCGCGCCGCACGATGAGCCGGATGTGCGCGAGGCCATGGTACTGCGCGACCTGCTGGCGCAGGTGGCCAAGGGGGTGCCTGCCGACGAGCTGGAACCCAGGGTGGTGGCAGATGCGGACAGTGTAAGTTACTACCACCCCATCCTCATCAGCATGCCTACCTGCCTGCGCTGTCATGGCAAGCCTGGCAGCGACATCGCACAGGCCACCTTGGCGGCCATTTCAGCACGTTATCCGTTGGACGGGGCCACGGGTTATGAACTGGGCGACCTGCGGGGCATCTGGAGCCTGCGGTGGAAGCGCTGACAGGCAGGGGGCGGAGGCCGGAAGAATTCTTGCAGCCTTCATCTTCGGGCGGCTGCCCTGCATTTACTTTGGGCCACACTCTTTCCCCATGAACATCGTCGTCCTGTCCCGGGACACCAAGCTGTACTCCACCCAGCGTCTGGTGGAGGCCATAGAGTCACGCGGTCATACGGCCCGGGTGGTCAACCACGTGAAGTGCGACATCCTCATTGAGCGGAAGAACCCGCAGGTGATCTATGGCGGGCAGCCGTTGATGGATGTCGATGCGATCATTCCCCGCATTGGTGCCAGCGTGACCTTCTACGGCACGGCGGTGGTGCGTCAGTTCGAGATGATGAAGGTGTTCACCACCACGGAGAGCCAGGCGCTGGTCCGCAGTCGCGACAAGCTTCGCAGCATGCAGATCCTCACCCGCAGTGGCGTGGGCATCCCCAAGACGGTGTTCACCAACTACAGCAAGGATGTCAGCAGCATCGTGGACAGCGTGGGTGGTGCGCCGTGCATCATCAAGCTGCTGGAAGGTACCCAGGGCCTCGGTGTGGTGCTGGCCGATACCAAGAAGGCGGCGGTGGCCGTGTGCGAAGCCTTCAACAGCTTGAAGGCACGGGTCATTGTGCAGGAGTTCATCAAGGAGAGCAAGGGCATCGACATCCGTGCGTTCGTTGTGGATGGTCGGGTGGTGGGTGCCATGAAGCGGACCGGCAAGGAGGGTGAGTTCCGCAGCAACCTCCATCGCGGTGGCACTGCACAGCTCATCGAACTCAGCCACGAGGAGGAGGTCACGGCGATCAAAGCCGCAAAAGCGCTAGGCCTGCACGTGGCCGGCGTGGACATGCTCCAGAGCGAACGCGGCCCGCTGGTGATCGAAGTGAACTCGAGCCCCGGGCTCGAAGGCATTGAAGGGGCCACCGGCAAGGATATCGCGGGCGAGATCGTGAAGTTCATCGAACGGAACGTCTAGTCGTCCAACAGGCGCCCCGCCTGTTAACCACGTGCAAGCCGAAGAAGCAGTTAGGTCGCCCCGCCTGTTGTCCAAGTACAAGCCAGAGCGGGTTCAATTGCGCCCGCCTGTAGGCCCGGTCCAGCCCTGAAGCCGGACAACCGTCACTTCCCCTGCAACCCCTGCAGGAAGGCCAGGCACAGCTCGTTGAAGCGATCCGCCTGTTCGATCGTCACCACGTGGCCGCAGCGCGGTATCACATGCAGGTGCACGGTGGGCGCATGCAGTTGGGCATACCGCTCGGCCTGGTCCAGGAAGAGGTGGTCCTGCGCGCCCATGACCACCAGGTGCGGAATGTCCGATGCCGTGGCGAAGAGGCGTTTGAGCGTGCTGTTGAGGCCGCGGTACATCGCCGTCCATTTGCGGAACTCCTCGGTGCTCAGGAACCGGCTCTCCCGGATGAACACACGCCGGGAGGCTTCGTGGTTGCGGCGCGGCATCATGATCATGGCGCTCAGGCGGTAGAAGGCCGGATAGCCGATCACCTTAGCCAATAACAGGCTCGCACGGGCCAGCACCTTCAATCGCTTGCTCAGCCGCAGGATGGCCCCTCCGTTCACGAGCGAGTCCACCTGAGCGGGGCGTTGCTCCCGCATGGTCAGCGCGATCACTGTTCCAAGAGAGACACCCACCAGGTGAACGGAGGCAAGCTTCAGGTGGTCGATCACCTGCCAGATGCGTTCAGCGATGTGCTCGAAGGTGTACGAAGGCTCGCTGTTCGGCCGTTCGGCCATCCTGCCATGACCGGGCAGGTCCACCAGCAGCAGGTTGAAGTGCTGGCCCAGCGGAGCCACCTGACGCTTCCAGGTAACGGTGCTGCCACCGGCACCGTGGATCAGCACCAACCACGCCCCGTCCGGATGAAGGTGATGAACTTCGTGATGGAGCAGATCGGGTGCGGGCATGCACAAAGAACCGGGATCTCGGAGGAAGGTTCGTTCGGTACCGGACCTTCCGTTCACTGCAGCAGGAACTCCCGCATGAACTGCACCATCGCGTAGAACTGGAAGTCCTGGTTGCCCTTCTTGCGGAAGCCGTGCCCCTCATCGTTCGCCATGAGGAACCACACGTTGCCGCCTGTGGTCTTGATACGTTCCTTCATTTGAACGGCTTCGCTGGCGGGTACACGGGGGTCGTTGCCGCCTTGGATGATGAAGAGCGGCTTGGTGATCTTCTCCGCCTGGTTCAGCGGTGAGATGCCTTCGAGGAAGGCGGCCATCTTCGGATCTCGCTCATCACCGTATTCCACGCGGCGCAGATCGCGGCGGTAGTCCTCGGTGTTCTTCAGGAAGGTGTTGAAGTTGCTGATGCCTACGATGTCGATCGCACAGCGGATGCGCGCGGCATAGTGCACGCTTACCGCCAGGGTCATGTAGCCACCATAGCTGCCGCCCATCACCAGCACACGGTCCGCGTCCAGGTCGGGTTGCATGGCGATCCGATCCAGCAGCGCGCCGATGTCCTTCACGCTGTCCTCGCGTTCCATGCCATTGTCCAGGTCGAGGAAGGTCTTGCCATAGCCGCTGCTGCCGCGCACATTGGGGTAGATGATGGCACAACCGAGCTCGTTCAGGAAATAGTTGTTGCGCCCTTGGAAGCCGGGCCGCGACTGCCCCTCCGGACCACCGTGGATGTTGATGATGACAGGGCGCTTGCCGGTGAACTTCGTATGCGGACGGTACAGGAAGCCACTGATGCTGCGCTTGTCGAAGCTGGGCCAGGTGATGAGCTCCGGAGCACGCGCACCGCTCAGGTCCATGCCGCCGCTCTCGCTCTCGGTCCAGCGGGTCAACGCACCGGTGGTCGTATCGTACGCATACGCATCACTGCTGGAGTCGTGCGTGGAAAGCGTAAGCCCCAGTACAGCGCCGTCAGCGGTCCACTTCAGCCCGCCGATAAGCCCTACAGGCAGACCTTCCACAGCGGTGTACGTGCGGCTCCCGGTGTCCAGGATGTAGAGCGCACTGAGGCCGTTCTCATTGGTGGTGAAGGCCAGCTTCGTTCCATCCTTGCTCAGGTCAGTGGAAGCCACGTCCCACGGGATGTCCGGCGTGAGCACGCTGAGCTTTTTCGTGCCCGGATCGTAATGGCACAGGCGGTTGAACTCGCTGTTGGCGTTGCTCGTGAGCAGGATGCCCGTTCCGTCCGCAGTGAAGCAGATGGCGCGGTAGGTCGTACGTTCATCCTTTTGGGGCAGGATACGCGTACGTTGTCCGGTGGCCACGTCAAGCAGGTGTATGCGGCTCTCGTTCACCGAGAGATACTCGCCCATCAGGAGCTGCTTGCCGTCGGGGCTCCAATCGCTCACGCCCCAGCCGCCGCCACTGTTCTCGATCAGCACCTTGTCGGTGGAAGGGTCGAGCGGGTCCATCAAGCGGATGTCACGGTCCTTGCCGTTGCGCATGGTGCTGGCATAGGCGATGCGCTTCCCGTCACGGCTCCACACCATGCCTCCGTTCTGCGAGCGCCCGCCATCGGTGAGCAGGGTGGTGCGTCCGGTGCCCACATCAAACCGGTGGATCTGCCCGAACTCGTTGCCGCCCTGGTCCTTGGTGAAGAGGAAGTAGCGCCCTTCAGTGGGCTCGTACGTAGCCCCGCCAACGGGTTCGGCGAAGAAGGTGAGCTGGGTGCGTGCGCCGCCCGGTTGCACCACACGGTGCAGTTGGTTCGTATTGCCGAAGCGGGTGCTGATGAGCAGTTCGCGCCGCTGCGGATGCCAGTCCACGAAGCTGGCGCCGCGGCCTTCGGTGTAAGTGCGGACCTCTTCCGCAAGGGAAGCAGGAAGTGGCGCAATGCCCTCCACCACCAGATTGTCCGTCACCGGGATGAAGCCGGGTTGGGCCAGGAGCGGGCAGGAGAGGAGCAGGGCAGGGAGGAGCAGACGCATGGTTGGCGGTTGGGTGGCCGAAGCTAAGAGCCTGTTTGGGATCTCTTGAATGATGGGCTCCGCGACCATTTTTCGGCGAAGCATGGTCGGAAAAGGGTCCGCCGTACGGCGGAGCATTTGAAGAGATCCTGAACAGGCTCTGAGAAGCACCGCAGGGTATCAGCCCAACAGGTGCTTTCCGCTCACGTCCACCACGAAGCGGCCCCGCAGGAACTTGCGCCCCAGCAACACTTGATAGCGCATGTCGCTGCGATCGAACAGGGTGAACTGGGTACGCACCCGGTGTGGCCCCAATCGCACAGTGGTGCTGATCAGGTAGCGCCGGCTTTTCTCCCCGTTGCTGCTCTTCACCGTTACGCGCTTGAAGGTTTTGAACACCTTGGTCTTGCGCTGTCCCCCCATTTGGAACACCACTACCAGCCGCTTTTCCTCACCCACACGCCGGATGCGTAGTTTCTGATAGTGCAACGCGCTGCGGTACGCGCCGGTGTCCAGCTTGGCCTCCACCCGCATCACTCCCAGACCCGGCAGCGCAATGTGCTCCAGGCGTCCGATGGTGGTGCGCGCGACCATGGCCGCAAGGTAGGATGTAGGTCGGTCCCTTTGGTGAAGGGTATGGGCTGGAGGAAAGGCCATCCGATGGGCCTGCCTTCGATCGGCGCGGTCCTTGATAGTTGCCTCCGTCGGGTCCGGGTGATGTTCACCCATATTACCGACCTTTACGCCCCATTCCACTGCCATGAACCGCTTCCTTTCCATCCTCTTCCCCGCCTTGCTCGCGGTGGGTTGTACCGTCAACGCGCCCGATGTCCAGGCTCAGACCGTGAAGACCTATGGCGCCGCGATCAGCACCGATAACGCCATCGGCACCGCCGACCTGCTGAAGTCCCTCACCATCGCCGACAGCGTGGCCGCCACCGTGAAGTGCGAGATCATCACCAGCTGCACCAAGAAGGGCTGCTGGATGACCGTGAAGCTGCCCGATGGCGGCGACATGATGGTGCGCTTCCTCGACTACGGCTTCTTCGTGCCCACCGAGGGCCTCGAAGGCAAGCAGTGCGTGATGAAGGGCTGGGCCACCAAGGAGACCGTGGATGTCGCCACCCTGCGCCACTACGCCGAGGATGCCGGTAAGAGCAAGGAGGAGATCGCCAGGATCACCGAGCCCGAGACCAACCTGATGTTCCTCGCCGAGGGCGTGCAGATCACTTACTGATCGGTGCGCTTCAGCACCAAGAAGCCCGGGGCCCCGCTCCGGGCTTCTTCGTGCGCAATGCCGCCCGGGACCGGCCTGTTGCTGCCACCAAGGTACTGTGGAGAGAAGTCCGTGAACAGCGCGGTGAGGCGGCTACGGCACGGCTACTTTCGCCGCAGAACGCAGCACCCATGAGCACCTATGCATTGGCCATCCACGGCGGCGCCGGCACCATCGCACCCGAACTGATGACCGCCGTCCGCGAGAAGGCCTACCGCGAAGCCTTGGAACGGGCCCTCCGCAGTGGCCATGCCATCCTGAAGGAAGGCGGCACAGCCCTTGATGCGGTGCAGGCTGCTGTGCAGGTGCTCGAGGACAGCCCCCTGTTCAATGCCGGACGTGGCGCAGTGTTCAATGCTGATGGACAGCACGAGATGGACGCCAGCCTGATGAACGGTCGCGACCTCCGCGCCGGTGCCGTGGCGGGTGTGCAGAACGTGAAGAACCCCGTGCAGCTCGCACGCCGCGTGATGGACCACAGCGATCACGTCCTGATAAGCGGCAACGGTGCCTTCGAGTTCGCCCACAAGCAGAAGGTGGTGCTCGAGGACGATCAGTACTTCTTCGATGACTTCCGCTACCAGCAGTGGAAGGAAGTGGCCGGCAGCACCAGCGTGCGCCTCGATCACAGCGAGGGCGACCGCAAATTCGGTACGGTGGGCGCCGTGGCGCTCGACCTCCATGGTGATCTGGCAGCCGCCACCAGCACCGGCGGCATGACCAACAAGCGCTGGCAACGCATTGGCGACAGCCCCATCATCGGAGCGGGTACCTACGCCAACAACGCGAGCTGCGCCGTCAGTTGCACCGGCCATGGCGAAAGCTTCATCCGCGCCGTTGCCGCACACGATGTGCACGCCCTCATGTCCTACAAGGGCCTTTCCCTCGCCGAAGCCGTGCGCGTGGTGGTGCACGAGAAGCTACCGCCCCTCGATGGCGACGGTGGCCTCATCGCCGTGGACCGCGCAGGTAACATCGTGCTCGACTTCAACTGCAGCGGCATGTACCGCGGGCAGGTGGGCGCCGATGGGGTGTTGCATACGGCGATCTTTCGGTAGGGGGGAGGACCACTACTTCTTCCCCTTCCTCTTCTTCGGATTGATGATCGGCAGGTGGATCTGCTGCTCGTCCGGGTAATCGATGTCCTCGCCGAGGATGTAGCCGTAAGGCTTCAACGAGGGGATGGAGTCGCAGACGATCTTCAGCATGCCGGTGATGGGGATGGCGAGCACCATGCCCACCACGCCCCACAGCAGACCGAAGCCGATGAGCGCGGCGATGCTGGCCAGCGGGTTCACGCTCACACTGCTGCCCACGATCTTGGGGGTGATGAAGTTGTTCTCGAGGAACTGCGTGATGAGGCACACCCCCAGCGCACCCACCGCGTACATCATGGAATCCTTCGTCACCAGTGCGATGAGGATGGGCAACAGGCTGCCGATGAGCACGCCCACATACGGGATGACGTTGAGGAAGCCGATCATGAAGCCCAGCAGCACCGCGTACTTCAGGTCGAGGAGGAGGAAGCCGATGCTGCTGAGGGTGCCGAGGATGAGGATCACCAGCAGCACGCCGCGCAGGTACTTGCGGCTGAGCTTCGATACGTTGAGCATGATGTCGAGCACAAGGCCCTCACTGCCCCCACCCAGCTGTTCGAAAAAGGTGCGGAACTTGTCCTTGAGCAGGAGCAGCAGGAACACGATGATGGGGATGGGCACCACGGCGGCGAGCACGGCACCGGTCCCGGAGAACACCTTCATCAGCAGACCGCCGCCCATGCCGGCGAGGTCGGCGAGGCGCTCATTGAACCACTTGAGCTGTTCGCGTTGGCTGATGTGCGCCTGTTCCTCGATCCACACCTGCAGCGCCTGTCCCTTGGTGGCGAAGGCCTGTTGCAAAGCGGGCAGGTCCTCACCGAAGCGGCTGAGCTGCCAGCCGGCCAGGAAGAAGGTGCCCAGCACGAGCAGCAGCATCACCAGGGTGGCCGTGAGAGCGCCTACCCAGCGGGGAAGGCCCCAGCCTTCCACCTTGCGGGCCAGGGGCAGCAGCAGGAAGGCCAGCAGTCCCGAGGCCACGAACAGCAGGATGAGGTCGCGGCCGTAACGGAGCACCACCACGGTGAGCACCAAGGCGGCCAGGAGGTAGACGTAGCGCTGGAGGGAGTGCAGGGGCATGGGCGGAGGTCGGGTGGAAGGGTCACTCCCGGCGCGCATGCCGGCGCTCGCTCAGCCGGTCCTTGATGCGCTGCCACGAGCGACCCAGCTCCGAAAGTACATGATGCCCGCGCTCCTTGTTGCGCAGGCCGTCCACCAGGCCGGGTAGCACCATGCCCAGTCCACCGAGGGCGGCCTTGCCCAGCGTTCCATGGGCCTGCGATCCCAGCGCCAGTCCCAGCACTGTTCCCAGCAGTCCGTGCGCTGGTCCGAAGGCCGAGGCCAGATGGTCCAGCGGTCGCACGGAGCGCAGCACATCCGTGAGGGCATCGCCCACCACGCGGCGGCGGAAGGCAGGGCTACGCGCCTGCTGCCATTGGTTGCGCAGAGCGGCGGCATGCTGGTCGCGCACGGCCATCAGCCGTCCGCGTTCGCGTTTCACGGCAGCGAGGTCAGGGAAGGTGTTCCGGCTTGGCATGTGCGGCATTGATCACGGCGAGGATGATGCGGTCCTTCAGCACCCAGCGCCACACGAGGTAGAAGAGGGCGGTGACCAGGAAGAAGACGCCACCGGCAGCCAGGAAGCCCAGCACGGTATCCTGGAACAGGCGGCCGAGGTAAAGCCCCAATGCCACCGCGAGCAGACCGATCCCGAGACCGACGAGCAGCACGGCCGTGATCAGCCACACGGCCTTTGCCGCGACACGGCCGCCACGTTCGCTGAGGTCGAGGGTGATGAGGGCCTGTTGGGCGGAGAGGTAAGCCTCCGCATCGGACGCCACAGCCTCGAGCACATCGCCCAAGGCTGGCGCATCGTCCCGCTCTCCCCGATCGCCAGTACGGTCGCTCATGCGGTTCGGGTCAGGCGCCATGCCGCACGTTGTCGGCAGCCTTGCGGGCGCGTTCAGCGAACTCGTCCGCGCTGTCGGTGAAGTCCTTGCCCAGGCGGTCCTTCAGGTCGCGGCCCTCCTCCATGAGGAAGCGGATGAAGTCGCTCACCTCTTCCTTGGTCATCGTGGCGGTGTCCACCACCTTTCCTTTGGCCTTGGCCCATTCGGCGCGTGCCTCGTCGATGAATTCGTCCATGTCCTCTCTGGCATCGCGTGCCTTTCCGGCCATGCGTTCACGCGTCTCCTTGCCGGAACGCGGGGCGAACAACACACCAATGGCGGCACCGATGGCGGCACCCGCGAGAAAGCCGAGGACACCGAAGTTGCGTTCGTTGCTCATCACAGTGCTTTTCCGAAAGGTACGACCATCCGCCGCCGGAGGCCGTGACGATCGTCAGCAACGCATCAACGGAGCCACTTGCGCTCCATGACGAAGGTGCCGAACGGCAGCACGCTCGCAGCGCCGAGGCCGATGATGCGTTCGGGGTCCCATTTCAACTTGGTGAAGAGGGGGAGGGCGGCCACCCAATACCACACGAAGAGCACCCCATGCGCCCAGCCCACCACCTTCACGGCCCAGGGCCAGTCGGCCAGGTACTTCAGGGGCATGGCGATGAAGAGCAGGACCAGGAAGCTCCAGCCTTCGGCCACGGCGATGCGACGGAACCTCTCAATGATGGGGGAGGGGGTGTTCATGCGGTACAAAGATCGGGACCGCAGCAGGTGTTCCCATGCGCAGGCAACGCCAGTGGTCGACCGCGTACACGTTGCACGATCGGGAGGCACGGTTCGTGCCACGTTCCGTGCAAGATGGATCATTGAGCGGGACCGCTACACGGATGCTATCGGAAGTGCAACCTGCCGGTCAGGACGAAGTATGAGCCGAAGGCAACACCCAGGAGCCCCAGCAGCACGTATGCCATCGCATAGGCCGACATCGTGCGCATGGCCACGCGTGCCCTGTCCCCCCGCGCGAAAAGGCCTACGAAGGACCAGGTGAACAAGCCGAACGATGCGAGCGAGACCACCGTGCTCTGCACGGCCAGCACGGGCAGGCTGTTCGACAGGAAGACCACCGGGAACAAAAGGATGTTGAGGATCAGGCGCTGGCTGGCAAGGAACGCGTTGATCACCACATGTTCCACCAGGTTATAGCCACGCTTGCGGAACCAGACCCAGGTACTGAACGACATCACGGGTAACAGTGCCAGCTCGATCCACACGTAATGGCTGTTGAGCCAGTCGGTCACCTGCTGCACGAACTTTTTCTTGTCCTCGGTGCCCAATAGTGCCTCGGGCACTGGTGTGTAAAGGCCCAGCAGACCAAGGATGCCAGCACAGAAGGCCAGCATCGGCAATGGCCGGAAGTGTAGCACCCGCTTGCCCGCGATGTATTCGGCGATGGCCGGGCCTGGTCGCAGGAAGAGGGCTTTCGCGGTGTACAAGAAGCCCTTGTCCCAAGCGAACAGGCCTGCGGGAAGCTCCTGGAGCACATAGCGCCAGGTGAACTTCGGTACATGTGCTGATTGGCCGCAGTGCGCGCAGAAGGAACCTTGCACTAGTGCACCGCAGTTCAGACAAGTGGTGGCGGAGTCCATGGCCAGCGCGGTGGATGTGAACGACCAAGGTATCGGATCGTACCAGAACTCCGATGGAGCACGAGCTCATCGGTCCTGCAGGGACCGCTCAACTCCGCAGAGGCACCTTCACCGCCGAGAAGGCCCGCTGCTTCACGCTGTAGCTGTGGCCTTTGCTGATGATGTGCACTTTCATGCCTTCGATGCTGAAGGGTTCGCCCTCCTCCACATCGGCATAGTCGCTGTAGGTGGTATCGTGCCCATCGAAGATCATCACCTGTCCGCTGCCAATGGTCTCGAGCGTGTCGGCTCCGGTGATCACTACACCGGTATCCTCGCCCAGGCCGATGCCGATGGCCGAGGGATTGGCCGCCACGGCCTGGGTGAGGCGGCTGAAGCGGCCGCGCTCCACGAAGTGGCTGTCGATGATCACGTCCTGGATGAGCGCCGCGCCGGTGGTCATCTTCACGCCACCCTTGATGAGGCCGCTGGCGCTGTGTCCCTGGTAGATCATGGTGCTGCTCATGCACATGGCACCCGCACTGGTACCGGCGATGACGAAGCCGGCCTCCTCCTGGTAGCGGCGCTTCATCAGTTCGAGGAAGGCCGTGCCACCGAAGATGGTGGTGAGGCGGAGCTGGTTGCCGCCGCTCATCATCACCCCATCGGCCTTGGCCAGCCGCTTGATCATGTCGGGTTTCACATCGTTGCGGTCCCGGATGTCCAGCACGTCCACATCCTTCAGCCCCAGGCGACCGAACGCCTCGATGTAGTTCCGGCCCACCTCCTCGGGGATGCTGCTGGCGCTGGTGATCACGGCGATGCGCCGGGTGGGGCCACCGATCTCGTCCACCACCCGCTTGAGGATGCCCTCCTCGATGAAGCTGTGGGTGTAGATCTTGGTGCTGTGGCCGCCTTCCGGCTCCAAGCCTTTGTCCTCGTTACCGCCAATGGCGATGAGCTTTCCGTTGGGTGTCATTCCGGTCGTTGGTTTCCCCGCCCCCCCAAGGCCCGCAGAACGGTCGGTCGGCAGGACCAACGCCGGGCACGCAGGCCGCTAAAGTAGGGGATGCTGTTCCGCAGGTGAAGCGAGCGTGAAGTTTTGATGAACAGTTGGCTGTCCCTATCTTCCCCACGCCGTGCTGCCCTTCCAGCATCCGCGGCATCGAACAACGCATCCACCTCACGCAACCACGCCGCTCATCCCGGCCGATCATCATGCGCATCCTCGAGCTCAAGGCCATGCGTGGCCCCAACTACTGGTCTGTCAAACGGCACAAGCTGATCGTCATGCGCCTCGACATCGAGGAGCTCGAAGAGAAGCCCACCGATAAGATCCCCGGCTTCCTGGAACGTATCCAGGCGCTGCTGCCCAGCATGTACAGCCACCGCTGCAGCGAGGAGCATGAAGGCGGCTTCTGGGAACGCGTGAAGCGCGGCACCTGGATGGGCCATGTCATCGAGCACATCGCCCTGGAGATCCAGACCCTTGCCGGCATGGACACGGGCTTCGGGCGCACCCGCAGCACCCGCGAGCGGGGTGTGTACAATGTGGTGTTCAGCTACATCGAGGAGCCCGTTGGCATGTATGCCGCGAAGGCCGCCGTGCGCATTGCCCAGGCCCTCATCGATGGCGCCCCGTACGATCTGGAGGCCGACATCCAGCAGATGCGTGAGATCCGCGAGGAGAGCCGTCTGGGCCCCAGCACCGGCAGCATCGTGGCCGAGGCCGTGGCGCGTGGCATCCCCTACCTGCGCCTCAACGGACAGAGCCTTGTGCAGCTCGGCCACGGGATCCACCAGAAGCGCATCCGTGCCACCATCACCAGCCGCACCAGCAACATCGGCGTGGAGATCGCCTGCGACAAGGAGGAGACCAAGCAGCTGTTGGAGAGCTACGAGATACCCGTTCCCAAGGGCCGCGTGGTGCGCACCGAGGAAGGCCTGAAGGATGCGTTGGAAGTGGTGGGTTACCCGTGTGTGATCAAGCCCATCGGTGGCAACCATGGTCGTGGCGCCACCATCGGCATCAAGACGTGGGAGGAGGCCGTTCCAGCCCTGGCCAAGGCGAAGGAGGTGAGCCGCAGCGTCATCGTGGAGCGTTACATCACCGGTCTTGATCACCGTCTGCTCGTCATCAACAATCAGTTCGTGGCCGCCGCCAAGCGCTCGCCGGCCTGTGTGGTGGGTGATGGCGTGCATACCATCGCGCAGCTGGTGGATGAGGTGAACAAGGACCCGCGCCGCGGCTATGGGCATGAGAACGTGCTCACACGCATCGATATCGACGACCACACGCTGAAGCTGCTGGCCCGCGCCGATCGCACCCCAGAGAGCGTGCCGGCGAAGGATGAGGTGGTCTACCTGAAGGCCACCGCCAACCTCAGTACCGGCGGCACGGCGGATGATGTCACCGAGATCGTGCACCCTTTCAACGTCTTCCTTGCCGAGCGCATCAGCCGCATCATCGACCTCGATATCTGCGGCATCGATGTGATGACCGATGACATCAGCAAGCCCCTCACCGAGACAGGTGGAGCGGTGCTGGAGGTCAATGCTGCGCCTGGGTTCCGCATGCATCTCGATCCCACCGGAGGCCTGGGCCGCAACGTGGCCGAACCTGTGGTGGACATGCTCTTCCCGCCGGGCGCTCCGAGCCGCATCCCCATCATCGCCATCACGGGTACCAACGGCAAGACCACCACCACACGCCTCACCGCACACCTGATGCGGAATGTGGGATACAAAGTGGGCATGACGTGCAGCGATGGCGTCTACATCCAGAACCGCTTGCTGATGAAGGGCGACTGCACCGGTCCGGCCAGCGCGCAGTTCGTGCTGAAGGAGCCCGTGGTGGACATGGCCGTGCTGGAGACCGCCCGCGGTGGCCTGGTGCGCAGTGGCCTCGGCTTCGAGCATTGCGATGTGGCCATCGTCACCAATGTGGCGGCCGATCACCTCGGCTTGAAGGACATCCACACCCTGGAGGACCTGGCGCATGTGAAGAGCACCGTGCCGCGCAGTGTGCGTCAGGATGGATACGCCATCCTCAACGCCGACGATGAGCTGGTGATGGCCATGCGCAAGCAGACCCAGAGCAAGATCGCGCTGTTCAGCCTAGACGAGAACAACCGCCTGATCCGTCAGCACTGCAAGCTCGGCGGTCTGGCGGCCATCTACGAGAACGGCTTCATTACGATCAGCAAGGGCGAGTGGAAGCTGCGCATCGAGAAGGCCGTCAACGTACCCATCACCTATGGTGGCAAGGCGGTGTTCAACATCCAGAACGTATTGCCCGCCGTGCTGGCCGCTTACGTGCGCGGGGTGAAGATCGAGGACCTGCGCCAGGGCCTGCTCACCTTCGTGCCCAGTGCGGCGCAGACCCCTGGCCGCATGAACCTGTTCCAGTTCAAGAACTTCCAGGTGATGGTGGACTACGCCCACAACCCGCACGGCTTCGAGGCCCTGGGCAAGTTCCTCAGCAAGGTGCCGGACAGCCCCAAGATCGGTGTCATTGCCGGGGTGGGCGACCGGCGCGACGAGGACACCGTGAACCTGGGTCGCCTCAGCGCGCAGATGTTCGACGAGATCATCATCCGCCAGGACCGCAACCTGCGCGGCAAGAGCGACGACGAGATCATCGCCCTCATGGTGAAAGGCATCCGGGAGATCGATCCGAACAAACCCTTCACCATCATCAAGAAGGAGGAGGAGGCCATCCGCCACGCCATCGGCAACGCGCCCACCGGCAGCTTCGTCACCCTTTGCAGCGATGTGGTGCCCGACGCCCTCGCCCTGGTGCTGAAGCTGAAGGAACAGGACGAGCAGGTGCCCTTCAGCAAGGACGACATCCCGAACAGGAACAAGGAGTTGGTAGGGTGAGCGTAGCGTCGAGGCATGCCTCGACCGAACGGAGCGGTGGGGCAGCTGAGCCGAACATTGTCGAGGCATGCCTCGGCCAGTAAGCCACGACCATTGCAGGACCTACACGACCCTTGGTCATGTCCATCCGCCACAAATACACCCGGTTGCGTGGTTACAATTACGCAGCGGACGGTGCGTATTTCGTGACCATCAACACCCATGGTCGCGTGCGCCTGTTCGGAGACATTTTGGATCGCGGTAATGATGCGTACATCAACCTGTCCCCACATGGATCGATCGTGCAGGAATGCTGGAACGCGATCCCGGACCATTTCCAGAACGTCTATTTGGACACGTTCCAGATCATGCCGGATCATGCGCATGCGATCGTGGTGATACTGGAAGGTGCTGTTCCGCCGGATGCAATGATGGACGACCGACCAACCTATCTGGCCCCTCGTTCCATCGTGACCGATCATGCAGGTCGAGGCTGTGCCTCGACGTTATGCGGTGGACGGCGCCCTAATGGCGTTGAACCGCGATCCGTTGGTGCCATTGTCGGTTCATTCAGATCGGCCGTGACCAAACGCGTCAACCTATCGCGGGGTACACCAGGTGCGTCTGTATGGCAACACAACTACCACGACCGTATCATCCGCAGTGCTGCGGAACATGAACGCATTGCGGCATACATCCGCAACGATCCGATCAACTGGATCCAAGGGTCTCGGACGTCGGTCTGGTGATCTGAGCGTTGCATTCTGCAACGCATGACAAGATCAGCAATAAGGTAGCCTGCGGCGATCGCACTCAAGCCCACCCTGCGCGTAGCCTGTGGCCACCTCTTCACCCCATCCCTCCAGCCACCCCTCACTTCCGCAGCGCCCGCGCCAGGTAGATCAGCAGCACGGCGCCCACCACAGCAGCCACCAGGTTGCCGATGAGGTTGGTGGTGCTCAGGCCCAGCAGTCCGAAGACCAGGTCGCCCACGAAGCCGCCCACCAGGCCGAGCAGGATGTTCACCACGAGGCCGTAGCCTTCGCCCTTCATGAGCTTGCCGGCCAGCCAGCCGGCCACGCCACCGATGAGGAGGCTCCAGAGGAGGTTCATACCCCGAATATAAGGGTCGGGAACGAAGAAGGCCCCGGGGATGCCGGGGCCTTCGATGCGAGTGTACTAGGCTTACTTGCTGCTCTTGCCACCCACCAGGCGCTTTTCCTGGATGCGGGCGCTCTTGCCACGCAGCTCGCGCAGGTAGTAGATACGGGCGCGGTTCACCACGCCCACCTTGTTCACCTCGACCTTGTCGATGAAGGGGGAGGCTACGGGGAAGATACGCTCCACACCCACGTTGTTGGAGATCTTGCGCACGGTGAAGGTGGCGGTGCTGCCGCTGCCCTTGCGCTGGATCACCACGCCCTGGTACTGCTGGATGCGTTCCTTGTTACCCTCCTTGATCTTGTAGTGTACCGTAACGGTATCGCCAGCCTTGAACGTGGGCAGGGCGGTGAGCGGGGCGTACTCCTTCTCGAGTTGCTTGATGCGGTCCATGACCTTGGTTGTTAGCGGGTTGCCCAGCGGCCCTCGACACGGTCGGGGGCATACGGTCCCGGATTCGGGCCGCAATATTACGGAAGATCCTGAGAATGTCCTTACTCCCCCGGTTCCAGCAGGTCCGGGCGGCGCTGGCGCGTGCGTTCCACGGCCTGTTCGTGGCGCCACGCATCGATGCGTGCCTGATGGCCGCTCAGCAGCACATCGGGCACCTTCCAACCCTGGTAGTCGGCCGGACGGGTGTAGTCCGGCGGTGCCACCAAGCCGTCCTGGAAGCTGTCGCTGAGGGCCGAACGTTCGTCGCCGATCACACCAGGCAACAGGCGGATGATGGAGTCGCATAGCACTGCCGCCGCCAGTTCACCACCTGTGAGCACATAGTTCCCGATGCTCACTTCGCGGTCGATGAGGTGTTCGCGCACACGTTCGTCCACCCCCTTGTAATGACCGCAGAGCAGGATCAGGTTGCCTTTGGTGCTCAACTGGTTCGCCAGCGGCTGGTCCAGCAGCTGCCCGTCAGGGCTCAGGTAGATCACTTCGGCATAGTCCCGCTCGCTCTTCAACTGAGTGATCGCCCGGTGGATGGGCTCCACGAGCATCACCAGCCCGGCACCGCCGCCGAAGGGGTAGTCGTCCAGCTTCCGGTGCTTGTCGGTGCTCCATTGACGGAGGTCGTGCACCACCACCTCCGCCACACCCTTGGCCTGGGCACGCTGGAGGATGCTCTCACCGAACCAACTGTCGAGCAGGCGGGGCACCGCAGAGAGGATGTCGATACGCATGGCCGGCAAAGGTCAATGATCTTCGCCGGTGTGGGCTGCCTGGTCCTGGTCGCACATGTCGCGCAGCGCGGGACGGCGCTCGGCGGTATCATGGAGATGCTGTCAAGGGTCTGAAGGACAGTGTCTTGGCGGGGTTCGGTCGAAGTGGGGCGCTGTACATGTTGCGGCGGACTCCCTACCTTCGGCATGCAAGTTGCCATACCAGCTGCGCACAAAGCGATCATCATGAAGAAGTCGATCCTGTTCGTTCTCGGTCTGTTGCACGCCGGTCTGGGCATGGCCCAGAAGGGTGTTTACGAAGACCTTCTGGTGCTTTATGTGGACGAGAAGTACGAGAAGTGCATTTTCAAGGCTGAAGGCTACACGGAGGGGGACGACACCAAGAAGGACCCCTTGCCCTACCTGTACGTCAGCATGTGCTACTTCGAGATGTCGAAGCAGGAGAAGTACAACGCCGATTATCCGCGTGCCTCGCGTGATGCACTGAAGTGGGCCGAGAAGTACCGCAAGAAGGACAAGGACAAGGAGTTCTTCGGCAACTATGAGGATTACTGGTCGGAGCTGAACACCATGGTGCAGGAGCACGGGGAGAACCTGCTGGACGACCCCAAGGGGCTGAGCAAGGCCCGGCAGATGTTCGATAGCATGACGGGCTACCATCCGGAGAACCCCGGTGGTTGGTTGATGTTGGCCCTTTCCCAATACAAGGCCAATCTGGCGAAGGAAGGCGATCTGAGCGTCGCCGGATTCGACAAGGCCATTGCAGAGGCGGGCGACATAGGCACGCTGCCCAAGGACCAGAAGAAGTTGTTGAAGAACGCCCTGATCCGGTATGCCGATTACCTTGTCAGCAAGGGACAGCGTGACCGGGCGAAGAAGTACGCCGCCATCGGCAAGGACCACTTCATGGAGGAGCCCGACTTCAAGGGGCTTTGGGAATCGCTCTGAGGAGGGGTGCAACGAGCCCGGAGAAGGCCGCATCCATCCGGGTGCGGCCTTCTCCTTATTCCGGGGCCGTGGCTATCGTTGCGAAGCGTTGTGCGCGCCCGGTGGCCGGGGCAGGAAGCGCAGCACGAGCACCGGCAGCAGCAACAGATCGGCCACTACGGCCAGCGCGAGGGTGAGGCTGACGAGCAGACCCATGTAGAACACACTTGCGAAGTCGGAGAGGATGAGGGCGATGAAACCCGAGCAGAGCATGATGCTGGTGATGATGACGGCCTTTCCCGTGCCGATCACCGAGCGCTTCATCGCATAGGGCAGGCTGCGGCCCTTCCTGAGCTCGATGCGGAGCTTGCCCAGCACATGGATGGTATCGTCCACCGCAATGCCGAAGGCGATGGTGAAGATGATGGCGGTGCTCACCTTGATGTCGATGCCGGACACCGCCATGAACCCGCCTATGAAGAGGAGGGGGAAGATGTTCGGGACCATGGCGATGAGGATCATGCGCCAGTTGCCGAACACCCATGCCATGATGCCACCGATGAGCGCAAAGGCGAGCGACAGGCCTCCGATGAGCTGGGCGCTGAGCTTCTCATTGTTGAGGTCGATGAGGTAGGCCATGCCGGTCTGCTTGAACACTGCCGGGCTGGAGAGCGTCGCGAGCAGTTGCTGCAGGTCCCGGTCGCGCTGGCGATGGATGTAGCCACCCTCATCGCGCATGCGACCGCTGATGCGTGCCACGCGTCCATCCTCTGAAGCGATGCCACCCATGAGGGAAGCGCCAGCGAGGCTGGCGGTGCGCTTCACAAGGCGGCGCAATTCGGCGGGGTCATCGGGCAGCACATGCGATGCGGGATCGCCGCCGTTCATGGCCTGGTTGGCGCTCCGTACCAGGGCCGCCGGAGACAGGATGGCACGGATGCCGTGTTCCTTGTGCAGCCATTCCTCCACCCGCTCAATATCGTGCAGTACGGCGAGGTCCCAAATGGTGGCGCTGCTGTCCGAGAGGCGCACCTCCATCTCGAACGGCCGCACCCCGCCGAAGTGGTCCTCGAACCAGTAATAGTCCTGTTTCTGTGGATCATCCTCAGGCCAGTCCTCCAGCAGGAAATTGTCCACCTTGAGCTGGGTGACCAGGCCCAGGCTCACCGCTCCGACGGCCAGGAAAGCCCACGGAACGGTCCGGCGGTGGCGCAGCGACCACTGGAAGAGCCTGTGGAGCGGGCGATACCACGTGCTCGCTTGTACCGTGGTGGCGGCCGACACCGGTGTGGCCACCAGCAGGAGTATTGCGGGAAGCAGGGTGAAGGCGAGCACAAAGGCGAGCAGCACCCCGATGGCGGTGTAGAGCCCGAAGTCGCGGATCGGCGGGATGCTGCTCGTGATGAGCGTTGCGAAACCGATGGCGGTGGTGATGGACGTCAGGAAGGTCGCCATTCCCACCTCGTAGTAGGTGACGGCCAGGGCACGAGCCTTGCTCATTCCGGCGCGCAGCCCATCGATGTAGCGTTCCACCAGGTGTACCACATCGCTCATGCCCACCACGAAAAGGATGGTGGGCAGCAGCATGGTGAGCACACTGAGCGGCTTGCCAAGCAGGGCGAGGCCACCCACCTGCCAGAGCACGGTGAGCCCCACCACGCCCACGGGCACCAGAACGCCCCACGCGGTGCGGAACCCGATGAAGAGGAAAATGGAAAGCAGGACGATGGAGATGCTCGTGAAGAGGATCAATTCGCCCTGCATTTTCTGGATATACCAGTACTGCCCGTGAATGCGGCCGCCAAGGCGCACATCGGCCAGGCCGCTGTTGGCGACCGCTTCCTCCACGGCGTCCAGCACGGCATCACTGCGTTCCTTGCTCAGGCCGGGTTCGGTCTGGGCGACGATGAGCAGGGCGCGGCCATCCGCTGCGAAGAAGCCTTCCTTCACCCGCTCGTCGCCCCAGATCCGGGCTGAGTCGGCGGTCAGGGTGCTGTCGGCATCCAGCCTCAGCCACGGCACCTCGAACACACCGACGGGGGTGACGCGCGGATCCTTCAGGCGGGTGGGAGATACCACCGTGCGTATGTCGGTGGTGCCTTCGAGCACGGCGGCAAGGCTGTCCACGCGACGCAGCAGGTCCAGTTGGAACACGCTCCTCCCGTCGGCCACTCCGATGAGGAGGAAGTCATTGTCGTAACCGAACTGCTCACGGTAGGCCAGGTAACGGTCGAGCTCCGGATCATCGGTGGGGAAGAAGCGCTCGAAGTCATGGTCGAGACGCACGTTGCGGAGAGGCAGTGCCAGCAGCACGGTCACCACGCCGATCAGCAGCAAGGTGATGCGTGCGTTGCGTGGGGTGAGCAACGCTTCGATACGGTCGATCAGGTTCACCATCAACAAGCGGCGGTCGAAGCCGGGGGGCAAAGGTGGTCAGGAAGGATGGATGCCACAGGTACCTTCGCCCGGTGATGGAACGAGGAGTAACACGTGTGCTCGGCCTGTTGACAGGCCTGTTGATCGTTGGGGCCGTGTTGGCCGGGCCACTGGACAAGGCCTTCGAGGCCCTTCGGATCTACGATTATTTCAAGGCCCGTGCGCTGTTCACCAAGCGCATCACCAAGCAGCCTGCAGCCGCCTGGTACGGCCTGAGCATCATCAGTGGCCGGGCCGACAACCCCTTCCATGATCTCGATACGGCCCTTGCCCAGGTGCTGCGTGCACAGACCGCCTATGGCCTTGCCGATGAACGTCAGCGGCGCGAGCTGGAGCGCTACGGTGTCACCGGGGAGGCGATCGCCGGGCAACTGCTCTTCGTGCAGCGCGTGGCGTGGGACCGTGCACGGCAGCAGCATACGGTGGAGGCCTATGAACGCTACCTTGCCCGGCATCTGAGCGGCCCTTTCGTGGCTGAGGCCACGCTGGTGCGGGACCATCTCGCCTTCCAGGAGGCGCGGGCCCTGAACACGGCTGCAGCTTATGCCGACTACCTCGCGCGTTATCCCGGCAGCCGCGAGGTGTATGAGGCACGCAACCGCTACCAGGAGGCGCTCTATCGGGAACGAACGGCATCCGGCTCCATCGCCGACCTTGTGGCCTTTATCGCTGAGCATCCGGAGAGTCCCTATGTGCGGCAGGCCGAGGATGAGGTCTATCGCGCCGCCACGCCGGGGAGAACAGCGGAGGAGTACCGGAGGTTCATTCAAGCGCATCCCACCAACCATCATGTGGCCGATGCATGGCGCGCGTTGTATGAGATCTCCACCCGCGCTATGAGCGTGGGCGCCATCACGCGCTTCCTGCAGGAGAATCCGGACTATCCCTTCGTGGAGGAGTTGGTGGATGACTACCGCATGGCGAGCATGGAGCTGTTGCCTTTCACGCGTGACGGCCTCTGGGGTTTCATCGATACATCGGGGACCGAGCGCATCAAGGCGGTGTACGAGTGGGTGGAACCCTTCGTCGGCTCACAGGCGCTGGTGGGCTTGAACGGCCGGGTGGGTACGGTGAACAGGACGGGTCGGGTGGTGGTGCCGATCGAGTTCGACGAGGTGATGGAGGCGGTGGAAGGGACCTCCACAGTGGAGCGCTCAGGTCGTGTGGGTGCGGTGGATAGCAATGGTGACCTGGTGGTGCCGATGGTGTACGGCGAAGTGGGGGAGTTCTCCAGCGGGCTGGCCTATGCGGCCAAGGATGGACGCTTCGGCTACATCGATGCGCGTGGCGAACCGGCGATCCCGTTCACGTTCGACATGGCGGGCACTTTTCGCCGAGGGCTCGCGGTGGTGGAGCAGGAAGGTCTGCAAGGGGTGATCGATCGCAGCGGTTCCTGGGTGGTTCCGCCGCAGTACCTGTGGGTGGAAGGCTTCGCCATGGGCCTGGCCCGCGTGCGTTCGAACAAGGGAATGGGGCTTATCGGTCCGTTCGGGGACGTGCTGGTGGGCGATACCTGTGATCATGTGGGCCCGCCGGGCAGTGGCCCCGTGTTGGTGACGCGGAACGGCCGGGCGGGGTACGTTGATGCGACCGGCCGGCTCGTGATCGCCATGCAGTACGAGGCGGCTGATGGCGTGGAGGCGTGGGGCAATTTCGTTGGTGGGCTCGCCAAGGTGCGCAAGGACGGCCGCTTCGGCATGGTGGACAGCACTGGTCGTGTGGTCATCCCAACGCCATACCAGGACATCGGCCAGGCGAGCGGTGCGCTGATCCCCTTCCGCCGCAAGACCAAATGGGGGTTCCTAGACCGCACGGGCGCGGTGGTCGTGGATGCGAAGTACGATCAGGCGTGGGACATGGCGGACGGCCATTCAAAGGTGAGGGTCGGCGAGTTCTTCGGGCTTGTCAATGAACAGGGGCAGGAAGTGCTTGCGCCGATTTACAGGAACGCGGCTCCACTGGCAACGGACCGCTTCATGGTAGCCACCCCAACGGGCCTCGGCGTGGTCAATGGATCGGGTACGGTGATCGTTCCCTGCATCCATGTTGACGTGCTTTTGGCAGCCCCAGGTGTGATAAAGGCCGTTGCGGATGACAGGATCAGCTACCTGCGGCTGGGCGACGGTCACCTGTTGTGGAAACAGGAATAGGCACCTGGCGGTCAGCGAATGAGCGTCACATGGCCCATCAGTCGCTCGGCGACCACGCCGGTATCCGCCAGCTTGCGATAGGTGAACTGGTAGGTGTAAACACCCTGCGGAGCCGGCCTTCCTTGATACGTTCCGTCCCACTGCGCGAACGGGTCGCTGCTTTCGAAGATCGGTTCGCCCCAGCGGTTGAAGATGCTGAGCCGCAGGTCGAGCGGGACAGCGCTCAGTGAAACGAAAAAGACATCGTTGATGCCATCGCCGTCCGGAGTGAAGGCGTTGGGGATGTTGACCAATGGGGCGCATTCACCATCGCTGATGAAGATGCTCCGATCGGTGCTGGCGCAGGGTGTGGTCACGGTCACCTGGTAGTTCCCCACTTCCGGCACGACCAATGCAGGTCCGTTGTGGCCTGTGCTCCAGACATAACTGGCAAAGGGCACCTCGGCATTCAGGCGCAGTTCTTCACCCGGGCAGAAGGTGCTGTCGGTCCATACGGGCAGTTCGATGACCAAGGGGAGCAGCACGACCTGCGCATCGGTGGAAGCGACGCAGCCTTCAAGGGTGAGGCTCACGCTGTAGATGCCGCTGTTGCTCACACGCAAGCTATCGGCCGTACTTCCATCGGACCACAACGCGGCGGCCCCGTTCGTATTGACGCTCAGCGTGATGGTATCGCCTGCACACCCCAGGCTGGATCGGGGGAGCACCGGCGCGACGAGGGGAACGTACGTCACCCGCACCGAATCGCGCACCACACAGCCACTGTTGCTGGCTTCCAACCAATAGGTGCCTGCGCTGCCCACGGTGATGCTGCTCTCCATGGACCCGGTGCTCCAGAGCAGATCGGCATCCACATCGGCAGCGAGGGAAATGCTCTCGCCCGGACACAGACGCTGGTCAGGGCCCAGGTCCACGACGGCGGGGTCGAAGAATTGCACGGTGATGGTATCGCTCTTGGTACAGCCGTTGCGCGTCACCGTTACGCTGTAGCTGCCGTCGGTGGTGATCGATCGCTGTGCAGTGGTGATGCCATCGTTCCACAGGAAGCTGCCTCCGGGCTGCGCGAGGTTGAAGGACAGCTGCTGACCCTCGCACAAGGTCGTGTCCGGTCCCAGTTCCAGAACGGGGCCTTGCACCACGGTCACATTGACCGCATCGCTGTTGGAACAGTTGTTCAGCGTTACGGTGAGCGTGTACGTGCCGGTGCTGTTCACCACGATGGCATCCGCGGTGCTGCCGGAGTTCCACAGATAGCTCGCTCCCGGGGTGGGTGCCTGTAGCACGACCTCTTCCCCGGGACAGAGCGACACGTTCGGACCGAGGTCCACGTCGGGTATGGGGTTGAACGCAACAGTAATGGCGTCCTCCACCTCACAGCCCTGCACGTTGGCGATCAGTGAGTACGTCCCCGGGCCGGTGATGGTGCGAGTGGCCCCGGTGGTGCCATCCTCCCAAAGGTAGGTGGCGCCAGTAAGGGTGCCATCGAGGACCAGTGTCTCACCATCGCAGAGCGTGGCGTCGTCCCCGAGATCGAGCACCCCGGGGTCCACCACAGCGATGACGATGGTGTCGGACACCGCACAAAGCCCTTGAGCAACGTTCACCCAATAGGTCCCGGCGGTGCCTGTCGTAAGGGTGGCCGAGGTCGCACCCGTGCTCCATGTGTAGGCCCCTCCTGCGATGCCGGCATCAAGGGTGATGGCTTCACCGAGGCAGAGCTGCACATCGGGGCCCAGGTCCACCGCATCAGGGCTCAGAACGGTGATGGTCACCTCGTCCTGCACCGCACAGCCGTTGAGGTCAATGGTCACGGCATATGTCCCGCTGGTGTTCACCGTGATGGTGGGCGTGGTGGCACCGTTGCTCCAGGCATACGTCGCGCCGGGGTAGGTGGCGTTGAGAATGGTGCTTGCCCCCTCACAGATCACCTGGTCCGCACCGAGTTCGAGCGTGGGTGCCGGGTTCACGGCCACCTGAACGATGTCGCTCACCGAGCAGATGCCTTGGAAGACCTGCACGCTGTAGGTGTTGGCACTGGTGACCGTGATGGTGGGCGTGGTGGCACCGGTGCTCCAGAGGTAGGTGGCGCCGGTCACACTGGCATCGAAGGTGATGCTCTCGCCCTGGCAGAGCACCACGTCTGGGCCGAGGTCGACCGACTGTGGTACGCTCACTTCCACATCAACAGCATCGGTCACCGCACAGGAGTTCAACGTCACGGTCACGGAGAACGTTCCCGCCGTTCCGGTGGTAATGGTGGGCGTGGTGGCGCCCGTGCTCCAGAGGTAGGATGCGCCGGGCACGGTGGCGTCGAGGATGGTGGTGCTGCCGGCACAGATGGTCCGGTCGGCTCCGAGGTCGAAGACCGGCGCTGGGTTCACGGTGATGTTCACCGCATCGCTCACGCTGCAAGCGCCCTGGAAGATCTCAACGCTGTAGGTGTCACTGGTGGTGACGGTGATGGTGGGTGTGGTGGCACCTGTGCTCCAGAGGTAGGTGGCACCGGGCACCGTGGCATCCAGCGTCAGGCTCTCACCCTGACAGAGCACCTGGTCGGGGCCGAGGTCAATGGAGGTGGGGCTGAGCACGGTGACCTGGACCTGGTCCGTTGCGGTGCAACCGTTCAGATCGGCAGTGACGGTGTAGAGCCCCGTGGTGCCCACCGTGATGGTCGGAGCAGTGGCGCCGGTGCTCCATAGGTATGTCGCTCCAGGCACAGTGGCGTCGAGCGTTGCGCTCTGTCCCTGGCAGATCACCAGGTCAGGCCCGAGGTCGAACACAGGTACGGGATCGACGCCGATGGTGATCGCGTCCGTCACGCTGCATCCTCCCTGGATGACCTCCACGCTGTAGGTGCCCGCAGCGGAGACGCTGATGGTGGGCGTGGTGGCGCCGGTGCTCCAGAGGTGTGTGGCCCCGGTCAGCGTGGCATCCAGCGTGATGCTCGTGCCCTGGCAGATGTTCTGGTCAGTTCCGAGGTCGATGGCGCCCGGTGTGGCGTAGTTCACGGTTATCGCATCGACGGCCTGGCATCCATCAGCGTTGGTGGCCGTCAGGGTGTAGGTTCCGGCCGTGCTTACCACGATGCTATTGCCGGTGGCCCCGGTGCTCCAAAGCAGGGAGGCGCCGACCGGCCCAGTGAGCACGAGGGTCTGGCCCGGGCATAGCGTGGTGTCGTTGCCGAGCTCCACGATCGGCAAGGGTGATACCTGCACCGTGATGGCGTCGGTGGTGCTGCACGTGCCCTCGGTGACCGTGACGCTGTAGATACCCGCGCTATTGACCGTAATGGTGGGGGATGTGGCTCCTGTGCTCCACACATGGCTGGCCCCAGGGGCGGTCGCGTCGAGTACCAGGCTGGTACCGGCGCAGATCACCGCATCGGGTCCAAGGTCGATGGGTTGAGGGTTGGCATGATCCACATCGATGGCATCCTGGGCTGTGCAACCATTGCCATCGGTGAGGGTGATGCCATAGGTCCCCGGGCTGCTCACGAGCAATGTTGCGGCTGTGCTGCCATCCTGCCATAGATAGCTGGCTCCGGCCTGAGCGGCGCTCAGCAGGATGGACTGCCCGGGGCAGAGGGTGGTATCCGCGCCGAGATCGACCGTGGCGGCAGGATGCTGTCCCAGGGTGATCGCATCAACGGCGGAGCAGTTGTTGGCCGTGACGGTCACGGAGTAGGTTCCCGGACCTGCATCAATGGTCGGTGTGGTGGCTCCGTTGCTCCACAGATAGGAACCGCCTTGCACGGAGGCATCAAGAGTGTTGGTGACGCCCGGGCAAAGGAACTGGTCGGGGCCGAGGTCGAAGGCCGGCAAGGGAATTTCGGCGATCGTGACCGCGTCGCTCACCGTACAGCCGTTCAGTGTCACATCCACACTGTACGTGCCTGCCGTACTGACGGTGATGTTGTCCGTCGTGGCACCGGTGCTCCACAGGTAGGTGGCGCCCGGTACGTTCACGCCCAATGTGGTGCTTGTGCCCGCGCAGATGCTCTGGTCGGCCCCGAGGTCCACCACAGGCAGGGCGAAATGGGACAGGTTGACGGCGTCACCGGAGGTGCAGCCGTTCAAGGTCACCTGCACGCTGTAGTTGCCCGGTGCTGCTGCGTTGAAGGTGGCGGCGGTGGAACCGTCCTGCCAGAGGTAGGTGGCTCCCGGTACGGTGGCATCGAGCGTGACGACCGTTCCAGGACAGACGGTCACGTTCGGTCCCAGATCGAAGAAGGGGTAGGTGTTCACCACCACGTTCGCATCATCAGTGGTGGTGCAACCATTGACGGTGACGTCCACGCTCACAGTACCGGTGGATCCGGCACTGAACGTGGGGCCTGTGCTGCCGTCGTGCCAGAGGTACGTGGCGCCGGGAGTGGTCGCATCGTAGGTGATCTGGTCGCCCAAGCAGAGCGTGGCATCGGCGCCGATGTCCACCACGGGGTACGGGTTGTAGAACACATCGACCGCATCGCTGGCGAAGCAATTGTTCTGGAACACGGTAACACCGTAGGTTCCTGCCGCGCTGACGGTCAAGGAAGGTCCGTTGCTTCCATCGCTCCATCCGTACGAGGCGCCGGGTTGCGTCACGTCGAGCACGACGGTCTCCCCGGTGCACAAGTCGATGTCAGGCCCCAGGTCCACCACGGGCAAGGGGTTGTAGCTCACGTCGATGGCGTCCGATGCGGAGCAACCGTTGGCGGTGACGGTAACACCGTACGTGCCGGCCACGGTCACTTGTGCACTGGAGGTGGTGCTGCCATCCTGCCAGAGGTAGGTCCCGCCCGGTGTGGCCACATCGAGGGTGATGGACTGGCCATCGCAGAGGGTGACGTCAGGCCCCAGGTCCACCACCGGCAGGGGCGTCACGTTCACGGTCACCTGGTCTGTCAGCACCACGGTGGACCGGATATCGACATCATCGAAACCGAAGTCGTTCCCGATGCCCCAGCCGGAGGAGACCTGGATGCAGAATTCGGCCGTGGTGGTGCCTGCCGGGGCGGTCCAGTTGACGCTGAAGTTCTGCCACTGGCCCTGTGCCACGGGCGGCGTATGATCTACGCCGGTCCACACGTTGTTGACGAACCAGGCAAGGACCGGTGGATTGGAGATCGAAAGGGAGGCGGCGCGGAAGCTGATGGTGTATGTCTGTCCCGGACACACGTCGATGGTCTGGCACCAGAACCGCCAGCCGGCGTGCATCCAGCCGGCGTTCACCATGAGGAAGGCTCCATTGCCGGTGCCTGCGAACTGCGGGTGGTACAGGGCGGCGTTCGTGCCGATCCAATAGTTGCCTTCGTTGGTGAGCGGTGTTCCGTAGTTGAACATGGTGTTGAATCCCATGTTACCACTGCTGAAATTACCGTTGGTGGTGAGGTTGCCGGTCGGGTAGGAGACCTGGCAGCTGTAGTTCCCCGCTGCGTTCACCGTGATGCTCGGGGTGGTCTCGCCCGTGCTCCAGAGGTGGTTGGTGTACCCTGCCGGACCCGTGA
Source organism: Flavobacteriales bacterium (assembly GCA_041391845.1). GTDB lineage: Bacteria > Bacteroidota > Bacteroidia > Flavobacteriales_F > PHOS-HE28 > PHOS-HE28. The sequence goes on along the minus strand of JAWKNG010000002.1, from coordinate 267,235 downwards.
GCACCACGCTCTCACCAGCGCAGATCGTGGTATCGTTCCCGATGTCGATGGAACATACGGGCTGCGCACGCCCCGCCAGTTGGAGGAGCACGAACAGGATCGCTGCCAGCATGGGCAGGGTTGACCCTGCGGTTCGTGCGGGTATCGGATGCATGCGTTCTGCGCCGCTCAAATTTCGGACTCCTTCACCAAACGACGTACCAACAACGCTGTTCGTTGTTCAGTGAGCGACGAACACCCTGTTCAGCCCTTCGGAGTGGATCGTTGTCACGCGCAGAAAGGTCCGCCGGAGCAGTGCGTGTACGCGTTCACTGCGCGCTGCGGTCGGTCCATCGTGGGCCATGGTGTTGTATACCAGCCTCCCGCCGTCTGCCACCCTGTCACGCAGTGCATGGATGAAGCCCTGTGTGCCGGTGCCCTCCGCAGGGCCGTCATCTGCGAACAGATCGACCACCACCAGGTCGAACCGATCCCGGAGAACGTGCACTTGAACGGTGGCGTCACCCTGTATCACGGTGAGCCGCGCATCGCCCAGGACAGCGAAGTGTCGCCCGGCGACATCGATCATCACCGGGTCCAGTTCAATGGCGGTGATCCGTGGGTCACGCTTGAGCTCGTTCCGCAGGATATGCACCGCGCTGCCGCCACCCAGCCCAAGGAGAAGGACCGTACGCAGATCGGAGATCCCGCTGACCGCGTCGGGCAAGGCTGCCTGTAACACCCTGTGAAGGGCACCGAAAGATTGGTTCGCGTTGGCGGAGTTGAGCACCTTTCGACCATGTTCCCAACGCACTTCCAGCGGACCGAAGCGCCCTTCGGAACGTTCGATGGTGATGGGATATAACAGGCTCAGCAGCCTTGCCGGGAGGTGCCATGCCATGGCACAAAGGTCGGTGTTGCGGCGGCCCATGGTCATGTCCCTGTTGCGATGGTGAGGCGCCACGGCGTGCAACCCTGTAAATTCGCGCGCCCTTGACCGCCATCACCCGATACAAACTGCGCAAGCTGCTGAAGTACGGCTTGGTGGCCGCCATGGTGGCCTGGGTGCTCACCCTCTTCAGCGGTGAGCCCATGGGTGCTGAGTTCTGGGCATGGGCCCTGTTGGGTATTTGGACCGGCATTCTGGAGGAGTTCTTCTTTGGTCGTCGCTTCCGGGCGCTACCCGTGCCCGTCCAGTTCCTCGGGAAGTTCGTCCTGGTGAGCCTGCTCTCCATCACCCTCATCACGGTCGCCTTCGCGCTGAAAAGCGATGGGTTCAACCTGATGACCTACGAGGAGCCCTACCGGGTGCGCGACCTTCTGTCCATGGCACAGTTCTACAAGGTGGTGCTCCGTGTGGTAGTGGTCACCTCCATTGCCCTGTTGATCGTGCAGTTGGAGGAGCACCTTGGCCGACGTGCGTTCCTTGGGTTTCTACTGGGCCGCTTCGACCGTCCCCGTGCGGAAGAGCGCATCGTGCTCACGCTTGACCTCGTTGGGTCCACCGCCATCGCTGAACGGCTGGGGGACCTTCGTTATTTCCGGCTTCTGAACTACACCTATTCACTGATGACGGATGCCGTTCTGCGCAATGAAGCGGACATCCTCAAGTACGTTGGTGACGAAGTCCTTTTCACATGGCCCCTGCGTGTGGGATTGCGCGAGGACAATTGCCTGGACCTGTTCTTCGACATCCAGGACCGCATCGCGAGCCATGCGGACGAGCTGCAACGGGAGTTCGGGCTGGTGCCCGAGTACCGTGGTGCGTTGCACGGTGGGGGTGTGATCGTGGCTCAGGTGGGGCACATCAAGCGTGTCATCGATCACAGCGGTGATGTGATGAACAGTGTATCGCGGATCCTCGGACTGGCCAAGGCGATGAAGGTGGACCTGCTGGTCTCTGGTGAACTGCTCAGGCGACTCCCATCCGCCACGCGTCGATTCCGCATGGGGCCGGAGAACCTCGTGCCTGTGAAGGGCCGTCGACGTGAGGTACGTGTGCACACCCTCGAACGCATCAGCAAATGAAACCGTTCATCCTGCTCGTTGCCCTGTTCCATGTGATCATGGTAGAAGCCCAGTGGCCCGTGCCCTTCGTTGATGACGATGGGCGTTTCGTGGTCTTCGCCAACGGGCGCTTCGAACGGCTTGAGAAGGAGCGCCCCCTTCGGTATGAAGCACAGGACGGGCAGGTGATCTACACCGATGCGGAGGGTCGCTTGAAGATCTTTCTGGCCGAGGGCCGGCGGCTTCACCTGCTGCACCGCGGTCCGGTGGACCGCTGGCAGGTGGCGGGTGGCAGGGCGGCGTGGCGCTCGGGCGACACCCTGTTCGTGTTGCGCGAAGCGCGCGGTGTGCCGGTCGCTTATCCAGTGGACCGGTTCGATGTGACCGACAGCCTGGTGGTGTTCAATGACCTTGCGGCCGGCGAGCTGCGGGTGTTGTGGCGTGGTCAGGTGCTCCCCATCGCGACCGTCACGGGTGCTTCAGAGAGGGCGCAATGGCAGACCGGGAACAACACGGTCACCTTCTACGACCGGTCAACGATGAAGCTGTTCCTGTTCCAAGGCGGACAGGTGGAGCTGCTTACGGACAGCGCGGACATGGGGTTGGTGGCGAACGGCGGCGGTGTGGTCGGCTATTGGGATGATGTCAATGATCGCTTCATGCTGCGCACCGGAGGAACGGACCACCGCATCTCGGACCTTCGACCGGTCTCGGCAAAGGCCGGGGAGGGCGTGCTCGCCTTCGTTGACGGCATTGGTAAGCTGCGCTGTTGGATGGGGGGACGGTTGCACACCCTGCTCCAGGTTCCTCCCACGGACTATTGGGTGCAGGACAGCCTGCTGCTCTACCTCCACGAAGGGCGGCTCGAGCTGTTCGCACCGAGCGGACCACTGACCGTGGAGGACTACGTGCCGGAGCGTTGGGCTGTGAACGATGCGCGCCTGGTCTACCTGGACATCGATCGTCGCCTTCGGTCCGTGGAGGGAGGGCGTCGTGAACGGCTGGGCACCGAGGCGGCCATCCCCACCTTCGACCTGTTCGGTGACGCGGTCCTCTATCCGGCGCCGAGCGGTCCTTGGACGGTCATCCAGAATGGCCGGCTGTCGCTCTATTGACGCTGGTCGATCAGGTCACCACCCTGCCTATTCGATGGTCCAGAGCGTTGTGCTATGCGCCTTGCCGCGCAAGGCGATGGAGCCCATCTCACGGGTGCGGTAGACCGACGGCAGATGGAGCACTTCCAAAAGCTCCTGCGAGAGGAGGTTGTCAACGCCCAGTTCGTTGCAGCTGTTCTGGATGCGGGCAGCAGTGTTCACCACATCACCGCTGTAAATGCGTTCACGCTTCACCGAACCTACTTCGCCGGTGGTCACCGGTCCATAATGGAAGCCGGCCTTGAAGACAGGTACGATACCGAACCGTGCCTCATAGTGCCTGGCACGTCGTTGAAGCTTGGATCGGATGTCGAGGAAGCACCGGACACAACGCTCCCTGCGGACCCCGTTGCGGAAGGTCCAGCTTACGCTCACCTCGTCGCCGACGTACTGGTAGATCTCTCCGCGCGAACGCACGATGACGTCGGTGATGTCAGTGAAGAGTTCATTGAGCAGCTGGAAGTACTTCACATGCCCCAATTGCTCGGCGATGGCCGTGGATGAGCGCATGTCGAGGAACATGAAGATGCGCATCTCCTGTCGTGGCTTGTGGTAGCGGCCGGTCAGGTAGGTGATGCCTCCGCTCCCATATTGGTCGTTCATCCGGACCATGAGCATGGTGGCGCCCATCAGGAGGGACCAATACAGGTAGGTGCCCAGGAAGTCCAGGGACAGGAGCTCGCGTAAGAAGGCTTCGACAATGTCGGTCGCATGCTGCGCGCGCCACAGGGCGGAGGTCAGTGCTAGCAACAGCAGTATGAGGGTTGCCATGATGCCCCACGCGTGGAAGAACGGGAGGCGGCGCAGCCACGGACGGAGCAGGAAAATATAGGTTCCGCCGCCCAGCAGACCGGCCAGCAGGGAACGCAGGTAGTTCTCGTCGATCCGGTCCAGGAGCCGGCTGTCCAGCCCGGCCTTGTGCAGCACGTTGTGCTCGAACAGCGCACTGAGCGACCCCACCAGAAGCCATGCCAACCCGATCCGCAGGGTGCGGTCCAGGTGGACGCGGAGCGCACTGAGTTCGTTCATGGAGGCAGCGTGCGAAGATAGCCGGGTGTCTCCGCGCGATCGTGAAGCCTGGATTAATTCGTGCGGCGTGCTGCGGCTACCCTCCACGTGGCGATGTAGTGCCCGGCCAGTACCAACAGGCCCAGCATGAAAAAGAGGATGGCGACAGGCCGCGTCCGGTCCTCCAGGTAGAACTCGCCGATCATCCATGTTGAGTTGGCCAGTATCCAAAGGACCACGGCCAGGGCGTGGACGAATTCACTTCGAACCAGCCGCCATCGCCAGCAGATCCAGAAGGCCACCCCGATGGTGGGCGCCACCAGCAGCAACCCGGCAACGCGCAGGTCCATCACCCAGCACAGGTCTTTCAACAACCAGAGCAGGATGTGCAGGTTCTCGCCATTGCGGACGCCGGGACGCATGCGTGTTGGGATCGTGCAAAAGTGCTGCGATCCATCGGGTCTTGTATCAGGCACGCCCATAATTTTGGGGTCAATGGATGGTACGATGCTACGCTGGGTGCTGGCGGTGTTGTTGGTGGGAACGATGATGGAGGAGTCCAGTGCGTTCCACATCCGGCTCCATGGCATCGTCACCGAACATTTCAGCGGGGATGCCATGAAAGGTGTTCAGGTGCGCCTGGTGAAGGACAGTGTGGAGCGCGAGACGGTGATCACCAGCGGCAATGGCAAGTATGAGATCTTCCTCGAACGCGGCTACGACTACGTTGTGTGGTTCCACCGGAAGGACATGGTCACCAAGCATGTACGCATCGATGCTCGGGAGATCCCCATGTTCCCGGATGTTCCGTTCTACGAGATGGACCTGCAGATCACGCTCTTCGAATGGATCGAAGGCTTTGATTTCGGCTTATTGGACGCGCCCATAGGCATGTCGGCCTACAAACATTCCGTGCGGAACCTCAATTGGGATATTTCCTACACCGATTCGATGCGTCCCAAGGTCGCGCGCCTGATGGTGCTGTACGAGCGGGAACTGATCGCCCGCGCCAAAAGACAGGCGAAACCAGGCAGCACAGCCTCCACACGGCGCCGCAAGGAAGTGGAGTTCTGAAGGTCCGTTGATACTTCTGTCAACTCGACGCCAGGGACAGCTGACGCACCAGTTCAACAGCCTCCACGGCAGGCCTCACATCGTGCACACGCAGGATGGAGGCTCCCTTCATCAGTGCAATGGTGTGCAGTACCGTGCTGCCATTGAGCGCGTCTTCGGCCGTGATGCCAAGCGGTCCGCATATCATACGCTTGCGCGAGACGCCGACCAGCACCGGCGCATCGAGGACCGTGAACCGGGTGAGGCCTGCCAGGAGCGCATAGTTGTGGTGCAGGTCCTTGCCGAAGCCGAAGCCCGGGTCGATGGCCACATCGGCGATCCCGGCCGAACGTGCCGCTTGCATCCGCGAGCTCAGATGACCGAGCACTTCACGGCGCACATCCTCGTAATGCGGTGCCCGCTGCATCGTGGCGGGCGTACCCTTCATGTGCATCATGATGTAGGGCACCTTCAAGGCGGCCACCGTGGCAAGCATGTCAGGGTCAAGGGCCCCGGCCGAGATGTCGTTCACCACGGACGCACCCGCCTGCACGGCTTGGCGGACCACCTCTGCACGGTAGCTGTCCACGCTCAAGGTGGCATCCGGGAAAGCACTGTGGATGGCCTGCAATATGGGTAGCAGACGGTCCATCTCCTCGGTGGGCGACACCTCCGCCGACCCGGGACGCGTGCTCATTCCGCCCACATCGAGCATGGCGGCCCCTTCTTCGAGCATACGACCGGCCTGGTCCACCACAGCGTCCGCACCGAAACGACTGCCCGCATGGAAGGAATCAGGAGTGGCGTTCAGTATCCCCATCACCATCGGGCCATCCCATTGCCGCAGTGTACCGCGCAGGTTCCATGTGATACGCATGCCGCGAAGGTATCGGCGGCCGACGGCTTCCCTAGGATCGCGTTCACAAGGCATGGCGCTCGGGCCACTGTTAGGCCGATGTACGCTACCTTGTGACCTTCGTCCCTCAACCGGCCCACCGCGCCGTTCCCTCCAATGACCATGCGTAAACTGAACCTGTCCCTCTTCCTGCTCATGTTCGCCGCCTCGCCGATCTGCGCGCAGGACCCGCTGCCCTTGATCCGCGCTTACTTGAGCGAGCAACGGACGACGCTTGGACTCACCGAGGCCGATGTACAAGACCTGCGCATCAGCAGCATGCCCAGTTCACAAGCAAAGGGACAGCGCATCGTGCATGTGATCCAACAGGTGGATGGCCGTGATGTGCACAATGCCATCGGTACCTTCCTGCTGCGTGATGGGCAGGTCCGTCTGGCGGCCGATCGGCTGCTCCGCGATGTGCGCGGTCGTGTTTCCGGCTCCGGCTCCATGACGGCGCCAACGGCCCTGCGCCATGCCGCCACGGCGCTGCGCCTTCCGCTGCAGGAAGTGCCCAGCGAGCGTGCAGGCAGGAAGCCCGGAACGGTGGAACTCCATGCACCTTCCATCGCCCGGCAGCCCATCGTGGCCCGTTCCATTCTCCAATCCGATGATCAGGGCGGCTTGCATCCGGCCTGGGACCTGTCCATCCGTACCCATGCCTCCGACACATGGTGGTTGATGGCTGTGGATGCAGCCAACGGAGCGATCCTTCGGCAGAACAACATCGTTCTCACCTGTTCGTTCCCGGACCAGCACGACCACAGCGCGCTGCACGATGACAGCGCCGCATTGGTCGAGGATCTTGCCGCCTCGGGCGGATCGTCCGCGGGTTACCGTGTGTTCCAGATGCCGGTGGAGAGCCCCAGCCATGGAGGACGCACCTTGGAGGTCTCGCCAGAGGATCCGCTCGCCTCGCCCTTCGGTTGGCACGATGTGGATGGCACGCCCGGTGCCGAGTTCACCATTACACGTGGGAATAACGTATGGGCTACGGAGGACCTTGACGATGATGATGTCCCTGGCTATGCCCCGGACGGTGGTGCCTCGCTTGCTTTCGACTTCCCGTTGGACCTTAACGCCGATCCCGGCAACAGCCTCGATGCATCGATCACGAACCTTTTCTTCTGGAACAATCTGATGCACGACGTCTGGTACCAATATGGCTTCGACGAGCAGAGCGGCAATTTCCAACAGAACAATTACGATCGAGGAGGCATCGGAGAGGATGCTGTTTTCGCCCAAGCGCAGGACGGCGGCGGTAACAACAACGCCAACTTCGGGACCCCGCCTGACGGCTCGTCGGGTGCCATGCAGATGTATAACTGGACCGGTTCAGCCCTGGGCAACAACCTCACGGTGAACAGCCCTTCCGGACTGGCCGGCGGCTACCCCAGTGCGGTGGCGGGCTTCGGCCCAGGGCTGCCCGACGCGCCCCTGACAGGCGATCTTGTTGCGGCGGTGGATGACGTTGCCCCCTTGGGTGATGGCTGCAACAACCTGGTGAACGCTGCTGCCATCGCGGGCAAGTTCGCGCTGGTGGACCGAGGCAATTGCACCTTCGTGGCCAAGGTGGAGGCCATGCAGGCCGCCGGAGCGATCGGTGTGATCGTGGTGAACAACCAGCCTGGCAATCCCACAGCGATGGGAGGGACGAGTGGCATCGTCAGCATTCCCGCAGTGATGGTGAGCGATGTTCTGGGCGCGCAACTTCGCCAGTCCTTGGAGGCGGGTAACACGGTCAACCTCACCCTTTCCGATCTCGGACAGGCGGCCGATCGCGATGGTTGCTACGACAATGGTGTTGTGGCACACGAGTACGGCCATGGCATCTCCAATCGGCTCACCGGAGGAGGCGACAATGTGGAGTGCTTGTTCAATGCGGAACAGATGGGGGAGGGCTGGAGCGACTGGGTCGGCTTGATGCTCACCATTGAGCCGGACGACCAGCCCAACGATGTGCGGGGCATCGGCACCTTCGCGAGCGGCCAGCCCACCAGCGGTGTGGGCATCCGCCCGGCACCCTACACGCGTGACATGGGCATCAACCCCTTCACCTACGCAGCCACCAACAATGCGAACATCTCCCAGCCCCATGGTATCGGTTTTGTGTGGGCCACCATTTTGTGGGACATGACCTGGGACCTCATCGACCTGTACGGTTATGATGCAGATGTCTACAATGGGGATGGCGGCAATAACATCGCCATGCGTCTGGTCATGGAAGGAATGAAGCTCCAGCCATGCAACCCTGGCTTCGTGGATGGGCGCAATGCGATCCTGCTGGCAGATGAGCTGATCTATGGTGGGGTGAACAAGTGCCTTATCTGGAACGCTTTCGCCCGTCGCGGCCTGGGCTTCAGCGCGCAGCAGGGCAGTACGGGTGACCGTTTCGATCAGGTGGAGGCATTCGACCTTCCGCTCGCCTGCCAGCTGCCCACCGTTGCACCACAGGCCGCGTTCGATGCGGTGGTGATCTCCGGATGTAGCGGCACCGTCTCCTTCGTCGATGCGTCAACGGATGTACCCCAGTCGTGGAACTGGGATTTCGGCGATGGTGGCACCAGCACCGAGCAGAACCCGTCCCATACCTATGCAGCCAGCGGTACCTATTCGGTCGTGCTCACGGTGAGCAACCTCATCGGTAGCGACAGCTTCAGCCAGAGCGTTGCGGTCGAACTGCCCGTTGCACCCGAGACCTCGGACGTGAGCACCTGCGCGGGTGTTCCTGCCGAGCTGAACGCGAGCGGGGTCGGTACCTTGGAATGGAGCGATGCCCAAGGCGGCGCCTCTGGCACCGGTTCGACGCTCATCACACCGGCCTTGGCCGCCTCCACCACGTTCAGCGTTCGGAGCGTGGTACCTGCGCCCGTCCAGTTCGTGGGGCCGGCCACCAACGCCTTTGGCACGGGTGGCCATCTGCAGAGCAGTTTCGTGGGTACGATCAATATCAGTGCGGAGCAGCCCTGCACCATCATCTCTGCCTGGGTGGATGCGGCCACCAGCGGTATCCGTACCTTCAGCTTGTGGAACGGACCCAATGGGACCGGAGCGCTCGTGCAGAGCGTTCAGGTGAACATACCGGCGGGGACCGGACGGGTCGATCTCGGGTTCGTGCTGCCAGCTGCGGGTGTGTATTCGATCGGCGGCACCAATACGAACCTCTATCGTAACGATACGGGGGCGGACTACCCGTATGAGTTGCCGGGCCTGTTGAAGCTCACCGGATCCTCAGCAAGCGATGGCCACTATTACTTCCTCTATGACCTGGAGGTCCAGGGACCGCCCTGTGTGAGCGGATCGGTGACCGTGAACGTGGAGGTGGTGGAGCCTGCGTTCAGCGCAGTACTGAACGGGTTGCAACTTTCCTGCACCGACCTCAGTGTGGGTGCGACGAGTTGGGCATGGAGTTTCGGTGATGGCGCCACCAGCAGCGAGCAGAACCCGGTGCACACCTACACGCAGGGAGGTAATTACGCGGTCGAATTGCGCATCAACGACCTTGATTGCTTCGCGGACGAGGCGGTGGAGATCAGCACGGATGTTGCCGAGCGCGGCTCCGGGGCATTGGCATTGATCCCGAACCCTGCGGTGAACGAGGTGCAGCTCACCTTCCCGGTGCGACAGGAGGCAGCAGACCTCGTCGTGCGGGATGCGCAGGGTCGCCTGGTCGGTACCCGGCGCCTTGCCGCGGGCAGCGGTGTGCTGCACATGGATGTGTCCGCCTGGGCTGTGGGTACCTACGTGCTTGAACTTGGCGGTACCGATGGGGTGGAGCGCGTACGGCTCATGCTCGTGCGCTGAGCCGCTACCTTCGCGCCCCATGCAACGCACCCTAGCGCAGTACGATGCCGTGGTCGATGAGTGCCTCGCGCTCTTCGCCAAGAAAGCCCATGACTATGGAACGGCCTGGCGCATCCTGCGCGTTCCTTCGCTCACCGACCAGATCTTCATCAAGGCCCAACGCATCCGCACCATTCAGACGGTGGGCGAGAGCCGTGTTGGAGAGGGTGTGCGCCCGGAGCTGATCGGCATCATCAACTATGCTGCCATGGCGCTGGTCCAACTGGAGCGCGGTGTGGTGGACCAGCCGGACCTCAGTGCTGACGAAGGCTTCGCACGTGTGAAGGAGGCACTTGCGCAGGCACGGGCGTTGATGGAACGCAAGAACCATGACTATGGAGAAGCCTGGCGTAGCATGCGCGTCAGCTCCCTAGTGGACTTGATCCTGATGAAGCTCCTGCGCATCAAGCAGATCGAGGACAATCAGGGCAATACGTTGGTGAGCGAAGGCGTCGATGCCAACTTCCTGGACATTGTGAACTACGGGGTCTTTGCCATGATCCAGCTGGACCAACAAGGCTGACCATGTTCATTGCCTTTACAGGAAAGGGCTGGCTGGTGCCGATCACAGCGATCGGAGCAGGCATTGTATGTGCGGTGGCCGACCTGCGCGATCCGCGTGTTTTTTGGCCAGTGGTCGGACTTTCCGGGCTCGTGGACCACTACTTCGGCAAGCGCTGGAATACGGGCGAAGGACGTCTCCTTCAGGATGTGAGGACCGGTGAGGTCATGGAGGTCAAGCCGAACCACTCGTTCTTCTGGATCCCCATGCAATACTGGTTGTTCATCAAGCTGGCCTTGGCGGCGACCTTTGTGTACATCGCTGTGGGACGTTGAGCAGTGCTCCTCCTCACGGCCCCTGAGGCGCGCCCGCTATTCGTATGCTGGTCCCAAGGGACTCTCCGGACATCCGCTGCGCTGCATGGTGAACACACCACCGCTGATCTTCCAGCCGTCCGCCTCCTTCACCAACGTGAAGTGGTCAATGCCGCAGTGCTTCAGCTTGCGCCCCACATGGAAGTCGTATGGTGCGGTGACCGTGGCGATGGGACCTTCGATGTACACCACCGGGTCCCAGTAGCGTTCCAGCAGCGGCATGGTGTCGCGTTGCAAGCGGGCCAGGTAGGGGCCATGCGACATCAGGCGTGCGGGCTCGTTGGGCGCGTCGCTGTACTTGCCGTGGAACATGCCTTCATCGGTAAGGACGGCCTGCATGCCGGCGCTGTCCCGGGCGGCCATGGTGGCGAAGTAGTGATCGATGACGGAGAGCACGGCCGCGCGTTCGTCGGGTTGGGCGCACAAGGCCGATGCGAAGAGGAGCAGGAGCGAGGTGAGCGGGTGGCGCATCGTGTTCAGAAGCTGCAGAAGTTCCGGTAGGCCTCGGCCCCCTGTTCGAGGCCCATGTCCACCGAGCGTCGGAGATCGTCGCACCCCTGCAGTAGCTGGTAGCTCATCAGGTAGGCGAGCCCGCGGTCGTAGTGGTGCATCGCTGCTTCGGGCGCCAGGTTGATGGCGCGTCCATAATGGAGGATGGCTTCGGGGTATTCGCCGAAGAGCAGGTGCAGATCGCCTTTGAGGTTCCACGCCAGTGCATCATCGGGGTCGAGGCGCAGGGCCTTTTCAGCGTCCCACATCGCCGCGTTCTGGTCGCCCAGCAACTTCAACGTGAATGCCCGGTTGAACAGCGCATCCACCTCGTTCGGTGAGGACTCGAGCACCGCATCATAGTCGGCCAACGCACCCTCCAGATCGCCAAGTTCCTTACGGAGCAGGGCCCGATTGTAGTGGAAGCGTGTTCTGTCCCGACCCCGGACGATGGCTTCATCGAGGTCCTGTACCGCGCCTTCATGGTCGCCCATGGCGCGCTTGGCCAGGCTGCGATTGTACCAGGTGATGGCCACACCCGGAGCGCGTTCGATGGCGGCGTTGAAGGCATCCAGTGCGGCCGGGGCATCGCCCAGCTTCAATGCCACCAGTCCCATCAGGTCAAGAGCGAGCGCCGAGGTCCTCCCACGCAACACTTCCTGTGCGATGGCTCGCGCTCCTGCGTGGTCGTCCAACTCCAGCAGGAGGAAACCTCTTTTTAGCAGGAGCGTGGTGTCGCCTGGTTCCATACTCAGCAGCGTGTCGAGCTCCGCCAACGCCTTGTCAGGGCGCCCCAGGTCCACCCATTCGTCCACCTGGGTCCTGCGTAACAACTCGTCATAGGGCGCCAGGTAACGCGCCCGCTCCATGTCCAATTCCGCGCCCTTGTGGTCGCTCATCAGGATGTTCAGTTTGGCCCTTCGATCGAGTATGTAGCTGGACATGGGGTTCAGTCCGAGGGCCTTGTCGATATCGCTGCGCGCTTCGAGGTAGCGGCCGGTGCGTTGCAGGAGGCTGGCGCGCTTCATGTATCCATCGGCCAGTGCAGGGTCCAGCATGATGGCATTGGTATAGAGCACATAGGCCTGTTCGGAGTTGCCCAGCCGCAGCTGCATGTCCCCTTGTTGAACGGCTTGTAAGGCCTCAAGCCTTCGGTCCAGTTGCGCCTGCGCGGCCATGCTGGCCAGGGTCAGGGTCAGCACGACCAGCGGACGGAGAAGCGACTTCGGTGCCATGGTCGGGTGTGTTGGTTCCATCTAAGGAACGGGCGCGACAGCCCCCCTGTTCGCCGGGTAATGAACATTCGTGTGGTGGTAACTGGGTCCTTTTCGCGGGCCTGGGGTCTTGATCCTCCCCCTTGCGCCCGGGTAGTTTCGCAGCCCCAATACCCACACCGTTGCGTTCACTGCTCACCGCCTTGGCGATCGTACTGGTCTGCTCCACCCACGCTGCCCAGTTGCGCGTGTACGGCGTGGTGACCGATATGGATGAGCGCCTGCCGTTGGAGCAGGTGCTGGTGCGTGTATACCGGAACGGTGAGGTGGTGGCCCGCACGGTCACCGGTCCTGGCGGCCGCTATTCCTTCGTGCTGGAGAACGGCGCCGAGCATGTCATCCGCTTCAGTCTGGCCGGACATGTGACCAAGTGCTATGCGGTGGACACGCGCGGGCCTGCCTGGGAGGATGATGCGCGCGTGATGGGCCTTGAGGTTGAGATGACCTTGTTCCCCAAGGTGGCCGGCCTTGATCTGGGCTTCTTCGACATGCCGATGGGCATCGCCCGGTTCACGCCGATGACCGGCCACCTGGCGTGGAACGACACCTACGCCATGGCCATACGACCCGAAGTGGACCGACTGATGGTGGAGGTGGACCAGCGTCGTCGCAGCGCGGGGGCACTGGCTGTGCGCGGACCCATCAGCGGGCGCGAGGGTCTGCGTTGAGCGCCCGATCGTCATATCATTGTCAAAGCACCGGGGCCAGGCAATGAACGGCCCCGTGTGTGATGTCATAAGGGCATGCGCATCACTCCGTGGAACGAACGTCAGTTGACCTTTGGCAGGGGGATCGACGAGCTGCCCCTGCTCGTGGAGCGTGTTCTCGGTACACCTGCACGGATCATGTTGCTCGTACAAGGTCTACCCCTGGAGCGCATCTCCATGCGGGTCACCGGACGCTGGAGCGTGAAGGACCACCTCGCCCATTTGATCCTACTGGATGAACGGATGGAGGTCCGCGCGGATGATCTCCAGGCACGGCGCGGCACGCTCTCACCCATTGCATTGGATGACCAGGACCGCTTTCTGAGCATCCACCGACACCGGCCGTTCGGCGACATGGTGGAAGAGTTCAGGCTGCGCCGCAACTACCTGGTGGGACGCTTCGCACAGCTCGATGCGTCTGCGCTGGAACATCGGGCGGAGCACCCATGCAGGGGGATGAGCATGAGCGCTGTTGACCAACTCCTGTTCATTGCCGAGCATGACGACCATCACCTGGCGCTCATGCGCTCCGCAGTGCTGGCGCAGCAGGGCGCGCGCAACTGAGCGCTGCTCTGAAGGATCGTTAACGCAGAGCGGGTCATCAGGTGCGCCGCTATCTTCGCGCATCACATCCAGATACAAGGCTGCCCATGCGTTATCTCCTGCTGTTCTCGCGCCTTTTCGTCGGTTCGCTCTTCATCGTCAGTGGCCTCATCAAGGCCAACGACCCGCTGGGCTTCGCCTACAAGTTGGAGGAGTACTTTGCGGAGAGCGCGCTCAACCTGCCTGCACTGGCTCCGTATGCCCTCGCACTGGGGTTGCTCGCCTGCCTGGCCGAAGTGGTCCTGGGTTTCGCCGTGCTCGTGGGTGGGCGCATGAAGCTCGCCACTTGGTCCCTGTTGGGGCTCACGCTCTTCTTCGGCTGGCTCACGGCCTATACCGCCACCTGTGACCCCGCCGGCACCTACACCGTGATGGTCAATGGTGTTGAGGAGACCCGGGGCGTTACCTGTGTGACGGATTGCGGCTGTTTCGGTGATGCCATGAAAGGTTCCATCGGGCGCAGCCTAACTCCCTGGGAGAGCTTCGCCAAGGATATGGTGCTGTTGGTCTTTGTGCTGCCCATGTTCTTCCTCCGATCACGGATCCAATGGAACACCGCATCGGAGGACCGCATCCTGTTGCCCGGGGGGCTTCTGCTCGTGGCCGTATGGAGCTGGGTGTTCACCTGGTGGGGTCCGGTCTGGTTCACCCTGCTCGGCTTCGCCGGATATGTTCTCATCAAGCGCTTCCAGCAGGCACCGAGAGCCGAATGGTCCACGGCGGCCTGGATCGCCACCATCACGCTCATCTTCAGTTGGTGGAACCATGCCCACCTGCCCATGCGCGACTACCGCCCCTATGCCATCGGGAAGAGCATCGCCGAGCAGCGTACCATGGGCAGGCCGCCCGTTCAAGAAATTTACATGATCTACCGCGACAAGCGGACCGGTGAGGAGAAGGAGTACGACAGCAAGGGAGCCTACCCATGGGACGACGATAACTTCGAGTATGTGGACCGTCGCATCGTGGAAGTGGAACCGGGCATCGATTCGCCGGTACAGGACTTCCTGCTCACCGACATCGATGGAGTGGATGTGACCGAAGGCATCCTCTCCGAACCTACGCCTGTGCTGCTTGTGACGGTGTATAACGTGGAGAAGAGCGATCGGGACTGCCTGCCGGCCATCGCGGCCTTGGCGCAGGAAGCGTTCAGCAAGGGGTGGTACGTCTACGCCGTGAGCGCCAGCCCGTTCGAGGCCTACGAAGCGCTCCGCCACGACCTGCAGCTGCCTTTCGACATGGTGCAATGCGATGAGAAGACCATCAAGACCGCCGTTCGAAGCAATCCTGGCCTGCTCTTGTTGCAGGAAGGAACGGTAAAGGGCAAGTGGCATTGCAATGATGTTCCCGGCATCGCCGGTCTGGAGGCAGCGCTCTGAGGACCACCGGGTTCTCCCGCGTTATTGTTGATATCCCATCGGTCCCGTCCGTGCCAGCGCTGGCACGGACGACCATCTTTGTCTCGACCGCTGTATGCACAGGGTCGTTCTGAACCATGCGGAAGATCGTAGCCGGCAATTGGAAGATGCATAAGGACCGCAACGCTGCCGCCGACCTTGTGGCCCAGCTTGTGGCAGGAGCGGACAAGTGGTCTCCCGGCGTGGAGGTCATTATAGCCCCTCCGTTCCCCTTCCTGGCGAACGCCGTGGAGCAGCTGCGCGGTACGGGCGCCATGGTGGCCGCCCAGAATTGCCATGAAGCGGAGCAGGGTGCCTTCACCGGAGAGGTGAGCGCGCCCATGCTGGGCAGCATCGGTGTTGGCGCCTGTATCGTGGGGCACAGCGAGCGCCGCCAGTACTTTGGTGAGACCGACGCCATCGTGGGGCGTAAGATCGCGGCCCTGCTCCGCGCCGGTCTGATGCCCATTTACTGTTGCGGCGAGGTGCTTGCAGAGCGTGAGGCCGGTCGCCATTTCGAGGTGGTCGGCGCACAGCTGGCGGAAGCCTTCGCCGGGCTCGACGACGGTGCCCTGGCGCGTATCGTCATCGCGTATGAACCTGTATGGGCCATCGGTACCGGCCTCACCGCGAGTCCCGAACAGGCGCAGGAGATGCACGCCTTCATTCGCGCCCAACTCCACCAACGGATCGGCGCCGGCGCGCGTTCGGTGCCCCTACTTTACGGAGGGAGCTGCAAGCCCGAGAACGCCGCAGGCCTGTTCGCGCAGCCCGACATCGACGGAGGGCTCATCGGCGGAGCAGCGCTCGATGCCGCCTCCTTCAACACCTTGATCACCATCGCCGGCAACACCGGTCGCTAACGCATCCGCTCCGTGCCCTACACCGAAGTGACCTTCCTCATCGAGCCGGTGGACCCTTGGCGCGATCTGCTCATGACCGAGCTGGCCGATATCGGTTACGACAGCTTCGAGGAAGGACCGGACAACCCCAATGGCGGAGGCGAGCTGAAGGGCTATGTGCGCAGCGACCGCTTCGATCCCGCAGCGCTGCGACAGCTGCTCGGTCTGCGCGACCCGCATGTGCAGGTGACCTGGCAGGAGCGCGAGATCGCAGACCGGAACTGGAACGCCGAGTGGGAGAGCAGCTTCCAACCGGTGGAGGTTGGGCGCGAGGTGCGGATCCGTGCGGACTTCCACGCATCGGCCGAAGGCTTCATACACGAGCTCGTCATTACTCCACGCATGGCCTTTGGTACCGGCCACCACGCCACCACCCGCATGATGGTGCAGGCCATGCTCGGCCTTGATCTGCGCGACAAGGACGTATGCGATCTGGGCTGCGGCACCGGCGTGCTGGCCATCCTCGCCGAACGCATGGGCGCGCGGCATTGCGATGCGTTCGATATCGATCCCGGCGCCGTGGACAATGCCCGGGAGAACGTGGCCCGGAACGGCTGCGGTCGGATCCACTGCGCGGTGGGCGTGGCCGATGCGCTTGTGGGGCGCCAGTACGACCTGATCCTCGCCAATATCGAACGCAACGTGTTGCTCGACGCCATGCCCCTATTGAGCGCGGCGATGCGGCCCGGTGCGGCCCTCTTTCTCAGTGGCTTCGTGGTGACCGACCGGCACATGCTGGCCCAGCGTGCGCGTGAACATGGCCTGGACCTTGCAGAGCGTATGAACGAAGGCGACTGGGCCCTGCTCGGTTGTCGCAAACCCTTCAACAGCAAGCAGGGATGAAGTGCACCCCCCTCTCCTCACAGTGGAACCTTCCTGCCATCGGCCTGCTGATCGCACTGGTGCTGCCTGGAGTGGGTGCGGCGCAGACCAAACCGTTCTCCAGCGACCAGGTGATCTTCCTCGAGGAGATGACGGCTTTTCTGGAAGCCGCTGACAAGAAGGAGGCGCGCGGCTTCATGACCGAGGTGTTCGCACCCGTGTGGCAGGGCACCTTCTACACCGAAGCCCAACGTGTGCGCGTGGTGGAGGTGGCCAATTTCATGCTCAAGAAGCGGTTCGAGGCATTCCCTTCGTTCCGGGACTACCTCGCCTCGGTGGCGGCGTTCCCCAGTGGAGGCCGCAGTGGTGCCGAGTTCGACGCGTGGATGAAGGGCCTCAATGAACTGGTCCAGGGCGGGCGCAAGCAGAACGTCTCCAGCTTCATCAGCACCTGTGCGGGGCTCTTCAAGGACAACACCCTGCTGGCATCACCCAGTACCACCTGGCGTGCGCGTTCAGCACGGTTCACCTTCGCCTTCGACAGTGTGCCGGTGGTGCGCTTCGAGCGCACCGACCTGGTCTGCACCGCCAAGGGTGACAGCTCGGTGATCCTGGGTACCACGGGGCTGTTCATGCCCACCACCGGAGTGTGGCGCGGGGTGGGAGGGAAGATCACATGGGAGCGGGCCGGGTTGAAACCCACGGCCACCTTCGCCGAGTGGGACCACCCGTACACCCTGCGCATGAAGGGGTCGGCCTACGAGATCGACTCGGTACAGTTCAACGATCCCTACTTCCCCCGCACGCTCTTCGGGAAGGTGAGCGACAAGGTGCTCGCCAATGTGGATGCCGGGAGCGCAAGCTATCCCCGCTTTGAGAGTTACGACCGGCGCATGGCGATCCGCGATATCGTGGACGGCATCGACTTCGAGGGTGGTTTCTCCCTGCAGGGCGCCAAGCTCATCGG
This sequence comes from Flavobacteriales bacterium, assembly GCA_041391845.1. Lineage (GTDB taxonomy): Bacteria > Bacteroidota > Bacteroidia > Flavobacteriales_F > PHOS-HE28 > PHOS-HE28. Next base: position 249,259 of record JAWKNG010000002.1, on the reverse strand, counting down.
CTATGGGACCAAGGAGCAGCCGGCCTTCCTCACCTTCTATCGGGACAGGCGTCCGTTCATCATCGCGCGCAGTCTGCGCTTCTCCATCGAACCGGAGCGCATCACCACGGACGATGCGGCGGTGAACGTGCGCCTGGAGAACGACTCGCTGTACCACCCCAGCGTGAGCCTCCGCTTTCTGCGCGAGAAGCGTGTGCTCAGTCTCATCAAGAAGGAGGAGGGATTGAGCAAGGCGCCCTTCTACAACACGTACCACCAGATGGACATGTACTTCGAGGTCCTCACCTGGAAACAGGGCGATCCCGTGGTGCAGATGGGCAACCTCCCAGGCAGCACCCTGACACGGGCCAGCTTCGAAAGCTTCAATTACTTCAAGGAGAAGCGCTACTACGCGCTGCTCGGCATCGATGCGGTCCATCCGTTGGTGCGCCTGAACGATTTCAGCAAGCAAAATGATGGGCACTTCTATGCCCAGGAGTTCGCCGTCTTCAGCCGCATGCAGAAGGAGGAGGTGATCCCCCTGCTCATCGATATGGCCAACAAAGGCTACCTGGATTATGACCCCGAGACCGAGTGGGTGGATGTACGGCCGCGGCTCCGCCAGCACATCCTCAACAGTGCAGGCAAGCAGGACTACGACGTCCTTCAGTTCAATTCGAACGTGGACGACGGTGTGAACGCCACGCTCAATCTGCTGAACTACGACCTGGCCATGAAGGGCGTGGCGCGCATCCAGATGAGCGATTCACAGGACGTGCGGATCTTCCCCGCACAGAAGGAAGTGATCATCAAGAAAGGCCGTGACTTCACCTTCGGCGGACAGGTCCAGGCGGGTAAGCTCACCTTCCACGGCAAGGAGTACTACTTCCATTACGACAACTTCACGGTCGACCTGCTCAACGTGGATTCCGTCAGCTTCATGGCCGACAGTTTCGAGAAGAACGATGAAGGGCGGACCACCCTGGTGAAGGTGAAGAACGTGCTGGAGCAGGTCACCGGCACCCTGGAGATCGATGCCCCCAGCAACAAGGGAGGCCTCCACCAGAAGGACTACCCCAGCTATCCGAAGTTCAACAGCACCAAGGAGAGCTACGTCTTCTACGACAAGGGCAACATCCAACGCGGGGTGTACAAGCGCGACCGCTTCTACTACCGGAGCGATCCCTTCCAACTCGACTCGCTGGACAACTTCACCAACAAGGGCCTCTACTTCAGTGGCACGCTCGTTTCAGCAGGCATCTTCCCGGACATCAAGGAACCGCTGCGCCTTCAGCCCGACTATGCGTTGGGCTTCGTCCGCAGTACCGGCGACGAAGGCTCACCGCTATACGGGCGAAAGGCCACCTTCACCAGCACCGTGAAGCTGAACAACCGCGGTCTGCAGGGCGAAGGGGAGCTCAGCTACCTCACCACCACGCTGCGGTCCAAGGCGCTCGTCTTCACCCCGGACAGCACCCTGGGCCGGGCCGATACGCTCTTCAACCGCAAGAGCACCGCTCCGGCCAAAGTACCCGAGATACAGGCCGCCGATGTCTTCGTGCGGCTGGAGCCCGCGCGTGATGTGCTGCGTACCGAGAAACTGCGCAAGCCGCTGGTGATGTATGGCGATCAAGCCGTGCTGCACGGGGCCACCGACCTCACGCCGAACGGCATGACCGGCAATGGCCTCATCGACTTCCGCAACGCCACACTGCGCTCGGACCTCTTCGCATTCGAGACCATGCAGCTGCATGCAGATACATCGGACTTCCGTCTCACAGAGGGTGATACGGCCAGCATCGCCTTCCGAACGGACAATGTGAACGCCACCGTGAAGCTCGACGAGCGCGTGGGTGAGTTCGTATCCAATGGCACCGAGACCAAGGTGGAGTTCCCGGTCAACCAATACATCTGTTTCATGGACCGCTTCAAGTGGTACATGGATCAGGGCGACATCGAACTGGAGAGCGATCGCACCGCCGCTGCGGGGAGCGAGGACCTCCAGCTTTCCGGTTCCAACTTCGTCAGCATCCGCCCCGAGCAGGACAGCCTCAGCTTCATGGCCCCCAAGGCCCGCTACGACCTCAAGCGACACCTCATCACTGCCAACGACGTGCAGTACATCCAGGTGGCCGATGCCTTGATCACGCCGGACAGCATGCGTGTGCGCATCCGCCGCAACGCGGAGATGGATCCCTTGCGCAATACCGTCATCACGGCCAACTACGTGACCAAGTACCACCGGATCTACAACGCCACCACCAACATCAAGGCACGACGCAGCTACACGGCAGAAGGGGTCATCGATTACGTGGACGAGAACAACAAGGCGTTCCCCATCTCCCTGAAGGACATCCGTGTGGATACCGCCTTCCAGACCATCGCGAGCGGTCGCATCACCAAGGAGGAGGACTTCCAACTGAGCCCGGCATTCGACTTCTTCGGTGGCGTGAAGCTGGAGGCCAGCTTGAAGGACCTCACCTTCGATGGCAGCACGCGCATCCAGCACGGCTGCCAAGGCTTCACCCGCAATTGGATGAAGTTCAGCGGCACCATCGATCCCAGGGAGATCTTCATACCGGTGGCCGATACGTTGTACGACGACCAGGCGGTGATGCTCGGTGCCGGCATGCACCTGGCTGCGGAGGATCCCTACAAGGTGAACGGAGCCTTCCTCAGCGCACTGGCCGACCGTCGCGACCGGCGCCTGATCAGTGCATCGGGCTGGCTGCATTATGACAAGGGGCGCAAGGAGTACATGATCTCCAGCAAGGAGAAGATCCGTCAGCGCAACCTGCCGGGCAACCTTGTGGCCCTGGCTCCGGAGAACTGCGTCCTGATGGCCGATGGCCGCATGAACTTCGGCGTGGACCTGGGCCGTGTTCAGGTGAGCAACGTCGGCGGCATGCGCTATGAGATGGACGGGCAGAAAGCCTCCTCTGAAGGGGTGTTGATCGCTGACTTCCATTTCCACGACAATGCCCTTGAGCTCATGGCCGACGAAATGCTCGCCTACCCTGACCTCAAGCCCTTGGACATCACCAAGACCTATTACGAGAAGATGCTTCGCGAACTGCTTGGGCTGGAGCGGTCGGACAAGTTCATCAGCGAACTCAGCATCAAGGGCGAGATCAAGAAGCTGCCCGACGAGGTGGTGAAGCCCATCGTGCTCGGCGATGTGAAGCTCGCGTGGAACGGCCCGGAACAGAGCTGGTTGAGCGAAGGACCCATCGGTGTCGCCACCATCCTGAAGAAGCCGGTTTACCGCTACGTGAAGGGCAAGGTCCACCTCGAACGCAAGCGCAGCGGTGACATACTCACCATCCTGCTCATGCTGGACGATCAGACCTATTACTTCTTCCAGTACAGTCGTAATTACCTTTATGCGTACAGCAGCGACCAGCAGTTCAATACCATGCTGAGCGAGCTGAAGGACGATAAGCGTGTGTTGGAGGCGAAAAAGGACGAGGCAGCCTACCAGTTCATCCTCACGAACAAGAAAAAGGTCGATGACTTCCGCGACCGTTTCGGACTTTGAACCATGAGCTTCCCCTGGGTGTACAGCGTTGTGGCGATGATCGTGGCCTACCTCTTTGGTAGCATTCCCTCCAGCGTGTGGTGGGGGCGTGCCTTCCATGGCATCGACGTGCGCGAACATGGCAGTCGCAACGCCGGTGCCACCAACACCTTCCGTGTGTTGGGCTGGCGTGCCGGCCTACCCGTGCTCCTGCTCGATGTGGCGAAGGGCTTCATCCCCGTGCGCCTGCTGCCCAATTTCAGCGCATTGGAGCCCGACACGGCGCCATGGATGTGGTTGCGTGTTGCCCTGGTGATCGCCACGGTCATTGGGCATCTCTATCCCGTCTTCGCGGGCTTCAAGGGAGGCAAGGGCGTGGCCACCTCGCTCGGAGGCGTGCTCGCTGTTCACCCCGGCGCGGCCGGCATCTGCGTGGCCGTGTTCACCCTCGTCTTCCTCGCCAGTCGCTACGTCTCCCTCGGTTCGCTCAGCGCCGCGCTTGCCTTCCCCCTGGCCATGCTCCTGCTCTTCCGCGAAGGCAGTCCGGTGAAGATCGGCTTCGCCATCCTGCTCTGCCTGCTCGTCTTCTACACCCACCGTGAGAACATTGGTCGCCTGCTCCGTGGACAAGAGAACCGAATGGACCTGGCCGGCCGCGGACGACCCCGCCCATGAAACCACAGGCCACATACCACGGTACAAAGGGCCACTCTCGGATGTCGACCCGCATTACGGGCATCTTCATGGCGCTGTTCCTCCCGCTGGCCCTCTTGGCCCAGACGGGCGATCAACAGCTGCGCGCCAAGGCCGATGCGCTCTTCAAGGAGCGTCGCTTCGCCGAGGCGATGACCATGTATTCCCAGTTGGTGAGCCTCGAGCCGGCGGACCGGGAGCTCAACTACCGCTTCGGCACTTGCCTGCTCCACTCTGGCGATGACAGGGAGAAGGCCATCGGCCATTTGAAGTATGCCACCGAGGACCCTGCAGGGCCCTCCGCGGCCTGGTACTGGTTGGGCCGCGCCTACCACCTCAACTACCGCTTCAAGGAAGCCCAGACAGCCTACCAGCGATTTCGGGGTACAGGCGACAGGAAAGCCCTTGAGGAATGGCCCGTGGAAGGGCTGGAGCAACAGTGCCGTAACGGGGAAAAACTCCTGTCCAGCCTTAAGGACGTGCGTGTGCGCAGCAAGGTGGAGTCCGCCGAGACCGAGTTCTTCCGCTACTACGAGCTGGGTGACATCGGGGGGCGGATCGTTGTGACGCCCGAAGAGCTGCGCACCTCCCTTGATAAGAAAAGCGGTCAGCGCGGCCTCATCTACCTGCCCGACCGCAAAGGACCCATCTACTTCAGCAGTCTCGGCAAGGATGGTCGCACTGGGCGTGATATCTATCGTACCGAATTGATGCCTGATGGCACCTTCGCCGCGCCCATCAAGCTTGCCGGCTATATCAATACCGACCTGGACGAGGATTTCCCGTTCCTGCATCCGGACGGCAAGAGCTTCTACTTCAGCAGCAAAGGCCATAACAGCATGGGCGGCTACGATGTCTTCCGCGCCACCTATGACAAAGGCATCGACGCGTTCGGCCGTCCCGAGAACCTCGACTTCGCCGTTAACACGCCCGACGACGACATCTTCTATGTGGTGGACGGTGAACACAAGGAGGCCTGCTTCGCAAGCGGCCGCAGCAGTGCACAGGGCAGGCTGCACGTGTACCGAGTTAGCACCGCCCAGGTGCCCGTGGTCATTACGGTGCTCAAGGGCACCTTCGCCAATCAGTTCGACAAGAACGACCGGAAGGCCCGCATCGTGGTGGAGGATGCCCTCACCCGTGAAACGGTGGCCGATGTGCGGACCGACATCAATGGCAGCTACGTGCTGTCCCTGCCCCGTAGTGGCCGCTTCCGCTTCCTCGTTGAATGTGGCCCTGGCGGCCGCACCCATGCCGGAATGGTGGAAGTGCCGGCCAGTGCGTCCCCCCGCGCCTACCGACAGGAGCTCGATCTGGAGGATCAGGCAGGACAGGAGCGCCTCGTCATCCGGAACTACTTCGATGAACCGCTCGGTGACGACATCGTGGCCCTGGCCCTTGATGAGATCAAGCGACGGGCGCGCCTCGATGTGAGCACAGGAAGCGACCCCTTGTTGCCGACCGAAGGACCGGCGCCGGTCGCAGATGTACTCACTGCAGCGGGCTTCACCGGGGACGTGGACAAGGCCGCTGCGCAACGCATCGCTGATGAGGATGCGCTCGCCTATGAGCAGGAAGCGGCTGAACTGGAACGCGCCTCAAAGGAAGCCCTCGCCATTGCGGTCGCCTCCTTGGACGAGGCCGCCGAAGCCACACGGGAGGCCGGGCAGCTGATCCAGGAGGCTGCTGGCATTGCGGATGAGAGCGTCCGGAACGGCCGCATGACCGAAGCGGCCCGCAGCCGACAGCGTGCACGGGAGGCCGGCATGCGGGCGCGGGCGGCACAGCGCACTGCGGAGGACCTTGCCAGGGATGCACTGACGCAGCGTCAGCGAGCCATTGAGGCCGACCGTATTGCCACCAGCATCCGTGCCACCCTCGGTGCAGGCAAGGAACAGGAGGCATTGCCGCACCTCGTCGCGCTGCGCACCCAACATGAGGCCCGCACCGGGCCCAACGCCGAAGCCAACGCGGCGGAACGGGCCCGCCGTGCTGTGACCGCCCAGCGTGAACAAGCCGAGCGGGCCCTGCGCCAGGCCACCAGCATGCGCGAGGAGGAGAATGAACTCACCGACCGTGTGAACCGCTTGAAGCGCGAGCAGGAGAGCACTGGCAACAAGAGCCGGAAGGCCGAACTGCAGCGCTCCATCGAAGAACTCGATGGGCAGTTGCTCGCCTTACGTGATGAGACGCGGGCAGCACAGGCCAAGGCCCTTGCGCTCGAGCGCGAGTCATCCGTGCTGCGCGGTCAGGCCGCGCTCACAGCGATGCTCGAAGGAGCAACGGGAGCCATGCCGCCGACCGTATCCGAGGAGGTGGCTGCGACATTGCCCCAGCGCATCCTGGAGACTGAACAGCGGGCCAATGAGCTGCCGATCGATGAACGCTTCGAGGCCCTCCTGAACGAGCCGGTGGCCCAGATGGAAGCACGGATCTTCAATTGGGAGATCCACGCTCCCACGCGCGGAGGCCTGATCGCTGCGGCGCCGACCGCCACCCTTGCCCGTGGTACCGACCGCTCCGAGGATACCGCCACACCCACCCGCAGCATGGGTGGTGTGGCGCAACCCGCCACCCAGGTCGCAGGGACGCAGGATGGGCGCGGAGCGGGGGATGGAGCATCCGCCCAGCGAGAGGTCTCTGGTGGTACTGCTTCCGCGGTGGGCACGGACAGGTCCGTCGATACAGGGACCGTCGACGCTGCACAAGGAGATCCAGCGCGCACAGCCAGTGATGGCCCGCCCCAACGATCCGCAGAGGTCGCTCCGCAGGACCGGGTGATCGAGGCCAGCGGTACAGGGGATGGAACGCGCAGCGCCAATGTGACCCAGCGCTCATCCGATCCGTCAACAGCGGCCGCTGGGGAGCGTGCGGGTGGTGACGCCGCTGCCGGTGCAACGGACCAGCGCTCCACGGAGCAACGTTCGGGAGAGGATGCTGCCCGCGTCGCCGATGCGACCGGATCCGACGGTCGGACTGGTGCAGATGGAGCGCTCGTGTCCGGTGCTGTTGACCAGCGCGCGTCCGAAGGTGCGGGGCAGGAGATCGAACCACCCGTGGCAGCGAACGAGGGCGGCACGGAACGGAGCAGCAGCGGGGGATCGACGACCGAAGCACCAGCGGCAATGGAGCAGCGCTTCCTGCTGGAGAACGAGCGTGCCGAACTGGCGCAGGCATTGCCCAGCATACGCGACCGCGCCGAACGCACGCGCATTGAACAGCGGCTGTCCGCGATCGATGGGGCGCTTAATGAGCTGACAACGCAGGAGGACCGCGCTACAGAACAGGCTGAGGAGCGTGCGCTGCCGGCCCCCTCGTTCGATCCGACGCGCGTCCCCTTGGTCTTTACCGCGGCCACGCCTGATGAGCGTATCATCGACTCGCTTTTCGCCGACCACAAGGCGCTGCGCGAGCGGCTCTACCGACTGCCCGATGCCGATGAGCGTGCCGAGGCCTTGCATGGCCTTGAACTGATGATCGCTGACAGCATCCGTGAGGAGATGGCCGTGCAGCTTGCCGTGGTCGAGCTCGATCCACAACAGGCCTCGGTGGTGCTTCCCCGCGTGGAGCGTCTGCGCCAGTTGCGCGAGGGCAGCCGGGCCCAGGCAGAACGGCACCTGTCCGAACGGCGTGAACAGATCGCCGCAGCGGAACGCGAGGCTACCGGCAGCGAGACCTCTGATGAAGCGGCCCTCGCAGTTGCCGCTGCCATGCTGCCTCCCGGCGAGGACCCCATCCGCGATCGCTTCGTGTCCATCGATCCGTCGCGAGTGTTCCACAGCCGGGTCGAGCACCGATCGGAAGAGGTGCGTGAGGTGTCCGCAGAGAAGGATCGTGACCTGGCACGCCTCGATGATCTCTCCCAACGCATTGATTCACTCAACGACCGCATGCTCGGTATGGCCCGCGACAAGGAGTACCAACGGCTGGAGAAGCAACGCGACAGGTTCCTTGACGAGCGCTACATCCTAAGCACCGAGCTGGGGCAGCGCAGTGCCTTCCTGACCCGCAGTGAGTGGGACCTGGCGCTGGACAGCCTAAAGACCATCGGTCGCACCGTAGCGGCGAAGGGGCTTGCATCCGATGAGCCACTCGTACTGATGGCCCAGGGGACGCGTGCTGATGCTGAACGCGACTTCCGTGCGGCCGGAGAACTGCGCAAGCGCGCCGATCGGAGCGAGGAGATCGTGTTGCGCGACACCCTTTACCGGCAGGCCTATCAGTTGGAGCTGGAGGCCTTGCGTAACATGGACCGAACGCTGACCGTGCAGAACTACCTCGCCGGCGACCGGTTCATCTCCGGTGAAGCGCTGGCCTACGAGGTCGTTGCCTCCCGGGTGCTCGGCTTGGAGGAGCGCGAGCTGATCGCCGCTGCCGACCGTGCGGCTACACGCACGGCTCAGGCGCCTGAGGCCAGCGCATCACCCGATGCCACGCTGGTCCGCGCCGAGGAGATCCGCGATGCAGGCAGCACGACCGGGACCGCATCCGATGTGGCCGATGCAGAACGGCCGCGTGCCACGGAGCAGCAGGATCTATCGCAGGATGTTGCCGCCGGATCGACCGTAAGCGGACGGCAACAGGAGCCCGCTTCGGTGGCCGGGGAGAGCCGTGCACAGCAGGAAGGCCTTCGGCCCGACCCCCTGGCCACCACCCGCACCCAGGAAGGGCAGGACACCGGCCGTCGGGCGCTCATTGATGGAGCCACCGAGATCGAGCGTGCCGAGGCACGGCTGCGTCCCGAGGACCGAATTCCTCCGGGCATGTATGAGGAATATCTGCGCAGTGACCTCAGCGCATTGCCCGAGGGTGGCGTGGATGCGGCAGACCCCTCGGCCCTCAGCCTCCGCATCGAAGCACTGAAGCAGGAATCCGCATCCCTTCAGCGCCAGGCGGATGAGCGGGCCGCCAGCGCACAGGCGATGACCGCCAGTGCGTCCGAAGCCCGCAAGCGTGAACGTACGCGCCTGGAGAACCTTGCCTTGCGTGAACAACGCTCGGCCGATTCACTGCGCGAAGCCTCCGACCTGCGTACGGCCGAAGTGGACCGGCTCTCTGCCGACCTCCTCGTGGCGGAGCAACAGCAGGAGTGGCGCCAGCGGGTGATGAAGTTCTACTACCTCACCCCCGAGGACCAGAAGATCGCGTTCTCCAACACGGATGAGAGCCGCTACTTCCAAATGCGCGCTCTGGCGCTGGAACAAGGCGATGCCGCCGCCGAGGCCGACCGTGCAGCGAAGGGCAACCGCGATGTGGCCGGGCTCATGCGTACCAGCGCCCTCGAAGCTCGCCGCCGCGCCGGTGACGAACCGGATGAGGCCACCCTCGAACAGATCAGCCGCCTGGAGATGCGCGCAAGCTCCCTGCTACAGCGCGCCGACTCGCTCGATCAGGTGGCGGTCCGCCTGCGCAGCGCAGCCGACCTCAACATGCAACAGGCCAGTGTTTTGCTGCAGGGCATGGACGCCAGCCGTTCGAGCGAGCTGCAGGCGTTGGAGACCAGCAGTCGCCGAAGCGATGCCTTGCTGGCCAACATGCGCGATGCGCAACCCCGGGGTGGTACCACGGAAGCAGGTGGGGCCGGAACGGACCTGCAGGACTCAGTGCGCGACACGACCCGGGATGGTGCCGATCCGCGCACTGCGAGCACCGCCTCGACCAATGGTACCCCAGCGTCCGTTGCCGTCCAAGCAGCTCCCCCGACCGCGCCGACTTCTGTGCCGTCCACCGTTGCGACAGCCGATCCCGCCCTGCGCGCTGCACGCCTGCCTGAGGAGCTCGTCTCCGATCTTTTCGAGCTGCAGCCCGCCGGGGTCGTCCGAACGGAACCCATCCTCATGGATGCCCCGATGCCTGAGGGTATTGTCTTCAAGGTCCAGATCGGCGCCTTCCGCAGACCGGTCTCCGAGGAGGCCTTCAGCGACATGACGCCAGTGATGGGTGAGACCGTGGGCAACGGGCTCGTCAGGTACACAGCGGGTCTCTTCACCGGCTTCCGTCAGGCGGCAGAGGCCAAGGACAAGGTGCGCGGACGAGGCTACACGGATGCGTTCGTGGTGGCCTACCGCGACGGTCGTCGGATCCCCCTCGGTGAGGCCATGCGTGCCGTCGCCGCAGAACAGCGTGCTGCCACTGCAGCCGCATCTCCGACCGCTCAGAACACGTCATCGGCAGGCACACCCGCTTCCACCGCCACCACCACGCCGGCGGCCAACACAACAGTCAACGCAAGTGTGCCTCCCGTGGCCTCCGTGCCTGCTGCACCTGCTCCGGTGGTCATCCAGTCTGCTGCCGGTACCGCACCCGCGGATGATGCCAGCGTGCTTGCCCGCTATCCTGCCAGCGTGGATGAGGTGCTCAGCACCTTCGCCCCCCCGGCGGATGCTACCGCATACTATAACGTACCCGGCGCTGCGCCTGCCACGCAGGTGGAGACCGTGCGCGGCCTCTTCTACACCGTGCAGGTGGGTGTCTACAGCCGTCCGGTGGCGCTCGACAAGCTGTTCAATATCACACCGCTCAACAGCGAACGCACCGAGACCGCCAAGGTGCGCTATACCACTGGCATCTACACCGATATGGACAGCGTGCGCCGCCGCCGCGAAGAAGCCGTGGCACTGGGTGTGAAGGACGCCTTCATCACCGCCTACCTCAATGGCAGGCGCATCTCTATGAGGGAAGCGGCCCTGTTGATCGGGAAGTTCGGACCCGACATCCTCGCCAAGCCATAAGGGGGTGTGACCGGTGCGTGGGCCGGGCGTACCAAGGTGGCCTCGTGTTACCTTCGCACTGCCATGCATGCCACGTACCACCCCGAAGAGGCCTTGCTCGAGGAAGTACGCTGCGAGACAGGACCGTTCAAGGAGATCATCCTCCACAATGACGACGTGAACACCTTCGATCACGTGATCGAATGCCTCATCGAGATCTGCGGGCATGAGCCGATCCAGGCCGAACAGTGCGCACACATCGTTCACTACAACGGCAAATGCAGCGTGAAGCGCGGCACCTTCGACCAACTTGAACCCCGCTGCACCGCCCTGCTCGATCGCGGGCTCAGCGCCGAGATACAATGAGCCCACGCATCAACAAGGTCGCCGCCATCGTCGGCGTGATCCTCTTCGCACAGGCCTGCAGCAAGGTGCCCATCACCGGTCGCCGCCAGATGAACCTCGTGGGCGAGTCCCAGCTCATCGGCATGGCCGCCACCCAGTATGGTGAGTTCCTCGGCCAGAACCCACCGCTTCCCGACAATGACCAGCGTGTGCGCATGGTGCGCTCCGTGGGTAGCAAGCTCGTGACGGCCGCCGAGCAGTACCTCGCGGATAACCGCGCCTCCAACCGGGTGGAAGGCTTCAATTGGCAGTTCAACGTGGTGAACGACAACACCGTCAACGCCTGGTGCATGCCCGGTGGAATGGTGGTGGTCTACACCGGCATCCTGCCCGTCACCCAGGACGAGACCGGCCTTGCCGTGGTGATGGGACACGAGATCGCCCACGCCATCGCACGCCACGGCAACGAACGCATGAGCCAGGCCATCGCCCTGCAGGGTGCCGGCATGACCCTCGAAGTGCTCACCTCCCAGAAGCCCGGTGTGGCACGCGACATCTTCCTGCAGAGCGTCGGTATCGGCAGCCAGTTGGGCATGCTCGCGTACAGCCGCACCCACGAGACCGAGGCCGATAAGATGGGCCTCATCTTCATGGCCATGGCCGGCTACGATCCGCGTGAAGCGCCCAAGTTCTGGGAGCGCATGAGCCAGGGGGGAGGGCCGGCACCGCCCGAGCTGCTCAGCACCCACCCCAGCGACGAGACACGCATGCACGACCTCAACGAGTTCATGGTAGAGGCGCTGAAGTACTATCGTCCCTGACCGACGTGGCGCGCCTGGCCGACCTTCCCGCCACCCTCACCATTGTGGGGAGCGCTCTGGTCGGTCTGCTGCTTCGCCTGCGTCCTCTCTTCATTACGCTCGGCATCGCGTTCGCCCTGCTGATCATCCTGGCCTTCACGCGGCTTCCCTATGATGCCCACCGGGCCCTGGGCCGTGCTGCGGGTGAGTGCCACGGCACGGTGGACCTGCTCGTGGTGCTCGGTGGCAGTGGCATGCCCTCCGGCGCCGAGCTGCGCAGGCTGCACCACGCTTCCGAACTGGCCCAAGCCCATCCCAGCGCCGCCGTCTGGGTCATCCACCCCGGAGACCCTGCGGTCATCGACGCCATGGTGGCCGAGTTGGAGCTGCGGGGGGTGGCACTGGAGCGCATCCGCCGGTTGAACGAGGGCGACAATACCCGGGCCCAAGCCCTGGCCGTGCGCCGTGAAGTGGGGGAGGCCCCCCTGCGCATCGCCTTGGTGAGCGCGCCGGAGAACATGTACAGGAGCGTGAAGGCCTTCCACAAGGTGGGCCTCCGGCAGGTATGCGGTGCACCCGCTTGGGACCACGCCATGGACCACGACTTCGCGTACCGTCACAAGCGCATCGGAGGGAAGGCCTACGTGCCCGATGTCTCCACAGCGACCGACCTGCGGTACACCTTCTGGAACTACCTGAAGCTGGAGGTGACCTGCCTGCGCGAGTACGTGGCCATCGCCTACTACGCGCTCAACGGCTGGATCTGATCCACTCAAAGCATGGTCTTGTTCGACGACATGGGCTGAAGTCCAGATCGGATCCCTGCCGGGTCCTTTCTTACAACTTCGAAGGCGACCCATTGTCGGATCAACCCTTTGTCTATCTTTGCGGCCGCTCATGATGGCCATGTGTCATCCACGCACGGACCCGTAGCTCAATTGGATAGAGCATCTGACTACGGATCAGAAGGTTTGGGGTTCGAATCCCTACGGGTCCGCAGAGCAGGAAGGGGTGCCAACACGGCACCCCTTCGTCGTTCCTGATCCCTTGCTCGGTCTTATCAACAGCGCCGTGTGAACGATCGCTCCGGATCCCCTACTTTAGGCCTCCCTAACGATCCCAAAACCCGCTCCCGTGCGCCCTCACGGAAGCACAAACACTGTCCTCATGAGGAAGCTCTTTACGCTTAGGTTCCTGTTCTTTGCGTTCGTAGTCGTCGGTTTGGTGACCCCGAGCTATACGCAGATTTTGACCTTCGAATTTTCGGCAGCCGCTGGAGAGGAAACATCGTTTGGTTCGAATTCAAACGATGTAAGGCTTTCGGCGTCTACGATAACTCGTGGATCTGGAGTAAGCGCTGCGGTTAATGGTGGTCGTTTTAATTCCACAGGTTGGGCGACATCGACATCCCCAGATATAAATGATTATGTCGAATTTTCCGTTATTCCTTTATCTGGAAAGGAGTTCTCGGTATCGAATGTTGTCATGCTTCATCAACGCTCAGGAACTGGTCCTAAAACATTCGCTATCCGTTCAAGCTTGGATGGATACTCCAATGATCTGGCTACACCGGTTACAATTGCGGATGTTACATCAACTCAGACAACTACGTTCACATTCAGTATTGCGAACAGTTCATCCACAGTGACCTTTCGGATTTTTGGGTATAATTCTGAGGGAGGTGCGGGTTCTTGGGGGCCGGGAGATGGAACGGGGAACGATATTATCGTAAACGGCAGCACCGCCGATGTTAGCAGCAGCACCTCCGTCCAATTCGTCAGCACCAGCAGCAGCGCAGCCGAGGACGCCGGCACCACCAACCTCGCACTGGCTATCACCAACTTCGACGCCGCCAACGCCACCAGCGTGACCATCACAGCTACGGGTGCCACGGGTCGCATCACCACCTTCACCACGCCGGTGACCTTCCCGGCCAACAGCGGCGCCAACGAGAACGTGGTGGTGACAATGGACAATAACCTGCTCTGCGACGGCGATGAGGATGTCACCTTCACCATCACGGGCATCAGCGGCGGTCAGGGCACGCCCACCATCGGCACCAACGCCAGCCATGTGCTCACCGTGAACGACGATGATGTGTGCCTCAATACCTCGGTGCAGTTCGTCAGCACCAGCAGCAGCGCCGCTGAGAACAGTGGTACGACCGATCTGGCGCTTGCCATCACCGACTTCGATGCCACCAACCCCACCAGCGTGACCATCGCCGCCACCGGCGCCACAGGCCGCATCACCACCTTCACCACGCCGGTCATCTTCCCCGCCAACAGCGGCATCAACGAGAACGTGGTGGTGACCTTGGACAACAACCTGCTCTGCGACGGCAACGAGAACGTCACCTTCACCATCACCGGCATCAGCGGTGGTGTGGGCACGCCCTTCATCGGTGCCAATGCCAGCCACGTGCTCACCGTGACCGATGACGAGGTCGCCGTGGACCCGACCGCCACGGCCGCCACCGCTGTGGGTGCCAACGGCTTCACGGCCAATTGGGATGCCATCAGCGGGGTCACCGGGTATTTCCTCGATGTGTACACCCTGTCAGCAGTTCCCGCCACCGACCTCTTCATCAGTGAGTATGTGGAAGGCAGCGGCAGCAACAAGTACATCGAGATCTACAACGGCACGGGAGCGTCCGTCGACCTGAGCGATTATCGCCTGCGTCTGTATTCCAATGGTGCGGTCACGCCGACCAATGACAACCAGTTGACCGGCACGCTGAACGACGGCGATGTGATCGTCTACAGGAATTCTGGAGCTGTCGTCTACGGGGGGACGTCCGAAACGAATTCTTCCCTCAACTACAACGGCGATGATGCCGTGGCCCTGTTCAAGATCAGCACGGCCAGCAATGTGGATATCTTCGGGAGGATAGGCGAAGATCCAGGCTCGGCTTGGACCGCAGGTTCTTTGACCACGCTGAACAAGACCCTCCGCCGGAAGTCTACTGTGACCGGCGGGGTGACCGTGAACCCTGGTAGCGGATTTCCCACATTGGCATCAGAGTGGGATATGTTCGATGAGGACGATGTGACAGGTCTGGGCGCGCATACCTACAACGGTGCGAGCCTGTCTTACGTACCGGGCTACAACAACTTCAGCGCCGGTACGGCGACCTCGGAGGTGATCACTGGCCTGGTCCCGCTGACCACTTACTACTACGTGGTGCGCGCCACCGGAGGCTGTGCCACGGCCAATACCAGCAACGAGATCGAGGTCACCACCACTGCGGTGGCCACCTATTACAGCCGTTCCACAGGTGCGGTGACCGATGCCATCTGGAGCGACACCCCCACGGGTGCCGCGGGCCCTGCGATCTGGACGGCCGCCAGCAACATGGTGGTGCAGAACGGCCACGTGGTGACCAATGCCGCCACGGTGGACGTGAACGATGTGACCGTGGAGCTTGGAGGTGAGCTCGTGCTCGCCGCCGCCAGTACCTTCCAGGTCAACGGTGACGAGGCCATCTTCGACGGTGCGCTCACTGCAGCCGACAATAGCACCCTGGCGCTCGTTGGAGCCGATGCCACCATCCTGGAAAGCACGGGCGGCCCGCTCTCCCTCTTTGACCTCACGGTGAACACGCCGAACGGATGCCTCACGGACGCGACCATCGCGGTGCGCGGCACCTTGCTCCTGGAGGATGGTGCCTTCGATGCCAGCCTCGGGAGTGTCACCCTCATCAGCAATGTGGATGGGACCGCCCGCCTCGGTCCAGTGGGTGCCACGGCAAGCTATGTGGGCAGCACTTTCACCATGCAGCGCTACATTCCGGCAGGTAGCACCAACTGGCGCTTCCTGGGAAGCCCGGTGAGCGGCAACACGATCGCCAACTGGCAGGACGACTTCTTCACCGCAGGCTATCCCGGATCGGCCTATCCGGAGTTCTTCGATCCTCCCGGAAGCGGCATCTACTGGCCCAGCATCCGTCAGTACGATGAGACGATCGAGAACGCCGATCCCAATGTGGGTGTCATCGGCGTGGAAAGCCAGAACACGGCGCTGTTGGCAGGCAAGGGCTTCGCGGCCTGGAGCGGCGACAACTTCAGTACCACCACCGCCTTCTCGATCGATATGACAGGGGCACCGCGGGTGGCCAGCTCCCCGATCACCCTGCCCATGACCTGGACCGATAGCGGCAACCCTGTGGCTGACGGATGGAACCTGGTGAGCAATCCGCTCCCCAGCCCGATCGACTTCACCCTCATCAGCCGGGGTGCCGACGTGGCCAACCAGTACTACATCTTCGATCCGGCGACGGGCAACAACCGTACCTGGTCGAACGGGATCGGGTCCGGAGAGGTCAATGGCATCATCCAGAGCAGCCAGGGCTTCTGGTTGAAAGCGACCGGTGCCGCGGTGACCACCACCGTCGGTGAGGGGGCCAAGGTGCTCGCCTCGGCCGGTGGCGTCTTCGGGGGTGATCAGCAGGGCACCCGTCCCATGCTGCGCCTCAACCTCACCAACGACCAGAACAGCTTCAGTGACGAGAGCATCGTGGTCTTCGATGAAGGCAGCCCCGCGCTGGATGCCATTGACGCCACCAAGCTCGTGTTCGCACACCCCCAGGCACCCCAGCTGGCCACGCGCTCCAGCGATGGTGCCGACCTGGCCATTGACTTCCATGGCACGTACGACCAGGTGCTCACCATCCCGGTCACCGTGAAGGCCGGTGTCAGTGGCACCTACACCCTCACGGCCGCCATGATCGGCATCAATACCCTGGGCTGCCTCAGCCTGGAGGACCTGGAGACGGGTGTGATCACCCCGCTCACCGATGGCGCTGCGTATACCTTCACGCTGAACAGCACCCCGGCACCGGTGGAGCGCTTCGTGATCCGTGGCAGTGCACCCTTGGGCTTCGCTGCGATGGATGCCACCTGTGGTGGTGCCGACAACGGCCAGGCCACCGTGGAAGTGACCAACGGCCCGGTTGACATCACCTGGACCGATGCCTTCGGTACAGTGTTGCTTCAGCAGAGCGCCGTGGAGGCGGGCACGGTCACCTTCGCAGGGCTGGCACCTGGCAGCTACACCGTGCGCGTGAACAGCGGCGAGGCTTGTGGTGAGCTGGTCGGCGACTTTATGATATCGGCGCCCTTCGTTCTGGAGGCAGCCGTACAGGCCATCGCAAGCAGCAGCTGCCCCAACACCGAGGACGGTGTGCTGGACATGCTCGTGCTCGGTGGCACCGCCCCCTACCTTCATGCATGGAGCAATGGGGCCAGCACCGAAGACCTTGTTGCCGGAGCAGGCAGCTACACGCTCACGGTGACCGATGCCAATGGCTGTACGTGGACCAGTGAGCCGCTGACCATCGCGGCCGGCGAAGGCCCGGTGGCGGGCATCGCGGCCGAGGCCACCGTGCTGGTGAACACCGAAATGACCTTCGCGAGCACCAGCGAACTGGCCGATACCTGGGCCTGGGACTTCGGCGATGGCACGGTGAGCAGCGAGGCCGCTCCCGTTCATACCTACGCACTGCCCGGCGTATACACCGTGACCCTCGTGGTGACCTACGGCGATTGCAGCGATGCCACCACCTTCGAGGTGACCGTGGAGCAGAACGTGGGAGTGACGGCGGCAGCGCCGGTCCTGGACCTGCGTGCCTGGGCCATGGCCGAGAACATCGTTGTGGCGCACAGCCTGGAAGGTGCGGTGCGGATCGAGCTGCTCGATGCCACGGGCCGTCTCCATCGCCAGCTGACCAGCGCGACCGGCCCCGGCACCCTGCTGGTACCGGGAAATGGCCTGTCCAATGGGATCTGGTTCCTGCGTGTGACGCATGCCGGTCAGCAGCGGACCCTGCGCGTCCCCTTGATGCGTTGACCGTTCGTACCGTCTGAATGAGCAAGCCCCGCCGGCGACCGGCGGGGCTTCTTGTTGTGGTCGGGAATTTGTCGATGCGATAAGCTTGTTCGTGTAACCATTTTCGGTCTTCATCCGATAAAGGGGTTGGTCCGTCGAAGCGGGCCACTACGTTCATGTCAATACACGAACTCTCCCAACGAATGAACTTCAGCGGCTTGCGCGGCCTGCTGCCGGTGGCGGGCCTGCTGATGGCGGGAGCTGCCTCGGCCCAATTGGCGGTGCCGTATACCGCAACCGGAACGTACCAGGTCCCACCCGGTGTCACAGCCGTGGAGGTGGAGTGCTGGGGCGGTGGCGGGCGAGGTGCGACACGCACCTCGAACGGACCTGGAGCTGGAGGTGGAGGTGGCGCTTACGCCTCAGGTAGTGCCACGGTAACCGGTGGCTCTACTTACACGGTCACGGTTGGTGCCGGTAGCACTGGCACCGGACCGGGTGGTGATTCCTGGTTCCGGAACGCCACCACGGTGATGGCCAAGGGTGGAGCCTCGGCCGGGAACAACAGCACCGAGGGTGCGAACGGTGGTTCGGGTACGTCCAGCGTGGGGACCGTCCGTCGCAACGGCGGTAACGGGGCCCATGCACCGGGTTTCGCAACTGGTGGGGGAGGCTCTTCCGCCGCACCCGGCAGTCATGGCACCAACGCTACCGGCACTGCTGGTGCCACGGCACCCGCCGGTGGTGGCGATGGTGGCGATGGCTGGAGCGGTTCACAAGGGCACGGTTCTGATGGTGCGTTCCCTGGCGGCGGAGGCGGTGGCGCCCGCCGAAGCTTTTTCGGTACGAGAGCGGGCGGTGATGGTGGCAATGGTCTGGTCATCGTCAAGGCCCCCTATGTGGAAGGCAATTGTTACAGCAGCAGCGCCTCCTACAATGCCATCGCCGACAACGGCTGCGCCTCGAACGCGACCACCCGGGTCGGCATCACCCGCAGCGGCCTGCCCACCACCATGGGTACCGCTCCCGGTAACGCACGCCTGATGAGCGTGGAGCTCATTATCGCACACACCTACAACGCCGATCTGGAGGTCCGGCTCACCTCTCCGAGCGGCCAGACCCGCGATCTGGTGCTGGACCGTTTCGGCAGTGCCAACAACATGGGCAACCCGGGTACCTGTGTTCCATTGGTGCTGGAGGATGGTGCGGCCGCACTTGTGAACAGCAACGTAGGGAACGCCGTAGGTCCATACGCTCCGGAGGAGACCCTCACTGGGTTCACTGGCGATCCCAACGGCACCTGGACGCTCAGCATCTGCGATGATGCGGGTGTGGATCTTGGCTATTTCCGCATGGTGCGCCTCAACTTCTGCACCGTTCCCGAGATCACGGCAACCAGCAATGGTTCGCCGGTGTGCGCGGGTGATCCAGTGGCGCTCGGTGTTACTGCCACCGGCACGGCGCCGCTGACCTACGCATGGGCCGGTACCGGTAGCTTCAGCCCGGACAATGCCAGTGCCAGTGTCACCGTGAACGGCGCTGTCACGGGTGATTACAACATCACCGTGAGCAACAGTTGTGGCCAGCATGCCATCGATGTTCCGGTCACTGTCACCCCACAGCCTTCGGCCACGATCGGCTACGGCGCCATGCCGCGCTGCCGCACGGAAGGGACCATCGCGGTGAGCCTCACCGGCACCTCCGGTGGCAGCTTCAGCGCAGGGGCGGGCCTGGCCATCAACAGCAGCACGGGCGCCATCGATCTGAACGCCAGCACGGCGGGCACCTACACCGTCACCTATACGGTGGCGGCCGCTGGTGGTTGTCCCCTCTACACCACGCAGACCTCCGTGGAGGTGAGCGAGCCTGACACCTGGTACGCGGATGTGGACGGCGACGGCTTCGGTGATCCGGGCAGCACCCAGCTCTCCTGCGGCCCGGTGCCCGGCCATGTGCTCAATAGCACCGATGACTGCCCTTCGCTCTTCGGTCTCATCGGTGACCCTTGCGACGACGGCAATGCCGATACGGTGGATGACGAGCTCACGCCTGCCTGTGCCTGTGTGGGCATCAACCAACCATGGTACAGCCAGGGCAACGGCATGCACGGCGATGCGCTGTGGAGCCATGCCATCAGCGGACCCGGTGAGGCGGTGACCTTCAGCAGCACCTCACGACTGATCGTGCAGGGCGGGCACACCATCACGCTGGGCGCGTCCGTGGACCTTGCCGAACTGACCGTGGAGGCAGGAGCCAGTGTTGAAGCAGGTGCACATGCGCTCACCCTGCACGGCCAGCAATTGGTGGTGAACGGTACGCTCAATGGGACCGACGCACTGCTCCGCATCGAGAGCGCGGCACCCTTCACCGTGAGTGGTGCAGGCACCATGGAGGTGCGTGATCTGGAGGTGGACGCCGCTGCAGGCTTGACACAGGGCGTGAACACCCGCATCCTTGGTACGCTGTTGCTCGAGGATGGCGCCTTCACGGCCACGGCCAACACCCGCCTGGTGAGCAACGCCAGCGGTACGGCGCGCCTGGGTCCTGTGGGCAGTGGTGCCAGCTACCTCGGCGACCTCATCGTGGAACGCTACATCCCCGGTGGTGCCACCAACTGGCGCCTGCTGGGCAGCCCCGTGGCCGGTAATACCGTGTTCCACTGGAAGGACGATTTCTTCATGGCCGGCTTCCCCGGTTCGCACTACCCCAGCTTCAATGTGGGTGGACAGCCCTGGCCCAGTGTGCGGAGGTACAACGAACCCGCTCCCGGGGCGGACATGAACATCGGCCTCGTGGGTGTGACGGGTATCAGCGAAGCGCTCAACATCGGTCGTGGCTATGCGGCGTGGAGCGGTGATCTGGGCAGCGGAACGGCCGCCTTCACGGTGGATGTGAAGGGCAACCCCACCGTGGCGCAGAGCCCGCTGTCCTTGCCCATGAGCTGGACCGACAGCGGGAACCCCGCTGCCGATGGCTGGAACCTGGTCAGCAATCCGCTGCCTTCGCCCATCGACTTCGAGGCCGTGCAACGCGGTGCCGATGTCGCCGATCAATATTGGTTGTTCGATCCCGCTTCGGGCAACAACGTCAGCTGGAGCAACGGCATCGGCGTAGGCGCGGCCAATGGCATCATTCAAAGCAGCCAGGGCTTCTGGTTGAAGGCGGACGGTCCGGCCGTGAACACCACAGTGGATGAGGGAGCCAAGGTGCTTGCAGGCACCGGCGGCGCCTTTGGCGGCGACCAGGAAGCTGACCGGCCTGTGCTTCGTCTGCACCTCTCCAGCAACATCAATAACTTCTCCGATGAGGCGGTCGTGGTCTTTGCCGAAGGCACTCCGGCCTACGATCCGATCGATGCACCCCAGTTCGTCTTCGCCCACCCGCAGGCGCCCCAGCTCGCCGTGCGCAGCGTGGACGGTGTGAACCTCTCGATCGACTTCTTCGGTGGCTACACCGATGCCGTGACCATTCCCGTGCTCCTCAACGCGGCTGTTACCGGCAGCTACACGCTAAGTGCTGAGCTGCTCGGTCGGCATCCGTTGAGCTGCATCAGCATCGAGGACCTTTCCACCGGTGCCATCGTGCCCTTCGGCAACGGTGCCAGCTACACCTTCCAACTCCACGCCCACGATGATCCCGGGCAGCCACGCCTCTTGCTGCATGCCACGGCACCGATGGCCCTGAACGTTCAGCAGGTCGCTTGCCACGGCGGCAACGGCAGCGCCACCATCGAAGTGGGCAGCAGCCCTGTGGACCTGAGCTGGAGCCGTGAGGGTGGACCTGTTCAGAGCCTTGTGGCCGTGAGCGGCTCGGTCACCATCGGTGACCTGCCGGCCGGCGACTACGCCATCGACATCAGCACGGGCAACGCCTGCGGCGTCCTGCAAGGGGACTTCACCATCACACAGCCCTTCGCCATGGAAAGTGCCGTGGTGGGTGCTGCGTCCACCTCCTGTCCGACCAGTACCGATGGTGCGATCGAAGTACAGGTGCTGGGCGGTGTGGCACCTTACAGTTTCCAGTGGTCCAACGGTTCAGATGCGGAGCTGCTCGTGGCAGCTGCGGGCAGCTACGACCTCACCGTGACCGATGCGAACGGTTGCAGCATTGTCCTGTCCGGTCTTTCCATTGCTGCTGGCGATGGACCAGTGGCGGGCATCGCAGTGGCACCGAGCGCGATGGTCGGCGAGCCGCTCATCTTCGAAAGCACGGCGACCGACGCCAGTAGCTGGTCCTGGGACTTCGGCGATGGCAACACCAGCGAAGAGGAGATGCCTGCGCACAGCTATGAGCTTCCCGGTGCCTACATCGTGGCGCTCACCGTGAGCGATGGCAACTGCAGCAGCATGTCCACCACCACCGTGGAAGTGGAGGGCAGCACCGGAGTGGCCGACGTTCAGGAGCAGCCTGTCAGGGCATGGGTCCGGGATGCGGACATCGTGGTGGACTATGCGCCTGCTGCGGGCATGGTGCGTGTGGAGCTCTACGACGCGCGTGGCCGACTCGTGCTCGATCAGCTCAGCTCCGCCGCTGCAGGGCGCACAATGCTGCGCTCGGTACGTGGTGCAGGCATCTGGAACCTCCGGGTCACCCTGGGTGATCGCACGCATGCCGTCCGGGTGCTCATGGCCCATTGACCGCACATTTCCAAGGTCATGGTGCGGGGTGCTCGAACGGGCACCCCGCTCTGTGTTCTCACGGTCCATGCGTTCCGCACGCGGCCAATACCCCCTACCTTCACGGCCACATCCGATGCTCATGTTCCGATATCGTCCGTTCCTGCTGCTCCTGCTCGTGGCGTTCACCAGTTGCCTCACCATCGAAGAGCGCTACGCCTTCAAGAAGGATGGCAGCGGCACGATGACCTACGTGGTGGACATGAGCGAGATGGGGGACATGATGGACGGCCTGGGCAAGATGACCAAGGAGGCTGGTGGCGCGGAGGAACCCGTGATGGAGCTGGACGATGAGGCCGAGGCCCTGCGCGTTCTCCCCGGTATCAGCAAGGTGAAGGTGGGGAAGGGGAAGGAGTGGGTGCGTTCCGTGAGCTTCCGCTTCCAGGACATCGATGCGCTGAACGCCGCATTGAACGTACTGATGCCCGATAGTTCCGGTGGCCCGCATACGTTCTTCACCTGGGAGGGCAATACCCTGGTGCGTCACAACAACCGCTTCGCCAGCGAACTCGGTGCCAGTATGAGCGGCATGGGTGAGGATGACGACGATGCCGCGGATGCCGATGGGGGTATGGACCTGGGGCTCCTGCTGGGCTCCATGAAGTACAAGTACAGCTTCAAGTTCGCCAACGCCATCACCGGCACCACCAGCGAAGAGGGGGTGCAGGAGGAACGCAAAGGGACCAGGGAAGTGTTCTGGAACACGGACTGGTCCGTCATCGCGAAGAACGAGAAGGCGCTGGATCTGCGCATCGATCTGGATCGCTGAGCACAAGGTTCATGGAACACCTGCTGGAGACCGCCATACGCCTCGCCGCCAAGGTGCACAAGGGGCAGGTCGATCGGTTCGGGAAACCGTACATCCTCCACGTGATGAGGGTGATGATGCGGGGGCATGATTTCGATGAGCAGGTGCTCGGTGCCCTGCACGATGTCATGGAACGCTCCGATCTCACCATGGCCGATCTGGAGAAGAAGGGATTCTCCCCACGCGTGCTTAAAGCGCTGACCCACATCACCCGCATCCCCGAGGAGACCTATGAACAGTACATCGATCGGGTGATGCAGGACAACCTCGCCATCCGCGTGAAGATCCACGACCTGGCCGACAAGATGGACCTGCTTCACGTGTACCAGCTCGATCCCAGTGATCTGAAGCGCTACAACAAGCAGTTGGCGGCCTATCATCGGATGAAGCGCATGGTGGAGGAGGCCAAGGCCAATATGCCGCTCATACCCGCCGCGCGCCGTTCGTAGCTGGCGATCGCGCATTGCCCTTGGGGCACTGAAGGCCACGCTCGTCCAAGGCATGCGGCTATCTTCGCCCTTCAACCGAACCGAACCATGCGTCATCTTCTTCCCCTTTTGTGCGTGCTACCCATGTGGGTGGCCTGCGGAAGTGATCCCGGACCCGGCACCACCCCTGCGTCCGATGGCACCGCTGCCGTTGTCGACTCCTTCCAATGGGAGGCCGAACAGTTCGCCGACATCCGTGTACTGCGTTACCAGGTGCCCGGATGGGACCAGCTCAGCCTCCAGCAGAAACAGCTCTGCTACTACCTGAGCATGGCGGGTCTCGCAGGCCGTGACATCATCTGGGACCAGAACTACAGGCACAATTTGAAGATCCGACGTGCGCTCGAGACCATTCTCAGCAGCGACGAGGGGACCCGCACCGGCGCCGAATGGGACAACTTCCTCACCTATGCGAAGCAGGTCTTCTTCAGCAATGGCATCCACCACCACTACAGCAACGACAAGCACCAGCCGGCCTTCTCACAGGCCTACTTCGAAGGGCTGTTGAAGGCCTGTGGCGGAGCCTTGCCCCCCGACGTGATCGCGGCCATGTTCGACCCCACCATTGACGCCAAGAAGGTGAGCCTGGACAAGGACAAGGACCCCGTACTCGCCAGCGCTGTCAACTTCTATGGCGATGACATCAACGCGAAGGAAGTGGAGCAGTTCTACGCCGCGTTGGAGCGCCCCAACGATCCCCAGCCTCTGAGCTATGGGCTCAACAGCAAGCTGGTCCGCGGGAAGGACGGCAAGCTCATGGAGCGCGTGTACAAGGTGGACGGCCTTTATGGCCCAGCACTCGCAGAAAGCGTGAAATGGTTGGAGAAGGCCCTCACGGTGGCCGAGACGCCCGAACAACGCACCGCGCTCGAACTCCTTATCCAGTACTACCGCACCGGCGACCTCAAGACCTGGGACGACTTCAACGTGGCCTGGGTGAAGGACACGAAGAGCACCGTCGACTACATCCTCGGCTTCGTGGAGGTGTACAACGACCCATTGGGCAAGCGTGGCAGCTACGAGGCCATCATCGAAGTGAACGATCCCGAGGCCACCAGGAACATGGCAGTGATCATGGAGAACGCCCAGTGGTTCGAGGACAACTCACCGCTTTTCCCCGAGCACAAGAAGAAGAACGTGGTGGGCATCACCTACCGCTTCATCAACACTGTGGGAGAGGCCGGCGATGCGAGCCCCAGCACGCCCATTGGCGTCAACCTGCCCAACGCCAATTGGATACGCGCCGCGCATGGCAGCAAGAGCGTGAGCCTCGGCAACATCAGCGAGGCGTATGAGAAGAGTGCGGGAGCCAGCAGCCTGGAGGTCTTCTGTCACGATGCGGAGGAGATCGCACGGGCCAGGGAGCACGGCTCGCTCGCCGGCAAGCTGCATACCGCATTGCACGAAGTGGTGGGCCATGCCAGTGGCCAGCTCGAACCCGGCGTGGGTGAGACCGACGCCACGCTAAAGACCTATGCAAGTACCCTTGAGGAGGGCCGTGCCGACCTTGTGGCGCTCTATTTCATCATGGATCCGCGGCTGGTGGAACTGGGGGTGATGCCCAGCCTCGAGGTGGGCCGGGCCGAGTACGATTCCTATATCCGCAATGGTCTGCTGGTGCAGCTGCGCCGCATCAAGCCCGGCAAGGACATCGAGGAGGCCCATATGCGCAATCGGCAATGGGTCAGTGCGTGGGTCTATGAGCAAGGCCTGAAGGACAGTGTGATCGCCAAGGTCACCCGCGGCGGCGAGACCTACTACGACATCCGTGACTACGACAAGTTGCGCGTGCTGTTCGGTGAGCTGCTGCGCGAGGTGCAGCGTATCAAGAGCCAGGGCGACTACGAGGCCGGTATGGCGTTGGTGGAGAACTATGGCGTGAAGGTCGATCAGGGCCTCCATACGGAAGTGCTCAAGCGTGCGGAGCGCATCAAGACCGCACCCTATGCGGGCTTCATCCAGCCCGAAATGGAGGCTGTCACCGATGCGGAAGGCAACATCACCGATGTGAAGCTCACCTATCCGGAAGACCTCGTAGGACAGATGCTGCGATACGGTAGGCATCACAGCTTCCTTCCGGACGAGAATTGAACAAGGGTGCTGCAGGTGGACCCGGGGTCAAGGTCGCTGTTGCGATAGGCCCCGGGTCCTCTGCGTTCACGGGGTGATGGCCTCCTGTGCGGCCAGCTGTTCCATGCACCAGTGCGTGAAGGCGTCGGCACCTTCATGGTCGAAGTGGCTGGCATCGCAGTACAGGCTGTCCGCCCAACTTCGTTCATAGCCGTTCACCAGGCGCTGTCCGGAATGATGCAGCACCGTGCGCAGCCAGTCCACATAGCGGGTCGCATCCTCTTCCACAGCGGTCGTGCGCAACCCTTCCCTGTAGGGCGATATCAACACAGTGAGGCGCACCCCCTGCGCATGAAGCGTGTCGGCGAACCGGGCGAAGGTGTTCATGCGCGACCGGTCTGCTTGGTCCCAGCGCACAGGGGCCGCGTTGTACCTGTCGGGGTCGATGCGCTCTGAAGGGACTTCCAAGGTGCTGCCGCCGTATTTGTCGTAGCCCAGGTGCTCGTAGTTGGCCCCATCCGTGAAGCGGATGCGATTGGCCCGCATCTGTACCAGGTAGTAGGGAGCGTTCCAGTGGAGCAGATAGGCGTGCAGCCCAGTGCCCTCGGCAAGGTGTTGAGCCACGTTCGAAGCGTCGTTCGGAGTGAAGTGCGAGCCTTGCGCCAGGTCCATCAGGTTGGTCACTACAAGCACCTCGGCCGGCTTGAAGTGGGCAAGGAGCGGAGCGGCGTAAAGCGGTAGTTCGGCTGCACCGATGCCCCAGGCCCCTGCGTTCTGGAAAGCGGGTCCAAGGTTGGCCACGACCTGTGCGCTGGCCAGGTTGTTCAGGGTCATCGAGGAGCCGACGGCCAGCACGCGCACGCTGTCCGTGGAAACTGCGGACAAACGGTCGATCTGTTCGTTCACCGCGATATTCGATGTGAGACGCGGTGCGGGAAAGCTGCTACGGTATGACCACACATGGAGCGCGATGCCGACCAAGGCGGGCAGCGCGAACAGGGCATAGCGGAGGAGGAAGCGGACCACCATCAGAACTGGAAGTAGATGAAGGAGGCTTCAGTGATCGGGGCGAAGCGTACGACGAGGGCGATGATGCCGTATCCGATGGCCCAACGAGCCCACCGCGGCAGTCTCGGATCCAGTTGAAGGGCGTGCTGTTGTTCCCGGGCCGACCACTCCATGCCCAGCATAACGGCGATCCCCACAACGGCACCCTTCAATTCGGTCGGACCCACGTCAGGCACGGTGAACAGGCTGGGTGTGAGCATCCGCGCATGGACCGCCACAGCCTGGTCCAATCCCCGTGCACGGAAGAACACCCATGCGAAGCACGCCAGTGCGAAGGTGCCGAGCATGGCCACTGATTCGCGGATGCTGGGGAGCGACCGTCCTTCGGCCACTGTACCCAAGTGTCGGCGGTTGCTGTTGCGCAAGGTCAGCGGCAGGAAATAGAGCCCGTTCAACAGCCCCCAAATGAGGAAGTTCCACGATGCGCCATGCCAGAAGCCGCTCACCACGAAAACGATGATGGAGTTGCGCACCTGCATGGCCTTGCTGCCCCGGCTTCCGCCTAGCGGTATGTAGAGGTAGTCACGGAACCAGGTGCTCAGGCTGATGTGCCAACGGCGCCAGAACTCCGCCATGTCGCGTGAGAAGTAGGGGAACGCGAAGTTCCGCATGAGGTCGAAGCCGAAGAGGCGCGCCGTGCCGATGGCGATGTCGCTGTAGCCACTGAAGTCGCCGTAGATCTGGAAGGCGAAGAGCACCGTGGCAAGGGCCATGGTGCTGCCGCTCATCAACTCGGGCTGCGCGTACATCTTGTCCACGTAAAGGGCACAGGAGTCGGCCACCACCACCTTCTTGAAGAGGCCCCAGAGGATCTGCTTCAGACCATCGTGTGCGTGGGCTTCATCGAACAGCCGGGGCCGCTTGAATTGCGGCATCAACGCGCTCGCCCGTTCAATGGGCCCGGCCACCAGCTGCGGGAAGAAGAGCACGTAGGCGCCGAAGGCCACTGGGTCGCGCGTGGCCGGTATCTGCCGGCGGTACACGTCGATCGTATAGCTCATCGTCTGGAACGTGTAGAAGCTGATGCCAACGGGCAGCACCACGTTCAGCGTTCGCAGCGAGATCGGCGCGCCCATGAACCGGAAGGCTTCGTTGAAGTTGACCGCGAAGAAGTCGTAGTACTTGAAGAAGCCCAGCATGCCCAGATTGGCCACCATGCTCAACGCCAACAAGGCCTTGCGCCGGCCGGCGGCCTCGGTGCGCTCCAGCCGCAGGCCCACGCTCCAGTCGATGGCTGCGCTGATGAAGACCAACGTGAGGTATCGCGGATCCCACCATCCGTAGAAAACAGCGCTCACAGACAGCAGGAAAGCGTTCTGCACGCGAAGCGAGCGTGCGAAGACCGTCCAGTACAACAACAGGACGATCGGCAGGAAGAGCGCGAAGTCGATCGAGTTGAACAGCATGATTTCCCGCTTCTACGCTGGTCGAAGGCGACGGGTTGACCTGGAGCGGGCGGGGAGAGCGTTCTCCGTTCCGGGGACGAAGGTACCCGCGCAACGGATCTTTTTTGCGACCGGTGTAACCCTGCTGTTCAGCCCCCCGTTACAAGGGGTGTCCAAGTAGTTCAAAGGTCAGTCTGAAGAGTCACGTCGCCCTCGTCCCGTTCATTCGGGATGGGGGCTTCGTGCTTCCGGTGGGTCGAATAGGGTGGATGGTGTTCGGAATTCATCGAAGTACATATATTTGCGGCCCCTGCGGAGAAGGAGTTCCACTTACCGAAGTGGCGGAATTGGTAGACGCGCACGTTTCAGGGGCGTGTGACCGAAAGGTTGTGCGGGTTCGAGTCCCGCCTTCGGTACCAGAGGCGACCCCCACGGGTCGCCTCTTCACATTTGACATGGGCGAAGCACGCTTCCGTACACGCAGGCAATGGCACAACACCGCAATGGTGGCGTGGGTGGCACCGTTCGCGGCTCTTACCGCCCTCATTGTGGCCATGTCCACAGGGAACTTCGTGCCGCTCGGCATCATTTTGGCCCTGTTGTCCGTAGCCCTTGTCGTAGCCCTCCTGCGTGATCGAACACGCACGTGCATCTATACGGTGGAGGACGAACGCGTTACCCTGTCGAACGGCAGGGAGTCATTGGTCATTCCCATAGCGGACATCGTGGACGCAAGCCTGATAGATCGCATCGGCGCGCGGGAATACATCAGACAGCAGTTGCACGGGCATGGCTCGAGGCGCGGTCAATGGCGCACCGAGGCGCGGTGCTTCACCCGCTTCTGCACGGTCGACATCGGGCTCACCACCTTCACATTGGGGCTTGGTCGGTCGGTCATAGACCGCATGCCGAACGCTCGGCACGACCTCGTCCTCTTGCGGATGCGGAACGGTGAAGCCTTGGTGCTGTCTCCTCTCTACAACCAGGACCTGGTGGGCACGCTCGGCCGGCGGCTCGCGGGTATCTGAGGTGAGGACGGATGGGGCGCCGGGGCTTACCGGTAGCGGATGCGTTTGCCCAGAGGCAGGATCGCGCTTTGCTTGATGCCGTTCAGCTTGCACAACGTATTGACCGATGTGCCGTACCGGCGCGCGATCGCGGAGAGCGTATCCCCACGACGCACCACATGGTACTTGCGGGCCTGCGCTTCAGCCTTGGCGGCCGCGATGGCGGCGAACGTGCCTTTGTGGATGTCGAAGTGCTTGGCCTTCAAGGTACCCTTCTCGATATCGAACACCAGCCCGGGGTCGATGGGCTGCTCAAGGAACCGGACTTCGAAGTGCAGGTGGCTACCATAGCTGCGCCCAGTGTTCCCACCCAGGCCCAGCACGTCCCCGGCATGCACTTCCTGACCGGGCTCCACCAGGCGCTCGCTCAAATGGGCGTAAAGGGTTTCCAATCCATTGTAATGGCGGACCACCACCACGTGGCCGAAGGTGCGGTTGTATTTCGAGATGCGCACCATGCCATCAAAGGCGCTCTTCACCGGATCGCCGGTGGCCAGCTTCAGGTCAACGCCATAGTGCATACGACCCTTCCGTGGCCCGTAACCGGAGGTGAGATGCCCGGGACAGGGCATGGCATGATCACACTCCTCATGGGCCAGCAGCAGCCTCAAGGTGTCCTTGATCGGACCACTGTTCCCGCTCCCCCTGAAAATGGCGTCGGTGTTCCACGTCCGATACATGTCGTAGCTCGGAAGGAAGGTGAGCGAGTCGTCAAGGTCCCATTTACGCTCCATGCCGACCGGTTCAGCAGGGCCATCGGCACCCTCCTCCACCACGGCATCGTCGATCAGCGCTTCATACAGGTCAGAACCCTCCGGGCCGCCATAGCCGGTGGTGTCCTCCTGACCCATCGCCGGAGCGGCGCAGGCGAGGAACACCAACAGGAGCATGCCGTTCTTCATCATGGGCGGCAAATCTATCCGCCGGGTCCCAAGGTCAGACAGCCGATCACCGAAGACCTGTCCACGATGGATCGTGTTATTTGACCGGTCGGCTGTTTTGGTGTTTTTGTCGATAGGTGACGACCCTCCGTCAGTCGTTAAACTTTGTTGATCCGAGCGTTCGGCACATCTTCTGCGAACCCATGACGTTGTTTCGCGTAGCATGGGCGTGGATCGGCATGTGCACAATGAGGGGTAACGAAGAGAACGTGGTGGCGGAACGCGGCTTGCAGGACCGGCTGGCCCACGCGGTGGTGGTGTATGTGGTGGCCTTGTTGCTGACCCTGCCGCTGTTCATCGTGGTCGACGCCTTCGTTCCGGAGTGGATCGTACCGCTGGGTGACGGTGTTCGGATCGATCAACCGGTGGTCTTCCTCTCCATCCTGTTGGCGTTCGTTGTGCTCGTGGGCCGTTTGCGCAGGTGGCTCTATCCCGCTCTGCTGGCAGGTCTGCTGATCCTTTCGTTGACCACCATCACCGGCATCTATCCTGTGGCACGCGCCTACGAGGCGTACGCCGACCTGCTGCGCCGTTTGCAGGATACCGCCGCAGGGGTGCCGATGGCCGCCGACCGTGCACGGCCCTTCCCGGATGCCGACCGGCTGCGCGCGCTCGTGGACCCCACCGACCCTGTGCTGCGGAAGGCCGCTGTCTCCATGGCTACCGAGCATTTCGGCGACGTGCGTGTGCACGATAACGAGCATACACTGATCCAGGCGTTCTCCATTTTCAGGTCGATCAATTCGCGCTGGCGGTACGTATCCGATGTGAAGGGTGGCGAGTATTTCGCTACACCGCGGGAAAGCGTTGAGCTGATGGCCGGCGATTGCGATGACCATGCCCTGCTGATGGCGGCCAGCATCAAGGCGATCGGTGGAGAGGTACGCCTTGTCCGCACCACGGGCCATGTCTATCCGGAGCTCAAGGTGGGCGACGATGCGGCCATGGAGCGCGCAGCCCAGCTCATCCGCAAGCATCTGTTCCCGCGTGAAGTGGGCGACGCGGCCCTGTATCACCATACG
Organism: Flavobacteriales bacterium; assembly: GCA_041391845.1. Classification (GTDB taxonomy): domain Bacteria; phylum Bacteroidota; class Bacteroidia; order Flavobacteriales_F; family PHOS-HE28; genus PHOS-HE28. The sequence continues at coordinate 217,864 of JAWKNG010000002.1, read as the reverse complement.
GATGGCGATGGTCAGCATTGGATCAACCTCGACTACACGCGTTCCTATCCAGGCGGTGAACTGATGAACGAACGCATCATCGGGATCCTGACGCTCTGAACGGCGGCATCCCGATCGTGGGACCCTTCCATGGAGAGCGGGCATTGGGTACCTTCGCCCTGACCTCCGCATGAAACGACTGGTGCATCCTTCCGAGCTTGCCAAGGCCAGCCACATGCGACCGGGTGATCCGCGCATCACGCTCCTGACAGAGGTGAGCGGGCTGAAGAAGCTGGAGCGCTTCTACAACGACATCGAGGACCTCCACGACCTGGAGTTCGTGGCGGCGGTGTTCCGCAACCTGGACCTGGAGATCGATGTGTCGCCCAAGGACCTGGAGTCCATCCCGCGCGAAGGAGGTTTGGCGTTCGTGGCCAACCATCCGTACGGAGCCGTTGACGGTCTTGCCTTGGTACACATGCTGGGCCATGTCAGACCAGACCTGCGGGTGATGGCCAATTTCCTGTTGCAGCAGTTGGAGCCGCTAGCGCACCGGTTCATCGGTGTGAACCCTTTCGAGCAGCTGACCTCCCTGAGCAGCTATCAGGGTATGCGCCAGGCACTTGGCCATATGAAGGAAGGAGGCGCATTGGCCGTGTTCCCGGCTGGCGAGGTGAGCAGCTACCGCACCGATGTGAAAGCGGTGGCCGACCCGCGGTGGAAGGCCCCGGTCATCAAGCTCATCCAGAAGGCGGGTGTGCCGGTCGTTCCGGTCTGGTTCGATGGGGCCAACAGCCTGCTCTTCCAGATGCTGGGCATGATCCATCCCAACTTGCGCACCATCGCGCTACCCAAGGAAATGCTTCGCATGAGGGGGCGCTCCATCCGGGTGCGTATCGGCAAGCCCATCGCGGCGAAGGACATCGCCGGTTTCCAGAGCAGCGATCAGCTTGCCCGCTTCCTCCGCGCCCGCACGTATGCGCTCGGCAGCGGACTACAGGTGCGGCGGGAGTTCTTCCGCCCATTGCGCTTTCCGAGCCGTCCGAAGCAGATCGTGGAACAGACCGCGTCCGATGCGCTGCGTCGTGAAGTGGAAGGCCTGGACGACCTGCGGCTGAACAGACAGGGTGAGTTCGATCTGTTCCTGGCAGGCAGCCATCGGATACCCACTGTGCTGCGCGAGATCGGTCGGCTCCGGGAGGAGACCTTTCGCGCCGTGGGTGAAGGCACGAACAAGAACATCGACCTGGACGAGTTCGACATCTACTACGATCACCTCTTCCTTTGGGACCGTGTTGCAGGGCGCCTGGTGGGGGCCTATCGCATTGGCGATGGGCGCCGCATCATGGACCGCTACGGAAAGCGAGGCTTCTATACGCACACGCTGTTCCGCATGGACCGACCCATGGAGCGTGTACTGCGTCGAAGCTTTGAGCTGGGCCGTTCCTTCATTGCACTGGATTACCAGCGGCAGCGGCTTCCCTTGTACATGCTGTGGCGCGGACTCCTGTTGCATATCACCGCCAACCCTGACCACCAATACCTCATTGGACCGGTCAGCATCAGTGGGTCGTACAGCCGCTTTTCGCGAGCCTTGATCATGGAGTACGCCCGGCAGCACCATTACGACCATGAGATGGCCCGTCACGTGACCCCGCGCAACCGCTTCAAGGTGGATGCGGAGCTTGCGGACAGCGAGGCGCTCGTCAGTTCGGACGCCGATCTGAAGCGTATGGACCGGCTCATCGCAGAGGTCGATCCCCATGAGACCGCCATGCCGGTATTGCTCAAGAAGTACCTGCTCCTGAACGCGCGCATCATCGGGTTCAATCGTGACCCTCGCTTCAACGATGCCTTGGACGGCCTGATGGTCCTGGACCTGACCAAGCTCCCCGAGCGCACCGTGGAGGACCTTCGTCGCGGCATGAGCGAGGTGTGATCCCATGAATGCGCCCCTCATAGGCCCTATCACGCTCGTGCTTGGAGCGAGCGAGCGCCCGGACCGATATGCGAACATGGCGGTGCGTCGTCTGCGGGCGCACGGGCATGCCGTGGTGGCCGTGGGGCTGCGTGCCGGGCTCATCGGCGATGTGCCGATCGACACCGCGCTGCCCTCCGTGCCGGTGGACACAGTGACGCTCTATGTGGGACCGGTTAACCTGGAGCAGTGGCGCGAAGCGCTGCTGAAGCTGCAACCGCGAAGGATCATCTTCAACCCGGGCACCGAGCACCCCCCATTTGAGGCGGATGCCTCCGCTCAGGGCATTGCGGTCGAAGTGGGGTGTACCCTGGTGATGTTGGCAGCAGGTACGTATTGACCCTTCCTGAACGCAGAAGCCCCCGCCTGAACAGGCGGGGGCTTCTGCGTTCAAGATGCCGTGCGATCACTCACCGATGATCAGCTTGGTGGTGCTGCTGCCGGTGGAGTTGGCCACGCGCAGCATGTACATGCCGTTGCTGAGGCCCATGTCCTTGGCGCTGAGTTCGATGTTGGCGCCACCAGTGGGCTGGATCACGTTCGTGTACACCTGTGCGCCGCGAATGTCCATCACGGATACTTCGGTACGCTCGCTGTCCATACCGTTCACTTGCAGGGTGAAGTGATCGTTGGTGGGGTTGGGGAAGAGGTTCATCAACACTCCGTTGCCAGCCACATCGTTCAGGCCAACGACCACGCCAAAATTGATGTCATCGATGTAGAGATCGTTGGAATAGGAGCTGCTGATGAAGCGCCAGCGGAAGCGATTGTTGGGGCCGAGGGTGGAGTTCGGCAGGGAGAGGGTCTTCAGGCGCCACTCGCTCGGGGGCTCCACTGTGCTGTTGCCGTTGGTGATGAGCTCGGCACCGCTGATGGTTCCACCCGGGGCGATGGTCGTCCAAGTGCGGCCGCAGTCGATGGAACGCTCCACCAGAAGTTGCTCGGTCACGTTGGCCAGCACGCTCGTCTGGGTGCTGTAAGCATAGCGGAACGAAAGGACCACGCCGGACTGTCCGCTCAGGTTCACTGTGGGGCTCACCAGGTCGTCGATATCGTTGCCGTTATCGCCGTTGAGGAAGTCCAATGGGTTGCGGTCACCGCTGTTGAGCTTGGCGCAGCGGTTGCCGCTGAAGCCCACGCCATCGTAGGCGGTCCAACTGGTGTGGTTGCTGTTGTAGTTCTCCGTGTGGAAGGGGTACAGGCTGCTGTAGGTCTCGAAGCTCTCCACGAAGGGCCCGGGATTCGTAGCGGCATCACCGATATTGATGGCGTAGGTGTTCGTCTTGGTGGTCGAGCCATGCTCGTTGGTGGCCGTGAGCGTCACGGTCTTCCAGCCACCCGAGGTGAACTGCACTGTGGGGTTGCGCTGGTCGCTGGTCGCGGGGTTACCGTCCTGGAAGGTCCAGCTCCACGAGGTGGCCGTTCCACCGCTGCTGTTGTCGCGGAAGGTGATGCTCGTATTGGAGCAGGCGGTCGCGGGGTAGGGCACGTTGTTGCCGTTGAGCGCAGCGTAGAAGTCGGCGTTCGGAGGGCAGGTGGGCACGTAACCGTCGTTGGTTCCGGTGGCCACCAGGTTCTCAGCCTGCCAGAGGCTGCGACGGTCACCCACATCGGAGTTCAGTGCCGCGCGCATGCGCTCCACCTGGCCCTGGGTGAACTGCTTGGAGCAATAGGAGTACTCCATGTAGTTCTCCACGTTCTCGATACGGCCGAACTTGCCGCCGAGCGCCAGGCTGTCGATGTAGAAACCACCGTTCTCGTTCTCAGCGTTCCACGCGTAGATGCGGATGGTGATGGTCTCGTCCGTCTCCGGCTCGAGGGGATTGCTGCTGGGGAATAGTGCGCTGAGGTTCACGCGGCAACCGTTGATGGTGGCATCCGTATCGTTGCGCACGAAGAAGGTGTTGCCTCCGATGATCTGCAGATTGGGGTCGGAGCCTGAGTTCAGCGCGGTGAAGTTGCTCCCGAAGCTGTTGCCACGGCTTGCACGCACGGCGAAGGCACGGGGTCCGTCCATGTCCCTGCGGGCACGGAAGGTGATCTGCTGGGGACGGTGGGCGTAAGGCAGCGTGGGGTCGATGGAGAACTCGTAGTACTTGCTCGCGTCCAGTGTGCCGGTCATGTTGGTGAACACCGTTTCGCCGTCAGCAGCGCCGGTACCCCAGCCGTTGGTGCCGAACTGTCCGTCCGCCATGTTCAAGCCGGGCAGGCCGAAAGCTGCCATGTTGTTCACCACGGAAGGAATTTCGTTGAAGAACGTGTCGATCTCCGTGGGGATCGGCGTGTTATCCGTGAGCGGACCGCCGTTCGTCATGTTGTCGAAGGTCATGATCGTCCGAACGAAGTCCTGAGTGGAGCAGTCGATGTCGTGAAAACGGCAGTACCCCGGCTTGTGGCCCTTGGTGAGTGGCGTGTCCGCGACGCCATCATCGCTGCACTGCGAGACCATGTTCTGGGAACCGGGCACACCGTCGATGCCGGCCACGTTCTGGCCCCAGGTATGTGCCAGGTTGAAGGAGTGGCCCAGTTCGTGGGTCAGGGTATTGTTGTCCACACCCACGCTGCCGGCCAGCATGATGACACCATCGGCGATCTGGGCGATGCCCGTGAGCGCGCTCGGGTAGTAGGCATAACCGGCTGCACCGCCACCCATGCGGCGCACCACCCAGATGTTCATGTACTTGTTCCGGGGCCAGTAGTTGAACTTGGAGCCGTCATCACCTACCAGGGTCTCAGCGCTGTAAATGCGATCGATGCCGCTGGTGCAGTTCCCCTCCGGATCGATCTTGGCCAGGCGGAACTCCACCTTGACGTCGCCGGCGGTCTGCTGGTAGTAGGGAACCGCCTCGTTCAGGTCTGCATTGAGCTTGCGATAGTCATCGTTCAATTGCTGAAGCTCCGCCAGGATCTGCGCGTCGGAGAGATTCTCATCACCGCCCGCGTGGATGATGTGGAACACGATCGGAACGATGTAAACGGTCTCATCGTCGCGCTGGACCGCACTGTTCCGCAGAAGTTCCACCATTTCGGCTTCATAGGCAGCCTCACGCTCCAGATAGGTGGGGTCCTTGGCGATCAGGTATTCGCGCATCTCGTCCGCTTTGCACCAATGCAATTGTTGGGCTGCACTTGTCAGTGGGAGCGCTGCAATGCTGAGTCCGAGTAAGAGTTGTTTCATGGCGTTCACCGTGGCAGGGGTATTTGAGGGATCTGTCGGCGTCTAATGTAAGGCGCAGGTCGGGAAGATGGTTCGCACAATGAAGCTCCACGCGAGGAACGGTTACCATGACCAAGGCTCCGGCAGGCGTGCCCCATGTGTATGGTCGGTAGAGCCAACCTCATGGTGTTCAGCTGGTTCCGTGTGCTGTACTGGTCAGCGCAGCGTTGATCGCAGCGCATGCGTGCCGCACTTCTTCCGGACCGATCGTCAAGGGGGGGGCAATGCGGAATGCGGTGGGGCAGCTAAGGAACCAGAACCCCAGCACCCCCCGTTCGAGGCATCCATGCACCACCCGCCGGACACGATCTGCGTCACCCAGATCGACAGCGAGCATGAGCCCACGACCACGCACTTCCACGATCGCCGGATGGACCAATAGCTCGCGGAAGAGCGCTCCCATGCGAAGGGCATTGCCGGGCAGGTCCTGGGTATCCATGATCCTCAATGCAGCGAGACCCGTGGCGCACGGAAGTGGGTGGCCGCCGAAGGTGGTGATGTGCCCCAGCATGGGGTCGTGAGTGAACAGTGCCATCCGTTCCTTGCTGCTGACGAAGGCCCCCATCGGCAACCCACCGCCCAAGGCCTTGCCCAGGACAAGGATATCGGGCACTACGCCACTGTGCTCGAAGGCGAAGCGCTGCCCCGTGCGACCGAACCCGGTCTGTACCTCATCGAACACGAGCATTGCTTCCATCGCCGTGCAGCGTTCCCGCAGGGAGGCCAGCCAGCCTTCGGGGGGAATGCGAACACCAGCATCACCTTGGATGGGTTCCACCACCACGGCGGCGCAATGCGCATCGATCAGGTCCAGGTCCTCGAAGCTGCCGAACTGGATATATGCCGTGTCGGGCAGAAGGGGGCGATTGCGGTACTTCTTGGTCTCATTGTCCGTGAGGCTGAGCGAGCCGTGGGTGCTGCCATGATAGCTCTTGCGGCATCCGATCAGGCGCGTGCGTCCAGTGATGCGCTTGGCCAGTTTCAGTGCCGCCTCGATGGCCTCGGTGCCACTGTTCACGAAGTAAACGCTGTCCAGACCTGCAGGAAGAAGGGCCGTCAAGGCTTCAGCAAAGCGGACCTGGGGCTCCTGGATGAATTCGCCGTATGGGATGACATGCAAATACCGTTCGCTTTGCGCGTGCAGGGCTTCCAGTACGGCTGGGTGTCGGTGGCCCACGTTGTTCACTGCCAGACCGGCCACGAGGTCGAGGTACCGCTTTCCGTCCCTGGTGTGGATCCAGCACCCTTCGGCCTTCACCACATCCAGCGCCAGTGGATGGGGGCTGGTCTGTGCCAGGTGTTCGTGGAACGCGTCGTGCAGTTGCGCCATTGCGCAAAGGTCGGACGCTGCGCTCAATGGCGCGGTCGTCCCCCCGGCGGCGGCCCCATGCGCTCCCGGATGCGGCGAAGCACTTCCCGGTCGAAGTCGTGTTCAGCCCGGATGAGCTCCACCGTACGTTTGGCGCCGATGGCATTCACGAAGCGGTCCTTGTAGGTGCGCTCGAGCTCGAGTTCGCGTTGCCGTAGTTCCAAGCCTTTGTTGAGGCGCTCCAGGGCCTGCTGGTCGGTAAGGGGAGCTTCCTCTCCGCGGCCTGCACGCATGGTGCGGCGCAATTCCTTGCGGTTGGCTTCGCGGGCGTCGTCGTAGGCGTTGTAAAGCGGCCAGAAGGTCTGTGCCTCTTCGGGGCTTAGGTCAAGGCGACCGGTGAGGTAGGCGATCTTCTGGGCCTTCACTTCACGCAGCCGTTCTTCGCTCAGGGGCGGTGCGTCGTCGGGCTGTGCGAACACACCGAACACAGGTAGCAACAGGGCGAGGAGGGCGAGGAGCTTCTTCATTGCAACGGTAGTTCTTCAAGGAGCAGGTCAAGGGGCAGTTCGTTGTGTGCGAGGTGGTCGATGAGCGCATCCTCGCTCAGGTCCTCGGCCAATGGCATGAGGTCGGGCTGTTCAGCGTATAGCGTGTGGATCTCTTCAGCGTCCAGGAGCCACTCGAGATCAGGGTCTTCGAAGGGCCGCTCGGCGACGCTGGCTGGTGTGGTGTTCACGGGGTCTGGGCGCAGCACCAGGAAAAGCACGCCGCCGAGCATGGCCGCAGCTGCCAAGGGAAGGAGCACCGCAGCGATCCGGAACGGAATGATCCGGGCTTGCGCGGTTGGCTCGTGAGCGATGCGCTCCATCACCCGCTTGCGCAAGGCCTCATCCGCGCCAGGCGGCACGGTGAAGGAGGCCTTGCCGCGCAGACCGCTCAGCATCGGTGCATCGTTCAGCTCGTCGGTGGATCCTTCGTGGCGCATGGGTGTGTTGTACTTCTTTGACGTCAGCCGTTGGAATTGGTTCGATCGGCCTGCAACCATTGTTCGATCTTCTTCACGGCGATATGGTAGCTGCTCTTGAGCGCACCGACGCTGGTGCCGGTGATGCGGCTCATGTCCTCGTACTTCAGTTCGTCGAAGTAGCGCATCGTGAACACGGCGCGCTGCTTTTCAGGCAGGCGCATCAAGGCCGTCTGAAGCAGCGTGGCTATCTGGTCAGGGCTGAGGTGTGCGCTGCTATCGGGAGCGCCATCGCTGTTGCCGGTCAAGAGTTCAGTGCCCACGAATGTGCGCCGGTTGGCACGTCGCAGATGATCGAGGCACTGGTTGTGGACGATGCGGTACATCCAGCTGTACAAGGCCGAGCCACCGCGGAAGTCAGCGAGGCTGTGCCAGATCTTCACAAAGCTGTCCTGGAGCACGTCCTGTGCGGCATCGTGGTCGTTCACCATCCGGCGCACGAAGTGGTACAAGCGTTGTTGGTACTGCCGCATGAGCAGGTCGAACGCGTGGTGGCGCGTTGCTTCGTTGCGGAAGCGCGCCAGGAGCTCCTCGTCGGACAGTGCCTTCATGCCGCTGTCCTATCCAGGGTGATCAGCGTCGTGCGATCGCCCGTCGTGCGGCGGCGACCACGTTCGGCGTATCGAGACCGTACTTCACCAGCAGCTGGTCGGGCGTGCCGCTCTCCCCGAAGGTGTCGTTCACGGCCACGTATTCCTGTGGTGTGGGGCGGTGTGCGGCCAGCACCTGGGCAATGGCATCCCCCAGCCCCCCAAATCGGTTGTGTTCCTCGCAGGTCACCGCGCATCCCGTGCGTGTTACGCTCTTTAGGACGGCCTCCACGTCGATCGGTTTGATCGTGTGCATGTTGATCACCTCGGCACGGATGCCCTCATTGGCCAATTCTTCAGCGGCCTGCAGGGCCTTCCACACCAGATGACCACAGGCGAAGATGCTCACGTCCGTGCCTTCCACCAATACCTGTGCCTTGCCGATCTCAAAGGGCATGTCGGCAGGCAGGAACACCGGCCACTTGGGACGTCCGAAGCGCAGGTATACCGGCCCGTGATGGTCGGCGATGGCCAGGGTTGCCGCTTTCGTCTGGTTGTGGTCGGCAGGCACAATGACGGTCATTCCCGGTAGCATGCGCATGAGCCCGATGTCCTCGAGGATCTGGTGGGTGGCACCGTCCTCGCCCAGGGTGAGTCCGGCATGGCTGGCGCAGATCTTCACGTTCTTATCGGCGTAGGCGATGCTCTGTCTGATCTGGTCGTACACGCGTCCGGTGCTGAAGTTGGCGAAGGTGCCCGTGAAGGGGATCTTTCCGCCAATGGTGAGCCCGGCGGCGATGCCCATCATATTGGCTTCCGCGATGCCCACCTGGATGAAGCGATCGGGGAACTCCTTCTGGAAGGCATCCATCTTCAGGGATCCGGTGAGGTCGGCACAGAGCGCCACCACATCGGGGTTGCGACGGCCCAGCTCCAACAATCCGGCGCCGAAGCCGCTGCGGGTGTCCTTTTGGTCAAGGATGGGGTAGGTGGTGCTCATGGGTCAGAAGGTAAGGGTGGTGGAACGACCGCTCTCGATGGTGACCGTCCGTTCAATGGTTAGTTCGGTGCGCCGAGCGTTCTGGCTGCGGTAGATCACTCGGTAGGTGCCTGGTTGCAGGCGGAACTGCGCGTTGGTCGCGGTGGGGTCCAGGTCCACCACATGGATGAGCTCATCGCCATTCGCTTGCAGCACGGCGCCAGGGCCTGGACTTCCTGAGGTGATGTTGAGCACCCCATGCTTGGGCACGATGATGGGCGTGGTGATGCCCTGCGCCACCTTCACGTCAGGAATGAGGAGGCGCGGTAGGGTGAGCACTTCGAGGTCGTAGGTGCCCACCCGGTAACGCTGGTTGCTGCCCACCGGCTGTGCGTTGAGGGTGGTGGGTTGACCGCTGCGGCGCACGATGCACACGGGCTCATGACCATCCCCTGGCCCCGAACCCATGCGCAGGTCGAGCGCACCCATACCGGCATCCAGCGCGATGATCGAGTGCTGGCCGGGCTTCACGCTCACGTTCTCGCGCACCGATGGAGGCAGGGTATGGGCCACCACGCGGTATGTGTGGATGGGGTCGATGGACAGTGTATCGGGCAGACCGCGATCGTTCATCGTATGCATGAGGTGGTACAGCAACTTGCCCGTACGTTGGTCGTAGAGCGAAACAGGTACGTCCGTCTCAGCTGGACGTCCGTCCGTGGTCATCAGGCTGATCTGGGCCGTGGTGCTGTTCAGGGCCTGGGTCACCACCACCTGCAGGACCTGCTCGAAGAGCTCCGGCGTACTGGCATCGAAATAGTTGCCCACGCACTGGAGCGCGTACTTCTCGGCATCACCCAGCCCCACGCCGATCACGAAGGGCTTCAGAACGATGCCCTTGGCCTGCAGGGCGCGGCTCACGGCACAGGGGTCCTCATCGCAGGCTTCGATGCCATCGGTGATGAGGATGATGACATTGCGCACCGGGCGTTCACCGCGCTTGGTGCTGATCGCCGGGAAATCACCTGCGGCCCGTTCCAGTGAGCGTGCAATGGGGGTGGTCCCCACGCAGCGCACGGCCTCCAGGGTCTTGCGCATGGAAGGGATGCTGTTTGGGCTGAAGGGCACTTCGAGCCGGGTGTCGTTGCAGTCCTGCTTACCGGGCTGGATGGGGGTTTGATGCCCGTAGAGGCGCAACGCCAGTTCGAGGTCGGGCTGGTCCTGCAGCTGTTCCAAGGACTTGAGCAGGAGCTCACGGGCGGTGGCGATCTTGGGCTTATTGCCCCAGAAGGCGTTCATGCTGTTGCTCGCATCCATCACGAACAGCATGCGGGTGAGCGGTGGCTGCGGTGGTTGTTCCTGTGCGAAAGCCACGGTGCCCAGCAGGGCGATCAGGAGCGTGAGGAGCAGGCGTTCGGAGCGGTGCATGACGGATGAGCGGCCGTTCTTCATGTGGCCACCTGCCGGTACAACGGGGAAAAGCGTGCCGAACGCGCGCATCGTCCTCAATAGTCGCCCAAGGTCTCCTCCAGTTGGGCCAGTGCCTGGGCCAGTTGCGCATCGTTCGGGGCGATCCCGTGCCAGGCATGGCTGTTCATCATGAAGTCCACGCCCTGGCCCATTTCGGTGCGCATCAGGATCATGATGGGGCGTCCCTTTCCAGTGCGTTCGCGTGCGGCGGTCAGTACCTCCACCACAGCGCTCATGTCGTTACCCCGGGCTTCGAGCACGTCCCAGCCAAAGGCGGTCCACTTCGCGCGCAGGTCGCCCAGGGGAAGTACATCGTCCACATCACCATCTATCTGGCGGCCGTTGAGGTCCACCATGCTGATGAGGTTGTCCACCTTGTGGGCGGGTGCGAAGAGGGCCGCCTCCCAGATCTGTCCTTCCTGCAGTTCGCCATCGCCGTGCAGGGAATAGACGATGCGGTCATCGCCGTTCATCTTCTTGGCCAGCGCCGCGCCAATGGCCACGCTGAGCCCTTGTCCGAGCGAACCGCTGGCCATGCGTACGCCGGGCAAACCTTCATGGGTGGTGGGGTGGCCTTGCAGGCGGCCGTTCAGCTTGCGGAACGTGCCCAACTCCTCCACCGGGAAGTAGCCGCTGCGCGCCAGCACGCTGTAGAACACGGGACTGATGTGACCATTACTGAGGAAAAAGAGATCCTGTCCGCGGCCATCCATATCCCAGGGGGTGGGCTGATGGTGCATCACCTTGAAGTAAAGGGCGGTCAGGATATCCGCACAGCCGAGCGAACCGCCCGGGTGACCGCTTTGCACGGCATGCACCTGGCGGACGATATCGCGCCGTACTTGGCTGGCGATGCGTTCGAGGGTGCTGATGGAAGTGTCGGGGGCGGGTCTGACGGGAGCGGTCGCGGGCATGGTCCGAAGGCTGGGCGAGGCCAAAAGTAGACGGGGGGCTTCGCGGGCTTCGGGCGTGTGAAGAACTTTTGAAAAGTACACCCCTCCAGCGCGCCGGAACAGAGCGGTCTAACAAAGTGTTGCTTATGCATGCGCGCCTCGCTGATCATCGGATGTGTTCTGTTCCAGAGCTGGCTTCCCGCGCAGTATGTGCTGAGGCCTGGAGATCCGGCAGGCATCGGGAAATGGTACATGGGACGCGAGATCGCCCATACCATGTGCGCGGCACACGCTGAGTGGCTCGACCGCCCGGAGCGTGAGCGTGAAGAACGCCCGTTGCGCATGTTGGAACGGATGCGCATCGCGCCCACCGACCACATCGCCGACATCGGTTGCGGAACGGGCTACCACACCTTGTTGATGGCCCGCCAGGCCAACGCAGGCAAGGTCTACGCTGTGGATATACAGGCGGCCATGCTGGACAGTGTCTTCGTTCGTTCGCAACGCGCCGGCATGAACAATGTGGATGTGGTGCTCGGTATCACCACCGACGCGCGCCTGCCACTGGAACGGCTCGATAAGGTGCTGCTGGTGGATGTATACCACGAGTTCGACCATCCGGTGGAGATGATGGGCTCCATCGTACGGGCGATGAAGCCGGGCGCGTTGCTGTTCCTGGTGGAGTTCAAGCTGGAAGACCCTTGGATCCCCATCAAGGATGTTCACCGCATGTCCAAGGACCAGTGCTTGCGTGAAATGGCTGCGGCTGGATTGGTGTGGGAACATAGCTGGAACGGGTTGCCGTGGCAGCACTTCCTTGTCTTCCGCAAGCCGGTGTCATGATCAGCGTCGGGATATGCCCTGAACGTTCCGTCACATCCGGAAGCAACGCTCAGGTGGGTATCCCTGTCTTGCTGATGATAACGGACGATGGTTTTGGCCGTTCGCGCAATAGGAACGGGAGCTGCGGTGCGGTTCCCGTTCTTTTTTGCGGTACCGTTCACGGGTGCAGCACCTGAGCTGAACACCGGCCTCCGCGCACCTCCCTACATTCGCGGCCCCGTAGCCGATCTCACGGCGCGGAGAACCTGTCCTCCTCATGGCCCTGAAATGCGGCATCGTCGGTCTGCCCAACGTCGGTAAGAGCACCCTGTTCAACTGCCTCAGCAACGCCAAGGCGCAGGCGGCCAACTTCCCCTTCTGCACAATCGAGCCCAACGTGGGCACCATCACCGTTCCGGATGCGCGCCTCAACAAGCTTGCGGAACTGGTTAAGCCTCAACGCATCGTGCCCACCACCGTGGAGATCGTGGACATCGCGGGCCTGGTGAAGGGCGCCAGCAAGGGCGAGGGCCTGGGCAATCAGTTCCTGGGCAACATCCGCGAGTGTGACGCCATCCTGCACGTCCTGCGTTGCTTCGACGATCCCAACGTGGTTCACGTGGATGGCAGCGTGGATCCTGTGCGCGACAAGGAGGTCATTGATATCGAGCTGCAACTGAAGGACCTGGAGACTGTGGAGGCCCGCATCAAGAAGGTGGAGAAGCAGGCCCAGATCGGGGAGAAGGAGGCCAAGCGTCGCTTCGACCTGTTGAGCCGGATCCGTGAAGCCTTGCTGAAGGGCCAGAGCGCACGCACCGTGATAACGGCCAATGACGATCCCGCCCTCCTCAACGAGTTCCAATTGCTGACCGCCAAACCGGTGCTCTACGTGTGCAACGTGGAGGAGAAGAGCGCCACCACCGGAAATGCTTATGTGGACAAGGTGAAGGCCGCTGTAGCTAGCGAGAACGCCGAGGTGATCTTCGTTACCGCGGCCATTGAGGCAGAGATCGCAAGCCTGGAGACCCCTGAAGAGCGTGAGATGTTCCTGGCTGATATGGGCCTCTCCGAGCCAGGTGTGAACAAGCTGATACGCGCGGCCTACCACTTATTGAAGCTGCAGACCTACTTCACGGCCGGGGTGCAGGAGGTGCGTGCGTGGACCATCCACCAGGGCGACACAGGGCCCAAGGCGGCGGGCGTCATCCACAGCGATTTCGAGAAGGGTTACATCCGTGCCGAGGTGATCGCCTACGACGATTATGTCAGCCTGGGCAGCGAGGCCGCCTGTCGCGCTGCGGGCAAGCTGCGCACCGAAGGGAAGGAGTACATCGTAAAGGATGGCGATGTGATGCACTTCCTGTTCAACGTGTAGGCCGGTCCGTCACGCGGCACACCGTTCAGATCGTCAATTGGTGCCGCCCTGCACAACGGGGCTACCTTCGCGCACCTTTCCATTCCATCATGCGTTCCCTCGCTTTACCCGTCCTGACCGTGGCCGCAGTGCTCGCCAGCTGCTCCACGCAGGAAACACCCTCCGAGAACACACCCATGGACACCCTCGCGGACAATCCGCTCCTCCAAGCCAGCACACTGCCCTTCCAGGCGCCCCACTTCGATCGCATCAAGGACGCGCATTTCCGTCCGGCCATCGTGGAAGGCATGCGTCGCCATCTGGAAGAGGTGAAGGCCATCGCCACGAACACCGAGGCGCCCACCTTCGCCAATACCATTGAGGCGATGGAGCAGAGCGGTAAGGACCTCAACCGTGCCTCGGCTGTCTTCTACAACCTCACCAGCAGCCACACCAACGACAGCCTGCAGGCCATCAAGAGCGACCTTGCGCCCAAGCTGGCCGCACACAGCGATGCCATCGCGCTGGACCCTGCCCTGTTCGTGCGTATCAAGGCCCTGTACGAGCAGCGCGCAAGCCTTGGCCTGGATGCGGTGCAGGAGCGCCTGCTCGACCGCTACTACACCCGGTTCGTGCGTGCCGGTGCCCTGCTGGACGAGGCGGGTAAGGAGCGGATGAAGAAGTTGAACGAAGAGGAGGCCGATCTCATCACCCGCTTCGAGGACAACATCCTCAAGGAGCGCGCGGCTTCCGCCATCGTGGTGGATGACGTGAAGCAACTGGAGGGCATGAGCCCCGAGGCCATTGATGCGGCCGCCGCCAATGCGAAAGCCAAAGGCAACGAAGGCAAGTGGCTCATCGACCTGCGCAACACCACCACCCAACCGGCCCTTGCTGAGCTGAAGGACCGCGGCCTCCGCGAGCGCATCATGAAGGCCTCCCTCGCTCGCAACGGCCGGGGTAATGAGTTCGACAACAAGGGCATCATCTCTCGCCTGGCCCAACTGCGCGCGGAGAAGGCGAAGCTGCTCGGCTTCCCCACGTGGGCGCACTACGTGATGGACGATCAGATGGCCAAGAGCCCGGACCGGGCGCTGAAGCTGATGGCCGACATGGCCCCGGCAGCAGCCGCCAACGCGCGCAAGGAAGCGGCCAAGCTCCAGGCCATCGTGGACCAGCAGGGTGGAGGGTTCCAAGTGGCCTCATGGGACTGGGACCTATACGCCGAGCAGGTGCGCAAGGCGGAGTACGATCTGGATGAAGCTGCTGTGAAGCCCTACCTGGAGTTCGAGACCGTGCTGCAGAACGGGGTGTTCTTCGCTGCCAACCAGCTCTTCGGCCTCAGCTTCAAGGAGCGGAACGACCTGCCGGTGTACCATCCTGATGTGCGGGTGTTCGACATCATCGACACCACCGGTGAGGTGATCGGCCTCTTCTACGGCGACTACTACGCCCGCGACACCAAGAGCGGCGGCGCGTGGATGAGCAGCTTCCTCGATCAGACCACCCTGCTGGGCCAGCAGCCGGTCATCACCCAGAACTGCAACTACGTGAAGCCCGCCGCAGGACAGCCCTGCCTGCTCAGCTGGGATGACGTCACCACGCTCTTCCACGAGTTCGGTCACGCCCTGCATGGCATGCTCAGCGCGCAGAAGTACCCCAAGTTCAGCGGCACGGCCACCAGCACCGACTTCGTGGAGTTCCCCAGCCAGGTGAACGAGAACTTCGCGCTGGTGCCTGCGGTCTTCAACAACTTCGCCAAGCACTACAAGACCGGCGAGGTGATGCCCGCCGAACTGGCGGAGAAGCTGCGCAAGGCGAGCAAGTTCAACCAGGGCTATGCCACTACGGAATACCTGGCCGCCGCGTTGCTGGACCTGGAGTGGCACAGCCTTTCCGCCGATGCCCCGCTGGTGACCGATGTCGAAGCGTTCGAAGCCGCGGCGCTCAAGAAGTACGGGCTCGACCTCGCGCAGGTGCCACCGCGCTACCGCAGCACCTACTTCAGCCACTGCTGGACCGGCTATGCCGCCAACTACTACGCCTACCTCTGGAGCGAAGTGATGGACGCCGATGCCTACGCCTGGTTCAACGAGAACGGCGGCATGACGCGCGCCAATGGCGACAAGTTCCGGGCGGCCATCCTGAGCCAGGGCGGCAGCAAGCCGGAAGCCCAGCTCTACCGGGACCTCACCGGCCGCGACCCCAGTGTGGAGCCGCTGCTGGTGAAGCGGGGGTTGAAGTAGGCTTCATCGACGAGCTTTGCGGGGCTGTCGGATCTTCTCGGTCCGACAGCCCCGCTCGTGTTAAATTCGTGCATCACAAAGCCCTTGCTTCCATGCGGATACTCACTACGCTCCTGTTCGTTCTGATCAATGTCGCGTTTGTTTCGGCCGGGCAGGTGGAGGAACGGGTGTTGGCTGCCCAACGCACGGGCGTTCGCTTCACTCCGGTGTCCCTCTTCGAGCGCTTGCCGGCCGGTGCGACCACCGATGCTTCGTGGCGGGCTGAACTGAAGCTGGCAGATGTGCTTCAGTTCGATCATGCGCGGGCTGCGTCACTGCTTCAGCAGGGGGCACCGGCGATCACCCTGACCCTGCCAGCTTCCGAAGGTAACCTGCACCTGGACCTGCTTCGCACGGAGCTGTCGCGCGAAGAGCTGGTGGTGCGCGTTGCGAGCACGGGTGAAGAGGTGCGGCCGGAGGCGGGTGTTCATTACCGGGGTGTGGTGCGCGGCAGTGCAGGGAGCATCGTTGCCGTGAGCGTGTACGGGGATGCGGTGATGATGCTGTTGTCCGACGCGCATGGTCAACTCGTCCTGGGACCATTGGAGCAGGGGCCGCGTGGCCTTCATGTGCTCTATCGTGAACATGATCTGCGCATCACCAATCCCTTGGCTTGTCATGTAGAAGAGGATGGGCGTGGTTATCGTCCTGAAGAACTGCACGCGCAGGAAGGCGACCGCACGCTGCGCTGCGTCCGGTATTACTGGGAGGTGAACTACGACATCTTCCAGAACAAGGGCAGCGTGGCGAATACGGTGAATTACGTGACGGGCCTCTTCAACCAGAGCGCCATCCTCTTTGACAATGATGGCATCGACGTGACACTTTCGGAAGTGTTCGTATGGGACGTGCCGAGCCCGTACGTGCAGACCACTACGAGCGGGCTGCTCGATCAGTTCGGGGTTACGCGTACGAGCTTCAACGGCGACATGGCGCATTTGCTTGGCTTTGCCGGTGGTGGTGGCCTGGCATGGTTGAACACGTTGTGCAACGGTCAGACCCGCCTCCGTATGGCGTACAGCGATATTAACGCCACATATTCCAATGTTCCCACCTACAGCTGGAGCGTCATGGTGGTGACCCACGAGCAGGGTCACAACCTTGGCTCACGCCACACCCATGCATGTGCTTGGAACGGCGACAACACAGCGATAGATGGCTGTGGGCCGACCGCGGGATACACCGAAGGTACATGCCCGACCGGCCCGTTGCCCACCGGTGTGGGTGGTACGATCATGAGCTATTGCCACCTCGTGGGCGGGGTGGGGATCAACTTCAACAACGGCTTCGGTCCGCAACCCACGGCAGTGATGGTGAACAGGGTGAACGCATCCGCCTGCCTGGCAGCGTGCGGAACGTCCTGCGATCCGCCAGGGAACCTCTTCGCTACGGGCATCACCGTGAACAGTGCCAACCTTTCGTGGGCGGCGATCGGTGCCAGCGGTTACACGTTGCGCTGGCGGGCAGTGGGAGCGCCTGCGTGGAACGAGGTGACCGGCCTCACTTCCAATACCTACGCGCTCACCGGGTTGACACAGACCACCGCCTATGAGTTCCAGGTGCTTTCCGTCTGCGAGGCCGCTTCGTCCGCCTACTCCGGCACGTACACGTTCAGCACCCTCGCGCCCTGTCCTGATGCGTTCGAGCCGAACAACAGCCTGGTCGCTGCGGCCCAGGTGGTTCTTCCGTTGAACACCAATGCGTTGATCGCTTCGCAGACAGATGTGGACTACTATCGGTTCACCATCAGTGTTCAGAGCAATATTTCCCTGTTCTTGGGCAACCTGGCGGGCGACTATGATGTCCGGATCCTGGATGCTGGAGGCAGCCAGCTGGCCATTTCGCAGAACGGATCCACCAATTCGGAGAACATCTTGCTGCAAGACCAGAACCCGGGCACGTACTATGTCCATGTTTATGGATACAACGGCGCGTTCAGTTCTACGCAGTGCTACGTTCTAACGGTGAATGCGATCACGCAACAGGGCTGCACAATGCCGGAGTCCATCGATGTGAACAACATCACCCATGAAAGTGCCTTGGTGACATGGGCATCAGTGCCGGGCGCGATCAGCTACGACCTGCGCTACAAGCTGAGCTCGGGGTCGGAGTGGACCGTTTTGGTCGGCTTCACGACAACTTCTCATACGCTGAGCGGTTTGTTGGCTGTTACCGAATATGATGTGCAGGTGCGCAGTGTTTGTCAGGGCCAGGCCGGAACGCAAGGCGGCAGCACTTCCGCCTACACTCCGTTGCTGACCTTCGAGACGCTGCCGGTGCCTTGCGAGGTGGCTCCTCCGAGCGTTGTGGCCGTTCGGGTGTTGCTGGATGGTCCATACAATGCGGGCTCAGGCCTGATGGTGGATTCGTTGCGAGCGAAGGGCCTCCTGCCGCTCATGGAGCCATACACCGCCTTGGGCCATGCGGTGGATGGTCCGTTATTGGTGGATGCGGCGGTGCTGGCCAACAGTGGGAACAACGCCATCGTGGATTGGGTGCTGGTGGAGCTGCGTGAAGGCGATGCGCCCCACGCAGTGGTGGAAGCCCGCGCCGGCCTGCTTCAGCGGGACGGGGATGTGGTTGGGGTGGACGGGCAGTCGCCGCTGGGGTTCTGCAGCCCTCCGGACAACTACCGGATAGCCGTTCGTCACCGCAATCATCTGGGCTGCATGACCGGCTCAACGTTCGCCTTGAGCAGCACGAGCACCGTTGTTGACCTGCGCCTATCAGCTGCGGCCATTTACGGCACCAATGCACGGAAAGTGGTGGGCAACCTGCGCACGCTCTGGTCGGGGAATGTGCTTCGTGATGGGGTCCTGCGATACACAGGATCCGCGAACGATCGGGATCCGATCCTTTCGGCGGTCGGAGGGTCCGTACCGACAGGAACCGCGGGTGGCTATCGGGCCGAGGACGTGAACATGGACGGCGAAGTGCGCTATGTAGGTGCCGGGAACGACCGGGATCCGATCTTGAGCAATATTGGTGGCTCGGTCCCTACCGCCACCCTGGTGGAGCAGCTTCCCTGATGGGCGGCAGTGTTGATAACTCGAAGGGATCGTTGAAAAGCGGGGATGGCTGCCAAAGGGTGTCCGGACCCGATGGATTACCTTCGTGGCACGCTTTGGAGGCCTTGTTATTACAGGGTTTGCGTGCAATTCGATGAGCGAGAGCAACTACGGGGAAGAGCATATCCGATCGCTGGATTGGAAGGAGCACATCCGGCTGCGTCCGGGTATGTACATCGGCAAGCTGGGGGATGGAAGCAGCTTCGATGACGGGATCTACATCCTGTTGAAGGAGGTGTTGGACAACTGCATCGATGAGTTCGTGATGGGCCACGGCAAGAAGGTCGAAGTGCGCATCGATGGCAGCAGGGTGGAGGTACGCGACTACGGCCGGGGCGTGCCGCTGGGCAAGGTGGTCGACGTGGTCAGCAAGATCAACACCGGTGCCAAATACGATAGCAAGGCCTTCAAGAAGAGCGTGGGCTTGAACGGTGTGGGTACCAAGGCCGTCAACGCCCTGAGCAGCTACTTCAAGATCGAGAGTGTCCGCGATGGGCAACTGAAGCGTGCCGAGTTCGACACCGGCGTCCTGCGTAAGGATGAGAAGCTGGAGCCCACCTCCGAGGCCAACGGAACGCGTGTGGTGTTCGAGCCCGACGAGCAGATCTTCCGCAGCTTCCAGTTCCGTGATCAGCACATCGAGCGTCTGCTGTGGAACTACTGTTACCTCAACACCGGTCTTAGCATCATTTACAATGGCCAGCGCTACCAGAGCAAGAACGGCCTGCTGGACCTGCTGGAGACCAAGATGGACGGGGAGCCGCTGTATCCCATCATCCACCTCAAGGGGGATGATATAGAAGTCGCCCTGACCCACGCCAACCATTACGGCGAAGAGTATTACAGCTTCGTGAACGGCCAGCACACGACCCAGGGGGGCACGCACCAGGGCGCCTTCCGAGAAGCCGTCGCCAAGACCATCAAGGATTTCTTCAAGAAGGATTGGGAGGCTGGGGATGTGCGCACCGGCATCGTTGCGGCGGTGAGCGTGAAGGTGATCGAACCCGTGTTCGAAAGCCAGACCAAGACCAAGCTGGGCAGCCTGGAGATCGAGCCGGGAGGGCAGAGCATGCGGAGCTTCGTCGGTGACTTCATGGGGCGCGAGCTGGACAATTTCCTTCACAAGAACCCACAGGTCGCCGAAGTGCTCCAGGCACGCATCCTGCAGAACGAACGTGAGCGCAAGGAGTTGAGCGGTATCCGCAAGCTTGCCCGCGAACGTGCCAAGAAGGCCAGCCTGCACAACCGCAAGCTGCGCGACTGCCGGCTGCACCTGAGCGATGCCAAGAAGGACGATCGAAAGGGTGATACCACGCTCTTCATTACGGAAGGTGACAGTGCCAGTGGCAGCATCACCAAGAGCCGTGACGTGAACACTCAGGCCGTTTTCAGCCTGAAGGGCAAGCCGCTGAACTGCTACGGGCTCACAAAGAAGGTGGTGTATGAGAACGAGGAGTTCAACCTGATACAGGCTGCGCTGAACATCGAGGACGGGATGGATGGCCTGCGCTACAACCGCATCGTCATCGCCACCGATGCCGACGTGGACGGCATGCATATCCGCCTGTTGCTGCTCACCTTCTTCCTGCAGTATTTCCCGGACGTGGTGAAGAACGATCACCTCTACATCCTGCAGACGCCCCTGTTCAGGGTGCGTAACAAGAAGGAGACGATCTATTGCTACAGCGACGAGGAGCGGCAGCGCGCCATCATCAAGCTGGGCAAGAGCGCAGAGATCACCCGCTTCAAGGGTTTGGGTGAGATCAGCCCCGATGAGTTCAAGCATTTCATCGGTCCGGACATGCGCTTGGAGCCGGTGATGATCACCAAGGACGCGGTGGTGCAGCACCTGCTGGGCTTCTACATGGGCAAGAACACCCCCGAGCGTCAGGAATTCATCATCGGCAACCTGAAGGTGGAGAAGGACCTTGTTGAAGAGGCTGCTGCGGAGCAGGCGCGTGTGAGCCTGGTGAAGAACATCGCAGAGAAACTGGAGGCCAACGAAGTGGAGGAGCTATGAGCAGGATCTCCGGGATCGTGGGGCTGACCCTGGGCTGCGTGTTGATGGTGTTCTCCACCATGGACCTGCGTGCCCAGTCCACCGGCCGCATTCTGTTCGACCTGTCGCCTGCAGGGACCACCAGCTATGTGCTCGATGGGAAGTACCGCATGAGCGATCGCCAGTTGGAGCTGATGGAAGGTCCCCACCGCTTTGTGTTCTGGGCGCCCGAGCGCCGGATGCTCGATACTACCATCGTGGTGCTGGGAGGTGGGCAGGTCGATGTACGGATCGAACTGCGTTACTCCGAAGAATACATTGCGTGGCGCAGAAGCGCAGAGCGTGCGAACGTGCGGAATGCGTGGCTGCGGTACGCGCCACCGGTCATCATGGCGGGCAGTGCGGTCATGGTGGTCCTGTCAGTGATGAAGCACGAGCAGGCATTCAAGGACCTCAACGCATTGACAGGAGAGTACCGCTCCTCGGTGGACCCTGCGCGCATCACCGCCATTAAACGGGAAGAACTGCCGGATGCGAAGAGCACGCTGGCAAAGACGCGAACGGGGCTTATCGCATCAGGAAGCGTGTTCGCATTGTCCACCGCGGCCACCTTCTACCTGCGGCACAGAGCCCGCGCCGATGCCACAGCACCGTTCGAGGACAAGGAGCGCGTGCGTTTCGAAGGATTGGTATACGCACCATTGCCCCAGGGAGCGGTCTGGGGTGCCAGCCTCAGCATACCCTTGGCGCGATGAAGTACAACCTGCTTCCCATGGTCCTGATGGTGGTGGCCTTGTTGGCCTGCCGCAAGGACGATGTGGTCATCGACCAGCTGACCAACAATCCGTTCGATGTGGACTATACGGGCGCTTCCGTGTTCGAAGTGGTCGATACTTATATGGTGACCGAGAACATTCCCGGAGTGGGAGCGATCAGTCGGCAGGCGATCCGGTTCCGCGTACGCAGTGATCGGTTCCTCCCCGAGCAAAGCGGGCTGCCTTATCAAGTGTTCGTGCGTGAGATCGCCAGCGGAGGTGCAGTGTACCTGGACCCCAGTGCTCCGGGAAGTGACGTGTTCATTTTCCTTCGCAACCAGGTCAGCCCGGGCATACCGGTTTGTCTGGAGCTGGCGCTGGCCAACAACTTTTCCTCAGCACGACCTGAGACCATCTGTGTGACCCTGTGATGAGCGAGCAGAACGACGACCTGAACGAACGGCCGGAGGAGCGGTCCGAAGAAAGTGGTGAGCAGACCGCTGGCAAAGGAGTGCCGGGTGCTGGTACGGCCGGTGCTTTTTCAGTGAGCGGCATGTACCGCAACTGGTTCCTGGACTATGCCAGTTACGTGATCCTGGAGCGTGCGGTGCCTGCGCTGTACGATGGCCTGAAGCCCGTGCAACGCCGGATCCTGCATGCCATGAAGGAGCTGGACGATGGGCGCTACAACAAGGTGGCGAACATCATCGGCCATACCATGCAGTATCACCCGCACGGTGACGCGAGCATCGGCGATGCGCTGGTGCAGATCGGTCAGAAGGACCTGCTCATCGATTGTCAGGGGAACTGGGGCAACACCCTCACTGGCGACAGCGCTGCCGCACCCCGTTACATCGAGGCTCGCCTCAGCAAGTTCGCGCACGATGTGGTCTTCAACCCGAAGACCACGGAGTGGCAGCTGAGCTACGACGGGCGCAACAAGGAGCCGGTGGCGTTGCCGGTGAAGTTCCCGCTGCTGCTCGCACAAGGTGGTGAGGGTATCGCGGTAGGCCTCAGTTGCAAGGTGCTGCCGCACAACTTCAACGAACTCATCGATGCGAGCATTTCCGTGCTGCGCAAGCGTTCGTTCGACCTGGTGCCCGACTTCCCAACGGGCGGCTTGGTGGACGTGAGCAATTACAACGAGGGTGAACGAGGAGGCCGCATCCGGTGCAGGGCCCGCATCCGCAAGGAGGACACCAAGACCCTGGTGATCCACGAGATCCCCTTCGGAACCACCACCACCTCGCTCATCGAGAGCATCATCAAGGCCAACGACAAGGGCAAGATCAAGGTGCGGCACATCGAGGACAACACTGCCGAGAACGCCGAGATCATCGTTCACCTGGCCGCAGGGGTGAGCCCGGACAACACCATCGACGCGTTATTCGCCTTCACCGATTGTGAAGTGAGCATCGCGCCGAACGCGGTGGTCATCGAGAACGACAAGCCCCGCTTCGTGGGCGTGAAGGAGCTGCTCCGCATCAGCACGGAGAACACCCTCCGGCTCCTTGAGATGGAGCTGCAGATCCGCCGGAGCGAGCTGGAGGAACAGTGGCATTTCGCGTCGCTGGAGCGCATCTTCATCGAGAAGAAGGTGTACCGCAAGATCGAAGAAGCGGAGACCTGGGAACAGGTGATCGACTTCATCGACAAGGGCTTGAAGCCGCACATCAAGGAACTGAAGCGGCCGGTCACCCAGGAGGACATCGTTCGTCTTACGGAGATCAAGATCAAGCGCATCTCCAAGTTCGACAGCTTCAAGGCAGATGAACACATCCGCCACCTCGCCGAGCAGATCGCCGAGGTGCAGCACAAGCTGGACCACCTGGTGGACCATGCCGTGGAGTTCTTCAAGGAACTGAAGAAGAAGTACGGCACCGGTCGCGAGCGTCGCACCGAGATCCGCGCATTCGACACCATCGTGGCCACCAAAGTGGCCGTGGCCAACCGAAAGCTCTACGTGGACCTTCAGGAAGGCTTCATGGGGTGGAGCCTGCGCAACCACACCTTCGTGGACGAGTGCTCGGAGATCGATGACATCATCATCTTCCGCGACAATGGCACCATGCTCGTGACCAAGGTGGCCGACAAGAAGTTCATCGGCAAAGGCGTCTTGCACGTAGGTGTCTTCAAGAAGAACGACGAGCGCACCATCTACCACATGGTGTACCAGGATGGTCCGAAAGGAGCCTACTTCATGAAGCGTTTTGCCGTAACAGGCATCACGCGCGACAAGGAATATGACCTCACCAGCGGCGCCCCCGGATCCAAGGTGGATTACTTCACGGCCAACCCGGACGGCGCCGCGGAGACCATCCAGGTGGTGTTGCGTCCCCGTCCCAACCTGCGCAAGACCAAGTTCGACGTCGACTTCAGCAAGTTGGCCGTGAAGGGGCGCTCCAGCAAGGGTAATCTGTTGACCCGCTACATGGTGAGCAAGATCGTGCAGAAGGAACGCGGCGCCAGCACGCTCGGTGCCATCCCCATCTGGTATGACGAGACGGTACGCCGCTTGAACGATACCGGCCATGGTCGTTATCTGGGTCGCTTCAAGGGCGAGGACCGGATCCTCGCAGTAATGGCGAACGGTACGTACCAGCTCTTCCCTTTCGTGCTCAGCACCCACTTCCCCGACGATGTACAGACCGTGGTGAAGTGGGATCCCAAAGCGCCCCTGAACGTGGTCTATTGGGAGGGGGAGAAGCAGCAGTTCCATGTAAAGCGCTTCCTGGTGGAGCCCGCAAAGGATGCGGTCAGCTTCATCACCGAGCACCCGGACAGCAAGCTGGTCCTACACAGCCTTGTGAACGCCCCCAAGGTCCGCATGAGCTTCGACAAGCGTAGCAACGACCGCCCGGACGAGGAGGTCGATCTGGCGGCGTTCATCGCGGTGAAGGGCGTCAAGGCCTTGGGCAATCGGTTGACACCGTTCAAGGTGAAGGACCTCACGCTCCTTGATCCGGTGTTCATCCCCATGACACCCGAACTGGAAGAGATGCAGGGCATGCTGATCAGCGAGGACGAGATCGGTAATCTGGATGCACCCGAAGAAGAGGGCCTGGAGGAATCCCCCGTGAAGCAGTTCAAGCGGGTGCAAGCGCAGCAGGAGGTGGAACGTTCGCCCGATGATCCATTGATCGGCTACGAGCCGGGCAAGCAGATCACCCTGGGCCTCGATTGATCGATCGCTGTGCAGATCGATCACTTGCGCTCCGATCACTCCTTCACCAGACGATACACCGAGGTGCCTGCTTCGGTACTGATCCGAAGCAGGTAGGTGCCCGCCGCGATCCCTGCGAGCTCCACCCGCGCCTGCGTGGACATCGGCGTGCGGTCCAAAAGCACGCGGCCGCTGGCATCGAGCACTTGCAAGCCCTTCATCGGGACGCGGTCCGTACGTACGTCGAAGCCATCACGGAACGGGTTTGGTACCACGCGTGCCGCTGCACCATCTTCGTCCTCCACATCAGAACATACTTCCACCAGCACGAGGGTGGTGGCGGTGCCGGGGCAGAAACCATCTGCAACAGCGGTGATCGTTACGGGCCATTCGCCCACCCCCAATGCTGCGGGCGAGAAGATGAGCACATCACCTTCGCCCACAAGGCTGCCGCTCCACGTGCCCGGATGTGATGCCACCAGTTCCTCCTCATTGCTCTCCACGCAGACCGTGACCAGTGGGTCCATGGTCACTGGCAGGTCGCTCCAGACCTCCAAGGTGATGGTGTCCGATACCAGGAGACAATCGTTCGGTCCGGTCCACGTGTACGTGACCGGGTAAGCACCGGCCGGTACGGTCCCCGGAACGAACTCGCCGTCCGTCCACACCGGGGCGCTCCATGTCCCTCCCTGGGGTTGTCCCTCGAGCATGGCACTGGGGTCGGTCCTGCAGAAGACAAGGTCCTCCACGTCCCACTCGATCGAGGCCCTGTCCAGAACCTGAACGGACCAAGTGGCGATCGTGCTGCAGCCGGAAGCACTGGTGGCCGTGTAGGTCAGGTTGTTATTTCCAACAGCCAGGAGGGCAGGTATGAGTTCGCCGTTCACCACCCCGGGCCCGGCCCAGACCCCACCTTCCGGGGAGGCATCCAATGGGTAGGCGCCCGCATTCTGGCAAAAGACGGTCTCGTTCGGTAACGTGACCACTGGATGGTCGTCGGTGACCAGGATGACCAGCGTGTCACTATTGGCACATTGCTGCGGCCCAATGGGGTCGGTCCGAAGGACCACGCTGTAATAACCGGCTCCTTGGGAAGGGTCGAACACCGCCTGGAAGGGGCTGGAGGAGGAGATGTCGCCGCTCCAGACCCCGCCCTGAGGTGGGGCGGCCTGCGCGGTGATCACCTGCGGTCCTGCGTCCACACAGAACGGACCTGCGGGCGCGATCTCCGCAGGAAGAGAATTCCACACGTCGAAGGGACCGAGGAGCGTTGCACAGCTCGCACCACTGGGGTCCACCATTTCGCAGGCTACGACGCCTCCGCTGAATTGCAGGGGGTCAAGCACGTTGCCCTCAGAAAGTCCGAACCACGTTGTGTTGTCGGGTATCGAGGACATCTGATAGGGAGCGTCGGCGCTGCAAAGTACCGTGGGCACTTCAGGGAAGGTCCGGGGGCCGTTCAGCAACAGGAGGGTATCGAGCTCCGCCACGGGGCATCCGGTCGGTTCGTAATAGGTATGGGCGAGTTGAAGGTCCGTTCCGGTGCCCAGGTTGGAGCGGTACAGGATGCCTTGGTCCACCCACGTGCCGGACCAGCGGCCACCTTCCGGAGCTGCGGGTGGGAGGGGGAGCGGGGCACCGAACACGCAATGGGCAGCCAGCTCTGGCAGCTGCAGGTCGGTGGTCGCCGGCACCGCAACGGAGGGTTGCCAAAGAAGGTCACCATTACGCTCGACCAGGAGGTCATCCTTATCGTCTCCATTCAGGTCGGCCAAGCTGAGCTTGGTCCCACGAGGAAGGTCAGGGAGTTCCGTCCGGTATCCGAAGTCGTTCAGCACGTCCAACCAACTGGACCATCGCGCCGGCAGGAACGGGTTGGAAGGCATGTACAGGAGCGATACACGCCCGCAGCCGACATTCCCGAACACCCCGGCACCGGCGGTCCAGACCTCCTCGAGCACATGTTCCGTGAACACGTTCCAAGCTCCCCCTTCCCCCACTTGGTTCTCCGCCCAGTGGACAGCCCCGGGTGCTGCCTCCACGAGGTCCAGGTCGCCATCCCCATCCACGTCCATTGCAACGGGGGCGGCATAGGTGTAGATGCCAGCCGGCGAAAGGATGGCTGGCGACCATTCACTGGCGTTACCCGCCAAGTTGCGCAAGATCATCAGGTCTCCGAACGTGGTCCGGACCACCAGGTCGGTGCCGCCTACCAGGTCCAGGTCGGCTGCCAGCAGCACCTCGCCGGAGAGGCCGTCAACAGGGTCCGGAGTGAAGAGAGGGTCGGCAAACGACCCGCCGGTGTTCATCAGCACAACGAACCCGGGGGCCATTTCATTGGTATCGATGTACACGATATCCGGGAGCCCATCGCCGCTCACGTCCTGCAAGAGCAGGTTGGCGGCCTCGGCGGGTAGCACAGTGACGTCGATGTCGCTGCTCCAGTCACCAGCGCCTTGGTTGCGCACCCAGCTCAGCTCATCCCCGTTCAGGACCAGCAGGTCGGCCGCACCATCGTTGTCGATATCCGCCACCTTGAACTTATGGCAGGTATCATCCCCCTCGTGGATGGTGATAGGCGCAGTGAAGGTGCCCAGTCCATCGACGTTGTCCATCAATACGATATCCCCGTTCATAAGGAGCAACAGGATGTCCGTGTCTCCATCACCATCGATATCCACCTCGGACCGTTGCTGGATACCGGCCCCCGACAACAGCACTTGTTCTGCACCGAACTGAGCGTTGGTACAGATCGGCAGCAGGATAAGGGCGAGGAGTACGAATGCGTGCGGGGATGGGCTCATGACCGTGGGGGGCCTGTGGTCCAGCAGCCCTCAATAGGCAAAATTAAGCAGATCGGAGGCCAACACCCAAGCGGATCGAGGTCCCGCCCCATCACGATGGCGGTCCGGGGCTATGCGCAGAGCACTGGAATGCCGGGTCCGTTGGTAAGCATTCGCTCCTTTTCAGCGTCTGCGAGGTAGCGGAGCTCGTCGCTGGCATGTGCCATGATGGCGATGCACCCGGCATCCACTTTCTCCGCGTAGCGAACGGTCGGTTCGGCGAATCCCACGCTGAACACACTGCTGGGTTCGTTGACCTCCACGTGGCGCACCTGCTCGTGGTCCAACCGTTCGATCATCTGCAATTTGTTCCTGAGCAACTGTTCCGAAGGCTGCTCGTTCACGCGCACCAGCTGGTAGATATGCACTTCCGAGGCGTGCAGGCGTGCCAGCATGCACACCGCATCAAGCAAGGGGGTGATGTCGCTGTGGGCAGCCACAGGAAGGATGATGCGGTCGAAGGTATTGGCCGTCAGGGTCTGCTCCTGCACGATGAGGGAAGGACCGGCCAGCTTGCGTACGAGCTTGAGGATATCAGCGCCGAAGAGGTTCTGTCTGAGGCCGCGTGGTCCATGGGTGCCCATGACGGTAAGCGCGTGACCTCGAGCGCTTTCTTCAGGAATGCGCTCCAGGAAGCGACCTTCCAGAAGCAGTTTGCGCACCCGTTCAGACCCGTTCATCCGCTTGATCTGATCGTCCAGGTGGCCACTGTGCGACAGTCCCTCGGGCCCGGTCCCTTCGCCTTCTTTCACAACATGGAGCAATGTCACTTGGGAGGTGGCCCGGTCCGCGATCTGGAGTGCGAAGTGCAGGGCGATGTCGGCCGCTGGGCTGAGATCCGTGGCACACAGGATGTCGCTCATGGTGGTGCGTTTTCGTTCGGGCCGAAGATAGGTGGATGCCCTTACGGTGGCTGGTCGTTATCGCGGTATGGTCGGTCAGCAATCCAAGCGAGACCGGTCCCTGTCGGCGATGGAACGAGGGACTACCGTTCGTACGCGATACCTTGCACCTCAGAGCAACCGTTCAAATGATCAGAACCTTTTCCCTTAGCCTTCTGCTGCTGCCCATCTTGTCCATCGCACAGTTGAACATGGCACTCGTGGGCACGCTGAGCTACCGCGATCTCCGGAACAGTGACATCAGTGACATCTGGGGCTATGTGGACGAGCAGGGCAACGAGTACGCCTTGGTCGGGGTGAACGGTGGTGGTGTTTCCGTTGTGAGCTTGGTCGACCCGACCAACCCAGTGGAGGTGTTCTACTATCCCGGGCCCGGCAGTATCTGGCGGGACCTGAAGGTGTGGAACGACCATGCCTACGTGACCACGGAGGGCGGAGGCGGGCTGGCCATCGTGGACCTTTCGCCCCTGCCGGAAAGCACCGCGCTCAGCGCACAAAGTTGGATCGGAGAGGGTTGGTCAAGTGCGCACAATCTCTATATCGACGAGAACGGTGTGGCGTATATTTCCGGTGCTGACCGCGGGAACGGAGGGGTCATCTTCCTCGACCTCAATGGCGACCCCTTTCAGCCGGTCGAGATCGGGGAGTTCGACAACTGGTACTCCCACGATTGCATGGTGCGCGGGGACACCATGTACGCTGCGCACATCAGCAATGGTTTCTTTTCAGTGGTCGATGTGTCGAACAAGCAGGCACCCGTGCTGCTGGGCACCCAGTTCACCGGAAACGATTTCGCCCACAATTGCTGGGTGTCCGACGATGGCAACTACCTGTTCACCACCGATGAGGTCACTGGAGGCTGGCTGGGGAGCTACGACATTTCCGATCCCACCGACATCCAGGAGCTGCAATTGTTCCGCTCCGATCCGGGTTCGGGTACCATCCCCCACAACACCCACTACATCAATGGTTACCTCGTGACCAGTTATTACCGGCTGGGCACTGTCATCCATGATGCTTCCCGGCCGTGGAACATGGTGGAGGTGGGGCGCTACGACCATTGTGAACTGGTCGGGGACAATTACAATGGGGGGTGGGGTACGTATCCATGGCTCCCCAGCGGACGCATCATCAGCTCCGACATCGAGGAGGGGCTCATCGTTCTCGATCCCACCTATGTCCGAGCCTGTTGGCTCGAGGGGCTGGTCAGTGACGCAACCAACAGTGCGCCCATCAACGGCGCGTCCGTAGTGCTCAGCGCACCTTCCCTGGAGGACCTCACTGGCTTCGACGGGCGCTATGCCACCGGAAGTCATCTTGCCGGCGAACATTCCGTCACGGTTAGCGCCCCAGGCTATCAGTCCCAGACGGTGCCGGTGTCGCTCTCCAATGGCGAGCTCACGGTCCTGGATGTGGCCCTGCAGCCCCTGCAGGTGTTGGCGCTGGCTGGCGAGGTTCGGGATGAGGTAACGGCTGCCGGTATTCCGGATGCGCGGGTGCAGTTCACATCGAACGGGTTGGCCTACAATACGCTTGCTGCAGCCGATGGCGGCTTCCAGCTTCCGGCGGTGTTCGCAGGATCTTATGCATCCCGCGCAGGGCGATGGGGCTGGCGGACCCGCTGTGAGGAAGGTGTTGAGCTGAGCCCTGGCATGGGACCATACGTGGTCGAGCTCGAACAGGGCTACATGGACGACATGGCGCTCGATCTTGGCTGGACGGTCAGTGGCACGGCCACCGCCGGCGGTTGGGAACGTGGTGTGCCGGAAGCGACCGCCCTGAACGGTGCGCTCGCCAACCCGGCAGGTGATGCTGACGGCGATTGCGGTGGCGAAGCTTACGTTACGGGAATTCTCGCTGGAAGCTCGGCCGGCGAGCATGACGTGGACGGCGGTTACACTGAACTACGCAGCCCCACCTTCGATGTGAGCGGAATGATCGAGCCGGCGGTCCGGTATCAACGCTGGTTCTTCAATGGCGGCGGACAGGGGGCGCCTAATGATCGCCTGGTGATCTCCTTGTCGAACGGAAACACCACGGCCGATGTGGAAACGGTGACCACCTCAGGCTCTGCATGGCAGGAGGTCACGATACCCATCGCGGACCACCTCGCACCCACTGCTAACATGCGCTTCGTGGCTCGTGCGAGCGATGATGCACCAGGGCATCTGGTGGAGGCGGGTATCGATCGGTTCGAGGTCATTGACCTGTCATCGCTGAACGTCGCTGTGCAGCCTGACGCGCAACTGCTGGTCTGGCCCAATCCGTCCACGGGCACGGTCAATATCCAAGCTCCATCTGGTCGCTACGAACTGACCCTCAGCGATGTCGCCGGTCGTGTGGTGCAGCGTTCACAGGTCGTGATGCAGACGGGCCAGGCCGTGGAAATGCGGCTCCCGCCGGGTGTTTATCTGATGATGCTCGAGGGTGAAGGCCTCGATCTGCTCCCCCGGAAGGTGGTGGTGCATTGAGCAGGTGATGGTTCGCGTCGCGCCCCGCGCAAGGACGGTCACAGCGGCTGGCCGCCTAAGGCATGTGCTTGGGTGGCGCAAGCAGGATGGACCCTGAAGCACTGTGGAAGGCAGATGACCAATGATCCCTCCACGTTGGCCACAGGTGACAATTGCAGCTTAATGCGGATGCAAGCGATCCCCTGAAGGAGCCTTCAGGTCACCGGCGCTTGGGTGCTTGTTCCGGGCCGCAGTGCTCCTTGATGAGGGCGTTCACCTCGGCAACATCACCCAGTGCTTTGGCGAGCGCAAGGTCCTCGCACGCTTTGCTGCGTTCCCCCTTTTTCAAGCGGAGCAGCGCACGGGTGCGCAGCGCGTGGGGATTCGACGGGTAGGAGCGCAGGCTCCGTTCCACGTCATGCCAGGCCTCCTGATCGCGACCCAGCTTCAGGTGGATGTAGGCCCGGTTGCTCAATGCGACCGGTTCGTCCTTGTCCAATGAGAGCGCCTTCTCCACCATGGGCATGGCCTCCTCATAACGACCCAGCATGATAAGCTCGAATCCACGGTTGGTCCAATGCCCGACGTCCTCCGGCTCCAATTCACACAGGCGCTCAAGTACGTTCAGTGAGGACTCGTGGCGGCCGGCGAGGTCAAGCAAGCGGGCCAGGGTCCGAAGGGCTTCGGGGTCCACATGAGCGCCGGCCGAGCCTCGCTCCAGGTCTTCGATCGCAGGTCCCTGTCGTTTCAACTCGGCCCGGGCCTCGCCGCGGAGGATGTAGGCCTTCTGTCGCAACAGCTCATCGCTGGCGAACTCGATGGCCTTGGTGCCTGCCAGCTCTGCCCGTGACAGGTCATTGGCGCTCATCGCGTAGAGCCCCCGTTGATAGTGGGCTTCGGCCAGGGTGCTGTCCAGCCGCAGCGCCGCCTCAACGTCCAGCAGGGACCGGTCCATCCGGTCCATCATGAAGTACGCCTTGCTGCGAGCGAGCAAGGCACGGGCATTGGGTTCCTGGGCCAATGCCTCGTCCAGAAGATCCAATGCGCGCTGCGGCTTGTCCAGCTTCAGGAGCGAATCACTTGCATTGATGGCACGCTCCACGTCCTGTCCCTGAACGGCGGTCAGCAGTGCAGCAGCGAAGGTGGCCAGCAGGAGGCGGGGCGATCGGACCATGCGGTGGACAAAGTTAGGCTACCGCTGCCGATGCAGGCGGATGCTCAAGCATGCCGGGGAACGGGTACCACGTCCAACGGTGCATGCTCGCCTGCCACATACAGGTGATGCCCAGCCATGGCGATCATCGCCGCGTTGTCCGTACAATACGCCAATGGCGGGATGAACACGTCCCAACCTTCGCGTGCCGCGAGGCTCTGTACCTGGTCGCGAAGACCCTTGTTGGCGCTCACGCCACCGGAAATGGCAATGCGCTTCACGCCATGGTGCCTTCCCGCCTTCTGCAACTTGCGCAACAGGATGGTGATGATCGCCTGTTGGAGCGCCGCACAGAGGTGTGGCACCTCTTGGTCGAAGTCGGCACCGGTCCTGTTCCGGACATCGTTCACCAGACGATGGAAAGCGGCCTTCAGCCCGCTGAAGCTCATATCGAAGCCTTGGATGGATGGAAGCGGTAGTGCGTACCGCTTCGCATCGCCCATAACAGCCAGACGATCCACCTCCGGTCCTCCAGGATAGGGAAGGCCAAGCATCTTGGCTCCCTTGTCGAACGCTTCACCGGCCGCATCGTCCAGTGTGCCACCAAGGACCACCATGTTCGATGCACTGTGCACCATGACGAGCAGGGTGTGACCACCGCTGACGGTCAGGTTGAGGAAAGGGAAGGCCGGTACCGGGCGATCATCCGCGTCGCGGATCAGATGGGCCAGGATGTGCGCGCGCAGGTGGTCAACGGCGAGGAGCGGAATGTCCAGCGCCTGTGCCATGGATCGCGCGAAGCAGGCTCCCACGAGCAGGGCGCCGATGAGGCCGGGGCCACGGGTGAAGGCGATCCCGTCCAGTTCGTCCAACTTTACGCCGGCCTCCACGAGGGCTTGATGCACCACAGGAACGATATGCTCCTGGTGCGCCCGGCTCGCCAACTCGGGTACCACTCCTCCCCAGCGCTTGTGTACTGTCTGTCCGGCGATCACATTGGAGCGCACACGACCGTCCACCAAGACCGCCGCAGCCGTCTCATCACAGGAGCTTTCGATCCCCAAGATCACCGGGGCTTCTGAACATGGCATGGATGCACCTGCTACTTTTGAAGGTCGATCGGGCCCGATAGTTGCACCAAGGCCTGACAAAGCTAACCACCCACGTGCCGTCCGTCCCACGCTTTCCCTGGGTGCGCAGGTTCCTGCGCTGGGTGGGTGTGCTCATATCCTTGTTGCTGTTCATGGTCATGGCGGCCGGCGCATTATTGCTGCTGCCGGGTGTGCAAACTTGGGTGGCGCGCGAGTTGGCTGCTTGGGCTACCGAACGTGCGGGAGTTGAGGTGCGCATAGGCCGCTTTACCGCCGACCCGTTCGGTGCGATCACACTGTGGGATGTGCATATCAGTGACCTTCAGAAGGATACGCTCTTCACTGTGCATGCATTGCGGGTGACCCGTCCCCGTGTCAGCAGCGCTGCGCGCTCCGTGCGTGTATCGTCCCTGGAGTTGGAAGGGCTCCGGTTCAAGCTCGGCATCCGGGCAGGGGAAGCGCATAGCAACCTCACTGATCTGGTCGGTCGCCTGTTCCCATCCACGGATACGGCGCAGGGGGAGGATTGGCGCATCCGATGTGGACGCTTCGCATTGAAGGACGTGCATTTCTCCTATCACGATGATCGTGTCGCCCCGCTCGACTGGGGTGTGGACGTGGACCACACCGAGGTGCGCGGACTTGCCGTGGAAGGAACGGATCTGGAGGTGCTCGGTGACTCCATCACCACGACGCTTTCCCATCTGTCCTTCTCAGAACGGAGCGGACTGCGGCTTGAGGGTCTCGAAGGGCTCGTACAGGTAGGTCCAACGGGCATCCGCGTAACAGGGATGGACCTGCGTACGGAACGTTCGCGGCTGCACGGTGACCTGTCCATGCGCACCGATTCATGGGCGGATCATGCCAGGTTCGTTGAGAAGGTGCAGTTGGACATTGATCTGGACAGCTCACTGGTCGAGTTCGGGGAAGTGGCATTCTTCGCCACAGCGCTCAGGGGGATCCAGCTTCCGGTGTCGGCAGCGGGGCGTATTCGTGGAACCGTGGCCGAGTTGAAGGGACGCGATCTGCGCATCGACCTGGGGCAGGGGACCCATTTCCGGGGCAGGGCCGACCTGAGCGGATTGCCAGATATCGATAACACCTTCCTGCTGATCGACATAGACGAACTGCGTACACATGTGAAGGACCTGTCAGCGCTCCCCGCACCGCCGTTCATCGAGGGAGGCCGGGTGGACCTGCCTTCCGAAGTGATGCCTTTTGGACAGCTCGCGTTCCGTGGCAATTTCACAGGGTTCATCCATGCGTTCACGGCATACGGAACATTGGTCAGTGATCTCGGGGATCTGCGCACCGACATATCCTACGACCGCGACACGCTCTCGGGCTTCTTCAACTTGGGCGGGCGTATCGCCACCTCCGGCTTTGCGCTCGGGGCGATCGCAGGCACCTCATCGGTGGAGGCTTTGTCAGCCGACCTGAAGTTGCGCGTCGCCGGTCGGTCGATCCCTGAAGCGCGCGCTGAACTGGACGGTGTCATCCCGAGCATTCGGGTCAACGGGGCCACCATCGAGAACGTGGTGACGAGGGGGGTGTTGGAGCGGGATCTGTTCGATGGTTCTGTACGGGTGCGGGACAATGACCTCGTGCTCGACTTCAAGGGGCTCGCAGACCTCCGCGGCCGCTGGCCGTTGGTGGACTTTACGGCCGATCTGGAGCACGCGGACCTGCAGTCATTGGGCATGGCGCCCCGGGGCGGTTACCATGCGATCGCCGCCCATGTCGAGGCGCGTGGCCGCCTATCGCCAGACAGCCTGCTTGGTATGATCGAGGCAACGGACATCAGCTATTGCGATGACCTGGGGGACCATGACCTGGGTCATGCCAGATTGTCCAGCATGCAGGAGCAGGGAGAGGAGGTCCTGCGGCTCGACGCGACCTTCGCCGAAGCACAGGTGCATGGACGGTTCCTGCCGACCCGGGTGGTGGACCTTGTCAGCAACATGATGCTTTCCGTTTTTCCTGCGTTGGGTGACGAGGTCGTTTATCGGCACGAGCCGCAGGACCTCCGGTTCAATATCCGACTGCGCGAGGCCGATGAGGTGCTGGGCATCTTCCTGCCCGGCCTGCAACTCGCATCGGGTTCCACCTTCAACGGCTACTTGAACAGTCGCACCTTCGACCTGGGCCTGCAGGCCGACCTTCCGGTGGTGACCTACGGGCCGTTCCGCGCTGAAGGGACCCGGATCGTCATGGACAAGACGCTCGATGTGCTTGCGTTCTCGATACGAAGCAACGAACAGCGCTTGGGTGACAGCACCTGGATCGCAGGCAGTGCGTTCACGGGAAAGGCATACCAGGATGAACTTGAGCTGAGCGTAGGCTGGGAGAACAGCACCAACGGGACGAGTGGTGATCTGGAGCTGCTCGGTCTGGTGCATGGCCCGACAGAGCTGGAGCTCGATCTGCAACCATCGAAGATCTACCTCGGCCGCGGTGATTGGACGAACGAGCGGATCGCGCACATCCATCTGCAGGGCGATAGCATCAGTATCGATACGCTCACACTGCGCAATGGAGGACAACTGATCGCCCTCTCCGGACGTATCGATCGCGATCCCGATCACTTCCTCTCCTTCCAGCTGCAGGACGTTGCGTTGGAGAACATCACGCCATACCTGGGTGGTCCACGGTTAACGGGCGTGCTCAGTGGTGATGGTCAACTCCATGACCTGTACGCCACCCCTTACCTGCGCAGTTATCTCTGTGTGGATTCCCTCGCGGTGGAGGATAAGGCCGTGGGGGACGTGCGGTTCATGGCCAATTGGGTGGATGGTGGCGAGAAGCTCGGACTGTCCGGCACATTGACCCGCGGACCCATCAAGGCGCTCGATTTCGATGGGGACCTGACCCTCGATGAACGACAGGAGCTTGATGTGAAGCTGCTGTTCGATCGTTTCGACCTTACGTTCATCGACCCCTATCTGCCTGAAGGTGTCAGTGATATTCAAGGTCTGGTGACCGGTACGCTCGAGGTTGGAGGTCCGCTCATGGGGCCTGAGGTCAATGGCGAGCTGGACCTCGTTGGTGCCGGTCTGCGCATCGACTATCTCAACACCTTGTACCGGTTCACGCATACTGTGCAGGTGAGGCCCGACATGTTCGCACTTGACCTGGTCACTGTTCTGGACGAGGAGGGTAACCAGGCGCGTCTCGGTGGCACCATCCTTCACGATGGCTTGCGCAAGTGGAATTACAACGTGTGGGGCGAGATGGATCGTTTTCTGGTCATGAACACCACGGAGGAGGACAACGACATCTACTACGGCAAGGCGTATGGTACGGGCGACATCGAGGTGAGCGGTTACGAGGGAAGCCTTGAAGTGGTGGTGAACGCGCGAACAGCGGCAGGTACCGATATCCATCTGCCGGTGGGGGGCAGTACAGAGGTCTCCTCCATCAGCTTCGTGCGCTTCACAACGGATAGCGCCTATGCGGCCGGTGATGAGGAGGTGGACCTGAGCGGTGTGGAGCTCGACCTCAACGTGGAGGTCACACCTGACGCTTTGTTCGAGCTGATCTTCGATCCCACGGTGGGTGACATCATGCGCGGTCGCGGGCAGGGGAACATGCGGATGACCGTGGACCGCAACGGCAGCTTTGCGATGCGCGGCCAGCTGGAAGTTACCCAGGGCGACTATCTCTTCACACTGCGCAACGTGGTGAACAAACGATTCGAAGTGGCACCCGGCGGGACCATCAATTGGTTCGGCGACCCGTTCGATGCGCAGCTCGACCTCAAGGCGCTTTATCGACTGCGCGCACCGCTCTATGATGTGGTCCCGCCTTCCGAACGGAGCGAGGCTTATCGCAAGAGGGTACCGGTGGAAGTGGTCATGAGCCTGCGTGACCGGCTGCTCAATCCGGAGATCGGCTTCGAAGTGAAGCTGCCGAGCGTGGATGAAAGCGTGAAAGCACAGGTGCTTAGTGCATTGAGCACCGATCAGGAAATGAACAGGCAGGTCTTCGCCCTCATTGTGCTCAATCGCTTCCTTCCGCCGCCCAGCTACGTCAGCGCGGGAAGCCCCTCCACAGGTGGTCTTGCGGCAGGTACCACGGGCTTCGAGCTGATGAGCAACCAGATCAGCAACTGGCTCTCACAGCTCAGCAGCGGGTTCGATCTGGGTGTCAACTACCGGCCCGGTGACAACATCACACAGGACGAACTGGAGGTCGCGGTAAGCACGCAGTTGTTCAACGAAAGGCTCCTCCTGAGCACGAACGTGGGTGTCCAGTACGGTGCGCAGAGCCAGCAGAACAGCAACACGCTGGTCGGGGATTTCCAGCTCGAGTATCTGATCACCGATGATGGCAAGTTGCGCTTCAAAGCCTTCAGCATCAGCAACGACCGTAACCTGAACCGCGCGGACCAGGCGCTCACCACACAGGGAGCGGGGATCGGATATCGCCGCGAAGCCAATAATTTCTGGCGGCTGATCGGCTTTGGCAGGGACCGTTGACGACCGGCAGGACTACTGTCCCCCACCACCGAGGTCGAGCGTGTGCCCGAGCTTCTCCTTCTTCGTACGCAGATAGCGCTGGTTGTGCTTGTTGGCCGGTATCTCGATGGGTACGTTCTCCACGATCTCCAGACCGTAACCGACCAGACCGGTGCGCTTGCGTGGGTTGTTGGTCATCAGGCGCATCTTCCGTACCCCGAGGTCATGCAGGATCTGTGCCCCAACACCGTAGTCACGTGCATCCATGCTGAAGCCGAGCATCAGGTTGGCCTCCACGGTATCGGCCCCCTGCTCCTGTAACTTGTATGCCTTGAGCTTGTTCAGCAGGCCGATGCCGCGTCCTTCCTGCTGCATGTACACGATAACGCCCCTGCCTTCCGATTCGATCATCTCCATCGCCTTGTGCAGTTGCGGGCCGCAATCACAGCGGCAGGAACCGAAGATGTCACCCGTCACGCATGAGGAATGGACCCGAACGAGCACGGGATCCTCCGGCCCCCAGGAGCCTTTCACCAGGGCGAGATGCTCTTCATCAGTGGTGGTCTGTCTGTAGGCGATCAGCTGGAAGTCACCGAGCCCGGTGGGTAGTTCCACATCCACCTGGCGTTCCACGATGCGCTCAGTATCCATGCGGTAGGCCACGAGGTCCTCGATGCTCACCACCTTCAGATCGAAGCGGCTGGCTATCTCAAGGAGCTGGGGGAGACGCGCCATGCTGCCATCCTCGTTGAGGATCTCCACGATGCAGCCTGCCGGCTCGAACCCGGCCAGCCGGGCCAGGTCCACCGCGGCCTCGGTATGGCCTGTGCGGCGCAGCACACCGCCTTTGCGTGCCTTCAGCGGGAAGATATGCCCGGGCCTTGCCAAGTCCTCCGGCCGTGTGTTCGGGTCGATCAGTGCGAGCATCGTCTGGGAGCGGTCCCAGGCGCTGATACCCGTTGTGGTGCCACGTCCCTTCACATCCACGCTCACGGTGAACGGGGTCTCATGGAGCGCGGTGTTGTCGCGTACCATCAGGTCCAATCCCAGGTCGTTGCAGCGTTCTTCGGTAAGCGGGGCACAGATCAGCCCGCGCCCATGGGTGGCCATGAAGTTGATCACCTCAGGTGTGGCGTTCCGGGCTGCGGTCAGGAAATCACCCTCGTTCTCGCGGTCCTCATCATCCACTACGATCACGACCTTCCCTTTTCGGATGTCCTCAATGGCCTCCTCAATGGTGTTCAGCTTGCGGCTCATGTGCATTGCCTGTCAACAGACCGCGCAAAGGTACGCTCCCAAGAGGGGCCTTCAGGTACGCTGCGTGGCGGATATCATCGCATGCAGTTCCGCTGCCGCCCGGTCCCAGTCGAAATGGCTTTGTATGAACCGGTAGCCGTTCTCCGCGATGCGTTCGCGTTCTTCCGGGTCGTTCAGCAACCGGAGGATATGGGCGGCGTATTCCTCCGGTGTGTTCCCCACCAGGATGGATACACCCGGAAGAGCCCCGACGGCGTTGTTCGCCAGGGGGGAGGTGATGCACGGTATGCGCATCGCCATGGCCTCGAGCAGCTTGTTCTGCAAGCCTGTTCCGATCTGCATGGGGGCCACGAACAGGGCGGCGCTCGCATAGGAATCGCGGATGTCCTTCACCCAGCCGCTTACCGTGATCAACGGGTCGAGGCGGGCCAGGTCGCGCACACTGGGGCTGGGGTCCACGCCACTGATGAGCAGACTCGTTCCCGGACGCGCTTTGCGCACGAGCGGCAGCACGTGCTGAGCCAGGTACAGTACACTGTCGATGTTCGGCGGGTAGTTCATGTTACCCGTGAAAACGAGGTCGTAGGTGGGGGGCGTGTTACGCGGTTGGAAATGCTGCATATCCACACCGTTGGGTATTACATGGATGCGCTCCCGCTGGGGGTGATAGATGTACTCGAGGTCCTGTCCGCTGATGATCACCTGGTGGTCGAACAGATCGAACATCAGGTTCTCATAGCGGATCAACCGCCGTGTTTCGGCGCGGAAGAGGGGCGCAAGGAGCGGTGAGACCATTTCCGTCCGACGTTCCAGGCCCTTGGACAAGGTGTCCATGTAGTCGAGGGTCTTCGGTATGGTGGGATGGGCGCGAACATATTCGCTGGTACGCACCAACTGGCAGAAGATGTGTTCTGGCTTGAACCGTTCCACGGCGGCATCGAACCGGCGCTGGGCGCTCGCATGGTGGAAGTACGCCACCTGAAAGGGAGCGCGGGAGAAGATGGCCCCCGCCAACTTGAACAAGATCTTCAAGCGGGGCAGTTTCACCACTTCGATGTGTCTGCAGAATTGGCGGAGGTGGTCGACGTCGCTTTCTCGCACCTGTCCATCGCTCAGGCAGAAAAGGAACACCTCATGTTCCTGGGCAAGTCGCCTGACCAGGTGATAGGCGCGCAGCTTGTCGCCTTTCTCCAGCGGATAGGGCACACGGGAAAGCAGCACCATCAACCTCATGAGCGCAGCAGGGCTTGGAAGAAGGCGGAAAGGTCCCGGGCGATGGCAGCTTCAGAATAATGTTCCACCACCAATTGATGGGCCGCCAGGCCGATCCGCCTTGTGTGGTCAGGATCATCCGTCAGGCGGACCATGTGCGCCACGAAGGCGTCCGCATCGTTGGCCAGGAGAATGTCACGTCCATCGGTGCACGCGATACCCTCCGCCCCGATGGACGTACTGATGACCGCTCTACCCATGGCCATGCCTTCGATGATCTTGACCCGCATGCCGCCCGCGCTGAACAGGGGCACCACCATGATCGGATGGGCCT
Source organism: Flavobacteriales bacterium (assembly GCA_041391845.1). GTDB lineage: Bacteria > Bacteroidota > Bacteroidia > Flavobacteriales_F > PHOS-HE28 > PHOS-HE28. The sequence continues at coordinate 177,340 of JAWKNG010000002.1, read as the reverse complement.
GCATATAGGTGATCGCATCGGGCACCCGGCCCTGTACCTCCACACCTGCAAGGGATGCGTTAAGCAGGTCTTCGGGCATCTTGTTGCCGGCCAGGTGAAGGCGTGCATGCGGTCGTACAGCCATCACAGCCGGCCACACTTCACGCAACAACCAACGGATGCCTTCCTCGTTGGGGAGCCAGTCCATACTCCCCAGGTGGAAGAACCCGGCGTTGCCATCGGCTGGGGCGACCATGGGATACGCATCGGGATCTACGCCGAAAGGGATCGTGGTCACCGGCGTATCGGTTCCATGGGAGCAGAAATGCTCGGCATCCGCCGGACTGATCGCAGCGACGCCATCCACCCTGTCGAGCACGTCCATTTCGTAGCGTTCCAACTGCTTCGCCAGGAACTGGCGATAAGGGCGTTTCAAGAGGTTGCGCTCGCCCAGTGCGATGCGCTGTTGGATGACATGCTCCAGGTTGTGTGAACGCAGAACGATCCGTGCACGGGAGTAGCGACGGAGCGTGGGTATGTAGGGAGTCATGAAAAGGCTCTCCAACAGCACCACATCGAACTCCTCCCCGGTGAGCAGACGGATGAGCCGGATGTCCATATCGGGCGAAAAGAACCGGCTGATGTTGTAATTGTCCGCTGTCACCAGATCGGTGAAGGCGTCCACGATGTTGAGGGAGGTATCCACGAAAACGCCCTCCATGCCGGTCTTCGCCATGAGCTCGGGAGGGACGTCCGCGGGGTGCAGCGGGTGTTTCGGCGTGCTGATGCAGAGCACCTTCACCTCATGGCCCGCCCGCAGCAACCCCTTGGTGAGGGTGAGCATGGCCTTGGTGCCCCCATCGATCGGGGGGTAGGGGGGCTTGTTACACAGCTGAAGGATGCGCATGCCTGCTGCTACGGAACGTTCGTCTGAAGCGGTCCCAGCCGCGATAATACGCATCCGCATCCAGCAGCGGGCTGTCGGTGGCCGCCTTCCACAGCAGGAGAAGCCCGACGGGAAGCAGGACCAGTGTGGCCAGCCACATGCCAGGCCATGCCTCCAATTCACCAGCGATGACAAGCTTCTCCATGCTGAAGGAGACGATGTGGAACACCAGGAAGAAGAGGATCGCGAAGACAACGGGTAGCCCCATACCCCCCTTTCGAATGATCGCGCCGAGCGGGGCGCCGATCAGGAAGAACACAAGGCATGTGAATGCCAGCATGGGCTTGCGGTGCCATTCGATCCGATGGCGCGAGACCTGTTCCTGACGCCCCCTCAACTCCTCCTGTCCACGTTGCAGGTAGGAGAGGGTGCTTCTCGCCTGGTCCATCGCAAGGTCGTATCGGGCCCGAAGCTGAACAGGAGGATCGATGGGGACCGACAGGGAGTCTGCACCAACTGGCTCGATGGGAGCGAGGCTGTCACGGGCTGCCTTTTCACGGAACACCTGGATGCTGCGGAGCACATGCTGCACCTGTTCCGAGCGTCGTTCCTTCATCCTGGCCAGGAGACTATCCTCGGAGAAGTCCAACTGCCCCATGGTCATCATTTTGTAATGGTCCTTGAACAGGTCTTCATCCGTACGTTTCAGGCCCAGACCGCTCAGGTCGAAGCGCACCTCGTACCGCTCGAACCTGCCACGCATCATGGGGAGATCGGCCCGGCCGCGGCGCTCGTCCTGCTGCTCATCGTAGAAGTGCCCATCCTCAAGTTCCAACACCATGAAGCGACCGTCCAAGCTGCGGCGCATGATGCCCCGTTCTGCACGGATGACGGTCCGGTCACCATTGAACGGCTTGCGATGGTCATAGATGAGCACATCGCCAAGTGCGCCGGTCTCGCTGTCCTTGTCCGCCACCCGTATGCTGAATCCATCAATGCCGTTGTAGAAAATGCCTGGTTTGAGGTTCAGCGCGGGCTTCTTCTCTGTTACGTCCCAGAGCAGCGATCGGAACTTCAGGTTCGCGACCGGTAGCAGGTTGTTGCTGAAGTAGAAGGACCCGATGGAGAGCAGCAGCACGGTGACGAACAGGGGGCTTAGGATCCTGCCCAGGCCAAGTCCGGCTGAGCGCAGGGGGATCAGTTCGGAATTCTCTCCCAACCCACCGAGCGTCATGATGCTCGACAGAAGGATGGCGAGCGGCAGTGCGAGTGGCACGAAGCTCGCCGTTGCATAGGTCATCAGCTCCACCAGCACGTACCATTCAAGGCCTTTGCCCATCATATCGTCCACATACTTCCAAAGGAACTGCATCACAAGGATGAACAGCACGATGAGGAAGGTGATCGACAGCGGCCCGAGATAGGCCCTGATGATCATTCGGTGCAGTCGCTTCATGTGCCGGAAAATGCAGATCCGATCCCCCTCCGGTGAGGCTGTCAGGCGCCCAGCACCCGGATGAGGTTGGCCACCTGTGAGGCCCACAGGTTCCGGGTCTCCTCCACTTCGTGGGGCCAGGCATGGTCGGTGACGATCAGCGCCACTTCATTGGTCATGGCATCGATGCGGACGCGGAATTCGAAGTACGCGTTCGGGTCCTCCTCATCGAGGCGACGGAAACGAATGACCTCGCCGGTGCGGCGGCCGATCATCATGGCGGCTTCCTCTTCGTCCGGCCACATGAACGTGTACAGGTCGCCCTTGGTGTTCACGTCATTGCAGTACCATTCGGCAAAACCGCTCGGAGTGCTTACAAGGTCATAGAGCACAGCAGGAGCGCTCCGCACCATGAACTCGAGTTGCACCCGCTCCTTCAGGGGGCGCTTGGGGGATTCCTCCTTGATGGTCTTGCGTGGTACCGTATCCCCTGCATTGGCTCCTTGGACCGTTCCGGAGGTCTTCGGTGGCACGGCAACATGGCGCTCCGGTCGTGCCGGACGCGGCGGGCTCGTTCTGGTTCCCTTTGCTGCCACGCTCACCGCCGTGCGCTTTGTCGCTGTTCTTTTCGTCGCCGCCACCTTGACCGTTGGTTTCGCAGTGACCCATCCAGGTGCTACGGGGCGTACGGTCCTTCGCGCAGGCCCTTGCGTCGGTTTTGGACCTGCCTTTCTGGAGGAGGGTCCACGATCGACGCGCCCTGCTGTTGCCTTGGCGCTGGTACCTTTCTTCAGAGGAGTTGTGACGGTACTGACCTTCTTCGTCCTGCCGGTTCCTTTCGCTCGTTCGGGGCTGCCGCTCTTCCGCGCCTTGTCCGTCTTCTTTGCACTGGTCCCACGGGTCTTCGTCGGGCCGGTCGAAGGTGATGGTCTCTTCTTGGCGGTCGCCGCTTTTTTGACCGCTGCAGCCGACTTACGTGTGGTCTTGGAGGTGGTCGAGGATGCCGTTTTGGCGGATCTCTTGGGGCTCACGGCCTTTTTCGTCACCGTTCGCTTCGCAGGGGGGCGCTTGCTTTTCGGTGGGGGGGTGCGTTTCTTGGCCATGGTCAGCTGAAGGTCAGGGGCCAAGATAGGGAAATGACCTCCCAGGACAAGAAGGAAAGGATGTCCCCGACATGTGTCCGACTTGGCTATATTTGCCGCCCCGTTGGGCAGGCCCTATCGGGTATGGCGCGGTAGCTCAGCTGGTTAGAGCGCATGATTCATAATCCTGAGGTCGGGAGTTCAAGTCTCCCCCGCGCTACAAGGACCATCTCCCGAACGGGAGGTGGTCTTTTTTTTGCCACCTCCCGCCTGTTGCTGCCAGCCCTGATCTTCGTGGTCGGATGCGGGTCGGCCCCGAATGGAGCGGATGGAGCCATCCGCAAGGCCATGGCGGAACAGGAGGCCGCGTGGGACCGTGGCGACATCGTGGGGTTCATGGTGCATTACGCGGATGACATTTGTTTCATCAGCCCCAAGGGTCAACGATGTGGCAAGGCGGAGGTCCAGGCGTCCTATGAACGCAATTACCCTGATAAGGAGAGCATGGGGAACCTTGTGTTCGATGTACACGAAGTGCTTCCTGCCGGTAGGGAACATGCTTGGTGCACGGGTTCGTGGAGCCTGCTGCGAGCTGCCGACACCTTGGGTGGTGGGTTCTCGCTGCTGTGGGAACACAGGACCGACGGCTGGCGCATCGTGCGTGATCACACCTATTGAGCGTTCGCCGTCGGCGCTCGTTGGTCGATGCATTGCTCGTGCTCGGTTCGCGTTCAGCTTCCTGATCACTGGTCGGCTGTAAGGAACGTTCTGTGCCGGTGGCCGCCTTGAACGTCCTGCAATACCCGCTACTTTCGCGGGGAGCGCCAGACATGTCGATCACGGTCACACTGATCATCCTAGCCGCCACGGTGCTGACATCGCTCAGTGCCTTCAGCGATCGACGGTTGTTCGAAGCCTTGCTGTTCGACCCGTACAGGGCGCGTGAAAGTGGGGAGTGGTACCGCTCCGTATCCCATGCGCTGGTCCACGCCGACGTGCCTCACCTCATGGTGAACATGTTCGTACTGCATGCCTTTGGACCGCAGGTCGAATCCCTCTTCGCGCGGTTGACCACGCTGCCGGTATGGCTTGCGTTCGGGGGCTTGTATTTGGGCGGGGCGCTGGTGGGCGCTCTTCCCGCGCTCTTCAAGCACGGTGCACATCCGGGGTACCGGTCGGTGGGCGCCAGCGGCGCGGTCTCTGCCGTGACCTTTTCCATGATCCTGTTGTTGCCCATGGCGCCACTGCGCATCCTGTTCGTTCCGGTCGACATGCCCGCCTTTGTCTTCGGTTCGCTTTACCTGGTCTATTCATGGGCCATGGACCGTCGGGGTGGTGATGGAGTGGCGCATGATGCTCATCTCCATGGAGCATTGTTCGGTGTCGCCTACACCGCCGTGCTGGAGCCCCACGCGTTGCTTCACTTCGGCTCACTGCAGCCGTACCTGCTACCATGACCACGCCACACGCATTGATCCTGCTCGATCGGGATGGTGTCCTCAACCGTGAGCGGGGCATGCACACCTGGGAATTGTCTGATTTCGAGATCTTGCCGGGTGTGGTGCCGGCCTTGCGCGAGGCCGCAGCGGCAGGCTATCGTTTTGCGGTGATAACCAACCAGAGCGGCATCGGACTAGGCTTGTACGGGCATGAGGAGGTTCGGACGCTCCATGTAGCCCTGCGTCGTTCCATGGAGGACCATGGGGTCAGATTGGAAGAGGTGTTGTATTGTCCGCATCACCCGAGCAGGGGGCGCTGTCTCTGTCGCAAGCCGGGTGGTCTGTTAGTGGAGCGAGCGTTGGCGAGGATGGGCATGTCTGCGGCCAATTCCTGGTTCATCGGCGACCGTGAACGAGACATGGAGGCTGCTCGTTCGGTGGGTGTCCGCGGTCTGCTGGTCGAAGCCAACAGCGATCTTCGCCAGGCGGTATCATACATACTTGCTCACGATGAGGAATTGGATCAATCATAACGGTACGTTGCTGCCCGCGGAGGGGCCGGTCCTGTCCGTCGACAACCGTGCATTCCATTTTGGCGATGGTCTGTTCGAGAGTATCCGCATCGTCCATGGTCGTCCCTGCTTCATGGACCACCACTGGGCGCGCTTGAGCACAGGAGCTGGTGTGCTTCGGATCGAACTTCCGGCAGGCCTTGATCAGGCGGGTGCAGAGCGCCAAGTGAAGGAACTGGTGGAGCGAACAGGGGTTGTTAGCGGTCGTGTCCGGCTGACACTGTACCGCAGTGGAGGGGGGCAGTATCGACCGGTGACGAATGCCGGCGGGTATACCATGGAGATAGCAGCGCTTGATGATGCCACTTATTCATTGAACGAGCAGGGTCTCATGGTCGATATATGGCCGGAGATGCGCAAGCCGATCAATGAGCTCTCCCGCCACAAGACCATGAACTGCCAGTACTACATCATGGCTGCGCTATGGAGCCAGGAGCGCGGTCTTGATGATTGCCTGCTCCAGAACGAACGTGGCAACATCATCGAAAGCAGCAGTGGCAACCTCTTCATCGTAAGCAACGGTGTGTTGTACACGCCATCCCTTTCGGATGGTTGTCTCGGCGGGGTCATGCGGGCGCAGATCATCAACATCGCACTGGCAAATGGTGTCAAGGTCTACGAGTGTTCCCTGAATCCGCAGAACCTTCTGGCTGCGGATGAACTGTTCTTTACGAATGCAGTGCGCGGCATCCAATGGGTCTCAGGTTACCGTACCAAACGGTACGTGCACCGTATGGCACAACAGCTGCTGAGCCTCCTGGTGCAGGCGGTCAGTTGAGACCCGGGTCCTCAGGGAAGTTGGCGAGCGGAGCGAAGGCTTTGCCCATGCCCCGAAGCGTATCACGCCACATGTCAGTGCTGTTGTTGGCCATGATGAGCCGCTTGTTCGCCTTCGCCACGAACCACGAGCGCTCTTCGATCTCACGTGCGAGTTGGCCTGCATCCCAGCCCGAGTAACCAACAAAGAACCGCACATGGTTCGTAAGTCGGGGATCGGCTTCGAGAAGCTCGCGCAATCGGTCATGATCACCTCCAACATGGACATCATCCACAACATGGTTGCTGCCTGTGACATGCTTGCCAAGGGTGTGCAGGAAGTAGAGGTTGTCACTGTGTACCGGACCTCCCATGCCAACACGCGAGTGAATGTCCGACATGCTTGGAACAAGGTCGTTCACCTGCATGTCCATGGCGCGGTTCAGTACGAATCCAAAGGAGCCTGCCTCGTCGTGCTCACAGAGCAACACCACCGTACGTCGGAAATAGGGGTCGGGCAGGTATGGGCCGCTCACCAACAATCTTCCGCGCTCAGGGGGCAGCGGGTTGTCCGGGTCGAGGTCAAGTAGTGTGCCGCTCATGTGCCGTAAGATAGCAAGGGCGGATGGATGCTTCACTCGCATCAACGTTCCCCATGTACGTTGCGGAACTAATTTCGTCCACATCAACAACTGAGAAGATGAGCGGAACACGTCAGGTGCATCAGCGTACGGACTACATCAAGGGAAGTCTGTTGGAAGAGCAGGCAGGAGATGACCCCATCGCGTTGTTCGGTTCCTGGTTGAGCGAAGCGGAGAAGGATGAACTCCACGAGCCCCATGCCATGAGCCTTTCGACCATGGGCAGCCATACCATCAGTTCGCGCATGGTCCTGCTGCGCTCCTTCGATGCTCGCGGATTCGTTTTCTACACGAACTACAACAGTCGCAAGTCGATGGACATGGAACGGGACCCGCGCGCTGCGATCCTGTTCTATTGGGGTGAGCACGAGCGTCAGGTTAGGATCGAAGGACGTGTTGAACAGGTGAGCGATGCGGAGTCGGATGAGTACTTCGCATCGCGTCCTGTCGAGAGCAGGATCGGAGCTTGGAGCAGCGATCAGAGCAGGGTGGTGGATAGCCGTGAGCAATTGGAACAGCGTTACGCGCGATGGAAGGAGCGCTTCTCAGGCGGTGATATCCCACGTCCACTGCACTGGGGCGGATACCGGGTGCGTCCTGTTCGCATCGAGTTCTGGCAGGGGCGCGAGAACCGTATGCATGATCGCTTGGTCTACGAGCACATGAACGACGGTTCGTGGATGCGGATGCGACTGCAGCCTTGACACGCCGGGGCTTCAAGGGATCGTTCACGTTGGTACTTAATGCAGAAGACCCCCCGGATACCGGGGGGTCTTTGCTTCTGTAGGGAGGAGCTCCTTACTTCTTCTTGGGAGCAGCCTTCTTGGCGGCAGCCTTCTTCGGAGCGGCCTTCTTTGCAGCGGCCTTCTTCGGAGCAGCTTTCTTGGGAGCGGCCTTCTTTGCAGCGGCCTTCTTCGGAGCAGCTTTCTTTGCAGCAGCCTTCTTCGGAGCAGCTTTCTTGGCAGCAGCCTTCTTCGCAGTGGCCACACGCTTGGCGGGACGAGCCTTGCCAGTGCTACCGGCGGTGCGCTTTCCCTTCTTGGTCTTCATATCACCTTTGCCCATTGTCTGGAGTGTTTTTGGGTTTGGTCCAAAAGTATCTGGTCGCTCTAACGCGCCGAGCGAAGTGCATGTTTCAATTGTCAACCAGTGCGTGTCAATATCCGTGATGCAGGTTGACGGTCTTCGTTCTTCATCACGCACTGGTACATCACCTTGTAAACGGAACGTTCATCGCAACACCATCGCAGGTACACGCATTGCACAAGGTCCGCGAAGTTGTCGCCGCCTGCCCATCATACGTCGTGTCCCCGGCATACATGTTCCGTCATGTGGCAACCTGCGGTACACATGGTTCGGAGGCATCGTCATCGTTCCTGTTGTGCATGATCCTCGCTGATGTGCACCGTGTACATGCCAGGGTCCTCCGCACTGTATCGACGTGGTACGAAGGGAGTGTCTCGAGAGTGGTGCGCAGTGCAGTGTTCGTCCTCTGTGTCCTGTTGCTGATGGTGCGGATCAGGAGGAGGGTCGCACTGTAGGTGATGCGCTCATGCCAATTCGTTCTGTTGTTGTGGTGGGGCACACGGATCAACGCGGCGTTGCAGGGTTGGATGTCACCGGTGCGAGAGATCATCCACCAACGCGGGACATGTGAGTGCGGCCGGTCACGGGAAGATGGAATTGATGTCTCATCCGACCTGTGAGCTCACATCTGCGCGTCATCGGCACCGGTGCGCCGGAAGTGTTCTTCAAGATGCGCAGCACTATGCACCACCTTCCGTGCCCAGTCCAGCTTGAGCGCGAGTTGTTCCGCATCGCTCAAACGCCATGGCACGTCGCTGTTACGCAGGCGTTCCATCACGGTGTACAGGACAATGGCGGCTGAGACCGAAATGTTGTAGCTCTCCGTGAACCCGTACATGGGTATGCGGAGGTGGTGGTCGGCATGTGCAATGAGATCTTCACTGGCGCCCGTGAGCTCGGTGCCGAAGCAGAACGCCAAAGGTCTGTCCAGCGCAATGGTCGCTGGCGTGGTGCCATCGGCGCGTGGCGAGGTGACGACGATCTGTTTGCCCTCCGCCTTCAGTCGCCGGATGCATGTGATCGTGTTGTGCTCGGTGTTGCGGTACCGGTGCATGTCCACCCATTTCGACGAACCGAGCGTGACCTCTGGATTCACGGTGTACTTGTTCCGGTTCTCAACGATGTGCAGGTCCTGAATGCCAAGGAGCTCAGCGGTACGCACTACGGCGCTGGCGTTGTGTGCCTGGTAAATGTCCTCGAGCACGACGGTGACGTGCCTTGTCCTCTCGGGTGCGATGCGGTCAAAGAGCGCACGCTTGTTGTCAGAGACGAACGCCGAGAGTTTCTCGTAAATGATCGCGTTATCCATGATCGGTGATAAGGTGCAAAGAAAAAGTCCCCCACCAAGGTGGAGGACTTTTCCTTTGGATGAAGCGACTTACTTCACCTTGCTCTGCAGGTCTGCACCGGCCTTGAACTTCACCACCTTCTTGGCAGCGATCTTGATCTCTTTGCCGGTCTGGGGGTTACGGCCTTTGCGGGCAGCGCGCTTGGTGATGGAGAAGGTGCCGAAGCCAACGAGGGCAACGCGCTCACCTTTCTTCAGCGCCTTGGTGGTGCTGTTAACGAAAGCGTCCAGAGCACGCTTTGCATCAGCCTTGGAGATCTTGGCTTCAGCAGCCATCGACTCGATCAGTTCAGCTTTGTTCAAGCCCATTGGAGTAAGTGTTTGAGTTGGTTAGTGTTAGTGAACTCGGAGGCAAATGTATCCGCGATTCCACTGCTGTCAAGGGTTTCCGGTGGGATGCCCGGAGAATGTTGAAAAATCAGGGGGTTTGTTCATAAGTGTCGCTGTATCCCGCCCCCATCAAGGGTTTCAGGAGCAGCTGGTCCGCGGAACTGCAACGGCATCCGGAAGCTCTCCTCCGATCAGGTGCCAAGCACGTTGATGTTCTCCCTCGAGCGCATGCCGCGTACGAGTTCCACACCGCTCATCCGTTTGCGGCCTTCGGGCTGCAGTTCCAACAACTCCAGCCAGCCATCTGCGCAACGGAGCAGCAACCCATTGTCCACGACCCGTACCGAGCCTGGTTCGGCCTTATCGGCCAGTACAGTGCGGCGGGTCCGATAGACCTTCATGATCTGGACATCGCGACCTGGCATCGACCATTTGCACCACGCGGCGGGGTGGGGGGAGAGCCCGCGCACAAGATCATGCACCGAGCTGCACTCCTTGCGAGGGTCGATGCATGCCATGGCCGTGGTGAGCTTGGGGGCATGCTTCAGGGGAGTAGTCACCTCTTGTGCGTGCCCGGAGATGGTACCATTGAGCACACCCTCCAGGGTCCGTACCATCAGCTCAGCTCCCCGGGTCATCATGCGGTCATGCAGTTCGCCTGCGGTCTCGTTCTCACCGATGATCATGCGTTCCTGAAGGAGGAGGTCCCCGGTATCGATCGCATGTTGGAGCCGGAAGGTGGTGATGCCGGTCTCCTTTTCACCATTGATGATGGCCCAGTTGATGGGTGCCGCTCCCCGGTATTGTGGCAACAGGGAGGCATGCAGATTGATGGTCCCCAGTGGTGGGGCGTTCCACACCACTTCGGGTAGCATCCTGAACGCCACCACCACCTGCACATCGGCCTGGAATCCGTTCAGCTGTTCGAGGAACATCGGGTCCTTCAGTCGCTCAGGCTGCAGGATGGGGATCCCCAGTTCAAGCGCCCGCACCTTCACTTCGGGGCTGCGCAAGGCGAGGCCGCGGCCGGCAGGGCGGTCCGGTGCCGTGACCACCGCCACCACGTTCATGCCGGCATGTGCCAGGGCGTCGAGCGTGCCCACGGCGAACCTTGGTGTTCCAAGGAATACAATGCGATGAGCGGTATGTGTGTCGTTCATGGCGGGTTGAAACGGCGTGCAAGATGCGCAAGGTCGGAGGATGTCAGTGCTCCATCACATCGCATGGACCATGCAATCGCTGTTCCAAGACCCATGTTCTTGGAGCAGTGTGTGTCGGGCAGCGAGCTAGGCCTCGGCTTCGCTGTCGAGCTGCCAGCGCAGATCTCGAGGCAGTGGGTCCAGCAAAAGGCCGGCTTCGTTCGACCGGTCTGCCATTGTCGGTGCGGTGCGGCCCGCCTTGCAACGGTCGCATACACCGCAGGGAGCACCACCTGATGCGCCGAAGTACTGCATGAGGTGCAAGGCTCTGCATTCCACATCGGAGCAATAGTCCAGCATGGCTTCACATCGCTTCATTGCGCGCTGTCGGCGCAGTTCGAGTGAGGTGGGTTCGAGCCTCAGCTGTACAGTATCGCTCCGGGGGACGAGCAGGGTGACAAGTGGTGTGTTCGATCGCTTGCGATAAACAAGGAGTCCGAGACGCTCCAGGTGTTCAAGATCCTTTATGACATCCGCCAGCGGGCGGTCCAGCATTCGTGAAATGCGCGCTTCATCGATGTTCACCGCCTCTTCGAACAATCCGCCGTGCAGCCGCAGCAACGCTTCCAACAACTGCCCGTCACGTTCGTGTTCGACGCGGTGGTGATAAACGGTGCGGTTGTCCGCTGTGAACAGGACCCTGGAGGGAACGTTCACGCCGTCCGAGAGGGCGACGCGGCCATCGAACTCAAGGGCCTTGAGGGCGTGATGGACGGTGGCGGCTGGGAGCCCTGCACGCTTTGCCAGTACACTGAGATCAAGGGCGTAACTCTCGCCCGATCCCGCGCCGATGGCGATCCGATACAGGTCCGCAAAGGCTTGGTAGGTGCGACGGACGTCGGTCAGTGAGGGATATCCGGCGGTGACCTTCTCACGGGCCCGTTCAACATACCCGGGAGAGAGCAGAAGAAAGGCATGCGCGCGCATCCCATCCCTGCCCGCCCGCCCGGCCTCCTGGTAGTAGCTTTCCAAGTCGGGAGGAGGTTCGAGGTGCACAACGCTGCGAACATCGGCCTTGTCTATTCCCATTCCGAACGCGTTGGTGGCCACGGCGCACCGGATGACGCCTTCGCTCCATTGTTGTTGGATGCGGTCGCGAAGCACATGGTCCATACCGGCATGATAGGCATGTGCGCTCACTCCGTGCGAGGACAGGAAGTGGGCGATGCGCACGGTTTGTCTGCGGTCGCGTACATAGACGATGGATGTGCCGGGCACGTGCTGCATCACGCGTAGCAAACGCCCCATACGGTCTTCGCCGTGGCTCACCCAAAGCACCAGTTCGGGCCGTTCGAACGAACCGCGTACGATCTGTTCCTGCTTGAACAGCAACTCCTGCATGATGTCCGATGCCACCTCCGCCGTCGCACTTGCGGTCAGGGCAAGGACGGGGATGCCAGGCAGGCGCACACGGAGCTCCTTGATTCGCCGGTACGCCGGCCGGAAGTCATGCCCCCATTGGGAGATGCAATGGGCTTCATCCACAGCGACCAGTCCGATGGACATGCGGTCCAGCCGCGCAAGGAAGATGTCCGATGAGAGCCGTTCCGGGCTCACGTAGAGGAACGCCAGCTTGCCACTGGCGGCACGTTCGAGCACATTGTCGATCTCCTCCCGGCGCATATCCGCGCTCACCGAACGGGCTTCGATACCCAGGCTTCGCAGCCGTTGCACCTGGTCCTTCATCAGGGAGATGAGGGGTGATATGACCAGACAGAGCTTGCCCATGGCCAAAGCTGGCACCTGGTAGCAGAGGCTCTTGCCCCCACCGGTGGGAAGCAGCGCGAGAACGTCCTCCCCGTTCATCACGCGCAGGATGATGTCCTCCTGGGTCGGACGAAAGCCCTTGTACCCCCAATGGTGCTGAAGGATGGATCGGATCTTGGCTTGCATGGGGCCGTCCAGGCAATTGGTTCCGGTTGCGGGATCGAGGCCTTACCTTGGGCCGGTGCCCGGGCCGTTCGGGCTACCTTTGTCCCCAACTCCCGTTAAGCGACAGACCGCGATGATCACAACCGGGCAAAAGATAACGATACAGCGTACGGACGCCTCCCGCCTTCCGACCACGGATCTGGAGAACGTCAAGTTCGGAAGGGTCTTCAGTGACCATATGTTCGTCATGGACCATGTGGATGGCGTATGGCAGAAGCCACGCATAACGGCATTCGCAGATATGCGCATGAGCCCGGCCGCCTTGGTGTTGCATTACAGCCAGACCATCTTCGAAGGGCTGAAAGCCTATCGGACAGCGGATGGAGGTGTGAGCCTGTTCCGGCCGATGGACAATATCGCCCGGATGAACCGAAGCGCGCATCGCATGTGCATGCCAGAGGTGCCGGAGGACCTTTTCCTCGAAGCGCTCACCACGCTGGTGGACCTGGACCGGGGCTGGATCCCGGAGGGCGATGGCGCGGCCCTCTACATCCGGCCGTTCATGTTCGCGAGCGATGAGTACATCGGGGTGAAACCGAGCGACACCTACCGTTTCATCATCTTCACCTGCCCCGTGCGGGGCTACTACTCAGAGCCTGTGCGCGTGAAGATCGAGACCACCTACAGCAGGGCGTTCCCCGGTGGTACCGGAGAGGCCAAGTGCGGCGGCAATTATGCCGGTGGGTTGTATCCTGCCAAGCTTGGCCAGGACGCAGGTTTCCACCAACTGATATGGACCGATGGTCTAACGCACGAGTACATTGAGGAGAGCGGTACGATGAACGTGTTCTTCAATGTGGGGGGCAAGCTCATCACCCCGGCACTTGATGGGACGATCTTGCGCGGGGTAACGCGTGATAGCATCCTGCGCATCGCACGGGATGAAGGTTTCGAGGTCGAGGAGCGCAGGGTTTCCGTTGAGGAGATCGTGGAGGCTGCCCGCAACGGAACGCTGATCTCCGCCTTTGGCGCGGGCACGGCCGCCACCATCGCCCACATCGCTTCCATCGCTCATGGCGATGAAGTATTCGAACTGCCTGCCGTCGGTGAGCGCCGAATTTCCGAACGGATCGGCGAGGTCCTTGATGGGATCCGGCGTGGTCGGTCGGAGGACAAGTTCGGCTGGCTGGTGCGTGTGTGAGGCGGAGGGTGGAACGCAATGTCGGACGGCGGGCCCATTCGGTCCGCCGTTCTACTGACCAGACGCGTTCCGGCCGGTCCTTGAGCGATGTCCTTGTGCCTTGCGATGGACCGATAAGCGTTGCCACCCCGCTTTGAGGTACGGATAGATACCTGACCAGCTGTCCGGAAGGATCACCAGACCTGGTATCAACAGGAAGATCCCCACCCGATCCAACTGCCCGGCTCCGATGGCTACCAGGACCGAGGTGGCCAGGGAAAGGCCGAAAAGCAGGCCAGTAACGTGCAGTCCGACGAACGCCCATGTGGGGACAAAGCGCTCCGGGCGACCTCTCCGTTCCGTTGTCCTGATCGGACTTGATGGGGCCGGGGATGGCGTAGTGACGGGTGGTAATGACGCACCAGCCAATGCGATGCGGTAGGCGAGGTGGAGTCTGCGAAAGCGTTCTGCGGCGTCGGCATCCCGGTTCACATCCGGATGATCGCGTAGTGCGGCAAGGCGGAATGCCCGCTTGATAGCGGCTTCGTCAGCCCCGGATGGCACACCGAGCAGCGCACAGGCATGTGCGTAGGTCACTGGTCCGGGCCGTTGCTGCTGCATACTCTGCCGTTCCTGACACGCACCGTATGCGATCCAATGCATTGATGCATCTTTCGTAACAGGAAGGTGATACAAGATAAGATGGAACGTACGCTCTTGCTCCTTCAGGTCCTGTTCGCCGGGGCGCTGTCAGCGCAACCGGCGCAACTGCATGTGGAGGTGCGGGATGCAGGGGATGGTTCAATTGTCCAAGGGGCACACCTCATGCTGTTGAAGGCTGGTGTACGAACGGTCACAGATGGGGCCGGTCACGCCTACCTGAGGTGGAGCGGTGCAGCTGATACCCTCGTGATGAGCCATGTGCGTTATGGTGACAACCGCAGGGCCATACCCAGTGCGACAGAGCCACTGCATATCACCTGGGAGGTGCGACCAACGGTCATTGGTATTCCCGAGGTCCACATCTCGGCACGCCGCTCGGAACTGGTCTATGCCCATCCCGACCTGAACGTGGAAAGCATGTGTGTGGATGATGCGGGCATCTGGGTGATGGTCTATGACCGGCCCCAATTATGGCATAGGCAGACGGAGGCCGGTGTGCGGGAGCTGCTGGGCGCCAGGTTGCACCTGCTCGACACGTTGTTCAGGGAGCTTGCATCAGTGGACCTGCCTGACCGGCCGCGCGCCTTACATACCGACCTGCGTGGCAGGGTGGTGGTGGAGGCACGCGGCCAGGCATGGGCGCCACGGTACCAGAACGGTCGTATCGAACTGGGACGAATGGACCTTGACACGCTAAAGCGCGCTGTGCTGCCTTGGACCGACAGTCTTGCACAACATTGGGTCGGCAATGATCGTCGGAACGATTACCCTGCCTTTGTTCATTTCGCCAAGCGACCTGACGCGGACCAGGCCCATGTGATCTATGCGGTCGAAGATGCCCACACGATGGAGCTGTTCCGGTCCGAGTACAAGTACATGGACGGACCGAGCAAGGTGATGGCGATGAAGCTGGCGCGAGACCTCAAGGTGGACAAGGAGATCATCGCGGGATACATGACAGGGTTCCACCATCACCCATACTTCCACGTGCCATATGCACCTCTACACGTGATAGCGGATACCCTGTGCATCTTCGATCATGAACGATCCCTGCTGGTGCACTGCGATGTGGAGGGGTCCGTATTGCGGACAACACCCATAAGCCATCACAGGGACCGCAGTTGGACCGGAGTCCTCCTTTTCGATCGGGTGGTCGGCAGGGTCTATGCGCTTTATCAGCGGGGCGCGATCCTGCATTTGAGGAGCGTGGACCTGACCACGGGCGCCACCGGTCCTACCCAACCGCTCGAGCAGCCGTTCCCGGGAGCGGTGCAGGTGCACAACGGGCACGTTTACTACACGCGAAGGCCGGATGGGAGCGCGGGTGTTCGCTCGTTGTTCCGCGAGCGCCTGCGCGATTAGCGGGATCATTCCTGTCCTGGGTGGCGTTTCGGGTGGTCCCACCACACAATGGTGCCAGTGCCACGCCCCACTGATGCCCATGCGCTCACATGAAGGTCCACGCGTACAATGCTCCCTGTCGGAAGATCGCCGATGCCGTCATCAGCCAGGTATTCCAGTAGTTGGCTGAGGCCGGGGTTGTGTCCGAACAGCATGACCCGCTGTCGATCGTCCGTCAGCCCATTCAGGACATGCACGATGTCCTGGACCGATGCGAGGTACAGTTCGTGCCGGTGCAGGATGGAAGCCGCGGGGACACCCAAGGCAGCGGCATGAAAGTCGGCGGTTGCTGCGGCGCGCGCAGCGGTGCTCGAAAGCAGGAGGTCGACAGGTTCACCTCGTTGCGCGAACAGCCCGGCCATGTAAGGTGCATTGCGCAGGCCTCGTTCGTTCAGCGGGCGGTCGTGGTCATTGGCATACCCCGGTCCGCGGTCGCTTTTCGCATGCCGGCAGATATACAGGGTATGCATGGTCACCCGGCATCAAACGGTGATCTCCTTCAGACCTCCCAGTATGCTCAGCAGGAGCCTGTTCGCATCCATGGTGATGGGAAGCTCGAACTGCACCATGCGGGCATCGCTGAACTGGACCCCATTGCGGAAGCCTTTGCTGACGCTCATGTGCAGGGCTTGCGGATAGGATCCGGAGAAATGGATCTGGGCCAGGTCGCCACCGGCCATGCGGAGCAGGTAGCGTGGGTAATGATTCACACCATCGTTCCATTGAACGTCCTCCTCCAGGACATGCCCGAGCGCGCGAAGGTCGCTGCCCCATTCGTCCATCACATACTGCAGCACATCCTCAACGAAGATCGAGGGGTCGCGGGGTAATTGGCCTTGTTCCGGGTTGATGGGTGCGAGCAGGCGTGCGCGTGTGTCACGGAGCGCACCGGTAAGATGATCGATCTGCGCGTTGAATGTCATGGTCGGTCCATACTGCGTTTTCCGGGTGGCAAAGTAGCCGCCCCGTCCATGCATCCACCGGTCCCTTGTCACGTGTTATGCACGATCGATCCCACGATCGCCGGAAGGGTCCTTGACGTTTCCGGTCTCTGCTGATGCCGTGCGTCTTTCTCTTCCCACCTGTGCCCAGTATCGTACATGCATCCTGCGCGCCAGCCCGAGCAGCTCGTTCTGGGTCATCCTACGGTCATGCAACAGGATGGGGCGCTTTTCCTCGAATACTCGTCCAGCGCCGTCCACCGTGTAGATCCCTGCATAGGGAGGAAGTGTGCCGCGCTGCATCCCACGATACACGGAACATGGCAGGGCGAAGCAGAAGAAGTTGGGACGGATCGGGCGTGTGCTGGGGTCACCATCGATTCTGCGGGATGCTGAACGGGCAATTGAGGCCTTCGCGCCGTTCATCAGGATCCCCTCGCGATGCTTGGGCTTCTGCAGGTCGTTCATCAGGTCACTGCGGCTCACCTTGATCTCGATCTCGCATGCGAACCCGTCCGGGCTTACGGTCAACAGGTCGCTCTCCCAGTCGTATACCAGTACGTTCGGTGTGATCCACGCATGGCCGAGCGAACTGGCGTATTGGTACATGTGCCAGGCGATGTCGGCCGCGATCAGGTCGTTGGACCCCTGCATGGGTGAAAGATCGCAATTCCCGACCTGAGCTCCGAAGAATGTCGTCCAGCGCTCCTCGATCATCGAACGCGGTCCGTCGAAAGCGACCGGGTTGCGCGGAACCTGCCCCTGAACACGGCGTATCCACTGCCTGTACCAACACGCACACCAGCCATGAACACGATGCATTCCTTCAAGCGCAACGCGGCACTGGCCGCCATGATCCTGATCGGCACCGGCCTGGTCAAGGCTTCGGACAAGGGCGCGTTGCGCTCGGACGCCCAGGCCGTGGTGCTGACTGGTTGGTTGCATGTCGACGATCTACGCATGAGCGAGGTGGTGGTCGAGGTGGAAGTGGACGGTATCATTGAGCTGGCGCGTGTGTCGCGGACCGGTCGGTTCACCGTGGGACTACCGGTAGGCAAGGAGGCGACACTACGCTTCGAGCGATCTGGTTATCAGTCGAAGGAGGTCGTGGTGGACACCCGTTTTGCACAGGACGGTCCCATGGTCGGAACCGAGCGGGCGATCAGTTTCGCCGTGGTCTTGGAACCGGAGCGGACCATGGGTGGTCAGATCTACGCTGGACCCGTAGGTACGCTGGGCTTTGAGCCGGGGGGCGGCTGTGTGGCGGTGGCCCATACGAAGCAATTGATGCCTGCACGTCGCCAGACGCCGATGGTGTTCTGAGCCAATGAATGCACGCTCGTTGCTCCGCGTACTGACGAACTCCCAGTGCCTCCGGGGCGGGGCATAGTACCAAGGGGGAGTTCCAGTGACGACCGGTCTCAACTCAGCCTGCATGGCCTGCTCTTCGCGGCCGAAAGGACCTCCCGATGCAGTTCGCCAGCAGCATCACGCCACTCCACGGTCACGATCCGTCCTGCGAACGGACTGTCCGAGTTGATGACCACCTCCACGACCTGTTCCGATCCTTTGGTCGAACGCTTCGTGGTAAGACGTGGCGTTGAGCGTTCCATGCCATGAAGATGCTCTGTTCACACTTGCCTTGCGAAGGATATTCGTCCAGTTGAGGTGGGTTGTCGATGGAAGCGCGGAATGGATGGTCACGCATGGCCCATAGGTCTATGGGCGGGCTCGACAACGGGTCTTGCAGCGATCTGTCAGCAGGGGACGACGGCATATTTTGCGCTCAGGATCACCCGATGCCCATGCCCACGGTCTACACGGTCTATGTCATCGAACTAAGCCGCAGGGTGTACACGGAGAACTGGAAGTTCCGATCGGCCAATCCGCAGTACAACGGTGTATTGGAATGCCTGTATGTGGGCATGACCAGCAAGTCCCCACGTGAACGCTTCGCGCAGCACAAGACCGGTGCGCTCAGCAAGAAGGGCCACGACATCAGCAGCACCATCGTGAAGAAGTACGGTCGCTACTTGCGTCCCAGCCTCTATCAGCACATCGGTCCGCTAAGCCAGGCGGAGGCGTTGGAGGTGGAGAAGGGGCTGGCGTTGGAGCTGCGCCGGAAGGGCTATGCGGTGTGGACGAATTGAGAGAACGCCCACGGGGATGATCGCCTTGCATCACACCTCATGGGCCATCGTGCAACGGTGGGAATGAGCTGGTATCTGGAGCTGGAACATCACTCACTAAGATCCATTGGGTTGGTCTGGGTGCCTCATCTTCTTGGTGAGCAGGATGTCCAGTGGCAGGTGCAGGACCTTCGCTACTTCCGCCGCTACGGGCACACCGCCGCGTGGGATGGCCAGCAGGACGACATCGGTACCTCGGAATCGCTCGAGCGCCTTGGCCAGCTCAATGCCGGCGTCCATCCGGTCCACGAACATGGCGCTACCCGATCTCCGGCTTGCCTGGCTGGGGATGCGTGGGTCGCTCCGGCTTGGGTTGCATGGGCGGCTCCTTGGGGTCGATGCGCGGCTCCTGGGGACGGGGCACCACGGGTGGCTGGTTGGGCACACGGGTGGGCTCCTCGCGGCGGGGCAGGTCGGGCTCAGGTTCTTTGGTCATGCCTATGGGGTTGCCACGAAGCTATGGGCAGGGGGAAGGCCGCCGGGTGACGGCGATCAGCCTCTCAGGTCGTGCTCCTTCACCGGTACTTGGACCACGCTGCCATGAAGGGGTAGAACGGGCGCCTGCCTGCCGCCGGCAGGTACACCGGCTTGCCTGTCTCGCTGGTGTGGTCGCTGATGTACACCAGCTCGCTGTCGGAAACTCAGTAAGGAAACCTTAGTAAGCTTTGTTTACTGGCCGTCCAGGAAAGGGATACGAGGCACTGGTGTCTTGTTGGGTCAGGATGGAAGCACCATGAGCTGGTCGATCCGTAGAACGGATCTCCAAGATGGCGCGCCTTGCGGTCATTGTACTGCCTTTCCTGCCTGGTCCAAAGGACGCAGCAGTTCAACGTGAGCAGAGCGCATTGTTCATGGATCGACAACGCGCATCTAGCGCTCACATCGTTCCTCCATCGCCTCCCTATGCAGCAGCCCTTCCAACCATCGGTCGGGAATATCCACCATGCCGAAGCGCGCACCCAGTATGCTGCCTGCGACGGCTCCTTCGGTATATGCGTCTCCGTCTACATGCACTACCGCCAGCAGACCCACCTCGAAGCAGCGGATGGAAGATCTTGCTCGTGTACGTCAGGATGGCTGGGAAGCGCCAAAGCAATGTCAACGGACCTGATCGCAAAAGAGACCGATCAACGGATGAACCGGAACGCCGTTGTTCCCTGGGTGGTCCGGACGACAAAGAGGTACGTTCCGTTGCTGATATTCTCCGGTAGCTGTAGCTGTACGGGTCCTGTGGATCCGATAGGCCCTTGGTATACAGTTCCGATCCATCGGCCATCCACAGCGTACAGTGCGATGTTGGCGTCACCGGCCATGCCCGCTGGCCATTCAAGCATCAGCGCATCATCACCAGGCAGGCGGCCAAGGAGCCTTGGCCCCGCGTTATCAGCGATGATGCTCGGCGACATCCCCGTGCTCAACTGTGGAATGAACAGTTGAGTGACCAGGAATGAATTATAGACACCGACGCCACTACCGATCAACACCTTGCCGCCATCGGGAGTCACTACCATATCATGCTGCATGAACGGTGTGTTCGATCCCAGGTTCGCCTGCCAACGGCCATCCGGGCCGAACGAAAGGTCCGGGCTGCCATCCGCAAGCAAGGCGATAAGCGAATGTTCGAGGCGTTGCGGAAGCGCCAGCAAGCGACCATCGGGCAAGGGGTGGACCGCTTGGAGCTTCGCCGTGACGCTTTCCACGTAAAGGGGCAGTTGGACGCGGCCATTAGTGCCCCACGATGTTACAAGTTGCCCGTTCGCCGAGAAGCGCATGAAGGAGGATCCTTGGATCCCACCGGGCCAGACAAAGGACCAATACCCTGCGGTCTGTAGATCGCCGTTCGGCCAAACGCTGATGAGTTCCTGTTGGTCGCAGCGTCCGTTAGAACAGGGCACCAGGACCAATCCGTTGTTGCCGAACCCGGTCACCGTGTTCCCATCTGCATCCAAGCGCCAGAGGTAGCTGTTATGGGCAATAGTTGACTGGATGAAATAGTAGCCCACAACCGCTATACCATCATCAGGCAATACCACCAGCTTGCGCGTTTCGTTGAGGTCGCCGAGGCTTACTGGCAGGAAGCGGTATCCGTTCTCGCCGAAGGATGTGTCCAAGGTGCCGTCCGGATGCAGGCGCATGACGAAGCTTTCCCAATTCCCGTCCCATCCGGCCACGATGATCCGTTCGTTGCTTTGGTGTCCGATGGACATGCCGCGGGTGGTTCCGTTCAACATCAGGAGGAATTCGCCGTCCACCGCGAAGGTGCTGTCCATCGTTCCGTCGGTGTTGATCCGATGAACGAAGAGCTGATCGGGTGCACCGGTGAAATCCTCATACCCTACACTCAACATCCGCCCATCCGCAAGCATCACCATGTCCGTGCAACGCTCGGTGGTGGTGCACACGTTGTGCGTCACGAATCCGTCACCGTCGAAGGCCGGGTCAAGGAACCCTGCTGTGTCGAGCAAGGCGTAGAACACCTGGTCGCCTAGTGGCGAGTTGTCCAGGTAGCTGCCGCAGAGGCCCACCTTGCCATCGGGCGTCCAGGCCATGGCACCGATGCGTTCCTCTCCGAACGCATTGTACGTGACGTTGGACCAGCTGCCCCAGCTGGGTTGGTAGGGCTGGGCTTTAGCAACCAGCGATACAAGGACGACCATCAGGGCGATCGGCTTGCGCATGTCCAAATATTGAGGGGAGACGAACAAGGGCGGCGCTGTATTGAACTCCAAAGGGATCGAACATGAACGACCCGGCCATGACCGGGTCGTTCATCTCATCGGCGCAGTATGCTTAAGCAACCACGGACTTCTTCCCATTCCCGTTCTTCTCCTTCTCATCGATCGGCTTCCGCAGCACGATCTTCCCATCGAACACATCCATCACCATCGGCTTTCCGGTCTCCAGCGTACCCGCGATGATCTGCTTGCTCAGCTCGTTCAGCAGTTCCTTCTGGATCATGCGCTTGATGGGGCGCGCACCGAACTGCGGGTCGAAGCCCTGGGTGCTGATGTGAGCGATGAGCTCCTCGCTGGGGATGAGGTGGATGTCCTTCTCTTCCAACTTGGCGAGCAGCATGTGCAGTTGCAGCTTAACGATCTCGCGCACATCGGCCTGGCTCAGCGGGCGGAACATGATCAGTTCGTCCACGCGGTTGAGGAACTCGGGGCGCACGGTCTTGCGCAGCAGCTCCATCACTTCGCGCTGGGTCTTCTCCACCACGGCGTCCACATCCTTCTTCTCGAGGTTCTCGAAATTCTCCTGGATGATGTGCGAGCCGATGTTGCTCGTCATGATGATGATGGTGTTCTTGAAGTTGACCACCCGGCCCTTGTTGTCGGTGAGGCGGCCGTCGTCGAGCACCTGCAGCAGGATGTTCCACACGTCGGGGTGGGCCTTCTCGATCTCGTCGAGCAGCACTACGCTGTAGGGCTTGCGACGCACGGCCTCGGTGAGCTGGCCGCCTTCGTCGTAGCCGACGTAGCCCGGAGGCGCGCCCACCAGTCGGCTCACGCTGTGGCGCTCCTGGTATTCGCTCATGTCGATGCGCGTCATGGCGTGCTCGTCGTTGAAGAGGATCTCGCTGAGCGCCTTGGCCAGTTCGGTCTTGCCCACGCCGGTGGTGCCCAGGAAGATGAAGCTGCCGATGGGGCGGCGCTCATCGCCCATGCCCGCGCGGCTGCGGCGCACGGCGTCGGCCACGGCGCGCACGGCCTCGTCCTGACCGATCACGCGTTTGTGCAGTTCGTCCTCCAGCTTCAGCAGCTTGGTGCGCTCGGCCTCCAGCATGCGCGTTACGGGGATGCCCGTCCAGCGGCTCACCACGGCGGCGATCTCCTCCACGTCCACCTCCTCCTTGATCATCTTGCTTTCGGCCTGCAGCTTCAGCAGCTCGTCCTTGGCGGCCGCCAGTTCCTTCTCGGTCTCCTGGATGCGGCCATAGCGGATCTCGGCCACCTTGCCGAAATCGCCTTCGCGTTCGGCTTGGGAGGCCTCGTGCTTGAGCGCCTCGATCTGGTCCTTGGCGCTGTTGATGCGCTCCACCAGCTGGCGCTCGCTCTCCCAGCGGGCTTTGAAGCCATCGCGCTGGCCGCTCAGCTCTGCGAGCTCTTTGTTCAGTTCGGCGAGCTTGGCCTCGTCGTTCTCGCGCTTGATGGCCTCGCGCTCGATCTCCAGCTGCATGATGCGGCGGTCTATCTCGTCGAGCTCCTCGGGCTTGGAGTTGATCTCCATGCGCAGTTTGCTGGCGGCCTCGTCGATCAGGTCGATTGCCTTGTCCGGCAGGAAACGGTCGGCGATGTAGCGCGTGCTCAGCTCTACGGCGGCGATGATCGCGGCGTCCTTGATCAGCACCTTGTGGTGGCTCTCGTACTTCTCCTTCAGGCCGCGCAGGATGGAGATGGCGTCCTCGCGTGAGGGCTCGTCCACCATCACTTTCTGGAAGCGGCGCTCCAGGGCCTTGTCCTTCTCGAAGTACTTCTGGTACTCGTTGAGCGTGGTGGCGCCGATGCTGCGCAGCTCACCGCGTGCCAGTGCGGGCTTCAGGATGTTGGCGGCGTCCATCGCGCCTTCGCCACCGCCCGCGCCCACCAGCGTGTGGATCTCGTCGATGAAGAGGATGATGTTCCCTTCCGAGGCGATCACCTCCTTCACCACGGCCTTGAGGCGCTCCTCGAACTCGCCCTTGTACTTGGCGCCGGCGATCAGCGCGGCAATGTCGAGGCTGAAGACCTGCTTGCCCTTGAGGTCCTCGGGGATGTCGCCGCTGACGATGCGTTGCGCGATGCCCTCGGCGATGGCGGTCTTACCCACGCCGGGCTCACCGATCAGGATGGGGTTGTTCTTGGTGCGGCGGCTGAGGATCTGCAGCACGCGGCGGATCTCCTCGTCGCGGCCGATGACCGGGTCGAGCTTATTGTCCTTGGCGAGCTGGTTGAGGTTCTTCGCGTACTTGTTCAGCGCGTTGTAGGTCTCCTCCTGGCTCTGACTGGTGACCTTGCTGCCCTTGCGCAGGTCCTTGATGGCGGCGATGAGGTCCTTCTTGGTGACGCCGTTGTCCTTCAACAGTTGTGATACTGTGTCGCCGCTGTCGAGGATGCCGATGAGCATGTGCTCCACGCTGGCGAACTCATCGCCGAACTCCTTCAGCGCGGCGAGGGCCTTGGTAAGCGCGTCGCTGCTGTAGCGCGAAAGGCTGATCTGTCCGCCGCTCACCTTCGGGTAGCCTTGCACGATGCGGTCGAGCGCCTGCGTCATGGCGGGCACGTTCACATTGAGCTTCTTCAGCAGGAAGGGCGTGACGTCGGGGTCCACCTCCAGGATGCCCTTGAGCAGGTGGCCGTTCTCGAGCATCTGCTGGCCGTATCCGCTGGCGATGGTCTGCGCCTGTTGGATGGCCTGCTGGGAGCGGATGGTGAATTTGTTGAGGTCCATGGTGCTACAGGCGCAGCCTGTTGGGTGTTAGGTTTCTGTTCGGTCGCTCAAGGTCGACCCAGTGTGTCAAGGGTATAACGCCTTTTCTTGCAGATCGGGCACAGCGCACCCCTCAAAGCTTGAACCGATCCACGATCCAGGAAAATGTGGCAGCTGTGACCGGACGGACCTGCTAATAAGTCGCTTTGATTCAAGTTCTTACAGACGATCTGGCGGGTGATGCTTTGGCCGCCTAATGGGCTGTTCGCTTTGATGTCCTTGGCCCGGTTTGCGGCTGCGGGCCTGCCTTTGCCGGTAGGCAGGCTCCGGGGTCTGCTCCTCCGTCGCAGCCTCCTCGCACCGCGCACCCGCTAGCCCGTGCCGTCGGCCAGCCGCCGCTGCCATCCCGGGCGGAGGTTCCCGGTGAGACCGGAGCTACCCCTTACACCAACGGTCCTCTCGTTCATGGAACAGCTTCTACTTTCGGCCCATCGCCCATGGACTTCGCACCCATCGCCGCCGGTGATCGTGCCGCCTTTGAGGCGCTCTTCCGCCTGCACTACAGGCCGCTGTGCGCCTTCGCCATGGGCTATCTGAAGGATGGCGACAAGGCCGAGGACCTCGTCCAGGAACTGTTCCTTCGCCTTTGGCTGGACCGTGAAAAGCACGGCGGGGTGGTGCATGTCAAGGCATATCTCTACGCATCGGTCCGCAATCGATGCATCAACGCCACGCACATCACCAGACGCTTGGTTCCATTGGAGGATGGCACCCATACAGCGGCTGAACCGACCATGGCAGAGGACGAGCACCAGGATCGTATTGCACGGGTGCAAGCCGCGGTCGCGGCCCTTCCGCCAGAGCGCCAACGGATCTTCGTGCTCTGCAAGTACGAAGGGCTGAAGCACCAACAGATCGCCGATCGCTTGGGGATCTCGGTGAAGACCGTGGAGAACCAGATGGGCAAGGCGCTGAAGGACCTCCGCAGCGAATTGGCGGATCTGGTGCCTTTGCTGCCCTGGTTGTTCTTTATTGGTGGGGGCGATGGGGGTATTGGATAGGTCGACTGTCATAGAAGCGCGAACGTGGATACCAACGAGACCATCACCAGCGAGGAACTTGCCGCCTATATGGCCGGTGAGCTGGACCCAGAGCAGGCGCAACGGGTGGAACGCTGGGCTGCGCAGCGCATTGATAATGCTGAGGAGTTGCGGCGCTTGCAGGAGACGTGGACCATGGTGGGTTCGGCCGATGCGCCATCAGCCGATACACCGGATGTTGATCGCGCCTGGGACCGGCTGAACGCGCGCATGAACGAGGCGGAAGGTGCGGTGGTCCGGCCGTTGTGGAGCACCTGGCGTACCTGGCTTGCTGCGGCCGCGATGCTTGCCATGGTCTTTACGGCCTACCGCATTTGGGTGAACGTACCCACGGTCCACGTTGCTCAGAGCACCCCACGCACCGTGCTGCTGGAGGATGGTAGCTCCGTTGTGCTGTCACCCGGTGCGCAACTGTCAGAACGCATGGGCCAGCATCGTCGGGTTGAGATGGAGGGCACCGTCTATTTTGATGTACGCCACGACGCGGAACGCCCCTTTGAGGTGCAGGCCGATGACGTCGTAGTAACGGTGCTCGGTACCTCCTTCGAAGTGCGTTCCGCTACGGATACGTCCGCGTTCGCGGTGCGTGTTCGAACCGGTCGGGTAAGGGTGAAGGCGGGAGGTGCTGAACTGGTGCTGGAGGCTGGTGATCGCGCCCGTTATGACAAGCGATCGCTGCTTGAACGTACACCAGCCCCACCGGCCGAGGTCTGGGGTGAGCGGATCCTGCAGTTCTCACAGGCCCCGTTGTCGCGGGTGGTGGCGGAATTGGAACGGATGTACCAGGTGCACATCGTGCTCGCCAACCCGTCCTTGGAGCGTTGCCAGCTTACGGCGGAGTTCGATGATGAGCCGATCGGATCGATCTTGCAGGTCATCGCGGAGACGTTCGCACTGGAGCTGAAGCGGACCGACAGCGGGGACTATGAACTGAACGGTGATGGCTGCTGATCCCCGGGTCTTGCGCGCGTTGGCTGTGGTCGTTGCGACGGTCATGTGTGGCCTGGTCCGTGCGCATTCACCGGCTATCGCAAAGCGCTCGGTGACAATCCAGGCACAAGGCATCACAGTTGCCCGTGCGCTCGATCTGGTAGCCCGGGAGGCCGACTGCAAGCTCAGTTACAATGCTGCATCGGTCCCTGTGGACAGCATCATCGACCTGTACTGCACTTCAATGCCTGTGGAGCACGTGCTGAAGCGTGTGCTACCGGCGCACCTGCAATGGAAGGAAAGTGGAGCCCACTTGATCATTCTCGCCAGACCGGTCGGTGGGCAGCGCGTACAGGTGATCGGAAAGGTGGTGGACCTGTCAACTGGCGTTCCGTTGGCTTCCGTCTCGCTGTATGAGGTGGGGCGGTCCAAGGTAGCCTTGACCGGTCGTGATGGCGCTTTCGTCCTGGACCTGCATGGTGATCGTGAACAGAGTCCTGTGCGATGTACCCGCCACGGCTACGCTGACACGGTCGTATTCGTCACGCCGTCCACCACGCGTATCGCCTTGCGGGCAGACCCTGCTGCCCATGCTGGTCAACTCGCTCCGCGGTGCAGCTGGGATCGTTGTTCGGTCGAGGAGTTGGGGGTGCCGCGTTTGCTTATCACATCAACCAACAGTGCGTTGACCCGCAGCCTTGACCTGACCGAACGACGTCCCTGGCAGATATCACTGATCCCGAGCCTAGGTACCAATGGGCAATTGTCCGGTACCGTTGTGAACACCATCTCTTTGAACGTGCTCGGCGGATATGCGCGTGGTGTGGAGGGGGTGGAGGTGGCGGGTGGAGTGAACCTCCTCCGCAACGATCTGCGCGGCCTGCAGGTGGCCGGGATCGGTAATGTCA
Source organism: Flavobacteriales bacterium (assembly GCA_041391845.1). Lineage (GTDB taxonomy): Bacteria > Bacteroidota > Bacteroidia > Flavobacteriales_F > PHOS-HE28 > PHOS-HE28. Next base: position 149,994 of record JAWKNG010000002.1, on the reverse strand, counting down.
TCGGTGGGACCAGCGACGGTTTCCAAGTGGCAGGAGCCGCCAATCACGCCATGGGCATGGTCAAAGGGTTTCAGGTCGCAGGCGCTACCAATACCGCTTGGGATACGCTCAGTGGCGTTCAGCTTTCCGGAGGCGTCAACATGGTCAGGCGTGGGATGTCCGGCACCCAGGTGAGCGGTGCGCTGAACATTGCCCTGGGGAATGTGGATGGCGTGCAGGTGAGCGGCGGTGTGAATGGCTCCCTGGGCCGGGTCAATAAGGTGCAGGTGGCCGGCGCCTTGAATTACGCAAGAGGCGTTTCTGGAGCACAGATCGCCGGCGGGATCAACATTGCCCGCGGTTCAGTGGGTGGTGGTCAGGTGGGTTTCGGAGCCAACTATGCAGCCGATGTGAAGGGAGGCCAGGTCTCGTTCGGGACCAATGTGGCCATCGACTCGGTTACCGGTGGTCAAGTGGGTTTCGCTGCCAACTACGCGCGGGTGGTGGATGGTGGCCAGGTCACCTTTGGTCTGAACGTCGCCTCGGGTACTGTCAGGGGTGCACAGGTGGGCGTGGTGAACGTTGCCCGCCGGGCCCTGGGTGCACAAGTGGGCATCCTGAACATCAGCGACACCATCTCGGGCGTGGCGGTCGGCCTGCTCACCATCGCACGCACCGGTTACCATCGGTTCGATGTGTTGCATTCCGACGTTCTGCCGCTCAGTCTGCATCTGCGCACCGGACTGCGCAACTTCCATAACATCCTTGGGTACTCGCCCGCGGTGGAACCATCTGGGAGATGGGGCTTTCTCTATGGGTTCGGCTCAAGTCCGAGGTTGGGGGAACATGGCCAGCTGGATATCACCCTTACAGCTGAGCAGGTCACCGAACAGCGCGCATGGGTTGACGCTGTGAACCTGGTGGGGCGCTTCGGCGTGGCCTATGGTGTGCTGCTGGCTGATCGCGTTTCTCTGGTTGCAGGGCCTGTGCTGAACGGTCTCATCTCCGATCATCGCGATGCGGACACCGGATCCTTCCTCAGCACCTTGTTACCCAGTGACAACATGTTCGATCGCGTGAGCGGGAATTTCCGCTTTGGTCTGTGGATGGGCTGGAGCGTGTCCCTCGGCCTGCGGTTCTGACCACGTTGATCTTTTTTTGCACCCCGCGTAGGGGTATTTGCGGGATGGGCTGTCCTAGGTTCAGAACAACGGACAACCATGAACACACGTTCCCTTCTGCTCGCAGGCTCCTGCGCACTTTGTCTTTCTTCCACCAGCTCGTTCGCACAGGCGCCAAAGCCTTTGGACGAAGGCATGCGGACCCTGTTGGGTGGCCGCACGGATATCCATCATGGCGGTTGGGGAGCACCCACCAGCCATTACACGCGACTGCTCGATCAGGATGCATTGTTGGTCGGAGCACGAGGCGGATGGCTCATCGACCACCGAGTGACGATCGGCCTTGCTGGTCATGGTCTTACCACCGTAGTGCGCAATCGAGCGTACGACGCCATGCTCGTTGAGCAGGCCATAGAGCTTCGTCGTCCCAGTGCCCTGAGCCTCGGATATGGGGGGCTTCTGATCGAGCCGATCATCGCATACCGCTCGCCGGTGCACATCAGCCTGCCGATCATCATCGGTGCTGGTGGTGTCGCATATGCCCAGCAACGCGCGGTCACACAGGAGGACGACGTGCTCGGCTATCGCTGGGACGATGGTCAAGCGTTCTTCGTGGTGGAGCCGGGGATCGATCTGGAGCTCAACCTCATTCCCTTGGTCCGTCTCGGCGTGGGGGCTTCCTATCGCTACACGTCAGATCTTGATCTGCCTGCCACTGCCAAGGATGCATTACACGGCCTCAATGTTGGTTTCTCCATCAAGGTCGGACGGTTCTAATGCGCCACACCATGAAGAACCCAATGAACCTTGCGCGGCTCTTGCCCATCCTGCTTTGGTTGATGGTCGGTGACGTTCGCGCGCAGCTCAACACACAGACCGTTCGCGGTTCGGTCGTCGATGCGGATACGCGTCAAGGGCTTCCGGGCGCGACCGTTGTGGTGTTGGGTACCGATCCCATCGAAGGCGCCACCACCGACATGGACGGGCGATTCGAGATCACCGCCGTTCCCACCGGGCGGCTGGATCTGCAGGTGCGCATGCTCGGTTTCGAGGAGCAACGCCTTTCCAATCTGCTTCTCACCAGTGGTAAGGAGCTGGTTCTTGAGATCGCACTTCAGACGAGCATGAACCAACTTCAGGAGTTCGAGGTCACCGCTACTGAGCGCAAGGATCAGGCGCGCAACGAGATGGCCACTGTTAGTGCGCGTCGTATCAGTGTAGAGGAGACCTCTCGGATAGCGGGTGGTATCAATGATCCGGCGCGCATGGTGGGTACGTTCGCAGGTGTGGCCTCCGATCCGATGGGGAACAATACCATCGTGGTTCGCGGCAACTCACCAAAGGGTGTACAGTGGCGCCTGGAAGGCATGGAGATCCCCAACCCGAACCATTTCGCTGATGATGGATCCACAGGGGGACCTATCAACGTGCTGAACAGCGACATGATCGACGACTCCGACTTCTATACGGGAGCATTCGGAGCGGAATATGGCAACGTGACCAGCGCCGTGTTCGACATGCGCCTGCGCAAGGGGAACGACCGAAAGCGAGAATACACGTTGAAGGCAGGGGTGCTTGGTACGGACCTGACCGCGGAAGGACCGCTGCCCGGGGTGGAGGGTGGATCCTACCTTGCCAACTACCGCTACAGCACCCTGGCGTTGTTGGACGAAGCGGGTATCGTCGACTATGACGGCGTTCCGCGGTACACCGATGCAGCGTTCCATGTGCGGATACCGTCCAAAGCCCTGGGTACCTTGTCCCTTTTCGGCATCGGGGGGCGAAGCGGCATCAGCTCACGCGATGAGAGCGAGGCTGGGGATACCCTGTTCTCCACTGTGGAGTTCGGTTCGCGCATGGGCGTCATGGGACTGACCAACACCCATACACTGGGGAGCAGCAGCTTTCTCTATACCACCGTTTCCATTAGTGGCAATGGCAGCAGTACCGACTATCAGGAGTCACCGGTACCAGGCGAGATACCGGTTCAGCTTCGCCACGCAAGCGACCTTGCTCGGTGGACGATCAGGGGGACGAGCACATTGAACGTGCGTATCACGCCGGCGCACAAACTGCGCGCTGGGCTTATCGTGGCAGCCGATCGGTTCCGGATGCGTTCCGATTCGTGGGATCCGGACCGTGCGCGCTTGGTCTCCGAGTTGGATCGGAGCGGTTCCGCGACCATGACACAAGCCTTCGTCAGTTGGAAATGGCGCTGGAACGAGCAATGGACCGTGACCAGCGGAGTACACCTGATGGCTTATGACCTTAACCGACAGGTGAGCGTTGAACCGCGCATGGCGCTGCGTTACGAGCCTATGCCAGGGCAGGCCCTCACGTTCGGGGCCGGACTGCATGCGAAGCCCGTCGGTCTGATGACCCAACTCGTGCAACGCAGCGATGCGGAGGGGGGCGTCAGTTCACCGAACCGCGACCTGGGCTTTTCACGTGCGGCGCATGCCGTGCTGGGCTATGAGCGCATGCTGGCAGAGGACATCCAGTTCAAGGCCGAGGTTTACTACCAGCACCTGTTCGATCTGCCGGTGGAGAACGACCCTGCCAGCAGCTACAGCGAAAGCAATACGGTGGAATGGTTCAGCGACCGGGCCCTGGTCAATGCCGGGGTCGGCTACAACCGCGGCGTGGAGCTCGCGCTGGAGAAGTTCTTCACCCGTGGTTATCACTTCATGGTCACCACATCACTGAGCGATACACGCTACAAGCCCTTGGATGGGAGGTGGTACAATGGTCGCTTCAACATGGGGATGGTGGGCAATGCACTGGGTGGCAAGGAATGGAAGCTGGGGGCTGATAAGGGGAAGGATCGGGTGCTCATGGCCGGTTTGCGATACTCCGTACAAGGCGGCATGTACCGAACGCCGATCGATCTTGCAGCCAGCATCGCAGCGGGCGAACAACGTGAAATAGGGGAGGCCTGGAGCGTCAAGGGCGACCCGATCCACAAGTTGGACATGGTGTTGAGCTATCGTGTCGGGCGTCCCAAGGTGAGCCATGAGATCAAGGTCGATGTGCAGAACGTGCTCAACGCGGACACCCAGGTGATGACTTATTTCAACCCTACCTCGCAACGTATTGAAGGGGTCTCACAGTTGGCCATACTACCGGTGCTTCAATACACGATCAGGTTCTGAAGGCAACGGAAGGAAAATGAAGAAGGGGGCACGGGGCCCCCTTCTCTTGTTCCATTGCCAAGGATGATCACTTCTTCCAGTACATCCGGGTGATGTAGATACCCGTACCGTCATCTTTCCCGGCATCGGCCTCAACCCCAGCTGTGATGTGGATCAGTTGCCAACCTTCCGCGGCAAGCTTGTTCATCTTGTCCATCACCATGGCATCGTTGCTGGCGATGTTCTGGAAATTGATGCCCACTCCGCTGTAGAAGTTGAGCAGTTTGGTCTCTTTGAAATTATCCACCTTCAGGTCGCTGCGGTCAACATCACCTTGGTCGCTCTTCTTGCCATCCGTACGGACAGTGGTAGCGGCATCGGAATTGATCTCCGACGTGCTCTCGATGAGACGTGAACGACCAATACCCATCGGTACGATGCTTTCCACGATGGTGATGACCTTGAACTGTTGCGCGCTGAGGTCCAGTGTGCCGAGAAGCGCGAGGGAGAGAAGGATAAGGTTGCGTTTCATGCTGAGGTGGGTGCAGTTCGTTAGTGTGTGACAGTGGATCGAAGTCCGGGATGTTCCCATCCAACGGCGTGCCGAACTTATTACAAAATGCGACGCACCGTCCGAAGTCGATGGCTGTATAGCCCTGCGTCACGGTCGTAAATGCCTTGGTGGTCGAGCTTGTCCACGCGTACCCGCCCGCTGGCATGGGCAATGCGCAGGTCACCATCCTCGCCGCGGGTAAGTATGATCCCCACATGCACGATCCGTCCTTCCTCATTCTCGAAGAAGGCCAGGTCACCTGGTTCGCAGAGGTCGAGCAGTTCCACGGCATCTCCTTCATGGACCTGTTGACCGGCGTCGCGTGGTAGGTAGATGCCCATGAGGATGTAGAGCATCTGCGTGAGACCGCTGCAGTCCACGCCCCACGGCGTACGGCCGCCCCATAGGTAGGGGGCGCCCAGAAAGGGATGCAGGTAGAACTCGATCAGGTCCGCACGGTCGAGGTCGGGCCGTTGGTTGGTAACGGCTTGCACCGGGATCCGACGGTCCTGCCACAGGATGGAACCGGCCTCATAGAATGGCAGCACGGCACCATATGGGAGCACTACCTGCCGTTCGCCAAGGTCTACGAAGCAGTTGGGCGCGATGATACGAAGGTCCGGATCGGTATTGGGGGTGGTACAGGCCAGCAGCTGCTTGTTATCGACCCAGCCTTCGTAGCCGTCGTGGTCGAACTGAAGTCGGCTCCAGTTCCCCTTTCGCTCCAACACTTCCGCGGTCTCTCCGAACAGCCATTGTGTCACCAGTTCGGCTCGGTCGCTCGGCTCTGCGCGGACGGGAACGATGGAAAGAGGGGAGATGACGGCGTGCATGACCTGTTGCGTGTTGGAATGATGCGCGTTTCGTGTTGCGTTCTCCGGAACTCGCAATACGTAACGCGTCAATACGCAACGCGGGCGAGCCGACAGGAGGCTCAGAGTGCTTCGATCACGACGGCACTGGCACCACCGCCACCGTTGCAGATGCCGGCTGCACCATACTTGCCACCGTTCTGCTTCAGTACGTTAATGAGCGTAACGATGATGCGAGCACCGCTGCAACCCAAGGGGTGACCAAGGCTTACTGCTCCACCGTTCACATTCACCTTCGCCGGGTCGAGGTCCATCAGCTTCATGTTGGCCAGTCCCACCACGCTGAAGGCCTCGTTCAGTTCCACAAAATCGATATCGCTCATCTTCAGGCCTGCCTTGGCAACAGCGCGTGGCACAGCCTTGGCAGGAGTGGTGGTGAACCATTCTGGTGCCTGCTCAGCATCGGCGTAGCTAACCACGCGGGCAAGTGGCTTAAGACCGAGCTCCTTGGCCTTGTCAGCGCTCATCAGCACCAGGGCTGCCGCGCCGTCGTTGATCGTACTGGCGTTGGCCGCCGTTACGGTGCCTTCCTTGGTGAACACCGGTTTCAGCGCGGGCACCTTTTCGAACACCACGTTCTTGTACTCCTCGTCCTCGCTCACCACCACGTCGCCCTTGCGCGTCTTCACCGTCACGGGTACCACCTCATCGGCGAACCTGCCCGCGGCCCAGGCGGCGGCGCTGCGCTTGTAGCTTTCAATGGCAAAGGCGTCCTGCTCCTCACGGCTGATCTTGTGCTCGCTGGCGCAGAGGTCGGCGCACACACCCATGGCCTGCTGGTCGTACACGTTGAGCAGACCGTCCTTTACGATGCCATCGATGAGCTGGCCGTTGCCGTAGCGATAACCGTAGCGGGCCTTCTCTACATAGTAGGGGGTCTGGCTCATGCTCTCCATGCCGCCGGCAACGACCACATCGGCATCGCCGAGAAGGATGTCCTGGGTGGCCATCATGATCGCTTTCATGCCGCTGGCGCACACTTTGTTAACGGTGGTGCAGGCCACTTCGTTGGGCAGCCCGGCGAACTTGGCGGCCTGGCGGGCGGGAGCCTGGCCCAGATTAGCTTGCAGCACGCTGCCCATGATCACTTCCTGCACCAGTTCCGGCTTTATCCCGGCCTTGTCCACGGCACTTTTGATGGCGGTGGCGCCCAGCTGTGTGGCGGGTACGTCGGCGAGGCTGCCCCCGAAGGAGCCCATGGGGGTGCGGACGGCGGATACGATGACGACTTCTTTGGCCATGGCTGCAGGTGTGCTTGTTTTTTCGCGCCGCAAAGGTAGCCTTCCGGAGAAAGATCGATGGTGGATCGTGGAGGCCTTCTATATTTGCGGCCCCGGTGACCGGCCGGGGGGCGTTCATTGAAGCTTGGAGAGGTGGGTGAGTGGCTTAAACCAGCAGTTTGCTAAACTGCCGTACTGGGTCAACCGGTACCGGGGGTTCGAATCCCCCCCTCTCCGCAGGCAGCAGGCCGGATGTCAGCAAGACCTCCGGCCGCGTCATTTAAGGTGTTGCCTTAGGTGCCGTTCGCTGCACGATCCGCAGCTGGGAACCGTTTCCAGAGGCGACGTAAGCACCAAGGGCGTAGCGTAGCCCGGTATCGCGTCCCCGCTCTGTGGCGGGGAAGGTCGTCGATCGAATACGTGGAAAGGGACTTCGGGGCGTAGCGTAGCCCGGTATCGCGCCTGCTTTGGGAGCAGGAGGTCGTCAGTTCGAATCTGGCCGCCCCGACAGTACAGGAGCCGACCCCCATGGTCGGCTCTTCTGCGTTCCATGTTCACCGTATACATCCTGGAGTCCCAAAGTACCGGCCGGTGGTACTATGGTCATACACAAGACCTGGAAGACCGCTTGGCGCGACATGATGCGGACCGATCGAAGGCTACCAACGGGCGCGGTCCATGGAAGGTCGTGGCTACCAAGGCGTTTTCGAGCAAGGGTGAAGCGATGGCATTCGAGCTGAGCTTAAAGCGTTGCAAGCGAAGGGATCTGGCGTTGCAGCGGATCCAAGGGGCTTAGCGTAGCGCGGTATCGCGTCCCCGCTTTGTGGCGGGGAAGGTCGTCAGTTCGGATCTGGTTGCTCTGTGCATCCGGGCATGCCCAACGGTCGGCCCATTTCTTGGCATCTTTGTCACCGTTGGTCCCGTAGCTCAGCTGGATAGAGCATCTACCTTCTAAGTAGACGGTCACAGGTTCGAATCCTGTCGGGATCGCAAGTGGCCTCCGGGACATCGGTCAGCGGGTGTTCCTGTCATTCATCAATGTCCATCGGATCCTGGGGGGCGCTTGTCGAAATGTTGATGATCTCTTAGGAACTGCGCGGCTTGCATGCGCGTTCATGGCCCAACTTCACGGCCCGGGAACCCGCCCCCCGGATCAACAACGGACCACATCCATGCATTTTCTCTCCAGGACCTTCGTCTCGTTGCTCATCGTTGTGTTCATGCCGGTCGCTGCGGCTGGCGTCACCTACCACGTTTCTCCTACCGGCTCTGATTCCAACAACGGAACCAGCCCCGGGACGGCCTGGCGCACGATATCCCGGGTATTGCAGGTGATCTATTCGCTGCAACCTGGCGATCAGATCCTCTTCGAACGCGGAGGTACGTATCGCGGGGAGCTCATCATGCCGAACTCCGGCACCAGCAGCAACCCCATCACGGTGGGTGCCTACGGGACCGGGGCTGCTCCGGTGATCAGTGGGAGCGAGCTGGTCACCAATTGGGTGCAGCACAGTGGCAACATCTGGCGTGCGCCTTTCACCACCTCGGTGAAGCACCTCTATGTCAATGGCGCCCGCCAGACCCTTGCCCGGTTCCCCAACACCGGATGGTTGCGCAACGACCAGGGCAGCGGTACCACGCTCACCGATGCCGCGCTTACCCAGTCCAATGGCTACTGGAACGGTGCCACCCTCGTCGTGCGAAGCACCAATTGGTCCTACGATGCCCCCACGGTCACGTCGTTCACCAACGGCACCCTCACCTTCCCGAACATTTACTACAACCTGGGAAGCAATGACTGGGGGTACTTCCTCTGCAACAAGCTCAGCGAACTTGATGCGCCAGGTGAATGGTTCCACGATGTGGCCTCTGGCCAAATCTACCTCTGGGCCCCGAACAACTCGAACCCCAACGGTCTGCAGGTCGAGGCCTCGGTGCGGGAGCGAGGTATCAACGTGTACTGGAGCCGTCAGCATGTGACCATCCGGGACTTGGTGTTCCAGCATCAGCACCTCGCCGGGATCTGGCTCGACGGTGCGTCCAATATCATCATCCGCGAGTGCACGTTCCGCCAGCTTTACCATGGCCTGCGCACGGTGGGCACCAACTGTCAATACCTCAACAATACCTTTCACAACACTTACGCCACAGGCGCCAAGTTGCTGGACAATGGTGCCCAGTTCACCGGCAACACCCTCACCGACATCGCCATGGTGCCCGGTCTGGGTGAGAGCAACTGGGGCTATTTCGGTGTGCGCACGGTCGGGTTCGGTAACATCCTACGGAACAATCGTGTCACCAATGTGGGATACATCGGCATCGTGGTGGACAAGGACGTGCTGGTGGAGCGCAACGTGGTGCGCAATGCAACTGCCATCCTGAACGATGGAGGCGGCATCGCCTTTGATAACTGCGACGGCGCGATCATCCAGGACAACATCGTGCTCGATGTCATCGGTGATCTGGAGAGCGCGGCCCCCAACTTCATTCCGGCCGGCAAGATCTGTCATGGTATCTACTTCGGGAACACGGTCATCAAGAACACCATCGTGCGCCGCAACACAGCTGCCAATTGCGAGGGCAGCGGTTTGCACGTGGACCATACCATGGTCTCCACGGGTAACCAGATCCGGGACAATGTGCTCTTCAACAACAAGGTGCAGATGAACGTCTCGGATTATTCGAACTACAACGGACCGGGGGCGGCGCCACCTTATCATGTGCCCAGCTTCAATGGTACTTACTCCGGCAACGTGCTCTACTCCGCTGCCGCTGATCAGTTGTGCATGAAGCAGTACAGCGTGTATTCGCCGAACATGGTGGACTACGGCACCTTCACGAACAACCGCTACTTCAGCCCCTACGAAGAGTTGAGCATCCTGTTCTTCAGCACCAATGGCGGAGGACAGAAACTCTTCACCCTGGAGCGCTGGCAGCAGGAGCGCTCGGAGGATGTGGGTTCCACACGCAGTCCGCTGCGCTCCAGCATGTACAGCACGTTGAATGAGCTGTCGGGGAACTTGATGACGACAGGCAACTTCACCACCGGAGTTGCAGGGTGGGGGGGATGGCCCACGAATGCACAAGTGACCTGGGACCAGACCCAATTGGACAATGGGAGTCTGCGTGCCAACCTGCCCAACAACAGTGTCTACCACGAGTTCAGCATGCGCTCTCCGGACCTGTACAGCATTCAGAACGGTCAGTGGTACCGCATGCGGTTCTCCATCCAGTCGAACGCACATGGTGTGCTCCGCGCGGGGGTGAAGGGTAGTTCCCAGCTGACAAGCGCCAATACCATCCACGAGCGGAGGGTCCCCTTCGATGCGGAACGTCGTGATGTGGAGATCTATTTCCAGAGCGGCCTCACGGACCAGGGCATGGCGCAGTTCATCAACCATTACACCGAGCCCCTTTACTGGCTCGATAATGTGCAGGTTCATCGCGTGCAGGTGCAGCCCGTGAACCCGCTCAATGACCATGTGCTGCTATACAACGAACAGACCGTGGAGCAGACCGTGGGTCTTCCTGCTGGATGCTGGAGCGATGTGAACGGTGTGGTGCTCAGTGGCAGCATTACGCTTCAGCCGTTCAGCTCCAAGGTCGTATACCGTATACCGGGTGAAGGCTGCGATGTTGTGTCTCCTCAATTCTCGGTCGGCGCGCGGGTGAAACTGGGAGGGGCGTTGAACTGGGGCTCGGGTATCATGCGCAGCGACCTGCGGACGATGGGCATCATCCCAAGCAGCGAGCCTTACACCGCGATGGGCTACACCTTGGAGAATGCTGGTGTGACCGTGGATCCCGCTTTGCTGCAGGCCACCGGTGATCAAGCCATCGTTGATTGGGTCGTCCTGGAGCTGCGCAACGCGGATGGCTCCTTCTCCATGGCAGGTGCACGGGCAGCGCTGGTGCGCGCCAACGGCGAAGTTGTTGCTCCGGATGGTGCCGGGCAGGTGCTCTTCAACGTACCCACTATCGGGCGTCATCTACTGATCCGCCATCGCAATCACCTGCCTGCCATGACGGCGTTCGCGCTGGAAAGCAACGCGCAAGTGGTGGATATGACCGCATCAACGACCACGCTCTACGGCATTGAGCCGGTGCAGAGCGGCAGCGGTCAGCGTGCCCTATGGCCTGGCGACGTCAGTGGTGACGGTCTGGTGCGCTATTCCGGGTCCAACAACGACCGCGATCCTGTATTGGTGGCGATCGGCTCGATGATCCCCAGCAGCACGGTGGCTGGCTATCGTGGGGAGGACGTGAACCTCGATGGATGGACCAAGTATTCCGGCGCAGGCAACGACCGGGACTTCATCCTGTCGACCGTGGGCGGGTCGGTACCCACCACGGTGCGCCTGGCCCAGGTCCCCTGATCAGATACGCTCCAGCTGGTCTTCCTCCAACCAGCCTTGGCTGCCATTCGCAAGGCGTACCTCAAGGCGACCTTGTTGGACTTGGAGCACCTTTACCTTGGTGCCACGGTGGATCACGAACAGCACCGTTCCGCGATCGGTGGGTTCGCTCTTCACCTCCACCCGGGGTGCCATGATGATGGCCTCGTCGTGGGAATTGATGGAGCGATGGCGAACGTAGGCCATCAGCAAGGCGATCACCATCAGACCAGCCAGAACACCCGCACCGACACCCACTATGTTGCGCCAGGTCTGCCGGCGTATGAACAGGAGCGCTGCGAGTGCCGCGAAGAGCAGAACGGTCAGGAACATGGTGCGGCGAGCCCAGTGATCGCTATCGCGCCCCCCAGCGAAGCGGTACCAGCGCTGCATCACCTGGCTGGTGGGCAGCTCGCTCACACGGTCCTTGGTGCGGCTTCGGGCGAGATCCAGGTTGGCACGGATGTCCTCATCGCCAGGTGCGAGCTTGAGCGCACGTTCATAATTCAATATGGCCAGTGCCACATCGCCCAGCTTGTAGTGGCAGTTGCCGATGTTGAACAGCAAGGCCGCCGAACGTCCATGTGACAAGGCCTCCGTGTAGCCGGAGAGCGCCGCTTGATGATCACCACCAGCATAGGCTTGTTCTGCGGCGCGAAGGAGGCTGTCGACAGGCGTGGCGTTGATGCCAAGGCTGAAGAGCACCAGGGGAAGTAGGAATAGGTTGCGCATCACGAGCGGATCATGCGTTCCATACGACCGATCACCGCCACGGCCGCATCGTAAAGCCCTTGGTCACTACTGGCCCCTCCCGGCGTAAAGCGGGCCATGTCACACGTGGAAAGGATGCGCTGCACTTCCGCAGCGACCTCGGCACCGTCCGCATGCTTGGATAATGAAGCAGCAATGCGCTCCTGGTCCAATTGTGCGGGCGTAAGGGTCAGCGCATCCTGCAAGTAACCGCGTAGCGCCATGTTCAAGGCATCGTGGAAGTCGGCACCACTGCCTTTCTTCAATGCCGCTTCGGCCTGTTGCAGCGCCTTGCGCGCTACCCGATCAGCCTTCAACCGCCGTTGCAGGATCGGGTCCTCGCGTTGGGCTGCTGTACGCCGATGCCAACCCAACAACAACAGATAGGCCAAGGCTGGAGCACCCAGTGCGGACCAGAACGACACTGAACCGAAGAGCGCGTCATCGGCCGGTCGCAGGGCCAGGTCGCCGGTGCGGATGTACCGGATATCCTCGGCCATCACTTGTACATCGCGCTGTACGGGACGCTCGGTGGCCGCACCTCCCGTAGCGCCGGCCGCACCACCAACATCGATCGTGAAGACCTCGGTCTCGAGTTGCACGTACCGGCCCTGCTCCGGGTTGAAGTAACTGAAGGTCAGGCGGGGCAGTTCGAACTGACCGTCGATGCGGGGGATCAGCAGGTATTGGAACGTGCGGGAACCGCTCATGCCGCCGCCGTTCACCGTCACCTTGTCCACGGTCTTCGGGTCGAACACTTCGAGGTCGGGGGGCAGGGTAAGCTTCGGTGCTTCGAGCAGCTTCAGGTTGGTTCGACCGCTGAATTGCAGGTCGATCTGCACGGGTTCGTTCACTGCAACACTGGCGCGATCAATGGAGGCCTTGAGCTGCAGATCACCGACCGCACCAAGGAAGTCGGTCGGAGCAGGTGAGGGCAGGTCGCTCACGGTGATCTCCAGCGCATTGCTGCGCACGGGGATGTTCGCACCGCGGTCAAAGAAGGAGCGGTTCACCAGACACGTGAGTTCCAGCGGTTCGATGCGCAACTTCCCGCTCTTCTGGGGAAAGAGCACCTGCTTCTTGAGCACGGCCACGTTGTAGGCCACACCGTTCACTTGCCGGGGCTTGGGCTCCCATCCACTGTTTCCCAGGTCGATCTCCTCGGCCCAGAAGCCGGTCATCTTTGGCAGCTCGTACTTGGAGAGCTCCAGGTTGTTGTAGCGCGAATAGAGCGTGTAGGTGGCCACGAGCTGCTCGCCCATGCGCACCTTGCTCTTGTCCACCGTGATGGTGGCGAAGAGGTTGGCATCGCCGCGCTGACCTTGTGTGGCGTAGGGGTCGCTGGGTGAAGCAGCGCCCTTGCTCACGGTGATGGTGATGGGATCGGTGGTGATGACGCCGCCACCAACGCGCACCTGTGCCTGACCGATGGTGTAGTTGCCAGGCTGGGTTGCCGTAAGGCGCCAGGTACGTGTGATGGAACTGCTCATGCGTCCGTTCACATAGCTGATGTTGCTGCTCTCGAACGGGCCGCCCACAATGACCAACCCACCCAGGTCCGGTGCTTGGAAGCGCTCACGGCTGTTGACCAATTGGATGCTCAGTTGGATCTGCTCACCAGTGGCAATGGCGGTGCGGTCCACCGAGGCCTTGAACACGATCTCCTGTGCATTGGCCATAGGCCATGCCAGGACAAGGAGGAGGGATAGGAGGATGCGCATGGTGTCGGGTTCTACCAGTCCTTCTCAGTGGGCACTTTGGGCGCGGGGCGCTGTCGTTCCTTCAGCTTGGATTGCACGTTCTGCTCTTCCCGCTCCAAGGCGTCGAGTATCCGTTTGGCGTCCTGTGGCGCGATCTCGCCAGGACGACCATTGCCTTGCCCGCGCTGTTCATTCTGCTCTTCCTTGTTGCCAGCACCCTGCTCCTGTTGCTCCTGACGGTTCTGCTGCTCTTGTTGCTGCTGGGATCCCTGTTCTTGTTGCTGCTGCTCCTGCTGATTTTGTTGCTGCTGCTGTTGCTGCTGTTGCTGCTGTTGCTGTTGCTGTTGCTCCTGCTGTTGTTGCTTCAGCAGGGCTTCGGCCAGCTTGCGCAGCTTGGGGTCATCGGGGTATTTCTGCAGGCCCTGGTCCAATGTGCGAAGCGCCTCGATACGCGTATTCTGCACGTATTGCCGCGCTGCTTCATTGAAGTAGCGCACGGCATCCGCAGTGGCGGTGCTGTCCTGAGCGTGGGCGGTAATGCAGACCGCCAGGAGGCAGAGGAAAAGTGGGGTCCTCATGGTCGCGCGGCGTTGGTAACGGTCTCGAGCTTGTCGCTATAGTCCTTGCGTTGGATGAGGGTGGGTTCGCGTTGCAGACCTTGTTGCAAGGTCTGCAGTGCCGCATTGAACTCATACCGTCCCACCAGCGAATCGGCCTTGGCAAGGATCGTGCGTGCAAGTGCGGTAAGGTCCTTGCCTTGCTTTGCTTCCTGGGCCTTTTGGCGCTCTTCCGCTGCTTTGATGCGCGCAGCCATGGTAAGCTGTATCTGGGTGAGGTTGTGGCGCGCATCCTCATCGTCCGAACGGTTGCGCAATGCCTGGCGGTAAGCATCCCGGCTTTGCAGCAGCGCGGAGTCCGAGAACTGCATGGCGTTGCGCTGCACCGTGAGCATGGAATCGACCATGACCGCCTTGCGCACTTGCTCGGTGATATCGCCACCAGGCTGAACTGCTGCAAGCGCGCGACCGGTAAGTGCTGCCATGGTATCGGCGGCAATGGCGCGCAACTGCCATGTATGGCCAAGGTCGTATTGTGCACGTGCCCGTTGATCGGTGCTGTCAGCCAGTATGGCCGCCTGCTCGAAGCGTTGCGCAGCCTCCTCCAACCGACCCAGTTGATGCAAGACCACCCCTGCATTGTAATGGACCCGATGATCGTCGGGCGCTAGGTCGTACTGTTCCAATGCGGCGTTCAGATCACCAGCCTGATAGAACGCTTCACCGTTCCGCAGGGCGGTGTCGATGGCGCGTTCGCGGGCATCACCACAGGCGGACAACAGGAGCATCAGCGGCAGCAGCCGAGCGATAGCGGGGCTGCGGAAGGGAGCGGGTCGGCCCTCGGGCAACAGCAAGGCGGCCAGCAACAACGCGATGGCGACGGCGAGCGGTACTTGGAAGCGATCCTCGTGGGCCGTGAAGGTGTATGTGCCGGTGGTGCCCTTCTCGAGTCCTTGGATATTGTCCAGGATCTCACCAATTCCATACGAACCCTGACCAGCGCGTACATAGATGCCATTGCCGGCTTCGGCCACGCGGCGCAGCATATCCTCGTTCAAGGCGCTCACCACGGTGCGACCATCGCGGTCAGTACGGAAGCCTTGGATCTGTCCGCTGCGCTTGATGGGGATGGGGCCGCCTTGCAAGGTGCCCATGCCAATGGTATGCACCACACAGCCGGCTTCCACAGCGGCACGTGCCGCCCCATCAGCATCGTCCTCGTGGTTCTCACCATCGCTGATCACGAGAATGGCCTTGCCGCCCGGACTGTCGGCCGCGAAACTGGAGCGCGCCAGGTCGATGGCTGCGCCGATGGCTGTTCCCTGTGCGCCCACCGTGCGCGTATCCACCGAGGCGGCGAACATGCGGGCGGCGGATCGGTCGGTGGTGATGGGCAGTTGGACGAAAGCCTCACCGGCGAACACCACGATGCCGATACGGTCTCCCTTGGAACGATCGATCAGCTGGCTCAGCGCCCGTCGAGCAGCATCCATCCGGCTCGGTCGGAGGTCCTCGCAATCCATGCTGTTGCTCACATCCACACACACCATGATATCCGCGCCATCGGTCCGGACCTCTTCCATGCGGGTGCCGAACTGCGGACCTGCGGCTGCGATGATACCGAAGCCCAGGGCATGCCGCACCAGCAGGAAGCGCACACTGCTGCGCCATCCGTTCACCGCACGCACCATACGGGGCAGGGTGGGGGGGGCTGCAAAGCGCCGAAGCGCACGGTTGCGCCAGCCCAGGTGGAGCAGGTGGATCACCACGAGCAATGGTCCGGCCAGCAACCCGTACAACAGGTGGATCCGCTCGAAGCGGAAGCCCGGCAGGTCGTTCAGCAGCAGCCAACCGGCGACCACGATAAGCGCTGTCACCAGTAGCTCGAAGGCTACAAGCGACCAGCCGATGCGGCCCAGACGATAGGTGCCTGTGTTGTTCATGCCATACTGTGCAACACGGTCCGTTCCAAGAGAAAGCCGCCCGCCACCGCACCGAGCGCCAGCAGCAGGAAGGGCAGGTACTCCTCGTTGCGCTGGCTGTATTCGGTCACCTCGATGCGTGTACGCTCCAACCGATCGATCTCGGCATAGATCTCACGCAACTTCTCCGCATCCGTGGCGCGGAAGTATTTTCCTCCCGTGAGGCGCGCCATCTCCTTCAACGTGGGTTCATCGATCTCCACCTGAACGAGGTCGAAGCGGTATTGTCCGTTGGGGTACTGGCTGACCGGCGAGAGGGCCTTGCCACGCGTACCCACACCAATGGTATAGACACGGATGCCCTGCTGTTCGGCGATCTGGGCGGCATCCAGGGGCTGCACCATGCCGGCATTGCTTACACCATCGGTAAGGAGGATCACCACCTTGCTCTTCGCCTCGCTGTCGCGCAGCCGGTTGATCGCAGTAGCGAGGCCCATGCCAACCGCTGTACCGCCGGTGATCAGACCGGAGCGGGCCTGCTCGAACAACTCCTTCAGCACCCTGTGGTCGGTAGTGAGGGGACATTGTGTGAACGCTTCGCCTTCGTAGACCACAAGTCCGATACGGTCGTTGGGCCGTCCATCGATGAATTCCTGCGCCACCTTCTTCGAAGCGCTGAGACGATCGGGTCGGAGGTCCTTGGCGAGCATGCTGGCCGATACGTCCAAGGCCACGACGATGTCAATGCCTTCGCGCTTCACATCCTGCCATTGGTCCTTGCTCTGAGGCCGCGCCAAAGCCATCACAAAAGCACCCAGGGCGAAGAGGAGCAGGGCAGGCGGTAAGGGGCGCAACCATGCGATCGGGTCGTACCTGGTCTGCAATACGGCGCTTTGTGTGGGGAGCGGCACGCGCACCTGCCACTGGCGCCTACGCCAAAGGGCCAGACCGGCAAGGATCGGCAGCAGGACCAATGCCCAGAGCACGGCAGGTTCAGCAGCTTCAAAGCGCACTAGCATCCACCGCAGGAGCACCCCTGCGCTGCCCAGCGCCGACAGCGCCCAGCCTGCTTCCAGGGCAGTATCGCGGTCAAGCTTCATGGGTCGGGGCTTCGGTACGTTCAGCAGTGGTCTGCACGAACTGGCGTGCGGATCGCATCAATTGCTCGTTCTCCACTGCACTGGGCATGACCTTCGCGAACTTCACCAGATCGGCAGCGCGCAACAGGTTCTCCAGCAGGATGCGCTCGTCGGCAGGCAAGGGGCTCAGGCGCAGTTCAGCCATCAACTCATCAGTGGTGCGTTCCAGTGCCGGTACGATGTAGCGCTCTTCGATATAACCGCGCAGCAGGTCGGTCACCCGCGACTGATAGGCCTTGTGCTCTCCCTGTTGCCACAGCCGCTGATCCTCCACCACTTGCAGGGCCTCCAGACAGCGCACGTGTGCCGGTCGCTGCGGTTCAGGTTCCTCTTCCGCCACTGCGGGCTTCTTCCGGCGGCGCCATAGCACGATGCCGAGCATCACGGCCAACAGCACAGTCAGCGCGCTCAGTAGTTCCACCAGGTGCGCAACAAGCCAGGCCCGCAGCGAGAACGGCATGGGCAGGATGTCCTTCAGCGGCCGTGGCGCATCCTTGAGGTTCACCGGGGTCGGTTGCACCTGTAGGACCAGAGCCGGGCCTTCGAGTTGTCGGCCTTGGACGGTCACCTGACGTGGGGGAATGGCCCATGTGCCGGTATCCCAGCTGGTGAGCTGGTAGGTCATGCGCAGTACACCCGTACTGTCCGCTTCGCTGGCTGCCGCACTGCTCAGCACCTCGATGCGCCGGGTCAGCGTATCGGTGGCAGCGGGCCATGAGACTTCAGCAGCTGTCACGCCTTCGGGCAGTTGCAGCGCGAGGGTGTAGGTGGCCACTTCGCCGATGCGGATGACCGTGGTATCGAGCGATGCAGTGACCTGCTGCGCAACGGTGGTGACCGTGCTCATCAGCGCAACGAGTATGAGCCCAGCCTGCTTCATCGCACGGTATCGCGTTCCTTGAAGAGGTTCATCAGGGGCTTCACATAGCCCGTCCGTGTGCTGATGACGGCATGATCGACACCGGCGCGCCGCAACAGTTCGCGGGTGCGGTTCTGCCGTTTGAGCGCTTCGGCCCGATATGCTTTGCGGATGGACGCGCTGGAGGTGTTCACCCACCGCAGCGTGCCGCTTTCCGGGTCCTCGAACTGCACCAGGCCAACGTTCGGCAGTTCCTCCTCGCGTGGGTCAACGGTGCGTAGGACAATGAGGTCGTGCTTGCGGCGCGCGATCTTCAGGGCATCCTCGTACCCCTGGTCCATGAGATCGCTCAGCAGGAATGCGATGCTCCGCTTCTTGATCACGTTGTTGAGGTAACGCAGTGCCTCAGTGATGTTGGTCCCACGGTGTGCCGCACGGAATTCCAGCAATTCCCGCACCAGTCGCAGGATGTGTGTGCGCCCTTTGTTGGGTGGGATGAACTTCTCCACCCGGTCGCTGAAGAGGATCAGCCCCACTTTGTCGTTGTTGCGGATCGCGCTGAAGGCAATGGTCGCACAGGCTTCGGTGATCAGCTCCCGCTTCAGCTGGGCGTCGGTACCGAAGTCGCCCGAAGCGCTCACATCCGCAACCAGCATCACGCTCAGCTCCCGTTCCTCTTCGAACACCTTCACGAAGGGATGGCCGAAGCGAGCGGTCACGTTCCAATCGATGGTGCGCACCTCATCGCCGGCCTGGTATTCCCGCACCTCGCTGAAGGTCATACCACGCCCTTTGAAGGCGGTCTGGTACTCACCGGAGAAAATGTGCTCGCTCAGACCGCGCGTCTTCAGCTCGATCAGCCGCACCTTTTTCAGGAGCTCCTTGGTATGTTGGGCTGTATCCATGTCCATGCATCACAGCAGGCGAAGGGCGGAATCACGCCAGGGCAACCTGTTCGCGCTGGCGTTCGCTCAAGGCGCTCATCTCAGGGAACCTCCACCGTGTTCAGCACACGATCGATGATATCGTTCACGGAGATGCCCTCCGCCTCTGCTTCGTAGGTAAGACCGATGCGATGGCGAAGCACATCCGGACACACTGCACGCACATCCTCGGGGATCACATAGCCGCGGTGCTTGGTAAAGGCCAATGCTTTGGCGGCCATCGCCATGTTGATACTGGCACGCGGGCTTCCACCGAACGAGATCATGCTGCTCAGGTCCGAGAGCTTGTATTGTTCAGGCTTGCGGGTGGCGTACACGATGTCCACGATGTATTGCTCGATCTTCTCGTCCATGTACACTTCGCGCACCAGCTTGCGGGCATCCAGGATCTCCTGTGCCTTCACTACTTGTGCGGGTTCGCTCATGCCCCCAGCACGCACGTTCTGGCGGATGATCAGCTTTTCTTCTTCCTTCAAGGGATAGTCCAGCACCACTTTCAGCATGAAGCGATCGGTCTGGGCTTCGGGTAGAGGGTAGGTGCCTTCCTGCTCGATGGGGTTCATGGTGGCGAGCACCAGGAAAGGCTGAGGCAGGGAGTAGGTCTGCGCGCCAAGGGTCACCTGCCGCTCCTGCATGGCTTCCAGCAGCGCGCTCTGCACCTTGGCCGGTGCGCGGTTTATCTCGTCCGCCAGAATGAAGTTGCTGAAGATGGGACCCTTCTTCACGCTGAACTCCTCGTTCCGCTGGCTGTAGATCATGGTGCCGATCAGGTCGGCGGGGAGCAGGTCAGGAGTGAATTGGATGCGGCTGAAGGCAACGTCCACTGTGCGGGCCAGCGCCTTGATCGCCATTGTTTTGGCGAGCCCCGGCACGCCTTCCAGCAGGATGTGCCCGTCGGCCAGCAAGGCCACCAACAGCTTCTGCACCATGTCCTTCTGGCCCACGATCACACGCCCCATCTCGCGGTCGATGAGGTCAACGAAGGCACTGGCGTGTTGGATGCGCTCGTTCAGCTCGCGGATGCTGTCAGCGGTTACATGCGGCGTGTTCGTAGCTGTTCCGGTTTCCATTGTCGTTCGTTGTGTTACGGCCTGTGGCCGAAGCAACTGCAAAGGTGCTGGGGTGCCGCTGGAGCACGGGGCAGGGGCGCCGTTAAAGAGTGTTAACCGTTCATCACCCTCAACGACCCATGGGCAGCTACCTTTCGGCCATGAGCAACGCTTCCCCCGCACCATTGACCCTTGCTGAAGCCACCGAACACGTACGCGCCTTCCACGATGCGTTCGGCATCACCAACAGCGCCCTGCCGCTTGGCGACATCGGTGACCGCGATGCATTGCTCCGCTACAAGCTGATACGCGAGGAGAACGAAGAGTATTTGGAGGCAGCGCTGCGTGGAGATCTGGTGGAGGTGGCCGATGCCTTGGGCGACATCCTGTACATCCTCTGCGGAACGCTGTTGAAGCATGGGCTGGAACACAAGATCGATGAGGTGTTCCGTGAGATACAGCGCAGCAACATGAGCAAGCTCGGTGCGGACGGGAAGCCCATTTACCGCGCCGATGGCAAGGTGATGAAGGGCCCCGGTTACTTCCCGCCCGATATCGCACATATCCTCGCAAGCGACCAACATTATTGAACGGGAGGTCGCTGCACGTATCGCCGATGCTTGCAGTGATCCGATCAATGCGATCTTTCCACCATGCACCTGCCCACCCTGCTCCACAAGGCTCGTCGCTCTCGGTTCCACCGCTGGCTGCTGAACACAGCGCTGCCATGGACGATCCCCTTCAACCGACCCCATGGATTCAAGGTGCGGCCGATGCCCGGTGGTGCCATGACCGTTCATGTGCCGTACTGGCGGATCAACCACAATCACATCCGGGGCATCCATGCGTGCGCCTTGGCCACCGCCAGCGAGATGTGCAGCGGTCTCTCCGTGCTGGAACAGCTCGATCCGAAGCAGTATCGCCTCATCATGCGCAGCCTGCACATGGCCTATCACTTCCAGGCCAAGGAACCGGCTGTGGCCGTGTGTAACACCACCAGGGAGGCCATTGACGCGGAGGTGGCACAGCCGCTCACCCAGCAGGACGCTGTGGACCATACCAGCACGGTGGAAGTTCACGACCGCAGTGGCCGCCACCTCGCCACCGGCACCATTGTCTGGCAGGTGAAGCCCTGGAGCAAGGTGCGCACGAAGGTGTGATCAGGCGCGCACTAGCACCTTCCGCAAGAGGCTTGCACCCACCATGGCCAGTACTGCACCACTAAGGGCCAGGCCCATGTCCTTCTGCGCATCCCAGATGTCGCCCTGGGTGCCGAGGTAAGCGTGCCCTTGAGCCGGGAAGAACACATCCGCCACGGCCCATTCAATGAGTTCATAGGCACCACTGAAGCTGAGCGTGATCTCCACCGGTAGTACCCAACACACCCACACCGGCCATTGGAAGTGGTTCTTGAAGTAGTCGCGCATGGGGTAGGCCAGCAGGAACCCGAAGCTGAAGTGAACGATGCGGTCGTAATGGTTGCGGTCGCTGTGGAAGAACTCCTTCAGCCAGTAGCCCAGCGGATTGTCGGCATAGGTGTGCATCGCTCCGTAGATGTGGAGCAGGATGTACACGAACATCAGCGCGTAGCTCAGGTCGCTGAAGCGGAAGCGGCCGTGCCCCCAGATAAGACCTCCGATGAACAGGGCCGTCAGCACGTTCTCGGTCACCCAGTTGGCCCGGTCGGTGGTGTCGATGAAGGTGAACGCCCATGCAGAAATGAAGAACAGCAGGAACACTTTCAGCAATCCGTTGCTGGTGAACGGCAGCCGAGTGGGCGACGAGGCTGTGGTGAAGGTCATGGCCGTTCGACGTTCAGCGGTTGGTCCTTAGTCCTCCGTTCCTGCCTTGCTCGGTTTGGTGGGCAGCAGGATGGTGTAATGCAGGCCCGCCACCACGTTCTGCCCGCGCAACACCGTGCTGAAGGGGGTGATGCTCGTTTGGTAGCGGATCTCGAAGCGGCTCTTGGGACGGTCCCACCCAAAGCCGACCCCCACGCTCACCTGCGATCGGTTGGCCGTCCCCTGGAGGGAATACCGGCTGTCGAAGAGCACGTTCCCGTCCTGGCGGGTGACCGTGCGGCCGTTCATCCACCAGCCGAACATGCCACCAGCTGTCAGGAAGAATCCGTCCGGGAGGGTGTCCGTGGAGACCTTGAACATGACAGGCAGCTCAAGATATCCCAGCCGGACGCTGGTGAGCGTGCGCAGTTGGGGGTTCTGCGCCAGACTACCCTTGCCGATGTACATCGGCTCGACCAGGAACGAGGCCTGTGCGGTCCAGGGGATCTCGAAGCTCCATCCCGCCATGGGGCCTGGCTTGGGCAGGCCGCTCCAGTTGAAGACACCCCCGGCTGAAACGGTCGCGAGCGAAAGGCCGATGCGCGGGCCGGTGCGGAGTTGGGCGCTCAGTGCGTCGGGAAGAAGTAGGATGAGAAGGAGGAGGACACGCATGGGGCGAAGATCGCACCTCACACGGTTCAGCCTATCGTGCGAAGGCGCAGGTCGGCCATCTTCAGCACAGCCACCGCACAATCCACACCTTTGTTTCCGTGCTTGCCGCCACTGCGGTCCAGCGCCTGCTGCAGGGTGTCGTCGGTCAGCACGCCGAAGATCACGGGCCGACCGTACTTCAGGCCCACGTCCATGATGCCCTGGGTAGTGCCCTGGCACACGAAATCGAAGTGGGGCGTTTCACCGCGGACCACGCTGCCCAGGCATATGATGCCATCCAAACCGCCGCGCTCAAGCAGGTATTGGGCACCACCGGCAAGTTCGAAGCTTCCTGGCACCCACATTTCTTCAATGTCCGCTTCCGCTACGCCATAGCGCAATAGCGTGTCACGTGCTCCCTGGCGAAGTGCATCGGTGATCGTGCGGTTCCATTCGCTTACGACCAGTGCAAAACGACGACCAGCGCCACTGGGGACGCTGGTGGGGTCGTGTTCGGAGAGGTGATGGGTGGCCGTGGCCATGGCTCACTTGGCGGCTTCTGCCTCGGCGCGTCCCGCGTATTTACGGGCCTGGCTGGCCTCGTTGCTGCTTGGGAAGTCCGTCACGATGCGCGCGAACGCACGCTGTGCCTTGTCCCAGTTGCCGGCCTGCTGGTGAAGAATGCCCGCTTTCATCAGGAACAGGGGTGTGGTGAAGTCGTTGGTGACCATGGAGGCCGCCTTTTCGAACTGCTTCACAGCTTCCTCCGAACGACCGAGTTCAACCAGCGCATCGCCCTGGTTGCCAACGGCCATCACGCGCAGCACGTCATCGTCGGGGGAGGCCTCCTGGTAGTGTGCGATCGCCTGCTCGTAGTCACCCTTCTGCATGAAGATGGCGCCGAGGTACATATGCGCCAGCTCACCACTGGGGGTCCCACTGTATTCGTCGGCAATGGTCGCGAAACCGGGCCACTGGTCATCGCCGTTCATCGCTTTGTCGAGCGAGTCGATCTCGAAGTAATACTCGGCCTTCCACATCTGTGCGCCGGCCTCCTTGGCGCGGGGTTCGGCGTAAAGGTTGCGATAGCCCAACACGCCGGCGACCACGGCAACGATGCCAACTGCACCGATGGCCAGGGACTTCTTGTTGCGGTCGATGAAGAGTTCGGTGCGGCTGTATACTTCGCCGAGATCGAGGTCGCCACCGCTGTTTTCCGGAGTGTTCTTCGTGCTCATGTTGGGAGGTCGTCCGGACATCCTGTTCTGGGGGGATGGCCCGGCGAACGAGGCGCAAAAATAGACCTTTTCGGCAACCGCGGTGCGCTTCCTCCGCAAGCGTGCCCACCGCCCCATGGGATCGGCCCTGCCGAAGTACCTTTGGGCCATGTCCCTGCATCTCCAACGCCTCCGTGTCATGCACTTCCGGAACCACCGGGAGATGGACCTTGAACTCGGGGGGGAGGTGAACTGCTTCATCGGCAACAACGGGGTGGGCAAGACCAACCTGTTGGATGCCATTCACTATCTGTCGCTCTGCAAGAGCTATTTCGAGCCCATCGACCAGCACAACATCCTGCTTGGAGAGGAGATGTTCATGCTCCAGGGGGCGATGGTCACGCCCGATGGGGTGGACCAGATCGCGGTAAGTGTTCGGAAAGGCCAAAGGAAGGTGGTGGTGCGCGACCGGAAGGAGTACGATCGACTGGCCGACCACGTGGGCCGCTATCCCGTGGTGATGATCACCCCGTATGACGCCCAGTTGGTGCTGGACGGTTCTGAGGTGCGCCGCAAATTCCTGGATGGTCTGATCGCTCAGTTCGACAAGGGCTACCTCGATGCGTTGATCCGCTATAACCGTGCACTGGTGCAGCGCAATGCCCTGCTGAAACGGTTCGCGGCCGAGAGGCGCGGCGCACCCGATGACCTGGCTCCTTGGGATGAGCAGCTCAGCGTTCACGGGCAGGAGGTGCACAGGGTGCGGTCGGTCTTCATGGCCGAGCTGTCACCCTTGTTGGAACAGCATTATCGGGGCATTTCCGCAGGGCGGGAACAGGTTGCGCTCAACTACCGCTCCGCCCTGAACAATGCGTCGATGGAGGAGCTGCTGCGGGCCAGTTGGGCGAACGATCGCGCGGCGCAGCACACCACCGTGGGTATCCATCGGGACGACCTGCTCTTCACCCTGGAGGGGGATCCCCTCAAGCGGCGCGGCTCGCAAGGTCAGCAAAAGACCTACCTCATCGCCTTGAAGCTGGCCCAGTACGACCTCACCCACGCCCGTGCGTCCCGCCGCCCCATTCTGCTGCTGGACGACATCTTCGACAAGATCGATCCTCAGCGTATGCGTCACCTGCTGGGTCTGCTGCGTCAACAGCGCTTCGGCCAGGTGTTCATCACCGACACTGACGCAGGGCGGCTGCTCCACGCGCTCGAAGGCACCGGGCTCGACGTGCGCTCCTTCCACCTACCACCTGACCCCGTTCCGCAACGTGAAGAAGAGGACCAACGAACGTACGCTGGGTGACGCTCTGGGCGATCTGGTGGACTCCTTCGGCATGCGGGAGCGCATGGACGAACTGGACATCACCACTGCCTGGGACCATGTGGTGGGGCCGCTCGTGGCCCGGCATACGGTTTCGGTGAAGCTGCGGGAAGGTCGCCTGCGCGTGCGCGTGGACTCAGCGCCCTTGCGCCACGAGCTCCTGTACATGCGCGACACACTGCGCGAGATCCTCAACAAGCGCGCAGGACGGCCGGTGGTGAACGAGATCGTCCTGGAATGAAAAAGGCGGCACCGATGGGTGCCGCCTTGCTCTAGGGCTCAGGAGGGCTCAGAAGCGCTCGCGGCCGCTGAAGAAATAATTGCCTTCGATAGCGGCGTTCTCGTCGCTGTCGCTTCCATGCACCGCATTCTTCGCCTTGCTCTCAGCGAAGCGCTTGCGGATGGTGCCCTCGACCGCCTGGGCGGGATCGGTGGCGCCGATCAGCTTGCGGAAGTCCTCCACCGCGTTCTCCTTTTCCAGGATGGCAGCAATGATGGGGCCGCTGGCCATGTAATCCACCAGTTCGCCATAGAACGGGCGCTCCTTGTGTACCTCGTAGAAGGTGCCCGCCTCGGTGGCTGAAAGATGTGTGTACTTCAAGGCCACGATGCGGTATCCGGCCGAGATGATCATGTCGATGATCTTGCCACTGTGCCCTGCGGCCACCGCTTCCGGCTTGATCATCGTGAAGGTCCTGTTGCCTGCCATGTGTTGGGTTGTTGAAAAAGCGGCGCAAAAGTAATGGTCCTTGGCCACCGGTTCCGTCGGAGGTTGCGTTTCCTTCGTGCCGAAGAAACCTGCTGCCCCTTCGCCAACCGGTGCGCAGGCCTGATCGGACGCCCCATGAGAACGACCCATCTAATGGCGGGAAGCCTGCTGTTGCTCGCTTCCTGCGGAGGAAATAGTGACGCTCCCACCACCACCGCGGACGAACGCCCGGAACTGGTCATCGGGGACGAGGTCCCTACGAGCGCTTCAAGCCTCTACCAGATGCCCACCCCCAATGAACTGTTCGTGCTGGTGCGCGACATGGCCGGTGAAGGGCATCGCAAATTGCTGAACCCGGCGTCCAATGTGGACAAGTACGCCACCTTGGCCTCCCGCGCCCTCAACTTCGGTGTCTATTCCACCGACCTGGTGTACGCCAGCTATTTCAAGTTGAACGTGGAGGTGGCCCGATACTACCTCACCACCAAAAAGCTTGCAGAGGGCCTCGGGCTCTCCTCAGCGTTCTCCGATGCCGACTTCGTTCGGCTCGAAAGCAACCTCACGCGCGGTGATTCCCTTGAGGTGATCAGCAATGCTGCCTATCTGCGGGCCTATGAAAAGCTGCAAAGTGAGGACATGGGCCCCACGCTCAGCCTGGTGCTGGCAGGGGGCTGGGTGGAGAGCATGCACCTCGTGGTCCGCCAGATAGAGGCGTTCGGCGAAAGCCCGGCCTTGATGGCGCGTGTGGCAGAACAGAAGGTGATCCTGGAGCACCTGGTGGCACTCATGGAACCCCATGCGAGCGCCCCCGAGGTGGCTGGTGTCCACAAGGACCTACTGGCCATCCGCGACATCTATGACCAGGTGAACATGAAGCGCGTTCCCCACCGGGCGACCAATACCTCCGGTCGCATGGTGCTCGGGGATGACGTCGAGATCGACCTGACCGCGGACAAGTATGCGGAACTGGTCAAAGCGGTGGACCAACTCCGCGCGCGCATCACCCAGCCTGAGGATCGGAACAACGCTTGATCAACCTTATGCACTGCAGCACCATGCTTCGCAAGGACCTCATCGCCATCGCCCTTCTGTGCATCCCATCCGTACTGGTGGCACAGAACCCGTGTGCCGAGTACCACAAGTTCAATTGCAACCGCTCCGCTGACAAGCGCTTTTCACCGAACGGGCAAAGCAAGAGCGCAGCCGTTCAGGTGGGGCAGGAGACCGAACTGAACATCATCATTTATCGCGGTCAGGACTACCGGATATCCCTTTGCCATGACGACAAGGTGCTGGGAGCGGACCTGGCCATGCGGCTCGTGGAGAAGGTCCGCGTGCCCACTGGTGGTACTGGAGCGGACGGGCGTGCCACGTACGAGGAGAGCGAGAAGGTGCTGTGGGACAATACGGAGCATGAGATGGCCCAGGAGGTGGAGTTCACCAGCTCCTCCACGAAGAGGATCGCCGTGGAGATCGTGGCACCCGGAGGAGCTGAGAGCCTCAAGGTCCGGGACGGCAAGTCCTTTGACATCGGTTGTGTGGGGATCCTGATCGAGCACATGCCTACCCCGCAAATGGGCTTCTGACCGGGGTACCTTTGCAGCATATGGCTTTCATCGAACGTTCCGCCGCTGCCCTGGCGGACCTGCGGACCCAGCTCGCCGGTCCGAAGCGGTGTGTCATCGTTACGCACCAAAGCCCCGATGGTGATGCCATGGGGTCCACACTGGCCATGGCCGCGCTCCTTCGTTCCGCAGGGCATCAAGCGCAGGTATTGGCGCCCGATCCGGCTCCTCCGTTCCTTGGGTTCCTGCCAGGCATCGAGCATGTTCTCGACCACCGTCGGAACCCAGTACAATGCACGGAGGCCATCGCAACAGCCGACCTGATCCTGGTACTCGACCTGAACCGCTTGGACCGGACAGGTGGAATGGAGCAGCTCCTGCGAAGCGCCACAGTGCCGCGCGTGCTCATCGATCATCACCAGGATCCGGAAGAAGGTTTCGCGATCTCCTTCTCGGACACCTCCTCCTGCGCCACGTGCGCGCTGGTGGCCGACCTCGCCAGAGCAATGGGTTGGGAACAGCATGTTGATCGCGCCATTGCCACATGCCTTTACACCGGATTGGTGACGGATACCGGCTCGTTCCGGTTCCGCAGTACGGACGGGCATACCATGCGCACGGCCGGTTGGCTGATGGACTTCGGGGTGGACATCGAACAGGTCCATCAGGCCATACAGGACGACAACACCGAATCCAGGCTTCGGCTGCTCGGGTTGCTCCTGTCCGAGCGGATGACCATCCTGAGGGAGGAGCGGACGGTCATTCTGACGTTGAACAAAGAGGATCTTGACCGCCATCACCACCAACAGGGCGATACGGAAGGGTTCGTCAATTATGGGCTGTCATTGCGGGGCATGCGTCTCTCGGCCTATTTCATGGAGCGCACGGATGGCGTGAAGCTGAGCCTGCGCTCAAAGGGGAACCTCGCGGTCGATCGGTTCTTGCGTGAGCACTTCGATGGTGGTGGTCATGTCAACGCGGCCGGTGGTCGCTATGCCGGCACGATCGAGCAGGCGGTGGCTCACTTTCGAGGCCTGCTGCCTGCCCTCCTGGCCCAGTATCCGGCATGAGGACGCTGATCGTCACCGCAGTTCTCATGTGCATCGCCTGCGGCGATCGCCAAGGCAAGCTGTCGAACCATCCGAACCCGCAGGCGCAGCAGGAGCAGCTCATCAAGGGTAACCAGGAAGCAGTGCGTGAAGAGGACCGGCAGATCGATCGCTATGTGCGCCGCGCAGGCATCCCTTTCGAACGCACCGCGCGCGGCATCCGCTATGTCATCCTGCGCGACGTACCGGGTCCAACAGTGCAGCCGGAGCAATGGGTGACGCTTCACTATCGCGTGGAGCTCCTCAATGGGGACACGGCTTATTCAACCGCCACGACCGGTCCCGAATCGTTCCGGGTCGAGCGCGATGATGTGGAGAGTGGATTGCATGAAGGGGTGCAGTTACTGAGCCCCGGTGATAGCGCGATATTCATACTGCCTTCCTTCAGGGCACACGGGATAGCCGGCGATCGTGACCGGATCCCGATGCGCAGTTCAGTGGTCTACAGGGTCGGGGTCGTCAAGGTGGAACGGAGGAGATGAAGGCCGTTCACGCATGCTGGCTCTTTGCATTGGCTTCCTGCTCCACCGAGCCTTATCCCGGGTTCAAGCAAGTGCGGGATGGCGTGCATGTCAGGTTGCACACCTTGGGTGACGGTGGCGCCTGTGCCACTGATGAGGACAGCGTGCTTCTACGCATCCGTATCGCGCCACCCGATTCACCTGCCGGTTCGCTGTTCAGCACAGAACGGCGCTACGCTGCGCGCGATCTGCGCTCGGGTTCCATGCAGGAGGCGCTGGCACGACTTCACGAAGGGGATAGCATGAGCATCATCGCCCCCGGTTCCACCTTTCCCTGGAGCCGCATGGCCGGGGCGGATGGACCGGTGGTGCACGGAGAGGAGCCACTTCGGGCGGAACTCCTGCTCATGGACCTTGTTACCCCGCGTGAAATGGAGGAACGCCGGGATGCCATGCGGGCCGAGGATCCACGGTCCTACGAGCTGCGCCTCATTGCCGAGTGGCTGGAGCGCGAAGGGGAGGGGGCCTTCCAGCGGTGGGGGAACAGCATGGTCTTCTTTCGGGTGGACCGTCCCGGAGAGGGCACGCTGAAACTCAGCAAGGGTGATCGGGTGAGCATCAGTTGTATCGGTGTCAGGTTGGAGGACGGCGTGGTGGTGGATGATACAGAGCGGCACGGGGGCTCCTATGATTGGCGATACGGAGATACCGATCAGGTCATCAACGGATTGGAGATCGCGGCCAAGCTGTTCGGCCATGGGGGCAGTGGCGCCATCCTTCTGCCGTCAGCGTACGCGTTCGGGGAGCGTGGTGTGGTGGGAGCGGTGCCTCCGCACTGCCCGCTCCTGTACCATGTGCGGTCAGTGACCATCACGCCCGGTCCACGCTAGGCCCGCAGCACGGTGCACGAGATGCGATGCACCGGGGGATCACGTTGATCCGGTCTGGTGGTCAACCTTACCGGGTGCTGCTGCGTACAAGGGCGCCATGCGTGGTCCGCTATCCTTCCTTGTTGTGCTGATGCTGGTGATGCGATCGCCGGCCCAGGAGCAGCTGGGTATTTCGCTGGGTAACTACGCAGGTACCGATGCCGTCGCGCTCAATCCGGCGCGGGGAGCGACCCAATGGCCCTACATGGATGTGCGCCTGTTCGGCGTTGATGTGCGCGCATGGAACGATCTGGTGGGAGCCTCTGTGAACGAACGCAGCCTGGCCGGCGAGCTGCGAAGCAGTGTGCAAGGTGTGGCACCCGGCACCTGGACGACGCGCGAGTACCTCACCGGGCAGGACAAGCGCGCCGTGGTGCAGGCTTCCGTTCTTGGTCCTGGCCTTTCGCTCTCTCTCGGTCGGGGAACCCTCGGCTTTGGCATTCGGTCCCGTGCCCATGTCAGTGTAACGGATGTGCCGGCAGCGTTGGGACGCCACATCTTCCATGGCTTCGGTTTCGATGAGCAACGCAACGTGCGCCAGGATCTCGGAGGGCCGCGTGTGGTGGCCGCTGCGTGGTCGGAAGCTGCGTTGAGCTATGCGCATTTGTTGGTGGCACGCGACTTTGGTCTGCTCTCCGTGGGCGCCACGGCGCGCTACATGGTCGGCCATGCCGGGGCTGCCTTCAACCTCGATGAGCTGTCCTACACCAGCATGGACAGTGCACGCCTTGAGTTCCATCGCATCAGCGGGTCGTACGGGATCGCTGCGCCGGATCTGTTCGCGGGCCGTGGCTTCGGTGGAGATGTGGGCGTGGTGTATGAACGAACCATCGATGAAGCGGATGGGTACATGCCGCACCGAAGCGGACGTGGATGTACGCCGCTGGCCTATCGCTACCGCATCGGTCTTTCCCTGCTCGACCTGGGCGGAATGCGCTTCGCTGATGCGCAAGCCGGCGCGTTCGAAGCAGGGGCGATCGATCTGGAGAACTACAATGCCACCGGAGTGGACGATGCAGAGAGCCTCGACAGCCTGTTGCGTACGGCGGTGGCACACCGTCCCGCAACGGGTCTCCGCATTGGTGCGCCCACCGCAGTGTCCCTGCAGTACGATCAGCGCGTTGCACAGCAGGTGTATGTTGGCTTCGCTGGGGTGCAGCAGGTGAGCTTCCCCTCGGGCACTCGCCTGCGCAGGGCCAATGTGATGGCGGTCGTGCCGCGTTGGGAGACCCGCTACGTGGAGCTCGCCATGCCCATCACCGTGCAGGAATACGATCTGCGAAGACCAGGAGTGGGCGCCAGTCTGCGGGTGAACGGCATCATGATCGGCAGTGATGATCTACGTCCGCTGTTCAGCAGGCGCGATGTGCGCTCCATCGACCTGTACTTCCGGATCAAGTGGCTCATCCACCGCAGCCCGTTCTGCAAAGGCAAGAGACAGGGGAAGGAGCGTCGTGCTCCCGGTGCACCCGGCGCCATGCCGTGTGCCATGCCCGGCTCAAGCGGCGGATAGCACGAACACCGCGGGTCGCTTGCCCAGGATGGGCCGTTGCTTGCGCCAGTTGGCGATCGTGGTCGTGCGAACGCTGCCACCCGGCTGTGTCAGGTCCACGGCGACGGTGAGCAGCAGACGTTCGTCGCAGTGTTCCAACAGGTCCGCGATCAAGACATCATTGCGGTAGGGCGTTTCCATGAACAGCTGGGCCGCGCCCGTGCGCACGGTGTCCATGGCAATGCGGCGAATGGCTTGCTTGCGCTCGTGCGCCGCACGCGGCAGATAGCCATGGAAGGTGAAGTGTTGTCCGTTCGCGCCAGAGGCAGCGAGTGCGAGCATCATGGAGTTGGGACCGATGTGCGGAACCACCTCGATACCGGCTTCATGCGCGGCGCGTACGAGAAGTGCCCCGGGATCTGCAATGCCGGGCATGCCTGCTTCGCTCATCACACCAGCCGAGCGTCCCTTTTGCATCAGGCGAACAAGCCCTCTTGCGTCAGCGATTGTACCATCCTGATCGAAGCGGTGCAGCTCCATGCGCGGGAGTTCCACAGCGGGCATGAGACGGCGAAGGAATTGGCGCGCTGTGCGCTCATTCTCCACGAACCAGAGATCGAGTTGCTCGGCCACCGCAACGTTCCCCGGTGGCACCTGTTCGATGCCGCCTGCTTCCCCTAGCCACACGGGCATCAGGTGCAGCTTACCGGCGGCCTTCGAGCTCATCCAAGAAGTGGTTGATGGCACCGTCCAGTTGATCGAAGACCGCGTCGAAGCCTTCATCACCGCCGAAGTAGGGGTCGGGCACTTCGGTTTGCGCGGCATGTGGCACCACGTCCATCATCAGCCTCACTTTGCCACGGAGGGTCGGATCATGTGCGAGGGCCAGGATGTTGTTCAGGTTGCTGCGGTCCATGGCGAAGATGTGATCGAAGCGCTCCAGATCGGCCGCCTTGAACTGCCTTCCGCGGAGGTCGCTGATGTCCGCGCCACGGCGGCGCATGGCGGCCTGCGCGCGCAGGTCGGGTGCTTCGCCCACATGGTGGTCGCTGGTGCCGGCTGAGTCGGTGATCACCGCCAGGCCTCGTTCCGCTGCACGTGCACGTAAGATACCCTCTGCCATGGGCGAACGGCAGATATTGCCAAGGCAGACCATCAGGATCTTCATGCTGCGAAGGTCGGAAATGCGAAGGCCTCCACATCGTGGAGGCCTTCAGTACGGTTGGACAGGATGTCGATCAGTGGATGCTGAGCTTCTTCTCGAGGTCTTCGAGATAGCCGCGGAACTGTTTGTCGGTCTCCTGCAGGTTGTTCACTGTGCGGCAGGCGTGCAGTACCGTGGCGTGGTCCTTGCCACCGCAGTGCGCGCCGATGCTGGCCAGCGAGCTCTTCGTCATCCGCTTGGCGAAGTACATCGCGATCTGGCGGGCCTGCACCACTTCGCGCTTGCGGGTCTTGCTCTTCAGCAGCTCGATCGGCAGGTCGAAGTAATCACACACCACTTTCTGGATGTAGTCGATGCTCACTTCGCGCGCCGTGTTCTTCACGAACTTGTCGATCATCTGCTTGGCGAGATCGAGCGTAACGGCCTTCTTGTTGAGCGAGCTCTGGGCGATCAGGCTGATCATCGCCCCCTCCAGTTCACGGATGTTGGTGGTGATGCTGTACGCCAGGTATTCCACCACTTCCTTGGGCAGGTCGATGCCCTCGGCATACATCTTCTTCTCCAGGATGGCGATACGGGTCTCCAGCCCGGGCGTCTGCAGATCGGCGCTGAGGCCCCACTTGAAGCGCGAGAGCAGGCGCTGTTCCATGCCAGCCATCTCCACCGGTGCCTTGTCGCTGGTGATCACCAACTGGCGACCCGTTTGATGGAGGTGGTTGAAGATGTGGAAGAACACGTCCTGGGTCTTCTCCTTCCCGGCGAGGAACTGCACATCATCGATGATGAGCACATCCATCATCTGATAGAATTGCTGGAAGTCGCCGACGGTGTTGTTCTTCACCGCTTCAATGAACTGCTGGGTGAACTTCTCGGCCGGAACATAGAGGATGGTCTTGTCCGGGTGGTTGCGTTTGATCTCGATCCCGATGGCGTGCGCAAGGTGTGTCTTGCCAAGTCCAACGCCACCGTAGATGAGCAACGGATTGAAGGCGGTGCCACCGGGCTTCTGGGCCACGGCATAGCCGGCACTGCGTGCCAATCGGTTGCAATCCCCCTCGATGAAATTGTCGAAGGAGTAGTTGGCGTTGAGATGGCTCTCCACCTTGATCTTGCGCAGACCAGGGATGATGAACGGGTTCTTGATGGGGCTGTTGGCCACATCGATCGGCAGGCTCACCGGTGGGTTCTTCACCTCCCGGGCGTTGCTGGTGGGCACCTTCACGGTGTAGGGGTTGGCGCTCTGGAAGCCGTTCTCCATGATGATGGAATACTCCAACCGTCCCTCGGCTCCCAACTCCTTCTTGATGATCTTCTTCAGCAGCCCGATGTAATGTTCCTCCAGCCATTCGTAGAAGAACTGTGAAGGCACTTGGATCGTCAGGACATGATCATCAAGCTTCAAGGCCTTGATCGGCTCGAACCAGGTCTTGAAGCTTTGCTGGCTCACGTTGTCCCGGATCACCTCCAAGCACCGCCCCCAGATCTTCTCGTGGTCTTTCTTCATGGATCGGTCAGCGGTTAATGGTTGGTCCTGGTGATGTCCCTCGTTCCAACTTCTTGCATCGGGGCGATGACGCATGGAGGTTCGTTCGAAGGGGTCGCAAATATGGACACAAAGAAGTGAAGAAAAAAAGTTGGAGGGTACTTGTTGGTAACGAAAATTTTACTTGCATACATGCCTGCGGCGGTCGTTCTGCAAGCCTTGTCCCACGCGGGCTCCATGCGTTCCATCAGGTGGAGCATCAGGTACTTGTGAAGCAGCTTCGACATCTCATCCGCGATCTTCTGCGTGGTGTGTGTGCCTTCTCCCGACCAACGCTCCCGTACCGCCCACCGAAGGTACGATGCTCCGGCACCCACCGCAAGGTTGTTCCGCATCCACTTCACGTCTATCTTATGCGCCATGTACAGCCACGAGATCATGCTGCGGGTGCGCTACGGGGAGACCGACCGGATGGGCTATGTGTACTACGGCAATTATGCGGAGTACCTCGAGGTGGGCCGCGTGGAGGCGCTACGGGCGCTGGGCTTTCCCTACCGGAGGTTGGAGGACGATGGTGTGCTGCTGCCGGTGCATGAGCTGTGGCTGCGCTACCACGCGCCGGCCCACTACGACGACGAACTGCGGTTGCTGACCAGCATCACGTCAATGCCCGCAGTGCGCATCCACTTCCGCTACGAGCTGCGCGCGCTGGATGGTCGTCTGTTGACCGAGGCCACCACCACGCTGGTCTTCGTTGATCAGGGAACGGGGCGCCCCATGCGTGCCCCGGCAGCGCTGCTGGATGCATTGCGTTCATACTTCCCCGACTGATGTCGCCGCGATGTGCATGCCTGCCCTGCTCCAACGTTCCATGAGCGCTGCGGTCCGCGAGCGTGGCAGTTCCACGTCCACCTCGCAGACCATGTGGAAGGCTGCATGCTTGATGAGACCTCCGGCCCGTTCCACATCCAGGCGCACCTGCTCGAATTGTGCGTGACCGCAATGCACCGCCAAACGTGACATGAGGTGGCGGTCCTCCTGCGGTGCATTGGCCAACGCCAGCCGTGCCGCTTCACCATATGCCTGCACCAACCCGCCTTTGCCGAGCAGCGTGCCGCCGAAGTAACGCACCACCACCACCGCTGTGTTGGTCAGCCCTGCTGCCACGATCTGCCGAAGGATCGGCCTGCCCGCTGTTCCGCCGGGTTCGCCATCGTCGTTCGATCGTTGTTCCGTACCATCCGCACCGATCACCGACCCATAACAGAAATGGCGCGCACCAGGATGCTCCTTGCGCAGAGTTCCGAGCAGGTCCTTCAAGTCCTGCATCGACGAGACGGGATGGGCCAGGCCGATGAACTTGCTTGCGCGGTCGCGAACGGTTCCGGAGCCCGGTGCGGTCAACACGCGGTAGCGATCGTCCGTGTTCATGCGAGCAGGATGAGGAGCATGGCGATCACCGCGCAACCGACCCCCACCCATTGTACCCGCGCCAACCGTTCCTGGAAGACCAGGATGCTCCCCGCCGTCCCGAACAGGATCACCCCGATGTTCATCAAGGGGAACACGCTGCTCGCTGCGAAGCCGCTGCGGGCCAATGAACCAACGATGAAATAAAGTGACGCGTAGTTCACGAGCCCCAGCAGTACCCCGGCCAGCCAGACCGATGGAAGCCCAAGGTGCGAGCGGTCCTTGGTGCCAAGCAGGCGGAACAGTCCCAGCATGCCGGCGACACCGAAGATGAGGGTCGGGAGAACAGGCTCGGTCAGTGGCGTGAGATGGGTGCGCTGGGTGTGGTTCAACAGGATGTCGATCGCCGCATTCCCGAGGAACAATACAAGCGGGAGCACCCACGTGCCGCGTGCTCCCTCAGGTCCACGGCTCCACGAAGCCAGCACCACACCTGCCAGAGCGAGCACGATGCCGGTCCAGCCGAGAATGCCGGGTGCTTCGTCATACATGAGAACGGCAGCCAGCACGGTGAGCACAAGGCTCATCTTGCTCGCCACGGAGGTGGCCGCCACACCGGCCCGCTGAGTGCTCAGGCCGGTGAGGTAGAACAGGGTGATGAAGAGGAAGCCCAATATCAGCGCCGGTGCGATCAACGGCCTCAGGTCGCCGGCTTCCCATGCGGGTGCCACGATCGTACCACACATGAGCGCCACGAAGTAGTTGATGACGATGGTGGGAAGAAGCGGGACGCCACGCTTGTCGTACACCTTGAAGAGCAGGAAGAGCAGCGCCATGCACAGCGCAGCGGCCAGGATCAGCACCATGGGTCGGAGAGGGTGACCATTTCAGGGCGGCGAAGTTCTGCAGAACGAGCGTAGGTCACCACACGGTCCGCTTCCACGCTGATGGCACTTTGTACAACACCTTGCGGGGAAGGGGCCTTCGTTCCCGATCCCAGCACGAGGGGCGCCTCGATCACCCGTGCCTCGTCCCACAGGCCGGCCGCGAAGAACGCCTCGTGCGTGCGGGCTCCTCCCTCCACCAGGACCGACCTGATCTGCCGCTCATGCAGCACCTTCAGAATGCCGTCCAACGCGTTGCTTCCCTGTGAAATGACCAACTGCTCCACATTGATATCCGGGCGCGGTTGGCCGGTGAAGAGCAAGGTCGGTCCTCCATCGGTGAACAGGCGTGATCCCGCGGGGGCCACACCGGAACGGTCCAGTACCACACGCAGGGGCTGTCGGCCTGCCACGTGCCGGACGGTGAGCGAAGGGTCGTCGTGCAGCACTGTCATCCCGCCTACCAGGATGGCCTGCTCTTCGCTCCTCCATCGATGCACCAGTATGTTGCTGGCCGCCCCGCTGATGGGAGTGCCACCGCGCACCGAGCGTCCGGCCTGGTCGATCAGACCGTCCGCCGATCGTGCCCATTTGAGGACCACGTAGGGTCGACCCGCCACGATGCTCGTGAGAAAACGCCGGTTCAGCCAGCGTGCCTCGGCCTCCAACACCCCTACGTGTATGCTTATTCCGGCGCGTCGAAGACGCGCGATCCCTTGTCCCGCGACCGCGGGGAACGGGTCCTCGTGGCCGATCACCACGGAACGGATACCGCGAGCGATGATCAGGTCCGCGCAGGGTGGCGTTCGACCGTGATGGGCACAGGGCTCGAGGTTCACGTACAGGGTTGCGTCCGCGGGTACCGCTCCTGGGCCGAAGGCACTGAGGCATCGCACCTCCGCATGACCGGTGCCGGGCCGTTCATGCCAGCCTTCCGCCAAGGCACGATCTCCCTGCACCAGCACGGAGCCCACCAGGGGATTGGGCGCCGCGCTTGTGGCGCCCCTTCTTGCCAGTTGAAGGCAGCGGGCCATCCAGCGTTCGTGGTTCACGGCGTTCTCCATGGTGCCCTGCAAAGGTGAACGATCCCACCGACCTCCTTTGGATGGGCCTACCCCCGGAACGCGGAGTACGGACCTACTTTTGCGCCGTGCGGATCACGGATAACCGGGTGGTCTCGGTCTTGGCGGCCTACGTCCAGCGCCTCTCTTCCCGCTATGAGCGGCAGGAGTCGCTCGCCATGGCGCGCATTGTGTTCGAGGACCGGCTGGGTTGGGACAGGGCCCGCTTGGAGCTTGCACGGGAGGAGCCATTGAGCGAGTCCGAGCTGCTCAAAGTGTATCTACCGATCGAACGACTCGAAGCTGGTGAACCCCTCCAGTATGTCATTGGCCGGGTGCGCTTCCATGGAATGGACCTGGCGGTCGCGCCAGGGGTCCTCATCCCTCGGCCGGAAACGGAGGAACTCGTCGAACACATCCTTCGCTCGGGCATCGGTCCATCCTGCATCGTTGATATTGGCACCGGCAGTGGCGCCATCGCGCTCACCCTGAAAAAGAAATTCCCGCATGCGCGGGTCATCGGTATCGATGTGTCCGTGGATGCCTTGGAACAGGCTCGCTCCAATGGAGAAGCCCTCGGTATCAACGTGGAGTGGCTGCATGCCGATGTGATGGACGCTTCGTTCGAACTGCCGGAGGAGTGCGACCTGGTGGTCAGCAATCCGCCGTACATCCCCAGTTCCGAGCGTGGTACGCTCGAGGTGCATGTCAGGGACCATGAGCCGGCGGTTGCGCTCTTCGTGGATGACGGTGATCCCGTGCAGTTCCATCGTGCGATCGCGGCCAAGGCGAACAGTAGGCGCTGCACCATCTGGTTCGAGGGACATCGGGATCATGCGGTCACCGTGGCCGATGTCCTGACCGACATGGGTTGGGCCGGCGTGCAGGTATGGCAGGACATCAGTGGTGCGGACCGGTTCATCACGGCAACGCGATGAACAGAAGCCTCGCAGCGTGCATCCTGTTGGGCCTGCAGGCAGGTGCGCTTGCGCATGCTGATACGGTCCCTTCGCCACGGCCACCGAACAGTTACAAGGTGTTGCTGAACCTTGATGCACGACGCACGTTCGTGGATGCCATCCCCGTAAGGTTCTACGGTCTGCGGATCGGCGCACAACGCGGACGGGACGTGCTCACGGTGGGCTTCTACGGGTTGGGTGATCCGTTCCAGCGGACCGCTGTCCTGCTCGATGGGCTCGGTGTGCGCGATGTCCGGACACAGTTCGACTTCGTCGCCTTCGGCTACGAGCGTATCCTGCTGGACAGCAAGCGATGGGAGATCGGTATTCCGGTGACCATCGGTCTGGGTAACTACCGCACAAGCTATCGCGACAGCAGCGCGTCGGTATGGCGCCCCTACAGCAGCAATGAGCTCGTGCCCGTTGAGTCGGGCGTGCAGGTGGACTACAAGCTCTTCTGGTGGGCCTTCGTGGGCGTTGGCGGTGGCTACCGCTACGTGCTTGCGGAGGACCCCATCGTCACCACGGCACTGAGCGACTTCAACTATTACTTCAAGTTCGGGCTTCGCTTTGGCGAGATCGTGAAGCGGACCCGGCGATCACTCAGGAAGCAACATGGAACGAACTGATGCCGTGCGTCGCATTGCTGAGCTCTGCAGCGAGATCAACGGGCATGATCACCAGTATTACGTGCTCGCCGCACCGATCATCAGCGACATGGAGTACGATATGCTGGTGAAGGAGTTGGAGGCGCTGGAGCGCCGATTCCCGGACCTCCAGCGCCCGGACAGCCCCACACAACGGGTGGGCGGCGATCTTACCAGGAACTTCCCCACAGTACGGCATCGGCAACCCATGTTGTCGCTCTCCAATTCCTACAGCAGGGAAGAGGTGACCGAGTTCGTGGAGCGGGTGCGGCGGGAGATCGGGGAGGCGCGCTTCGTCATGGAGCTGAAATACGATGGTGTGGCCATCAGCATCACCTACGAAAATGGCATCCTGGTGCGGGCACTGACACGCGGTGATGGTGAACAGGGGGAGGAGGTGACCGCCAACATCCGAACGGTCCGCTCCATTCCCTTGCACTTGCAGGGGAAAGGGTATCCACCCCTCTTCGACGTGCGGGGGGAAGTGGTGTTCACCCGCGAACGGTTCGAGCAGCTCAATGAAGCGCGGCGGCTGGCAGGGGAGGAGCTGTACGCCAATCCGCGGAACACGGCAGCAGGAACGCTCAAGCTCCAGGACCCCAAGGAGGTGGCCCGCCGTTCGCTTGATTGCTACATCTACGGCATCAACGGGGATGAACTACCCACCCGCAGCCACTTTGATAACATCCTCGCTGCCGGATCCTGGGGCTTCCGCGTACCACAGCCTGCACGCCGCCTCATCGAACGTGCGCATGATGTGGACGGCATCATGGCGTTCATTGATCATTGGGACAAGGCGCGCCACGACTTTGAAGTGGCGATCGATGGCATCGTCGTCAAGGTGGACGATCTCCATGTCCAGGATGAACTTGGCATGACCGCCAAGAGCCCACGCTGGGCCATCGCTTACAAGTTCGCGGCCGAGCAGGCCGTTACGCGGCTCAATGGGGTCTCCTTCCAGGTGGGACGCACCGGTGCCATCACTCCTGTGGCCGAGCTGGAACCCGTGCTGCTCGCCGGAACCACCGTGAAGCGCGCCAGCCTGCACAATGCGGACCAGATCGCCAGGCTGGACCTGCACATCGGCGACCGCGTCCAGGTGGAGAAGGGTGGTGAGATCATCCCCAAGATCGTGGGCGTGGAGGTGGCACGACGACCTGCGGGAGCGGGGTCCGTCCGCTTTCCCGATCATTGTCCCGAATGTGGCGCCACCCTCGTCCGATACCAAGGTGAGGCGCAGCACTACTGTCCCAATGAGCACAGCTGCCCGCCACAGATCATGCGTCGGATCGAGCATTTCGTGGCGCGCAAGGCCATGGATATCGAGGGCCTCGGTGGTGAGACCGTGGAGGAGCTGTACCGCAATGGTCTGGTGCATACCGTGGCCGACCTCTATACCCTGGACCGGGACCGTCTGCTGGCGTTGGGGAAAGGGTGGGGCGAGCGCAGTGTGCAACTGGTGCTCGACGGTATCGCCGCGAGCCGTGCGCGGCCCTTTGATCGGGTCCTCTTCGCCATGGGCATCCGCCACGTGGGCGAGACCGTCGCACGCAAGATCGCGCGCGCCGTGGGCAGTTTGGACAAGCTGATGGCCATGAGCGAGGAGGAACTCACCGCGCTCGACGAGGTGGGTCCTGTTATCGCGCGAAGCATCATCGATTTCTTCGCTGCCGAGGGCAACCGCGCCGTGGTGGAGCGGCTCCGGGAACAGGGGCTTCACTTCGCCATGGAGGCTACCGGTGAGGCACCGGCGCTGGATACGCTCAAAGGGCTGACGTTCGTGGTCTCGGGTGTTTTCCGGAACTTCAGCCGCGACAGTATCAAGGAAGCCATCGAGCAGCACGGAGGCAGGGTGTCCGGTTCCATCTCCAGCAAGACCAGTTATCTGCTGGCTGGTGCTGACATGGGACCGGCCAAACGCTCAAAAGCCGAGCAGCTCGGGGTAAAGGTCCTTGATGAGGAAGGGTTCATGCGCATGATCGAAGGATGAAGCTGTTCGACCGACTCAAGGAATGGATGGGGCTCCGCCGCCTGTTGCGCGAGCTCCCCGCTGACCGACGTCCCGTGGCGCGCAACATCGCCGCCGCCCGCAAGGTGGGCATCGTGTACATCGTGGAGGATGAGGCGACCCACAATCAGGTGCGGAACTATGTCAAGCGCCTCAAGGAGGAGCTGGGGATAAGCAACATCATGGCGCTTGGTTACAGCGACGAGAAGGCGCTGCCACATTATCTGCACGCCAAGCTCAACTTCGATGCCATCTGCCAGAAGGACCTCAATTGGTACCGCATTCCCCAAGGCAATACCGTGGTCAACTTCATGGCCGAGGAATATGAAGTGTTGATCGACCTCACCCTCCACGACCGGCTGCCCATCCAGTACATCATGGCCCGCAGTCGCGCCCGCTTCAAGGTTGGGCGCTGGAGCGAGGACAACAAGCGCATCCTCGATATGATGATCGACATGGCGGGCTCCAACAGCCTGCCCCAGCTCATCCAGCAGGTCCATCACTATCTGCTGATGGTCAATGCACGCAACGATACCTCCCTGAACTAAGTCGCCGTCCCACACGCATGAACACCTCATTCCGCGGCCTCGGTGTCGCCCTCGTCACGCCTTTTCGTCCTAATGGACAGATCGATTTCGCCGGTCTGGAGAAGCTCATCGAGCACCAGATCGCCGGTGGAGTGGACTATGTGGTCAGCATGGGCACCACCGGTGAGAGCGTCACCCTCACCAAGGCCGAGAAAAAGGAGCTCCTCGCGCAGACCATCGGCTTCGTGCGCAACCGGGTGCCCGTGGTGCTCGGCGTGGGCGGCAACAACACCGCCGAGGTCATCGAGAGCCTCAACGCCTTCGATATGGACGGCGTGGATGCCATCCTCAGCGTGAGCCCCTATTACAACAAGCCTACGCAGGAAGGCATCTACCAGCACTACAAAGCCATCGCACAGGTGGCCCTGCGACCGATCATCCTCTACAACGTGCCCGGTCGCACCGGCAGCAACATGAGCGCCGATACCACCCTGCGGCTGGCGAAGGACTTCAGGAACATCATCGCCATCAAGGAGGCCAGTGCCAACCTCGATCAAATGGGCCGCATCCTCAAGCACAAGCCGAAGGACTTCATGCTCATCAGCGGCGACGATGCGCTCACCCTGCCCATCCTGGCCATGGGCGGTGTGGGCGTGATCAGTGTGGTCGGCAATGCGCTGCCCAGGGAGTTCAGCACCCTGGTGAACGCTGCGCTGAAGGGTGATCTCGATACCGCACGCCGTGAGCACCTCCGCCTCATCGATGTGATCGAACTGCTGTTCGTGGAAGGCAATCCCGGTGGGATCAAGGAGGCATTGAAGATCCTCGGCATCTGCGGGAACCCTGTACGCCTGCCGCTGGTGAACGTCAGCGAGGCCACTGCCAAGCGGCTCTACCAGGCATTGGCGGATGCCGAGGTGGTGAAGCTTTGAGGGTATGGAGTTCCTTGCCCTCGATTTCGAGACCGCC
Organism: Flavobacteriales bacterium; assembly: GCA_041391845.1. GTDB lineage: Bacteria > Bacteroidota > Bacteroidia > Flavobacteriales_F > PHOS-HE28 > PHOS-HE28. The sequence continues at coordinate 107,450 of JAWKNG010000002.1, read as the reverse complement.
ACGCAGCACCCGGACAGCCCCTGTGAGCTGGGGATCGCCGTGGTGCGCAACGGCTCCGTGCAGGCAGTGCACAACTGGTTGATCAAGCCTCCGCAATGGCCCTACTTCAGCTCCCATAACATCGCTGTGCATGGCATCACACCGCAGGCCGTGGCCAACGCACCCCGCTGGGCCGACATCTGGCCCGAGGTGTCCGAACTCCTGCGTGACCGCACGGTGGTGGCGCACAATGCAGCGTTCGACATGAACGTGTTGCGGAGCACCCTCAGCGCGCATGGTATCCCGTTCACGCCCTTCGATTACTTCTGCAGCGTGAGCATGGCCCGAAAGATCTGGCCCGGGCATCGGTCCTATGGGCTTTCTGCGATGTGCGCGCTACATGGCATTCCGCTCGTCCACCATCGCGCCGGCAATGATGCCGCTGCCACGGCTGAACTCGTCCTGCGGGCCGTGGGACCGCGCCCCTGGTTCGATATCACCCAGTTCCTGCACTCCAGCCGGGTCCGCATTGGTGCGTTCTATCCCGGTGGCCACCGCACGCCTGGTGGCAAGGTGGTACCCTGTTGAGCCCTAGGTGTCCTTCAGGTACATCTTCTTGATGCGCATCAAGGGCCCGGGACAATGGCTGCCGTGGCAATTGGCGCAGCTCTGCACCAAGGCGTTGTAGGCCTGTCCGCGGTCCTTGCGAGCGGCCTTGTACAAGGCCTCCACCTTGTCCTGGTAGTCCTTTCCGAAAGTGGGGAACGTGATGGGGTCGATGTGCATGCCCTCGGTGGGGGTGGCCTCCAGCAGACGCTCGATCCCGGCCGGGGCGGGAGGGAGCCTGCGATCGCCGCGCCGCACTGCTGCCTTGACACTGTCAGCATGCAAGGCCATCACCCGCATCATCAGGGCCAGTTCACTGGCGGGTTTCAGGTCCTGCCCACCATCCGTGGTCAGCGGTGTGGCCAGCGGCCGCAACTCGCCTGGCGCGGCAAAGCATCCAAGGATGGCAAGGACGACCACTGGCATCAGGAAGAGGCTCCGGCGTTTCATCGCACCGAAGGTAGCGGACCTGTCCATCACTGCCACAATGACGCGCGTCAGCGCTGGCCCGGTCATTGCCGACACGGCCTCATGGAAATGGACCAACAGGCGCCCCCCCGCACCGATCGGCTGCGGCTTGCGGTCATCCTGCCGGCACTGCTGGTGCTGGTCATCTGGGCGGTGTTCCTGCTCGATCACGGACTGGGGTTGCAGGCTGCGCGCTACGGACTCGCGCCACGGTCGGCCACAGGGCTGTTGGGCATCCTTTCCGCACCCCTGTTGCACGCCGATCTGGAGCACCTCATCGGAAACTCAGTGCCCCTGTTGGTGCTCGGTACCGCACTGGTCTACTTCTTTCCCACCATCGCCCTGCGCATTACCGCAGTGGCATGGCTTGCCACCGGTGTCGGGGTATGGCTGGTGGCACGACCTTCCACCCACATCGGTGCCAGTGGACTGGTCTACGCACTGGCGGCGTTCCTCTTCCTGAGCGGGCTGCTACGCCGGCAGCGGACACAAATGGGTCTTTCACTGCTCATCGTGTTCCTGTACGGGGGCATGTTCTGGGGCATCTTCCCCATCGTGCCGCGGGTGAGTTGGGAGAGCCATCTCTGGGGCGGTGTGGTGGGTCTGTTGTTGGCGTGGGTGTATCGTGCCGAGGCATCTCCGGTGAAGGACCTCCAGCCCGTGCTGGAGGACGAGCCCGAGGAGGTGCTGCCGCCACAACAGGGCATCACCATCGTGCGGTACACCTCCGATCGAGCTTCGCAAGAAGGCCCCGGACAGCCGCTGGACCCGGACCGCACGTCCATCGGATGAGCCTGGAAGAACGAAGCCCCCACCGAGCGGCAGGGGCTTCAGTGAATGTTGTCCGGTTCCTACTCGGCCTTCAGCGCGGCCAGTTCCTGTCCGCCACCGATCAGCTTCAAAAGACCCTGCTCCATCTTGAAGCTCTCCACCCGGCCAAGCATGCCCATGATGGCGTTCTCCGTGGGTTGGATCCCCTCGCAATACTTCTTGGTGGACCCCACTTGACCGAAGTTCAGCGAGGTGCCCGTCTGTTTCACGGCGCCCATCAGGCTGTTGCAGCCACCAAAGCCTTGTAGCTGGTCACCGACCAGTTTCAACCACGGTGACTCAGTACCTGCAGGTAGCTCCAGTGCCTTGCCGGCCAGGCTCTGGAATACCCATTTCTTGTCGGCAAGGTCGGTCATGTCAGCGCCTTTCTTGCAGGTGTTCGCGCTCAACGTGATCAGCAGGGTCGCTGCGAGGGCCAGGTGTTTCATGGTTCAGGTGTTCAACGGTGCAGTGCGAAGTCCGTGCCGATCAGTTATTCAGCATCACCGGCATCACCAGCATCAGCACATCCTCGCCCACTTCACCGGCCTCACCGGGCAGCAGGATGCCGGCACGGTTCGGAGCGCTCATCTCCAGGTTCACATGCTCGGAGGTGAGGTTGTTCAACATGTCCATCAGGAAGCGCGAGTTGAAGCCGATGGTGATCTCTTCACCCTCGTAGGCACAGGTGAGCTTCTCGTTCGCTTCGTTCGCGAAATCGAGGTCCTCCGCACTGATGGTGAGCTGGCTGCCGTTGATGTGCAGGCGGACCTGGTGGGTGGTCTTGTTGGCGAAGATGCTTACCCGGCGGATCGAGCTCAGGAAGGTGGCCCGGTCGATGGTGAGCTTGTTGGGGTTCGTCTTGGGGATCACCGCTTCGTAGTTCGGGTATTTCCCATCGATCAGGCGGCACACCAGCACGGTGTTGTCGAACTTGAAGGCCGCGTTGTTCTCATTGAACTCCACCGTGACCTCGGCATTGGTGCCCGCCAGTGAGCTCTTCAGCAGGTTCAGTGGCTTCTTGGGCACGATGAACGAGGCGGCGCGCGGTGCCTGCACATCGGTGCGGCGGTAGCGCACCAGCTTGTGCGCGTCGGTGGCCACGAAGCAGACGCTCTCGGGGCTCAGTTCGAAGAAGATGCCGCTCATCACAGGGCGAAGGTCATCGTTACCCGTGGCGAAGAGCGTCTTGTTGATGGCAGCTGCCAGCGTACCCGCCGGCATGGCCAGCGAGGTCGGCTCCTCCAGCACCGGGCTCTTGGGGAACTCGGCGCCGTTGAATCCGGTCATCTTGTACTTCCCCTGTTCACTGTTGATCTCCACCCCATGGTGCTTGCCATCGATGGTGAAGGTCAGCGGCTGTTCCGGGAAGGCCTTCAAGGTGTCGAGCAGCAGGCGGGCCGGGATGGCCACACTGCCTTTATCCTTGGCCTCCACTGCCATCGTGGCTGTGATGGTGGTCTCCAGATCGCTCGCGGTGACCGTCAGCTGCTTGCCGTCGATCTCGAAGAGGAAGTTGTCCAGGATGGGCAGCGTGTTGCTGCTGGCGAGCACGCCTTGCAACAGTTGCAGTTGCTTGAGCAGGGCGGTGCTGGATACGATGAATTTCATCGGTTCTATCGGTCTTTTGGGATCGGGCAAAGTTAGCCGGGCCTCCCAGCGCGCTAAGCTGCACTTTTCAACACGGTGGGCCGTTTATCCACAGCCGCACCGCCCGGGAGTGCTACGGTTGGAGCTGCTCGGCAGGCTCCAGGATGGGATCGAACATCGGTCGCTGGATCACCACCACCAAGCTGTCATCCACGAACGCATACATGCGGTTGGGGTCATGCTGCGGCCTGAACGCCAGCGTACTGTCCACCTCACCGGTGTACGGCATGAACCAGAACCGGACCTCCTTTTCCGTGCCGGCCCGGTCCTGTGTGCGTACCACGTGGTCCGGTACGACCGCCAGCAGCGAATCGCGCGAGGCCTGGCCCATGCGGCGCTCGATCACCTCGTAGTTCAGGTCCTTGAACGAACGCAGGTACAACTTCACCCGGCTGCTGTCCATCGCCATCGGCCGGCCCTGTGCATCCAGCAGCTGCACCCTGCGCGCTTCATCCTGCACCACGCGGAAGGAGGTGCCCGGCCCCTTTGGCAGGTCCACCTCCACGCGCGCCAGGTCATAGGGGTCCTGGAAGTCCCACAGCACCGGACGCCGCCACTGGTCCAGATCGGTGTGGAACCGGGTGTTCACGATCCCGGTGAAGCCGGCCATCTTCATGATGAAGGGCGCACTGCTCCGCCCCTTGTCCGGCAGTTCCAACACCATGTACGTGCCCAGGTTGTCCTTGGTGGCATGCCCCACGATCCACACCTTCTCCGGCTTGCTGCCCCCCGTGTAGATCTCCACCCGCTTGGCCACGGCACCCATGAAACGAAGGGCGGTGCCCTGCGCCTTCTTGGATACCGGGCTCTTCACCTCGATGCGCTTGAACGTGTTCAACAACAGCTTGATGTCCGAATTGCGGGCCTCGTAGATGCCGTTGAGGGTCCAGCGGCTCCCCTCACGCCGCAGGTCGATCTGCCTGCCGGCCACGTCCGAGATGAAGATGCGGTCCACCCGCGCCGTGTCGGCGATGGTGAAGTCGGAAAGAGGGGCGTCCAGCGAAGTGCCACGGTCACTGGTGGTGAGCCACCAGGCCAGGCCGCCGAGCACGGCCACGGCCAACAGGAGCAGGAGGGTGCGGTTCATGAGCGGGTGTTCGATCGTCTCCGACGCAGGAAATGGAGCAGCAGGCCCCCCCCGATCGTCAGGAGCACCGGTAACACAAGGTTGAAGAGCTGTATCATCGTGCGCTCCCGTTCGGTGCGCACCGGGTCCAGCTGCCGAAGCGTCAGCTCACGCGAACGGATGCTGATCAGGCTCTTGTCATCCAGCAGGTAGTTCATGGCGTTCACGATGAACTCGCGATTGCCATACAGCTTCGTGTTGGCGTAGCGGTCGTAGCCCAGCGGATAGAACATGCCCTTGGCCGCATCCACACGGTTGGCGATCACGTCGCCATCGGCCACCACGATCATCGCCGTTTCCTTGCTCTGCTCCTTGAACGCCACGTCCCGGTCTTCGCGGAACGCAGGCGGCAGGCGGTCGGCATAGGGCGAGGTGAAGCGCCCCTCCAACAATACCGCCATCGGCAGGAACGGGGTGCTGCGCTTTTCGAAGCCCATGTCCAGCTCCACCATGTTCAGGCTGATGCGGACCGGATTGCGCTGCGCGAAACTGGCAGGGGAGGAGGTGAGCAGGATGGTCTTGCGGACACCGTCCGCGGCGATGGTGTCCAGCGAACTGCCGAAGCGGAAATGAACGGGGTCCACGTTGGCCACCACCGGGTGTGTGCTCTGTGGCACGCTCACCGGTTCGAAGTACCAGGGGAAGCGCTCCAACTTGCGCTGGTCACCGTACGGCTGGGTGAAGATCTCGATCGGCGCACAGCTCCGGTCGAGCACCAGGTCGTTGTTGATGCGCACGCCGTAGCTGAACAACAGCTCCTGCAGACCCAGCTCCAGCGGCGTGGCGATGGAGAACTGGTTCTTCCGCAGGCTGTCCAGGTTGGCGTTCATGGCGTCCACCAACCACAGCACCTTGCCGCCGTTCATCACGAACTGGTCCACTACGTACCGGTCGCGGTCGCTGAACGCGCTGTCCGGCTTGGCGATGATGAGGGCGTCATGGGTGTTCAGGCGCACGGCGATGCCCTCGCCCTTGCGGCTCAGCGCATCGATCCGGCCATCGATCCGCACGCGGCTTACGTCGTATTGCTCCTCCAAGGCCTGGGTGATGTCGGCTACCGCGATGGCGCCAAGTTCCCCGTGCCCCTCCAGGAAGGCCACCCGGGGACGTTGGGTGGCCACCACGCGACGGATCGCGCTCGCCAGCTCGTACTCCAGGTTGTTGATCGAGCGGTTCACCATGTCGGCGTCCGGCACACGCACCTGCGACTTCAGGAGCTGCACCGGCGTGCTGCGCTCGCGGTAGGTGACGATGGCGCCCGGGAACACGATGCGCTCCACGAAGGCACCGTCCTCCCGCAAGCGGATGCTGCTGTACCGCAGACCCTGTTTCTGAAGGTCGTCGTACACGGCGTTCCGCGTTTCCGGATCGGCGCTCGCGTTGGGGTCCACGAAGCTGTAATTGATCCGCTCGGCACCCACCACGCGCAGCTCGTCCAGCAGCTCACGCGTGGCCCGCGACAGCCGCTCGAGGTCAGCCGGCAGGGCGCCGCTCAGGAACACCTTCACGAACACCTCGTCCTCCAAGCCCTCCACCAGCTCCTCGGTCGCCGGGCGTAGGGTGTACCGCTGCTCGCTGGTGAGGTCGGCACGCAGCCGTACAAAGGATCCGATGTAGAGCAGGAGCAGCAACCCCGCCACACCCAACAGGAGTTCCAGCAGGTCGCTGCTGCGCTTGTTCATGCCACCGCGCATTCCGCTCATGACCAGGTACGGCTTTGCAGCACCGTGCGCGTCAACAGCAGGAAGATGCCGATCACGCCCACGAAGTAGAGCGCATCACGCAGGTCGATCACCCCACGGCTCATGCTCATGTAATGCTCCTGGATGCCCAGCCGTCGCACAGCCCCCTCCCAGCCGCCGAAGGTGCTGAAGTCGGCCAGCAGTTCGAAGCCGAGGTACAGGAAGAAGGAGAGGAACACCGCAATGAGGAAGGCCACGATCTGGCTTTCGGTGAGCGCCGAAGCGAAGATGCCCACCGCCACGAAGCAGGCCGCCAGGAAGAGCAGACCGATGTACGATCCCAGGATGCCGCCCGTATCCACATTGCCCTGCGGCATGGCCAGGTCCGACACGGTATACCAGTACACCAAGGTGGGTAACAGGGCCACCGCCACCAACAACAGGCTCGCCAGGTATTTCGCAAGCACCACCTGCAGCTCCGTCAAGGGCTTGGTGAGCAGGATCTCCAGGGTGCCCGTGCGCCGTTCCTCACTGATGCTGCGCATGGTGATGGCCGGCACCAGGAAGAGGAACACCCACGGAGCCAGTCCGAAGAGCGGCGCCAGGTCGGCATAGCCCTGGTCCAGCAGGTTGTCCGGGAACACCCACAGGAACAGGCCGGTGATCAGCAGGAAGACGACGATCACGATGTGGCCGATGAGCGAGCCCAGGAAGCCTGTGATCTCTTTGCGTACGAGTGCGAACATGCCGTTGAACGGGGCGCCAAGATACAGGCCCCGCCGTGTACCATCCCCACCGTTCCCCGGTCCGCTATGCACAGCCGGTGGTGGCCAGTGTCCTTAGAACTCGATCACCGTCTTGCGCTGCTTCACCGGCTTGCGCGGGATCTTCTCTTCGTCGGTGTTGCAATAGTTGCGCACAATGAACTGGGCGTCCTTGTCGCCGCCTTCTCCCGCCGCGCGCCAGTCCGCACAGGCCTGCTCCTTGTCGCCCAGGTTGTAGTGGCAGTCGGCCCGGTAGTAGTGGGCTTCCACCAGGGCGTCCTCCCCACCGGCATCGATCACCTCGGTGAACACCGTGATGGCCTCCTGGAACTGCTTGGCCTCGAACAGCTGCACGGCCAGGCTCATGCGCACACCAGGCAGGGTGGGGTCCAACGCCAGGGCCGCCCGCAGGTCGCTCAATCCTTCACGGTCCTTGTACAGCGCACCGTTCACCACACCGCGGAGCATCAGGGCGAAGGCGTTGTTCGGGTTCAGCTCCAACGAGCGGTCCAGGTCGCGCAGGGCACCGTTCATGTCCTGCCCCAGATAGTTGGCGCAGCCCCTGTTGTACCACGCGTCCGCATCGTTCTTGTCCAGCGACAGCGCGCGGTCCGCATCGCGGATGGCCTCCTTCACCCGGCCCTCGGTCACGTGGATCGCCGATCGGCTCACGAAGAGCCGCGGGTCCTGGTCGTTCTGCTTCTCGGCTCGCACATAGTCCAACAATGCGCCATGCAGGTCGGCGCTCCGTTGCTTGATGTCGCCGCGCAACTTGTATCCCCCCGGAACCGTGGCATCGGCGGCCAAGGCACTGTCGGCATGCGCCAGGGCTTCCTCCAACCGGGCTGCGTAGTAGGCGCTGCGCGCGCGTTCCAAGTGTTCCTCCGCCCGCGGCTGCTGGGCGGTCAGTACCAACGGCAGGGCGAACAGGGGCAGCAGAAGGGGTCCACGCATGGGACGAAGATCGCAGATCCCGGGCCGATCGTGCGGAACCTTCGCCGCACCGCGGCCTGCGCGCGATGAGGGTCAGCGGAGGGGCGATGCATCGCTGCGGTGCAGCACCTCCACCGACCACGCTTCCGCAGGCGCGGCGAAGAGCGGCTTCACCACCGGCCATACCTCGGCGAACACCGGTGAGCGGCGGTACTGCTCCAGGTCGGCCTCGGCATCCCAATGGCTGTGCGTGAAGAACACCCGCGGATCGGCAAGGTCCTGCCACAGCTCCAGGTACCGGCAGCCCCGTGAGGCCCGGATGCGCGGCGCCCACCCGGCGAACAGCTTGCGGAAGGTCTCCACCTCCTCCGGCCGGAAGGTCATCTTCACCACCCGGACGATCATCGCAGTACGGGCTCAAGCCGGTGCTCGAAGTCCACGCGCACCGGATCGTTCACCTCCACGCCGAAGAGCCGCGCAGCGCCACCCCCGTGCCCCTCCACGCCCTTGTTCACCGCGATCTCCAGCAGGCCCATGGCATTGAAGAAGGCCACGCGCTCGCCCTGGGGCACGTCGCTGTATGTGGTGTGCAGCCGCAGGATGTCATCCTCGTGCGAAGCGAACCCGATGCGCAGCCCGCGCCCGCGGCCCACTTCGTTCAGCACACCACGGCGGATGTTGGTGATCAGGTTGCCGTAGCTGTCGATGTGGATCACCCGGCCCCGGATACTGTGCGGATCGAGGGCCGGCTGGAAGCCGATCTGCTCGCGGATCGTCACCACCTTGCGACCGATCACGTCCGCCGTGCCGCCCCGCGCCAGGTGACAGGCCACCGGCACGAACACGCTCTTGGTGGGGAAGGTGATCTGGTCATCCTCGATCTTCATCGTCACTTCGAAGGCCTCATGCGGCTTGCCATCGAAGAGCAACGAAAAGATCCCGTTGTCCGCGCCGATGAAGTAGTGCCCGTCATGCTTCACCACCAGGTGGGGCGTCTGCCCGTCGGCCTCGGGGTTCACACCGATGATGTGGATGGTGCCCCGGGGGAATTCCGGGTAGGTGTTGCGCAGCACGAACGCCGCCTGTGCATTGTCGAAGGCACGGATCGAGTGGCTCACGTCCACGATCACCGCCTCGGGATGCTGGCGCAGGATGGCGCCCTTCACCACAGCCACATAATGGTCCTGTAGGCCCATGTCGGTGGTGAGGGTGATGATGGCCATGGCGCGGTGGGCGTACGGACCGAAGACCTACCTTCGGCGCTCCAAAACTACCGGGAGCCTAGAGCCATCGGCACTGGAACTTCTGAACAACGCGATGTTATCTTGATCGAAAAGCTGATCACCATCACCGGGGTGGAACCCGTGGAGGTCCTGGGGGCCAACGATAGCAACCTGCGCCTCATCCGCAACCTCTTCCCCAAGCTCAATCTCATCGCCCGGGGCGATACCGTCAAGGTCACCGGACCGGCCGAAGAGCTCACCCGCTTCGAGGAGCGCTTCGGCGAATTGATGGCCCACGTGGCCCGCTACAACGAGCTGCCCCGCAAGGTGCTCGACGACATCATGGGTGGCGCTGAACGTGGCGAAGGCGGCGAAGAGGCCGATGTGCTCGTCTATGGCAACGCTGGCCTGCGCGTGAAGGCCCGCACCCTCAACCAGCAGAAGCTTGTGAAGGCCGTGGAGGGCAGCGACATGGTCTTCGCCATCGGCCCCGCCGGCACCGGCAAGACATACACCGCCGTGGCCCTGGCCGTGAAGGCGCTCAAGGAACGCAAGGTGCGCCGCATCATCCTCACGCGGCCTGCGGTGGAGGCAGGCGAGAACCTCGGCTTCCTGCCCGGCGACCTGCGCGAGAAGCTCGATCCCTACCTGCAGCCGCTCTACGATGCGCTCAAGGAGATGATCCCCGCCTCGCGCCTCGCCGACCACCTCGACGAGGGCATCATCCAGATCGCGCCGCTCGCCTTCATGCGCGGCCGCACGCTCGACCACGCCTTCGTGATCCTCGACGAGGCACAGAACGCCACGCTGCCCCAGCTCAAGATGTTCCTCACCCGCATGGGCCGCAACGCCAAGTTCGTCATCACCGGCGATGTCACCCAGGTGGACCTGCCCGACCGCCAGCCCAGCGGCCTGATGCCCGCCGTGCACATGCTCCGCAACATTGAAGGCATCAGCGTCATCGAGCTCGATGAGAAGGACGTCATCCGCCATGAACTCGTGACGCGTGTCCTCGGCGCCTTCCGCGAATTGGAGAACCGCGACCGCAAGTAGCAGTGACGATGATAGCAGGTCGTTGTCCGGTCATCGTGCATGGTTCATCGTTGTTCGTTCAGCGTTGTTCGTACATCGTTGTTCGTACATAGTTGTTCGTTCAGCGTTGTTCGATGTTCGGTGTTCGAAGTACCCACACACTGGTTCCCAATGCGATGAATTGCCTCCCATCGACGTTGATGATCATGGAGCATTAAGCATTGACCATTCGTTCTTCGCCCTCGAACCTCGAACCTCGAACATCGAACATCGCCCATCGACCCTCGAACATCGACCATCGAACACCGAACACCGACCACCGCCCAACGCCTCCCGCCCCCATGCCCGGCACCCTCCTCCGCTCCGAACTCCAGCACCCCCTCATCACCAACGTGTACCGTGGCAAGGTGCGCGATGTGTACACCCTGTCCGACGGCCGCATCATCCTGGTGGCCAGCGACCGCATCAGCGCCTTCGATGTGGTGCTGCCCCGTGGCATCCCCCACAAGGGCCAGGTGCTCAGCCAGCTCAGCTGGCACATGCTGCAGGCCACGCGCCATGTGGCGCCCAACTGGGCCGAGGCCTCGCCCGATCCCAACGTGGTCATCGGGGCGGCGTGCAGCACCGTGAAGGTGGAGATGGTGGTGCGCGGCTACCTCGCGGGCCACGCCTGGCGCACCTACCAAAGCGGCCTCCGTACCCTGTGTGGCGCCACGCTCCCCGAAGGCCTGCGCGAGAACGACCGCTTCCCCACGCCCATCATCACCCCCAGCACCAAGGCCGATGTGGGGCACGACGAGGACATCACGCCGGACGAGATCCTGGCGCGGGGCCTGTGTACGCCGCAGGAGTGGGACACCATGCAGCGCTACGCCCTGGCGCTCTTCGCCGAGGGCAGCCGCATCGCCGCCGAGCGCGGCCTGCTGTTGGTGGACACCAAGTACGAGTTCGGACGCACCGCCGATGGCCGTATCCTGCTCATCGACGAGATCCACACGCCCGATAGCTCACGCTATTTCTACGCCGACGGCTATGCCGAACGCCAGGCCCGGGGCGAACGCCAGAAGCAGCTGAGCAAGGAGTTCGTCCGCGAATGGCTCATCGCCGGAGGCTTCATGGGCAAGGAGGGGCAGCAGGTGCCCCCCATGGACGATGCCTTCGTGCACAGCGTCACCGAACGTTACGTGGAGCTCTACGAACGCATCACCGGCCTGGCCTTCCGCCCCGCACCCACCGAGGACATCAACGCCCGGGTGCAGCGGGCGGTGGGGGAGTACCTGGGGTAAGGGTTGAGTATCTTTGGGGGCAGGCGTATGGCACCGAAGGCGATCAAACCGGACATTGAGGGCTATTCGTTCTACTTCTGGAGTGAGGAAGGGTCCGAGCCGCCACACGTACATGTGAACAAGGGTGACGGTCATGCCAAGTGGTGGCTGGGTCCTGAGGTAAAGGAAGAATATTCATACGGGTTCAAGCAGCAGGAACGGGAACGGATCCGTCAATTGATCATCAAGCACCATGGAACGATCATCAAAGCCTGGAAGGTCTACTTCAAGATCGAGTGATCTGCGCTCTGCCGATCCATTGGACCGGTTGATCATGGAAAAGGGCTTGCGCATTGCCGAAGTAGCGGTCGCCAACGGAGCGGTAGTGCTTCGACTGAACAATGGATCCGTGTTCGCTGAACCGTTGGATGGTATTGAACCATTGCAAGGCGCTTCGTCGAAACAGATCCAGCAATGCGAGGTGTTCGCCGGGGGCGTGGGTATCGCATGGCCCAAGCTCGATGTGCATCTTTCGCTGAAGGGTTTCCTGAACAACATGGTGCGCAATGAGCTCATCCGCCGCTTTTCCATGGAGGCGAAAGCGGGCGGCACGTCCAGAAGAGGCGGGCGGAAAGGCGTTCTCGCTTGATGTTGGATCTCGCTGTATCACGATCTGCTCTACGAACGCATCACCGGCCAGGCCTTCCGCCCCGCACCCACCGAGGACAGCAATGCCCGGGTGCAGCGGGCAGGGGGGAGTATTTGTGGTAGGGCAAAGGGTGCGTGTTCCCTAAAGGCGGTGGTCATTCTCAGTTGAACGCTGTTGCGCGGCTTTGCGCGTAATGGCGGTCAACGGCCTGTATAAAATGTCGTTACCATCCCGTAGGGTGGTTATGCATTTTATACATTGTTAGCGGTAGTTTTTATAACCGACTATTCAACCAATTTATTATTTCCTCATTTAATTCATCTCTTTTATCAGAAAATAAGTGGTCTGTTTCATACTTCTTTAATTGATAGTCGTAGGCTAATTGCTCTAACAGATGTGATATTTTATCAGATTGTTCTTGAGGACAACTTCTGTCTTTTGTGCCGCATAATATTAAAAGACTGCTATTCTTATTCAATTCGTCAGCCCAATAAAGTACCGAACGCTTTTTCAATTCAGCTTCCTTGTTTTCCCAATAGTTAGGAATGTATCTAGCGAAAACGTTTTCTTCTAAAAAAGGTCTGTACTCGGCAATTGCGAATAAATCTGATGGACCATTGCCTACTATTGCAGTTTTAATATTATCCGATTTTTTTAGTGCCAAATAGGTCATCATTCCACCTCTAGACCAACCAAACATTCCTATTCGACTAGTATCTGCTTTTTTAATTTCCTTTAGTGTTTCCGTGAGATACAAAACATCATTAATGTCTTCACCTCCATACTCTTCTTCATCCCGATAGTTAGTCCCAACTATCACATAACCCTGTTCAGCTAATTTAGATGTGAAGACAATTAACAAATATGCGTCTAACTTTCCAGCATCTGTATTCCCTCCTCTGTTAAATATAACTGCAGGATAGAGTCCTTCTTTTTTAGGTTCTAATATCATTCCCTTGACAATCGAGCTATCACTTTGGTACGTAATTTCATAGAAATCAAGTTTGTTTAAATATTTGTATTCAGCTTTCAAAGTATCATTTTCCGAAAGCTTATACCAGTATTCTGATGTTTTGAGATCAATTAATTCTTTAGATAGAATTTTTCCATTTTGAGCGAACCCAAGACTAAACGAAAAAGAAAGAATTGTTGTAATAAGGACATTTTTCATAGTACTTTTTATTTTGTCGAAAGGTCTTTATATAGATTTTCGATACTACTGATATCAGGTTCAAGTCGCATCCATTTTACTCTTTCTGTTTGTGCAGGCATCCATCTATATAGCCATGAAATACCCCATTTTTTGTAGTAATTATTTTCTTGTTGATAAACAGTATCAGTTAGTGCATCATCTATGGTGATAAATGTGTATTTCTTTTTTTTAAGTTCTGAAATGATTTCACTAAGATAGTCCGCATTCAATGTGTTGTCATGACATAGGTATATTTGATTTATACTTCTACCATATTTTTCGCAAGATAGAGAATCAAAGAAATGAATATAGTCTATCGTTTTTGATACGTAAAGCTGTCCAATTTCTTTCGCCTTTTTGAATCTGGACTGTGTTAAATAGTACTCGTAGATATAATTGAACATCCAATCGGAACTTTCAACCGTAAAGGGAGAATTGACATAATTTTTCATAAATAGAGCACTGTCAATTTTTGCTTTTTGAAGAGAGTCTATTCCCAAGTCATTGTAAGGAAAACGAAAATGAATCAATGTTTTTTGATATTTAGAGGCAAGTTCATTCAGTAGTTTTTCTCCATTTTCTATATCCATCACAAACTGCTCGAAGCCAACCTCTGAATATCTTGAATGTGAAAACGTATGGTTACCTATAGTTGTATAATTTCTTTTAATCCAATTCTCGTATAAATCTAAATTCTTGCTTGTAGAATCAGTTTTGTAAATAAGACCTTCGTTTAAAAAAATGGTAATAGGAATATTCAATGAATCAAGTTTAGATAGTAATTTCGAATGAAAACTATTTGAAAGATAGTTTCGTGTATTCGGAACATCATCAATTGTGATTGAAATATTTCGTTTACTCTCTTTATACAGTTTTGACTCAAAAACACCTCTATTGTTCAAAACTTGATCATACCCCGTTGTGTAATAAAACACTGTAAGAAAAATAAGTAATTTCATATTTAGTTTTAACATTTGTATAAACGATCGATCGTTTTAATGCCTTTTATATCTTGTTATGGCCTTTTTTTCTTTTACTAATTCAAGATAATACTTGCTCATTTCCCAATATTCTTCCCAGTGAGTGTGCAAACCATGATTCCCATTTTGAAAAGTTTCCAGAATCGAGTTAATACCATCTTTTTTTAACTTATTGTGAAGCTCTTCCGCTTCTTCATAAAATGCTTTTTTATCATCCGTACCATGCATTATAACGATACTAGTACCTTTTGAAAATTTTTCTGTCCAAAAAACGGGAGAACGCTCAATTAAAATAGAATCTCTATTCTCCCAATAGTCTTTAATGAAATGAGGTAATACAATATTTTCCATTTCCGGTCTTTTACTAACATTCGTGTAAAGATTTGCTGGGCTATACATTAGTAGAGCTAATTTTATACGATTGGTTTTTATAACTGCTTGACAGGTATTAATGCCTCCTCTGCTTGCTCCAATCATTACTATTCTTGAAGTATCAACATTCGGTAATCGATCAATAACTTTGAATAGGTTCATGACATCATTTATGTCTTTTCCTCCAGCTTCATCTTTCCCTTTACAGCCTTTACATCCCCCTCTATATTGTGTTGCTATAACTACAAAACCCATTGCCGAGTATTCTATTAATCGGGCGGTAAAAGCATCAGTCATTTCGCCAAATTCACCATGTCCACCTCTATTAAAGATTATACAAGGGTAAAATCCGGTGTCTTTAGGTTGAACTAAATAGCCTTTAACTGGAATAGAATCGCTTTGATAAATAATTCTCTTACAAGTAACTGTTCTGCAATTTTCTCTAAGCGAAGGATAATATTCTATCCTAGAGTTTATCATAGAATCCGTTAATGAATAAATTTCTTCTTCTAAGATTGTTCCATCTTGTGAAAAGCAGAAATAACTTAAGAATAAGATAATGATAATCAGGCTTGATTTGAGCATATTTTCAATTGTTCATAATTACCGCTAACTGCCTGTATACGCAACAGTTGCGTTTATTTCCACTATACCCAATGGCACTATTTTGTTGATCCTCAAGGCCTAGATCGTTTGTAGTCGTTTGTCAACGGCTTCCTAAGTGCTCATAACTCCCACACCGTACTCCTCCGTTTGAAGGGCTGTTTGATGCGTTCCTTGTGTTGGAGCACAAAGGCCATCACCAGGTAGGGCACCACGTGGAGGCCGGCGGTGACGAAGCTGAGGTAGATGAACGAGAGGCGTACCTGTTCGGCCTTGATGTTGAGCTTGCCCGCCCACCAATCACAGACACCGAAGGCCTGCCGTTCCAGCAAGGGTCGTACACGAGGAAGCATGGGGTGAAGGTAGGAATGCCCATGGCGGAAATGCAAGTTGCGTGTGGGGCGTCGATCATCACCCGCAGCCGCCGTAGGGGCGGATCACGATCCGCCCTGAACGGCGGTACAGGAACAGGGACGAAGAATGCCCCACACCCCTACCCC
Organism: Flavobacteriales bacterium; assembly: GCA_041391845.1. Taxonomy (GTDB): domain Bacteria; phylum Bacteroidota; class Bacteroidia; order Flavobacteriales_F; family PHOS-HE28; genus PHOS-HE28. The sequence goes on along the minus strand of JAWKNG010000002.1, from coordinate 91,616 downwards.
ACCGGCGCCCGCAGCAGTTGCCGTCCGATGCCGCAGGAGAGGCAGCGGCGCGCATCGCAGTAGGTCTTGCGCAGCTCCAACAGAGCTTGGCCGCGCGCAGCGCTGTCAGCCTTGAGGCCGAGGATGCTCCAGCCCTCAAGGAGGCTGTTGCGTTCGGCCGGCAGCTGCTCCAGCAGGTCCAGCGCGCGGTCGCACAGCGCCTGGCGCCCCTGCACGCGGCCCAGGGCGAAGAGCGTGGGCACGAGCGCGTTGATGAGCAGGTGCTGCGCGGCGGTGCGCCCCAGGTGCTTGGGCTGCGCCCGGCTGGGCTGGTCGAAGGTGTAGTGCGTGGTCCAGTAATCACCGGCGGTGACCTCCAGCAGGGCGATGAGCTCTTCCACGCGGGTGGCCTGGAGCAGCGCGGCGAAGGAGCCGTCGCAGCGCATGAGCAGCTGGGCGAACTGGGCGATGCGCACCGTGGGGAAGTTGACCGGTCGCATCCGCCCGAACTTCCACGCGGCCATGGGCACGGTGCGCAGGCCGTGCATGCGTTGGAGCACGGCATGCTCGCGCTGCAGCAGCCGGGGATGCGCATCCGCATGGTCCACCTGCAGCAGGCCCGCCTGGCCGAAGAGCAGCGCCTCGGTGCGCAGGGCATCGTCGCGGTAGCGCTGCACGATGCGCAGGGGCAGCGCATGGGCCAGCATGGCGAAGGGCTCGGCGTTGACCTGCATGCCGAAGGCGCGCGCCAGCATGTGGTAGAGCGTGGCGGAGGGATCGCGGCCCAGCTGCTCGTGGAGCTGCTCCACGGCTGCGGTCTTGCGCTCCAACCGTTCCACGAGCACACGCTCCAGCCAGGGTCCCGTGAGCACATGGTCCATGCCGGCGAGCTGGCGCGCGCAGGGCACGAAGCCTTGGCCGCGCATGAGGTCGTGGTGCAGGGCGATGCGTTCGCTGCTGATGCGCGGCATCAGTTCCACCGTGGGCAGCAGGCGGCCACTGCGGGTGCGCACCTCGGCGTCGTGCTCGTAGACCACGTGGAGCACCACGTTCTCGTAGGCGGGGTCGTGCTGGTGGCCGTGGCTGTTCCATTCGCTGGCACGGATGTGGACCTCCACGGTGCCGTGCCAGAGCTGGCCATCGATGCGGAGCTCGGCGCCGTCGAGGTCGGGACCGCTGTGGTGCTGGATGCGCCCGGGCCGCAGCACCTGCACGGGACGGCCATCGGTGGTGCGCAGGGCGTGCTGCTCGTAGAGCCCTTGCTGCCACATGAACTGGAGGAGTTCCTCGCCATAGGGGAAGCCCGGTTCCAGGAGGAGCGAACGTTGGTGTGCCGCGCGGTGGACGAGGGTCAGGGGTGCGTAGGCGGCAGGGAGGTGAAGGGCGGGCTGGCTCATGGCGCTACTTGACGATATTTACGTCATATCATAGACGCATAAGATAGCAACGATCCGATCATCCACCAAATGGTAGGTGGAAGGATGGGGTCGGGCCTTCAGCCCTCCCTTCGATCACCCGACGCTCAATTGCCCATGGCGTTGCCATGGGCTTTGATGAGGTCGGGCCTTCAGCCCTCCCTTCGATCACCCAACGCTCAATTGCCCACGGCGTTGCCATGGGCTTTGATGGGGTCGGGCCTTCAGCCCTTCCGGACCTTCGGGTCGCAGATGGCCGATGGCGTTGCCCCAGGCAGGAATGCAGCGGGCCTTCAGCCCTTGGCGTGTGGTGGAATGGGACCTGGAGACCTCTCGGCCTCACAGCCGGGCGGCCATGGCCTGCTGGAGCGCTTGGGCTGCGCGGCGGGCGGCGGGGATGGCGTCCTGGCCTTCACCGGCGTAGAGGATGCCGCGGCTGCTGTTGATGAGCAGGCCACCATCGGCGGTCATGCCCGCATCGAGCACGGCCTGTAGATCGCCGCCCTGCGCACCCACGCCGGGCACGAGGAAGAAGTGCTGCGGCGCGCTGCGGCGGGCATCGGCAATGAACTCGGGTCGGGTGGCGCCCACCACGAACATCAGTTCATCGGGGGTGCCCCATTCAGCGCAGCGCCGCATCACCACCTCGAAGAGCCGGCTCCCCGGCTCGCGCTCGATCCGCAGGAACTGGAAGTCATCGGCGCCCACATTGCTGGTGAGGCCGAGCACGATGCCCCATTTGCCGGGCCGCCCCATGAAGGGCACGATGCTGTCGCGGCCCATGTAGGGCGCAAGCGTAACGGCATCCACATCCAGCTTGTCGTAGAAGGCCTCGGCGTACTTGCGGGCGGTGTTGCCGATGTCGCCGCGTTTGGCATCGGCGATGATGAAACAATCGCCCTTGCTGCGGATGTAGGCGATGGTGGCCTGGAGGTCGAGCCAGCCCTCCTCCCCCAGCGCTTCATAGAACGCCAGGTTGAGCTTGTAGGCCACGGCCACATCGTGGGTCACCTCCACGATGGCCTCGTTGAAGGCACGCACCGGATGGCTCTCCGCGCGGAAATGCTCGGGAACAAGGTGTTCCTCGGTGTCGAGGCCCACGCAGAGCAGGCTGCGTTTGCGGCGGATGGTGGCGACGAGCTCAGCGCGGGTCATGGGGGGCAAAGATCGGATGATCAGATGATCAGAAAATGGAATGCGTGCCACCTGCACCGCATGTGCGGATCCGTGGGGTCTGGTTGCCATCTGGTGTCAGGCAGGGAGCCAGAACGTGAAGAAAACGCCTTCTTCCAAAGCGATCCGCCGATCATCTGATCAACTGATCATCTGATCCTCAGAGCCCTGCTTCGGCCTGCAACTTCTCGGTGCGCTCGGCCAACTGGAGGGCGTCAATGAGCTCCTGCACATCGCCGTTCATGACCTGGGGCAGGTTGTGTACGGTGAACTCGATGCGGTGATCGGTGACGCGGCTCTGGGGGTAGTTGTAGGTGCGGATCTTCGCACTGCGATCACCGCTGCTCACCTGGCTTTTTCGCTGGGCGGCGATGGCGGCCTCCTGCTTGAGCACCTGTTCCTCGTAGAGCTTGGTACGCAGCATCTGCATGGCCTTGATGCGGTTGCCCAGCTGGCTGCGCTCGGTCTGGCACATGACCACGGTGCCGGTGGGGATATGGAGCAGGCGCACCTTGGTCTCCACCTTGTTCACGTTCTGGCCACCGGCGCCACCGCTTCGGGCGGTCTCCATCTTCACATCGCTCTCCTTGAGCTCCACGTCGGTCTCTTCGGCTTCGGGCAGCACGTTGACGGTGGCTGCGCTGGTGTGGATGCGGCCCTGGGCCTCGGTGGCGGGCACGCGCTGCACGCGGTGCACACCGGCCTCGAACTTGAGGGTGCCGTACGCGCCTTCGCCGATGATGTTGAGGATGACCTCCTTATAGCCCCCCACGCTGCCTTCGCTGACATCGACCACCTCCACCCGCCAGCCGCGCCCTTCGCAGTAACGGGTGTACATGCGGTAGAGGTCGCCGGCGAAGAGGCTGGCCTCGTCCCCCCCGGTACCGGCGCGGATCTCCATGATGCAGTTGCGCGCGTCGTTGGGGTCCTTGGGCACGAGCATGAGGCGTACCTCCTCCTCCATCGCGGCGATGGCACTGCGGCTGTCATCGCGCTCGGCGCGGGCCATCTCCAGCAGGTCCGGGTCCTTCTCGCTGCGCAGCATCTCCTCGGCACCGGCAAGGTCGTCGTGGAGCTTCTTGAAGCGCAGGTAGGCCTGCTCGATGGGCTCGAGGTCGCGGTAGCTGCGGTTGAGCTCCACGAACTTCTTCTGGTCGGCAATGACAGCGGGATCGGCGAGGGACTTACCGATCTCGGTGCGGCGCTCGTGCAGCGCGGAGAGCTTGGAGAGCAGGTCGGACATTTGGATGGAAGGCGCACACGGTGGCGCGGAGCGGATGCCTTACTGATAGGTGAACGTACCGTGGGGGCTGGTGAGCACCACCTCTTTGGCTGGAGCCGCTTCCACCCGACCGATGACCTGGGCCGCAATACCGAAGGAATTGGCGATGGCGATGACCTCTGCGGCGTGTGCTGCGGGCAGGTAGATCTCCAACCGATGGCCCATGTTGAAGACCTTGTACATCTCCTTCCAGTCCGTGCCGCTCATGCCTTGAATGGCGGTGAACAGCGGAGGGATGGGCAGCAGATCGTCCTTGATGATGCGCAGGCCTTCCACGAAGTGCAGCACTTTGGTCTGTGCGCCGCCGCTGCAGTGCACCATGCCATGGATGTGGGGGTGCAGGGTGGCGAGCAGTTGCTTCACCACGGGGGCGTAGGTGCGGGTGGGCGAAAGCACGGCCTTGCCGAAGTCGAGCGGCGTGCCTTCGAGGGGATCGGTGAGCTGTGCCTGGCCGCTGTAAACCAGGTGTTCCGGTGTGCCAGGGTCGTAGGTCTCCGGGTACTGCTCTCCTACTGCCTTCGCGAACACATCGTGGCGGGCACTGGTGAGGCCGTTGCTGCCCATGCCGGCGTTGTAGCTTGTCTCATACGTGGCCTGGCCATAGCTGGCGAGGCCCACGATGACATCACCCGCCTGGATGCAGGCATTGTCGATGACGGCATCGCGCCGCATGCGGCAGGTGACGGTGCTGTCCACGATGACGGTGCGAACAAGGTCGCCCACATCGGCGGTCTCACCACCCGTGCTTCGGATGTCGATGCCCTGCTGGCGCATGTCCTGCAGGAAGCGCTCGGTACCATCGATGAGGGCGGCGACCACTTCACCGGGGATGAGGCGCTTGTTGCGACCGATGGTGCTGCTGAGCAGGATGTGGTCAGTGGCGCCCACGCAAAGCAGGTCGTCGAGGTTCATGACCACGGCGTCCTGGGCGATGCCGTGCCACACGGAGAGGTCGCCGGTGGCGCGCCAGTAGGCATAGGCGAGGGAGCTTTTGGTGCCGGCGCCGTCCGCGTGCATCACGATGCAATGGTCGGGGCTGCCGGTGAGGTCATCGGCCACGATCTTGCAGAAGGCCTTGGGGAAAAGGCCCTTGTCGAGGTGTGCGATGGCCTGATGCACCTCTTCCTTGCCGGAGGAGACGCCGCGCTGGGCGTAGCGGTCGGAGGTCATGGCTGTGAACGAAGAAGAGCATCCACCGCGGGGGAGGATGCTCTTCCTGGAAGGGTTGGTGCTAGTTGGTGGTGGGCGGGGGCGTTGACTGGTCCTTGGGCACGTAGTCGTAGCTGAGCACCCGGAACTCGGTTCGGCGGTTCTGCTGGTGTGCGGCCTCCTGCTCCTCCTTGGTCTTCATGGCCTTGATCTGGGCGTCGGTGATGCGCAGCTTGGACTCACCGTAGCCTTTGGCGACCATGCGGGCGGGATCGATGCCCTTGGTCACGAGGTAGTTCACGCAGCTCTGGGCGCGGTTCTGGGAGAGGATCTGGTTACGTGCATCGGAGTCGCGCGAGTCGGTGTGCGCGGACAGTTCGATGATGATGGTGGGATTGTCGATGAGGGTCTGGTAGAGGGTCTCCAGGGAGTCCTTGCCCTCGGGGCGCAGCTCGAACTTGCCGAGGTCGTACTGCACCTCGGGCAGCTTGATGACGATGTCCTTGGTGGCGGGCTGCAGGAAGTATTCCTTGGCGAAGGTGGTGCTCTCGTCGAGGCCCACGGTGGTGATCTGGTCCTTCACCACGAGGTAGCCCTCTTTCTCCGCGAGGATGCTGTAGCTGGTGTTCTCCTTGATGTAGCGGTCCTTGCCGTTCTCAGCGAAATTGAACCCGCCGTTCTCGTCCGTCATGGCGCTGAAGTTGGAGCCATTGGTTCCCACCACGCTGATCTTGGCATTGGGCAGGGGCTGGTTCGTCATCTTGTCATAAGCCACGCCTTGCAGGGCGAAGACCAGGTCGGGCATGTAGAAGCGCCAGATATCATCCTGGCCCTTGCCACCGGGACGGTTGGAGGTGAAGAATCCACGGTCGTTCTCACCGTCGAAGGTGATGCCGAAATCATCGCTTGCGCTGTTGATCGGGAACCTCAGGTTCTCCGCGTTGCCCCACTTACCGTCACCCTTGCTTTCGGCCTTGAAGATGTCCATGGCACCCATGCCGGGCAATCCGTTCGAGGCGAAATAGAGCGTGCCTTCGTACCGGATGAAGGGGAACATCTCGTCCTTGGACGTATTGACCTCGGCACCCAGGTTGACCGGGGCTCCCACGGGTAGGCCATCGTCGTTGAGCTTCACCATGTAAAGGTCCTTGCCACCGGCATGGCCGGCGCCCTTCATGTTGCTGGAGAACACGAGCATGTCATCGTTGGGCGAGAGTGCGGGGTGGCCCACGGTGATGGTATCGTCCTTGGAGCCGGAAGGCTTCAGCTCGAGCTTCACGGCTTCACTGAAGTTGCTGCCCACCTTCTTGCTGAGGTAGATATCGCACCCGTAGACCTTCTTCTTCTCCATGGGGCAGCGCGTGAAGTACATGATGGTGCGCTTGCTGTTGAAGATGGGCGCCCCTTCATTGCCTTCGGTGTTCACCTCGAGGGGCAACTTCACAGGTTCGCTCCACTTGCCAAGACGGTCGCGTGTGCTGGTGAAAAGATCGCTGAAGGCCTCGCCGAGGATCTGGTCGGTCTCCGCACCGGTGGCCGCCTCGCGGGTGCTGGTGAAAACGACGGTCTCGTTCTTCTTGTCGGCGAAAGAAGGGGTGAAGTCGTATTGGGCGGTGTTCAGGAGCACCTCGGGGTCAACGGTGTAACGGGTGGGCTCATCCTTCCACTGCTGGGCGGTCTGGCAGGCTGCGATACCTGCATCAGCGCGCATGTCGCCCGGCTTCTTCTCCTTGTACTTGTTGTACGCGGCGATGGCCTCTGCGTACTTGCCCTGTTGTTTGAGCATCTCACCGATCCAGAAGTAGCCGGTGGGATCCTCCAGTTGGGCCTTGTTGGCTTTCTCGTACCACACCTGGGCCTGGGGTGCATCACCGAGGAGGCGATAGCTTTCGGCCACCTTGTAAATGAGCTCAGCCTTGGTGGCGGCTTTCTTCTCCACCGTGTAAGCCTTTTTGTAGAGCTCGATCGCGCTGTAGTAGAAGCCCTTGTCGAAGGCCAGGTCGGCCTCTTCGGCCAAGCGCCCTTGTGCAGAGGCGGCCACGGTGAAAAGCAGGCTCAAGCACAGGGTGCCCAGGATCTTCCGTGTGAACATCGGGTTGATGGAATGGTTCGTGGTTCCGGTCCGGGCGAAGATAAGTAGATCCACCAATGCTGAGAACAAGCCACCCGAAACGCAGCAAGGGGGGCGGTGCCCCCCTTGCCTGGTGTAAGGTTCCGCAAGGTGTTCAACGGGTGAACATCAGCTCGCGCATCTTGGGCAACGGCCACAGCTCGTCATCCACGAGCATCTCCAGCTTGTCCACGTGGTAGCGCAACTGATCGAGGTGGGGCCGCACCTTGTCGCAGTAGGCAATGGCCTTCTCACGCGCATCTTCGATCACATTGGCCTTCTTGCGCGCCTCGATCATGTCGTCGGCAAGCTGCTTCACCTTGCCGAGGTGCTCGCTGATCTCCTCGATCAGCTTCACTGGTGTATCCACTGCCTTACGTGCCTTGTCGGCTCCGAGCACATCGCGCAGTCCGCGCACGTTCTCGATGAGCCTGTTCTGGTAGGTGATGGCCGTGGGGATGATATGGTTCTGGGCCAGGTCGCCGGCCACACGGCTCTCGATCTGGATCTTCAGCGTGTAGCTGTGCAGCTCGATCTCGTGTCGCGCTTCGAGCTCAACAGGGCTCAGCACCTCCATGTCGTTGAAGAGCTTCACGGTCTCCTTGCGTGCCCATACGTCCAGCGCGCGCGGGGTGTCCGGGATGTTGCTCAGGCCGCGCTTTTTGGCCTCGGCCTTCCATTCTTCACCGTAGCCGTTCCCTTCGAAGCGGATCGCCTTGCTCGCCACGATCAGGTCGCGGATGACACGGAGGATGGCCTCGTCCTTCTTTGTGCCCTTGTCGATGAGCGCATCCACCTGCTTCTTGAACTGACGGAGCTGGGCGGCCACGATGGTGTTGAGCACGGTCATGGGGCCGGCACAGTTGGCGCTGCTGCCCACGGCCCTGAACTCGAACTTGTTGCCGGTGAAGGCGAACGGACTGGTCCGGTTGCGGTCGGTGTTGTCCAGCATCACCGAGGGTATGCGACCGATGTCCAATTTCAACTCCGTCTTGCGATCGGGCGTCATGGCACCCTTGATGTTCTTCTCGAGCCCATCGAGCAGCTTGCTGAGGTGATCACCGATGAACACGCTGATGATGGCGGGCGGTGCTTCATTGGCGCCCAGCCGGTGATCGTTGCTGGCGCTGGCGATGGATGCACGAAGCACATCGGCATTGGCATGGATCGCGGCGATGGTGTTGACGAAGAAGGTGAGGAAGCGGATGTTCTCCTTCGGTGTACGCGCTGGACGGAGCAGGTTGACACCCGTGTTGGTGGCGAGGCTCCAGTTGTTGTGCTTGCCACTGCCGTTCACACCCGCGTAAGGCTTTTCGTGGAGCATGACCCGGAAATCATGGCGCTGAGCCACCTTCTCCATGATGTCCATGAGCAGCACGTTATGGTCCACGGCGAGGTTCATCTCCTCGAACACCGGGGCGCACTCGAACTGGTTGGGAGCCACTTCATTGTGGCGGGTCTTCACGGGAATGCCGAGCATCAGCGCTTCCGTCTCGAATTCACGCATGAAGGCGCGCACCCGATCGGGGATGGACCCGAAGTAGTGATCCTCCATCTGCTGGCCCTTGGCGGGTATGTGGCCGAACAGGGCACGGCCGCTCATCATGATGTCCGGGCGCGCGAAGTAGAGCGCCTTGTCAATGAGGAAGTACTCCTGCTCCCAGCCCAGGGTGCTGATCACCTTGGTGACATCCTTGTCGAAATACTGGCACACGGCCGTAGCGGCATCGTCCACCGCACGGATGGCGCGCAGCAGGGGCATCTTGTAATCGAGCGCCTCGCCGGTGTAGCTGATGAAGATGGTGGGGATGCAGAGCGTGCGGCCGATGACGAAGGCCGGGCTGCTGGGGTCCCAAGCGGTGTAACCGCGTGCCTCGAAGGTGTTGCGGATGCCACCATTGGGGAAGCTGCTGGCATCGGGTTCCTGCTGCACGAGCATGCTCCCGTCGAAGCGCTCGATGCTGCGCCCTCCGCCAATGGGTTCGAAGAAGGCATCGTGCTTCTCGGCGCTGAGCCCAGTGAGCGGCTGGAACCAGTGGGTGTAGTGAGTAGCGCCCTTGCTGGCCGCCCATTCCTTCATGCCGCTGGCCACCTGGTCCGCAAGCTTGCGGTCGATCCGGCTGCCGAGCTGCGTGGCCTGGCGCACCGCGTACCACGCCTCTTCCGTGAGGAACATGCGCATGGCATCCTCGTTGAACACGTTGGCACCGAAGAAGTCGGAGATCTTCGGAGCAGGAGGATCGGAGAATTGCGGTCGACGATGCAGGACATCCTCCAATGCCTTGGCTCGAATGAGGGGGGTCGCCATGAAAAAAGATGGTTTTGTTGGCACAAAGGTATTCCAAGAAGGGGGGTATTAGAGTAATAGTGGATAAATTTCACCAGACCCCCCCGATCGAAATCCAGGATACATCGAGAACGGCGTGGACCGGCACGTGCTGGCATGCCCCGGTATGGAGCCCAAGCGTTGAGGTCGGAATGGAACGGATTCAGCCGCGCTGCAGCACGAGCAGCACGTAGCCGAGGTAGAAAAGCACGAGCACCACACCCTGCCAGCGGCCCAACCGTTGACCCAGGCGCATCAGCGGATACAGCAGCGCGGCAGAAAGCAGCATGGCGCCGATGTCCAGCTGGAAGGCCATGTGGTCGGCCTGGATGGGGAATACCACACTGCTCACGCCGATGATGCCGAGCAGGTTGAAGACATTGCTTCCGATGAGGTTGCCGAGTCCCATGTCGGCCTGACCCCGGATGGCGGCCACCAGGGAAGTGACCAGTTCAGGCAACGAAGTACCCACGGCCACCACGGTGACCCCGATAAGCTGCTCACTGACACCGAGCCCGCGTGAGATCGCCACCGCACCTTCCACGAACCAGTCCGCCCCCTTGGCGAGCCCCACCACGCCAATGGCCAGCAGGAGCAGTGCTTTCCAAACGGGCATCCGCGCCGCACTTGAACCCTCATGGGCAGTGTGCGACCGGCGTGAGCGCCTGACCATCCACACGATGTAGCCTGCAAGCAACAGCACGAACAGTCCGCCTTCCGATCGGGAGATGACATTGTTCTTCAGGAGCCCCGAGAAGAGCAGGGTGGAGCCCATCATCACCGGCCAGTGGATGCGGTGTGCTTCGCGGTCCACTTCGAGCGGAAGCACGAGGACGCAAGCACCCAGGATGAACGTGATATTGACGATGTTGGACCCGACCACGTTCCCCACGGCGATGACAGAGCTTCCCTTGAGGGCGGCGAAAAGGCTGACGAGCAGCTCCGGCGCTGAAGTGCCCAAGGATACTACGGTGAGCCCCACGACCAGGGGCGAGATGCGCGCCCGTAAGGCCAGGTCCACGGCCCCGCGGACCATGCCTTCCGCACCGACCACCAACACGACCAGTCCAACGAGGGTCAGCAGCCAGTCGTTCATGCCTGTGGGGGGGGATCAACACCTTCCTTCTGCGGGGTTTCCGGAGCACGAGGTGGAGTGCGGTCGTTGCGCTGGTCGTGCAGCGCGCGGTTCACACTGTTGGCTTCGCGCTGGATCTCGCGTTGCACCTCGTTGCTGGCATCCCGCACTTGGCGCATGGTGCGGCCCAATCCGCGGGCAAAGTCGGGAATGCCCTTGCTGCCGAAGAACAGCAACACGAAGAGCAGGACCACCAGGAACTCACCACCGCTGATGTCGAATAGGAGCGCCAAGTGCATGGGGGGCAAAAGTAAGCGGTCCCTTCGACCATGAGAGGTGCGAAGGGACCGCCATGTTGGGGTCTGACAATATCAGGCGGTCCGGTTGGGGTCCTTGCCTTTCAGCAGGTCAAGGAGCACCGCACTGGCGATGAAGACCGAGGAGTAGGTACCGACCAGGATACCGATCAGCAGGGCGAAGATGAACCCCTTGATGGATACTCCACCGAAGAGGAAGATCACGAAGAGCACGAGGAGCGTGGTCAGCGAGGTGTTCATCGTACGGCCCAGGGTGGAGTTGATCGCCTTGTTGATCACCGCGTAGTAGCTCTCGCGCTTATGATCGGCGATGTACTCCCGGAGGCGGTCGAAGACCACTACCGTATCGTTGATGGAGTAACCCAGCACGGTGAGGACCGCGGCGATGAAGGCCTCGTCGATCTCCATGGAGAAAGGCATCACCTTCCACAGGATGGAATACAGGCCGAGCAGGGCCAGGGCATCGTGCAGCAGGGACAGCAATGCACCAAGGCCGTACTGCCAGTTACGGAACCGGACCGCGATGTAGAGGAAGATGCCGAGCAGCGCCACCAGCACCGAAGTGATGGCGGAGAACTTGATGTCATCGGAAATGGTCGCATCCACCTTGCGGGACTCGGTGATCTCGTACGGGTTGTTCAGCTTGGCCAGTCCCTCGGCGAGCTTGGCGTCGACCTCTGCGTCAACCCCCTCCCCCGAACGGTCGACGAGGTAGTTGGTGGTGACCTTCACCTGGCGCGCACCACCATAGGACTTCACCTGCACGGTGCTCTGAACACCCTCGTCCGAACGGAAGCTGGGCTCCAGGCTGCCACGCACCTCATCCACCTGGACATCCTCGGCGAACTTCACCACATAGGTGCGGCCGCCGCTGAAATCGACACCCCAGTTGAATCCCACGGTGACCATGGACACGATGCCTGCTCCGATGAGCACACCGCTGACAGCATAGAACACCTTTCGCTTGCCCATGAAATCATAGGCGGCCTTCACCAGGATGTCCTTGCTCCAGTTGGACCAGACCGAGAAGCTCTTACCCTTCTCCAGGCGCCAGCTGATGATCATGCGCGAGAGGAAGAGCGCGGTGAACAGCGATGTAAGGATACCCAGACCAAGCGTCGTTGCGAAGCCACGGATGGGGCCTGAACCGAAGATGTACAGGATCACCGCTGTGAGCAGGGTGGTGACATTCGAGTCGATGATGGCCGACATGGCACCCTTGTACCCAAGGTCCACTGCGGACTTCAACATTTTGCCCTGGCGGAGCTCCTCACGGATGCGCTCATAGATGAGCACGTTGGCATCGACCGCCATACCCATGGTGAGCACGATACCAGCGATACCGGGCAGGGTGAGCGCAGCCTGCAGGGAGGCGAGCGAGCCGATGAGCACGAACAGGTTCACCAGAAGGGCGAGATCGGCGACCCAACCGGCGGTGCTGTAGTAGAGCACCATGTACAACATCACGATGAGGAGCGCCACGGCGAAAGAGTACATACCGAGGCGGATGTTCTCGCTTCCCAGGCTGGGTCCCACAACGGTCTCGTCGATGATGCGAGCAGGAGCAGGCAGAGCACCGGCTTTCAGGATGTTGGCCAGGTCGTCCGCCTCTTGGATCTGTTCGTTGAGGTTGCCCGTGCCCATGGAAATGCTGGAACGACCACCGGCGATCTCCGACTGTACGACCGGCGCACTATAAACAAGGTCATCCAGGACGATCGCCACGGCCTTGCCCACGTTGTCGCCGGTCATCACCTTCCAGGTCTGCGCCCCTTCGGCATCCATCTGCATGGTGACCTCCACCTCCCCTTTCATATCGAAGTCCTGGGCGGCGTTCACGATGGAACTACCGTCCAGCTTGGGCTTTCCTCCGCGAGGCACTTTCAGGGCGAACAGGTTCAGGAAGGGCGTGGATCCCCCGTCGGTCAGTTCGCGCACATCGGGCTTGGCACCCCACGCGAGCTTCAGGTCCTTGGGCAGTGCACCGATCACCTCAGGGCGTTCCAGGTAGCTGTTCACCTGGGCGGTGTCAGCCAGCCGCGCGGTACCGACGATGGACCCGCGGGCAAGGTTGAACCCGTTCTGTGCCTGCACCAGCGAGGGCGTCAACACCGCAAAGAGCGGGTTCTCTTTGGCGAAGTCGGCGGCATTGAGGGTATCGGTCGAGAGGCTGTCGGTCGCCAGGTCGTCCGTGGCCAGGCTGTCGGTGGCCAGACTGTCCGTGGCGGCCTCCACCATTGCGGTCTCCGTTCCGGTGGCACCGATGGTGTCCACGCTGGCGCTATCCGTGACCGCCTCGGCCACATCACCCACCTTCAACTTATCGCGCAAGCGGGTATTGGCCGCCTCCAGTGCCGGGTACACCTCAGTATTGTCGTAGGTCTCCCAGAACTCAAGATTGGCCGTGCTCTGGAGCACCTTGCGCACACGGTCCTTATCCTTCACCCCGGGCAGTTCGATCTGGATGCGGCCGCTGAATGCCTGCTTCTGGATGCTCGGCTGGGCCACACCGAACTTGTCGATACGGGTGCGGAGGATACGCTCGGTATTGTTGAGGGCTGTCTCCGCCTCATTGCGAAGTGCGCTGAGGTAGGATGCATCATCCCCCTCGCGGTCGAACATGTCCTTGCGATCAGGGGTGTAGAAGATGGCCGAAAGAGGTCCACGCTCGGGCACCTTGGCATACTCCTCCCCGAAGAGGGTGATGAAGTCGGCGTCGCTGCTCTTTTGGCGCTCGCGGGCACTGGCCATGGCTTGGCGGAAGGCCGGGTCGGTGCTATTGCCGCTCAAGTTGTCGATGAGCTCCGGGATGCTCACCTCCAGGGTCACGGCCATGCCACCTTTCAGATCGAGGCCCAGATTGATCTCCTTCTCCTTGCATTCGCGGTAGGTGTACCCCAGCACGGGATAGACCTGCTGCTCGCCGTTGGCCCGCAGGTAGCTGTTCTCGAAGCCCAGCTTCAACCCTTCACGGTCCAGCGCTTCGTTCCCTGGAACGGCCAGCACGGAATCCGCCTTGTAGGCGGCCTCCTCGGCGGCCTTGCGCTCAAGGCCTGACGTGAAGATGGAGAAGGAAAGCTGATAAGCACACGCGAGCGCCAGGAGGACCGTGAAGATCCATAGCGCGCCTCTGTTCTGCATGACCGTTGGATTTTTCCGTAAAAGAGGCGGCAAATATAGCGGAGTTACCCTTCTGTGAAAGGGCCTGTGCGGGAAGGCCTTGCGCGCACCCGTCCGCGACACGACCCCGGGGTCCACTACCTTTGGACCATATACCATCTGCAGCATGCCCTCCAAAGACCTCCACGCCGCGCTCGCCATTCCCCTGCTCCTGCTGTGCACCAGCGCTGTTGGGCAATGGGACCTGACCTTCCAAGGCGCTGTGCCGGTGGTCCGGGACGGCCAGCAACTGGACATGGCTTGGGCCGGCGGCATCAATTTCGTTCAGGTGAGCGACATCGACCTGAACGGTGACGGCCTGAAGGACCTGTTCCTGTTCGATCGCTCGGGCAATACGGTCATCACCCTGCTGAACACGGGTGCACCCGGCAACGGTGCCTACCAGCACGTGCGGCTCAGCGCTCCGCCCCAGCTGTTCAGCGAATTGCACGACTGGGTCCTGTTACGCGATCAGAACTGTGACGGCAAGGAGGATATCTTCACTTACTCCCAAGCTGGCTTTGCTGTGTACCGCAATACCAGCGAGGGTGCGTCGATCTCTTTCGAGCAGGTCACCAACAGGGTCAATTCACGCTACGTGTCACCCTCCGGCACGGGCACGGTGGCGAACCTCTACGTCTCGCAGGTGGACCTGCCGTCCATTGAGGACATTGACGGGGATGGCGACCTTGACATCCTCACCTTCAGTCTGCTCGGTTCCTACATGGAATATCATAAGAACCTGAGCATGGAGCTGTACGGCACTTGTGACAGCCTGACGTTCGAATTGCGCAACAAGTGTTGGGGCTTTTTTGCCGAAAATTTCAGTAACAACTCCGTGACATTGAACGCACCCTGTGACTTCAACGTCCCGAACCCGGAGCTGGGCGAGCAGGATGGCGACCGCCCCTCCACTCCTGAAGAGGAGGATGAACGTGCGCATGCAGGAAGCACAGTACTGGCGCTTGACCTTACCGGCGACGGTGTCATGGAGGCTCTGCTCGGTGATATCTCGTTCAACAATGTGGTGGCCCTCTATAACGATGGTACAGTGAACGAGGCATTGATCACCTCGGAGGACACCCTGTTCCCGGTGTACGACATTCCGGTGAACATGCCGGTATTCCCGGCCTGCTTTCATGTGGATGTGGACAATGATGGCCTGCGCGACCTGTTGGTGAGCCCCAATGCCACTTCGCTCTCGGAGAACATCAACAGTCTTTGGTACTACAAGAACCAAGGCACCGATGCAGCGCCGATCTTCGAGCGCGTTCAGCGCGACCTCTTCCAGGAACGCATGATCGATGTGGGGGAAGGAGCCTTCCCGGTGTTCTTCGACCACGACCGTGACGGGCTGATGGACCTGATCGTAGCCAACCACGGCTACCACACCCAGTCGGGCAGTTACAGCGGCGCTCTGGCTCTATTCCGCAACACGGGCACAGCGCAATCGCCACAGTTCGAGCTGGTGACGACCGATTACATGGGGCTTTCCAACAGCGGCATCGGCATGAGCATGTACCCGGCCTTCGGTGACCTGGACGGCGACGGTGATGAGGACATGTACATCGGTGACCTACAGGGGCGGTTGCACGCTTACCGCAATACGGGTGGGACCGGTACCGCATTGTTCGAGCTATGGGCACCGGCGCTCACTGATGCGGGAGGCACCGTCATCGACGTGGGGCAGTTCGCCACGCCCGTGTTCCATGACCTGGACGGCGATGGCCTGCTCGACCTGCTGGTGGGCGAACGGAACGGCAATCTGAACCACTACCGGAACACCGGCTCGGCCACCACCCCGACCTGGACAGTGGTGAGCGAGACCGCCGGAGGGGTGAGCACGGTGGAGTGGTGGAACGTCACGGGCTATTCGGTCCCCGCGGTGGTGGAATTGCCAGGGGGCGGCGTCGAGCTATTGCTCGGTTCGGAGTCGGGCTGGATCTACCGGTACACCGACCTTGACCCGGCAGTTGGCAGCACCTGGACCTTGGTGGACAGCACCTTCATGGATCTCCGAGAGGGTGTGCGCACGGGTGTGGCCGCACACGACCTTACGGGCGACGGACTGCCCGAACTGGTGATCGGCAACTACAGGGGCGGCCTTGGTTTCTGGGCCAGCGAGACCATCGCCGGCATTTCCTCGGCTCAAAGCACAAGCCACTTGGGGCTGTTCCCGAACCCTGCCTCAGGGGTCGTTACGATCGGTCTTGCATCGGGCGGCTTGCGCTACAGCGAACTTACCATCCACGACGGGGTCGGCAGGCTGGTGCACAGCGAGCAAGTGACAACGGACCGGGTCCTATTGGATGTGAGCGACTGGCCTTCCGGTGTCTATAGCGTTCGCGCGAAAGGCACCGCCGGCACCCAGGTGGGCCGCTTGGTCGTGGCCGCCGAACGGCGTTGAAGGAGGGTTGACCCCAATGACGAAGGGCCGCTCCTGGCAGGAGCGGCCCTTCGTCTTTCCACTTGAACGGATCAGGCAGTAACGCCCGAGTTCATCTTGTCCAGCACGTCCATCACCTCCTTCACGGCCTTGGCGCTGGCGTTCACCAGTTCCATCTCCTCGGCATTGAGCTGTAGTTCGATGATACGTTCCACCCCATTGCGGCCGAGCACCACCGGTGCGCCCATGTAGATGTCCTTCAGGCCATATTCACCCTGCAACCACACGCAACAGGGGAACACCCTCTTCTGGTCGCGCACGATGGCCTCCACCATTTGTGCGGCAGCCGTGCCAGGAGCGTACCATGCGCTGGTGCCCAACAGGTTCACGATCTCGCCACCACCTTTCTTGGTCCGCTCCACGATCGCATCGAGCTTTTCCTTGGAGATCATCTCGGTGACCGGGATGCCGCCCACGGTGGTGTAGCGTGGAAGGGGCACCATCGTGTCACCGTGGCCTCCCATGAGAACGGCCTGAATATCCTTGGGGCTTACGTTCAGCTCAGTGGCCAGGAAAGCGCGGTAGCGCGCGGTATCCAGTATGCCTGCCATACCGAACACCCGTTGGCTGGGCAGCTTGCTGTTGATGTAAGCGCAGTAGGTCATCACATCGAGCGGATTGCTGACCACCACGATGATGGCATCGGGAGAGTGCTTCACCACGTTCTCGGTCACGCTCTTCACGATGGCGGCATTGGTGGCGATGAGGTCATCGCGGCTCATGCCGGGCTTGCGGGGCAGGCCGGAGGTGATGACCACCACATCGCTGCCCGCCGTCTTGGCGTAATCGTTGGTGGACCCGACGATCCGCGAATCGAACAGGTTGATCGGGGCCGTCTGCCAGAGGTCCAGCGCCTTGCCTTCGGCGAAGCCCTCCTTGATGTCGAGCAGCACTACTTCATTGGCGAGTTCCCAACGGGCCACGGCATCGGCGCATGTCGCACCAACATTGCCGGCCCCTACCACAGTGACTTTCATGCGTTCGGTTCGGATTGAATGAGGTTAGTGAAGGACAGTTGGCCCCGGGGGAGCCGGTGCAAAGGTAGGCTCCAAGGGTAGCTTCCACAGGATGGTTCCCAGCCTGTTGTGAACGTGTTCCCAACAAAATGGGACCCGATGGAGGCATCCTTTTCCCTTCGGTTGCGTCTATGGAGCAATATGGCTACTTTGGTGGCATCCATGGACGTGGCCGCACCACAGCAGATGACCGAAGACCGAAAGGGCTACCGCCTGATACCTGCATGGGTGAAGGGTGATCCTGCGGACACTTCGTTCAGTGCTTTGGTGGAGGGATGCCTGCTGGGCGAGCGCAAGGCGCAGCAGCGGGTCTACGAGGAGTTCTACGGCAAGATGATGGCCGTGAGCATGCGCTACACCAAGAACGTGGACCAGGCCAAGGACATCCTGCAGGATGCGTTCATCAAGGTCTTTGCCAGCATGGACCAGTTCAACAGGGCTGGGAGCTTTGAGGGGTGGATCCGGCGGATCGTGGTGAACACGGCCATCGACCATTTCCGCCGCTCAAAGAACTCGTTCCTGTTACTTGGCGAGGACCTTCGGATGGAGGACTTCGGGGACCAGGAGGCGGAGGATGTGATGCCGGAGGAAGATGGTATCCAGGACCTCAAGCCGGCGGACATCATCAATGCCATGCAGAAACTGACCCCTGCTTACCGCACGGTGTTCAACCTCTATGTGTTCGAGGAATTGACGCACAAGGAGATCGCCGAGATGCTTGGCATCAACATCGGCACCAGCAAAAGCAATCTGGCCAAGGCCAAGCACAATCTGAAGAAACTTCTCACCGATCGGCGATAAGCCCCCAACGAACGACCGAAGATGAATGCTCATGATGCGTTCGAGCGCGCAGTGAAAGGGACCCTTGAGCCGTTCGAGGTGCCTTACAACTCAGCCGATTGGGCTCAGTTGGAGGAACGCCTCGATAAGAGCGGCGTGGCGTCCGGCAGGAAGCCCTGGGGACTGCTGGCCTTGCTGCTGGGCGGCAGCGCCATCGTGGTCACCACCGTCCTGTTGACCACCGCAGGCCCTTCCGATGGCGGAACGGTCGCCGAGGTCACCGAAGCCCCTGCACCAGCCCCTATCGGAGCGCCGGAGCCCGAGGCTCAACCGGCGGCCATACTGGCCGAGGCGACCACTGAGGAGGCCTCCGAACAGATGACCACCGACACGGATGTTGCCAAGGCAGCTGCTGTGGTGCAGCCGCCACGGACCGCTGACAAAGCTTCCTCCAATGGCAAGGTGGGCGCTCCGAGCGCCCCACCGGATGAGCCTGTGGCTACCGCGGTTCCACCGACAACTGCGGAACGCAGCGACCAGGTCAGTATCCGTGCAAGCATATCCGAAGGGTGCCCGGGCACCAGCATCGATTTCGCTGCAGAGAACCTGCCTGCCGAGGGCATCTACCTCTGGAACTTCGGTGATGGAAGCTTCTCCAATAAGGCACGCCCGAGCCATGTGTTCTCGAAGGCGGGCACGTTCGAGGTGATGCTGTCGCACAGTTCTGTAGGTGGCAGCTCGGTGAAGAACAAACCCGCAGCGGACCGCATCGTGATCCATGAACTACCCAACGCCACGTTCAGCTTCCTGAAGCAGGAATACGAGAACAGCGTACCCTCGGTGCACTTCGAGAACCGCAGCCAGGGAGCGGTGAGCTACCATTGGGATTTCGGGGATGGCAACACCTCCACCGTACCTCACCCGGACCACATCTACAAAAAGGCAGGGGAGCATACCGTTGTGCTGACCGTGACGAACGCGCAGGGATGCACGGATCGCACGGAGCGGAAAGTGCGCATTGCCAGTGACTACAACCTCTTGGCGCCCAACACGTTCTCTCCGAACGGCGACGGCGTGGACGACCTTTTCATTCCGGAGGCATTGAAAGGACTTGGCGTGCGTTTCAAGCTCTCGGTGCACGACCCTCGTTCGGGTCAGTTGGTATACGAGACCAGTGATGCCACCCGCCCATGGAACGGTCGTATCGGGAACAAAGGTGAGCCCTGCACGCCCGGCGATTATGTCTGGATGGTGGAGATGAAGGATGGGGAGAAGTTGGGTGGCACGTACAATGGCACGGTGGGATTGCTACGCTGAGCGCGTGGCACAGAATAAGTGGACGAACACTGAGCCCGGGGAGACCCGGGCTTGGTATTTTTGTACGCAGGCAACCTTTCCACCACTCCATCCATCATACCTGATGGAAACGCTTTCCATGAAGGCATGTCGATCCGAACAGCCCGACCAGACATGAAGAACATCTTCTCTTCGGCCCTTTCCCTCCGTCGGTCCCTCTGGGCATCGTTGTTGGCGCTGCTCACAGCCCCGTTGGCTGCACAGCAGTTCTCGATCACAGCGGGGAACATCAATACCTGCGTTGGCGTGCTGGAGGACAGCGGAGGCCCCAGTGCACCCTATGACAACAATGAGAACTTCACGGTGGTGATCTGTGCCGATGTGCCAGGGGACGGTATTTCGCTGAACTGGGTGGTGTTCAACCTCAGTGGAGCACAACCCAACCCCGACAGGATCCGGATCTGGGACGGTGACAACACCGGTGAGACCTTCCTGGGCGAATACACAGGCAATGCGCTGCAAGGCCTGGTCGTCTCGGCCACGACGGCGAACAGCACCGGCTGCCTCACGGTCCAGTTCATCAGCAATGGAACTGGTACAGGGAATTTCGCCGCAGCGATCACCTGCTTCACCCCATGTGACCGGCCGGAAGCGATCGCCACCATGAGCGAGCCAGGTCCGGCGCTCGTGTGCGTAGGCGAGACGATCTCCTTTGACGGTACGGCATCGACCGCCGCGCCAGGGTTCAATATCGTGAGCTACGAATGGGACTTTGACGATGGCAGCACAGCGCCGGGTCCCACCGCAACGCACTCTTTTGCCGAACCTGGCGAGTACATCGTGCAGCTGGACCTGGTGGATGACAATGGCTGTGTGAACTCGAACGTGGTGGACCTCCAGGTGCTGGTCAGTACGACCCCGTTGTTCACAGGCACGGTGGAGAGCGTGGTGACCTGCTTCGGTGCCACGGTCGATCTGGTCGGTGTGGTCACTCCTGTGACGTGGACCGGCCTACCTGACGCCAACTTCGGGGAAGGCGTGTTCCTTCCCGATGATGTGGGCCAGCCGTTCACATCGAGCCTGACCTTCACCCAGTTCGAGCCCGGCCAGACGATCGTGAACTGCTCGGACATCCTCACGGTCTGTGTGGAGATGGAGCACTCGTTCATGGGTGATCTTGTGCTGCAGATCATCTGCCCGAACGGCCAGACCGCGATCCTGCATCAACAAGGCGGTGGAAGCACGTACCTAGGTGCGCCCAATGACGGGGACAGCAACGCCAACCCCATTTTCGGTGAGTGCTGGAACTATTGCTGGAGCGAATCCGCCACGAACGGCACCTGGGTGGAAAACTCGAATGCCGGCGCGGGTAACACCACCCAAGCGGGCACCCCTCCCTCCGAGTCACTGAACCCGGGCACCTACGAGCCTGTGCAATCGCTGTGCAACCTGGTGGGTTGTCCGCTGAACGGCGATTGGACCTACCAGAGCACGGACCTGTGGGGGGCGGACAACGGCTTCATCTGTTCCTGGTCCATCAACTTCGATCCGAGCATCATTCCAGATGTGACCCAGTTCACGCCTCAGATCAACGGCTCCGACATCGATTCGGCTGGTTGGAGCGGTCCCTTCCTGACGACCGACCCGAACAATGCCTCGCTTGCTACCGCAGACATCGCCACGCCAGGTACTTACAGCTATGTCTATTCAGCGACGGACAATTTTGGCTGCACCTATGACACGACCATCACTGTAACGGTGGAGCCCCAGATGGTGATCGATGCCGGCCCGACGGTGACCTTGTGCAACGACCCCGAGCCCATGGCGGGTGCGATCGTCGCGAACGGTCCCCCGGAGGATTGCAACTACCAGATCGAATTGGAGGATACCTGGGGGGATGGTTGGAACGGCGCGCAGCTTACTGTAGTAGTGGCCGGTGTGAGCACTACTTACACCATGACCGCTCCGTCCCCACAGATCATCAACATACCGGTCTCCACAGGTCAGACGTTCCAGGTGAGCTTCACACCCGGTGCCTTCAATAATGAACATTCGTTCGCTGTGTACGACAGCAACGGGAACGTGCTTTATCAATCCCCGCTTGGCCCCCCGACCGGCGTGGCGTATAACGGCATCGTTGACTGCACGGGCGGTGCGTCATCCGTTGTGTGGGAATGGAGCCCCGCCACCGGGTTGGACGACCCGAGCGATCCAGAGACCAACGTGTACGTGACAACTCCCACTTGGTATTATCTGACGGCATATCCCGTGGGCAACGCAGACTGTGCCGTGATGGACAGCGTGCAAGTCGTACCGGACCCCTCGATCGATGCGGGGATCAGTGCGGTGCTGGAGTTCTGCGCTGGCACACCGGACTTCCTGATGACCGATTCGCTGCTGGGCACGCCGGACACGGATGGCATTTGGACCAATGCTTCGGGCACCCAGCTTTCGGGCATCTTCGAGACCCTGAACGACCCCAGCGGTACGTATACCTACACGGTCACCAGTCCCAATGGCTGCGAGGCCACCAGCACCCTCGATATCACGGTGATACCGGTGGACGACCCGGTGTGCTGCGGTGTGCCGGATGCAGGCCTGCCACAGGTGTCATGCAACCTGAGCATTCCGTTGAGCGCCACTCCGGGCAACACGGGCGTGGGTCAATGGTATGGACCGGTGGGTGCCACCTTCGATGACGTGTTCGCCCCGGCCACGGTGGTCACGGTGGAACCCGGCATGGGCGGCTCCCACTGGTTCTACTGGCGCGAGAACGATGGTGCGTTCTGCAATACGGTGGACAGTGTGTTGATGACCTTCACCGATGCGATCAACATCGACTTCATCTGGACGGATGCGGTATGCAAGGACTATTGCGATGGTACCGCCCGGGCCCTGGTGACCGGTGGCAATACGTTGGCCGACTTCACGTACAACTGGTCCACCGGACTGAGCGGCGCTGGAGAGGACCGCATCACCGACCTGTGCGATGACCTTTATTTCCTGACCGTGACGGACGATAACGGCTGCGCCGCGACCGATTCGGTACAGATCAGCGAGCCGCCCCGCCTCGAGATCGCATCGCTCACCTATGAGCCGGTCACCTGCTCCGGTGATTGCAACGGCAAGGTGATCGTAAGTGATGCACGTGCCGTGGAGTACAGCTATGACAATGCCGCGACCTGGAGCACGCAATCGGTGCTTGACGAGGCCTGCGAGCGCCTGTACCAGGTATGGATCAAGGACCAGGCCGGCTGTCTGGGCTCCAACATCATCACGGTGACCGGCCCTCCGCCGGTCGTAAGTGGTTTCCTGTGGGGGCCGCAGCCTGCCAATGTGGACGACCCCAGCATCCAGTTCATCAACACCACCACCGGAGCGGAACGCTATGAATGGGACATCGCAGGACTGATGCAGACCACCGAGCCCAACACCGCGTTCGTGTTCGACAACAAGGAGCCCGGCAACTACGAGGTGTGCCTGGTGGCCTACAACATGAACGATTGCGCGGATACCCTTTGCCAGACGGTGGTCATCGACGACGTTCTTCTGCCGTACATCCCCAACTCCTTCACGCCCGATGGCGATGGACTGAACGACACCTGGGGCATGAGCGTGAACATCGACGCCATCACGGATTTCGAGCTGAGCGTGTACGACCGCTGGGGCGGCGTCATCTTCACCACCACTGACCCGCGGGTGCATTGGACCGGCGGCGCACAGAACAGTGGCGATATCCTGCCACAGAGCGTGTACACCTATCGCATCACGTACGAGATCATGGAGACCCAGACGCGCAAGGAGCTGATGGGGCATGTAACGTTGATCCGCTGATCGCGCTGGGAACAATGCCTTTACAAGAACGGCGGCCATGGCCGCCGTTCTTGTTGGCTCACCTCAGGAACCCGAGGATACTGCGAGAAGGACATGACATGGCAGAAGCTTACGAGCGATCTTGCGGACCTGATGAACGGATCCGTGCGCGATGCTGTGGAAGTTGGTGATGGTCCGGTCGCCTTACGCATGGGTCTGCGTGTATCGTGTGCGCTCATCCTGCTGCTGAACTTGCTCTCCATTAGTGTCCATGGTCAGGAGTTCCCCATGACCAATGGCACCATCACCACCTGCTCTGGGGTGCTCTATGACAGTGGTGGCGGTTTTGGACCGTACGGAGCGAACGAGAACCTCACGACGACCATCTGTCCGGATGCTCCTGGGCAAGGCATCTACCTCTCCTTTGTGATCGTGGACCTGAGCATGGCTGGGAGCGCGCCGGGCGATCAAGTGATCATCTACAATGGGGATAACGCCGGGGCACCCGTATTGGGCACCTACACCACCGACGATCTGGAGGGCTGGGTATATGGCGCCACGCCGGATAACCCCTCAGGCTGTCTCACCGTTCAGTTCATCAGCAATGAGGCCGGTGCGGGTGAGTTCGCTGCCATCATCACCTGCCAGCAACCGTGCTTCCCTCCTACTGCCGATGCACTTGTTGTGAACGAAGTGCAACCGGCCTGGGTCTGCCAAGGGGAGCAATTCACCTTGGATGGGAGCGGCTCTGTGGCTGCCATGGGTCAGACGATCACCAACTACATGTGGGAGCTGGAGGATGGCACCACCCTCAATGGTGCCATACAAACGGCCAGTTTCACCGACCCCGGCGAGCATATTCTCCGGCTGCGGGTAACAGATGACGCCGGCTGCGTGAACACCAACCCCAGCTTCGTAGCCGTTCAGGTCAGTACCACGCCTACATTCTCCGGCACCACCAATTCCTTTACCCGATGCATGGGCACCACCGTTGACCTGAACGGGCTGGTGCAAAGCACCACCTGGACAGGGTTGCCGGAAGTGAATATCGGCGAACCCATTGAACTTCCGGATAACGTTGGTACGCCGTTCGTGAGCACCATAGAATACAGTTCATTCCCGTTCGGAGCGACACTCACCAATGTCAATGGGCTCGAGTCCATATGTGTTGATATTGAGCATTCCTTTATGGGCGATCTGGTTCTTGTGATGACCTGTCCGAACGGGCAGAACGTGAACCTTCACTCACAGTTAGGCGGGACTACCAACCTTGGTATTCCAAACGTTACAGAGCCCATCGGTGCACCCGCCATACCGGGCACTTGTTGGAACTATTGTTTCGCACCTGATGCTACCAATGGCACTTGGGTGGAAGCTCAGGCAGCTGGTTTCACATTGCCAACCCCGGTAGGCGATGCACTGGCACCCGGCACCTATGAAAGCGTAGATCCATTGAGTGATCTCGTGGGTTGCCCATTGAACGGTACGTGGACCTTCACTATCATAGATAATCTGCTTGTCGACAACGGCGTGATCTGCTCCTGGGAGTTGAACTTCGACCCAGCATTGTTCGATGACATCACCACGTTCACACCGGTGATCGGTCAGGGCCCGGACTCATCCTCGTGGAGCGGACCGGGCGTGGTGGTGGATCCGGTGAACGGGTTCAACGCCACGGTACCCTTGGATACACCGGGTGCGTTCGACTACACGCTGACCGTGACGGACAACTTCGGCTGCACTTATGACACCACGATCACCATCACGGTGACGGAGCCTCCGGTGGTCGCCGCTACGGTCGTGCCTGGCAGTACCTGCAGCGAACCTGCGCAGTTGTTGTCGTCCATCGTGGCGAACCCTCCTCCCCCACCCACCTGCACCTACACCGTGGTGTTGCGCGATGCGGGTGGTGACGGCTGGCAAGGCGGTTCTCAGTTGATCGTCAATACCGGCGGTGTCCCGACCCTCTGCACGCTGCCGAACGGCAATACGGCCACCTTCACCATCAACGTGCAGCCCGGGCAGAACATGCTCGTGGTGTATACCGCAGGCAATCCGGGCAACTTCCAGAATTCGTTCACCGTGTACGGGGCTGATGGAGCCATCATCTATGATTCACCCGCCGGCCTGCCCACCGGAATAGCGTGGCAGGGCGTTGTAACATGCGGCCCCACAGTGGGTCCACCGAGCTATTCATGGACGCCCGCGGCCGGCGCGATCACACCTGGTCAGGCGAACACCCTGACCCAGATCACTGAGGAGACCACCTTCGTGGTGCGCCTCACCGCCTTCGGGCAACCGTGGTGCTTCACAACGGACACGGTGCTTGTACAGCCGCCCAGTGACTTGGAGAACGACTCCATTGTGGTGCATGCCTTGTGTGCGGACAGCCTTGGAAGTATCGTGATCGGCACCGCAGGGCTGGGCAGCCCGTGGAACTATCGCTGGACGGATGCGGACGGCATCGTGGTGCGTGAAGTGAACGGTAGCGTAGGCGACACGCTCAGGGCGACAGCAGGCACCTATCAGGTCGTGGTGACCGAATCGGCGGCGGCGGGTTGCATCGATTCCCTGACCGCCACGATCCTCGAACCAGCGCCCTTGGCATGGGCGACCACTCCTGCGGACTCGTTGATCTGTCTGACCGGCCAAGCCTTGCTCGCCGCGCAGGCGACCGGCGGAACCGAACCGATCCAATTGATCTGGGACCAGGGTCTGCCGGGCAATGGGCCGCATAGTGTGTCACCCACCACTGCAACGGTATACAGCGTTACGGCGGTGGATGACAATGGCTGCAGGCTGGATACCCTTCAAGCTGTGGTGAATGTGAACCCCGCGTTGAGCGCTTCACCATTGGTGGATGTGACCGAATGCATCGGCACGCCGATCACCTTCGCCGTGAGCGACGCGGCTGGCGGTGACGACGACATCTGGTACGATTGGGGTACGGGCCCGCTGCGCGATACGCTCTGGACCGTCACCCCATCGAACGATACAACACTGTGCGTCACCGTGAGCGACGGCTGCGGAACGCCGGTGGTGACCAGCTGTGCGAACATCACGCTGCTGCGCACACCACCGATGATCTACTCGGTGGATACCGCGTTCGGCTGTGACCCCCTTGGTGTGGTGTTCTCATTTGTGGACACCACGGGTGGCGCACAGATCAGGTGGGACCTCGGCGATGGCACCGTGGTGGATGGCGATACGAGCTTGACCCACGTGTATGAGCAAGCGGGCAACTTCGATGTATCGGTGGAAGTGGAATGGCCCAACGGATGCATCACGGATACGACCATGATCGATCTGGTGCGCGTATTATCGGTGCCAACGGCCAGTTTCACCTGGTCACCACGGCCCACCAACATCCTGGAGCCGACCGTGACGTTCGAGGATCTCTCCTTCCCCAATGTGGTGAGCTGGAGTTGGAACTTCCACGATTCCATCTTCAGCAACCAGCGGGATACGGTGATCACCTATCCGGATGACGTAGGTGACTCGTATCCTGTCACATTGTTGGTGGCGAACGAGCTGGGGTGCATGGACTCGATCATGCTCCTCGTTGAAGTGGAGGACCAGTTCCTCGTATTCGTGCCGAACAGTTTCACACCATCGGGAGATGGCCTGAATGAGACATGGGGGGTGGTAGGCAATGACATTGCCGAGGAGGAGTACGAGTTACGGGTGTTCGACCGCTGGGGTGGTGAGGTGTTCGCAGCTGACAAGCCTTGGCTGCGGTGGGATGGACGCGTGAACGGAGCGCTGTTGCCGCAGGGAGTGTACACCTATCGCCTCTCTGTCCGCTCGCGCATGACGCAGCAGGAGAAGATCATCTTCGGTCATGTGAACCTACTGCATTGAACGGCGCCCCCCGTGATGCCGGTGGGGCATGCGATCCATCGATCCGAAGAGGCTCTCCATAGATCCGTTGCGTTTATCGGAAGAACGACCATTCTGGTATTCCTGAGCCTCGTATTTTACGGTCGCTCGAACGACCGGAATGCGGGAACCTAACGCCTTGTTCCAGGACTGCTCCTTGACCGTCCACCGCCTGGTGGTGATGGTGGCGGCGTTGTTGGGTCTATACGGGCAACGTGTGTCAGGCCAGGCCTTTCCGATCTTCAATGGCAATAGCAGCACATGCACTGGTGCTTTGCTGGACAGTGGCGGACAGGGCGGTGCGGGCTATGGGAACAACGAGAATTTCACGTACACGCTTTGTCCGGATGCGCCAGGGGGAGCCATTTCGTTGGACTTCATCACCTTCAACCTGAGCACGGCTGGCGCGGCGCCGATCGATGGGATGACCATCCACGATGGGGACAATACGGGTGCGCCCGTGCTGGGGACCTGGACCGGTACGGGGCTTCAAGGGCAGGTGGTGTCCGCATCAGCAGCGAACGGCAGTGGCTGTCTCACCGTGGTGTTCGCCTCGAACGGTAATGGCACAGGCATTTTCGCTGCCGCGATAACCTGCTATCAACCCTGCGCGCGTCCGACAGCCGTAGCCACCCATGGTGCGGTGGGTCCGCAACAGATCTGCCCTGGAGAGAGCGTCACCTTCAACAGCAGTGCTTCGTTCGCCGCGCCGGGCTTCAGTATCGCGTCGCGCCGATGGGAGTTCGGTGATGGCACGGTGCTGAACAATGCGGGGCCTGTGGTGAGCCACACCTATGCACAACCCGGCGGCTACACGGCCCAGCTCCACCTGTTGGACAATAACGGTTGCGCGAGCACCAACCGGGTGGACCTCCAGGTGCTGGTGGGGACCGAGCCGAACTTCCAAGGTACCGGAGGCGATCTGCTCGGATGTGCCGGCGAGACCCTGTGCATTGATGGGGTCGTGAACGGCACCACGTGGAACGAACTGCCGGAGACGGACCTGGGAGGTGGGGTGTTCCTACCCGATAATGTGGGGCAGTGCTTCACCTCCGAACTCACCTTCACACAGTTCCTGCCCGGCCAGACACTCACCAATGTGAACGATCTGTTGAGCATCTGCATGGAGATCGAACACTCCTTCATCGGCGATCTGGTCATCAGCATCATCAGTCCGAACGGACAATCCGTGGTGATGCACCAGCAAGGCGGTGGCGGAACCTTTCTCGGCGAGCCGATCGACAATGACCTCACACCCAATGCACAGGGCGTCTGCTACACGTACTGCTTCAGTCCAACAGCGACCAACGGCACCTGGGTGGATAATGCAGGAGGTACGTTGCCCGAGGGGACCTATGAAAGCCTTGACCCGCTGAACGGATTGGTGGGATCGCCGTTGAACGGTACGTGGACCATTGAGGTATGTGATCTGTGGGCATCGGACAATGGCTTCATCTGCAACTGGGGGATCGACTTCAACCCGGCGTTATACGATGACCTTATCACGTTCACGCCGGTCTATGGCGCCGGCTGCGACAGTTCTGCCTGGAGCGGCCCTCATGTGAGCAGTACGAGCGCGAACTGCAATACGCTTTGTGTGACGCCGCCTGGGCCCGGCAACTACACTTACACCTACACGGCTACGGACAACTTCGGTTGTACGTACGACACCACATTGACAGTGACCATCGTTCCGGGACCGACCGTGAACGCAGGGCCGGATGCCAGCACATGCAACACACCGGTTCAGCTGGGTGCCAGTGCGAATGGCGGCTTCCCCACGAACTGCATCTACACCCTGAACCTGTTCGACAGCTTTGGCGATGGTTGGACAGGGATCATTGGCAGCAATGGTTCGCAAGTGACGATAACCGTGAATGGCATCAGTTCCTCATGGACCCTGGCGGGTGGTGCATTCGGCAGTGTTGCCATACCGGTTCAGCAGGGCGATGTCATCAGCTTGTCGTACACTGCCGGTTCGATCTACAATGGCGAACAATCCTACAGCCTGGTGAACGGCAGTGGCACGGTGGTCTATGCCTCGCCTACCGGACCTGCATCGGGCTTCGCCTGGAGCGGCACGATCAGCTGCCCAGGCGGCAGTTTCATATACAGTTGGAGCCCGGCAACAGGCTTGAGCGACCCGAACATCCCCAACCCCATCGCGACCGTGGCTGGCACCACCACGTACTGCGTCACGGTCTATCAAGCGGGGCATCCGGACTGCGTCAGCACCGATTGTATGACGATAACTGTGGACAATGCGGTGGACCCTGGCACGAGCGCGGTGATATCGGCATGCGCGAGTGCTCCTGCGATCGATCTGTTCACCTCCTTGGGCGGAACACCAACGGCCGGTGGCACGTGGACCGCACCGGGTGGCGCCGCACATTCCGGAAGCTTTGTGCCGGGCGCCGATGTGCCGGGGATATACACGTACACCGTTGGAGGTGCGGGTGCTTGCGGAGGTGCCACGGTCAGCAGTACGGTCACGGTCAACGTCTCGCCTGTGGCAGATGCGGGAACGAGTTCGAGCTTGTCCGTCTGCGCGAACAGTGGTACAAGCGCGCTGTTCAGTGCCTTGGGCGGCACACCTCAGGCAGGCGGCAGCTGGTCAGGTCCTGGTGGCGCTCACAGCGGCACGTTCAACCCTGCGGTAGATGCACCGGGCATATACACATACACCGTTGCGGGTGTGGCACCGTGTCCACCTGCCACTGCCACCGTGAGCGTCACCGTGAGCCAGCCGGTGGATGCGGGCGTGGATAATGGCATTGTGCTGTGCACCTCAAGTGGCCCTGTGGCTTTGCTGGGTCTGTTGGGAGGAACGCCGGACGGAACGGGCAGTTGGACAGACCCCAACGGCGTTGCTATCCCGGGAGGCATCGACCCAGCCACGGCATTACCAGGCGACTATACCTACACTGTCCTTGGCACTGCACCCTGTCCGAACGATGCAGCCACCTTGAGCATTGCGATCAACACGCCGCCCGATCCCGGCACCAACAGCAGCACCACGCTCTGCAGCACCGATGCGGCCGTGGATCTCTTCACGCTGCTTGGCGGCACACCGGATGCCGGTGGCGTGTGGAGCGGACCCAGCGCCCTCGCTGGAAGCAGCTTCGATCCGGCCACGATGAACGCGGGCGTGTACACCTACACCGTCGCTGGTGTGGCGCCCTGTCCGGCAGAGAGCGCGACGGTCACTTTGGTGGTGAACACGCCGCCGGATCCAGGCACCAACGTTAGCACCACGCTATGCAGCACCGATGCGGCCGTGGATCTTTTCACGCTGCTCGGCGGCACACCGGATGCCGGTGGGGTGTGGAGCGGACCCAGCGCCCTCGCAGGAAGCAGCTTCGATCCGGCGACGATGAACGCCGGCGTGTACACCTACACCGTTGCAGGTGTGGCGCCTTGTCCGGCAGAGAGCGCTACGGTCACTGTGGTGGTGAACACGCCACCCGATCCAGGCACCGATGGCAGCACCACACTGTGCAGCACCGATGCGGCCGTGGATCTCTTCACGCTGCTTGGCGGCACGCCGGATGCTGGCGGTGTGTGGAGCGGACCCAGTGCCCTCGCGGGAAGCAGCTTCGATCCGGCCACGATGAACGCGGGCGTGTACACCTACACCGTTGCAGGTGTGGCGCCTTGTCCGGCAGAGAGCGCGACGGTGACGGTGGTGGTGAACACGCCACCCGATCCAGGCACCGATGGCAGCACCACACTGTGCAGCACCGATGCGGCCGTCGATCTCTTCACGCTGCTTGGCGGCACACCGGATGCCGGTGGCGTGTGGAGCGGACCCAGCGCCCTCGCGGGAAGCAGCTTCGATCCGGCCACGATGAACGCCGGAGTGTACACCTACACCGTTGCAGGTGTGGCGCCCTGTCCGGCGGAGAGCGCGACGGTGACCGTAGTGGTGAACACGCCGCCCGATCCCGGCACCGATGGTAGCACCACGCTCTGCAGCACCGATGCGGCCGTGGATCTCTTCACGCTGCTTGGCGGCACACCGGATGCCGGTGGCGTGTGGAGCGGACCCAGCGCCCTCGCGGGAAGCAGCTTCGACCCGGCCACGATGAACGCCGGCGTGTACACCTACACCGTTGCAGGTGTGGCGCCCTGTCCGGCGGAGAGCGCGACGGTGACCGTGGTGGTGAACACGCCGCCTAATGCAGGTCTGGATGGTGCTATCGCGTTATGCTCCAGCAGTCCAGCGACAGCACTCGCCTCAGGTCTTGCTGGAACTTTTGATCCCGGTGGGATATGGACAGGACCTGGTGGAGCGGTCGTAGGACCCACCTTCACGCCTGGGGTCAGCGTAGTTGGCACCTATGTGTACACCGTGGCTGGCCTTGCTCCATGCCCGGCAGACGAAGCCAGCGTGCTCGTATCTGTACTGATCGATGCAGATGCAGGCACCCCCGGCACCATCACCCTCTGCAGCACCGATGCCCCCATCGACCTCTTCGCACAACTCGGTGGAACGCCTGATGCTGGTGGTGCGTGGAGCGGGCCCAGCGCGGTGGTCGGTGGAGCATACGATCCGGCAACGATGGCGCCCGGTGTGTACACCTACACCATCACCGTGCCGCCGCCGTGTGTGAGCGTGAGCAGCACGGTCACCGTCACCGAAGTAGCGCCGCCCAATGCTGGTTCGGATGGCAGCCTCACGCTCTGCATCAGCAGCCCGGCAACCGCGCTCTTCCCTGCGCTGGGTGGAGCGCCCCAGGCCGGTGGTGTGTGGAGCGGTCCCAGTGCGGTGGTCGGCGGGCTCTTCAACCCCGCCACCATGAACGCGGGCTCCTACACCTACACCGTTGCAGGAGCAACGCCGTGCCCCGCGGATGCCGCCGTGGTCATCGTCACCGTGGTGGATGAACCCGATGCGGGTACCCCCGGCACCATCACCCTCTGCAGCACCGATGCCCCCATCGACCTCTTCGCACAACTCGGTGGAACGCCTGATGCGGGTGGTGCGTGGAGCGGGCCCAGCGCAGTGGTCGGTGGAGCGTACGATCCAGCAACGATGACGCCCGGTGTCTACACATACACCATCACCGTGCCGCCGCCGTGTGTGAGCGTGAGCAGCACGGTCACCGTCACCGAAGTGGCGCCGCCCAATGCTGGCACCGACGGTAGCCTCACGCTCTGCATCAGCAGCCCGGCGACCGCGCTCCTCCCTGCGCTGGGTGGCGCGCCCCAGGCCGGTGGTGTGTGGAGCGGTCCCAGTGCGGTGGTCGCGGGCCTCTTCAACCCCGCCATCATGAGCGCGGGCTCCTACACCTACACCGTCGTGGGAAGCACACCCTGCCCCGCGGATGCCGCCGTGGTCACCGTCACCGTGGTGGATGAACCCGATGCGGGCACCCCCGGCACCATCACCCTCTGCAGCACCGATGCCCCCATCAACCTCTTCGCAGAACTCGGTGGTACACCTGACGCGGGCGGCGCGTGGAGCGGACCCAGCGCGGTGGTCGGTGGAGCGTACGATCCAGCAACGATGGCGCCCGGTGTCTACACCTACACCATCACCGTGCCGCCCCCGTGTGTACCTGTAAGCAGTACAGTGACCGTCACGGTGATCACACCTCCCAATGCGGGCACTGATGGTGCCTTGGCGCTGTGTGTTTCAGGCGACGCGGTGCCGTTGTCCAGCGGGCTGAACGGCTTTCCGGACCTTGGAGGATCATGGACGGGTCCGAGCCCCGTTGTCGGCGGTGAGTTCGATCCTGCTACAATGACGCCGGGCATGTACACCTACACGGTGAGTGGCACTACACCTTGCCCTGCTGATGCTGCCATGGTCGAAGTGACGGTGGTCGATCAGCCGTTCGCCGGAGGCCCTGGGTTCCTCACGGTGTGCAGCACGGGCATGCTGGAAGATCTCATTACACGGTTGGAAGGCACACCGGACATCGGTGGCACGTGGACAACGCCGAGCGGAACGGTCTTCGACGGGATCTACGATCCACAGACGATGCTGGGCGGATCTTACACCTACAGTATCAATGTACCTCCGCCCTGCATCAGCACTTCAGCAACAGTGCAAGTGGAAGTGATCGATCCGCCAGTGGCAGGGACAGATGGCAGTGCCACGTTCTGTAGCAGCGACGAGGCGTCGGAACTCTTCCCCAGCCTGGGTGGCTCACCGCAGCTTGGGGGTGTGTGGTCCACGCCGACGGGAGGTGCATGGACCGGAACCTTCGACCCTTCCATGGACGAAGCAGGTGAGTACCTCTACATCGTAGCAGGAACGATGCCTTGCCCTGCTGATACTGCAGTAGTGAACGTGGCATTGGTGCAGCCTCCGGACCCGGGAACGGACGACATTGTGAACCTGTGCATCACCGGTGGGCCGGTGGATCTGTTCCCCTTCCTTGGAAGTGCCGATGATGGAGGCACCTGGGCCGCGCCGGGCGGTTCGATCTTCAGTGGTGTGTTCGATCCGACGACGAACGCTTCGGGTGACTACAGCTACACGGTGAGCGGCATGGTCCCTTGTCCTGCGCTCAATGCAGTGATCACCGTACAGGTACTGAGCAATGCAGATGCAGGGAACGATGGCGCCATCACCCTATGCCAACTGCCGGATCAGATATCGCTCTTCGGTCTGTTGGGTGGCACGCCCGATGCCGGTGGTATCTGGTCGGGGCCTGACGCCAGCACCCACAGTGGTCTGCTCGACCCAAGCGAGGCACTGGCAGGAACCTATCGCTACATCGTTGAAGTGCCCCTACCCTGCTTGAACGACACAGCCGAGGTGCAAGTGGGTCTGGAGGCCCCGGTGGACGCCGGATCCGATGGATCGGTCACGCTCTGTTCGGACGGTGCTGCCGTTGACCTGTTCGACCAACTGAACGGTGATCCGGACAGTGGCGGTACCTGGTCCTACGGCGATGGTACCGTGGATGGCTTGTTCGATCCTTCCAATGAACCACAGGGCACCTACACCTACACCGTGTTCGCGGCCGGTGTTTGTCCGGATGCCAGTGCTGCGGTACTCGCTACCGTGCACCCCTTACCGGTGGCGGGAACCGATGGCAGCAGCACGGTATGTCCCGAAGCCCCAGCCTTCGCCTTGTTCCCGTTGCTTGGCGGAACGCCTGACGTGGGAGGCAGTTGGACCGCACCTGATGGAAGCACCTTCAACGGCATCTTTGATCCCGCAACGGACACACCTGGCATGTACACCTACACCGTGTCAGGAACGGAACCATGCCCGAACGCCGATGCGAGCGCCACTGTCGCGATCCACGTGGTGCCACAACCTGATGCAGGACCGAACGTGGTCAGCTGCACCTTGGATGGAACGGTCCTTGCCTTGGGCACGTGGTCGTCGGGTATGTGGAGCGGTGATGCAGGCCTGAGCTTCGGCGACCAGTCCAGCGCGGGCACGACAGTGAGCGTCAGCAACGGAGGGCAGTACACAGCCGTCTGGTCCACCATCAGCAACGAAGGGTGCGCCGCATCCGATAGTGTGCAGCTCACCTTCACAAATGCGGTGGTGCCTGCAGTGACCGTTACGAACGCCATCTGCAACGGGGCATGCGATGGCACCGCCTCGGTCATGGCCATTGGGGGCAACGTCTTGAACGGCGACTACAGTTACCAATGGAGCATCGTCGGAAGCAGTGATATCGCCACTCTCGAAGGGCTCTGCGCGGGCACCTACTCGGTCGCTGTGGCGGACACCAACGGGTGCGCGGCAAATGCATCGTTCACCATAACCGAGCCCGTGCCTTTGCAGATCGATCAGCTGTTCGATGTGGACGAGACCTGCCCGGGCACATGCGACGGACGCATCGTGGTGATCGACGGGGCCGGTGTGCTCTTCAGCATGGACGGCGCGAACTATCAGCCAACGAACCAGTTCACGGGTCTCTGCCCTGGCGCTTACACGGTATGGATGCAGAATGCGGACGGATGCATCGCCTCGGCACCTGCCAGCATAGGCAGCCCTCCTCCGGTTGTGGCCGGATTCATCCACGGGCCGGACACCTTGTTCATCGACGCATCGGTGGCCACGTTCACGAACACGTCCAGCAGCAACGCCACCAGCTTCATTTGGGACTTCGGGACCGGTGATGCCTCCACTGCGACCTCGCCGACCTATGCATTCCCGGGTGGCTTGGGTGGCAGCTATACGGTCTGCCTCACGGCCATGGATGTGAACGGCTGCGCGGATTCGGTGTGTACGATCATCCCGGTGTTCGACCGGCTGCTGGTGTTCGTTCCGAACGCCTTTACACCGAACGGTGACGGCTTCAATGAAGGCTTCCGACCCGTGTTCAACCTGCCGTTCGTTGTGGATTATGAGTTCATGATCTTCGATCGCTGGGGAGAACGCATCTTCACCAGCCAGACGCTTGATGAAGCCTGGGACGGGACCTACGGAGGCGGAGTCGTGGAGACCGAGGTGTATGTATGGAAGCTTACATGCCGCGATCAGCTCAGCGGTGAGCTGATCGAGCGGATCGGACATGTGACAGTGCTTCAGTAGGACCGGAAAACGGGAACATCCCCCTTGGCACGAAGAAGCCCGGCCGTTCGGCCGGGCTTCCTGCATCGTTATCTCGGAGGTTCAGACGTCCAGTTTCGCGTAGATGGCGTTCTTCTCGATGAACTCGCGGCGCGGCGGCACTTCATCACCCATCAGCATGCTGAAGACGCGATCGGCCTCGGCACCGTTCTCAATGGTCACTTGGCGCAGCGTACGACGGCTTGGGTCCATGGTGGTCTCCCAGAGCTGCTCGGCGTTCATCTCACCAAGACCTTTGTAGCGCTGCACACCGATGCTGGCATCCTTGCTGGACGCCTTCATGCGTTCGATCACGGCATCACGCTCGGATTCGCTCCAGCAATAGACCTGCTCCTTGCCCTTCTTCACCAGGTAAAGCGGCGGGGTGGCGATGTACAGGTAACCCTGCTCGATCAGCGGCTGCATGTGGCGGAAGAAGAAGGTCATGATCAGCGTCTGGATATGGCTTCCATCAACGTCCGCGTCGCACATGATCACGATCTTGTGGTAACGCAGCTTCTCCATGTTGAGGGCCTTGCTGTCGTCCTCTGTGCCGATGTGCACGCCCAGTGCGGTGTAGATGTTGCGGATCTCCTCGTTGTCGAGGATCTTGTGCTGCATGGCCTTCTCCACGTTGAGGATCTTGCCTCGCAGCGGGAGTATCGCCTGGAACTCGCGGTTGCGGCCCTGCTTGGCGGTCCCACCGGCAGAGTCGCCCTCCACCAGGAAGAGCTCGCTGGCACTGGCATCCTTGCTCTGGCAGTCGGCCAGTTTTCCGGGCAGGCCACCGCCGCTGAAGGCACCCTTGCGCTGTACCATTTCGCGGGCTTTGCGGGCGGCATGGCGCGCTGTGGCGGCCAGTATAACCTTGTCCACGATCTGCTTGGCATCGCGCGGGTGTTCCTCAAGGTAGTTCTCGAGCATCTCGCTCACTGCGATGTTCACCGCGCCGCTCACCTCGTTGTTGCCCAGCTTGGTCTTGGTCTGACCCTCGAACTGTGGCTCCTGCACCTTCACACTGATCACCGCCGTGAGGCCCTCGCGGAAGTCATCGCCGCTGATCTCGAACTTCAGCTTCTGGGTGGCGCCTGAAGCGTCGGCATACTTCTTCAGCGTGCGTGTGAGGCCACTGCGGAAGCCCGCCAGGTGGGTTCCCCCTTCGTGGGTGTTGATGTTGTTGACGTAGCTGTGCAGGTTCTCGTTGTAGGAGTCGTTGTAGACCATGGCGATCTCCACCGGGATGCCCTGCTTCTCACCTTCCATGTGGATCACCTTCTCGATCAGGGGCACACGCGTGCCATCGAGGTACTGCACGAACTCCACCAGGCCGTTCTCGCTGAAGAAGCTCTCGCTCACCGGCTTGCCCTCTTCGTTCTGGCGGCGCTCATCGGTCAGGGTGAGGCGGATGCCCTTGTTGAGGAAGGCCAGCTCACGCAGGCGGGCGGCCAGGGTCTCAAAGTTGTACTCGCTCGCTTGGAAAATGCTCAGGTCGGGCTGGAAGTGCACGATGGTGCCCCGGTAGTCGGTCTTGCCGATCTCGCGCACGGCGTAGAGCGGCTTGCCCTCGCTGTACTCCTGCTCGTACATCTTGCCGCCACGGTGCACTTCGGCGCGCAGGTGGGTGCTCAGCGCGTTCACGCAGCTCACGCCCACCCCGTGCAGACCGCCTGACACTTTGTAGCTGTCCTTGTCGAACTTGCCACCGGCGTGCAGCACGGTCATCACCACCTCCAGGGCACTCCTTCCTTCCTTGGCGTGCATGTCGACCGGGATGCCCCGCCCATTGTCCTTCACCCGGATGCCATTGCTGGCGGTGATGGTCACCTCCACGGTATCGCAGTGGCCCGCCAGGGCTTCGTCGATGGAGTTGTCGACCACCTCGTACACCAGGTGATGCAAGCCTTTCACACCGATGTCACCGATGTACATCGCCGGGCGCTTGCGCACTGCCTCAAGCCCTTCCAGGACCTGGATACTGTCCGCCGAATAGCTGGCGGCATCCTTCTGCTTTTCGCTCATTTCCACTACGGTCTCAGACATGGTTGTCGATCGTTCTTCGCCCTTCCAGCGGGAAAGGCTCGCGAAGATACCCAACAACCGGCCTCCTACCCACGCTTTTTCCCAACAGGGACGCGGGTTCTGTTAATAATTCCCCGTCCGTGGATTTGCGTATCCCAACGGATCGGCTATACCTAGAAAAGTCGGGGGTGGAAGCACCCGCTTCCACCCCGCATCGGTACCGTTGTACACCCTCAGAAGGCGTAGGTCACGCCCCCCAGCAGCAGCCCCCTTTGTACAGGGTAGTTCAGCCAACGCTCGTACTTGCTGGCGCTCAGGTTGCTCATGTCCAGGAACACGCTCAGGCGCTTCGTGTAACGGTATTCCAGCCCCAGATACAGGTCAAGGAAGCCCTCCAGGTCCACCTCCTCGGTAGGCTGCACGCTCAAGGTCAAGGCATCCACCTCACCCAGACGCAGGCTCGGACGGCGACCCAGGAACTGCAGTTCGGCCTTTGCGATCAGCTTCTGGCGCATGTCGTACCGCGCCCCGAAGCTCAATTGGTAGGGCGGCAGGTTCCAGGCCTGCTGCTGCACGCGTGTGGTATAGGTGAAGACATCCACCCGGGCCGAGAGCGACAGGGCCTCCTTGCGCCGATAGTTCACCTCCCCGCTCAGGTCGAGGATGTCCACCCGGTCGTATACCACCAACATACGATCGCCCAGCGGTGTATTGCGTTCGTTCACGAACAGGGGCATGTCCTCCTGACGGCTTCGGCTCACGCGCACATCGAAGCCCAGATCGCTGCTGAAGCTTCCGCGCAGACCGCCGTACAGGTCGTACATCAGGCTGGTGTTGAGCAGGCCCGGCGCTCCGTCCAGCCAGGGGTTCTGGCGGGTAAGGCTGCGGAAGCTGTTCCGGCGCCGCTCGCCCTGCAACCCCGCGTAGGGGATCAGGATGTTGTTGAACAGACTGTAATGGGCGTAGGCCTGCGGATAGAAGTGGAAGGTGGTAGTGCCCAAGGCGTCCACGAACAGCCCCACGCCCACCCGCACCAGGTAGGCATCCCCCCGGGTGCTCACATGCGGTTGCAGGCCCACCAAGGTGCCGTTCTGCCGGAACTCGCCCAGGCCCGGCACCACTCCCTTGTAAGCGTTGTTGTCCAGCAGGAAGGTGCCTCCGTAGGTCTCCTTGCCCACGGTCATCCCACCGGTGGCGGTCACGCGCATGTTGGTCTCGCGGCTCTGGGTCAGGTTGCTGTAGCTGTGCACCTCCAATCCGATGTCGTGCGCCAGCTTGGTGCTGTCGGTGTAGAGGCTGCGCAGCCGACCCGCGAAGCCGATGTCGTTGTAGATCTGCTTGCGGGCATCCTCGCGGGGCGCCAATGCATCCAGCGCATCCTCGATGCTGTCGTTGCTGGCGTAGCCGTAGTAGCTCACACGGCGGCGATCGTACATCAGCCTGCCACTGGCCTCGTGGTCGGGCAGGAAGTGCTTGTAGTAGCCGTCCACGCTGTTGAAGCTGTAGTCGCTTGGCCCCACGTCATCAAGCCCGCCGTTACTGCTGAAGTGCTTGGCATGCACGCCGTAGCCGTTGTTGCGCGAGCGGGTCTGGTCGAAGTAGAGCTCGCCGAGCGGTGTGGTGTAAAGACCGAAGCCCGCCTTCACGAAGGCCTTGTACAACCTGGGCTGCGGCGCGAGCACACTGAGCTTGGCCGCCGCGATGCTGTCCACCTTGGCGGGGATCTCGGCCTTCACCGGCAGCAGATCGTAGCGCACGGGCAACGTAGGCAGGATGGTGTCGATGGGCTCCGGCCGCAGATCGATCTTCTGCGCATCGAGCAGCGTGGGGCTGTACACACCCTGGATGATGTACTCACCACCGGGCTGGGTGCCCTGTCCGCTGACATGGAATGCCGCAAGGAGCAGGGCGGGTATCAGGATGGCTGATCTCATGGGCTTACTGTCCGTCGGTATTGTCGGGAAGGGGTACGGTGATGTCCTCCGTTGTTGGCGGTACGAGCTGCTGCGCCTCACTGGCGTTGATGGCATCGAGGCGTTGCCGCGCTTGGGCCACCAGATCGGGCTCCTGCACATGGTCGATCACGCTCTGCAGGGTGGCCTTGGCTTGGAATCGATCGCCGAGCTGCACGTACACATCGCCCAGCAGGATGAAGGCGCGGGCCTTCCAGTGGTCGTAGCTGGGGTAGCGCTTCACAAGCTCGAACACCTCGGTCTCCGCTTTGCGGTACTGGCCTTGGAGGTGACGTACATAGGCCATGTGGTACTTGGCTTCGGCCCCCAGGTGGTTGGTGCTGGCGGTGCTTACGGCCTTGAACTTGGTGTAGGCCCCATCGGTATCGTTGTTGGCCAAAGCGCCGTGGGCGGCCACCAGTCCGGCTTCGGCCTTCAGATCGGCAGTGGCCTGTGCGTTGGCGGTCACGCGGGTGGCCACATCACCAGCCTCTGCCAAGCGGCCCAGCTCCTTCAGGCAGCGCATCTGTCCCACCTGTGCGGCCAGTGTGTTGCCGGGGAAGGTGGCCACCGGTTCCAGCTTGCGGAAGTACTCCAACGCACCCTCCCAACGCTTGTCGCGGAACAGGATGTCGCTGGCACCGTACAGCGCGCTCTCCAAGAAGTCCGTGCCATTGCGGGCGATCACCGCCTCCAGATCGGGGAGCGCCGCTTCGTAGTTC
Source organism: Flavobacteriales bacterium (assembly GCA_041391845.1). Taxonomy (GTDB): domain Bacteria; phylum Bacteroidota; class Bacteroidia; order Flavobacteriales_F; family PHOS-HE28; genus PHOS-HE28. Next base: position 51,181 of record JAWKNG010000002.1, on the reverse strand, counting down.
GCCGCGCGGTAGTTGCAGTCGCCACGGTAGAACAAGGCGTTGAGCGAATACGCACCCTTGGGATACTTGTTCAAGTAGTCGCCGAACGCGCCGATGGCCTGCTGACACTTTTCGTCAAAGTAGAGCTTCTCGGCACTGCGGTAGTACTTCTCATCCAGGTCCAGCGTGCCCGGATCCACGAACTGCAACGAGCGCACATACGCTTCGTACTCGCTCACGCGACCTTGCTCCACATAGATGCTCTCCAGTCCCGCCAGTGCATCGCGCGAACCGTCCATGGTGGGATACTGCGCAACGATGGCCTTGAAGCCGGCAATGGCCTCGTCCGTGCGGCCCTGGCGCTTGTGGATCAGCGCGCGCTGCAACATGCTCTGGCGTACATGCGGACTGTTGGGATGTTGGTCCACCACCTGGCCGTAGAACTTCATGGCCTCCGCATCGTTCTCCAGGTTGATGTAGGTCTCACCCAGTTGGAACTTGGCATCGGCGGCGTAGCGCGAATCGGGCTTCTCCGCGAGCAGACCCTTCAGCGTGGCGATCTTCTCGTTCAACTGACGCATCAGGCCCTGGCACACGCCCTTCTGGTACTGCGCATAATCGCGGTCCGGTGAGCCTGTGCGCATGGCATCGTCGTACCACTTCACGGCCTGTGCATTGTCCTTCAGCACGAAGTAGCAATCACCGATGCGCAGCATGGCATCGGCCCGTTGGCGCGCTTCACCACTGCGACCCGCTACATAACGTCGGAAGGCCGTGGCAGCTTCGTCGTACTGCTTCAGCTTGAAGAAGGTGTAGCCCATGCCGTAGCCGGCCTGCTCGTACAGCGCGGTGCTGTAGGCTCCGGGCGAGTTGCGCAGGTCGTCGTACTTCCGCAGTGCGGCAGGCAGATCACCCTGACCATAGTAGCTCTCGCCCATCCAGAAGTGGGCGCGCGCGTTCACCTCCTGGCTCACGGGATAACGCAGTGCACGCTCGAAGAAGAGCGCTGCATCGGCGTATTTGCGCCCTTCATACAGCTCAACCCCGCGGTCGTACGCGAGCTTCTGGTAGGCTTCCTTCAGGCGCAGGTCCTTGTTCTGGATCTCATCCAATGCGGCAAGGGCGTCCTCGTAGTTCTTCGTCTTCAGGTATACGTTCAGCAGGAACTCGTAGGCCTCGTCCTTGCGGGGCGTATCGGGATAGGTGCGCAGGTAATTGCGCAAGGCGTTGATGGCCTCGTGGTACGGATCGAAGCTCAGCTCGTAGCTCAGCTTGGCGTAGTTGAAGAGCGCATCCTCCTTCACCTTCACATCGCTGCCGATCTCATAGGCCTTCTTGAAGGCGTTGCGGGCATAGTTCTTCTCGTTCAGCTTGAGGTAGCAATCCGCCATGTGGTAGGTGGCCAGCTGTGCGATGCTGTCGGTGCCATTGGCCACCAGGTTGAACTCCGCCAGCGCCTTCTGGCAGTCGCCGTTGCGGTAGTACGCATAACCCAGGATGTAGCGGTCGCCGCGCTCCACACCCACCCGCTGAACGCTCTTCTGCAGGTAGGGAATGGCCTCGGCATAGTTGCCCCGGCGGTAGTTGGCTTCACCCGCCAGGCGGTTGATCTCGTTGATGCGCTTGGTGCCTTCAGGGTCCTCCAGCAGGGGCTTCACGTAGGCGTTCAGCTCGTCGTACTTGCCTTGCAGGAAGAGGATCTCGGCGATGTAGAAGGGCACCACCTTGCGGAAGTTCTCGTCGCTCTCCAGGCTGCGGAAGCCGTTGAGCGCGGTCTCGTAATTGCCCCGTTCATACTGGATATGCGAGGCATAGTAGCGGCTGGGCGTGGCGTAGAGCCCGGTGCCGCTCTGCACTTCAGCGAACTCGCCCAGCGCCTTCTCCTTGTCGCCTTCCTGGAAATAGGCATAGCCGCGCTTGAAGCGGTACTCCTCCAGTTCCTCGGGATCCAGGGCGAAGCGGTCCACCTGATCGCTCCAGGCGAGGGCCTGCTTCCACCGCTTCTCCGCGAACGTGTGCTTGAACAGCTCGAAACGGACAGCCCCCACGTGCAGGTCCTCGGGATGCTCGGCCATGAAGGTGGTGAGCCGGTAACCCGCATCATCGTTGAAGAGGCGCACGGCGCACAGCGCGGCATGGAACTCGGCCTCCACCCGGACAGGATCGTGGGGGTCGGGGATGCGCGCGACCACGCGGGCCAGCTCGTACTGCGCCGCGCCGTACTTGGCCATGCTGAACAATTCCAGCGCGTTGACCAGGTCGGCATTGGCATGCTCGTAGTGGGCCGGTCGCTGGGCCATGGCGCCTCCTGCGGAGGTGAGCAACAGGGCCAGCAGTACAGCTCGTTTCGCCATCATGGGACGGTGCTTCATCACGTGGTCAAAGTTCTCGGGCGCTGCGGGGACGGGGGTCTTCGCGGGGGTGTACTTATCCACGCGAACGTGTTCACCTGGGGGGCGTCCGGCAACTTTCTTGCCATAGCGTTCGTGGTAAAAGAACGCACCGTGATGATCACGCATTGCGAGGCCCTTGGTCATATTGCTCCGAACAGCGAACGGCGCCCCTTCCGAGGCGCCGTTCGCTGTTCGGAGATGTTCGAAGCCTACCGCACCACCTTCACCGCCTTCTTCACCAGCGGCTCGCCATCGAGCAGCAGCGTTACGTAGTACACACCCGGGGTAAGCTCACCGGTCTCCCAGTTGAACTGGTAGGCACCGGCCTCCAACGTGGCCTCCTGCAACACCTTCAGGGCCTTGCCATCGGCGCTGTTGGCCAGCAGTTGCATGCGGCCCGCGCGCTCCAGACGGTAGTGCAGGGTGGTGCGCTCGGCGAAGGGGTTGGGTTGGATGTGCAGGTGGCGGGCATCGCCTTCCAGGGCCTTGTTGAGGTCATCGGGGGTATTGGACGGCGGGGTGGTGTGCAGGCGGCTGTCGCCGGGGGTGGCGGCGCAGCAGGCGGCGAGGGCGTGTTGGAGATCGCTCAGCTGCGCGCGCAGCTCATCGAGCTCGGCTTGCGCCCGGCTCTGCTCTTCCTGAAGCGCGGCGATCGTGGACTGCTGCTCCTTCACACCCGCCACCAGCACGGGTACCACACCCATGTATTGGATCGCTTTGAGCTGTACCTGCTCCTGGATCACATTCCCCTCCTCATCATACTGGGTCGGATGGGTCACATCGGTGACCAGCTCCGGCAATACTTGTTCCATGTTCTGCGCCAGGAAACCGATCTGCACACCATCATCGAAGCCCATGCCCGGATACTGCGAAGTGTTCCACCGATAGCTCTTGGGTTCGATCGCCATGAGCTTCGCCATGGCATCGGAGAGGTCGGTGATATCGGTCTTCAGGCCCTCATCAGAGGAATACCAATCCCCTGAGGTGCAATGGGTGCGACCGTTGAAATACGCCGCCCAATGTGGCGCGGCCGCTGTGCCGAAGATGGCATAACTGGTGGTGGCCCCGGTCCCGTAGGCATGTCCATACACACCGTAGTTCGCTGTGACCGCACCATCCGCTTTGGCAATGGAACGTACCCCGTAGTTGTCCGTTGCCGAACCGGAGCTGTTCACCAATGCCAAGCCGCGCAACGCGTGGTTCTCACTGGTGCTGCTGCTTGCGGCAATGCGCCCTTCCACAAAGGCCCCGTAGTTCTCCGCGCCGGTCGTTCCATCCCGCACCCAGCCCAGGCTATGCAGCCCGTAGGTATCATTCGTCCCGTTCCACGCTTCACACTGTAGTCCGTAATGGTCGTTCCCAGGGCCATCGACCAGGGTCCGCAGGGCCACTTTGTTCAAGCTGCCGGAAAGGGCCGTAGCGCGGAAGTAGCCGGTCGTATTGTTGGAGCCGCTGACGATCTCGCGCTCCACGTGCAACTTCGAAGCAGGCGCATTGGTGCCGATGCCTACGCGCCAATCCACTTCGGGACAATTCGTGGTACTACCTATTGGTGCGGCAGCTGTATACATCCGGTTCTGAGCTGGCTCCATCAGCCAGTCGCAACCACTACCTCCTCCTCCGGTTATCGGTATGTTCCGCCAATGCACCACGCCATTATCATCCGTCACCAAATACTTCTGGAGGTTGGCGTTCTCATTGGCAGGTAAGGGTAGTTCGCGGATGCGCAGGCGGCCGGTCAGGATGTCGAGCCGCTCGGTGGGGTCACCCACCCCTGCCGGTGCAAAATCCCCGATCCCCACATTCACATTGAACAGGTCTGCCGGCCAAAAGCGCATGGCCTCCAAGCCGTCCGTGGTCTGTGCACCGCGGACCGCTCCGGCGTTATGCGATGTGGTGAACACGAACTTCATCCGGTCCACGCCCCATGGGCTTCCGCTCTCGTTATCACTCCATTGGATGACAAAATCCGTATTGTCGTCACCCGCGTACTTATGACCGATGTAGCTCTGGTCACTGTTCCCTGTAAAAGTGATCCCATTGCGCTGCCAATTGCGGTACCCATAGACTTGCGCATACACGTTGTCGCTCACGCTATTGCCCGCTTGATCGATCAGGTGCAGGCGCGTGAACGGCGCCCGGCTGTTCGCGTTGGTGAAGGTGTGTGGCACGCCGCTCAGCAGCAGGAAGCCATCGCGATCGATGCCAGGGAAGGCACCGATCGGACCGTTCACGGCGGGGTTCAACCGCATCCGCTGGATCGCGTTCGTGTACCAGTCGATCGGCTGGTTCGCCTCGTTCTTCACCTCCAAGACCTGGTTCGCACCCGCGTTCCAGCCTACGAATGCACCACCTTGCCCATTGTTATTGTCAATGGTCACTTGAGAGAAAACTTGTTGTGCAACAAGCCCGAGCACACTCCAAGCCAAGTGTCTCGTCCAATTCTTCGTGTTCATGTCCTTTCGTGTTGTTGGTTCACTGAAAGGACCAGAACGATGCTCCCTAATCGGCCAATACGAACTTCACGACCCTCGCTCTGCGTGGATCATGTAATTGCAACACATACGCACCACGCGCCCAGTTGTCCACATCCACGGCATAGCGATCGTGCCCCACCCTGCCGTTCCATACCCTTCGGCCAAGCATGTCCAGCACCACCGCTTCACTGCCTGCCGCGTTTCCGATCACCAGCACATCCTTGGCCGGGTTCGGATACACGAAAGGTCCCGCTCCTGCGGTCGTCTCCACGCCTTGGCTCAACTCGCACCCTTCCGGGCTGGGCGATACGCAGACAGCGTCCAGCAGTGTAAAGCTGAAGGCATACCAATCCGGGCCTGGCGGTGCCAAGTGGAGCGTGTCGGTGAACGCGTTGCTGAAGAAATTGCCGATCATCAGGTAGGCGTAGGCACTATCCGCCACGAAGCTCCCACTCACCAATGTCCAGCCCACCGTATCACTTAGGACCTGCGGATGCAGGATGTGCGCGTGGTTGATGGCTGGGGGATACGGATCCCCCCAGGTCCAATGCCTGTTGAACGTGGTGAAGAGCATACCCACATTACTGCTGGCGATCCAGTTGATTGGGTCGTAACCGCCGAATGCCGCATTCGCACGAAAGCTGCAGTGGTAGGTCTGACCAGGTATCAAGGTGTCCAGCATAGGCACCATGATCCATTCGCGCCATTCCACTCCACTGTGGTCATCGTACGTGATAACCCCAACGCAGGAATTCCCTTCGTAAGGCTCTTGGTAGGCACTGAGATTCAACGGGAGGCCGTTAACCGACCCATACGGCAGGCAGCTTTGCAAGTGGTCTGGAGTGAGGAATGCACTGTACCAATAGTGCAATGCACCCAGCCCCAACCCGAATGTGCAGCTATCGGTATCCTCGAACCCCGGGTTAGGCACCAGGTTCTGGGCGTGTGTAGTGAAAGGTGTGCGGAGCACCGCCGCCACAAGCACCGCAGCGAGCATGAAGCCATCCCGGGGGTGGTTCGTGTTGGAGGTGTTCATCGCGTTCGTATTCTTGTTCGTATCGGCCGGGTAGCACCCTTCGACAAGCTCAGGGTAGCATCGTTCCGGTCCTCATCCGCTCCTTTCAAGTCCTTGGCCGTCGCGGGCTTCGGCAAGGCTCCGCCAAAAGACCGTGTATGCACGGCCCGGTGCTGCCTGGGTGGCTCGGCGGTGGCACCTTATCTTTGCACTGCTCTGTTTCGTTTACCTATTCACCTGGGTTGGTGGGACATGAGCGACCGAGGCCCTTGGTGTTCGTAGCACCGGGGGCTTCTTTGTTGTGGCAAGCCCGCATGGGGTTACCTTGCTTGGCTGAAGTTGATGTGAGCCTTTGAGCCTTTGAGCCTTTGAGCCTTTGAGCCTTTGAGCCTTTGAGCCTTTGAGCCGTTGAGCCGTTGAGCCGTTGGGCCGTTGGGCCGTTGGGCCGTTGGGCCGTTGCCTGCCTGCTAGAAGCACCAATGTACCGAATGTCGGTCAAGGGCATGGTGCTATGTAGGCGCCCGAGCTTCATGGCATGAATGTATGAACTGAACTATGGTTTTGGTACCACGCGATGAAAATTTCAAGTTAAGTCAACATACTAAGCCGGGTCCCTAGGGCAGGGTCCTCTGCGAGAGACCCTGCCGAGGTATAGTTCTGGATCATGGCACCACTGAAGCGGTCCTGGTCCACATCCACCGGCCCTATGCTTTGGAAATGGAAGGCTCTGGGCCCCGCATCGTGCCAGATGCGCCCGATGTGGTCGTTATCCCTGTACATCCACCAGCACAGCTCGGCAAACCCGGCAGCCAGGTGAACGCCCCAGCCGATATGGGCTTGTAGGTCCTGGAACAGTGATCATCACGTTGACCACTGAACGGTGATCACCGCCTTCCCCCCGGCACCTGCGCCGGGGCGGCACCACCTTTCTGAGGCGCTGGTGGGGCGGCCTTCTTCACCTGCCCCTCTTCGTACTCCACGCTCTTGGTGACCTTGCCACTGCGGTCATAGAAATTCATGGTACCGTGGAGGCGGCCTTCCTTGTAAGTCATCTCCTGCACCAGCCGGCCGCGCTGGTCATACACTTTGCAGGAGCCATGCGGGTCGCCGTTATGGAAGGTCTGTTCGCGCATCTTCACGCCGGCATCGTCGTAGTAGGTCCAGGGGCCGGTGGGCGTGCCGTTGGCGAAGAGCCCTTCACTGATGGGCAGGCCATTGACGCTGTAGCTGATCCAGCGGCCGCTCTTGCGACCATCCACGTAGCTGCCTTCTTCGCGCACCCGGCTTCCCAGCGGCTTCTCCGGCGTGGGTTCGAAATAGAGCTTCCAGGCACCGTGCTTCACATCATCCCTATAGGCACCTTCGAAATCGGGTTCACCATTCGGGAAGAACCCCGCCCATCGCCCGCTCATCCGACCCTGAACAAAGATCCCTTTGGTTTTTAGCGTACCGTTCTCGAACCAACTGCTCCACTCCCCTTCCTCTTTTCCTGCCACATACGGGCCTTCTTGCAGCTTTTGGCCCCCCTCGTACCAAGTGGTCCAGGTGCCATCCTTCACCCCGGACCGATAGGGACCTTTTCGCCAGAACTGTCCGCCCTCATAGAAGTACACCCACTCCCCTTCCTCCTTGTCCGCCTCATAGCTGCCGGTGCTCTGGAGCTGTCCGTTGGGGTACCAGTGCTTCCATACGCCGTTGCGCTGGTCCTGCACGAAGGGGCCTTCCATCTCCTTGGTACCATCGGCGCGGTACCAGGTCCAGGTGCTGTCCTTGAGCCCGCTGGCGTAGCGGCCCGTAATGTCAGGCTGACCCGCACGGTTCCAGTGGCGGAAGCTTCCGGTGAGGGTGCCGTTCACGTAGTGTTCCACCTTTTCGGTGCGTCCGTTGGAATAGCCGTACTCCCATCTTCCATCCTTCACCCCACCGCGATAGCTGCCGCGCTGGGCCACATTGCCCGCTGGGTGGTTTATCAGGCAGGGTCCGTTGCGCACGCCCTGTGCATAGCTGCATTCCTCCTGCAGGCGGCCGCTGGGATACGAGCTACGAAGGGTGCCGTTGCCCTTGGTGATGGTGGCGGTACCGGTGCTGTCCCACGCGTCGGTAACGAGCACCAGGCTGTCCTGCCATACTTCACGCAGCATGGGCACGCTGTCCGGATAGAAATACAGCCAGGCACCGGTCTTGCGGCCGTTGCGGTGCATGCCCTGTTCCATGATGTCGCCATCGCGGTAGCGGCTGGTGCGCAGGCTGTCCTCCTTGCCGCGCTTGAACCAGCCATCGTGCTGCACCTGGCCGTTGTCATAGAACACCCGCACCCGGCCATCGCGTTCACCGGCCTTGAAGTCGGCCTGCTCCTGAAGGCGCCCGTCGCGGTCGTAGAACTTCCATTCGCCCCACTCACGGCCATTGACCATGAGGCCCTCGCTCCGCTTGATTGTCTTCTTGGCGTCCCAATGGTCCACGAAAGGCTCCACGCTTTGGGCCAGGAGCGCGCTGGTAAGCAGGAGCGCAGGAAGGACGGACAAGCGGATCATGGGGCGAAAGTAGCCGGACACAGGGGGTGCGGTGGCTGGACTAGCGTTCACCGATGAACAACGCAGGTCTGATAGCCCGGCGTGTGTGACGTGGCACGGACCGGCGCGTCGCAAGGGCGATGAAAGCCATGATGATGCACCCACGCACTCAGGACCTTCTCTTGGTAGTGGCCTTGTTGGGGGTGCTGTTGCTCCTGTGGTAGCCAGGCCATGGCCGCGGGCTTGCAAGCAAGGCATACGGAAGGTTGGAACCATTGACCCCGCTTGCTGTTCCTTTGTGGTGAACTACGACGAGCGGATCGCGCATGCAACGGAAGAAGTGGATGACCTTGGTGGTGCTGGTGGCACTGGTGGCGTTGTTCACCGGCTGGCGTGCGGCGACCCGTCCGGTGAAGGGACCACATAGCGGACTGGAGCTCGCCCTGCTCCGGAGCGAAGGTGATCTGCCGGTGCTGATCAGCACCTACTTCACCAGCGCCGGGCGCTGCGCGGGCTGCCACGGGCATGATCCCAACGGCCTGGCGAGCATCGATGCGCAAGGGCGCGATGTGAACGTGGTGGACGATTGGCGCAGTACGCTGATGGCCAACAGTGCGCGTGATCCCTTCTTCCGGGCGAAGGTGAGCCATGAGGTGCTGGTGAACCCGCAGCACGGCCCAGCGATCGAGAACAAGTGCCTGAGCTGTCATGCTCCACTGGGCATGCACGAGGAACGCCTGCTGGGCCATGCACCCTTCACCATGGCCAACCTGGATACCAGTACGCTCGGACTGGACGGGGTGAGCTGCCTGAGCTGCCACATGCAGAGCGAAGCCCTCTCCGGCTCGTACTTCAGTGGCGAGCTCGAGTTCGATTCGGCGCGGGTCTATGGCCCCTATGCCGACGACCAGATCAACCCGGCCATCATGCAGTTCTTCGTGCGGTTCACGCCGGGCTTCGGCGCGCACATCATCAACAGCAAGGTCTGCGCGGGTTGTCATACGCTGCTTACCGAGACCATTGACCTGGAGGGCAACATCACCGGTGACAAGTTCGTGGAGCAGGCCACCTACCACGAATGGAAGAACAGCATCTACAGCGCGACCGAGGTTCACTGCAACACCTGCCATATGCCGCGCATCCAGGACCCCATCATCCTGGCGGCGGAGTATGCCTTCCTGAACCCGCAGACGCCCTACGGCCTGCATCACCTGGTGGGTGGTAACGTGCACATGCTGGAGCTGATGAAGGCCAACAAGGGCGTGCTGGGCATACCGGCAACCGATGCACAGTTCGACAGTACCATTGCACGCAGCCGTCGCCTGCTGACGCAGCACACGTTGGAAGTGGACGTGGACCTGGTGGACCGCAACAATGATACCGCGTACTATGCCGTACAGCTCACCAACCGGGCCGGTCACCGCTTCCCCAGTGGCTATCCCTCGCGGCGTGCCTTCATCACCTTCGTGGTGGTGAACGCTGCGGGTGACACCGTCTTCGCGAGCGGGCTCACCGATGCCACGCACGAAGTGATCGGACATGATGCGGGCTATGAGCCGCACTACGACGTGATCCGGGCGGAGGACCAGGCGCAGATCTACGAGCTGGTGATGGGCGATGTGAACGGCAATGTGACCACCGTGCTGGAGCGCGCGAAGGAGCCGATCAAGGACAACCGCCTGACACCGCTGGGCTTCAGCATGGCACACCCGAGCTACGATACGACCCGCATCGCCGGCGCAGCGCTCATCGACCCTGACTTCAACCGCGACGTGAACGGCGTGGAAGGCAGTGGCACGGATATCGTGCGTTACCACGTTCCTGTTCAGGGCGAAAGTGGCGCACTTCGGGCCTTTGCACAGGTGTACTACCAGCCCATGCCACCGCTGTGGAACGCGGAGATGTTCAGCGTGCACAGCGGCCCCATCGATCAGTTCCGGGACATGCTCGATGCATCGGACGGGCAGCCCACGCTGGTAGCTGCGGACAGCACGGAGATCGGTCCTTTGGGTGTTGCACCAGTGGCTGGAGCAGCACTGCGCATTTGGCCGAACCCCAGCACCGACGGGGTGCTCTGGGTGGACCATGGTGGCACGGAGCGCCTGCGTGTGCTGGGTGTGCATGATGCGCGTGGACGCGTGGTGCAGGCGGTCGTGGAGCACTACGACACGCGGTGTCGTATCGTGTTGCCCGCCGCCACCGGACTCTATTTCCTGCGCATCCGTGCAGGCGAGCGGGAGGTGCTGGAGCGCGTGATCCGCAGCCGGTGATGGAACTGCGGCTGGCCTCCCTGCACATCCACCCGATCAAGTCGGTAGGTGGCATGGCGGTGAATGAAGCCCGGCTCAGCGACCGCGGTCTGGAGCATGACCGGCGCTGGATGCTGGTGGATGCCGAGGGCCGCTTCATGACACAGCGCGAACTGCCCGTGCTGGCACTGCTGCATACTGAACCGTTGGTGGATGGCTTCCGGGTATGCGACACGCGGGATGGTGCCCACCTCGATCTGCCCTGGACATTGCATGCCGCGCACACACGGATGTGCAGCGTGTGGAGCGATCGGGTGCGCTGCATCACAGCCCCATCCGACCTGAGCGCATGGTTCAGTGAACGTTGCAGCACGCCGTTGGAACTGGTGTATCTGCCGGACAGCACCCGTCGCCGGACGGATGGTCGGTATGCGAAGGCGATCACCTCCTTGAGCGATGGCTTCCCGTACCTGGTGGTGAACGCAGCCTCGCTCCGGGACCTGAACGAACGCGGGCAACGCACTCATGCTGACTGGATCCCGGTGCCCATGGACCGCTTCCGCCCGAACCTGGTGATCGAAGGGGCAGCGCCGTGGGTGGAGGATGCGTGGCGCACCGTGCAGGTCGGTCGTGTGCGCTTCGAGCTGGTGAAGCCGTGTGGACGCTGCGTGATCATCAACACGGACCAGACCACCGGTGCGCGCTATACTGAACCACTACGGACACTGGCCACCTTCCGGAGCACGGGAAACAAGGTGCTGTTCGGCATGAACGCTGTCTGCGCTGATACGGGATCCGTTCGCGTTGGCGATCTTGTCACCGCGTTGCCAGCAGCCGAGCTTCGATGATCCACTCCATTCTTGCCGACAAGGCCACCCGCCTCTACCTGGTCCTGGGCGGCTTCTTCGTGGCCAACGCGCTCATCGCGGAGATGATCGGCGTGAAGCTGTTCCAGTTGGAAACGCTGCTGGGGCTGCCGAAAGCGGACTTCAGCCTGCTGGGGCAGGACCACCTCAGCTTCGTGCTCAGCGTGGGCGTACTGCCGTGGCCCATCGTCTTCATCATGACCGACGTGGTGAACGACTACTACGGCGTGCGCGGGGTGCGTTTCCTCACACTGCTGACCACCGCGCTTATCGCTTTCGCCTTTGTAGTGCTGTACCTGGCCATCCAAATGCCGGCAGAGGCCGGCTGGTGGATGGGCAGCAGCGCGGCCCAGGGTGTGCCGGACATGCAGGCGGCGTTCACCGCCATCTTCGGGCAGGGCATGAACATCATCGTGGGATCGCTCACTGCGTTCGTCGTGGGGCAGATGGTGGATGCCTTCAGCTTCCGCGCCATCAAGCGTGTGACGGGTGACCGACGCATCTGGTTGCGGGCCACGGGCAGCACGGTGATCAGTCAGCTCATTGACAGCGTGGTGGTGACCTACGTGGCCTTCTGGATCTTCAAGGACATGAGCTTTGCGATGGCCACGGCGCTGGTGTTGACGGCGTACACCTACAAGCTGCTGGTGGCGGTGCTCAGCACGCCGCTGGTGTACGTGGTACATGCCGGCGTGGAGCGTTACCTTGGCAAGGAGCGCGCGCAGCGGATGCGGGAAGCGGCGTTACGCGGTGCGGACGAACAGTGATCCCATGGCGAAGAAGAAACGCATCACCCAAAAGGACCTCGACGCGATCGAGCGGGCGGCCAAGCGCGAGGAGCAGAAAGCTGCTGGCGCGCTGGATGGGCGTTTCCGTCCGAAGGTTGTGCCGAACAAGAAGCGCAAGCCGCCCCGGAAGCGGGATGTGGAGGAGGACTGACAGCCCTCACCGCTTCCGCACCTCCACCACCACGCTCTTGCTGGCCGGGGTCCCGCTCTTGTGTGCCTTCAATTGCAGGGGGACCAAGGCATTGGCCTCAGGGAAGTAGGTGGCCACACAACCGCGTGCGATCTCGTAGGGCAGCACGAAGAAATCATGCGCTGAACGCTCCACCTCGTAGTGGCTGAACAGGTCCACACGATCGCGCTCGCGCAGGCCTGCCGCGCGCATGTCCTCTGCATGCATGAGCACCACGCGGCGCTCACCGTGGATGCCGCGGTAGTGGTCGTCCAGGCCGTAGATGGTGGTGTTGAACTGATCGTGCGTGCGGATGGTCATCATCATGAAGCGCCCGTTCGGAACGTTCCATTCCGGCACGGCATCGATGCTGAACCGGGCGCGGCCTGTGGGGGTGGTGAAGCGCGCTCCATCACGTGCACCGTTGGGCAGCACAAAACCATCCGGCTTGCGCACACGCTGGTTGAAGTCGTGGAAACCCGGGATCACCGAAGCGATCTCGTCACGGATCCGATCGTATCCATACGCCAGCTCAGACCATGCGACCGGTACTCCGTCACCCAATGTCGCAGTGGCGATCCCACAGACGATCCAAGGCTCACTGCGCAAGTGTGGTGAAGCAGGTTCATGAGAGCCTTGTGAGCGGTGCACCACGCTCATACTATCCTCCACGGTGACGAACAGCGGCCGGCCTCCCGGTACTGGCGTTCCATCCAGGCGGTGTGGCAGATCGCGTTCACTGCGGCCGAGGCAGGGCAGGATAATGGCCTCTTCACCGGTGATGATGTGGCTGCGGCTAAGCTTGGTGCTGATCTGCACCGTGAGCGCACAGTTCATCATGGCGCGCGCCGTCACTTCGCTGTCGGGCGTGGCACTGATGAAGTTGCCACCCAGGGCCATGAACACCTTGGCCCGGCCATCCCGCATGGCCTCGATGCAGTCTACCACATCGAAGCCATGGGCACGCGGTGCATCAAAGGCATAGCGCTTATCCAAGGCTTGCAAAAAGGGCTCCCCGGGCTTCTCGTAGATGCCCATGGTGCGATCGCCCTGCACGTTGCTGTGACCGCGCACGGGACAGGCACCAGCCCCCTTCCTGCCGAACGCGCCGCGCAGGAGCAGCAGGTTCACCACTTGCTGCACATTGGCTACGGCGTTCACATGCTGGGTGAGGCCCATGGCCCAGGTGATGATGATGCGGTCGGTAGCGCAGCACAGGTCGGCGAGTTGTTGCAGTTGCGCGAAGGGGATCGCACAGATCTCCGCCATGCGCCGCGCATCCACTGTGCGCAGATCAGCGATGAAGGCTTCGTATCCTTCGGTACGCTCCTCAATGAAGCGCTTATCGAACACCGTGCCCGGAGCGGCTTCTTCGCGATCAAGCAGCAGGCGCATGACACCCTTGAGCAGGGCCACATCGGTATTGATGCGCAATCCGATGTGCAGGCTGCTGATCGCCGTTCCACCTTGCAGTACGGAGCGTGGGCTCTGCGGGTCGATGAAGCGTTCGGTACCGGCCTCTGGCAGCGGATTCACGCTCACCACCTTCCCGCCATTGTTCACACACTTCGTCAGCGCGCTCAACATGCGCGGGTGATTGGTGCCTGGGTTCTGTCCCATCACGATGATGAGTCCAGCGTGATGCAGATTCTCCAGCGAAACGGTGCCCTTCCCCACGCCGATGGTCGTGCCCAAGCCCACGCCGCTGCTCTCGTGGCACATGTTGCTGCAGTCGGGCAGGTTGTTGGTACCGAAACGGCGAACGAACAATTGGTAGAGGTAGGCGGCCTCGTTGCTGGCCCTTCCGCTGGTGTAGAACACCGCTTCATTGGGGTCGGACAGCGCCTTCAACCGCTGTGCGATCGTTGCGAAGGCTTCGTCCCAGGTGATCGGTGTGTAATGGGAAGAGCCCTTGCGCAGGATGAACGGTTCGGTGATACGCCCCGCCTTCCCCAGCTGATAGTCGCTCCAGTGGCTCAGCTCCTCCACACTGTGCGCGGCGAAGAACGCCCTGTCCACACGTTTGGTGGTGGCCTCTTCCGCAATGGCCTTCACACCGTTCTCGCAGTATTCACCCAATCGACTGCGGTGATCGGGATCGGGCCAGGCACAGCCCGGACAATCGAACCCGTCCTTTTGATTGAGCTTGTTGAGGATGCCGATACCGGAGAGCACACCGGTCTCCTCCTGCAGATGGCCCAGCGCACGACCCAATGCTGGAATACCGGCAGCACGATCGGGGCGTGGGCCGGCCTGCAAGCCGGTATGGCGGTCGGGCGGTACGAGCGCGATGGCACGCGTGTTCATGGGGTGAAAGTTAGGAAGGCAGCGGGCGCTGGGTCACTGCCCCCTCTTCTTCACCAACCATACCGCACCTGCAACCTCAACGATGCTCCACGGCACGGCATAAGGCAACACCCCGAGTGGGAGCATACCAAGGTTACCGACCACGATCCACATCAGCAGAAAACCGAAGGCCCAACCCAGGCCCAACGTTGCCACAAAGTTGAACCGCCGAGAAACGACCAGCAGCACCGTTGCGAAGCACAATGCCCAAACACCCCAAAGCGCACCGTTGTGGGGCTCTTGGGGAAAGGTGAGGCCCAACGCCTCGTAGTGGGCTGTCCAATGATCGATCAACAGCACCTGGTTGCGTAGGAACTCGTTGACGGAGATCCACACGGTGGCGGAGAGGATGGCCAGGATGGGGCGCACGGAAGCTCGTTGAGGCCCAAAGCTATTGATGGGTGGCGTTCCAGGCGCGTACACCGGTACGAATGCTGCATTCATGAGAGACAGGTCAGAACGTTGTGTGGCTGCACCGTGAATGTGGTCCCCGTGCTGGAGGCGGCTGACCGGACGCAAGGCCCTGGCCGCACGGGCTGCCATACCTGCCCTTCACCGGCCTTCGTACCGGAGCCGTCGAAAGCGATGCCATCGCAGGGGTGCACGCCTCCATGGCAAGCCTGATGGCAGGCCGCTGTCACCTTCCCACCGGAGCACACCGTGTTGCTGCACATGCCATTGAAGGAGCCGGACCGGCCGGCAGCACATTGCCTGTGCGATCGATCCGATGCAACGGAACCGGCAGCACCGTAGCTTCGATGCCATGTGGTGGAAAGCACTTCTCTTCTGGTTCCTGCTGATGGTCCTCGCCATCGTGAACGGAACCGTGCGCCTCAAGCTCATCATCCCGATCACCGGCCTCACCGCAGGACTTTGGATCAGCACGGTGCTGCTGTGTGCTCTGATCCTTTTCGCCACCTGGCTTGGCATCGGCTGGATCGGCCCTTCGAATGCGAATCAGACCTGGGGTATCGGCGTGTTCTGGCTGACCCTGACGCTGGCCTTCGAGTTCGGTGCCGGGCACTTCCTCTTCAAGAAGTCATGGTCCGAACTGCTGCTGGACTACGACCTCACGCAGGGCCGTATCTGGGTGCTGGTGCCGATCGTTACGGCATTGGCGCCATGGTGGATGGCGAAGCTTCGGGGCGTGATGGACTGACGGGATAGCCCCCCAGCACCGACCTTCGCTCCATGGAAAAAGCAGCCGTGGTCGCCCACCTTCGCACCGTGCTGGCACAGCGCGCCGCAGCGCTGGATGCGGAACTGTCCGCCACCCTCGAGGCACGTAACAGCGATACCAAGAGCAGCGCTGGCGACAAGCACGAGGTGGGACGCGCCATGGTGCAGCAGGAACTGGACCAGCTCGAAGGACGGTCGGCCAGCATCCGGTCCATGCAACAGGAACTGGCGCGTGTGCCCATGGACCGCGTTCACGAGCAGGTGGGCTTCGGAAGCCTGGTGGTCACGGACCGAGGCACCTTCTTCATCGCGATCGGAACGGGGGCCGTGGATACAATGGATGGAACCTGCTTTGCGATATCGCTCGCCTCACCGATCGGTCAGATGTTGCGCGGGAAGCGCATCGGCGATACGGTCACGGTGAACGGAAGGGCGATCCGCATCTTGAGCCTGAGCTGATCACGGCAACTTCGTTCCGACCGCTCCCCACCACGGTGCTATCGTGTACGTCAAGCGCCCGGCCTTCACGAAAGGGTCTTGGAGCAGCCAGCCTTCCACCTCCTCGCGGGTGTCGCAGTCATACAGCAGCAGGCCGCGCCAGCCCTCGTCGTTCCTGCCGTATGGCCCGGCCATGACGATAAGGCCCCGCCTGCCCTGTTCTGCCTGGTGCGCGAGGTGCTCGGCCTGCAAGTTGGCCGCTGTCAGGCTATCCAAAGCGGGACCATCCCCAGCGCTGTACAACACGAACCAGTACTGCTTCATGTGGTAAGTGCTGTCCGCGATGGTGACATCGAAGGTGCGCTGGGCGTTGGCCATGGCAGCAAGACCCAGCAGGGCAAGGAGCAACAGGTTCCTCATGAAAGCGGCGGATGTTCGGCGCGGGCGCGTTGGAGCACCTCGGCGATGAAGGGTGTCTTGGCCTGCGTGTAGGCGGCGCGGTCCGCGGGATGCGCGGTGACCAGGGCCTGCTTCAAGGCCTCGTATCGCTGCGCCACCTCGGGATGCGCACGCAGGTGGTCACGGAAGAGCAGTCGGTCGGTGGTGGCCCGATCAGGTTCCACCATGTGCACATGGACCGTGCGTTGTCCCGCTTCGTTGCGGAGGATGAACCAGGCGTAATACGGCGCTCGCTCTCCCATGGTAGGCCTCCAGATGAACTCGTATCCGAGCTGTTGCATCACCGGTACCACTTCCATGCGTACCCGGTCCAGGTCAGTGACCTCCACCTGGATATCGATGATGGGCTTGGCGCTGAGCCCGGGCACGGAGGTGCTGCCGATGTGCGCGACCCGCTTCACCACATCCAACGGCAGCGATCGCAGTAGTCTTCCCTCTTCCTCGGCGTAACGTGCCGGCCAGCGCTCATCGTAGGGCACGATGGCGATGGGCTCGCAGGTGAGCTCCGCGATACGTTCAGAGGGGATGTTGTGCGCGTCGCTCATGTTCCTCCCGCATAGACATTGAACCGCTCGCCGCGCAGGAAGCCCACCAGAGCGAGGCCGCTATTGCGCGCCAGCTGTACGGCCAGGGAGGAAGGCGCGCCCACGGCCGCCATGAAGGGGATCCCTGCCACCACGCACTTCTGCACGAGTTCGAAACCCGCGCGACCGCTGACGAGCAGCATGCTCTCCTCCATGGACAGCCGGGCGTTGAGCGCGGCCCCGATCACCTTGTCCACTGCATTGTGACGGCCCACGTCCTCACGCAGCAAGAGGAGCCTGCCCGCCCGATCGAACAAGGCGGCCGCATGGATGCCACCCGTATGCCTGAACACCGTCTGAGCAGCGCGCATCCGTTCGGGCAGGGCGGTGATGACGGCCGCATCCAGGTATCCCCACGGAGCGATGGAGCGCCTGCATTGCGCATGCACAGCCTCGATGCTGCTCTTACCACACACCCCACAGCTGCTGGTGGTGTAGAAGTTACGTTGCCAGCGTGCGGGATCCAGCTCAATGTCGGACCGCAGCTCGGCACGCACCACGTTGCCCCGCTCCTCGGGCTTCACGTTCTCGCAGAAGGACACGCGCAACACTTCGTCGGGCGTTGCGATGAGCCCTTCGGTGAAAAGAAAGCCGAGCACAAGCTCTTCGTCGTGGCCCGGCGTACGCATGGTTACGCTCAGCCGGAATTCCTGGCGGTCATCGAGCGGTCCATGTCCGAGGCGCAGCTCCAAGGGTTCCTCGGAGACGAGGATGTCCTCGGCAGCGCTCACCTCACCCGCCTCGAAGCGGGAGATGGTGATGGGGGCGACCGGAGCGTTCATGGGAGCGACCGCAAAATACCGCCTATCACTTCGCCTTGCGGAAACAGCTGACCAGATGATCATCCACCATGCCGATGGCCTGCATGTAGGCGTATACGATGGTGGTGCCCACGAAGCTGAAGCCCGCTTTCTTCAGGTCCTTGCTTAGCGCATCGCTGACCGGCGTCCGGGTGGGCACCTCGGACATGGCAGACCAGTGGTTCACCTGTGGTCGATGGTCCACGTGCTTCCAAATGAAGTGATCGAAGGAGCCCCTTCCATGCTCCATGATCCGTAGCCAAGCCTGCGCGTTACCAATGGCGCTGAGCACCTTCTGGCGGTTGCGGATGATGCCCGTATCGTTCATGAGCCTGTCCACATCCTGTGGGCCATAACGCGCGATCCGTTCAGCGTTCCAGTCATCGAATGCCCGCGCATAGCTCTCGGTCCGAACAAGAATGGTATACCAGCTCAAGCCGGCCTGAGCACCATCCAGGATCAACTTGGCCAGTAGCCTGCGATCATCATGTTCCGGCACACCCCACACCGTGTCGTGATAATGCTTGTAGGTGGCATCCTTCAAGCACCATGGGCAGCGCTCCGGTTCCATCGCTGACATGCCCGAAATGTAAGCGGCCGGAAGGGAACGATATCCCCTCCGGCCGCGAGCAGGACCGTGGAACGGATCAGTTCGCCACGATCATCCGCTCGGTCACCTGTAGTTGATCGCCCTGCACACGTAGGACATACTGCCCACCCGGAAGTGTGTTGGTGAACTCCAAAGTGGTCTGAACAGGACCATCTGCAAGAACGAGCTGCTGCTGGTGGACCACCCTGCCCGAAAGGTCGTGGACGGTGACCAACGCATGCTCCGAGCCTTCAAGACCGGCCACATTGAGCTCCACCTGCCGGCCGTTCGATGGATTGGGCCACAGGCTCACCACGGGGATCTCGTCCGAAGTGCTCTTCGTGTACGCAACGTGTTCGTCCTGAGGCACCATGTTGTCCGGCGCCACGATCGTTACCGGACAGGACTCGCCATAGCTGCACCAGCTGGCACCTCCATCCTTGCTGATGCGCACGCGGACGTTGTAGGTGTACCCGGGCACCAAGGGGTCCGTAGCCCAGTTCAAAGGCCGGTGATAGCTGGTGCTTGTCAAGGTGCGTTGATAACCCAGGGCCAGGTTGGAGAACTCGAACTGGTAGCGGTTGGCTCCGCGGACCGGTCGTGCGGTGACACGCTCCGACCGTGAACGTGTCACTCCACAGGAAAAGAACGGATGACCCGGGATGTCCATCAGCTTGGTATAGGGACAGTTGGCCGCCACAGGATCCACCATCAGTCGGCAGGCGGGGCCCCATTCACCGTTCTGACCGTTCACCCGGGCTCGGATGCGCAGGTTAAGCAGGACCTGTTCGGGCAGTGGAGGAGCGGAGGCGCTCCAGGAGAGCCGCTGGTAGCAGGCGCGGGAAGCACCGGAGCCATACCCGCCGGTGGTGGCGTGGTTGCGGTAGCGGCGTATCGAGAACGAGCCATTGGGATCGAAGAACCAGAACTCATAACCATCATCGGTCTGATCGCCGACACCCCACTGCGCCGACACCGCTGCGTTCGGCGCCGCCACCACGAAGTCAGTGGGCAACCAATCCAATTTGTCACGCGAAGAGAAGATCGCCTGCTGCGTGCTCATGGGCAGGCAGAAGTGCGCATTGCCGGGCATGCTGCTCTCCGTGGTGAACGCACCCCAATAGGCATTGTCGATGATGCGCTCCCCGGAACCGTCGCGGAGCACATATCCACCTGTAGCGAGACCATCGCCAGCACTATCGAACAAACGGAAGCGATAACAGCCATGAGGCACACAACAGGTGACCTCGATGTCCGCATTGCTCGCATATCCCGTACCCGAGCACACCGGGTAGCTGAAGCCTTCGCCGGTGAGCTCCCAGCTGGTCTGATCGCCGAACGCGTCGGTTCGGATATACAGACCCAGTTCCTCGTCGCAACCGCTGTTCAAGCGGACCATCCTGTTGCGACCCGTTCCATTGAATGCAGTGAACCCCCCTGCCACCGTGATCTTTCCATCAGGCTGCCAGACGCTCGCGTAGACCCAGTTGTTGAAGCCGGTACCGGTATTGAAGCCAGTATCGATGGTCCCGTTGGTGTTCAGGCGCACGAAGCGCCCGCGTGCGCTGCCATTGAAGCTCGTGAAATCCCCGCCCGCCAGGATCTTTCCGTCGCCCTGCAGCGCGAGGTGGTACACCCAGCTGTTGAAGCCGGTGCCCGGAGTGAAACCGGTATCGCGGTCACCATTGCCCAACAGGCGCACGATACGGGGCGCTCCAACTCCTTTGTAGGTGGTGAACAGACCGCCCAGCACGATACGGCCATCGCGCTGATGGATGCACGAGAACACTGCCTGGTTGAAGCCCGAACCCACCGAAAAGGTCGGGTCGGTCGATCCGTCTTGCAGGAGTCTCACAGCACCCGGACCCGATTGACCATTGAACGTACTGAACACACCGCCGACCACCAAGCGTCCCTGCTGATCGAGCGATATGCTGTAGATATCGCTGTTCGCTCCCGTTCCCGTGTTGAAGGTGGTATCGCGCGCACCATTCGGCAAGAGCTGTACGATACGACCGGCGGAGCTGCCGCCAAAGCTCGTGAAGCTGCCTGCCACAAGGATCCGGCCATCAGGCCTCACCGCGATCGACGTCACTGCTCCGGCTCCCGCTCCTGAACCAATGGCGAAGGTGGCATCCACCGTTCCGTCGGAGTTCAAGCGCACCAGGCGTGGATGGGCCTGTCCATTGAACGTGGAGAAGGTGCCACCAACGAGCAAACGACCATCGGCATCCAGTACCACCGCGTTGATCTGTGAAGGAGCACCGGTACCGATGTTGCTGTTGAAGGCTGCATCCAGGACGCCGGAACGAGAAAGTCGCGCCAAGCGCCCCACCGGGCTGCCCGCGTAGCTGGTCAGACTACCACCGATGACCACTTGTCCATCGGGCTGTGCCGCCATGGCGAACACGCGATTGTTGGCTCCGGTGCCGACCGTGAATGCCGGATCCAAGGTGCCGGGCTGCGCTTGAAGCGCGGTGACGAATGCCATGCACGCGACATGCAGGGCCGGGAACCGCCGCGCACGGAGCCGGCGAAAAGATCGATGGGGGGTGTGAAGATGGGTGCTCATGGTGTTCGGATAATGCTCCTGAACAGGTCCCGGCTTCGGGAGAGCGATCGCAGTTCCTGGTTCAAGTCCACGCACACATACGGAGCCTCGGACAAAAGGTTACCGAGCGGTGCTCGCAGCCCGGGACCTTCGTTCCTTTGGGGCATGGGAGGCACACCCCTCACCGACCTGCATCACCGGACCCACCGCAGCCTGCGCATCAGTATCGTGGACAAGTGCGACCTACGCTGCACCTACTGCATGCCGGAGGACCAGCACTTCCTGAAGCGGGAGGAACTGATGACACGGGAGGAGATCGGCACCATCGCCGGGCTCTTCGTGGAGCGGTACGGCATCACCAAGATCCGCCTCACGGGTGGCGAGCCACTGGTGCGACCGGATGCCGTGGACATCGTGCGCGACATGGCACAGCTCGGCGTATCGCTCGGGCTCACCACCAACGCGCTCAGCCTGCACAAGCACCTCGATGGCTTGATCGAGGCGGGATTGAAGAGCATCAACATCAGCCTTGACACCTTCGATACGGAGCGCTTCCGCAAGATCACGCGGCGCGATGGGTTCGGCACCGTGCATGCCAACATTCGGCTCGCCCTGCAGCGCGGCCTGCGCGTGAAAGTGAACATGGTGGTGATGCGCGGGGTGAACGATGACGAGATCCTGCGTTTCGTGGAACTGACGCGCGACCACGACATCCATGTGCGCTTCATCGAGTTCATGCCCTTCGCGGGCAACCACTGGGGCCGGGAGCGTGTGTACACCTACGCCGAGATGCTGGGCCACATCGGCAGCGTGCACAGCTTCGAGAAGCTGACGGACGACCCACACAGCACTGCCAAGGCCTACCGTGTGCCCGGCTGGAAAGGCACCTTCGCGGTGATCAGCACGGTGACCGAACCCTTCTGTGGCAGTTGCGATCGCCTGCGGCTCACCGCGGAAGGGAAGATGCGCAACTGCCTCTTCGCACGGGAGGAAACGGACCTGCTCTCAGCGTTGCGACGTGGCGAGGATATCGCATCCCTGATCGAAGCGAACGTGCTGGCGAAACATGCGATGCTGGGCGGGTTGCCGCAATTCAAGCCGGAGAAGCAGGAGGAGGTCCTGCACGACCTGAGCGAACGGCCGATGGTGAGCATTGGGGGGTGATGCCCCCACTTGGCGAAGCGCTGCGGTCGTATCCGTTCACTGACCCCGCGAGCTATAGCTTGATGATATGCTCAACACGACCATCCTCAGTACGCAGCAAATAGCGACCGGGGACAAGGACGGACAGGTCCACCTGAAGATCGCGCTGGAAACGCAGCACCGTGCGTCCTTGTGCATCACACACGGTTCCGGAAAGGGGTTCAGAGAGCAGGATGGTCCCCTCAGCAGGGTTGGGCCGGACGAAAGACCCCTCCTGATCGGTGATCGGCACTTGTACTGACGTGCTAACGCCACCTTCCACACGCACGATGTGGTTACGCGGAGTTCCATCATACACCGTGAACTCACCTGCGGCGAACACTTTGCCGTCGGGTTGCAGCACCAGATCGAACACGATCTCATCCACCAGGGCCATGCCTGTGCCCGTATCATAACCCGTGTCCAGCGTCCCATCGGCGTTCACGCGCAATAGGCTGTTGCGCTGCACATCATCAAAACTGTTGAAGAACCCACCGACCACCACCTTGCCATCCGGTTGCAGGGCGATCGCGTTCACCCAGCTGTCCGGACCCGTGCCTGGAACGAAGGATGCATCCAGGCTTCCATCGATGTTCACGCGGGCCAGATAGCTGCGGAACATCCCATCGAACATCGCGAAATCACCGCCCAAGATGATCCTTCCGTCCGGCAGCAGCGCCATGTCGCTGACACCGACAAAGCCGAACTGTGCGCCATCGCCGGGATCGAAGCTGGTATCCAGTGCCCCATCCGCATGGATGCGTGCGATCGAATTGCGGGGCACACCGTCATAGCTGGTGAAGGAACCGCCGATGAGGATCCGGCCATCGGACTGGATCAGGAAAGCGCTGATACCGGTGGCGCCCGACGTGCTGCCCAGGCCGGTGCCAGGATCGAAGCTGGTGTCCAGGCTGCCATCCGCGTTCAGGCGTGCAATGCCACTGCGTGGCACCCCATCAAATTCCAGGAAATTGCCGCCGACCAGGATCTTCCCATCGGACTGCGGTTTGATGGAGAGGACGATCCAATCCGCCCCGGTCCCGGTGTCGAAGCCGCTGTCCACGCTGCCATCCGGGTTCAGCCGCACGATCATGTTGGCCGTCACCCCGTCGAACTCATTGAACTGGCCACCGACAAGGATCTTGCCATCGGGTTGTACGGCCATGGAGTAGATCTGGAACTCGGGACCGTCACCGGGGTCGAACGCTGTATCCAGGCTGCCATCCGGGTTCAACCGCGCGATACCGTTCCGTGTGACACCGTCATAGGCAGTGAGCTCTCCGGCAACCAGCAACTTCCCATCGGCCTGGAGCGCGGCGCAGAACAACCTGTCGTTCGCACCAGCACCCGGATCGAACGTGGGGTCGATCGCGCCGGGCTGGGCGAAGAGGGCCAGGCCACCAGCGACGGTGATGGCGTAAAGAAGGGTCAGGGTCCGTATCATCGTTGGTGGTATTGGTCATGCCGGACGGAAGTCATCCCGGCCGGTCCAAAGCAACCGCGCTCAACGACTCCCATCAATATAACCTTGGTTAGAGGTAACGCATCAAGCGGACACCCCGGAACATGGGTATCCCATGGAATTCCGCAGCTTGACCTGCCCTGCTCTACAGCTCTTGCTCGTAATAGATCTTGTAGAACTTCCGGCCGTTCTCGTCCACACCCTGCTCGATCTTGTTGCGGTCACCGTGGATGTAGATGTGGAAGTTCTTGTCCAGCTTCAGCACGCTCTTGAACACACGGGCTTGCTTCTTCACGGCATCGGAGCTGATCGCGAAGTTGTCCTGCAGGTCCACGTGCCGCTCCTCCTGGTAGCGGTCGCCGAAGCGCTGGAAGGAGTCGATGACGGCATCGCTCTGGAACACCTCCTGCGCGAAGCGTTCGCGATCGAACTCGGTGTTCTCCTTGAAGAACTGCACCGAACGGTTCAGCAGGTCGATCTGGTCCGCCTTGGGGATCTCGTAGTCCTGAGGCAGTTGCTCGGTGATGAAGTGCTTGGTCATCTCCAGCACGTTGTTGGTGCTGTACACATGGTCCTTCTTGGGCTGCAGCCCGATGAAGCCCTGCTGCCAGAAGCCCGTCTGCGGCTTGTCGTCTATGACGAAAAGGGTGTGTGCAAGCGGCGTGAATAGCACGAGCAGTGCCTGGTCCGGCTTGCGTCCACCGAGCCCGCGTTTCAGCTGCATGGCGATCTTGTCCGCCTCGGCACGGCTTTCAAGGAACACGTCCTTGTCGTCGAACTTGTAGAGGCCGACACCGTCGTACTGCGCGCCGCCCATCTCCACGGCATGGAAACGCACCACGAAGAATTCGCCCGTGCGCACCTCGTAGTTGGCCGACACATCGATGAGGTGCTTGGCCATGGCACGCGATACGCCGACCAGGTCCTTGCCCTTTTCCACCTTGGCACACAGCTGCTGCAGCAGGTTGTCCTTCTCCCCTTCCAGCTCGGCGAACTCATTGGTCTGCACCAGGGTGGAAAAGGGCCGTAGGAACAGTTTCCGCAGGAACTCCTGCTCCTCCAAGCCTTGCAGCACCGCGCTGTAGTCGCTGAGGATGCTGGGGGCGCCTTCCGTGCCGATGCGGTGGAGGACGAACTCCTCCACCATGGCTTCCTTGCCGTTGATCATGCGGCGAAGGTACCGGGGCAGCCCTTACAGCGCGGCCTTGATGCCTGTCCGGTAGTCCGTGGGATGCACACCCAAGGCCTTCTCGAGCTTGCTGCTGTCGAAGCGGTAGTCCTGCTCGAACTGGTACATCATCTCCTTGTTCTCGCGCAGCACCGGGACGAACAGGCCCATCAGCGCGAGCATCCACCCCGGCGCCACTTGCAGCTTGTATGGCTTGGCGGCCAGCTCACAGGCGAGGCGAACGAACTGCTCGCCGGTGATGGCCTCCTTGCTGGTGAGCGCATGCCACACCTGCCCGTAGGCGGATGGGGTGTTGCCCAGCAGCGCCACACTGCGGCCCGCATCGGGGGTAAAGGTGAAGGTGTGCACGGCCTTGGCGTTGCCCACCCATTGCGGGGCCTTGCCCGCGCGCAACCGCTCGAACACCGTGGCGTGCGTCAGGCTCAGGGTCGCGTTCGGTCCATAGAAGTCGGCCGCGCGGATGATCATGGCCTGCAGCTCACCTCGCTTCACCTCATCCATCAAGGTAGTGGCGATGCGGGCGCGCACCTCGCCTTTCTTGCTGCATGGGTTGTAGGGTGTGTCCTCGGTCATCGCCCCGTCCACTTTGCCGTAGGCGTATACGTTGTCGAAGAAGACCAGCCTGGTGCCGTGACGCTTGCAGGCATCAATGGTGTTGCGCATTACGCGCGGCCATTGGTCGGCCCACACGGTGGAATCGTACTTCAGCCCCGCTACCAGGTAGGCCACCTCGCTGCCCTTCACGGCCTCGCTCACCGCGGTGGCATCCAGCAGGTCGGCTGTGAACAGCTCATCGGTGGCGTTCACCGGCTTCGGGTGGCGGCTCACCTGACGGATCTTGTCCGTGTACTGGGGCAAGAGCTTGGAGAGCTCGTTGCCGATGACGCCATTGGCGCCGAGGATGGTTTGCATGGCTGTGCGCTTGAGGCACGCAAGCTAATGTCCCACCGGCTTCCAGCCGGTGGCTTACATCACAAGCAATTGCCGGCAGGACAGTACATTCGATCATGCTCGATACGAGCTTGCTCTTCGACCCCTTTTCCGAGGTGGAAGTCCGCCAACGGAACATGCCACACTGGAGGCAGGAAGGTAAGCTGTACTTCGTGACCTGGAGGCAGCAGGACAGCATCGCGAAAAAGAAGCGCGATGAGCTGCGCAGGGCGCGGGAGTCGTTCATAAAAGCCTATGGCGACCCAGCTACTACGGACCTGACAGCAGTGTTACTTAAACGATACAACCAGCTCTTCAACGAACGTATACAACGCTGGCTGGACGCAGGTTCCGGTTCATGCGTATTACGCCACACGGAGGCCCGGCGGATCATGCGTGATACGCTGCTCCACTTCAACGGCACTCGGTATCAGCTCGGCAGCTTCGCGATAGCGGCCAACCATGTGCATGTGCTGGTGGTGCCCGCTTTTGGCTTCGAACTCTCAGGGATCATGCACAGCTGGAAATCCTTTTCGGCGAACGCTATCAACCGCGCACTTGGGCGCAAGGGCACGCTGTGGCAGGATGAGAGCTATGATCACCTTGTGCGATCGGAGGCCAGTTTGGCGCGTATCAGTGCCTTCATCCTCGCCCATGAACGACAGGGAGCGTATGTGGAACGGAGGGTGTTGTGATGTCCTGCCGGTCGATCAAAGCCACTGGCTGGAAGCCGGCGGGACATTACTGCCCATGTCGATCAAAGCCACCGGCTGGAAGCCGGTGGGACATTACTGCCCATGCCGGAACACCATCTCCTGCACCTTCACCACATGCAGCACGAACGGGAACAACGCGTCCATCGTCTCCTGTGCACCGCGTGTAGATCCGGGAAGCGTGATGACCAACGTGCGTCCGATCATTCCGGCGATCCCCCGGCTCATCATGGCCCAGGGCATGCGCTCCTGGCCATAGCTGCGGGCGGCTTCCATGATGCCCGGCACCTCGCGGTCCAGGATCGGGGCGATGGCCTCGGGAGTGCGATCGCGCGGTGAGAGGCCCGTGCCACCAGTGGTGAGAATGAGGTCGATGCCTTCGTTCGCCCAGGCTCCCACGCGCATGGCGATCTGCTCCGGTTCATCGGGGACCACGGCATTGCCGGCCAGTTCAACACCCAGGCGCTGCAGGCGCTCCGCAATGGCGATGCCGGCCTTGTCCTCCTTCTTCCCGCTGGCCACACCATCGCTGATGACCAGTACCGCCGCCTTCACAGGCACGTCGAAGCGGTCCTTCCAATCGCTCTTGCCCCCCTTCTTCTCCAGCAGCCTGATGCCCCCGATCATCACGCCCTTGTCGATGGGCTTGAGCATGTCGTAGATGGTGAGGGCCGCCACGCTGGCGCCGTGCATGGCCTCCACCTCCACCCCGGTGCGGTAGATGGTGCGCACCCGCATGGTGACGATCACCTCCATCTCCCCCACCGCGAACGTGCACTCCGCATGCTCGATGGGAAGGGGATGGCAGTCGGGTATCAGCTCGTGGGTCTTCTTCACCCCGAACAACGCCGCAACGCGGGCGCTCTCCAGCACATCGCCCTTGGGTACGCGCTTCTCCTTCAACGCGGCGATGGTGGCGGCGTCGCTCACGGTGACCAGTGCCGTGGCCGTGGCCTCGCGCAGGGTGGTGGGCTTGTGGGTGATGTCGATCATGGATGCAGGCGAATGGCGAATGGACATTGGTGAATGGGGACCGCCTCGGGCCCATTCGCTATTCACCAAAGGCCATTCGCCTCAAGAATTGGTTTTCCAAAGATGGGTGCTATCCGACAGGACCTCGCGTCCGAAGATGGGCAGTTCGGCCTTGATGCGGTCCACCACCCAGGCCACGGCCTCGCGTGCGGCTGCACGGTGGGGGGCACTGGCGAAGACCAAGAAACACAGTTCGCCGGCCCGGATGGTGCCCAGGCTGTGGTGCACGTGCAGGCAGGTCATGCTGGGCCATTTCGCAAAGGCCTCCTCGCGGATGGCGGTCATGCGTTCGAGGGCCATGTCACGGTACGCGGTGTATTCGATGGCGCCCACCGACCGAACAGCGCTGTTCGATGAACGATGTTCGTCCGCCCGCACCTGGCCCAGGAAGATCTCGTGCGCCCCGATGTCCATGCGCGTGGCGTGCTTGGCGATGCTCGTGGCGATGAAGGCCGGATCGATGGGTCCCTCCACGAAGATGTCCTTGACCTTATGGGTCTTCACATCGCTCATCCTCCTGCGAACGGGGGTAACAAGGCGATCTCCTCACGACCGTTAAGCGGCCGGTCATCGTGCACCACCACGCGGTCCACAGCAATGAGGTGATCGATGCGTTCGAGGCCCGGTATTTGCTCCGCCATCGCTTGTCGCAGCTGTGCAATACTGGTCACCTGGACCTCGACCCGGTCTGACCCGGCCTTCTCTGCGAGGATCCCAAAGAGCAGCACCTCCATGGCCTAAAGATCGGAAGGAAGGTTGATGTTGCGGAACAGGTCGATGGGCCAGCCATGCTCGCCCGGGCAGATCTGCACGAAGGTGGCGCCTACGACCTCCAATGCATCGCTCACCTTCCAGGCGGCTTGGGCGATCTGGGCTTCGAACCGTGGTCTGCATCGGCGGTGATAAGCGGCAGCGAGGGGCTCGATATGTCCATCGCAGGACGGTACGAACGCATTCCGATCCTCCCCAAGGCCCTGCTTCAGGAAGGCGAACAACGCGGCTGTCACATGTGGCATGTCGCATGCCAGTACCAATAACCGATCATGGCTGGCGTACCGCATGGCCGTAACGATGCCGCCCAAGGGACCGACACCCGGAATGTCATCCGCCACCACGAACGGGCCTACGTGTCCATACTTCCCAGGATCACCAATGACGAGCAGCTCTTGAACATGCGGTTCCAAGCTGTCCAGGGCGCGATCGAGCAGGGTTCGGCCATCATAGGGCATCAGCGCCTTGTCGCGGCCCATACGCGAACTCTGACCACCTGCCAGCACCACACCGGTCCAGCCTTCGTCACGCTTATTCCACGGTTGCATCAGCGGGAAAGGTAATGGACCTTCACGGGTGCCCCGGCGTTCAGTTCTCCACCGCTGTCGGGCAGCTCCACCAATACATCTGCCGAACACATGCCGAGCAACATGTGCGAACCCTCATCGGCCAGCAGATGGACCTGGCCGCTGCGCACCTGGCCGGCCCGAAGGTCCACCCGACCGCCCTTCCACTGAAGCGGTGCCGCAAGGGGAAGGAGCTCCGAACGAGGCCATGGGTCGCGGGCACCCTGCATGGCCGCCAGTACCGGCAGCACGTACGCATGCCAGGCCACGAGCACCGCGCGCGGATTGCCCGGGAGAGCCAGGACCATCGTACTTCCGTGGCGTGCAGCGAGCATGGGCTTGCCTGGTTTCTGCCGCACACCGTGGAAGAGGAGCTCCACACCCAGCTCGCATAACACATCGGCGACCAGATCGTGTTCGCCGACCGACACACCACCGGTGCTGATCACCAGGTCGCTCTGGTGGATCGCCAGGGAGAATGCTTCACGCAACGCAGCCCGCTCATCGCGTACGAGGAACGGCGGCCGATGCACGGCATGACCTTCGGCACGCAGCGCTGCCTCCAAGAGCTGCTCATTGCTGCTGAAGATCCGGCCCACCGTGGAAGCTCCCGCTTCCCTGAACTCTCCCCCGGTGCGCACCAGCGCCACGCGCGGACGAATGTGCACCGGCACACGTTCCACACCCACGCTTGCCATCAGCCCCACGTGCGCAGCTGTGATGCGCTCACCGCGTTGCAGGAGCACGTCTCCAACGCGCACCTGCTCCCCACGGCGACGCACGTTGCCGCCCGGCCTCAAGCGATCGTCGGAGTGGCGGATCGTATCCCCTGTCCGTTGCACGAACTCCTGCATCACGACCGTATCCGCCCCCACAGGAACAGCCGCACCGGTGAAGATGCGCACCGCTTCACCAGGTTTCAGGGGCCGCTCCAATACGTCACCCGCCGCAAGTGAGGCCGTCACCCGCCATTCATCACCACCATGTTCGAAGGCGTATCCATCCACTGCGCTCGTGTCGAACAGCGGATGCTCGCAGGGTGCCGTAGCATCCATTGCCGCGAACGCCCCCACCGCATCCACCAACGAGCGCTCCACAACGGGGGTGCGCTGCACCGCGTCCATCAATCGGTTCCGTGCCGTTCCGATGGTGATCATGGTACGATGAGCTTCACGCACGCCACCACCAGCACCACGCCGAGCGTTCGTTGCAGCCAGACGGGACCGAACCTGCTTGCACCGACCCACGACCCCACGAGCGCACCGACGGCAGCGGCCACCATCCAGGTCCAGGCCTCTGCGGGCACTGACTCTCCACGCATGGTGGCACCGGCAACACCCGCAGCACTGTTCACCAGAATGAAGAGGGCACTGACGGCAGCAGCGGTATGCGCA
Organism: Flavobacteriales bacterium; assembly: GCA_041391845.1. Lineage (GTDB taxonomy): Bacteria > Bacteroidota > Bacteroidia > Flavobacteriales_F > PHOS-HE28 > PHOS-HE28. The sequence continues at coordinate 20,547 of JAWKNG010000002.1, read as the reverse complement.
TTGGCCCAGCGCATGAGGATCAACAATGGACCGAGGAAGATGCCGCCGCCGATGCCGATGAGCCCGCTGACCAGACCGACCGCCGCGCCCAGCACCAAGGCCAGCGGAAGCACCACGGGACGCGACCCGTCCGTACCCGTACCGAACAGCCCCAGCAGACGCGCCGCCGCCAGCAGCAGGGCCAACGCCAGCAGGCGCTCAAAGAGCAACGGGTCGAGCACCAGCGTGGATCCGAACCAGGCCATGGGGATCGAAGTGAGCGCGAAGGGCCAGAACACGGACCAGCGGAAGTGGCCCGAGCGGTGGAACTGCACGAAGGCGATGCCGCTCACCACGAGGTTCATCAGCAGAGCGGGAAGGCGCATCTCCGTCTGACCCAGGCCCATCAAGGCCCCCAGGGCCAGATAGCCGCTCGCGCCCCCGTGGCCCACGGATGAGTAGAGCAGGGCCACCAAGGCGAAGGCGAGCAGCACTGCGTTCATGTGGACGGTACAAGAGGGTGGTGCAAGGCGATCAGCTCACCCTCCAGCGGGTCCTGCGGCTGACGGATGCGCATCCAGCGACCATGTTCCACATCCAGCAGATCGAGCACCTCGGCGTGCGCGGGTCCACCATCGGCGATGTGCTGCAATCGCTGCACGATCAGCGCCGCACACACCGCGATGACCGGCATTGGCACCTGCCGCATCACGCACGTCGCCTGCTCGTCGGTGATGCGTCCGGAATAGAATGCCCGGTCGCCGGGGACCTGCGTGGACACCTGCAACTGCTGCCCATGCACGGCTGCGCTGATCAGATGAATTCCGGCCTGCTGGCAGTGTGCCGCGATGAGCCGCTTGGCGTGCAGGTCGTCGCAGCAATCGAGCACCACATCGGTATCAGCGAGCAGATCGGTGGAGCCACCATCCAGGAAGCGTGGCACGCCGTGGAGCACGAGGCCGGGGTTCAGGACCACCATGCGTTCGACCGCGACCGTCACCTTCAGGCGCCCTGCATCACCCGCATGGTAGAGCAACTGCCGGGGCAGGTTGGCCAGCTCGATGGTATCACCATCGATAAGCCTTACGCGCGCGATGGAAGGATGGCGCAGCAGGGGTAGCACCGCTGAGCCGACGGCACCCACGCCAACGAGGGTCACACGCAACGCAGAACGGTCCATGGGGCCAAGTTAGCGCCCATGGACCGCCCGGTCGGGAAGGCAGGTCAGCCTTCGATGCTGTATGTGACGTCGAAGGTGCCGCTCACCGTGCGCACCTGCCCGTTCTGCGCGTTGATCAGGTCCGCCTCGAAGCCACCCTTCAAGCGCCGTCCGGCCTCGTCGTGCAGAACGATCGTCAACTCGCCAGCACTGTTCTGTCCGGTGGCGAAGGTGGCGCCCATCTGCATGTAGAGCAATGCGTTCTCCGCCTCGGTGATCGGATGGACCCCCGCTCCGAGCGTATCCACCTGCAACACAATGGACGAGCCACCCAGATCAAAGCCGGAGATCATCACCGACGTGCCATCCCCCACCGCCATCACCTGGGCGCTGGCGCAGAATTCGCCGTCCCCTGTGTTCGCCTGGAGACGTGCACCATCGGTGCCACAGGTGGAGGGCAGCACACCGGCTTCCTGTGCCACCTCCACCGCATCCTTGGCGCAGCTGGAGAACAGGCAGGTCAATAGAACGAGGGAGAGGATCGGCTTCATTGTGCGGGATGTCCGTTGGATGGACGGCCCTTGTACGCAGCCACCGTACGGATGGATACACGAAGCCCCGGACCGCACGACGGCGGCCCAGGGCTTCGGCTGATCCAGATGCGCTTAGCGGAGCACCACGCGCAGGGCCGCGGCACCGTCGCCATGCCGCACATGCAACACATACTCGCCGGCGCTGAGACCACCGGTGGCAAGCTCCACAGGCGCCCCACCTGCCGCAGCGATACGCTCACTGAGCACGACCCTGCCAGCGATGTCCATCAACTCCAGGTCTACCGTCCCGGTGCTCACCGGCAATTGCACGAAGAGCTGGTCTGCTGCGGGGTTGGGCCAGAGACCGAAGCCCTGCTCATCGACCGCCTCAACACCCACGTTCCCCACGCTCACCTCCACCTCGGTCCGCGGACCTTCGCACACCACGCTCGGTGCCTCCACTTCCCAGTCGTAGAAGAAGTAGTAGTAGGCGGTGGCATTGGCACCGGTCACCGAACTGCTGGTGATGCTGCCATAGGTGCCCAAGGCGAAGGGATAGGCCGGGTTGCTTCCCAGGCCATCGCGCCACAGTTGCGGGTTGCCGCCCACCACGCGGAGCCCATAGGGGCCACCGGCGGGGACGTCATAGTTCAAGGTCACGCGGCTCTCCCCGTCCGGGATGTTGAACACGCCGCTCGCGAGCGTTGCACCGCTGGTGCGGTCGACCAGGGCGATGGTGCGGTTGCCTGCACCGTTGGCATACACCTTCACCGAACGGATGGTGAAGTCCTCGTTCGCCACGAACACCTGGAAGTTATCCGCATTGGTGTGGAACGCCCCGGGCATGGCGGTCTGCAGGCGGTCCTGCGGGCCACCGAAGGCCACCCCTCCGCCATGGGCGATGGCGTCGGCCACCCAGAACGAGGTGAGCTCGCTGAGGAAGGGGGTGGTGAAGCTGTTGCCCGTGGCCAGCAGGGTACCACCGGTGGGGGCGTCGTACCAGCGCACATCACCGCCGGTGGCGAAGAGGTCCGCCGTGCCCGGAACGGGGATCACCACAGGGTCCGCGATCGGCGCCTCAGGTGTATCGAGCACATCGATGGTAACGGAAGCGCTGGTCCATTCCCCGCAGTTGCCCGCGATCGTCACACTGTAGGTACCGGCCTCGCTCACTTGCAGTGACTGGCCCGTGGCACCGTTGCTCCATGTGTAAGCGGCCGCCTCAGTGCTGACCAGCTCCACGAAGGAACCTTCACAGATCGTGGGGTCCCCGACCAGTGTCACCGTGGGGGTCTCATCCGGACTGTCCTGCACCGCGATGCTCGACACCCCCGTGCAGCCAGCACCGTCGTCGATGGTAAGGGTATAGATGCCTGCCTCGCTCACCGTGATGCTCTGGGTGGTGGCACCGGTGCTCCACATGTAGTTGGATCCGGAATTGCCGGTGAGGGTCACCTCATCGCCTGCACCGCAGAGCACGGCATCGCCATCGACGGTGATCTCCACGCTGGGGCTGATACAGGTGCCTTCAATGATGGTGATGGCCTGATCGACGGCCACATCGGTGAAGGTCTCCACCAGTCCGCTGGGCCAACGGACCGTCACCGTGGGCACCACGGTGCTCGCACCCACACCGAAGCTGCAGGCGAAGGAGGTGACCATGCCATAGCTCTCGCCGGCACGCACTTCCCGGATCTGCGTGCCCCACGGCCCTTCAATGGTGACGCGAGCGCCGATCGCATCGATGTTGCTCTCCACGCCCACCAGACGCACGGTGAGCCAGTGGTTCGCGTTGCCGTTGTTCAGCCACAGACGGTCGGGGTTGGCGGGATCCGCACTGATGTAACCGTCGCCATAGCTGGCGAACACATCCTGGAAGCCGTCGTTGTTCAGATCGCCGGTGGCGAAGCTGTGCATCACATCACCCGCGGGGAAAAGGCCGCTGATGACGCTGAAGGTCTTGTTGCCGTTGTTGCGGAAGAAGCGCTCGATGCCCCCGGAGATCATCAGGTCCAGGAAGCCGTCGTTGTCCATGTCCACGAACTTGCTCTGCAGGAAGAAGCCGGTGATCTCCAGACCACTGCCAGCGGTGATCTCCGAGTAGTTGCCCGTTCCGTCGTTCTCGAAGAGCTGGATGGTGGCATCGTGGTTGGTGATCACCAGGTCCAGGTCGCCGTCGTTGTCGATGTCCCCAAAGTCGGCGGTCCAGCTCTGGTTCTTGATCTGGATGCCGTACTGGTCCGCCAGGTCGCTGTAGTTGCCGTTGCCGTCGTTCACGAACAGGCGGTTCCAACGACGCGGATCCTCGGGGTTGTTCACCCCCTGGCGGCACTTGGCGATGTACAGGTCGATGTCACCATCGTTGTCGAAGTCGGTCCACACGCTGCCGTAGTTGCCGCTCATGTCACTGACCGGATCGGAGGTGTAGTCGATGATATCGGCATAGCTGAGCGCGCCACTGCCGTTGTTCAGCCATTGGCGGGGTGCACCATCATCGTGACACGACCAGTAGTCCGTCGCACCATCGTTGTTCATGTCCACCATGTTCACGCACTGTGTGAACAGGCTGCCATTGTTCAGGTCGCTGATGTTGGAGTTGCCCACGCTGGGGATGCGCATGTAGTGCACACCATCGTAGCTGCCACCCGATACCACGTCCTTGTGGCCATTGGCATCGACGTCGCCGATGGCCCAGCCCCACTGGCCCTGGTTGGCGATGTTGCCGTAGTTGACACCCGTGAAGGTGCCGTCGGCGTTCTGGTAATCCACGATCACCGTGCGGCTGTTGTGGAGCTTGGCCACGTCGTCACGGCCGTCACCGTTCATGTCCACCACACCGACGCAGCCACCGCTATTGGTGGTGCCGCTGAGCAGCGAGGAGGCATTGGTAAAGGCGATCTGACCCAGCGACAGCAGGGGCAGCCCGATCGTTCCGAGACCGAGGGTAAGGAGTTTATGCATGTGCTTGGTTGAACTGGTTCCGAATAGGTCCGAGGATGTGCAGGTCCTGCGAAAGTAGGTGGTGGCGGATCAACCGTCCAGCCCGCTATGGGCCGACCGTTGAGTTCCTGAGGGTTCTGCGGTCCCCTCTTCGCCCGACTGACGGCGGATGCTCTCCCGGTGAATGGCGTCCATGAACTCGCGGATGAAGGCCTCGTCCAGCCCCAGGTGCAGCCCAAGGCGCAGCTGCCGGCGCAGGATGAGCTCCCAGCGCTCCGGTTGCAGGATCGCCACCTGGTGGGCCCGCTTGTGATCGCCGATGCGCTCGGCGATGTCCATGCGCGTACCCAGCTTCTGGGCGATCTCCTCGTCCAACTGATCGATGAGGTCCCGCAGCTCCTGCAGCCGGTCCTCCATGCCCGGGGTGGGAGCTGCCTGCCGGAAGATGAGTCCATCGAGCAGGGTGGTGAAGGCCTTCGGGGTCACCTGCTGGTCGGGATCGCTCAGGGCCTGCTCCGGAGAGGGGTGCACCTCGAGCATCAGGCCGCTGAGCCCCAGGTCGAGGGCCTGTTGCGCCACCCCCCCAAGGAGCTCACGCGTGCCCGCGATGTGGCTGGGGTCACAGATCACCTCCAGCTCGGGGAAAGTGGCCTTCAGCCGGATGGGGAACTCCCACATCGGGCTGTTGCGGTAGGGTGTGCGCTCGAACCAGTTGAAACCGCGGTGGATGGCCCCGATCCGCCGCAGCCCCGCCCCGTGCAGGCGCTCCAGCGCACCCACCCAGAGACCCAGGTCGGGGTTGATCGGGTTCTTCACGAACACCGGCACGTCCACGCCCCGCAGCGCATCGGCGATCTCCTGAACGCTGAACGGGTTCGGAGTGGTGCGGGCCCCGATCCAGAGCACGTCGATGCCCGCGTTCAGCGCAGCCTCCACATGCACCGCCGTGGCCACTTCCACCATGGTCAGCAGGCCGGTGGCCTCGCGGGCCTCGCGCATCCAGGCCAGGGCAGCGGCACCCGTGCCTTCGAAATGGCCGGGGCGGGTGCGCGGCTTCCAGATCCCTGCGCGCAGGATGGTGGTGCGTCCATCCGCAGCAAGTCCACGGGCCACCTCCATCACCTGGCCGGCACTCTCCGCGCTGCACGGCCCGCCGATGATCAGCGGTCGTTGGAAACCCGCTCCCCACGCATGGAACGGGAGGGGGCTGAACGGGGAGGTGGCGCTCATCGGGGATGTGGCCGGAGTAGGCTTTTGCAAAGGTAGATGAACAAGGAACGGACTTCCGGGAGCTTCGGTTCACGGCCGGGTCACCACCGCACCACCAGCTTGCCTATCGTACCGCCACCCGCCAGGTCGGCGTGTGCCTGCGGCAGCTCATCCGCCCCGTACACCCGGTGCACGTGCGGCTTCACCACCCCACGTGCATGGGCCGCCACCACCTGCGCCAGGCAGGCCGCCACCACTTCCGGCTTGTGGTCACCCAGGCGCAGCATGTTGATGCCCAGTACGCTCCGGCTCCGCATCATCAGGAAGATGGGCACCAGCAGGCCCATGCGCCACACGAAACGCAGGGTACCGAACGATCCGAGCGTGCCCCGCTCAGCGCCGCCGAACAGCACCATCCTGCCCCCCGTGCCCAGCAACTGCATGTCGGTGCGATAACTGCGGCCGGCCACCGCATTGAAACTGACGTCCAGGCGCTCCCGGCCCAACAGGCGGCGCAGCGCCACGCCATGGTCCTCCTTCCGCCGATCGATGACATGCTGCACCCCCATGCGCTCCAGGTGGGCCTGCTTCTCACCACCACCGGCCACGGCATACACGGTGCATCCCGCATCGAGCGCCAGCTGCACCAGGAACTGACCCACCCCGCCCGCTGCACTGTGCACCAGCACGCGCTGGCCGGGCCACAAGGGGCAGAGCATCCGTGCGGCATACCAGGCCGTGGCGCCCTGTGTGGCCAGCGCCGCCGCCTCGCCCAAGGGCAGGTCCTCCGGTATCACGGCACAGGCGCGGTGATCGGTCACGGCCTGCTGGGCATAGCCACCGAAGCGGGTCATGGCCACAACGCGCTTGCCCAGCAGGTCCGGCGGCACTTCGGCGCCGCAGGCCTCCACGCGCCCCACCACCTCGTAGCCCAGCACGCTGGGCAGTGGCGGTGCCTCCCGGTAAAGGCCGCGCGCCGCCATCACATCCGCATAGTTGAGCCCGAACCCCTCCACGGCGATGCGCACCTGCCGGGCGGTGGGCTGCGGAACAGGACGTTGGGACAGACGGAATCCCTTCAACGGACCATCGTGCGAGACCAGGTCCCAGGTGTTCATCGAGCGCATCGGTTCAGTTGTTGTTGCCCTCCACCACCACCACGAACTCTCCCCGGGGCTCGTGCTGCGCAAAGTGGGCCTGCAGTTCGTCCAACGTGCCGCGTACGGTCTCCTCGTGCAATTTGCTCAGTTCGCGGCTCACGCTCGCACGCCGTCGGGCACCAAAGGCCTCAGCCAGTTCGCCCACCGTGCGCAGCAAGCGGTGCGGGCTCTCGTAGAGCACCACGGTGCGCGGCTCGCGGGCCAGTTCCTCCAGCCGGGTGCGGCGGCCCTTCTTCGGCGGCAGGAAACCCTCGAACACGAAGCGCTCGCAGGGCAGGCCGCTGTTCACCAGGGCGGGCACGAAGGCCGTGGCACCCGGCAGGCATTCCACACTCACCCCCGCAGCCAGCGCAGCACGCACCAACAGGAAGCCGGGGTCGCTGATGGCCGGTGTGCCCGCATCGCTCACCAAGGCGAAGCGCTCGCCACCCTGCAGGCGGCCCACCAGCTGGTCCACCATGCGGTGCTCATTGTTGCTGTGGAAGGGGATCAGCGGCCGGGTGATGCCCAAATGCTGGAGCAATCGCCCGGTGACCCGCGTGTCCTCCGCGATCACACCGTCCACTTCGCGCAGCACCTGCACGGCGCGCAGGGTGATGTCGTCGAGGTTGCCGATGGGCGTGGGCACCAGGGTGAGGGCGGAGCGCGTGGCCGACATGGCGCGGGGTCACTTCACCTGGGCGATGAACGTGCGCAGCAGGGCGTGGATCGGCGCGAAGGCTTTCAGCGTAAGGGACGCGCCGGTGTCGTTGACATCATGGTAGTGCGCCGCACCACCCAGTGTGTAGAGGAACAGTGCGGGGACGCCACGCTTCACCAGCGGACAATGGTCGCTGTTGCAGGCGGGGCCGCGGACGCGCACCTCCTTCACGAAGCCCCCCTTCGTGTTCACCGCCACCAAGCGATCATAGAGCGCCTGCTCTGCCGTGGCGTTCACCGCCATCACACCATCGTCCCCCGTGCCCAGGATGTCCAGGTTCAGCATCAGCTTCACCTTGCTCAGATCGATCGGACGGTCCACCGCGAACCACTCGCTGCCCACCAGCCCGGCCTCCTCACCCGCGAAGGCCACGAAGAGGAGGTTGTGCTTCGGCTTGTGCGTGCTGAACCACTGCGCCAGCTCCAGCATCATCGCCACACCGCTGGCGTTGTCATTGGCGCCGGGGAAGAGGGCATCGGGCCCCATGCGGCCCAGGTGGTCGTAGTGCGCACCGATGATGACCCAACCCTTGCCACGGCCCTTCACCATGCCCAGCACATTGCGCGCAGGGTTCCGGGCCAGCATGCGGTTGCGCACCCGGAGGTCGAGCACCGCACTGCTGTCGCTCACAAAGCCATCCTTCACCTCCAACAGCGGATACGGGCGCGCCTCCTGCGCCACGCTCCACGTGAGCTTGCCACGCACCACCTTCACCACCGGCCCGTAATGCATCAACTCTTCCTCCAACTGCGCAAAGCGGGCAAGGCTGTCGGCGTTCTTCGTGGCGGGCCAGTGCAGCACTGCCGCCTTGCCGGTCACCACGCCCAGGGTCATGGCCTTGCGCTCAGCGCTGAACAGATCGGCCGCGGTGAGGTGTACCAGCTCGAAGCTGCCTTCCGCGCTCCCGCTGGCCGGATGCACCAGATAGTCGGTGCCGGGCGTCAGCACCTGACCGTCCACCTGTGCGCCGATGCTGTCCGGGAAGCTGTTGACATTGAAGGTGAAGGGCTGGTAGTAGTCGTTCTTCACCGGCTGCAGGCCCATGCGCTCGAAGGCGCGTGCGATGTAGTCCGCCGCGACCCCCTGTCCGTTGTTCACGTATCCGCGGCCGTGGAAGCCCGGCGAGGTGAGCGAATCCACATGTTGCCGGCCACGCGCCAGGATGGCCGCATCGTCCTGTGCCTGTACCACCGCGCAGGACAGCACCATGATCCATGGCAATGCGCTCCTCATGCGTAGCGCCGTTTGAGCAGTTCGCTGAAGGTGGCCAGGGCCTCCGGATCGGCGGGCTTGCGCAGCTTGGCAAGCACCTCCTGCTCCAGGTACGCCTGGGCGGAGGCACCGTCGGCCATGCCGTTCAGCAGGTCGATGGTCTTGTCGTAGGTGATGCGATCGCCATTGAACAGTTCCGCAACGAACCAGAACTTATGGCTCAGGGAGATGGCCTTGGCGAGGTCAGGGATGGCGGCCTGTTCCAGTTTCTCGGCCAGGGTGGGGATGCCCTTCTTCGGTTCGGTCGGCGCTGCGGACCTGGGAGCGGCTGCGGGCTTGGGCGCAGTGGGGGGCTTGGGTGCCGGGGGGGGCGCCACATCGGCCTTTGTGGACTCGGTGGCCTCGATGGCCTCGATGAGCGACACCTGGCGCGGCGACACATCGGGTGGGCGGGTGTCCAGGCGGATGGCCGAGGGGTCTGGGGTGGGCTCCTTCGCTGCAGCAGGGGCGGGCTCCTCCCGCTCCACCACCTTGGCAGCCGGTGCCACCGCCGCTTCACGCGCCTTGTGGCGCAGTACGATCAATCGCTCGTACAGCTCGCGCGCATCGGCGCAGGCCACCTCCAAACCCTCCACGCCGAGCGCTCCCGAGGCGAGTTCGCGCTCCGCACGGCTCAATTCGGCCAGCAGCTCGTTCATGTTCCGGAATGCCTTGTCCTTCCCCATGGGCAACAGCTTTGCAACAAGCTCGAACGCGAAGATCCCTATTTTCGCGTCGCCCTGCAAGAAGCGTTCCATGCGGGGGCTCCGCACAGCCGATGTTCCTGGAGAATACAGCCAGCCGCGCGCGCCGAAAGGGCTGGATCGAAGTGATCTGCGGGAGCATGTTCAGCGGCAAGACCGAAGAGCTCATCCGCCGGCTGCGGCGCGCCGAGTTCGCCAAACAGCGCGTGGAGATCTTCAAACCCAGCGTGGACACCCGCTACGCCGAAAGCGAGGTGGTGAGCCACGATGCCACCGCCATCCGCAGCACACCGGTGCCCAGCAGCAGCAATCTCCTCCTCCTTGCCAGCGACATCGAGGTGGTGGGCATCGATGAAGCACAGTTCTTCGACGAAGGGCTCCCCGAAGTGTGCGCTGCGCTCGCCGATCAGGGTGTGCGCGTCATCGCGGCCGGGCTGGACATGGATTTCCAGGGACGCCCCTTCGGACCCATGCCCCGCCTGATGGCCGCGGCCGAGTATGTCACCAAGGTGCATGCCATCTGTGTACGCTGCGGTGAGCTGGCCACCTTCAGCCACCGCACCACAGCGAGCAGGGAATTGGTGCTGCTGGGCGAGACCGACAGCTATCAGCCACTCTGCCGCAGCTGCTTCACCGACGCGCGCAGCGCCGCATCCACCGCGCCATGATCGGCACGCCCTACACCCTGCAGGCCATCGCCGAAGCAGTGGGCGGCACGCTCATCGGACCACCGGAGGCCGCACAATGGAGCGTGGACCGCATCGCCATCGACTCGCGCGGCAACACCGGTGGTGAGGGCACCCTGTTCGTGGCCCTTACCGGCCCCCGCCACGATGGCCATGCCTACGTCGATGAGCTCTGCGCTGCCGGTATGCGCTGCTTCCTGGTCGAACGCGCCAAGGCACGGCCGCGCACGGATGCGTGCCTGATCGCCGTCGACGACACACGCGCAGCGTTGCACCGCTTCGCCGCACATCACCGCAGCCGTTACCACATCCCCGTCATCGGCATCACCGGCAGCAACGGCAAGACCGTGGTGAAGGAGTGGCTCTGGCAACTGCTGCATCGCGAGGAACACATCGTTCGCAGCCCCGGCAGCTGGAACAGCCAGGTGGGTGTGCCGCTCAGTGTGCTGCGCATGGGGCCGCAGCACAGCCTGGGCATCTTCGAGGCGGGCATCAGCGAGCCCGGCGAGATGGCGCAGCTGGCGCCCATCGTGCAGCCCACCATCGGTGTGCTCACCATGCTCGGCGATGCGCACGACGAGGGCTTCCGGCACCTGCCCGACCCCTTCGCCAAAGCCCGCGAAAAGCTTGCGCTCTTCGCCCATGCGGGCACCTGGATCAGCCCTGCGGACGCCGTGCCCGCAGCGGTGGAGCAGGAATTGCGCACGGTGCAGCACCTCACCTGGACCCGCCAACGCGGCACAGCGGCCTTCCTGGAATGCCGGTCCGAGCAGGTGGAGGGAGAGAGCACCCTGCTCTCCCTGCATTGCAAGGGGGAGAATTTCCAATGCCGCATCCCCTTCACCGATGAGGCCAGCGTGGCCAACGCGCTCACCTGCATCGCCGTATGCCTCCACCTGGGCCGCACCACCGCCTGGGTCACCGCGCAGCTCCCCCTGCTTACGCCCGTGGACATGCGCCTGCGCACCCTGCAGGGGCGGCACGGCAGCACACTGCTCGATGACAGCTACAGCCTGGACATGGTGTCCCTGGTGAGCGCGCTGGAGCACCAGCAACGCATGGCCCATGGCAGAACGCGCGTGGTGGTGATCAGCGACCTGCCCCACGCCACGGATAGCGCAGCGCCCTACCAAGAGCTGGCCCGCCACATCAGCGAACATGCGGTGGACACGCTCATCACCGTGGGTACGGAGCTTGGCCGGCACGGTGCCCTCTTCGGCACCCGGGTGCACCACTACAACGATGTGGCCACCCTGCTCGCCGCGGTGGACCCACAGCAGTTCGCGGGTGCCGTGGTGCTCATCAAGGGGGCCCGCCGCTTCGGGCTGGAGCAGGTGGTGGAGCGCTGGCAGCAGCAGGTGCATGGAACGGTGCTCGAGATCGATCTGGCAGCGGTGCGGCACAACCTCAACCACTTCCGGTCGCTGCTGCGCCCCACCACCCGCGTGATGGCCATGGTGAAGGCCGCCGGCTATGGCACGGGCGCCACCGAACTGGCGCGCCTGCTCGCCCACGAACGCATCCACTACCTCGGCGTGGCCTATGCCGATGAGGGCATCGAGCTCCGCGGCCAGGGCATCACCCTGCCCATCATGGTGATGAACCCCGAGCCTGTGGCCTTCGATACGCTGCAACGCTTCGAGCTGGAACCCGAGGTCTATGACCTGCACTCCCTCAACGCCGCCATCGACCATGCGCGACGCACGGAACAGCGCCCCGTGGTGCACATCAAGCTTGATACCGGGATGCATCGGCTGGGCTTCCAACCCCACGAACTGCCCGATCTCCTGAGCGCGCTGCGCGAAGCTCCACTGCGCGTGGCCTCCATCCTCTCCCACCTCGCCGCCAGCGAAGATCCCCGGCACGATGTGTTCACCCGCACCCAGCTGGAACGCTTCACCCGCATGGCGGATGCCATCGACGCCGTGCTGGATCACCGACCCCTTCGGCACATCGCCAACAGTGGCGCCATCGCCCGCTTCCCGGATGCCCACCTCGACATGGTGCGCCTGGGCATCGGCCTGCACGGCATCGGCGCCAACGATGCGGAAAGCGCGATGCTGCTGCCCGTGGCCTGCCTGCGCACCGTGGTGGCACAGGTGAAGGAGATCCCCGCCGGGGAGAGCATCGGTTACGGGCGTGGTGCGCTGGACGAACATCCGCGCCGCATCGCCGTGCTGCCCATCGGCTATGCCGACGGGTTCCCACGCCGCCTGGGGCATGGCAAGGGCCGCGTCACCATCCGGGGCCGGGAAGTGCCCACCGTGGGCAGCATCTGCATGGACATGTGCATGGTGGAGTTGGGCGACCTGTCCTGTGCGGTGGGCGATGATGTCACCGTCTTTGGAAGCGCACCTTCCCTCGCCCAGTACGCGGCCGACCTCGGAACCATTCCTTACGAGGCGCTCACCAGCATATCGCCGCGCGTGAAGCGCATCCACCTCCACGGCTGAGGACCTCCCCCCATCACAGGATCCCAAGCGTCGAATTCATCGTCTTATTGCGATATAACGGGTCCATCGTAATATTGCGATCTATTCAAGCATCGCCATGGGCGTTACCAGGACCGACCTCTTCACCGCGCAGCAGAACCAGCTGGCCACCTGGGCCAAGGTGCTGGGCCACCCCGCGCGCATCGCCATCCTCCAGTACCTGCTGAAGCAGAACGCCTGCGTGTGCGGCAGCCTGGTGGAGGAACTGGGTTTGGCGCAGGCAACCATCAGCCAGCACCTGCGCGAGCTGAAGGACGCAGGCCTGATCACCGGCACCGTGGAGGGCACCAGCGTGTGCTATTGCATCGAACCCAAGGCCTGGGCCAAGGCACAGGCCGCCTTCGCGAAGCTCTTCGCCGCCTACAAGCCCATTGATACCTGCTGCTGATCGTACGGGCCGATCATGATCGGCCCTGATCGGAAAGCGGCCCAAACTCCCCCTATCCATGAAAACGCCGATGTACGGGCCGGTAACTTCCGGCCCCAACGAACTGAAGGACCTCGTCCGCGCCAAGTACGCCGAGATCGCCCTGCAGGACAAGGCCACCAACGCCAGCAGCTGCTGCGGGGCGGGCCCAAGAACGTGGTACGGGCCGGAAATTTCCGGCCCCAACTCCATCTTCTCTGACGACTACACGCAACTGGAAGGCTACAACCCGGATGCCGACCTCTCCCTCGGCTGTGGCCTGCCCACCGAGTTCGCGCAGATCAAGCCGGGCGATACGGTGCTGGACCTGGGCAGCGGCGCCGGCAACGACTGCTTCGTGGCGCGCGCGGCCACCGGTCCCGATGGCCGAGTGATCGGCGTGGACTTCACGCCGGAGATGATCGCCAAGGCAAAAGAGAACGCCCGCAAGTTGGACCACCAGAACGTGGAGTTCCGGCAGGGCGACATCGAGGCGCTGCCCCTCAGCGCCTGCATGGTGGACGTGGTGGTGAGCAACTGTGTGCTGAACCTGGTGCCCAACAAGCGCCAGGCCCTGAACGAGGTGCTGCGCGTGCTGAAGCCCGGGGGCCACTTCAGCATCAGCGATGTGGTGCTGGTGGGCCAGCTGCCCCCAGCGATCCAGGGCGCAGCGGAGATGTATGCCGGCTGCGTGAGCGGTGCGCTGCAGGAAGAGGAGTACCTGAGCCTCATCCGCGACCTCGGGTTCCTGGATATCACCGTGCAGAAGCGGAAGCCCATCGTGGTGCCCGATGACATCCTTTCCAACTACCTAAACGCGGAGGAGCTCGCCGCCTTCAAGGCCAGCGGCACCGGCATCTTCAGCATCACCGTATTCGCGAAGAAGAGCAGCGAGGACTGCTGCGGGCCGAAAGGCGAAAAGCAGGCGATCAAGGACCTCACGCCCGCCAACCCGGAGGGCATCCACGCCATTCCCGGCTGTGAGCTGGGCTCGGGTTGCTGCTGAGACCGACCATCCCCACTGCCATGCTCGTCCCCACGCTCCTCCTCTCCCTCCTCCCGCCCACCACACCCATGGAACGCACCCTGCATCCCGACCTGCAGCGCTATGTGAACGAACGCGTGCTGCCTGCCATGGCCGCCATCCCTGCGGAACGCAAGGAAAGCCTGGACCTCCTCGCCGCCTTCGTGAAGGAGCGCAAGGCCGCCGGGGCCACCGCCGACCTCACCTTCATCTGCACGCACAACAGCCGACGCAGTCACCTGAGCCAGCTGTGGGCGGCCACTGCGGCGTGGAGCAACGGACAGGACCACGTGCGCACCTACAGCGGGGGCACCGAGGCCACGGCCTTCAACCCGCGGGCCGTGGCAGCCGTGGAGCGCGCCGGCTTTCAGGTGGTAAAGCCGGACGGAAAGAACCCGGTGTACGAAGTGTCCTTCACGAAGGACCATGCCGCCGAACGCTGCTGGAGCAAGAAGTACGACGATCCGGCGAACCCGCAGAAAGACTTCTGCGCCGTGATGACCTGCTCGGAGGCCGACAAGAACTGTCCGATCGTGTTCGGTGCGCTGGACCGTATCTCCCTGCCCTACAACGACCCCAAGGAGGCGGACAACACACCCGAAGAAGCCGCACGTTACGATGAGCGTTGCCTGCAGATCGCGGCGGAGCTGTGGTACTTGATGCGGGAGGCCGCGCACTAAATGCTTCACCACAGAGGCACGGAGGACACAGAGAAGAACTATGCGGTCACAACTCATGCACTCTCTGCGCTCTCTGCGCCTCTGTGGTGAATGAACTGATGCCTCGATGAGCTCCTCCCAACCCACCATCGGCTTCTTCGAGAAGTACCTCACCGCCTGGGTGCTGCTGTGCATCGCGGCAGGCATCGCGCTGGGCAAAGCAGCGGGCAGCGGCATGCAGGTGATCGCCGACCTGGAGGTGAACACCGTGAACATCCCCGTGGCCATCCTCATCTGGCTGATGATCTACCCCATGATGGTGCAGGTGGACTTCGACAGTGTGCGTCGCATCGGTCCGCAGTTGAAGGGGCTCGGGCTCACGGTGGTGGTGAACTGGCTCATCAAGCCCTTCACCATGGCCTTCTTCGCGTGGGTCTTCTTCACCAAGCTCTACGCGGCCTGGATCGCGCCCGAACTGGCGAACGAGTACATCGCGGGGGCCATCCTCCTCGGTGCGGCACCGTGCACGGCCATGGTCTTCGTGTGGAGCTACCTCAGCGGCGGCGACCCCAACTACACGCTGGTGCAGGTGAGCGTGAACGACCTGCTCCTGCTCGTGCTGTTCATCCCCATTGTGCAACTGCTGCTGGGCATCACGGGCATCGCCATCCCCTGGGGCGTGCTCAGCACCTCGGTCATCGTGTTCGTGGTGATCCCGCTCGTGGCCGGCTACCTCACGCACCGCTGGCTGATGCGCACCAAGGGCGAGGCCTGGTTCAAGAGCCACTTCCTGCCCGCGCTGAAGCCGCTCTCCATCACCGCGCTGCTGGCCACGCTGGTGCTGCTCTTCGCCTTCCAGGGCCAGCGTATCCTGGACACCCCCGTCGACATCCTGCTCATCGCAATCCCGCTCGCGCTGCAGACCTACTTCATCTTCTTCCTCACATGGAAGGGCGGTCGGTGGCTGGGCCTCAACTACCGTACCTGCGCTCCGGCCAGCATGATCGGCGCCAGCAACTTCTTCGAGCTCGCCGTGGCCGTTGCCATCGCGCTCTTCGGCCTGAACAGCGTTGCGGCATTGACCACCGTGGTGGGGGTGCTCATCGAAGTGCCGATCATGCTGCACCTGGTGCGGATCGCGAAGCGGTGGAAGTACGCATGAACACCACCCTCGGTCTCCGCGCCAACTTGAAGCAGTTCACCCTGTTGGTGATCGTCAACGCCTTCGTGGGGGGCATGGTGGGCATCGAGCGCACGGTGCTGCCCGTGCTCGCCGAGTTGGAGTTCGGCATCGCCTCGCACTCCGCAGCGCTCAGCTTCATCATGGCCTTCGGGGTGAGCAAGGCGCTGGCCAACTATTTCACCGGCAGGCTCGCCGCGCGCTTCGGGCGGAAAGCACTGCTCGTCACCGGCTGGTCGCTCGCGCTGCCCGTTCCGTTCATGCTCATCCATGCTGCGGCCTGGGCCTGGGTGGTGGCGGCCAACATCCTGCTGGGCATCCACCAAGGCTTCGCGTGGAGCAGCACCGTGGTGATGAAGATGGACCTCGTGGGCGAGAAGGACCGCGGCCTGGCCATGGGCCTCAATGAGTTCGCCGGCTACCTCGCCGTGGGAGCGATGGCCTTCCTCACAGGCTACCTCGCCGCGCACTACGGTCCGCGCCCCGTGCCCTTCCAGGTGGGCATCGCGCTGGCAGTGATCGGGCTTGCCATGACGCTGCTGTGGGTGAAGGACACCACGCATCACGTGACCGCCGAAGCCGCGAAGAGCGCGCTGCCCAGACTGAAGCACGTGTTCGTGGAGACCAGCCTCACGCACCGCACGCTCGGCAGCGTCACGCAGGCCGGCCTGGTGAACAACCTGAACGACGGTATGCTGTGGGGCCTGCTGCCCGTGCTGCTGCTCAACGAGGGTCTCGGTCAGGAACGCATCGGACTCATCGCCGCGGTGTACCCCGCCGTATGGGGCCTCGGACAGCTCTTCACCGGTAGGCTCGCCGATCTGGTGAACCGCCGCTCGCTGCTCGTCATCGGCATGCTGCTGCAAGGCATGGCCATCCTCGGACTGCCCTTCGTGCATGCGCCCGGCGCCTACGTCGCGCTCAGCGCAGCGCTCGGCCTGGGCACCGCGCTGGTCTACCCCACCTTCCTGGCCGTGCTGGCCGCGTACACCCATCCGCAGCAACGAAGTGAGGCCGTGGGCGTGTTCCGCCTATGGCGCGACCTGGGCTATGCCATCGGCGCCCTGCTCACAGGCCTCATCGCCGATCGCTTCGGCATCACGGCCTCCATCCTGGCCATCGGCGGTGTTACGGTACTCAGCGGCATCGTGGTGTGGCTGCGCATGCCCAGTGAACGAAAGTGCCTGGAGCCCGTCGATCTGAAGCCCATGCTGGGCAAGCCGAACGTGCGCGTGGTGGATGTGCGCAGCCCTGAAGAGTACGCCAGCGGTCACCTGCCCGAGGCCATCAACATCCCCCTCACCGAACTGCTGGAGCGCGCGCGTAGCTGGTCGCCGAAGGAGCGCATCATCACCGTGTGCGCGAAGGGTGGCGGAAGAAGTGCGCAGGCCGCGCAGGTGCTGCGGGATATGGGTTTTGGAAGGACGTGGTGGCTGTGCGGCGGTACCTTGGGGTGGAATTAGGACATTCCATGCTCCCCCGCACCACCTCCCTCCTCGCCCTCTTCACCGAAGGGCGCACCCGCTTCACCAAGGTGCTCGACACGCTCACCGCGGCCGACCTGACGAAGAAGCTCGCGCCTTCGCCCAACAGTGCCGGCTTCCTCATCCGTCACATCGGCGATGTGGAACTGCTCTTCGCCAAGAACGTGTTCAAGCTAGCGGACGTCCATGTGCATGCCAGCACCGTGGCCAAGGGACACGACACCGGCGAGTGGACCGACCTGGACGCGCTGAAGAACTACGTGCAGGAGAGCGCTGATACCCTGCACCGCGCCATCGAAGCGACCGCCGATGCCGACTGGGACACGGTGATCGGGACGAAGGAGTTCGGGCGGAAGACGAAGGCCGAAGCATTGGGCCGCATCGTGACGCACACGGCTTACCACGCCGGGCAATTGTCCATGATCGTGAGGTACGGTCGATGACCCCGGTCATCCGAGACGCTGGACGTTCGCGTTTCTACTCCTTCGCGAAACGCGCCACCACCCGCCCCTGTCCTGTGACGACCGACACCGTGTAGACCCCTGCTTCCAGGTCGCTCACCGCGATCACCTGCGCATTGCCGCTCCAACGCCCGCTACGCACCAGCCGACCATGGACATCGTGCACAAGCCATTGGCCCACCCCGTTCCGGCCCAGGGCCAGGCGCAACTCGGCAGCGGCCGGGTTCGGCGCTACGTGAAGGCGCGTGGCATCGGGCGTGGCGTTCAGCCCGGTGCTGAACTCGGCCGTCACCACCGCCGTGTTCGTGCGAATGGGCGGATTGAAGTCGAAGTAGATATCAGCCTTGTTCGCGAGGACCGTGCCGGGTGCAATGCCCGCATGCGGCGAGATGGCAAAGGAGAAGGCGCCCTGACTACCTACCGGATCGCTGGTGCTATCACGCAGCATGATATCGGGGAAGTCGATGATGAGGATGGAGTCGCTCTCCAACCGCGCCTCGAAGGCATGTGATGCGCCCAGGAGCCGCAAACTCGCCACATCCAGCGCCTGCGAAAGCGTATCCACCAAACGCACATGCAGCGCCTCGGCATTGCCGGTGTTCTGGAACCGGATAGTGTACGCGAGCGCCGTATCGGCATCGAGGTAGTAGAGCGAACCGCTCTGGCGCGAGCTGGTCCGCACCAGCTTGTCGTTCGGGTCATACGCGCCCACCACCAGGGTGCTCAGCGCATACACATCGTTCGCCGGATCGGTATCGGCAGGTACGGGTGTGAGGGTGAGCATGGCGTTCAAGCTTGTGCCGATGAGCAGGGGGTCCGGCGGCACCTGAAGCGTCACCGCGATGTTCACCTGACCGAAGGCGTTCAGCGAAGGCACCGTGAATTGCAGTTGCCCCGGCGTGTTCACCGTGGGCGGCAGGCTGCTGCTCACGTAGCTCAGGACCGGATCGTAGTCCAGCGTGGCGGTGAACGGACCGAACGAATAGGCACCATTGTTGAGCGCACGCAGGCCGTAACCGAAGGTGAAGCCCGGTCGCGGTGTGCCCGACCACAGCAGCGCCTCCATATCCGGACCGTACAGCGGTTCCAGCGCCAGGTCCATGGTCACGTTGGGTGTGACCGCATTGAGCGTGAAGGGCGCGGGCAACGTGGCCGGACAAAGCGGCCCATGGTCGCCGGTATTGACGATGTCCACCGTGTAGGCTCCATAGGGTAGCGCTTCGCTGTACTGCCCCAGTCCATCGGTGAGCTCGTAATGACTGCCGGGCGCACATTGCACCACACGCCACGGATAGGGCACATCGCTCGCGTCCTGCACACAATCGCCGTTCAGGTCCACGTACACCGTGCCGTCCACCTGGCCGCAGGGCGCGGCGCTCACGGGGATGGTGAACTGCACCAGCGCGCCGCATGAGCCCATCTGCGGCGGCACACCGCCACCGATGGCATCGAAGGGATAGGCCTCCACTCCATAGTCTCCGGGTGCGAGGTTATCGATGGTCACCTGGTTGCCGTTGGGGTAGTAATAGGTGTAGATCCCTGTCCAGAAGAACATGCTCACCAAGCCCACCTGATCGAACGTGAGCACCGCACTACCGGTCTCGCCGCCCGCACAACTGGGTGTCACCACCACGCTTTGCAGCACCGGCGTGCTCAGGTCGTTCACCTGGATGTTGCTGAAGGTGCTCGCGCAGCCATTGGCATCAGTGATCGTGCAGGTATAGGTGGTGCCGGGGCAGAGGCCGCTCACATACACGTTGTTCGCGCTCACGCTGCCGCTGCCTCCGGGTGATACGCTGGCGGTGTAAGGAGCGGTACCGCCCCAAGCAAATCCATAATAGCCCAAGGCTCCGTTGCCATTGCATCCACCATCGCAGCTTGTGGCCCCCCCCGTGAAGGTGTTGCCCGGCAGCAACGTGCCGATGGCCTGCACCGTGCCCGTGGCGGTCACCACAGTGCCAAGGTTGTCCGTTACCGTCACCGTGTAGCTTCCTGCGAACAGACTTCTAGCTGCGCTGGTGCCCTGTCCGACAGCTGGTGCTGGGCTCCAATCGTAGGTGTAGGGGGCTTGTCCCCCGCTAACATAGGCCACTATCCACCCCGTGCCGTTGCCGCACGCATCGTTGAACACGTTCAGGTTCACCGTGAGCACCGCATGGGCCGGCACGGTGCAGAGGAGCAGAAGCCAGGCTAGGTGTCGCATGGAGTGGATGTTCATGTGAAGGTAGGCCGTCCGGACCAACGGAAGCCTACCTGTGCGAGGACGTTATCCACCAATGGAAGCGGATCGCGGGTGGTGCGATGAGCTGTCCCTACCGGACGATCGCCGGACCGCGTACCACTGCCATCAGGTACCCCATGACCACCAGTGCCATGGCCGCCGTAATGCAAAAGGTGACCGTCGGCCCGCAGGCCATCCACAACGCGCCCGCCAAACTGCTTGCTACGAGCGCGCACAGGCTCTGCAGGGCTGCATAGGTACCCGAAGCCGAGGCCATCTCCTCCTGCTTCACCACATGG
>JAWKNG010000001.1:1045000-1313898 GCA_041391845.1 Flavobacteriales bacterium | reverse complement strand
TGCTCACCGGTTGCACATCGTAGCCCGTGATGCTGCCGCTGTAGTGCACATCACCATCTTGTTGCGCCAGCTTTAACGGTGTTTGGGCCAGCAGCAGGTCGCGCAGGGTTTCGGTGAAGATCTGTGCGCTCTGCGGGGTGGCCAGGGGACTGCCCGTGGCGAAGAGCTCCACGCTCACCGTGCGCGCCGCGCCCACATCACCACCCGTGAAGGAGTAGTTCACCCGACAACCCGGCAGCAGCACCAGTACCATCGCCAGCGACCCGACGATCCAACGCACTATGCCAAGTTCCCGCATCATGCGATGCCGTATTCCTTGATCTTGCGGTACAGCGTACGCTCGCTGATGCCCAGCTCCTGCGCCGCGTTCTTCCGCCGGTTGCGGTGCTTGTGCAGGGCCTTCTGGATCAGTTCGCGTTCCTTCGCCTCGATGCTCAAGCTCTCCTCCACTTCGGTGTGCTCCACATCCTCGTCCACCGTGCCCGGCAGCTGGATGCTCATGGAGCCCTGGCCCGGCGTGTTGGGAATGATCAGCTCCTCGCGGTAGAGCGGTGGCATCGCACCGGTGAGCGGCTGCCCGTTGGTGAGCGCCTTCACCTGTTCCTTCAACGCGTTCAGGTCGCTCTTCATATCGAAGAGGAACTTGAAGATGAGCTCGCGCTCGTTGATGCTGTCCACACCGCCGCCAGCACCCGACTGCCCCAGTGGCACCAGGCCGCTCTGCTCCTCGGGCAGGTAGTGGCGCAGGGTGGCGGCGTTCACTTCGCGCTGCTGTTCGATCACGCTCATCTGCTCCACCAAGTTGCGCAATTGGCGCACGTTGCCCGGCCAGCGGTAGGCGTTCAGCAGGGGCAACGCATCGTCCCGCAGCTGCAGGGGCGGGGCCTTGTAGCGACCGGCCGTCTCCTGGGCGAAGTAGCGGAACAGAAGGTGGATGTCCTCCTTGCGTTCACGCAATGCAGGCACCTGGATGGGAATGGTGTTCAGACGGTAGTAGAGGTCCTCTCGGAAGGTGCCCCGCTGTACGGCCTGTAGCATGTTCACGTTGGTGGCGGCCACCACGCGCACGTTGGTCTTCTGGGCCTTGCTGCTGCCCACCCGGATGAACTCGCCCGTCTCCAACACCCGCAGAAGTCGCACCTGGGTGGTCAACGGCAGCTCGCCCACTTCATCCAGGAAGATGGTGCCGCCGTTGGCCACTTCGAAGTAGCCCTTGCGGGCCTCGTGCGCCCCGGTGAAGGAGCCCTTCTCGTGACCGAACAGTTCGCTGTCGATGGTGCCCTCGGGGATGGCGCCGCAGTTCACCGCGATGTACGGCCCGTGCTTGCGGGCGCTGTAGGCGTGTACGATCTGTGGCATCACCTCCTTGCCCGTGCCGCTCTCCCCTTGGATCAGCACCGTCAGGTCCGTGGGCGCCACCTGCGCGGCGATCTCGATGGCGCGGTCCAGCAGCGGGGAGGTCCCCACGATGCCGAAACGCTGTTTGATGGGCTGTACGTTCATGCTTCCGCAGGTGCTGCGTGAATGACTTCGAGCACCTCGCCCTGCAGGCTGCCGCTGGTGGCCGAGGTGATGCGGACACGGATGAATTGGCCGGGGGTGAGCGTACCCGGAGGGTCGATGACGTACCCCTGAGGGTCGTCGACCCTCAGGTTCCTAGGCACGATCACCACCGCGTTCTGCGTGTTCCGCCCATACATGTGCTCCGCACTGCGCTTGCTCACGCCTTCGATCAGCACGGTGTGTACCTGTCCAACGTAGCTCGCCATGCGTGCAGCGCTCAATTGCTTCTGCCGGTCGATGACCTCCTGCAGGCGCTGGCTCTTCACTATGTCCGGCACATCGTCGGCATACTTGCGGGCCGCCAGGGTCTTCGGACGCTCGCTGTACTTGAACATGAAGGCCATGTCATACCCTACTTCGCTCATCAGCGAAAGGGTCTCCGCGTGGTCGGCGTCCGTCTCACCGCAGAAGCCCGCGATGATGTCCGTGCTGATGGCACAGTCCGGCATGTGGCGTCGGATGCTGGCGATGCGCTCCATGTACCACTCCCGCGTGTAGCCCCGGTTCATGCGCTGCAACACCGCGCTGCTACCGCTCTGCACCGGCAGGTGGATGTACTTGCAGATGTTGTCGTAGCGCGCCATCACCGCCAAAACCTTGTCGGTCATGTCCTTCGGATGACTGGTGCTGTAGCGGATGCGCATGCCCGGCACGGCCAGGGCCACCAGTTCCAGCAGGTCCGCGAAGTCGGTGGTCGACAGATCCAGCGAACCGCTAACTGCCAACTGCGAACTGCCAACTGCCAACTGCTCAACTGCCAACTGCGAACTGCTAACTGCCAACTGCTCAACTGCCAACTGTGAACTGCCAACGCCCAGCCTGGTATTCTGATCATTCGATCGTCTGATCATCTGATCATCTGATCGCCATTTGTAGCTGTCAACGTTCTGCCCCAGCAACGTCACCTCCTTGTAGCCCTTGGCCCACAGGTCGCGGCACTCGTCCACGATGCTATGCGGATCACGGCTCCGCTCACGGCCCCGGGTGAAGGGCACCACGCAGAAGGCGCACATGTTGTCGCAGCCCCGCATGATGGTGACGAAGGCCGTTACCCCGTTCGTATCCAGCCGCACAGGTACGATCTCGCCGTAGGTCTCCTCGCGGCTCAGCAGCACGTTCACGGCTTTCTGACCCGTACCCACCTTCTCCAACAGCTCGGGCAGCGTTCGGTAGGCATCGGGGCCCACCACCAGGTCAACCACCTTCTTCTTCTCCAATAGGTCCTCGCGCATCCGCTCCGCCATGCACCCCAGCACGCCCACCTTCAAGCCCTTCTTGCGGGCCTTCAGGTTGTTCATCTCGTTGATGCGCTGCATTACGGTGTACTCCGCCTTCTCCCGGATGCTGCACGTGTTCAGCAGCACCAGGTCGGCTTCTTCGGCGCTTTGCACGGGGGTATAGCCGTCCTTCGCCAGGATACTCGCCACGACCTCGCTGTCGCTCACGTTCATCTGGCAGCCGTAGCTCTCGATGTAGACCTTCTTCTGCACGGGCCTCGGAAAAGGAGTGCAAAGGTACGAGGCTTTCTGGGAAGCTGCCAAGCTGTCAGGTGGTTGAGTGTGCACCCGTTCTGCGTATTTTCACATTATGCTTCACCGTGCACTGCTATGGTTCGCCATGGCTTGCGTTCACCAACTGGGTGCCCAGTTCGATGTGGGTGCCATGGTGGGCATGCATCGGCTGGATCTTCGCAGTCGACCATCGGAGGGGCACGCTTCGGCTCATTTCTACAACATCGCAAAGCCTGCAGTGAATTTCGGCCTGTGCTACCGCGAACGGCATGGATCGCATACCAACCTGGGACTGGAGCTGACCTGGATGCGGAACGAGTTCGATGCGTCGCTCTACGAAGGCAGTTTGGCGGGTGGTACGCAGATCTCTGCGCATGTCATATTGCATACCATTAACCTTGCCGTCCTCCCGGAGGTCAGGCTGAGCGGGCGTTACTCAGCTGTGCTGCGTTTTGGTTTGGCGGCAGGTATGCGAGTGGGCGGAACAATGAGGGGCACGCGAACTACCAGTGTGCCCTATTCATGGTGCACGGACACCTTCACCAATGCCGAGCCGGATATGTTCGGGGGGAGTTGCGTGCCCTCTTCGGGTTCGGTCTCTATGTGCCCGTTGGTGCTCTAAGTGGGATCACGATCGACCCCTATGTGGCGCGAGGGTCACTGCTGTTGAAGCGGGATCCAGGGTCCATCTCCAATGAAGTCGGCCTTCGTTTGGGATGGGCGCTCCGTATGAAGGGCAAGGGCTTCACACGCTGGTTGGACGAGCGTGTGCCGACCCCTCCGGATGGACCGAATTGGCCGTAGGTCTCGAACGCTCACTTCTTCCGCTCGTCCTTCCCCTTCCGCTCCTTCACCTCTTCCTTCACCAAGGTGCCGTCCGGCAGCAGGAACAGCTCGGCCTTCTTGCTCGCGTTCTTCACATCCACCTTGTACAGCTGCGCATGCGCCGGTGTCCGGTGTTCCTCCACATCGTCGATCTCCCAGCCGGAATAGGTGCCACTGAGCAGGGTCTTGTTCACGGGCTTGGGTAGCTCCTCCTTCCGAATGTCGTGTTCCGTGCGCACCCATACGCCGGCGCTGGTGTACACCGCCGTGTGCTTCTCGCCCTTCACGGTGAACACGGCCCGGTAAAGCTTCGCTCCCTGCTTCCATTCCTTCACCGCAGCCGTGGGGTGCTGCTGCAACAGGTGGGCCAGCGCTGCGGGAGGCGGGGTTACGGTGGTGCTTTGCGCGGCCAACGTGTGTGCCACGGTCAGCAGCACCATCATCAGAAGGGTACGGGTCATGCGACGAAGTTCGGTGAAGCGATAGCTCCAGAGCGCAGGCTCACCGCCCCGGCAGATACTCCAGGCTCACACTATTGATGCAATAACGCAAGCCCGTCGGCTTCGGGCCATCATCGAACACGTGGCCCAGGTGTGCACTGCACCGCCCGCAGGTGGTCTCCGTGCGCACCATGCCATGGGTCCGGTCCTCGTGGTACAGGATGGCGTCCTTGCGCTCGGGCTGGAAAAAGCTGGGCCAGCCACAACTGCTGCTGAACTTGGCGTCCGCCTTGAACAGCACGTTGCCGCACACCGCGCAGGCATACGTACCGATGCCTTCAAAGTCCCAGTACTTGCCGGTGAAGGCCCGCTCTGTTCCTTTCTCGAAGGCGATGTAGTAGAGGTCGGCGGGAAGCAGCTTCTTCCACTCGCTCAAGGGCACGTTCAGCTGGGACGTGTCGGTGTGCGAATAGTATGGGTTCGTGCTGTGGTCGTATTGGGTCATGTTGTCCATGGAAGCGGTGGTCTTGGCGCCAGGCTGCCCGTTGCAACCCACTGAGCTCAGCAGGGTACACAGCATGAGCACAGCGACGGGGGGGGAGGGGAGGCGCATCATCAGGTGACAAAGGTGATGGTACAACGGCGAAATGGCCCGGTTCGTTCATGGCGCTGGTCCACATCACCTGTGTGTTGAAAAAAACCTTCCCCCTAAAGGGGAAGCCCTTCAGCCTGCGGGGGATGAGTGCAACAACCCGACCGCCGCACTGTTTCTTTGCCGTCCCTCAGACCGTCCGAAGCATGGCAAAGAAGGATTCCGGCAGTGACCTGGTGATCGTGGAGTCGCCCGCAAAGGCGAAGACCATTGAGAAGTACCTCGGCGACGGCTTCACCGTCCTCAGCAGCTATGGTCATGTGCGCGATCTGCCCGAACGCGACCTGAGCGTGGATGTGGAAAAAGGCTTCGAGCCCACCTACATCATCCCCGACGATAAGAAGGCCCGCCTGCAGGAACTGCGGAAGGCCAGCGCCAAAGCCGGCACCGTGTGGCTCGCAACCGATGAAGACCGCGAAGGGGAGGCCATCAGCTGGCACCTGAAGGAGGCCCTCGACCTGCCCGATAGCAAGGTGAAGCGCATCACCTTCAACGAGATCACCAAGCAGGCCGTGCTAAAGGCCATTGAGAACCCGCGCAGCATCGATATCCACCTGGTGGACGCCCAGCAGGCGCGCCGCGTGCTCGATCGACTGGTGGGCTACGAACTGAGCCCGGTGCTCTGGCGCAAGGTGAAGCCCAGTCTCAGCGCAGGTCGTGTGCAGAGCGTGGCCGTTCGCCTCATCGTGGAGCGCGAACGTGAGATCCTCGACTTCACCAGCAAGAGCGCCTACCGCATCACCGCGCTCTTCAATACCGGCAGCGGCGCCACCGTGAAGGCCGAACTGCCCAGCCGCTTCCCCGCCGCCGCCGATGCGCTTGCCTTCGTGAAAAGTTGCGTGGACGCCAACTTCACGGTGCAGGCCGTGGAGAAGAAGCCGGGCAAGCGCACACCTGCCGCGCCCTTCACCACCTCCACCCTGCAACAGGAGGCCAGCCGCAAGCTGGGTTTCGGGGTGGACCGCACCATGCGCATCGCCCAAGGGCTCTACGAGCAGGGGCACATCACCTACATGCGTACCGACTCGGTGAACCTGAGCGAGACGGCCGTGGCCGCAGCCGCTGAGCAGATCACCGCGCAGTACGGCGTCCGCTACAGCAAGACCCGCCGTTACACCAGCAAGAGCAAGGGTGCCCAGGAAGCCCACGAGGCCATCCGCCCCGCCGATATGAAGGTGCGCACCGCCGGCAATGACCGCGATGCTGAACGCCTCTACGACCTCATCTGGAAGCGCACCATCGCCAGCCAGATGGCCGATGCCGAACTGGAGAAGACCGTGGTGGACATCGCCATCAGCACCCGACCGGCCGAGCCCCTCAAGGCACAGGGCGAAGTGATCGTGTTCGATGGCTTCCTGAAGGTGTACCTGGAAGGCAAGGACGATGAGGAAGGCGAGGAGCAGGAAGGGCTGCTGCCCGAGATGCGCCAGGGCGAACAGCTGCTGCTGCAACAACTGCAGGCCACCGAACGCTTCGATCGTCCTGCCCCACGTTACACCGAGGCCAGCCTGGTGAAGAAGCTGGAGGAGCTCGGCATCGGACGCCCCAGCACCTACGCCGCCACCATCAGCACCGTGCAGAAGAAGGCCTACGTGGTGAAGGAGGACCGCGAAGGCACCAAGCGCAACTACGGGATCATCACCCTGGCCAACGGCGCCATCGAACAGACCGTGGGAAGTGAGAATGTGGGCGCGGAGAAGCAGAAGCTCTTCCCCACGGACATCGGCATGGTGGTGAACGACTTCCTGGTGGAGCACTTCCCCACCGTGGTGGACCTGCACTTCACCGCCAAGGTGGAAGAGGAGTTCGACGTGATCGCCGAGGGCCGCGAGAACTGGCGCGAAATGATCGCCCGCTTCTACAAGCCGTTCCATGCCACCATCGGTACGGTGAGCGAGACCGCCGAACGCGCCACCGGTGCCCGCGAACTGGGCCTTGACCCGGTCAGCGGCAAGAAGATCTACGCCCGCATCGGCCGCTTCGGCCCCATGATCCAGATCGGTGAGGCCGACGACGCCGAAAAGCCCCGCTTCGCCAGTTTGCGCAAGGACCAGAGCATCGGCTCCATCACCTTTCAGGAAGCACTGGACCTCTTCAAGCTGCCGCGCACCCTGGGTGAGCACGAAGGCGACATCGTCTCGGTAGGCATCGGTCGCTTCGGGCCCTATGTGCGCATGGGCAGCACCTACGCCAGCCTTACTCCGGAGGACGATCCGCTGGAGATCGACCTGCGCCGTGCGGTGGAACTGGTGGACCAGAAGCGCATCGCCAATGCCACCCGTGAGCTGGGCGAGTACAAGGGCGGCATGATCGTGCAGGGCCGCGGTCGCTTCGGTCCCTTTGTGAAGCACGGCTCGGTCTACGCCAACGTGCCCCGCAACGAGGATCCAGCCACTGTCACCTTGGAGCGCGCCATCGAACTGGTGGAAGCCAAGCTGGCCGGTGCACGGCAGAACGTGCTCAAGGAGTTCGAAGGTTCCGTTGTACAAGTGCTGGACGGCCGCTACGGCCCGTACATCACCGACGGCAGCAAGAACGCGAACCTGCCCAAGGACACCAAGGCCGAGGACCTCACGCTGGAGCGCGCCCTGGCATTACTGGCCGAGGCGCCTGAGCGGAAGGGCAAGGGCAAAGGCAAAGGACGGGGTGCCGCCACCAAAGCTGCACCGAAGAAGGCCGCATCAAAGAAGGCTGCCACCAAGAAAGCAGCCCCGAAGAAGGCGGCTGCGAAGAAGGCTGCGGCAAAGAAGAGCGCTGGCAAATAGGGGTTGCCAACAGCGGCCTGTGGGCATCACACCTCCGCCGGTCGCCGTTCACCCTGGTACCGATCCGAACTTCGTGCGGTCGCCGGTCGCTGCTCGTTCAACGCGTTGGAGGAGCAGCGGTGGCCTTCGTGCGGAATGGACCTCAGCATCTACTTCAAGCCTTCGTACCGCTTTGGCGCCCAACGGCCCGAGTGGCTCCCCAGCAGCCTCGGTGAAGCGGCCACCTTCCACAGCGAAGGCATTCCCTTCCCCGCCTTGGAAGGCTTCAGCATCGCATTGTTCGGTGTGCTCGACGATCCCGGTCACGCCCGGCCGCGCAACTGTGTGCACGCCCCCGATGCCATCCGCGAGGAGCTCTATCGCCTCTACGCACCGCCCGGCCTAGCCCCCATCGTGGACCTCGGCGACATCCATCCCGGTGCCACCCCGGCCGATACGCAGCACGCCGTGGCCGAGACCCTCGCCCAGTTGATGCGCATGAACATCGTGCCCATCCTGCTCGGCGGCGGACAGGGCCACACCTACGCGCAGTACCTGGCCTACGAGATGCTCGAGCGCACTGCCAACCTGGTGTGCATCGACCCGCGCTTCGACCTGGGCGAACCCGGGCAGGGGCTGGCCGACACCAGCTACCTCAGCCACATCATCCTGCGCCAGCCCAACTACCTGTTCAATTACAGCAACCTGGGCTTCCAGACCTACCTCGTGGACCAGCCGGGCATCGAGCTGATGGACAAGCTCTACTTCGATGCGCACCGCCTGGGTGAGCTTCGCGCCAGCATCGCCGATGCGGAGCCTGTGCTGCGCAACGGCGATGCCCTCAGCGTGGACATGAACGCGGTCCGCCGCAGCGATGCGCCTGGCATCACCCGGCCCGGGCCAAACGGCTTCCATGGCGAAGAGATCTGTCAGCTGATGCGCTATGCCGGCGTGAGCGAGAAGATCACCACCGTAGGGATCTATGAACTGGATCCCATCAAGGACGAGGACGGCACCACGGCGCAACTCGCCGCGCAGCTGGTCTGGTGCTTCCTGGACGGGTACCGCAGCCGCACCAACGACCTGCCTTGGCTGGACCGCAAGCGCTTCACCCGCTTTCGCATCCCCATCCGGGGGCATGAGCAGGAGCTGGTGTTCTACAAGAGCGACATCAGCGACCGGTGGTGGATGGACGTACCCTACCGTGCCGAACAGGAAGCCCGTTTCGAGCGACACCACCTGGTACCTTGTAGCTACGCCGACTACCAGACCGCCTGCCGTGAGGAGGTGCCCGATCGATGGTGGCGCACCTATCAGAAGCTCAGCTGATCGGAAGGGCCGTTCATCCGTTGGATCCCCCGCCCGCCCGATACCGGGAAATTTGGTGGGATCGGATTGTTGCTATATTGGCGCCGGGTTAGCCTCGCCTGGGGTATGCCAACTCCCCGGCTGGCCTTGTTAACGGACCGAACCAGAACACGAATGAGGGGGATACTTACGGTCGCATGTTGCGCGATCCTCGGTGGTGCCACCATGGCCCAGCAGGACCCGCAATTCACGCAATACATGTTCGATCGCTTGTCGATCAACCCGGCTGTGGCGGGAACCACGGGTCAGCTCTGCGCGACCGCCCTGCTGCGGCAGCAATGGAGCGGATTCGATGGCGCTCCGAAGACCGGGTTGTTCAATGCACACATGGCGATCAACCGGATCAGCAGCGGAGTGGGACTGTCCGTATACCTCGATGAGCTCGGACAACAGAAGACCACCTTCGCCAAATTGCATTACTCCTTCCATCGCAAGATCGGTGCCGGGACCTTCGGTGTGGGCCTTTCCTTCGGTATGCTCACGCATCGCTTGGGCAACAACTGGGTTGCCCGACAGTCACCTGCCTTGGACGATGCCATCCCCGCTGGTGGTGCAAGTGACTTCGGTCTCGATCTGGGTGCCGGTCTGTACTATACCTCGCCCACCTTCTGGATCGGTCTGTCCAGCACCCACCTCACAGAGGTGAAGATGGATGCTGTGAGCATTCAAACGCGTCGCCACTACTTCGTACAGGCGGGCTACGATTGGGCCATCAACGGGGACAAGAAGTACGTGCTCCAGCCCAGCGTACTGATGAAGAACGACGGAGGCGGGTCCACTCAGCTGGACATCAACGCGACCTTCCTGTATAATAACGCTCTTTGGCTGGGCGTTTCCTACCGTACCGAGGATGCCGTCGCGCCCCTGCTCGGTTACCAGTTCAAGCCCAATGAGAAGTCAATGTTGCGCCTGGGGTACAGTTACGATGTGACCACCTCGCGTCTGAAGAACTACAGCAGCGGAAGCCATGAGGTCATGCTGAACTACTGCGTGCTCTTGGAGAAGAAACCAGATACCCAGATCTACAGGAACGTTCGCTTCCTCTGATCCTTCCCGTAACCCACAAACCCCCACTGCCGTATACGACCCCGGTCATTGGTGTTGCTTACCCTTCACCTGAACGGGCAGGACTTGCAAGGAACCTCGGAACGGCATAAACGGAAGAACATGGAACGTCCCATCTTTTATCTCTGTGCCATCGGCTTGCTGGCGAGCTGTGGTCAGGGTGGTCAGGGGCAGCTCATTGGTGTCCAGGGCAGACCCGGCTGGTACCAGGTGGACCCCTACGGTATGAACTACCTGCCGATGGGTAGTTTCGTCATGGGGCCATCCGATCAGGATGTGCCTTATGCCCTTGTGACCAAGAGCAAAACGGTTTCCGTCCAGGCCTTCTATATGGACCAGACGGAGATCACCAACAACGAGTACCGTCAGTTCGTGTTCTACGTGCGTGACTCCATCGCCAAGCGGATACTTGGCGACGAGGACATCGGGGAGCACGTGATCACCGAGGACGAGTTCGGTGAAGAGATCGATCCGCCGGTGATCAACTGGCGTGAGCGCATCAACTGGTATGGCGACGAGGAGCGCGAGGCCTTGGCGGATATGTTCCTCAGCGAAAGCGAACGCTTCTATCGCCGAAAGGAGATCGATACCCGCAAGCTGATGTTCGAGTACTACTGGATCGACCTCAAGGAGGCGGCCCGGAAGGCGAACAACGCGCGTGACCTGGACCTGAGCTACACCAACGTGAAGGGCCAGAACAACGCCATCCGTGGGCATAGTGATCGCAGCAAGTTCATCATCAAGGAGGTGATCAATGTGTATCCGGACACGCTTGTGTGGGTGCATGACTTCACCTACAGCTTCAACGAGCCGATGACCGAGAACTATTTCTGGCATCCGGCCTACGACGACTATCCGGTCGTTGGTGTGACCTGGGTTCAGGCCAATGCCTTCAATGTGTGGCGCACCCAGCTGATGAACAGTTGGCTTGAGCAGAACGGTGAAGCCTACATCAATCGTTTCCGCCTTCCCACAGAGGCGGAATGGGAATACGCTTCGCGTGGTGGTCTCGATCTGGCGCCGTACCCTTGGGGTGGTCCCTATGTGCGTAACCGTCAGGGCTGTTTCCTGGGCAACTTCAAGCCCCTCCATGGCAACTATGTGGACGATGGTGGCTTCCATACCGTTCCGGTGGATAGCTACACCCCCAACGACTATGGTCTGTACCAGATGGCCGGGAATGTCTCGGAGTGGACCAGCACGGCATTTGACGAAAGCGTGTACGATTTCGATCATGACCTCAACCCCGAGTACAGCTACGATGCGCTCGCCAATGATCCACCTTCGCTCAAGCGGAAGGTGGTCCGCGGAGGTTCCTGGAAGGATATCGGCTACTACATGCAGACCGGTACGCGCAGCTACGAGTACCAGGACACCACCAAGGCCTACATCGGATTCCGTTCGGTCATGACCTATCTGGGTCGCGGCAAGGCGGTCAACGAGGAGGACCTTTAGACCAACGGGAACCACGGGCGTTACGGAACCAGGACGACCGCATTCCATATAGGAAGCACTCTCAGACCAACCTTTCAAAACGCAAGGAAGAACAATGAAACCAGGCAGCAAGAAGTGGAAGAACTTCATGGCTAAACTGTACGGGATCGGTGCAGCGGTCGTGATCGTAGGTGCGCTTTTCAAGATCATGCACTGGCCGTTCGCCAGTTTGTTCCTTATCATTGGTCTCAGTACAGAGGCCGTCATCTTCTTCTTCTCGGCCTTCGAACCGCCTCATGAGGAGGTGGATTGGAGCTTGGTGTACCCCGAACTCGCCACCGGTGAGCGCCACGAGGGCGAAGAATTCCGCAAGGAGGACAACCGCTCGATCACTGAGCAGCTGGACGACATGCTGGAGAGCGCCAAGATCGAGCCGGAGCTGATCGCCAGCCTTGGTGAGGGAATGCGCTCATTGAGCGACCAGGCCAAGCAGATCGGTGAGATCACCGGTGCCGCCGCCGCCACCAATGAGTACGCCAACAGCCTGAAGGATGCCAGCACCAAAGTGAGCAGCCTCAGCGACAGCTACGCCAAGGCGAGCGAAAGCCTCGTGGGTCTGACCAGCAACGTGGATGCTGGACGCAATGCCGGCGAGAGCCTGCAGCGCATGAGCCAGAACCTCAGTGCGCTCAATGAGATGTACGAGATGCAGCTCCGCGGAAGCCGCGAGAAGCTCGAGGCCGCCAACCAGATGTTCGAAGGCATGGGCGAGATGCTCACCAACCTGAAGAACTCGGTGGACGACACCAAGCGCTACAAGGAGAACATCGCCGAACTCAGCGACAACCTGCAGAAGCTCAATACGGTCTACGGCAACATGTTGAACGCCATGACCGTGCGCGGCTGATCCCGCGTATTGTTGACCGAAGCAACCTGCTAAACCCAGAACCAAGATATGGCCGGTGGTAAGCAGTCGCCTCGACAGGCGATGATCAATATGATGTACTTGGTGCTGACGGCGCTCCTGGCCATGAACGTGTCCAAGGAGATCCTCGACAGCTTCATCACCGTGAACAACGGTCTGGAGAACACCAAGCTCTCGCTGAACGATAAGATGTCCGCCCAGTACGGCAGCTTCGAGGCATTCGCCAAGGAGAACGATGCCAAGTACGGCGCCGCTTGGAAGGAAGCGAAGAAGATCAGGGAGGCCGGTGCCGATATCGTGGCCTATGTGGACTCGATCAAGGCGAAAGTGATCATGACCGCCGAAGGGCTGCCCCGCGACAGCGTGGTGCTCGGTGACGGCCGCATCATGGACCTGGCGAAGGTCTCCAAGAAGGACAGCCAGGACGAGCTCACCAATCTGCTCATCGGCGATGAGCCCGCCAATCCCAAGGAGGGTCCTTTCACCGCCAAGGAACTGCGTGGCAAGCTCGAAGCCTTCCGCGACATGGTGAAGAACAGTCGCAAGCAGGACAAGGACCTGGGTGAAATGATGGACCGCGTGTTCAACTTCGAGGACCGCAAGGATGCCTCGGGTACGGTGAACAACTGGGAAAGCATCAACTTCTACCACGTGCCCCTGGCCGCCGGTATCACCATCCTCAGCAAGATCCAAGCGGATGTGCGCAATGCGGAAGGCGAAGTTGTGAAGCGGATGATGGATGCCGTGGAAGGGAAGAGCTTCAAGTTCAACAAGCTCACCGCGATCGTCAAGCCCCAAAGCAGCTATGTGACCGTGGGCGCCAAATACATGGCGGACATCTTCCTCGGTGCATATGACGATCAGAACGCTCCCGAGGTGTACATCTGTGGTCCGGGTGCCCGCGTGGACACCGCCAAGAAGGAGATCATCGGTGAGTCCATCAAGCTGCCGATGAACGGTGCCATGGCGCGCCTGGAACAAGTGGCAGCTGGGGCCGGTCTGCGCACAGTGAGCGGTATCATCAAGTACAAGCCCGTTGGTGGTGAGATGACCACCGAGATCTTCTCCACGGAGTACGAAGTCGCCGCCCCCAACCTGGTGGTGAGCCCCACCAAGATGAACGTGTTCTACCGCGGTGTGGACAACCCCGTGAGCATCAGCGTGAGCGGTTACAGCGACAAGGACATCGCGGCCAGCATGACCAACGGTTCGTTGTCGAAGGCCAGCGATGGCTACATCGTGAAGCCAGGCAAGGAGGCCGAGGCCGTGATCAGCGCTACGGTGACCAATCCCGATGGGTCGAAGAAGACCATGACGGGGATGAAGTTCCGTGTGAAGAACGTGCCGAACCCCACGCCCTACTTCGGTGGCAAGAGCGTGAACGATGAGACCATCAAGAAGGCCGAGCTTACCGCTGCTGCGGGTGTGATCGCCAAGATGGAGAACTTCGAGTTCGACCTGAAGTTCGAAGTCGTGGAGTACCGTGTAACGATGATCGTGAACGGTGTGCCCCTCGAGAAGCTCGTGAAAGGTCCTGCCGTGAGCGGCGAGATGAAGGAGATGTTCCAGAAGTCCAAACCCGGCCAGAAGGTCTACATCGAGGGCATCAAAGCCCGAGGCCCGGACGGCACTGTACGGAACCTCGGTGGTCTTTCGTTCAAGGTGGTGTAACCCCTGTTGAAACCCCGCACCATGATGCGCAACCTGAAGAACCTCACCGCCGCCGCGACCCTCGCCCTTACCAGCGTTGGCTTCGTGCAGCAGGCAACGGCCCAGACCGTGCTCGATGGTGCTTACATCAAGGAGCACACCAAGACCAAGCGTGTGGTGCCCTACACCCACATCCGCGAAGCGGACGTGATGTGGGCCCGCCGGGTATGGCGCACGATCGACCTGCGCGAGAAGATGAACCACCCGTTGTACTTCCCCACGGAAGCCATCAACGACCGCAAGAGCCTCTTCGACGTGATCCGTCAGGGCCTCCTCGTGGATGGGTCCATCACCGCGTACAGTGTGGGCGCCATTGGAACGGACGATGAGTTCAAGAAGCCGTTGCTCGCCAGTGAACTGAAAGAGCTCTTCACCCGGGTCGATACCCAGTACACCGAAAGTCTTGAGACCGGGGATATGGAGATGGTGGTTCAGGAGATCAACCTGGAGAGCCGCGACATCAAGATGTACAACATCAAGGAGGATTGGATCTTCGACAAGCAGCGCTCCACGATGGACATCCGCATCATCGGCATCGCACCCATGCAGGAGAAGCGTGGCGAGGATGGTGAAGTGCGAGGTTACGCGCCCCTCTTCTGGCTCTACTACCCCGAGTGCCGTTATCTGTTCGCCAACTGGGAGGCCTTCAACCGCGAGAACGACGCCGAACGCCGTAGCTTCGAGGATATCTTCTGGAAGCGCCAGTTCAGCAGCTACATCACCAAGTGGAGCAATGTGTACGATCGCGGCATCAACCAGTACAAGACCGGTCTGAACGCCTTGCTGGAAGGGGAGGAGATCAAGCAGCAGCTCTTCGAGTTCGAGCACGACCTCTGGAACTTCTGAGCGGCCACAACCCGCATCCAACGCGCAAAGCCCCGGTCAGCCGGGGCTTTGCTACTTTTGCGGCCCTTTCCACTCGGCCCCATCGGCCAATTCCCGCTGCATGATCACCGTACAAGGCCTTACGCTCCACTTCGGTCAACGCCCGATGTTCGATGAAGTCTCTTTCTTCATCGGCAACGACGACCGCATCGGGCTGGTGGGCCGCAACGGTGCGGGCAAGTCCACCCTGTTGAAGATCCTCGCCGGCGCTCAGCCCTACGACAAGGGCACCATCGGCAAGCCGAAGGAGCTCACGCTGGGGTACCTGCCGCAGGAGATGGCCCACAACCTGGAACTTACGCCCTGGCAGGTGGCGGAGAAAGCCTTCGAGGAAGCGCTTACCCTGCAAGCCTCGCTGGAGCGCATCGAAAAGGATCTGGAGAAGGCCACCACCGATGACGAGGCCATGGAGCTGGCCACCCTGCTGGCCCATGCACACGAGCGCCTCAACACCATCGGCGCGGCAGACCATGACATGCAGATCGAACGCATGCTGAAGGGCATCGGCTTCGTGGGTGCGGACATGCACCGATTGATGAGCGAGCTCAGCGGTGGCTGGCGCATGCGTGCCGAGCTGGCCCGCCTGCTCCTGATGCAGCCCGACCTGCTGCTGCTGGACGAACCTACCAACCACCTCGATCTGCCCGCCATCCAATGGCTGGAGGACCTGCTGCGCACCTATCCCTCGGCGCTGGTCCTCATCTCGCACGACAAGACCTTCCTGGACCGCCTCACCAAGCGCACCATCGAGGTGGCCGGCGGCCGCATCATCGACCGCAAGGCCTCGTGGAGCCAGTACGTGGAGCTGCGCAAGGTGGAGCGCGAACAACAGTCGGCCGCCGCCAAGGACCAGCAGCGTTATATCAAAGAGACAGAGGCCCTGATCAACAAGTTCCGCGCGAAGGCCAGCAAGGCCGCCTTCGCACAAAGCCTCATCACCAAGCTGGAGAAGCTCGAGCGCATCGAGGAGGAGGACGAGGACCTTCGCAAGATGCTGGTGAAGTTCCCGCCTGCCCCCAGTTCGGGCAAGCTGGTGTGCGAGGTGAAGAACGTGAGCAAGAGCTATGGCGAGAAGCACATTTTCCGCGGCGCCGAACTCACCATCGCCAAGGGCGAACACCTGGCCTTGGTCGGAGCCAACGGTACCGGGAAGTCCACCTTGGTGCGCATGATCATGGGCGAGGAGGCACACGAAGGCGAGATCCGGCTTGGGCACAACGTCATCGTAGGCTACTATGCACAGGACATGCCCGAGCGCATGAGCCCGCAGCGCACCGTGCTGGAGACCGCCGAGGACGCGGCCAGCGAGGAGAACCGGTTGCGGGTGCGCGCCATGCTCGGCGCCTTCATGTTCAGTGGCGAGGACGTGGACAAGAAGGTGAAGGTGCTCAGCGGTGGCGAACGGGCCCGTCTGGCCCTCTGCTGCATGCTGCTGAAGCCACTCAACTTCCTCATCCTCGACGAACCCACGCACCACCTGGACATCCAGAGCAAGGACGTGCTGAAGGAGGCGCTGAAGAACTATGAAGGTGCGTTCCTGCTGGTGAGCCACGACCGTGACTTCCTCACCGGCCTCACCACCCGCATCCTGGAACTCGACGAACTGCGCATCCGCGACCAGCACATCGACATCCTCGAGCTCATCGAGAAGCGCAAGGCCCTGCAGACCGCCGACATCGGCCGTTCTTCGGCCCGCGTGAAGGAGGAGAAGAAGGACAAGGGCGACCAACGCGACCGCCGCGATCGCGAGAAGGAGCGTCGCAAGGCCCAGAACAACGTGGAGCGCCTGGAGAAACAGCTGGCCGAACTGGAAGCCGAAGAGAAGGCACTGCAGGCCGAAGTGATGAAGGGCGGGGTCTCTGGCGATGCCATGCAACAGGGCTACGCCAAGCTCGGCGACCTTGCGCAGCGCATCGCAGCGGTGATGCAACAGTGGGAGGCCGCCGCCGCCGAGGTGGAAGCTTTGGGCGAAGAAGCCTGACGTTACCTGCGCGAAGCACCGGCATTGGATGGATGCGGTCGCAACCAGCGGCCAGCACCCACACCCATGGCTTCCGATTCCAGCCTTTCGCCCCGCCAGCGCCTCATCAACATGATGTATCTGGTGCTGACCGCCATGCTCGCCATGAACGTGAGCAAGGAGGTGCTCGACGCCTTCGCATTCCTCAACGCCGACCTGGTACGCAGCGAGCGTTCCCACGCCGAACGTTCGCAGGTGGAATATGCCGCCTTCGCCGCAGCCGCCCAACGGTTCCCCGAGAAGTTCGAGGCTCCGCACCGCCAGGCCCTGATCGTTCAGCACATGGCCGACAGCCTCGTGCGCCATATCGAGGGCATCAAGACACGCGCCATCGCCGAGGCTGATGGAGTGGATCCCGCCCGGCTGCGCGCACCCGATGCTGCGGGCCGCGACACGCTGCGGGCCTTGCTTGCCTTGGAGGCGAAGGACGATCGCGACGTGCTGACCCGTGCCCTCATTGGGGATGAACCTGCGCAACCACGCACCGGACCAGGATCGGCGAGCGAGCTGCGCGCGCTTCTTGGGGCGTTCCGCGACACCCTCAAAGCACTGGCCGGGCCCGGAGCAACGGCGGAGCAGGCTTCATTGGACGGCCTCTTCGACCAAGGTCCGCGCCGCGATGCATCGGGTGTGCTCAACAACTGGGAGTCCATCCATTTCTACGATGTGCCCCTGGCGGCCGGTATCGCCACCTTGAGCAAGCTGCAGGCCGATGTACGCGCGGCCGAGAACGACCTGGTCAAGTGGCTCTACCGCGCGGCTGAAGCGGACGATGTGCGCTTCAGCACGCTCACCACGGCGGTGATGCCGCACAGCACGCTGGTGTTGCAGGGCGATTCGTTCCGGGCCGATGTCTTCCTGGCGGCCTACGATACCCGCAACCCCGCACGCGTGCTGCGCGCCGATGGCAGCGAGGTGCCGGTGGGTGCGGATGGCAAGGCCAAGCTCCGTGTGCGTGCTGATGTGGCTGGTGAGCAACGCGTGGAGGGTCTGTTGTACTTCGAGGGGCCCAAGGGACGCATGGAACTGCCGTATTCCGCCTCATATCAAGTGATGGCGCCGCTGCTGGTGGCTTCGCCCACCAAGATGAACGTGCTCTATCGCGGGGTGGACAACCCCATCGACCTCTCAGTGCCCGGCGTACCCGCCGATCGCGTGCAGGCCTCCATCTCCAGTGGTCGCATCGTGCGAAGCGGACAGGGCTGGCTGGCCAGCGGCATGACGGCCTCTTCGGCGGAGGTCCATGCGTCCGTGACCTTGCCTGATGGTAGCAGCAGGCGGGTGGGCCCCGTGCTGTTCCGGGTGAAGGACCTGCCGCCGCCCACGCCGTACATCGCCGGTCTGGATCCTGCCGACACCAAGGCAACGCGCGCCAAGCTCACCGCCTCGCAGGGCATTGCTGCCAAGCCCATCGGGTCGGACTTCGGGGATCCCTGGAAGGTGCAACGCTTCGAGTTGGCGGTGGTGCGCAAGGGCGGTCCGCCGGTGTTCTTGACATCGAACGGTAACGCCTTTACCGATGAGATGGAACAAGCGTTGAACGCGCTGCGACCAGGCGATATGGTGTATGTGGATGGCATCCGCGCGCGCCTGGCGAACGGCCAGGGACCCGTGCGGGAATTGGCGCCGATCGCGGTGAAAGTGATGCCCTGAAAAAGACTTTGGTCCAGTTCCGAAGGAAAGACTACATTTGCGGTCCATTGCGGGGTGGAGTCCGCCGTACGGCGGATAGCTCGTCGGGCTCATAACCCGAAGGCCGCCTCAAAAGGAACCGCAATGGAATTGACATAGCACACAGTGCGGGGTGGAGCAGATGGTAGCTCGTCGGGCTCATAACCCGAAGGCCGCAGGTTCGAGTCCTGCCCCCGCTACAAAGAGCCCGGTGAATGCGCCGGGCTCTTTTTCTTTGTAGTATGCCCCATTGGGTATACGCGCTTCATTCGCCCGTCCACAACAAGATCTATGTGGGCGAGACCAGTGACCTTGATGACCGTTTCCGGTCACACAATGAGCTGGCAACGAAAGGGTGGACCGTGCGTTACCGGCCGTGGGTGTTACTCTACTCGGAAGAATGTAGTGACCGAATACACGCACAGAAACGGGAGAAACAACTCAAGTCAGGATCGGGTCGGGAATTTCTTCGCTCTCTGTTGGGGTAGCTCGTCGGGCTCATATCCGCCGTACGGCGGACGCTGGTTCGAGTCCTGCCCCCGCTACAGAGAGCCCTGACGCAAGTCGGGGCTCTTGTTTTATCGCCATGGCACACAAAGCCGGATACGTCAACATCATCGGTGAGCCCAATGTGGGGAAGAGCACCCTGCTCAACGCCCTGCTGGGTGAGCAGTTGGTGATCACCAATCCGAAGGCGCAGACCACGCGTCACCGCATCCTCGGCATCCTCAACGGCGAGGACCACCAACTGATCGTGAGCGATACACCGGGCATCCTCGAACCGCAGTACCGCATGCAGGCCGTGATGATGCGGGCCGTGGAGGAAGCTCTGCAGGATGCCGATCTGCTCATCGCGTTGGTGGAGCTGGGTCAGCGGCCCGAACGCTCCGAGCGCCTGATCGAACGGGTGCGCCGCTACGAAGGACCCCTGCTTGTGCTGGTGAACAAGGCCGATGCAGGCAGCGCCGAAGCGGTGGCCGAGGCTTGTGCCACCTGGCAGGAGGTGTTCCCGAACGCCAAGGTGGTGGCCATCAGCGCCCTCCACGGCCTCAATGTGAATGAGCTGCGCTCCTACCTCATCGCACAGTTGCCCGAGCATCCGCCATACTTCGATAAAGAGGACCTCAGCGATCGCAACATGCGCTTCTTCGTGAGCGAGATGATCCGCGAAAAGGTGCTGGCCTTCTACAAACAGGAGATCCCGTACAGTACGCAGGTGGTGGTGAACAGCTTCGAGGAAGGCGACACCCTCACAAAGATCCAGGCCGACGTGATCGTGATGCGGGATAGCCAGAAGGGCATCATCATCGGTCAGGGAGGTAGGGCGCTGCGCAAGCTGGGTACCGAGGCACGTTTGGCCATCGAACGCTTCGTGGGCACCAAGGTCTTCCTCGACCTGCGTGTGAAAGTGGATGAGGACTGGCGCGAGGATGCCTCCAAGTTGAAACGATACGGATACTGAACGCCATGGCGCGCTTCTCGCTGCGCGTCCGCCGAACTAGAGATCATGAGCAACATCGTCGCCATCGTCGGAAGGCCCAATGTGGGGAAGAGCACCCTCTTCAACCGCCTTACGGAAAGCAAGGAAGCCATCACTGACCCCACGGCAGGCACCACGCGCGATCGCCACTACGGCAAGTCCGAATGGAACGGCGTGCTCTTCAGTGTGATCGATACCGGGGGGTATGTCACGGGCAGCGATGACGTGTTTGAGGCGGAGATCCGCAAGCAGGTGGACCTGGCGACGGAAGAGTCTGATGTGATCCTCTTTCTGGTGGATACGCAGGATGGTGTGACGGCCATGGACGAGTCCATCGCAGAACGCCTGCGCCGCACAGAGAAGCCCGTGATGCTCGTGGCCAACAAGGTGGACGAATCCCGCCACCAGATCAATGCCGCTGAATTCTATTCGCTCGGCTTCGGCGAGGTGTTCAACATCTCCTCCGCATCGGGTGCTGGCACCGGCGAGCTGCTCGATGCGCTGGTGGAGCGCTTCACCAAACCCACCGAAGTGGAGGAGACCGATGTGCCGCGCTTCGCGATCGTGGGCAAGCCCAACGTGGGCAAATCCTCGTTGGTGAACGCACTGCTGGGGCGTGAGCAGAACATCGTGACCCCCGTTGCCGGCACCACGCGCGATCCCATCAACACCCGATGGAAGGTCTTCGGCTTCGATGTGATGCTGCTCGACACCGCCGGCATCCGCAAGAAGAGCAAGGTGAACGAGGACATTGAGTTCTACAGCGTGCTGCGCTCTGTGCGCGCCATTGAGGACAGCGATGTATGCCTGCTGATGATCGATGCGCAGGATGGGGTGCAGCAGCAGGACCTGCACATCCTATCCATCATCCAGAAGAACGGCAAGGGCCTGGTGGTGCTGGTGAACAAGTGGGACCTGGTGGAAAAAGAGACCAACACCATGAAGGCCTGGGAGGCGGAGATCAAGCAGCGGCTAGAGCCCTTCACGGACATTCCCGTGCTGTTCATCTCGGTATTGGAGAAGCAGCGTATCCTGAAGGCGATGGAACTGGCCATGCAGGTGTACGAGGATCGCAAGCGCCGCATCGCCACGCGCAAGTTGAACGATGTGATGCTGGCCGTCATCGAACGTCAGCCGCCGCCGATGTACAAGGCGAAGCAGGTCACGATCAAGTTCGTGCAGCAGCTGCCGACGCACGTACCCACCTTCGTGTTCTAT
Organism: Flavobacteriales bacterium; assembly: GCA_041391845.1. Lineage (GTDB taxonomy): Bacteria > Bacteroidota > Bacteroidia > Flavobacteriales_F > PHOS-HE28 > PHOS-HE28. The sequence goes on along the minus strand of JAWKNG010000001.1, from coordinate 1,292,387 downwards.
TGCAACCTGCCGCAATACATCAAGCCCAGCTACGAGCGCTTCCTGGAGAACCGTCTGCGCGAGAACTGGCGTTTCACGGGGGTGCCGATCCGCTTGTTCTTCCGGAAGAAGTGAGCGGAGTTTGATGGTGTATTTATAAGTTATTGTATTTCAATTAGTTAGTGCCCCCCCCCCCTTGCGCCCATAGCGGGAGGTCAGCGCTTCCATCAGGTCGGTCATCTGGCTGAACAGCTCCACCACCTTTGAGCGCCAGATCGACTCTTCTTCCGATACCGCATCCTCTGCTGGTGGTGAGGCTGCTGAAGCCGGTGGGCCTTCACTGTCCGAGGCAGCAGGATCGGATAACAAGGCATAGGCATTGACGTGGAAGACCTTTTGCAGCTGTTCCAGAACGCGCCGCGATGGCTCTTCACCATGCTCCCAGCGGCTGATGCGGCTTGGGTCAACGCATAAACGCTCCGCCATTTCCGCTTGGGTAAGGTTGTTCTCCTGACGCAGTTTTTTCAGCTTTTGTCCAAAGGAAGAGGCCATGCGCAGCGCTTTGCTGAAGGTGAATATAGGAGATCCTCTTTGTTCTGCAATTGCCAAAAGAGTTCACTCGGTTCGAATTCTATACATGGCTGATGTCCTCGATCAACCGTCGATCGGGTGCCACGATCGCCACCCTCGGTAGCACTGGCCTTGCGCGGAACGCAACAGGAACGCAGGGAACGTGCGGCCAGCGCATTGGATAGGCGGAGCAGGTGCAAGGACATTTGGAGGCGGCGCTGTTGCCGTGCAAAACATCCGGAAGAACCATGCTGAAGACGCAACGCCCGCCCCGCAATTGGGCAAGGAATTGCCTCCTTGCCATTGCCCTGGTCCAAGCCACCGTTGGCGCCCACGCCCAGGATCCGCTCTGGTCCATCGGCAACCAACAGGTCACGTTCCCAGAGGATATCCTGGATCCGATCACGGTTACCGATCTCCCGACCTCCTTCGACCCTGACCTCGATGATGCCTTTGAGTATCAGGGGCAGCTGCCGCAACACACCCAGAACATCCAGTTCGACGATGAAGGCAAGGTGCTGTTCTTCATCATCGACAACAACATCTATAACCGCGATGGATTGCTGATCGCTGACGGCGCCGATGATCCCGACGACCGGAACTGTGAGGTCTGTTTCCTGGGCGGTGAGCAGGTGCATATCATCCCGGTGCCCGGAAGTTGTACGCGGTTCTACATCATTGGCCTCTACTACGAGGATTTCCAACGCGATCTCCAGGATGGGGATCCCGCAGCATATGTTCGGGTAGGTGTGTTGGATGTTACGCTCAACTCCTACATCAGTGCTTATCAGGATGCCTGTCTGGAGGTGAACGGTGGATTCGTGTCTAACCGGCTCCAAGACCAATCAGAGCCATACGTGCTTCATTGGTTGAGCGACAATGTAGTGCCGGAGGCTAACGATGAGTACTTCGGCATGGAAGGTGTATTCCGGCAAGGCGCCATCGATTTCACAGGCTTCACCTCGCGCGTTATCCATGGGGCCAGCGTGCGTATCGACGATCAGGGTAGAAGCATTCTCGTTGTACGCGTGAACCAAGGGTTGGTATTGCTGCAGACCGACCATGATGGCGTCTGGAGACTGGATGATACGGTCGGCAGCTCGGGTGCGCTCTGGCCTTTCGATATCAACTTCTCAGCTACCGATACTGAGGTCACCCAGCGGGGCGAGATGGCGCTGCACTACAACGAGGGGAACCTGACCGTGGCGTGGAGCGCGTACTATCAAGGTCCCTTGTTGGATGATGATGGTCAGCCCCTTCCGTTCCTGCCGCACCAGACCTTGGTGGGGCGATGGGTTTTCCAGATCCTTCCTGCTACACCGGTCACCGTTCTCTCCAACATCCAGCCGGCCGGTAGCTTCGGTCAGAACCCCCGGCTGTACTCGCTGGATCTGTATCCGGTGAACGCGCCACCACCCACTGATGTGCTGAACGATCCCATTCTGCGACCCTGCGTATCGGGCCTTGAGTTCTCGCCCAATGGCAGGTACCTGTTTTTCGTGAAGTCCCCCGACCTGGCACATCCTTCCGGTGGACCTTCCTCCTGCTTCGGCTACATCGATATGGACTGGACACCGCAGGATGCCCCGCTCACTTATCATCGGTATTTCCCCTTCGCTGGCGATGGCTTTACCCGCAGGCTGGTGGATACCCAGATCGGTATGAACGTTGCCCCCTTCGGACTGGGACCAGCGTTGTACATGGTGGCACAGAAACCTGATGGGACCTATGCCTTGGATGCCTTCTTCGACCCGGACAACCCCGGCCCCAATAGCTACGCAGCCAATGTGGCGGACCTGGAGACCGTCGGTTCCTTTACCCATGCATCATCGCCGCTGACCGAATATCGCTACCTCAACCGTCGCCATGGTCGGTCCTCCATCCTGCAACTGCAACAGGAAGAGGTCTGCTGCGACCGTATGGTCCTCGCCAAGGACCGCTCCGGCGACATCACCACCGCGTGCGACCTGACCTGGGTGCCCGGCGATAATGCCTTCTGGGACACGGAAGAGGCCGTGCATGTGGCAACGGAGCTCCGCATCAAACAAGGGGCGCACGTCATGGCCAGCAACATGACCTTCAAGTTCGGCGAGAACGCCGTGATGGTCATTGAACCCGGTGCCTCGTTCCAGTGTACCAACTGCCTCTTCACCAACGCCTGCGAGGATAAGCGCTGGCTCGGCATCGAGGCCCAGGGGACCGACGGGCAGCACCAATGGGGAAGCCCACGACCCACCTACCAGGCCATGCTCGTGCTGCGCGGTAGTGTGGTGGAGCATGCGGAGATCGGTGTGCTGGCCGGTATGCGGCCCGACCTGAACAACGGAGGTGCCTATGTGCTGTGCTCCGGTGCCACCGTCTTGGAACCCGTGGAAGGCCAAGAGGATCCCGTGGAAGTATGGAAGGAGACCATCTTCCGCAACTGCCGCCAGGGTGTGATGATGCGCCGACACCAGAACTTCAACAGCACCACCGGCCTGCCCATGCGCGACCGCAGCCGCTTCGACGATGTACGCTTCACGGTAACAGCCGACTACAAAGGTGGCTACGACTTCCTGCACCACGTGAACCTCTGGGCCGTGGACGGCATTCCCTTCACTGCCTGCACCTTCGAGAACACCCTGCCCGATGGCTTCTTCGCCGACCTGGGTAGCCAGGGGCTGGGCCATGGCATCTACAGCCTCGATGCTGCCTACAGCCTCCGCAGCCGGTGTACCGTCCCGTGGTCCTCCACGGAGATCCCCTGCCCGGAGAACACCACCAAGCGCAGCACCTTCATCGGACTGGACCACGGCATACACGCCCTGCAAGGGGGCGGCATTCGCAGCTTCTCGGTGGACCGCGCACAGTTCACCAACAACATCGCGGGGGTGTATGTGGATGGGGTGGTAGGGTATAAGGTGGTGAATAGCAATTTCGCTATCGGTGGCAGAAGTGTGACACTAACAAATTCAGATGAGGTCCCACAATGGCAAGGCCGACACCGCGGTATCTTCTCCACCAGCAGCTACGGCATGATCGTGGATGACAATGAACTTTGGCAGAACGGTCAAGCTGCTTCTGAAGGCATCGTCATCGGGTTCAATCGCGACAACAATGACATGGTCTTCCGGAACACTGCGCGCGATCTTGAACGTGGCTTCATTGGTGAAGGCATCTGTGCTGATCCGGATGCTCAAGGTACTGTGGGGCTCCACTTCCAGTGCAATAAAGCGCAAGATGTGCTTATCAATTTCTGGAGCAGAAGGGTGGGCACTGATGAACAGTCCTTCGCAGCTCAGACCATCCGCCAGAACCAAGGCCGCTTCAGCCGCTCTGCGGATAACGAGTTCGATCAAGAGCAGGGTCGAGAGGACTTCAAGAACACGAACATGCCGCAGAGTCCCCTTTCCTATTACTACGCGCCGCCGGATGTACCCTACCGCCCCATCTATGTGACCACGAACGGTGTTTCGGCGACCAGTGCTTCCAACAACCAGCTGGTCATTCGGCCGCAGGGCAATTGCGCCAGCCGTCGTTTGCCGATCGGCACCTATCCGGGAGAGGTGAAGCGTATGGAACTGGAGGCCCGGATGCTTATGGAGAAGAGTGCCTATGCCGACCAGCGCTACCTCTATGGGCAATTGATCGATGGCGGCAGCACCGATGAGGTGTTGGAGGAGATCATGGGTGCTTGGCCGCAGGATGCCTGGGAGCTGCGTACCTATCTGCTCGGTCGTAGCCCCTTCCTCAGCGTGGAGGCATTGCGATCGGCCATGGAGAAACCGGGATTTCCCGCAGCCATGAAGGCCGAGGTGTGCATTGCCAACCCCGAAGCCAGCAAGAAGGAGGGTTTCCTCAAATGGCTTGAATTCGATTGCACACAGCCAGTGAGCCCATCGCTCATCGAAGCCATCATGGCCAGTTGGGAAACGCGCACCTTCCGCGCGGTCCTTGAATCGAACATGGCCGACCACCACGGCGAAATGACCCAGGCCGCCATGCAGCTGATCGAGTACTTTGGGCTGGATGAGGAGTATGGCCACTTGGAAGAGATCAAAGCTGTATGGCAGGAGATCCGCACCCCCGCTGCGCGCTATGCAGAGGCCTTGGCGTTGATGCAGGCCGGTGCGTACACCGATGCACGCGCCGTGGTGGAGCAGATCACCGAAGAGCATGACCTGAAGAGCAAGGAGCAGAGCGAGCGACTGCGCATGATCGAACTTGTCGATCTGCTTCGCATGGCGGCCGCCGATGGCCGGAACGACGGACAGTTGACCAGCACCGAGCAGGCCCAATTGGGGATCTTGGCCAACGGCGAGTATGATCGTCCCGGTCGTTGGGCGCAGAACATCCTCTGCTTCCACTACGGAACTTGCCTGCCGCCGCTTACGGGAGGTAGTGAAGATGAGGGCAACAAGGCTCGGCGCCCTTCATTGGTCAATGAGGCCGCAGTGGAGACCTTCACCTTAACACCCAACCCAGCGCGCAACTGGACTTCGGCACGGACAAGCCTTGACCTGCAAGGAGCGCACATGCTGGTGCGCGATGCCAGTGGGCGGATGGTGCTTCAACACCAATGGCAGGATACGGCAACAGAGGCCTTGTTGGACTTGCGCGGCCTGGCGCCTGGGATGTACTCGGTTGAACTGAGCCATTCCGGTCGTACCTTGCATGTCCAGAAACTTAGCGTGGAATGAGCGGAGGCTGTTTACTTAGAACGATTTCCAGCACGGCGGCACTTCTGCCCGCCGTGCTGGTTATCGCTCAGGTACCATTTCAACTCGATCCAGATTTCAGGACGATCTTGGGTTCGGTTTACGTAAACTCATTAGCTTTTTTGCCAGATGGAGATCTTCTAATTAGTGGTCAATTACGTTTTAGTGATGAAGGCATTCAGCGAAGAACTGCGCGTTTAAATTATGATGGATCTCGTGATGAAGCGTATCCAATAACGGGTATCGGTGGTGGGAAGCTCACTGAATGGGACGGACGTTACTATGTGGCGACCTCACAACATGTACGTCGTATTCTTCCATCTGGCCAAGCAGACAACCTCTTTCAGGACCCGAACGCTGATCCCCTTTTCGGTTCCCTCCAAGGGGGCGACTACCATGTGTATCCGGATGGGCGTGTGCTGCTGAGCGGAGCGCACACGGTGGACGATCCTGCGCATGGTTTTGATGGTTTGTACAACCTGATCTGGTTCACCAATACGGGTTGGTTGGACACCACCAAGCAGCACCGCACGAGCGATGGGGTGGTGTTCGAGTTCGAGGAACAGCCGGATGGGAAATTCCTGTGTACGGGCACGATGTTCACCTATGAAGGGGTGCCAGTTAGCCGCATCTTCAGGGTGCATCCCGATGGATCGTTGGACACCACCTTTTCGGTGCCGATCGATACCTGGGGGGAGGCCTTCGCGTTCCATACACTGCCGGATGGTAAAATCTTGGCCGGCGGGGTGTTCCGGAACCAAGCCCAGAACGATACCCTCTGCCTGCTGCGCTTGCTCCCTAACGGTGACCTCGATCCGAGCTTTGCTGAAGTGCGGTGTAAGGCCACGTTCGGTGAGATCCCGCTCGGGTATTTATTGGATATCGATGTGCTGCCAGACGATCGGATCCTTATTGCTGGTCGATTTGATCGGGTCAATGGTGCCGTTCGTGGTGGAATAGCGCTGCTCAATGGGGATGGTAGCCTTTCGGATGATGCGTTCACCGGTGAGGGCTGTGGTTTGTTCGTGGACGATTTTGGCTTCCGATATAAAGGCATATCGAATGTCGTTCCCGAACCAGGAGGCGGATTTTACATTGTAGGGGCCTACCACGGCTACGACGATGGCACACAGTCCTACCCGGACCAGCGCTTCATCACCCGCCTCTACGGCCTGGATGTAGGCGTTCGCGAGCAGGAGCGTCTGCGCTTCGCGTTGGCGCCCAATCCGGCCAGTGGCACGGCCATGCTGCAGCTGCAGGACGTGCCCGCGCAAAGCCGTGTGCTGCTGCGTGATGCACTGGGACGCACGGTGCTGCACGTGCCGGTGCAGCAGACTACTACCGCGCTACCCCTGGCCGGACTGGCTGCCGGTGTACACGTGGTGGAGCTGTGGAGCGGCGCGCGCAGGCTGGGGTACGAGCGGCTGGTGGTGGTGCCGTGAGGGCGAAGCCCCAAGTCGCTGTTCGCGGCGAAGCGTGTGTTCGCGGCTGATCTTGAGCAGCCCATGCAAGTAGCGCCTAACCCTGCTCGCAATTGGACGGCTTGTACGTACCGCCTGGCAGGCGATGGAGCGCAAGCCACGCTTACTGTTAAGGATGCCGTAGGGCGAAGCTTACAGGTACACCGGTTAAGCTCAGCCGAAGGGCAATTGATCCTGGATACCCGTGGTTTGGGTGCAGGGCTGTATACGGTGGAATTACTGCAAGGAACACGTATCTTGCAGGTGGAAAAACTGATGGTCCAGTGAGGAAAGGGCTTTTGATCGATGTGCTGGGGACGGTGGTGGCACTTGTGCCACCACCGTTGCCCTGCGCAACAACCCTTCGATGTGGATCCAAGCTTTCAAGTGCCCTTCGAGCTTGACAGTCTTCCACAAATTCAGGGAGTATCTGATATTCACTTTATGCCTGATGGTCGGATAGTTGTTTCTGGCAGATTGCGATTGCCGCAAGACGATTTTACGCGCGTCGGAGTTCGATTATTTTCCGATGGAAGCATTGATCCGAGTTTCACAAATTTGCCTGCTTTGGGTGGCAGGATAACGCCCTGGAACAACAAGTTCTACGCACTTGCAGGACAAGGGGTCTATCGTTCAGATGCCGAATGGGTGTATGATCCGTCCTTTGATCAGTTCGCATCTTACCCCATGGCCAGCGTCTTCCAAGGAGGAGATTACCATGTGTATCCGGATGGCAGTGTGCTGGCGAGCGGGGGCATCGACCTGAACGACCCTGCCCGGGGATATGTGGGCTACTACCGGCTGGTGTGGTTCACCAACACGGGTTGGTTGGATACCACGCGCACGCACCGCCAAGCCAATGGGGACATTCTGGCCTTTAGGGCGCTGCATCCGGAGGCCGCATGCGGGTCAGTTCGTGTGTACGGTGCAAGGCCCCGCCTACGATGGGCAGGAGGTGGCACCGGTGTTCCGCATCTTCGATAATGGGGATCTGGACACCACCTTCCAAGCGCCCTTGCAGGGGTGGGGCTATTCGGCCGCCTTCGTCGCTATGGCTGACGGTAGGCTAATGGTGGGTGGCTACCGGAAGATCAATGGCTCACCGGACACGGTCTGTGTATTGCGGTTGATGCCAGATGGATCGCTTGACCCGAGTTTCGATCCACGATTTGAGGATGAGTTTGAGCAGCATCTACCTATTGTAGGCAACATTGAGATATTGGATGATACGCGGATGATCGTAACGGGTAATTTCGACCGCGTTGATGGCCACCCGCGTCGAGGAATAGTCATGTTGAACTGGGATGGGTCGGTGGATACCAGTGTGTTCGATAATGCTGGCTGCGAGCCATATGCCTATAACCTGATCACAGGTCCGAACTACTTGCGTTCTATTTCGCGTATCGAACGTGGTCCGGATGGCATGTACTACATCTATGGAGCGTACCATGGTTACAGCGATGGCACTCAGTTCTATCCAAGCCAGGGCATGATCACCCGCCTGTACGGCCTTGATGTAGGCGTTCGCGAGCAGGAGCGTCTGCGTTTCACGTTGGCGCCCAACCCGGCCAGTGGCACGGCCATGCTGCAGCTGCAGGACGTGCCCGCGCAAGGCCGTGTGCTGCTGCGTGATGCACTGGGACGCACGGTGCTGCACGTGCCGGTGAATAGCCCCGGAACCACCCTTTCCCTGAAAGGTCTGGCCGCAGGTGTACACGTGGTGGAGCTGTGGAGCGGGGCGCGTAGGCTGGGGTACGAGCGGCTGGTGGTGGTGCCGTGAGCGAGGGGCCGCTTCCACTACGGAACTTGTCTGCCGCCGCTTACGGGAGGTAGTGAAGATGAGGGCAACAAGGCTCGGCGCCCTTCATTGGTCAATGAGGCCGCAGTGGAGACCTTCACCTTAACACCCAACCCAGCGCGCAACTGGACTTCGGCACGGACAAGCCTTGACCTGCAAGGAGCGCACATGCTGGTGCGCGATGCCAGTGGGCGGATGGTGCTTCAACACCCATGGCAGGATACGGCAACAGAGGCCTTGTTGGACTTGCGCGGCCTGGCGCCTGGGCTGTACTCGGTTGAACTGAGCCATTCCGGTCGTACCTTGGACGTGAAGAAGTTGAGCGTGGAATGATCGTTGCGTCAGTAAAGCATGGGTGTATCGGTGCGGCTGCATTCTTTGCGGCCGCACCGATCTGTGCTCAGATACCTTTCAGTGTTGACGAAGAATTTCAATCATTATTTATATCGAAGTATGTTAATTCGATTGCGTACTTTTCAGATGGAAGTATATTAATATCTGGAGATTTGACTTTTGGAGATGAGACGTTTAATCGAAGAATGGCCAAATTGTTTCCAGATGGTAGTCGAAATGATAACTTTCCGATAACAGGTGTCGGAGGAGGTAAGATCACGGCATGGGAAGATAGGTTTTATATTGCAACTAACACCCTGGTTCGTAGGATCCTATCTAACGGTCAGCTGGATCCTGATTTTCAATCTCTAAATAATGACCCCTTGTTCTCATCCCTCCAAGGGGGCGACTACCATGTGTATCCGGATGGGCGTGTGCTGCTGAGCGGTGCGCACACGGTGGATGATCCTGCGCATGGTTTTGATGGTTTGTACAACCTGATCTGGTTCACCAATACGGGTTGGTTGGACACCGCCAAGCAGCACCGCACGAGCGATGGGGTTGTGTTCGAGTTCGAGGAACAGCCGGATGGGAAATTCCTGTGTACGGGCACGATGTTCACGTATGAAGGGGTGCCAGTTAGCCGCATCTTCAGGGTGCATCCCGATGGATCGTTGGACACCACCTTTTCGGTGCCGATCGATACCTGGGGGGAGGCCTTCGCGTTCCATACACTGCCGGATGGTAAAATCTTGGCCGGCGGGGTGTTCCGGAACCAAGCCCAGAACGACACCCTCTGCCTGCTGCGCTTGCTCCCTAACGGCGACCTCGATCCGAGCTTTGCTGAAGTGCGGTGTAAGGCCACTTATGCGATCAATCCCTTGGGGTATTTATTGGATATCCATGTGCTGCCTGATGACCGGATATTAATTGCCGGTCGATTTGATCGGGTCAATGGTGCCGTTCGTGGTGGAATAGCGCTGCTAAATGGGGATGGTAGCCTTTCGGATGATGCGTTCACCGGTGAGGGCTGTGGTTTGTTCGTGGACGATTTTGGCTTCCGATATAAAGGCATATCGAATGTCGTTCCCGAACCAGGAGGCGGATTTTACATTGTAGGGGCCTACCACGGCTACGACGATGGCACACAGTCCTACCCGGACCAGCGCTTCATCACCCGCCTCTACGGCCTGGATGTAGGCGTTCGCGAGCAGGAGCGTCTGCGCTTCGCGTTGGCGCCCAATCCGGCCAGTGGCACGGCCATGCTGCAGCTGCAGGACGTGCCCGCGCAAAGCCGTGTGCTGCTGCGTGATGCACTGGGGCGCACGGTGCTGCACGTGCCGGTACAGCACACAGCTACCGCGCTACCCCTGGCCGGACTGGCTGCCGGTGTACACGTGGTGGAGCTGTGGAGCGGCGCGCGCAGGCTGGGGTACGAGCGGCTGGTGGTGGTGCCGTGAGGGCGAAGCCCCCAAGTCGCTGTTCGCGGCGAAGCGTGTGTTCGCGGCTGATCTTGAGCAGCCCATGCAAGTAGCGCCTAACCCTGCTCGCAATTGGACGGCTTGTACGTACCGCCTGGCAGGCGATGGAGCGCAAGCCACGCTTACTGTTAAGGATGCCGTAGGGCGAAGCTTACAGGTACACCGGTTAAGCTCAGCCGAAGGGCAATTGATCCTGGATACCCGTGGTTTGGGTGCAGGGCTGTATACGGTGGAATTACTGCAAGGAACACGTATCTTGCAGGTGGAAAAACTGATGGTCCAGTGAGGAAAGGGCTTTTGATCGATGTGCTGGGGACGGTGGTGGCACTGTGTGCCACCACCGTTGCCCTTGCGCAACAACCCTTCGATGTGGATCCAAGCTTTCAAGTGCCCTTCGAGCTTGACAGTCTTCCACAAATTCAGGGAGTATCTGATATTCACTTTATGCCTGATGGTCGGATAGTTGTTTCTGGCAGATTGCGATTGCCGCAAGACGATTTTACGCGCGTCGGAGTTCGATTATTTTCCGATGGAAGCATTGATCCGAGTTTCACAAATTTGCCTGCTTTGGGTGGCAGGATAACGCCCTGGAACAACAAGTTCTACGCACTTGCAGGACAAGGGGTCTATCGTTCAGATGCCGAATGGGTGTATGATCCGTCCTTTGATCAGTTCGCATCTTACCCCATGGCCAGCGTCTTCCAAGGAGGAGATTACCATGTGTATCCGGATGGCAGTGTGCTGGCGAGCGGGGGCATCGACCTGAACGACCCTGCCCGGGGATATGTGGGCTACTACCGGCTGGTGTGGTTCACCAACACGGGTTGGTTGGATACCACGCGCACGCACCGCCAAGCCAATGGGGACATTCTGGCCTTTAGGGCGCTGCATCCGGAGGGGCCGCATGCGGGTCAGTTCGTGTGTACGGTGCAAGGCCCCGCCTACGATGGGCAGGAGGTGGCACCGGTGTTCCGCATCTTCGATAATGGGGATCTGGACACCACCTTCCAAGCGCCCTTGCAGGGGTGGGGCTATTCGGCCGCCTTCGTCGCTATGGCTGACGGTAGGCTAATGGTGGGTGGCTACCGGAAGATCAATGGCTCACCGGACACGGTCTGTGTATTGCGGTTGATGCCAGATGGATCGCTTGACCCGAGTTTCGATCCACCACGATTTGAGGATGAGTTTGAGCAGCATCTACCTATTGTAGGCAACATTGAGATATTGGATGATACGCGGATGATCGTAACGGGTAATTTCGACCGCGTTGATGGCCACCCGCGTCGAGGAATAGTCATGTTGAACTGGGATGGGTCGGTGGATACCAGTGTGTTCGATAATGCTGGCTGCGAGCCATATGCCTATAACCTGATCACAGGTCCGAACTACTTGCGTTCTATTTCGCGTATCGAACGTGGTCCGGATGGCATGTACTACATCTATGGAGCGTACCATGGTTACAGCGATGGCACTCAGTTCTATCCAAGCCAGGGCATGATCACCCGCCTGTACGGCCTTGATGTAGGCGTTCGCGAGCAGGAGCGTCTGCGTTTCACGTTGGCGCCCAACCCGGCCAGTGGCACGGCCATGCTGCAGCTGCAGGACGTGCCCGCGCAAGGCCGTGTGCTGCTGCGTGATGCACTGGGACGCACGGTGCTGCACGTGCCGGTGCAGCAGACTACTACCGCGCTACCCCTGGCCGGACTGGCTGCCGGTGTACACGTGGTGGAGCTGTGGAGCGGCGCGCGCAGGCTGGGGTACGAGCGGCTGGTGGTGGTGCCGTGAGCGAGGGGCCTTCAGATCCGCGCCAAACCCTGCTCCAGGTCCGTGATCAACGCGTCCGCATCCTCGATGCCGATGTACAGCCGGATCATGGTGAACGGTAGCTCGGTGTAATAGCCACTGGGGCCTTTCAACGCGCATACCGGCCATTGCAGACTTTCGTACCCGCCCCAGCTTACGGCGATGAGGAAGCGCCGCAGCCCATCGCTGAAGCGTTCCACTGCGGCTTCATCGGGTGCGTTCAGTTCGATGCTCATCAGCCCGGCCACACGCTTCATCTGGCGCGTTGCGAGCGCATGTTGCGGATGGCTCTCCAGCCCCGGCCAGTAAACGCGCTTCACCTTGGGATGTCCTTCCAGGTAGCGGGCCACGCGCTCGGCGTTGTCGGCGCTGCGGTTCACCCGCAGTTCCAAGGTGCGAAGCCCACGCATCAACAGCCAAGCGTCATGCGGTGAGGGCACCGCGCCCAGGGTCATGAACTCGCGGCTCATCACCTGCCGGATGTGCGCGGCGCTGCCCGCCAGCACACCCGCCACCACGTCGCTGTGGCCGTTGAGGTACTTCGTGCCACTGTGCGCCACCAGGTCGATCCCCAGGTCTATCGGGTTCTGGAACAGGGGACTGTTGAAGCTGCTGTCGCACAAGGTGATGATGCCGTGCTCTTTGGCGATCGCCGCAACGGCCGCCAGGTCCTGCAGCTCGAAGGTGAGCGAGTTGGGGCTTTCGGTGATGAAGAACGTGGTGCCCGGCGTGATGGCTCGGCGGTAGTTCTCCGCATCGGTGCCATCCACGAAGGTGTGCGTCACCTGGAAGCGTTCAAGCAGTTCCACCAGCAGCTTCTTCGTCCAACTGTACGGCTTCTCCACGCATACGATGTGATCACCGGCCTTCACGAAGCTCATCACTGCGGCAGCGATGGCGGCACTACCACTGCTGAACACAAGTGCATCCTCGGCGTGCTCCAGTGCCGCGAGTTTCTGGCGCAGCATGCCCACGGTGGGGTTGAAGCCGCGCGTGTAGAGCGGACGTTCCATCTCCCGTTGCACCGTGGCGCGCATGGCGGCCACAGTGGGGTAGGTGAAGTTGCCGCTCTGCACGATGGGTGGTACAACGGCATTATAGCCGCGTTCCCGGTCTTCGCCGAGGTGGGTAAGGATGTGGGAAAGGTCCATGCTGCGAAGGTCCGGAATAAGGAAGGGCGCCCCGTAGAGCGCCCTTCCTAACAGTTGCGGTGTTGTTCAGCGTTGGATGACGAAGCGGCTACGCGCCTCCACGCCGGTGCCCTGCAGCCAGGCGGTGTACGTGCCGGGCGCCAGGTTGCTGAGGTCGATGGTGCGGGTGCTTTGCGCGGCCAGTTGGTTCAAGGCTACGGTGGCGGAGACACGTCCCAAGGCGTCCAACACGATCAGTTGTGCGTTGGCCACATTGGCGCGGGTCCAGGTGATGTTCATCTGGCCGTTGCTCGGTGAAGGATGCATCCGAAGGCCGCTGTTGGCCGCAGCAACCTCCAAGCCGGAGGCCAGTTCAACAGTGGTGACGGTGGTATTGGTGAGCACCGGATCGTTGTAGTCGAAGTAGATGTCTGCACGGTTGGTGAGCTGATCACCGAGCGACAATGAGGTCTTGGGCGCCATGCGATAGCTGAAGCTGCCGATGCTGCCCAGCGGATCAACGAAGCTGTCGGGCAGGAAGATGTTGGCGAAGGTCCAGATGGCGACCTCGTTGGTGACGGTGAGGGTGTACGGGTGCGTGGCGCCGATCATCTCGAAGGTGCTCAGGTCCCAATCCGCGTCCAGCGAATCCTTGATCACCACGTTCACGGCCGGTGCGTTGCCGGTGTTCTGGAAGCGGATGATGTATTCCAAGGGCTTCGACTCCAACACATCGTCCGGGGTGATGGTCTCGAAGTCCACCCGTTTGTCGTTGGGGTCATAGGCGGTTGTGGCGATGCCGTTCAGCACGTCGCTATCGTTCGCAGCATTGATGTCGACTTGCGTGGTGGTGATGGCCACACTATTGCTCACCGGTGCGTTCGGGTCGGCTTCGATGGAAGTGAAGATGGTGACGGTGATGGTGCCGTTCGTTCCCGGTGCCAGTGGGCCCAGGTCCCAGGTCACCACCTGTCCGCTTACCGTGGTCTCAGCTACTGTCGCTTCCACGAAGGAGAGCAGCGGGTCCAGCGTAAGGGCTACTGTGGCATTCACGGTCTCTGTGCCGATGTTGGCATAGCTGATGTGCAGCACGGTGTTGTTGCCGATCCACGGATTCCAACCCCAGAGCGCGACACTGGCGTCGTAGATGCCCGGGGTGGGCTGCAGGGCGAAGTTGAAGCCTGTGATCTGATCGCCCTGGGCATTGATGCTGTAGCTCTGTGTAGCAGGCACCACGGTGTGGTACAGCGGCGGTGAGGGGATCGTCACCGCATAGGTGCCGAGGTCGGAGCAAAAGGAATACGGGTCTCCGTTGGCGTAGCGGTACATGCCGCCGGGTTCGATCTGGAGCATCACGTCCACTTGATCTTCGCCGGTATCGCGTGCGCCGTTGCTGTTGGCATCGGCATAGGTCACCCCGGTCACCGTACCCGCGCATTCGCTCAGCTCCCAGTAGAACGCATCGTCATCGAACACATCCACCCACACGATGAAGTAATCCTGGCCGGCGGTGACATTCACTTCCAGGAACGAGGCGAATCCATAGCCGACGCAGTTGCCGCCCATGTCGTCGTTATACCCGATGCAGGTGAGCGCACCACAGTCCCCGGTGAGCACCTTCAGGTAGGTGTCATCGTCCATGTTGTTGTTCAGTGGGTGGCAGCTGGTAATGGTGATGGTACCGGTGAATGAAGGGGTATAGACATACCAATCACCATCCTGTCCGCCGCCGCAGGCCGTGACCCCACCCTGACCGTCGCCGCTGGTGGGCCCATCCGCCAAGTGAACACCCGTGGTCACCGGAAGGGCCGTGGTGCAGGTGTCGCCTTGGGCGTAAGCTGCGTAGCGCGTTGCCAGCAGCAGGGCCATGGTGAGCAGTGTTCTGGATGCGTAAGGATGGAGCATGAAAGGTGGTTTGGTACCGAAAGCTAACCGCCCGGAACCGAACTTCCTATTCGTTGTGATAGGCGGTGGTCACGGCTCCCGCTTGAAGAACACGAACCCGTTCTTCCGCCCGACCTCTTTCAAGGTCCTTACAGCCGCCACCTCCTCCGCTGCGGTGATCTTGCAGACCACATAAACGGGCCGGTCGATGTCGCCGTACAGCAGCCATTCCTCATCGTACGCACGCTGATCGGTGACCGGTGGCTTGCGTGTGTAGAACAGGTGTGCGTAGCTCTTGTAGTTCTTCGTGATCACGTAGCAGCGTTCGCCCTGTCGCGCCTCGAAGAACTCCAGGGCCGCACGTTGCGAATAGCCTTCGATGCGGTTGATGAAGAAGTAGAGGGTGGTGGTGACGAACAGCGCACCACCGCCGAAGACCACCAGCAGTGCTTCGCGGTAACGCGCCCGGCCGTGCAGCCAATGCCCGGTGAGCAGAGCACCCAGGAGCAGCAAGCCGGCCAGCGCTTCGGAACCGGTCCAGTGTACGGCTGCATCGAGGTTCGCTTGCGCGAAGGGATCTTGAGCAAAGAGCGGCTTGAGCGATGCGATGCGCATGCCGAGAAAGGGCACTGCGATGAAGATGCCGGCGATAAGCGACCCCAGACCACCCAGCAGGAAACGGCTCCAACCGAAGGCCGCTCGTTGTTTCCAGATGCGCTCCAACTGCAATGCAGCGAGGTAGGTGAGCGGGAAATAGGCCAGGCTGCTGTAGTGGACGATCTTGGTCTTCACAATGCTGAAGAGGATGAGCACCACCCAGAACAGGATCACCATCCAGCGGCGGTGGTCACGCAGGTCGGTATCTTCTCCACGTGTAGGACGAAGTAGTTCCTGCAATGCGAACACCGAGGCCGGGAAGCATCCGAGCAGCAACACTACGAAGTGATAGCCGAAGAAGCCGCCATGGCCCGCATCCTCCGTGGTGAGCATGGCCACTTGTCGCCAGAAGAACGCGACCATGAACTCCGGACCGTTGCGCAGCAGATCGTACAGGCCCCAGGTGGCGATGGTGAGCACGGTGGCCCCAACGATGATGCCGATGCGCCGCCAACGAAGGATCGCTCGGAACCGTGCCATGGCCCAGTACACGCCCAGCACCAGCCCGGGAATGAGCACTCCCACAGGCCCTTTGGTCAGTACGGCCAGCCCCAGGAAGAGCCCGGCCAGCCAGGCATGCGTGTCGCGTCGCCCGTTCACCGCTTCGGGATGGCGGGACGGATCGCGCTGCACCAGTACGATCATTGCGTGAAGACCCAGGAAGATGAACAGGTTGAACCACGGGTCGATGATGCCGCTGCGGAAGTAGAGGTGTGGCAGGATCGATCCCACGTAGGCCAGCACCCACACCAAGCCGAACACCCGCCCGCGCAATTGGTCTCCGATGCGGTAGAGCACGAGCAGCGTGAGCATGCCGCACACGGCGTTGGGCAGGCGCGCTGCGAACTCTCCCACACCGAGCATCTGCATGCTCACAGCCTGGAACCAGATGAAGAGCGGGGGCTTTTCGTGGAAGGGCCGATAGTCGATCTGCGGTCGTGACCGATCACCTGTGGCTAGCATCTCGCGGGCGATCTCTGCGAAATTGATCTCGTCCCAATCGAAGAGGTGTACTTCACCCAGACCTGGCACGAACAGCAGCGCAGCAACCGCTACAATGAGGAACTGGGTCAGGCTTCGCGAAGGGAGCATGGTGGATCAGCGGGGATCGCCGAGGAGCCTCCAGCCCAGCAGGCCGGTGCGCGCCAGGAAGTAACGGAAGCTGACGTTCAACACGCCGAAGCCATAGGTCATGCTGCGGCTGAAGTTGATGCTGCTGGCCTCGTCGAAATACTTGGTGGGGCAGGTGATCTCAGCGATCTCGAACCGGTTCCAGAAGATCTGCCCGATCATCTGGTTGTCGAACACGAAATCGTTGGAGCACGCGTGATACGGACAGGCTTCGAGCACACTGCGGTGAAAGGCCCGATAGCCCGTGTGGTATTCGCTGAGCTTCTCGCCCATCAAGAGGTTCTGAGTGAGGGTGAGCACACGGTTGGCCACGTACTTGTACAGCGGCATGCCACCCTTCAGCGCGCCGCCGCCCAGGATCCGTGATCCGAACACCACCGGGTACACCCCGTTGCCGATCAAGGTGATCATGCTGGCCAGGAGCTTTGGGGTGTACTGATAGTCCGGATGGAGCATCACAACGATGTCAGCGCCCAGCTCCCTGGCCTTGTCGTAACAGCTCTTCTGGTTGCCGCCGTACCCCTTGTTCACATCGTGCACCACCACGTGTCGGATACCCAACTGCCGCGCCACTTCCACAGTGTTGTCGGGGCTTTTGTCGTCCACCAGCACCACGTCATCGACCAGATCGAAGGGGATCTCCTCATAGGTCTGCTTCAACGTAAGGGCTGCCCGGTAGGCGGGCAGCACCACGATCACCTTCTGGCCTTGGTACATGTTGCAAAGATGGGTCACGGCGGTCAAGCCTCTTTACCGACCGCGCTCGGCGAGGCTCACGATGTACACGCCGCTCAGCACCAAGGCGATCATCCCCAGCTCGCGCAGGCCGATGACCTCGCCGTCCAACAGTCCCCAGCACATGGCCACGACGGGCATCAGATAGGTGACCGAGGAAGCCCGCAGTGCGGACGTGTGTTGCAGGAGCATGTTCCAAAGCACCAAGGCCAGTGCGGAGCTCATCACCGCCAGCAGCACCACGTACCCCAGGGCCCTGCCCGCACCTGGGACCGCTGAAAGCGTATCGCCCAATCCGCTGCCTGCCGCCAATAGCAGCGATACGGGCCCAACGAAGGTGAGCGCCAAAGCCGCCGTGGCGATAGGTGGCAGGCTGTAGAGGTGGCGCTTCACGATGTTGCCGCTGATGCCATAGCACACCGTGCCAAGGATCGGAAGGAGCGCGAACATGTTGGTCTTCAGCGGACCGCCATCCCGGGCTACGAGAATGAGCCCTGACGCACCCACCAAGCCCAACAGGATGCCCATCACATGGATGCCGCGCACCCGTGTACCGAACAGCAGCACCCCGGCGACCAGGGTCATCAGGGGGGTGAGGCTGTTCAACATTCCCGAAAGCGAGCTGTCGATGCGGCTTTGGGCCGTGGCGAACAGGAACGCAGGAATGCCATTGCCCAGCAACCCGGCGCCCAGCAATGGCCAGAAGTGGCTGCGTAGGTAGGCATGGTGCCGCAGGAGGAATGGCGATAGCGCCAACCAGGCGACGCCGAGCCGAACGGTGGCCAGCTGCCACGGGGTGAGCATGGGTGCGCCATTCGAATAGAGGCCACGCTTCATCAAGATGAAAGAGCTGCCCCAGATCAGCGCCAGGACAATGAGCAGGGGCCAGACCAGGGAGGAGGGGCGCTTGAGCGACATCCGGGGCGCGAAGCTATTCCGATCCGGATCGACGTACTTTTGTAACCTGAACATCGTTACTGCGTCATACGTTCATCCATCCAACCAGACCGTGCGATGAAATACCTACTGCCCCTTTCGTTCTCCATCGCCCTGCTCGCAGGTTCGTGCTCCGGTACCGCCACCAACGAAGCCATTTCGGACGCGGCTGCGCAGGCTGCCGCTGCAGGGATCGAACGAGTGGTCACGGACCAGGTGATCAATACGGGCACCCCCATTACCACTGCTGACCTCGCCATCGACGGTATGAGCTGTGAAATGATGTGCGGCGGCTCCATCAAGAAGGCCCTGGCCAAGCTGCCGGGGATCAGTGGCACGGAGATCACCTTCGTGGAGGGTGATGAACGTGACCATGCCATCGTGACCTATGACCCCGCCCAGGTGAGCGACGCCCAGATGATCGAGGCCATCCAAGCGTTGCACGATGGCCAGTACCAGGTAAAGGCCGTGCACATCACGCGTCAGGTGTTGGCCGCCGGTGCTGAAGGTGCCGCGCCCTCCACTGGAGGTGACGCTGCTTCGGTACAGGCTTATCTGCCGCGCCCCGCTGTGCTACCCAGCCTGGTGGCATTGCTCTCCCAGATCCTCCGAAGCTGATACCGGACCTGTAGCATCCTTGGGACGGGGCCACACGGCCCCGTTCGTCGTTCAAGCACGAACCCTACGGCCTCTGCGCTGTTGGTACTTTTGCATCCCTTCATGGACCGAAGCACGCCTCTCGACCTCAGCCCTGTTGTCCGTTGGCTCATGACCGGCCTTGTGCTGATCGCCTGCATGGTGATCATCGGTGGCATCACCCGGCTCACCGGCAGCGGCCTTAGCATCACCGAATGGAAGCCCATCATGGGCGCCCTGCCACCCTTGAACGAGCAGGAGTGGCAGGAAGCCTTCGACAAGTACAAGCAGATCCCCGAGTACACGCTGAAGAACCAGCATATGGACATGGCCGGCTTCAAGGGGATCTTCTTCTGGGAGTACCTCCATCGCAACTGGGGGCGCCTGATGGGGCTGGTGTTCATCGTGCCGTTCCTGCTCTTCCTGCAACGTGGACTGCTGCGCGGCTGGTTGCGCACCCGTACCATCGCCATCCTCATCGGTGGTGGTACGGTGGGCGCATTGGGCTGGTTCATGGTGGCCAGCGGACTACAGGACAACCCCGATGTGTCGCATTTCCGCCTGGCGATCCACTTGACCGCCGCCTTCACGGTGTTCTCGCTGGTGCTGTGGACCGTGCTGGATATCCGCCTGGGCCGCAGGACGTTCGCGGGGGATGGGTCCGCCATGGCACGGCAAGCCCGTGGGCTGCTGGCGCTGGTACTGCTGCAGATCGTTTGGGGCGCCTTCACGGCAGGGCTTGATGCGGGTCGCATCTACAACACCTGGCCATTGATGAACGGCAGCTTCATGCCGGAGAACGTGACCGCCTTCGGCAACTGGTGGTTCGACCTGTCCCACCATCGTGACGGGGTACAGTTCGTACATCGCAATCTCGCTTGGGTGGTGGCCGCTGCCGTTGTCCTTTTCGCGTTCCTGCACAGGTCAGCGCCTGCCGTGGCCGGTCTGTGGCGTTCGTTGGTCGCACTGGTGGCGATCCAGTTCGCACTGGGTGTGTTCACCATCCTCACTCAGGTGAACATCGCTCTGGGTGTGGCCCATCAGTTCGGTGCTTTGCTACTCCTGGCGGCTGTGCTGGCCACGGTGCATCGCAGCGGTGCACCGGTCATCGCCACTGCAGCGTAGCAGCGAGGTGTTCCATATCGGCGCGTACCCGTTCAGTGACCGGAGCGAGTGAGTCCGCATTGGGAGGCGTATCGAAGTAGACGGCTCCGTACAGGAAGTTGGTGGTGCTGTCCGTCAGGTAGAACACGAAGGGGCTGGCCACATCGCCCTCCACACTGAACAGCGTTCCGAACACCCTGTCCTCAGGCCTGATCATCCGCTCGGACCGGATGCCCCCTGCCTTCGACTGGTGCGTGTTCTTGAATGCGTGTGCGTCCTCGATGAGCTGCGGAAGGTCGTCTCCCACGGGAGACCAGGTGAGATGAACGGTCCCACGCAGCGCCGGATAACGAATGTCGTACCACTGTGCTTCGCCCCGTGCACCCCTTGTGGTGATGCGCGCGGCGGAAGGCACCTCAAGGACCATCGACACACTGTCGGACCAAGTGGTGTAGGTCTGTGCGGGCAGGTCGATGCGGAAATAGCCGCGCGGACGGGGCACCGGGTCGGCAGCACAGGCCCCCAACAGGAGGAGCAGCAAGGTGGAGAGCTCAGCTCGTGCTCTCATCGCGCATGATCAGTTTCACGCGCCTGACGCGCTTGTTGTCCGAAGCCTCCACCACGAAGCTGTAGTTCTGCAGGTCCACGCGCTCACCCTTCTTGGGTATGCGCCCGGTCAGCTCCAGGATGAAGCCCCCGAGCGTGCCGCTGTCACCCTTGTTGTCCTCGAACAGTTTCCCATCGACCCCTAGCACCCGGTAAACGTCCGGCAGCGGCGCTTTCCCTTCGAACACCCAGGTGTGGTCATCGAGCTTGCTGTACAGCAGGTCCTCATCGTCGTATTCGTCGGTGATGTCCCCCACGATCTCCTCGATCACATCCTCCAATGTGATGATGCCACTTGTACCACCATACTCATCCACCACCACTGCCAAGTGCACCTTTTCGCTCTGGAATTCCTTCAACAGGTCGTCCAGCTTCTTGCCTTCCGGCACGAAGTAGGGTATGCGCAACAGGCTGTGCCAGTCCAGGTCCGACTTGCCGATGTGGGGCAGCACGTCCTTGATGTAGAGCACCCCCACCACACGGTCGAGGGTCTCCTCGTATACTGGAACGCGAGAGAAACCGGACTCCACGATGCTCGCGAGCAGCTCCTTGAAGGTGAGCTCCCGGTCGAAGCCGACCACTTCGGTCCGCGGGCGCATCACCTGGCGCACCTCGAAGTTGCCGAACTTTACGATCCCTCGAAGGATGCGTTGTTCTTCAGTGGTCGTGCTGGCGTCCTGTGTCAGCTCCAGCGCGTGGCCCAGCGCATCGACGGAAATGTTCTGGGTGCGCTTCGTATAACGCTTCTCGATGAACGTGGTGCTCCTGACCAGGGCCTCGCTCAGTGGTTTGAACAGCGTGCGTAACACCAACAGGGCCCCGGCCATACCTTGGGCCACCCGCATGGGCGCACTTGTTGCGTACACTTTGGGCACCACTTCACCCAGCAGCAGGATAACGAACGTGACGGCGAGCACCTGCACCATGAAGACCAGGTAGCCCGGCATCCGTGCAAGGTCAAGCAGCTGGTTCACCGCGAACGTGCTGAGGATCACGATGCCAACGTTGACGAAATTGTTGGCGATCAGGATGGTGGCGAGCAGACGCCTGGGTTTGGCGAGCAGGTCGAGCACACGCTGTCCGCTGGTCCCACCGCGTTCCTTCAGGTCCCGGAGCTGTGTGGGCGTCAGCGAGAAGAGCGCCACTTCACTCGCGCTCATCGCGGCTGAAGCGATCAGCAACAGAGCGATGATGGCCAGCACGAGCCCGGTGGCAGGGTCGAGCGGGCGCAAGTACAGTGCGGTCGATAATAGGTATGCGGACGGAGGCTCCAAGGGAGGCGTATTGTGTGCAGGGTGCCGCTCAGAAGGGGAGGTCGTCCACTTCGTCGAGGGGGTCGGTGGTCACCGGCGCACCGGCCATGGGTTGTGGGGCAGGGCGCGTTGCACCCGACGGGGGGACGGAGGTCCCTTCACCGCTGTTGGCACGGTCCAGCATGGTCATTTCCTCGGCGTGCACTTCGGTCGTGTAGCGCGTATTGCCCTCCTTGTCCTGCCATTGGCGGGTGCGCAGCTTGCCTTCCACATACACCTTGCTGCCCTTGCGCAGGTAGCGTTCGGTGATCTCGGCCAATCCGCGCCATGCGACGATATTGTGCCATTCGGTCTGCTCGCGGCGCTCCCCGGTCTGCCGGTCCTTGTAGGTCTCGCTGGTGGCGATGCGGAAATTGGCCACCTTGGCATCGCTGGACACCTGTCGCACTTCCGGGTCGGCGCCTAAGTTGCCGATCAGGATCACTTTGTTCACTCCGGCCATGGTCGTCTGCTCAGGATAAGGATGGAGGGCGAAGATAACCCACTTCGGGGCGATCGGGGTGACCCCAGGTCGACCGCCCCAGGCTGCTACACCAGACGGCCATTCGCACATACCACCGCGGACAGGTAACGATCCAGCAGTCTGGGTACCGCCAATTGCGTAAGCGTGTTCTTGTCCACAGCGCGCCACCCGGTCGGCGGTGAAAGGTCCGCTGGTGGCACTACCCGCCAGAACCGCGCGATCAGGTGTTGGTGGCTGAGCACGTGCTTCACCGGGCCGAGCTGCTCCACCACGGTCCATTCGCCACCTTTCGTACCGGCGGGAAGCTTTCCAGCCAGCTTATGGAAGCTCCTGGGCCCGAGGGCGGCCTCTGTTTCCAGCAGGGGAAGCTCCCACAGGCCCTGCCAGATATCGCCCGCTCCCCGTTGTTGCATGTACAGGCCGTTGCCGACCTCCACATGCAGGTAGTTGAAGTGCCGTTCGCGCACAGTGGCCCGGCCGGCCTTCACCGGCAACGCGTCAATGCGGTCCTGGGCCAGCGCCAGGCAGCGATCAGCCAGCGGACACGCACTGCATCGGGGGCGCACAGGCACACACACAGTGGCACCCAGTTCCATCACGGCCTGGTTGTGGTCCCCCGGTGTGGCAGGGTCGATCAGTTGGCTGGCCAGGGCGCGGAATTCCTTGCGCCCCGCAGTGCTGTCGATGGGGGTGGCGATCCCGAACACCCGTGCCAGCACGCGGTAGACATTGCCGTCAACAACAGCTTCGGGCAGGTCGAAGCAGATGCTGGCGATCGCCGCGGCAGTGTAATCGCCCACGCCTTTCAGCTGAAGTAGTTCGGCGTGGGTTGGAGGGAACCTGCCGCCATGGCGTTCCACCACCTGGCGGGCGGCGGTGAGCAGGTTGCGGGCCCGGCTGTAATAGCCAAGCCCCTGCCACAGGCGCAGCACCTCATCCTCGGAAGCCGCCGCAAGCTGCTCCACCCGGGGGAAGCGTTCCATGAAGCGCTGCCAGTAGGCCATCCCTTGGTCCACGCGTGTTTGCTGAAGGATCACTTCGCTGAGCCACACGGCGTAGGGGTCGATCGTGCGGCGCCAGGGGAGGGGGCGCTTGTGGTCGCGGTACCAGGGCACCAGCGCGTGGGTAAACCAAGCGGTTGACATACAGGCGCAAAGATCGGTTGCGGGATCCATTGGAACAGCTATCTTTGCGGCCCCAAATCAGAGACAGGGAATGACGAAGGCAGAACTGGTCAGCATGATCGCCAAGCGCACCGGAGTGGAGCGCCAGGTGGTGCTGACGACCGTGGAGGCGTTCATGGAGGAGGTGAAGAACAGCCTGGAGAAGGGAACGGATGTGCACCTGCGTGGATTTGGCAGCTTCATCGTGAAGCACCGGGCCCAGAAGACCGGTCGTATCCTGGCGAAGAACACCACCATCATCATCCCCGCGCATGATGTGCCCGCCTTCAAGCCGGCCGATGTGTTCGTGGACAAGGTGAAGAACCGGCCGAAAGGCGGACAGTAATGGGACTCAAGCGGCCACAGCTCCTGGCCCTGGCGGGGGCGCTCGTGGTCGTCGTTCTTTTGGTAGTGATGCCCCGGACACCTTCCGGGAAGCAAGCAGCCGAGGTGAAGGCCTTAAACCCCGCCGAGGTGAAGATGGCCGAGGCCGTCGCGCTCGTTCAGGGCCAGGACCCCATGCGTGGCATCATGATGCTCCGTGAAATGGTGGAAGAGGACCCCAATAACGCAGAGGCCCACTGGCACCTTGGTCTGTTCTCCATCCAGAGCGGACAGTACGATAAGGCCTTGGACCGCTTCCGGAAGGTGCGCGATCTGGACGAAGCGGGATTCCCCGACGTCTGGTTCTACCTCGGGCGTACCTATGCCACCCTGGACAGCACCGATCAAGCGATCGAATGCCTCCGGAAGTACAGGACATTGACAACGGATACGGTCATCCTCAACGGAGTGGACCGCTTCCTGAAGGAATTGGAAGGAAACGAACAACACTGACGACACATGCCTTGCGGTAAGAAGAGAAAGCGGCACAAGATGGCCACGCACAAGCGGAAGAAGCGCTTGCGGAAGAACCGTCACAAGAAGAAGAACCGGTAAGGTCCTTCTTCCGGACCGGATCTGGCGTGGGCCTGAGGACTTCGGTCCTCGGGCCACACCCTATCCAACGGTGTGGTGCACGCTGTGCCCACCGTTCTCCCGGAACATCCCCACTGCTGCGTGAACAACGAGCTCGTCATCCGATCTGCCGGAGGAGAGGTGGCCATTGCCCTCTTGCGGGACAAAGTCCTCTGCGAGCTGCACCGCGAACGCACCGAACGTGGGTTCGCTGTAGGCGATATCTTTCTTGCCAAGGTGCGCAAGGTGGCCCCGGGACTCAATGCCGCCTTTGTGGATGTGGGTCACGAAAAGGATGCCTTCCTCCACTACTTCGACCTTGGCCCCCAGTACCGCAACTCCTTCAAGTTCGCAAAAGGGGCTGTGAGCGGTACCATCCAGAGCAGCTTGCTGGAGGACTGGAAGCTGGATGCCGACATTCCCAAGGATGGTAAGCTGGCCGATGCCGTCAGCGCCAGTCAGAGCATCCTGGTCCAGATCGCCAAGGAGCCCATCAGCACCAAGGGCCCGCGCCTCACTGCTGAAGTGACCCTCGCAGGGCGTTACATGGTGCTCGTACCCTTCATCAACAAGGTCAGCATCAGCAGCCGCATCACCGATGAAACGGAACGCAAGCGGCTGAAGGAACTGATGCAGGCCATTCGTCCGAAGAACTTCGGCGTCATCATCCGTACCAATGCCAGCGACAAGCGGACCGAAGATCTTGAGAACGACCTGAAGACCCTGCTGCAGCGCTGGGACGTGATGTTCCGCAACCTGCGCAATGCACAAGCGCCAAAGAAGGTGCTGGGCGAGATCGACCGCACCAGCGCGGTGATGCGCGATGTCCTCACCAAGGACTTCACCAGTATCCAAGTGGACGACGAGCTGCTCGCCGAGGAGATCTACCAGACCCTGGAAAAGACCGCCCCGGAGAAGAAGGGCATCGTAAAGCACTACAAGGGCAACCTTGACATCTTCGACAACTTCGGCATCAACCGCCAGATCAAACAGGCCTTCGGTAAGCAGGTGATGCTGGGTAGCGGCGCCTACCTGATCATCGAGAAGACCGAGGCCATGCACGTCATCGACGTGAACAGCGGCAGCCGCAAAGGTGGCAATCAGGCCCAGGAGAAGAACGCCCTCGATATCAATGTGGAGGCTGCCAAGGAGATCGCCCGGCTACTGCGCCTGCGCGACATGGGTGGCATCGTGGCCATCGACTTCATCGACCTCTACGAACCGGAGAACCGCCGCATCCTGCACAAGACACTGAAGGATGCCATGGAGGACGACAAGGCCAAGCATAACGTGCTGCCACCGTCGCGCTTCGGGGTCATCGAGCTCACCCGGCAACGCGTGCGGCCCGAGACCGAGATCGAGACCAACGAGAGCTGCCCCACCTGCAAGGGCACCGGTGAAGTACAGGCCGCCATCCTCATCATCGACGAGATCGAGAGCGCGCTGAACTACCTGCATGGCGAGAAGGACATGAGCGGCCTCACGCTGCACGTACACCCCTTCATCCACGCATACCTCACCAAAGGCCTGCCCAGCATCCAACACAAGTGGTGGTGGCGCTGGCGCAAGTGGGTGAAGGTGATGCCTGATGGCGCCCAGCAGTTCCTCGCCTTCTCTGTGAAGGACGGTGCAGGGAACGAGGTGGTGGTGTGAGGACCTCATCGGACGTGACCGTCCACATCTTTCGGCATGCGCCACCTCCAGGAGCATTCATCCCCCGTGGCCAAAGCCCGTGACTACTGCGCCCGCCAGGAGCGCGCCCAGCAGGAGGTGCGCGACAAGCTGTACGCATGGAAGGTGCCTGCCGCACAGGTGGAAGGCATCCTCAGCCAGCTGATCGCCGAAGGCTATTTGAACGAGGCGCGTTTTGCGGAGCACTTCGCGGTGAGCAAGTTCCGGCAGAAGGGTTGGGGACTGCGGAAGATCGAGGCGGCGTTGAAGCAGAAGCAGGTGAGCGCTCCGTGCATTGCCCTGGCCCTGCGTGCCCTTGATGGCGATGAGTACGATAAAGGCCTGCAACAGGCTGTGGGGCGGAAATGGGAGCGCCTGCAAGAGCCCGATCCCTTTCGCAAGCACCAGAAGCTGATGCGCTACTTCCTTGGTCGCGGCTACAGCGCCGATGCGGTGGAGCGGGCATTGCGCCGCTGCGCCGGATCAGAGTAACGCAACCCACGGTGCTTTCGCCGCCGGAGCGGTACTTTTGCGGCCCCATCCGCCCGCGCTCATGGTCACCATCGACAAGATCGACGAATTGAAACAACGCCTCGAAGCCCTCAAGGGCTACCTGGCCATCGAGGATAAGCGCGGCCGCATCCTGGAAGAGGAGAAGTACACACTCGACCCCGACTTCTGGAACGACCAGAAAAAGGCCCAGCAGGTGATGCACCGGATCCGTGAACTGAAGCGCTGGGTGGAATTGTACGGAACGGTGCGCCGCGAGGTGGACGACCTGGAGGTGACCTTTGAGTTCTTCAAGGCCAAGGAAGTGAGCGAGGAAGAGCTGGACGCGCAGTTCAAGAAGGCCGGCGACGCCCTCGAAGAGCTGGAGTTCAAGAACATGCTCAGCGCCGAGGAGGATCCCCTGAGCGCCGTGGTGCAGATCACCAGTGGTGCAGGAGGTACCGAGAGCAATGACTGGGCCCTGATGCTCCTGCGCATGTACCGTATGTGGGCCGAGAAGAGCGGTTACAGCGTGAAGGTGCTGGATTACCAGGATGGTGAAGCGGCGGGCATCAAACAGGCCACCCTCGAAGTGGGGGGTGAGTTCGCCTTCGGCATGCTCAAAGGCGAGAACGGGGTGCATCGGCTGGTGCGCATCAGCCCGTTCGACAGCAACGCCCGCCGCCATACAAGCTTCGTGAGCGTGTACGTGTATCCGCTGGTGGATGAAAGCATTGAGATCGACATCAATCCCAGCGACATCACGTGGGATACCTTCCGCAGCGGCGGCGCCGGTGGACAGAACGTGAACAAGGTGGAGACCGGCGTGCGTTTGCGCCATGCGCCCACTGGCATCATCATCGAGAACACCGAGACGCGCAGTCAGCTGGACAATAAGACCAAGGCCCTGCAACTGTTGAAGAGCCAGCTGTACGAGATGGAGCTCGAACGCCGGCGTGCCAAGCGCAGTGAGATCGAAGCGGGCAAGAAGAAGATCGAGTGGGGCAGTCAGATCCGCAACTACGTGCTGCAGCCCTACAAATTGGTGAAAGATGTGCGCACCGAGCACGAGACCAGCAGCGTGGATGATGTGCTCAACGGGGACATCGACGAATTCCTGAAGGCCTACCTGATGCAACAAGGGCAGAGCCAGAAGGTGTGACACCAGGTCGGCAGTTGCCAGTTGGCAGTAGGCAGTTGCACGACGAACGGAACCATACTGCCAACTGCTTACTGCCAACTGCCGACTGAACCAATGGAATACCGCATCGAGAAAGACACCATGGGCGAGGTGAAGGTGCCCGCCGACAAGTACTGGGGCGCTCAGACCGAGCGCAGCCGCAACAACTTCAAGATCGGGCCGCCGGGCAGCATGCCGCGCGAGATCGTGCATGCCTTCGCTTATCTGAAGAAGGCCGCCGCGCTGACCAACCTGGAGCTCGGTAAGCTGCCAAAGGAGAAGTGCGATCTCATCGGCCGGGTGTGCGACGAGATCCTCACTGGTGCGTTGGACGACCAGTTCCCGTTGGTGATCTGGCAGACCGGCAGCGGTACGCAGAGCAACATGAACGTGAACGAGGTGGTGGCCTACCGCGCACATGTGCTCAGCGGTGGCAAGCTCACCGACGAACAGAAGGTGCTCAACCCCAACGACGACGTCAACAAGAGCCAGAGCAGTAACGACACCTTCCCCACGGCCATGCACATCGCGGCCTACAAGCTCACGGTGGAGGTGACCATCCCGGGGGTGAAGAAGCTGCGGGATACACTGGCGAAGAAGGCCGAGGCCTTCCAGGACGTGGTGAAGACCGGCCGCACGCACTTCATGGACGCCACGCCGCTCACGCTGGGCCAGGAGTTCAGTGGCTATGTGCAGCAGCTGGACAACGGCCTGCGTGCGGTGAACAACGCGTTGGAAATGGTGCGTGAACTGGCGCTCGGCGGCACGGCCGTGGGTACGGGGCTCAACGCACCCAAGGGCTACAGTGTACTGGTGGCGAAGAAGATCGCCGAGCTCACCGGCCTGCCTTTCGTCACTGCGCCGAACAAGTTCGAGGCCCTCGCCGCACACGATGCCATGGTGGAACTGAGCGGTGCGCTGAAGCGTTTGGCCGTGAGCTTGATGAAGATCGGCAACGACATCCGCATGCTCAGCAGCGGTCCGCGCAGTGGCATCGGTGAACTGGTGATCCCCGACAACGAGCCCGGTTCCAGCATCATGCCCGGCAAGGTGAACCCGACACAACCCGAAGCGCTCACCATGGTGGCGGCCCAGGTGATGGGCAACGACGTGGCCGTGAGCATCGGTGCCAGCAATGGTCACTTCGAGCTCAACGTCTTCAAGCCGCTGATCGCCGCCAACGTGCTGCAGAGCGCCCGCCTGATCGGAGATGCCTGTGTGAGCTTCAACGACAAGTGCGCAGAGGGCATCGAGCCGAACCGTCCGGTGATCAAGCGCCACCTGGAGAACTCGCTCATGCTCGTCACCAGCCTCAATCCGCACATCGGCTATTACAAGGCGGCCGAGATCGCGAAGAAGGCGCACAAGGAAGGCACCACGCTGAAGGAGGCCGCCATCGCCCTCGGCCACGTGAGCGCCGAGGACTTCGAAAAGTGGGTGGATCCTGCGAAGATGACCAGCGAGGGCTGATCGACCCTACGACCAGGAACGAAGAAGCCCGGCTTCCCTTTTGGGAATGCCGGGCTTCCTGCTAAGATCCAGGCGATCATCAGTTCGCCATTGCCAGCTCAAGGTCGGCGATCTTGGCAGCGACGATGGACGCGTTGGTCATTTCTGCAGCGGTCAGGTCCATCGACCCGCGCTCGGTGTAGATACGCATGCGGTCGGCATCGCCGTCGATGAAGGTCATGATGGCCATGTCGCGCACGCCGCTGTCGCTGTACTTCCACGTGTTGTCACAACGGTCGAACTTCATCGAACGTACCTCACCAACTTGTTCACCCGATAGTTGCGTGGTCGTGAAGGTGTCCTTAGTAGCCTCGATCTTGTACTGCACCCCATCGATGGTGGTCAACAGCATTTCATGGTCACCTTCGTTCATTGAAAGCGGGTTGCTGCCGCTCCAGAACTCGATCAGGTTGAAGATGACAGCATCCGCCGCACCGGCGATCCAATAGACGAGACCACCAGGGATCCAGAACAATAGGCTCTTTACGAACTTGTTGTCGCTTATGCCATCGTGGAACTCATAGACCTTTCTGGTGAGTGCGAACTCGCCGAAGCAGCCGGTCTGGGTGACGACGAGCGAGCTCATGGCGAACAGAAGGGCGGTCTTGCGAATGATCTTCATGGTACCGTTGAGTTAGGGTTCGGACGCCAAGCTACACAACTCGAAAGCACGTTGAAATGACCCGCCTGAACAGCGCGTTGTTCAGCCTACCCCTTCATTGCCCGTACAGTGTTCCACGGCCCCCCGTTGTAGCACTCGAACCCGTTGCGCTTCAGTACATCGGCGGCCATGCCACTGCGCGCGCCGCTCCGGCAGCAGGTGATCACCGGTCTGCTCTTGTCGATCTTGCCCATCTGCGCCTGCAGTTTGTCCAATGGGATGTTCACCGAGCCTTTCACATGACCGGAGCGGAACTCTTCCGGAGTGCGTACATCGATGATGCTGGCGCCTTCCTTGATCTTGTGGCCGAGGTCCACCGAAGGACCACCGATGCCGAACAGTTTTTGTAGCAGACCCATGGTGTCGTGTTGCGTTGGATGGTGATCGGTTCAGCGCGTTACCGGCATACCCGCCCGTTGCCAGGCCCCGATGCCGCCCGCCATGTCCGTGACGTTGGTGAAGCCCTTTTCCTTCAGGAAGGCTGCTGCGGCGGCGCTCCGGCGACCGCTGGCACAATAGATCAGCACGGGCTTCTTGGGGTCGAGTTCACTCACGCGTTCCTGCAGCGCTCCAGCGCTCCAATCCAGGTTGATGGCATTGGCCAAGTGCCCTTGGGCGTATTCTCCGGGCGTGCGCGCATCGATCAGCTGCACACCGGGCTTCAGCTGAGCTTGGAATGCCTTGGGTGCTATAGCTGGCACAGCGTTCTGCGTGCAGGCCGTCAAAGAGGTCAGCATCAGCGCGCTGAAAAGGAGGGTGGTGGCTTTCATGGTGCTCAGAAGGCGTAGTTGATGATCAGGTTGAGGTGATGCATGTCCACCTTGTTGAAGGCCTGGCCCTCGGTAAGGCCTTGGTCGTACAAGGGCATCTTGTAGAGGTACAGCAGCTGCACGGCCATGCCCTTCCAGCCACCTTGGAACTGGTACTGGGTGTTGAGCACGTATTGCGCGTAGGAAGGCATGGCGTACTTGTTCAGGCGCGCATCGGTGATGGCCGGCAGCCAGTAGGCGCCACCATCCAACTCCATACGCAAGCCAGGACGAATATCGCGCAGAATGAGGTTGATCGTGGTGGCGTGCACATCGCCCAGACCCTCGTTGCGCTCACGCGGAAGGAAGGTATAGAAGGGGTCACGTCCCCACTCACGTGGCATCAGGTAGCGGCCGTCACGCGTGATCCGCGTGTAGTTGGCCTGCCAGCGGAACTTGCCGGGCACATGCCGAAGACGGGCACTGAACGCGCGGCTGTCCTCGCCGCGTGGCATATAGGCCACCTCCGCGTCCGCCAACGTGCCGCGCGCCACCGTCTGCTGCTGCAGGGCCATGCCGGACAGGCTCCAGCCACGGTCTTTTTCTCCAGCAACCACCTGCGCCATCACCGTGTTGAACATGTTCTCCACGTAAACGTCCCATACCGCCAGGCTCACCTTCTCAGCGAGGCGATGCTCCACGTGCGCGGCGAAGATCCCCAGGCTTCGTTGATGTTCCCCGTGTTCCGACGGAAGCCCCAGGATGTTGCGGCCAGTGGGATACACATGCGTGCTCTCCTCCACGTGGTACCACATGCTGCTGCCACGCGGCGCCACGCGGTACAGCCACCCACCTTGTATCTCGGTGGTCCTGCTGAGGCGCGACCGTTGCCACAATCCCTCGAACAAGGTGGGATGCATGCGACCGTCCTGCGGGTTGAGGAACGGCGTGTTCAACTCCTGTTTGCCGAACACGGTGCGGTGGCGTCCGCTCTTGCTCACATAGTTCAATTGGAACTCGTGCAAGTAGCTGAGGTCCTCCACGCGGGTGGGGTCCGTTACATCGAAGAGCCCGATCTCGTAGCGACTGAACAGACCCGTTACTGGATCTGGATCCTGGAACGTGCTGCTGTTAAGGTCGAAGGTGAAGCCGGCCGCCATGCGGAACTGCAATCCCTTCCAACGTTCCGATGCGTAGCCCAGGACGCCACCGAAGGCGATGGCATGAAAATCCTGCGGTGCACCATCGTTCACCGTGGCCATGTTGTATTGCCTGAAGCGGCCCGTCAAATGGCCCTTGCGCATGATATCGAAGAGCCGGCTGTCCTGCTTCAGGCTGTCCCTGTGCGGCAGGTCATGCTCCTCGTGCTGAGCCCGGGCGCTGGTGGCCACCACCAACGTCAGGATCGGAACGATGCGGAGAAGTGTGAAGATGCGCATGGACCTACGTGCGGATCAGAAACCCGCCTTGATGTAGCTCCACCCATCCTCCTGCCGCTCCACGATGCGGATGATGCCCGCCTCCACATAGCCCGCCTCGGGCAACACCTTGCTGCGGTCCAGCTGCTTCTCCTTGATGGTGTTCTCACAGGCCAGGAACACGATACCGCGCTCACGGAAGTGCTTCACCTTGTCAGCCACAGTGCTGCGGTCGCTCATCAGCAGGTCCATGCCGGGGCCGTGGCACACTACTTCCAACTGCATGGTGGGCGCGGCCTCCAGCATGTTGCCCAACTGGCGCATCAGGCCTTTGTGTACGAGCGTGTCGCCGCTCACCAGTTGCATCACGATGCGGTGCTGGCGGGGGGCTTGGTCCTGTGCCTGTGCCGTGGTGAACAGGCCAAGGGCGAGGAGGGAGAGGAGGAGGAGCTTTTTCATGGGCGCAGCGGCTGCGGCAAAGGTCATGACCTGTGCGCTCATACTCCGTGACGGTGGTCACAGAGGATATCCTGCGGGGTGAAGCCGTTCTGCTGATCCGATCCGGTATTCTTCCTTGTCCGCTCAACATCGGGGACGCCGGTGTTCACCTCGAAATCCACCCCGCCTCGAAGTGCCGCTTTCCGCAACGACCGTCTGCCTCGCTGGTGCGCAGTTTCAGATGGTCCCTTGCCGTTGCTCTTTTGTCTCGCGTACGAAATACACCTTGGGGTCATCAGGCTTCACAATGGCCCAGTCTCGGCCAGTGCCTACCGGAGTTTCCACCTTGAACCAGCCGGGGTAATTTTCACAAAGAGCTTGATGTCGTTCCGCCGACGAGCTCCTCCGCGAAGCGGCGCTCCACCTCGCTGTCACACCACATGGTCGTAGATGCTGTGCTTCACGCGTACGGCGTTCAAGTAGTCGATCAGTTCTTCGTTCGAAGACAGTTGTTCCCATTCGCTTTCCGGGCCGCCACCAGGGATGCGTTCGTACTTGATGCCATCCACCATGGTGATGCAGCTTTCCAAGTTTGACGACCGCCGCCACTTGGTCCAGGAAGGCTGGTGGTCGTTGAAGAATTCGGTAAGCGGCCACCGCTCACGGAGTACTTCTACCTGTATGCCGATACTGGTAACTCCGTTCGCAAATAGCACAGCATATTCGAAGTGTTGACCTTACGGTGGTGCGTGGCTGCCGAACAGTCGACGCGCCAGGCCAATCTCAACGCTTCGTAAAGTCGGTTCGCATGCGCCGTCAATGCATCACCCTGCCTTCGCCTGGGCATACGTCAATCTTCTTGCGCACACCGACCAATGAGCAATTCGGTGTCGAACTCCACCCGATAGGAGGTGCGTGGCTTGATACGCTCCCAAAGCGCTTTCACCTGGGCGTCAGCAAGGATCTCTTCTGAGCTTGTTGGGTCCCCGTTGCTTTTCCCGGCCGATGTAGCGGTGCAACTGGTAGAAGCGAGCAGTCCACGACGGCGTGCATTGGTGCGAACGCTTTCGGGCAGGGATGCTGAAGTCCGCTTGTTTGGTTCGAAAGCGGGCAGCAAACGGCCCTCATCATCCATCATGGTCGCTGCTACCAGTGCCTGCTTCAACTCCTTGGCGCGTTCCTTACCGATGGGCCGCAACGTATCGTCAACGCATCCTTCAGCTCGCGAGTGCCGTGAGCGGCACTTTGCCGAAGGTGACCCCGCAGTCCGCTTCATACTCTTGTTGCAGGCCACGGGCGAAGTCCTCGTAGCTCTCGGTGGCCATCACAACAGTTGTTGGATGCCTTCATCGAACACACGCTTGCCGTCCTGGCCCACGGGCGCAGGCCACGACCGCATCTCCTGCCGTTTGCTCATACCGCGCTACCCGCTTCCTTCAGGGTGCGATCCGGAAGACATTGGGATTGTCCCAGCCTTCGCGCAGCGCACTATGGCTAAAGATGAAGCGCAAGGGCTCTTCCATGGAAAGCAGGCGTTCTCGGGTCCTTCATGATCAGGTCGTACACCTGGTCGTCAGCTTGCGTGTCCCGTCCTTCCTTCGAGTCCTTCAGAACGCCCTTCTTGTCTGCCGCGAAGTAGCCGTTCGTGCAGCTGCTCCACCGGCAGCTTCAACCAGTCCAGTGCAGCATAGCGTGGGTCTTGGGCGAATTCGGCGATGGCGTCCTCGAAGATGGTGGCGAACCTTGCCTTTACGCGGGTGGCCCTGCTCATCGTAGTCGCGGTAGTTGGCCACGCGGTCTATGAAGAAAAGGCTGAGCACCTTGATGCCCCTTTCGCGTACCCGCAGCTCCGTCCAAGTGGGCTTTTACCGTGGCGCCATCTGCGCACGCTGGATGTCGTCGCGCATGCCGCCATGCCTCCTCGCCCCACTCAGGGTGATGCCGTTGCTGAAGCGTATTCGTTGCCTGGCTCGGCACGCATCTCGGCCACCTCGAAGCCTTGCTGGTAGGCCGCGCTCCTTGCCGATCTTGTACAGGTCATCACCCACCTTCACCTTCTTCGCCTTCGGCACCGGTCCGTTCGCACCCTGTTCAAGGTAGCGCAGCTTGGCCGTGATGCCTTTCTTGTATTCCACGCTTCCGGCTTCACATAGGCGTCCGCCATGCCGCCCGCTGCGCGACTCGCCTACGATGATGCGCGCTTCACCAGCTTCAGCTGAAGGCCCGCATCAAGTCCAGCCGGTAGACCAGTTCGTACGCGGGGTTGCGGTGGGTGGCGCTGTAACGCAGGGTGCAGAGCGGGTTCAGGGCCTTGATGGCCTCTGGGCCTTCTCGGTGTTGTCCACGCTCTGCGGCTCGTCGATGATGACGATGGGTCGCGTGGCCTGCACGAACTCGATGGGCTGGCGGCCGCTGAGCTTGTCGCTCTCCTTGTGCATCACGTTGCTCTCGGCCTTGCGGAACGCGTCGATGTTCATCACCATCACCTGCAGGGTGTTGCTGGTGGCGAACTGGCGCAGGCGGTTCACGCGCTTGGCGTCGTACACGAAGTGCTCCGGTTCCAGCCTGTAGAGCGCCTGAAATGGTCCCTGGTCACCTCGATGTTCTTCAGCACACCTTCGCGGATGGCCACGCTGGGCACCACGACGATGAACTTGCTGAAGCCGTACCGGGCGTGCAGTTCAAAGAGGGTGCGCAGGTACACGTAGGTCTTCCCGGTGCCGGTCTCCATCTCCACACTGAAATGTGCACTTCGCGCTCCTGGCCGCGCAGCGGTCGGGCACGGTCCAGGTCTGCATCGTAGCCTCTTCCTCCGCCTCTATGTCGTTGCGCAGCTGGATGGCCCGGAGGTTCTCCAGGAGCTTTTCCAAGGGCAGGGCCAGGGCGTTGCCCATGCCCAGTTCGGTGCGTTCCTGCCCGGCGAAGAGGCCGTCCATACTGCCGGTGCATCACCGCCATATCGGAAGCGCCCTTGCGGCTGGCCCTCGAACAGGTCCACCACGGCGCTGATGGCGTCGAGCTGGTAGGTTTGGCCGGGGTCGAACTGGAGCTTCATGGTGCTGGGTACAAGGAGGCTGGGTCACCACAAGCTTGGTCACTGGAAGCTTGGTCATGACTAAGCCAGTGACTAAGCTGGGATGGCTTGACGAAGTCATAAAACCTGGATCATCAATGGCTTGCGCTTGGCGTGGCGTTGCCTTGGTCACTGGTAGCTTGGTCAGTGATCGCGCTGGTGACCAAGCTGCGAGCACCTCGGTAAAGTGGTTTATGTGCGGTGGGGTTGAATTTTGTCATCGACGCAAAGTGTTGATAGACAAGGTGTTTGCATCGTCTTTGAAATATGTTCATTCCGGCCACCTTTTATGTCACACAGGTCTCTGAGTTATTCCATCGGTTGCCTTGTAAGCTTGTTTGGGATCGTTGGACTTGTTAAGTGTGGTAATATTGGCCCTTTTGGCTCATTTGATAGATGACCTTTACGCACAATAATAAGCCCGATCTTGAGCCTTATGGACAGCCTTTGGCACCACAATGGCCCTTCGTTTCTGCCAAGATGGCCTGTTTGGAGTGCTTCCTTGCTTTGCCTACTGGACTTGACACTTGATACAAGGGACTTGACATCCTGCGCCCCAACAATGTCAAGCTCGGTTGCAACGGCTTGATTTACAGGACTTGAACTTGACACCCCGAAGCTTGGTCAAGAGGGCCACCCACCAGTTGGTACCATGTTCCCTGCCGGTGCCATCAGCTTCCAAGAAGCCTCCTTGCACCAACCCCCGGAGCATATTGGTGATGTCCATGTCGATGAAGCGTGAGCACCTTTGAAGATGATGATTCGTGACGGAGGGGTTCATCGCTGCGGCTACAACCGTTTGCAGTTCTTCCTTTCCTAAAGTCATCGAACCGTTCGCCAAATCGGGCACGGAGACCGTCCAGCACTTCCTTTGGCATCATACTCACCATTGGAAGAAGAACCAACTGGCCACGGTCAGGCCGGTAGGTTTCGGCTCAACTGCGGGGATAGCCAGTGTTGTTGCAGCCAGCTATACCATCTTGTCCAAGCTTAACCGGCTTTATCACCAAGGCCCAGCTTCTCGAACATGCGCTGCAAGTACTTGTTGCGGCATTCACCTACGGCACCTTTCAACAGTTGCTCTCTGGAAAGCAAGAGCGTGCCGGGATCTGAGAACTCCATGCGGTCCGTCATAACATCTATCACAACCCCGCCTTGGCCTGAATGGTCGGCGTGGATCAGTGCGTTCACCAAGGCTTCCTGCAAGGCCTCGTGTACCGAAGTGGTCGGCTGCCTTACACCTTCTGTATCCAGCCTGAACGGACTGGTCAAGCCCGGCCCGGTGCGCAGACGCTGCATGACGAGCATATAGAACTGGAACAAATTCCCCTCCCAGGTCCCATCGCTGGTAATGCGGTCGGTCCATCGGATGTTGGGATCGTCCGAGAAGCGTTCACGGTAGTCCAAGGAAAGCCGGGGAGCCTTCCGTGCGGTGATCGCCTCGGTCCTGCCGAACATCAATAAACCGGCTACTGTGAGCCCTCTCCCTTGCCACTACGCCGGTCCACGCGCCAACCGCCGAGCTTCGTTAGCAGACCCTTGTCGTCCTCCGCCAACCAAGCGTCGTTCGGCGTGCGAGAGGACATGAGATTGCGGTATTGCCTCAACGAGGCCGGATCCAGGTCACCCATGCCATAACCTTCAAGGATCCTGCTGTCCGCCGGTTCCGCATCGCTCTCTGATCGGCGAACATGCGCGTTACTTCCTCGCGATTGCACAGAAAGTCACCTTCGTGGTTGCGGCGATAGGTGCCCTTGTAAGGATCGAGGCCGATGTATACGGGCCGCTCACGTCGGTCCGCCCGTGGCACGTGGATCTTGATCAACGAACGCCCTTCCACTTCGATCACCTGCACATCCTTGTCCGTGATCAGGTTGCGGCTCACCTTGTTGCTGCGCAAAGTGCTCCAGGAGGTCGGCCAATTGCTTGTGGGAATCGCGCACCCATGCATGTCCAGTGTGCCATCATCACGTTGAGAAATGCCGCTAAGCCAGATCCACCTGCCATTGGTGTTGGCGGAACGCGCTATACGTTTCCCATAACGAGCCGGGCAGGTCGCTCTGGCGCCTTTGTATTCGACTGGATCCCCTCGTAGAACGAGAGGTCGTCGAACAGTTCGAGTTGTTTGCCCTTTTCCATCACAACGTCTTGAACACCACCCTTCGCCTTGAACAATTGCACCGCGTTGGCCTTCAATTGGTCGTTGCCTTGAAACCACTGTCCAGGCACACTGCCCGCTGGGGCTTGCGCGTTGCCATGGCCTTCAGCGCTTCGTGCGTGAGCGCATCGCCTTCAGGCACACCAGCAATTCGCCGTGGTTCACGTCGTAGGCTCACGCCTTCCAGCATCACCTTCTTCCACAGGTGCCGTCAGCATGAAGCCGCCGCTCTTCAGCATCACCTCGGCCAGGCGGTCCTGCTCTGTGCGGCCTTCCAGCACGTGCTGTACATGCAATTGCATCTGCTTGCACCAGCGCCTCGGGCTCGCGCACGCCGGCATCCCAAGGCTTGAAGTTGCTCTCCGCCAGCTTGTATACCCGGAAGCCCAGGTCCGGCTTGGCCTCCAGTTGCAACTTGCCCGCCTGCTCGGCCTTCCAGCTTTTCATCACCCGGCGTACGCGCTCTTTGGCATCTCCGCTATTGTCTTGTAGTCTTTGCGTTCAGTCGGTTCAGGCAATTGAACGAGGATGAACTTGCGATTGCCTCCGTCGGTTTGTTCAATTCCGTGAACGGCTTGACCTGTTGAACCACTTCCTGCGAAGAAGTCGAGAACAATCGCATCCTTATCATGAAGCCAACCCATCAACCTCTCGATCAAGCCTACTGGTTTTGGGGTCAAACTGGTCGTTCAAGCCAAGTGCCTTCAGGTCATTCGTCCTTGGTCGTTTGTGATATCATCAATGAAGTCACGCGGCCGAATGCCATCAGCTAACCTGTCTTCCAGATAGTACTTGGTGTAGATGTTCCACTTTGGCAGGGCTCCCATCAGGGGTGACCAAAGGAGTTTGCTTCGACTTCCGGAAGACATCAATAGGTTCCGTTTCCCGAAGCGGATTCGTAGCTCCATCGCCACACTTTTGTCCCCACGATCTCGGGTCGCACGAATGCTCCATCACGTCGCTCGTTGGGAAACACATTGCCCGGAGGTAATACCACCCTCCGTCGGGGCACTCAATCCAATAGCGTTGGTTGGGTCAGGGTCTTAACGCTGCCTGATACAAACCCACAGTGGCATATTGGCCACGTTCATCCGTTTCAGAGAAGCGATTTGTACTCTTCATCAGCCACGTCCATGAAAGGCGTGAACGAGCATCCGCAGAACGACCATAAACCAGACATGGTCTTTCGATGGAGCGACATGTGTTCCCTTATTCGAGGTCTTCTTTGCCACGAGAGACCGATGCGATGAAGTTCTCTTCGCCAAAGATGTCGTGGCAGAGCTTTTCCAGATTCCCAGTTCTGAATCACCAATGCTCACGAACACCACCCCATCCTCCCTGGACAAATTCCCTGGCGAGGTAGAGCCTGGGGTACATCATGTTCAGCCACTTGCTGTGGAAGCGGCCATCGGTATCGGTGTTGTTGCCCCACTTGCGGCCTTCGGCGTCCACCTGCCCGGTGTATTGCAGGTAGGTGCGCAGGTCCCCGGTGTAGTTGTCAGGGTAGATGAAGTCCTTGCCGGTGTTGTAGGGCGGGTCGATGCAGATCATCTTCACCTTGCCCTGGTAGCTCTTCAGCAGCTTCAGCACCTGCAGGTTGTCGCCTTCGATGATGAGGTTCCTGTCGAAATCGATGCCTTCTTCCGGTGCGGGCCGCAACGTGGCCATGCTGGGCGCTTGTGGAGCGCTTTGAAGCAATCGGCCTTGCCGGGCCATTGCATGCCGTAGCGGGGTTCGCGGCCGGCGTCCAACGTCTCACCCAGGGCGCGTTTCAGCAGGTCGAAGTCGAGCTTGCCGCCTCTCGGTGGGCCTCGGGGAAGAGCTTCAGCAGGGCATCGCGCTTGTTCGGCAATGTGGGAACGTAGGTCGAGGGGTTCGGGGATCCAAGGGCTTGCGCCCTCAAAGTAAGGCAGTGCGCATCTTTGTTCCATGCCTACCGTGAAGCATATCTGAAGGGCTTGAGCAAGCCGCAGTTGGAAGGGTTGTTGGAAGCACTGATGCAGCGCAACCCGCAGGTGCGGGAGTACCTGAATCTGCGTTGGATGAGAAGAAAGCAAAGGCCATCTTCGACCGCTATTGGAACGAGCTGGCCACTTGTTTTCCGCCCCTGCCTGCCGAAACTGGAACTGGCCTGTGCCAGGCATCTCCTTGACGGAGTACGCCAAAGTGGGCAACGATGGCGAAGTCGCCATGCAACTGATGGGGCATGCAGC
The DNA here is from genome assembly GCA_041391845.1 of Flavobacteriales bacterium. Taxonomy (GTDB): domain Bacteria; phylum Bacteroidota; class Bacteroidia; order Flavobacteriales_F; family PHOS-HE28; genus PHOS-HE28. The sequence continues at coordinate 1,251,992 of JAWKNG010000001.1, read as the reverse complement.
GCTGGGTGCGCAGTACGCGTACAACTTCGGTGACATGGAGGAGGACTTACGGGGAGTTCGAGGAAAGTTTCGAGGCAGCGCTTACCTTGGCAAAAGAAGCACGGCATGGTGGAGGACTTCCGCATACCGCCGATCTGGTGGCGCGTTTGGTGGCAGGGCACGGGCTACGGCTTCGCGGATGAGATCCATGGCATCTACAAGAACTATTTCGGGGAGTTGCCACCTTTGGAGAAGCGGAGCCTCAGAAGCGCGGAGCATCGGCAAGTGCGAAGAGGCGTGCGGAAGCGCAAGTTGGTGGTACCGCTGAACGCCGCACCGCCAGCCAACAACCCCTTCGGTGCGCGTGCTCCGGAGGAAGTGCTGTGCATCGAAAGCCGACCGCTGGAAACGCGCAAGGATGGCACCGTGTGGCTCTACCTGGTGATGGACGCCCACACGCGTTTCGCCTTCCACCAGGACATCAAGCGTCAGAGCACCCTGCCGGACTACTTCACGTTCATCTCGGCAGTTCTGAAGAAACATCCGGAGCTGAAGCGTTCCAAGCTGGCCGTGGACACGCCGCCGGAAATGGCGAGCGCGTTCAAGAAGCTGTTCCCGCATTTCGCGGCGGTGCTGTGTGACAAAGCGGCTGTGGAGGCGGTAACCGATGAGTTCCACACGGCCTTCCTGGCGCACATGGGCGGAAAGGGGCGGGAGAATTGATGGCGTTCGCGGCAGGGTTGGAACTCACCGGAACTCATAATCATACCCCTCCAACTGGCTCAGGATGTCCTGTGGCGCATCCGTGGCGGTGATGCGACCTTCCACCTTGGGTGCAACGGGGCTGAACTTGCCGAAGTACTCGCGGAGGATGGTGTGCATGGTGACACCCGCAAGGCGCGGGTTCTTCACCCCGCTCAGGCGGCAGAGCATGTCCTCGGGGTCGCCTTCGCGTTCACAGGCGGCCACCAGGTAGGTCTTGTCCATGTTGATGGGCTTGCCCGCGATCTTGATCCAGTTCACGCGCTTGCCAAGGTCGTTGTGCATGGTGAAGTTGGCCGTCATGCCCTTGAAGCGAACCACCCAGCCGCCGAAGCGCTTGGCGGGGTCCTTCGCGAACACGTTGTGCAGCTCCTTCTCCAACCAGTCCCACAGTTGTTTGCCAGTGACCTCGCCGTACTTGGCGGCGCTGTCCACCGGGATCATGCTCCAGAGGTTGTCGTTGGTGATGGGTGTGGGGTTCTTCCCATCGGCCACGATCGGTGGGCAGAAGCGGAAGCCGTTGCTGATGGCCACGTCGGGCTTCAGGCGCCACATGATGGCGTCCGTGATCAGGTTGTCCATGGGGTTCTCGATCACGTAGTAGCGCACCAGCGTGTTCTTCGTGCTGCCCACCACGGTGCTCAGCTCCTCCTTGTACGGTGCGCTCACCTGGTCCACCAGGGCCAGCATTTCCTTGTCCGCCGGGTATTTCTCGGGGTCCACGTCCAGCAGTTCGTAGTGGCTGTCCTTCACCACACCGTTCTCCACCACCACGTCGAGTCGGGCAAGGAACGACCCGAAGGCACCGGGCTCCACCACTTTGCTGTACTTCGCTTCGATGGGCTTGCGTACACGTTCATGGGTGTCCGCGCCGAGGATGAGGTCCACGCCTTCCACCTCAGGCTTGTTGGCGAGGTCCACCTGCTGGGCCAGGCCCATGTGCGTGACCAGGAACACCATCGCGCACTGCTCGTAGTCGCGCAGGATCCGGATGTACTGCGCCACGTTCTGTTCCGGCTTGGTGAACTGGATGCCGCAGCTGTACTCGGGCGACTGGCGCTTGGGGGTGAGCGGATCGTTGTATCCGATGAAACCGATCTTGACACCGGCCACCATTTTCGTCCAGTAAGGCTGGAAGATCATGTCGCCGACGAGCGCCGCGTTGGGGTCCTGCATGTCGCCGCAATAGTCCGCAGGTTTCTCGTGCCACATGTTGGCGCAGATCTTCGCGCCGTGGTAACCGCCCAGGTCCTTCAGCATGTTCTCCTTGCCGTACACCACCTCCCAGTTGCCGGGTAGCAGCAGGTCGTAGCCCACCTTGTTCATCAGCGGCACGATGGCGCGCCCTTCGCTCTTCGCAGCCACACCACCGCCTTGGAAGCAGTCGCCCCCATCAATGACGATGGTGTTGGCCGGGTCCTCGTTGCGCAACGTGTCGATCATGCGCTTCAGCACGCCGTAGCCACCGCGCTTCTTGTACACCGGCTTGCCGTTCTCGAGGAAGAACTCGTCGTGCGTGTGCAACTGCGAGTGGATGTCGCTGGTGAAGAGGATGCTGAACTTGCCGGCCTTGCCGCTTTGCACAGCGCGGCTACCCAAGAGTTCAGCACGCCGTTGCGGTTCGCCCATGGAACCGAGCGCCACCGTGGGACCGAGCGTCAGTCCGGCGCCCAGCGCACCCAGCGACTTCAGCGCCTGCCTTCGGCTCACACCGGTTTCCTTTTCATCGTGTGCGCCACAGGTGCAGCCGGGTGGGTGGTGGATGGTGCTCATGGTTTCTTGTAATAGGAGGCGATGGGGCCGTAAGGTCCGTACTTATGCTGCACTTCGGGGAAGCTGTCCGCGAAGGGTCCGAAGGGATGGTCAATGGGCTTTTTGCTGATATCGGGCCAGTCGCCACTGAGGTCCTTGACCGGACGTTCCTGGCTGTTGACGAAGGCTGCCAGGTCCCATGCTTCCTCATCGGTGAGCTGCGGAGCCTCCCACGTGGCACCCTGGGGCATGTTGGCCTTCACATAACCCGCGAAACGACTCAGGCGATAAAGCCCGGCACCCGCATTGTAGCTGTGTGGTCCCCACAAGGGCGGATACTGGTAGGCGATGCCATCCACCTTCAATTGGCCCTGCCCATCGGCGCCGTGGCAGCTGGCACACTTCGTGGTGTATACCTGTGCACCCAGCGTTGGATCAGCAGCACGGTCCAGGAAGGCCAGCTGTATAATGCCGGAGCCAGCGGGCTTTTCACCCTTGTCAACACCGGTGCCCAGCCATTCCATGTATGCCAGTATGGCCTTCATTTCGCGCCCGGTGGTGTCCAGCGCCGTACCGTTGAGGCTGCGCTCGAAGCAATCGTTCACGCGCTTCGCCACGGTCTCCCGCGATCCGCTCCGGGCCCGCACCTTCGGATAAGTGCTCCATACGGCGCCGTAGTTGTTGCCCCAAGGCTTGGTGCCCGCCTCCAGGTGGCAGTTCTGGCAGTTCAGCCCGTTGCTGAGCTGCGCCACGGAACCTTTGGGGCCGAGGTAGTGCGCGGTGTTGGCAATGAGCTCACGTCCATAACGGATCAACTCTTCCTGTTCGTCATCCAGGATGGCAAGCCGCGTGGTATCCGCACCGAGCCACAGGCTGTCGGGGCCGAACAAGGCCTGCTGTGGCGGGGGTGGTTCGAACAGGTCCGCAGGCACGAACATCTGTGCGACCACCAGGGAAAGTACGACCCATACGAGCGCGATGGAGCGCTTCATGCCGCGGCCGGGTGGCAGGCCCGCGTGTGCGTTCATCGCCTGCATGGCATCGTCCAGTACGTACAGCACCACCAGCACGAGCAGTGTGGCGATGAGGATGATCACCGTGTTGAGCATGGCGGTGGATCGGTTGAAGGTGGGTCACCGGTTCAGTGGGGAAGCTTGTCGCGGAAGTAGCCGTAGACCCAGGTGCCGGCCCACGCGCTCAGGAAGGTCACGATCACCACGCTGTAGCCCGCGCCGATCTGCGCGAACAGCGGACCCGGACAGGCGCCCGTGATGGCCCAGCCCAGCCCGAAGAGCAGGCCTCCGTAGATCTGACCCTTGTTGAAGGTCTTGTCCGCGATGTGAACGGTCTCGCCGTGGACTGTGCGGATGTTGAAACGCTTGATGAGCTGCACGCTGATGAGGCCTACGACCACGGCGGTGCCGATGACGCCGTACATGTGGAAGCTCTCAAAGCGGAACATCTCCTGGATGCGGAACCAACTGATGATCTCAGCCTTCACGAAGACGATGCCGAACAGCACACCCCACGCGCTGTACTTGAGGTTGTGCCACCACGGGTGCTTCAGCTCGCTCTCGTTCACGCACATGGCATCGAGCTCGCGCTGCGCGAGATCCCACTGTGCCGGAGGGATGGGTTGGATGATCTTCTCCATTTGCAGGTGGTGTCAAAGAGTGAGCAGATAGGGCAGGATGAGCCAGGTCATGATGATACCGCCCATCATGAACATCACGGTGGCGACGAGGCTGGGCCATTGCAGGCTGCTGAGGCCCATGATGGCATGGCCGCTGGTGCAACCACCGGCATAGCGGGTGCCAAAGCCCACCATGAAGCCACCGATCACGAAGAAGATCAGGCCGCGCAGGGTGAAGAGCTGTTCCCAACTGAAGATCTCCGCGGGAAGCAACTGGCTCGTGTCTGTGATGCCTTTGCTGGCGAGGTATGCCTGGGTCGGCTCGGCCAGCACGATGGGATCGGGGTTGCTCAGGAAGAAGGCTGCGATGAACGCGCCCAAGGCGATGCCGCCAACGAAGAACAGGTTCCACGCCTCTTTCTTCCAGTCGTACTTGAAGAACTTCACATCGCCCGGCATGCAGGCGGCACAGAGGTGACGCAACGAACTGCTGATGCCGAAGGTCTTGTTGCCCACGAGCAGCAGGTAGGGCACGGTGAGGCCGATAAGGGCACCGGCCACGTACCACGGCCAGGGTTGTTTCAGGGTCTCAAGCATGGGGAGTGATGTGTTGGTGAATGGTCATCGTGAATGGCGAATGGGAATGCCCGGAGTGGCAACCCATTCACCATTGACCTTTCGCCATTCGCTTGCGCTTTACTTCTTCAGTGTGCTGGGGCAGACGTAGTCCGTCACCTTCACGTCCGTATTGTTCTTGATGGCGTTGAAGCCCCCGGCCACATCCACGATGTTGTGCCAGCCGCGGGCCTTCAGCAGGCTCGCTGCGATCATGCTGCGGTAGCCGCCGGCACAGTGGATGTAGTTGGTCTCCTCCTTGCTGAAGGCGGCCAGGTTCTGGTTGATGTACTGCAGGGAAGCGTGCCAGGCACCGTCCACATGCTCGGCCTCGTACTCGCCGTCCTTGCGCACATCCACCACGCGCAGCTTGTTGGCGTGGAAGCGATCCGCGAACTCCTCGGCGGAGATGCTCTCGATGGTGTCCACGTCCTTGCCGGCCGCCTTCCAGGCAGCAACACCGCCCTTCAGGTAGCCGAACACGTTGTCGTAGCCCACGCGGGCCAGACGCGTCACCACTTCGTCCTCCATGCCCTCATCTGTCACCAGCAGCAGCGGGTGCTTCACATCGGGTATCATGGCGCCGACCCACGGTGCGAAGTCGCCCTTGATGCCGATGTTGATGCTGCGCGGCACGAAGCCGTCCTTGAAGGTCTGTGCACCGCGCGTGTCCAGCACAAGTGCGCCTTCGGTCTCGGCCACCAGTTCGAACTGGTCGGGAGTGAGGGCGCGCATGCCGCGCTCCTTCACGCTGTCCACGCTCTCGATGACGCCCTTGTTCATGGCCACGTTCTGCGGGAAGTAGGCGGGGGGGGGCTGAAGGCCATCGGTCACCTCCTTGATGAACTGCTCCTTGGTGGCGGCCTTCAGCGCGTAGTTGGTCTTCTTCTGGTTGCCCAGTGTATCCCAGGTCTCCTTGCTCATGTTCTTGCCGCAGGCGCTCCCAGCCCCGTGTGCGGGGTACACCAGCACCTCATCGGGCAGGGTCATGATCTTGCTGTGCAGGCTGTCATAGAGGTAGCCGGCCAGGTCCTCCATGGTCAGCGCGCCCATTTTCTGGGCCAGATCGGGACGGCCCACATCGCCGATGAACAGCGTGTCACCGGTGAAGATGGCGTGCGGCTTGCCGCTCTCGTCCTTCAGCAGGTAGGTGGTGCTCTCCATGGTGTGGCCGGGCGTGTGCAGCACGGTGATGGTCACATTGCCGACCTTGAGCACTTCGCCATCCTTCGCGATGTGCGCCTCGAACTGCGGGTTGGCGTTGGGTCCGTACACGATGGGTGCACCCGTCTTCTTGGAGAGGTCCAGGTGGCCGCTCACGAAGTCGGCGTGGAAGTGGGTCTCCAGCACATACTTGATCGTCGCGCCGCTTTCTTTCGCACGGTCCAAATAGGGCTGCGTTTCGCGCAGCGGATCGATGATCACGGCCTCGCCGTTGCTCTCGATGTAGTAGGCGCCTTGTGCCAGGCAGCCGGTATAGATCTGTTCGATCTTCATGGTGAGGGTTGTTTTGCGTTGTTCGGGGACGGGATCATCCCAGCTTGGAGAATTCCTTGGCGATGATGTAGACGCCCATGATCAGTACGAACCAGCCGAATGCGGGCTTGAGCTTCTCGTTCGGGATGCGTTTGCTGAGCAGGCTGCCGGCGATGATGCCCACCACGGCGATGGCCGAGAACACCAGCAGGAAGTTCCAGTCGATGAGCGTATCACCCTTCAGATCGCCGGTGAAGCCAATGAGGCTCTTCGCAGCGATGATGATGAGCGAGGTGCCCACGGCCTGCTTCATGGGGAGCTTGGCCAGCAGCACCAGCGCTGGGATGATGAGGAAGCCGCCTCCAGCGCCCACCAGTCCGGTGATGGTGCCCACTACCGCACCTTCCGCCAGGATCAAAGGGTAGTTGAAGCTAACCTCACCGCCTTCAGGGCTGTTCGCCTTGGTCCTGGGCTTGCGGATCATGCTGTAGGCCGCGGCCACCATCAGCAGCGCGAACAGGATGAGCATGCCGAGCGATTTGCTCACTGCCACGTCGCCCAAGTTGAAGAGCGGGTCGGGAAGCGCCGGCACCAGGAACGCGCGGGTGGCGTAAACGGCCAGAATGCTCGGGATGCCGAACACGATGGCCGTAAGCCAATGGATGTTGCCCAGGCGCATGTGACTGAAGGAGCCGATGAGGCTGGTGAAGCCCACGATGAAGAGCGAATAGGCCGTGGCGAGCACCGCATCGATGCTGAAGAGATAGACCAGGATGGGCACGGTGAGGATGCTGCCGCCTCCGCCGATGAGGCCGAGGGACAAGCCCATGAGAATGGCACCGAGGTAACCGAGGATCTCCATTGATCAGATGTGGTTCAGAGGGTGGGGCAGCAGTTCTCCAGGCAGTGCACGATCTTCAGGAACTCCGGGCGCTTGAGATGCCAGAAGGTGTATTTGCCATCCTTCTCGTAGGCCAGGAGACCCTTGTCCCGCATCAAGGTCAGATGCTGACTAAGGATGGCCTGTTCCATGTCGAGCATTTCCTGGAGCTCGCGGTTGCACAGGCGCCCGTGGCTGCCCAATGCATCCAATATCGCCAGCCGCTGTGGGTGGGCAGCTGCACGCAGGAGCTCGCTGGCCTTGCTCAGCTTGTCGCTGCCTACGCGTTCATCCAAAGTGCTGGTCGCCATGTGCTCGTTGCTTCAACGGCACAAATGTATAGTGACATCGCTATGTGAATATGTGACCGGGGTCACTTAAGCAACGATCGCCAAGCGGAAGCTGACGAAGGTCATTTACAGGGCCTTCAGCAGGTCGCTGCCGAAATGCATCACCTGGTAGCGGCGAATACCCGGCAAGGCGGCAAGTGCGTCCAGGTCCCCGGGTAGGGAGCGGGCAATGTCCGATAGCAGTTGGTTGCTTGCCACGATACCCATGCGCAGGTCATGCTCGGTGGTAAGCCGGTCGCGGCATTGTTTCAAGCGTTTGAACCGTTCCTCGTATTCCTCATCGCGCGGCCAGCGCTTCGCACGGGGCACCCGGGGCCACTGGTCCTTGGGGAGGTCCGCTCCGCGTTGGATCGCTTCCATCACGGCACGGCCGTGCCGCTCGATGAGCTGTCCTCCTACTCCCTTGCGTGCGGCGAGGGCTTGCAGGCTCTGGGGAGGGTCGGTGGCGAGGCCCAGCAGTACGTCATTGCCAAGCACCATGAACGGGGCTCGGTCCATGCGCTCGGCAACGCCTTCGCGCCAGGCATGCACTTCGCGGAGGATCGCCAGCTGATGGGGCTTCAGGGCCTTGGCTCCCTTCATGCGCAGGAACGCTGGCTCATCGCCGCCAGCAAGTTGGAAGGGGGCATCGCTGAGCAGTGAGAACTCCTCCTCGGCCCAGCTCCACCGCCCTTTCTCCAGCAATTGTTCCTTCAGGATATCACGCACGGCGATGAGGTGGCTGGTGTCACCGGCCGCATAATCCAGCATGGGGCCGGGAAGCGGACGCTTGCTCCAATCGGCCTTCTGGAATTTCTTGTCCACCTGAAGGCCTTGGTATTTCTTCAATAATGCAGCCAGCCCGATCTCCGGTTCGTTCAGCAATTCGGCGGCAATCAGCGTGTCGAACACGTTCTCCACACGGATCCCGTGGTCGCGAGCCAGGATCCGCAGGTCGTAGTCCGCGTCATGGATGACCACCTCCATGCGCGGCTCGGCCAACAGCGATCCCAAGGAGCCCAGCTCCGGAAGGCTCAGTGGATCGATGAGCCACGTATCGCTTCGCGTGCTCAATTGGACAAGGCACACCCGTTCACGGTACCGGTGGAAGCTGGACGCTTCCGTATCCAGGGCGATGACCTCCTCGGAAGCGATCGCGGAAACGGCTTGGTCGAGCGCGTCAGGACGGGTGATGAGCTGGTAAGGGGCCAAGGTCCGGGGTGTGGTCAGATGTAACGATCTCCACTATCGGCCTTCAGGTCATTGACGAACTGACGGATCTTCTGCTCATCCTTCTTGCGACAAACGAGCAGCGCATCGGCCGTGCTCACCACGATATGATCGTCGAGCCCCTGGAGCACCAGCAAACGATCGTCGTGGGCATGCACCACACAGTCCGTGCAGTCGTAGAGCTTCACCTGGTCACCCACGGACGCGTTACCCTGCGCATCCTTCGGCAGGTGGGTGTAAAGGCTGCCCCAGGTGCCCAGGTCGCTCCATCCGAAGTCGCTCATCACGGTGAAGACGTTGTCCGCCTTCTCCATGATGCCATAGTCGATGCTGACGTTCTCGCACGTATTGTACATGCCCGAGATGAAGGCCTGTTCGCCCGCGGTACCATATACGCCCTCTCCTTCGGCGAAGAGCGCATCCATTTCCGGGAGGTGCCTGGCGTAGGCTTTGTTTATGCTGTTGATGGACCAGATGAAGATGCCTGCGTTCCAGAGGAACTCGCCGCTCTCCAGGAAGCGCTTCGCCGTTTCGAGATCTGGCTTCTCCGTGAACGTCCGCACCGGACGCACCCGCGCATGACCGCCGGTCGCTTCGCCGAACTGGATATACCCGTACCCGGTGTCGGGTCTGTTGGGAACGATGCCCAATGTCACCAGGTGATCGCCGGAGCGTGCCTGTTCCACGGCCAGTTGCACGGTCTGGGCGAACGCCGGCCGGTCCATCACCAGATGATCGCTCGGTGCCACGATGATGCATGCGTCCTTGTCGCGCGCAGCGATCACACGGTTGGCGTAGGCGATGCAGGGCGCGGTATTGCGGCGACCGGGCTCCTGCAGGATCTGTGAGGCATCGATCTCGGGCAGTTGTTCCTGCACGATAGCCGCGTACTGGGCATTGGTCACCACCAGGATGTTCTCCTTCGGGCAGATATCCAGGAAGCGGTCGTAGGTCTGTTGCAGGAGCGTGCGCCCAAGGCCGAGGAAATCAAGGAACTGCTTGGGGTAGGCACTGCGGCTCATGGGCCAGAAGCGGCTTCCAACGCCGCCGGCCATGATGACGCAATACATGTGTCTGTCGATCATGTCGGATCTGGTTCGATGCGGCGCTCGCTGATCACGAGGCCTTGCGTGCGATGAGGGGCCCGTTCACGTGCACTTCCGCGAGCGGGTCAATGAGATAGATGCGCCGGTCGTTGAGGCAGTGGCACCGATACCGTTTGCGCAACTGAGGGCCTTTCACGAAGATGCGATCGTTGAAGCGGAACACCGTGCGGTCCGGAAGCTCCTCCAGCATCGGCCGTGGCTCGCTGTCATACTTCCGCAGCACCCGCATGAGGCGTTGGTCGGTGCAGCTGCTCGCAGGTGCATCATAGAGATGATGCTCCAGTGCCTGCAGTACGTCCGCAGGGAACACGGTGCGGCTCATGAACGGCCGCATCAGCCGGTGATACTCCTCCTTCCACGCCTTGCCGTGAGGGTCCTTCCAACGGCGGGTGCGTGCCACTGTGGTGTAGTGCGCGAACTCATGCACAAGGGTGACAAGGAACGCGTACTTGTTGAGGTCATTGTTCACCGACACACGGTGGGGCAGGCTTCCCGAAGCGTTGCGGTAGTCACCCAACTTCGTCGTACGCGGCTTCACCACGCGCACTTGCACCGGATTGCGCCGCAACCATTGCAATATCACCGGCCACGCACCTGAGGGCACATGGCGACGAAGCAGCTCCAGATCGGTGGAGAACAGTACAGGGTTGGCGGGCATGGCTCAGATGATGCCAGGGCGCGGTGGTAAGGCCGGCCTGACAGGGTGCAAATTAGCATGCGCCGCCCGATCCCTGTGCGCGGGCAGATGATTCCATTTGGGACACTCGCACTCCTTCACCTTCCGGTATTTCTTGGGCGTGGACGCACAGCCTGCCAAAATGGCAGTTAACAGGATGCAGTGCAGTGCCCGAGCGAACAAGGAGCGTCCCATGCGGCAAAGGTAAGCCCCATAAGGGCCTGCGGCCTCACCTGCTATCCACAGCGCTTTGGCTACATTCGCCCATCCTTATGGGTATCCTCTTGCACATCGGCCGCTATTTCATCCTCCTGCGCGAGGTGCTGGCCCGTCCGGAGCGGCCGAAGCTCTATTGGCAGCGCACCTTGGAGGAGATGGACCTGCTGGGTGTCAAGAGCTTAGGTATTGTGGCCCTGCTTTCGGTGTTCATGGGCGCGGTCATCACCATCCAGACCAGCACCAATATCGATTCGGCCTGGATACCTGCTTATGTGGTGGGCTTCACCACCCGCCAAAGCACCATCCTGGAGTTCAGCCCTACGATCATCTCGCTCATCCTGGCCGGCAAGGTGGGCTCCAACATCGCGGCCGAGATCGGCTCCATGCGGGTGAAGGAGCAGATCGATGCGCTCGACATCATGGGTGTCAATTCGGCCGCCTACCTGATCCTGCCGAAGATCGTCGCCGCTGTGCTCATGAACCCGTTCCTGGTAACGATCAGCATGTTCCTGAGCATCTTCGGGGGATGGATGGCCGGGGTGGGCACCGGTATCATCAGCTCGGAGGCCTTCATCGAAGGCATCCAATGGGACTTCGACCCCTACACCATCACCTATGCGCTCATCAAGACCGTGGTGTTCGCCTTCATCATCACCACCGTGAGCGCCTACCAGGGCTACTACACCAAGGGCGGCACGCGCGAGGTGGGCATCAGCAGCACCCGCGCAGTGGTCTACAGCGATGTGGTGATCCTCATCGCCAATTATGCGCTTACCCAACTGCTGCTGATATGATCGAGGTGAAGGGCCTGAGCAAGCGCTTCGGTGATGTGCAGGTGCTCACCGACATCAATGCTGTCTTCGCCAAGGGCCAGGTGAACCAGATCATCGGCAAGAGCGGCTCCGGCAAGAGCGTGCTGGCCAAGTGCATCGTGGGCCTGCATGTGCCCGAGGAGGGCGAAGTGCTCTATGATGGGCGCTCCTTCCATCAACTGGACAAGGAGGCGAAGCGTGGCGTGAGGCAGGAGATCGGCATGCTCTTCCAGAGCAGCGCCCTGTTCGACTCGCTCTCTGTGCTGGAGAACGTGCTCTTTCCGCTGCGCATGTTCGCTACCATGCCTCCAGCCGAAATGCGCGAACGCGCACAACTCTGCCTGAAGCGGGTCAATATCGAAGGCAAGGACCACCTGTTCCCAAGCGAGATCAGCGGCGGCATGCAGAAGCGCGTTGGCATTGCGCGTGCCATCGCAATGAACCCCAAGTACCTTTTCGTGGATGAGCCCAACAGCGGCCTCGACCCACAGACCAGCATCGTCATCGATCGCCTCATCCAGGAGCTGACCGAGGAGTACGACATGACCACCATCGTGATCACGCATGATATGAACTCGGTGATGGAGACAGGCCAGAACATCGTCTTCATCAACCAGGGGCGCATGTGGTGGAACGGTGACCGCCATGAGCTGTTGAACAGCGATGATGAGGAATTGAACGAGTTCATTTTCGCCAGCGAGATGATGCGTCAGGCGCGGCGTGCCCTGGCAGGCCGGTAGCTTCCGCCTCACAACACCGGGATCGTACGCAACGAAGAAGCCCCCGATGGTCATCCATCGGGGGCTTCGCATAACGGATCAACAGGGCTTACTGCAGCGTCACGCGCTGGGTGAGGGTACCGTTGTTGTTGAAGATGCGCACGGTGTACACACCCTTGGCAAGTTCGCTGATGTCCATGGTGCTGGTGCCGTTGATGCGCTCGCTGCGCACCAGCTCACCGGCCACACCGAAAACTTCCACGTTGTACACCTCCAAGTCACGGGTGCGGATGTTGAGCACACCGTTGGTGGGGTTGGGGAAGAGGCTCACACCTTCCAGGTCGCTGGCTTCGCTCACGCTCACGTTCAGCGGCTGGGTGATCAGGCGAACAGCGGAGGCGATACCGTTGATGTAGAGGTCGTCACCCGGGATGTAGATCAGGCTCATTATGTCGGGCTGTGGTACGGTCTGGTCGTCCAGCACACGGATGTGACCGGCGCCAGCGTTGCTGTTCAGCACCACGTTGCCATAGTAGCCACCAGCAGGCAGGTTGTACACGTTGTCGAACATCAGGCGAAGCACACCATTGTCCAGGTCATCCTGCACCACATCGAAGGCGGGCGATTCCACCAGAGGGTTGTTCACGTTGGTGGTGGCGGCGAACACGTCGGTCGTATCGAGGATGTTGCCGATGGCGAAGCCACCGATCGCCGTGCCGAAAGCGAGCTCCACTTCGATGCCGTACACATCGATGGGGTCGATCACTTCGTAGTAGGTCATCACCTGCAAGCCATCTTCAGCGCCGGTGAAGCTGTTGGTGCCAAGCGAGTTGAGCACTTCGTAGCCAGCGGGGTGGTTGCCGATACCGTCGCCCGAGTAGCGTGCATTGGTCACTTCGAAGGCGCGCAGGTACTCGTTGTTACCGGGGTTCACGTCATCCGCGATCTGGTCGCAAGTGGCGGTGAAGGTGGCGGTGTAGACATCCTCGCTGTTGAAGTCGGCGGTGTTGATCTCGGCCTCGAGGGCGCTGATCGCACCCGATGCCAGGCTGGCTTCGGTGGTGCTGGCGGTGGCGACCACGGCATTGCTGCTGTTGCGGAGGGTCATGGTCACGACCACGTTGGTGAGGGTGCTGCTACCGTTGTTCACGAAGCTGCCACCTGCGAGCATGGTGGGGTTCAGTTGGTCCTGGGGGATGCGACCGTACTCTTCACCGGTCCCGGTGTGGGTGAGGAAGCCGTCCAACATCACCAGGTCTACGGGAGCCTGTTCGATGATGCACACATCGTCCACCATCCAGGCGTAGTCGCAGGCGCCCACATAACGGAAGCGGATCCAAACGGAGCTCTGGTTGCCGGCGATGGCGGAAATGTTCACCTCCACGGTCTGGGGGTTGGACGTTGCCGCGTTCACGTTGATCTCGTTGATCGCGCCGGTCGCGGGTTCACCGTTCACCAGGATCTCGTTCCAGGTGGAGCCATCGGTGCTCACGTCCATGAAGCAGGCACCTTGGAATTGGCGGTAGTATTGTTCGAACACCACCACCACGTTGCTGATGCCCTGAAGGTCAACAGGGGTGGCCATTTGCACATAGCCGTTGTCCGTGGTGCAGAACAGGTCGCTGTCGAACAGGGCGTAGCCGTTCGCAGCGGTGGTGGAAGTGATGGCTGCGATCGGGAAGTCACCGTCGGGAACGGCGGTACCGATCACCCAGTTGTTCGTGGTGCCGTCCAGGGTGCCGAGCTCCCAGGTGTTGGCATCCGAAAAATCGTCGCACCAGATGGCATCGCCGCGCTCGGCGCTGCTGCTGCTGGTCACCCGGTCAAGGGTGGGTTTCACGCGGTACTCCAGAGGGAGTTGCGTCTTCGACTGGGCCATCACGCCGCCACCGGCGATCAGAAGGCCCAGCACGGTCGAGTAGATCTTGGTCATGGGTCGTTGAGGGTTGTTAGATGCTAGATACCGCCACAAAGATACGGCCCTTGTTCGCTCCGGTCCTCGCCCGGGACCTGCCGTTCCTTGGGTTCTCGTCATCCAGGGGACCAACGGCGCGGTTAGAACGACAGAACCCCGTCCATATGCGATGGACGGGGTTCCGCGATGAACAGGGGTGTCGCTTAGTGCAGTGCGATGCGCTGCTGCACCTTGCCTTCTGTGCCGGTCACCTGCAGGGTGTAGAGTCCTTTGGCCAGGTCGCTCAGGTCCACCATGGTGGTGCGGTTGACCACGAAGCTGCGTACCAGTGCACCCGTGGCGTCGAACAGCTCAGCCTGATGAACGCCGTCCTGACCCAGTTCGATCTGCACACGGCCCGTGCTCGGGTTGGGGAACACCAACAGTGAATTGGTGCGTGCAACCTCGTTCACGGTGTTGGTGCCTTCGGTCATCAGACGGATGCTCATCGCGTTGCCGTTGGTGTAGACCTGGTCGCCGGGAATGAAGATCAGGCTCGTCAATGAAGGCTGTGCCACGGTCAGGTCGTCCTGCACGCGGATGGTGCCCTGGCCAGCGTTGCTGTATAGCGTGAGGGTGGCGTAGTAGCCTCCGGGCTGCAGTACCACCGGGCTGGCGAACAGCACGTTCACCACGCCGGCGTTGATGTCCTCCGCAACAATGTCGTATGCATCGCTTTCCACGATGGGGTCACTGAAGTTGGCGGTGGCAGCGAGCACGTCCGTGGTATCGTGGATCGAAGCGGTCACATAGCCACCGGTCACCGTGTTGGCCGTGATGAGGAACTCCAGGCCCTGCACGGTGAGGGGGCTGCGCACCTCGTAGTACACCATCACCTTGAGGCCATCCTCTGCGTCGGCGAACGAGTTGCTGCCCAGCGAGCCGATGGTCGCTCCGCCGGGGTGGATACCGATGCCATCGATGCCATAGCGCGAATCGATCACCTCGAAGGCGCGCAGCACTTCATTGTTACCCAGGTTCGCATCGCTCGCGTTCTGGTCGCTGCTCGCACTGAAGGTCGCATTGTAAAGCCCGTTGGCCAGGGCAGGTACCGTGGCGAACTCCTCCATGAACACGGAGGTATTGGCAGGGATCGTGCCCAGGGTGCTGCTGGCGCTGAAGGCCTCTGCATCAGATGCATCGCGAATGGTCATGGTGGCCAGGACACCCGTCTGGTCGAGCGAACCGTCGTTCTTCACTTCGCCGCCCACGAGCATGGTGGGGTTGAGCTGGCTGGCAGGGATGCGGTGGTACTCCTCGCCATTGCCCGTGTGGGAGAGGAAGGAGCTCATGGCGATGAGGTCGTACTGGAACTGCTCAACGATGCTGATATTGTCCACCTGCCAGCCGTAGTCCCACGTAGAGGTGTAGCGGAAACGCAGCTTGACGAACGAAGGGTTGGCGGCCACCCACTCGGAGATGTTCACCTCGATCACTTCGGGGTTCGGACGGCCCTCTCGACCCACACCGGCATTGATCTCCACCTCATCCCAGGTGGTGCCATCGTCCGTGCTAACGCCTACGAAGCAGGCGTCGGCCTGGAACTCCTGGAAGTACTGCTCGAAGCGTACGCGCAGGTTGGCCGGTGCGGCGGACAGGTCGATGGGGGGGGAGATCAGGGAGGCGTCGGTCGATTGACCGCCCACACCGTCGAAGTCGTCATCGATGATGGCCCAGCCACTGGGCGTGCTTGTTGCCAAAGGCGGCACGGGGTAGGTGGAGGAGGTGGGGCCAGGGCCGACATTGGTCCATTTCCAATCGACAACCCCCACGGGTGTCTCAGCAGACCAGCCATTGAGACTTTCGTCAAAGGACTCCGAGTAATAGCTGATGCCCTTGGCGTGACCATCCAAGCGCGGAGCGTCCTGGAACCGGACCTGTTGGAGTTGTGCATCGGCGGCCAGTGTCGCCAGCAGCAGGAATGCGGTGTATACGTGCTTCATGCGATGAGGGATTGTGCGACGAATATAATGCGACCAGGGGCATGCTGCATTGTAGGCGGGCGGCAATGAAAAAGGCCCCGGCAGCGCCGGGGCCTTTTCACGCGTTCGATGTGCGATCACTCGATGGTGATACGCTCCACCATGCTGCCTGCCTCGTTGAAGACACGCACCATGTACACGCCCTTGGAGAGTTCCGTAAGGTCGAGGGTCGTGCTGCCGGCGAAGGTGGTCTGACCCACCACTGCACCGAGGACATTGGTCACTTCCACATTGTGGGTGCCGCTGTTGCTGGTGCGAACGTTCACGATGCCGTTGGTGGGGTTGGGGAACATCGTCACACCTTCCAGCGCATCGTTCTCGTTCACGGCCACCGAGTTGGAGAGGAGCATGCGGATCGAGGTGCCGTTACCGTTGGTGTAGACCTGGTCGCCGGGGATGTAGATCAAGGTCATTGCGTTCGGCTGGGGTACCGTGGCATCATCGAGGATGCGGATGCGGCCCGCGTTGTTGTTGCTGTACAGGGTAACAGCAGCATAGTAGGCGTTGGGGCTCAGGTTCACCGGGCTGTCGAACAGTACTCGCACCCGACCTGCGGCGAGGTCAGCCTCGGTGAGGTCGTAGGCAACGCTCTCGGCGATAGGGTTGGTCACGATGTCCAGGAACACATCGGCCGTGTCCAGCAGGCTCACCGTCACGTAGCCACCCACCTGGGTGTTGGCCGTCGTCAGGAATTCGATGCCGTACACATCGGCGGCCTCATCCATTTGGTAGTAGTTCATCACCACCAGGCCGTCGGCAGCGTCGGTGAAGCTGTTGGTACCGATGGAGCTCAGGATCTCGTAGCCTGCAGGGTGGTTGCCGATACCATCGGCACTGAAGATGTCCTGGTTGATCTCGAACACGCGGAGGAAGGTGTTGTCCGAGGGATCGTTGTCCTCTGCATCGGCGCTCACCGTGAAGGTGGCCGTGTAGACGTCATCGGGCAGGTCCATGGGTACGGTCACAGCCTCTTCCAAGGCGTCCGTCGCACCGGAGGCCAGGCTGGGGATGGTGCGCGAGGCGCTCATCACTTCCACACCCGCGCTGTTCGTCACGCTCACGTTGATCACCACGTTGGTCTGCTCATCGCTACCGGAGTTGGTGATCGTACCGCCCATGAGAATGGTCTCCTGCAGCTGGGGGTAGGGCATACGGCCATACTCCTCACCGGCGCCCGTCTGGGTCGTGTAGCCGTCGTTCATCGTGAGGTTGTTCGGGAACAGCTCCACGATCTGCACGTCATCGATCTGCCAGTGATAGTGCGAAGCCGTGGGGTTGTGCTGGAAGCGGAACTTCACATTGCTGGCGTTACCGGCGATGTCGTTGGAGATGTTCTGGCGGATCTGGGCCGAGTTGTTATCGTCATTGGCGTTGAACACACCGTTGATCGTGTAGCTGATGGGCCAGGTGGCACCACCGTCCAGGCTCAGCTGCAGGGCGTGCGGCGAAGCGGCCTGGCAGCACCAGCGGAAACGGTGCGTGAAGACGATCTCCACGAAGGGCGAAGCGCTCAGGTCGAGCACGGGGCTCTCCAGTGCAGCGTCCCATTCCACGGGAGCACCCACGATCACCGGAGGATCGGCGTTGAAGTCCGTGTTGGCGGAGTCGCCATTGAACATCATGAAGCCGTTCGACGCGGTGGGTGAGTTGATGCGCTGGGTGGGGACGGAGAACGCACCCACCGGACCGGTCGTGGACCAGCGCCAGATCGCAGCGTTCGGTCCGGTCACTTCCCACGAGCCGAACCCGTTGTTGCCATCGATGCCGTTGGCGAAGTCCTCGGAGAAGACCACATCGCGCTGGGCACCGATGTTCATGGTGTTGGCAGGACGGCTCACTTCGGCGCCGGCCTTTTCCAAACGGATCGGCTTGACCACCTGCTGTGCCATGCCCGATCCGGCGATGGCCGCAGCCATCATAACTAGAGTGTAGCGTTTGTTCATTGTTCGCTGATTTGTTTGCTTGAACAGGAGTGCCGAAGTTAAGAAGGAAGTTGTGACGTTCGGTTCATCGGTGGATAAAAGGTGACACCCAAGCGCTGGCAGAAGCGAGGCGATCCTTTGGTGCCTACCGCACCTGGCTCACCGCTACCCGCTGAGCGTTACGGCCTTGCGTGGTGATGAGCTCCACCATCAGAACGCCGGTCCAGGCTGGTGACAAAGGGAGGCTCACCCTCTTCTGGCCGGCTGCCATGGAACGTTCCTGGAGCAAGCGTCCCGAGGCGTCACTGATGCGAACCCTGGCATGGTCGTTCGCCTCCTCGCGCTCCAATTCCAGCTTATCAAGGACCTGATGAAGTCGGAAACCAGCGCTCTGGGAGGGCGGCAGGTCGATCCCCACTCCAACCTGCTCAAAGTGTAGACGGAGCGCTGGAGACACGGGCAGATGGTCCACATCCAGAAAGATGCCTTGCATGGTCAACGCAGCCCCCACTGGCGCCGAACCGGCACACTGCACCTCCAGGCGGTCACCTTCACGGAGGCTCTGGATGCCGAAATACACATCACCGCTCAATGACGCGGCGCCTACAAGGGGGAAGAACAAAGGCTCGCCGGACGCGATGCGTTGGATGTCCTCGGCTGTGATCGTCCGACGTGCGCTACTGTCCACAAAGCTCAGGTCCGCATCAAGGATCAATGCGCGGACCGTGGTGCCTTCCGTACTGCCGTACCCGAGCGACGCGGAGATCCCTGAAGCGATGCGCTCCTCCTGTGCGAGTTCGGCGCGGGCAAGGATGACGAAGACACCGTTCCCACCAACGCTCCCCTGGGTTGGTCCTGATGCCGAACCCAGCGCTCCATAACCGTCCGCCCAGCCAGGGCCGGTGATGCGCATGGTGGCTACTGCACTGTTGTCCAGGGCGTCCTCGTCCACTGTCTGTGCTTCCGCGGTGTAGCTGATCTGCAGTTCACCCACCGCTGTGGGTGTCCAGCCGGTCGCTACACGCAATACGGCCTCATCGCCGGGCAACAGGCTGTCCAGTACGGCCGAGGTGAAGGGGCCTGCCGTGTTGCCGTTCTGCGCGATGCTGACGCTCACCCGTATCTGACGCGCCATGTTGCGACCGCTGTTGCGTACGCTTGCCGCCACGGTCAACGCTTCGGCCTGTTGCAGCGGAAGCTCGGTGTAGCGCAGGCTGCGCACATTGGTGTTGAACGGCGATGGCTCCGGGTCATGCACAAATGCTTCCACCAATGTAAGGTCATCGTTCAAGCGACCTCGTACACAGATGTCATCCAGGGCAAGGCCACTGGCCCATTGTCCGTTGTCGCTCCAACGAAAGCGCAGTTGCGCACTTGGCGAACCATCGTATCCGCCCAGGTCAACGAAGCGCTGTTGCCAGGCTCCGCTCACGGAAGGGATGCTGTCCACCCGTGTCCACGTGCTACCGTCGGTGCTGGCTTCCACAAGGGCTGGTCCACCGCCGAAGTTGCCGTCGTGGAAGGCGCGGTAGTGCAATACCGCTCCGTTCACCGCCGTCAGGTCGACCGCAGGAGCGGTGAGCACCACGGACCCCATGTTGCAGTCACAGGGCGGCGCATCGTCGTTGGCCATCACGAAGCGGCCGTTGTAAGGCTGGTCGGGCACGGGGAAGAACCCGTTCGCATTGGCTTCGCTGGCAGTGGCCACCCGCCAGGCTTCCACCGTGGCTCCACTGCCGCCCACAACCTCCACGGGTGCTCCAATGTCCCAACCCGCTGGAAGTCCGCTCTCGAAGTCAGCGTTAAGGAGGCAGGGCAGGGCCTTGTCCTGCGCCAGCAAGGTGGTCCCAGTGTTCAGGGTGAGCAGGGCAGCGGTCAGGAAGAAGCGTTCGCGAAGCATGGTCGGAGCGCGAAAGTACCGCATCGTACGCCACAGGCCTTCAATACGGACCCCCGGCCTGCACGATGGCGGGCCGGGGGCACGATGTTCGTTCCGGCGATCAGGCCTCGGCCGCAGCGTACTCCTCGATCGGCGGGCAGGTGCACACCAGGTTGCGGTCGCCGTAGGCATTGTCCACGCGGCTCACGGTGGGCCAATACTTCCAGTCGCGGTTCACGCTCACCGGGAAGGCGGCCTTCTCCCGTCCATAGGCGTGGTTCCACGTATCCGCGCAGACCTCGTCACTGGTGTGCGGGGCCATCTTCAATACGTTGTCCGCCTTGTCGGCCTTGCCGCTCTCGATCTCGGCGATCTCGTGCCGGATGCCGATCATGGCCTCGATGAAGCGGTCCAACTCAGGCTTGGCCTCGCTTTCCGTGGGCTCCACCATCAGCGTGCCCGCCACTGGGAAACTTACCGTAGGCGCGTGGAAGCCGTAGTCCATCAGGCGCTTGGCGATATCCTCCACCTCCACACCAGCCGTCTTCTTGAACTCGCGGCAGTCCAGGATCATCTCGTGTGCCACCATGCCTTGGTCGCCGACATAGAGGATGGGGTAGTGCTTCTCCAGCTTAGCCTTGATGTAGTTGGCATTGAGGATGGCGTAACGGGTGGCGTCCGTGAGGCCGCTGCCGCCAAGCATCTTGCTGTAGCCATAGCTGATGAGCAGGATCAGCGAGCTGCCCCAAGGTGCGGCGCTCACGGCCGGGATGGCCTTCTCGCCACCGGTCTTGATCAGCGGGTGTCCGGGCAGGAAGGGCTTCAGCTTGTCGTTCACGCAGATCGGGCCCATGCCGGGACCACCACCGCCGTGCGGGATGGCGAAGGTCTTGTGCAGGTTGAGGTGGCACACGTCCGCACCGATCTCGCCTGGGCTGGTGAGGCCCACCTGGGCGTTCATGTTGGCGCCGTCCATGTAAACCAGTCCGCCGTTCGCGTGGATGGTGCCGGTGACCTCCTTGATGGCCGCCTCATAGACACCGTGCGTGCTGGGGTAGGTCACCATCAGGCAGCTCAGCGTGTCCTTGTACTGTTCGGCCTTTGCCTTCAGGTCGGCGAGGTCGATCTGGCCGTCCTCAGTGGCCTTCACCACCACCACCTGCATGCCGGCCATCACCGCACTGGCGGGGTTGGTGCCGTGGGCGCTGCTGGGGATCAGGGCGATGTTGCGGTGGTGGTCGCCGCGTGCCGCATGGTAGGCACGGATCACCATCAGGCCGGCATACTCGCCCTGCGCGCCGCTGTTGGGTTGCAGGCTCACGGCGCTGAAGCCGGTGGCTTTGGCCAGAATGTCGCTCAGCTCCCGGAACAACTCCTGGTAGCCCTCGGTCTGTTCCACCGGAGCGAAGGGGTGGATGGCGTTCCACTCGGGCCAGCTCAGCGGCATCAGGGTGCTGGCAGCGTTCAGCTTCATGGTGCACGAGCCCAGCGGTATCATGCCGTGCATCAGGCTGAAGTCCTTGTTCTCGAGCTTCTTGATATAGCGCTGCAGTTCCAGCTCGGTGTGGTGCGTATTGAACACCGGGTGGTCGAGGATGGCACTGGTGCGCTGCAGATCGGTGGGGACGGCCATGCTGGTGCCGTTGCCGCTGAGCGCCGGCGCAGGCTTGCCCAACGCCTCGGCCAACGCAGCCACCACGTCGTTCGCATCGCTCAGGCGCACTGTCTCGTCGAGCGCGATGCTCACGAGGCTGCCATCATAGCGGAAGTTGATGCCCCGCTTCTCGGCGGCGGCGCGCACCTTGTTCACATCGCCACCGCTGAGGGTGATGGTGTCGAAGAAACTGCCGTTCGTAACTGTGTAGCCCAGCGCCTTCGCGGCCTCCGCCACGTTGCGGGTGTGGGCATGCACGTTGCCGGCGATGCGCTTCAGCCCTTGCGGACCGTGGTACACGCCGTACATGCCGGCCATCACGGCGAGCAGGGCCTGCGCGGTGCAGATGTTGCTGGTGGCCTTGTCACGGCGGATGTGCTGCTCACGCGTCTGCAGGGCCATGCGCAGGCCACGACGGCCGCGGCGGTCCTGGCT
Organism: Flavobacteriales bacterium; assembly: GCA_041391845.1. GTDB lineage: Bacteria > Bacteroidota > Bacteroidia > Flavobacteriales_F > PHOS-HE28 > PHOS-HE28. The sequence continues at coordinate 1,229,978 of JAWKNG010000001.1, read as the reverse complement.
CACGCCGATGATGCGGCCGGGGATCAGGCGCTTGAAGTCTTCCGTGGTGCAGAAGAACGCGGCATGCGGACCTCCATAGCCCAAGGGCACCCCGAAGCGCTGGCTGTTGCCCACGCACACATCTGCGCCCCACTCGCCGGGAGGCGTCAGCAGGACCAGCGAGAGAAGGTCGGCGCATACGGCGGATCTCACGCCGGCCGCCTTGGCCTTCGCCACGATGGCGCGGTGGTCGTTCACACTACCATCCATGGCGGGGTACTGCAACGCGATGCCGAAGTAGCCGTCGGAAGGGTCGAGCGTGTTCACGTCGCCCACCACCAGCTCCACGCCGATGGGCGCGCAGCGGGTGCGGAGCACGTCGATGTTCTGTGGAAAGAGGCCCTTGTCGGCGAAGAACTTGTGCGCGTTGGCGAGCTCCTTCGGACGTGCCGCGTACAGCATGTGCATGGCCTCGGCGATGGCGGTGGCCTCATCGAGCAGGCTGGCGTTGGCGATGGGCAGGCCGGTGAGGTCGCTCACCATCGTCTGGAAGTTGAGCAGTGCTTCGAGACGGCCCTGTGCGATCTCCGCCTGATAAGGCGTGTAGGCCGTGTACCATCCGGGGTTCTCGAAGATGTTGCGCTGGATCGGCGGCGGGGTCACCGTGCCGCTGAACCCCAGACCGATGTAGCTGCGGAACACCTTGTTCTTCGCGCCCAGCGCCTTCATGTGCTCAAGGTGCTGACGCTCGGTGAACGCTTCGCCAGTGGCCAGCGGATGCGCGGCGCGAATGCCTGCCGGCACGGTGCGTTGGATGAGCTCATCGATGGAGCCGACGCCAATGGTGCGCAGCATCGCTGCGGTCGCATCGGGGTCGGGGCCGATGTGACGCTCCTGATAGGTCACGAAGTTCATGGGAGTTGGGATGGTCAAGGACCGGTGCAAATATAACGGGCACGCCCGCTCGGAGCCGGTCCTCTACAGCATCAACAGATCGCCTGCGGCGCTGTTCGGCAAGGGCTATCTTTGGCCGTCCCCATGCGTGCCCTCATCCTGTTGACCCTTGCGCTCCTAGCGGCCGTTGGCCTCAACGCCCAGGACAACATCCTGTTGATGAACGGACGGGTGATCACCGCCAAGGTGCTGGGCCAAAGCACGCTCGAGATCCGCTACCTCGTGCCCAACGGCAAGGCACCGCCGCGCGAACGCCAGGAACCCACGGAGGATGTGTTCAGTGTCACCGACAGCCTTGGCCGCGAGCGCATCTGGTACTTCTACGACACGGTCTTCGGCAACGACATGAGCGTTGACCAGATGCGCAGCTACATCAAGGGTCAGCAGGATGCGCGCGACGGTTACAAGCCCACGTGGACGACGGTCGGCGGCTTCGTGTTCGGTGCGGGCACAGTGATCGCTGCGAACCTGGAGATGAACGCCTTCTTCCTGCCACCGATCTACGCCGTGGCCATGACCCTTCCGCGCGTGAACGTCACCCGAGGCTCCATCCGAGATCCCTACATGGAAGGGAACGAGGACTACGCCTACGGATATGCGCGGGTAGGTCGCACCAAACGCGTGGTGCGCGGGTTGCTCTCCACCTTCGCGGGCATCGGCACCGGACTGTTGGTGCGGCAGCTCGTCATCAACCCGAACCTGGAAGGCTATTGAGCGTGCACCGCTCCTTGGTATGGTACGTCTGGCAAGCGCTGGAGTGGCGTCGGTATGGTGTGCTGGCAACGGGTGCCGGTGCGCAAGCTTGGTGGGTGGCGCAGGCGTATGGTGAGCCGAAGGGGACGTGGCAACTGGCCCTGGCCATCGCGTTGGCTACGCTGGGCGCCTATCAGTGGGTGCATGCGCTGCTGGCCATCGGCGATCCGCGCGGCCGGGGCCATGCGTTGATGGCCGCAGTGTGCTTGTTGTTCCCGTCGTTGATGCTCCTGTTGCCGTGGTGGTCCGCATTGCTGTCGGTGGTCCCGTGGGCGTTCGTGCCCTTCGCAGCGTATGCCTTTCCGCTTCGTCAGGGGCGCGGCGGCTTGCGTGCGGTGCCGGGTATGAAGGTGCTGTTGGTCGTGTGGTGCTGGATCGCGCTCGTTGTGGTACTGCCCATGCGGGCGATGGCTGGCGAGCATGTGATGAGCGCCTTGGCATCCTGGCTCCCTGTACAGCTGCCGTTGTTCACGGGGGTGGCCCTGCTCTCGGACCTTCGAGACCGCAGCAGTGATCCGTCTACGTTGCGTACCTGGCCGCAGGTGTTGGGGGAGGGGTGGACCCGCCTACTGGTGGTGCTGCTATTCCTGTACGTCGGGCTCATCGTCGTGTTGCGGGGGTACTTCGGTTACGCGGCTTATGTGGACGGCACAGTTCCTTGGCCGGAAGTGCTGGTCGCCGCCGGGTGCCTGTTCGCTGTGGGCTTGGCTGTAGCTGCTCGGATCACGCGACCGGGCTGGTATTTCAGTGTGCTGGTGGACGGCTTGTTACTGGTATTACCGTTGTTGTATGCCATTGGTGCGATGTGATCGGACATTCGTCAGCGCATCGCTCCTGCTCGACCGCTACTTTTGGCCGAGCCCATGAACCCCTTTGAGAACAGCCTGGCCTTCGCACAGGCCCGCGATGCCGCCGATCCGCTGCGCGCCTTCCGCAACGAGTTCCACTTTCCGCAGCATGAAGGTCGCGATGTGCTGTACTTCACCGGCAACTCCCTCGGTCTGCAACCCAAGGCAGCCGCCGATGCGCTTAAGCAGGAGCTCGATGATTGGGCCCGCTTCGGGGTGGAAGGGCATTTCCACGCGAAGCATCCTTGGTACAGTTATCACGAGGAACTCACCCCATCATTGGCACGGCTGGTGGGCGCACTTCCGGAAGAGGTGGTGGCCATGAACCAGCTCACCAGCAACCTGCACTTCTTGATGGTGAGCTTCTACAGGCCCAGCGGCAAGCGTCGGAAGATCCTTACCGAGCAACGCCCCTTCCCGAGCGACACCTATGCCTTCACCTCGCAGATCGCCTTCCACGGCGGTGACGCGGCCACGGATCTGGTGGAAGTGCAGCCCCGCGCCGGTGAGCACACCTTGCGCACCGAGGACATCATCGCCAAGATCAATGAACTGGGTGAGGAGCTCGCGCTGGTCTGTTTCGGTGGGGTTAACTTCTATACCGGTCAGGCTTTTGACATGGCGGCCATCACACAGGCAGCACACGCGATGGGTGCCACGGCCGGCTTCGACCTGGCGCATGCCGCCGGTAACCTGCACTTGAAGCTGCACGACTGGAACGTGGACTTTGCCTGTTGGTGCAGCTACAAGTACCTCAACAGCGGTCCGGGCAGTGTGGCCGGGGCCTTTGTACATCAGCGGCACCTGGGAAAGGACCTGCCTCTCTTCGCCGGTTGGTGGGGGCACGACAAGAACGAGCGCTTCAAGATGGAGCGCACCTTCAAGCCCATGCCCACGGCAGAAGCCTGGCAGGTGAGCAATGCACCGGTGTTCAGCATGGCGGTACATCGGGTGGCGCTCGAGCAGTTCGATCGCGCCGGCATCGCGCAGCTGCGTGCCAAGAGCGAACAATTGACCGCCTACCTCGCTTTCATCATCGCCGAGGTCGAGCAGCGCACCGGCACACAGCTCGAAGTGATCACACCGGACGATCCCGTACAGCGCGGCTGTCAGCTGAGCATCCTGGCCCACGGTCATGGCAAGGCCTTGTTCAACCGCATCACCGAGCGCGGCGTGTACGCCGACTGGCGCGAACCGAACGTGATACGCATGGCGCCGGTACCGATGTACAACAGCTTTGAGGACGTTTATCGCTTCGGACAGATCCTGATGGACGTGCTTTCCCATCCCTGACATGAGCAATAAGAACATCACCATCGTTGGCGGCGGTCTCGTTGGAAGCCTGCTCGCTGTGTTCCTGGCCAAGCGCGGACACACCGTGAACCTCTTCGAGCGGCGTCCCGATGCCCGCAGGACCAACGTCTACGCCGGTCGCAGCATCAACCTGGTGGTGAGCCACCGCGGGTGGACCGCCCTGAAGGCGGCCGGTGTGCACGAAGCGGTGGAGCGCATTGTAGTGCCTGTCCATGCCCGCATGACACATGACCGCGATGGCAAGCTCACGCGCCTCCCGTACAGCATCGACGAGCGGCCCATCCACAGCGTGAGCAGGGGCGAGCTGAACAAGGTGATGCTTTCCGTAGCGGAGAAACTCCCCAATGTGACGCTCCACTTCGGGCAGCGCTGCGCCGAGGTGGACCTTGACAACGCCACCTGCGTGTTCGAGAGCGATGCGGGTGAGCGCATCACCGTGAATGCCGACGTGGTCTTCGGTGCCGATGGCGCGCCCAGCGCCGTGCGCCAGGCCATGATGCGGGGGCGCTTCAACTTCAGCCAGAGCTTCATCGAGCACGATTACAAGGAAGTGGCCTTCCCGCCCAATGCGGATGGCACCCCGCAGATGGACCCGCACTGCCTGCACATCTGGCCACGCCGCCAGTTCATGATGATGGGCCTGGCCAACACCGATGGCGGCTTCACCGGTACGCTCTTCATGCCGCACGAGGGCGAGTTCTCCTTCGACACCATCAAGGACGAGCAGGACCTGATGCGCTTCTTCGAGGCGCACTTCAAGGACGCCATCCCCATGCTGCCCGACCTGGCCGAGCAGTACTTCCGCAATCCGCAGAGCAACCTCGCCATCATCCGCTGCGGGCCGTGGACGCACAAGGACAAGGTGGCGCTGATCGGTGACGCGGCACATGCCATCGTGCCCTTCTATGGTGAAGGCATGAACGCCGGCTACGAGGACTGCAAGGTGCTCAACGACCTGCTGAACGAACACGGCGACGACAACTGGGGCACGGTGTTAGACGCCTATGGCAAGGCGCGCAAGCCCAACGGCGACGCCATTGCGGACCTCTCGTTGCGCAACTTCGTGGAGATGCGTGATCTGGTTGCCGACCCGCGCTTCATCCTGCGCAAGAAGATCGAAGGCCGCCTGCAGGCGAAGCATCCCGACAAGTGGATCCCGCTCTACAGTCAGGTGAAGTTCAGCGACATCGGCTACAAGGCCGCCTGGGATGAAGGCCTGCGCCACGACCGCATCATGGAACAGGTGCTGGCCATGCCGGGTATTGAGGAGAAGTGGGAGAGTGAGGAAGTGGAAAAGGTGGCGTTGGGGTTGTTGGAGGGGTAAAGCGCCTCTGCTCAACACTGTACAACACTGATGCCTTCACGCTGCGCGATACACTCATTGCAATAGGTGCGGCCATCGCAGCCACAGACCCCTGGGCAATCCATTGTACAGATGTCGTCCCGATGCTGTTTGCGCATGCGTTCATCGGGGCAGCCGCCTTCTTTGGTGCAGGCCATGAGGAGGAGGATGAACGCAATGGGAACGATACGTGCGCGTCGCATGGTTTATCAGGATCGGTTCAGTTCCAAAGGTGCCATAAGAACGGCCGTTCGGCAAACAAATTGTGATGATAAGGATGCTCTTGCCCATACCCATGTACGCTGGATTTGTCTATCTGTGAAGGACAGCATTTCATGCCATGAGCACCGCCGTCCTGAAGAAGAAGATCAAGGTTTTTGTGGATGAGAAGCGTGCTGCCAAAGCGTTTCGCCAGATACACGACCTCTTGAACGACCCGGGCTTGGAGGGTGACCGGGAAGAGGCGTTGCGAGATCGTTCAGACAAGGCAGAGGACGACTTTGCGCACGGGCGTGTGATGAATGTGGACGAGGTCCGTAGCGCATTGAAGGCTTCTTTGGAGAGCCATCGCATCGAGCAAGCGCAGCGGTGACATTGCTGGCCAGCTACCTATGGCTGATCCCCACACCCCCCCGTTGACACTTTCCCCCAGCCATTGCCGTTATCCGGTGGTGCCGCGCCGCACTTTCGTATCCATGATGCGCCCGCTCTTCCTTGTGCTCACCCTGCTGATGGCCTGGCCTTCCCTGGCGCAGAGCCTCTACGGCCGCAAGAAGAAGGACATCATCCCGCTGGATGGACAGGCCAAGCGCATCGGGTGGTTCATCGGGCCGGGGCTTACGTACACCTTGCCGCCTTTCGCTGAGAGCGAGCGCGAACAGTTCCGCAATGGCGACACGCTATACCGGGCCACCTACGATGCCAGTGGGCGCCCGGGCCTGTACCTCGAAGGCGGCCTCACGTGGTACACCCGCGACCCGGTCATCGTGGACTACTTCGATGCGGGTTTCGCCTACAAGAACCTGCGAGGGTCCGAAGCCTTCGAAGGGATCTTGCAGCGCGGCGACAGCGTGGCGCCCATCACCGGTGAAGGGGACTTCGCGGAACGGCTGATCACCTTCAACGTCAACGCCAATAAGTTCATCCCCACCTGGCAATACCAGTTCGTCCAACTGAGCCTGGGTGCCAATGTGGATTACCGGCTGGGGCAGGACCTGGCCCATACCGGCGACCCGCTGCTGAACGCGCATGCCTTCCCCCCCGACCTCTGGGCACAGGCACACTTCAAAGTCGGTTACGGCTTCAAGCTCACCGGCCACCTGATCCTCATCCCGGCCATCGAGTCGCCCATCTTCAGCTTCAACCCGGCGGACATCGACTTCGGGCGTATGCAGTGGTTCAGCAGCACCTACCGTCCGCTGATCTTCAGTGTGCGCTTCCTGTTCCTACGCGCCCGCAACGGCTTCGACTGCCCGCCCCCCATCAAGCACAAGGGCGATATCAAGCAGTACAAGCAGGACGGCTATCACCCTTAGCGCAGGAAGGGATTGCTGCGCTTCTCCTGCCCGATGGTGGTCTCAGGACCATGGCCGCAGTAGACCTTCACATCGTCGCCTAAGGGGAACAGCTCGTTGCGGATGCTGGCCAGCAGCGTGTCCAGGTCACCGCCGGGCAGGTCAGTGCGGCCGATGCTGTTCATGAAGAGCACATCACCGGCAATGACAAAGCGCTGCGCTTCACTGTACAAGGCGATATGGCCGGGCGCATGGCCGGGCACGAAGAGGATACGCAAGTGGTCGTCGCCCAGGGTCAGGTCAGTGCCCGGTACAAGCTCAGCACTGGGTGCCGGTCCGGGTTCGTAAGGCAGGCCGTACATGCGGGCCACGTTCGGTGCCCCGTCATAGAGTACGCGGTCAGCGGGGTGCAGTGCGGGTGCCAGACCGAAGCGTCGGTAGGCCCACGCGCAGCCCATCACATGGTCGATGTGGGCATGGGTTAGCACAAGCTGTACCGGGGTGAGCGCGTTATCCGCCAGGTACTGTTCCATCTCATGCTCCTCGCTGGCGTTCCAACAGCCGGGATCGATGAGGATGGCCTGCGAACCGTTGTGCAGCACGTAGGTGTTCTCTTGAAAGGGGTTGAACGTGAACTTGGCGACGCTGAGCATGGCAGGAATTGCCCGAAATTTGTACGCTGCGGTGGCGGTGAAGGCCCCCGAAAGTAGCTATCTTCCCCTCGTGTACGACGTTCTGCTCCGCGTATTACGTGCGTTGTTGCTCCTGGCGGGGCTGATCGTGCTGGGGGGACCGGTACGAGCACAGTTCTATTCGGGTTCGCAACAGGAGTACGGCAAGAACCGTGTGCAGTACCAGGATTTTCTGTGGCAGCAGTACCGCTTCGCGGACATGGAGGTGTTCTTCTACAAGGAGGGGCGCGACCTGGCCCGTTTCACCGCGCAGGCGGCCACCAAGCATCTGAAAGAGTTGGAGAAGGACATGGACTACGCCCTCGATGAGCGGCTGCAGTTCATCGTGTATAACTCGCTCACCGACTTCCGCCAGAGCAACATCGGCCTGGCCGGCATGCAGGGCGAGAACAACATCGGTGGCCTTACGCGCATCGTGGGCACCAAGATCTTCGTGTACTTCGAAGGCGACCACACCCTGTTGGAGCGCCAGATCCGTTCAGGTATCGCCCACGTGATCATCGATCAGATGATGTTCGGTGGGAACTGGCGTGATATGCTCAAGAGCTCCACCTTCATGAGCCTGCCACCCTGGTTCACCGATGGCATTATCTCCTACCATTCGCGCCCTTGGGATGCGGCCTTGAACGACCGTGTGCGCGACGGTATCCTCAGCGATCGATACGCCAAGTTGAACCGGTTGGAAGGCGAGGATGCACGCGCCATGGGCCACGCCATCTGGAAGTATGTCGCTGATGTTTACGGCCCTGGCGTGATACCCAACATCCTCTACATGACGAGGGTGAGCCGCAACCCGGAAAGCGGCTTCCTCTACGTGCTCGGTGTATCGCTCAAGACCCTGTCACAGGAGTGCCATCAGTTCTACCGCAGCCGCTTTGCCGAGGAGGATAGGATGCTGCAGGTGATGCCACAGGTACCGCTCCCGATCCGCACCAAGCGTCAGCGCACCTACGACCAGTTCAAGGAAAGCCCCAATGGACGTCATCTGGCATGGGTGAGCAATGAGCTTGGCCAGTACAAGATGTGGCTGTACGAGGTCGCCACCGGCAGGCTGCGTCGCATCGTGAAGGGTGAGAAGAAGCTGGACCGCATCGTGGACCGCAGTTACCCTGTGCTGGCGTGGCACCCGAGTGGTCGTGCGCTGAGCTATGCGGTGGAACGCAAGGGCAGGCTGTTGCTCCGCACCTACACGCTGGATGATGGCAGGACCACCGAGCGTGAAGTGCTCCAGTTGGAGAAGATCCTATCCATGGACTATTCTGCGGATGGCCGCAACCTGGTGCTGAGCGCTGTGCGTGATGGCCGCACCGACCTGTATCTGTACTACGTGATCGGCAATCGACAGGAACAGCTGACCGACGATCAATACGACGACCTTGATGCCCGTTTTGTGGATGATGACCGCCGGGTGATCTTCAGCAGTGACCGGCCCGATGACACCTTGCGCACAACGAAGGATGTGGGCCTGGTGAACGGCAGCAAGGATGTGTTCCTGCTCGATGTGGCGGGCCGGTCGCCGATCCTGACAAGGCTCACTGATACACCGGACGTGAACGAATTGCAGCCGTCGCGCTATGACAGCATCCACTACACCTATCTCAGTGATGTGGATGGTCTCGTGAACCGGTTCCTGGTGCGCTACGATAGTGCGGTGAGCCACATTGACACCACGGTCCATTATCGCTTCTTCACCGTGGAGGAGCGCGCGACCGATCTGCGACGGTCCATCCTGGAGCACCATGTGAACGTGGGCAAGGGCCGCTACACGCAACTGCAGCGCGTGAACGGCAGGTATGAGTTCAGGCTGGGCAGCGTGTACGACGATGTGCGGAGCGATCGGAACGAACTCCCGAACGATGTAGGCGAACAGGGCATGGACAGCGGCGCTGGTGAAGGCCTCAGTCCTGTCGTGAAGGTCGATCCACAGGTGGAGCGTCCCACTGGCGTGGATGCGGTGGATATCCGCAATTATGTGTTCCTCGATGAGCTTAATGGAACCGCGCCTGCCAAGCCTCGACCCAACGCGCGTCCCGTCCCGGCCGTGACGCCCGATACGCTGGCGAACCAGCCCTTCGCATACCCGGAACAGCGCAATTACAACCTCAATTTCACGGTCGACCAGGTGGTCACCCAGGTCGACAACAGCTTCAGCAACCAGTTCTACCAGCCCTTTGCAGGCGCTGCCAACCTCAATCCCGGGCTGAGCGGCCTCACCCGTCTTGGAGCGGCCGACCTGTTCGAGGACCACCGCATCATCGGAGGCTTCCGCCTGGCCCTCGATCTGAACAACAACGACTACCTCATCGCCTACGAGAACCTGAAACGGCGAATGGACAAGCGCATCTCTTTCCAGCGCCAGGCATTCCAGAGCATCGATCAGTTCGGCGTGGTGAAGGCCGTCACCCACAACGTTCGTTACCAGGTCAGCTGGCCGTTCAGCGAGCTCGCCAGTGTGCGCGGTTCGGTCATGTACCGCAACGATCGATACGTGCGTCAGAGCATCGATCCCATCAGCCTGCGCGTGGCCAATAGCTTCGATCAGCTCTTCGGTGCCAAGCTCGAATACGTTTACGACAGCTCCATGCCGCGGGGCCTCAACCTATGGACAGGTTGGAAGCTGAAGGTCTTCGGTGAGTACTATCAGCATCCCACCGAACAGGGCGACATGCAAGTGGTGGGCCTTGATCTGCGCCACTCCTTGAAGGTGCATCGGGATCTGATATGGGTCAGCCGACTGGCCGGTGCGCACAGCATGGGTAGCCGCAAGATCATCCACTTCCTCGGTGGTGTGGACAACTGGCTCTTTGCGCGGGTGGACAACAGCATCCCCATCGACTTCACCCAGAATTACTTTTTCCAGACCATGGCCGTGCCGATGCGTGGCTTCTTCTACAATGCGCGCAACGGCTCCAGCTTCGCGGTGGCCAATACCGAGTTCCGTGTGCCCATCGTGCGCTACCTGGTCAACCGCCCCATCCGGTCAGATCTGCTGAACCATCTGCAGGTGACGGCGTTCGGCGATGTCGGCTCCGCCTGGACCGGATCGGACCCCTACTCCGAGGACAACACGTTCAATCAGGTGGTGGTCTCACGCAATCCGCTGCGCATCACCATCGATAGCCAGCGCGAACCCATCGTGGCCAGCTATGGCTTCGGCCTGCGCACCCGGCTGCTGGGCTATTTCGTGCGCGCCGACTGGGCCTGGGGCATCGATGATGGGGTGGTGCTCCCACGTGTGTTCCACTTCTCCCTCAGTCTCGATATCTGACGCATGGATATGCAGCAGGCGCTCTGGTTGGTGATCATCGGGCTTGCGGCGGGCATTCTCAGTGGTCTCGTGGGCATTGGTGGCGGACTGGTGATGGTGCCTGCGTTGGTCTGGCTGCTCGGTTATTCCCAGCATCAGGCGCAGGGTACCAGCCTGGCCGTGCTCATGCTTCCCGTGGTTTTCCTGGCCGCCCGTGACTATTACAGGGCCGGGCACATAGACCCGAAGGTGGTGGGTGTCATCGCTGTTGCCTTCATCATCGGCGGCTTCTTCGGTGGCAAATGGGCGTTGGCGCTCCCTGCCGATCAGCTCAAGAAGGTCTTTGGTGTGGTGCTGCTGGCAGCCTCGTTGAAACTGCTCTTCTCCAAGTGATCGATCGCATCCGCACCGAGGTCGCCGCGCTCCAGCATCAGGTGGTGGAATGGCGCCGCCACCTGCACCGTCACCCTGAACTCTCCTTTCAGGAAAGGGCCACCGCGGCCTTCGTGGATAAGGTGCTGCGCGCCGAGGGCATCGTTACGCGCACCGGCGTTGGAAAGCTCCATGCGGACGCGATCGGAACGGGTGTCATCGGCTTGGTGAAGGGCGAAGCATCCCCTTCCGATCGCTGCTTCGCCATACGCGCCGATCTTGATGCCCTGCCCATCCAGGAGGTGGGCAAGCCGGACTATTGCAGCACCGTCCCCGGAGTGATGCATGCCTGTGGTCATGATGCCCATACGGCCATGGTGCTCGGTGCGGGCATCGCGTTGCATCGCTTGCGGAAGGAGTGGAGCGGCACGGTGATGCTCGTATTCCAGCCCGGTGAAGAGAAGGAGCCGGGAGGCGCATCGTTGCTGGTGAAGGAAGGGGTGCTCAACGATCCCAAGCCGGCGGGCATCCTGGGTCAGCATGTCACGCCCGAATTGGCGTCGGGCCTGCTTGGCTTTCGCAGTGGGCCGTTCATGGCGGCTGCAGATGAGCTCTACCTGACCGTTACCGGGAGGGGCGGCCATGCCTCCGTGCGTCATCGCCTTGTGGATCCGATCCTCATTGCGGCTCAACTGCTGCCCGCGCTCTATGCCGAGGCACAGGCGGCGGTGCCGGAGGGGGAGCCCATGGTGCTCAGCTTTGGCAAGCTGATCGCTGCCGGCGCCACCAACATTGTACCCGACTCGGTGACCATTGACGGCACCCTGCGCACCTTCAACGAGGACCTGCGTGCGCGCCTGCACGAGCTGTTGCCAAGTATCGGTTCGCGTATCGCTCGGGACAGTGGAGGTGAAGTGGAGTTCCGCATCGTGAAGGGCTCGCCCGTGGTGAAGAACGATCCCGCGCTCACGGCCCGCATGCGTGCGCTGGCCGTTGAGCTTGTCGGCGCCGGTAACGTGGTGGACATGGACATCCGCATGGGCGCCGAGGATTTCGCGTACTACACGCACGTGATGCCGGGATGCTTCTACAGGCTGGGTACCGGCAATGCCACGAAGGAGGGTACGCAGAGCGGGCTGCACACGGCCGCCTTCGATATCGACGAGGGTGCGATGATCACGGGTGCGGCGATGATGGCGTTGGGGGCGCTCTTTGAAGTACAGGGAACGCACCTGCCGGAGTAGTCATTGCGATGGGCCGATGATCGTCCGGCCGACCCATGTGTTCAGCCTACGATGATGTCGTCCACTTCGATGACCGGCCTCCCGTTCTTCGTATGAACAGTAAGCTCCACGGTGCTGGAGGTCCGGCCGCGTGCAGTCCACAGATCCAGTCGCAGGCTGAAGGCTCCAGCCCAATTGCGGACCGGAGTGATGCGCAGGTCCCGCCACACGTTCTCAGGCGGCATCACCAGCGCGCCCACGTCATCCACAGCAGCTTCCAGGTCATCTGCGCTGAGGCGCGTGCCGCCGGTGGCCTGCTCCAGTTCATCGAAGCGCCGTTCCACCAGCAGCTTCATCACGTGCTTGGCGACGAGGGTGAGGTCGTTGGGGCTCATGGTCGGGTGGCTCCTGGCAGCATCAGGCTGGGACCCTGTCGCACCTAGTTCGCCACTTCGCTCATGAACTTCAACCGTACCATCCGCAGCTCCTCCTCGCTGTAGTCGCCATCGAATTCATTGACGGCGGTCTCGATGTCGTCCGTCTCGGCATCGCGGAAGTAGTCCATGATCTCCTCGAGCACATCGGACTCCAGCACGTCGTTGAGATGGTAGTTGATGTCGAGCTTGGTGCCGCTCTGCACGATGCTCTCCAGCTCGGTGAGCAGGGCGTCCATCGTCAGGTTGCGGGACTTGGCGATGGCATCGAGCGGCAGGCGTTTGTCGATGTTCTGGATGATGTGGACCTTGTGTGTGCTCTTGTTGGCCACGCTGCGTACCACCACTTCCTCCGCCCGTTCGATGTCGTTCTCATCCACATAGCGGGCGATGAGCTCCACGAAGGGCTTGCCGAACTTCTGCGCCTTGCCCGGTCCCACACCGCTCACCTGCGTGAGCTCCTCGATGGTGATGGGGTAACGCATGGTCATCTCCTCCAACGAGGGATCGCCGAAGAGCACCCACGGCTGTAGCTTCAGCTTCTGGGCCTGGCTGCGGCGCAGGTCCTTCAGCATGGCCATCAGCTTCTCATCGGCCGCAGCTCCGGCGCGCACGATGGGCTCGTCCTCACCACCGCCCTCGAAATCGCTGTAATCGCGCTCCTTCACGAACTTGATGGAGGTGGGCTTGGCGAGGAACTTCTTCCCTTCTTCAGTAAGGCTCAGGTTGCCGTAGGTCTCGATGTCCTTGTGCAGGAAGCCGCCCACATTGGCCTGGCGGATCACGGCCATCCAATGGTGGCTGTCCTTGTCGGAGCCTTCCCCGTAGACCTTCAGCTTGTCGCCCTTGTAGTTCTTGATCTCGCTGGTCTCCGTGCCGGTGAGCAGGTCGCAGATGAACTTGGCGCGGTGGCGCTCCTTGCTCTCCTTCACCCCGCGCAGCACCAGTGCCAGGTCCTCCTTCGCCTCGAACTGCTCGCGCGGGTTGGCGCAGTTGTCGCAGCCTTTGTTACAGTGGGCCGCATCGAACTCCTCCCCGAAGTAGTGCAACAGGAACTTCCGGCGGCACATGCTGGTCTCGGCGAAGCTTACGGTGTCCGCGAGCAACTGCTTGCCGATCTCTTGTTCGGCTACGGGCTTGCCTTGGAGGAACTTCTCAAGCTTCTCAATGTCCTTGTAGCTGTAGAAGGCCACGCACTTGCCTTCGCCGCCATCACGCCCAGCACGTCCCGTCTCCTGGTAATAGCTCTCGAGGCTCTTCGGGATGTCGTGGTGGATGACGAAGCGTACATCGGGCTTGTCGATGCCCATGCCGAAGGCGATGGTGGCCACGATGACATCCACCTGCTCCATGAGGAACTGGTCCTGATGGCTGGCGCGCTGGTGGGCGTCCATGCCAGCATGGTAGGGCAGCGCCTTGATACCGTTGACATTGAGCATCTCGGCCGTCTCCTCCACCTTCTTGCGGCTGAGGCAGTAGATGATCCCGCTGCGTCCCGCGTGCTGCTTGATGTACCGGATGATCTCGCGCTGCACGTCCTTCTTGGGACGGATCTCGTAGTAGAGGTTGGGTCGGTTGAAGCTCGCCTTGTAGACCTTGGCGTTGGGGATGTCCAGGTTCTTCAGGATGTCCTCCTGCACCTTCTCGGTGGCGGTGGCCGTGAGCGCGATGACCGGTACGCGCTTGATCTCGTCGAAGATGGTGCGCAGGCGGCGATACTCCGGGCGGAAGTCGTGCCCCCATTCACTGATGCAATGCGCTTCGTCGATCGCGAAGAAGCTGATCTTGATGTCCGTGAGGAACTCCACGTTCTCCTTCTTGGTGAGCGACTCGGGCGCCACGTAAAGGATCTTGGTGCGGCCCTCGGTGATGTCGCGGCGCACCTTGAGCGCCTCGTTGCGGGTGAGGGAACTGTTGAGGAAGTGGGCTACACCGTCCTCATCGCTGAAGCCCCGCAGGGCGTCCACCTGGTTCTTCATCAGGGCGATCAGGGGGCTGACGACGATGGCGGTGCCGTCCATCATCAGGGCGGGCAGCTGGTAGCATAGGCTCTTGCCCCCGCCGGTCGGCATGATCACGAAGGTGTTCTGGCCATCGAGCACGCTCTGGATGATGGCTTCCTGTTCACCCTTGAACTTGCTGAATCCGAAGAATTGCTGCAGGGCTTCGCGAGGCGTGAGGTCGACGTGGATCATAGCGGTCCGTACAATGCCGGGGGAGGGGTGATGGTTCTTTGAACGCTTAAAGATAATGCGCCGTAGCCAATTGGTACGCATCGCGGCACCTGGATGTTCACTGATCTTAACAGCCTGGCACGGACCGTTGATAACTGGCTGCTGTTGGGGGTATCCGCCCATCGTTCGCCGATATCTTTGGCCTTTCCGACCAGCGCGCACGTGGAACGTCCCGAACAGGAGATGACCTTCCTGGAGCATCTTGAAGAGCTCCGCTGGACCCTGGTAAGGGCCGCCATCGCCATCGCCCTGGCCATGGTCGCGGCCTTCGTCGCCAAGGACATCCTCTTCGACCAAGTGATACTGGCTCCCAAGCATGCCTCGTTCATCACCTACAAGGCGTTCTGCAGCCTGGGTCGGCTGCTGGGCATGGGCGATGTGCTTTGTGTGAGCGACCTGGACTTCACCCTGCAGAACATCAGCATGAGCGGGCAGTTCTTCACCCACCTGGTGGTGTCGTTCGTGGCCGGCCTGATCATTGCCTTCCCCTACGTGATGTGGGAGTTATGGCGCTTCATCAGTCCCGGACTGCATGTGACCGAGCGTCATGCCCTGCGGGGCACGGCCCTCTTCGCCACGGTGCTCTTCGCGGCCGGTGTGGCCTTCGGCTATTTCTTGCTCGCCCCCCTCAGCATCCAGTTCTTTGGTGCATACCAGGTGAGCGGAAGTGTTCAGAACGCCGTGGCCCTTGACAGCTACGTGTCCATGGTGACCAGCGTGACGCTGTGGACGGGGATCGTCTTCCAACTTCCGCTCGTGGTGCTCTTCCTCGCCCGGGCTGGTGTGGTGGGGCCGGAGTTCCTGCGCACGTACCGGAAGCACGCCTTCGTCGTCATTCTGGTGCTCGCCGCCATCCTTACGCCACCTGATGTGATCAGCCAGCTCATCGTTTCGGGACCGCTGATGCTCCTCTATGAGTTCAGCATACTGCTCGCTGCGCGTGCGGTGCGCGCCCGTGAACGCAGCATCCAACGTGTGACACAGGCACCAGCAACGCGATGATGCCGACCAGGCGATACCAGAGGCTCCGCTCCTGCATGCTGGTCATGTTCATGGCGTGCCTGCTGCCGGCGGTCGCACAGACCACCCGGATCTCCGGCGTGGTCAGCGACGCCGCCACCGGCGAGACCCTGCCCTTCGTCAACATCGCTTTTGTCGACAGCCGCATCGGCACAACGACCGATATCGAGGGCAGGTACAGCTTTGACACCTACTACGCCACGGACTCCATCAGGGTATCGTACGTGGGTTATCTGCCAAGGACGCTGCCTGTGAAACGCGATCGGGACCAGGTGATCAACATCGCCCTGGAGCCGAGCAACGTACAGCTGGCCGAGGTGGTGATCAAGCCGAGCGAGGAGAATCCTGCCTTTGCCATCCTGCGCCGTGTGGTGCAGCATAAACCCGTGAACAACCGTGAGAAGCTGGAGGCCTACCAATACGACGCCTACAACAAAATAGAGTTCGATCTGAACAACATCACCGAGGAGTTCACCGAGAAGAAGCTCTTCAAGCCGTTCGCGTTCATTTTCGACAACATCGACAGCACCGACGCCAAGCCTTACCTGCCGATATTCATGACGGAAAGCATCAGCGAGGTGTTCTACCGCCAGAAGCCCCGCGCACGCAGGGAGTACATCCGGGGCACCAAGGTGAGCGGCATCGAGAACGAGAGCGTGAGCCAGTTCATGGGCGACATGTACCAGAACGTGAACATCTACGACAACTACCTGGTGCTTTTTGGCAAGAACTTCATCAGCCCCATCGCCGACGGTGGTAAGGCCTTCTATGAATATTACCTCACCGACAGCAACTACGTCAACGGTCATTGGTGCTACAAGCTCGAGTTCAAGCCCAAACGACCGCAGGAGCTGGCCTTCAGTGGTGAGATGTGGATCAACGATACCACCTATGCCGTGCACCGCATCGAGGCCGGTATCGCCGAAGGGGCGAACCTCAACTTCGTGCAAGGCTTTTGGGTGAAGCAGCAGTACGACCCGGTGGCGGACGAGGTATGGATGCTTACCCGGGATGAACTGGTGGTGGACCTCAATGTGATCAAGGACACCGGCAAGGAGAACCGCAATGCCGTGCAAGGCTTCTATGGACGTCGCACTGCCACCTACCGAGGGTTCGTGATCAACAGCCCGAAAGAACCCGTGTTCTACGAAGGGGTTGATGAGGTGGTGGTGGATATCGACCCCTTGAGCCTGGGCGCGGATTACTGGGACAGCAACCGCCACGTGCAGCTCACGGAAAAGGAGCTGAAGATCTACCACATGGTGGATACGATGAAGACCATACCACGCTTCCGTACCTACGTGGACATCGTCAGCACCATCGTGACCGGTTACTATGAGCGCGGAAAGATCGAGCTGGGGCCCTACTTCACCACTGTGAGCTTCAATCCGGTGGAGGGCATGCGCTTCCGCTTGGGAGGGCGCACCAGCAACAACTTCAGCACCTGGGTGGAGTTCGAGGGTTACACCGCCTATGGGGTCGAGGACGAGCGCTTCAAGTTCGGGCTGGCCACACGCGGCTTCATCAGCAAGGAACCCCGGCTGCTCTACCGTGCCTCTTACAAGCACGATGTGGAGCAGCTTGGCCAGAGCATCAACGCGTTCCGCAACGACAACCTGCTGGGCAGTGTGTTCAGGCGCAATCCCAATACGAAGCTCACCGATGTGGAGGAATGGAAGGCCAGCCTTGAGCGCGAGTGGTTCAGCGGCTTCACCAACGAGCTGATGGTGCGCTATCGTACCCTCCAGCCCTTTGGCGACCTCAGTTACGTCAAGGCGATCGTGGACGACAGCAGCCCGCGCTTGACGGACGTTGGCAGCATCCGTACGGCCGAGGTCAGCCTCAATACGCGCTTCGCCTACCGGGAGAAGTATGTCAGTGGGGAGTTCGATCGGGTGGCGGTGGGCTTCAACAAGTTCCCGACCCTCGAGCTGCACCTGGCCTACGGCGCACCTGGCCTGCTCAACAGCGACCACGAGTATACCAAGGTGGTGGGGCGCATCTATCGGCGTTGGCAGTTGGGGGCTGTAGGCTGGACGCGCACCACGGTGGAAGGCGGCCGCGTCTTCGGCACCCTGCCCTATCCGCTCCTGGCCATCCACAGCGGCAACGAGACCTTCTACCTGGACGATGCGGCCTTCAATACCATGAACTTCTTCGAGTTCATCAGCGATCGGTATGTGCAACTGATCGCCGAGCACCATTTTGAAGGTCTGTTCCTGAACCGTATCCCGCTGATGCGCCGGTTGAAGTGGCGCGAAGTGGCCGGCTTCAAGGCCGTGGCAGGCGATCTGGACGGCAAACACGCTGCGGAGATGCTGTTGCTCCCCGGCATGTACTCCTTGTACAACGGCCCGTTCATGGAGGTGAGCGCGGGGGTGGAGAACATCCTCAAGGTGCTGCGCTTTGATGTGATCTGGCGTCTACGCTACAACGACCACGCCAACACCGCCCCCTTCGCGTTGCGGGCCAAGCTGTTCGTCAATTTCTGATCATGCAGAGCTCCATCCGTGCGTTCCCCTGCAGCGCGCCGTTTGCGGTGGGCACACCCGAAGCCATTACTTCGCGGACGCAACGAACATGTTGAGGGCGGATACCATCTTCAAGCGCTACAAGCGCCGCACCGTGGTGAACGGGGTGAGCGTGGAGGTGAAGCAGGGTGAGATCGTGGGGCTGCTGGGGCCCAACGGCGCCGGCAAGACCACCAGCTTCTACATGATCGTGGGGCTCATCAAGCCGAACGAGGGCCACATCTACCTGGACAACGAGGACATCACCGACCTGGCCATGTACCGCAGGGCCAAGCGCGGCATCGGCTACCTGCCGCAGGAGGCCAGCGTGTTCCGCAAGCTCAGCGTGGAGGACAACATCCGCGCCATCCTGGAGATGACCGGCAAGAGCAAGGCCGAACAAGCCCGCAAGCTGGAGGAGCTACTGGACGAGTTCAGCCTCCAGCATGTGCGCAAGAACATGGGCGACGTGCTCAGCGGGGGCGAGCGGCGCAGGACCGAGATCGCACGCGCGCTGGCCAACGAGCCGCGCTTCATCCTGCTCGATGAGCCCTTCGCGGGGGTTGACCCGATCGCCGTGGAGGACATCCAGGGCATTGTGGCAAAGCTGAAGGAGAAGAACATCGGGATCCTGATCACAGACCACAACGTGCAGGAGACGCTGAGCATTACTGACCGAGCCTACCTGTTGTACGAAGGGCGGATCCTGAAACAGGGGAGCGCCGAGGAATTGGCCAACGACGCTGAAGTGCGTGAGAAGTACCTGGGACGCAACTTCGTCCTCCGGCGAAAAGTCCCTAACTCCTAATTCTTGACCTCGTCGAGCGAGAAGCTGTACTTCTCCATCACCTGGTTGGCCAACAACTTCTTGCAGGCCTCGTCCACCTTGGCCTCGGCGGTCTTCTTGTCGGCGGCCTCCACGTGCAAAGTGATGTGTTTGCCGATGCGCACGCCGGTGATCTCGGGGAGCCCCAGATTGCCCATGGCGCCTGATACGGCCTTGCCTTGGGGGTCCAGCAGGTTGTCGTGGGGCATCACATCGATGGAGGCGCGGAAGGTCTTCATGGGGGCAAAGGTCAGGAGGTTAAGGTGAAGTGCCAAGTGCCAAGGGACAAGTGTCAAGTGCCAAGGCGCAAGCAAGGGCGGGTGGACTTGAACCCTTGTCACTTGTCACTTGCGACTTGCGGCTTGAACAGCCGGCCCCATAATGGGCTGAGGATGTACAAGACCAGGATCAGCGGCACGGCCAGGATGCCGTACAGGACCACAAGTACCGCCCCGATGCTCCCCAGCAAGTAGATGACCTGGTTGCCGGGCCAGCGGAAGTGCTTGAATTTCAGTCCGGGGAAAGGAAGCTCTGAGAGCATGAGAGCGGCCAATACCAGCGCAGCGATCAACAACGCATAAGGTGAAGCCAGCAACAGGTGCGCGGCGTCCGCCAGTTCATGGTGTCCGGGGCCTGGATGGACGGCGATGTGAGCGGATGCCATCACGATCGACACCCATAACAAGCCGTTGGCCGGTGTAGGGAGTCCAAGAAATCCGGTGGTCTGACGCGTATCGAGATTGAATTTGGCCAGGCGCCAGCACGATGCGATCACCAGGGTCAATGTGGCGGTGAGAGTGGGCCACAACGGGGTGCGCGCGTTGGGGTAGGGGAGGTGGGCTGCAATATCGGGGATGAGCATATTGCCAGCCAGCGTAGTACCCTGCTGGAACACGAGGAATGCCGGCGCCACTCCGAAGGTCACCATGTCCGCCAAACTGTCCAATTGGGCACCCAAGGGCGAGCTTCCCCCCAGCGCCCGGGCGGCAAGCCCGTCGAACACATCGAACAGCGCCCCGGCGAACACGAGCCAACATGCGGCTGTTAGCTGTCCTTGGGAGGCGAGCAGGATGGAGCCCACCCCGCAGGCTAGGTTCGCGGTCGTCAGCAGGTCCGGAAAGCGGGGTAGCCGTGCCATCGGGGCCGAAGTTGGGTAATTTCGGGGCAATAAGGGAGGCCACCCGGAGTTAGTAGCTGCGTCCTTTGTACTACGACATGAACATCCTCAGCACACGTTCGATAACGACGGTCCTTCTGGCGTCGGCGTTCCTTCCCATCGCACAGGCCCAGGATGCCCCCAAGTATTCCAACGAGTTCCTCGCCATTGGCGTGGGCGCGCGGGCACTTGGCATGGGCAATGCTTTCACGGCGGTAGTGAACGATGTGAACAGCGGCTACTGGAACCCTGCCGGCCTGCTCGGTGTCGAAGGTGACCTGCAGGTGGGCGCCATGCACAGTGAGTATTTCGCCGGCATTGCCAAGTATGATCACATCGGTCTTGCCAAGCCCATCGACGAGAAAAGCGCCATCGGATTCACCTTCCTGCGCTTCGGCATCGACAACATCCCCAATACCATTGAACTGATCGACCCTTCGGGCAACATCGATTACGATCGCATCACCACGTTCAGCAGTGCTGACCATGCCTTCATCATCAGCTATGCCCGCAAGTTGAACGTGCCCGGCTTGCGTCTTGGCGGTAGTGCCAAGGTGATCTACCGCCGCGTCGGCGAGTTCGGCAAGGCTTGGGGCTTCGGGCTGGATGCCGGTGCACAGTACGAGCGCGATAAGTGGCGCTTTTCCGCGGTGGCCCGTGACGTGACCGGAACCTTCAATGCCTGGAGCTACACCCTCGATCAGCGGGTGATCGATGTCTTCGCGCAGACCGGTAACGAGATCCCCGTGAACAGCGTGGAGGTGACCCTGCCCCGCTTGATGCTCGGTGCCGCGCGTCAATTCAAGTTCGGGGAGAAGTTCGACCTGATCACTGCGCTGGAGTTGGAGAGCACCTTTGATGGGCGTCGCAATACCCTGTTACAGACCGGCACATGGAGCGCTGATCCACGGCTCGGTGTCGAGCTCGGCTACGCCCGGATCTTCTACGTGCGGACCGGCCTGAGCAACATCCAGTACATCACCGATATCAGCGATGATCGCTCGCTCTCCATCCAGCCGAACATCGGCCTTGGGTTGAAGATCAAGAGCTTCTCGCTCGACTATGCCCTGACCGACATCGGGGACAACAGTGTGGCCCTCTATTCGAACATCTTTTCCATCAAGTTCGACATCTTCAAGCGCACGGATACATGAAAGGACGCCTACTCTTCGGGCTTCTGATGGTGCTGTGTGCCTGGACCGTCCAGGCACAATTGCCGTACGGCAATGAGTGGGTCGATCACAATCGCCGCTATTGGCGGTTCGATGTGGCAGAAGGTGGCATGCGCCGCATCGATCGTGCTGTGCTTCTGGCTTCGGGTTTTCCTGTTGCCAGCGTGGATCCGCGGGACCTCATGCTCTTCAGTAGGGAGCAACTCGTGCCCATGTTCGTCTCCGGTGAGGAGGACGGGAGTTTCGATGACGGGGATTTCATCGAGTTCAGGGTGGAGGCCAACGATGCCTGGCTGGATGGGCAGATGTATCCGTCCCCGGACATGGTGGCCAACCCGTTCTACAGCTATTTCAACGATACGGTCCGCTACTACCTCACGTGGGACCCGGACCCTGGTGTGGACAAGGGTCATATCGTTCCGCAAGCCACCATCGATCATACATCCCTGCCGATCGTGCCGTGGTACTGGTCGGAAGTGGGAGCGGGCAGGCAGTCGAAGTACTACCTCGGCCCTGAGGGACCCTATACCTCGTCCAGCGGCTTGTATGTAGAAGGAGAAGGATGGTTCGATGCGAATGCCACGAACGTGACCGCTGATTCGCTGGATCGCCAGATAGCGCTGGTCACCCCGCGGAAATACACCGGCGCGGATGCCCCCAATGCGCTCATCGGTGGGGCCGTCGTTGGGGTCAATGACCTGTTCAACGCCACTCCCGAGCACCATGTGAAGTTCGTGGCTGGTGCCGCGCCCGGGCTGGTGGGTGCCGACATCATCTACAACGGCATGCGGGTCATCCGTTCGGAATTCGAGCTCCCGCAGACCCTGGTGGGTGCCACCACGCCATTGCGCTTCCGGGTGGTGCACGACCTGATGGCGCCCGGTCAGGCGGGTGCATCGGACCCGAACTATGCCGACAGGCAGGCCGCGGCCAGCGCATGGATCCGCTATGCCAAGGGCTGGAACATGAACAGCGAAGCGCAGCAGGTCATGGGTGTCCCGGACCTTGATGGCGATGGTCTGCTCCATGTGGACTTCAACAACTGGAGCGGAACACCGGTCTTCTACGCCTTCGGGGATACGGTGCGCCGGGTGTTGGGCACACCGTATGGCAACCGTTGGCGTGCAGTGCTTCGGGCCGACCTGGACAGCGCGGTGACCCAGGTGGTGATGTTCCCGCAGGAGTCCGTCGTTCCTGTGACAGGTCTGGTCCCCGTCGGCACCAACGGCTTCTTCACCGACTTCGGGGCCAATGAGGTCGCCGATGCGATGCTGATGGTGGCACATGGTTCCTTGATGCAGGCCGCCCAGAACTACGCGAACTACAGGGAGACCTCAGTGGACAACCCCTACAACACCGTGTTGGTGGATGTGGACGAGCTCTACGATCAATTCGGCGGCGGTGTGCCTAAGCATCCCTTATCGATCCGTCGTTGGTGCCGCTACCTGCTGGACACCTGGAACAGTTCGCCCAAGGCCTTGCTGCTCATCGGCAAATCAGTGCAGAACGTGCGGGTGAACTCCCTGGCCACCGGCATCCGGCCCAACACGGAAGGAGCCTATGCGACCTGTTTGGTGCCCACCTACGGACATCCTGCCTCCGATGTGTGCTACACCATCGGGCTGCGGTTCGATCCACGGACCATGGAAATACCGGTGGGCCGCCTGAGCGTATACACCCCGGATGAAGTGGATGCCTACCGCCAGAAGGTGGAAGCCCTGGAAGGGCAGGAGCCTGGTGAGTGGATGAAGAACATCCTCCACTTCGCTGGCGGATTGCAACCCGGGGAGCCGCAGACCTTCACCACCTACCTCAACCAGCTCAAGGCCATTGCCGTGGATACTTCCTTTGGCGGGGAGGTCTCCACGTTCACGAAGAACACCACGCAGACCTTCGCGAGTGCCTCAGCCGACTCCGTGCGCACCCTCATCGAGCAGGGAGTGACCCTGATGACCTTCCTGGCGCATGCGTACGCATCCAGCTTCGACATCACCATTGACGAGCCGATCAACTACCAATGGAACGGCAAACATCCACTGGTGATCGGCAATTCCTGCTACATCGGTAATATTCATCAGAACAACCGCTTCAGCAAGGGTGAGCAATGGGTGCTTGCACCGGCCACCGGCCCCATCGGCTTTCTGGCCAGCACCGAGGTGGCGCTTGCGTCCTATCTGCTCGATTATTCCCGCGCTTTCTATCGCAGCTTTTCCAGGGTGAACCACGCGCGAAGCATCGGAGAGCACATGAAGCATGCCATCTTCGAGACGCTGAACGCCAGTTCCAATCTCAATACGCTTCATACGGCACACACCTTCACGCTGCAGGGGGATCCCACCATCGTGCTCAATTCATTCTCGAAGCCGGACTATGCACTGGCGCAGGAGAAGGTCTATTTTGAACCGGAAGTGGTCTCTGCTGATGTGGACACCGTCACAGTGAAGGTGGTGGTCACCAATTTCGCCAAGGCCATCAATGCACCGTTGCGGGTGACCATGGTCCGCACCAATGCTGGGCTCGGTGCGCCCGAAGAGTACGCCACCACGGTGAACAATGTGTATCTGCGTGATACCGCCTACTTCCGCATGCCGGTGAGGGGTAACTCCGGTGGCCAGGGCGTGAACGCGCTCTCCTTCGCAGTGGATATCGATCCCGACGAGGTGGATGAGCTGGACAACAATTTCAACAACATCACTGCCACCGCGCTCTTCATTTCCTCCGGAGACCTGATCCCCATCCACCCGTACGACTTCGCCATCGTACCGGGTCCGGTGCAGTCCCTGCGGGCAAGTACGGGAGACCCGTTCGCAGCGCCGCGCAATTACATCTTCCAGATCGACACCACCGACCTGTTCAACAGCCCGTTGATGGAGATGCAGATGATCAACGCCCCAGGTGGTGTGGTCACTTGGACGCCGTCCTCCATCTACGCCATCAACTCGGCCCAGGACAGCACGGTCTTCTATTGGCGCTGCAGCATCGACAGCACAGGGAACGGCGGGTACAATTGGTATGAACGCTCCTTCCAATACCTCGCGGGGCGCAATGGTTGGGGTCAGGCGCACCACCTGCAATTCAAGAAGAACGCCTTTTCGAACATCGTTCACGACGTGCCTGGTCGCGACTTCGACTTCTTCCAGGGACAGCGCAACATCCGGGCCCAGGTGCATGACAGTGTCTTCTCACCGTACACCGAATGGTCCTTGGATCTTGTGCCCCAGGATTACAATGGCTGCGGCAACGTGGCGGGTTGGCATGTGGCGGTGATCGATCCCGGCACCTTCGAACCGTGGGGCACCAGTTACCAGGGGGAGAATCCCCAGAACGATTTCGGCAATCTCAACCAGAACGGCGTCTGTGGAACGCGCGTTCGGAACTTCTTCACCTTCCTTACCAACAGCTCCGCGCAGCTGGCCGGTATGCAGAACATGCTGGAGAACGCCGTGCAGCCGGGCGATCATGTGCTCTGCTACACCTGGCTTTATCTGGACAAGGATGGCATGGAGGCCAACGCTCCGGGCTTGATGCCTTATCTGGAGGGCATCGATCCACAGCTCGACTTCAATGCCTTGACGGACAGCGTGGCCTACATCTTCTACTACCGCAAGGGTGTACCCGGCAGCTTCCGCGATACCATCGCGCCGGCCATCTGGCCCGAAGGAGATCCGGCCTTCCTATCGCTCTCGGTATGGGTGGATGCGCCGGCCGATCAAGGCACCATCACCAGCCCATGGGCGGGTCCTGCCTATGCCTGGGACAAGCTTTACTGGGATGAGCAACCACAGGATGTGGGCGACAGCACGCGCATTATCCTACGCGGCCTTACCGCCAATGGTGCGGAGGTGGAACTGGCCAATGAGCTCTCTTCGGTGGATTCACTCCCGCTCTCCACACTGATCGACGCGGCGAACATTCCCTTTTTGAAGCTGCGTGGCCACTTCTTCGACACGGACAATGCCGATGATCCCGACCCTTCGGTATTGAAGCGCTGGCAACTCTTGAGCTCACCCGTGCCCGAATGTGCCATCGATCCGCCCAGTGGATTCCTCAATGTGCAGTCCGGGCTGTTCGAAGGGCAGGAGGCGCAAGTGGCCGTGGCCGTGCATAACGTCAGTCCCTTCGACATGGACAGCTTGCTGATGGGGGCATGGGTGCAGGACCGCAACAACGTGCGCCGACGCGTACACTACCGCCGCAATGCACCATTGCCCGGTGGCGCTGTGTTGATGGACACCATCCGCTTCAGTACGGTAGGGCTCGGTGGGCCCAATACCCTCTTCCTCGAAGCCAATACCATCGACACCGTCGTGGGTACCTATGACCAGCTGGAGCAGTTCCGTTTCAACAACGTGGCCCAGCTGCGCTTCGAAGTGGCGCAGGATGACATCAATCCCATCCTTGACGTCACCTTTGATGGGATCCACATCCTCGACGGGGACATCGTATCGCCGAAGCCCGAGATCGAGATCCGTCTGGATGATGAGAATACCGTTCTCCTGCATGACTCACCGGCCGATACAGCCTTGTTCCGTGTCTATCTGGCACGTCCTGGAGGCAGCCTGGAGCGGGTGTTCTTCCGGACCGGTGCGGGCGTTGAACAGCTACAGTTCCTTCCTGCCACGAGTGCGGACAATGTGGCGCGCATCCTGTACAGGCCCACCTTCATTGCTGACGGCAAGTATCAGCTGAGCGTGATGGCATCGGATCGCAGTAATAACGCATCCGGCGATCACGAGCTGAAGGTCAATTTCGAAGTGATCAACCGCTCCACGATCACGGAGGTCTTGAACTACCCGAACCCCTTCACCACCAGCACCCGCTTCGTCTTCACCGTGACCGGTGTGGAACCACCCACCCAGATGAGGATACAGATCATGACCGTGACCGGCAGGGTCGTGCGCGAGATCGGTATCAACGAACTGGGTACCCTGCGGGTGGGGCGGAACATCACCGAGTATGCCTGGGACGGCACCGATCAGTTCGGGGACCGGCTGGCGCGTGGTGTGTATCTCTACCGAGTCATCGCCCAGCTCCATGGGCAGGACATCGAGCTTCGGGAGACCGGTGCTTCACCTTACTTCACCAAGGGCTTCGGCAAGATGTACCTGCTTCGGTGAACGGAGTGTTCCGGTGGCCGCTACCATTGTCCGGCTACGGTCATCGTGCATGGGTGCAGCTACCTTCGCCGCCGTGGAAGCACGTACCGATCGTCGCACAGTGTCCGCATGGGCTGCGTTGACCGGCGTG
The DNA here is from genome assembly GCA_041391845.1 of Flavobacteriales bacterium. GTDB lineage: Bacteria > Bacteroidota > Bacteroidia > Flavobacteriales_F > PHOS-HE28 > PHOS-HE28. The sequence continues at coordinate 1,203,141 of JAWKNG010000001.1, read as the reverse complement.
CTATGGGCCCTTGCCTGGCCGGGCATTGGAGGCATCACGCCACTGGCCTTTGTGGCCTGGCTTCCCATGCTGCATGCCCTCGACCTGCACGAACGAGCACGCCCGCGCCGCTCTTTCCTGCCCTATGTACTGCTGGGAGTGTTGATCTGGAACGCCGCCACCAGCTGGTGGTTCTTCCTGGTCAGTGAGCCCTTCGGTACCCGGTTGATCAGCGGCCTCTCACCGATGCTGGTGAACAGCCTCCTCATGCTCCTTCCGTGGTGGATCATGCGCATCTTCCGCCGCGCCATGGGCCCTACCGTCGGCTTCGCTGCGCTGGTGGTCGCCTGGGTCGCCTGGGAGCATCTGCATCATGACTGGGACCTGAAATGGCCCTGGTTCACCCTCGGCAACGTGTTCGCCTCGCGACCCGCCTGGGTGCAGTGGTACGAGGTCACCGGTACGCTCGGTGGCTCCATCTGGGTGTGGGCGGTCAACCTTGCGTTGCACCAGGCGCTCCTCCGTGCGCAGCGCACTGGGGCCTGGACCACTGCCCGCCCATGGCTGCCCTCGGTCGCATTGGTCTGCCTTCCGCTCGTGGCCTCCATTGCGCGGTATGCCACCTACAGTAGTGATGGCCCCGCAGTGGAGGTGGTGGTGGTGCAACCCAACATCGACCCTTACAACGAGAAGTTCGGCGGCATCGATCCACTTGTGCAATTGGACAGCATGCTGCTCCTCGCCGAACGGTCGATGACCCCGGCCACGCGGCTGGTGGTGATGCCCGAGACCGCTTTGCAGGAATCCGCGACCATCGATCTGCGCGCCGATCCTGTAAGGCTCCATGGGCTGTGGGAGAATGACATCGAACGGGCGGAAAGTACCCGCCGGATGCGCGCCTTTCAGGAACGGCATCCGCGTGTCGCCCTGCTTACGGGGATGTCCTCCGCGCGCCTTTTCCGAAAGGGGGAACATCTTCCGCATACGGCCCGGAGCATCGACGGCACCGACCTTTGGTATGAAGCCTATAACGCCGCCCTGTTCCTGCCGTCCAGCGGCGAAGCGGTGTGTTACAACAAGTCGAAGCTGGTCGCCGGGGTGGAGATGATGCCTTTTGAGGCCGTGCTCGGCAAGCTTGGCGCACTGAGCGTGGACCTGGGTGGTGTGAGCGGGTCGCTCGGTACGCAGGATGAACGGTCCGTGCTGAACGACAGCCTCAATGACCTGCGTATCGCACCGGCCATCTGTTACGAGTCCGTCTTCGGCGCCCATGTGGGAGAGCATGTGCGCAACGGTGCCAACCTCATCGCCATCATCACCAACGACGGCTGGTGGGGCGATTCGCCGGGACCCCGCCAGCACCTCACCTTCGCCAGCCTGCGCGCCATTGAGATGCGCCGCGCCATCGCCAGATCGGCAAATACAGGCATCTCCTGCTGGGTGGACCCGCGTGGTGTGGTCCATGACAGGACCCCTTGGTGGCGACCTGCATCGTTCCGCGCCGTTCTGCCGCTTCAGGAAGGTCTCACCTTCTATGCACGATACGGTGATGTCATTGGTCGTGCAGCCTGGGTACTGCTTGTCGTGCTGGTCGCGCGCTTGTTCACCTTGCGCATGCGTCAGCGCCTGACCCGACGCGCTCGGTAACTTGGCGCCGTGCGACGTTCCATCGACTTGGATCCGGGACTACCGCTGCTGCCAGCCTTGTTGCGCGAGGAGGAACAATTCCTTTTCAGGCGTGTGGCCGACCAGCAGCGCACTGTTCTGTGTGTGGGTGAGCAGGAGGTGTTGCCCGGTCCCCCTTGTGACCTGCACGGACCGGTGAACGACTGGTGCACCCTTTCCATTGACTATGAGTGGCTGTTGCCCGATGGCAGCGAGGCGCCGCACAACGATGGTGCCCCATGCGTCCGATGGACACGACCCCGGTGGGTGGTCGACCGCCATCCGGACCGCGCTGTGCTCCATGTACACCCGGACTCAGGTGTCGATCCCGCCGACCTCGCCCATCGACTTGTCACTGGCATCCACGATCCCGGTGAAAGGCTGGAGACCGATTGGAAGCTCACCACCGACAAGGCCACCTACCTCGCCAATGTGGAGCTGCTGCTGCGGCACGTTCAGCGCGGCGATATCTACGAGGTGAACTACTGTACCGAGCGCACTGCCCTCTGGCCACAGCTGGAACCTTATGTCGCCTTCCTGCGCCTGCTCCAACGCTCCGGTGCGCCCTTCGCCGCCTTCCATCGCCTGGGTGATCGGTTCGTTCTGAGCGCGAGCCCCGAGCGTTTCCTTGCGTTCGACGGTCCGCGCGTGGTCGGTGAACCGATGAAGGGGACCCGTCCGCGCTCGCCAGACCCCGATACGGACGATCGCCTTCGTCAGGAACTGATGAGCGACGCCAAGGAGCGCAGTGAGAACATCATGGCCCTGGATGTGATGCGCCATGACCTGTCACGTATTGCCGACCGGGCCAGCGTGGTGGTGAACGAGCTTTGTGCCGTGCGCACCTATCCTCGCGTGCATCAGCTGGTGAGCACGGTCTCGGCCCGCATGGCTCCCGGTGTGACCGTGGAGCAGGTGGTGCGTGCCGCCTTTCCCATGGCCAGCATGACCGGTGCGCCCAAGGAGCGCGCCATGGAACTGATCGCCGGGGTCGAAGGTGCACCCCGCGGGGCGTTCAGTGGCACCCTTGGATTCTTCGCGCCGGATGGTACGGCCGACCTCAACGTGGTGATCCGCGCGTTGGTGTTCGATCGGCGCACGGGTGTGGTATCCTTGCGCACAGGCAGCGCGCTCACCGCCCTGTGCGATCCCGCTGCAGAATGGGAGGAATGCCAGGTGAAGGCCCGCTCGGTAATTGACGCTCTGGCACATGCATGATACGGTGCAACGTTCGCTGCGGCTCCAATGCCAGGTGCCGGATGGATCACCGCTCTGGGTCGCAGTGAGCGGAGGTGTCGACAGCATGGTGTTGATGCATGTGCTGCATGATCTCGGTCATCAGGTGCATGTGCTTCACGTGGACCATGGTCTGCGCGGCGCTGAGAGCGACGCTGACCGGGAGTTGGTGGTGCGCACGGCCGCTGCCCTCGGCCTGCCCACCCGCGTGGAGCGCGTGGACGTGGTCGCGCGGCGATCGGCTGAGGGCGGATCCATGCAGATGGCTGCCCGTACAGCGCGCTACGAGGTCTTCCATCGCGCGGTGGAGGAGGGGCCGGGGCTCCTGTCCATGGCACATCACGGTGATGATGCGGTGGAGACCATGCTCATGCAACTGCTGCGTGGTATGGGAACAGCCGGGTGGTCCGGAATACCGATGCGCAGCGGAGCTTTCATCCGCCCCCTGCTTTCAGTCCCGCGTGCGGTGATCGAGGATCATGCACGAAGGCATCATATTCCGTTCCGGGAGGATGCCAGTAATGCAGACCCCGCCTATCTGCGCAACCGCGTGCGTCATGAACTGCTGCCGATGCTCGAGGAGCTCCGGCCCGGAGCGCGCCGCGTACTGCAGCGGAACGTTGCGCTGGCCCGTGAGATGCACGCCCTTGCCGAGGAGCGAGCGAGGGAGGTGGAGCAGAGCGTCCGCACGTTCGCCGATGGTCGCGCAGAACTGCCGATCGCGGCAGTGGAGGCCAGCGTTGCGCCGCTGTTGCTCCTGTCCAGGTTCGCGGCCCCGGCGGAGTTGCACCCCGATCGCGTGGAGGCGCTATGGCGAGCGATCGCTGAGCGTCACGTTGGTGCCCGCTTCGATGGTCCGGCCCTTTCGGTGCAAGTGGAACGTACCGTCATCGTCCGGATACCGCTTGGGCAGCCCCTCCGAACGGAACACGTCGTCCCGATCGATCCACCGTGGCCCGCACACCTGCCGCTAAGGCTCGAAGTGGCGGGTCCGAACGATCTCACGAGCGACCATCCGCCCAGCGTACTCATCCTGGATGCCGATGCTTTGCAAGGGTCGCTCCGCGTGCGTCCCTGGCGGAGGGGAGACCGCATCGCACCCACTGGGATGAAGGGGTCCAAGCTCATCAGCGATATGCTTGTGGACGCCAGGGTGCCGCTGCATCGCAAAGGAGCCGTGCATGTGTTGGAGGACGATCGTGGTGTCCTGTGGTGTTGTGGCTTCCGGCGAAGCCGGTTGGCGCTCCCCAGGAACCGGCCCGGCCGCCTGCTGAAGATCACGTACGTGCAGGCCTAGGTGCCGTTTTTTCAACAGGCCGTTGCGATCCGCCCATTTTGCGTATTACCTTCATGGACCTAATTGAACGACCATGTTGGACGTGCGAGCAACCCTCATCCCCAAGGAGCAGATACCCGGCCTGCGATTCCCTATGGAGCCCGTACCCATCACCATGGACCAACGGCGCAGCATCCTACGGACCCTGCAAGTGGCCACCCGTCTGGGCAATGCCGAGCATGGCAAGTGCCGCATCGTGTTCCAGGATGATCAAGGATTGAAGGCCGTGGAGACCACCATCTGGGCCTTCGATCCCGATAACATCGTGCTGAAATACGGTACCACCATCCCCGTTTCGCGGGTGGTGAGCATTGACATTCCTTAACAATGACGCGGTCCCATAGGATCGCAAGGATGTTCAGAGGCACTTGGATCACGCTGCCGGGAGGGCCGTAGTTTTGTCCTTCCGGCAGCACCATGTTCAGCCCCCTCATCACCTTCCTCGCCTTTTTCGCGACCGCTGCCAGCCCCGTGCAATGGAACGTGAGCGCCGTGGCTGCCGTGGATGGTACCGTGGTGGTGCATTGCGACGCACGCTTGGAACCCGGATGGCACATCTATGCCACCCAACTGTCCAATGACATGGGTCCACTACCCACCGCGTTCCGCCTGGCCGAAGGCTCCACCGACCGCCTGTTGCGCGTGGATGAGCCGACGCCAGTGGAGGAATACGATCCCAACTTCGGCATGGTGGTGCGCTATCACGATGGCACACCGCGCTTCACCCTCCACACCACCGCCAAGGCCACCGCACCGTTGAGCGGCGAAGTGGAGTACATGCTCTGCAACGACAAGACCTGCTTGCCGCCTACCGTCTACACCTTCACGGTCAGCGCTGCGGCCGAACCCACCGACGAATGATGCTCCGTTCCCTGTTCCTGTTCCTGCTGCCGTTCCTGTCCTTGGCCGTCCTGGCCCAACCGCCCGGCGGCGATCAAGCAGCGCCCGAACCTGTCAAGTGGACCATCAGTTCCAGTGCCCTGGGCGACGGGGTCTACGAGGTGCGCTTCCTGGCCGCCATCCAGGAAGGCTGGAGCGTATATTCCCAACAGAACTACGGCGATATGGGCCCCTGGCCGACCACCATCGCGGTCGATAGCCTGCCCGGTGTGGAACGCCTCGGCGCGGTGGATGAGACCGGCTCCAAGGTGATCGATGGCCACGACCCGGTGTTCGACATGCCGGTGAAGAAGTTCAAGGTCTCGGCCACCTTCACCCAGCGCCTGCGGGTGAGCGATGCCGCCACGCCCATCACCGGTCGCTTCGAATACATGACCTGCGATGACGAGATGTGCCTGCCCCCGGCCACGGTCTACTTCATCCTGGGTGTGGGTACCGGCACCTATGAGCTCGGTGATGTGTCCTTCGACCCGAACGATCCCAAGTTCGCGGGCATCGCCACCCGCACGGATGCGGCGGAACTGAAGATCGCCTCGGTGGACCTGGAGAACCCCGTGGTGCGCGACGAGGGGAAACGAACTGAAGAGAAGAACTCGCTGCTGTGGATCTTCATGCTCGGCTTCATCGGTGGCCTGGTGGCCCTGCTCACGCCCTGCGTGTTCCCCATGATCCCGCTCACGGTGAGCTTCTTCACCAAGAGCAGCACCGACCGCGCCAGCGGCCTGAAGAACGCTCTCACCTATGGCGGCTTCATCCTGATCATCTACCTGCTCTTCAGCCTGCCCTTCCACCTGCTGGGCAGCGTGAACCCGGAGATCTTCAACGAGATCAGTACCAACCCCTGGCTGAACCTCTTCTTCTTCGTCATCTTCATCGTCTTCGCCATCTCCTTCTTCGGCTATTTCGAGATCACGTTGCCGAGCAGCTGGGTGAATAAGATGGACGCCAACGCCAGCAAGTTCGGCGGGCTCATCGGCACCTTCTTCATGGCCCTCACCCTCGCGCTGGTGTCCTTCAGCTGCACCGGTCCCATCCTGGGTTCGTTGCTAGCCGGAGCGCTCACGGCGGATGGTGGTGCCTGGCAGCTCACCGCAGGCATGGGCGGCTTCGGCTTTGCACTGGCTCTGCCCTTCGGTCTCTTCGCGCTCTTCCCCGGATGGCTCAACAGTCTGCCCCGCAGCGGTAGCTGGCTCAACAGCGTGAAGGTGGTGCTCGGCTTCGTGGAGGTGGCCCTGGCCTTCAAGTTCCTCAGCATGGCCGACCTCGTGATGAAGTGGGGCCTCGTGCCCTACGAGCTCTTCCTCGCCATCTGGGTGATCTGCGGCATCGGCATCGTGTTCTACCTGCTGGGCAAGATCCGTTTCCCGCACGACAGTCCGGTGAAGAAGCTCTCGCCCATGCGCATGGGACTGGTGGCGGCCTTCGCGCTCTTCACCCTCTACATGGCCTATGGCTTCCGCTACGACGACAAGGCCAAGACCTTCGCACCGGTCGGATTGCTCAGCGGCATTTCGCCATCGCCCGGGTACAGCTGGATATACCCCACCGAATGTCCCGCCGGTCTGTCGTGCTATCATGATCTGGCCAGCGGTATGGAGGAATCCAAGCGCACCGGCAAGCCCCTCCTGGTGGACTTCACCGGCTATGGCTGCGCCAACTGCCGTAAGATGGAGGACTATGTGTGGCCGGTGCCCGAGATCAATCGCCTGATCGGTGATCAGTACGTGCTGGTGTCCCTTTATGTGGATGCGAAGAGCGAACTTCCCAAGGAGGAGCAGTTCATCTACGAGACCAGCAACGGCACCAAGAAGCCCATCCTCACCGTGGGTAACAAGTGGGCCACGCTGCAGACCGAGACCTTCAAGAGCGCCACGCAACCCCTCTATGCGCTGCTGAGCCCCGATGGCAAGCTCCTCACCGATCCGGTAGGCTACACCCCGGCCGTGGAGGACTACAAGGCCTTCCTTGAGCGCGGTCTGCAAGGCATGCAGGTGCTCGGGCAGCAGGCTGCGCGCTGAGCGCTCGGGCATCACACCCGGATCTTTTTTCGGGGGCTTGCTTGTTTTTTCGTCATTCGTTTGACAACTTACCCGCCGATCGGTCGACAGATTATTCGTCGATCGTGGTGGAGCGGATGGAAGCGGAGGTAGTTGGAGAAGAAGTGATCGCCGCACGGATCCATTGGATTCGTGGGCAGAAGGTCATGTTGGCACATGATCTGGCAAAGCTCTACGGTGTAGCCACCAAGCGCCTCAACGAGCAGGTCAAACGGAACATGACACGGTTCCCGGAGGACTTCATGTTCCAGCTCAACGAAACGGAGTGGTCCGACTTGAGGTCGCAGATCGCGACCTCAAGATCATGGGGAGGGGCAAGGGTGCCGCCATTCGCGTTCACCGAACATGGCGTGCTTATGCTCTCCAGCGTGCTGAACAGTGAACGGGCGATAGCGGTGAACATTCGTATCGTGCGCGTTCTTGTTCGACTCACCCGGCTGCTCCAGAACGACCTTGAGTTGCAGCTTCGGGTGGAGCGCATGGAAGGTCGCCAAGAGCGGACCGAGGGCGTCGTGCGTGAGCTTTTCGAAGCTGTGAAGCATCTGCTGGACCGCCCGACCGGAGATCGGGTGCGCATCGGCTATCGGGGCGGCGATCCGCTTTGATGCATCTTTGGGACAATGAGCACCGACGTACGCATCCGTTCACATTTCTCCGAGGCCGCCGAGGTCCTTGAGCGTTTCCTCGCCGACCCGGCCAACATCGCCGCCGTGGAGCAGGCCGCCGCCTTCATGAGCTACTGCCTCAAGCAGGGCGCCAAGGTCATTAGCTGTGGCAATGGCGGCAGCATGTGCGATGCCATGCACTTCGCCGAGGAGCTCACCGGCCGCTACCGCGACGATCGGCCGCCCATCGCCGCACTGAGCATCAGCGATCCCAGCCACCTCACCTGCGTCGGCAACGACCACGGCTTCGAGCAGGTGTTCGCGCGCTTCGTGCAGGCGCATGGTCGTGAGGGGGACGTGCTCCTCGCCATCAGCACCAGCGGCAACAGCCCCAACGTGCTCCGCGCCGCCGAGGTGGCCCGGGCGAAGAACATGCACGTCATCGGCCTCACTGGCAAGGATGGCGGCAAGCTCGCCGACCTGTGTACGGTGGAAGTGCGCGTGCCCCACAACGGCTACGCCGACCGGATCCAGGAGGTCCACATCAAGGTCATCCACGCGTTCATCGATCACATCGAACGCGATCTGGGGGAACCACCACGCAAGGAACGGTACTGATATGCTCGTCAAGGTCTTCGGAGCCGCCGTCTTCGGCATTAACGCCACCATCGTCACCGCCGAGGTGAACGTGGAGCCCGGCGCGTACTTCTACCTCGTGGGGCTGCCCGACAGCGCCGTGAAGGAGAGCCAGCAGCGCATGGATGCCGCGCTCCGCAACAATGGCCTCTACGCGCCACGCGGCAAGGGCGTCACCATCAACCTGGCACCGGCCGATATCCGCAAGGAAGGCACCGCGTACGACCTGCCGCTGGCCGTGGGATTGCTGGCCGCCACCGACCAAGTGCCCGCCGACATGCTCGAGCGCTACTTGGTGATGGGCGAACTCTCCCTCGACGGTGGTGTGCGGCCGATCAAAGGCGCGCTGCCCATCGCCATCGAAGCGAAGAAGGCCGGGTTCGAAGGGGTGATCCTGCCGGCGGCCAATGCCCGCGAAGCCGCCATCGTGCACGGCCTCACCATCTATGGCGTGGAACACCTGCGCGAGGTGGTGGACCTGCTCAAGGGCCAGTCCAGTGTGCAGCCCACGGTGGTGGACATCGAGGCCGAGTTCGCCAACAGCAGCCAGAGCTATCCGGTGGACATCGCCGATGTGAAAGGACAGGAGAACATCAAGCGCGCCTTCGAGATCGCTGCGGCCGGCGGCCACAACATCATCCTCATCGGTCCGCCGGGTGCCGGCAAGACCATGTTGGCCAAGCGCCTGCCCACCATCCTGCCGCCCCTGCACATCGACGAGGCCTTGGAGACCACCAAGATCCACAGCGTGGCCGGCAAGCTGCGCAAGGAGGACAGCCTGCTGAGCGTGCGCCCTTACCGCAGCCCGCACCACACCATCAGTGATGTAGCCCTCGTTGGTGGCGGCAGCTTCCCGCAACCGGGCGAGATCAGCCTCGCGCACAATGGTGTGCTCTTCCTCGACGAGCTGCCCGAGTTCAAGCGGCAGGTCCTGGAGGTGCTGCGCCAACCGTTGGAGGACCGCGTGGTCACCATCAGTCGTGCGCGCTTCACGGTGGAGTATCCGGCCAGCTTCATGCTCGTGGCCGCCATGAACCCCTGCCCCTGCGGTTACTACAACCATCCGGAGAAGGAGTGTGTCTGTGCGCCGGGCGTGGTGCAGAAGTACCTCAACAAGGTGAGCGGCCCGCTCTTGGACCGCATCGACATCCACATCGAAGTGACGCCCGTGCCCTTCAGCGAGCTCAGCGCCGAACGGCAGAGCGAACGCAGCGCCGACATGCGCGAACGGGTGATCGCTGCACGTGCCGTGCAACAGCAACGCTACACCGGCAGGAAGATCCACTGCAACGCCCAGATGGGCAGCAAGGACTTGCGTGAGATCTGCCGCATCGATGCCGCCGGCAAGGCGCTGCTGGAGAAGGCCATGGAACGCCTCGGCCTCAGCGCCCGCGCCTACGACCGCATCCTGAAGGTGGCGCGCACCATCGCCGACCTGGCCAACAGCCCGGACATCCGCACCGAGCACCTGGCCGAAGCCATCCAATACCGAAGCTTGGACCGGGAGGGGTGGGCGGGGTAGGTTGTGGGAGTGGAAGCCCTGCATTAGCTTGGTGGAATGAACGTTCTACTGGCGTCGGCCACCATGGCCCACCACCACAGTGAACTGACGCAGAACGCCCACCTGCTGATGGACTACTACCGCAGCGATACGCTGGAGCATGTGGATAGCCTGCGTTGGGCGTGGCAGCAGATCCGTACCCCGGCTGCGCGCTATGCCGAGGCCATGACCTACCTACAGCAGGACAACTTTGGTGCAGCGCGGAATGTGATCTTGGACATGATCGACGAGCACGAGCTGCGCGACAAACAGGAGGACGAGCGCTTCCGCATGCTTGGGCTGATGGACATTTTGGAACCAGTGCGCGTGGGAGGGCGGGAATATGCCAGCATGACCGCCGAAGAGCAGGTGGCGCTACAAACCCTGATCGGCGAGCATCGCGACCGGGCCGCCACCTGGGCCCAGAACCTGCTGTGCTTCCACTTCAATAAGTGCCGTGCCCCGTTGAGCGGTGGAGCGTTGGGAGGGCCCAAGTCGCGCTGCGTGAAAGCAGTAGATGAACCTGCCGCCCCGCTGGCAGCCACCCTACGCATGTACCCCAACCCGGCCAGTACATACGTGGTGTTCGAGGTGGGGTTGTTGGAAGCACCGAAGAACGGGCGCATCCGGGTGCTGGACATTGCCGGGCGCGAGCTGGAACAGCTGGTGGTGAGCAGCCAGGAACAGCAGTTGGTGCTGGACAGCCGCAAGCTTGCCGCGGGCACCTACACCATCGTACTGGAAGAGCAAGGTGCGGCCATCCAGACCAAAACCCTCGTGATCCGATGAACAACGGAGGGCGCAGGAAAGTGAGTGTATTGGCACTGTTGCTCTGCTGCGCCCACTTGCTCGTTGCGCAGGTGCCGTTCGATCTGGATGAGGGGTTCCGGACTGAGCTTAACAAAAAGTTCGTCAACTCGATGGTCGAGTTGGATAACGGTGATCTGCTGCTTTCCGGGATACTTCGTTGGGATGGTGATCTTTTCGATCGCGGCTATGTGCGGGTCACTCCCAGTGGACAGCGCATCGCTGATTATCCCGACTTCGCACCTGGAGGTGGGAAGATCACACCGTGGAGCGACCGGTACTACATCGGTAATGGACCGGGTGTTCGAAGGATCTTCGCGGATGGCAGCATCGATCCGGAATACGTGTTACCAAGCGCTGGACCCTATGTATTTGCTCTTCAGGGGGGGGACTACCACGTGTTTCCCGACGGCCGTGTACTAGTGAGCGGCGGCTACGTGCTCAGCGATAGCATCCGAGGCTTCGAGGGGTTGTACAGCCTGATCTGGTTCAGCAATGAAGGCTACCTGGACACCACCCGCACCCACCGCCAGTGCAACGGGGTGATCTATGCCATCGAAGAGCAGCCGGCCGGCAAGTTCCTCTGTACCGGTACTATGACCACCTACGAGGGTCAGCCGGTGAAGACCGTGTTCCGCGTAGAGGCGGATGGCACCTTGGATACCAGCTTTGATCCACCCTTACAGTGGTATGGTGAGGCAAGAGACTACCACACCCTGCCCGATGGTAGGATCATGGTGGCAGGGCCGTTGAAACTCATCGGATCGGATCAAATACAAGGCGTGATCCGCTTGCATGCAGACGGGAGCTTGGATGAGAGCTACGAGCTCTTGCAATTTTCATCCACCTTCACCCCTTCGCAGATCCCGCTGGTCTTGGACATCTATGAACTCTCTCCGGACCGGTTCATCATCAACGGCGTTTTTGACAAGATCAATGGGATCGACCGTGGGGGCATCGCCATGATCGACAGCAGCGGTGCGTTGGTGGAGGATGTCTTCGATGGCTTGGGCTGTGGGGCCTATGACTTCGTTGTGCCCTCGGGTTCCACCACCTACAAATACATATCGGGTATCGTTCCGAGCAGTGACGGAGGATTCTTCATTCATGGCGGTTACCACGGCTACGACGATGGCACCACCAACGATACCACCCAGCGGATGGTGAGCAAGCTGTATGGCTTGAGCGTGGGGGTGGATGAACCTGCCGCCCCGCTGGCAGCCACCCTACGCATGTACCCCAACCCGGCCAGTGCCTATGTAGTGTTCGAAGTGGCCCTGTTGGACGTACCGAAGAACGGGCGCATCCGGGTGCTGGATATCGCCGGGCGCGAGCTGGAACAACTGGTGGTGAACAGCCAGGAACAGCAGCTGGTGCTGGATAGCCGCAAGCTTGCCGCGGGCACCTATACGGTGGTGCTGGAAGAGCAAGGAGCGGCGCTACAGACCAAGAGCTTAGTGATCCGATGAACGGCTGGCGTCACCTAGGCGTGGTTTTGCTGCCCTGGTGGGTGGCAGTGCTTCGTGCACAGGTGCCGTTCGATCTGGATGAGGGGTTCCGGACTGAAATGAATGTGCGCTACGTGGCATCTGTATTGGAGGATGCCTCGGGTGGGTTGATCGTATCCGGTCGCTTTCGGTTCCCAGGTGTTCAGAACGAAAAATTCACAGCCCGTGTTGACGCGACCGGGAACCTCGATCCGACTTACAATGCAACGGTATTAGGCGGGGGGCGCTTGCACCCTTGGAACGATGGCCTTGTTTATGTAGGGACGACCCAAACAGTTCGTCGACTGCTTCCGAGCGGCAACTCGGACCCTATGTTCATTGAAATGAACCTGGGCCGCTACTTCACCTCCCTCCAAGGCGGTGACTACCATGTGTACCCCGATGGGCGGGTGCTGATGAGCGGGGCGCACGTGCTCAGCGACAGCATCCGAGGCTTCGAGGGGTTGTACAGCCTGATCTGGTTCAGCAATGAAGGCTACCTGGACACCACCCGCACCCACCGCCAGTGTAACGGGGTGATCTACGCCATCGAAGAGCAGCCGGACGGAAAGTTCCTCTGTACGGGTACCATGACCACCTACGAGGGGCAGCCGGTGAGCAGGGTGTTCCGGGTGGAGGCGGAAGGAAGCTTGGATACGAACTTCATTGTGCCACTAGAGCCGTGGGGGGGGCCAAGGGACTACGTTGTAATGCCCGATGGACGGGTCCTTTTGGGAGGTACTATGAAGCTTGCCGGATCGGAGACTGTGCGCTGTGTACTTCGTCTCCTCCCCAACGGAGCTATCGACCCAACCTTTGAACTGACGACTTTCGATGCTACACATACCCCTGGTAATTCTCCTATTGTTCTTGGAATTTATGAGCTCTCCCCAGACCGTTACATCATCACCGGTGTATTCGACAAGATCAACGGGCAGGACCGAGGCGGCATCGCCATGATCGATAGCAGCGGTGCGTTGGTAGAGGATATCTTCGACGGCATGGGCTGCGGGGCCTACGAATTCGTGCAGTCGTCGGGTTCGACCACCTACAAGAGCATTGCTGGTATCGTGCCCAGCAATGATGGTGGCTACTTCATCTACGGCGCCTACCACGGCTATGACGATGGCACCACCAACGATACCACCCAGCGGATGGTGAGCAAGCTGTATGGCTTGAGCGTGGGGGTGGATGAACCTGCCACACCACGCGCAGCCACCTTACGCATGTACCCCAACCCGGCCAGTGCGTACGTGGTGTTCGAAGCGGATGGGGGTACGGTGCCGACCATGCTGCTCATCACCGATCTACAGGGCCGTACGGTCAGGAGCGTGCCTTGTCCCGCCGGTGCCCTGCGGATGGAGGTTCCTTTGCTGGGCCTCACGGCGGGTCAGTACATTGCGCAGATAACGGGTTTTTCGCCCCGCCTCCTCACCATCGCTCCATGAGGTCCCTGCTCTGCGCCATCCTGCTCCTCTGCGGGAGTGCCGCAGGGCTGGCACAGGTGCGCGTGCTGGATGCCACCAGCCTGCAAGCGGTGGAGGGCGTGGTGTTGCGTGGCGCGACCGGCATCCTCCGCATCAGTGATGCCCAGGGCCGCTTGGACGTACAGCGGTCCACACCCGCTGACTCCGTGACGCTGGAACTTGTGGCCTACTGGCCGCTGCGGCTCCGCGTGGCCGATCTGCTCCAACAAGGCGTTGTGCTGTTGTTGCCGCGTCCTGTGGCGCTTCCGGAATTCGTGATCGCGGCCAATCGCTTCAAGGAACCACGGCGCGATGTGCTGGAACACCTGCACGTGATCGACAGCCGCACCCTCCAACGCATGGACCAACCCACTACGGGCGATGTGCTTCAACAGCAGGGGGCGGTGTTCCTGCAAAAGAGCCAGTCCGGGGGGGGCAGCCCGGTGATCCGGGGCTTCGAGGCGAGCCGCGTGCTGCTGGTGGTGGACGGTGTACGCCTGAACAACGCCATCTACCGCAGTGGCCACCTGCAGGACATCATGACCGTGGATCCCAACGCCCTGGAACGTGTGGAGGTGATCAGCGGTCCGGCCTCGGTGGTCTACGGCAGTGATGCGCTGGGCGGGGTGGTCCACCTCTTCACCCGCCAGGCACCCTTCACCGACAGCGCCACGGTACACGGCGGGGCCTTCGTGCGCTTGGGTTCGGCGGCCCGCGAACGCACCGTACATGCCCACGCCAGCATCGGCAGGCCCCGCTTCAGCAGCCTTACCAGCATCACCGCGATGGACCTCGGCGACCTCCGCCAGGGTCGGCAACGCGCAGCCCGCTACGACAGCCTGGGCCTGCGCTTCTTCCGCGTGGAACGCCAGAACGGCACCGATCTGGTGGTGCCCAATGCTGAACCCCACGTGCAACTGGGCACGGCCTATCGCCAGCTGGACGTGCTCCAGAAGCTGCGCTACCGCGGCGGCGATGGCACCGTACACCAGCTGAACCTGCAGCACAGCATCAGCAGCGACCTGCCCCGTTACGACCGCCTCTCGGAATACCGCGTGGATCCTGCGCTGGGCCTTGTGCCGGTACACGCCGATTGGTACTACGGGCCGCAGCGCCGCCTGCTCGCCGCCTACACGCTGGAGCTGGACCGCACAGCGTGGGCCGACCTGGCCCGCATCACGCCCAGCTTCCAGTACATCGAGCAGAGCCGCCACAACCGCAGCTGGGGCAGCCAGCGCCTGGGCCATCGCCACGAAGCGGTGGAGGTGTGGGGCATCAACGCCGATCTGGAGAAGCGCCTGGGCCGCCACGAACTGCGCTATGGCCTGGAGGCCACCGCCAACAACGTGCGCTCCACCGCCTGGCGCGAAGACCTGGTCACCGGTGCGCGCAGCTACCTCAATACCCGCTACCCCAATGGCGGATCCACCATGCACAGCGCGGCGCTCTACTTCACCCACACCTACGAACGGCCGCGCTGGGTGCTGAGCGCCGGATCACGCTTCAACGCCGTGGGCCTGCGCGCCACCTTCGCCGATGCCAACGACCTGCAATTCCTCAACGGTACCGTGCATCAGGCGCACAACGCGGTCAACTGGCGCCTCGGTGTGCTCCATCGCCCCGACGGCACCTGGCGCTTCTACGCCCTGCTCAACACCGGCTTCCGCGCTCCCAACGTGGACGACCTGGGCAAGGTGTTCGACAGTGCCCCCGGGCTGGTGGTGGTGCCCAATACCGCCCTGGGCCCCGAACGCACGGTGAACGCCGAGGTCGGTGTGGGACGCAGTGTGGCGGGCCGCTGGGCTGCCGAGGTACAGGCCTTCCATACGTGGTACACCGATGCCCTGGTGCAGCGCCCCTTCACGTGGAACGGCCGCGACACGCTGGTGTACGACGATGTGCCCAGCGCCGTCACTGCCCTGGTGAACGCCGGGCGCGGCTACAACCTCGGTGCCAGTGCGCAGGCCCAGGTGCAGCTGGGCAGGCGGATGAGCGTGCGTGCCAGCATCACCCATACGGTGGGCCGCATCCGCGAGGCCGGCGGTACGGTGCCCCTGGACCATGTGCCGCCCACCTACGGCCGTGCGGGCTGGGAGCTGCGCATGCGCCGCCTGGAAGCCGAGGTCTTTGCGCTCTTCAACGGCTGGAAACGACGTGCCGACTACAGCGTGAGCGGCGAGGATAACCTGCAGTACGCGCTGCCCGAAGGCATGCCCGCGTGGTGGACCCTCAACGTGCGCTCCAGCATTGCGCTGCACCCCGCGTGGCGCCTGCAGCTGGGCGTGGAGAACGTGCTGGACCGTTTCTACCGCGTGTTCGCATCGGGTGTCAGTGCGCCGGGCCGCAACGTACAGGTGGCGCTCCATGTGCGCTTCTGATCGTCGGTGTTGCAGGCCGTAACCTTCGCGCTGCATGCGGCGTAGGAAGGGCACGAAGAACCTCGCAACGCCGTGAAGCACTTGTATCTGTTCCCGCTCTTTCTGGTCGCACTTACCCTGCCTTTCGGGGCACAGGCTCAGTCCGAAGAGCGCCAGTACCTGAGCGAGGTGTTGGCTTCCACCACGCGCAAGAACGCCGCCTTCTACCGCACGGTGGTGAGCGAGCAGGATGGGCTGGTGCTGGCGCGTACCTTCAGCATGGAGGGCACGCTCAAAGCCGAAGGCACCTTCACCGACAAGAGCCTGCAGGTGGAACATGGAGCCTTCACCTTCTACCATGCCAACGGCAAGGTGGAGAGCAAGGGCCAGTACGTCATGGGCCACAAGTCCGGCGTATGGTTGCGCTTCGATCAGTGGGGCCGTCCGCTGGCCGAGAAGGTCTACGATCCCGAACCCTTGGTGAACATCGTCTATACCCGCGCCGAGACCATGCCCGCCTATCCGGGTGGCGACAAGGAGCTGGTGAAGGTGCTGCGCGAACGCACGCTACAGAACGGTGAGAAAGTGCCGCGCAACGTATCGGCCACCGTACTGGTGGAAAAGAGCGGTGAGCTCAGCGAAGTGAAGGTGATCGATGGCCCCGATGCCGCGTTCGATGAGCGCCTCGCAGAGGCCATCCGTTCCACCGCCCCGTGGAAACCGGGCGAAGAAAAGGGACAACCCGTGCGTGTGCGGGTGAAGCTCCCTGTACAGTTCTAGAACCCCACTACATACACCATAACGCAGCAGGCCCCCGAGCGATCGGAGGCCTGTTGTGCGTTGGGGGGTGTAGGGGTCAGGCGTCCTTGCCGTGGCACTGCTTGTACTTCTTGCCGCTACCACAGGGGCAGGGGTCGTTGCGGCCCGGTGCCTTGTCCACGCGCACAGGGGTGGCGGGGGGGCGCGGTGCGCCGGTGGGAGGCGGCATCGGTCCGCGGCCGGGGGCGGGCGCTCCGGCGGTGGGGCGTGGCGCGTTGGCGCCGCTGCCCGATGAGCTGTACTGCGGCACCTCCGTGCGGCTGGTCTCCACGCGCTGCTGCGGTGGGCGTGGTGCGGGGGCCTGTTGCACCTGCGGCTGTGCACTGGGCAGACCGGCCTTCGTCAGGAAGCCGACCACTTCACCGTTCATGCCATCGATCATGGCCTTGAAGAGGTTGAAGCTCTCCAGCTTGTAGATCAACAACGGATCCTTCTGCTCGATGCTCGCGTTCTGCACGCTGCGGCGCAGTTCGTCCATCTCGCGCAGGTGCTCCTTCCACTCGTTGTCGATGATGGCCAGGGTGATGTACCGCTCTATGCTCGATGACAGCTCCAGGCCCTGGCTCTTGTAGCACTTCTCCAGGTTGGCCACCACCTGCATGGTCTTCAGTCCGTCGGTGACGGGCACCACGATGTTCTCGTACTGCTGGCCTTGGTTGAGGTACACATCGGTGATCACCGGCATGGCCTGGGCGGCGAGCGTGGCGTTGTGGCGCGCGTAGCTCTTCACGGCGGCTTCGTGCACGGCATCGGCCAGCTCGTCGCTCTTCATGCGCTTGAAGCCATCGGCATCCACGGGGCATTCGCACGAGAGGCGGCGGAACACCTCCAGCTGGAAGCCCTCGAAATCGCCTGCTTCATGGTGTTCGTTCACCACGGCGGTGGCCACATCGTGGAACATGTTCAGCACGTCCAGCTTCAGGCGTTCGCCGAAGAGGGCGTTGTGGCGGCGCTTGTAGATCACCGTGCGCTGGCTGTTCATCACGTCATCGTACTCCAGCAGGCGCTTGCGGATGCCGAAATTGTTCTCCTCCACCTTCTTCTGGGCCCGCTCGATGCTGGCGGTGACCATGCTATGCTGGATCACTTCGCCCTCCTTCAGGCCCAGGCGGTCCATCAGCTTGGCGATGCGCTCGCTGTTGAACAGACGCATCAGATCGTCCTCCAGGCTCACGTAGAACTGGCTGCTGCCAGGATCACCCTGACGGCCCGCTCGGCCGCGCAACTGACGGTCCACGCGGCGGCTCTCGTGCTTCTCGGTGCCGATGATGGCCAGACCGCCCGCCTCCTTCACGCCGGGGCCCAGCTTGATGTCCGTACCACGGCCCGCCATGTTGGTGGCGATGGTCACGGTACCCGGAAGTCCGGCGTTGGTCACGATCTCTGCTTCGCGCTGGTGCTGCTTGGCGTTCAATACCTGGTGCGGAATGTTGCGCAGCTTGAGCATCTTGCTCATGAGCTCGCTCACCTCCACGCTCGTGGTGCCCACCAGCACCGGACGGCCGGCTTCGCGCAAGGCCACGATCTCGTCGATCACCGCGTTGTACTTCTCGCGCTTGGTCTTGAAGACCATGTCCTCATTGTCTTTGCGCACCACCGGACGGTTGGTGGGGATCACCATCACGTCCAGCTTGTAGATGTCCCACAGCTCCTGCGCTTCGGTCTCGGCCGTACCGGTCATGCCCGCCAGCTTGTGGTACATGCGGAAGTAGTTCTGCAGGGTCACCGTGGCGTAGGTCTGCGTGGCGGCTTCCACCTTCACCTTCTCCTTGCTTTCGATGGCCTGGTGCAGTCCGTCGCTGTAGCGGCGCCCTTCCAGGATGCGGCCGGTCTGCTCGTCCACGATCTTCACCTTGCCGTCCATCACCACATACTCCACGTCCTTCTCGTAGAGGGCATAGGCGCGGATCAGCTGGTTCACGGTGTGGATGCGTTCGCTCTTCACGCCGAAGTCTCGGAGCAGTTCATCCTTGCGGCGGGCCTTCTCTTCGGCCGCAGCACCGCTCTTCTCGATCTCCGCGATGGTAGCGCCCACATCAGGCATGATGAAGAAGCCGGTGTCGTTCACATCGGCGCTGATCAGGTCCACACCCTTCTCGGTGAGTTCGATGCCGTGCTGCTTCTCGTCGATGGTGAAGTAGAGCTCCACGTCCACCTTGGGCATCTCGCGGCCCTGGTCCTGCAGGTAGTGGTTCTCGGTCTTCTGCAGGAGGGCGCGTGCACCGCTTTCGCTGAGGAACTTGATGAGGGCGCTGTTCTTCGGCAGGCCGCGGTGGGCACGCAGCAGGGCAAGGCCGCCGCGTTCCAGTTGGTCCTTGGTGGCGCTGCCATCGGCCAGGCCTTTGAGCTGTTCCTTGGCTTCCGCGAGCAGGCGCGTCACCAACTGCTTCTGTGCCTGGTAGAGGCGCTCCACGCGCGGCTTGTACTCGTCGAACTGGTGGATGTCACCCTTCGGCGTGGGGCCGCTGATGATGAGCGGGGTGCGGGCATCGTCGATGAGCACGGAGTCCACCTCGTCCACGATGGCGAAGTGGTGCTTGCGCTGCACCAGTGCGCTCGGAGCGTGGGCCATGTTGTCGCGCAGGTAGTCGAAGCCGAATTCGTTGTTGGTGCCGTAGGTGATGTCGGCCAGGTAGGCCTTGCGCCGCTCGGGACTGTTGGGCTGGTGCTTGTCGATGCAGTCCACCCGCAGTCCATGGAACTCGTGGATGGGGCCCATCCATTCGGCGTCGCGCTTGGCGAGGTAGTCGTTCACCGTCACCACGTGTACGCCGCGGCCCGCAAGGGCGTTGAGGAATACAGGCAGGGTGCTCACCAGGGTCTTGCCCTCACCGGTGCTCATCTCGGCGATCTTGCCTTTGTGCAGGGCGATGCCACCGATGAGCTGCACGTCATAGTGGACCATGTCCCAGGTGATGGCGCCACCACCGGCGATCCAGCTGTTCTTCCACACGGCCTGGTCGCCTTCGATGCGGATGGCGTCGGGACGTTTCAGTGCCAGTTCGCGGTCCAGCTCGGTGGCACGGACCCGCAGTTCGCTGTT
Source organism: Flavobacteriales bacterium (assembly GCA_041391845.1). Classification (GTDB taxonomy): domain Bacteria; phylum Bacteroidota; class Bacteroidia; order Flavobacteriales_F; family PHOS-HE28; genus PHOS-HE28. The sequence goes on along the minus strand of JAWKNG010000001.1, from coordinate 1,183,208 downwards.
CTCCTTCAAGCGCCGCGCCGTATCCTTCACAATGGCGAAGGCTTCGGGCAGCACCTCCAGCAGCACGGCTTCCACCTTGCCCAGGGAGTCCTTCTGGATGCGGTCGATCTCTTCGTAGCGGGCCTCGCGCGCCAGGATGTCCATCTGCGCGTCGGCCTCGATCTCGGCGCGCAGTTCCGTAACGCGCTTGTCATCCGCTTCGGTGGCGGCGGCGATGCGTGCCTTGAGGGCCTGGCTGCGGGCGCGCAGTTCATCGTGGGAGAGGCCCTGCAGCTTGGCGAACTCGGCGTTGGCGCGCTCCACCAGCGGCATCACCTCCTTGAGGTCGCGCTGGGCCTTGTCGCCGAATACGTTCTTGAGGGTCTTGGTCAGGAAACCGATCATGTGCCGGGGGAATGGGTGGGTGCAGGCTTCGACGCAGGCCGGTCAGCGCGCACCCCATGTGCATTGGAAGGATGGCAAATGTAGCCGGAACGGTCCTAGCATGTTCCGGGCCAACCTGCGCGGTGGTCGTGTGACCTGCCATTGCGGCAGTGGATGGATGCATTTGCACCCTGGTCCAGGTCCGTGCCACCGGTGCTGGCCGAAGGCGGTGGATGAACTGGTGTCAAAGACAAAGCCCCCCGCGGGTGGCGGAGGGCTCCAGTGGTCCGGGGGGCGTTCAGTATTCGTCCTCGTTGAAGAAGAAGTCCTCCTTCGATGGGTAATCGGGCCAGATGTCCTCGATGCTCTCGAACACCTCTTCATCGTCCTCGATGGCTTGCAAATTCTCCACCACTTCCAAAGGAGCGCCCGTGCGCATGGCGAAGTCGATCAGTTCGTCCTTGGTCGCGGGCCAGGGTGCATCCTCCAGGTAGGAGGCGAGTTCGAGGGTCCAGTACATCGTAGGCCGTGTTAGGGTCCGTGAAATTGGCCGCAAATATAGCCGGATGACCTTCCCCCCGACACCGACTTATCAACGGTCTGTGGATGAGCGCCTTCCCGCGTCCGGCGCGGACTTCAGCCACGTGGGCGCCACGGACGGTCCGCCACACCCCGTGCATGACCCTCGTGCCGCGCCACCACGAAGAACAGGTCGGAGAGGCGATTGAGGTAGCGGATCAGCACCTCTGGCACCGCTTCCTGACCGGCCAGCTCCACCACGCGTCGCTCGGCACGGCGGCATACCGTGCGGCAGATGTGCGCCTGCGAAATGGCGGGATGACCGCCCGGCAGGATGAAATTGCGCATCGGCTCCAGGTCGGCATCCATCTTGTCCATGGCTTCTTCCAACCCGGCGATGTCCGGGTCGGTGATGGTGGGCAGCTTGAAGCGCTCGGCCTCTTCCTCGCCACTGCACGCCAGACGCGAACCGATGGTGAAGAGGTTGTATTGTATCGTGGCCATCAGTTCGCGATGATCACCAACGGAGAGGTCGGTGAACATGCCCACGTGGCTGTTGAGCTCGTCCACCGTGCCGTAGCATTCGATGCGCAAGTGGTCCTTGCCAACGCGGGTGCCGCCGAGCAGCCCGGTGCTGCCCTGGTCGCCGGTACGGGTGTAGATCTTCATGGCCGCAGGTTGTGGTCGGCTAAACTACACCCTGCCGCACCGATGGTTCAGTAGCGCAGGCGGAAATGCTCCTTGGCCTGCTCGCTGCGCAGGAACACCAGCCCCATGGAATAGAGGTCGATGGTGACCGTGACCCGGGGATGTGACTTGATCGCGCTCCACGCCGCTTCCATGCCGCGGCTCCAATGGATATCGTCCAGCACGAACACGGTGTCGTTGTGGGCGCGCTGCAGGCATAGCTCGAAGTATTCACGCGTGGGCGCTTCGGCGTGGTGGCCGTCGATGAACACGAGGTCCAGCGGTTCCATGCGGCGCAGCACCTCGGGCAGCATGGAGCGGAAGCTGCCGAGGTGGGCGTGGATGTTGCTGCGGCCGAAACGCTCGAACTGGTGCTGCGCGATGCGGTAGGTCTGTGGGCAACCTTCGATGGTGTGCACCTCTCCATCCTCCGCACCGCTGGATAGGTAGAGGGTGGTGATCCCGAAGGAGGTACCCAGTTCGAGCATACTGCCGGCATTGAGGTAGCGCGCCAGGCGGAACAGCAGCTGGGCCTGCTTCGCCGGCTTGAGCGCCGTGCGGGCCATGTCCGCCACCCGGCGCAGGGACTTATCATGAACGCGTGAACCGGCGCCCAGGTCGTTCACACGGATCGTCTGGTCGCTCTCCAACAGATCGGCGCGCGCCTGTTCCATCTCAGCATAGGCCGGAAGTACATCGCTTGGGCGAAGTACCTGCGCGATGAGGTCGTACACGAAGGGACTGTGTACCCCATGCCGGTTACGCGCCATCATCAGATGCCCCAGGTAGCTTCCCAATTGACGCAGGTGGTCGCTCATGCTCGTGGGCCAAAAATAGCGGACCCAACAGACCGGACCGTGCCTGCCAAGCGCTTGTGCTGGCACGCCTGATGTTCGTCAGTTAGCGGTGCAGGCCACCTCCTGAGCTTTGTCACGTGGAACCTGTTACGACCCAACGAGCGCTCTGTTACCACTGCGGTGATACCTGTCGTGAGGAGCACTTGGTGCATGATGCGAAGGACTTCTGCTGCCAGGGCTGCAAGGCGGTGTACGGCCTGCTACAGGAGAGCGGGCTATGCGACTACTACGCCATCAGCGAGCAACCGGGGGTGAAGGAGCAGGCCGACGTGACCGAGTTGCGACCCGAGCTCTTCGACATCCCTGAGGTGCGCGACCGGCTCGTGGAATACAGCGAGGACGGCATCACGCGGGTGACCTTGAACATCCCGCAGATGCACTGCAGCAGTTGCATCTGGCTGTTGGAGAACCTGCAGCGCGTGGAACCGGCCATCATCCGCTCGCGGGTGCGCTTCTCCGAGAAGGAGCTCAGCATCACCTTCCGCGAGGAGGGCTTCGGCCTGCGCGCCTTGGTGGAACTGCTGCGCCGGATCGGCTATGCACCGCTGCTGAACCGCCCGCAGGACAAGGCCGCACGGCGTGGTGCTGGAGTGCCACGCATGCTCTACGTGAAGCTCGGCATCGCCGCCTTCGCGTTCGGCAACATCATGCTCTTCAGCTTCCCGGAATACCTCGGCGCCGACGTGAGCGATCGCTCGCTGCTGCGCGGCTTCCAGTTCCTCAGCCTCGCCTTCTCCATTCCCGTCCTACTGTTCTCCAGCCAGGAGTTCTTCACTTCCGCCTGGGCCGGCATCCGCACGCGACAGGTCAACATCGACCAGCCCATCGCGCTTGGCATCGTGGCCCTCTTCGCACGCAGCGCTGCGGATGTGCTGCTGGAGACCGGTCCCGGCTACTTCGACAGCCTCGCTGGATTGGTGTTCTTCCTGCTCGTGGGTCGCTGGTACCAGGCCTACACGTACCAGGCACTCAGCTTCGACCGTACGCTGTCCGACTTCCTCCCGCTGGTGGTGATCCGCAAGCGTGGGGAGGAGGAGCAGGCCGTGGGCGTGGGTGATCTTGTACAGGGCGATCACATCGTGGTGCGCGATCAGGAACTCGTGCCGGTGGATAGTGTGCTGCGCTCCGGCATAGGCAACATCGACAACAGCTTCATCACCGGTGAACCCCTTCCCGTGCGCCGCGCGGTGGGAGACACGGTGCGTGCAGGTGGGCGCCAACGCGGCGCGGCTATCGAGCTCGAAGTGTTGCGTCCGTTCGAACAGAGCCACCTGAAGCGCTTGTGGGAGGAGCATTCCGCCACCAGCGCACAACGCCGTCCCGCCATGCCACGCCTGATCGATGCCGTGGCGCGGCGCTTCACCGTGGCGGTGATGTTGATCGCTGTGGCTGCAGGGATCTATTGGGCCGGACGCGATGCGGACATGGTATGGCCTGTGGTCACCGCGGTGCTTATCGTGGCGTGCCCCTGTGCGCTGGCTCTCAGCATGCCGTTCGCGTATGGCCATACCATGCGACTGCTGGGTCGCCGGGGCATCTTCCTGCGTGATGCTGAAGTGGTGGAACGCATGGCCCATGTGGATGCGGTGGTCTTCGACAAGACCGGCACGCTCACTGCACGCGAGGCATTTGAACTCCGCTTCATCGGCACACCGCTCACCGCCGAAGAGCAACAGCGGCTCCGCTCTCTGGCCCGCAACAGCGCGCATCCCTTGAGCGCCGTGCTCTATCAAGGCTTGAAGGGGGAGGTGAGCGAAGCAGTGGAGGTGGAGGAGATAGCTGGCCAGGGCATTGTTGGGATCGTACGTGGCCTTGGTGTACGCATCGGCTCGGCCGACTTCTGCGGCGGTGCGAAGAAGCACATGGAACAGGGCGAGGCACAGGTGCATGTGGCCGTGAGCGGCGTTTACCGAGGTTGCTTCGCGGTGCGCAAGCGGGCGCGCTCGGGCATGCACGCTGCGGTGCGGGGCATGGACGGTCTGGCGCAGACCCATCTGCTCACGGGCGATACGCATGTGGATGCAGAGGTGTCGGCAGTGTTCGATGCCGCATCGATGCACACAGCGTGCACTCCAACGGACAAGTCGGCCTTTGTGCAACAGCTGCAGGCCAAGGGCGAGCGGGTGATGATGGTGGGCGATGGGCTGAACGATGCCGGCGCCCTCGCGCTGAGCGATGTGGGCATGACCGTGAGCGAGACGAGCGCTGCGCTCACCCCTGCGAGCGATGCCATCCTCGATGCCCGCTCCATCGATCGACTGCCTCAGGCCCTGCGGCTGACGCGTGCGGCCCGCCGGGTGGTGATCATGTCACTTGGCCTTTCACTGATGTACAACGTGGTGGGTGTCTCGTTCGCCGTTTCGGGTCAACTGACGCCGCTCATCGCTGCCATCCTGATGCCGCTCAGTTCGGTGACCGTGGTGGGTTTTGTCACCCTCGCCACCACCTGGAGCGCGCGCCGTCTTTGGGCGAACGACCGTTCCTGACGAATGTCATGAGCGGCCCTGAGAAGGGTCATGAGCAGGGTGTGGACCTCCCGCCACATTTGACCTCCCATTCACAACGTCACGTGAACGTCATCTTTCTCCTGATCGCAGCCAGCACGGTGGTCGCCCTGCTGTTCCTCGCGGCCTTCACTTGGGCAGTGCGCAGTGGTCAGTTCGATGACGATCGCTCCCCTGGTGTCCGCATCCTCGGTGATGCGAAGCCCACTGCTCCTGCTGAACAGCCATCCACCACGAACCCCAACGCTTGACGCGATGATCGAACGTTTCCAATACGACAACAAGATCGTGAAGGCCTTCCTCATGGCCACCATCGTCTTCGGCATTGTAGGCATGCTCGTCGGCCTCACCGTCGCTTTCCAACTGGTCATCCCCAGCTGGAACATCCACGAGTGGTTGACCTTCGGACGCCTGCGCCCGCTGCATACCAATGCCATCATTTTCGCCTTCGTGGGCAATGGCATGTTCGCCGGCATCTACTACAGCCTGCAGCGCCTGTTGAAGGCCCGGATGTTCAGCGACGGGCTCAGTTGGCTCCATTTCTGGGGCTGGCAATTGATCATCGTGGCCGCAGCGATAACCCTGCCGCTGGGCATCACCACCAGCAAGGAGTACGCCGAGCTGGAGTGGCCGATCGATATCGCCATCACGCTGGTGTGGGTGGTGTTCGGCATCAACATGTTCGGTACGATCCTCAAGCGCCGCGAACGCCACCTCTACGTGGCCATCTGGTTCTACATCGCCACATGGGTGACCGTGGCCATGCTCCACATCGTGAACTCCATGGCCATGCCGGTCACGCTCTTCAAGAGCTACAGCTGGTACGCCGGTGTGCAGGATGCCTTGGTGCAGTGGTGGTATGGTCACAACGCAGTGGCCTTCTTCCTCACCACGCCCTACCTCGGCCTGATGTACTACTTCATGCCGAAGGCCGCCAACCGCCCGGTGTACAGCTACAAGCTCTCGATCATCCACTTTTGGGCACTCATCTTCATCTACATCTGGGCCGGCCCGCACCACCTGCTGTACAGCTCGCTTCCCGATTGGGCCCAGAGCCTGGGTACCGTCTTCAGCATCATGCTCATCGCACCGAGCTGGGGCGGTATGCTCAACGGTCTGCTCACCCTGCGTGGCGCGTGGGACCGGGTGCGTGACGAACCTGTGCTGAAGTTCATGGTGGTGGCCATCACGGCATACGGCATGTCCACGTTGGAGGGACCCCTGCTGAGCACCAAGTTCCTCAATAGCATCAGCCACTTCACCGACTGGACCATCGCACACGTGCACGTTGGCGGCCTCGGCTGGAACGGCTTCCTCACCTTCGGCATGATCTACTGGCTCGTACCGCGTATGTGGGGCACGAAGCTCTACAGCAAGGGACTCGCCAATGTCCACTTCTGGATCGGTACCCTCGGAATCATCTTCTACGCCATCCCGCTCTACTTCGCCGGCTTCACGCAGAGCCTGATGTGGAAGCAGTTCACGCCGGACGGCTATCTGGTGTACAAGAACTTCCTTGACACCGTGCTACAGATCAAGTATGCCTACTGGATGCGCGGCCTTGGCGGATCGCTCTTCCTCATCGGTGCACTGATCATGGTCTACAATGTGTGGAAGACCATCGCCAGCGGTAAGCTCATCGCCAATGAAGAAGCAGAGGCTCCCGCATTGGAGAAGGACTATGTTGCTGAAAGCGGTGGATACTGGCACCGCTGGATCGAGCGTCGTCCCATCCAGATGCTCGTGGTGAGCCTGGTGCTGGTGGCGATCGGTGGTGTCATCGAGATCGTGCCCACGTTCCTGATCAAGAGCAACGTGCCCACCATTGCCAGCGTGCAGCCTTACACACCCCTGGAACTGCACGGCCGCGACATCTACATCATGGAGGGCTGCTACACATGCCACTCGCAGATGGTGCGTCCTTTCCGCAGTGAGACCGAGCGTTATGGTGAGTATAGCAAGGCCGGTGAGTTCATTTACGACCGTCCCTTCCAGTGGGGCAGCAAGCGCACAGGCCCCGATCTGCACCGCGTGGGGCGTAAGTACCCCGACAGCTGGCATTACTACCACATGTTCGAGCCCACCAGCATGAGCGCTGGTTCGCTGATGCCCGCCTATCCGCACATGTACGAGAACACCATCGACAAAGCCTCCATCCCGGCGAAGATCCGCGCGCTCCAAAAGCTCGGCCATCCATATCCTGAAGGCTTCGATCAGGAAGCCGTTGCCGACCTCGAGGCACAGGCCGCTGGAGTGGTGGCGAACCTGAAGAAGGACGGCATCGAGGCCGACCCTGACCTGGATATCATCGCGCTCATTGCCTATCTCCAGCGCCTGGGCACCGACATCAAGCAACAGCCCGCCACCCAAGTGGTGCAGGCCCAATAGGTCACGGCCATGCTGAAGTTCATCAAGCACCACATGACGTCGATCACCGACATCGACATCTATCCAGTGGCCGCCTTCGTGCTCTTCATGGGCATCTTCATCGTGGCATCCTGGTACATCCTCACCACCGACCGCAAGCGCATCCACCACATGGAGCAGCTGCCGCTCGCCGACCAAGACAACGCCTGAACGTAACGACCGATCATCATGCGTCACCGGAACCTATCCTTCGCCCTCGCCGCCGGGCTCGTCTCATTGGGCGCGCCGCTCTTCGCACAGGATGCCGCTGCGGCTGCTCCTGCGCCCAGCGCTTTCGGACTGCTGGAGAACCCGTCCATGGAGACCAACTACATCCTCCTGGCCATGGCCGTGCTGCAGGTGGTCATCATCCTCACCCTCTCGGGCATCATGCGCACACTGGGGAGCACCGGCTCCGTGTGGGCCGACTACCTGAAAGGGCGCAAGGCCGCCGCGGTACTCACGGCCGTGTTCCTTGGCTCCACGATGGATGCGAGCGCTGCTGCTCCCGGCATCGCGCTCATCACCACGCAGACACTGTTGTACTGGTTGGTCGCCAGTAACTTGCTGCTCTTCATCATCATCGTTTCGCAGCTCTCCGTTATTCGTGGCATGGTGCGAGCGCTCAACGGAGCTGATGAACGGGTCGCTGCTGCCAGCAACGAACCCTCCTTCGCCGACGATATCCTCAACAAGCTCACCCGCACCGTGAAGGTGGAGAAGGAGCAGGATATCCTGATGCACCACGAATACGACGGCATCCGCGAGCTTGACAACGTCCTGCCCCCGTGGTGGCTCTGGCTCTTCTACGGAACCATCGTCTGGAGCGTGGTCTACATCTTCAACGTCCACATCAGCGGCACTTGGTTGAACCAGGCCGATGAGTACGTGCAGGAGATGGCACAGGCCAAGGCCGACGTGGAGGCCTACCTTGCCAAGGCAGCCGCCTCCGTGGATGAGAACACGGTGACCATGATGACCGATGCAGGTGCATTGGCAGCGGGAAAGAACACCTTCCTCACCTACTGCAAGGCATGCCATGGAGAGAACGGTGAAGGCAATGCTGTCGGCCCCAACCTCACGGACGCCTATTGGTTGCACGGTGGTGGCATCAAGAACGTGTTCACCACCATCAAGTATGGTGTTGTGGAGAAGGGCATGCAGAGCTGGAAAAAGGACCTGAAGCCCGCCGAAATGCAACAGGTGGCGAGCTACATTCTCTCCCTGCAAGGCAGCAACCCCGCCAACGCCAAAGCGCCGCAGGGCGACCTGTGGAAGGATGAAGCGGGAGCACCAGCTGACAGCACCACTGTACCGGTCGCCACGAGCGATAGTACAGCTGTGGCCGTATTGAACGCACAATGAACGACCAAGGTCCGATAGGGAAGGAGCGCGACGAGAGCTACCGCGACTCCATTGCAACGGTAGACAAGTCCGGTAAGCGGGTGTGGGTCTACCCCAAGAAGCCCGCAGGCAAGTGGTTCAACCGGCGTGCGCTGCTCGGGTACACGCTGCTCGCCTTCCTCTTCGCCGGGCCCTTCATCCGCATCGGTGGCGAACCGCTGTTGCAGATCGATGTGCTCGAGCGGCGCTTCGTGATCTTCGGCCAGACCTTCTGGCCGCAGGACATTCACCTCTTCGTGCTCGCGTTCATCGCCGGGGTCATCTTCATCGCTCTGTTCACCGTGGCCTTCGGGCGCCTGTTCTGCGGTTGGGTGTGTCCACAGACGGTCTTCATGGAACTGGTCTATCGCCGCATCGAGTACTGGATCGAAGGCGACTGGAAGCAGCAGCAGGCCCTCAACAAGCGCCCCTGGGACGTGGACAAGGTGTTGCGCAAGACAGCGAAGCACCTGCTGTTCTTCGGCATCGCCTTCCTCATCGGTAACACCTTCCTCGCCTACATCATCGGTAGCGATCGACTGATCGACATCATCACCTCGCCGCCAACGGAACACCTCGGTGGCTTTCTCGCCATGGTGGTGTTCTCGTTCCTTTTCTATGGTGTCTTCGCCTTCCTGCGCGAACAGGTGTGTACAACCATGTGCCCCTATGGTCGTCTGCAAGGGGTGCTGTTGGACCGCCAAAGCCTGGTGGTGGCCTACGACCATGTGCGCGGCGAGGGGCGTTCCAAGTTCCGCAAGGGCGAGGACCGCAGCGCGGCGGGCAAGGGCGATTGCATCGACTGTAAGGCCTGTGTACACGTGTGCCCCACAGGCATCGACATCCGCAATGGGACCCAGCTTGAATGCGTGAACTGCACTGCGTGCATCGACGCCTGCAATCACATGATGGATGGGGTCGGCCTGCCACAAGGGTTGATCCGCTTCACCAGTGAGACCGAGATCGCCGACAAGCAAAAGTGGCACTTCACCACACGCATGAAGGCCTATAGTGCCGTGCTCACCGTGCTCATCGGCGTCATCGTCATGCTCATCGTGATGCGCAGCGATGTGGAGGCTACCGTGCTTCGTACACCAGGCATGCTCTTCCAGGAACAGCCCGATGGCCGCATCAGCAACCTGTACAATTACAAGGTGGTGAACAAGACCTCGCGCGAACTGCCCTTACGCTTCGAGCTCCTCGGCGCCCAAGGCGATATTGAACTGGTCGGCAAGGAGATCCATCTGGAGAAGGCGTCCCTTGCACAAGGCGCGCTCTTCATCAAGCTGAACAAGGACCAGCTCACGGGCACCAAGACCAAGCTCACCATAGGTGTATATTCCGGTGATCGCCTCATCGAAGAGGTGAACACCACCTTCGTTGGACCCATCCGTACCGCATCATGAAATTCACTTGGGGAACCGGCATCTTCGTCTTCATGACAGCCTTCGTGCTGCTGATGACGTCTTTCATGATACGCGCCGCCAGCAATCAGGAGGAGCTCGTGGCCGAGAACTATTACGAACAGGAGCTCGCGTACCAACAGCAGATCGACAAGCTCAACCGTAGCGCAGCCCTCAGCGAAGACCTCTCGCTCACATCCACCGATGCAGGCCTGGTGCTGCAATTCCCCGCGTGGACCAACGGCAAGGCCGTTACCGGCACTGTACAGCTCCAACGCCCTTCGGACCAACGCGCCGATGATGAGCTGGAACTGGTGCTCGATGACGACCGGCGAATGTTCATCCCCACCAGCGATCGCTTGAAAGGTGCCTACAACGTGGTGGTGGAATGGTCTGTTGACGGTGTCTCCTACCTGCACCGCGACCGCATCTACGTGCCATGATCACGGCGCTGGCACCGGCCGTTGTGCTGGGCCTGCTCAGCAGTGTCCACTGCCTGGGCATGTGCGGTCCACTGGCCCTGGCGGTGCCTTCGCCCCCCGGTGGACCATGGGTGCGGCTGCGTAGCGCACTGCTCCTCAACAGTGGCCGCGTGCTCACCTACACACTGCTCGGCGCAGCCATGGGTGTTTTCGGACGCGGGTTGCAACTCGCCGGGCTGCAACAGGTGGTCTCCATCGGGCTGGGTGTCGTTATACTGGCGGGCCTGCTGTTACCGCGCTTGCTGTCGCGTGTGCCCATGCCGCATGCACCCGCGCGCCTCGTCATGCACCTGCAGTCGCTCATGGCACGCCACCTGAAGCGCACTTCACCCGAGGCGCTCTTCTTCACCGGAACGCTCAATGGTCTGCTGCCCTGCGGCATGGTCTACCTCGCATTGGCCGGCGCTGTGGCGCAAGGTTCGGTCACGGAGGCCGCCTTGTTCATGACCGCTTTCGGGCTGGGGACGTGGCCGCTGTTGCTGGGATTGAAGCTGGGTGCGAGTGCGTTCAACGGGACGTTCAGAGCGCAACTGCGTAGACTGACACCAGTGGCCTATGCGGTGATGGCCGTGCTCTTCATCGCGCGCGGGTTGGACCTCGGGATCCCTTACCTGAGCCCATCGTTGCCCAAAGCGAACGCGGCGGCAGCAGCCTGCCACACACCAGTGCAGTGATCAGCGGGTCCGCTGTTCGGCCAACTTCTGGCGTGCTTCGCGGTAGTACTTGAACGGTACGATCAGCATGCCGAAGCACTCGCCGTGCTCCTTGCCCAAGTGCTTGTGATGGACCTTGTGCGCGCGGCGTATGGCCAGGAAATACGCGTTGTTGGTGTTGCGCAGCCACTTGATGCGCTGGTGGATGAACACCTCATGCACGAAGAAGTAGAGAAGACCGTAGATCAAGATGCCCAACCCGATCCACAGGTAAGGCGTATCCAGACCCTTCAAGCTACCCACGATGAACAGGATCATCGAAGGGATGGCGAAGATCAGGAAGAAAGCATCGTTGCGCTCCAGAAAGCCGTAGTGGTCCTTCTTGTGATGGTCCGCATGCAGCATCCAGAGGAAGCCATGCATGACGTACTTGTGCGTGGCCCATGCCACGAATTCCATGATGAACGCGGTACCCGATACGATACCGATGATGGCCCAGATGCTCATGTTCCTCGAACAGGCGCTGGCCTCACTTGGTTCGCCCTGTACCCGGGAACAATTTCCCCAAGGTCTTGAGGCGGTAGTTGAAGATGTGCTTCAGCCGCTGCTTGACAAAGATACCATGGGCGATCTCTCCCAGCGGCCCCAACGGCAGTTCATATTCCACCCGGTCACGCATCAGCACACCACCTTCCACCGCCTCGAACGTGTGGAGGTGCCACCACCGTTTGTAAGGTCCCTTCAATTGCGTGTCCACGAAGCGATGGGGTGCTTGCACATCCTCGATCAACGTGACCCAGGTAAGCGGAATACCGAGCAACGGCTTCACAGTGTACGTGATCCGTTGCCCGGCATGCGCAGGGGCGTTGTCGAATGGCTCGCGTATCACGAAGCCCATTTCGGGCGGGGTGATGCGCGCCAGGTTCTTCGGGGTGCTGAAGAACGACCAGGCTTCCTCCAGTGAGATGGGCAGGAGCTGTGATCGCTCCAGTACGTGCTGTGCCATGGGTCGGCTCAGCCGATGACCTCCAGCTTCGGGTAGCGCTGACGCCAGAAATCCAGCGCTTTCTGGCTCGCTACAGTGATGATGGTGCGTGCATCGAGACGCACCTTGATGGCCTTGATACCTTCCTTCACGGGTTGGCTCAGGATGAGGGCTTTTTTCTTGCGTGGCATGGCTATGTGAATAGTTGGGTTTGACGTTTCGTTCCGGCCGCAGAACCTTCCAGTCCTTCCTTGTAGGTCTGTAGAGCTCTTACGCGTGCCATCTCGTGAACGACCATGGGCTGCACATAGTTTGCCGATCCGTACTCCGGAACCCAATTCTTCACATACTTTAACGCGGGGTCGAACTTCTCCAATTGCAGGCGGGGATTAAAGACCCGGAAATAGGGCGCTGCATCGCACCCCGAACCGGAAGCCCACTGCCAGCCACCATTGTTGCTGCTCAGCTCGAAGTCGAGGAGCTGCTCCGCGAACCACGCCTCGCCCCACCGCCAGTCCAATAGCAGGTGCTTGGTGAGGAAGCTGGCCACCACCATCCGCACGCGGTTGTGCATCAGGCCGGTGGCTAACAGTTCACGGATGCCGGCATCCACCAGGGGATAACCCGTGCGACCTTCCTTCCAATGGGCGAAGTCCGCTTCATCACGCCGCCATTGGATGCGGTCATAGGCCGGCTTGAAGGCCTTCTCCGGATGTGGGAAATGCCACAGGATCTGCATGAAGAACTCCCGCCAGATGAGTTCGTTGAGGTACTTCGGGCTGGCCGTCATGCTGCGACGCACCAACTCGCGTACGCTCACCGTGCCAAAGCGCAAGTGGGTGCTCATTCTGCTTGTGCCCACTACGCTCGGTATGTCGCGCGTTCCGGCGTAGTGCTTGAGCAGCTCCTCGCTCACGGTCAATGGTGGCGCTTGCAGGTCTGTGGGCAGGAACCCCAGGTCTGACAAGTTGGGTAAGGGTAGCGGCTCTGAGCGCCACGTGCGATGAAGCAGCTCTTCGCTCTTGTATGGCGCGGCCATGCGCGGGTCGAACAGCGCACGCCATTTGCGCATGTACGGCGTGTACACGGTGTACGGTCCCCCATTGTCTTTCACCACCTCGCCACGCTCGAAGATGCTGATGTCCTTGTAGCTCTGGAAGGGAATGCCACGCGTTTCAAGCAGCTCCGCCACCGCCTTGTCCCGTGCGATGGCATACGGTTCATGGTCATGGTTCGTGGTGACCGCCGTGATCTCGTAACGCTCCAACAGCCGTTGCCACACATCGATCGGCTTGCCATGTTCCACCAACATGGTCGAACCCTGCTTCACCAGCTTACCCTGCATGCCATGTAACGCCCGATGGATGAAGTCCACCCGCCGGTCGTGTTTGTTCTCCAGCTTGTCCAGTATCTCCGTGTCGAAGATGAACAGGGGCACCACCTCTCCGTGCTCGCTCAAGGCGCGGTAAAATCCGTGGTTGTCCGCCAACCGAAGATCGCGCCGGAACCAATGGATGCTGATGCGTGGTTTCATGGTCCTTCTTTCGTTCCGATCGTTCTCTACGGTCCCGGTAGTGTGATGAAGACCAGCACGCTCGAGGTCCCGATCCCCTTGTTGGTCGAGCCTAGGGGATCGACGCTACTTCGGTCGGGGATGATATTCACCTTTCACCGCTTCATATAGCTCAGGAACTCCGTGCGCACCTCCGCCTCCTCGAACCGTCCGCTGTAGTGCGCCGTGAGGGTGCTGCTGCATTCGTCCTTCACCCCGCGCAGCTTTACGCACATGTGCTCGGCATCGATGACCACGGCGACATCGTCCGTCCGCAGCACGCGCTTGAGCTCCGCTGCGATCTGTTCGGTGAGGCGCTCCTGCACCTGTGGTCGTGCGGCATAGTACTTCACGATGCGGTCCAACTTGCTAAGGCCGATGACCTGACCGCTGCTGTAGTAGGCCACCGTGGCGCGACCGATGATGGGTACGAAGTGATGTTCGCAGAAGCTGTGCACGGTGATGTCGCGCTCCACCAACATGCCTTTGTAACCGAACTTGTTGGCGAAGAGCGCGGGCGCAGGACGGTTCTCCGGGTCCAGTCCGTTGAAGACCTCGTTCACGTACATCTTGGCCACCCGCCGAGGTGTGCCTTGCAGACTGTCGTCCGTCAGGTCCATGCCCAGGGTCTCCATAATGCCGCGGAAGTGGCGCTCGATGCGCTGGATCTTCTCTTCGGGATCTAGTGTAAAGGCATCCGCCCGCATCGGTGTATCGATCGCGGCGATCGGTTCGAGCATGTCCAGCTCCTCCCGTCCATTGGCGAGGGGAATGACGGCCCCGTTGCGTTTCATCAGCATGTCGATCTCGTTCAAATGAGTGGATCAGGCTGCCCTCATGGAAAGGGCCTTACGCACTTGTTCCCAACAGATGCGAAGCCACACCGTGTACTGGTCCGGATCCGATCGCATGTCAGCATCCAGTTGGTCCGGATGCACATACTTCCATGCGTCCGCTTCGTTGGGGTCCGGCATGGCCGCCCCCGAGTAGGTGCCGAACAGCACGTGGTCCAGTTCATGCTCCAGCAGCCCATTCCCCAGCTCGGCGCGATAAATGAAAGAGAACTTATGTTCCAGTTCCGTGGTGATGCCCATTTCCTCCCGAAGGCGCCGCACCGCGGCCTCGTGCACACCTTCAGTCGGCCGCGGATGACTGCAGCAGGTGTTCGTCCATAGGCCTGCGCTGTGGTACTTGCCCGCTGCGCGGCGCTGCAACAGTAGTCGGCCTTGTTCGTCGGACAGGAACACGCTGAACGCCCGGTGCAGCACGCCTTCCCTATGGGCGCGCAACTTGCCCATGGTACCCACGACCTCATCGTGCTGGTTCACCAGTACCACCTGTTCCTCGTTCATTCCGGTGTGGTCCATGGGGCTCAGAGCATGCCGAAGCTATGGCGCAGGTAACTGGTGGTAAGCAAGGCGATCTTCTTGCGATTGCGCACCCTCACCCGCTCCTGCATGATGCGGTTGGCGGGAAGCACCTTGATCTTGCGGAAGAGGTTCACGTAGTAGATGTACGCCATGTAGACCCCGAAGCGCGCACCTTTCGGCAATTGGCGGATACCCACCAAGGCCGCGTCGAAGTCGGCCTGGATGTCCTCCTCGATGGCGCGCTTCGTGGCCTCGCCCCAGTCTCCCAGATCGATGCCAGGGAAGTAGGTCCGACCAAGGTTCTGGTGGTCGTCCTTCAGGTCACGGAGGAAATTGACCTTCTGGAAAGCTGCGCCCAGCTTCATGGCGGCAGGCTTCAAGCGCCGGTACATCGCATCGTCGCCTTCGCAGAACACCCGCAGGCACATCAACCCCACCACCTCGGCACTCCCCAGGATGTAGGTCTCATAGCTTCGCTGGTCGTGGGCCGTGTCCGTCAGGTCCATCGCCATGCTGTCCAGGAAGGTGTCGTAAAGCTCCTGCTCGATGCGGTATTCGTTCACCACCCGTTGGAAGCTGTGCAGAATGGGATTGAGGCTGATGCCTTCGGCAATGGCCCGATAGGTGTCGTTGCGGAAACGCAGGAGCAGATCGTTCTTGTCGAAGCCATGGAAGGTGTCCACGATCTCATCGGCGAAGCGAACGAAACCGTAGATGGCATGGATGGGCGCGTGGAAGCGTTTGTCCAACGACCGGATGCCGAGGGAGAACGAGGTGCTGTAGCTGTAGGTGGTGTGCCTGCTCGCCTTCAGACAGACCTTATCGTAGAGTGCTACCGTGTTCATGCTGAATGCGCCGAAACCTTCGGCGTTGGCGTTGTCTTGGCAGTGTTTCTTCCGTATTCCTTTTCGATCAGGTCCGCCACCACCTGACCACTGATGATGGCCGGTGGAACGCCCGGTCCGGGAACCGTTAGCTGACCTGTGTAATAGAGGCCCTGCACCTTGCGGCTCTTCATGCTGGGACGCAGCGGACCGGTCTGCAGGATGGTGTTGGCCATGCCGTACGCATTGCCGCGGTAAGCGTTGTAGTCGGCCTGCAGGTCGTTGATGCTGTAACTGCGCTTCACCACCACGTGCGGGCGCGGGTCGAAGCCCAAGTGCCTGCCCAAGCGCTCCATCACCACGTTGTAGTAACGCTCACGTGTGGCATCCTCATCGGTGAGCCCCGGTGCGATGGGGATGAGAATGACCATGTTCTCCTTGCCAGCTGGAGCGACCGAGGGATCGGTCTTGCTGGCACAGCTGGTGTAGAAGAGCGGCTTGCTGGGCCACGCAGGGTTGTCGTAGATCTCCGCACTGTGCTGGTCCAGCGATTCATCGAAGAACAGGGTGTGGTGGTCCAGGTCCGGCAGTTCGCGATCGAAGCCCAGGTAGAAGAGCAGTCCGCTCGGTGCCATGGTCCGCTTGTCCCAGTAGCGCTCGGTGTAACCGCGATGCTCTTCGCTCAGCAGGTGCTGGTCCACATGGTGGTAATCCGCTCCGGCCACCACCAGGTCCGCACGCTCCACACCACGCTCGGTCTCCACCCCCACGGCCTTTCCGTTCTCCACCACGATGCGGCGTACGTTCGCGTTGCAACGCAGTTCCACACCGTTCTTTTCCGCCACGCGCACAAAGGCATCCACCACCTTGCCCATGCCGCCCATGGGGTACCAGGTACCCAGTTCCATGTCAGCATAGTTCATCAGGCTGTACAGGGCCGGCGTGTTCTGCGGCGAAGCACCGAGGAAAAGCACCGGGAACTCCATGAGAAGTCGGAGCTTGGCATCGGTGAAGTGCCCTTGCACATGCTTGCGCAGGCTGCGGAACACGTTGGTCTTCAGCAGGCCGCCGATCAAGCCTGGATGCATGTATTCGCCCCAGCTCAAGGAAGGCCGATAGACCAGTTCACCCATGCCCAGGTCGTACTTCACCTTGGCCTCGGCCAGGAAGCGATCCAACTGGGCACCAGCTCCCTTCTCTTTGCTGTCGAAGAAGGCGCGCAGGGCCAAGGGGTCGGCCGGTAAGGCCCACTTGTCCTTCGGTCCGAACACCACGCTATACGACGGGTCGAGGCGCACCAACTGGTAATGATCCTCCACCCGCTCGCCCACCGAAGCAAAGTAGCGCTCGAACACTTCCGGCATCCAATAGAAGCTCGGACCCATGTCGAAGGTGAACCCACCTTCGCTCCATGTGCGCGCACGGCCACCGGGCTGGCTGTTCTTCTCCAGTACGGTCACCCGGAACCCCTTCCGCGCCAGCGATGCCGCTGCGGTGAGTCCCGCGAAACCCGAGCCGATGACCAGTGCGTGCTTCATCAGTTCTGGATGTGTTTGTCGCTGAGCATGGCCATGAGGCGCTGCCGAGCTTGGAAGATACGGCTCTTCACCGTACCGATCGGAATGCCCAGGTGATCGGCGATCTCATGGTACTTGTAGCCCTCGTGGTGCATGGTGAAGGGCGTACGGAAGGTGGGGTCCAAGCGCTCCAAGCTACGGTCGATCTCGCTCATCTTCATCGTGGCCTCCGAAGTGGCGGGCGTCTGCACCCGACGCACCTGGTCGCGCTCGCGGTCCACCGTATCCATCAAGGCCTTCGTCCGCTTTGCACGACGATGGTCGTTGATGAAGGTGTTCTTCATGATGGTGTACAACCAAGCCTTGAAGTTGGTGTTGTCCCGGTACTTGTCCCGGTAGGTGAGCGCCCGCAGAACGCTCTCTTGGAGGAGGTCGAGGGCGTTGTCGCGATCCTTGGTCAGGCTAAGTGCGAAATAGTACAACTGTTGCCGCAGGCCTACCAGTTGCTGTTGGAACTCGAGCGTGGACATCAGCTTAGATTGTTTAAGGTTTTGTGCCAAAGGCTCAACAAAGGTGGGGTATCTGTTTAACGTCTGCAAGAAAAAGTTGAACAGAATGAAACTTCCATGACGATCGGGCAGAACGGTGGGACGGGTTAAATGGAGGTAATATTCTGAGGAACAGTATTTTGCGAGATCTGCCCGTCCCTTGCTCCCGAACTTTTGTCAGCGCAGTTTGTTCAGGCAGCTTCACCTTTTCACCGGACATGCGCCTCCTTTTCCTCCTCCTCAGCCTCACGGCCACCTGCTCTGCCTCTGCACAGGCGGTGGTCAAGGGTATCGTGAGCGATGCACGCACGCGCCAACCACTGCCGTTCGTGAACGTGCTGCTCGAAGGCACCACCACAGGTGCCACTACGGATATCGAAGGGCTATTCACCATGGAGAACGTGAAGCCCGGCCTCTATAATGTGGTGGTCTCCTCGGTGGGCTACCAGCGCCGCGTGGTGCCCGAAGTGCAAGTGGGTACTGCCCGTCCGGTGGAACTGACCATCAGCCTGGAGCCCTCCGCCATGGAGCTGCAGGAAGTGGAGATCACGCGAAAGGCCTTTGAGCGCACCAAGGAAAGTCCGCTCTCCGTGCGCACCATCGGATCGGCCGAGATCATGCGCAACCCTGGCGGCAACCGCGACATCAGCAAGGTGATCCGTGCCCTGCCTGGTGTGGCCAGCACCGCCAGCTTCCGCAACGACATCATCATTCGTGGTGGCGCACCCAACGAGAACCGCTTTTACTTGGATGGCGTCGAAGTGCCCACCATCAACCACTTCAGCACACAAGGCAGTAGCGGCGGTCCGGTGGGCATGATCAATGTCAACTTCATCCGCGAGGTGGACGTGATCACCGGTGCCTTCCCGGCCGCACGGGGCAACACGCTCAGCTCCGTCTTTGAGTTCAAGCAGCCCGAAGGCAACACCGAGAAGCGTACGCTCACCTTCATGCTCGGCAGCAGCGATGTGGGCTTCACCTTCGATGGCCCAACTGGCAAGAAGGCCTCCACCATCGTGTCCGTGCGCCGTTCCTACCTGCAGTTCCTGTTCCAGGCGCTCAAGCTGCCCTTCCTGCCCATCTACAACGATGCCCAGGTGAAGCACACCATCCGGATCAACGAGCGCTCACGGCTCACGTTCATTGGTCTGGGCGCATACGACAATGTGGAGCTCAACCCCGCCGCCAACGACGACTCCACGGATGTGGAACGCTTCGAACGCAACCGGTACATCCTCGGCAACCTGCCCGACAACGATCAGTGGAACTACACCGTGGGTGCCCGCTACGACCGCTTCGTGGAGAAGGGCCTGCACACCTTTGTCGTAAGCCGCAGTCACCTCTTCAACGAAGCCACCAAGTTCCGCAACAACGACGACTCCGATCCCAATGCGCTGCTGTTGCGCTATGGCAGTCAGGAGGAGGAGAACAAGTTCCGCTACGAAGCGCAGATGAACTACGGTGAATGGCGCTTCGTGGGCGGGGTGAACGCCGAGCGCGCCCGCTACACCACCGATACCTACACCCAGCGCGTGATCGCAGGCCAGCCTGTGATCATCGATTACAGCAGCGCGCTCATCGTGGACAAGTTCGGGGCTTTCGGTCAGCTGAGCCGCTCCTTCGGCAAGCTCTCCACCTCCTTCGGTCTGCGCACGGACATCAACACCCTGCGTGCCACCATGAGCGATCCCCTCGATCAGCTGTCACCGCGCATGTCGCTCTCCTACGCGGTCAGCGATGCCTTTGCCATCAACGCCAACGTGGGCCGCTTCTACCAGCTGCCGCCCTACACTGTACTGGGCTTCCGCGATGCTTCCGGAACGTTGCTCAACCTCGATCGGGGTATCCAGTACATCCAGGCCGATCACGTGGTGGCCGGTGTGGAATACTACTCGCGCAACAACGGCAAGCTCTCGGTGGAAGGCTTCCACAAATGGTACGATCGCTACCCGCTGCTGGTGGACAAGGGCATCAGCCTGGCGAACCTGGGCGGCGACTTCGGGGTGATCGGCAATGAACTGGCCGCACCCACCTCCAAGGGCCGCTCGTACGGCGTGGAGTTCCTGGCGCAACAGAAGCTCTACAAAGGCTTCTATGGCATCCTGTCCTACACCTTTGTGCGGAGCGAGTTCTCCAACGCCGACGGCCGCTTCGCACCCAGCAGCTGGGACTTCGGCCACATCCTGAACCTCACCGGTGGCAAGCGCCTGCCGAAGGACTGGGAGGTGGGCCTCAACTGGCGCGCTCAGGGCGGAGGCCCCTACACCCCCTTCGATCTGGACTTCTCCTCGCGCATCGCCAACTGGCAGGCCCTGCAACAAGGTGTGCCTGACTTCACCAACATCAACACCCTCCGCCTGCGTGGTTTCAACCAGTTGAACATGCGCGTGGACAAGCGCTACTACTTCAAAGGTTGGACGCTCAACGTGTACCTCGATGTGGAGAATATGCTGGCCAGCGAACTGCCCGGGGTGCCCTTTGTGGACGTGGTGCGCGATGCCAGCGGACAGCCCGCCGTGGACCCCACCGACCCAACGCGCTACCTGCTGCGCGAACTGCCCAACAACGGCACTACCGTCATTCCCAGTGTGGGATTGATGGTGGAGTTGTGAGGTAGGTGGAACATCTTCTCAAGGGAACGAAAAAGCACGGGTCATAACCAGGGTGCTGGTGGAGCCTACTGGCCGCGAGACCTCGGGGCTGGCCAGTGCCAACATGCACGGCCGTGTTGCGCACGCCACCATGAAGCCCAACAAAAAAAAAGCCCCGCGATCGCGAGGCTTTGGTGGGACGTACTGGATTCGAACCAGTGACCTCATGCGTGTGAAGCATGCGCTCTAAACCAGCTGAGCTAACATCCCAGTACGATGAGGACCACGATCGGTCCCTGGTGGAGGCAGCCGGATTCGAACCAGCGACCCTCTGCTTGTAAGGCAGATGCTCTGAACCAGCTGAGCTATGCCTCCGAACGGGGCGCAAATATAGAAGTTCTGTTCACACCACCTCCGCCACCACGAACACACTGCCCGTGACCAGCACCAGGTCGTTGTGGGCGGCGGCTTTCACGGCCGCGCCATAAGCTTCAGCCACCGAGCCGAACACCGCTCCGTGCAGGCCCTGTTCAGCGGCGCGCTCCTGAAGCTGTACCGCATCCAGGCCACGCGGGATATCAGCCTTGCAGAAGTAGTACGTGGCGGTGCGCGGCAGCTCACCCAGGACGGTGCTGATGTCCTTGTCGCCCACCATGCCCAGCACGATGTGCAATTGCTCATAGGGCGTGCATTCCAACATGCTGCGCAGCACCCGCATACCGTCCACGTTGTGCGCCACGTCAGCGATGCACAGTGGCGGCTCCTGCAGCACCTGCCAGCGGCCTTGGAAACCGGTGTTGCCGATGACGTTGCGGAAGCCTGCTGCGATCTGTTCTTCGTTCACTGGCCACCCGCGCTGCTGCAGCACACGCAAGGCGGCCAGAGCGGTACGGGCATTGCGCTGCTGGTGGGCCCCGAGCAGGGCGCTGGGGTGGGGGAGCGGCGCCTGCTGATCGACCATGATCAAGGGGGCTTGTTGCCGGGCCGCTTGGTGCGCGAAGACCGCGGCCACCGCGCCTTCCGCTTCGCCCACCACCACGGGTATGCCGTGCTTGATGATGCCGGCCTTTTCCGCAGCGATCGCTTCCAAGGTGTTGCCCAGGAACTGCATGTGGTCCCAGCCGATGTTGGTGATCACGCTCACTTCCGGTGTCACCACGTTGGTGCTGTCCAAACGCCCGCCCATGCCGGTCTCCAGCACAGCGATGTCCACCGCCTGCTCGCGGTACCACCACAGGGCGAATGCCACACCCCACTCGAAGAACGAGGGCTTCAATGGCTCGAAGCGGTCCCGATGCTGAACAACGAAGTCCACCACCACGTGTTCTGGCACCATGCGCCCGTTCAGGCGGAACCGTTCCCTGAAGTCCTTCAGGTGGGGCGAGGTGTGCAGGCCCACACGCAGGCCGGCCTCCTGCAGTGCACTGGCGATGAGGTGGCTCGTGCTGCCCTTGCCGTTGGTGCCCGCCACATGCACACACTTCAGCCCGCGTTCGGGGTGGTCCAGCACGTCCATCAGCGCCCAGGTGGTGGCGAGGTCGGCTTTGTAGGCGGCCGCACCGATGCGCTGGAACATGGGAAGCTGCGCGTAGAGGTACGCGAGCGTCTCCGCGTAGGTCATTCGAGGATGAAGACGAAGGTCATTTCACCTTTCTGCTCCGCAGGGCCGTCGGGCTTGGCGCTGAAGGTGCATTGCAGCGCGGCCTTCTTCGCCAGGTTGAAGAGCACCTGGCTGGTGGTGGTGCTGCGGTCCAGGTTGAAGGTGACACGTGTGACCTTTCCGCTGCGGTCCACGAAGATGTCGAGGGCCACCTTGCCGCCTTCGGTCGGCTTCTCACTGATGCTGGGGCCTTTCATGAACCCGCGCCCGTCCAACCGCCCGTTGAAGCCCTTGCCGCTGAAGCTGCCGATACCGCCACCGCCCGGCTTGTCACCCGGGGCATTGTTGCCACCCGGTGGACCATCAGATGGGGCGCTGCTGGGGTTGGAGCTCGGGGTGAAGAGCGCGTTCGGGTTGGGCTTCGGTGGCTTGGGCGTTTCCGGCTTCGGCGTGGGCTTGGGCTGCGGCTTCACCGGCTTGGGCACTTCCACCGGACTATCATCTTCGGTGGCCACCTCCTCGGGTTCGGCGGGGGCGGTGACCGGCGCGGCGCTTTCCTGCGGGTTGCCAGGGTTGGGATCCGGATCACCACCACTGAGGCCACCTGCATCCTCGAAGGCCAGTTCGATGCCTTCTTCTTCAGGCAGGGGATCGGGCTGTTTCAGACCGAAGAACAGGAACAACAACACCATGATGATGTGCAGCACGATGGTGGCCACAGCACCGGTCCGGCGGTCGTTCTGTTGCTGTTGAACGCTGATGCTGCTCATGTGCCTTGCTCGTGCTGGTCCTGTCGTGCTTCCTTCCCTCGTAGCGCCGCTGGTGCGGCGCTCCCCGCAGGCTTCGCGTGCGGGTCAGGCGGACCGTGATCCGCCCCTACTCGGGTTTGGTGGCCAGGATGATCTTCCACTTGTTGCGCTTGGCGATGTCCAGTACGCTTACGGTGATCCCCGTGGGCACGCTCTGGTCCACGTGCATCACGATGGCCTGGTCGGTGGGGTGCTTGCTCATCTCATCCTTCAGTACCCCTTCGAGGTCGGCCGGTTCAATGAGGGCGTTGTTCACGCTATAGTGCTGCTCGGCATCGATGCGCACGGCCACCTTGGGCTTTTCCTTGGTCTTGTTGGCGCTCTTGGGCAGGTCCACCGGCAGCGCGTACGGGCTCACCAGGGTGCTCACGATCACGAAGAAGATCAGGAGCAGGAAGACCAGGTCGGTCATCGAGCTCATGCTGAAGCCCGCGTCTACCTTGTGTGTGCTGCGCAGTCCCATGGTGCCTTATTTGGCGGGTGAGTCCAGCACGTCCATGAAGGCGATCGTAGTGGCCTCCATGTTCTGCACCACCTTCGATACCCGCGCCACCAAGGTGTTGTAGGCCACATAGGCGATGATGCCGATCACCAGACCGGCCACCGTGGTGACCATCGCCTGCATGATACCGCCGCTGAGCTGCGCGATCTCCACGCCCGCACCGCTGATCTTCATGGTGTGGAAGGTGACGATCATCCCGATCACGGTCCCCAGGAAGCCGATCATGGGAGCTGCACCCGAGATGGTGGCCAGCACCGTGAGGCCTTTCTCCAATTGGTACACCTCCAATTTGCCTGCGTTCTCGATGCTCACTTCGATGTCCTTCAACGGCTTGCCGATGCGGCTGATGCCCTTGTCCAGCATGCGCGCCACAGGGGTTGCTGTCTGGGCGCAGAGGTTGCGTGCGCTGTCGATCTTGCCCTCGTGGATGTAGTCACGGATCTTGTTCATGAAGTCCTTCTCCTCCTTCAGCGCACGACGGATGGCGAGGCTGCGCTCGATGATGATGTAGACCGCCATGAGCGACATGATGGCGAGCGGCCCCATGATGTACCAGCCACCGTCCACGATGAGCTGCCAGATGGAGATGGTCTCCATTACGGGTTCTGTGGGGGTGGCGGCAGCGGCCTGCTGCTCGAGGACCTCGCGGGCGGTCTGTTCGATCTGGGTGAAGAGCGGAATGCGCATGGGTGGTGCTGGTGTGAAGGGAACGGGATGCGGGCCCGGTGAAGTATGTCAGGCGAGTTTGGCGAGAGCGATCTCGAAGGCGGTGCGTGTAAGGTGCAAGCGGTGCGGATGGCGTGCGTGGCAATCCTCCAGCGCCGTGCCGATCACGGTGCTTACGTCCTGGAAGATGGCCTTGTCCGTGAGGGCGCTGCCGGGCTGCATGCAGTACGCGAACACACGGGCCATGCCACAGTTGGCAATGAAGTCCGGGATGACGCTCACGTGGGCGTCCGCGTGCTCGGCAATGGGTCCGTAGAATATCTCCTGGTCAGCGAACGGTACGTTGGCCCCGCTGCTGATCACCTCCAGACCGGCGCCGATCATGCGGTCCAACTGGTCCTGTGTCACCAGTCTGCTGGCTGCGCAGGGCAGGAACACTTCAGCGCCAATATCCCAGATGGCAGCGTTCACTTCCTCGAAAGGCAACATGTCCTGCACGCGGAGCTTGTTGCCGTCCTTGTCCATGAACAGGGTGCGTACCTCCTCGGCGCTGAAGCCTTCGCGCTTGACGGCCCCGCCGTGCCGGTCGATGATGCCGACGATGAGCGCACCCTGCTGGGCGAGGTAATAGCCCGCCGCAGCGGCCACATTGCCCCAGCCCTGCACGATCACGCGCTTGCCCTTCACCACACCGCCATACACGCGGTAATGGTGGCGCACGCTCTCGGCCACGCCCCATCCGGTGATCATGTCGCTTACGGTGTACTTGCCGGCCACCGGCACGTAAGAGGTGTCGTCCACGATCTTGCTCACGCCCTCGCGCAGTTGCGCAATGGCCTGCAGCTTCACCTCCTCCTGTGTGCCGATGTGCCCGTTCACAA
Source organism: Flavobacteriales bacterium (assembly GCA_041391845.1). Taxonomy (GTDB): domain Bacteria; phylum Bacteroidota; class Bacteroidia; order Flavobacteriales_F; family PHOS-HE28; genus PHOS-HE28. The sequence continues at coordinate 1,158,106 of JAWKNG010000001.1, read as the reverse complement.
CGCCCTCCTGTGGGTGGCGCAGGCCGTAACGCTCGGTGATGGGGATCACGTCGTGCACCTCATCCACGTTCATGTCGCCCCCGGTGCCGTAGTAGGTCTTCAGCAAGGGCATCACGGCCTTGTACCAGCGGTCCAGCACGGCGTTCTTGCGCGGGTCCGTGGGGTCGAAGTCGATGCCGCTCTTGGCGCCGCCGATGGGTGGGCCGCACACGCTGAACTTCACCTCCATGGTCTTGGCCAGGCTCTCCACCTCGCGCTTGTCGAGCCCCTTTCGCATGCGGGTGCCACCACCGGCCGCGCCACCGCGCAGGCTGTTGATCACCACCCAGCCGCGGGCGCCGGTAGGGGCATCGTTCCACTCGAAGACGATCTCGGGGGCACGCTCTTCAAAGCGTCGCAGGGCTTCACGCATCACACAGGTCCGGTTGCAGGTGGGGCGAAGGTAACCGGACACTTCAGCGCCCCACGCGTGCCTCGGGCCGGAGGTATTCCCGGTACGATGTTAATTGGCTGCATACACCGCTCCCCCCACACTATCCCCAGCCGCTCCCGTCACGCTCGCCAGTGCGGTGGCCTCTTCCCGCAGCCGCAGCACGCCTAAGAGCGCGAAGATCACGGCCTCCTTGTAGTCGACCGTGCGGGCGTCGGGCACCTCCAGGGCCACGGCGCACAAGGACCGCAGCCGTTCCAGCAGGTAGGCGTTGTGCGCCCCACCTCCGGTGACGAGCACAGGGCCTTTGGCGGGTTCCAGCGCGTATGTGAGCTGTTCGGCCATGTGCGCCACCACGGTGGCCATGCGGTCGGCCACGGACCACTGGCTCCGGGCGATCAGGGGCTTCACGGTCGCATCGAACCACTCGCGGCCCAAAGAGCGGGGCGGCGGTTGGCGATGGAAGGGGAGTTCGTTCAAGGCCTCCAGCAGGTCTGTAGCAATGGTACCCGAACGCGCCAGATCCCCGTTGGCATCATAGGCTAGCCCGGCCTCCTGAGCCAGGAAGTCCAGCGCCTGATTGCCGATGCACACGTCGTACCCGACAACGCGATCGGCCGCGTGCAGCGCGATGTTGCAAATGCCACCGATATTGAGGAAGGCCTTGTGGTCCGGGAAGAGCAACCGTTCCCCCAGGGGCACCAAGGGCGCGCCCTGACCACCCAAGGCCACGTCCGTGGTGCGGAAGTCGCACACCGTGGTGATGCCGCTCGTAGCAGCGATATGCGCGCCGCAGCCCAGTTGGGTGGTGAGGCCCTCCTCAGGCTTGTGGAACACGGTATGGCCGTGGGAGGCGATGAGGCCAGCCGGCATTTCGCCCACCAGTTCGCGGCAGGCCGTGCCGATCAGCCGCCCCAGATCGCGGTGCAGCCGTGCCAATTCCACCGCCGATCCGTCCATGGCCGCCACCAGCCGGGTCCTGAAGGCCGCATCGTAGGGAACCGTGCGGGCCTCCCGAACGTTGTAGGCCCAGCGCCCTCGGTCCAGTCGCAGCTGGCACCACGCCAGGTCGAGGCCATCGAGCGAACTGCCGCTCATGACGCCCACCACCTCGTAGGTTGTCGCTGCGGAAGCTTCCATGGCGCGAAGTTACCCCCTACTTTTGCGCTCCCCCAGAACAGTCCGATCCATGTCCCACACCGATACCCTTGCAGGCCTCAATTTCGAACTCTCCGAAGAGCAGATCGCCGCGCGCGACGCTGCCCGTGATTTCGCCCAGAACGTGTTGAAGCCCGGCGTGATCGACCGCGACCGCGAGCAGCGCTTCCCTGCCGAGGAGATCAAGCAGCTTGGCGAACTCGGTTTCCTGGGTATGATGGTGGACCCCAAGTACGGTGGTGGTGGCATGGACACCATCAGCTACGTGCTGGTGATGGAGGAGCTTAGCAAGGTGGACGCCAGCGCCAGTGTAGTGGTGAGCGTGAACAACTCGCTCGTATGCTGGGGACTGGAGACCTTTGCCAACGAGGAGCAGAAGCAGAAGTACCTGGTGCCCCTGGCGAAGGGTGAGAAGATCGGGGCCTTCTGCCTCAGCGAGCCCGAGGCCGGCAGCGACGCCACCAGCCAGCGCACCACCGCCATCGACATGGGCGACCACTACCTGCTCAACGGCACCAAGAACTGGATCACCAACGGTGGCAGCGCCAGCACCTACCTGGTGATGGCCCAGACCGATGCGGCGAAAGGCCATAAGGGCATCAACTGCCTCATCGTGGAGAAGGGCATGCCCGGATTCGTGGTGGGTGCCAAGGAGGACAAGATGGGCATCCGCGGCAGCGATACGCACACCTTGATGTTCCAGGACGTGAAGGTGCCCAAGGCCAACCGCATCGGTGAGGACGGTTTCGGCTTCACCTTCGCGATGAAGACCTTGAGCGGCGGCCGTATCGGTATTGCCGCCCAGGCCCTCGGCATCGCCAGCGGTGCCTACGAACTGGCCCTGGCCTATAGCAAGGAGCGCAAGGCCTTCGGCAAGACCATCAGCGATCACCAGGCCGTGGCCTTCAAGCTGGCCGACATGGCCACCGAGATCGAGGCCGCACGCCTCTTATGCCTGAAGGCTGCCTGGCTGAAGGACCAGCACCTGAACTACGACCAGGCCAGCGCCATGGCCAAGGTGTTCGCCAGTGAGGTGGCCATGCGCACCACTACCGAGGCGGTGCAGGTCCACGGCGGCTACGGCTATGTGAAGGAGTACCACGTGGAGCGCCTGATGCGCGACGCCAAGATCACCCAGATCTACGAGGGCACCAGCGAGGTGCAGCGCATCGTGATCAGTAGGAGCGTGCTGAAGGGCTAAAGCCCATCCACCAGCGTTTCGAGCTTCGTACCGCGGGAGCCCTTCACCAGGACCAGGTGTCCAGTGAGGGGCTTTTGCTTGAAGGCCTCCAGCGCGGCCACCGCATCCGGGTAGGTCGAGATGCCCCTGCCGGAGAGCGTTCCGAATTCGGGACCCACGAAAATGGCTTCGATGCCCAGTCGCTTCACAGCGTCCACAATGGCCGTGTGCTCCGCGGTGCTGTCAGCGCCCAGTTCCTTCATGCCACCCAGGACAGCCAATTTGGGCCTGTTCGTGGGCATGGAAGCGAAGTTCTCCAGTGCCACCTGCATGCTGCTGGGGTTCGCGTTGTAGGCGTCCAATACCAGGTGGTTGCGGCCCGTATCGCGGAATTCCGATCGGCTGTTGCTTGGTGTGTAGGTGGACAATGCTGCTGCAATGCGCTCATCGGGCACACCGAAGTGTTGACCGATGGCCACAGCGGCCAAAGCGTTCGGTAGGTTGTAGTCGCCGATCAGTTGGGTGCTCACGTGATAGGCCTGCCCATCGCACCCAGCGAACACCAGTTCCATGAACGGCCCGGTGGAGGCGGTGTCACCGGCGGTGTCGGCATCGGCCTGGCGGCCGTAGGTCACACGCGGCAGGCCTGCACTTTTCTGGAGGAGCAACGCATCATCCGTGTTCACGAAGAGCGTACCTCCATGCGTGCCCAAGAAGTCGTACATCTCTGTCTTGGCTTTCACCACACCCTCATAGCTGCCGAAGCCTTCCAAGTGCGCCCGCCCGATGTTGGTGATCAAGCCGTGCGTGGGTTCGGCGATGGCCACCAGCTCGGCGATGTCGCCCACGTGGTTCGCGCCCATTTCGATGATGGCGATCCGGTGCTCCGCGGCGAGGCGCAGCAGTGTCAATGGCACACCGATGTGATTGTTCAGGTTACCGCTGGTGGCGAGGGTGGGGCGGTCCGCGCTGAGCACGGCGTGCACCAGCTCCTTGGTGGTGGTCTTTCCGTTGGTGCCGGTGATCGCCACCACGGGGATGTCGAACTGCCGGCGGTGGTGCCTCGCCAGGTCCTGCAAAGCCTTCAGCACATCGGGGACCAGTAGGAAGCGTTCGTCCTGCACCACTGTGGCGTCGTCCACCACGGCCCAACGCGCGCCTTTCTCCAAGGCCTGTTGTGCAAAGGCATTGGCGTTGAAATTCGGTCCCTTGAGCGCGAAGAACATGCACCCGGTGCCGATGGCCCGTGTATCGGTGCAGGCGCCGCTGGATGCCAGGAAGTGCTGGTGCAGGGTCTCGGTGGTGTTCATGAACGAACGAGCCCCCGGACAGGCCGGGGGCTCGAAAGATAGGATCAGGGAAGGGCTCTACTTATCGAGCTTCTCGCGGCGGTTATCATCACCCAGGCCCTTGGGGCTGCCTACGCGTGTCATGGCGCAACGGAAGCCGATGGTCGCGGTGCTCTGGCGCTCGTCCAGGTGGCGGCGGGTAGCCGGGTTGGCCCAGTAGATGCGGTCCGCCCAGCTGGCGCCCTTGTACACACGGCTGCGGTCGTTCACCAGGGTGGTCTTGCCCCAGTCGTACATCGCGTTACCCTCGAAATCGGGCTGCTCGAAATAGATACTGCTCTCCAGGTCACCATCGCGGAAATCGATGTTGTCGCTCTGACGGTAGTTGCGGCGGTCGATGTTCTCCTCCACCGTTACGTTGCGAACGCGTACATCACCCGGCTGGTCGGCCTGGTAGTCGCTGATCCCGCTCAATAGCTTCGGGCAGATTTCCAGGTCCTTACCCTTGATATTGTCGATCATGTCCTGCACACGCTGCATGGCGGCATCCTGCTTGCGGGTGTTGTTGAACTCAATGGCCTGCTCGATGGTGGTGAGCAGCTCATCGATCAGCGTGGCCTCCTCATCCGTGGCCCGGCCCTGCATGGCGGTCTGGAATTCGGTCAGGTAGTACTTGATCCCATCAACATCGTACACCACCAGGTCGTGCTTGTCCTCCACCACGCCGTCGCTGTTCAACACCTTCGTCTTGAACACATTGCCACGGAAGGGACGGAAGTCGTCCTTGTCCTCGGCGCTCAGCGGGCGGTATACGTCCATCACCCACTCGCTCACGTTGCCGGCCATGTTGTAGAGACCGAAGTCGTTGGGCCAGTAGCTGAACACGGGGGCGGTAACGTCGGCGTTGTCGTTGAGGCTGCCGGCCACACCCATGTAATCCCCACGCCCACGCATGAAGTTGCCACGGAAATCACCATAGAACGCACCTCCTTTTTTGCGGCTGTCATAGCGCACCCAGTGGCCGTTCCATGGATAGATGCGACGCTCCACCACGCGCTCATCGACCGTGTTGCCGACCAAGCCATAGGCAGCGTATTCCCATTCTGCTTCGGTGGGCAAACGGTAGCGGGGCAGCAGGATACCATCCTCCATCTTGATGTTGCGGGTGTCCTTGTTCGGATTGAAGTCGGTCACGCCGTCCACCTTCTTGCCGCTTTCATATTGGCCGGCCAGGTAGGCATCGGTGGTGAAATGGTCCTCATTGATCTGGTTGGGATAATGCTCAAAAAGGCCCTCGCGGATCAGGATCACCTCGTTCACCCTGTCCGTCCGCCACGCGCAATAGTCGTTCGCCTGCAGCCAATTCACACCCACCACCGGATAGTCGCGGTAGGCCGGATGGCGCAGGTAATACTCCACGTAGGGTTCATTGAACGCCAGCTTGCTGCGCCATACGAGGGTGTCGGGCAGGGCTTTCTTGTAGATCTCCGGATAGTCCGCAGCGAACACACGGTCCAACCAGTACAGGTATTCAAGCCAGTAGAAGTTGGTCACCTCCACCTCATCCATGTAGAAGGAGGATACGGTCACCGTGCGGGGGATGTTGTCCCACTCGTGGAGCAGGTCATCCGTGACCCGTCCCATGGTGAACTGTCCGCCTTCCACCAGGATCAGGCCAGGGCCGGTCTCCTGCTCTTCAAAGGCTGCTTTCTCGAAGCCCCCGTTCTTGGAATCGTTGTAGTTCCAGCCGGTGGCACCGCTCTTTTCGAACTGGCAACTGCTGAACAGCAGTGCGCCCGAAGCGAGGATCCCGAAGTTCCGTGCAATGCTCATGGTCTTCCAGTATTGCTGGTTCAGAAGGTGGGGCAGGCTACGACCCGGAACCTCCGTTTCTTGGGTTTGCAGTTGAATTGCAATTGCATGCTGATCTCATGCGAGCCAGCAGTGGCAGTGGTCAGCTTCGAGGTGGTGATGTCGTAGCTGTAACCGAATTTGAACTTCTCCGTCTGGAAGCCGATCAGGGCGATGAAGGAATCCCGGGTGCGGTACCATACCCCCGCAGTGATCGGTCCGTGGTCCACGTACATACCGATGTTCAATTGACGGAACGCGGCTTGCTGCTGGTATAGTATGTTCGGGGAGATACGGGTGCGTGCTTCGCCATACTTGCCGTTCATGCCCAAGGGGATCGCAGCACCACCATGCGCCGTGATCTTCATCGGCAGGCGGCTTTCCCCCACGATCAAGGATTCGTTCGGCTGGGTGAGGTGGTGCGCTGCAAAACCAACGAAGAACACATCGCTGTAGCCAAGCACACCAGCGCTGAAGTCGGCGTTCCCGACAGTTCCACCGCGGGGAACGTCCTGGGTCTGGTAGATGAAGCCCCGGCGAGGGTCTATCTGATCGCCGAACGTGAGCTTGCTCCAATCAAGCGACTTCTGGAAATAGGTGGCCTGGAAGCCCACCTTCATGGAGAACTTCCTTGAAATGGCCTGTTGGTAGGAATAGATGCCGCTGACGGTGGTCGTGTTGAGGGTGCCCTTGCCTGCCTGATCGTGCATGACGATCAGCCCCAGGCCCCCCATGATGCCGTCCACATGCTGGTCAAAGCTCGCGCTGGTGGTCACGAACGTGCCGGTCAGTGCAGGCCACTGATTGCGGTAGTTCATCACCACACGCGGGCAGCGTGCCGTGCCTGCAAAGGCAGGGTTCAAATAAAGCGGGTTGGCGTAGAACTGCGTGAACTGCGGGTCCTGAGCATGCGCACCGAACCCCATGAACACCGCCACCGCAAGGCACAATGCCCCTCGCCTAATGGTCCATTCCATCATGCTCTCTGATCGATCAAGGCTTTCGACCCAGCGCCAAGTATACGCATACTGTACTCATCCGGTTCCTTTTGTGCCGAACAATGATCATGAACCACTGTCGTTACTGGGGTGTTCCGTGAGGCAAGGGTCGAAGGTAGTACTTTCGGTCCGATCGGTTGATAACCTGTTGATCATCGAATGAGGCTCCCCCGTATCGTACTCCTACCGTTCGCGCTGTTCGCCATCGTTCCGCTCCATGCCCAACGCGCGCCGGTGCGCACCTTGCAATGGCGGACAGCCGCCAGGGAGCAGCCAGCAGCCGCCCCCCAGAAGGAACCTTCCACCTTGACCGCCCGGGGCGCTGCCCCCCGCAGTGGGCCTGCGCTTGACCTCGTAGGTGCCTTCTTTGATGAAGAGCGTGGAAACCTACCGTATTACATGGAACGTATGGACCTGCCGGACCGGGTGGTGGAGATCCGCGCAGTGCTGCAGGACGAAGTGGTCGAAGAGGTCCAGGAAGTCGACCTTCTAGGGGCCAGCTACCTGGAGCACATCGGGTCTTCTTTCCAAGTTCGGACACGGGTGGGGGTGCATCGCAAGCGCCCCATCGGCTTCATCAATGTGGTGCCCCTGCGTCGGAACGCGGTGACCGGACGCTATGAGCGATTGGTGAGCTTTCGTATCGAGGTCGAGCAGGTCCAGGGCCTGGCCGAACGGGGTGGGGAGCGGGACTATCCGCCCAGCTCAAAACTTGCAAGCGGTGAGTGGTACCGCATGACCGTTCCGCGTGAGGGGGTCTATCGACTCACTTATGAACAGCTCGCTGCGCGTGGGTTGAGCGGTGAACTGGCCTCCGATCGGATCAATGTCTATGGAAGCCACTTCGGTCTGCTTCCGTTCACGAACAATGTCGACCGTCCCACCGACCTTCTGGTGAACGCGATCGAGATGGTGGATGGTGGTGACGGCACTTTCGGGGCGGGTGATCACCTGCTTTTCTATGCCTCGGGCCCGCATTCATGGTCGCTCGAGAACGGCCGGTTCGTCCATACGTACAATACCTATTCGGATTCTGCCTCCTATTTCGTTGGTATTGACGTGGAGCCGCCCGTGCGCGTGACCGCCGCGTCGACCACGACCGACGAAGCGAACGCCGTAGTGACGAGTTTCAGCGACCGCCAGTTCCACGAGCGCGAGCTCTCCAACCTCCTCAAGTCCGGTCGCCTTTGGCTGGGTGAGCTGTTCGACCTCAGCACCACGTACAACTTCAATTTCAGCACGCCCTTCCTTGAGCCAGGTGCGGATGCTTCCCTGGTCGTCAGCGTGGTCGGTCGCACCTATGGCCTGTCGAACAGCAGCAGTTTCACTGTGACCTCCTCCGGTGGTCTGCAGCAGACCATTGCAGTGCAAGGCGTCTCACAGGTGAACACCTCTCCGTTGGCGCGGGCCGCCAGTGCCACCTACACCTATTCGCCCACCGGTAGTTCGGTCCCGGTCACCTTGTCCTTCACCAAGTTCGACCCGGTCACATCCGTTGGCTGGCTGAACTATTTGGAGCTGAACTGCCGCCGGGAGCTGCGCATGACAGGCGACCAGCTTGCCTTCAGGGACCTCGCCTCGTACGGCCCCGGACAGGTCTTGGAGTGGGTGATGGCACAGGCCCAAAGCGTACACCGCGTATGGGATGTTACCGACCCCCTCCAGCCGCGAAATGTTCCCTTGCAGGAAAGCGGCAACGACCGCAGGTTCCGGGTCAGTGGAGAGGTGCTTCGGGAGTACATCGCCTTCCGCAATGTGAACTATCCATCGCCCACCGTGATCGCCCGTGTTCCGAACCAGGACCTGCATGCCATCAGCAACCCCGTGGACCTGGTCATTGTATGCCCGCCGGAATTCGGTTCCCAAGCCGCCCGCCTGGCGGATCGCCGCAGCTCCGAAGGGATGAACGTGGTTGTGGTCTCCCCACAGCAGATCTACAACGAATTCTCCAGCGGTTCGCGTGATGCTACGGCCATCAAGCGGTTCATGCGCATGCTTTATGACAGGGCAGGGAGCGATCCGATGCTCATGCCGCGCCACCTGCTTCTCTTTGGCGATGGGTCCTACAACAACCTGTCCCAGATCGGCAGCAACCAGAACTTCATCCCCACCTACCAGTCCGCAGAGAGCATCGATCCACGTCGGTGTTATGTGTCGGACGATTACTTCGGCCTGTTGGATCCAACGGAAGGGGAGTCCACAGCGGACCTCCTGGACATCGGGGTGGGGCGCCTGCCGATATCGACCTTGGCACAGGCCACCGAGGTGGTGAACAAGCTCCTGAACTACGACCGGTTCCAGCTTACCACCGCCTCGGGCAGTGTCTGCGCCGCCAGCGGCTCGGGCGGGATCCCTGACTGGCGCACGCATGTGCTCTTCGCGTCCGATGATCAGGAGGGCGACATCTTCGAGGGGGTGATCCACATGGAGCAGAGCGACCGGCTCGCCCGGCGCATCGAAACGGAGCATCCGCGCTTCAACGTCGACAAGGTCTACATGGACGCCTACCAGCAGGTGGTGACACCCGGCGGCGAGCGCTATGCCCAAGCGAACCAGGATCTTCGCGACAAGGTGCAGAAAGGCCTCCTACTGGTGAACTATGTTGGTCACGGAGGCGAGGTGGGTTGGGCGCACGAGCGCTTCCTGGACAATGGCACGATCACGGCATGGACGAACACCGACGGCCTTCCTCTTTTCGTGACAGCAACCTGCGAATTCACCCGATGGGACGATCCCGGTCGCACCTCCGCCGGTGAGCTGGTGCTCTTGAACCCCAACGGTGGGGGCATCGGTCTGATGACCACTTCCCGACTGGCCTTCTCCGGGCAGAACTTCAACCTGGCCCAGTCCTTCTATGATCACATCTTTGAAGAAACGGACGATCTGGGTCGTGAGGCCCAGCTCGGGGATGTGTTCAGGGAGACCAAGGTGTACATGTCGGACAACTTCGGATCGCAGACGAACCACCGGCATTTCGTGCTGATGGGCGATCCGAGCATGCGACTTGCCATGCCCAGAGCGAAGATCACGATCACAGAGGTGACCGACACCCTGGGCACTCCGCTGGATACCCTGAAAGCGCTGGCCACTGTGCGCATCAAAGGCTTCGTCGACAACGGCTCGGGGCAGCCCATGACCGATTTCAATGGGGTGGTGCTGCCCACGGTGTTCGACAAGGAGGCGGAGCAATCCACGCTGGCCAACGACGGAGGCAGCCCGTTCGAGTTCAAGGCGCGCAAGAGCACCATCTATCGTGGACGTGCCACCGTGAGCCAGGGCCTCTTCGAACTCACCTTCGTGGTGCCGAGCGACATCAACTACCAGGTGGGTACGGGCCGTGTCAGTTGTTACGCGGAGAACGGATCGCTGAACGCGGTCGGCTACGACAATTCCATCCTGGTGGGGGATGCTGCCTCGGACGTGGCAGCCGATAGCCAGGGTCCGGAGATCGATCTGTTCATGAACGATGAGAACTTCGTGAGCGGTGGCATCACCGACCAGACGCCGCTCCTGTTCGCCAAGCTCTTCGACGAGAACGGCATCAACACCGTGGGGACCAGTATCGGGCACGACCTGCTGGCGGTGGTGGACGAGAACACCGAACAAGCCATCGTGCTCAACGATCTGTATGAGGCGGACATTGACACCTACACGAGCGGGCAGGTGCGGTACCGGTTGAGCGACCTTGCCGAGGGGGAGCATACCCTGCGCCTCAAGGCTTGGGACACACACAACAACTCCGCTGAGCGGACCATCGAGTTCGTGGTGACGAGTTCTGCGGAGATCGCCTTGGAGCGCGTGCTGAACTACCCGAACCCGTTCACCACGCGCACCTCCTTCTTCTTTGAGCACAACCGTCCCTGCAATACACTGGACGTGCAGGTCCAGGTGTTCACGGTGAGCGGCCGATTGATCAAGACCCTGAGCCGGCAGCTGGCCTGTGAAGGGTATCGCAGCGAAGGGTTGGAGTGGGATGGTCGCGACGACTTCGGGGATGCCATCGGCCGGGGGGTGTACGTGTACCGCCTGAGCGTGGCCACCCCGGAAGGTGAACGTGCGGAGAAGTTCGAGAAACTGGTGATCCTCAGGTAGGCCCACACAATAAAGGCCGCTGTGGCCCCGTATATTTGTCCTCCTTTTCCCGAACCTTCCCTCCGATGGCCCTGGCCCCCTTCCACCGCTCAACCCTCCTGCTCGGGATGCTGGCAGCCGGCACTGCTGCGCACTCCCAGGTGAACACAGGCTGCATCAATCAGTTGACCGGACAGGACTGCAGGCAGGGTGTGCTCAATACCATCACCACGGCGGTGCCCTTCCTGATGATCTCCGTGGACTCCCGCGCTGGCGGGATGGGCGATGCCGGTGTGGCAGTGAGCCCGGATGCCAATTCCATCCACTGGAACCCTTCGAAGCTGGCATTCGCAGAGAACGATGGTGAGTTCAGTATGAGCTACAGCCCTTGGTTGCGCAATCTGGTGCCCGACATGAGCCTGGCCTATCTCGCAGGCTACAAGCGCCTCTCCAACAAGCGGAGCACCATTGGCGGTTCCTTGCGCTACTTCAACCTGGGCAGTATCCTGTTCACCGATGTGAACGGTTCCACGATCCGCGACTTCAAGCCCGCCGAGTTCGCCGTGGATGTCGCCTTTGCGCAGCAGTTCGGGGAGAACTTCTCAGGCGGCGTGGCCATCCGCTACATCAACAGCAATCTGACCGGTGGGATCAGTGTGCAGGGTGCCAACTCCAAGGCGGGCCAGAGCGTGGCGGCAGATGTGTCGTTCTTCTACCAGAAGAAGGACCTCCAGTTGGGCGATCGCGAGGGCTCCTTTGCCCTGGGCCTGAATGTATCGAACATCGGCGCCAAGATGTCCTACACGGACGCTGGAACCCAGGACTTCATCCCCATCAACCTGCGCCTGGGCCCCGCCTTCACGCTCGATATGGACGAGTACAACAGCCTCACGTTCGCATTCGACCTGAACAAGCTGCTGGTACCGACCCCGCCGGTATACTATCCGGACAACCGCATCGACCCTCAGACGAACCAGCTTGCCGTGGTCAGTGGACGGAACCCGAACGTGGGGGTCGCTCAGGGGATCTTCGGGAGCTTCTCTGATGCGCCCGGGGTGGTGGTCATCAATGACGACAGCACCTTCACCGTGGTGGAAGGCACCAAGTGGAAGGAAGAGCTCCGGGAGATCAACATCGGTGGTGGCTTGGAGTACTGGTATGCCAAGCAGTTCGCCTTCCGTGCGGGCTATTTCTACGAGCACTTCACCAAGGGCAATCGGCAGTATTTCACGCTCGGCGCGGGTCTGCGCTACAACATCTTTTCCCTCGATCTGAGCTACCTGATCGCCAACGCACAGCGCAGTCCGCTTGCCAACACCCTCCGCTTCACACTGGGCTTCCGGTTCGATGGCAAGGGGGCCAAGAAGAAGCCGACGGAATGATGTTCCGCGTTGGGCTCGGGTATGATGTGCACCAGTTGGTCGAAGGGCGGGAGCTATGGCTCGGCGGTGTGCACATTCCCCACACAGTGGGGGCACTGGGCCACTCGGATGCGGACGTGCTCCTGCATGCTGTGTGCGATGCCCTGCTGGGTGCGGTAGCGCTGGGTGACATTGGACGCCATTTCCCTGATACCGATGCGCGCTGGAAAGGCGCTGACAGCAAGGTGCTGCTGAAGGCTGTCGTTGACATGCTTGCGGAGCGTGGCTGGAAGGTGGGCAATGTGGACGCCACCCTGGTGCTGGAAAAGCCCAAGATCCTACCTTATGTGCCCATGATGTGTGCTGCCATGGCCCCGCTGCTTGGTGTACCAGAAGATGCCGTGAGCATCAAGGCCACGACGAACGAGCGGATGGGCTTTGTGGGTCGGCAGGAGGGTGTGTGTGCCCATGCCGTAGCCCTGGTGCTGCGCTCCGCCTGACCGTTTCAATCGTCTCCGTCATCTGCCGCCGGCTCCGTGAAGCTGCCGTGGCCCTGCTCATCCTCAAAGTAGAACACCCGCAATTGCGCCGTGTCCTTCAACAGGTCGATCTTGCCGATCTCCACGCGGCTCACCTTCACCCCGAGGCGTTCGTGCAGGTCTTCGTACAGCGCCTGTCGGTTCTCCGGCTTGATGAGCTCGATCCGCTCGTAGATCAGCTGCTTCATCGCCTCGTGCCGCGTGAGCCAGAGGTGCTCCAGGGCGTAGGTCATCAGCAGGATCATGCCATCGGTGAAGACGAGCTCAGCGATGCTCACCTTCTTGCTCGCCAGTGAGTTGATCACGGCGATGGTGATCACGGCGAACAGATAGGTCATGTCCTTGATGCTGATCTGTTCGGTGCGGTAGCGCAGCACACCGAAGATGGCGAACAGGCCGAAGGCGAAGCCGATGCTCAGCTTCACACTGTTGAGCAGCACGCACAGGAAGAAGATCAGTACGTTGAACAGGAAATACGTGAAGAGGTAATCCTTCTTCCGGTGGATGGGGTAGTAGATGAGCCTGATGAGCACGAAGAGCACCAGTGTGTTCAACCCGAATTTGAAGAGCAGCTCCCACATATCGTTGTGGAAGACAGGCATGCCGAACAGCTTCATCGTGGTGATACGGGTTCAATGGTTCGTCGGGTGCGCCGCAGGGCCTCCAGCCGCCGCAGCACCTCCTTGAAGGCGTTGTGTTTCACGGGGCGTTGCAGCATCAGCATGCCCACGCAGTATTTGCTCATGCCCGCCGGTCGGATGCCCCGGGCGCGCATCAATTGCACAAAGGGTGCACTGCGGTCGGCGCGCTCCTGCTTCAGCTCCGCCACAACGATCTCGCCCAAGTGCTCCTTGCGTGCGGGGTCGCTGAAGATGAGCCCAACATCCATGGTGAGGCGCTCCGGTGCATGCCTGTTCACGAAGGTGTAGCGCGTGAAGTGGTTCCACAGCGCAGGCTGGAGCGCTTCATTGCGGCCGGTGGCCTGTTGGATGAAGCGGACATGGTCGGTGCTCAGCACCTCCGGGATGTCCGACACCCGGATGCGCGCCTTGTCCGTGCGGCCACCGCCCGTCTTGCGCTTCACCTCGAGGAAGACCAGGTCGCTGCCGATGTACTCCCGAAAGCGGACCTTGTTGCGGAAGGTGCGCTTGTTGTGGTGGTCCTTGAAATGGCGGTGGTCGGCGGTGTCGAAATAGAGGCTGCGGTACGCGCTTCCTGCATTGCCGTTCACGTGGAGCAGCCGGTAATGCGGAAGCATGGCCTCCAGCAGCTCCGGCAGTAGCGCAGCAGCGAACACGTACTTGGTGTCCACGCGGTTCTGCAGCTTCACGCTGTCCATCTCCTGAAGGGAGATCGGCTCGAAGCGGGCAAGTTGCTGTGCGTGGTCGCTCATGGGCCAGGGAAGGGTGCCGAAGGTACTGCGATGGCGGCAAAGCGGCGCCGGGCCGCTCTATTGGACGCTGGTGAGGGGACATGGTCCGATCGGGTGGTGGTTACCTTCGCACCCACCAAGCCCATGGCACAGGAGCGTACCCTCACATTCCACTATCTGGAGCATGCCGATGCAGCGGCCCTCGGTGCCCCCGCACAACGCCTCGTGGAGGCGGCGGCCGATGCCTCCACCAGGGCCTATGCGCCGTATTCCAAGTTCCACGTGGGAGCAGCGCTGCGCCTGAGCGGTGGCGCCGTGGTGACGGGGAACAATCAGGAGAACGCCTCCTTCCCTGCCGGGATCTGCGCCGAACGGACCGCGCTGCACGCCGCCTTGTCGCAGGACCCTACGGCCATGGTGGTGGAGATGGCCATCGCCGTGCCCGCGGCACCTGCAGACCGGCCGGTGTCGCCCTGCGGCATCTGCCGTCAGGCCTTGTTGGAACAGGAACACCGGCAGGGGGCGCCCATCCGCATCTACCTGGCATCGGCCGGTGGTAAGGTCATCGAACTGGAACGGGCGGGCGATCTTCTTCCCCTCTCGTTCGATGCGTCGTTCCTGGGTGCGTAGCGCGCCGCAGTGGCGATCGTGCCCTGGTCGATGAAGGGACGTTCGCGCGGCGCACCGCGGCTATATTTGTCCCCTCCACGCAAGCGCCCCGCATGAGCAGCAAGACCGCACCCGCCAAGAAGTCCACGTCCAAGGCCGCCACCTTCGACAAGGCCACCTACCAGCGGTGGTTCAAGGAAATGGTGATGATGCGCCGCTTCGAGGAGAAGTGTGGCCAGCTCTACACCATGCAGAAATTCGGCGGGTTCTGCCACCTCTACATCGGGCAGGAGGCCGTTCTGGCGGGCATGGTCACCGCCATACGCCCCACCGACCGCATCATCACCGGCTACCGCGACCACTGCCACCCGCTGGTGCTCGGCGTATCTCCCAAGAACGTGATGGCCGAGCTGTACGGCAAGCTCAGCGGCACCAGCAAGGGCAAGGGGGGGAGCATGCACTACTTCGACAAGGAGCGCAACCTCTTCGGGGGGCACGGTATCGTGGGTGGGCAGATCGGGCTGGGCGCGGGCATCGCCTTCGCCGATAAATACCGGGGGGAGGACCACGCCACCCTGTGCATGTTCGGCGATGGGGCCGCGCGCCAGGGCATGCTGCACGAGACCTTCAACATGGCCATGACGTGGAAGCTCCCGGTGATCTTCATCATCGAGAACAACAACTACGCCATGGGGACCAGCGTGGAGCGTACCAGCAACGTGCACGACCTGAGCACCTTGGGCGAGAGCTACGACATGCCCGGCTTGGCCGTGAACGGCATGAGCTGTGAGGCGGTACATGAAGCCATTGCCAAGGCCTGCGACCATGTGCGCGCCGGCAACGGGCCCATCCTGCTCGATATCCGCACCTATCGCTACAAGGGGCACAGCATGAGCGACCCCCAGAAGTACCGCACCAAGGAAGAGGTGGAGGAGTACAAGCGCCAGGATCCGATCGAGCAGGTGCGCGAGACCTTGTTGAAGAACAAGTGGGCCACTGAAGCCGAACTGGACGCGCTGGACGAGGCGGTGCGAAAGGAGGTGGAGGAGGCCGTGAAGTTCGCCGAGGAGAGCCCCATGGCCACGGCGGAAGAGCTTTACAACGACGTATATCATCAGAAGGATTATCCCTTCATCATGGACTGAACCCACCGGTGCGCTGCGTGGCCCGAGCGGCTGATGCGGGCACCGAACAACGACCAAGCAGATGGCCGAGATCGTACGCATGCCGAAGTTGAGCGACACCATGACCGAAGGGGTGGTGAGCGCCTGGCACAAGAAGGTGGGTGACAAGGTGAAGAGCGGCGAAGTGCTCGCCGAGATCGAGACCGACAAGGCCACCATGGAGTTCGAGAGCTTCACTGACGGTGTGCTGCTGCATATCGGTGTGGAGAAGGGCAAGGCCGCCGCAGTGGATAGTGTGCTGGCCGTGCTGGGCAAGGAGGGTGAGGACATCACCGCGCTGCTGGCCGAAGCTGCACAGGCCGCCCCCGCCGCTGTTGAAGCGACTGCCGCACCGGCCCCCGCGCCTGCTCCCGTGGCCGAAGCTCCCAAGACCGCTCCTGCACCTACACCTGCTCCTGCACCGCGTCCGGCGGCACCCGCAGTTGCCCCTGCGCCACCCTCCAACGGCCGCGTGTTCGCCAGTCCCCTGGCCCGTCGCATGGCCGAAGAGAAGGGCATCGACATCGCCCGCGTGAAGGGTAGCGGTCCCGAGGGACGGATCACCAAGCGCGACGTGGAAGGCCACAGCGGTGGTGGCATGGCCTGGAGCGGTCCGCAGGTGGAACACTTCGAGGAGGTGGCCGTGAGCCAGATGCGCAAGACCATCGCGCGCCGTCTGGCCGAGAGCAAGTTCAGTGCGCCGCACTTCTACCTCACGTTGGAGATCGACATGGCGCGCGCCATGCAGGTGCGGGAAGCCGTGAACAAGCAGATCGCGCCGGACAAGATCAGCTTCAATGACCTGGTGATCAAGGCCGCAGCCGTGGCCCTGAAGCAGCACCCCAAGGTGAACAGCAGCTGGCTGGGCGACCGCATTCGCACCAACCACCACGTGCACATCGGTGTGGCGGTGGCCGTGGAAGAAGGACTGCTGGTGCCCGTGGTGCGCTTCGCCGATGGCAAGCCGCTGCGTACGATCGGTGCTGAGGTGCGCGACTTCGCCAAGAAGGCTAAGGAGAAGAAGCTGCAACCGCAGGACTGGGAGGGCAACACCTTCACCATCTCCAACCTGGGCATGTTCGGCATCGAGGAGTTCACGGCCATCATCAACCCGCCTGATGCGTGCATCCTGGCCGTTGGGGGCATCATGGAGAAGCCCGTGGTGCGTGGGGGAGCCATCGTGCCCGGCCATACCATGAAGGTGACCTTGAGCTGTGATCACCGCGTGGTGGACGGTGCCACGGGTGCGGCCTTCCTGAACACCTTCAAGCAGCTGCTGGAGGAACCGGCGCTGTTGCTGGGGGTGGGGGCGATCTGACCGGGGAGGCAATGATCGGCGTTCGATGTTCGTTCGTGATGCCTTGAGACTTCTTTTGCCGATGGTGGCGGCAGGCTTGCTGGCAGGCTGTGATGGTCAGACCATCGTGGAGCATCAGGTCGAGAACGCAAGCTCTCGAACGGTCCGGATGGTGTTCCATGCCGATGCCTTTCAGCGCTTCGAACCGGACACGCTCGTATTGGCGCCTGGTACCGTTGCGCGCGTAGCTTGGAAGGACCTGCTCGGCGGTCGGCGCGCGTTCGAGCGCCCGGCTGAGGGCATCGATTCGGTGTTCGTGAGCGTGGAGGGTGGCGGTAGCTTGACGCGGGACCTGCTGAGCGACGAAGCTTGGGCGGTGAACAGCAAAGGCAGGGCGATCAAGGGTAGCTTCACGCACGTCTGCACCTTTCGGTTCGCTGACGCTGATATCAACTGAGCGGCTCATCGACCGTTGACCCCTCGATCACGGGCAACAGCAAGGGACTCCCTGAGCAGCGACGAACGCGTGGTGTACGGCGCAATGGGTTCGACTCTCCTGAACACGTTCAAACGGTTGCTGGAGGAACGGGCGCTGTTCCTGGAGGTGGAGACGGTCTGAGAGGGAGCAGCGTTCATTCTTATTGCATGGGAAAGGCGGCCTTGGGGCCGCCTTTCGCCTTGGTACGATCGACCTTCGTTCAATCGCAGTCTGAAAGGATCTTGAAGTCAAGCTTGATGAGCCCTTCGAGTGCTGGCTTGCCGATGCCCGGGATCACGGCGCCGAGCACTTCGTTGGTCTCTGTGTCAACAGCGACCTTCATGTAGACCAGCCTTGTGATGGTCACCACCACCATGGTTCCCGTAGCAGATCCGACCGGCATGTCGAACAGGGCGACCCGTCCTTCTTCTTTGGCCGCATAGGCCTTGTCAATATCCTGTTCCGGCATGAAGGCGATCTTTCCTGCCGAGTAGGCATCCTTTGCATCCTCCCTCGTGGTGGTCTTGTGCAGTCCCTTTTCATTCACCATCAGCTCCTTCCCTTTCAGTTTGGAGCAATTGGTCTTCGCCATGTCCTTGCAGTACTTCAAATAGCTCTCGGACTTGTCCTTCTTGATGATCCAGTCCAAGTGCTTCTGCATCTGGGTGAGCGTGAACGCCATCCGCTCTGGTGTGTACGTCTCGCGGCCTGTTTCGTCGGTCGTTGTGGCCAGATACATCTGGTAGTCGTGTTTCGTCAGGCGCAGCTCACCCTTTTTCGTCACCTTGCTATCCCCATCCGTGCGGGTCAGAACGAGGGCGGGTACACCAAGCCCGAAGGTGTAGGCACCTACACCCATGTCGGTGGATAGGACCACCTTCATCAACGCAACGTGTTTGGTGCTCTTCTTGGCAAAGAGTTCGACCACTTTGGAAGTGGGCATGAACTCGATCTTCTCGTTCCACCTCCAGTGTTCCCTGATGGCTGGTTCGATCACTGCGAGGTAGTCCTCGAGGGATGCCCGGTAGGCTGCTGCATCCTGCTCTGCGGTCTTCTTAGAGAACCCCACGACGACCTTCGGGTTCTCTTCAGGGACTTCGACGACCAGTGTGCGTTTACCGAGCGCCTTCAATTCTGCAGGCTCGGCCCATATCTTCTCCATTACCTGGCCTTGCAGAAAGGGAATGGCGCTCAGTCCGAGCAGGATGGTCAGTGTTGTTCTCGTCGTGGTGGGCATTATTTGACCGGGAAGCTAGCTATTCCGCACGTTCCCAACTTTGCGCGCAATGGCTCGGACGAACGCGTCCCCCAACCCGATGGTCAGCTAATTGCTGTATTCAGTATAGGGTGTTCTGGCCAACGCTTGCCTATTGCGGCCTTCGTGCGTTGGCTTGGCCGCAATTCCTCTCCTCGATCCCGGGCTTCGGTCAAAGGTCCGTGAGTCCTGCCTTGAACCACACACCCTGGAACCATGCTGCGTCAATGCCCCACTTCCCGATGCTCTTCCTCATAAGGCGCAGCACATGCTTTTGCTGTAGTTGGAGGTGGTGCTCCACCGCCGCAAGCAGTTGGTCACGCTCCTTGCGGTGGTCCTTCATCGTGAGCAGCATATCCTGCAGCACCACCGCATCGTGCCAGTCGCCCAACCGGTCCAGCAGCTTCGCCAGGCCGTCGGGGCGCGGTATCCCGGGATCGAGCAGGTCGAAGAGATGCAGCACATGCTTCAGATGTTTGCGCACCTCATGCAGGTGCAGATGGGCGTCGGCAGCGCGGGTCAGGCGCGTGGCGTGATGCAGTTCGCTGCGGATGAAGGCCTGGGCCCCCTCCCGGAGCTGGGTCTTGCCGCGTTCATGGAGTGCACGCAGGGCATGCAGCTCCAGCCGTTGGAGATCCTTCGGACGCAGCCGTTCAAAGGTCTGGTGCAGGCGTTCATTGAGCGCGCGCTCCTTGCGGCGCACATGGACAACCCCCGCATTGAGCGTTCGGGTCTGGGCCTGGGACAGGGTTCGCAGCAGGCTGGCGCTCACCTGAACTTGCCGAACGGCGCCTGATGTCTTGAACAATGCCTTGGTGCGACGGATGGCTCCCTTTGGGCCGGCCGTGTCATTGCTCAAGAACGACAAGAACCTCAAGAGCGAGCGTACACGCTTTGCTCGGACCCGCAGCCGATGAAGTGTTTCACGGTCCTGATCGCATCGTGCCTCCTCCACCGACCGGCGGAACCTGAGCAGTGTGCGCATGGCAGTGTCGCTGAAATTGCACATTCCATGCAAGCTAGTTCATCACGGTCCGGCTGGCCATGACATCGAGCCTCACGGGGTGCAGTAATTTCGGCCGGTGCCGAGCGTACTGGATACCCCCATCGAGTTCCTCAAGGGCGTTGGCCCTGTTCGTGGAGAGCTGCTGCGCAAGGAGCTGGGCATCGATACCTACGGCGACCTGCTCCAGCATTTCCCGTTCCGCTACATCGATCGCAGTGTCTTCCATCGCATCGGCGAGATCACGGAGGAGCATACCCAGGTGCAGTTGCGCGGTGTGCTGGGACCGCTCGGTACCCTGGGCGAAAAGCAGAGCAAACGGCTGGTGGCCACGCTCACCGACAGCACCGGCCGCATCGAGCTGGTGTGGTTCAAAGGCATCAAATGGCTGCAGCAGGCACTGAAGCCCGGCCAGGAGTATGTGGTCTTCGGTAAGCCTGCGCTCTTCAAAGGGCAATTCAACCTGCCCCATCCTGAGCTGGAGCTGGCGGCCACCTGGGATAGTGGTGTGGAGGCCAACCTGCAGCCGGTGTACAGCACCACCGAGAAGCTCAACACCCGTGGCCTCACCAGCCGCGCCATCTGGAAGCTGCAGAAGACCCTGCTTCCGTCGCTTCCCGGACTATTGCCCGAGACCCTGAGCAAGGAGGTGGTGGAAATGCTCGGTGGCATCGGGCGTGAGGATGCGATCCGGCAGGTACACGCTCCACAGGATCAGGATCGCCTGGACCTTGCCACGCGACGTCTGAAGTTCGAGGAACTTTTCTTCATCCAACTGCAACTGCTGAAGCAGAAGTTGTTGCTGCAGCAGAGCCTGCGTGGCAACGTCTTCGCTCAGGTGGGCACCCACTTCAACACGTTCTACGAGCGTCATCTGCCTTTCCCGCTCACAGGTGCACAAAAGCGCGTGGTGAAGGAGATCCGCAAGGACATGGGCACCGGTCGGCAGATGAACCGTCTGGTGCAGGGTGACGTGGGCAGCGGCAAGACCTTGGTGGGACTGCTCTCCATGCTCATTGCCTTGGACAATGGCTTCCAAAGCGCGTTGATGGCGCCGACCGAGATCCTCGCCCAGCAGCACTTCAATACCATCAGTCGCTTCCTCGAAGGCATGCCCGTGGTGGTGCGCCTGCTAACGGGCAACACACGCACCGCTGAGCGCCGCAGCATCCTTACCGCCTTGCAGCACGGCGAAGTGCACATCATCGTGGGTACCCATGCGCTGCTGGAGGACCGCGTGCAGTTCGAACGCCTGGGACTGGTGGTGATCGATGAACAGCACCGCTTCGGGGTGGCGCAGCGTGCGCGCCTATGGGGCAAGGCCGCCGTGCCGCCGCATGTGCTGGTGATGACCGCCACGCCCATCCCACGCACCCTGGCCATGACGCTGTACGGTGATCTGGACACCAGCGTGATCGACGAGCTACCACCGGGCCGCAAGCCCATCCGCACCGTTCACCGCTATGACCATGCGCGGAATGCCGTGTTCGGCTTCATGGAGGAGGAGATCGCGAAGGGCCGCCAGGTATACGTGGTCTATCCGCTCATTGAAGAGGGTGACCCGGAGAAGATGCGTGGCGTGGAACTGAAGGACCTCACCGATGGCTTCGAGAGCATCACACGGCGCTTCCCGCTTCCGAAATATGCCGTGAGCATGGTCCACGGCCGCATGGACCAGGCCACCAAGGACTATGAGATGGCGCGCTTCAAGAAAGGTGAGACGAGCATCCTGGTAGCGACCACGGTGATCGAAGTGGGGGTGGATGTGCCTAATGCCAGTGTGATGGTGATCGAGAACGCGGAACGCTTCGGCCTGTCGCAGTTGCACCAGTTGCGTGGTCGCGTTGGGCGTGGCGCCGAACAGAGCTTCTGCATCCTGATGACCGGTGACAAGCTGGGCAACGATGCCCGTGCGCGGATCGAGACCATGGTGCGCACCAATGATGGGTTCGAGATCGCTGAGACGGACCTGCGGTTGCGCGGCCCCGGTGAACTGATGGGGACGCAGCAGAGCGGCCTGCCGGAGATGCACATCGCCGATCTGGTGCAGGACGCAGCACTCTTGCAACAGGCGCGACAGGTGGTCATGCGCATCCTCGACGTGGATCCAGGTCTCGCTGAACCGCGCCACGCACCCATTGCAGCGGCGCTCAACGAGCAGCTACGAGGCAAGCCCTTGTGGGGCCGGATCAGTTAGGTGGAGAGTGCCGCGCGCCGCCGCACCTCTTCCGGTGTGAGGACATGGCGCAAGGCACCGGTTGCGATCAGCACTTGGGCGGCGCCATAGGTGAGCATCACCGACCAGGCGGCATGGTCCAGCGGACGAACGAAGCGATTGATGGCGAGCAGGCTGTCGGAGACGATGAAGAGAACCGCCCCCCCGAAGATCATCCAGAAGCTTTGCGGATAGGTGCGGCCGTGGCGCAGCGCGGCCAGCACCCCCATGGAGCAGATCGCCAGGGCGTACAACGCAACGGCTGGTTGCAGGGCCTCGTCCACCCGCGGTATCAGGTCCATGGCGAAGAAGGCCCCATACGCCAGCACCCCCACCGCCAGCAGAACGCCCAGCAGCAAGCCCTGCGCCCCGCCGCCCTGCGCCACATGATGCCCGAAGGCAAGGGTATAGCAGAGCTGCGCCAGGAAGAAGGCACCCAGCCCGATGAGGAAGTTGAACTCGTCGAGGTGTTGCACCATCAGTGCCACATCGCCGAGCAGGCTGAAGAACAGACCGGCCTGGATGAGGAGCGTGAAGCGATCGCCCATGCGGCGGCTGTTGAAGAAGAACCAGCTGCCCAGCACGACCATCAGCAGGGGCTTGCAGCCATATACAAGCCACCGTTGACCGCTCACCTCCCCCACGATGGTGCCGATCAGCAGCAGTGTGTAGAGGCCGAGGTTGAGGGAGGGGCTTTTACGCAGGTCCATGGCGGGTGCAAAGATGATCGCGCTGCATTACGCCTTCATTCCTTCGGTGTAAGCAGCTTGTTCGCGTCCCACCGCCCAGAACACGTGTGCAATGCTGAAGGCAGCCAGGGCAAACAGCACCACCCGCGCACCTGACACCTGCCACAGTGCTGCTGCGGAGGAAGCCACTGCTGTGAACGCAGCGATGCGCAGAAGCTCCAGCCACAACGCCCATCGCTTGCGCTCCAACAGCAGGCCCAGGTCCATCACCCAAAGCACGATCACGCCAGCCAGAAGGGAGCTGCGGAGGCTACCGAGGTCACCTTGCCGGAACAGGAAGAGCGTGGTGGTGACGAGGAGCAGGATGAACTGGGCCGCCACATAGCCTGTTGTACGGCCAGCTATCTGCGTATCGAACTTGCGGTAGGTGTTGCGGTCCTTCGCCACCGGTCCCTGGTATCCCCCCAGTTCGGCCGGGAGCCAGCCCGGGGGCTTCAGGAAGAGGCGTATGCGGTCGCTCCAACGTGGCGTGCGTGCGGCCCAGCTGAACAGATCGCGCCAGTAGTGGAAGTTGGCGTACACAGGATCCCACGAAGCCAGCGGAGTGGTGATGCCATATACCGGTGTCTCCTCCTCGCGTTGGTAGGTTCCGAAGAGCTTGTCCCAGATGATCAGGGTGCCGGCGTGGTTGCGGTCGATGTACTTGGGGTCGCTGCCGTGGTGTACACGGTGGTGGCTGGGCGTGTTGAGGATCCACTCAAGTGGCCCTAGGCGGCCCAGTGCTTCTGTATGTATCCAGAACTGATAGAGCGTGACGAACGCTGCCACGGTGACGATGGTGATGGGGTCCACCCCCAGGATGGCGATGGGGATGTAGAACCAGAAGCTGAAAAGCCCTTGCCACCAGCTCTGGCGCAAGGCCACGCTCAAGTTGTAATCCTCGCTTTGGTGATGCACGATGTGCGCGGCCCAGAGGAAGTTCACCTGGTGGCTGAGGCGATGGAACCAGTAGTAGAGCAGATCCACCAGCAGGAAGGTGACCACCACCGTGAGCGCGCTGGGCGGCAGGGTGAAGAGCCGCAGGTGTTCATAGCTCCATACGTAGATGGCGAAAATGACCGTCTTGCTGAAGGCGCCCACCACCTGGCTGCCGATCCCGCAGCTGATGTTGGTCACGAAGTCCTTGAAGCGATAGACCCTGCGGCCGCTCCAGGCGCTCCACGCCAATTCGATGCCCATGAGCGCAAAGAACAGGGGGAAGGAGAGGGCGATGTAGTCCATGGCGGCATTGCGAAGCTAAAGCCCGGAGGCGCATGCCGCTCGGGCCGGGAGGGATATCTTCGCCGCTCCTTCGACTCCCCATGCGCATCTCCTGGAACTGGCTCCTTCAATACGCGGATGCCGGCCTTTCGCCCCAGCAGGCGGCCGCCATCCTTACCAGCACCGGCCTCGAGTGCGAGAGCCTTTTGCTGCACGAGCCCATCAAGGGCATGTTGGAAGGCGTGGTGGTGGGCCATGTACTGGAGTGCCGCAAGCATCCCGACGCCGACCGCCTGAGCGTTACGATGGTGGACATCGGAAGCGGCGAACCGGTGCAGATCGTGTGCGGTGCCCCCAACGTGGCGGCCGGACAGAAGGTATTGGTGGCTACGGTGGGTGCCAACCTGTGCATGACCGATGGCACCTGCATCATCATCAAGAAGAGCAAGATCCGCGGACAGGAGAGCCACGGCATGATCTGCGCGGAGGATGAACTGGGTCTGGGCCAGAGCCACGATGGCATCCTTGTGCTCGACCCTTCCGCCGTTGTGGGCACACCTGCCGCTGAACAACTCGGGCTGAAGAGCGACCACGTGCTGGAGATCGGATTGACACCCAACCGGACCGATGCGATGGGCCATGTGGGCGTGGCGCGTGATCTGCTCGCGGCCTTGAAGCATCGCCTCGGGTCGAGCCATGTCTTGCGCCTGCCGGATGTGTCGGCTTTCGCGCAGGATGATGACGTGCGGACCGTGGCCGTGGAGGTGACGGATGCGCAGGCCTGTCCGCGCTATGCGGGCCTGACGCTCACTCAGGTGAAGGTGGGCCCATCCCCCGAATGGTTGCAGCAGCGCTTGACGGCCATTGGTGTGAAGCCGATCAACAACGTGGTGGATGTGACCAACTTCGTGCAACACGAGCTGGGACAACCGCTGCACGCCTTCGATGCGGACCAGCTGGAAGGAGGCCGCATCGTGGTACGCTTGGCCCATGCTGGTGAACGCTTCGTAACGCTGGACGGCAAGGAACGCACGCTGGATGCCACCGATCTCGTCGTTGCCGATGCCGCTCGCCCGGCCTGCATCGCTGGGGTGTTCGGTGGGGCAGCGAGCGGCGTGAGCGGCAATACCACAACGGTGTTCCTCGAGAGTGCCTGCTTCGACGCTTCGCAGGTGCGCCGCACCGCCCGCCGTCATGGTCTCAATACAGATGCCTCCTTCCGCTTCGAGCGCGGGGTGGATCCGGAGATCACCGTTTATGCATTGAAGCGTGCGGCCTTGCTGCTCAAGGAGGTCGCTGGTGCACGGGTGAGCTCGCCGGTGACCGACATCGATCACACATCGAAGCATCGTGCCGAGGTCCATCTCACCTTCGCCGAGCTCAAGCGCGTATCGGGCCTGGAGATCGCACAGGATGAGGTGGTCCGCCTCCTCGAGTCGCTCGACTTCCGCGTACTGGAGCATAACGCACAGGGTCTTCACCTGCAGGTTCCTGCCTACCGCGTGGATGTGAAGCGTCCCATTGATGTGGTGGAGGAAGTGCTGCGCATCCATGGTTACGACCACATCCCGCTGCCCAAGCACCTTGCACTACCAGCGGTGTTGCAGGAGCGCTTCACGCTTGAGCAACTGCGTGATGGCAGCGGTACACACCTTGCTGCGCGCGGCTTCCGCGAGGTGATGACCCCTTCGCTGGTCAGTGGAGAGCGCAGTGTGAAGCTGGGTTCCGCTCGTGCCGAGGAACTGGTCACCCTGGCCAATCCCCTGAGCGCAGAGCTGGATGTGTTGCGGCCTACGATGCTCTTCGGCATGCTGCAGGCCATGGCCTACAACATCAATCGGCAACAGCGTGATCTGCGCTTCTTCGAACGCGGTCGCAGCTATCGCACTGCTCAGGGTATCACCCACGAACGCGATGTGTTGGCCTTGGGAATGACCGGGTCGCGCTGGAAGGAAGGATGGCGCAGTGCCAGTGGCAAAGTGACACTGCACGACCTGAAGGAGGAGCTGGAAGCGCTGCTGGACCGTTTAGGCCTGTTGGCGCATACGGTGTGGAAACCCACCGCACACGCGGCATTTGAACAGGCCCATGAAGTACTGGTGAACGGTCGCGCGGTGGCCATCGTCGGCACGGTGCTGCCCAAGCTGTTGAAGGCGCATGATCTGAACCAGGAGGTACACTTCGCAGAGTGCGACGAGGTGGCGCTGCTGGAGCTGTGCCGCGCCGAACAGGAAGGCTATGTTGAAGTGCCGCGCTTCCCTGCCGTACGCCGCGACCTGAGCCTGCTCATCGGACAGGAGCTCCGCTACGAACAGTTGCAGAAGGCCGCGCTGCAAGCAGAGCGGAAGTTGTTGAAGGAAGTGGGCCTCTTCGATGTGTACCAAGGCGACAAGTTGCCCGCTGGCAGGAAGAGCTATGCCATGAGCTTCGTGCTACAGGACAGCGAGAAGACGTTGACCGACGAACAGGTGGATAAGGCGATGGGCCGCATCCGCCAAGCCTTGGAGAAGGAGTTCGGCGCTACGCTCAGGGGTTAGAGCCTCTCTCTTGCGGATCTTTTCAAACACGTTCTCCGGTCTCTTTTCCGCCCATGCTTTGCCGGAAGATCATTCCGTGGGCACCCCTGCGCGATGATCTTTCGGCTACGCCTGAGCTAAAAATAGCCTCGGAGCCCTTCGTTCAAGAGATCCCCAATAGGCTTTTAACGCACCTGCCAGCGTACGACGGTTGCGACGGCCTCATCGCGGCCTTTCACAGCCACCAGTTCCGCGCCGTCCTCCGGGTCGTAGTTCAACAGCCAGCTCACAAGGATGTCGCGCGCTGCTTGGGGAAGTTCCTGGATGTCCTCCGCGTCGACCGTGCGCAACACAGGGTCCACCGGGATGGCGATGAGCTTGTCGTCGCGTTCACCTGCATCGAGCAGCTCGATGATCCCGATGGGTTCAACCGGTATCACCGTGCCACTGGGCAGGGCGCCGCACAGCACGAAGATGTCCACCGCATCGCCATCGCCGCCCTCCTCTTTGTTCATATGGGTGCTGGGCACAAAGCCGTAATTGGCCGGATAGGGCAGGAAGCTGATCACGCGCGGCAGCCCATCGCGCAGATCGATCGGGAAGGTGCCCGTTGCGGGGTCGTACTGCCGCTTCTCCGCGCTGCCTGCTGAGATCTCGATGATGGCGTTCAGGACGCCGGGTTCCGGCCAGGTCGGTAGGTGCTCCAGGTCGTTCATGGTGATGCGCTCCGGCTCCGTGGTACACGCGGCCAGGGCCAGCAATGATCCCAGCAGGAGCCTTCGCATGCCGCCAAGCTACATCATGGTAGACGGTACGTGAGGCTCATCAATACGCCATGGCCTGCGGTCCTTCGCTCCAAGCCCGACTCATCGAAGGTGTTCAGCAGGGTGCCTCCGATCATCGGCTCCAACCCGATGCTCCACGCAGCATTCCAGCGGTAGCGCACATAGGCGCGGGCCTGGTAACCGAGCATCACCTCGCGGAACGCCACTTCTCGGAACGGTGCGGTGCCATCGTCGCCCGGCCCCGGCAGCTCTCCACGGCGACCCGAAAGCAGTCCAACGGTGGGACCGCCCCGTACACCCAAGGTCCAGCGCGCTTGCGTCACATGTACATCAATGAGCGGAGCCACTTCCAAATAACTCGTTCTTACGGTCACCGTTCGTGCTTCGCGCAGGCGTTCGCTCACGGTCGTGGTGTCCGCGGTCCGCTGCAATACGTTCACGGTGCTGGGCACGCTGTTGCCCACGAAGCTGATCGAGTCCGTGCCTTGGAAGAGCGTGTCGGTGATGATCAGTAGCGTGGTGTCCACGGGAACGAGCATCCAGTAAGGGCGGATCGTGGTGCGCGTGCGATCCAGCGCGGCCACGTCCACCTGTTCGGACCAGGTGCCGTAAAGGATGCCGGCGCCAAGGCTCAGGTTGCGGCCGGTGTGCATCGCCTCCAGGCCGAAAAGCGGGTTGTATTGCCCGGTGATCCGCAGTTCACCCGGCTGAACGTCCATGCCGCGGTAGTTGGCGTTCGTCGTGCGCAGACCGGCCAGGGCACTGATCTCCCACGGCGAACCTACGGTGGGGACTTGCAGTGGGAGGGGAGGGGGTGGGTTGCCGGCCAGGCTGTCGTTCGGGGTGGAGGCACTGTCCGAAGGTGCGGTGGCAAGCAGGCTGTCAGCTCCGTAGGGTGCCGGGGTCATCGCAGGAAGGACAGGCGGTTCGGAGGGCTGCGATGCTGTGATCGTCGGTTGCGTGATGGTGGTTCCTGTATCAACTGTACCACCCGTCCCGTTGCTCGATGGATCCGACCCGGATGAGCGGTCGCTGGATATGCTGGGTTCCGAGATCATGCCTGCCTGGTCCGCGTCTTGGTCTGCTGCGGCTGTCGGATCAGCAGGGCTGTTCATGGGAGGTGTCGTTGCTGGAACGGAAGGACCCTCGTTGCCGTTCACGTCGCTGTTGGAAGGTAGCGCGGATGCAGTGTTCGATGTTCTTGGTGCGGTCCGGACGTTCTGCGCGATCGTTCCCACGTCGTTCGGCGGATCGATACTTGTTCGCGCAGAGGAGGAAGGCTGTGTAGCTGCGCTCGATGCAGTGCTGGTGCGCTTCGTGTCGGTTCGGACCGGCTTTGGAGCAGTGCCATCCGTGGACGGTTGAACGCTTACTGTATGGGTGCCTACCGCGGTTGTTCCCGTGTTGGAGGGAGAGCCGGTCGTCGTAGTGGAGGAGTGCTGTTGGGGAACGGACAGGGGTTCGGTGCTCGCGTTCTCGCTTTCCTGCACGCTGGGAGCCTGAACGTCCGAAGGTGCACCCGCTGCAGGTGCGTTCGCTGCAGTGTGCGTTGCTGTAGTGGCGTCCTGTTCGTTGCTCAGCCACCACGCTGTACTGCCAGTCACCAGCAGGAGGCCCAACATCCATGGCCAGATGCGCACGCTCTTCCGTTGCTGGCGGGCCAGGAGTTCCTGTGCCTGCAACCAGTCGCCTTCCCGGAAGGGGATGTTCCGCTCTTCCAGCTTGCGCCGCGCCAGCTCGTCGAATTCGTTCTCCAGGTTCATCGCAGTTCGGTCTTTAGGCGTCGCCCAGCGAGCTGGGCGATGGCCTGTTGAAGCACCTGCCGCGCATGCGACACGTGCCATTTCGAAGTGCCTTCACTGATGCCGAGCAGCTCGGCGATCTCGGCGTGCGCGTAGCCATCGATGGCGAACAGGTTGAACACCTTGCGCGACATTTCGGGTACGCGGTCCAGCAACGCGGCGAAGGCATCAGCTTCCATGTGCCGCAGGTAGTCGTTCACCTCCGCGAGCGTGCTATTGTCCAGCGGAACATCCAATGTTTCCTGGGCTTTGCGCTGGCTATCCTTGCGGTATTCGTCGATCACGGTGTTGATCATGATGCGGCGTACCCAGAGCTCAAAGGGGACTTCGGGCCGCCGCTTGTCGATGTTCGTGAGCACCTTCAGGAAGCCTTGGTTCATGCGGGCCACAGCGTCCTGTCGGTTGCGCTCATACCGGCCGCAAACGGACATCATCAACCCGTACAAGGCCTTGTACAGTTCGTACTGGGCCTTGGGTTCGCCGCGTCCGCAGCGGGCTATGAGCTCCTCCTTGATCATGTGCGTCACGCGCGACGGGCGCCCACCCGATGTGAGCGCCCGTCAACGTCATGGGCAGGTTCAGTCCTTCACGAAACGGATGCTTTGTCCGTGACCTGCCTGCTCCATGCGCAGCAGGTAGAGGCCGGCCGGCAGATCAGCGGTGGACAGTTCGATCCGGTTATCGCCCGTTGCGAAGGTGGCGTTGGTGGTGCGCAGCACGCGCCCGTTCACGTCCACGACCTGCAGTTGCACCGTGCCCCGCAGGGTTGAACGGAAGCTCAGGTTCAAACGGTCGTTCACCGGGTTCGGCCAGGTGCGCAACTCGTTCAGCACTTCAGCTTCCTGCACGCCGGTGCTCAGTTGTTCGCGCACCCGGATGGTGAATCCATTGCGCAGCGATCCCGGACGACCGTCGATCACCATGCCGTTGTAGATCCCGTTCTCATCGATGCTCACTTCGTCGCAGTAGGTGCTCGTGCAACCCGCAGCATCCGCCATGGTGAGGCACAGCGTGTAGGGGCCGCCGGTGGCGTACACGTGCGTCGGATAGGCTTCGGTGCTGCTCGTTCCATCGCCGAAGTTCCAGAGGAACTGGAAGGGGCTTGTGCCGCTGCTCAGGTTCCACACCCACACTTCGTTCGGGATGGGGGTCACTTCGCCGTTCAAACTGTCGCCTTCGTAGGCTTGGATCACCCAGAACCCGGCCTGGCATCCGATGGGGTTGCCCTCGGTAATGCACATGCAGTCCGCGCTCCACACACCTTCCTCTCCAGTGTTCAGGTCGATACAGGCCGAACCAGGCAGGTTCGGGCCGTTCGGTATCTGGAGGCAGTCATATTGGATGCCTGGACCGAAGGTTATCATACCGTTGGTGTCGACCACTACGGAGTCGCAGAACGTGCTGGTGCAATTGTTGTCATTGCCGGCCATCCAAAGGCACACCTCGTACGTGCCGGGACCGGGGAAGGTGTAGGTCGTAGACTCGCCGGTCGGACCGCTACCATCGGGCATTTCCCAGCTCAATGTGTAGGAGCCACCCACACTGCTGCTGCAGCTGTTGAGATCAGCCTCGAACGGTGTGAACGTGCCGCTGGTGTCCTGGCTGACCGTAAAGCATGCCGTGCATGCGGATGCGAACGGAATACAATCACAGTTGCTGTCGAACACGCCCGGTTCGCTGTTCACGGTGGTGCAGGGCGTGCCCGTAGTTGCGCTGCCTCCCGGTATGCCCAGGCAATCCACGGAAGCGCCACAGTTGAACAGGACACTGACCGCTGTCGAATCCTCGACCGGTGCCATCTGGAACTGTACCACTTGTTGTTGGACAGCACCCTGACACGGAACGCTCACCGTGAAACCGCCGTTCTGTACGGCAACGTTCAAGGCGATGGTGAATGTGCAGCTGGGCGGCAGGACGGGTACATCGATGTCGATGGCAGGCGTCGTACCAGGTAGCGATGCAACGTTCACGAAGCTGTTGCCGGAGCAACCCAGCACGGTCCCGGTCATGATGACCGTAAAGGGTTGCTGCGCGAAGGCCTGCTGGCCCAAGGCGAGCAAGGCCGCGAAGGCGAGTGTGCGGAATGTGCGTTCCATGGGATGAAGTTCGGTTTTTCGGGCGTTCACTGGCATACACGGTGGCTGAAGCCTGCAGGTTGGGTAAGTGGGTAAAAATGTGTGGTCCCGCGGCAGGCCGACCCACAACAGGAATGCCCGCGCGGGGCGGGCATTCCTGTCAATGGTGAGGACCGTTCGGGAGGTCCCTCCCGCGGTGAGCGGTGGTCTTAGTTCTTCACGAAACGACGACCGGTGTTGTGGGTTCCATCGTTGATCTGCAGCAGATAAATGCCAGGCTCCAGATCGGCCACGTTGATGCTGTGGCGGTTATTGCCGGCGTTCACCGCGCTGTTGCTTGTCCGTACCTCGCGGCCGTTAAGGTCCACGATGCGCAGGCTGAGGTTGGTGCTCCGGCTGCTGGTGAAGGCCAGGCCGATGATATCCTCCACGGGGTTCGGCCACAGAGCCACCTCTTCCACCACATTGCGCTCGGCCACGGCGGTGGGCAGTTCATCGATCACGCGCAGCGTGAAACCGTTGCGCAGCATGCCTGGACGACCATCGATGATCATGCCATTGTACATGCCGTTCTCATCCACGGTGATGGTGTCACAGTGGGTGCTGGTGCAGCCGCTGGCATCAGCAATGGTGAGGCAGAGCAGGTAGGATCCACCGCTGGCGTAGAAGTGGGTGGGGTATGCCTCGTTGCTGCTGGTGCCATCGCCGAAGCTCCAGAGGTAGGTGTAAGGTGGTTCGCCGCCGCTGGTGAGATTCCACACCCATACCTCATTGGGGACCGGTGCCACCGTGGTGGTATCTCCGGTATTCTCGTACGTGAAAGCCTGCAGCACCCAGAAGTTCGCTTCACATGATGTGGCACCAGTATCCGGGACACATACGCAGGTGTTGCTCCAATAGCCTGCCAGCCCCGTCCCGCTGTCCACGCAAGGTGCCCCTGCTGTGTTCGGACCACCTGGGATGCCGAGACAGTCGACCTGGCCCATGCCAACACACTGGCAATCGCCCGTCCAGGTGTCACCGAAAGTGTTCGCATCCCCATCGTCACAGGGAGTACCTGGCAAGGCGGTGCCACCCACGATGCCATTACAATCCGCCGTTCCACCACCACAGTTCAACACGACGAATACGTAGTTGCTATCCAACTGCTGCGGATCGAACGTGTAGGCGATCGTTTCGGACTGAACAGCTCCATTGCAGGGCGTGCTCACCAGGAACCAGCCTTGGTAGGATTCCATGGGAAGGGTGACGAAGAAGCTACAGTTGGCATCCAGCGGCACATCGATGTCCACCGCCGGCTGTGTGCCTTGCTGGGTGATGATGTTCACATAGTTCATACCGTTGGTGCTGCAGCCTGCGACATAGCCCGCAACGGTGATGTCATATGGTGGTATGGGCTGGGCAAAGGCCAGGCAGCCCAAGAATGTGGCGGCGATCACCGCAGCGGAACGTAACGAGTTCTTCATGGTCGTATGGATGGAGGTTTGTGGTCCTACTTTCCCTCCTACACGAACGGGCATCCGTCCGGGTTGGGTAGGGAAGGGGGCACAGGAAGAAAAAACTGTGTTGTACACTTTGAGTGCACCTGCACGAGGTCGCTCCTGTGCTGTCCGGCTGTCTCCGGCGGTGGCAGCCCCACCAACACGTTCTTCAGTCCAGCACCCTGTCGATCAACCCATCCTCCGCCTCGTTCGGAAGGGTCACCTTCAGCAGTGGCGTGCGCTTCATTTCCTGCTCGATGCTCCATACCGCGTTCGGGTTGCGGGCCCATGCGCGCCGTGCGATGCCGTTGTTCACGTCCCAGTGCAGCATGCTCTTCAAGCGCCGGTCGCTGTCCGCGCTGCCGTCGAGCACCATGCCGAAGCCACCGTTCATCACCTCGCCCCAGCCCACGCCGCCGCCGTTGTGCAGGCTGATCCAGGTGGCGCCGCGGAAGGCATCGCCCACGAAGTTCTGCACGGCCATGTCCGCGGTGAAGCGGCTGCCGTCGCGGATGTTGCTGGTCTCGCGGTACGGACTATCGGTGCCGCTCACGTCGTGGTGGTCGCGGCCCAGTACGATGGGCGCGCTGATCTCGCCGCGTTTGATGGCCTCGTTGAAGGCCTGCGCGATACGGATGCGGCCTTCGCTGTCGGCGTAGAGGATGCGCGCCTGGCTGCCCACGACGAGCTTATTCTCCTGCGCGCTGCGGATCCAGTGCAGGTTGTCGGCGATCTGCTGGCCGATCTCTGTCGGCGCCTCCTTCAACATAGCCTCGAGCACGTCGCCGGCGATGCGGTCGCTGGTCGCAAGGTCCTCCGCATCACCACTGGCGCACACCCAGCGGAACGGACCGAAGCCGTGGTCGAAGCACATCGGTCCCATGATATCCTCCACGTAGCTGGGGTAACGGAACTCCTCTCCGTTCAAGCCACCGATCTCGGCACCCGCGCGCTTGCTCTCCAGCAGGAAGGCGTTGCCGTAGTCGAAGAAGTACATGCCCTGGCCCACAAGCGTGTTCACCGCGGTCACATGGCGGCGCAGGGTCTCCTGCACGCGCTGCTTGAAGGCGGCCGGGTCCTGCACCATCAGCACATTGCTCTCCTCATAGCTCAGTCCCACGGGGTAGTAGCCGCCGGCCCAAGGGTTGTGCAAACTGGTCTGGTCGCTGCCAAGGTCCACCTTCACCTTGCGTGCAGCGAGGCGCTCCCACAGGTCCACCACGTTGCCGAGGTAGGCGATGCTGTGCGCCTCACCCTTCTGCTGCCAGGCGAGCGCGGCATCGATGCAGGCGTCCACGTCGGTGATCACTTCATCCACCCAGCCCTGGCTGTGGCGCTTGTAGGCGGCGGTGGCGTTCACTTCGGCGCAGATGGTCACCACGCCCGCGATGTTGCCGGCCTTGGGCTGGGCGCCGCTCATGCCGCCGAGGCCTGCGGTGACGAAGAGCTTACCCTTCGTGCCCGGTGATGACTTGATCATGCGGCAGGCGTTGAGCACGGTGATGGTGGTGCCGTGCACGATGCCCTGCGGACCGATGTACATGTAGCTGCCGGCGGTCATCTGGCCGTACTGCGTCACGCCCAGCGCGTTGAAGCGCTCCCAATCGTCCGGCTTGCTGTAGTTGGGGATCATCATCCCGTTGGTCACCACCACGCGTGGGGCGTCGGGGTGGCTGGGGAAGAGTCCGAGCGGGTGGCCGCTGTACATCACCAGCGTCTGCTCGTCAGACATCTCGCTGAGGTACTGCATTACCAGGCGGTACTGCGCCCAGTTCTGGAACACCGCGCCGTTGCCACCGTAGGTGATCAGTTCATGCGGATGCTGCGCCACGGCCGGGTCCAGGTTGTTCTGGATCATCAGCATGATGGCCGCAGCTTGATTGCTCTTGGCAGGGTAGTGGTCGATGGGCCGCGCGTGCATCGGATGCTCCGGACGCAGGCGGTACATATAGATGCGGCCGTGCTCCAGCAGTTCCTTTGCGAACTCAGGGGCCAGCGTGGCGTGATGCTTCGGGTGGAAGTAGCGCAGGGCGTTGCGCAGGGCGAGCTTCTTCTCCTCGGCGGTGAGGATGTCCTTGCGCTTGGGCGCGTGGCTCACGCTAAGGTCGAGCGGGCGGGCGGGGGGAAGGACATCGGGAATGCCTTCGCGGATCGTTCGTTGGAAGAGGGCGAGGTCGGACTGCGTCAAGGTGGCCATGCTGCTAGTAGTGCTCCAAAACTACGGGGCTTCGGGCACCTTGCTCAACACTTGGGGGGGGGGGGAGGTTCTGCGAGTGCTCAGGTCAGAAGGCGACAGGGTCAGCCCACCTTCCCCTTCCCGGTCTTCTCATGGAATCCGAACGGGCAGTGACGGCACCCACTTTGACAACAGTAGCCTCGTTTTAGGTGGTACTGCTCTGTAAAAACGAGGTAGCCCTCGGGGGAGTAATAGTAGTCGCCCTCCTCCAAACCGAGCCGCCGCAAGCGTTCAGTACGCTCGCGCTGTTCGTTGCCGTCCATAGCCATCGCATCCATACAACGTTCCACCCTGCGGATGGTTCAGAGGCCATAGTTCCCACATTCTCAGGCGCCTGCATTCCATGATCGGCACGGAATTTCCACAATGGCCTGTCGATGGTACGCCGAAGTGCCTTCCATACACCGCATACGGTGGTGGGTAGCTTCGCCGTTCCAGCTTTAACGCCCAGCGCCATGCGCCCTGCTCGTCTCCACCAGGTGCTTCTTGCCACACTTGCCATGGTATGCTGTTCAGCAGCCTCGGTGCCCGGGCAGCCGGACGGTGACCGCCTCACTGCCGAGGCCTACATCGAGCTTTGGAAGGCTGTGGCGGTGCGCAAGATGCAGGAGCATGGCATACCGGCTTCGATCACGCTGGCCCAGGGGCTGTTGGAGAGCGGCAACGGCAACAGCAAGCTGGCCCGGGAAGCCAACAACCATTTCGGCATCAAATGCACCCCGGACTGGACGGGTGGCAAGAGCTACCACGACGACGACAAGAATAACGATTGCTTCCGCAAGTACCGGGACGCTGCCCAGAGCTATGAGGACCACGCCAAGTTCCTGCTCCGTCCCCGCTACGCCGCGCTCTTCGAACTGAAGCCCACGGATTACGAGGGCTGGGCGAAGGGTCTGAAGAAGGCCGGCTACGCCACCGATCCCGCCTATCCACAGAAGCTCATCGCCTTGATCGAGCGCTACCGGCTGCATGAGCTGGACCGTGGCGTTGATGTGCGCTATGCGAGCACCACCCCCACCGGTCAGCGAACATCCGGCCGCGGCCGCGCAAGCGCTGCAGAGACCATCACCATCGGTGCCGGGCGCCAGGTGGACCGCTTCGAGGGGCGTATCAAGTTCGTACGGGCGAAGGCCGGTGATACCTACCGAAGTATCGCTGACGACCTGGAGATGACGCATGGGATGCTGGCGCGATGGAACGACGCCGACCGCAATGCACCCTTGGCTGAGGGTCAGCGCGTCTACATACAACCCAAACGGAACGCCTCCAAGAGCGCAGGTGTGCACGTGGCGAAGGAAGGCGAATCGCTGTGGGGGGTGAGCCAGCAGTACGGGGTGAAGCTCGCCAGACTGGCCCAATACAATGGTGTGGCCCCCGATGCCCGCCTGGAGGCTGGACAGCGGGTGAACCTCCGCAAGCCCAGACGCTGATCAAGCCGGCCCGATGCGGTGCAGCATCACGGATGCGATGCTCCGGGCACGCGCCTTGGCCTCATCCGCTTTGGGGCCACTGTGAAGCGCATCCAGGGTACTGTCGAAATGGTGCAGCCAGCGATCGAAGTGGAGCCGGCCCATGGGTGACCGCTCGTGCAGGCGCAGGTGTGGCGCCATCACATCCCCCCGATAACCGGGTTCGCCGAACAGCGCCATGGCCCAGAAACCGGCGATGTGTGGCACGTGGCGTTCCAGGTCGATGCCTGTGAAGAACGGTGCCATCACCGGATCCGCCAGCAACCGATCATAGAGTCGTCCGATGAATGGCAACAGGTCATTTGCGGTGAGGGCTGGTAAGGACATGCCACGAAGCTCCGTCGGAAACCGGTGGAGCGGACTGACGGTGCTCAGCTGGCATCGCCAGTGAACCGCATCACCTCGTCCTTCTGGCCGAACAGAACGAGTATGTCGCCCTTGGCCGGAGCGAAATCGGGGTCCACCACGCCGAGCGCACCGAGCTTGATGCTCTTGCGGCCGAGGAAGCTGCGTTCGCTCTCCTTGCGCAGTACGGTGACGAGGCCCAGTTGGCGTTGCTTGAGCTCCAGCACCTGACCGATGGGTGTTCCAACGAACTTGTCCGGAACGACGATCTCGGCGATCACGAAGCCGCCGGGCAGTTCGAACTGGTCTACCAGCCGGCGCAGGTTCAATTTGCGTGCGAGGCCTTCGGCAGCCTTTTCCTCCGGGTGTACGATATCGGTGACCCCCATTGAGTTGAGCACCATTTCGTGCAAGGGATTGATGGCTCGGCTGATGACCCGCTTCACTTTCATGTTCACCAGCAATGCGGTGGTCATGATGTTGGCGCCTTCATCTTCGCCGATGGCCACCACCGCGGCATCCACATCGCTCAGGGGCAGGGTGCCCACGGCCTGGGGATCGTTGCTTTCCAGGCACACCGCGTAGCTCACTTCGCTCTTGATGGCGTCGATCTTGTCCATGTCATGATCGATGGCGATCACTTCGTGGCCCATGCCGTTCAACTTGATGGCAAGGTGTCTGCCGAAGTTGCCGAGTCCGAACACTGCGATCTTCATGGCGGTTCAGTTGATGAGGATGTCCTCTTTGGGGTAACGGTATGGCGTTGTCTGCACCTGGCGGAGCACGCCCACCAGCAGGGTGAGCGCACTGACCCGACCCACGAACATCACGATGACCAGCACGATGCGTGCGGCATCACCCAACTGGGGAGTGAGGTTCATGGTCAGCCCCACGGTGCTGAAGGCACTGAAGCATTCGAAAGCGATCGGCATCAGCCCGTGTCCCGGCTCCAGCGATGCCAGGACACTGACGGACAGCCCCAGAAAGATCAGTGAGAGGACGATGGTGGCAAAGGCACGTCGCGTGCTGAGGTTGCTGATCTCCCGGCCGAGGAATTCGATCCTTCGCCGGCCGCGCGCCGTGGCGAAGATGTTCAGCGTGGCCACTCCGAACGTGGTGGTCTTGATGCCGCCGGCGGTGGAGCCCGGAGAGCCTCCGACATACATCAGCAGGAGCGTGATCATGAGCGCCGGCACTGAGAGCAGCTCGTAGTCCACCACGTTGAACCCAGCTGTTCGTGGCGTGACACCGGTGAAGAACGCTGTTGACAGCCGCCCCCACCAGCTCGTGTGCTCGCGCAGCACCCCGTTCCATTCGAACACCAGCACGGCCATGGTGCCGACCGCGATGAGCACCAATGTTGACTGCAGGGCCAGGCGCGAGCTGAGGTTCACAAGGCGCGCGTGGCGCTGACATGGAATGCCGGTCAGTGCGCGCCTGATACGCTCCATGGACCAGAGCTTCACGTACTTGATGAAGTTGAAGATCATCCCGAAGCCCAGACCCCCAAAGATGAACAGCAGTGCGAGGATCCACATCAAGGCATAGTTGAAGCGCATCACCGGCTCGTACATGCCGGCGCTCAGCGTCGAAAAACCGGCATTGTTGAAGGCTGAAACCGCATGGAAAATGGAAAAGAACACGCGGTGTCCCAGGCTTGTGAAGAGGTCCGCGGGGACGCTGTAGAAGATGAACAGGGCCCCCACCAATTCAACGCTCAGCGTGAACAGGATCACCTGCGTGATGAACGACCGGGCGTTCACCAACGAGGTGTTCGCAATGTCCCGTATGCGGAGCTGCTCCTCAAGGGAGGTCCGACCCTTGAAGAAGAAC
Source organism: Flavobacteriales bacterium (assembly GCA_041391845.1). Taxonomy (GTDB): domain Bacteria; phylum Bacteroidota; class Bacteroidia; order Flavobacteriales_F; family PHOS-HE28; genus PHOS-HE28. The sequence goes on along the minus strand of JAWKNG010000001.1, from coordinate 1,119,346 downwards.
GCGAAGAAACTGGTGAACGTCATCACGCCCAGCCCCCCCAGTTGGATGAGGACGAGGAGAACGACCTGGCCCATGAACGTCAGGTCACGACCGACATCAATGACGCTCAGGCCCGTCACGCATACTGCAGAGGTGGAGGTGAACAAGGCCTCCAGGAGCCCCAGCCTGCGGGTGCCCGCATTGGGCAGGAGCAGCATCGCAGTGCCGATGGCGATCACCAGGAAGAAGCTGGCAGTGAAGAGCAGGGCGGGGTTGAAGAGCGTGCTGTTGCGACCCAGCTCCAATCGCGACAGCTCGATGAACACGAAGCCCGCGAGGAAGACGATGTTCGGCCAGTGATATGCATGGTGCCAGACGGCCATGCCGGCCGGCTTGATGAAAATGAGCAGCAGGGCGGCCAGGAACCAGACGAGCTCCGCCTTGCGTACATGCTCCTCGCGCAACCTTGCGCGGATAAGGCTCATGGAGGTCACCATGGCTGCGGCGATAACAAGTCCGTAGCTCAACTGGTCAAGGAGCAGCCCGGTCGCTCTGTCGCTTCGGTAGCCGAACTCCAGCAGGATGAGGAAGACCGCCAGTATGATGACAGTGATGCGGGCCAGGCCGACCACCTCCTTTCGGAGCACCGTGCGTAGGAGGGACTGTTTCATGCGGCCGCGCGGCCGGTGCTTGGCCCGGTTGGGCGTATCCGTGGCAAAACTAGGTGCATTCGCGTGTCGGGACCGTTCGGCGGGTTCATTGTTCAGGAACAGGCAGACAACGTAATCGTCCTTCCGGTTCGGCGACGACCAGCTCTTGAAGGCCGTCACGATCCAGGTCGCCAAGGCACCAGGCACCATGTGCGTCGAAAGGGGCACCGCGCAGCGCCGAACCGTCCGGGGTCCACAGGTGCAGCAGGCCACCAAGGACCAGGCCGAACACCGCATCACTGCTGAACGCCCGCCAACCGCTGTTGGTGGCTTCCGAAGCTCCCGCCAGCCAAATGCTCGTCATGCGTGTACTTCCCTTGCGCAGGATCACGCTGTCTGCGATCAGCTCCACGATCATGGGCGGTCCCTCCGCGCCGGTCGTCCGCACAAGGGAGGTGTCCTTCGCCTGCCCCGTTACCTCCCGTTCCCCATGGAACGTGCCACGGACGATCGAGCCTGTTCGCGTGCGCCATAGTACGCTGCTCTGGTCCAGGCTCAAGCCGGGCCTGATCGCCAGCGGTGTTGAGCCTCCCTCGATCTTCAGCGGAACCTGCTCTCGGATCTTTCCGCGGCGGTCCATCAGGCGGATAACGCCGCTCGTGTCGATGAGCACCAGGTGGTCCTTCGTTCGGATGCGAAGGTGCTCCACTGATGCCGTACTGTGACCGACGCGCCCGGCCTCCCATCCCTTCACCCGTTGGCCGTCCGATCCGCGGTTGTCGATCTCACCATTTCGGAGCGGAACGAGGATGCGGTGGTCGCCGTTGCCGTCATAGTCGAACACGGACAAGGGAGCGGAGGCGGGATCAGGAAGCTTGACGGGGAAGCCCCCCACGTCGCGCCCGTTACGGTCGATCAGATGGATGGTGCCTGCCGTGTTGAAGAGCAGTTGGAGCTTGTCATTGCGGAACCGATCGATCTGATGCACCCTTCCAAGGATGGGACCGTCCATTTCCCGGGTCCACAGGATCCTGCCCGTACTGCCGATGAGGTGTAGTCGATGGAGGTCGTCCTGGACCAGCACCTCCCGTGTTCCGTTGGTGTGGTTGATCACCACCTGTGGGGTGCGGGACAGTGGTGCCTTGAGGTCCAGCGACCAGCGCTCCGAACGGCGCTGTTCTTGGACCTGCTCCTGCAGCGGGGCGAACTGAACAGCCACAGTGATATGGCTGCTGCCACGTTGTCCAGGGTTCAAGTGAACGGAAACGTTGCCGACCCCCTTCCAGAAGGGCGTTGCCCGATCCCATGAAGCACGCGCAGCAGGTCGTATGAACGGCAATATCGCTGTTCCCGTACGTGCCATATCGGTCCACCAGGTGATACCGGCTTCATTGCCCAAACGAGCCCGCCACGATGCGCTGCGCTGGTCCTCCGCCAATGATCGGCCATCGGTCCATGCGTCAACCGACTCACGAAGCGCTCCTTCACTGTCGGTGAGCACCACGGTGTTGCCCAGCAGCGTCCACCAAGCACCGTTCCATGGTGCCGCGAGGGTCTTGAGGAAGCCATGGACCATCGGCTCTTGGGGCAGTCGGTGGAGCAGACCGCCCCGATAGCTGAGCGTATCGCAGCCGTTCGGGCACAGTCCGGCCAGCCGCTCCCGTGCAAGGTCGGGGTCGTTCGATGGTAGGATGGCCCATCGGGCGCCGGAGCTATCCGCAGCATGGGCAAGACCTGCACTGCCCTGCACCCAGCTGTAGAATTCCGCCAACGAGCCGGTGCTGTCCCGTTCGGCAAGGAATGCCACGGGGTCGCTGATGTGCCAGCTGCGGTAGCTCACGGCTCTTCGGGGCAGCAGGCGCATCCCATCATCCGGCCCTGGAAGCTGGCTGTGCAGGTCCCTGAACGGTGAACGGTCGGCCGGGCCGGGAACAAGGCCGCTCAGCAGGAGCATGTCCGCCTTGGAGCGGACGTCCATTGCCACCCATCGGTCGTCCATCTGAACACCCTGAACGGCATCGGGCATGCATAGCAGCATGGCTAGTTCGGAGAGGCGGTCCCCCCGGAACAGCAGATGTCCGTCGCTGCCACCTCCCAATGTGCGTAGGGCGATCGCAAAGGCACTATCCTTCGGGAGCCCCTCTTCCTTGCTCCATTGGAGCAGGGCCTCGTCCATCACCGTCGGCGAATTACCCAGTATCCACACGCCATCACGAACGCACAGGGATAAGGTGGGTAGCGCTGTATCCACCTGCAGTTGGACCACGTTCCCTCCAGCCAGTGCGCCGCTCGCAGTGGCATCGAGTCCGAGCACCTCTGCCACTGCGCGCAAGGCTTCCCCGCTCGTGCCTCTCAGGCTGCCTGTGAAGAGGCAACCCAGTTCATCCCCCCCGTTACGCAGCAATGCTACCTGCACATCACCTCCCGAGAGCGCCATACGCAAGGCCTCGTCGTTCTCCATCCGCGCCTTCACCCTGCCCAGAAGGTCCTCTACCGCCAACGCGGCCGGTAGCTGAAGGGCGCCTGCCCAAAGCTGGGACGTATGCCCCACCCGGTCCCATGTATGGAATCCGTCGGGTATGATGATGACCGCTGCAACGCGTTCAGGGATCGCGCGCCATGGGCTGCTGTGCTTTTTGTCCGGTCGGCTCCATCGGAACAGGGTCCAGCTGGTGGCCACAAGTACGCACAGCACAAGTATGAAGGCGAAGGAACGGCGCATGACGACGATCAAAAGTACCGGCACCGTTGTGTGCGGTACCTGGTCTTCGCGCGCCCTATGCACACGCCACTGTGGACAGCTGCACTATCCTGCGGTCCGCGCTGTGAAGAGGTCGGGTGTGCCTGCCAGCAGTTGGAACGAGCGTCGATGAAGTGCGCATGGGCCATGAAGTGAAAGGGCGGCCCGGTGGTCAGCAGTAGGGTATCCTTTGTTGCTGGCCCAGTTGTACTGTGGATACAGGCGATGGGCTTCACGCATTTCTTCGTCGCGGTGGGTCTTCGCAAGGATGCTGGCTGCAGCAATGCTCCGAAAGCGACCGTCCCCCTTGATCTCACAGCGGTGGGGTAGGCCTGGGTAGGGATCGAACCGGTCACCATCGATCAGCAGCAGCTCCGGCCGCTTGCACAGCAGGTCGATCGCCCGGTGCATGGCGGTGATGCTGGCCCGAAGGATGTTCATCCGGTCGATCTCCTCAGGCTGAACGAACGCCACGGCCCATGCCCTTGCCTCGCACTCGATCCGTTTCCTGAGGTCCTCCCGCTGCGCGGAGGTGAGTTTCTTGCTGTCGTCCAAGCCAGGCAAGCGTATCCGGAGGGGGAGGATGACCGCCGCTGCGCAGACCGGACCGGCCAGGCAGCCTCGGCCAGCTTCGTCGCAACCGGCTTCAATGGCACCACGTTGGTGATATGCGGCCAGTCCGCTCATTCTGCTCGAAGGTAAGGCTCCGCGCCCAAGCTGAAGTGCAAGCCATGGTACCTGTATGCTCCAGTTCCATCAGGGCCGCTCCAGACCCGCATCCGAACACATCCGCTGAAAGCTGGCCCACAGGTCACTTGCTGCATTCTCCCAGGTGTAGCGCTGGGACCGCTTGAGCCCTTGGGCGCTCAGTCGGTCCCGCAGCTCGGGGTCGCTTTGCAGGGTGTAAAGGCCTTCGGCAATGCTCGCCACGCTGAACGGGTCGCAGTACAGTGCCGCATCTCCAGCCACCTCGGGAAGGGCGGTCGTTTCGGCCGCCAGGACCGGTACGCCGCAACGCATGGCTTCCGCGATCGGGATCCCAAATCCTTCAAAATAGCTGACGAACGCCAAGGCGAGCGCACCCCCCAACGCCAGCCGAAGGTCACGTTGGTCCAGGCGACCTGTGAACTCGACCCGGTCCTTGTAGCGCATGCCTGCCCAGGCAGCCTTCATGCGCTCGTCCCACCAGAAGCTTTCTCCCACCACCAGCAGGCGCACCTCTGAAGGGTGGTGGACCAGTAGGTGGTCGAAGGCTTGCAATAGACGGGCGATGTTCTTGCGCGGGTGCAACGAACCAACACAGATGAAGTAGGGCGCACCCTTCCCGAAGCGCTGCACCGCCTGCTGCGATTCCAGGACCGAAAGAGGCGCGTAGGCAGGGCTAACCCCATTGTACACCACATCGATCCTGCTCTGGTCGATGCCGTAACGCACGGAAATGTCACGCCTGCTGAATTCGCTCACCGTTGCCAGGCGCGTGGCATGATGGGCATAGCGCGGGAACTGACCACGGTAGAAATTGCGATAGGCGCGCGGCAGGTCCTCCGGGTAATGCTCGAAATTGAGGTCGTGCATCACCGCCAGTGTGGGGACATTGGAGCGCAGGGATAGGTAGCCGTCGGGACTGATGAACGCTTCCGCACCTACCGCGCGAAGCTTGCGAGGTAACAACCAATCGAACCACAGTCGGTAGAGCAATGGATGGCGGGTGGGGGGACCCATTGCCACGGGGGTCACATTGGGCGCATGGATGAAGCGCTTGTCCCAGGGCCGGTCGAACAAATAGATGAACTGATGCTGTGGATTGGCCTGTGTGATCCGGCGCATCGTCTCGTGCGTGAACCAGCCGATCCCCTCCAGCTTGTCGGGTAGCAGCAGACGGGTGTTTACCGCTATGCGCATGCGACGCAAAGGTGCGGAAGGGGACGTTAGCATGGTGCGCTTTTAATGGAACGGGACGTTCGGATGTTCCTTCGCTGCGATCTGGCGATCTTCACCCCGCCAATGCAGCGCACCTTCGTCACCAATCTGCTGCTCCTGCTGGTCCTGAACTTGCTGGTGAAGCCCTTGTATCTGCTGGGCATCGATGCGGGCGTTCAAGAAGCTGTGGGGCCTGCGACCTATGGTAGTTACGCCGCTTTGGTCAGCCTGAGCTTCCTGCTCAATATCGTTCTTGACCTCGGCATCACCAACTACAATACCCGTCATATCGCCCGGCACAGCCATCTGATGGGCAAGTACCTCAGCGGCGTGGCGGGTCTGCGCCTCGTGCTCGCAGGGGGCTACGCACTCGTAACCCTCGGGGTCGGTGTGGCATTGGGTTTCCAGGGCGCTGCATTGACCATGCTTGGCTGGCTGGTGCTCAATCAGGCCTTGGTAGCTGGTCTTCTGTACCTGCGCAGCAATATCGCGGGGGCTCAGCGCTATCGCTGGGACAGTCTGCTCAGTGTTCTTGACAGGCTGCTGCTCATTGGTGGGGTCGGCTGGCTGCTCTGGGGGCGTTCCTCCGGCCATTCTTTTCGGATCGAATGGTTCGTGTGGGCGCAGACCATTGCCTATGGACTGACCTTTCTTGTGGCCTTGGCCATGACGCTCCGTTTGAGCGGTGGTGCGCGTTTCGGCTTCAATGTGGCGTTCAGCAGGGTGGTCCTAAGGCAGAGCTTTCCTTATGCGTTGCTCATTCTGTTGATGACCTTTTACTACAGGACGGACACGCTCATGTTGGAGCGTGTGCTGGACGATGGGGCCTATCATGCGGGGGTCTATGCCCAGGGCTTCCGCTATTTCGAGGCCATGAACATGATCGGCTATCTGTTCGCCGGCCTGTTACTACCCATGTTCAGCCGTCAATTGAGGCATGGACAGGATGTGGCTCCCCTGGCCTTGCTGGCTTTGCGACTTCTGCTTGCAGGTGGACTGGCCACCGCCGCCTTTGTACATTGGCATGCGGGCGATCTTTTGGCCCTGCTGTACTCCGATCTGGATCCTGCGGCCGCTCCCTCATTTCGGCTTTTGGTCCATTGTTTCGTGGGGGTGAGCGTAACATATGTCTTTGGTACGTTGCTCACTGCCGCCGGTGACCTGCGTAAACTCAATTATGTAGCCGGAGGAGGGGCTCTGCTCAATATCGTACTGAACCTATTGCTGATACCACGCTGGCAGGTTGAAGGTGCCGCTTGGGCCAGCCTCATCACGCAATGGCTTACCGCATTGGTCCAGGCCTTTCTGGCTTCCCGGGCCCATCGGATGGCAGGCCTTTCCAAGGTGGTCATCAGCGCGCTGGTCTTTGTTGCCCTGGTAATGGTCGCCGCCTATTTCACCCAAGGCCTGGCCCTGCCTTTGTCAGGGGGGATCGTTGCGCTCCTTGCATTGTTGCTGCTTCCCGTCTCCGGGTTGGTGGGGCCGGCCCTGCTGCGTGACGCAATGAAGTTGCCTTTGAGCCGTTAAGGCGCAGCGGCACTTCGCTCCGGAAGCAGTCGGATAGCCTACTTTAGCGTCCCCTTTGCCCCCCCATGGCAGCGCAACATCACGTAAACCAAGGCCGAACGCCCCCCGTGCTGCGCTCCTCGCTCGTGCTCGACCTGGTGGGGCGTAATTGGCGCTCCCTTCTGGTCCTGCTGGCACTGGGCGCCCTTGGTGGGCTGCTCGTGTCGATCCTCATCACGCCGAAGTACCGCGCCGAGGCGGTGGTCTTTCCTGCAGTTACAACCTCGGTCAGCAAGGCCCTTCTGGCCGATAACCGCACCACTGGCGACGACATGCTTGCCTTGGGGGAGGAGAAGGACCTGGAGCACCTGCTTCAGCTGCTCAGGTCAGCCACTGTGCGTGACAGGGCCGCAGAACGTTTCGGACTGTACAAGGCTTATGGCATTACCGATGATGTGCGCTATCCGCGTAGTGAGTTCATCGGTACCTATGAGGACCTTGTCACCTTCCGGAAGACGCGCTTCAACAGTGTTCAGGTGGAGGTCTTGGACAGCGATCCCCAGCGGGCCGCCGACATCGCCAACTTCATCTGCGATCAGGTGGATACGGTCTGGCGTGAGATGATGGCAGAACGCCTCGTGGCCGCCCTTGAGGTGCTTGACGGTCAGGTTCGCGCGGCAGAGCGCGATCTGCACCTGCTGACGGACAGCCTCGCCAAACTGCAATTGGCCGGGGCGCACGATTACGAATCACAGGCTGAGCGCTATAATGAATTCATCGGTGCTGCCATCGTGAAGAACGACCAGCGTGCCCTCCGGGCCTTGGAGGACCGCTTCAAAGGCCTCTCAGTGACCGGAGGTCCCTATCTGGTGATGAGCGAGCAGGTCATAAAATGGAGCTGGCGGATCAATGAACTGCGCGCTCGACGCGATATGGTGCGTGCCGAGCTTGAAAGCCGTATACCCTTCAAATTCGTGCTGGACCGTGCCACGGTTCAGGACAAGCCGGCGTATCCGCAGCGCTGGATCCTTGTCCTGGTCGGTGCAGTGAGCGGATTGATCATGTTCCTTGTGTTCACCGTCCTCAGAACGGACCTAATCTCCAGAACCATACCAGATGCCCGCTGAACTGACCTTCGAGCGCTCATTGCAGATCGCACTTCGCAATTGGCGGATACTCGCTGGTGTCGCCATCGTAGCAGCCCTTGCGGCTGCCGTGGCCACCATGCCCGCCTTCATGCCCCCACGTTACATGAGCCGGGCGGTGGTCTATCCGGTGAACCTTAACAGCTACAGCATCGAGACCCGTACCGACCAGCTGTTGCAGTTGCTGGAAAGCAACAGCATCCGGGACAGCCTCGTCAAGCGCTTCGACCTTGCGACCGTATATGAAGTGGACACCGCTTCGCAGGGTGGCTACTTCGCCCTGTACAATGAGTTCATGGAACGGGTTGACATCAGCAAGACCACCTACGAGTCCGTTCGCATCGAGATCGTGGATGAGGATCCACGCCGTGCACGGGACATGGTGAACGGGATGTTGGAACAGGTGAACCTGCTCGCTCGTCGTTTGCAGCGGGAAAAATCCTACGAGGTGTTGACCATTTCGCAGCGCTCGCTGGATCATGCCCGTGCCAAACTCGATTCAGTGGAAGCACAGCTCGATACGCTCCGCAATCGGGACGGGATCCTTGACTACTACGGTCAGGTGAAGGAGCTGACGAAAGGGTACATGCGGCTCATCGCTTCGGGGGCGCCGAAAGCCCGCTTGGATGAGGTTCAGGGCCTGATCGATGACATGGAGCGCAAGGGCGGCGAGTTCCGTTCGCTCAGTGAACTGAGCAACCTGTTCCGCATGAACTACGACCGGCTCCTGACCGAACATGAACGGGTCATCAACGATGTGACGAAGGAACTGACCTACACGAACGTGGTCGTCTATCCTGAGGTGAGCGATAAGAAGGTCTATCCGGTGCGCTGGCTGGTGCTGGTCCTTACCGTGGTGAGCGCCCTGCTGCTCGCCTATCTGATGCTCCTCTGGCGTGAGCAGCGAGGCTGACCGACCATGCCACGCCTGAAGGAACACCCGATCTTCCTGGCGAGCCTCGCCTTTGTGCTGCTGAACGTGGCACTGATGGCGGCTGAATTCTATTGGCTGAGCCTGCTGCCTATCGCACTGCTTCTTCTTTGGGCGATGTTCACTGCGGTCGACCGGCTGCTCTATTTCATCGCGTTCGCTACGCCGCTCTCCATCAATCTTGAAGAATTGGATATCGGTGGGATCGGAGTGGCGCTTCCCACCGAGCCCCTCATGGTGGGTCTTACGCTGCTGTTCCTGCTCAGGTCGGTCCTTGAGCGCGGTCTCATCGATAAGGCTCTCTTGCGGCATCCCATCACACGCATCATCCTGCTGCAGACCGCCTGGATGGCGATCTGCATCCTGCCGAGCAGTATGCCCGTTGTGTCGCTCAAGTCCATGCTGGCAAGGGGGTGGTTCATCACCACCATGTTCCTGATGCTGTCAGCTGTGTTCACGGACCGCACCCGTATGCAGCGCTTCATCTGGTCCTACCTCGCTGGGCTGGTGGTGGTGATCATGTACACCCTGATCCATCACGCACAGTTCGACTTTGCTCACGATCCCGCCCACTGGGTGATGACCCCCTTCTTCAAGGACCATACGAGCTACGGTGCGATCATCGCATTTTTTCTGCCCTTCTCCCTGGCGAGCCTCTTCCGGTCCGGGTACACCGGCTGGCAGCGTCTGTTGATCGTCCTGGTGTTCGGGCTGCTGGTCACGGGCCTTGTGTTCTCTTACACCCGCGCAGCCTGGCTGAGCCTGCTGGGTGCCTTGGGCGTGTTCCTCATCATCCGCTTGAAGGTACCCTTATGGGCCCTGGGTGCAGCGGCGGCGGTGGTGGGAGGCCTTTATTGGATGAACGCAGAGCAGATCACCATTGCGCTCGAACGCAATCGCGAGGAGTCCTCCGACGATCTCGGGGAACATGTGCGCTCCATCTCCAACATCTCCAGCGACGCCAGCAACCTGGAGCGCATCAACAGGTGGAACTCGGCGTTGCGCATGTTCATGGAGCGTCCGGTGTTCGGGTGGGGACCGGGCACCTACATGTTCCAGTATGCGCCTTTCCAAGCATCGGAGGACCGCACGATCATCTCAACGAATTTTGGAGAAGGGGGTAATGCGCACAGTGAATACCTGGGTCCGCTCAGTGAGCAGGGGATACCCGGTCTCGGTTTGATCGTGGCATTGGTCCTGACCTCGTTGGTCATTGGCATCCGGCTCCACAGGCGTATGCCGCCGGGGCATGACCGCCAACTGGTGATGGTGGCCCTGTTGGGCCTGGTCACCTATTACCTGCACGGCGCTCTGAACAACTTCCTGGACACTGACAAGGCTTCCGTTCCCTTCTGGGCGTTCACCTTGATCTTGGTCCATTTCGATCTGAAGTACCCGGCTGACGCACCGGACACGCCCGCCACGACCGCGGCGCTCAATGGAAGCGACAGGTGAGCAGAGCGATGTCGTCCATGATCGGCTCGTTCCCCTTGTGCCGTTCATAAGCCTTGACAACGCCTTCGTTCAGGGATGCTGGACCTGCCTGCGGACCATCGCGCAGCAGCTCCTCCAGCGGTTTTGTACCGAACGCTTCGCCTGCTTCGTTCTCCTGTTCGACAAGACCGTCCGTGTAGCACAGAAGGGTGCTGTCCGGCGCAACGGTCACCTCGCCGATCTGCAGGAACGGAAGACCTGGCATCATGCCCAAGGCGATGGAGCCTTCCTGCAGCGTGCGCAACTGGCCCGGGCTGTGCAGCAGGGGCGGATTATGTCCGCAATTCGCATAGCGCAGCGTTCGTGTGGAAGGCTGGTAGTGCGCGATGAACAGTGTGATGAAGCGTTCGCCGCGTGCATTGTCCTGCACACGGACATTGAGTTCATGCACCAGGGTGGCCAGATCGGTGTTATGCCGCACGCTGGCATGCAGGTTCGCCTGGAAATTGCTCATCAACAATGCCGCAGCGATCCCTTTGCCGCTCACATCCGCCACACAGGCCATATAGCTCCCGTCCTCCAATGTGATCAGGTCGTAATGATCGCCACCCACACGGTCGTGGGGTTGGTACCATGCCGCCGCATGGATCACCTTGTTGTTCGGCAGGTCGGCGGGAACCAGCATCCGCTGCATCTCCCGCGCCAGTTCAAGCTCCCTGTCTGCGCGTACACGCAACAGCGCCTCCTGCGCGAGACGTTGGTTCTCCAGCGCAACGGCGATCAGGTTGGTCAGCGTTTGGATATAGTTCAGGTGCTTCACCGCAGGGCTCATCCGCTGCTCGTCCTCGTCGATGTCGCCGATCAGGAGAAAGGCCAGCATGCGCTCACGGTGCTGCACCGGCACAGCTACGTCGAACGCCCCGAGTTCCGCGGCACCCGCACTGTCGATCACCTGGATGTCCGTGTATCGCTCCACGGCCCGTGCGATATCGATCTCCCCGCCGTTCGTGTTGGTCCCGTACGCCACGATGCGCTGCCATTCACTACCCTTGTGCTCGAACAGCATCAGGCGCGTGATCCCAAGGTCATCATGCATGATGCGCTCATACAGTGTGAGAAGATCCACTCGGGGCACGTTGTTGGCGATCGCCTTGGTGACGTCCAGCAGGGCTTTGAGCTGGAATTCCTTCAGCTCCAACCGCTCGATGATGCGCTCCAACCGTGCCATGGGTCAGTCCTTCATGCGCTTGAAAAGCTCGGGGAGCCTGCCGAGCAGAGCGATCTCACGCATCTTGGCCTTCCACTCTCCTGCGGGGCTGCCAAAGTAGGTCCGACCGCCTTCGAGGGAGTTGATAAGGCCGCTCTGTCCCAGCACGGTGGCGCCTTTGCCGATGCGCAACTTGCTCGGTACGCCCACCTGGCCCCAGAGCGTCACGTTCTCCTCGATCACCACGGCGCCGCTGATCCCCACGTGCGAGGCGATGAGACAGCCTGGACCGATGAGGGTGTCATGCCCGACCTGGATGTGGTTGTCCAGCTTGCTTCCACGGCCGATGCGGGTGTCCGCGCTCACGCCCCGGTCAACGGTGCATAACGCGCCGATCTCCACGTCGTCCTCGATCACGACACTGCCGCCCGGCACCATCTTATCGTATCCAGAGGGACGCTTCTTGTAGTAGAACGGGTCCGCACCGATCACCGTGTTGGCGTGGATGATCACCCGGTCGCCGATCGTGGTGTGCTCATAGATCACCACGCCAGGGTGGATGATGCAATCGCGACCGATCGTCACGTTCGGACCGATGACCGCGCTGCCATGCACTTCACTCCCTGCGCCAACGCTTTGGCTTTGTTCCGTCCAGCCCATTCGGGGCATGAAATGGCGCACGAGCAGATTGTAGTCGCGGCAGGGGTCCTCGCTGATCAGTATGGCCTTGCCTTCAGGTACGGGCACCTCCTTGTTGATGAGGATGGTGGTGGCCGCGCTGTTCAGGGCCTTGTCGTAGTACTTCTCGTGGTCCACGAACACCAGGTCGCCTTCCTCCACCCGGTTGATCTCGTTCAGACCGGTGACAAGGCGTTCGGTATGGCCCTTGGCGGCGGCGCCGATGTGACGGGCCAGCTGGGAGGCGGTCTGCGGTGAGGTGAGCTTCACGGAACGGTTTTGAACGTCAAAGGTAGCTGCACCGCACCTGCCAAAATGAAAGCCCCGCCGTGTGGCAGGGCTTCCTTGACGGATCGTCCGTTCGCGCTTACTTCTTCACCCGGTCCAGGTAGTCGCCCGTCTCGGTGTCCACGCGGATCACCGTGCCGGCATCCACGAAGATGGGAACCATGATATCCGCCCCGGTCTCCAATTTGGCCTGCTTCATCACCTTGTTGCTGGTGTCGCCCTTTACAGCGTGCTCCGCTTCGGTCACGGTCAGTTCCACCACTTTGGGGGGGCGGGCGAAGATGGGCGTATCGCTCTCGAAGCCGATCTGGATCACCATCTCCTCCTTCAGGAACTTCATGGCATCGCCCAGCAGGCTGACCGGGATATAGACCTGCTCGAAGTTCTCCTGGTTCATGCACACCAGGTTGTCACCCTCGCGGTAGAGGTATTGCAATTCGTGCACTTCCACACGGAGGACCTCCATGGTCTCACCACTGCGCCAGCGGTGTTCATTGAGCTTGCCGTTGCGCAGGTTGCGCATCTTGCCTTGGTAGAAGGCGCGCAGGTTGCCTGGTGTGCGGTGTTGCCATTCCATGATCTGGCAGATGTCACCGTTGAAGCGGATGTAAGAGCCGATGTTGACGTCGGACGTGGAGGCCATGATGCTGAGGTTCAGGTATACAGGGCCGCGAAAATAGGGTATCCGCCCCGGATGCGCTCCTCGGATCGTCCCGTGGCCTTCTTCAGAACCCCACTCCCACACCCCCGCTCACGATCGGTCCCTGGTTCGCATAGATGCTGTTCGGGTCCTGTAGCACATCGAAAAGCACCTGGAAGAAGACCGTGCTGCGCCCCCCCAACGGCTGAACATAACCACCACCAACGAGGAGGTGCGGTACCCAGATCCGTGGCTGGATCTCACTGAATGCGGCGAAGCGGTTGGCCTCCACGTTCATGTGCAGGAATTCAGCGTGCACGAAGGCCTGCTCGACGAACCGGAAACGGCTGAACACCCGGTAGCCATAGGCCTTGAAGTCATAGGCCGGCACGAACCGGTTGTCACGGAAATACCAGTAGCTCCCGCCAAGACCGACCGAAAGCCTGTTCTTGGTATCGACCTTGTAGGCCACCATGGGGTCCAACTGGATGGCCGTGAACGTGCCGAACGAAAGGCCGACGCCGCCCCCGAACCAGATGCGGTCCTCGATCGGTCGGGCATCTTTCCTAGCCTTGGCCCGTTGCTCCGGTGCAACCTGCTGCGCCTGTGACAGGGAGGCAAGCAGCAACACGAACATCAGGGCGGTGCGGCACTTCATGCCACGAAACTACTGCATCCGCCTTAGCGCTGTGCGGCACGCGCGGCCTTGGCCAGGGGAAGGTAGTGGCTGCGGAAATGAAGGGCCAGCAACAGCCCACGGGCCAGCATCCACACCAGGAAAGCCCACCAGACGGCATGTAGCAACCAACCGAACCGGTCCAGGCCTACGATCGTCGGGATGAAGGCGAAGGCCGTGGAAGCGAGCAGTACGTTCCGCAGCAGCTTCCCGTTGCCCAGGCCCTTATAGACCCCGTCGAAAGCGAACGCCACCGCGTTGATCGGCTGGGTGATGACCACCAACCAGAACACACCGGTCAGAAGGCCCAGTACGGCCGGATCCTGTGTGAAGAGCCCACCGATGTGGAAGTACCCCAGCGCATAAATGACCGAGAGCACTGCGCCGATCCATACGCTCTTGCGCACCACGTTCCAACCCATACGGTAGAGATCGCGCCAGTTCTCCTCACCCTGCAGCCGGCCGATCAGCACACTGCCAGCCGCCGCATAGCCATCGATGAAGAAGGCGCTGAACAGCCACACCTGCATGGCGATGCTGTGCGCACCGATGTATGCTTCGCCATAGCCCGTGGCATAGCGGTTTCCCAAGTAGTAGCAGAGGTTGAGGGCGATCGTGCGCGCGAAGAGGTTGCTGCTCAGCAGCCACAGCCCCTTCAGTTCGGGATGTGACCACTTGTCAGGGAACAGGTTGAAGGCTGTGCGGGCGTGCAGGATGTATATCGCCATGGCGAACATGACCACCTGGGCGAAGAGGCTGGCCCACGCGCTGCCTTCAATGCCCATGCCTTCCACCGGACCACCACCGAAGATGAGCAGCGGGTTCAGCAGCCCGTTCACGAACGCGCCCACAATGCTGATCCACATGCTCCAACGCAGGTTCTGGATGCCTCGAAAGGCACCGGTGATGGCGAAGGTGGCCAGCACGATCGGGTGCCCGAAGCTGCGGATGTGGTAGTAAGCAACGGCCTTCTCCAAGATGGCACCATCAGCGTTGTATAGGCGGAAGATGGGCTCGGAAAGGGCGTTGGTCAGTAGGAAGAAGCCCAAGCCCAGGGCGAAGTTCATCCAGATGGCGATGGGCACCAGACCCTCCACTTCGCTCAGGCGTCCGGCACCGAAGTACCGCGCCACCACGGCTAGAACCGCACTGCGGGTTTGCGCCAGCACCCAGACCACCAGCAGGAAGAAGCTGCTCGCGATGCCCACCGCTGCCAGGTCCGCCGTGCCCAGCCGACCCACGAAAGCGGTGTCCACCAACGAGATCACCGGCTCGGCAATGCCGCTAATGATGGCGGGGAGCGCAAGCCGGTCCAGGTCCCGACCACCGATCCGCTGTTTGCTCATGTATGCTCAACCGCAAGAGGCGCCCGCGGACGCCCCTGGCACCTGTGTTCATTCCAGTGCATCACGCCATACCCCGCTCCAACTCCTCGCGCAACGCAGCCATGAAGGCCTCCGTGGTCAGGTAGTGACCAGGCCCCACCTTCTCCCCGTGGATGCACGCGGCCAGGTCCTTCGTCATCCTGCCGCTCTCCACCGTGCGGATGCACACCTGCTCCAGCTTGGTGCAGAAGTCCACCAGCGCCTGGTTGCCATCGAGCTTGCCACGGAAGGCCAATCCACGCGTCCAAGCAAAGATGCTGGCGATAGGGTTGGTGCTGGTGGGCTTGCCTTGCTGGTGCATCCGGTAATGGCGGGTCACCGTACCGTGTGCGGCCTCAGCCTCCATGGTCTTGCCGTCCGGGGTGATCAGCACGCTGGTCATCAGGCCCAGTGATCCGAAGCCCTGTGCCACCGTGTCGCTCTGCACGTCGCCATCGTAATTCTTGCAGGCCCACACGTAGCCGCCGCTCCACTTCATGGCGCTGGCCACCATGTCGTCGATCAGACGGTGCTCGTACACAATGCCGGCCTCTTGGAACGCGGCCTTGAAGTCCTTCTGGTAGATCTCCTCGAAGATGTCCTTGAAACGGCCGTCGTACTTCTTCAGGATGGTGTTCTTGGTGCTGAGGTAGAGCGGCCACTTCTTCGCCAGCGCCAGGTTGAAGCAGCTGCGCGCGAAGCCCTCGATGCTCTCGTCGGTGTTGTACATGCTCAGGGCCACACCATTGCCCTCGAAATCGTATACGTTCCAGGTCTGCACCTCACCACCATCGTCGGGGGTGAAGGTCATGGTGAGCTTGCCCTTGCCCTTGATCACGGCATCGCTGGCGCGGTACTGATCGCCGAAGGCGTGGCGGCCGATGATGATGGGCTGCGTCCAACCCGGCACCAGGCGCGGGATGTTGCTGATGACGATGGGCTCGCGGAACACCGTGCCGTTGAGGATGTTGCGGATGGTGCCGTTGGGGCTCTTCCACATCTGCTTCAGCCCGAACTCCTCCACACGGGCTTCATCCGGCGTGATGGTGGCGCACTTGATGCCCACGTTGTGCTTCAGGATGGCTTTGGCGCTCTCCACCGTGACCTTGTCGTCCGTGGCGTCGCGGTGCTCAATGCCAAGGTCGTAGTACTCGATCGGCACGTCCACATAAGGCAGGATCAACTGGTCCTTGATCCATTTCCAGATGATGCGGGTCATCTCATCGCCATCGAGTTCAACGACGGGCTTCGCCACCTTGATCTTGCTCATCCTTCCAGCGGGTTGAGGTTTTTTTGGGATTGAGCGCGAAGTTAGCCCAATGGGGCCATCCGGGGCATGAGGAATGCCTATGACCCGGTAACGGGAGTGGACACGGCTTCGGGCTCTTCTTCGACGGCGCGCATGAACTTGACCATCACGTAGTACTCCTTCCGATAGACCCGCCCGTCCTTATCATGATACAAGAACTCGCAATCCGGATATCCCTTGTTGTAAGAGCCTGTATAGCTGATGGCACCATTGCCACGGAGAACGACCAACACCCCATCGGGGCGTCCGTTCGTGTAGATGGTCGTGTATTGTCCCAGGCCCGCAGGGAATACGGTCAAATACTCTCCGGTGAACAAGGCACCTGCGGTATCATGGAGGATGCGTTCTCCGTGGAGTCTTTCATCACGGTATCCCATCTTCCATTCCACCCGACCATTGGGATGGTAGCTCGTACTGGGTCCATGATGCTACCCGCGGCGGTTGTTCCGTTCCCAATGCATGGTGCCGTCAGGATGGTAGTAGATGTCCGGTCCATGTTCCTGGCCTTTCTTGTAAGTGACCACCCTGGCCTTCCGGCCTAAGCTGTCATACCGGAGCACAGGCCCATGCAACAGCCCATCACGCCATGATGCATGGCTTAGCAACCTGCCGGTGGTGTCATACAAGGCCACGGGGTTCTTTGGGTTCCCAAGAGCGTCACGTTGGAACACGTGATACCTGCCGTTCTTGACCTCGGTGGTGTCCGTTCGTTGTGCCAGCAGTAGCGAGGACAGGAAGAAAAGGCAGAGGCTCAGTGATGTGCTCATGGCCATGCTGCGCCGTCTCGTATTGGAGAGAAGACCATCAACAGCGAACGTGGATCGGCAGACAACCTGTTGTCCTGATCACCCAAGGTCCAGGTCCAACAGCTCGTTCAGCTTCAACAAGGCTGGGTTCTGCTCGGCCATCAACTTGAACTTGTCCAGGTTGGTGTAGCGTGGTCTCACCACCACTTCCTCCTTCACCACTTCCAGGTCCAGGGCCGGATCGCCCATCGCACGGCGCAGATGTCCCAACAGCTCGGGCTTCTCCTCGCGCAGGTAGTTCTCCTGCACATCGTTCACGATCGCGAAGGTGATGCGTCCGATGCCGGCCACCTTGGGTTCGCGCGCTGTGAGCGTGGCGTGCAGGCTGCTGCGGCCGCGCTCGCGCTGGCGTTGCGCGTAGTCACCCCAGGCTTTCAGCAATAGCGCCGGGTTCACCTCCTTGGTGCTGGGTGCCAGTTCGGGGCCATGGTCCGTATCCGCTGGACCGCTCTCCGCAGTGTCGTGCAATGCCGTCGCCTTGATGCTCACCTGCTGGTTCGCCAGGCGGCGGCGCAGGTTGCTGGCGGGCTGTGCGTCCGCGACCAATGCGGGTGCGGCCATTGTCCGGGCTTCGGCTGCCACCGGAGGCACAGGCCGATTCAATGGTGCCGGGGCAACGGGTGCAGCGTTCGCGGGAGCGCTTGTGGGCTGCGGCCGCGGTACGCTCAGGCCGGGCTCAGGATTTTTTTTTTCCGCCTCGGTGGGCGGTGCAGCAGGGTTGCGGAGACCGGCCAATTGTATCAGCGTCAGTTCCACCAACAGCCGCGGTTCCTTGCTCTGCTTGTACTGCGCGTCGCAACTGGAGAGCCGGTCCAATCCGCGGATCAACAGCTCGCGGTCCACCTGGGCGGCCTGTTCCGCATAGCGCTGGGTGAGGTCCTCGCTCACTTCCAGCAGGGTAAGGGTGCGCGGGTCCTGGGCCACCAACAGATCGCGCAGGTGCCGCGCGAGTCCGGTCACGAACAGGTGCCCGTCGAAGCCCTGCTGCAGGATGGCGTTGAACTCCACCAAGGCCGCCGCCACATCGCCACCAGCAATGCTGTCCGTGATGCGGAAGTAGTGGTCGTGGTCCAGTACGTTGAGGTTCTGCACCACCTCCTTGTAGGTGAGGCGCGCACCGCTGAAGCTCACCAACTGATCGAAGATGCTCAGTGCATCACGCAGACCGCCATCGGCCTTCTGGGCGATGAGGTGCAGGGCCTGCGGCTCGGCTTCGATGCCTTCGCGCTCGGCGATGCTGGCCAGGTGGCGCGAGATGTCGCTGATCCGGATCCGCCGGAAATCGAACACCTGGCAGCGGCTCAGGATGGTCGGCAGGACCTTGTGCTTCTCGGTGGTGGCCAGGATGAAGATGGCATAGGAGGGAGGCTCCTCCAGGGTCTTCAGGAAGGCGTTGAAGGCGTCCTTACTCAGCATGTGCACCTCATCGATGATGTACACCTTCCTGGTGCCCACCTGAGGTGCGATATGCACTTGTTGGATAAGAGACCGAATATGTTCAACGCCATTATTGCTGGCGGCGTCCAGCTCGAAGATGCTCAGACTGTGGCCTTCAGCGAAGGTGCGACAGGGGGCGCAGGTGCCGCAGGTGCTGAGGTCCGCGTTGAGGTTCTCGCAGTTGATGGTGCGGGCCAGGATGCGGGCGCAGGTGGTCTTGCCCACCCCCCGTGGACCCGTGAACAGGAAGGCCTGGGCGAGATGGTTGCTGCGGATGGCGTTCTTCAGCGTTTCCGTCACGGCCTCCTGGCCCACCACCGTGTCGAAGGTGGCGGGACGGTACTTGCGCGCGCTGACGACGAACTGTTCCATGGCCTGCGCTGCGAAGATAGACGGCCACCTTTGCTCGGCAGGGCGTGCGTTGAGAACTTTGCGCCGCCCGGGTCCGCGGTTGTCGGGCGCAAGCGACTGAGCATCAGTAGGCAAGGTTGTCTGCTGGTGGACGCGTGGCTCGACCCGATCAACAGGTATGGCCGGTCCGAAGGGATCTCCTACCTTTGCCGCCCATTTTCAACCGAACAGTCACATGACCAACCGGTACGAGACCGTCTTCATCCTTACTCCCGTTTTGTCTGAGGATCAGACGAAGGAGGCGGTCAAGAAGTTCAAAGACCTGATCGAAGCAGGCCGTGGCAAGATCCACCACGAAGAGAGCTGGGGGATGCGCAAGCTCGCGTATCCCATCCAGAAGAAGTCCACGGGCTTCTACCACCTGATCGAGTTCGAAGCGGACGCTGCGTTCGTTGCGAAGCTCGAGACCGAGTACCGCCGCGATGAGCGCGTGATCCGCTTCCTCACCATCGTGATGGACAAGCACCACGTTTCCTTCGCCGAGAAGCGCCGCCACAAGCCGCTGTCCAAGAAGTCCGTAGAACCCACCAACGCCTGAAGCCATGGCTGAGAACAACGAGATCCGTTACCTCACTCCGATCGCCATCGAGACGAAGAAGGAGAAGTACTGCCGCTTCAAGAAGATGGGGATCACCTACATCGACTACAAGGACCCCGACTTCCTGCTGCGCTTCGTGAACGAACAGGGCAAGATCCTGCCCCGTCGCCTCACTGGCACCAGCCTCAAGTACCAGCGCAAGGTGGGGCAGGCCATCAAGCGCAGCCGCCACCTGGCCCTGATGCCCTACGTGGCCGATATGCTGAAGTAAGCACCCAACGCCCCTACGACCATGGAAGTCATCCTGAAAAAAGACGTGGAGCACCTGGGTTATGCCAATGACCTGGTGAAGGTGCGCGATGGTTACGCCCGCAACTACCTCCTCCCACGTGGCCTCGCCGTGAGCGCCACCGAAAGCGAGAAGAAGCAGCTGGCCGAAACCCTCAAGCAGCGCGCCCACAAGGAAGCCAAGATCAAGGCCGAAGCCGAAAAGACCGCTGACGGCCTCGCCAACAAGACCCTGAAGATCGGCGCCAAGGCCGGTGAGTCGGGCAAGATCTTCGGTAGCGTGAACACCATCCAGATCGCCGATGCCATCAAGGCCCTCGGCTTCGAGGTGGACCGCAAGAACATCAAGCTCAAGGGAGATGCCGTGAAAGCCCTCGGTACCTACGAGGCCGAAGTCGCTTTCCACCGCGATGTGGTGCGTACGATCTCCTTCGAAGTGGTCTCTGAGTAAGGCGTCCACTCCGCACTGAACGTGAAGGGCCGTCCTCCGGGGCGGCCCTTTCGCTTGTGTGCGGTGACGATCCTCACCTGCCCGCCGCTATTGCCAGCTACCTTTGTGGTCGATGCGCGGTGTAGCGGCCTCCCTGTTCGTGCTCATGGTCGGGCTCTTGCTCGCTCCGGCCTTGGTGCTGCTGGAGTTCCATGCCGACCGCGAACGCATTGCACGCGAACTCTGTGTGCAGCGCGAAGTGGTGGAGGAGATGCGCACCTGCCACGGCGAGTGCCAGCTCTCCAAACGGCTACGCGCCCTCGAGCACGAGGCGGATGCACCCTTCCCCATGGAACGGATCGAACTGCGGTTCGAGCCCTTGATGCCGTTGGATGGCGCGCTTACCCTGAACCTTCCCATCGCTTCTGCTCGCGCCTTTCCCATCTGCGCTGCTGAACTTTTGGACCGTCCACTGCCGGTGCCCGATGGCGTGCCCTGGCGTTGCTGAACGGACAGCCTGCCTCCACACATGGACGCGGGCACTTCCTCAGTAACGCTGTTCCACCTCGTGGAACGCACATCCCTGTTCAACCATGAAATGGATCCTCGCCGTGGGGATGGCCCTGTCGGCCGCCCCTGCCATGGCATGCGACGTGTGTGGCATCTTCCTGGGTGTCCAGCCGCACGACCGCACCAGCTCCGTATCGCTCCTGTGGCGCGCACGCCTCATGGAGGGCACGCTCACCTTCGCTAAACCGGCCTCGCCCAACAAGCATGGCGGTCATGGCGTGGATGGTGTGGCCCTCACCGGCGCTGACCACTACCGCGAGCTTTATCAGGTGTTGGAACTCCGCGCCGACCTCTGGCTCGCTGACCGCTTCGCCCTGCTCGTCTCCCTGCCCGCCGTGAACAACTACCGGGCGGTGAACGGCTTCGTCGGTACGGACATCTACGGCATCGGCGACCCGCTGCTGATCGGACGCTACCTGGTGGCCAACACCAAGTGCACCGACACCCTGGACCGCACCGTACACCGCCTGCTCCTGGGCGGCGGCGCCAAGCTGCCCCTGGGCCGCAACGACCTCACCTACAACAATGAACGGGTGAGCGAGGACCTGCAGCCCGGCACCGGCACCTGGGACCTCCTTGCCAGCGCCGAGTACATGGTGCGCGCCGGTCGAAATGGTGCCGCGGTCACTGTGGTGGGCCGCTACAACACGGCGAACAACGCCGGCTATCGCCTGGGCCACGGCCTCAGTTCCACCGTGGAACTGTTCCGCCGCTGGGACCTGCGCGATGGCACCATCAAACTGATGCCCTCCCTGGGTGTTTACCATGAGCTGGCCGGAAGGGATGCCGAACTGGATCTGGTCCAGAACGGTACCGGTAGCTCAACCCTCTTTGCACACGCAGGTGCCCGCCTGTGGTGGCGCAAATGGATGCTCAGCCTCACCTATCAACAGGCAGCGGCTTGGCAACTGGGCGACCTCATGGTCCCCAACCGGATGCGTATCGTTACCGGGCTCGCTTACAACTTCATCAAGAACTGAACCCCATGAACCTTTCCAAACTCGGCCTGCTGGCCATGATCGCGCTCGCTTTGGCAGCCTGCAAAAAGGATGAGGAGGAGACCCCGGCGCCGTCGCCAACACCCGCACCGACGACCGGTACGGTGAAACTAGGCTTTTCCTTCACCCATGGCACCAACGCGTTCGACCTGAGCAACACCTACCAGGATGGAGCCGGCAACAACGTGCGCTTTGACAAGGTGAAGTTCTATGCGTCGAACTTCCACTTGAGCGACGATGCTGGCGCTGAGGTGGGGCACTTCCACGACACCTATCTGTTGCTGGATGCATCCGCTTCAAGCAATGAGTTCACCCTCGGCGCCATCAACCCTGCTCATTTGCACGAGGTGGAATTCACCTTGGGCCTCGACAGCGAGACCAACCACGCCGATCCCACCGTGGCCGCTGCTCCGCTGAACATTCCGGAAATGCACTGGAGCTGGAACCCCACGGCAGGCTACAAGTTCCTGAACATGGAAGGACACGTGGACACCAATGCTGATGGTGACTTCGATGATGCCACTGACGGTGTCTTCACCTACCATTGCGCCACGGATGCCATGGCCCGTACCGCGATGGTGATGGCTCATGGTGATGTCACCGCCGGTGGTAACGTGACCATCCAGGCCACGGTGAACATGGCCGTGGTGCTCCAAAGCATGAACGTGGTGACCAATGCGACCGCCATGGGTGGTGGCCCTGCCAACGCAGCTGCCATGGATGCCCTGGCGAACGCGATCAGCGGCATGTAGATCCTTACGGATCGTGTGGCAAGGGCTGTCCGGAACGGGCGGCCCTTGCTGCTTCAGGTGGTCCGGGCCCTGTGGATTTTCGCTCCCTCCCGGTGTGACGTACCTTCGCGCCCCGATCGTAGACCCAACCCATGAGCCAGATCTTCGACCTCGACATGATCAAGGCGGTTTACAGCCGCTACCCCGCCCGCGTAACCGCTGCCCGTAAGGCCGTTGGCCGCCCGCTCACCCTCACCGAGAAGATCCTCTATGCCCACCTGTGGGACGGTGACGCGAAGACCGCCTTCAACCGCGGCAAGGACTACGTCGACTTCGCACCGGACCGCGTGGCCATGCAGGACGCCACCGCCCAGATGGCCCTGCTGCAGTTCAGCACCACCGGCCGCAAGCAGGTGGCCGTGCCCAGCACGGTCCACTGCGACCACCTCATCCAGGCCCGCGTTGGCGCCAAGCAGGACCTGCAGGACGCGCTGCTGAAAAGCAACGAGGTCTTCAACTTCCTGGAGAGCATCAGCAACAAGTACGGCATCGGCTTCTGGAAGCCGGGCGCAGGCATCATTCACCAGGTGGTGCTGGAGCAGTACGCCTTCCCCGGCGGTATGATGATCGGCACCGACAGCCACACGGTGAACGCCGGCGGCTTGGGCATGATCGCCATCGGCGTGGGCGGCGCGGATGCCTGCGACGTGATGAGCGGCCTGGCCTGGGAGCTGAAGTGGCCCAAGCTCATCGGCGTGAAGCTCACCGGCAAGCTCAGCGGTTGGGCCAGCCCCAAGGACGTCATCCTGAAGGTGGCGGGCATCCTTACCGTGAAGGGCGGCACCGGCGCCATCGTGGAGTACTTCGGGCCCGGCGCCGAGAGCATGAGCTGCACCGGGAAGGGCACCATCGCCAACATGGGCGCTGAGATCGGGGCCACCACCAGCACCTTCAGCTACGACGACAGCATGCGCCGCTACCTGAAGGGCACCGGCCGTGCCGAGGTGGCCGCGCTGGCCGACGCCATCGCCGAGCACCTGCAGGGCGACCCCGAGGTGTACGCCGATCCCGCGAAGTACTTCGACCAGGTCATCGAGATCGACCTCAGCACCTTGGAGCCGCACGTGAACGGCCCCTTCACGCCGGACCTGGCGTGGCCGCTGAGCAAGTTCGCCGCTGCCGTGAAGGAGAACGGCTGGCCCGCACAACTGGAGGTGGGCCTCATCGGCAGCTGCACCAACAGCAGCTACGAGGACCTCACCCGCAGCGCCAGCCTCGCGCAGCAGGCCGTGGACAAGAAGCTGAAGGCCAAGAGCGAGTTCACCATCACCCCGGGCAGCGAGCAGGTGCGCTACACTGCCGAGCGCGATGGCATCCTGGCCACCTTCGACAAGATGGGCGGCGTGGTGCTGGCCAACGCCTGCGGTCCCTGCATCGGTCAGTGGGCGCGCCACAGCAACGACCCGAACCGCAAGAACTCCATCATCACCTCCTTCAACCGCAACTTCGCGGCCCGCAACGACGGCAACCCCAACACCCACGCCTTTGTGGCCAGCCCCGAGGTGGTGACCGCACTGGCCATCGCCGGCGACCTCACCTTCAACCCCATGACCGATGAACTGGTCAACGAGGAAGGGAAGAAGGTGAAGCTGGATGAGCCGAAGGGCATCGAGCTGCCCCCGATGGGCTTCGAGGTGAAGGATGCCGGTTTCGTGGCGCCTGCAGCGGACGGTAGCAGTGTGGTGGTGAACGTGAAGCCCGACAGCGAGCGCCTGCAGCTGCTGGAGCCCTTCCCCGCATGGGACGGGAGGAACATCACCGGCGCGGTGGTGCTGATCAAGGCCAAGGGCAAGTGCACCACGGACCACATCAGCATGGCCGGCACCTGGCTGAAGTACCGCGGCCACCTGGACAACATCAGCAACAACACGCTGATCGGCGCCATCAACTTCTTCAATGGCAAGGCCAACGAGGTGAAGAACCAGCTCGACGGCAGTTACGGCCCCGTGCCCGCCACGCAGCGTGCGTACAAGGCGGCCGGCCAGCCCAGCATCGTGGTGGGCGACCAGAACTACGGCGAGGGCAGCAGCCGCGAGCATGCCGCGATGCAGCCGCGTCATTTGGGCGTGAAGGCCGTGCTCGTGAAGAGCTTCGCCCGCATCCACGAGACCAACCTGAAGAAGCAGGGCATGCTCGCCCTCACTTTCAACAACGAGGCCGACTATGACAAGATCCAGGAGGACGACCGCATCGACTTCACGGATCTCACCGAATTCGAGCCCGGCAAGCCGCTCACGCTGGTGCTGAACCACAAGGACGGGTCCAAGGACACCATCCAGGTGAACCACACCTACAATGCGCAGCAGATCGAGTGGTTCAAGGCCGGTGGCGCGCTGAACATCATACGCGCACAGCAGAAGGGCTGAGGTTGTCCGAAATCCGGCAGAGCCCCATGACCAACGGTCATGGGGCTTTTGCTTGCACAGACAACCTTGGTGACATGACTGGCATGCGCGTGGGCTTGTTCATGGTAGGCACGCACTGCGCTTTGGCCCTTCAGCGTGCTCAGCTGCGGTTCCACCGGAACGCGCACCGCGAGTTGTGATGAGGGCCGGACCGTGAATGGGTCGAGCCGCGTCCCCGGTTACGGTGAGTACCGTAATTCAGGTGTACAGTACCGTATTCTTCATGCTGGTCCAAGCCGATGTCATAATGTTGTGTGGACGAACGATCATAACGAACAGCATGAAACAACATCTTCTAGCAGCGGCCGTAGCAGCCGTTCTGAGCTTTGATGCCTCCGCACAAGTGTTCGAGGAAGGCTCCAAGTTCCTCCACGCCGGTCTGGGCGTGGGCAGTCCTTACGCTTATTCGGGATCCAAGATGGGGGTGCCTCCCCTGCACGCCTCCTTTGAAATGGGCGTGACGGATAAGATCGGCGTGGGAGGCCTGATCGGTTACACCAGTTCCACCTGGGACCAGGCGTTCTTCACCACCAACTACAGTTGGAAGTTCTCCTACCTTATCGTGGGTGCCCGTGGAGCGTATCACTTCCTGGACCATGACAAGATCGATGCCTATGGTGGCGCCATGCTCGGCTACAACATTGCCAGCGCCAGGTTCGAGAGTAATGACGCCGATCTCGAGCGCTTGGTCACCGAGCCTTCCGTGGGTGGACTGGCGTTCGGAGCCTTTGTGGGTGGTCGTTACATGTTCTCCGACAACTCCGGTGTGTTCGCTGAACTGGGCTACAACATCGCGTGGCTGAGCGTGGGGTATACGGCCAAGTTCTGAATACGGTCGCTGCGGCAATTGAACTGGTCCTTGCCACCATGGTCCGTCAGCAGGTGGGCGACCGGTTGGTAGATCCCATGATCCGATAGGCTGAAGCGGGAATGACCCTGGTCAATGATCGGTATTGGAACGAACGGCTACATTTGCCTGCATCGCCAACCAAACGCGAACGAACATGAAGAAGACGATCCTTGCCCTGACCACCGTACTGGTGGGTGGCTCGGCCATGGCCCAGCTCAATGTGGGTGCCAAAGCCGGCCTCAACTATTCCATCTACGGAACCAAGATCGATCCCGAGCCGGATGAAGCGCCGGATGCCGCGACCGGCATTGGATTCCACCTTGGTGGCTACATGGAGTACATGTTCTCCGATAACATCGGCATCCGTCCCGAGCTGCTGTTCAGCACGCGTGGTACCAAGGAGACCGAGACCACCACGACCACGACCGACATCTTCGGGATCACCACCGTATCGGAGACCGAGTCCGAGAACACCGGTACCCTGAGCTATCTGGAGATCCCCATCCTGCTGACCTACAAAGCCAACGACAACCTGTCGTTCCAGGCCGGACCTGGACTGGGCTTCCTGATGTCCTCGAAGACCAAGTTCGATGCGACCACCACGACGCGCACGACTTCGGGTGGCAACACCACTACCACCACCTCTTCAGTGAGCGGTGATAGCGACTCGAAGGAAGGCCTCCGCGGCATGGAGTTGGGCGCTGTTGTGGGCGTGACCTATGAACTGGAGAGCGGCCTCAACTTCGGCCTGCGCTACTGGCGCGGTCTCAGCACGCTGAACGAAGAGACCGATTTCGGTCCTGTGAGCGTGAAGACCAATGCCAACGTACTTCAGGTATCCGTGGGCTACACCTTCATCAAGGACTAAGCCTTTCGGCATTTGCGAGGAAGGGCGGCCCTGGGGTCGCCCTTCTTCGTTCATCATGTTCCCGACGATCCATTGGGCCCGGTCCATGCCGTGCCGCCTCGAACACGATCTGGCTCGACCATTCTACCCAGAGCGAGCGGCAACGGATCCAATGACACCGATCCATGTTCGGCACGCTCTTTGGCATCGGGAAGGCGGCCTCCGGCCGTGGCGCTTAACTTGCCGCCCGGGACGGATACCCGGAACAATCCTGCAAGCAATGAAACGGATCTTCGTACTGACCTTGGTATTGGCGGCCGCCCGGCTGCTCAACGCACAACAGATCGACACCCTTCGGTCCTGGGTGGTGAACGGCGACTTTGAACAAATGGACGGCAAAAAGCTCAAGCGCGCCGGCGGTATCCAGTATGCCACGGGCTGGAGCTCCGCAACGGGCAAGAGGGTGGACCTCTTCAGCGAGGATGCCACGGTGGAAAGCACCGTGTCCACGCCGCGCAACTTCGCCGGTGAACAGACCGCCCTCAGCGGCAAGAACTTCGCCGGGGTCCGTTGGTGGAGCTACCAGAACAAGGAGCCCCGCACCTACCTGCAATCGAAGCTCAAGTACAAGATGAAGAAGGATTCGCTCTATTGTGTGCGTTTCTACACTTCGCTGGCCGACCTGAGCAAATATGCGACCAGTGAGCTCGGCGTTTACTTCAGCAAGCAACAGACCACCGAGGAGGAGCCTGTGAGCCTGACCTATGAAGTGAAGGTGCCAGCGGTGCGAACCAAGATCTACGACGACATGGACAGCTGGCAGGGCGTATGCGGCACATACCAGTCAACCGGCAACGAGGAATGGATGATCATCGGCAACTTCCAAGCCACCGACAAGACGCAGAACATCAAGACCAAGCGTCCGCGCGGTGAGACCCGGCCGCAGGTGTTCTCCGCCTACTACTACATCGACAATGTCGAGGTGTATCCCGTGAAGGACAACCGCTCCTGCAAGTGCGAACAGCTCAAGGAGGTGCAGAGCGAGTTCATCTTCAGCCGCCGTGGTGTAAGCGCCCCGAACATGTCGCCAGCGAGCAAGGTCGATAAGCAGGTGTTCTACTTCAAGCGCTTCCAGCGCAACCTGGACGGCTCCATGGCCCCCTGGGTGGAGGAGATGGCCGCCGCCATGAAGGAGGATGCCGCGATCAAAGTGGAGTTGGTGGGACATTTGGATGCGACCGAAGTGGAGCGCACGCGCATGCGTCCCGATCTGGCCACGCTGGCCACCGAGCGGGCCGAGGCGTTGAAGGATGCCTTGGTGGAGAGCGGCATCGATGCCGCGCGGATCACCGTGGCCGCTCGTGATGGGGATGAACCGGTCGATACCTCGGGAACCGATATGGGCATGAGCAAGAACCGCCGCGTCGAGGTCAACCTCAAGTAGATCCACCTCGTCGACCGATACGGGAAGGCGCTCCGACCGGGGCGCCTTCCCGCATTTGCGGCAGCCGTGTACCTTGCCGCGGCATGCCTACCGCTACCATCCGCAAGGGCGACCGCCGGATCATCCGCGGCTGGACCATGTACGATTGGGCCAACTCGGTCTACTCCCTCACCATCACCTCGGCGGTCTTCCCCATCTTCTACACCGCCGTCACCCACCAGGATGAGCTCGATCTGGTGCTCCAACGCCATGGACTGCCCGCCCAATCGCTCTACTCCTATGCGCTCTCGGCCGGCTTCCTCCTCGTGGCGCTCATCTCGCCCATCCTAAGCGGCATCGCCGACAGCACCGGACAGAAGAAGACCTTCCTGAAGGCCTTCTGTTACCTGGGTGCCGCCAGTTGTGCCGGGCTGTACTTCTTCAGCCTCGACAACTTGTGGGGCGGTCTGCTCCTGGTAATGCTGGCTTGCGCTGGCTTCAGCGGCAGCCTCGTCTTCTACGATGCCTTCCTCCCCGAGATCGCAGAGAAGAAGGACCACGACCGCATCAGCGCCAGGGGGTATATGATGGGTTACATCGGTAGTGTCGTGTTGCTGCTTCTCAACCTTGCGATGGTGATGGATCCGGACGGCGATGGCATCACCCTGCTGGGCATTCCGGACGAAGGCGGACTGCCCGCGCGTCTCACCTTCCTCACCGTGGCCATCTGGTGGGTCGGATTCGCGCAGCTCGCCTTCCGGGTGCTGCCCGATGACCAGTACGGGCGCCGCCCCCAGGGGAACGTGATCGCCAATGGGTACCGCGAGCTGCGCAAGGTGTGGAAGGAGCTGCAGAGCACCAAGCGCCTCAACAGCTACCTGATGGCCTTCTTCGTCCTCAACATGGGCATCCAGACCGTGATGTACCTCGCCGTGAGCTATGCCAAGGAGGAGATCAAGCAGATCGGTCCTGATGGCGATGTGCTTCCCATCGGCGATGCCAGCCTCATCATCAGCATCCTGCTCATCCAATTGGTGGCGGTGGCGGGCGCACAGCTCTTCGTGTGGCTCAGCAAGCGCTTCGGCAACATCGGCGCCCTGATGATGGGTGCGGTGGTCTGGGTAGGCCTCTGCGTGATGGCCTATACCATCCACTGGGCGCATGAGTTCTATCTGCTGGCCGCAGGAGTGGGGCTCGTGATGGGCGGCAGTCAGGCCCTTTCGCGGAGCACCTATTCCAAGTTCCTGCCCGAGACCATCGACCATGCTTCCTATTTCTCCTTCTACGATGTGAGCTACTACCTCTCCACCGTGCTGGGCACCCTGGCCTACGGACTGGTGTTCCAGGTCACCGGTGACCTGCGCAACTCGGTCATCATCATCGGCAGTTTCTTCGTGGTGGGCATGGTGCTCCTGTTCATGGTGCCGCGTCATGAGGTGCCCGTGGTGCACGCTGAGGAATAGCCCACCGGGCCGGCCGTTCGAAGGCCTGCACACCACGTACCTTCGCACCCGTTTGCACAGCTACCGATGAGCGCAACAACGAACTGGGATGTGGTCATTGTGGGCGGTGGCATCGTAGGTGCCGCAACCCTCTACAAATTGCAGACGCGCCACCCCGCGTTGCGCATCCTGCTCCTGGAAAAGGAGAAGGCCCTGGCCGATCACCAGACCGGCAATAACAGCGGGGTGATCCACAGTGGCATCTATTACAAGCCCGGTAGCTACAAGGCCAAGAACTGTGTGGACGGTAGGCGCGAACTGGTGGCCTTCGCCAAGGAGCATGGGGTGAAGCACGACATTTGCGGAAAGCTCATCGTGGCGGCCACCGAAGATGAGCTGCCCCGCCTGGAGAAGATCTACAATACCGGTGTGGCCAACGGCATCGAAGGCATGCGCCGCGTGACGGCCGCCGAGGTGAAGGAGATCGAACCGTATTGCGAAGGGGTGGCCGGTGTGCACGTGGGCTGCACGGGCATCATCGATTTCCGCGGAGCCACCAATACCATGGCACGCGTGGCCTTGGGCGTGAACCCCGCAAGCCGCGTGCAGCTGCAGGAAGAATTCCAAGGGGTGGATCAGCGCGAAGGACATAGTATCGTGCGCACCAACAAGGGCACCTATCACGCCCGCTGGGTGATCTTCTGTGCAGGCCTCCAGAGCGACCGCCTGGCGCGGCAGGACGGTGCCACGGTGCCCGAACAGATCGTGGGCTTCCGCGGTGATTATTATGACCTCACCGAACAAGGCAAACACAAGGTGAAGCACCTGATCTATCCGGTGCCCGACCCGCGTTTCCCCTTCCTTGGCGTACACTTCACCCGCATGACCGATGGCAGCATCGAATGCGGACCCAATGCGGTGTTCACCTTCAAGCGCGAAGGCTACGGCAAGACCGACTTCGACCTGAAGGACAGCTGGGATGCGCTTACGTATGGCGGGACCTGGAAGCTGTTCATGCGCAACATGAGCTACGGCATCAACGAATACCGGAGGGCCTTCAGCAAGAAGCTCTTCCTGCGCACGCTTCAACGGCTGATCCCATCGCTGACCATGGAGGACATCCAACCCGGTCGGGCCGGTGTGCGGGCCATGCTGCTGGGCACGGATGGCAACATGGTGGACGACTTCCGCATCGAACGACGCGGATCGCACATCCATGTGCTCAATGCGCCGTCGCCGGCTGCCACAGCTGCCTTGGCCATCGGGGGGCATATCGCCACCATGGCCGAAGAGCAGTTGGGGGTGGGGAGGTGAACCGCGTGGCCCGTCCTTTCAAGGGCACGGGACGGTGTAGCAGCGATGGATCAAACGATCCGGTACTCGGCAGCCACTTCGCTCCACTCCCAGAGGAAGTAGCCCATCAGCCCGTTGAGGCGCTTGAGCACAATGGGGTTCGGCGCACGTTGCTCACGGAAGTACACATCCTGGAAGCAGAACAGGTCATACTCGGTGAATAGCACCTTCGCCATGGCATAGACCGTGTTCTTGCTCGGGAAGTTGAGCCGCTCCATACGACCGCGCAAAGCGTTCACCTCGCCTTCCAGCGTGGTGGTGTCCAACTCCATCGCAGCAGCGAACTTGGACAGGCACAGGCTCTGCATGCGCTTGTCCGTGCCTGGGCCCAGCGCACGCCCCATTTCAATGAGGTTGCCGGCCAACAGGATCTTGGCGAAGGCGGCGTCGTTCGTGGGCTCCAGTTCGGGTGCCACCACGAACTCGGGCGATTCGTTGATCTCCGCACAGATCAGCGGAAATCCCTGCTCGGTGAATTCGAACAGGGCATGGATGAACGCGTTCGCCAGCTTCTCCTCTGCGATCCTTCTCTTTCCGAACAGCGCTGTCAGCATGGTACTTTCCGTTCCCGCGAAGTTCGATGGACCGTGCACACCGATCGGGGAGGATGCCACTGGTATTGTTAACAAGGTTATCCACTCTTCAGCACGCATGCCCCGGGATCCTCACTCTTCCAAGGGGCTCGGTCGTTCTTCGTTCTTTTGTCAGGCGATGTGCCACCGATCCATTCCGGCGCTGCTGTGCGTTTGGCTGTTCCTTCCTACAGCTCTTTTCGCGCAGACCGAGCGTGACGAGCATGCACTGATCGATGCCACGAACGGCATCAGCATCTCGCAGGATTCCATGTTCCTGCTCAATCTGCGCTTCCGCATGCAGAGCAGGCTTGGCTTTACCTCTGTAGCCGGTGATGATCTCAATGCAGCGTCCGTTGATGGTCGCATTCGCCGCCTGCGCCTCCGCTTCGATGGCTTTGTGCTCGATGCGCGCTTTCGCTATTACCTGCAGCTCTCCTTCGCCCGTTCCGATATCGACCTGGAATCCGGCGCGCCACAGACCGTGCGGGATGCCATGGTCTATTATCATCCTTCCAAGCATCTCTACTTCGGCTTCGGACAGAGCAAGCTCCCCGGCAACCGCGAACGCGTGATCTCCTCCGGCAACCTGCAATTCCCCGACCGCTCCATCGCCAACGCGCTCTACACCCTGGACCGCGACTTCGGGCTGTTCGCTTATTGGACGGTGCCCCTTGGCGCGCAGGAAGTACAGGTCAAGGGTGCGTTCACCACAGGCGATGGCCGCGGCACGGGTCCGGGCGATGCGGGCATGGCGTACACCGGCCGGGTGGAATGGCTGCCGTTTGGGCGGTTCATCAACAATGGCGACTACTCTGAAGGTGACCTCGAAATGGAACCCAAGCCGCGCTTGAGCATCGGGGCCGGCTACAGTGCGAACGACAATGCCTACCGCACCGGCGGCCAGCTCGGAACTGAACTGTACGCCCCGCGCGACATCAATACCTTCCTTGCCGACCTGATGTTCAAGTACCGCGGCTGGGCGGTGCTCGGTGAGTATTTCGACCGGCGCAGTTCCGACCCCATCACGGTGAATGATGCGGGATCGGTCCGCTTCGTAAGCACGGGCACGGGCATCAATGCGCAGCTCAGCCGCTACTTCCGCAGCCGCTTCGAAGTGGCCACCCGCTACACCCGCACCACACCCTATGATGAGGTGGCCGCTCTGCGCCCGCTCACAGAGGAAGCGCTGATCGGCTGCACGCGCTACCTCAACGGGCACCGCATCAAGCTGCAGGGATATGCCGGCTATCGCTGGATCGACACCGTGGCTGCGCTGGACCATCCAGGCAACGCATGGACCTTGCTGTTCCAAGTGGAGTTCGGGATCTAAGAGCCTGTTCTGGATCTCTTGAATGAAGAGCTCCGAGACCATTTTTTTGCCAGGCACAGCCGCAAAATGGTCCGCCGTACGGCGGAGCATTTGAAGAGCTCCCGAACAGGCTCTAAGGAGCAACACCCGGCAACACCTGCGTACCCGGTATCACCGGCTCGCCAAGGAAGTGCGGGTCCACACCGAACAGCAGGTCGAGGTGCACCTTCACCCGTGCCAGCTTCTCACGCAGCTGCGTGCGGAAGCCATAGGAGGCGCTCACATCCGCAGCATTGAAGCCGATCGCTTCGATGCCACGCGCCCGGGCGATGAACACGGCCCGCTCCGTGTGGAAGCGCTGGCTCACCACCACGAAGCGCTGCTGCTTGAACACTTCCTTCGCCCGCACCATGGAATCGAGCGTGCGGAAGCCAGCGAAGTCCAGCGTGATGTGGCTGCTGTCCACGCCTGCGGCCATCAACGCCCGCCGCATCACCATCGGCTCGTTGTAACTGGCATGGCGGTTATCACCGCTAAGTATGAAGTGATGCACCTTGCAGGCCTCGTACAAGGACACCGCTGCTTCGATGCGATGGGTGAAGTAGCGGTTCGGACGCCCGCCCCGCGAACGGTCCGAAGTGCCCAGCACCAACGCTACATCATGCGCTGGCAATGTGTCGATGCCATCGTAGACGAAGGGTGCCGCCATACGCGTTACGCGCCGGTCGCACCACCACACGGCAACGAGCGCCACGAGCAACACCGCACCAACGATGCGCACCCAGCGCCTCCGTCGTGATCCGGTGCCTGCCGTCATGGCTTAGGGCATCACCCGTTGAAGCAGGTCGATGCCCGTGTAGGTGGCAGGGCTCAGAGCCTTCAAGCGTTCCTTGGTCCCAGGGTCCACCTCCAGCGCGTCGATGAAGGCGGCGATGTCCTCCCGACCGATGCGCTCCTTGCCGCGCGTGAGCTCCTTGAGGCGCTCGTACGGCTGGGGGTAGCCTGCGCGGCGCAGGATGGTCTGGATGCCCTCGGCCACCACGGCCCACTGCGCTTCAAGGTCACGGGCGATGGCCGCTTCGTTCAATAACAGCTTGCCAAGACCCTTCCTGATGGCCTCCAGAGCGATCACCGTGTGGGCCATCGGCACCCCGATGTTGCGGGTCACCGTGCTGTCCGTGAGGTCGCGCTGCAGGCGGCTGATGGGCAGCTTCTCGCTCAGGTGATGGAAGAGGGCATTGGCCAACCCCAGGTTGCCCTCCGCGTTCTCGAAGTCGATGGGGTTCACCTTGTGGGGCATGGCGCTGCTGCCGATCTCGCCCGCCTTGATGCGCTGGCGGAAGTAGTCCATGCTGATGTACTGCCACACGTCGCGGCAGAGGTCCAGCAGCACCGTGTTGATGCGGCGCATGGCGTCGAAGAGCGCCGCAAGCTGGTCGTAATGGTCGATCTGCGTGGTGAACTGTTGACGCTGCAAGCCCAGCTTCTCCAGCAGGAAATGGTCCGCCAGCTTCACCCAGTCCAGCTCCGGATAGGCGGCGTGATGAGCGTTGAAGTTGCCGGTGGCGCCACCGAACTTGCCGGTGAAGGGCACTTCGCGGAGCAGCTTCACCTGGGCATCGAGGCGCTCCACGAAGACCTGGACCTCCTTCCCCAGGCGGGTGGGGGAGGCGGGCTGACCATGGGTACGGGCCAGCATGGGTACACGCGCCCAGTCCAACGCATGACCGTGCAGGGCGTCGCGCAGCCCGATGATGGCCGGCAGGTAGCACTGGTGTACGAAGTCCTTCACCAGCAGCGGTAACGCGGTGTTGTTGATGTCCTGACTGGTGAGCGCGAAGTGGACGAACTCCTGCTGACCGCTGAGCCCGCATTCTTCCAAGCGCTCCTTCAAGAAGTACTCGATGGCCTTCACGTCGTGGTTGGTGACCTTCTCGATGGCTTTGATGCGCTGGGCATCGCTGGTGCTCAACGCGGCGATGCGCTTGCGAAGGGGCTCCAGCCGTGAGCGGTCGGTGTCTTGCAGCTCAGGGAGCGGGATGTCGCAGAGGAACTCGAAGTAGGCCAGCTCCACCTGTAGGCGGTAGCGCATCAGCGCCTGTTCGCTGAACCACTGTGCGAGGTGGCGGGTCTTTTCGCGGTAGCGCCCATCGATGGGTGAGAGGGCGGTGAGGGGGTCGAGCTCCATGGGGGTGCGGACAAGGTGCAAAGGTAGCCCGGCCACCGCGCTCGCCACTTGGCACGTCGCTGTTCCGCTCATGTAGATCCGCCGCGCCGGCCCTTGCGCTCCAGATCTTTACGCCACCATGATCAACCGCGATCTCCACCTGGGGGCCTCCACATTCCTGCGAGCCTTCAGCTTCGCCCTGCGCAACGGCATGAGCTGGATGTTCTTCGTGCCCGTGGTGCTCTTCGCCCTCCTGATCTGGCTGTTCTTCAGCCTGCTCAACGG
Source organism: Flavobacteriales bacterium (assembly GCA_041391845.1). GTDB lineage: Bacteria > Bacteroidota > Bacteroidia > Flavobacteriales_F > PHOS-HE28 > PHOS-HE28. Next base: position 1,083,954 of record JAWKNG010000001.1, on the reverse strand, counting down.
TCCGGTCCACGAGCTCTCGCACTGGCTGGCCCAATGGCTGGAGATCCCGCTGTCCGAGGCCGACCCGTCGTTCTGGGCGTCCATCAAGGACTTCGTGAACGGTGCGCGCGAGGCGGTGACGACCTTCCTGTTGCAGGTGGCCATCCTCTACGTGCTCTTCAAGATCAACAAGTACCTGGTGCTGATCCTCCTGTCGCCCTTGCTGGCGTATGCGAGCGAACGCACTGAGGAGATCCTCACCGGACGCACCTACCCCTTCTCGTGGAAGCAACTGATCCACGATGCCCTGCGGGGTGCGCTCATCGCGGCGCGCAATGGCTTCCTTGAACTGGGCCTCTCAGTCGGCATCTGGGTGCTGACGCTCTTCGTGCCCATCCTCGCGCCCCTGAGCGCAGTGGCCTTGTTCGTACTGTCGTCCTACTTCTACGGCTTCTCCATGGTGGACTATGTGTCCGAGCGCCGAAAGCTGCGCATCAGCGAGAGCGTGCGTGCGGTGAACGACCGGTTAGGCGTGGTGCTCGCCAATGGTGCGCTGTTCAACCTGGTGATGAAGCTGCCCCTCTTCGGGGTGATGTTCGGCCCGGCCATGGCGGCGATCGGTGCGTCCTTGGCGCTGGTGGAGCATGAACGCCGGCAGCCTACGGGGACGTTGGCGCCACTTCGTTGAGCCACGCGTGGATGGAGCGGCCGTCCACCACAAGGTCCTCGATCACTGCTTCACCCTTGTACACACGTACCACCGCATGGGCGGGCAGCGGCTGTACCAGCGTGTCCTCCTCCCACACCGGTTGCAGCAGCTGTTCGGTGATGGCCCCATCACCCTCTTCCAGGTAGAACCGGTCGAAGGGCAGCTGCACCCGGTGCACCGTGTCGCCCCCCCAGCTGTTGAAGGTGACACGCAGGTGATCGGTACCGTCCGGCGGAGGCTCCATACGCAGTGCGACAATGGTGGCGTACCCCGCACTGTCCTCGGCGAGCAAGGCAAAAGCCTCCAGCGCGGAGCTGTCCGGCAGCGGCCAATCACCATCCTCGGCAGCGAAGTCAAGGACCACGTATTCACCCCGGAACGGGTCGCGCGGGTCGATGGGCGCTGTGCGGAAGTGGAATACCCGACCTTTTTCGAGCACCTGCTCGTGGTCGCGGATCATCCAGGCCAACGCGCCCAGCTGCACCACGGCCATCAGGCTGAAGAGTAGGATCCTACCCCGCATGTGCATCACGCTTCTGTTGGCGCAGCATGCGCAGGTTCATGAAGAGGAAGGCCAGGCCCACGGCAATGAACACCAGGCCGCGCAGCACAAAGCTGAGGTCGGTGTCGAAGAAGCGCAGGAGGATGGTGAGGCTCACCACCAGCAGACCCAGGTTCATGCGCTTCAGCGAGCCCTGCTGCAGGCCCTGGCGCATGGTGAGCACACCCACCACCAGCAAGGCCAGGTTCATCAGCACAGCGGCCAGCGCGGGCGAAGCAATACCCACCCCAAGGCATACCAGGAAGAGCAGCAGCGCCTCCGGATAGGGCCAGCGCTCGAACGGCCTGCGATGGCGATGTGCCAGGACCAGTGCGGTGATCGATACGACCATGCTGGTGCCCAATGGCAGCACATCCTTGCGCCAACCTAACATCGTCTCGCGCAGCAGCTCCTCCCACAGAGGACGGAAACTGAAGGCGAAGAGCACCACGAGGATCGTGCTGCCACCCACCAAGGCCCAGGGCCAGGTGCGCAGCGCGCGGCCGGGATGGAGCCACGGCACCACGGTGTACGCAGCAGCCAGGAACAGCAGCACCACCAGATGCGGCAGTTCCCAGTCGCGGTGGAAGAGCTGCGCCGCCACTCCCAATGTAATGGCCAGCAACAGGCTGTGCCACCAGAACCCAAGGCTGTCGCCGTTGCGCCGTGCGTGCAGCACATAGGCCGGCACCGAGGCCAGCAGCAGCACCAACATGCCCCATGGGAATTGTGGGGTGAAGAAGCCATCAGTGCGCACGAGCACACCCTGCCAGAGGACCAGGACCAGGTAGCCCAGGGTGACGAGGACCGAACCCGGCAGGTAGAGCAAGGGAAGGATCAGTGCGCTGCACAGCAAGAGGTAACCCTGCAGTTCGCCGTGGATGTGGTAGATCTGGCTGATGAGCGCCACGCTCGCCAGGATGCCGGTGGACAGCAACAGCGCACTGCCTTCCCGCCACGCCACATTGCCCTGCTTGCGGAAGAGCGCAACACCCACCAGCGCCTGGCCCAGCAGCACCGGCACGAAGGCCAGCATGGTGCGCGCGCTGCGTGGCAGGTCGTCCCAGTTGTGCGCCACGATGAGGATGATGCCCAGCCCCACCAGCAGGCTCCCCACGATGGAGAGCACCAGCATCATCGCCGAACCACTACGACCTTCCAATAGGCCATAGCGCACCCGGATGCGGTCGGCCTGTGCAGGCTCCAACAGCCCCTCGCGCACGAGCTCGGGCAAGGCGTCGGACAGGCGTGGGTCGCGCATGGTGGGGTGAAGGTAGGGGCTGGAGTTCAACCATGGCCGCAGGCACAGTGTAGGTGCATTTATGAGCAACAGCTCCTTCCGCGGCTTGCAGACCCTGCTGATCCAACCTGCTGGTAGCAGTCAGGATCGGATCGGTAGCTGGGTGGTGGCATTAGCAGTGGTGCCATGATCCAGAATAATGAAGCGGATGGGCTGTGGATACCGTCCAATTGCCTGGCGGAGGGGGATGCACCGGATCAAGAGGTATAAGTGAACCGAAGTTGAAGTTTTCCACACGAAGCACCGATCGGTAGAACCTGAACGTAGCTTTATATCATGAGCGATAGAGCGTTGTATAGAGCGTGGCTCTGCATGGCAGTGCTAAATGGGTCATCCCTCATGGCCCAGAACCTGGTGCCGAACGGGAGCTTTGAGGAGTATACGGAATGCCCAGAGTTCATTAGTAGTGTGTTCCTTACGGGTTGGGAGAATCTTCACACCAACTCAGCAGACTACTTCAATGCCTGCAATACTACCGTGGCAGGTGTCCCATTGAACCAATTTGGCTATCAACATGCAGCTGATGGCCAGGCCTATGTGGGTATGGCAACCACATCCAATGCAAGTGGTACCTACAGGGAGATCGTGGGTATTCAGTTGACAGAGCCTTTGCAGCCCGGCGTACCAGTTTGTCTGTCGTTTAAAACGGCGCTTGGCGGATTCGGCAGTTGGCCAGGCAATTCCACATCCTATTCAAGTAAAGGGCTTGGTTTGAAGTTTTTCACCGAGTTTCCTAGTGATTGGGGATCTTATCTATACCCGAATACCGCCGCATTGCATATTGAATATGTTCCTACGGATACGGCCATATGGTATCAAGTGACCGGTACCTATGTACCCGATTCATCCTATTCCTACATCGCGGTGGGTAATTTTTTTGCTGATTCGCTCAGCGAACGCACGCTGATTGATTCTACCGGATTCGGGACAGCATTTTTAGCATATGCCTTTGTTGATGACGTTCGGGCATCTTTCGATCTCGGTTATTGTGAACTAGGGGTGAGCATTAAGGAGACGATAAATCGTTACAGGATTTTCCCGAATCCAAGCGACGATAGGGTGTGGGTCGAAATGGGAAGCTATATCCAAGCACCAGTGAGATATGAATTGTTCGATCTAGAAGGAAGGCGTTTACAAGATGGTGTATTGGATGATAGTGCTAGGGAGGTGATTCATTTGGGGCAGCTTGGCTGTGGTACCTACTTATTGAAACTCTCGGATAGTACCGGCTTGGGCCAGTGCCTTCCACTCGTTCACGTTTCACCATAACACCTTACGCCATGAAGAACAGACTTGGATTTTCATTGCTGCTTATTGGGATTTTGCCTTGCATTATCGCCCAAGCGCAAGATGGTGATCAGCCGGTTACGGATGGTTTTGGATTCACCTATCTCGCGCCAGATGCAGGGTTGCCGGGTGTTCCAGTTTACAACCTGACCGTTGGCACAGCTCCTTCCGACTTCGCAACTTTGCGGGTCCGCGGAGATCAACTCCCTGTGCCCGACCCCTTCTTCGGACTCCCCCGGCTGTGTACGTTCCGCACCGATGTGGCTGCGGTCACTGAGCAGAGCTGGTGGATGTACAGGGATAACAACCACATCGGTCGCATCTGGCACGATGCAGGTGCCCGGGCCTTCCATTTCCAAAGCATGGAGCCGGTGGATGTGGCCCAGGACCGGTTCAGTGGTGCCATGATCCAGAACAATGAAGCGGATGGGCTGTGGATACCGTCCAATGGTCTGCCGGAAGGGGATGCGCGCCGGTTCTCCAACCCCGCGCGGCTGCTGAACCGCGTGGGGTATGCAGCGCTGGGTAGGAACGAGGAGTGGCTGGGTGTGCCACTGGCAACGGATATCCGCGGTCCGTGGTCGCGCCTGCACCTGTTCCACAACGTGATGGGCGATCGCCCGTACTTCGGGTTCCGCTCGCAGATGCGCAATGGCATCACGCTAACGGGCAATAGCGACCTGGCCTATGTGGGCCAGTGGTTCGACCATGGCAGTACGGGCGAGGGCGGCGAGGTGGCCGATCGCAGCAACGTGGTCTTCGGGCTGGGTGAGAACGTCCTGCCAGCCGGGCTGGGCCATCACTGGGACAACTTCAGCTTCCGCTTCTTCGGCGATATGAGCCTGACGGATGGCGCTGCCAGCGGGTTGGAAGGGCTGGAGATGATGCGGATCCGCCCGTACCGGAAAGAAGCGGATGATGCCGTAGAAGGCTTTGTAGGCATTGGCGATTTCCTCAGCGCGGCCACCGGTCCGGAGGAGCGCTTGGACATTCTCACCGGTCGCCTGCGCATTCGCGAACTACCACTGGCGGCCAATGAGAACGATAACCTCGCGAAGTACTTGGTTGCTGATTACAATGGAGTTGATCACAACTGTATCCTGCAGTCATGAACTCCAGAATAAATTTTGAACAGCCAGCGTATATCGGATATTTTCACTATATCTTGGAGCCATGAAAGCGCCGAACGTGATCTTGGGTAAAGCGCTTCGGATCGAAGCCATGCCAGCTTTGGCATCGGCCCCTGCCTCCTGCAGGCAGGCAACGGCCCAACGGTCCAACGGTCCAACGGTCCAACGGTCCACATCAACTACAGCCAACCAAGGTAAACCCATGCGGGCTTGCCATAACGAAGAAGCCCCCGGTGCTAACGACACCGAGGGCTGGTTACTCCTGTCCCACCAACCCACTGGTATAGGTAAACGAAACAGAGCATTGCAAAGATAAGGTGCCACCGCCGAGCCACCCAGGCAGCACCGGGCCGTGCATACACGGTCTATCTGCGGAGCCTTGCCGCATCCCGCGACGGACGAGGACTTGAAAGGAGCGGAAGAGACCGGACATGCTAGCCGGTCAATACGAATAGAACGATGACCTTCAATGCGATGAACCTCAGGTGGCCTAGTAATGGTCTTGGCTTGTTACTGGGCTGCCTGGGGTTCATTGCTTTTCTCCGCTGTGAAGCGCAGACCAACCTGGTGCCGAATTGGAGCTTCGAGACCCCTGAGGATAGTTGTAGCTGGCAGTGTTGCTTCAACGTTGGTTCAAGACCGTTGCATTGGTTCAGCTGGATGAATAGCCCTGACCACTTCAGTGCGTGTGCAGGCGGATCCGGTGGGGATGATAGCCTGATGGCTGTGCCACAGAACGGCTGGACCTATCAGTACCCATGGCATGGAGAGGCCTACGCTGGCTTTTATTGTTACGACGGTGTTCCAAGTGATTACCGAGAGTATCTGGGTGCCGAGCTATTGGAACCACTCGTACCTGGCTGTGCCTATCATCTGCGTTTCCGCATAAACCCGGCTTTTGGTGGTACCTACTGGCTTTACGAAGGTGGAGTGTGTAATAACGTCGGCATGCTTCTTACTACCACTTCCAACGCATGGCCCGGAATATCGGGTCCTCCCTTCGGCTTCAGGAACTTCGCACACCTGAGGACCACCACGCCCGTGGAGGACACCGTGGCTTGGACGTTAGTGGAAGGAACAATTACTGCCGATAGCGCATACGCCTTTCTAGTGGTGGGCAATTTTTTCACGGATGCGCTGACCGTTGCATATCCGAACGGAAGTTCTTGGACGGACCTTGCCTACTATTTGGTCGATGGGGTGGAGGTGGTGCCGGTGGATGCGGCTTGTCATGTGTTGGGAGTGGGAGAGCTGGTCCCTTTTGTGCCGACGCTGGAATTACTACCTTCCGGCGTGAGGGTGCGCTGGCATGGAAGCATGGAAGTATCCGTTCATGATGCATTGGGTCGGGCGTGTGCCTCGGTGAGCAATGGCGCTGACATCGTAGAGATCCCGTTGTCTGTAAGCCCTGGGCTCTACGTGTTGCGGGTGGAAAGCAATGGAAGGTCATTCGTTCAGAAGTTCGTTTTGCCTTAGCATGCCGGTCGTTCATTCAACTACGAACGACCATGGAACGCAGAAAACTTTTCGTGATGGGCCTTGCAGTGCTCATCTCCCAGCGATCAATTGCGCAAGATTGGAACAGGCTTCCGGGAGGGAATGTGATCAATGGCACAGAATGGTTCGGTGCTGCTCCAGGCAGCACCGTACCGCTTCGGATCGAGACCAGGGTGAACCAGCCGATACAGTTCCGCACGGATAACATCCTGCGTATGCGCTTGCTGGGGACCAACACCACTCAGGTTATAGGTAGCTACACTTACCAGAACGTGAGCGGTAACCTCGGCGTTGGCTTGTTCAATACTGCAAACGTCACCACCCCTTGGTCGTTGCTCCATTTGGATAACGGCGGCAATCAATTCAGCGGTTATCGACCATGGCTGCGTCCTGGGATGACCATTACGAACGGGACGGACATGGGCTGGATAGGGTTGAAGGACGAAGGCAATGACCTGAACCATTTCACCCTTGCCTGGGCGGACAATACGTTGATGCAAGGTCCCGACCTGTTCAAGATGATATTCCTAGCCAATCCAGGAACCACCGGGACGGCAGGAACGCTCAATGGTCTGGAAGCGTTCCGGATCCGGCCTAGCGACAATGGTATGGAAGCGTTCGTGGGCATTGGCGACTGGTTCACCACAGGTGGCAACATCAACCCCCGAGAACGCCTCGACCTTCTTGATGGCCGTCTGCGTATCAGGAGGCTGCCTGACTCTCCTGAAACAACCCAAGCGTTCAAAGTGATGGTCGTAGATGATTCCAATGACCCCATTGAACGCGGAGTGGTGAAGTGGCGGGCACTCGATCTGAACGGAGGATGCGATTGGGTGGTGCAGGATCAGGTGTCCTCCAACCCTCCGCATGTTTCGAACACATATGACAATTCCGACTGCGCATGGGACCGCAGGCATGGCGTGGGTATCGGGGTGCCCGTCCCGAAGAGCAAACTGGATGTCTACCATTGGGACAACAGCCTGTTGTCCCCCATAGCCATCACTGCGGATGCCCGTTTTGACCTGGGGAATGCGGGTCAGCTATTCGGGCTGTTCAGTCAGGCAAGGCCGACATCCTCTGTCATGAACGTTCAGAACCAGCAGGCCATTGGGGTTTTTGGTCAAGGCTTGAGCTCGCGCACATCGGTGGGTGTGCATGGTCTAGGGTCCAATTGCACTACGACCGAAGGCAATGCCTCCTCCGTTATCGGTGTCAAGGGTGAGGCTGCAGGCTGTGAGCGTGCCGCATTCGTAGCCGGTTTGTATGGAGAGGGTTCGGGTTCATTGAATGGCACAAACCATTGGGCTGCTTAGATAAATGGAAGAGGTTTCATAGCGCAGGGCCCCTGGCAGCCATCGGATGAACAATTGAAGATGAATATCCAGCCGTATGGTAACAGCGCCGGACCCAATGAACAGGCGGATGTGTTGTCATCCAACCCGGTCTTGAGCCTACCCGTACATAGCTACATGTTCAATACCACGGCGTTTCCGAGCCTCCAACTGCCAGTAGGTGAACAGGTAGGATTCCTTGCCAGCGAGTTGGAGGAACTGCTGCCCTCGGCAGTCACGAATGTTGTTCACCCGGAAAAGCTTGATACGTTGGGGAATGTGATCTCCGCCCCAATTGAATTCAAGGCGATCAATCCATTGGCACTGCTCCCGTATCTTGTTGATGCGATCCAAATGCAGCGAACGCAGTTCGTAACACTTCAGGAGCAACAGAGCCGGGCCCAAGGCCGAGCTCAATGAGCTGCGCGCGCAGCTGAGCGATCTTCAACACGCCCTCGCTGCTTGCTGCGCCGCCACCCTAGGAGACAGCCGCCTGCTCACCACCCCAACGGCCAACACCCCCGATGACCTCAACAAGGCCCTGGAGGGCGATGCCCGTCACCTGCACATCCAACCCAACCCCTTCGCCGAGCGCACCACGCTGCACTACCGTCTGGAGCGCGCGGGCCGTGTGCAACTGCTCGCCAACAGCGCCGATGGCAAGGCCCTGAAGGTGTTGCAGGAGGCCACCCTGGACGCCGGTACCTACCAGTTCAACTGGGAGACCGGTGAGCTTACCCCGGGTGTGTACTACGTAACGCTGCTGCTCGATGGCGAGCCGCTGGTGAAGAAGGCGGTGAAGGTGGTGCGGTAGGCTTCGAACATTTCCGAACAGCGAACGGCGCCTCGGAAGGGGCGCCGTTCGCGTGTTGCCGTCTACAGATCCGGCTTACTTCTTCTTGCGGGGTGCAGGCGCGGGCACCACCTCTTCCACAGGGGCCGGGACCACTTCCTTCACCTCGGGCTTGCGCTCCACCAGGGTCATCTCGTTCACCAGGTGACCGGCGCCGGCCAGCTTGTCGATGCACCAGAGCACGTAGCGGATGTCCACGCTGATGGTGCGCTGCAGCTCGGGCTCGAAGGCGATGTCGCCGCTCATGGCCTCCCAGTTGCCATCGAAGGCAATGCCGATCAGCTCGCCATTGCCGTTGATCACCGGGCTGCCGCTGTTGCCGCCGGTGATGTCGTTGTTGCTGATGAAGCAGGTGATGAGCTCACCGTTCTCATCGGCGTAGCGGCCGTAGTCCTTCTTCAGCAGAAGCTCCTTCTGGCGCGTGGGCACGATGAACTCGTCGTTGGTGGGGTCCTCCTTCTCCAGGATGCCCTTGGCGGTGGTCACGTGCTTGTAGAAGGCACCGTCCATCGGTACGTAGCTGCCCACCTGTCCGTAGGTGAGGCGCATGGTGCTGTTGGCGTTGGGGTACCAGGCCTTGTTGGGCTCCATCTCGCGCATGGCGGCCACCATCAGGCGGTAGCCCTTCTCGATGTCCACATCACCCGCACCAGCGGCAGGGCCGAGCACGTTGCGGAAGTGGTTCAGGCAGCTCTCGGCCGCTTGGAAGCCCATGTCCTTGTCCAGCACCTTCAGCGTGGGCTTGGCCAGGAAGGCGTCCAGCTTGGCGCGGTCCACCAGCATGCTCGTGGCGAACAGCTGCCTGGCCCAGGCATCGAAGTTGCCCTTGTACTTCTTCTCGATGGTGGCCATGATGCCGGGCTGCAGGTCGCGCTCCACATCGCTGTGGATCATGCGGAACATGGTGGCGGTGACCTTCTGGTCCAGCGGGGCATGGTAGTCCTTGAAGAAGTCGTCCGCAGCAGCCTGCACACGGGCCACTGCAGCGCTCACCTTGGCGGCGTCCTTCGGGTCGTTGGCCAGTTGCATCTTCAGTCCGTACATGCGGAAGCCGAGAATGATGGCTTCACTGCCGAAGGCCGCTTCCTGCATGTACACGCTGGCCTTCTCGAACTTGGTGCGCTCGCCATAGCCACGCTCCAGCAACTGGATCACCTCGCCGTACTTGGCCTTGCGCGTGGCGTCCGCGTTCACCCAGTTCATGAGGGCGGTCTCCTGGGCCTGCTTCTTGTCGTACACCTTCAGGCGCTTCAGACCGCGCTGCTGGCCGATGAAGTACTTCCAGTAGTTGCTCACCTGGGCATGCTTGCTTGCATACTGCAGGCGCACCTTGTTGTCCTGGGCCTGGAACTCCTCGTAGATGTCCAGCTTGGCTCGGCGGATCTTCACGCGGCTGGGCTGCTCGATATCGAGGGCCAGCTTCACACCGTGGCTGCTGAGGAAGCGGTCTGTGCTGCCAGGGTAGCCCATCACCATGGCGAAGTCGCCCTCCTTCACCCCAGCGATGCTCACAGGGAAGTGGTGCGCGGGCTTGTAGGGGATGTTGGCCTCATTGTAGTCGGCCGGTTCGCCGTTGGGGCCGGTGTACACGCGGAACATGCTGAAGTCACCGGTGTGACGGGGCCACATCCAGTTGTCGGTGTCGCCGCCGAACTTGCCGATGGCGCTGGGGGGGGTGCCCACGAGGCGCACGTCGCGATAGGTCTTGTACACGAAGAGGTAGAACTCGTTGCCCTCGAACATCACCTTGAAGTCGGCGCTCAGTCCGTTCTCCGTGCCCACAGCGGCCTTCAGCTTGGCGGCCACTTCCTGGATCTTGGCGCTGCGGTCCTCCTCGCTCATGCCCTCCTTCAGTTCGGCCATCACTTCGCTGGTGACATCGTCGATGCGCTGCAGGAAGCTCACGCCGAAGCCGGCCGGCAGCTCGTCCTTGCGCGTCATGGCCCAGTAGCCGTTGGTGAGGTAGTCGTTCTCCACCGAGCTCAGGCCCTGGATGGCATCGTAGCCGCAGTGGTGGTTGGTGAGGAAGAGGCCCTCGGCGCTCACCATCTCGCCGCTGCAGAACCCACCGCCCAGGCGCACCACAGCATCCTTGATGCCGCTGCGGTTGATGGCATAGATGTCCTCGGCAGTGAGCTTGAAGCCGAGCTTCTGCATTTCGGCTTCGTTGATCTGCTTGAGCTTGGTGAGCAGCCACATGCCTTCGTGGGCCTGGGCGGCGATCACCACGCACGCTGCCAGCAGCAGCGAAAGGGTACGCTTCATGGATGTACGGATCATGGGTTCTGGTTCATGGGTGCGGCATCGCGCCGCCTTTCATTGGGGGCGACGAAGGTAGCGCCAAAGGGCCTAGTGACGGACCGTTGGATGTGATGAGCGGGGCAAAGGGGGGCGGAACGGAGGGCGCCCAGGGTCACTCCACCGGCAACACGGGCTTCCACGCCACGGGGAACAGCAGTTCGTCCGCAAAGGCCGCAAAGGACTTCAGTGCCGGCGGGGTTCCCACGCGGGCCACCACACGCTTGTTCTTACCATTGGCCACCACCTGCACGATGGTGCTCGGCAGGTCGGTCACCTGGCTGTCATAGCGGTCTTGCATGTTGAAGAAGTCGATCTCCTCGGCCTTGCGCAGCAACAGCGCCAGGGTGTCGCTGCCCACACGGCCATGGTGCGTGCCGATCTTCTCCACGAAGGAACTGCCCTCGTACACGGCGAAGCCGCTGCGATAGACCTGGATGCGGTAGGTCTTGCATTGCCCGAAGCAGGGGGTGCGCTCAAGCGAGAAGAAGAGCGAATCCGCTTCGCCCGCCCCGCCGTACACCGTGGCCGGAGCCGTGGGCGTTGCCGGTTCGGCCACCACGTGCTCCTTGTTCTTGCAGGCGGCGGCGAGCAGCAGTGTGCTGGCGACCAAGGCGGCTGACAGTTGTTTCATGGTGCGGTATAGTGCGGATCGCGTGCCGGATCTGATCACTTGCGACGGGCGGCCTGCTGCTGCTTTTGCATGTCCTCCAGGCGCTGCTGCCACTTGCTCTTCTTCTTGGGTTGCTTCATGTTCGCCAGCAGCTCCGCGCGGATCTTGTCCTCATCCACGAACAACTTCTTCAGCAGGGTCATCTGCAGGATGCTGATGACGTTGGCCAGCAGGTAGTAGTAGCTCAGACCCGCGGGCAGGCTGTTCATGAAGAAAAGCATCATGACCGGGAAGAGGTACATCATCAGCTTCATGTTCGGCATGCCCTGCTGCTGTGGCATCTGCTGGCTGTTGATCATCGTGTAGATGATGGTGCTGGCCGCCATGAGGATGGTGAAGAGGCTGATGTGATCGCCGTAGCCGAACGGAACGATGAAGGGCAGGTTCACGATGCTGTCGTAGGTGCTCAGGTCATCGGCCCAGAGGAAGCTCTCCTGGCGCAGCTCGATGCTGCTGGGGAAGAACTTGAACATGGCGAAGAGCACGGGCATCTGTACCAGCAAGGGCACACAGCCGCTCGCGGGGTTCACCCCTGCCTTGCGGTACAGGTCCATCACGGCCTGCTGCTTTTTCAGCGCATCGCCGTCCTTGTTCTTTTCATTGATGGCGTCCATCTCCGGTTTCAAGGCCCGCATCTTGGCGCTGGAGATGTAGTTCTTCCAGGTCAGTGGCATCAGCAGCAGCTTGATGGCGATGGTGAGCACCAGGATGATGATGCCGTAGCTCCAACCCCAGCCGTCGAGCCAGTTGAAGATGGGGATCACCAGCCACTTGTTCATCCAGCCGAAGATGCCCCAGCCCAGGTCGATGATGCGGTCGAACTGGTCCACCTCCGTGCGGCGCAGGGTGCCGTAGTGGTTCGGTCCAAGGTAATAGCGCATGTTCACGGCAACGTCCTTGCCGCGCTCCCCATCGAAGAAGAGCTTGGCATCGTAGCGCTTGGTGTGGGTGCTGTCCGTGAGGGGCGTGATGGCGATCTCGCTGCCACTGCTGCTGAAGCCCTGATCGCTGACCATCGCCACGGTGAAGAAATCCTGCTTGAAGGCGACCCAGTTGGTGCGGCCTTCCAGCTTCAATTGGTCGTCGCCCGTCTCGCTGAGGTAGTTGCGGTCGTCGCTGAAGTATTTGTAGTAGACGCCTCCTTTCTGCAGTTCGCCGGTGCGGTACTTTTCGTTGCTCAACCCCACTATTTGCCAGCGGAAGGCCACGTCGCGCGGGTCCACTTCCGTGAGGCCCACCAAGCGCAGGTCGGTGTGCAGGAAGTAGGTGCTGCTGTCCAGGCGGTAGGTGATCTCCAGGTAACGTCCGGGCTCGGTGGTGGCGGCCTTCAAGCGCACCGCATCCGGACCGAGCCGCTCGCTGCTGAAGTAGAGCTGGCGCGTATCCACCCGACGGTTGCCCAGGAAGAAGTCGAAGCCATAGTCCCCGCTGTCCGGATCGGCCAGGAAGAGGGGGGTCTTGTGGTAGGTGCTGTATTCCTTCAGGCGCATCAGCATGGGGCGCGCGCCCTTGCTGTCGATGGCCACCTGCAGGCGTTCGTTCTCCAACACGATCTCTTCTGCCTGGCCCTGCGCTGCCGGGTGGAAGGGGCCGAACTCATTGGCCAGGCGCACGGCGCGCAGGCTGTCGGTGTTCAGGCTGTCCGTCGTGGCCAGGCTGTCGGGCACCACTGCGGCCAGGGTGTCCACCACGATCGGAGCGGCGGCCTGCTCATCTGCGGCACGGCGCGCCTGTTCTTCCAAGGCGATGGCGGCGAGGCTGTCCTGTTCACGCTGCATGCGGGCGGACTCTTCCGCACTGGGCATGCTGTACCAGGTGTAGCCGAAGAGGATGGCTGCGATAAGAACGAAGCCGATGATCGAATTGCGGTCCATGGAGGTTCCGCCGCAGATAAGGGATGGCGGAAGGCGGGCAAAGATAGCCGGGCCGGGGGAAGGGCCTCAGCACCGGCTTGATGGACGGCGTGTATCGTCCATCAGCGCTGCTGGCGCGGCTTCGGTGTTCAGGCCTCGGTGCGCTCGTGTACAGCCTCTGCCTGCTTCACCGCCGCCTGCACGAAGCCCACGAAGAGCGGATGCGGCTTCATCACCGTGCTACGGTATTCAGGGTGGAACTGCACCCCCATGAACCAGGGGTGGTCCTTCACCTCCACGATCTCCACCAGCTTGCCCTTGGGGTTGATCCCCGTGGCCAGCATCCCGGCCTTGCGGTAGTCCTCCAGGTAGGCGTTGTTGAACTCGTAGCGGTGGCGATGGCGCTCGCTGATGTCCTTGCGGCCGTACACGTGCTGGGCCAGGCTGCCCTCGCTGAGCTTGCAGGGGTAGGCGCCCAGCCGCATCGTGCCGCCCTTGTTCTCAAGGCTCTTCTGCTCCTCCATCATGGCGATCACCGGATGCGGCGTGTCAGCGTTCATCTCCGTGCTATTGGCCTCGGCCAGGCCCAGTACGTGGCGACCATATTCGATCACGGCGCACTGCATGCCCAGGCAGATGCCCAGGAATGGGATGCCGTTCTCGCGCACATACCGGATGGCTTCGATCTTGCCTTCGATGCCCCTGTTGCCGAAGCCTGGCGCCACCACGATGCCGCTGAGACCCGCCAGTTGCTTGGCCACGTTCTTCGCGTTGAGCTTCTCGCTGTGCACCCATTTGATGTGCACCTTGGTCTCGTTCTCTGCGCCGGCGTGCTCCAAGGCCTCCTTGATGCTCTTGTAAGCATCGTGCAGCTCGACATACTTGCCCACCAGCCCGATGTGCACTTCGCGCTTGGGTTCCTTGTAGCGGCGCAGGAAGTCGCTCCACGAACGCAGGTCGGCCTCCGGGTAGCCGCTGATGCCGAGCTTCTGGAGCACCACACTGTCCAGACCCTCCTCCTGCATCATCAAGGGCACGTCATAGATGGTATCCGCATCGCGGCTCTCGATCACGGCCGTGGGGTCCACGTTGCAGAACAGGGCGATCTTGTCCTTCATCCCCTTCTGCATGGGATGCTCGGTACGGCACACGAGCACGTCCGGCTGCACACCCAGGCTCAGCAGCTCCTTCACGCTGTGCTGGGTGGGCTTGGTCTTCAGTTCACCGCTGGTCTGCAGGAAGGGGAGGAGCGTGAGGTGGATGGTGAGGCAGTCCTTGCCTTTCTCCCATTTCAGCTGGCGGATGCTTTCCACGTAAGGCAGGCTTTCGATGTCGCCCACAGTGCCTCCCACCTCGGTGATGACGAAGTCATAGATCCCCTTGCGACCCAGGGCCTGGATATGCCGCTTGATCTCGTCGGTGATGTGCGGGATCACCTGCACGGTCTTGCCCAGGTATTCCCCGCGCCGCTCCTTGTTGATGACGTTCTGGTAGATACGCCCGGTGGTGACGTTATTGGCCTGGCTGGTGGGCACGTCCAGGAAGCGTTCGTAGTGCCCCAGGTCCAGGTCGGTCTCGGCGCCGTCCTCGGTCACGAAGCACTCCCCATGTTCATAGGGATTGAGCGTGCCCGGGTCCACATTGATGTAGGGATCCAGCTTCTGGATGGTGACCGTGAACCCACGGGCCTGCAACAGCTTGGCCAGGCTGGCACTGATGATGCCCTTGCCCAGGGAGGAGGTCACCCCGCCGGTGACGAAAATGTACTTGGTGGAACCCGTCATCGCCGCTTGCGAGCGCCGGAATAGATCGGCGATCACGGGGCGTAAAGGTAAGTAACGGACCCGGTCCTGTCGGGCTCAAATTCTGCGGTCCCCGGACGGTCAGAAACGGAAGCTCACGCCTGCGCTGGGCAGCAGGGGCAGCTGGTTCACCCGTTCGAAACGCACCCGGTCGAAATAGAAGATGTTCTCCCGGTCGTAGGCGTTGGTTAGGCTGAAGTCCAGCTCGATGAGCTTGTGTTCATCCAACTTCCATTGCTTGGTCACGCCGAGGTCCATGCGGTGGTAGGTGGGCAGTCGCCCTTGGTTCAAGGGGCCCAGGATGGTCGCCAGGTCCGCATTGCTCGTGGTGTAGTCGGTGTTGATGTTGCCCTGGAAATCCTGTGCACCGTAGAACCCCTGGGTCTGTGTGAAGGGGAATCCGCTGCCATAGTTCCAGCGCACGTTCACCTTCCAGCTGTCGAACTTGCCGAAGGCATAGCTGGCCACCAGGTTCACGTTGTGGCGACGGTCCCACACCGGGTTGTACTCTTGAACGCCATCGAAGCGGTCCACGAAGGTGTAGCTGTATACGCCCCACAGGTACATGTTGCCCCGTTCATACTTCAGCTGTAGGTCGGCTCCATAGGCCTGGCCCGTCTCCACGATGAAATCCTTCTTCAACTCGTCCGGCTTGTCGGCGAACTCCTGGGTGTCATTGAACAGCTTGTTACGGTTCAGGTTGGTCACCTGGCGGAAGTCCTTGAAGTACACCTCGAAGTTGGCGGTCAGCTCTCGGGTCAGATCGTATTCGAAGCCGGCCACATAGTGATTGGCGCGCTGCAGGGGGTCCTTCACTTCGCGGGTGCTGCCATCGCGCAGGGTCACCTCGTCCGGCAGGTTCTCCGGTGCGCTCAGGAACCCGTAGAAGAGGTTCACCACGTCGCGGTCACTGTTCGCCGCCACCAGGTTCTGGCTGTAACGGCCTGCGGCGGCCTTGAAGCGCAGGTCATCCGTGATGTTCCACTTCATGCCGAAACGCGGCTCCACATTGGGGACGCTGAGCGATGCGTAATAGTGCAGTCGGATCCCGGGGTCGAGGATCAGCTTGCCCAGGTTCTTCCGGTAGTTGAAGTAGCCGGCGATCTCCGAAGTGTTCTCCTCCTGCACGAACTGGGTGCCAACGCTGCTGAAGAAACTGAAGTTGGTGCGGAAGCCTAGGATCTCAACGCCATAGCGTGCTTCGTCATCACCCATGAAGTACTTGAAGTTCAGTCCGGCATTGAATCCGGTGATGTCGCTGGTGCGGGCGGGGAGCTCGGCCTCCTGCAGGCTGATGCCGTAGTTGCTGAAGGCGAAGATGCCATCGATGAGCACCGCCGAACCGGACGGCACCAGCACGAAGTTGGTGCCAGCCCCCCAGTTCTTCCATTGCAGGTCGCTGACGCCCTGATAGTTCACACCGTCCGTGAAATTGAATCCGAACAGGTTCACCTTGCTGCCATTGGCACCATTGAAGCTCAATTTGCCGTAGAGGTCGGTGAAGTAGAACGGCAGGCCGGCAGTGTCCACGAACGTGTAGAAGGTCTTGCTGCTCTGGTCCAGGTAGGAATGGCGCGCGTTCAGCAGGAACGAGGATGAGCCGGCGCCAGGTTCGGTCTGTTTTTTCAAGGGACCCTCGAGCATTGCCTTGGCCGCGAACGTGCTGGCACCCACCTTTCCGCTCAGGCGCGTCTTGTTCCCGTCGCGCGTGGTGATGTCCATCACCGAGCTCACCCGGCCACCATGTTCCGCGTTGAATCCGGCGGTGTAGATGTCGGCGTTACGAATGATGTCGTTGTCGAACACGCTGAACAGACCGATGCTGTGGAACGGATTGTACAGGACCATGCCGTCCAACATCACTTTGTTCATGATGGGAGAGCCACCCCGTACATACAATTGCCCCCCTTGGTCGCCCGTGAAGATGACACCCGGTACCACCTGCAGGTACTGGGCCAGGTCCGCCTCGCCACCCACCGAAGGCATCCGTTCGATCTGCTTCGGCGTCAGCTTTGTAACGCTCATCCGGACCTGGTTCTGTGCTTCCTGCTTCTCACCCGAAACCTCGAACTCCCTCATTTGGATGGCGCTCTTGGTGAGGAATAGCTTTTCAGTGATGATCTGGTCGCGCGCCACGGTCACCTGCTTTTGCAGGGTGTCATAGCCCAGGTAGGTCACCATCAGGGTGTAGCTGCCCGGTTGTATCTTGCTGATGGAGTAGTATCCGTTCACATCGGTGGCCGCTCCCGTAGTGGTCCCCTTCAGGATGACGTTGGTGAAGATCACTGGCTCACCGGTCGCCTTGTCGTATACGAAGCCACGGATGGTGCCGGTCTGGGCCGAAGCCCCAAGGGAGAGGAGGAGGCCGATGACGAAGAGCGTGCGGCGAAGAGGAAAGGTCATGGAGGGGATTACCTTGCAGGGGCGGCTAAGGTAGCGGAACGCTCCGGTAGCGCTGATCGCCGTTCCATGAACGGTTGGAACCCTTGCCTGCACGGATGGCCCGCTCAGGACATTGCCTTGGCCAGGAACTCCCGCAACAGCTCGCCATCCCCGGTATTGGTGCTGCCAACGCCCTTGCTTTGAAGGTCGCATTGCCGCAAGTGCCGCTGGATCTCCACCAGTTTCGGCAGTGAGTAGTTCCGAGCGGCCATTTGGTAGTCCTTCAGGAAGTAGGGATTCATCTTCATCGCCGATGCCATCTCCTGTGGGCTTCTGCCCGCCAGGGTGTGCACCATCGCCACCTTGCCGAAATAGGAGTTGAGGAACCCGATGGTGAGCACCAGTGGGTTGTCCTTCGGGTCGGCGGCGAAGTGCGCTGCTATCTGCTGGGCCTTGGCCGTGTTGCGCATGCCTATGGCGGCCTGCAGCTCGAAGACGTTGAACTCCTTGCTGATCCCCACGAACCGTTGGATGTGGTCGCTGCTGATCTGGCCGCCTTCCTCGGTCACCAGGCAGAGCTTCTCAACTTCCTTCACAGCTTTCGCCAGGTCGCTGCCCAGGTGGCTGGCCAACAACTGCGCCTCGGTCGGCCCCAATCGCCGCTTCTGGCTCTTGGCAACGCTCATCAGCAGGTCGGGCAGCTTTTCATCCTTCACCTTGTCGCTCAGGAGCACCGCACCGCCCCCTTTCTGCACGGCCTTGATGACCCCCTTCCTGCCATCCACTTTCTTGTGCTTGTGACACAGCACGAGCACCGTGGTGGGCGTGGGCTTTGACAGGTAGGACTCCAGCTTTTCGATCTCATCGATCCGCCAGCTCTGCAACTCACGCACGATGACCAATTGCCGTTCGGCCATCATCGGGAACCGCAGACAGGTGTCCTTCACCACTTCGTGGTTCGCATCACGCCCGTAGAGGATGGTCTGGTTGAAGTCCCGCTCGTGGTCGGCCAAGGCCAGTTGTTCGATCTCGTCCGCGATGCGATCGATGAAGAAGCTCTCCTCGCCGTGCAGGAGGTACACCGGCTTGAACGTGCCAGCCCGCACCTCCAACATCAGCTTCTTATAGTCGTCGATAACGCTCATTCAAAGCGCAGGTGCTTCACGCTGCGGCCTTCGTTGATGATCTCGCGCAGGGCGGCGATGCCCACGCGCACATGCGTCTCCACGAAAGAGCCCGTGACCTTGGCATCGCTGCTGCTGGTCTTCACGCCCCAGGGTACCATTGGCTGGTCGCTCACTAGCAGCAGGGCACCCGTGGGTATGCTATTGGCAAAGCCGGTCATGAACAGGGTGGCGGTCTCCATGTCGATGGCCATGCAGCGCATCAGGCGGAGCCGTTCCTTGAAGTCCACGTCATGCTCCCACACACGCCGGTTGGTGGTATACACCGTGCCGCTCCAGTAGTCCAGGTCCATGTCCCGGATCACCCCGCTCACCGCACGATGCATCATGAAGCTCGGCAACGCAGGGACTTCGGGGGGGAAGTAATCATTGCTGGTGCCCTCCCCCCGGATGGCCGCGATCGGCAGGATGAGGTCGCCGAGCTCGTTCTTCTTCTTCAATCCACCACACTTGCCCAGGAACAGTACGGCCTTGGGGTCGATGGCGCTCAACAGGTCCATCATCGTCGCTGCGTTGGGACTGCCCATGCCGAAGTTGATCATGACCATGTCCTCCGCCACGGCGACCTTCATTGCCTTGTCCTTCACCCGGATCTCCGCACCCGTCTGTTGACAGAAGATGTCAAGGTAGTTGTCGAAGTTGGTCAGCAGGACGTGTGGCCTGAACGCATCCAATGGCAGTCCGGTGTATCGGGGCAGCCAGTTCTGTACGATGTCCTCCTTGGTGTGCACTTTTGTGGGGATGTCGACCGGGGATCAGCAACTCGCCCTTCCCGACCATGGGGTCAAAACTAAGCAGGATGCCGCAGGTGCCTTCCTCTTCGATCCCCTGCGTCGCCGCTGGGTGGCCGCCACGCCGGAGGAGTGGGTGCGCCAGCACTTCCTGAACCACCTGGTGCTGGACCTCGGTTATCCGCCTGGACGCGTCGCCGTGGAACACGCGCTGAAGCTTAACGGGCGTGACCAACGTGCCGATGCCCTGATCTTTGATGTGCACGGAAGGCCGCTCGTGCTGGTGGAATGCAAAGCCCCGCAAGTGCCGATCACCCAGCGGACCTTCGACCAGGCCGGTCGCTACAATTCGGTCTTCAAGGTACCGTACCTCATGGTCACCAACGGCATGCGTCATTTCTGTTGCCGATTGGACCTTGATACCGGTGCTGTTGATTTCTTGTCGCGTCTACCTCGCTACACTGAGGTCGCCCCTCCCGGGACATTGTAGCTTTGTGTCATGCTGCGATCCATCGTCCCGCTGCTTTTGGGTGGCCTGATGCTGCCCTCTTTCGCTTTTGCACAGTATGCCGAGAAGATGGGCTTCCCATTGAAGGCGTTCCTGAAGCAACAGCACGCCCCTGATGCGGAGGTGGATCTTTTTGTGCGGGGCCCGCGCGATGCCGCCGCCGCTGCAGTGCTCCTGCACGGTGGAAGGGTGAAGATGAGCCGCGATGGGGTGGTCAGCGCCCGTGTGCCTGTGGCCCGCGTCCATGCGCTGGCGCAGGAACAGGCTGTTCACTTTTTTGAGTTCAGCCTCGATAGGGGCCAGACCCTGAACGATTCCATGCGTGTCAAGAGCCGCGTGAACGAGGTGCATCGCGGCGACGCCCCCTTGATACAAGGGTTCACCGGCGAAGGCGTTGTGCTCGGGATCATCGACTCAGGCCTCGATCACCAACATCCTGATTACCAGAATGCGAACGGTACAACACGCATCCTGAAGTATTGGGACCAGACACTCGGCAACCATCCCACACGCACACCCGAGCCCTATGGCTATGGCCAGGTGTGGACCGCTGAGGACATCAACAATGGGGTCATGACATCCATCGACCAGAACGGCTACAATGGTCACGGTACCTCGGTCGCAGGGATCATGGGTGGGAACGGTCTGGCCAACGGCCGCCACAAAGGCGTAGCCCCTGACGGCGAGTACATCGTGGTCTCCAGTCGCTTCAATGCCCCCAACTGGCGCAGCGTGGTGGCTGACGGCGTGAAATACATCTTTGATGAGGCCGCTGCCCTCGGCAGACCCGCGGTGATCAACGCCAGTCTCGGGACCTACTTCGGTTCACATGACGGCCTGGATGCCGCAGCGCTGTTCATTGATGACCTGCTCTTGGCACAAGGTGGCAGGGTGATGGTCTGTGCGGCGGGGAATTCCAACGACCTCGCTCCCTATCACCTGCGCACTTTCGTGGATGCCGACACCAGCTGGACATGGTTCCGGCGCAACGCCAACAGTGCGCTGGGTTATCCGGCGGTGTTCTTCGACCTCTGGGCCGATGCAGCCGACTTCCAGAACGTGCAGTTCGCCATCGGGGCCGATCGGCCTGCGCCGCTGCGGTTTCGCGGCCGCACACCTTTCCGGACCATTACAGAGGTGGTGGGGACCGTGGTCTCCGATACGTTGTGGAGCTTCAGCGGCAACCGCATCGGGGTGGTGGACTATTACGCCGTGCAACGTGGCGACCAGTACCAGATGCAGGTGCACATGCGCGAACCCGACTCCACCAACTACCGCTTCCGCTTCATGACCACGGGTAGCGGCATGTTCGATGTGTGGAGCTCCGCGTCCTTGGGCTACTCGTCCATGGACGCCGTGGCGCCCAATACATCCACGCTCCCCGCTGCGGTCCATTACGTGCTTCCAGATCGGGATCAGCATATCGTTGACTCATGGGCGTGCTCGCCTCACGTGATCACAGTGGCCAATTACCAGAACGAAACGGATTATGTCGACTATCTCGGAAATCCACAGAGCGTGCCAGGTCGTGAGGATAGCATCGCGTCACCATCATCCGCCGGACCTGCGCGCACTGGCGGGATCAAGCCGGACATCGCCGCTCCGGGAAGCATCATTTTCACAGGCCCCTCCCTGCCCATCCTTCAGGCCAGCATTGCCAACAATGGTATCGCCGTCGATGCCGGTGGCTGGCACGTGCGTGGTGGGGGGACCTCGGCGGCATCGCCCGTGGTGGCCGGGACGGCGGCGCTCTATCTGCAGAAGTGCCCTTGGGCTTCCGCGGCGGAAGTGAAGAACGCGCTGCTCACGACAGCACGCACGGATACCTTCACCGGCAACGTGCCGAACAACCGCTGGGGTGTTGGCAAGCTCGATGCCTTCGGTGCATTGGTCGCCAGTGGTCCGAACCCCTCCCTGGAACTGCTCGGTAGCAACCCGTTCTGTGCTGGAACGGAAGTACAGGTGACCACTACTGAGGTCATGAATTCGTACACGTGGAGCACCGGGTCCAGCGCCGGGGTCATCGCGGTGGATACCACCCTCGGGGTGAGCGTTGAGGTCAGCAATGCATCCGGGTGCATCGGACGCAGCGATACACTGATGCTGGAGGTGCTGCCCATGGTGCCGGCGCCCGGCATTACCGAGAGTGAAGGACTGCTGACCAGCACGCCGGCCGATGGCTTCCAGTGGCTCCTGAACGGTGTTCCGATCGATGGTGCCACGGATCAGACCCATTGGGCGGTGACCGGTGGCTGGTACCAGGTGCAGGTGTTCGATGCAAATGGGTGCAGCAGCGTCAGCGATAGTCTGCAGGTGATCATCACCAGCGTGGCCGAAGTTGCCCGTGGTGAGCTTCGCGTATGGCCCAATTCGGTCCGCTCCGAACTGTTCGTGGAAGTACCCGGGGAGGACGGACCGATGGTTTTGGAGGTGTTGGACGGTGTCGGACGTGTGGTGCTGCGCCAGCGCATGGCGCGGTCCGGTGTGCACGTGGTGAACGTGTCGGCACTTGCTCCCGGTGGATATGTGTTGCGCGCTGCTTCGGGACAGTGGCCCACCGCGCGGTTCAACAAACTTTGATCGTCAGGGTAGGCCGAGATGGAAAAGGGCATCACCCTGGTTCACCACGGGTGCTGTGTTCACGCAAATGATGTGCCCCGGGAAGGGCGCACGCACCTGCCGCACGGATTCGCCGTATGGGTCGCTCACCAGACCCAGCACCATGCCCCTGTCCACCTTGGAGCCGTTCTCCATCACAGGGTGGAAGAGCCCGGCCATTGATGCGCGCACCCACTTGGAGCTGGTCAGTAGTGAGGTGCCCCGAGTGGGATCCGACGGTCCGCTCCACAACGCCAGGTGCTCCATCACGCGTGTTACGCCGCGATGGGCCTCCCGGACCGCTTCCTCGTCCAAGCTGCGTGCCCTCCCGCCCTCGAACAGGATGTAGCGCTTGCCAAGCTGGTTCAGGTGCGAGCGTATCGACTTCTCCCGGATCGGTGCCCGCAACACCAATGGCGGATCGAACACCTGGGCGATCTCAAAGGATCCCTCGTCCCCTTCGGTGAAGCGAACATGCGGGTGGTTGTAGCGCTGATCGGCTCCGCTGTGCAGGTCAATGACAACATCGACAGCAGGCAATACCTCGTTCACCAAGGCATGCGCCAATCTGGAGGCCAGGGATCCGCTCGCAGCTCCCGGGAAGAAGCGGTTCAGGTCGCGGCCGTCCGGGAGCTCGCGCTTCATGGCCAGGAACCCGAACACGTTGAGGATCGGTATGGTGACCAAGGTCCCGCGTTCCAACGGACGTTCCCGAAGGTCCGTCAGGATGCGCCGGGTCGTATCGATCCCGTTCACTTCATCGCCATGGACCCCGGCGAGCAACATGAGCACCGGTCCATCCTCGGGTGCCCGGTGTACCACGACGGGGATCTCGACACGCGTCCGCGTGTACAGCCTTGCCACCTGCAGGTCCAGCGTGCGCGACTCTCCCGGTCGAACTGATTCTCCAAGTATCCGGACAAGGGTGCATACGTCGTTCAAGCGCGCGGGGTCCTTCATCTGGCCGTGAAGGTAACCTCCTTGCGGAAGCCGGTACCTTGCGCGCATGGACCTCGTGCGCCGCACCATCGAGCGCTACGTGAAGCTCACCGATGCGGAATGGGCCGAGATGGCGCCGTGCTGGCGCACCTACGCCTTCGCCAAGGGCGAGCGTGTTTCCGAGGCGGGCAGGGTGGAGCGCAGGTTCTACATCGTGGAGAGCGGTGTGCAGAGGCTCTATTTCGAGCACGATGGCAACGATCATTGCCTGGGCTTCTCCTATGACCACAGCTGGTCCGGCGACTTCGACTCCTTCGTATCGCAGCGCCCCGGCCGGTTCCAGGTGCGGGCCGTCACCGACAGCGTGCTCTGGGGCATCGAGCGCGCCGACCTCTACCGCCTGTACGACCGCATGCCGGCCATGGAACGATTCGGCCGCATGATCCTCGAGGAGCTCATCGCAGGGCGTGCCACCCGCGAGATCGAGCAGCTGGCCCTTTCCGCCGAGGAGCGCTACCGCCGCCTGGTGAAGCGCAGTCCGCACCTGCTGCAGCTGGTGGCGCAGAAGGATATCGCCTCCTACCTGGGCATGACGCCCGAGACCTTCAGCCGCCTGCGGGCGAAGGTGCGGTGAGCGTTCTTGATCTGGATCAAGTGCCCGCCCTTGGGCACCCGGGTAGTTTCGCACCACGATGCCGACCCTGGACACCCGCACCCTCATCGATGCCCTTCAAGAGCAGCTGCGCGCCCAACTGGCCCGCACGGAAGCCCTGCTGGACCTGCCAACGGAGCGCCTGCTGAAGCGCCCCGCGCCGGACCGCTGGAGCGTGATGGAGGTGGTGCAGCACATGAACCTGAGCAGCGGACATTACCACCGGCTTCTCCAGCGGCTCTATGCCAACGAGAACAACGGATTGCGATTCCGGTCCACCTTCACGCCCGGCCTGTTGGGCCAGTATTCCGTGAATGCCATGACACCGAAGCCCAACGGCGATATCCCCATGCGGATGCGCACGCTGCGCATGTTCGATCCCGCACGCACCGCGCAGTTGGACCCCGGGGATGAACTGGCGCCCCTGCTGCGTTTCCGCGAGATGCTGCAGGGTTTCATGGGCCTGCTGGAGCGGGCACGTACCCGAGGGCTGGAAGGGGAGAAGGTCACCAGCACGCTGGGCCCCATCGTCCGCTTCAAGGCCGGCGATGCCTTCCGCTTCCCGATCGCGCACCAGGAGCGTCACTTCCTGCAGATTGATCGCTTGCTGAAGGAGGTTTAGGACAAAGGACCTCCGCACGATCCGCGCCTTTGGCACCGCGATCGTCCTTGGCGTCCGAAATGGATCGGAACACGCTTCGTTGCGGAGGCGGTCATGCAACTTGGATCATGCTTCGGTTCCTCGCCTCGTCCGGTCGCTTTGAACGGCCACCCCGTAGCTAACGTACTCCGCCATCATCAGCAAATTGGGAAGGAGGCGAAGGATGGCCCCGGTCAATGCACCCGCTCGCCGTTCACGAAGGTGGCGACGACCTTCGCTTTCCGCAAGCTTTCGGGACCGCTGGTGGCCAGGTCGCGGTCCACCACGGTGAGGTCGGCGCGCTTGCCCACCTCGATGGTGCCGAGGTCCGCTTCCGTGAAGGTGGCCAGCGCGTTCCAGATGGTCATGCCACGCAGCGCCTCCAACGGGCTCAGCGCGTTCTCGGGGTGATAGCCGCCTTCGGGCCAGCCATCGGCCGCCTGGCGCAGCACGGCACTGCGGTAGGTCTGCAACGGGTCGATGCCTTCCACCGGGAAATCGGTGCCCAGGGCCAGCAGGCCCAGCGTGTTCAGCAGGTCCTTGTAGGCATAGGCGTGTGCGATGCGCTCGGGACCGAGGCGTTCTCCAGCCCATGGGCCATCGCTGGTGGCGTGCGTGGGCTGCACGCTGGGGATGATGCTGTATTGCGCGAACAGTGGACGGTCGGAGGGGGACACCACTTGGGCGTGCTCGATGCGCCAGCGCAGGTCGTTGGTGCCCCCCAGCACCTCGGCATACACGTCCAGCAGCAGCTTGTTGGCGCTGTCGCCGATGCAGTGGGTGTTCATCTGGAACCCATATTGCTTGCACCATTGCGCCACTTCGGCGAAGTGCTCGCGGCTGGCCAATTGCAGGCCGTGGTGGTCGTGCTGATCGCTGTAGGGGGCCTTCAGCAATGCGCCACGACTGCCCAAGGCACCATCGGCATACACCTTCACACTGCGCACCCACAGGCGTTCATCGGCGATGGGGCCCGCCTTGGCAAAGTGCGCGAGGTGCTCCGGCGCATCGGCCACCATGGCGTACACGCGCATCTTCAGCACGCCTTCCTGCTGCATGCGGCGGATCAGTTCAATGGTGCCCACGTCGAGCCCGGCATCGGCCACCATGGTGAGGCCCACGGCGAAGCAGTCGGCCTGGGCATCGAGCAGGGCCTTGCGTTTGGTGGCCTCATCGGCCTCGTCGAAGATGGTCTGGAACACGCTCACGGCATTGTCCACCAGCACACCGGTGGGTTCCCAGAACGGGTAGCCCATGCGCCGCACCTCGGCCACCATGCCGGGCTCCGTCCAAGAGGTGTCGCCCTGGGGCGTGGTGAAGCGCCCCAGCACCTGCCCCCCCGCGATGCGCGTGTTGGCCGTGATGCCCGCGTGGTGCAGCGCCGTGGAATTGGCGATGGCCGCATGCCCGTCCACGCGCTGCAACAGCACCGGCCGGTCGGGGAAGAGGCGGTCCAGTTCGGACTTGTCGGGGAACTCCTTCTGCTCCCACAGGTTCTGGTCCCAGCCGCGTCCCAGGATCCACGTCTTTTCCGAATGTGCCTTGGCGTAGGCCACGGTGCGCTCCAGCACTTCTTCCCAGCTCTTGGTCCCTTGCAGGTCCACCTTCTGCTTGTTCAACCCGTAGCCGAAGAAGTGGCAGTGCCCATCGATGAAGCCCGGATACACATGCGCAGCCGCCAGGTCGATCAGTTGCTTTGCCTTGTACTTGTTCATGATCTGCCGCTCCGCGCCCACCTCCACTATGCGCCCGTTCCGGATGGCCACTGCCTGGTGCGTGTCATCGTCCTCATCGAGACTGTGGAAGTGACCATTGTGCAATACGACATCAGCCTGTTCGTGCTGGTAGGAACAGGCTGCAAAGAACAGATAGCTGATGCCGAGCAGCACCCGGGTGGTTCTATTGCACTTCATGGACGGAAGGTAAAGGTTGCCGCTGGGCGGTTCGCAGCGCAAGCGCTCCTAGTATAAAGAAAGGCAGGATCGGCAGTCGGTAGCGGACCAGTGCTCCGATGACCGGTGTTGTCCAGCCGATCAGCAGACCGAGCAGTAGCACAAAGGATGCACACCAAAGGAACAGAGGAAGGTCGATCCTTCCATGCCGCTGCCGCACCACAAGTATCACTACGAGGATCAGAACGGACCCTCCCTCCAACGCGGCGATCGCTCCCATCGCGCCATGCCCGAACATTTGCAACGGTGATAGGAAGCTCATGTAGAGGGCGTGTGGAGCGGCCAGGAGCAGGCTCGCCCAGCTGCCGTCCAGTTCGGGGAGATCCACCAGGCTGCCGGCATGAACTTCCCGTGCCATGTTCACGAAGTCGGTCTGTCGGCGGGCCAGGATCTCGGGTACGTTCATTGAAGTGATCCCGCCCATCACCAGCACCGCGATCAGTAGCAGGCCATGCGTTACAGCGAACGAGCTCCATGCATGACCCTTGCGGCCCTTGCTAAGCGCCCAGGAGAGCGCACCGGGGAGCAGACCAAGGAGCACGTAGCTCTTTACCAGGAGCATGATGGCGATGCCCCCCATGAGGGCGGCCGCACGTTGGGTCGGTGCTGAACTCGGGCCGGCACAAAGGCCCCACATTGCGGCGCCAAGTCCCGTCATCAATAGGTTCTCCTTCAGCGCCCCACTGGACCATAACAGGACCGTCGGGAGCAGGAATATGCCGACCAACAAAGCGTTCGAACCGTGAGGCGCCAGTGCGAGCAGTGCGCGGTACAAGAGCACGCTGCCCCATGTTGCGACCCCCGCCGCCAGGACCACATGCACCGCGAACTGCCCGAAGGAGAACAGACCGAGCAGTGCGTTGTACCGGATCATGGTGTGCGCATCATTATAGAAGCCGGTATCGAACGCACGGTACCAGTTGTTCATGTGCCGGTAGTATCGCGTGTCGAACGCAGGGGTGTCGTTCCATGCACCGAGCAACATGCGCACATAGTCCGTCGGGGCATCGGGCAGCGCATGGTACATCACCATGCCATCGTCAAAGTACTTGAACAGGTCGGCAGAGGCGCGGTCCGGGTAGACATAGGTGTAGATCGCCCAGAGCGCGACGCCGGCCGCCACCTTCAGCAGGAACAACAACGATACGCGCCGCACACCAAGCCCTTCCACCGCCACGCCTTGCCAGCGGCCGAGCAGGAAGAGGATAAGGGCCGCGTAGCCCGCCGCCAGGAGCATGCCTGCCATGCCGCCAAGGTAGAGCGACACGGTCGCTTACGGGGGGCGACAGCGATGCAACCTCCCAGCGGTACCTTTGCGCCTCACCATGTCCACCACCACCTTCAACCCCGATACCGCGCCTGCCAGCGTGGACACCGCCCGCAAATTGGGCCTCCTCCCCGAGGAGTTCGCCAAGATCCAGGAGATCCTCGGACGACAGCCCAACTTCACCGAGCTGAGCATCTTCAGCGCCATGTGGAGCGAGCACTGCTCCTACAAGAACTCCATACTGCAGCTGAAGACCCTGCCACGCTCAGGCCCCAAGCTCCTCGCCGAAGCCGGTCAGGAGAACGCTGGCCTGGTGGACATCGGTGATGGATGGGCCTGCGCCTTCAAGATCGAGAGCCATAATCACCCCAGCGCGATCGAGCCTTACCAGGGTGCGGCCACAGGGGTGGGTGGCATCAACCGCGACATCTTCACCATGGGCGCGCGCCCCATCGCACAGCTGAATAGCCTCCGCTTCGGGGATATCAGCAGCGAAGCGCGCAGCCGGTGGCACATGCGCGGTGTGGTGAAGGGTATCGGCGATTATGGCAACGCCTTCGGGGTTCCAGTGCTCGGCGGTGAGGTGTACTTCGACCCCTGCTACACCACCAACCCGCTGGTGAACGCCATGAGCGTGGGTATCGTACGCACCGATCGCGTGATCAGTGCCACCAGCCATGGTGAAGGCAACCCCGTGTTCATCGTGGGTAGCAGCACCGGAAAGGACGGCATCCACGGCGCTTCCTTCGCCAGCAAGGACATCACGGATACCAGCATGGACGATCTGCCAGCCGTGCAGGTGGGTGACCCCTTCATGGAGAAGCTCCTGCTCGAAGCCTCGCTGGAACTGGCGCAGACCGATGCCATCATCGGCATGCAGGACATGGGCGCGGCAGGCATCACATGCAGCACCAGCGAAATGAGCGCCAAAGGTGAAGCAGGCATGGACATCCACTTGGACCGCGTACCAACCCGGCAGGAAGGCATGCGTGCATGGGAGATCCTCCTCAGCGAGAGCCAGGAGCGCATGCTGGTGGTGGTGAAGAAGGGCCGTGAGGCCGACGTGAAGGCCATCTTTGACAAGTGGGACCTCAATTGCGTGGAGATCGGATCGGTCACCCGCGGTGGAACCCTTCGCTATTTCATGCACGGCGACCTCATTGCCGAGGTGCCTGCCGAGAGCCTTGTGCTGGGTGGTGGGGCTCCGGTGTATGTGCGCGAGCAGAAGGAGCCTGCCTATATCGCCGAGAACAAGCGCTACGATGCGGCTGCCATTGCAGAGCCCGATGACCTGCGTGCGGTGGCCTACGATCTCCTCGCCAGCCCCAACATCGCTAGCAAGCGCTGGGTTTCCGAGCAGTACGACACCATGGTGCGGACCAACAACATGAGCACCAATGCACCCTCCGATGCCGGGCTCATCCTCGTGAAGGAGACGGGCAAGGGCCTCGCGGTGACCGTGGACTGCAACGGCCGCTACGTGCACGCCGATCCCTACACCGGTGCCATGATCGCCGTGAGCGAGGCTGCCCGCAATATCGCCTGCACCGGCGGTGAACCTTGCGGCGTCACCAATTGCCTCAACTTCGGCAACCCCTACGATCCCGAGGTCTACTGGCAGTTCGCGCAAGCCATCAAGGGCATGGGCGATGCCTGTCGCGCCTTTGAAGCACCCGTCACCGGAGGCAATGTGAGCTTCTACAACCACACCGTCACCGACAAGCGCAACATCCCCGTCTTCCCAACGCCCACCATCGGCATGGTCGGTATCGTCAGCGATATCACCAAGCGCATGAGCATGGACTTCAAGGAGAAGGGTGATCTGCTCTTCCTGCTCGGACGCAGCACCGACTGCATCGCATCCAGCGAGTACCTCGTCCGCCATCACGGCGTGCAGCGTTCGCCCGCACCCTACTTCAACATCGATGAGGAAAGACGCCTCCACACCATGCTCCTCATGCTCATCCGCAGCAACGCCATCAATGCTGCACACGATGTGAGCGACGGAGGCCTCTGGGTCACCCTCGTGGAAATGGGGTTGCACCGCGGATTGGGCTTCGATGTGATCACCGACAGCGAGATACGTACCGATGCCTTCCTATTCGGCGAGGGCCAGGGGCGCGCTGTGGTCAGTGTCACCGCCGACCAGGAGAACCAGTTCCTCGATATGATGGGCGAAAGCCGCGTGCCCTTCATCCTGCTGGGCCACGTCACAAAAGGCAAGCTGGTGGTGGACGAGAGCCCCTTCGGATTCATCGAGGATGCGCGTCGCGCCTACGAGGAAGCCATCCCCCGCATCATGAGCGAACAGTGAACGGCAATTCCACGTTCACCTTACCCGACCAACGAACCTTACCCGATCATGCCTCAACCAGCCTTCTCCGGACAACTGCCCGCCATTGGATCTCCTGCACCCCGCCTCCGCTACGTGAAGACCGACCGCACCGAAGCAGCCCTCGCCGACCACAAAGGCAAGGTCGTGGTGCTGCTCATGTTCCCCAGTGTGGATACCGGTGTGTGCGCCACGGAGACCCGAACGTTCAACCAGAAGGCCACCGGACTGGGCGCCACTGTGCTCGCGGTCACCGCTGACCTGCCCTTCGCGCTCAGTCGCTTCTGTGCCGCGGAAGGGATCACCAACGTGGAGACCGGCAGCGACTTCCGCCACCGCGATGCCGATGGCTGGGGTACGCGCATCGCGGATGGTCCCATGGGCGGCATTCTTGGCCGCGTTTCCTTCGTCATCGATAAGGATGGGGTCGTGCGCTTTTGCGAAGTGACCCCCGAACTGGGTAGTGAGCCCGACTATGACGCGGTGCTCAATGCAGCAAAAGCGCTGCTCTGATCGATCGGATGTCCCAGGAATGCCCGCGCTGATCCACCAGCGCGGGCATTCGCGTTCGGCGCGGTCGCTTTAGGTCGGGCGATGGTGGCCGGCCAACGAACGGTCCACGGCGGCCAGCACCAGTAGGCTCGCCGAAAGTCCCGCAAGCCAATGCGCCCAGCTGCCGCTGGAGGACAGCGCGGAGCTTGCCGCCCGCCAGGCGTCGCTCACCGGCCCGCTCGTGGACGCCGTGTTCGCCGATCCGACCAGTCCACACAGCAGAACAGTGGTCGTCAGGAGGATGATGGCGATCCATGCACGGCGATCCAGAATGGGCTTCACCGGCGTGGGGCGCAGCACCGGCGTCACAGCCACCCGCGCCATGATCCGGTCCGTGAGGTCCGCTTCCGGAACGGCATGCCCAGCCGCTTGGAAGAGATCGTGGAGTTCGTCCTTCACTTCACGCATGATCCAAAATTAGACGTTGTGCTTCGGTGCCGTAGATGGAATTGATCACGTCCAGCAGTTTCTTACGGGCGCGGTGCAGGCGCACCTTTACGTTCGACGCACCCAGTCCGGTGATGGTTACGATCTCCTCCACGCTCAGTTCCTCAAGGTGGAAGAAGCTCAGTATCGATGCATCCTCCGGATCGAGCTGGGCGAGCGCATGGCCCAGAAGTTGCCGCACCTCGGACCGTTGGCTGCTGGTATCAGGGTCGGCGGCCGGGTGGTGCGGCAGCTCATCCACCGAGCCTTCATTGTCGCGCCGTTTGCGGCCGTGGCTGACGGCCGTGCGGTAGGCGATGCTGTAAAGCCAGGTGCTGAACTTGGCGTTGCCACCGAAGCCGGCCAGGTGCTGGTAGGCCTTCACGAAGCTGTCCTGCGTGGCCTCTTCGGCATCCTGTGCGTTCCGCAGCACGCGGAAGCATACCGTGTAGACCATGCGCTGGTAGTGGCGCACGAGCTCCGCATAGGCCCGGCTGTCCCCGCCCAGGATGTGTTGGATGATCGTGCTGTGGTCCACGGGATGCATGGCATGGGACGCTATGGAAGGGTCTCTTGGTTACAAATGGATGGTCATTACGACCCGGAACCTAGACAACTGGGATGACCGGTCCAACGTCTCCGGGAGCGTCTTGCACACCATGGATAAGCGGATCGTAACCGGCATGCGATGGGCTGCGTCAGATGATCAACGGCCACAACAGCGGGCCATCACCACACCCCGAAACAACCACGCATCATGGACATCACAGGCGCCATCGCGATCATCTTCTTCTTCTCCACCGTCTTCGGTCTCTTCTATATCTACTTCTCCACCCGCCACCGGGAACGGATGAACATGATCGACAAAGGCCTCGCACCGGGACTGCACCGCCCCATGGCCGACCACCTCCGTACCTTGAAGAACGGTCTGCTGCTCATCGGCCTTGGTTCGGGTTGTGCGGCAGGCCACTTCTTTGAACGGTCCGCCATGCCCCCCGATAGTGAGAACCCCTTGCCCTACTTCGTGGGCATGGCCATCTTCGGCGGGCTGGCCTTGGTGCTCTTCTATGCCTTCTTCGGCCGCAAGCAACAGGGGTGACGAGCGTCTGCGGCTGTGCCGGGGCCGGTCCGTGACGGACCGGCCCCGCCGCTTTTCGGGGTGGCATGAAGCCGCTAAGAAGCCCTCTCAACATGGTCTTTGGCAGTGAGCCGGAGGATCTTTCCGGGCAGCCTAGGCACGGAACCCGCGCATAGCTGGACGCTCTGTAAGGGTTGAGCAACGACGGATGCCCGGAGAAGGCCCCGGCGTAGCCCGAAGGTTCATGTTGAGTGCGCTTCTATTTTCGCGCCAGGAAACGCCTGCATGCGCCGCGCACTTGCCGCCTTCTTCCGTTGGACCAGCGCGGCAGCCTTCTGGTCCATAGTGGTCACGGCCCTGTGGGTTGCCTTGCTGGGTCTGGCGGAACCACCAGTGACGTGGGTGATGGTGGAGCAGGCCAATGAACAGGATGGGATCGAGCGCACGGTGACCGACTGGAGCGCGATCTCGCGCAACCTACCTCTGGCCGTGATGGCCTCCGAGGACCAGCGGTTCATGTTCCATTCTGGTTTCTCGTGGGAAGCCATGCGCAAAGCCATGGACCGGAACAAGAAGGGTCGGCGTATCCGTGGCGGCAGCACCATCAGCCAGCAGACGGCCAAGAACGTCTTCCTTTGGCCAGGCCGTACTTACTTGCGAAAAGGGTTGGAAGCCTGGTTCACTGTGCTCATCGAGCTGCTCTGGACCAAGGAGAGGATCCTCGAGGTCTATCTCAACGTGGCGGAGATGGGCAAGGGCGTGTTCGGTGCCGAGGCGGCAGCCCAGCATTGCTTCGGTCATCCTGCGGCCAGGCTCACAGCGGCCGAGGCGGCACTGATCACCGCAACACTGCCAGCTCCGCGCCGCTTTAGTTGCACACGCCCATCGGGATACATCCGGGGCCGCCAGCAATGGGTGTTGCGCCAGATGCGCAATATCGGCGATGTACTCGACCCCGAAGTACGGGAACGCCGCCGCCAGAAGATCGCAGAGGAGGAGAAGCGCAAGGAGGCTCGCGAGGCCCGGCGCAGGAAGAAATAGGCCCCGGCTCAGTTGCTGCGTGAGTACTCCACCTGCGTGGGATAGGCGAACTCCAGCCCGGCCGCCGCGAAGCGTTGGAACAATTCAAGGTGGACCTTGCTCTGGGTCGGGAACACGTCAGCATCCTTGCGGATATGATAGATGAACAGGATGTTCAGGGAATAGTCCTTGAACGCTGTGAAGCTCGTCAAGCGATCGGGCATCAGCACGTCCTGATGCTCATCGACCAGCTTGTTGAGGATCGACAAAGCCTCCTGCAACTTTTCTGGCGGTGTCTCATAGATCAGACCCAGTTCGTGCCGAACGCGGAACGAGGCTTGTTGCGTAACGTTCTCAAGCACGCTGTCCGTGAACTTGAAGTTGGGGACCACCACGACCGGACCTTCCAATGTCCTGATGCGCGTGCTTCGGATCCCCACCTCCTCCACGATACCGTCATAGCCTGCGATGCGAATGCGGTCCCCCACGGAAAAAGGTTTATCCGTGAACACCGTCACGCCACCGAAAATGTTCGCGACCGTATCCTTCGCGGCCATTGCCAGTGCCAGACCACCGATGCCGATGCCCGCCAGGAGCGCACCTACGTTGTAGCCCGCATTGTTCAATGCAAGCACCAGTCCCAGGCCCCACACCAGCACCTTCATGGCGCTCCTGACAACGGGTACCAGCTCACTCGATACAACGACCGTTTCCTCACGTCGTGCGCGTGGGAGGAGGAACTCTTCCACCAGCGCGTCCGTCAAGCGGGCAAGAAGCCATGTAAGCGCAAGTACCGTGGCCACCTTGATGATGCGTTCAACCCATAGGTCCATGCGGTCCGGAAGCTCCAACTGGTGGAACGCCAGGTAAATGCCGATGAGCGTTATGATGGCGACCAAGGGGCCGCGAAGCGCGGCGATCAGGATGTCATCCAAGCGGGTGGCGGTACGCGCGGCGAGCCGCTTCAAGGTGTTGGCAGAGGCCCAGTACAACAGCTTGCCGAGCAGCCAGCCGCCCAACGCCCATGCGAGGGCCGCCAGCCAATGGTCGATCGGGTTGCCAAGGAAGTGATGCGCAAGAAGTGGTTCGTCCATGCCGGATAACTTTGAGGGCTGCGGAATGCTGCGCACATGCTGTGCGTGCCACAAAAGTAGGTCCGCACCACGGGGCATTATGGATAAGGGACCGCGTACAGAGCGACTGGTGATCGTTACGGGCGCCAGCAAGGGAGTTGGGGAGGCCGCCGTACGGAAGCTGGCCTTGTCAGAAGGCTGCAGGGTGATCGCCGTGGCGCGTGATGTGAAGGCCTTGGAAGAGCTGGCGAGCCATGGAGGGGGGCGCGTGGAGGTCGGTGCAATCGATCTTTCGCAGACCTCAGCTGCAGGCGCCATCAAGTCACTGGTGGCGGGTAGGCGAGTGCATGCACTTGTACACAATGCAGGACTTCTGCACAATGCGCCCATGGGCCTGCATCAACGCGCCGACATCGAATCCTTGTATCGTGTGAACGTGTTCGCGCCTTTGGAGATCACGCAGGCCTTGGTGGATGAGCTGGACGGCGACCCACCGGGCCATATCGTACACATCGGAAGCATGGGTGGCTTCCAGGACAGTGCCAAGTTCCCGGGCTTGATCGCCTACAGCGCGAGCAAGGCCGCGCTGGCTTGCATGGCGCAGTGCCTGGCCGAGGAGTTCAAAGGTCGCGGCATCCGCAGCAACTGCCTGGCGTTGGGGGCGGTTGACACGGCGATGTTGCGGGAGGCGTTCCCGGGCTACAAAGCGCCGGTCAGCGCGGAGGATATGGGGAACTTTGTGGCCGACTTTGCGTTGTACGGCCACAACTTGTTCAATGGCAAGGTGTTGCCGGTGGCGGTAACAACGCCATAATGCAAGGGCCTGAATTTTTTTCACCGTGGTGCTTGCACAAGTCAAAAGGCTCCTTACATTTGCAGCCGCTTTCGGAAAAACGTTCTTTGAAGCGACCCGGCAAGGGGGGAGGTAGTGAGGTTGGGCAAGGGGGTTGAAAGAAAATTTCAACAGGCTCTTGCAGATATCGAAAACCTCTGTACTTTTGCCGACCCGAACGACGGGGACCTGCCTCGGCAGGGTTCGCTTGAACGACTGAACAAGACCGGAAAGAGGTTCGACCTCGACCCGATACAGTTCTTTGACTTATTGTCCAATCTGAGAACAGCAGGTGTCCTTGTGATCGGAAGATCAACATGAGAAGACCACGTCAACAGACCAGATCAAACACACATTTACAATGGAGAGTTTGATCCTGGCTCAGGATGAACGCTAGCGGCAGGCTTAACACATGCAAGTCGAGGGGCAGCACGATGTAGCAATACATGGGTGGCGACCGGCGCACGGGTGCGTAACACGTATGGAACCTGCCCTGTACTGGGAGATAGCCCTCCGAAAGGAGGATTAATATCCCATAACAGAACGAGTGGCATCACTCGGTCTTAAAAGCTCCGGCGGTACAGGATGGCCATGCGCACGATTAGCTAGTAGGTGAGGTAACGGCTCACCTAGGCTACGATCGTTAGGGGGCCTGAGAGGGTTATCCCCCACACTGGTACTGAGACACGGACCAGACTCCTACGGGAGGCAGCAGTGAGGAATATTGCGCAATGGAGGCAACTCTGACGCAGCCATGCCGCGTGCAGGAAGAAGGCGCTACGCGTTGTAAACTGCTTTTAACCGGGAAGAAACCCCAGGACGTGTCCTGGGTTGACGGTACCGGCGGAATAAGCACCGGCTAACTTCGTGCCAGCAGCCGCGGTAATACGAAGGGTGCAAGCGTTATCCGGATTCATTGGGTTTAAAGGGTGCGTAGGCGGGGCGTTAAGTCAGTGGTGAAATCCTGCAGCTTAACTGTAGAATTGCCATTGATACTGGCGCTCTTGAGTGCGCTTGAAGTAGGCGGAATGTGCCGTGTAGCGGTGAAATGCTTAGATATGGCACAGAACACCAATTGCGAAGGCAGCTTACTAAGGCGATACTGACGCTGAGGCACGAAAGCGTGGGGATCGAACAGGATTAGATACCCTGGTAGTCCACGCCGTAAACGATGATCACTCGTCATTGGCGATATACGGTCAGTGACCTAGCGAAAGCGTTAAGTGATCCACCTGGGGAGTACGATCGCAAGATTGAAACTCAAAGGAATTGACGGGGGCCCGCACAAGCGGTGGAGCATGTGGTTTAATTCGATGATACGCGAGGAACCTTACCAGGGCTCGAACGCACGTAGACAGTCGCGGAAACGTGATCTTCTTCGGACTGCGTGCGAGGTGCTGCATGGCTGTCGTCAGCTCGTGCCGTGAGGTGTCGGGTTAAGTCCCATAACGAGCGCAACCCCCATCTCTAGTTGCCAGCGGGTAATGCCGGGGACTCTAGAGAAACTGCCCGTGTAAACGGTGAGGAAGGTGGGGACGACGTCAAGTCATCACGGCCCTTACGTCCTGGGCTACACACGTGCTACAATGGCGAGTACAGAGGGAAGCTACTGGGTGACCAGATGCAGATCTTCAAAACTCGTCTCAGTTCGGATCGGAGTCTGCAACCCGACTCCGTGAAGCTGGAATCGCTAGTAATCGCATATCAGCCATGATGCGGTGAATACGTTCCCGGGCCTTGTACACACCGCCCGTCAAGCCATGGAAGCCGGGGGTGCCTGAAGTCGGTGACCGCAAGGAGCTGCCTAGGGCAAAACCGGTGACTGGGGCTAAGTCGTAACAAGGTAGCCGTACCGGAAGGTGCGGCTGGAACATCTCCTTTTTAGAGTAAGTTGATCGGTCTCTGTTCGTTGCGGAATGTCCGTAACGCTCGACACCGCTGTCTCAGTTGGACAATACTTCTTAACGGTACCACCGTTACCTTCCACCTAGTCCTGTAGCTCAGTTGGTTAGAGCGCTACACTGATAATGTAGAGGTCCGCAGTTCAAATCTGCGCAGGACTACCACGGGTAAGGCAACGGGGAATTAGCTCAGCTGGCTAGAGCGCCTGCTTTGCAAGCAGGAGGTCATCGGTTCGACTCCGATATTCTCCACTGGCTCTGGACCTTGTCCAGAGTGCCCCCCCAAGGGCGCCGTTCTTTGACATGTTGTTGGACAGACCAAAACAGACCGAGTGATCGGTCCACCGAGCAATAAACGATCTCGAGCGATCGAAAAGTTACTAAGGGCGTACGGTGGATGCCTTGGCTCTCAGAGGCGATGAAGGACGCGATAGGCTGCGATAAGCCACGGGGAGGTGCATAATGACCTGTGATCCGTGGATCTCCGAATGGGGCAACCCATCCTGTTGAAGACAGGATATCCCGAAAGGGATGCTAACCCAGGGAACTGAAACATCTAAGTACCTGGAGGAAAAGAAAACAAGTAGTGATCCCCCTAGTAGTGGCGAGCGAAAAGGGGATAGCCCAAACCGGGACCGTTTCGGCGGTGCCGGGGTTGTAGGACCACAACGTGGACTCAGTATGTGTAGTGGAACCCTTCTGGAAAGTTGGACCATAGCGGGTGATAGTCCCGTACACGAAACACATGCTGTACCTAGTGGTATCCTGAGTAAGGCGGGACACGTGAGATCCTGTCTGAATCCGCCAGAACCATCTGGCAAGGCTAAATACTCCTGAGAGACCGATAGCGAACCAGTACTGCGAAGGAAAGGTGAAAAGCACCTCGAACAGAGGAGTGAAATAGTCCCTGAAACCGTGCGCCTACAAGCGGTCGGAGTTCCTTCGGGAATGACGGCGTGCCTTTTGCATAATGAGCCTACGAGTTGCTCGTCACTGGCAAGGTTAAGGGGTTCAGCCCCGCAGCCGAAGCGAAAGCAAGTCTTAACAGGGCGTATAGTCAGTGGCGGCAGACGCGAAACCTAAGTGATCTAACCATGGCCAGGTTGAAGTTCCGGTAACACGGAATGGAGGACCGAACTGGTAGACGTTGAAAAGTCTTCGGATGAGCTGTGGTTAGGGGTGAAAGGCTTATCAAACTGGGAGATAGCTCGTACTCTCCGAAATGCATTTAGGTGCAGCCTCGAGTGTACTGTTATGGAGGTAGAGCTACTGATCGGGCTAGGGGGCTTCACCGCCTACCAAACCCGGACAAACTCCGAATGCCATAACATCAGTACTCGGGAGTGAGCGCGCGGGTGCTAAGGTCCGTGCGCGAAAGGGAAAGAACCCAGACCATCGGCTAAGGTCCCTAAATACACGCTAAGTTGAGCTAACGAGGTCGGACTGCATTGACAGCTAGGATGTTGGCTTGGAAGCAGCCATTCATTTAAAGAGTGCGTAACAGCTCACTAGTCGAGCGGTCCGGCGTGGATAATGATCGGGCATCAAGTGTGTTACCGAAGCTGTGGGCCCCATGTGGGCGGTAGGAGAGCATTCTGGTCTGCGTCGAAGGTGTGGCGTAAGCCATGCTGGAG
>JAWKNG010000001.1:0-1042500 GCA_041391845.1 Flavobacteriales bacterium | reverse complement strand
CTTGCGCTCCAACCTGTTCGCGAAGGTGGTGCTCGGCAATCTGCAGCTTGGAGCCGACCGCCCCTTGGAGCAAGTATGCGATGAGCTGCTCGCCCAGTGCCGCACGGATAGCCTTGTATGGTCAGCCATGCGCGCCCAGTTGCTCGATCTGTTCAACACGCATGGCCCCGACCTGGTCGCTCAATACCTGGTGGACCGCTACGTGGCCGGAGCGGATGCCGCTTGGATGCTCGACCCATGGACGCGCAAGACCATGGAACGGCGCATCGCCTGCTCCATCGGTGCGCAGGTGTCCGCCTCCGATCCGTGGCCCTTCCGGTCAGGAGGAGTGGAGCGGACCGATCAGGTCCTGGGACGTGCCCCGCTCACCTTGGTGTTCTTTTTCTCGAGCACCTGCGGGCATTGCCATGAAGAAATGCCCGGCGTGGAGGCCTTGCACCAACGCTATGTTGCAGCGGGACTTCAGGTGGTCGGTGTGGCATTGGATACTGATAGCACCGAACTGGCCGCGACCGTTCGTGAGAAGTCTTTGACCTTCCCTGTGGCGAGCTCTTTCATCGCCTGGGGAGAACCCTTGGCCAAGGCTTGGGGAGTGAACGCCACTCCCTCGCTCATCCTATTGGACCGCGAACGTCGCATCCTGGCCAAGCCCTTTGACCATGTGGAGGCGGAGCGCGAGGTGGAACAACGCCTCCTTGTGCCTACCAGGTAACGTTCCAAGCGCGGTATGGCGCTGGCCATCGGATCGCTGGTGGAGCTTCCTTGAATATCCCGAACACCGAGGAGCCGGAGCCGCTCATGGATGCATAGTCAGCGCCAGCCTTGTACAACTGCTCGATCATGTGCCCGATCTCCGGATGCATGGCGATGACCGCCGGTGCCAGGGTGTTAGGCAGCAGGTCAGGCCATTCCTCTACAGGTCGCAGCACGCGTTGCTCCAAGCCGAGCAGGGAGCCGCTTGGCGTGCAGCTGCCGTATGCTTTTGCGGTAGAGACATGGATGCCCGGGTTCACCAGTACCAGGTGATGGCCGCGCAGGTCCAATGGCACCGGTTCCAACACCTCGCCGCGTCCGCGCGCCAGCTGCGGGCGCTCCTGCAGGAAGAACGCACAATCGCTGCCCAAGGAGGATGCGATGGCGGAGAGTTCAGACCATGTCAGGTCGAGGTCCAAGAGCGTGTTCACCATGTGCAGCGCGTGGGTGCCATCACTGGAGCCACCGCCCAGGCCGGCGCCCATGGGTACGGCCTTCAACAGATGGACCTCCAGCGCCGGGAGGGCACGTACGCGCTGTACGGCCCGGATGGCCTTGTATACCAGGTCCTGCTCCAATGGCCCATCGATGGGGTCGCCATGGCGGGTGTAGCGGATGGAGTTGGGCACGCCCTGTGGGTCTACCAGGATCTCCAACGCGTCGGTGAGAGGCACTGGCACCATCACGGTTTCGATCTCGTGGAACCCATCCTCCCGACGGCGGACCACATTGAGGCCGAGGTTG
This sequence comes from Flavobacteriales bacterium, assembly GCA_041391845.1. Lineage (GTDB taxonomy): Bacteria > Bacteroidota > Bacteroidia > Flavobacteriales_F > PHOS-HE28 > PHOS-HE28. The sequence goes on along the minus strand of JAWKNG010000001.1, from coordinate 1,041,003 downwards.
ATCTTGGCGAAAGGGAAGGCGAGCATGGTGCGCGAAGGTATCGGGTGGCGCGACGTTCGTGCACCGCTCGTCATGTGCAGCACCGTGCTACCTTCGCCCTTCCCAAAAGACGTGCATGGAGACCTACCTTGAGTTCGAGAAGCCGATCCAGCACCTGGCCGAGCAGATCGCCAAGCTGAAGGAAGTGGGCGCCCAGAGCGATGTGGACGTGAACGCCACCCTGAAGGACCTGGAACGCAAGCTGGACGAGACGCGCAGGCAGCTCTATGCCGGACTGAGCCCATGGGAGCGCGTGCAGGTGAGCCGTCATCCCGATCGCCCATATACGCTGAAGTACATCGAACGGGTGTCGAACGGCACGTTCATCGAACTGCATGGCGATCGCACTGTGAAGGACGATAAAGCCATGGTCGGAGGTTTCGGCTCCATTGATGGGAGGACGGTGATGTTCATCGGACAGCAGAAGGGCATCAACACCAAGATGCGCCAGTACCGCAACTTCGGGATGCCCAACCCGGAAGGCTACCGCAAGGCCTTGCGCCTGATGAAGCTGGCCGAGAAGTTCAACAAGCCCGTGGTCACCTTCATTGATACGCCTGGCGCCTTTCCGGGCTTGGAGGCGGAGGAGCGCGGGCAGGGGGAAGCGATCGCACGCAACCTGTTCGAGATGATGCAGCTGCGTGTGCCGGTGATCTGCGTGATCATTGGTGAAGGCGCTTCCGGAGGTGCGCTGGGCATCGGCATCGGTGACAAGGTGCTGATGCTGGAGAACACTTGGTACTCGGTGATATCGCCCGAGTCGTGCAGCTCCATCCTTTGGCGCAGCTGGGACTACAAGGAACAAGCGGCCAAGGCCTTGAAGCTGACCGCCTCGGATATGCTCGCCAACAAGTTGATCGACGGTGTCATTCCCGAACCCGTGGGTGGTGCACATGCCGATCCGGACGCGGCTTGCGATCTGGTCAAGACAGAACTCATCAAGCACCTGTCCAAACTGGTGAAGACAGATGCCGACAAGCTGGTCGAGCGTCGCATCAAGAAGTTCTGTGAGATGGGTGTGGTGTTGAAGGCCAAGGCCTGATCAACGGTTGAGCACCACCTCTACCTGACCCATGCCGGCCGGTACGATCCACGTACCCAGGATGGTGCCATCGTTGGGTGACACCTGCTTCAGTTGACCATCCTCCAAGGCCCACAGGCTGCCAGAGGCGTCATCAAAGGTGATGCTCTGCACATGACCTGAGCCAACAAGGTCAGTGAGACCGGTCGATGTACGGTAGCGCTTGATGCCATTGGTAGTTGCCAGGAAATGATCGCCGGTGGCCGTGCTCGTCACATCGTTCAGCATCGTGCCCGGTACGTTGGCTTCACTGATGGTGCCGCCTTGTGACATATATATGGAACGTATCGCCAAGGCCCCGTTGCCATTGCCGAAGGAAAGCACGCGTTCACCACCGGCACTGCGCAGCGCGATGCATGCGTGGTCCAACGGGCGCCAGCCGAGCGTTCCCCCCGATACATATGCGTGTTCGGCAAGCCGCCATGCGTTGCCGACTTCATCGAACGCGGCGCTCACCACGCGGTCCGCGAGGGGGAGCAAGGCGTGGCTTACCGTGCCGGGGTATGACCAGCCGTTGAACACCTGCGAGCCGCTTCGCCGATAGCCCACAACACGTCCATCATCCATGCCTGCATAGACCCGGTCATCGAATGGGGCATGGCCCAGGCCCCGGAAAAAGGGACGCCCGGAGCTGGCCGGGGTGCCGTTCACTGCGAGCGTGCTCCAATTGCCAAGGAAGGATCGGCGCTGAAGCGGTCCCTGGTCAGTGCCTGCCAGGAACACGTTCGGTCCGGTGGCGAGGAGCGGGCCGATGTCGACAGGGCCGTGCCAAGCTTCGGCACCAGTGGTGGGATCAAAGCGGTACACGATGCCAGTGGTTCCGGGTGATGGGGCGAGCAGGATGGCCAGGCGTTGCAGCGGGGCGGCGAGCACGTCCACCTGGCGGAAGGCGCGTCCATCATTATTGCCATCGCTGGCGCGCACCGTGAGGGTGAGCGGACCGCCGGGATAGGTCTCGTCCACCACGGGGAGCGCCAAGGTAACGCGGGTGCTGGTACCTTGCAGCGCACGGCTCACGGAGCTGCCTACCGGTACGCCATCATCATTCGTGAGCGCGGCGGTCACGCTCTCCAACCGGGTGTCGTCACTCACATCCACCTCAATTAGCAACGTGTCCGGCGTTTGAACGATGACGCCATCACCAGGCGACAGGATGCGGACCACGGGCGGGTCTCGGTCCTGCTCTTTTCGGCATGCCGAACATGCGAGCGCTGCGCCGAGCGCGCACAGCGGCCAGAGGAGGGTGCGCATGGAGCCAGCAAGTTACGACGATCGCAGCGGTGCGAGCGCTCGATGTCCAGTAGAGGAACGACGCGTCTGATGTTCTGCACGATCACCTTGTTGAAGGACTGGTGACGACTTGTTGAGATCGTTCTGGTGTACCGGGGCGTGGGGGGGCTATTTTTGTGGCATCACCGGTCGCGGATCCGCCATCGGACCACCGCTTCGACCCGCTCACTCGTTCCCGCTCGCATCCATGGCCGCACCGCCGTCGTCCCGTCCCGCCGATCGTTCCCGCACCGCCCGTCGTCCTGCCCCGTCGATGCTCGATATCGGCCTGGAGGCCGGCAAGCTACCGCCGCAGGCGCCTGAACTGGAGCAGGCCGTGCTGGGCGCGCTGATGCTGGAGCGCAACGCGGTGAATGAGGCCATCGACATCCTGCAGCCCGAGAGCTTCTATGTGGAAGCGCACAAGAAGATCTTCGATGCCATCCTGGGCCTGTTCCGCAACGACCAGCCGATCGACATCCTTACCGTGACCGAAGAGCTGAAGCGGCGCGCGGAGTTGGACATCGTGGGCGGTCCGTTCTACATCAGCCAGCTCACCAACAAGGTGGCCAGCAGCGCGAACGTGCAGTACCATGCGCGCATCATCAGTCAGAAGCACATCCTGCGCGAGCTGATCCGCATCAGCAGCGAGATGACGCGCGACGCCTTCGACGATACGTCGGACGTGTTCGATCTGCTGGACAAGGCCGAGCAGGACCTGTACACCATCACCAGTGGCAACCTGAAGCGCAACTACGAGCCGATGAGCGACCTGATCCAAGGGGCCATCGCGCAGATCGAGAGCGCCAAGAACAAGACCGGTGGGGTGAGCGGCATTCCCACGGGCTTCGTGCAGCTCGACAAGCTGACAGCGGGCTGGCAGCGCAGCGACATGATCATCGTGGCGGCGCGCCCGGCCATGGGTAAGACCGCCTTCGTACTCAGCATGGCGCGGAACATCGCCGTGGAGCACAAGCGCGCCGTGGCGGTGTTCAGCCTGGAAATGAGCAGCACCCAGCTGGTGACCCGTCTGATCGCCAGTGAAGCGGGCATCAGTTCGGAGAAACTGCGCAAGGGAGACCTGAACGACTCGGAGTTCGCTATCCTGCACCAGCACATCGCGCGGCTCACCAACGCGCCGATCTTCATCGACGATACGCCCGGTCTGAACATCTTCGAACTGCGCGCCAAGGCCCGTCGCTTGAAGAGCCAGCACAACGTGGACCTCATCATCATCGACTACTTGCAGCTAATGACGGCGGGTGGCGACAGCAAGGGCGGCAACCGCGAGCAGGAGATCAGCAGCATTTCGCGCTCCATCAAAAGCATCGCCAAGGAACTCGATGTCCCGATCATCGCCCTGAGCCAGCTGAGCCGCGCCGTGGAGACCCGCGGTGGCGACAAGAAGCCGATGCTCAGTGACCTGCGCGAATCGGGTGCCATCGAACAGGACGCGGACATCGTGTGCTTCCTGTACCGACCGGAGTACTACAAGATCTACGAGGACGAACACGGCAGCACCCTGGGCGTGGGTGAGGTGATCGTGGCCAAACACAGGAACGGTGCGGTGGATACGGTGCGTCTGCGCTTCATACCCGAACTGGCCAAATTCGCGGACCTGGAGACCATGGGTGGCGGGTTCGACCTCGGTGGCACGGGATCGGATGGGGGAGATGCGAATCCTTTCCGGACCATCACCCGGCCCAGCCGCATGAACGATGACAGCGACCTGGATGACATCTCTCCGTTCTAAGCTCCTGGTGATCCTGCTGGTGGTGGGTGTTGCTGCACATGCAGCGAAGATCCTCGTGCCCATGGACGGCAGTCAGCGCGACCACTTGAAGGCGTATGGCGTTGCGTTCTGGGCGCTCCAGCGCGATGTGCCCATCGACTGGCTACTGAACTATCGTGGTGGAAGTTTCCTGGTGGACCAGTACAAGACCATTGAGCAAGAGCTCACCATTCGTGGGGTCACCTTCCAAGTGATCGCTGACGGCCAGGCCGCAGCCATCCTTGCGGAGATCGCCGACCCGGCCGTGAACATGGAGGTGGTGCGCCTGGAGAAGGCCCCGAAGATCGCGGTGTACGCGCCGGACGGATTCCAGCCTTGGGACGATGCGGTGGCCTTGGTGATGACCTATGCGGAGATCCCCTACGAACGGATCTATGATGCGCAGATCATCAGTGGTGTGCTGCCACAGTACGACTGGCTGCACCTGCACCACGAGGACTTCACCGGGCAGTACGGCAAGTTCTGGCGCAACTACCGCAACGCGCCCTGGTACCAGCAGCAGGTGCAGGACAGTGAGGCCATGGCCGCCCAGCTCGGATACGCCAAGGTGAGCGAGATGAAATTGGCGGTGGCTTCCCGGATCCGCGACTACGTGGCTGGCGGCGGCTACCTGTTCACCATGTGTTCGGGCACGGACAGTTACGATATCGCCCTTGCTGCCGAAGGTGTGGACATCTGCACCGCCGAGTTCGATCACGACCCCATCGATCCTCAGGCCCAACAGAAGATCGACTTTGCACGCGGCTTCGCCTTCAAGGATTACCGTTTGGTGGTGGACCCGAACGTGTATGAGTTCAGTGACATCGATGCCACGGACATCCACAGCCGGATCGGGCAGACGCGGGACTTCTTCACCCTGTTCGACTTCAGCGCGAAGTGGGACCTGGTGCCGAGCATGCTATGCCAGAGCCACGAGCAGGTGGTGCGCGGATTCATGGGGCAGACCACGGCCTTCCGCAAGGGTTTGGTGAAGCCCGGTGTTACCGTGATGGGTGAGAACAAGGCCCAGGGCACGGTGAAGTACATCCACGGTGAGTTCGGATTGGGGCAGTGGACCTACTACGGCGGCCATGATCCAGAGGACTACCAGCACATGGTGGGTGATCCGCCCACGGACCTGGCACTACACCCCAATTCGGCAGGCTACCGGCTCATCCTGAACAACATCCTCTTCCCGGCGGCGCGCAAGAAGAAGCAGAAGACCTGAGCGGACCCTGCACATTCCTCCGCCACCCTGTACATTCGCACTTCCAACGTTCGTTGCATGGACCTCAGCAAGATCATCGCCGTTGCCGGAAAGTCCGGTCTGTTCCGCGTCATCGCCCAAAGCCGCCAAGCCCTCATCGTGGAGTCGCTGGAAGATGGCAAGCGCCTTCCTGTGCCGTCGAGCGTGCGGGTGAGCTCCCTGCAGGAGATCAGCATGTTCACCACCGGTGACGATGCGCCGCTGACCCAGGTGTTGGAGAAGCTGCACGCGGTGCAGAAGGGCAAGAACGACCTGGACCCCAAGGCCGAGGAGAAGGTGCTGTGGGAGAAGCTCGGGGAAGCCCTCCCGGACCATGACCGCGACCGGATCTATCCCAGTGATGTGCGGAAGCTCTTCACTTGGTACGGACTGCTACTGAAGAGCGGCGAATTCGACCGCAAGGAGGAGCCCAAGGCTGCTGAGAAAAAGGAGGAGGAAGGAGCCAAGGCACCCAAGAAGGCCGCTGCCAAGACCGGTGCCGCGAAGCCCGCCAAGGCCGATAAATCCGCTGCACCGAAGGGCGGAACGGCCAGCAAGCCGAAGGCCACCACCATGCGCAAGAGCGCCCAGCGCGGCAGCTGAGCCCCCTGGGTGAACCCGGCGACCGCATCGATCGTTCAAGGTTCCAAGGGTGGTCGACGCTGATCGGCGCGTCCGCCCTTGTTGCTGCTAACTTGCGGCCAGTACCGACCGTTCATCATGGGTAATCATTCCGCTCTGTTCGTCCGCACGCTCGCGCTCACCGCTGCCCTGGCCATTGTGGCCCTGTTCGTGGCCTGGCGCCAAGGCAGGGTGCCACACGCCAAGGCCCACCACACGCCCGAGGAGCTGGCGGCCTTTCGCGGAGCGCGCAACGCCACCGACCTGCCGATCGCAGCGAACGAATTCTTCATGGCCAGTGGTAACTGCTACGGCTGCCATGGCCCCGACCTGGTGAACAACTACTCCATGGTGGATGCCAACGGCGTGGACGTGAACGTATCGGACGACTGGCGCAGCACCATGATGGCCAACTCCGCCAAGGACCCCTTCTGGCGGGCCAAGGTGAGCCATGAGGTGGCCGTGAACCCGTCGCATCAAGTGGGCTTGGAGGACAAGTGCACCAGCTGCCACGCGCCCATGGGCAGGTTCGACAAGCTCTACACCGAGGGCACGCCATACGGCATCGCCGATCTGATACACGACACCGTGGCGTTGGATGGTGTCTCGTGCCTGGCCTGCCACATGCAGAAAGAGGAGGGCATCGGCTTGGAATTCTCGGGCAGTTTGCACTTCGACACGAACAACGTGCTCTTCGGCCCATATGGCAACGTGTTCGGTTCGCCGATGACCTCCTTCGTAGGCTACGAGCCCCTTTTCGGTGCGCACATCACAAGTGCCGAGCTCTGTGCCGGCTGCCATACGCTGATCACCGAGACCGCCGATCTCGAAGGCAACTTGACGGGAGACCAATTCGTGGAACAGGCCACCTACCATGAGTGGGTGAACTCTGCCTACGACACGGACGCCAACCCCGAAGGCGGGATCAGTTGCCAGGCGTGCCACGCGCCGCGCATCGATGATGCCGTGGTGATCTCCGCCAACTACCTCTTCCTGCAGGGGCGCACACCGTACGGTCTGCACCACTTCGCCGGCGCGAACACCTTCATGCTGGGTCTGCTGCGTGACAACATCGAAGCGCTCGGCATTACGGCCACGCCCACCCAGTTCGACAGCACCATCGCCCGCGCGGACCGTATGCTGAAGCAGAACACCCTGCTGCTGGATGCACAGGTGATGGCCCGCGACCTCGATACGGCCGCCATCGATGTGAAGCTCACCAACCTGGCGGGCCACAAGTTCCCTTCCGGCTACCCGGCCCGCCGTGCCTTTGTGGAACTGCTGGTGCAGAACGCGGCCGGTGACACGCTCTTCCACAGCGGTGGATGGAACGCACAGTACGAAGTGAACGGACACGATCCCGCCTGGGAGCCGCATTACGACGTGATCCGGAGCGAGGACCAGGCCCAGATCTACGAGATGGTCATGGGCGATGTGAACGGGGATAGGACGACAGTGTTGGAGCGTGCCAAGACCCCGTTGAAGGACAATCGTCTGACGCCGCTCGGCTTCACCACCACCCACCCTTCGTACGACACCACCGTGATCGCGAACGTGCCCGCGAGCGATCTGGACTTCAACCGCTATGACAATGGTGTCGAGGGCAGTGGCAGTGATGTGGTGCACTATCGCGTGCCGATGAACAACTACGCAGGGCAGATCAATGTGACCGCCCGTGTGTGGTACCAGAGCGCGCCGCCGCGCTACATGACGGAGATGTTCGCCTTCGACACGCCCGAGATCAGCACCTTCCGGGCGATGTACGAAGCGGCCGGACCAGCGCCGGTGCTGGTGAAGGAGGCCACCACCAACGACATGACCGTTGCCGTGGACAACATCCGCGAACTGGGCGTGCGCATCTTCCCCAATCCAGTGGCGGATGGCCTGCTGCGCATCGATGGCATCACCGATCGCGTACGCAGCATCGAGGTATACACCATCGGTGGCCAGTTGGTCAGCAGCCACAACCCCGCAGGACAGCGCCAGTGGCAGGTGACCCTTCCGAAGCGGCAGGCGACCTACCTGGTGGTGTTCGAGACCACAGCGGGCCGGATCGTGGAGCGCGTGGTGGCGTATTGATGCGCGAGGCTCCTTACCACGTGCGGCATACCTTTGAGGGTATGAAGCGCAACCTTGTGTTCGCCGCGCTGTTGGGGATCGCCCCGTTCGCGCAGGCCCAGCATCCGGTGATACAAGGCATCCTGGATGCCGTGCAGATCGATTCGATGCTCCACTACGTGAACGAGCTCTCGGGCGAAGTGCCGGTGAACCTGTCCGGTGGGCCGGTGACCATCGTGAGCCGCCATTCCAATAACGCGGGCAACATCCTCGCGCAGGAATACCTCACCGGCAAGTTGGCGCAGTTCGGCTACGCTGTGGAGGTGCAGACGTTCAGTGCCACCGGAAAGAACCTGCTGGTGACCAAGCCCGGCACCCTGTACCCCGACGAATACGTGGTGTTCTGTGCGCATTACGATGCCATGCCTGCCGGTATCCTCGCTGCTCCTGCGGCCGACGATGATGGCAGTGGTGTGGCCGCGGTCCTGGAGCTCGCGCGCCTGGTCCATGACATTCCCTTTGAGCGCAGCATCCTGTTCGCGCTGTGGGATGAAGAAGAGCAGGGCAAGGTGGGCAGTGAGTTCTACGCCGGGGTGGCAGCGGCCAATGACCTGGACATCGTGGGTGTGGTGAACATGGACGCCATCGCCTACGATGGTAATGGCGACACCAAAGCGCGCATCCACACGCGGCCCATCGCGAACTCGCTGGCCATCGCGGACACGGTGTTCGCCGTGCGGGAGGATTACGGCATCGACCTGGACCTGCTGCTCACCAACCCTGGCGCCACGTACAGCGACCACGCCTCCTTCTGGACCGAAGGCTACGGCGCGGTGCTGGTGATCGAGGAGTTCGGTGCGGACGGCAATCCCTACTACCACACCCCGAACGACCGGGTGATCCACTTCGACGTGCCGTACTACGAGAAGCTGGCGAAACTGTCCATGGCGTCCCTGGCCGCGTTGGCCGTGCCCTCAGGAGCGGCGCAATCGGTGGAGGAAACCGTTCGGCCTGCAGGGGTGGAGTTGTATGTCTACCCCAATCCTGCCACGGTTGATGCGCTGGCCTGGCTGGAACTAACGGAGCCGGGCCGCTATCGCTGCACCCTCACGGATGCTTTGGGGCGCGAAGTGCTGGTGCTGTTGACCGGTCAGCTGCCTGCGGGAAAGCACCGCATGACGCTGCCGTTGGCCACCCTGCCATCAGGCGCATATGTATTACGGGCCGAGGATGCGCAGGGACGTTCGCAAAGCCTGCGTGTGGTGCGGGCCCAGTGAGCCGGTATCACCGCTGGAATTGGATGCGCTGGTCGATGTAGCGCAGCACTTTCTCCATGAGGTGCAAGCGGTCCTTGCCACGAACGTTGTGGCCATGGCCCGGGTAGTCGAAGAAGTCCACTGCCACGCCCTTGGCCACACAGGCCTTGATGAAACTCAGGCTGTGCTGGGGCAGTACCACATCATCAGCGCCGCCTGTGATCAGGAGCAGGTCGTCCTGGAGCTTGTCGGCGATCGGTGGAAGCGCGGTGGCTGCGTAGCCTTCGGGGTTCTCCCCAGGCGTGTCCATGTAGCGCTCGGTGTACATCACCTCGTAAAGGCTCCAATCCATCACGGGGCCACCGGCAACGCCCACCTTGAACACACCGGGATGGCGCGTGAGCATGGCCGTGGTCATGTGCCCTCCGAAGCTCCAGCCATGCACAGCGATGCGGTCCGGGTCCACGAAGGGCAGGCTCTTCAAATAGTCGACACCGGCCATCTGATCCTGCACTTCCACCACACCGAGCTGCCGATGTACCACCTGCTCAAAGGCCTTGCTGCGACCCGCACTGCCATGTCCGTCCAAGGTCCACACGAGGTACCCACGCTCGGCGGCTTCGAGCATCCAATGTGAAGCACCGGCCAGGAAGCTGTTGCTCACCAGTTGCACATGCGGGCCGTTGTACACGTAGATGAGCACGGGGTATCGGCGCCCTTCCTGGAAATGGCTGGGCTTGATCAGGCGTGCATTGCCCCGGTCGCCGTTGGTGATGGGCACTGTAAGGAGTTCGATGGAGCCCACGGTGTAGTTCGCCAATGGATCCTTGGCATCGAGCAGCGTGCGGATGCGCTCGCCCTTCGCTGTCCCCAACAGCTCCACCCGCCCAGGCACGGTGGTGCTGCTCCAGCGGTCGAGCAGGAAGGCCGCATCGTCGCTGAGCAGACCATGGTGGGTGCCCGCTTCCTTGGTCAGTCGGATCATCCGTCCACCGGGGATGTCCACGCGGTAGAGGTGTGTTTCCAGCGCGCCGGATGGGTCCTCGGTGGTCATGGGCGCAGATCCTTCGATGATGGCGAAGCGGCCGGTGGGATCCACGCCCAGCACGTCCTTCACGTTCCAGCTTCCCTTGGTCAGTTGGCGTACCAGGCCCTTGCGGACATCGTAGAGGTAGAGGTGGTCCCATCCATCGCGCTCGCTGCGCCACAGGAACTGTTCAGGCCGGGCCTTCAGGAACAGGGGCGGGTGCTCGGGCTCCAGGTATTTCGGGTCCTGCTCGGTGAGGAGGGTGGCGACGGCCTCCCCGGTGCTGGCGTCGTAACGTACAAGGCGAAGGTTCTCGGTGCGGCGGTCGAGGTGAACCACGTGGATGAAGCGACCGTCCGGACTCCACGTGATGTTGGTGAGGTAGTCATCGGCCGCGCCCTCGGTGCGCAGGAAGCGTGTGCTGCCGTCGCGCAGGTCGTGGATGCCCACGGTCACCTGGTGGCTGGTCTGGCCGGCCATCGGATAGCGGATGGCGTTGAAGGTGCTGGGCTTGGTGCTGATGTCTTCCAGTTGGTAAGTGGTCACCATGCGCTCGTCCATCCGGTAGAACGCGAGGCGTTCGCCCTTCGGTGACCAGAAGGTACCCTTGGTGATGCCGTATTCCTGGCGGTGCACGCTCTGTCCGTTCACGATGCCGTCCGCGCCATCGGTGGTGATGCGCTGGGGCTGGCCACCGGGGCGCAGCACGTAGAGGTCGTTCTCCACTGTGTAGGCCACGTGGAGCGATGCCGGCTCGATGTCCTCGTTGGCCGCTTCGGCTGGCAAGGATGCGAGCGTGCTCAGCGTATTGCTCGACAGATCGAAGCGGAGCAGTTGACCCTTGTGCAGGAAGCGGAAGGTGTTGGCATCGGTCCAGGTGAGCGCCGGGATCGCCCGTAGCTGCTGGTCCGCTCCAAGGGCCTTGTTCAAGGTGCCGAGGTCGAGCAGGGGACGGTCCATGGCCTTGCCGCTGCTGCCGATCATCAGCACGCTATCGCGTACATAGCTGTAGTTGCCGGTCCCGGTGATCCACTGCAGGCCACGGATCCGTTCGGGTGCGAGGTCGGTGCCGGCCTTCAACACGGCATCGCGCAGAGTGAGGGTCTGCTGGGCGAGGGCTTGGCAGGCAAGGAAAAGGAGGAAAGGAAGGAGGGAACGACGGATCATGCTGGCGCGGTCTTCAGGCTGTGAAGATGGCACCAAGCAGGAGAACCGCTCAGTTCGGGTCGCTGAAGGCCGGATCGGAAAGGAACTCCTCGTCGGTGAGGGCGTGCATGAACGCCACCAGGTCCGCCCGTTCCTGCGCATCAAGGTCGATGAATCCGAAGGTCCAAGCGAACATGTGCTGGTCCAGGTTCGGGTCGGCGAGATCGACCTCCTCGGCATAGAAGTGGACCACTTCCTCCAGGGTGTTGAAGCGGCCGTCGTGCATGTACGGCGCCGATACGGCCACATTGCGCAGACTGGGGTTCTTGAAGCGTCCACGGTGTATTTCCAGACCGGTGAACTCCATCATGCCGAGGTCGGTTCCGTGTCGTCCCAGCCCGACGTTCTGAGCGCCGTGGTCCTGGATACGAGGGGCGGCGTGGCAATCACCACAATGGGCATCGCCGAAGAACAGTTGCATGCCGCGCACCTGCTGTTCGGTCATGGCCGTGAGGTCTCCGCCATGCACATACCGGTCGTACGGTGAATTGAACGTGAGCAGTGTGCGTTCGAACTGCGCAATGGCGCGCACCACCCGGACGCTATCGATACGCGGATCACCAAAGGCTTTGGCGAACAGGGTGGGGTATTCCGGATGTGCACGCAGGCGCTCTTCCACCACGGGCCAGGTATTGCGCATCTCTGCGTGGTTCGTGACCGGTCCGAAGGCTTGCTGCTCCAAGGTGGCCGCCCGGGTATCCCAGAAGAAGAAGTGGTCCCATACCGCGTTCTGGATGGTCATGGAGTTGCGGCGACCCACACTGCCATCGGTTCCCAGGGAGAACTGGCGGGGATCGCTGAAGGCATGCTGCTGTTGATGACAGCTGCCGCACGACATGCTGTAGTCGTCGGAAAGCGCTTTTTCGTAGAACAAGCGGCGGCCGAGCGCCACACCTTCCACGGTAAGCGGGTTGTTGCCCGGGAGTATCACCGGGTGGATGCTATCCAATGCCCACGCCGGGATGTCGAGTTCCAAGGGTGTTGGTCGGTAGGTGCCCACGACACGTTCCTCCAACTCGGTGGAAGGGTCCTTCCGGCAGGCTTGCACCAGCAGTACGCCGAGCAGAATGAGCAGGATGGAGGACCGCCGGAACATGGAACGCGAAGTTCGGCTATTTGATGCGGGATAGGCAAGGCGGTCGATCCCCCTTGCTCGGGATCCTGAACGCCGCTGACCTACAGGATGTTCACTTCCCGCTCCAACTCCACGCCGAAGCGCTCCCGCACGCTCTGTACGATATCCGTGCTGAGCGCATACACTTGCTGGCCTGTGGCACTGCCATGGTTCACCAGCACCAGGGCCTGGCGATCATGCACACCACACCCTTCCCGATGGTGCCCCTTCCAGCCCGCACGTTCGATGAGCCACCCCGCAGCCAGCTTGATGCCCCCTTCCGCCGGGTAGGCCACCACGTCCGGATGGGCCGCTCGGATGGCCGCCACCACCTGGGGCTCCACCACCGGGTTCTTGAAGAAGCTGCCGGCATTTCCCAGCTGCGCTGGATCGGGCAGTTTGCTCCGGCGGATGGCGATCACCGCTTCGCTCACATCCTGGATGGTCGGAGCCGTAATGCCCCGCTGATCGAGCTCCTGCTGGATGTTGCCGTAGCTGGTGTTGAGCGTATGAGGCGCCTTGCTCAGCCGGAAGGTGACCGAAAGGATCACGTACTGGTCGCGTCCTTCCCGTTTGAAGAAGCTCTCGCGGTAACCAAAGCGGCAAGCGTCACGATCGAAGGTGACCAGCGAGCCATCGCTGATGCGCAGGGCTTCGAGCTCCTCGAACGTGTCCTTGATCTCCACGCCGTAGGCGCCGATGTTCTGCATGGGTGCGGCACCCACCTTGCCGGGGATCAGCGCGAGGTTCTCCACGCCGCCCCAGCCGTGCTCCACACAATGCATCACGAAGCTGTGCCAGACCACCCCGGCACCGGCCTTCACCCATACGTGCTGCGCATCCTCGCGCACCAGCTCGATGCCGGGCACCTCGTTCAGCAATACTACACCGGGCCAATCCTGCGTGAAGAGCACATTGCTGCCACCTCCAAGGAAGAGACGCGGCAGGCCTTCAAGTTGCACGCTGTTCAACAGGGTGCGAAGGCCGTCCGCAGAGGTGAAGCGGGCCAACGCTTCGGCGCGGGCAGGAACCCCGAAGGTGGTGTAGGGGCGCAGGTCGGCGTGGCGGATGATGTCCATGGTCGGGGCAAGTTTACCGGCGCGCTCGTTCTACTTTCACCGCCCCGCCCGCTGTCTTGTACACAGGGTGCCGATGAAAGCCATGCGCCGCGCCATCGTTTGTGTCACCAACGACCTGAGCACCGACAACCGTGTGCATCGCAGTTGTACGGTGCTGCGCGAGCTCGGGTGGGAGGTGCTGTTGGTGGGGCGCGCCTTGCCCGGAAGCCTCCCCCTGCAACGGCCTTACGCCACACGCCGGATGCGCCTGCTCTTCCGCAAAGGGGCCTTGTTCTATGCGGAGTACAACCTGCGGTTGCTCCTGCTGCTGCTGACGCGGCCCGCACAACTGGTGCTGGCCAATGACCTGGATACGTTGCCGGCCGCCTTCGTGGCTGCGCGGTTGAAGGGGGCCGAGCTGGTCTATGACAGCCATGAGTTCTTCACCGAGGTGCCCGAGCTGTTCCGCCCCGATGGTGGCAGCCGCATGGCCCGCCGGGTGTGGCTGGCCTTGGAACGCGCCTTGTTCCCCCGGTTGCGGCGTGTGATCACCGTGAACGATAGCATCGCCGAGGAATACCGCCAACGCTACGGTGCTGAGCTGACCGTGGTGCGCAACATACCGATGCACCGGGAACTGGGACCGCTGCCTTCCCGGGCAGAGCTGGGGCTTCCCACCGACCGCTTCATCCTGATCCTGCAAGGCAGCGGCATCAACGTGCAACGGGGGGGCGAGGAGGCGGTGCTGGCGATGCGCGAGCTGCCGGACTGCCTGTTGGTGGTGGTGGGGGGGGGCGATGCGTGGCCCGTGCTGCAACGTTTGGTGGAGGAGCACGGACTGAGCGACCGGGTGCGTCTGCTGTCGCGCATGCCGTACGAGCGGATGATGCAGTACACGCGTAACGCCGACCTGGGGCTGTCGCTGGACAAGGACACGAACCTGAACTACCGCTTCAGCCTGCCGAACAAGCTGTTCGACTACTTCCGTGCGCACATCCCGGCGCTGGTCACCGACCTGCCTGAAGTGGCGGGCATCGTGCGGCGGTACGGGGCCGGTGTGGTGATCCCTGCTCCGGAGCCAGCGCTGATCGCGGCGGAGGTGCGCGCCCTGCAAGGGAATGCCGAGGCCCGGAAGGCCCTGCGCCAAAACGCTATTTTCGCGGCCGCTTCGCTCGATGGCGAACGTGAGAAGGCGGTCTTGGCCGCACTCTTCCAGGACCTTGACCGACCAGCACCTGCATATCGTCAGCTTTGACGTGCCAAGCCCTCCGAGCTATGGCGGGGTGATCGATGTGTACTACAAGGTGAAGGCCCTTGCCGAGCTGGGGGTGAAGGTGCACCTGCACTGCTTCCAGTACGGGCGGCCACGGGCCAAGGACCTGGAGGATCTGTGCGCCAAGGTGCACTACTACCCCCGCCGCACCGGCAAGCTCCAGCTACTGAACCGCCTGCCCTACGTGGTGGTGAGCCGCAGGGGGGAAGCACTGATCGACCGGCTGTTGCAGGATGCGCATCCCATTCTGTTCGAGGGGTTGCACTGCTGCTACTACCTCGGAGATCCACGTCTGCATGGACGCACGCGCATCGTACGGGCACACAACGTGGAGCACGACTATTATGGTGCATTGGCGAAAGCCGCGACGAACACCTTCCGCCGCACCTATTTCATCAACGAGGCGCACAAGCTGCAGCGCTTCGAGACGGTGCTGGCTGAGGCCGATCATGTGCTGGCCATCTCCCCCAAGGATGAAGCCTACTTCGGCTCGCACTTCCACAACGTCACGCACATTCCCGCCTTCCACGCCATGGACCGGGTGTCGGTGCCCGACGGCCTGGGGGACTATGCCTTCTACCACGGTGCCCTGGGCGTCCCGGAGAACGATCAGGCGGCGCTGTACCTGGTGCGCACGGTGTTCAGCGACCTGAAGGTGAAGCTGATCATCGCCGGTAGCGACGCCAGTCCCGAGCTGCGGCGTGAAGTGGCGCGCACAGCGAACGTGGAGCTCCGCGAGAACATCGGTACGGCGGAGATCCATCAGTTGGTACGCGATGCCCAGGTGAACGTGCTGCCCACCTTCCAAGCCACAGGGATCAAGCTGAAGCTCCTGCTCTGCCTGTTCTCCGGCCGACATGTGGTGTGCAATACGCCAATGGTGGAGGGCACCGGCTTGGAGCAGCTCTGCCATGTGCATGACGACCCGCGCTCCATGCGCAACAGCATCCTGGCGTGCATGGGCAAGCCCTGCAATGGCCAGAGCCTGGAGCGGCGTATGGCCGTGCTGGAGGAGCGTTTCAGCAATCGGCGGAACGCGGAGCGGATCGTGCGGTTGTTGAAGTAGTGGCGAGCAGTGAGTGGCGAGTGAATACTCTAGGGGTTCTCTCCACTCGCCTCTCAACAGCTATTGGCACGCTCAGCCTTTCCGTATTGATTGCCCCCCGAAGGAACCGTCTCCGGCAGTGTTGCCTATGAAAGTTCCCGAGAGGGTCGGTTTCGGCCCGTTAGAAACAGTTTTACGCAGTTGTTTGATACTGTAGTGGTTTACTCCACCCCATATCAATCCGGCAAGGTCGAACACCGAAGAAAGGATTTCGAATAGCTCTGACATCTGAGTTCAAAGGGAGTTTTGTGTCCCGATGGGCCAAAGATAATCCATTCAAACATAACTACCTGATATTCAGTTATTTACAGAGAATTACTTCTTACTAGGGATCGAGTGCGACGAGCAACTTTGGGGAGAATGGATGGCTGAAATCAGTGGGTCGGCCTTGAGCAATAGCGACCCGCGATGCTAGACCGCCCCCGCCGCGCTCAATTCCAGCAACTGCGCGTTCTCGCAGCGCACCACCCGGGTGTTGAACTTCTTCATGTGCGAGTAGTCGTGGGTGGCCATGATCACGCTGCGCCCGCTGCGGCTGATGTCGAAGAGCAGGTCCAGGATCTCGCCGGTGGTCTCGGGGTCCAGGTTGCCGGTGGGTTCGTCGGCGAGGATCAGCTCAGGATCGTTCAGCAGGGCACGGGCGATGCTCACGCGTTGCTGCTCGCCACCGCTCAGCTCGTGCGGCATCTTGTAGCCCTTGTTGGCCAGGCTCACCTTCTCCAGTACCTGTCCCACGCGCTCGTCCATGCGCTTCGTGTCGGACCATCCGGTGGCCTTCAGCACGAAAAGGAGGTTCTCCTTCACGGTGCGATCGGTGAGCAGCTGGAAGTCCTGGAACACGATGCCGATCTTGCGGCGCAGGTAAGGCACTTGGGAGCGCTTCAACGTGGAGAGGTCGAAGCCGCACACGTGCCCTTCGCCTTCTTTTAGCGGCAGGTCGCCATAGAGGGTGCGCATGAGGCTGCTCTTCCCGCTTCCTGTGCGGCCGATGAGGTAGAGGAACTCGCCCTTCTGCACGCTCAGGTCCACGTTGTTCAGTACCAGGTTCTCACGCTGGAAGATGCGCACACCGTGCAGCAGGATGATGGGGGAGTCGCTCATGGTAGTTGACCTCGGTGAAAGGCTTCAGGGTCAAAGGTCAAGAATTTCGTGTGTGGTGCGGCAATGGTCGCCTGCTAGATAACCAGGTCGATCAACTCCGAATTACGTGCGGTATCTTGAACGCATCCTCCGTATGGCGGCTGCAAGGCCCAACTCCCCGTTGCCGACCCCTTCTTCGGACTCCCCCGGCTGTGTACGTTCCGCACCGATGTGGCTGCGGTCACTGAGCAGAGCTGGTGGATGTACAGGGATAACAACCACATCGGTCGCATCTGGCACGATTCAGGTGCCCGGGCCTGCCATTTCCAAAGCATGGAGCCGGTGGATGTGGCTCAGAACCGGTTCAGTGGTGCCATGATCCAGAACAATGAAGCGGATGGGCTGTGGATACCGTCCAATTGCCTGGCGGAGGGGATGCACCGGATCAAGAGGTATAAGTGAACCGAAGTTGAAGTTTTCCACACGAAGCACCGATCGGTAGAACCTGAACGTAGCTTTATATCATGAGCGATAGAGCGTTGTATAGAGCGTGGCTCTGCATGGCAGTGCTAAATGGGTCATCCCTCATGGCCCAGAACCTGGTGCCGAACGGGAGCTTTGAGGAGTATACGGAATGCCCAGAGTTCATTAGTAGTGTGTTCCTTACGGGTTGGGAGAATCTTCACACCAACTCAGCAGACTACTTCAATGCCTGCAATACTACCGTGGCAGGTGTCCCATTGAACCAATTTGGCTATCAACATGCAGCTGATGGCCAGGCCTATGTGGGTATGGCAACCACATCCAATGCAAGTGGTACCTACAGGGAGATCGTGGGTATTCAGTTGACAGAGCCTTTGCAGCCCGGCGTACCAGTTTGTCTGTCGTTTAAAACGGCGCTTGGCGGATTCGGCAGTTGGCCAGGCAATTCCACATCCTATTCAAGTAAAGGCCTTGGTTTGAAGTTTTTCACCGAGTTTCCTAGTGATTGGGGGTCGTATCTATATCCTAATACCGCCGCATTGCATATTGAATATGTGCCTACGGATACAGCCCTATGGTATAACGTGACCGGTACGTACGTACCCGATTCCGCATATGCCTATATCGCAGTGGGTAATTTTTTTGCTGATTCACTCAGCGAGCGTACAACTATAGATTCAACAGGTTACGGAAATTTTCTCTTAGCGTACATGTTTGTTGATGATGTTAAGGTATCGTTCGATCTTGATTATTGTGACCTGCTTGTAAGTGTTAACGAGATCATGGACCGCTATAGAATCTTCCCGAATCCATGCGGCGATAGGGTTTGGGTCGAAAGGGGAAGTTACATCCAAGGACAGGTCAGATACGAGTTGTTCGATCTAGAAGGAAGGCGTTTACAAGATGGTGTATTGGATGATAGTGCTAGGGAGGTGATTCATTTGGGGCAGCTTGGCTGTGGTACCTACTTATTGAAACTCTCGGATAGTACCGGCTTGGGCCAGTGCCTTCCACTCGTTCACGTTTCACCATAACACCTTACGCCATGAAGAACAGACTTGGATTTTCATTGCTGCTTATTGGGATTTTGCCTTGCATTATCGCCCAAGCGCAAGATGGTGATTAGCCGGTTACGGATGGTTTTGGATTCACCTATCTCGCGCCAGATGCAGGGTTGCCGGGTGTTCCAGTTTACAACCTGACCGTTGGCACAGCTCCTTCCGACTTCGCAACTTTGCGGGTCCGCGGAGATCAACTCCCTGTGCCCGACCCCTTCTTCGGACTCCCCCGGCTGTGTACGTTCCGCACCGATGTGGCTGCGGTCACTGAGCAGAGCTGGTGGATGTACAGGGATAACAACCACATCGGGCGGATCTGGCACGATGCAGGTGCACGGGCCTTCCATTTCCAAAGCATGGAGCCGGTGGATGTGGCCCAGGACCGCTTCAGTGGTGCTATGATCCAGAACAACGAAGCGGATGGTCTGTGGATACCGTCCAATGGCCTGCCGGAGGGGGATGCGCGCCGGTTCACCAACCCCTCGCGTGCGCTGAACCGCGTGGGGTATGCAGCGCTGGGCAGGAACGAGGAGTGGCTGAATGTGCCCCTGGCAACGGATATCCGCGGTCCGTGGTCGCGCTTGCATTTGTTCCACAACGTGATGGGCGATCGCCCGTACTTCGGGTTCCGCTCGCAGATGCGCAATGGCATCACGCTAACGGGCAATAGCGACCTGGCCTATGTGGGCCAGTGGTTCGATCATGGCAGTACGGGCGAGGGCGGCGAGGTGGCCGATCGCAGCAACGTGGTCTTCGGGCTGGGTGAGAACGTCCTGCCAGCCGGGCTGAGCCACCACTGGGACAACTTCAGCTTCCGCTTCTTCGGCGATATGAGCCTGACGGACGGCGCTGCCAGCGGGTTGGAAGGGCTGGAGATGATGCGGATACGCCCGTACCGGAAAGAAGCGGATGATGCCGTAGAAGGCTTTGTAGGCATTGGCGATTTCCTCAGCGCGGCCACCGGTCCGGAGGAGCGCTTGGACATTCTCACCGGTCGCCTGCGCATTCGCGAACTTCCCTTGCCTGCCAACGAGAACGCCAACCTGACCAGGTACTTGGTTGCTGATAATAATGGGGTTGATCCCCCCGTATCCTGCAGGCATGAACTCCACAATAAATTTTGAACAGCCATCGTAGATCGGATATTTTCACTATATCTTGGATCCATGAAAGCGCCGAACGTGATCTTGGGTAAAGCGCTTCGGGTTGAAGCCATGCCAGCTTTGGCAGCGGCCCCTGCCTACGGTAGACAGGCAACGGCCCAACGGCCCAACGGCCCAGCGGTCCAGCGGTCCAGCGGTCCAGCGGTCCAGCGGTCCAGCGGTCCAGTATTCTACAGCCAACCAAGGTAACCCCATGCGGGCTTGCCAAAACGAAGAAGCCCCCGGCGCTTGCAACACCGAGGGCTTTGGTCGCTCATGTCCCACTCAACCCAGGTGAATAGGTAAACGAAACAGAGCAGCGCAAAGGTACAGACCCTTGGGGAGCAGGCGCATGGCCCCAGGGGCGCCGGGTACAGCACGCAGCTCACAGACCCTGTGCGCACGGGTAGGCAGCACACCGCTATGGTGCGCTGTCTATCCGGTACCCAGGAGCGCCACAACAAGAAAGGAGAACACAACATGCTCAAAGCACTCCTTCTTCTCTTGATGAACCTTGCTCTCGCCGCGATGGCGACGGCACAGACCAACCTTGTCCTTAACGGAAGCTTCGAGGATACCGTGGATTGCGCGGTGCCCATGGCTAGCGTGCTACCGAAAGCGGCGTACTGGCATAATCCGACAAGTGCGACCCCCGATGTGTTCGATTGCGACTTGGAACGTGCCTGTGGCTATCTGATGAACTATCCCTATTGGAACGGGTATATGTTCTCGCATGATGGCATACGTCACGCAGGGCTCTATTTGTGGGATGGTCCAAGCCCGAACTCTTTTGTAAGGGAGTTCATTCGGGGCGAACTTGCAGAGCCCATGGAATCGGGTACGAGCTATGAGGTGGGCTTATGGTATGCCTCACGCCGACCCCATCAATATGGTGTGGACCACATTGGTGTGTGGTTCGGTGCCGAAGCTGTCCAAGAAGATACCATTGGCCCGATGAACTTGGTGCCACAGCTACGCCTTCGTGATCCTGAGAATTTCTACATGGGCGAAAGCGAGGTGTGGACGCAGTTGATCGATACGGTGATCGCGCAGGGCGGAGAACGCTGGATGGTGATCGGGAACTTTGACCCTGTGGGCCAAGTGGATGGATCGCTGGTCAACCCCAACGGTCTATATGGTACGTGCTACTACTACGTGGATAACGTGGTGGTACGCCCTTTGGAGCCGAACGGGATCGGCGAACTGAAGAGGCCAAGGCTTTGGTGGAATGGGCAAGCTTGGCAGGTGAGTGGACTTGTCCACGAAGGAGCGGTTACGCTGGAGGTGTATAACATGCTTGGTGCGCTTGTGCATCGGCAACGTGCTACCTCCGAAGGCGATCGGCTCGTCTTGGCTTATGATCCACCGTCCACCGGTACCTACGTGCTTAGCATCTCTTGGGCGAATGGTCGAACGACGGTGAGGTTCATCAAATGAAGGAGGGTGTGACGAGCGTAACCTCGAAACACCATGAAGCAACTTTTGATAGGTGTCGCTTTGGCGGCATCAACCTGTGCAGTTCATGCACAGACTTGGAGTGATACTGGGAACCCGGCAGTTGTTCCTGGCACCAACTTTCTGGGCAGCCTCAACAACGCCCAGTTGGATGTGATCACGAACAACATCCGGCGCTTCACCTTACTCCCCGACGCCACCTACGCCATCGGCGGCTTCCCGGCACAGGTGAAGAACGGTAGTTTGCTGCTGAGCCCCAATGTGGACGGTTTCTATGCGGGCGGTGCGCCCGGTCCCTACACCGGTCTTCACCTGGCCGCTGCTACCAACAACACCCAGCAGGCGGGGTATCGCTCCAACATGGGCAACGGCATAACGATGACGGGCAATAACGACCAGATGTACGTTGGGCAGCTATTCAATGGAACGGACTACACGGATGCTGCCATCGTGTGGAGCGATAACCCCGGAGAGTGGCTTGCGGACCGGCTCACGTTCAATTTCACCAGCAGCTACAACGCTGCAGCGATCAGTGGGAACAGCTCTTTACGTGGCCTGCAAACGCTGCTGATCCAGCCGGCAACCACGGGTCAGGAAGCCTTTGTGGGCGTGGGTGACTTTGATGCGGCGAGCGCGACACCGAGTGAGCGGCTCGACATCCTCACCGGCCGCCTGCGGATCCGCGAACTACCACTGGCGGCCAACGAGAACGCCAACCTGACCAGGTACTTGGTCGCCGACAACAATGGGGTGGTGTTCTGGCGCAATGTGCCGGGCGGTGGTGGAGGGGGAGGCTGTGAGTGGGATCAGGTAAGCGGAAGCAACAACCTGCGCACCGCATGGAGCGGGGCTGCCAGCGGATGTCCGGACGCCAACAGCCTGGTTGGTATCGGTGTGGGCTCCCAGCTGTTGGCCAAACTGCATGTGGAGCGGGAGGTGGCCGGCAACGGCAACAACGCTACGGGCTAAACCTCGGCAGGGTCTCTCGCAGAGGACCCTGCCATACGTACCCGGCTTTGCAGGTTGACTTGACTTAAATTTTTTTATCGCGTGGTACCAAAAGCATATTTCAGTCCTTACTTTCATGGCATGAAGACTGCAAGCCTTCATAGCACCTCGCCTACGGACGTCATTCGGTCCAGCGGTCCAGCAGCCGAGCAGTCCAGCAGTCCAGCAGTCCAGCAGTCCAGCCAACCAAGGTAAAGCCATGCTGGCTTGCCACCACGAAAAGAGCCCCCGGTGCGTGAACACCAGGGGCCGGTTGCTCCATGTCCCACCCAACAGCGATGTAAGATGAACACGAGCTAGCACAAAGATACCGACCCCGCCAGGAACAAGCCGCGAGCCTGGCGGGGCGGTGAGCACCCGGTGCTGCAAGGCAGGCCGGAAGCGGAGGCAGCGTACCCAAGGGTGGGCTCGTCCTCCATGTGCCGAGCGGCACGGATAACGAACGGATGGACGATCATGCGCAGCTCTTGTCTCGCCTTGCTTGCATGCAGTGCCGTTACGGTGGAGGCCCAGAACTTGGTGGTGAACCCGAGCTTTGAGGACTACAGTACCTGCCCGAACGACATCAGTCAGATCGATCTGGTGCCGGGGTGGATGAACCTCTATATCTCGCCGGATTACTTCAATGCCTGTGCAGACGATACGGTTTCGGTGCCTTTCAACGCGCTGGGCGATCAACTGCCTAGTGACGGGGATGGCTACGCCGGAATTGGCACCTTTCCGCTGGGTGGGCAAGAGTATCTCCAAGGGGAATTGACCGAGGCTCTGGATCCCGGAATGCTCACATACGTGAGCATGCGGGTGGCTCCGGGTGGCTTCGGCTATGCCACGTGGACATCGCCACGACTGGCATCGAGCCATGTGGGACTACGGTTCAGTGTGGAGCCGTTGGATTTCCTCACATCCTACGATGCCTTGCATGTGAACAGCGCTGTGCTCTTCATGCCGACCATTCTGGACGACACCGCTGCTTGGACCGTGCTCAGCACCTCCTTCATTCCCGATTCGGCCTACCGCCACGTGCAGATCGGCACCTTCTTCGCTGACAGCCTCGTGGCTTGGTCGGTCCTTGACCCCTCAGGTGATTGGGATGGGGCCTATGCCTTGGTGGACATGGTCTGTGTATCGAAGGCCAACGGGGAATGCGATCCAGTGGTGGGCCTCAATAGCCCAACACCAACGAGCCGGCCGCGGACGATCGTGTTCACGGACGAATTGGAGGTGTTACTCGACCAGTGGGGGCTGGATGGGGCTACGGAGAGCATTGACCTGTTCGATAGCAGTGGCCGGTTGGTGGCTCATAAGGTCCTTCAAGGCTTGCCCGGTACGGTCCGGTGGTCCCTGGCAGGACTCACCCGAGGTGCCTATTTCTTGCGGCTTCAGTTGCGTGATCGTCCATCTGTCGTTATCCGTTCATGGAAGCTTTGACCAATAGTATCAGGAACGATGAAGAACTTCAAGAGCCAGACTTTGGGTCTGGTATTCGGCCTCTGTGCCATGAGTGTCAATGCCCAAGTGCAATGGAATAGTTTGGGTGACTATCGGCTGCATCCGACGATACCGGCAGCGGGTCCTCGGTCGTTGACCATTGGACCCAACTATGGTGGGGCAGGTCAGCCCGCCTTGAACGTTCGGGCGGATCAATTCAGTGCTGGCAACCTCACCGGAGAGGTTTTCCGGACGGTCGCTCCAGCTGCGAACAGCACCTACTGGCGACTTTACAGCGGTGGTGTGGCATCAGGGAATGAACGCGGCCAGCTATTTGCATTAACAGGGCAGAACCACTTCAACATCAACGCGCCCAATGGTCACTTGCGGCTCTACACAAACTCGGTAGAACGAGCTCGTATCAATGCAACGGTCACGTACACCATTGGATCTTTTGCGGGACAGGTGGCCAATGGTTACATGGGTCTCAGTCCGGACAATTCACTGTGGACCAGTGGTCCAGGCCCGTTCAGTCGCTTGCATTTACACGATGGATCGACCCCTTATCAACCTTCCTTCAGGTCGTGGATGAAGAATGGGATAACCTACACGACCAATCTTGACCAGATGTATGTTGGGCACAAGGTGGAACCAGGCGACGATCAAACTTCCGCAGTGATCCAGTGGGGCGATAACGATGTAAGTCCTGTTGGACCGGATGTGATGAAGTTCATCTTCACCGCAAATTTTGGCAGTGGCAACTTTGGTGCAGCTGGTTTAAATGGGCTGGAGATCGCGCGTTTCCATCCCCAAGGGTTCTTTGGCATAGGCGATTGGCAGAGCGCCGGATTACAGCCTTTGGAGCGATTGGACCTGCTAAGTGGAAGGATCAAGGTGCGGCAGTTGCCTACGGATCCTCCCGCGAACACACTGACGAAAGTTCTGGTTATTGATGATTCAAGTCCGTTCGACCCGGAATACGCGGTGGTCAAATGGCGGGACGCAAGCACCCTGGGAGGCGCCGATTGTGACTGGGTGGTGAACTCGAACGAACATGTTGTGACAGCCTTCAATGGAATGTTCAACAATGGGAACGCGTGTGAGCCTGATGATGGTAGCGGGGTCGGTATCGGCAACAGTAGCCCCAAAGCAAAGCTGGATGTGTACTACACGGGCTCACTGGTGCATGGATTGGCCGGTAACCTGGCTACAAGCTCTGAATACCGAAATACGAGCGGTGGTACTGCTTTGCGTGCCAATGCTGCCACCCTTCTGTCGAACCAATTCGCAACGGGCTTTTTCCGTGGGGTGCACGGCTTGTCCGGCAGTGCCCCCGTATCCTACGGTGTGTTTGGTGAAGCCGCTGTTGGTGTCAATGCTCCTTCAAATGCAACAGAGATCGCCGGCGTGGTAGGACGGGCCAATGGCAACGGCAAAGCTGCAACGGTCATCGGGGTGCTGGGTTCGGCTTCGGGTGCCACTAACCCAGCGAACAACTGGGCAGGCTATTTCAGCGGCAACGTACAGATCACCGGTCAACTGTGGAACAATTCCACGCTGATCTTTTCCGATGAGGCCCTGAAGACCGACGTTACTGAACTCACTTCTGAGCAAGCGGATGCCCTCGTCGGGCAGTTGGTACCACGGCGCTACCAATACAACGCTGCGGAGCATAGCACCATGCATTTCCCTGAAACCCCACAGTTGGGCTTCCTGGCTCAGGAAGTGGAGGAGGTCCTTCCTGAACTGGTGGCCCATACCGTGGTCCCGGCGACCATCGACTCTGTTGGCAACGTGCTCACCCCGAGCATGGAAGTGAGCGGTGTCAACTATATCGGGGTCATCCCCGTGCTCGTGGGCAGCCTGAACCATCAGCGTACCGAAGTACAGCGGCTCAACGAACTGGTGGAAGAGCAGGCCCGCCGCCTTGATCAGCTGGAGGCCGCCCTCGCCGCCTGCTGCGCTACCACCCCCGGCGACAGCCGCCTGCACACCACCCCGCCGTCCAACACCCCCGATGACCTGAACAAGGCCCTGGAAGGCGATGCCCGCCACCTGCACATCCAACCCAACCCCTTCGCCGAGCGCACCACCCTGCACTACCGCCTGGAGCGCGCGGGCCGTATGCAACTGCTGGCCAACAGCGCCGATGGCAAGGCCCTGAAGGTGTTGCAGGAGGCCACCTTGGAGGCCGGTGCCTACCAGTTCAACTGGGAGACCGGTGAGCTTACCCCGGGTGTGTACTACGTAACGCTGCTGCTCGATGGCGAGCCGCTGGTGAAGAAGGCGGTGAAGGTGATGCGGTAGGGAGCTGAACATCCTCCATGGAACGGCGGTCCACAGCGGGTCGCCGTTCCGTACTTACCGCCTCGCCCGCCGCTTCCGCTCCGCCATGATCAGCCCCAGCTCGCGGCCGGTCTGGCCCCTCACACTGGTGTTCTCTACCGCCCGCCGGATCAGGTAGGGCAGCACTTCGCGCACCGGCCCGTAAGGCACGTACTTGGCCACGCGGTACCCTGCCGCGGCCAGGTTGTAGCTGATGTTGTCGCTCATCCCCAACAGTTGCGCGAAGCAGATGTACGGATGGTCGTGCGTGATGTCGCGCTCGTGCATGAGCCGGGCCAGCAGCAGGCTGCTCCGCTCGTTGTGCGTGCCGGCCATGAAGGCGATGCGCCCGCCCTTCGCAGCAGGGCCGCTGGCGGGGAACACATGGTCCAGGCAGTACACCAGCGCGGCATCGTAGTCTCGGTCCACCGCCGCCTTGTCCGCATGGATGGGGGAGGGGTGGCCCTTCTCCGCGGCCCGTTCGCGCTCCTTCTCCATGTAGGCGCCGCGCACCAGCTTCATGCCGATGTGGTAGCCGCCCGCTTCAGCCTTGTCGCGGCTCGCCTTCAGGAAGGCCAGCCGGTCGTGCCGGTAGAGCTGCACCGTGTTGTGGATCAGGGGCCGTTCGCGGTTGTAGGTGGCCATCATCGCATCCACCATCCCATCGATCGCGGGTTGCAGCCAGCTCTCCTCGGCATCCACCAACAGGGGCACGCCCGCAGCATGGGCCGCCCTGCACAGCCGTTCCATCCGCTGCTGCACCCGCTGCCATTCGCCCTGCTCGGCGGCGCTCAAGGGCTTGCCGGCGCTCACGTCGGCCAGCAGCTGCGTGCGGCTGATTCCCGTGGGCTTGAACACGCAGAAAGGGATGTCGGCCCGCTCCCCGGCCACAGCGATCGTGCGCAGTACCTCGGTGACCGTGTCGTCCAGTGCGGCCTCATCGTCCTGCCCCTCCACGCTGTGGTCCAGGATGGTGCCGATGCCGCTGGCCGCCAGCAGCCGGGCCGTGCGCAGGCTTTCCTCGATGTCCTCCCCTCCGCAGAACTGCTTGAAGATGGTGGCCTTGATGAGCCCCTTCACCGGCAGGTGCAGCGCCATGGCCACCTTGGTGAAGGACTGACCGATGGCTGAGAGGGTGGGCTGGCCGATGATGCGGAAGAGCCAGTACGCCTGCCAGAGGTCGCGGTCGCTCTTGTGCGCGAAGGCGATGCGGGTGTCGCCCAGGTCGGGCAGGGTGGGGCGTTCGCGCTGTGGAACGGGGGCTGCGGTGGGGGTCATGTGGGTGGCTCCGGGCCGGGTGGGCTGGCGCTGCTGCCCCTTTCCTTCGTTCCTTTGGGGTGAACGGTCCTTCGGGGCGTACAAAATTAGGATGGGAAGCGGCGCTGGCGATGTGCAGGAACATTGGGCGGGAGAGCACCCCCTGCTCCTCGGCACCGATGCCCTGGCCTCCCTCAACCGCCTGCTGGCCCGCTGGTCGCACACCTCGCTGCACCTGCTCTGCGACGAGAACAGCCTGCGCCACTGCGGCCCCGAGCTGTTCGCCGCCGTGCCCGCCCTGCGCGGACTCAGCCCGATCGTGGTGCCGCCCGGCGAGGGTAGCAAATCCATGGAGGCCTGTGCCGCCATCTGGGCCCACCTGGCCGAGCGCACCGCCGACCGCAAGGCCCTGCTGATCTGCCTGGGGGGCGGGGTGGTCACCGACCTCGGCGGCTTCGTGGCCTCCACCTACAAGCGCGGCATCGGGTGCGTACACCTGCCCACCACGCTGTTGGCCATGGTGGATGCGGCCATCGGTGGCAAGACCGGCATCGATGTGGCCGGCACGAAGAACCTCGTGGGCACCTTCCATCCCCCCCAAGCAGTGATCGTGCATGTGCCCTTCCTGCGTAGCCTTGGGAAGCGCGAACTGATGAACGGACTGGCCGAGATGATCAAGCACGGCCTGGTGCGTGATGCGGCCCATTGGGAAGCGATCGGTGGCGCCGCCCTGCATGATCTGGCCCAGCTCACCCCGCTCATCCACCGCAGCGCCGCGATCAAGGCAGCTGTCGTCCAGGAGGATCCGCGCGAGGCCGGTCTGCGCAAGCTGCTCAACTTCGGGCACACCATCGGACACGGCGTGGAGGCCTTCTCGTGGGAAAGTCCGCAGCGCGCGCTCTTGCACGGCGAGGCAGTGGCCATCGGCATGATCGGCGCCACCTACATCAGCTGGCGCACCGGCCTGTTGGACCGCGAAAGCCATGATCGGATCACAGCACAGTTGCGTGCGTTGTACAAGCCCTTCGAACTGGCCGACCAGGATGCGCACCGCATCGTGGAACTGATGCGCAACGACAAGAAGAACGTGGGCGATGGCTTCCGCTTCACCCTGCTGCGCGCCATTGGCGAAGGGGTGGTGGATGTGCCGGTGAACGCCGCCCAAGTGCTGGAGGCGTTGGAGCACTACCGGCTGGGGTAGGGGGCGGTATCTCCATCCCGCTTCCTTCCGTTCCTTTGCGGCCCATGTCCGACGTACGCCTCGCATCCTCTGCAGGCCCCCTGAAGGCCAGCATCCACCTGCCCCGCAGCAAGAGCGCCGCCAACCGCGCGCTCATCATCTCAGCATTGCTCGGTGACCTTGATCTGGTGCAGGACCCCGGTGCCGGTGATGATACGGCCATCCTGCTGCGTCACCTGCGCGAACGAGGCCCGGTGCTCCACTGCGGTGCCGGGGCCACCACCTTTCGCTTCCTGCTCGCCTGGGCGTGCTGCCAGCCCGATGGACCACGCCTGATCACCGGTGATGCCCGCCTGCTCGAACGGCCGCACGAGGACCTCGTGCAAGCCCTCCGCCACCTCGGCGCACGCATCGACCGGGTGCCCGAAGGCTATCGCGTGCAGGGTGGCACCCTTCGCGGCGGCGAGGTCCACTTCGATTCGCCCATCAGCAGCCAGTACCTCAGCGCCCTATTGCTCATCGCCCCCAGCATGCGTGACGGGCTGCACCTGCGCTGGACCGGCACGCGCCTCAGCGAGCCCTATGTGCACATGACGCTGAAGATCATGGCGCACTTCGGGGTGTTCCCGGCCATGGAGCTCGATGGCGTCCGCGTGGAACCATCATCCTACACCGCTGCCCCCTACGCAGTACCAGCCGACTGGAGCGGTGCCGCCTTTTGGTACGAAGCGGTGGCGCTCACGCCCGGCAGCGCGCTCTACCTGCAAGGACTCAGTGACGACACCCTCCAGGGCGACCGCGCTGCGCGCCAGCTCTGGGCACCGTGGGTGGATACCCGCTTCGATGCCGAAGGCGCGGTGATCAGCCACCGCAGCACACCGGGTGCCCCGCCCGAGGGACCGGTGAACCTGCGCAACCACCCGGACCTCTTCCAGCCACTGCTCGCCACCTGTGCCGGCCTGGGCGTGCCCGCCACCTTCACCGGTCTGGACAACCTGCGGGTGAAGGAGACCGATCGCCTGCAGGCCATGGCCGGGACGCTCCACACCCTGGGTGCCGAACTGCGGTTGGATGGTGGTACGGCCACCCTCACCGGTCGCGTGCACCACAGCATCGCTCGCATCGACCCCGAAGGCGACCACCGCATGGCCCTGTCCATCGCGCCCCTCACGCAGGTGCTGGGCCAGTTGCACATCGCCAACCCTGCGGTGGTCACCAAGAGCTACCCCGGATTCTGGGAGGATCTTCAACGCGTCGGTCTCCAGGTCGATCGTTCAGCCTGATCCTTCACCATCTTCGCTTTCCACAATTACTTCCATCCTCTTCGCATGGCATTTCCCAGTGACCTCGAGATCGCGCAGAAAGCGCAGCTGAAGCCCATCGCCCAGATCGCCCAGAAACTGGGTATCGACCCCGAGCTCATCGAGCCATACGGCCGCACCAAGGCCAAGCTGCCGCTGTCGCTCATCGATGAACAGAAGCTCGCGAAGAGCAAGTTGATCTTGGTGACGGCGCTGAGCCCCACGCCCGCAGGCGAAGGCAAGACCACCACCAGCATCGGCCTCAACGAAGGGCTGAACAAGCTCGGGAAGAAGAGCATCGTGGTGCTGCGCGAACCCAGCCTCGGCCCGGTCTTCGGCATGAAGGGCGGTGCGGCCGGTGGCGGCTATGCGCAGGTGGTGCCCATGGAGGACATCAACCTCCACTTCACCGGCGACTTCAGCGCCATCGAGAAGGCCAACAACCTGCTCGCTGCGCTCATCGACAACAACCTGCAGAACCGCAAGCGCACGCTCGGCATCGACCCGCGCACCATCGCCTGGAAGCGCGTGATGGACATGAACGACCGTGCCTTGCGCAAGATCACCATCGGCCTGGGCGGCACCGGCAACGGCGTGCCCCGCGAGGACGGCTTCAACATCACCCCGGCCAGTGAGGTGATGGCCATCCTTTGCCTCGCCACCGACTTCGAGGACCTGAAGAAGCGCCTCGGCGACATCTACGTGGGCCAGCGCTGGGACCGCACACCCGTCTATGCCCGCGACCTGAAGGCCGAGGCCGCCATGGCCATCCTGCTGAAGGACGCCATCAAGCCGAACCTGGTGCAGACGCTCGAGGGCAACCCCGCCATCCTGCACGGCGGTCCCTTCGCCAACATCGCGCAGGGCGTGAACAGCGTGCTCGCCACCAAGATGGGCCTGAGCCTCGGCGACTACGTGGTGACCGAGGCCGGCTTCGGTGCGGACCTCGGTGCGGAGAAGTTCTTCGACATCAAGTGCCGCGCGGCGGGCCTCAAGCCCAGCGCTGCGGTGATCGTGGCCACGGTGCGTGCGCTGCGCTACCACGGCGGCGTGGACGTGAAGGAGGTGAACAATGCCGCGCCCGACAAGCTGAAGGTCGGCCTCGCCAACCTGGGCCGCCACATCGAGAACGTGTCCAAGTTCGGCGTGAAGGCCGTGGTGGCCATCAACCACTTCCCCACGGACACGCAGGAAGAGATCGACCTGATCAAGGCCTACTGCGCGGAGCGCGGCGCCGAAGCGGTGCTGGCACAAGGCTTCGCCAAAGGCGGCGAGGGCATGACCGACCTCGCCCAAGCCGTGCTGCGCGTGGTGGACGAAGGCAAGAGCGACTTCAAGCCGCTGTACGACCTTTCGCTGTCCATCAAGGAGAAGATCGCCACCATTGCCCGCGAGATCTACCGCGCCGATGGGGTGGACTACAGCAACGATGCGGAAACGGCCCTGCGTCGCATTGACAAGCTGGGCCTGAACGGCGTGCCGGTGTGCATGGCCAAAACACAGTACAGCTTCAGCGACAACGTGGCCCTGCGCGCCGCGCCCACCGGCTTCCGCATCACCGTGCGCGACATCGAGATCAGCGCCGGCGCAGGTTTCGTGGTGCCCATCTGCGGCGAGATCATGCGCATGCCCGGCCTGCCCGAAGTGCCCGCCAGCGAAGGCATGGACATCGATGCGGAGGGAAGGATCACGGGGTTGAGCTGAGCACCGTTCGCAAGCACCAACGCCGCCCCGCTTCCTCCAGAAGCATCGGGCGGCGTTGTCTTGTTCAGTGGAGCTGATGGGAGTCGAACCCACGACCTCGTCATTGCGAACGACGCGCTCTGGCCAGCTGAGCTACAGCCCCCTCGGGGCCTGCAAAGATGGCACGGGTCCCGCGGTATCCTGGAATGACGGCCGTCAGTCCGGATGTTACCACCGTGCGGTCCGTGCATTCCGTTGGAACACCAACACTGCACCGACCATGGCCCGCATCCTCCTTTTCACCGCGCTGCTCCTCGCCTTGTTGCTGACCCTGCAGAATTGCGCGCATCGCTGCCCCGACGATGGTCCGGAGGCCATGGATCGTGGGCGTTGAGAGCGGGTGTTGGAGGGTCAGCCCATGCGTCCGGAGCGATCGAGCAGGGCGGCATTGGCGTGGTAGCCACGCTGGTCCGCGCTGTACTCCGGTCGCAAGCGTTCCACGAAATACATCTGTACCTCGCCCTTGCCCTTCACCTTGATGGGGCCACGTGGACGCACTTGGATGAAGTCCATCACCTGTGCGTACACCGGTCCACTGATATTGAGCATGCCGGCCTCCCCGTTGCTCTCCATGCGACTGGCCACGTTCACCGTATCGCCCCAGATGTCGTAGGCGAACTTGCGTTCACCCACCACGCCGGCCACCACCGGACCGCTGTGCAGCCCGATGCGGATGGGCCATTCCTGCAGACCCTTGCTGCGGCGTTCCGCGTTGCTGTGCTCCACGCCCTCCAGCATACCCAGGCCCATCAACAAGGCGTCCAGTGCGTGCGTGGGACTTGGTTCGGGCAATCCCGCCGCGCACATGTAGGCATCGCCGATGGTCTTGATCTTTTCCAAGCCATGCCGTTCGCACAGTTGGTCGAACAGCCGGAAGTAATGGTCCAGTTCGGCCACCAACGTATCGCTGTCCATCCGACTGCTGAAGCTGGAGAAGCCTTTGAAATCGCTGAAGAGCACCGTGCAGTGCTCGTAGCGCCGCGCTTGGGCACTGCCTTTCTGCTTGAGCTCCTCGGCGGTGCTCGCGGGCAGGATGTTGAGCAGCAGTTGGTCGCTGCGGTCCTTCTCGGTGGCGAGTTCGTTGGTACGCTGGGCCACGGTGCGCTCCAGGCGCTCGCGGTCGCGGCGCAGGTTGCGTTCGCGCACCCGCACGAAGCCGAAGAAGGCCAGCAACAGCGAGGCGCCGCCACCGATGCGGAAGGTGTTGGTCTGCCAGAAGGGTGGCGCGATGCTGAAGCGGTAGCTCACCGGCTCCTCGTTCCAGATGCCGCTGGCGTTGCGGGCCATGACCTTGAAGGTGTAGTCGCCCGGTGGGATGCTGCTGTAGGTGACGCGCTGCGTGGCCGTGATCGGCGACCAATCCTGATCGTAGCCCTCCAGCATCCAGCGGTAGCGGACCTTCTCCGGGTAGGCCAGCGAGATGCCGGTGAAAACGAAGGTGAGGTGGTTCTTATCGTGGGGCAGTTCCAGTTCCTGCGGCAGCCCATTGCCCAGCTTGCCCTTGCACCACGGGCTCCAGTCGGGCCGCTCGTAGAATAGTTGCATGTCCAGCAGGTGTGTTGCGGGTTCCTGCGGATCCTCGATCACCGCACGGGGGTCGTAGCGGATGGCGCCACGCACCGTGCCGAACCAGAGGCTGCTGTCCCCATCGAGCAGCACCGCGCCCGGCAGGCTTTCGATGCCGATGAAGCCGTCCTCCGGCCCATAAGCGGTGATGTCGATCACCTGTTCCTGCAGCACATCCAGCTCCACGTAGTGCACCCCTCGCTTGGTGCCCAGCCACAAGTTCTCGTAGGCATCAAGCAGCACCGCTTCCACAGCATCGCTTTCCAGCCCCTGCGCTCTTCCGTAGCGGGTCACCTCCGTTCCCACCACGCGGAAGAGCCCCTGCTCCTCGCTACCCAGCCAAATGCCGCCCTTGCTATCGCGCACCACGGCGTTGTAGGCGATGCGCGGCGCAGGTAGCAGTTGTGGCGCGCCGTTCGCGGTGGCGGCGAAGGCTCCGCTGTCCGTGGCGAAGCAGACGGTGGAAGGGTCAACGTGCAGCGCCGTGATGTTCCGCACCGGTAAGGGGATCCTGGTCCAGGTATTGTTGGCGAGCAGGTGCGCTCCCTGGTCGGTGGCGATGTGCAGGCTGCCATCCGGTGCCAGGGCGATGCGGTTGATGCGGAGCGGCATGCGGGTACCGGGCACTTCCACGGGTTCGAAGCGGTCACCGCGCCAGCGATGCAGCCCGTGCATGGTGGTGCCCGCCAGCAGGTAGCCCTGGGCATCCTCACCCAGACAGGTGATGAAGAGCGACGGCAATCCTTCGGCCCGGCCCAAGCGCTGCATGGTGCCCCCATCGAACCTGCTGATGCCGCCGCCTTGCGTAGCGAACCAGAGCAGGCCCTCGGGACTGCGGTGGATGGCGCTGACGATGCGTGAGCCCAACCCATCGCGCTCGGTGACATAGCGGAAGGCATCGCTGGTGAACTTGCTGATGCCGCCGAAGCCCGTGCCGGCCCAGATGCCACCGCTGCGGTCGCGGTGCAGGCAGCGCACCAGGTCGTGCCCCAGCCCATTGGCCTCGGCCATGGTGGTGAGCGTGGGCACACCACCGCGCTTGGTGATGTGGACGAGGCCCGCTGGTGTGCCCAGCCAGAGCGCGCCCTCCGCAGTGCGCAGCACACTGAGCACCACCGGATGGGGCAGGGTGAGCGGCTGGAAACCTGCGAACCGTTCCGCAGGTGGCAGCGGCTTCAGCTGGGCATCGAGCTCCACGTAGCCTTCGCTGGTGCCCAGCAGTGTACCCAGGCTATCGCACCAGATGCTCAGCACCCGACGGCCGCGGAGTTCACCGCGCAGCTCCACCGGTGCCCAACGTGATGTGGTCCACCGGTAAAGGCCGCTATCCAGCGCGGCGAGGAAGGTGCCATCGGGGTGCCGCGCGAGCTGGTTGATGCGCAGGCTGGGCAGTCCAGCGATCCGTTCGTCCAACGCACCGGTAACGGTGTCCACGCACCACACACCGCCGCCGCGATAGCCCAGCCAGAGCATGTTGCCGCCACCCGGAAGGATGCGTCGCACGGGGAACGCGGGCAGGGGTGTGGCGGTGCGCCATGCGGTGTAGCGCCCCTGTGCCCATCGGGCCAAGTTGCCGTTGTGGAAGCCCACCCACAGCAGGTTGTTGCCATTGCGGTCCTGGGTGGCGAGCAGCGCTGTGGCACGCTTGCCGGGCGCCGCACTGTCGCTTTCATAGGCATCGAAGCGCGAGCCTTGTCCACGGGCGATGCCGTTCTTGGTGGCCACCCACAGGAAACCGTCGGCATCCTCGCACAAGGCATTGACGCTCGCACTAGGCAGGCCCTGTTCCAGGCTGAAGTTGCGCAGGTCGTATTGCTGTGCCCGCGCAGCCGGTGCGGCGCAGAGCCCAAGCAGGACCGGGAGAGCGGTGCGCCACATGCTGCGAAAGATAGCCTTGCGTGCCATCCGCTCGAGGCACATCAAAGTACCCATTACCAACACCGTGCCGGATCGATTTGGGATCCGCTCGTTGGTGGTGTAGTTTTAAGGCACGCTTCAACCAAACCTTCCCATCATGAACATCACCTTCAATGAGCTACGGCGGATCAAGGACCAACTGCCGGATGGGAGCATCCATCGCATTGCGCGGGAGTTGGACCTGAACGTGGAGACCGTGTGGAACTACTTCGGTGGCTACGGCCATGCGGCGGGCAGGCCCATGGGCGTACACCTGGAGAAGGGTCCCGACGGGGGCATCGTGGCGCTGGACGATACGCGCATCCTGGACCGTGCGCGGCAGATCCTCAGCGAGGAGCACGCGACCGCGTAGCACACGGATGGCCGTACAAGCGGCAGGGGAAGCGGCTCGGGGTTGCCCGGGCCGCTTTCGTGTTCATGGGTACGTCATCGAACGATCAGCAGGCGCTGGACCTCCGGAACTGCGCTCTCTCGGTGATGCATATGAACCAAATAGGGACCGGGCCGTAACGCCTGCACGTCCAACACGCCGTCATTTGCCAGGGGGCCTTGGTATACGGTCCGTCCTGTGGCATCGGTCAGACGCACCCAAGCACCTGGCTTAAGCCGGGTAGGCTCTATCACGATCCTATCCCCAGCCGGGTTGGGGTGGAAGAGAGGCGGGTCCTCCACCAACTCATGCTCACCCACGCTCACCAGCGCCCCGCAGCCCTCGGTATGGTCCCCGCCGGTCCAGCGGACGAAGCTGGAGGTCTCCTCGTAGCCAGCCACATTGAAAGCTCCGCCGATATATAGCGTATCACGATAGCTTACGATATCGCCGAGATTCCCACTCCCCCAGTAGTTCTCCGGCACCAATGGGCACCACTCCGTACCGTTCCACTTGGCCACCTTGCCGCAGGGCTGGCCACCAATGCGGTTGAAAATGCCTACAGCATAAAGTTCTTCCCCTATCCACCGGATGTCAAAGACCGCTCCGTTGGTGCTGCCGCAGGTGCCACCGCCCAGGTCATCCCATTGCGCACCATCCCAGGCCACTACACCAGTACCGGGATCCAGTCCGTTGCCCAAGGGCAGGCAGCGCGCAAAGGACCCAGCGATGTAGAGTTTGTCCGCATGGACCTCCAAGCTGTTCACTTGTGAGAAGGCACTATGAAAGCCTTGGCCCACGGTTTCCCATGACCCTCCATTCCATCTGAGAAGGTCACCTTCCCCGGGCAGCTGTCCACCGATGTACCAGGCATCCTGGTAGAGGTTGACGTCCTCGATCTGGTTCGTACTACCGGGAAAGAACTCAGGTACCTCTACCACCTTGTGCCAACGCACGCCGTCCCAGCGGGCCAGTCCATTAGCCAGCACGGTATCGGCATAGGTGAACCATCCTGCCACGATCAGTTGGTCGTTGATCACGCGGATGCTCTTCACCTTGCCATCGCAACCGGCCCCCAGCGGGTGCCATGCCTCCCCATCCCAGCGCATGATGTGGTCGTAGAGCACCCCGTCGCGGGTGAACGACCAATCGCCACCCAGGTACACATCGCCTTGCCATGTGGTTACTGTTTGGGATGAATTTGCTAAGCCGGCCCAAGAGCCTGGTGTCACACAGTTCCATTCCACGCCACAGCCCAATGAGCTATAACCTTGACTGTCCCACTGGAGTATTCCTGGACTCACAGGAAGTGAATCAGCATACGCGAATGAGCCAGCTATCAAGATCCGGTCTTGCACCGTATCCACGTGCATGGTCTGGACATTCCGCGAAATACCACGTCGTACTCCTTCCGTGTACTGTGCGCACACATTCTCAAAAAGCGGGTAGAGGAGCGCGAGTAGTTTACATCCAGCATGTTTCATTGCTTGATGAACCGAGTAGAAACAGAGTAGGACGTGGCGGTTTGTTCCACCTGAATGACGTAGGATCCAGCGGCTAGTCCACGGACCAGAATGGCTGCATCACTGCCCATCCGTTGCTCCAGCACGACCCTCCCAGAAACATCGGTTATACGCACGGAGCAGGCCGCATTCATCCATTCGGGACCTGATAGGCGTATGAGGTCCGCTGCGGGGGATGGGAAGACCACTAAGTCGCTCGCATGAGGATGTGTTTCTGACACCGCGACATCAATGGTCCGCATGTCGAAGCGAGCGATCATTCCATCGTATTGATCAGTAAAACTGCCCAGCGGACCCGCATCCAGCTCACAGTAGCTTTGGTCAGGGAATGGGAAAGGACATTGCCTATCGAAACTGTTCCCACCGGAGCTTCCCACCAAGTAGAACACTTCGCCATCATTCCATACCACGGAATGTGCCAGGTCCGAGCCGCGGTCGATGAAACTCGCATCGAAGAAGTCACCTGAGTGCGGGAACGAGGCGCGAAGGCAGAGGTCCATATCGGATGGCATGGGTCGCCACCGCAAGATAGTGCATACAATACAGGATCACCGCTCCACCACCCGGAACTCCACCCTCCGGTTGATGGCCCGGTTGGCATCGCTGTCGTTCGGCTTCAAGGGCTTGGTCTCTCCGTAGCCCTTCCACGTGAGGCGTTCCTTGTCCACCTTCTTCTTCAGCAGGTGGTCCACCACGGCCTTGGCGCGATCATCGCTCAGCTTCAGGTTGTAAGCGTCGCTGCCCTGGTCGTCGGTGTGGCCTTCGATCTCCACCCGCAGGAAGGGGAAGTCGGTCATCAGGTCAACGAGCTTGTCGAGCTCGTCCTCATAGCCCGGCAGCAGTGTGGCCTTGTCGAACTCGAACTGCACATTGTCCAGGCGCACGCGGGTGCCCACGGCGGGTTCCACCTGGTGGATGTCCACGGTGGTGCTGCTGACGTGGTCGGGCACCACGGGGCGGGGTGGGGGCGGGGTGCTCACCTTGGGCTTCGGCGTAAGCGCGGTGCCGGGCGGCGCAATGCGCACGTTGACATCATCGATGAAGTAGTAGGCGCCACGCTCACCTGCGGGCTGCTTCTCGTGGCTGGTGGTCTCATCGCCGTAGAAGTTGCCGATGAGCAGGAACTTCTCGGTGCCAGTGGCCTCGAACACGCCGCGCACCTTGTGCCAGCCGCCTTTCACCACCTTCTCCTCGTTCACCTGCGGCGTGAGGTAGAGCGGCAGACAGTCGCGCGTGCTGATGGGCGTATCGGTGAAGTGCATGCCGATGTTGTTGCTGGCCTCGTTGCTCCGCACTGCACGCAGCACCCAGCATTCAGCGATGTAGCGCACACCGGCCTGCAAGGGCTCGGGCAGCTCGGTCTGCACATACTCGTGCCAGAAGGTGGGCGTGTTGCCCTTGCCGTAGACCTTGATGCCCACCATGGCGTTGCCGCTGTGGGTGGACTGTTTGCCCTCGCTGTGCTTCTTGGGGTGGGCCCAACAGCTGGGGTCCAGCGTGGTGCTGAAGTGGTCCGGTGTGGTCTGCGTCGGCGAGCTCCAGCCCGTCACTGCCGCGTTGAACTTGGCCACATTGGTGGTCCAGGCGCAATAGGTGCGTTCCACCTCCTCGAAGCCGGGGTTCACCACCAGGTTGGGCATGGTGTCGTTGGCGAGCGCGCGCTCCAGCAGGTTCTGAGCATGCAACGCAGCAGGAGTGAAGGCCAAGGACAGCGTGAGCGCGAGGTACGGGCGGTGCATCATGGGAGCAAAACTACCGGGGTGATCAAGGGGGGTGTGTGCAAGGATCGGGCCGGGTTTGAACAGTGGTAGGTTGATGCTATAAGGTTGAATTCCCCCGTAGCCGGTGTAGCGTCGCCCGAGGTCTCGGGCCCACCGGGTCGACCACTCCGGTCTGGCGGGTTGCGTTGTATCGGCCGGAAGTCCGCACCTTGTGGGCCGGGCAACGACGAGGAACCTGTCAACGTCCCACAAGGCCATGCGCAAGGTGTTCGCGTTGATCAAGGAGAGCCTCTCGTCGTCGGAAGAGACCGACTACACGGGCATTGACGTGCGCAAGGCCATCGTGCTGCTGAGCATCCCGATGGTGGTGGAGATGGGCATGGAAGCGGTGTTCGCGCTGGTGGACATCTTCTTCGTGAGCAAGTTGGGCGAACATGCCATCGCCACGGTGGGACTAACGGAGCTCTTGCTGACGTTGGTGTATTCCGTGGCCTGGGGCCTGGGCATGGGCATCACCAGCGTGGTGGCGCGCCGCACCGGCGAAAAGGATCCGAAGGGTGCGGCGGAGGCAGCGGTGCAAGGCTTGCTGATCACGGTGCTGCTGGGCGTGGTGATGGCGGTGCCGGGCCTGTTATTCCCCGGGGCCTTGCTGCGCCTGATGAACGCGGAGCCCGAGGTGGTGGCCATCGGCAGCAACTACGTCCGCATCATGTTCGGCAGCAACGTGATCATCCTGTTGCTCTTCGCCATCAACGCGATCTTCCGGGGGGCGGGTGATGCAGCCATCGCCATGCGCTCGCTGATGCTTGCCAACGGGATCAACATCGTCCTGTGCCCCCTGATGATCCATGGGGTGGGCGATTGGGCCGGGCTGGGCGTGACCGGTGCGGCCGTGGCCACCGCCACCGGACGGGGCATCGGGGTGCTGTACCAGCTTTCGCGCCTCTTCTCCCGCTCGGGACGGGTGGACCTGCGCGGCCTGCCGTTCCGCTTGCAACCTGCGGTGATGTGGACCATCGTGAAGGTGTCGCTCGGTGGAGTGATCCAGTTCGTATTGCCTTCGGTGAGCTGGATGTTCCTGGGGTCCATCGTAGCCAAGTTCGGCAGCGCCGCCACCGCTGGTTACACCGTTGCGGTACGCATCATGATCTTCTCCCTGCTGCCATCATGGGGTATGGCGAACGCCGCCAGCACGCTCGTAGGCCAGAACCTGGGTGCCGGTCAGCCCGATCGTGCGGAACGCTCAGCGTGGTTGTGCGGGCACTACAACATGTTCTACCTGGTGAGCATCGCGGTGGTCTTCTGGCTGTTCGCGCCCGGTCTGGTGGGCTTCTTCAGTGAGGGTGAGCAATTGGGCGACTACGGTGTGGCGGCGTTGCGCACGCTCTGCCTGGGCTACTTCTTCTACGGCTATGGCATGGTGCTGGCGCAATCGTTCAACGGAGCGGGCGATACGCTCACGCCCACCTGGATGAACGCGTTCTGTTTCCTGCTGCTGCAGATCCCGCTGGCGTGGTATCTGAGCACCGTGCTGGGCTGGGGGGCGCAAGGGGCGTTCACCGCCGTGCCCATCAGTGAGAGCATCCTCGCGATCATCAGCGCGGTGCTGTTCCGGCGCGGGAAGTGGAAGTTGGTGAAGGTGTAGGAGTAGTTGTGAGGGTCATCGACCCACACAACTACTCCGCCTTGAACTCCTTCGGCCGCCCCGCCTTGTACCAGCGCAGCAGCGTATCGATCATGTGCTCCATCTTGCGCGCATCGGCCCAGGTGGAGCGGAACACGAGGTTGCCGTCCTTGTCCACGAGGTAGGCGCCGTTGGGGGCCTTGCCATAGGCCGTGTACACCGCGTCGTTCAGGCCATCCACCAGCACGGGCAGGCTGCCCAACGCGGCGAATTCCTTCGCATACGCCAGCTTCTCGGTCTCGCTCTGCGGCTGCGGGTACTTCTTGAACTGCTTGCCATCGCCGGGGTGCAGTTCGCGACCGTAGATCACGAACAGGTCCACATCCTCGCGGGCATACTTCTTCGCCAGGGCGCTCCACCGCACCAGCTGCACGCGCGACGGCGGGTTGCTGATGCTGCCGAACATGAAGGCCCGGATGCGTCCGTTGTTGTCGCGCAATCGGTAGCGGCCTTCCTGGTGTGCGTAGGGCAGCTCGAAGTCGTGCGTGAACGGCTCCATGCCGCCGCCTTCACTGTACGTGCGTAGTTCGCGGTAGGTCTGCCGCATGAGCTTGTCGAAGTTCATCCGCCAGATGCTCACGGTGCGACGCATGTCCCTGATCTCGTTCTTGCTGTATGCGTTGAGGTAGTAATCGAGGTCGTCGTGGAAGACCAGTGCACTGTCCGAGGCGTACCACGAAGGGTCCCAGTTGTTGAGCTGGGCGCGGCCGGGCAGGGTGAACAGAACGATGACAAGCGCAAGCAGGACGCGCATGGGAGCAAGGGGTGAGGGGCGTGTAAAGGTACTTCGAACGGTGAAGTGCAACGCCGAGCTGGTGTTCCTGGCCTCGGTGATACACATCACGGTAGGTAACATGTGCTCATGCCGACCTTTGTGCCATGAAGCGTTGGATGCTCTATGCCCTATTCATCGCCTTGGGCGCGGTGGCCGGATGGGCCTACTGGAACTGGTATGGTTGCACCAATGGCTGCGCCATCACCGGTCGTTGGTGGACCAGCACGGCGTATGGTGCGGTGATGGGATACCTCACGCTCGGCCTTGTCATCCCTGAAAAGAAGAACGACCATGGCAACTGAACCCCTGACCGCCCCCAGCTACGAGGTGGTCGACTTCGAGGCACAAGTGATGGAGCGCAGTGCCGAAGTGCCGGTGCTCGTCGACTTCTGGGCACCGTGGTGCGGACCGTGCCGCTTCCTGGGGCCGATCATCGAGAAGCTCGCGGGCGAGGCCGATGGACAATGGGAACTGGTGAAGGTGAACACCGAAGTGCATCAGGACCTGGCCATACGTTTCCAGATCCGCGGCATCCCGAACGTGAAGCTGTTCCACATGGGCGAGGTCATCGGTGAACTGGCCGGTGCCTTGCCGGAGCCGCAGTTGAAGCAGTGGATCGACATGCACCTGCCCACGCCGGGCCGTACACTGTTCCTGAAGGCCATCGCCGCGTTGGAGCAAGGCCAGGAAGCCGATGCCCGCAACGTACTCCAAGAGGTGCTCGACATGGAGCCTGGGCACGAACAGG
This sequence comes from Flavobacteriales bacterium, assembly GCA_041391845.1. Lineage (GTDB taxonomy): Bacteria > Bacteroidota > Bacteroidia > Flavobacteriales_F > PHOS-HE28 > PHOS-HE28. The sequence continues at coordinate 999,115 of JAWKNG010000001.1, read as the reverse complement.
CCAGGCTGTTGCTGGCCCGGCTCCAGGTGCTGAATGCACCCGAAGCGGTGGAGCCCCTGTTGGCCCATCACCTCCACCTGCCCGATGCAGAGGCACTGCTCGACCTGGCCCGGGGCGCGCAATTGACCGCGGAAGAACTACCTGCGGGCGTTGCACGGGAGGAGGTGCTCAAAGGCATTGCCGCGCTACGTGCCAACGATGCCAATGCCACCTTGGAACATTGGGTGCGCGCGGTGGAGCTGGACAAGCGTTACATGGATGAACTGCCCCGGCGCCTGTGCGTGGCGCTGTTCAACCTGCTGGGCAACGAACATCCCGTGACCCGACAGTGGCGCAGGCGCTTCGACAGCGCGTTGTACTGATCTTCGGGCTTCACCCCAGGAAGGCCACTTCCACCCACTCATCGTCGGCCAGGCGCAGGTCGCGGAGCCGTAGCTCCACGGTCCAGTAGACCACGGGCGCATCCTTGCGCAGTTCCACGGGCTTGTAGGGCCAGTTCCGCACCTTCAGGAACACCGGCTCCGGCCAGCTGGCATCGTAGAGCACGCTGAAGCGCAGGGCCTGATGGTCCACCACCAATCTGCGGTCGCGCAGGTCGTGGGCGGTGGTGGTAACGAGCAATGCGGCGGGGTACAACCTGCGCTGCCAGGCCGGGTCTGGGCTGCGGAACAGGGCCTGCCGGAACTCGAGCCGGGGCATGCTGGTGCCGCTGAGCACCGCCACGGGGTTGGCACTATCGAGGCGGACGTGTTGCAGGGCCATGGCTGTGGATCAGAACTTCCAACGGAGCTGCAGCTTCAGGTCGCTGCGCGTGTTGCCCGGTATCTCCTGCAGCCCGCTGCTGATCACGTCCTGGTCCTGGTAGATGAAGGCACCGTAACGGACCCACAGGTCCACGCCGCGCGCTGGTGTGAGGCGGGCCATGGCGTACCATCGGATCCCGCGTCCGTAGTACGGTGGTATGGCGAACACACCGATCAGCTCGCTTTCGTAAGCGTACAGGCGCGCATCATAGCTCTCCGTATCGAACAGGGCGAAGCGGAGGCTGAGCTCCAACGGGCTGCTCAGCGGGCGATGGATGAGGTCCTGGTAGATGAGCATGCCGTGGCGGAGCGGCGCCGTTCCACGCTGGAAGTCGATCGTCTCCACACGTGTGCGCAGGCTCACGGAACTGCTCACCTTGTACGTCGCGTTCACCCGGTAGTTGGTCTGTTCCACACGGACCAGGGGGTCGATGCCGTCCACATCGTCCGCGGTGTTACGGGCGCGGTCCTGGTGCCGCACACGGGCGTACAGCTCCACGCCGCGACTGGGCTTCCAGTTCACCTGTGCCAGCCAGTCGAAGCCATCGGACGGCGCATCGGTCTGGAAGCGCAGCCAGGGGAAACGGAACTGATCGAAGTAGCCGTTGAACGACCATTGCCGGTTGGGCCGGATCTCGATCCCCGTGTAGATGCCACGCTCGTTCCAGGGGTTGGTGCCCTCGGCGAACGCCACGCTGTACAGGCCATGGAAGTCGCGCCGGTAATCGCGCAACAGCAGGCTCAGGCTCACACGACGGTCCAGCGCCACCACCGCACCCGTGTTCATTGCCAACCCGCCGTTGGCGCTGCGGGCCACCTCGCCGAACCAGGTGAGGTTGCGGTACAGCACGTTCCAGTCGGTGCTGACAGTGGTGTTGCTGCGGCCTTGGAAATCGAACTGGTTATAGGGCTGCAGGTTGCGGCTCAGCTCACCACCGAAGTCGACACGTGCGGCAGTGACACCCATGCTGAAGGTCGGACGCTTGTACCGCAGGTGCCCCCCCACGATGCGCTCGTCCACGGCATCTTTCTTCTCCATTTCGCGGACCGTGCGATGGAAGCCATCCTCCTGGAAACTGCTGAAGATGACCTCTTCGATGGCCGTGCCGAGGCTGTCCGCGCCGGTGACGGAAGAGACATTACCGTCCAACTTCTTCTTCGAGAAGAAGCCGGTGGCCTCCCAATTCCGGGCGAGGGCGTACGTGGCTGCCACGCCGCGCATGAACAGGTTCTCGTTCACACTTGTATATGGGGCCAAGCCAACGGCATTGCGTTTCACGTTCATCGTGAAGCTGCTCTTGGCAGCGAACGCGAGCCCGTTCCAAAAGGCCAGGCCCTGACCGAACTGCGCACTGTAATCCCCAACGGCAATGGCCTTGAAACGCCCGATCTCGCGCAGGAACAGGTGCGCGCTGTAGAAGTCGAAGCCATTGGGCTGCGTGCCGCGGAAGAACTCTTCGCCCTCGTCCTTCTCTGCCGTGATCCCGAAGCTGATGTTCTGCCGATAACGGAAGCGATAGCGCGTGTAAATGCGGTAGGGACTGCCCAGGTAGATGCGGTTGTTGCGCTTCAAGGAATCCACCACGTCGGCATCATCGAGGTCAGGAAGGGCGTCGCCATCGGGATCATAATACTCCTGGCCGAACGGGTTGGTCCGGTGCTGGAAGCCGCGCCGTTCCTCGATGTTCATGGTGCTTCGGAGGGTGATCTCGTGCGCACCTTTGGACAGGATCTCCTTCAGGCTGGCGTTGCTGCCGAGCGGGTTCTCGCGCACGGTGATGAACGGCCGCACCATGGCGATGGTGTTCACATCCCATCCATTGATGGACTGCAGCTCGTAGAGGCTCAGCAGGCGGCCGTTCCGCTTGATGTGGCTGAGCAGCGTGCTCACTTGCAGATCGCTCAGCAGCAGCAGCGTGTTCAGTTCTTCCGCCGTGGTATGGTTGAGGTCGATGGGGTCGTTGTAGCGGTCGGCGAGCAGCTCGAAGAGGTTGGTGAGGTCAATGCTCTCGTCGCCGCCGAGTTGTTCCACCGCCGCTTCGATGCGCTGCTCGATGAGGTCCTTGGGAATGCCATCCACTTGCGCGTGGAGCACAACGGACAAGCATAAGCCAACCAACAGCGCGACCGATCTCATTCGAACCGGTAGTTGATGCCGATGACCGGTGTGGGTCCGAGCTGCGAGCGCACGGCCAGTGCCAGGTCGATGTCGAGCTGCTTCAAGCGGAAGCCTGCACCGAAGTGGCCTTGTACCGGACCGGTGCTGATGCCCGTGCGCAGGTAGAGCACCTTGTTGGGGTTGTACTCCAGGCCGATGCGGAAGCGTTCGTCCTGGTCGATGTCCTTCTCGGCCTCCACCAGCATCTGCAGCTTGGTGCTGAAGGTGTAGCCCAGGCCGGCGCGGAGCAGTGTGGGAACGCGTTCCTCCACCACCACGGCGCCTTCGCCCAGCCGGCCCAGCAGGCTGCGGGTGGGGTTGTACAAGTGGGCGCCGATCCACAACGCCTCGGTGAGGCGCGCCTGCACACCCAGTTCGGCCACCACAGCGCTGGTGTTGCCGTAGTTGTTGCCCAAGCGCACGCCCAGGTGCTGCAGTTGCACCGCCGCGCGCAGGCCATCGCCGAACTTCATCGCGTAGCCCAGGCTGAGGCGGGTCTCGTTGTACAGCTCGTACCCGAAGCGATCGGCCCCAACGCCCAGCGCGCCCCTGCCCAGCGGCACCACGGCGGCCAGGCCCTGTTGGCTCAGTTCGCGGCTCAGGAAGTGCTGCTGGTGTACCAGTCCGATCACAGGACGCTCCAACGCTGCCATGCCGGCCGGGTTGAGCCGCACGCTCCACAGGTCGGTAAGGGTGAGGCCTGCATAGCCCAGGCCGGCGGCCCGCGCGCCCAGGGGTAGGTGTTCGCCGCCGGCCCGCAGCACGGCGCTGTTCAGCACGATCAGGAGCAGAAGGGTGCCACGCATCGCCCCGAAAGTAGGGCTTGGCGATGAACTCCGGGCCGTGCCCCGGTGCCATCGGTCACGGAGCGTTCCTGAGCACGTTCCCTACCTTCGCAACCCTTGTGCGATAAGCGCAGTGTCCCCATGCCCAACGTTCGCCTGCACGATCTGGAGTTCGAGCCGTACATCAGTGAGGCCGAGGTGCACGCCGCCATTGACCGCGTGGCCGCTGACATCGAGGCGCACTATGCGGACAAGCGGCCGCTCTTCATCGGGGTGCTCAATGGGGCCTTCGCCTTCGCTGCGGAGCTGATGAAGCGCCTCACCATCGATTGCGAGATCACCTTCGTGAAGGTGGCCAGCTATCATGGCACCAGCAGCAGCGGCACGGTCACCGATCTCATCGGCTTCAACGAACGCATCGAGGGCCGCCACGTGGTGGTGCTCGAGGACATCGTGGACACCGGCAACACCATCGTACACATCCTCGAGCTGCTGAAGGAGCGCCACCCGGCCAGTGTTCGTGTGGCCAGCCTGCTCTTCAAGCCCGAGGCCTACAAGAAGGACGTCATCATCGACCACGTCGCCCTCACCATCCCCAACTACTTCGTGGTGGGCATGGGCCTGGACCACGACGGACTCGGTCGCAACCTGCGCGGCATCCACCGCCTCATTCAGAACCCCCAATGACCAAGCTGAACCTCGTGCTCTTCGGCCCCCCAGGCGCTGGCAAGGGCACTCAGAGCAACTTCCTCATCGAACGTTACGGCCTCGTACACCTCAGCACCGGCGATCTGCTGCGCGCCGAGATCAAGGCCGAGAGCGACCTGGGCATGAAAGCCAAGCTGCTCATGGACCGCGGGGAGCTGGTGGGCGACGATATCGTCATCGGCATGATACGCAACAAGATGGAGGCCCATCTCGATGCCAAAGGCTTCATCTTCGACGGATTCCCGCGTACCCAAGCCCAGGCTGAAGCGCTCGATGCCATGCTGGCCGCCAAGAACGAGCCCATCGTGGCCATGCTCGCCCTGGAAGTGCCCGAGGAGGAGTTGGTGACGCGCTTGCTGGGACGTGGCGCCACAAGCGGTCGTGCCGATGACCAGGACGAGGCCGTGGTGCGCAACCGCATCCGTGAGTATGAGAAGAAGACCGCGCCCTTGAAGGATTTCTACCGCGCGCAAGGCAAGTTCAAGGCCATTCCTGGCGTGGGCAGCATCGCGGAGATCACCGAGCGGTTGGTGAAGGCGATCGGCTAGGCTTACTCCTTCACGAACCGCATCACACCGCCTTCGCCTTGCAGTTGTAGGGTGTAGGCGCCGGTAGCCAGTGTGCCGACGTTCAGTTCACCGGATACGGTGGTGCTGCCGGTCATTACAGTGCGGCCCGTTACATCGCGCACGGTGAAGGGCCGGGCGTGTGGTCCGGCATCCGCTGCGTTCAACCAAAGCACATCGCTGGTCGGGTTGGGCCATAGGCTCCACGATCCGCCCTGCTCGTCATCAAGTCCGGCCAGCACATCCACCGTGAAGATGGCCGGGGGAGTGATGATCGGCTCGTTGAAGTCGAAGATGATGTGGGCGATGTTGGCGATCGTTGCGCCGTTCGCGAGGCTGGGCTCAGGCTTCATGCTGAAGCGGATGAAGCCATGGCTGTTGGGCTCGTCGCTGGTGCTGTCGGGCAGCATGATGTCGTTGTGGATCACGTGCAGCACACCATCGGTGAGGTACCAGGTGTTGGCGTGACTGCTGGAAAGGAACTGGATGCTCTCCAGGATCAGGCCTTCGGGTAGTGTGTCCAAGATCACCACACGTTCAGCGAGGTAGGTGCCCGTGTTCTGGAAACGGATGGTGTATTCGATGCGCGCTTCCGGATCCTGCAGCTGCGCGGGGCTCATGGTCGCGGGGCTGAGCAGCTTGTCGTTGGGGTCGTAGCTGCCTACAACAACGTCACTGAAAAGGGCCGCATTATCCATCGGTGTTTCATCACCAAGTACAGGGCCGGCGGTCAAGGTGTGTTCGATCGGGGTGCCCAACGGTACGGTCGCGGGCGTGCTCAGGTCAACGGTCAGGACCCCTTGGTCGGAAATGGCCAGAGTACCGAGGTCCCACGTGGCGGTAGTACCCGATACAGTGCTCGGGGTCACTGAACTACCCACCCATTGCTGGTCGGTATCCCATTGCAGGGTGAGCGTCGCGTTCGCTGGGATCGTGCCATAGTTCTGGTAGTTCAGGAAGATGCGGTTCTCAAACCCTGGGCGTGCCGGATCGGCGTAGACCCATGCCCGTAGGTCCTGAACGTTCGGCATTAGTGTGGCGGCGAAGTGGTTGTCGGTATCGATGTCTCCCATGTTGGGCACATTGGCGATGTGGTTCCCAGGTGAATAGGAGAGCACATACGGATAGCTGGGCGAAGGCGTGATCGTATAATTTCCAGGAGCAAGGCCCACTTCCCAGTAGCCATCTGCACCGCTTGGGACCGTCACATTTCCTGGTTGAAGATGGATGTATGTGCCACTTGGGTTGAACTCATTGCCACCTTGGACCCCATTTCCATCCACGTCGATGAAAAAACTTCCTGAGATCCCTGGATAAGAATTCGGGCAGTCTGTGTTAAGAACGGAACAGAAAATGGGCTGCGCACCTGCTCCGTATATTTCATTATGATAGAAATTTTCATCATTGAGCATCGATGGCCAGTTGGGCAAACATTCAATCTGAGCTGATGATATGTAGAGATAAGAAACACTATCCGGTAAGTTCGGTATGCAGCCCAGGTCTGAGTCAATGATCGTAAGACTCTTCAAATTGATGGGCCAATTCACTATCTTTCCATAGTTAAAAGCTAAGTTTATAGTATCTATGTTATCTGATAGAATCATTTTGTTATAGCTATTGGTCGACCATTCAATTATCTCAAGATACACAATTGAGCTATTCCTGAGGTCAATACTATCAAGGTCGATGAACCCGTAAATATATGCGCGATCGATCGTTGATGACGGAAGATGGATGGATCCGGAATAAGCATATTCATTATTGCTTCTGAATTCTCTGAAATGAGGAGTCCCGTTCCATGTAAGTTTGCGAAGATCGGAAGCGCGAAATAAACCTATTGTATCAGACATTTGTTGAATATTGCAATATGATTGGTCATCCATTTCCAAGTAATCTCCGAATGATATTACAAATATGTCCATTATTGAAGGCATGGAAGGAAGGTTAATTTGATAATCTGAATATATGTACAATATGCGTAAATTATTTGGTAATGAATTTATGTTTAATTCGCCTGATTGATTAACTTGTACACTAATTATCAAGCGCAAATAGTTCAAGTTCCTTAAATAGGATAACCCATCAAAAGATAAACTTAAGTACTCTTCTTGAATAAATAAAGAACAAACAGTTGAATCAATATCTTCGATGCCAACATGTAATGTGTCCATTATGCCGTTCTCATCAACCAGGCCCGGTATGAGGCTGTTCAGCCACGTGCGCTCATACTCCGAGGAGATGAACACCTGAGCGTTGGTCTCCATGTTCACCACGACGAGCGCTGCAACGATGAGAAAGTTGCGGAGGATGCGTATGCTGCGCATGGTAATAGGTGTTTTCTGGTGGCTGCTTCGTAAAGATAGTGGTCCCGTTCGTGGAAGACGTGAAAAGTGCGGTTAACGCTGCCTGTGTTTTTCCTGATCAAGTCCATGGCATGCTTTCCCGACCTTTGCGACCGCATGAACTTCATCGATCACATCCGCATCCAATGCCGCAGCGGCAAAGGAGGGCCCGGCTCCCGGCACCTGCGCCGCGAGAAGTACATGCCCAAGGGCGGTCCCGATGGCGGCGATGGCGGTCGCGGTGGACACATCGTGCTGCGTGGCAACGGGCAGCTCTGGACCCTGCTCCACCTGCGCTACACCAAGCACGTGATCGCCGAGGACGGTGAAAGCGGCAGCAGCAACCAGAGCTCCGGCAGAGCGGGAGCGGACAAGGTGATCGAGGTGCCGCTGGGTACCGTGGTGAAGGATGATGAGACGGGCGAGGTGCTCTGCGAGATCACCCGCGATGGGGAGGAACGGGTCCTCTTCCAAGGCGGGCGCGGTGGCCTCGGCAACCAGCACTTCAAGTCGGCCACCTTCCAGACCCCCCGCTTCGCCCAGCCCGGCGAACCCGGTGTGGAGCGCTGGGTGGCCATGGAACTGAAGGTCCTCGCCGATGTGGGTCTGGTGGGCTTCCCCAACGCGGGCAAGAGCACCCTCCTCAGTGTGATCACGGCCGCCAAGCCCAAGATCGCCGACTACGCCTTCACCACCCTCACACCCAACCTGGGCATCGTACCCTACCGGGACCACCGCAGCTTCGTGATGGCCGACATCCCCGGCATCATCGAAGGCGCCCACGAAGGCAAGGGCCTCGGCCTCCGCTTCCTGCGCCACATCGAACGCAACAGTGTGCTGCTGTTCATGATCCCCGCGGACAGCGATGACATCCGCCACGACTACCAAGTATTGCTCAACGAGTTGCAGGAATACTCGCCCGACCTGCTCGACAAGGACCGGGTGCTGGCCATCACCAAGTGCGACATGCTCGATGAGGTGATGATGAAGCAACTGCGGAAGGACCTGCCGAAGGGCGTGCAGACCGTGCTCATCAGCAGCGTTGCGCGCATCGGTCTCGATGAACTGAAGGACCTGCTGTGGAAGAAGCTGCATGGCACCTTCCCCGCCGATCACGTGGAATGAGCCTGCTGGACCGCCTCGACGCCTTTGACCGTGCGGCCTTCCTGGCCCTCAACAGCCTCCACACCCCAGCGCTGGATGACCTGATGTGGCACATCAGCCAACTGCAGCTCTGGATCCCGCTCTACGTGTTCTTCCTCTACCTGCTGCAGCGTCGCTGGGGCTGGCGCGGATCCGCACTGGCCGTACCCATCATCGCGCTCATGATCTACGGGACGGACAGTGGTTCGGTGATGTTGTTCAAGAACACCGTACAACGGCTGCGCCCCAGCCATGTGGCCGAACTGCAGCCCCACATCCACCTGCTCTATGCACCGGATGGGACCCTGTACCGTGGAGGTGCCTTCGGCTTCGTCTCGTCGCATGCCAGCAACCACTTCGGCATCGCCACCTTCATGATCGGTGTGCTCGGGGCCCGGCCGCGTTGGGCAGTGGCGGCGCTCCTGGGTTGGGCGGCCCTCATCGCCTACAGCCGCATCTACCTCGGGGTCCACTATCCAGGCGATGTGCTCGTGGGCGGTGCCTACGGTGCCCTCGTGGGGCTCTTGTTCTTCCGTCTGTTCCGCAAGTTGCACCTTCACTTCTTCTCCCCACGCACATGATGCACTGGCTGGCGGTGTTCCTTGGCGGTGGCATCGGCTCCGTGCTGCGGTTCGGTGTGTCGCGCGTGGTGAAGCTGATGGTCCCCGACGCCTTGTTCCCCTGGGCCACACTCATCAGCAACCTGCTGGCCACCGCACTGCTCGCCTGGTTCGTCCTGCGCCTGCACGTGCATCAACCCGGACGTGAGCATTGGCAGGCGCTCTTCGCCATTGGATTGTGCGGCGGCTTCAGCACCATGAGCACCTTCAGCATGGAGAACCACCAGCTCTTGCGCGACGGTCTCCATGGCTTCGCCGTGGCCAACGTTCTCATTACGGTAACAGCCGGTGTGGCGCTGTTCCATCTCTTTGCACGCAGTACCTGAAGGATGAAGCACGCTCCGTTCCCCCTCTCCGCAGCGCTGGCGATCGCTCTTGTCGGTACGGTCGGCTGCTCCGCGCAACAGCCCGTTCCCACGTGGCAGGATCCACCGCGCTTGGTGGTGGGCATCGTGGTCGATCAGATGCGCGCCGACATGGTGCAGCGCTATTGGTCCAATTACGGTGAAGGCGGCTTCCGCAGGCTTGTGCGCGAGGGGGCGTACCTGCGCAACACGCACTACAACTACGCGCCCACCTACACCGCACCGGGCCACGCCAGCATCTACACCGGCACCACGCCCGCCTACCACGGCATCGTAGGCAACGACCTCTACGATCGTCGCGCCGGAACCGAAGGCTATTGCGCCACCGATGCGAAGGTGAAGGGTGTGGGGTGTGGGGATGAACTGGGTTCACGCTCACCCTTCCGCTTGCTGGCCACCACCCTGGCCGATGAGCTGGAGCGCCGCACCGAACGGAGGTCCATCACCGTGGGCATTTCGCTGAAGGACCGCGGTGCCATCATGCCCATCGGGCGCACGGGCGATGCGGCGTACTGGTTCACCGGCGGCGTTGAAGGAGCGTTCGCCACTAGCACCTGGTACAGGACCGATCTGCCCGCTTGGCTGCAGCGATTCAATGCCGAAGGGCGGGCCGCGAAGTACCTGGACCGCACCTGGGACCTGCTGCTGCCACGGGAACGCTACCACGAAGCACTGCCCGACGACAACCCTTACGAGATCCCGCTGAGCGGCGCGGCCACCGCCACGCTGCCGCAGGACCTGGCTGCGCTCCATCGCACCTCCGGATCCACCAGCATCCTCGCCTATACCCCCTGGGGCAACACCATCATTACGGAGTTGGCCCTGGCCGCTGTGGAAGGGGAGGGCATGGGTGCGGATGCCGTACCTGATCTGCTCGCCATCAGCTACTCCGCACCTGACATCCTGGGGCATCGTGTAGGACCGCGTGCGCTGGAACTGGAGGATATGTATGTGCGGCTGGACCGCGAACTGGATCGGCTCTTCAAGGCCTTGGACGCGCAGGTGGGCAAGGACCGCTACGTGGTGTTCCTCACGGCCGACCACGCCGCCGCCGATGTGCCGGCCTATCTTCAGGACCTGAAAGGCAGCGCCGGCTACGTGCCCCTGTCCGAACTGCTCGCTGGCGTGGAGGCGGCCCTCTCCGCCCGTCATGGTGTGGGGCCATGGGTGCGGCATGTGCTCAATGAGCAGCTCTGGCTTAATGACAGCCTGATCGCGGCGCGTGGACTCGATGCGCGTGCGCTGCAGGACCATGCAGCCGCCGCACTTCGCGAACGCGCGGATATCGCCTTCGCCTGCTCCGCGTACGAGCTGATGCACACGGTCATGCCCTCTGCGCCAGCGCGCGCCCTGCAGTTGGGGTTCCAAGAAGGACGCTCAGGTGACGTGGCCTTCGTCATGCGCCCTGGCTACTTCGAGCGCATGGGTGATGGTCCGGGCAGGGGCACCACCCACGGCTCCATCTGGAACTATGATACCCATGTCCCCCTGTTCTTCATGGGCCGCGGTATCAGGCAGGCGGAAGTGTTCCGGCGTACCCATATCACCGACATCGCACCCACGCTCAGCATGCTGCTGGGTACCGCACTGCCCGATGCCGCCATCGGAGACCCGGTACCGGAGGTCCTGCGCTGACCACGCTCAAAGGCTGGATCAACACCGGTTGTGGACAATGTGTTGATGACCTGTGCGTTACACTCATGTTGGTTGGATATTTTGCGGCATGATCGATCGGGGAACATCCGCTTTCAAAAGCCCCTTTGAGCTCTGGCGTGAGGATGGCGTGCTCCATCTGGTGCTGGCGCCCGGTGCCGTCATGCAGATGCGTGACATGAAGGAGGTGCTGCGTGTGATCGGTGCGCTGGACCCGAGCGGTCATGCCCCGGTCCTGCTGGACTATCCCGATCGGTTCGCCGTGCGTGCGGAGGCGGGTGAGCTGCTGCGGCGTGTCTGCGGGGTCCACGGTCATCCGGTGGCCTTCCTTACACGCGATCCGCTCAGCAGGCAACAGGGTGAACGCTTCCTTCGACTGAAGCGCCCCGCGTTCCCGTTCCGCATTTTCGATGACCACGCCAAGGCCTACGCATGGGCCCGCGAACGGATGCAATTCGCGGAGATCATGGGCTGAGGTGCCCTGTTGATAAGAACGTTCGTACTTCCGCGAAGGACCTCCGGAAGGCCTCTCCTCATCCATGTAAGTTCACGCTCTCAATGGAGCGGCGTACGGGTTCCTTCTTCGGCTGGCTGGTCGGTCTGCTGCTTCCGGGTGTGCTATGTGCACAGGGTACCGTGCTGCTCGATGGTGTTTCGCAGGACGGCCAGGTGCTCGTGCAGGCCACGCTGGAAGGCACTGATCCCGTGCTGCAGGCCGTGTGGCGCGGGGTGCCGGGCGGGCGGGCGGTCATGCAGCTGCAGCACACCCTTGCAGTGGCACCGGACGTCAACGTCATGCTCGATCGCCTGCTGTTGTGCGGTATCGGGGCCTACCTGGATGCACGAATTCACTTCCGGCACGACGGTGTGCAGACCGACCTGACGGCAGAGGCCATGGCCCTGGAACTGGATGCCATGGTGCGGGCGGCAGAGGAGGAACTTGGCGTGGAAGGGGCCGTGACCGGGCTTTCGCAGGCCACGCGTGAGCAGCTCGCCAAGCTCACGCACATCAGCTGGGAACAGGCCGGCAGGTCCGTGAACGGGACCGGTGAACAGGACAAATACCTCGCTATCTACCGCTTCGTGCGGGGCCAACGCGAAGAGCTCGAACGCCAGCTGAAGGCAGACCTGCTGCCGCTCGCAACGGTGCCGGTCCTGAAGAGCAGACCGGCCGATCCGTGGACCACCGTGCAGGTGAATTCCACCTGTGGCACCGTCTACGACCAGGAGAATTATCTCTGTGCGCTGGACCTTCAGCTCGCCTCGAACGGGGAAGGAGCGATGGAGCCATCCCTCGGTGCGCAGATCATGTCCTCCATTGAGCGCAGTGCCATGGATAGGCCGGCCTCGGCCCCGGTGCGCAAGCGTGACCGTTGGTTGAAGTCGGAGCTGGATGCCATCAACCAGCGCATCGACCGCATGGACCAGCGTCGTGAGTTGTGGGAGCTCCGCGACCGCTTGGAAGATCTGGAGGATCGGCTGGCAGGGGTGGAGATGTTGGTGGAGGAACAGGGCGGCGTTGCCTCCGAACGGCCCGAGAATCCTCTGGCGGACCTGAGCAGCCTGACCCGGAGCAACATCACCTTGAGGTTCGGACGTGCCTCTGTTCAACTCGAAGGTGAGAGCAGGGTCCTGCTCAATGAGGTCTTCGAGCAGCTTGCCCGAGCTCCGATGGACCGTGTCCTGATAACCGGCTACACGGATCGTTCCGGTGATCCTGCTGTGAACCTGCGCCTGAGCGAACAGCGGGCGAAGGCGGTGCGCAACTATTTGCTGCAGCGCGGTATCGCGCCGGAACGGCTCCTGGTGAACTACTATGGCGACAGCCGCAGCACCGGCCGAGACCCGAGCGAGCGCCGTGTGGAGGTGGAGTGGCTGCGCTGAGCGCTGCGAACAGCCTTCTGTCCTTCGCTTCTTGGTCATCCCGTCCTTCGGCTTCGGTGACCAAGGCCGCTCTTCTTCCATTGGTGTGAAGTGAATCCTTCGTTCGTGCGGCGATCATGTTCAGGAGGTCGTGCCTTCGGTTAACCATCCACTTTAACCAATTGGTTAATATTGCAGCCCGATGTCCACCGTTGAACAGGAGCCAGGCACCGAGGAGCGCATTCTCGCAGCGGCCCGCAGGGTCTTCATCCGCAAGGGGATGGTCGGTGCCCGGATGCAGGAAGTGGCCGACGAGGCAGGCATCAACAAGGCGCTGCTCCATTACTACTACCGGGACAAGCAACGCCTCTTCGAGGGCGTGTTCAAGGGAAGCGCCGAGCGGCAGTTCACCTGTATCTGGCGTGTGCTGGAGGAATGCGACGACCTTTTCGAGGGCATCGAGCGTTTTGTAGCCACCTACCTGGACCGCATGCTCGAGGAGCCCCTGCTGCCCCAGTTCCTGATCAGTGAGCTCAATCGCGACCCGCAGCACCTGCTCGGGTTCATCGACCGGGGCAAGGCCGGACGTGCGCACTACCAGAAGCTCTTCGAGCAGGCACACAAGGATGGCCGGATCATTGACATCGAACCCCGCGAGCTGTTGGTGAACATCATGGCCCTTTGCGCTCATCCATTCATCGCGCGGCCCATGCTCACCCACCTCCATGGCATGAACGACGAGGCCTTTCGACGCATGATCGCCAAGCGAAAGAGGTCCGTCCCCGAATTCATCATCCGATCCATCCGCGCATGAACGACCTTTTGAGGCGTAGACTTTCCATCGTATTCGGGCTCCTGCTCATCGTCGGGGGCATCGGAACCTGTCGCAAGCTTGCCGGCAGCAAGGCTGCCCAGCCCCGAAATGAAGCGACCACGCCGACCCGCATCGTCCGCACCCTCATCGCCCTGAACGGGCCGGTGCGCTTGACCATCCCGATCACCGGCCGACTGCGCGCCATGGACCGCATGCTCATCAATGCTGAGGTGGGCGGTACGCTCCTTCGCACCGGGAAGGCCTTTCGCGAAGGCGTGTCCTTCGGCCGCGGCGAGGTGCTGTTACGCATCGACGACGGGGAGGTACGCGCACAGATCAACGCCCAGCAGAGCGCCTTCCTCCGCGCCCTGGTGCAGCTGGTGCCCGATCTGCGCATCGACCTGCCCGAGCAGGCCGCCAAGTGGGACGCCTACCTGAAGACCGTACCTGTGGAAGGACAGCTGCCCGAACTGCCTGGGTTCGCCACTGAACAGGAGCGCAATTACCTCGCCGGCCGCGGTGTGCTCGACCAGTATTATGGCATACGTGCGCTGTACGAGCGACGTGACAAGTACGTGATCACTGCCGCGTTTGACGGCGTCGTGGCAGCAGCGGGCGTTGAGCCGGGCACCATCGTCACTCCTGGTACCCGGCTCGGTGAGTTCATCGCACCCGGTTCGTTGGAACTGGAGACCGCCATCGGTGCGGGTGAACTGGCTCTTGTGAAGGTGGGCGATACCCTTCGCCTCACCAGCTCGGAAGGCCCCGGCAGCTGGAACGGTCGCATCATCCGAACGGGGGAGAGCATCGACGCCACCACCCAGACCGTGAAGCTCTATGTGCAGGTGGCCGGCAAGGGCCTGCGCGATGGTCAGTACCTCAGCGGTACCATCGAAGCCGGGTCGCTGAACGATGCCGTGAGCGTGCCCCGCAGCGCCCTGCTCGACGATGGCGCGCTTTATACGGTGAAGGACAGTGCGCTCGTCAGGCAGCCGGTCACCATCCTGCATCAGGGGGTGGATCAGGCGGTGGTCAGGGGGCTGTCGAACGGTCAGGTGGTCGTCACCGATCGCCTTGGCGGCGCCCATGAAGGCATGCGCGTAGCACCGGTGAAGCCATGAAGGGACTCACCGCCTACTTCATCAAGTACAGTGTGGCGGTGGACACCGTCATGGTGCTCATCCTCATTTTCGGCTTCTTCGGGCTGAAGGCGACCCGCAGTTCGCTCTTCCCAGAGGTGGAGAGCCGCACCATCCAAGTGCAGATCATCTACCCGGGTGCCGCACCGGAGGAGGTGGAGGAAGGGGTGGTGCTGCGCATCGAGGACGACCTCAAGGGTGTGTCCGGCGTGGAGCGCATCAGCAGCGTAAGCCAGGAGAACGGCGGCGTGATCATCGTGGAGGTGATCAAGGGCTATGATGTGGACGTGGTGCTGCAGGACGTGAAGAACGCGGTGGAGCGCATCCCGACACTGCCCGATGGCATGGAGCCGATCCGGACCTTCAAGCTGGAGAACATCCGCCCGGCCGTCACCTTCGCGCTCAGCGGTGAGGGTGTCGACCTCAAGGCACTGAAGCTCATCGCACGCCGTGTGGAGCAGGACCTGCGCTCGATCGGTGGCATCAGCAAGGTGGAGGTGACCGGCTATCCCGATGAAGAAGTGGAGGTGGCCTTCCGCGAAGCGGACCTGCGCGCCAACAACCTCAGCTTTGCCCAGGCTGCTGCGGCCGTGCGCGGCGCCAACCTGGACCTCACCGGTGGCAAGATCAAGACCGCCGATGAGGAACTGCTGATACGTGTCCGTGACAAGCGCCAGGACGCGGAGGGCCTGCGCAATGTGGTGTTGCGTGCAGGCAGCGATGGCCGTGTACTGCGGCTGAAGGATGTGGCCGAGGTGCGCGATGCCTGGGCGGAGGACCCGGCCCGCAACTATGTGAACGGCAAACCGTCCGTGGTGGTGAACGTGAGCAGCACCGTGAGCGAGGACATCCTCTATATCGCGGAAAGCACGCTCGCGTACATGGAGACCTTCAACGAGCGCGGTGGTCCGGTGAAGGCCACGCTCATCAACGACGCCACAACCGTGCTTCGGCAGCGTATCGCCATGCTGCTGGAGAACGGTATCCAGGGCTTTTTCCTCGTGGTGATCGTGCTCGCGCTCTTCCTCAACTGGCGCCTGGCATTTTGGGTGGCCCTCAGCATTCCGATCGCCTTCGCTGGTATGTTCATCCTCGCTCCGGGCTTCATCACCATCAATGTCATGAGCCTGTTCGGGATGATCCTCGTGGTAGGTATCCTGGTGGACGATGGCATCGTGATCACCGAAAGCATCTACCAGGAATACGAGCGCGGTCTCCCGCCTATCAAGGCGGCGTTCGAAGGCATCAACAAGGTGTTCCCGGCGGTGATAAGCTCGATCCTGACCACGGTGGCAGCGTTCAGTACGTTCTTCTTCATTGAGGGGCGATTGGGCGATTTCGCGCCAGCGCTGGCGTTCGTGGTCATCGCCACGCTGCTGTTCTCACTGATCGAAGCCGCCTTCATCCTCCCCGCGCACGTGGCGCATTCCAAAGGCCTGAGCCGCGGCACCAAGAACAGGCTGGAGGCCTACATGGACGGCGTCATGGGCCGGCTCCGCGATGTGCGTTATGCTAGGTTCTTCGACCGGTTCATGCGTCATCGCATGTTCACCATTGGTATCGCCTTCTTCCTGTTGGCCATCACCATCGGTTCGGTCGGTGCTGGTATCATCAAGACCACCTTCTTTCCGGTGATCGAGCGCGACGACGTGGCGGTGGACCTGGAGATGGTGACCGGAACCCGCGAGAACATCGTCTTCGGCGAGCTGCAGCGCATCGAGGAAGTGGCCTGGGCCATCAATGATGAACTTAGCGCCAGCAGGGAGGACGGTCAGGATGTCATCCTGAAGGTGCAGACCATCCTGGGGCCGCGCGCAGAACAGGGCAAGCTCAACATCATCCTCCTTGATGGTGAACAGCGCGGTTTTCGTGCCGAAGAGATCACCAACCGCCTGCGTGAACGGGTCGGCATGTTGCCTGGTGTGCAGAACCTCACCTTCGGTCTTGCTACGCCGTTCGGAAAGCCAGTGTCCGTGTCGTTGCGCAGCAATGACCTCGCGGAGCTCAATGCCGCCAAGCTCGAATTGCGCAGTGAACTGCAAAAGCTGCCCATGCTCCGCGATGTGGTGGACAGCGACCGCCCCGGGAACCGGGAGGTGGTGCTGAAACTGAAGGACAAGGCCCAACTGCTCGGTCTCACCTTGCAGGATGTGGCCGCCCAGGTGCGCCAGGGCTTCTTCGGCCTGGAGGCGCAGCGTGTGCAGCGCGGTGAGGATGAAGTGAAGATCTGGGTACGCTACGCGGAGGACGGCCGAGCCTCATTACGGGACCTCGAGGACATGCGCATCCGTACCGCTGATGGCAGGCAGTTCCCGCTTAACGAGCTGGTCAGCTATCACATCGAACGCGGCATTCGCGCGGTGAACCACCTGGATGGCAAGCGTGAAGTGCGGGTGGAGGCGGACCTCGCCAGCAGTGCCCAGAGCGCGACCGAAGCACAGGGCGTGGTGGCTGCTGAGATCATGTCACCGCTGCTCGCCAAGTATCCCGGGCTCAGCTACAGTTTCGAGGGCCAGGGCGAGCAGAGCCGCAAGGTCAGCGGAAGTGCCATGCGTGTACTGCCCATCACGCTCATCATCATGTTCTCCATGATCGTCCTCACCCTGCGCAGCTTCTGGCAGATGGTGGCCGTGCTCCTCTGCCTTCCGCTCGGCTTCGTGGGGATCGGCTGGGGCCACTGGATACATGGTGTGCAGATCAGCCTCTTCAGCTTCTTCGGAATGATCGCGCTCATCGGTGTGATGGTGAACGATTCGCTCGTCTTCATCGGTACGTTCAACGCGAACCTGAAGACCGGCATGGAGTTCTACAGCGCCTTGCGCACAGCTGCCCTCTCCCGGCTGCGACCCATCCTGCTCACCTCGCTCACCACGGTGGTGGGTCTGCTGCCGATCACCCTGAACAAGAGCTTCCAGGCCCAGTTCCTCATCCCGATGGCCATCACCGTGGCCTACGGATTGGCGATCGCCACCTTCGTCACCCTCATCATCCTGCCCATCCTGCTGGCCGTGCTCAACGAGGGTCGTCGCCTTGCTGGGTGGGCCTGGAACGCCCGGATGCCGAGCGCCGTGTCCGTTGAACCAGCCGTGAAAGAACTGCCCTATGAGGACCTGGAGGAACATCGCAACTAGCCTCGCCTGTGCTGCGGTCCACTTGGCCACAGCCCAGGATACGCTCAGCTTGGAGCGTGCCATCCAACTGGCGCTTGCCAATGAACATGGCATCCTCATCGCGCGCAACGAGGCCGCCATCGCGGAGGCCCAGGCCACGGCGGGAAACGCAGGCCTGCTCCCACGCGTGGATGCCAGCGGTAGGGGAACTTACAGCAACCAGAACACCAGCCTGGATTTCGCGGAGGGTATTCCCGATGTGGAACGCAATGGCGTGGTGAACACCGCTCTGAGCGGCCAGCTCGGATTGAGCTACACGGTCTTCCATGGTGGTGGGAATTTCGCGGCCCTTCAACGGGCGGAACTGAACGCGCAGCTGGCCGACCTGCGCCGCCGCGCCCAGGTGGAGGGCACCCTTGCTCAGGTTATCGCACTCTACTACGCATTGGCCGCACTGGAGCAGGATGTGGCCATCACCGAACGGATCCTGGCGATATCCAACGACCGGTTCGTGCGGCTGGAAGGCAAGGCGGCCCTCGGCGGGGTGGGACGACTTGAACTGCTGAACGCCGCGGTGGACCTGCGTACTGACAGTAGCACGTACCTGCTCGCTGCACAACGCCGCGAGCGCAGCGCACGCGACCTGAACGTGCTGATGGGGTTGGCGCCGGATACACCAGTGAACGTGACCGCCACCACCGCTTTTGCACAAGGACTTTCCCAGGAACAGTTGGTGCAGGAAGCGCTCCAAGGCAACGTGCTGCTGGCATCAGCCACTGCCCAGATGCGCGCCGCCGAAGTGGACCAACGCATCGCCAGGGCACTGCGCTGGCCACGACTTGATCTTACGGCCGCCTATGGTGTGAACGATCAACAGAACGGGGTCGGACTTGTGCTCGGTACCTACACCGAAGGATTGAACGCCGGTCTATCCCTCAGTGTGCCGATCTTCGATGGTGGCCGGGTGAATACGCAGGCGGAACAGGCGAGGCTGAGGGCGGAGAACGCCGCGTTGGCCGAGCAACAGGCACGGTTGCAGGTGGAGCGCGATGTGCGCAATGCCTTCACCACATGGAGCAGCCAGCGCGAGGTCCTGCGGATGCAGAAGGAGGCCGTTCGCACTGCGCTGTTGAACTTCGAACGTACACGGGAGCTGTTCCAAAGCGGCCAACTCACCGGTCTCCAGTTCCGGCAGGCACAGCTCGACCTGGCTAACGCGGAAAGGCAGACCGTGGTGGCCGGGTTCGATGTCAAGGTGGCGGAACTCACCCTCCTGCGCGCCAGCGGGGGCCTACTCGGCGCCCTGGGGGTCGATGACCTCGCTCGCTGAATTGTTCCAGTTCATTCGAAAGAGCACCTCGAAGGTTGCTCCATGCACGCCGCTGTGCGTATGGAGGGAACCGTTCATTTGTTCCGCCAGTGCCTCCACGATCTCAAGCCCCAGCTTGCCTTCCTGCGGGATCCGCTCCTCCTTCAGACCTTTCCCGTTGTCCCGCACGATAAGGCGGTGAAGGTCGCTGTCAACCGCTTGCACGGTAATGTCGACATGCCCACCTGTGGCGTAGGGGAACGCATGTTCATAGGTGTTCGTGACTAGCTCGCAAAGGATGATCCCCAGCTCGATGGCCGTATCCTGGTCGGCTTTCACCCCGTGGGCATTCACCTCGTGGCTCACCGAACGACGCATCGGCTCATGCATGCGACCGAGCGACGCGATCAACTGCTCGAAGAACTGTTGCAGATCGACATTGCGCAGGTCCTTGAGGTCGTACATGCGGTGATGGACCAATGCAATGATGTCGATCCGCCGTTTACCGCGCAGGAACTCGCTGCGGACCGGCCCTTCCTCGAGGCGGGATGCTTGCAGGTTCAGAAGACTGCTCACCACCTGAAGGTTGTTCTTCACCCGATGGTGCACCTCCCGGTTCAGTACATCACGTTCACCGGTCGCTTTCGCCAGGCGACGCTCCGTGGTCCGCAGTTTGCGCGCGGTCTGCCGGATCCGTTCGTTCCGTTCACGACCCCTGATCATCGTCCAAAGCAGCAGGATGCCGATCAGTACCAGCACGCCGCATGCGCTGAGCAGCGCCACCCGTTCCGCTGACATCCAGTCGTCAACGAACGCAGGGTCCAGCAACAGGAGCGTGTAGAGCAGCAGGCCGTTCAATGGATGTTCCTTGGCCTGTGCATAGAGGATCATGTCCCCGGCATTTGCTTCAAAGACCGCATCATTCGAAGGATCGAATCCAGATCGTAACAGCCGCTGCGCTTCAGCAGTATCCGTGATCATGGGACTTGACCTGGTGAAGCCCAGCAGCTTTCTTCCGCCATCGAACAGAATGCCGTGGAGCGCGCCGAACGCCAGCGTGCGCGTATCCAGCCAGCGCGAACTGCCGGGTGATACTTCGAGCATCATGACCTGAAGAGGAAGGCTGTCGGAAGACGGACGGATCAACTGCGATACCTGGAGCACCACCTCCTTGTTGCTCCCTTCCGCGAGTGTCCATACAGGTGTGCCTAGATTGTCCTCCAAGGCCCGTGCGAACCAGGTTTCGCGGCGCGGATCGCGCGATTCCTTCGAAAGCCGTATGCTATCATGCCCTGCGTCGTCCAGTGCACGGTAGGTCTCGATCGCCGGCCCTGTTGCTGACCCCTCGAACACCGTGCGCTCCAAGAGACCCTCGCGGGTCCGAATGAGTGCTTGTTCATCACCCCGTTGGTCGGCCAGGGATATGCGCAGGATCGAAGGGCGCGAAGCCAGCAGTGGCTCCCAGCGCTCGAACAGCACCTTTGCCGGGCGTTGGTCCTTCATTGGAAGGGCCATGACCTCGTCGCTCAGCTCTTCCTCCATCCCCAGAAAGAACCCGTCCAAGCGGGCGTGAAAGGCCTGCTCCTGACCCGCGAGGTAATTCTCGATCAGGCGAATGCGCCTGTCCTCGAGCTTCATGTAAGCCCAGAACGTTCCGAGAATACCGCCCAGCAGCACCACCGAAAGGGCCGCCATCAATGCCCGGTCCTTGCGGTCATTCCTTGCGCTCATGGACAGGTGCCGGTCTCCTCGACCGAGGTGTTGGTCAGGTCCACTTCCACGTCACCGCTCCTGATCTGTTCAGTGGTCAGCCGTTGTGGACGGAAGTACGTCCCGTTGACCCTCCCGTTCAAAACGGCGCCAGCCTTGATGCATGTGTCCGCGCTCAACAACTCCACGGTAAGACCCTGGTAGCTCAGGTCGACCTGCAAGGACACCCTCCGGTCGCCACCCGCCGTGTTCTCCATGCGGATGAGCAGTTCGCTTGGCTTGCCCGCCGGATGCCGCCAGCGATAGGCAAGGTCCACCCCGTTGACCCGGCCTTTCTTCACATATTGAGCATGTGCGCCGATCGAGGTGGCGAGGAGCACGAAGAGTAGAAGTGCGCGTGGCATCAGGGGCGAAGTTCGGCCATCATGCGGATCGCTCGTTCCAAGGCGGCATCGCTCACATCCAGGTGCGTCACGAAACGAAGGGTGGCAGGGCCGAACGGCAAGGCACGCACACCCTTGGCGGCAAGCATTTGCAGCACATGGGACGATCGCAGGCCTGCACGCAGCTCAGCGATGACGATGTTGGTGGATACGGGCAGTACTTCGGCGATATAGCCCAGCTCAGCCAGGGCCGCACCGAGAAGGTGTGCACGTCGATGATCTTCAGCGAGCCGTTGGACATGGTGGGCCAGTGCATACCTGCAGGCCGCCGCCAGGTAACCCGCCTGGCGCATTCCACCACCCATCCGCTTGCGGATGCGGCGCGCTTCACCGATGTGGTCCCGGGAACCCAGTAGAACGCTTCCCACGGGTGCCCCCAGACCCTTGCTCAAACAAACGCTCACCGTGTCGAATGGCTTGCCCCATTCCTGTGGCGAACGACCATCGACGGCCATGGCATTGAAGATACGGGCTCCGTCAAGGTGCAGCGCAAGACCATGGTCCTCGCAGACCGTTCTGATCCGACGAACTTCATCAAGGTCCCACACGGCGCCTCCGCCCCGGTTGTGGCTGTTCTCGATGTTCACCAAGCGGGTGCGGGCCACATAACTGTCCGCTGCGTTATTGATCGCGGCCTCCACCGCCTCGGCCGTGAAGCGTCCACGGTCGTTCGGTACGAACCGAACGCTGCATCCGCTGTTGGCCATGATGCCTCCGCCCTCGTAGCGGTAGATGTGCATGCCCTCATCACCGATCACTTCGTCGCCCGGCCGTGTATGCAACCGGATGGCGATCTGGTTGCTCATGGTACCGCTGGGGCAGAACAGGCCGGCCTCCTTACCGAACAGCCCGGCCAACTCGTCCTCCAGGGCGTTCACCATCGGGTCCTCCCCGAACACATCATCACCCACCGGCGCCCGCCACATGGCCTCGAGCATGCCGGGTGTGGGGCGTGTTACCGTATCCGACCGCAGATCGATCTCCATTGGGGCCAAGATAGACGCCTTCACACTCTCCTGCTCACCAACGCACCGTCCCGGACGGTCAGCAATGTGCTCTCCACCCGGGGGTCGGTGCGCACCAGTTCCGCGTAGGCCGATAATCCACGGGTCTCCGCATCCTGTTCAGCGATGTCCTGCAACACCTTCCCGCTCCAAAGCACATTGTCCGCAATGATCAAGCCCCCAGGGCGCACCCGGTCAACCAACAGCTCGAAGTAGGCGCAGTAGTTCTGCTTGTCGGCATCGATGAAGACCAGGTCGAAGATGCCCGGCAACCGGGTGATGAGCTCTATTGCTGGTGCGATGTGCTGGTGAATGCGCCCGCCCATCCCTGCGCGGGCCACGTAGCGCGCCACCAGGTCGGCGTGGCGCCCGTCGATGTCCACCGTGTGCAGTTCTCCGCCCGGTGCCAGACCTTCCGCCAGACAGAGTGCGCTGTATCCTGTGAACGTGCCGAGTTCGAGCACCCGCTGCGGACGTGTCAGATGGCTAAGCAGGCTCAGGAAGCGACCCTGAACGTGACCGCTCAGCATGCGCGGTGCCGTTGAAACCCGTCTGGTCTCGTTCGCAAGTTCGGTGAGGAGTACGGGCTCGGGACTGCTGTGGGTGGCAGCGTAGTGGTCGAGTTCGGGCAGGAAGTCCATGTGTCAAGGGGTCTTTACGAGGCGGTGCCGCCGTCCCACGTCCCCTTCGATCAGGAGCACGTACGATCCGGGCGCAAGGTCGCTCAGGTCCAGCATCCGGGTGGAAGGAGGCCACCGCCTTACCTCTTGACCACTGTTGGTCAGAAGGCGAAGGAGACGGTCGGTGGGCAACAGCGCGGCGGCCACGTGCACAGGTCCTGATGTCGGTACTGGGAACGGAGCCGGTAATGCGAACGCCCCCTCGGCAATGCGCACCGGTAGCTCCAGTGTCCACCAATCCTGGTATCGCTGGGTGGCATCGCTGCCGGTGCCGAAGTAGAGTCGCCCCCCGGCCTCCACCAGCACCGCGCCCCGTCGGGGACCCGCTGGCAACGGTGGCATCGCGGACCACGCATCGGCCCAGGGATCGTAGCGCCATACCTCGCCACGCACCTCCAATGGAGGTCCTGTACGCACACCCCCCAGCAATACTGCACCTGCATGCACTGCGGATGCATCGCACGCGTAGCGTCCGTCGGGCAGGGATGCAAGCGCGTACCAGACCGCTCCGTTCGCATCATACCGCAGGTGCTGATCCGATCCCTCGAAGTCCTGCGTGGCGCCTCCTGCCACATGCGGACCATCGCCCAACACAAAGCCTGCCGCGCGATGCACGCTCATCGGCGGTGGTTCCGCAAGGCTCCACGTACCTGCCAGAACATCGTGGACCTGGTGAAGGGCCGCGACCGTTCCGTTCGGACCGATGCCGCCGATGACATGCAGCTGTCCCTGATGATGACCACCGGCAGCCGCCAGCACCGCCGTCAATAGGGGCGCCTGCTGGCTCCACTCGTTCCCGTTCGCATCGTACCGCCATACCTCATCCGTGGCCCCCGCACCGGTCGTACCACCGATCACGTAGCCGTGGCCGTCGGAAGCCATGGCCAGCGCGTATTGTCGGCCGCCACCGGGCATCCCGGCCACCGGGCTCCAGCTCTGATCGATCGTGTTGAACCGGTACCAGTCGGACGTCAGGTTGAAGCCCACGTCCATGCCGGTGCCCACGTAAATGTCCGCTCCGAGCACAAAGGCCGCTGCGTCATCCCGCGGAAGTCCCGGAAAGTCCGGCAGTGTCGTCCACTCCTGCCCCAGGAGCGATCCCGGCAGGCAGCACAACGACAAACACAGGGTACGCATGGTCCGAAGGTAGACCTCGATCTTTACAGCGGCATATGCAGTGGATCGATCGTTCATTCGTCATCGGTGGAACGCGTCTCGCGGCCCGCTCCGGAAGGGTGGGGGAGCGGCCTGCTCCGTATACCTTGGTGTTCCTGCACGATTCCCTCGGCTGCATCACCACCTGGCGCACTGTTCCAGAGGAATTCGGACATGCGCTCAACTGCGATGTGCTGCTTTACGACCGACAGGGATATGGCCGCTCCGACCCCTTCGGACCTGGACAGCGTGATGCCACCTACCTGCACCGCGAGGCGGATGTCCTGCATGCCGTGCTCAAGGCCGCTGGCATCGAACGGGCGATCCTCTTCGGCCACAGTGATGGGGGGACCATCGCCCTGCTCGCGGCCGCCCGCCACCCGGAACGCATCGCCGCGGTCGTAACGGAAGGGGCGCACGTGTTCGTGGAAGAGGTCACGTTGAACGGGATCCGCGCCACCGAACGCATGTTCCACACCACGGACTTGCGCGAACGGCTCGCACGCCACCATGGCGAACGCACCGATGCGCTCTTCCAGGCCTGGGCGGACACGTGGCAGGCACCGTTCTTCCGCACATGGGACATCACATCGGAACTGGCGCGCGTCAGTTGCCCTGTTCTGGTGCTGCAAGGCGTGGACGACCAGTTCGGTACCGACGCACAGGTCCAGGCGATCACAGCCTCCACAGGCGCGAATGTGCGCTCTTACATGATCCCTGGTGCAGGCCATTCACCGCACAAGGACGCCCCCGGTATCACCCTGGACCTGGTGCTTCAGTTCGTGCGCTCGATCTGATCGCTCAGCCCAGTAGGCGATGAAGGTCGATCAGCAGGGGAAGCTCCTTGGCGTTCACACCGTGCACTGCATTGGCGACCGCCTCTGCACAGATGTAGACCAGTTCCTTTCGCTCACGCCCCAAATGGTGGCGATGATGTTCGAAGTAGGCACGGAACGAGGCGTAGGCGTCCTCTGAGGACATGCCGCGGTCCAACAGCGTATCGAACTCGAACTCGGTCACGAAGGCTTTGTCCGTGCCGTGGTGGTCAACGCCTGGCTCCACAGGGACGAGCAGGTCCTTCACCAACCACTTCAAGGTGTCTATCTCTTTGGCGCTCACCTTGCCATCGATCGAGGCGATGGCATAAAGCAATCGTCCCAGTTCCTTGTAGAACAGTGTTGCTTCCATGCCCACAAGGTAAGCACATCGCGACCGCAAGGTTGCTGATGATGGTCAGTGCCACCGGTCCCAAAGGCACCGGATCCACACTGGCGATGCATGAAGCGGCTTGCCACTGCGGTCGCATACGGATCCTGTTCCGGGAAGGCCCGAAACAATGATCAGTGACCGCCATGAACACCACAGCTCGTAAGGATGGTCTGCCTGTGTTCTGGAACGAGCCCGCCGCGCCCGGTTGCCAGTGATACCTCGCTCAGAAGCAATACCTGCCCTCCGCGATCATCCTCTTCGCCACCGCCTTCCGCAACTCAGCGGTGTTCAGCGGCGTGTTCTTGCTCCAGCGCTTGGCGCCCATCAGCATCGCCTGCCGCTCGTCGCCCTCGGCGAAGTTGCACACGGCCTCCTTCGCGTACTTGTGGATGCGGTCCGCCGCGTCGTGGATGTAGAGCTGGCACATGGCGATCTGCTCGGGCACGTTGGCCGCGCCCTTCATGTCGGCCAGCTTCACCGTGCGCAGCAGCGTGCTCTCCGCCAGGTAGGTATCGATCACCATGTCGGCGATGTGCATCAGCGTCTCCTGGTGCTTGGCCAGCTCCAGGCCCAGCTTCTGCGCGGCACCGCCGGCCACCATCAGCACGGCCTTCTTGAAGTTCGCCACCATGCGCTTCTCATCGGCGAGGAGCGAATCGTCCGGCTCGGGGAACTCGGGAATGCCCATCAGCTCCGCGGCCACGGCCTGCGCCGGTCCCATCAGGTCCAGCTGACCCTTCATCGCGCGCTTCAGCAGCATGTCCACCGTGAGCATGCGGTTGATCTCGTTGGTGCCCTCGAAGATCCGGTTGATGCGGCTGTCGCGGTAGGCGCGCTCCACGGGGCTCTCGGCGCTGTAGCCCATGCCGCCGTAGATCTGCACGCCCTCGTCGCACACGTAGTCCAGGCATTCGCTGCCGGCCACCTTCAGCATGGCGGCCTCGGCGGCGTATTGCTCCACGCCCTTCAGCAGGGCCTTCGCGTGGTCCGCGCCGCCGGCCTTCAGGTCCTCGATCGCGCGCTCCATGTCGAACGAGGCGCGGTAGGTCGCGCTCTCCACCACGTAGCAGTAGGTGGCCTGGTCGGCGAGCTTCTGGCGGATGGCACCGAACGCGCTGATCGGCTTGCCGAACTGGATGCGCTCGTTGGCGTACTTCACGCTCTGGTCCACCACCGCCTTCGCACCGCCCAGCGCCGCGCCGGCCAGCTTGATGCGGCCGATGTTCAGGATGTTCACCGCGATCTTGAAGCCGTTCTGCCGCTCGCTGAGCATGTTCTCCACCGGCACCTTGCAGTCGTTGAAGAACACTTGCCGCGTGCTGCTGCCCTTGATGCCCATCTTCTTCTCCTCGGGGTTCAGCGTGATGCCGCCGAAGCCCTTCTCCACCAGGAAGGCCGTGAGGTTCTCGTCCTCCACACCCGTCGCGGGGTCCACCACCTTGGCGAACACCGTGAAGAGGTCCGCGAAGCCGCCGTTGGTGATCCACATCTTCTGCCCGTTCAGGATCCAGTGCTTGCCGTCAGCGCTTAGCATGGCCTTGGTCTTGCCGCTGTTGGCGTCGCTGCCGCTGCCGGGCTCGGTAAGGCAGTAGCAGGCCTTCCATTCGCCGGTGGCCAGCTTGGGCACGTACTTCGCCTTCTGCTCGGCGCTGCCGTAGTACAGCAGGGGCAGGGTGCCGATGCCGGTGTGCGCCGCCATCGCCACGCTGTAGCTGTGGCCCGCGCCCGTCTTCTCCGTCACCAGCATGCCGGTCACGAAGTCCTTGCCGAAGCCGCCGTATTCCTCGGGGATCGAGATGCCCAGCAGGCCCAGTTCGCCGGCCTTCTCCAGGATCTTCGGCATCAGCCCTTCCTCCATGCTGTCGATGCGGTCCAGGTGCGGCCACACCTCGGCGGCCAGGAAGTCCGTGGCCGTCTGCGCGATCATGCCCTGTTCCTCGTTGAACTCTTCGGGGATGAAGATGTCCTGTGGGTTGCTCTCGCGGATCAGGAACTCGCCGCCCTGCAGGGCGTTCTTCACTTCGGTGCTCATGGTGCGTGGGGATGCGGGGTTCTACACAGTGTCTTACGTCCCGGTCGGGATAAAGTTATGCACGCATAACATATTTCCAAGCGGGGTGGTTCGGGGGGGGAGGTGAATGGCGAGTGGTGGTTGGCGAATGGACCAGGGACCTTGATGCCTTGATACTTAAGCCTTGGGACTTGAGTCTTGTTCCGGGCGTGTCCCTCGCACCCTTCGGCTCCGCTCTGCTTCGCTCAGGGCCCTCGGGTCGCGTGCTCCGCTGTAGTTGCTTCGGTTCAGCGGGCAGCGCTGCGGCTCCGGTCGCTTCCGTTGGTCGCGTCCTCGCCTGCCTACCGCAGGCAGGCTCGCGCGCTGCCTGCGCTTCACCTTCAGCAAGCTGCCGCTCCGCCCGCTCACGCGGACCCACGTTTACGGATACGTTCCGGCTATTTGCGGATATTTACGGATATCCCAGTTTCGTCGGAGTTCAGATGGTTACAGATCGTAACCAACTGAACTGGTAACGAACTGTTACCACTTGACCAAGGGGTGTGAAGCGCTTACGATCTGTAACCAGTTGGCTCCATTTCAGTTGGTGACAAACTGTCACCGACTGAGCCCATCGATCCACCGCACCAGCTCCCGCTCATCCACGATGCTCCACGCATGCGGGTGCCGGTCGCCATGCTGCACCCCGCGCCCTTCCGTGGTGATGTACTCCGCCCGCGCATTCCCCGCCGCCACCAGCGTATCGTGGATCCGCTTCATGGCGAAGGCGTTCAGCTCCTCGTAGCTGTCGTCGCGTTTGGTGCGCCACCAGGCCGTGTCCGGCTCGGTGTAGAAGCGGATCGGCAGGTCCTTCAGTGGCGCCACGCTCGCGGACGAATTGAGCAGGGGCGCGGCGCGTTCGTAGTTGGCCAAGCTGTCCGTGGGGGAGCCGAGGGCGCTGTCCAGGAACGCGATCAGGTAGCGCGCCTCGTCCTTGTATTCGGGGAAGGTGGTCTTCGCCAGGTCGCGCTGCGAGCATTCATACAGGTGCGCCAGATCCAGCGGACTGTCCACGGCGAACACGCCTTTCAGCTGCACAGGCGGCTCGGCCGACCGCAGCAGCGCCTTCGCCAGCGGCACGCTCACGTTGCCACCGGAGGAGAAGCCGCCGATGACCGTGTTCGAGGCATCCACGCCGTGCTTCTTCACCGCGCCGGCGATCGTGCCGATCACCTCCTGCTGCTCCGCATCGCTCATCATGATGTGGCGGTTGAAATTCATCATCAGCACCGCGATGCCGTTCGCCGCGGCCGTGTCCGCGATGCGCGACTCCGCCCGTGTATCCGCCGCATCGCAGCCGAAGCAGGGGAAAAGGATCAGCAGGGCCTTCTGCTCGGCAGGGATGATGAGGTCGTAGCTGGCGTTGTGGAGCTCGCGCGCTGGCGCGGTCTCCTTTGTCGGGGTCGTTGCCTGACACGCCCAGATGAAAGGCAGCGCGACCAGCCACAGACCACCTTTGAAGTATGCATTGTTCGGGTCGTTCCTGGAAGCGGAAGTCGAGGATCCCATGCGATCAAGGTGTTTCGATCAGCTGCTCTTTTGATGCGGCGCTCCATACCTCCCGTGCCGCACCAAGGTTCAGTGCGAGTATACCGATACCCACCGCAAGGTCCGGCCATGCGGAGGCCCACCAAAGGGAAACCAGGCCGGCGGTGATGATCGCGATGTTCGCGAACACATCGTTGCGGGCGCTCAAGTATGCGGCACGCACCAGCGACCCTCCGTGCCGCCGGTAACGCACGAGCATCAGTGCGCAGGTCACGTTCACCAGCAAGGCACCCCCGCCGCCCAGCGTGAGCGGCACCGGTGCGGGCTGGGCCATCGAGGTGAACTTCTGCCAGGTCATCCAGAGCGTGGCCATGCTGGGAACAAGGATCAGCGCGGCCAGCACCTTGCCCCTGCGCGCGCGGCGTTGGGCGTCCCACGACAGGGCCAGCAGCACCAGCACGTTCATCGCCGTGTCCTCGAGGAAATCGATGCTGTCGGCGAAGAGCGAGACGGAGCCGATGGCAAGGCCGATGGCGAACTCGATCCCGAAGTAGCCGAGGTTGAGCAGGGCCACCAAGCGCGTGATGCGGCGAATGTGCTCGTTCATCGTCGCGTTGGTTCAGATCCGGAACATGACGCTTAGGTTGATCGCTCGTCCATCTATCGGTGCCCATAATGGAGCGAACAAAGGGCGTGATGAAGACCTGCTCACGATAGGCTCCCACCGGGTCTGGCGTGTATCGGAGAGGTTCTCGCCATTCAACACCACGGTGAACGCACCCCGCTGGTAACCCACCATGCCAGCAAGGAACAATTGGTCGCGTGTCGATGTTCCATCTGAGCGGGTCTGTTGCCCACTCCATGCTGCCTCGATCCCAGCGCGCCAGTGCTCGCCGAACTCGCGCGATAAGGTGGTGGCTGCCCGGTGTTGGGGGGTGTAAGGGATGTCCTGGTGTGTGCCATTTGCCACGAACTCAGGAAGGGTGAACGTGTAGCCTAGGTAGACTTCCGAGTGCCCGTGTTTGATGCGGATGTAGTTGTCCACGCCACGGGTCAAGGTGTTGCCTTTCGCGTTGGTCAGCTGCGTAGTGCCATCGGCTGCGGACCCGATGGTGAGCGGATCGCTGATGAGGGTGCCGAAGAAGGTCTGGTCGATGAACAGGAAGGTGTGTTCCCCGATCGGACGTTTCCAAGTCCACTCCACCGTGCCGCCCACCGATCGCTCGGGCTTCGTGCCGGGAGCAAGCTCTTGCGCGATCACTCCTTCGTACACCAAGCCGTAGTTGCGCGACCGGTCGGGCAATTGGTAGCCTGTACCGATGTTGGTGCGCAAGAGGAACCGATCATTCACTTTGAACAGTGCGGCGATGGAAGGCAGCACTTGCACATCGTATCCAGCAGGAGCGTCCGTACGCAGGCCCAGGTCGATCTCGGGCCATCGCTTGCGGTGGAGCGCCAGTTGCCCGAAGGCACCAAGAGTGGTCAACTCCTGCGAGCTGATGACCGAACCCGTGAGTTCGTTCGACAATATGTTGGCACCTGCCACCCATGTGCGCCGTGCTGTGCGATGGGTCCAATAGGCTTCGCTGTAGAGGTTGGCCTGTGTGCGCCGTTCCTTTACAAAGTTGTCGCGATCGTTCTGCGTGTACCGGCTCCATGCCCCCTTCACCACGAGTTGTGCCTTGGTTGAAAGGTTGTTCGTGAGCGCGAGGTCGGCCGCGATGCGCTCACCTTGGGTACGCAGGAAGTAGCGGGATGTATCCTCCGGTGCATCCAGCGCATGCACATCACCACCCGTGCGATCGTCGTTCTGCCAGACCAAGCCCGCGCGGAGCTTTGCGTTCTTCCATGGCTTTGCGAACACCTGCGGATGCACAGAGTATGTCCTGGCCTGGGGCAGGTCACTGTACCCATCGCCATCCACATCACGCGCATCCTGCAAGGTGGCACCGGCGAACACCGTGTAGCCCGCACTTCCCATCGGGCCGCTCACGAACCCGTTGACGTTCGTTTCGGCCAAGGTGCTTCGGTTCAGCAAGAGCAAAGCCTGCAGACTATCGGTGGGTTCCTTGCTTACGAAGTTGATGCTGCCTGCTATGGCACCGCCCCCGTTGAAGGTGGACGCGGGACCTTTCATCAACTCCACACGTTGCAGGTCCAATGGTGGGATCCGCAACAGGTCGAAACCGCCGCTCAAACCGCCGAACGCGGGCATGCCATCGCGCAACAACAAGGTGTGCCTGCCGTCCAACCCTTGCATGCGCACCACACTGGCACCCGTGGATGCGCTGGTCTGCTGGATCTGTACGCTGCTGATATCACCGATGAGGCTGGCCACATTGCCGGGCTTCAAGGATCCTTCCTCCATGAGGTCTTCGGAACCCAGCACTTCGATCTTCTGCGGTGTGTCCTCGATGCGGCTGTTTGTGCGTGTAACGGAAACCATGGCCTCTTCCAGTTCAACGGCTGTCGCACGCAATCGCACCGTCAACTGTCCGCTGGTGTACGGTGCAACGAATGGGATACGTTGCTCGGTGTAGCCCATGCTCAACACCCGCAAGACCTGAGCACCGTCCGGAACGCCTGCGATCGTTAGCCGCCCGTCAAAGTCGGAGGATGCGCCGATGGTGGTGCCATCAATCACGGCGCTCACCCCGAAAAGTGGTTCTGCCGTTGCACTGTCGAGCACAAGGACTCTCAGGTCGCTCTGTGCGACCAGATCGCGAACCAGAAAGATGGTTATTGCCGCAAGGGCTATGCGCAAGGCTTTCATGACCTAAAGGAACAGAGCCAGATCCCGTATTTGTGCAGGCTACTTCGCGTGAGCGATTGCAGCGGAAAGCCCACAGCGCGGTAATCCGCGCGAGGACTTGGAGCGGAAAGCGCGACCCGAGGCTTTGCGAGGGACACGCCCAAACAGCTATCACGCTTCTGTTCCATCAATTCAACAACTCGAACACACTCGCCGCCCCCTGCCCGGTCCCCACGCATCCGCCGTACGGCGGATCACCACCCCATACTTCTGCTTCCGCCGCCGCATCTCATTGAACAGCTGCACGCCCAGCTTCGCGCCCGTAAGGACGATGACTAAGTAGCTGTGGGCGTTGTGATCGGGACGCATAAGGTCAATCGATTCGGCGGAAGACAGCACCTTTGGGATAGGCCCCCCCAGACAAGTAAAGTTCATCGCCGCAGGCACAGTCGATCACAATAGTGATTGTGTCAGAAGAACCGGATAGTATCACCTCGTCATGCACCACTGGTTTGGGTTCGGCGATGTCCACGACCCATTCCCTAGTCGTTGCTGCATAGGTTGATGTACGCTCTGGGCTTGAAAATGTCCAAGTCGAATCTTGAATCAATATGATGGAAGTAGAGTCCTTCCCTGCGCTCCATTTGCCTTGCAGTTTGTCCTGTAGCTGCTGTGCTGAACAATGTGGCACCGCAAGGATGGCACATGCAAGCAGTAGGAATGGAGCGGTTCTCATGACCTCTTTTTCAAATGGAAGATGCTGAGACCATCATGTTTTCACGATCAGTTCAAGAGTTCAAAAACGGAGGCTGCACCTTGACCTGTCCCGACACACATGGTGACAACACCATACTTCTGTTTCCTTCTCCTCATCTCGTTAAAGAGCTGCACAGAAAGCTTGGTCCCGGTACAACCGAGTGGATGGCCCAATGCAATGGCTCCGCCATTCACGTTCACGATCTCCGGGTCGATGCCCAGCTCGCGCACCACCGCCAGTGATTGCGACGCGAACGCCTCGTTCAGCTCGAACAGCCCGATGTCGTTCAACTTCAGCCCGGCCTTCTCCAATGCTTTCGGCACAGCGGCCACCGGACCGATGCCCATGATGCGCGGCTCCACGCCGGCCACGTGGTAGGACAGGAGGCGCGCGATCGGCTTCGTATTGAGCTGCTTCAGCATGCGCTCGCTCACCACCAGCACGAAGGCCGCGCCATCGCTGGTCTGGCTGGCGTTGCCGGCCGTCACGCTGCCCTTCGCATCGAACACGGGCTTCAGCTTCGCCAGCGCCTCCAGGGTGCTCGCGCGCGGACCTTCATCCGTATCCACCACGTACTTCTCCACCTGGCGCTTCTCCTTCGCGTCCAGGTACACGCGCTCCACGGTGTAGGGCACGATCTCGTCGGTGAACTTGCCCGAGCCGATCGCGGCCAGCGCCTTCTCGTGGCTGCGCAGGCTGAAGGCGTCCTGGTCCTCACGGCTCACCTTGAAGTCGCGCGCCACGGCCTCGGCGGTGAGGCCCATGCCCCAGTAGTACGTGGGCTGCGCCTTGCCCACCTTGGCGTTCGGCACGATGCGCCAACCGCCGAAGGGGATCGGGCTCATGCACTCCACGCCGCCCGCCACGATCACATCGGCCTGCCCGCTGTGGATCTTGGCCGCCGCGATGGCGATGGTCTCGCTGCCGCTGCTGCAGTAGCGGTTCACCGTCATGCCCGGCACCTTGTCGGTGTTCAGGCCCATCAGGCTGATCATGCGGCCGATGTTCAGGCCCTGCTCGGCCTCGGGCGTGGCGTTGCCCACGATCACATCGTCGATGCGGTCGCGCTCCAGCCCGGGCACCGAGCCCACCAGGTGGTTCACCACGTGCGCGGCCAGGTCATCCGGACGCGTGAAACGGAATTTGCCGCGGGGTGCTTTGCCCACGGCGGAACGGAAACCGGCGATGATGTATGCGTTCATGAGGGAATGTCTTATGACGGTTGCAAGATTGTCCTATGCGGCTGTCGCGATGGTCCCAGCTCCGGATCAAGTTTGTCGCTGCCGCCAGCCTGGGGGATGAGGCATTTGGCATAAGACAATCTTGCATCAGACATAGGACAGTTGATTCAGCTACGCACAGGACGTTTCTTGTGTTTGGTTTCCAACTGAGCTTGGAGCTTGAAGATGCGGTTCATGATGTGGTCCAGTTCGCCCGTGATCTTGTCCGACTGCTCCTGTGTGATGTAGTCGAGCTCTTTCGCGATCAGTGTCTGCGTGAAGAGTTCGGCTGATGACCCACACGCAATTCCGAGGAAGTGATAGAATTCCCCATCATGGTTCCGTGCGGCTCCTTCTGCGATGTTGCTTGGCACCGATACGCCAGCACGCTGCATCTGGCTGGCCAGTCCGTACACCTCTTTCTTCGGAAACTTCTCAGTGGAACGATAGACTTCCACAGACAGTGCAAGAGCTTGCTTCCAGACGTCAAGGTTCTTGAAACGGTTCATGTGAGTTGAACGGGTTGGTGCCTTATCGCGTGTTTGGTGTTCACATCAGACAGTCTTGCATCAGACATAAGACAGCGTGGGTCGCGTGCTTGGCATTTGCATCGGACAGTCCTTCATCAGAAATATGACAGCGTGGTTCGCCTGCTTGGCATTCGCATAGGACAATCTTGCATCGGACATCGGACAGTCTTCAGTTCCGTAAAACCTTCCCGCTCGTAATGATGCTCTGCAACCGCTCCAACGTCTTCCGCTGCATGCACAGCTCCACGAAGGCCTTCCGCTCCAGGTCCAGCAGGTATTGCTCGCTCACCTCCGTCGCCTCGCTCAGGTCACCCCCGCATAGCACGTAGCCCAGCTTCTCGCTGATCAGCGCATCGTGCTGGCTGATGTAGTTGCCGCTGAGCATGCTGTTGGCGCCCACGTACACGATGCCCAATCCTTCCTGGCCCAGCACCTTGATGTCCTTGCGCGGTGCTGGCTTGGTGTAGCCCTTGTTCCAGAGGTCCATCGCGCATTGCTTGGCGTAGGCCAGCTGGTGGGCGCGGCTCACGATCACTTCGTCCTGGCCCTTGCGCAAGTAGCCGAGCGCGAAGGCTTCGTGCCCGCTGGTGGCCACTTTGGCCTGGCCGATGGTGAGGAAGCGCTCGCGCATGGCGTTGATGCGGATGTCGCCCTCCTTCAGTTCGTCGGCGAGGCGCAGGGCGAACTCCTTGGTGCCGCCGCCGCCGGGGATCACGCCCACGCCGAACTCCACCAGGCCCATGTAGGTCTCGGCGTGCGCCACCACCTTGTCCGCGTGCAGGCAGAGCTCGGTGCCACCGCCCAGGCACAGCTGGTGCGGGGCCGCCACCACGGGGATGCTGCTGTAGCGCATGCGCATCATGGTGTTCTGGAAGGTGCGCACCGCCATCTCCAGGTCGTCGTACTCCTGCTCCACGGCCATCATGAATATCATGCCCACGTTGGCGCCCGCGCTGAAGTTGGCGCCGTCGTTGTAGACCACCAGGCCCTTGTAGCCCTGCTCGGCGAGGTCGATGGCCTTGTTGAGCCCCTGGATCACCTCCGCACCGATGGTGTTCATCTTGGTGCTCCAGCTCACGCTGAGGATGCCATCGCCCAGGTGACGCACGGTGGCGGCGCTGTTCTTCCACACGATGGAGCTTTCCGGCAGGTCGCTGAGGACGATCGTGCCTTCCGCACGCGGCACCGGCTTGTAGCTCTTGCTCGCGACATCGTAGAAGAGGCGCTTGCCATTCTCCACTTTGTAGAAGCTGGTGTGACCGTCCGCCACCATCTCGTTGATCCACGGCGACACCTTCACGCCAGCGGCGTTCATGGAGTCGAGCGCGGTCTTCACGCCGATCGCATCCCACGCCTCAAAGGGCCCCAGCTCCCAGCCAAAGCCCGCGCGCATGGCGTCGTCGATCTTGTACAGCGCATCGGTGATCTCGGGGATCCGGTGGCTCACGTAGGCGAAGAGCCCGTGGAAGCTCTTGCGGTAGAACTCGCCGGCCTTGTCGGTGCCGTTGTAGAGCAGCGCGGTGCGCTTGCGCAGGTCGTCCTCCTTCTTCGCGGCATCCAGCGTGGCGAACTTCGGCTTCACCTGCGGACGGTATTCGAGCGTCTTCAGGTCGAGCGCGAGGATGTCGCCCTTGGGCGATGAGCGGTCCTTGAAGAAGAAGCCCTTGCCGGTCTTGCTGCCGAGCATGTTCTTCTCCACCATCTGCTGCAGGTAGCCGGGGATGGCGAAGAGGGCGTTCTGCTCGTCGTTGGGGCAGTTGTCCTTCACGCCCTGCGCCACTTTCACCAGGGTATCCAGGCCCACCACGTCGGCGGTGCGGAAGGTGGCGCTCTTGGGGCGGCCCAGCACGGGACCGGTGAGGCGGTCCACTTCCTCCACGGTGAGGCCCATCTCCTCCACGAGGTGGAAGAGGCCCATGATGCCGAACACGCCGATGCGGTTGGCGATGAAGGCGGGCGTGTCCTGGCAGCGCACGGTGACCTTGCCGAGGATGCGCTGGCCGTAGTCCTCCAGGAAGTCGAGCACCGCAGGATCGGTGTCCGGACCGGGGATCAGCTCCAGCAGCGGCAGGTAGCGCGGCGGGTTGAAGAAGTGTGTGCCGCAGAAGTGCCTGCGGAAGTCGTCGCTGCGGCCCTGTGCGATGGCATTAATGGGGATGCCGCTGGTGTTGGTGGTGATGAGCGTGCCGGGCGTTCGGTACTTCTCCACCTTTTCGAGCAGTTGCTGCTTGATGTCCAACCGCTCGATCACCACCTCGATGATCCAGTCACAGTCCTTGATCTTCGGCAGGTCATCGTCGAAGTTGCCGGTACTGATGCGCTTGGCGAAGCGGGCATCGTACAGCGGCGCCGGACTGCTCTTGATCGCGGCGGCGAGGGCGTCGTTCACGATCTTGTTCCTGTCGCCGCCCTCTTTCGGGGCGATGTCGAGCAGCAGTACTTCGGTGCCGGTGTTGGCGAAGTGGCAGGCGATGCGGCTGCCCATGACGCCGCTACCGAGCACGGCGACCTTGCGGATGTTCCTCTTTGTCATTGGTCAATGCAGTTCACCGCAACGGCGCTACGCACGCAACGTGGTCGTGCATGCTCGTAGCGTTCGTTGCGTCGTTGCGGTTCATTTCAGAATAGTTGTTCCTGTTCGAGAATGCGGTCCAGTTCGCTCATCACCTGCCGGAAGTTGTTCATCTGCTCCGGGGTGAAACGGCTTTGCACCGCCTGGTTGAACTTGATCACGGTGCTGCGGCTCACATCGCGCATCTGCTTGCCCTTCGCGGTGAGGTGCATGCGTACTACGCGCTTGTCCGCCTTGCACGGCACGCGCTTGATGAGGCCCTCGGCTTCCATGGCCTGCAGGGTGCGCACCAGGCTGCGGCTTTCCATGCCCATCTTGGGCCCGAGCTTGGTGCTGGGCGTGCCCTCCGGCTCGATGTTGAGCAGGATCTGCCCCACGGCCATGCTGCCGCCGTATTTGGCCGCCTCGGTGTTGTAGATGCGCGAAATGCGGCTCCACACCTTGCGGATCGGGAAGTCGATGGTCTCTTCAGGCTTCATCACGGGTCCGGCTTCGGAGCCTAAGGTAATCGGAAAAGTTATGCGTGCATACTATTGAACGCAGAACCTGCGCTCCTGGTTCAAGGCACGGTCCTTGTAGTTTTGAGGTCACAACACACACCGATGAGGACCCCGGCCATCGCCCTGCTCGCCCTGTTCACGCTCATGCTGGGCGCCTGCTCTGAGGAGGAGGTGACGCCCCCCGCCCCCGATCCCACGCCCGTGAGCGGTCCCCGGCTGCTGCTGAAATTCCGCTTCGATAGCACCCAGGTGCGCCTCAATAACATCGGCCAACCCGCCACCGTACCCCCCGGCCGCGGCGCACAAAGCCCCGTGTTCAACGCGATGAGCGCGCACTACGTGGAGTTCGCCCCCAATGCCTTGACCGCTCTTGGGGCGGGTGAGGTGGTCTACCACGCGCCCGAGACCACGATGGGCGGCGCCACCGCCATCGATCACGATCTGGGCATCAACGCGGGCAACGGCGGCACCTTCCTCGATATTCCGCTCTCCGACCTGCAGCCCGGCACCTACGAATGGCTGCGCGTGTCGCTGGCCTACCAGAACTACGACATCCGCTTCTGGGCGCTGGGCCTGCCCTTCACCGGTACCATCGGCTCCTTCATCGGCTACAATACCTACATCGGTTCACACGTGGTGCACGATTCCACCGTGACGGTGAACACCAACAAGCTTCAGGGCTATTGGGCCTTCGAGGTGCAGGACCCGCCCTTTCCCACGCCCGTGACCCAAGGTCAGGCGCCTGGCACCACCGTGGTGAACCCACTGTTCGCCACCTCGCCCATACCCGCCGGGTCCTGTGTGGTCACCGGGTCCTTCCCGGCGCCGCTCACCATCACCGGCAACGAGACGGAGGATGTGGTGATCACCGTATCGCTGAGCACCAACAAGAGCTTCGAGTGGAGCGAGACGGACGGCGATGGACGCTTCGAGCCCCTCGATGGTGAGACCCCGGTGGACATGGGAGTACGTGGGATGATCCCTAGCGTTCAGTGAGCTGCGCGCGCCGCTGGTAGACACGGACGTAGTCCACGTCAAGGCTCGTCCCTTCGGGCCAGTTCATGGGTCCTTTGGGGCCTTTGCAGAAGCCCTTCGGCTCCGATACGGCAAGATCCAGGATGACGCTGATGCCGTCCTCGCTTCGGGCGAAGTACGGTGCGGTGAAGTTCTCTCCTTTCGGCCGGTCGCACGCTGGGAGGGGACGTCCGCGCTTATCCACGAAGCGGCCTCTGTACTGTACCAGCTCTCCGTCGATGAACCACGAGATGCCATCCGCCTCCCACTCCACCACGTAGGTGTGGAAGTCCTTGGACAGGTCCGGCAACCGCTTGCGGCCGTTGGTGGAGAACTTGGGTTGCCCCCACCGGTGCAGTGCTCCTTTGAACAAGCCCGGTTGCTCTCCACAGAACTCGAACACATCGATCTCGGTCTCCCCGCCAAAGCCCCAGAAGGCCGGCCACAACCCTGCTCCACTTGGAATGCGGCAGCGTACCTCGAACCGGCCGTAGGTGAAGCGGGCGTACTTGGTATGGACCATGGAACCCTCGTGGTCCTTCTGCAGTCCGAACCACTCAGTGGCTTTGGCTCGCACACCCAGGCGCAACAGGCCGTCCTTGACGCTCACCAGGTCGTCGCGGAAGATGGTGTTGCTCGTGCCCATGATCCGGCAGCCCTTGCAGTTGTCGCTACCATCATCGCTGTAAGGGAACCAGGTGCGCCACTTTTCGGTGTCCAGTTGGTCGCCAGCGAATTCATCCTGAAAGACGAGCTGCCAGGCCGTGGTATCGCAGGTGCCCCCGTTATCCTGCTGAGCAGGACCTACGCGTTTGGCACGTTTGGAGGGGGATTGACCCAAGGCGAATTGGCATCCGATCACAGCGATGACGACCAAAAGCTTCCTTTCCATGCACGATGGGGTGTCAGGGGAGGGGAGGATAGGGGATCAGCTGACCATCGATCTCCAGCGCCGTGTGGCCGTCGCGTGTGGTGAAGTACCGCACGCGCTGGGCGGCCAACACCACGTCCTGATGACCCTGCAGATCATCGTAAAGATAAACGCTGTCACATGCGATGCCCCAGAACGCCGTGTCCCCCTGCTGCTGCAGCCGTAAATAGGGTGCGATGCTCCTGCGTTTGAGGCGGAGGGTGTCATCCTCCATCACACGCTCCGGATAGGCCATGTCCATGAACCCGATATCACGGAAGCCGCTATCGAGCGCCATCACTTTCTGCCCCCAGCTCTCCTTCTCGCCCATGTTGGCCAACACCCAGAGCGGCCCGTGAACATGGGCGCTGTCCACCGGGAAGAAGGTGGGCAGAAGCGTCCAGCTGTCATAGCCCGGTGCGGAGATCGCGCGCACATCCACACTGCTGTCGGGCGCGAAGGCATAGCGGTAGAGGCGCAACCCTTCGAAGGTGTCCTCCACATGCGATGCCACCATGACGAAGGTGCCGTCCCCCAGGTCGAAGGAGGTCTGTACCAGCAGGGTGTCGTGGAAGACGTTCTGATCGAACTGCGTGAAGGGATGTGGACCGCGACCGGTCACCGTGGTGCGGTCACCGGTCGCACAGCCCGAAAGGAACAGGAGCGCCGCAAGCGGATCCTTCCAGGACCGAGGCATTATCGGAAAAGGCTCAGGTGGCCGGTGAATTCCTGGCCATACACGGTAAGCACATAGAAGTAGACGGCTGGTATGCAGGCTTCCCCGGCCATGGTCCTGCCATCCCAGGTGAGGTTGTTGCCCTGACCCAAAAAGACCTGGTTCCCATACCTGTCGAATATGCGCAGTTCCGCACAGGCGCCCAGCTGGGTCGTTCCCGGCAGTTCAAAGGTGTCATTGATGCCATCACTGTTGGGCGTGAGCACGTTGGGGATGGCCGCCGGATCGATCTGCACCTGCGCTCTTGTCGGGAACTCCGCTGTGAAGCTCGCTGTTTCGCCAAAGGCATCCTCCGTGACAAGGGTGACGGTCAGTGGCTCTGAATAGGCCACCTGCATCACTGGTGCGGGCAGGTCGCTGGTGTGTCCATCACTGAGCGTCCACGTGTATCGAGCAGCCTGCACTGGTGTGCTCAGGAACAGGCGCAAGCCATCGCAACCGGGTTCGAAACGAGCCGAAATGGCCGGCTGTTGCGCGGAACTCACTGCTGCCCACAGCGCCATGGAGGCCCAAAGAAGGATGCGCACCACCGTCCAGGGGCGCTGATGGTCCTTGCGTAGGGAAGTGGCGGTGCTGCTGTACATGGCCTGTTCGCACGCGGCTCCGGCGGTGCAGACCCAAAGGTGAGGGTGACCGCCGCCCTCGCAGCGGGAGATCGACGGAAGTGTTGAGCATCCGACTGTTAACTACTTCCTCAGGGGCGGTGCACCATATTGCCGTGCAACCTTCGATACAGGAGGTGCGTATATCGGGCCGTGATGGTGTTCCGTCGAAATATCGGCCGTCCCCCCTTGACGCATTGGCAGTGACCGCTCCGTGCTCCATCTCTCCCCCTGCCAAGGGCCATTGGTCGCTCCCGCACATCGAACATGTGCGGGAAGGAACGGCTGCGGATATGCTGGTGCATCATGTCGGCCCTGTAGACCATTTCGTGGTCGAGGACCTGCTCGCCCGTACCGAACGTATCTGCCTGGACGATGGAGCACCTGTGGCGGTGCGCAAGCGGCTGTTCAACGTACTGGTGGAGGCCCTGGAGAATCTCCATCACCACACGCAGGAGGACCATCGCGACTCGGTCTGGGCCTGTTTGCTCCGTTCGCCTGATGCCTACCATGTTCTTGTCGGGAACCCCGCCCCACTGACCACCGCCACCTTGTTGGAGCATCGTTTGAGCGTGATCAACGAGATGGACGAGGATGACCTCAAGCAGCACTACATGCTGCTCCTGTCCAATGAGGGGCGCACCGAACGCGGAGGGGCCGGACTCGGCTTGTTGACCATGGCACGAAAGAGCCAGCGCCCCATTCGGCTCACCAAGGAGGCGCACGATCCGGTCACCGCATTGCTGGTGATGGAACTGGTGGTCCCGCGCCTACGCTGAGCTGCTAACCCTCCACGTACCTTCGAAGATGTTCGAAGCGCGGGCTCAGGTCGCCGTTCTCAGCGATCGTTGCCCGTTCGATCATGCCTTCTGCGTCAACGCCGATAAGATGAGGCAGCACCCGGGCGATCAGGTCGCGACCGAACGCTTCGGACGCATCACGCGGTAGTTCGCAAGGCAGGTTGTCGACGCTCATCACCGTCACGCTCCCCGATGCACCGGGCTCGACCTCGGCACCGCTTGCCCGGTCGTATCCAAGGAACGGGTCTTCGATGGTGGTGGCGCGAAGGGTGCAGTCGATGGGCCCCCCGATGTCGCAGCTGATGTCCGCCACCACTTCCAAGGCCAGCTGTGGGTCCCGAAGGTCATCGGCACTGAGGATCTTGGGGCCGCGGGGATCCCAGAAGTGACAGGCCATGTACAGGTGGGCCTTGCGCGCATAGGGAAGGAAGCGCGCATGGTGGCCGCTGGGGTCGAGGTGAAAGGCGGACTTGTCGAACGCGTGACCATCGACCCGCTCGTAGAGATCGCTCGTGCCCAGAACGGTGTATACCGGTCGCTCGTTGGTGCCGTTCAGGAATTCCGCCGGCGAGATGCGCTCAACGCCCGCTCTTTCAAGCACGCCCATGGCTCCCTTGCCCACGCGACCTCCGCCGGTCATCACAATGCGCAGGTCCGCCGGCAGCGGATAGGCGTGCAGGTGACGCTCGAGCTCCTCCAGGTCGTGGCAGGCGTGCGCCGGCTTCAGTGCGGGTCCTCCGTGCAGCAGTTGCCAGGCCCTGAAGCCGTTGTACGCACCCACCACGCCGGCCCAATAACCGAATGCGAGCACACGGGTGCCCTTGAGGTCGGTCAGGAGCTCGTGGTCGATCAGGCGGATGCCCTTCTCGAGAACGGCCTTCAGAAGCTTGCGGTTATGGGGCTGCTCCTTGATGGTGTGGCTGAAGAAGAGGTACGACTTGCCGGGCAGCAGCATGTCCAGCGGTACTTCCTTCACCCCCAGGATCAGGTCACGGTCGTTCAGGTCATCCACGATCCGCACACCGGCAGCCGCGTACTCTGCGTCCGTGTAAGCGCGCACCTGACTGCGCTGCACGACAAGGTCGAGGTGGGGGTGTTGCGCCATGATCTTGGCGCATTGGGAGGGGGTGAGCGGGACGCGGCGGTCGGCGGGCTGCTTGCCTTCGCGGATGATGCCGATCCGGGTGTAGGGGACTGCCATGGTGACGAGCCGCGAAAGTAGGACTTCGGCGTGGGGAAGGGTGCCGTATGCCGTACCTTTGTGGCGTTCTTTGGAATTACCCCCTTGGGGCCGACCTGGATTCGACAGCGGCTTCGAGCGGTGCGGTAAGCATGCCGGGCGTGATGTGCGGCCCGTATCCCAGTGCATCAACGCCATAACTGGCGAAGTAGACTACGCTCTCGCTGCTTAATAGCCCAAGGCTATTGGCTTAATCCACGTGAACAACAGTAGCGTGGACGAGTACCCCTCGGGGAGGCCCGTCATCCTCCTTCCCGGCCCAGGGGTGTCGCCCTGGAAGACTGGCCTGCACGGTGGTCCGGAGTGCAGGTAAGAAACAGGACCTAAGTCCTTGCTGGGGTGCCCTTCCCCAGGCAGGGATCGAAAACCAATGAAGTGGCTAAGCATGTAGAAAGCCCATTGCCCGGTCGTTTGGACGGCGGTTCGATCCCGCCCGGCTCCACTCCCGATCGCTCCGCGCACGGCCTGGCCAACGCCCTGGCCTTGCGCGGGCGAACGGTGTTCCCCTCCCTTGCTGTTCCTTCCTGTCGCTGCACCGTCGGTGTAGCCGCGTTCGCTGTGGATCGCACTTCGGTCCACCGGGTCCGGTAGTCTGGGCGGGTCCGCTTCCTGTCGATCAGGTCTGCACGAACGAGCGGAGCCGCCCCTGTCCGGAGCGGCTCCACGCACATGTTCGGTGGATGGGTCGGCTTACTTGCCGTCCTTCACTTCCTCGAAGTCCACATCGGTCACTTCGGCGTCCGTGGCGGCGTTGCCTTGCGCACCACCGTTCGCCTGGCCCTGTTGGGCTGCGTTGTACATCTCCTGGCTGGCGGCCTGGAATACGGTGTTCAGCTCGTTGGTGAGCTTCTCGCAGGCGTCCACGTCCTGAGCCTTGTGGGCATCCTTCAGACGGGTGAGCACGTCCTCGATCGGCTGCTTCTTCTCGGCAGGGATCTTGTCGCCGTATTCGTTCAGGCTCTTCTCGGTCTGGAAGATGAGGCTGTCGGCGGCATTGAGCTTGTCCACGCGCTCGCGCGCGGCCTTGTCGGCGTCGGCATTGGCCTCGGCTTCCTTCTTCATTTTCTCGATCTCCTCCTTGCTCAAGCCGCTGCTGGCCTCGATACGGATGCTCTGCTCCTTGCCGGTGGCCTTGTCCTTGGCGCCCAC
Source organism: Flavobacteriales bacterium (assembly GCA_041391845.1). Lineage (GTDB taxonomy): Bacteria > Bacteroidota > Bacteroidia > Flavobacteriales_F > PHOS-HE28 > PHOS-HE28. The sequence goes on along the minus strand of JAWKNG010000001.1, from coordinate 955,216 downwards.
ATGCAGGATGCCGTTGGCGTCGATGTCGAAGGTCACCTCGATCTGGGGCACGCCGCGGGGGGCAGGAGGGATGCCGTCCAAGTGGAAACGACCGATGGTGCGGTTGCCGCTTGCCATGGGACGCTCGCCCTGCAACACGTGGATCTCCACGCTTGGCTGGTTGTCGCTGGCCGTGCTGAAGGTCTCGCTCTTCTTGGTGGGGATGGTGGTGTTGGCCTCGATCAGCTTGGTCATCACTCCCCCCATCGTCTCAATGCCGAGGCTTAAGGGCGTTACATCCAACAGGAGCACGTCCTTCACATCTCCGGCGAGCACGCCACCTTGGATCGCGGCGCCCACGGCCACCACCTCGTCGGGGTTCACGCCCTTGCTGGGCTCCTTGCCGAAGAATTTCTTCACGGCTTCCTGAATGGCGGGGATGCGGGTGCTGCCACCCACCAGGATCACCTCGTCGATGTCGCTGGTCTTCAGGCCGGCGTTCTTCAGAGCGCTCTCGCAGGGGGCGATGGTGCGCTTGATCAGGCTGTCCGCCAACTGCTCGAACTTGGCCCGGGTGAGGCTGCGCACCAAGTGTTGCGGAATGCCGTCCACCGGCATGATGTAAGGCAGGTTGATCTCCGTGCTGGTGGTGGAGCTCAGCTCGATCTTGGCCTTTTCGGCGGCCTCCTTCAAGCGCTGCAGGGCCATGGGGTCCTTGCGCAGGTCGATGTTGAACTGACCCTTGAACTCGTCGGCCAACCAATCGATGATCACCTGGTCGAAGTCGTCGCCTCCCAAGTGGGTGTCGCCGTCGGTGCTCTTCACCTCGAACACGCCGTCACCCAGTTCAAGGACGCTCACATCGTGGGTCCCCCCACCGCAGTCGAACACTACGATCTTCTGGTCCTTGCCCTTCTTGTCAAGGCCATAGGCCAATGCAGCTGCAGTAGGTTCATTGATGATGCGGCGAACCTTCAGGCCGGCGATCTCACCGGCCTCCTTGGTGGCCTGGCGCTGAGCATCGTTGAAGTAGGCAGGCACGGTGATCACCGCTTCGGTCACCGTGGTCCCGAGGTAGTCCTCTGCCGTCTTCTTCATCTTCTGCAGCACCATCGCGCTGATCTCCTGCGGCGTGTACTGCCGGTCGCCGATCTGCACGCGGGGCGTGTTGTTCGGGCCGCGCTCAACGGTGTAAGGAACGCGCGACGCCTCCTTGGAACATTCGTCGTACGAATTGCCCATGAAGCGCTTGATGGACGAAATGGTGTTGGTGGGGTTGGTGATAGCCTGACGCTTGGCAGGATCTCCCACCTTGCGTTCACCACCATCAATGAAGGCGACCACGCTGGGGGTGGTGCGCTTGCCTTCGCTGTTCTCGATCACCACGGGCTCGTTGCCCTCCATTACGGCCACGCAGCTGTTGGTGGTGCCCAGGTCGATACCTATTATCTTGCTCATGTTGTCGGTTGCTTTCGTTCAGCGGTCGCGGGCCATGGTCAACCTTCGTGCCAGCCGATCGCTCCAGCTCTTTGCCTGCCATAAAGCAGGAACCCTGCCGGTGGGGCAGGGCTCTTGCTGACAGAATGGCGGTCCCCCTGTCAATCACAGGTCGGAACGTCCAAGGGGTCGATGGGGGTGCAGAAGTTCAACGCTTGTGTGTACTGGCCGTTGCGAAGCTCCGCCAGGGAGTTCGCGTTCAACCACTTGCCGGTGACCGACTTGGTGTAGCGGCTGGCGAAGAGCCCCACGGCACCCTCCACGTTCGAATAGATGGGGCGTTCTTCCACAATGCCCGAAATGGGCTCCTGAAGGCTCAGGAAGGTGTTGAACTCATCGTCGGCAACGGTGAAAAGGAAGTCCACGCCTCGGAAAATGCGCGCCGATACCGCAGGGTCGTTCGGAACCCGATCACGTACGGTCCGGTAGAACGTTTCACCTGGCAGGATGAGGTCCAGGTCCTGGGGATTGGCTGAGTTCGATACGGTACGGGTCCCCCACTCCTGCGTGAAGGAGCTCGAGGTCGTATCGCTTCCGCGCACCTCATCATATCGGAACCGCCAGGCGACCTGGAACCGTTTGCAGTTCTTCCGCGAGGTCCAATCCAGGCTGTAGGTGGCATATCCTCCTCCACCAAGCGCCATGAAATTGATGCGGCTGGAAGGCGTTACTGTGTCCTGGTCGTTCTGGCGGATGCTGAAATCGTTGACCACCACGCTTCGCGACCTGATCTCGTTGCCTTTCACTTTCAGGCGGAGCTCATACGTGCTGTTCTGGTCAAGGTAGACCGGGGTGGGGTTGGCGCTCGGCGGCGGTATGGCCTGTTGGATGCCCTTGAAGAAATACACGGTCTGCGAGGGGCCGTAGAAGGTTCCCGGTTCCCGGCCGTTGACGGTGATGGGCTGTAGGTCGAACGTGTTGATCTCGTTGCCGTTGTAGATCTGCACCACCTTGGCATATTCGATGTCCTCCGCCTTGTATTCGCTGGAGTCGCGCACCTGGGCGAACGCCAATGCATCCCCTTCTCCCAGGAACGCTTTGTTGATCTTCACAAAATGCGTGTCCTCCCGTTGGTTGAAAAGGGCATATACCACAGTGGTCTCCTTGTAGGGGGCATTGATATCCAGGTCGGTGCTGCAGCCGGCCAGAAGAGTGGCTGCAGTGACCATCACGAAAAAGGATCGGCGCATGGATCGAACAGGTTCAGCGCCAAAGATAGCCCGACGGCCAGTACCGCTGAAAGCAAGCGATGAACGGTCGGTCCCGGGCCATGAGAGGAGACCGGCCCGCGCTCGCAGAGGTGGGTCGTGAGCTTCTAAGTAGCTTCGCCCTCATCATGAGCACCGGCAAACGCGACGCCAAGCGGGTCACCACCCACACACTACAGGAAATGAAATCCCTGGGGATGCCCATTTCCATGCTGACGGCGTATGATTTTTCACTGGCCAGGCTCGTGGACGCCTCGGGGGTGGATGTGATCCTGGTGGGCGACAGCGCAAGCAATGTGATGGCCGGGCACGAGACCACCCTGCCCATCACCCTTGATGAGATGATCTACCACGCCAGCAGCGTCGTACGCGCCGTACAACGTGCATTGGTGGTCGTGGACCTGCCTTTCGGCACCTATCAGGGCAACACCAAAGGGGCCCTGAACAGTGCCATCCGTATCATGAAGGAGAGCGGCGCACATGCTGTGAAGCTCGAGGGTGGTCGCGAAGTGATCGGTTCCGTGGAACGCATCCTCAGTGCCGGGATTCCGGTCATGGGACATCTGGGATTGACCCCCCAGAGCATCTACAAATTCGGCACCTACGTGGTGCGGGCCAAGGAGGAGGCCGAGGCGCAGCGCCTGCGTGAGGATGCCGGTCTGCTGGAACAGGCAGGCTGCTTCGCCCTCGTCCTGGAGAAAATACCAGCCCAGTTGGCCACAGAGGTGGCCCGGAGCGTGGATATCCCGGTCATTGGTATTGGTGCAGGCGCAGGGGTGGACGGCCAGGTCCTGGTGCTGCACGATATGCTCGGCATCAACAAGGAATTCAATCCGCGCTTTCTGCGCCGCTATGCCGACCTTCACCAAGTGATCACGGATGCCGTGGGAGGCTATGTGGCGGACGTGCGCTCCCGCTCATTCCCCAATGCGGATGAACAGTATTGAAGCGGGGGGCGGACCTGCGGTCATGCATTGGGGGGCGGGCCTGGCTGTGGCGGCCAAGCCCAATGGAATGCCAGTGGCACCGGACCGAACCGGTGACCCGGACCTGCTTTCCTGGCTGCGCCGTACCACCGGGTGTGCCTCGCTGGAACTGGTGAACCGCATCGATAGGCCTGTGAGCGGCCTGGTCCTGGCGGCGTTCCCACCCACCCTCCAATTGCTCAATGAGGACCTTCGTGAGCGAAGGGTGCGCAAGCTGTACCGCGCGATCGTGGAAGGAAGACCGTCGGCTGCTGATGCACCACTGTGGCTCACCCATTCGCTCGGGCGCGACGGCGGCCGGCGCCGTGCCGTGCTGAACGCCACCGGAACGGATCGGAGCACGGAAGCCCGCCTCAGCGTCCGGATGCTTCAGCAAGGGGAACGCTATTCCTTGGTGGAGGTGGAGCCCGAAGGGGGCGCCTTCCACCAGATACGGGCCCAGTTGGCGGCTTGGGGGCATCCCATCAAGGGAGATGTGAAGTACGGTGCACGCCGCGCCGAACGGGGCGAGGCCGGCATTGCGCGCAGCATCGCGCTGCATGCTCATCATCTGGAGCTCACCCATCCCGCCACCGCACAGGTCATCGCCATCACCGCGCCACGTCCTGTGGGTCGCCTATGGCAACTCTTCTGGCCCGAGGACCATCCTACAGCGGATCCACGTCCGTAACGAGCTGCACAGCGGCATGCAAGGGGTCGCTGAATACGCGATCGATGGTGTCGCTGATGAAGGACTTCTCTTCGGCATGGGCGCTGCGACGCACCTTGATCAAAAGCTTGCGCAAATGCCGGTCGCGGATGCGTGACACGATGGGAACGTCAGGGCCCAGCACCCGTTCCCCAAGTCCGGCTCGGAGCGCAACGGCCAGTACGGCAGAGGTTGCCATGACACGTTCCTCCGAGCGGTGTTTGAGGGTCAGTTCAATGAGCCGTGTGAAAGGCGGATACCCATGTGCCCTGCGATGCTCCAGTTCCCGTTGGTACATGCCCTCCACATTGTGTTCCACCACGAACTGCAGTACAGGATGGTCCACCTCCGTGGCCTGGATCAGCACCAGACCGGCCTCCTTCCTGCGTCCCGCACGACCCGCCACCTGGGCCATCAATTGGAAGGCGCGTTCGTGCGCCCGAATGTCCGGGAACCGCAGGAGCTTGTCCGCACTGATGATCCCCACGAGGCTCACATGGTCGAAGTCGAGACCCTTGGTGACCATCTGGGTGCCCACAAGGATATCGATCCCGCCTTCGCCGAAGCTGGTGAGCAGACGGTCCATGGCGTGCTTGCCCCGCATGGTGTCCTGGTCCATACGGCCGATCCGCGCGTCCGGAAAGAGCAGGGCAAGCTCCTCCTCGATCTTCTCCGTACCGAATCCCAGCATGCGCAGGCGGTTGCTTCCACAGGCTCCACAGTGGAGCGGTGGAGCGTAGTGCCGGCCGCAATAGTGGCAGCGTAGCTGATGGTCCTGCTTATGGTAGGTCAGGCTTACATCGCATTGGTCGCACTCGGGGACCCAGGAGCATGTTTCGCATTGCCATATCGGAACGTATCCGCGCCTGTTCTGGAAGAGGATGACCTGCTCACGGCGATCAAGGGCGCGCTGGATATGCTCGATCAGGTGGAGGCTGAAATGGCCGCGCATGGCCTTGCGCTTGTGCGCATCGCGCAGGTCGATCCGTTGGATGGCAGGGAGGCCCACATCGCCAAAGCGGGTGAGGAGTTCCACATGACCATACTTGCCGACATGGGCATTGTGCATGCTCTCCATGGACGGGGTAGCCGAACCTAGCAGGGTGCGCGCGCCATGGATGGAGGCCAGAAGGATGGCCATGTCGCGTGCATTGTAGCGTGGAGCCGGGTCCTGCTGCTTGTAGCTGGGGTCGTGCTCCTCGTCCACCACGATGAGCCCAAGTCTTCGGAAAGGCAGCAGGATGGCACTGCGCGCGCCGACGATGATGGGAGGGGGATGACCGCCCTGAGCCATGTCCATCCAAGCCCTTGCGCGTTCGCTGTGCGACATGCGCGAGTGCGCCACGGTCACACGGTCGCCGAACCGTTCTCGAAGGCGGGCTATGATCTGCGTTGTCAATGCGATCTCTGGCAACAGGTAGAGCGCCTGCTCGCCACGGTCGAGCGCCTCCTGTATCAGCGCGATGTAAAGCTCCGTTTTGCCCGATGAGGTCACGCCGCGCAACAGGGTCACGGGCTTGGTGGTGAAAGCCTGGCGAACCTCGTTCAGCGCCTGCTGCTGCGCGGTGCTTAGGCTGGGCGTGACCCTCCGACGGTCCTGGGGTGGGGGCGTACCGGCCTCCCGTCGGTCCACGCGGAAAAGCTCTTTCTCCACCAGGCTGTTGAGCACGGTCGATGCCACACCCGCGGCGCGCAAGAGGGCCGAACGCTCCACTTCCCGGGGATGGTCGCTCAGACAGCGGCTCAGTTCGATGTAGCGCATCAGCAGCTGCAGCTGCTTCGGCGCCCGCCCGAGCGCATCGAACCAGCGATGCAGGGCCTCCTCGGACCGTGCTTCGGGGTGGAGTTCCACGTAATGCACCGTGCGCGGCTTCCAATCGTTGCTCAAGCGTTCCTCCAAGCGCAAGGCGCCTTGTTCCATCAGGCGCTTCACCATGGGCATCGGGTCCTTAGTCCCCAACAGGTCGCCTGCCTCCTGCAACGTGATCACGTGCCGATGGAGCAGGGCTTCCACCAGTAATCCCCCGCGCCCGTAGGAGGCAGGGTCGGCCACCGATCCTCCAGCCAGCACCAGCCTGGTCTCACTGCTGAGAGCCAGCTGCGCTGGCAACGCTGCGATCATCACCTCGCCAAGGTGGCAGAGGTAATGTTCACTGATCCGCTCCCATAGGCTGAACTGTTCCTCCGTGACCACCGGTGCCTGGTCCAGAAGACCAAGGGCCGCTCGCGGTCGATGATGGGCTGGCGCGTCGTGATGGACCCGGCGCACCAGCGCGCCGTACAATTTCCGGCCACGTCCGAACGGAACCGATACACGCATGCCTGCCGATACATCCGGCAAGTCCTCGCCCCATGCATAAGTGTAGGTGCCGGGGATGGCGAGCGGAAGGATGACGTCTACAAAGCGAGGCACAACGCAAAGGTGCGGCGCAGGAAGGGAGTGCCGTTCATTGCCCAGGAAGAACCGGTCCTCGTCCATATATGCAGCAGGCAGCAGCCCGGGTGGTAGGCGTGTCTGTCCTATATGGCCACTGCTCGACCCGACCTACGTACAAAGTTCAGCCCTGATGCCATGCTGCAGGAAGATGGGCTCATAGCGGACGTAAAGAAGACCCCTTTGTGGAACGCCTTCTACAAGCGGAAACGGCGCAATACACGGTTCCCGCGCAACTACCGGAAGGATCTGAACTGGTGATCGGACCTCGCGCCCGCAGCGCTCCACAGGCGCAGCCCTCTGTTCCCGCTGCACCGATCGATCCACACCCGGTTGTTCGCCGGTGATCGGCATCGGTGGGGAGCGACCCGGTGGAGGCAGCTACTTTGCGCCACCTGGTCCGCTCGTTCACCCATGAAGACGTCCCGCTCAACTTCCGCCGTGCTCATGCTCGGCATCCTTTTTTTCCTGTTCGGGTTCATCACATGGATCAACGGGCCACTGATCAGTTACCTGAAGATCGTCTGTCAGTTGGAGGCCGGGGCCGAGCCCTTTTACGTCACCTTCGCCTTCTACATCGCTTATTTCGTCACGGCACTGCCGATGGCCGCGGTGCTCAAGCGCACAGGCATGAAGACCGGCATGATGCTCGGCCTTCTCATCATGGCGGTGGGAGCCGTGCTTTTCGTTCCGGCTGCCGGGCTCCGTTCCTATCCGCTCTTCCTTGGAGGATTGTTCCTGATCGGCTCGGGCCTTTCACTCCTGCAGACCGCCAGCAATCCCTACATCACCATCGTTGGGCCCATCGAAAGTGCTGCTGCACGCATCAGTATCATGGGCATCTGCAACAAGCTGGCCGGTGTACTGGCACCGTTCGTCATTGGCGCAGTGCTGCTGAGCGATGCCGATACCATCGCGCAGGGGTTGGCAGGCCTCTCCCCGGCCGAGCTTGATCTTCGCCTGACCGAGATCGCCGACCGGGTGGTTGAGCCGTATTTGTGGATGGCCGGGGCTCTGGTGGTCTTGGCGTTCGGTATCCGTTGGTCGCCTTTGCCGGAGATCGACGCGGAGGTGGGCGGGGCTCGTCCAGTTGGGAGTGGTAATGTGCTCGGGTCACCAAACCTTGTCCTGGGCGTGGTCGCCTTGTTCCTGTATGTGGGAGTGGAGGTGATGGCGGGCGATACGATCGGCAGTTACGGAGAAACACAAGGCATGTCGTTGGATGAGGCCAAACACCTCACCAGCTACACCCTGGTGGGGATGGTGGTCGGATATATCATCGGCATCCTCACCATTCCGCGCCTTGTCGATCAGACCACCGCGCTGAAAGCCTCGGCATGGCTCGGCGTTGTCCTTACGTTGGCGGTGCTGGCCACCAAGGGTAGTACTTCGGTCTATCTCGTGGCGGCCTTGGGCCTTGCAAATGCCTTGGTCTGGCCGGCCATCTGGCCGTTGGCCCTGAGAGGGGTCGGTGCAGGAACGCAAGTGGCCAGCGCCCTGCTGATCATGGCCATTGCAGGAGGAGCGGTACTACCCTTGATCTATGGAGCGCTCGCGACGATGAACGCCATTGGACCGCGGTACGCCTATGCGCTCATGCTGCCGGCGTATCTGTTCATCGCTTGGTATGCGACCGTTGGGTCTGCCTGGCGTACCTGGACCGGCTTGAGAAGGCCTTCCCGTTAAGGCGTGTTGATAACTGAAGCATTTTGCTCACAGCTTCCGTAGAAGGGGCCGTTACCTTCGCCGGAGAACCTTAGCTAAGTGCCCGACATGGCCACATTTCTTTCTTCTCGACCACCCCTGCTCATGGGACTGGTCCTTACCCTTGCCGCTTGCGGGGGTTCTGATACCCCTCCTCAGGATACGGTGGTGGATAGCAGCCAGGTCGCGAAGGGCGCGGAAGATGCGCGCATCGTTCAGCTCGGTGGCCGCAATTTCAGCATCCCCTCGCCGGTGCAGGCTGCATACGCCATCCGTGGCGCGGGTCTGAATTACAATGCGGCGCTCCTTGCCGGAACGGATAAGGCTGGAGCCATCACCGAACGTCCCAGGCGTTCGCTCTTCCTGGGTATGCTGGGGGCTGACATGGCCTATGTGACCGTCCATGGCGACGGACAGAAGGCGCTTGCCACGCTCCAGACGATCGAACGCGTCGGCAGCGAGCTGGAATTGTCCAATGCCTTCGATCGTGCGCTGATCGAGCGGTTCAAGTCCAACCTTGGCAGCGAGGACAGCTTGCTCCGGTTCAGCGGTGTTGCGTTCCGTGCCGCTGACCAGTACCTGAAGGACAACGACCGGATGGATGTAAGTACATATGTGCTGGCTGGCGGTTGGTTGGAATCCCTTCACCTGACGGTGTCGGATCCCGCTGCAGCCGATAATGCGGAGCTCATGGCCCGGATCGGCGAGCAACGACGATCCTTGGATGATCTGGTGGCTCTCATCGGTTCGTTGCCCGCCGATGAACAGGATCTCCGGTTGTTGGAGGGGCTCAAGGCCCTGCAGGTCACCTTCTCCGGGATCACGAGTACCTACACCTACGAGGCTCCCGTCACGGAAGTGGCCAAGCGCACAACGTACATCAATAGCAAGACCGGGGTCACCATCACATCCGAGCAGTTCGCGAGGATCGCGACCCAGGTCTCGGAGCTCCGTTCCATGATACTCGCTTGAAGATGCGTCGATACATCCTGTCCACGATCCTCCTTGCCGCCAGCTCGTTGTCCCTCCAAGCTCAAGGGCTGTGTGCACCCATCGCTGACCGTTGTGAGCAACACATCACCTCGGAGTACATCCCCGATGGCCAATTCTACCGCGCTCTGCTGCAGGGTGAGGAAGTGGCCGAATTCGGTATGACCTTGTTCGGAGGCACCACCTATCGCCTCGCGGCCTGTAGTGGTGACAGTGACGGATTGCTCCTGTTCGCCGTCTATGACCGCGACCGGAACCTGCTCTTCACCAACAAGGAGCATAGCGCTGCGCCCTATTGGGACCTTGCCATTTCGAATTCGCTTGAAGTCACCATTGAGGCCTATCTGGATCCGGCCCGTTCCGGCAGCGGATGTGCCGTTTTGCTCGTGGGCTTCAAGAAGTGACGGAACGCACCGCAACCTTCGAGCGCCCCTCCCGTAAAGAGGGGCGCTTTTCTTTTCCCGCCGGGGAAGGAATGACGAAGGATGAGCGAGAAGATACTCAAGGCCTTACTACAGCTCTTCGCGATCATCGCCAAAGGCGATGCAGTGGGGGAGGGTGTGCGACCGGAGAACGCGGCTCCGCTTGAGCGTTTCCTTCGCAAACAGTTCAGTCCGGAACTGGCAGCCGCCCATATGGCGCGCTACCAGGCCTTTGTCCAGGCTTTCCATGCCAGCGGAGGTGCCGGCCGTGTCGGACGCAAGCGCACCTCGCTCAATTCGGTCAAGGTACTGAAGATCTGTACGCAGGTCAACGAGGAGCTGAACCAGCGTCAGAAGTTCGTTGTGCTCGTTCATCTGCTGGAGTTCATCGCGGCCAACGGAGAGGCCACCGAACAAGAGAACGAGTTCGTTAGCATCGTTGCTGATACGTTCAACATCGGGACCGATGAGTTCCAGCGCTGCCGGGCCTTCGTGGAATCAGGTGACACCGAACGTGAGGATGCTGCACACCTGCTCTACATCGATGCTGCCGTGCAGGCGCCCCTGAGCCATGCACGCCACCTGCATGCTCATGCCATGGACGGTGATATCCGTGTGTTGCATGTCTCCTCGGTGAGCCTTTATGTGATGCGCTACAACGGCTCCGGCGAGGTGCTTTTGAACGGGCAGCGCATCGCACCTGGCAGTCATTATGTGCTGAGCAACGGATGCAGTGTACGACCACCTTCCGGGGCCCCGATCTACTACAGTGACATCCTCGGTGCCTTCATGGCACGCAACGGGAGGCCCCGCATCGTGTTCAAGGCCCAACGCATCGAGTACACCTTCCCCAATGGCCGGGTCGGCCTGCATGAGCTCAGCGTTGCTGAATCAGCCGGCAAGTTGATCGGTATCATGGGGGGCAGCGGCAGTGGCAAGAGCACCCTCCTGAACGTCCTCAACGGCAATCTCCGGCCGAGCCGCGGTCATGTGACCATCAATGGGATCGATGTGCATGCGGAGCGGGACCGTATTCGTGGCGTTATCGGCCACGTGAGCCAGGACGACCTCTTGATCGAAGAGCTCACGGTCTTCCAGAACCTCTACTACAACGCCAAGCTCTCCTTTGGCGACCTTACGGACGAGCAGGTGACCGAGCGGGTGCTGCGCACGCTTCAGAGCCTTGGGCTGTACGAGACCAAGGACCTGAAGGTGGGAAGCCCGCTGGACAAAACGATCAGTGGTGGCCAGCGAAAGCGCCTGAACATCGCGCTTGAGCTCATTCGGGAGCCAAGCGTCCTGTTCGTGGATGAACCCACCAGTGGCCTCAGCTCGCGTGATAGCGAGAACATCATGGACCTGCTCAAGGAGCTCGCGCTCAAGGGCAGGCTTGTGTTCGTAGTGATACACCAGCCCAGCTCGGACATCTTCAAGCTGTTCGACCGTTTGCTGCTCATGGACCAGGAGGGACATCCGGTCTACTACGGTGACCCCGTGGATGCAGTGGTGTTCTTCAAGCGCGTGACCGGCCAGGTGAACAGCGATGTGGGGCAATGCAGCGCCTGTGGGAATGTCAATCCCGAGCAGATCTTCAATATCCTGGAGGCCAAGCTTGTGGATGAGTACGGCAACGAGACGGATCAGCGACGCATCGGTCCGGAGGCGTGGAACGAGGTGTTCAAGGCACGCGCTGAAGGGGCGTCCTCGGAGGTGCCCGACGAGCGAAGTGTACCCCGGTCGACCTTCGCAATTCCGGACAAGCTCAAGCAATTCCACGTCTACTTCAAGCGTGACCTGCTCAGTAAGCTTGCCAACCGGCAGTACGTGCTCATCAACCTGGTCGAGGCACCGGCGCTTGCCTTTGTGATGGCCTTCTTCCTGAAGTTCTATCGGACCGGCCATGGCACCCCCGGTTCGTACATCTTCCGGGAGAACGATAATCTTCCACAATACCTCTTCATCGCTGTCATCGTGGCCCTCTTTCTCGGGCTCACCGTCAGCGCTGAAGAGATCATCCGGGACAGGGCGATCAGGCAGCGCGAGAAATTCCTCGACCTCAGCAGGGCGAGCTATCTCCTGAGCAAGATCGCCATCCTTTTCATCATCTCCGCCATTCAAACCCTGTTGTTCGTGCTTGTGGGCAGCACTGTGCTCGATATCCGGGGACTATTCCTGGAGCACTGGTTGCTCCTGTTCAGCACGGCGGCCATGGCCAATGTGCTCGGACTGAACGTGAGCGCCAGTTTCAACAGTGCCAAGGTCATCTATATCATGATCCCGGTGCTGATCATACCACAGCTCCTGTTCAGCGGGGTCATCGTGAAGTTCGACAAGTTGCATCCCTGGTTCGCATCGCAACGCAGCGTTCCGTGGATCGGGAACATCATGGCATCGCGCTGGGCTTATGAGGGCCTTGCTGTGACCCAGTTCAAGGAGAACAGGTACGAAACATTGGTGTACGACTTCGATCAGCGCATGAAGCAGGCCAACTGGCGGAAGGACCTTTGGATCCGTGAGTTGCGTAACTCCATCGCCGAAGTGAGGGGGGGGCAGGGTTCAGTTACCGAAGCCGATAGGGACTACCACCTGGCTTTGGTGAAGGGCGAGATGGAACGGGAAATGGAGCGCTTACGCGGGGCATCCTGCCCGGCGGTAGCGCAACTGACACCATCCGCTGTGAACGAGCAGGTGCTCCAGGAAGTGGAAGCCTGCCTGGACGTGCTGGTCGGTCACTACCGCAACACATACCGCATCGCTGAGCGAGAGAAAGATGCGTTCATATCGCAGATGACCGCTACAGAGGAAGGTCGCAGGGAGTATTTCGGGCTTCTGGACGCCTATCGTAACGAGAGCTTGGCGGATATCGTCACGGATCGGAACAATGTGAACGTCATCGTGGCATCCGAAGGTCGGCTCGTGCAGAAGAGCGATCCGGTATATCGCCTGCCTGATCAGGGAGGACTGCTGGACGCGCACTTTTATGCGCCGTCCAAGTGGGTCATGGGTATGCGCATCCCAACGATCTGGGCGAACGTAATGGTCCTGTGGACCATGTCATTGCTGCTCGCACTCGCGCTGCAGTACGATCTGTTCCCGCGACTGTTGCGCGTGCTCGACCGACGATCCCTGCGGTAAGCTCCTGCCCGTTCCGATCAGGAGCGGTCACCCGCTTCCTCGATCTGGATCATCTTGAAGGGTATGTTGATGATGCCGGCATAATCCTCGCCAGCCTCCAGCATATCCTCATCATCGACCTCATAGTGCCATAGCACAGTGACCTCGTTCCCAGCTGCGCGGAGGCCTTCCAGCTTTTTGAACAGGTCCAGGATACACTTCGAGGAGCTTGTGTTGAAGTACTCCAACTGCACGTGCAGGGACGTCCTCGTCTGGGGGCTGCGGCCATATTTGTCAACCCAGTCGATCAGGGGCTTGAAGAACTCAATGGAGTTTTCCGGAATGGATCGTCCCCGTATCTCGAGCAGGCCTGTCTCCTGATCGAAGTTCACATACGGGGTCTTGGGAGTCCCCTCAAGGGTCAAGGATGGCATGGTCGGTCAACTATGTGGTAACGTTCACGTTCAGGCTGAAGAAGGTGTTCCCTTGGTCGTAAGGAACGAACCCATACTCCAGTTTTCCGCCGCTCTTGCGGGCGATGTCGAGGATCCCGAGGCCCCCCCCTCCTTTATCAGAAAAGGTGCCATTGTTCAGCTTCTCGCGATATAGGTCACGAAGAGACTCGGCCGTCAGGTTGTTGATGCGGTCCAGGTAGGCCCGAAGACGTTCCACTTCATCGGCCGCCATGAAATTGCCGGTCAGGATGGAGTATCCCTTGTCCGTATGTGCGATCATGACCATGCCGTTCGCAGCGCCCTGCTCAACACCATCAGCCTTCGGCAGTGCCACTGATGCCTGATGGTGGAATTGGTTCTGAAGGCACTCCATCACCACGTTGAACACCCGTTTGCGCGCCTTCGGGTCACTCTCGATCAGCGTCATTTTGCGTTCGACGGCGCCGAGCAGTGCCGTGATGAGCTCATCAGTGAGCGCTCCTTTGAAAGAGATGAGGACCCGCTGTCGCTCCAGGGAGTCGTAGAGTTCGTGGATGCGTTCGAGCATGAAGGTGCGATCAGGAGCCTTTCATGCAAAGTAAGGTCGGAGCATGGCAAGCCCGCTCACCCCCTCCGGTGGTATTTATCCACGAGGTTGTCAACGACCAAGGGTGCTTTGCTAGCTTCGCGCGGCTTTTGCAGGACCGTCGAATGGATTGGTACAAGGATTGGTTCGGGACCCGATACTACGCGTTGCTATATGGTCATCGCGACCAGGATGATGCAGCGCGCTGGGTGCGTGCCATTCTTGAGCGTTGGGGTCCACGGCCCGGTGAGCGACTGCTCGACCTGGCATGTGGTCGTGGCCGACATGCCTTGCATTTCGCGAACGCAGGCCTTGATGTCACGGGTGTCGATCTCTCCGAAGAGAGCCTTGTGGAAGCTCGCAGCACGGTCCCTTTGGCACAGTTCCGTGTGCATGACATCCGCGAACCGTACCCGGGGCCAGCATTCCCCTACATCACCTGCCTCTTTACAAGCCTCGGTTACACGACCGACCCTGCGGACGATCTACGTGTGCTGCAGGCAGCATCCGACAGCCTGGCGCCGGGCGGGCGGTTCGTGCTGGATGTCATGAACACGGACCACGTTCTCGCGCATTTGATCCCCGTTGAGGAACGTACCATCGACGGCGTTCATTTCCTGGTGGAACGCTGGTACGAGGATGGATCCATCCGCAAGCGCATCCAAGTGACCGATGGAGGAGCGCATCACACCTACGAGGAGCGCTTGCGCGCATTGAGGCCGGGGGATCTGACCGCCATGGTGATACGGGCCGGTCTCCAGGTTGAGGATACCACCGATGGCCCGGTCCTGGAGCCCTTCGACCCTGGTCGCTCGCAGCGTTTCGTGTTGTGGGCTGGCAAACCCCCTGTGGGATGATGATCGCGATCCTGGCGTTCTTCCTCGTTCCGCTGGCTGCGGCGGCATCCGTTCGGATCCTTCGCCCGCAGGATGAGGGACTGCGTTTGTTGTTGAGTTTCAGTGGGTCCTTCCTGGTCGGAGTGGCGTTCCTGCACCTGCTGCCCGAACTCTATCACGCGGTAGGCGCGACCGTGGGATCATGGGTGTTGGGAGGATTCCTGCTTCAGGTCGTACTTGAGCATTTCAGCATGGGGATCGAGCATGGGCATGTGCACGCTACCCGCACCGGAGCCATCCCCGTTCTAACCCTGTTGAGCCTCAGTCTCCACTCCTTCGCCGAGGGCATTCCGTTCGCGGACCCCGCAGTTGCCGGGGATGGTCACTTCCTGGCGGGTGTGCTGCTCCACAAGATCCCCATGGCCGTAGCCTTGGTCACCGTGCTGCAACGCGCGGGCTTGGGCCGGTTCAGGACATGGGGCGCCATGGTGCTGTTCGCATCCGCAGCTCCTGCAGGGGTCCTGTTCGGTGGTGCAATTGGGCAGTATTTAGGCCCTGACTTCCTGCTCCATATGCTTGGGCTCGCCATTGGGATGCTGATGCATATCGGAACGACGATCATCTTCGAAAGCGCGCCGGGGCATCGGTTCCATGCCTGGCGCTTCGTGGCCGTTCTTGTCGGCGCTCTCCTCTCCGTGTTCTCCATGCACGGATAGTTCCACGGTCCTTGGGATACAAAGGTTGTTGACAACTGCAACCCCTGCGGACGCAACTCCGTTGAACGTCCCACGTCTATCCCTATGGAAACAAAGGATAAAATGGTCGCGGAAGCCCGCCTCTTCGTCCGACTGGGAGTTCTCTCCTTTCTCGGGTTCGTGTTCTACTACGCTCACCTGTTCTTCGGTCTGTTGGAGAACGTGGTGCTCTTCAAGACCTTGGCGATCACGTTCCTCCTGGCCACGATACCGCTGCCCGTCATAGCAGTGAACAATAAGAAGCTCTTTCCGGAGCTATCGCGCAGTGGAAAGAACGTGCTCACCTTCGCCACGGCCTTGTTGCTGTTCCACCATTTCCTCATGACCTTCATCTTCGTGATGTTCCTCAAGGGTGAAACGGTGTTCTGAGGAGTTGTTCTCGCGTGGGCATGAACACCCTGGCATTCCAGGGTGTTCCCATTAAAAGTCAACTCATGTTCAACTGGTTCAGGAAGAAAGACCCGGAGCAGCAGGTGATGGAGCAATACCGGAAACTGTTGGCTGAATCGCACCGCTTGAGCACCACGGATCGGCGTGCAAGTGACCTGAAACGAGCCGAAGCTGAAGCGCTATTGGACCGATCGGAGAAGGAGAAGAAAGCATCGCAAGCGTGATGCAACATTTCGGCCGGTACCTGCGTTCAATGCACAAAGGTCGCTCGTCCGACCAAGGAAATACCTGACCCCAGGGGGCATGTGCCCAGCGGCGTTGAAAGCCCCTGTCCAGGCCCGTAAGCCGGGAGGTCAGGAAACTAAGAAGCCCGCCCCGTAAGGCGGGCTTCGACGTTCCAGAAGCGTTCCTCCCTGGTGGGCGTGATAATGCGCTCAATAGCGCATAGCGTACACCACCCGGTGGACCGAGATCGTTCCGTTGGCATGCTCCACCCGCACCACGTGAACGCCCGCTGACCATCCTTGTGCGGGTATCCGAACCACATCCGCCGCGGTCCGCACCAACGCGATCCGCCTGCCCTGTGGATCCATCACGGTCACTTCGCGCAATGTGCCATCCTGGACCTGGACGGTCACTTGATCTGCATCCATCATCACATGGGGCGCCTCAGCCGGCAAGGTGTTGCCGACCGACTGAATCGGGTCGAGGCAAGGGGTGTACAAGGCGAAGGGGATGGGCTGCGGAATGATGTCGAACACGGGACGCATCGGCGTTTCCTGCCCAGGACCTGCCCAAAGACCATAGAAAAGAGCGCCCTGCGAAGGCCCTCCGTCCGTGCCACAGATCATGGAATAGTTGCCGGGCGGCAGGCACACCTCGTCCACATCGAACTGCTGCTCATCGTTCACTTCGAAGCTGCCGCTGGCCACCACGTTGCCGTTCTGTAGGATGCCCCAATTGAACGTGCC
The DNA here is from genome assembly GCA_041391845.1 of Flavobacteriales bacterium. Classification (GTDB taxonomy): domain Bacteria; phylum Bacteroidota; class Bacteroidia; order Flavobacteriales_F; family PHOS-HE28; genus PHOS-HE28. Next base: position 938,222 of record JAWKNG010000001.1, on the reverse strand, counting down.
GCTCGCCACGGCTCCGCCGATGTTCTGAATGAACGGTTGGACGTTGACGCAGGGTGGAGGTGGGCATAGCTCGATGGTGATCGGCCAGGTGCAGGCCAGTTGGGTGGTGAATTCGGTCCACAATTCCAACCGACCGGCGAACGGACCAGCAGGAAGTATCGCTCCGGGATGGATGCGCAGGTAGTGTACACTGCCGGAACCGGGAAGTCCGAACAGGCTTGTCTGTTCCTTGGCCAGCGTATCACCGGCGGCATCGAACAGAATGAAGTTGGGGTAGGGGAAGAGCTCCTGTGTGGGGTTATCCACGGTAACGACAACGGTGGTGTCCGTGAGGGCGTGCCAGCGCACCGGACCCAGCACCAGCCCATCGCATGGGAACGTGCCACTGACCACGAAGGTGTGATCCTCCACCGGCGCGAAGTCACCCACGAACTGGCCGTCGATGATGACCGTGTAAATGCCTGCTGGAAGGGTCCCCAACGGCACTTCTTCCGTATGGGGCACGATCACAGTGAGCCCGCCGTTGTCCTGCGCGGCGATGGAGATCGTTACCGTGTAGCCGACCACCGATGCGGAAACGCTGGTCACTTGCGCACCGGTGCTGGAGAGCCCTCCGAACAGGGATAGGACCACCGGATCCGCGGTGGTAGGTGCCGTCGGTTGCACATTGATGGCGTCGATGTAAAAGAAGGTCTGGGCACGCATACCCTGCACAGCAAGGAGCAAAAGGAGCGTCAGGGTCGATCGCATGGGCACCTGGGGTTTTATGGCAAAGACGCGCGTAGTCTGATGGATGCTGCCCGTACGCGCTTCATTACAGCGAGCTGATAATGGCTGCGGCGGCAAAACCGAAGATGAGCATGACCGAGTATAGAAAGGACAGAAGCACCCCTCGCCATGTACTGCTCCACCAACCCCTTCCATGCACCGTGCGCACCGACCACACCAGATAGACGAGGGCCAGAACGGGTATCAGGGCTAACGTTCCCGTAATATCGGCCCACTGCTTGAGCGCCATGGTGATACCGAGCAACAGGAACAGAAAGGTGTGGAAGTATAGCGCGAAGACGAGGTGTTCTGTGTAGAACTTCGCGGTGCGCCAGAACAAGCCCATGAGCATGGCGGCGAACAAGGGTACCAGGACAAAGAGGACCTTGCTGAAGCTGCTGAACAACTGCTGCACAAAGGCTTCCTTCCGCATGCTGTTCCCGCTCAGGTTGAGCGCCAGTCGGATGAACGTGCGGTTCAGCAGGCTCGGCGCAGCGCCGTGGGCGATCAGCGTGCTATCGAGCGCTTCGTTCGAAACCATGGTGCGGGTGGAAAGTGCCACCAAGGTGCTGTCCTCCACGCTCCTTCCTTCGCCAAGTTCCAGCTTCAGTCCATCGGCCAGTTCCTGCTCCGATCCGTTCACAACGATAGCGGGTCCTTCGCCTTCCTGAAGGCCGGTGGTGATCACTGCCACCAATAGGAAGAACAACAAACTGGTGAACAGGTAGATCCGTAGTGGATGTACATACCGTATCCGCCTGTTCGCATTGAATTCGCGGATCACTTTGCCCGGCGGCCAGAAGAGGTCGCGCAGGGTGTGCAGCAGCTTGGTGTCGAAGTTGAACATGCCCGCAAGCCATTCGGTGAGGAAATGTCGCACTGGCAGTTTATGGGTGCGGTTCTCCTGCCCGCAGCGGGGGCAGTAGTTGGTGCCTTCTGGCAGCGCCGTATCGCAGTTGGGGCAGCGTTCCTTGTGCTGCCGTTCGCGCGCCATGTTCAGCTCTTCATGTTGTCGAACTGTAGCGGTAGCTCGAAGTCCTGCTCCCGGCACAGGGCCATCACCGCCTGCAGGTCGTCGATCTTCTTACCGCTGACGCGGATCATATCGTCCATGATCTGGGGCTGCACCTTCAACCCACTGTCCTTGATGGCCTTCACAATCTTCTTGGCCGTTTCGCGCTCGATGCCCTGCTTCACCTTGATGATGCGATAGAGCGACTTGCCGCTGGGCACTGGTTCCGCGCTGAGGTCATAACTGCGCACATCCACCTTCTGCTTCCCAGAACGCTCCAACAAGACATCCAGCACGGAGTCCAGCTTCATGTGATCGTCGGTGCTCAGCCGGATGGTGAGGGCCTTCTTGTCCAGATCGATGGTCGTGTTGGTGCCGCGAAGGTCGTAGCGTGTGTCGATCTCGCGCTTCACCACATTGATGGCATTGTCGAGCATCTGGAGGTCCACTTTCGAAAGGATGTCTAGACTGGGCATGGTGTTTCGGTGCTTGCTACAAAGATGCATACCCCGCAAGCGGTCCCAATTGTTCTCCATGGAATGCTTTGGCATTCCGAGAGTGGTCGAAGGACAGGCTGGCAGTCGCGCACCATCGGCATGGTTCATGCGTTCATCCTGCACTATGGAACGAGAAACGACCGTACAGCTCACGGTCCTTGTGGACGCTTCTCCGGAAGCCGTGTGGAGGACCCTCGTCGAACCTCAGTTGACCCGGCTTTACAAGGCCGGCCAGCAACCGCTCACCACGTGGGACCGGCACGCGCCCCTCGAATGGCATGAGTTCGTGGAGGGGCAGGAGCGCCTGTGTGCCAAGGGCGTGGTGAAAGCTTTTCAGCCCGGTAACCGCCTGCGCTACACCCAGTTCGAGGTGGGGGGCGACCTGCCCGATGAACCCGCGAGCTACACCACCGTGGACATCAGCCTTGAAGAGATGCGGGACGGACGCACCAAACTCGTTCTCTGGCAGGGCGATTTTGCAGGCCTGCCGCATGATACCCGTCGCGCCCGCGAGGCAGCGCGCCACTGGGTGGAAGCGTTGGTGGGGCTGAAGCGCACGGCGGAGGAACAACAGGGTCTCCTGGCTGCCTGAGCATGGGCGGGACCACGGACCGCGTCGCCCTCACGGTGGACGCCGTGATCACCGATCCGTCGGGCCGTGTTCTCGTTATGGAACGTGGTACCGCTCCCTTTCGTGGCACCTGGGTGTTCCCTGGTGGCTACGTCGACCCCGGCGAGACGGTGGAGCAGGCCTGTATGCGTGAAGTGCGCGAGGAACTTGGCCTGGAAGTGAGGCTGACCGGCTTGATCGGGATCTATTCCGAGCCCGGTCGCGATCCGCGCGGGTCCGTGGTCAGCATCGCGTATCGTGCTGAAGTGGTGGGTGGCACGCTGACCGTGACCGCAGAAGCCCGCGCGCACCGCTGGCTGGAACCGGATGAGGAAGTGCCCATGGGCTTCGACCATGCCCGCATCCTCGCCGACCACCGTGCTCAGATGCGCGCCTGATACGTGTACAGCTCGTAATAGCGGCCTTCCTTCGCAATAAGTTCCGCGTGCGTGCCGCGCTCGGCGATGCGGCCCTGTTCGATCACGAGGATCTCCGTGGCCTGCCGGATGGTGCTGAGGCGGTGTGCGATCACGAAGGTGGTGCGGTCCTTTACCAGTTCGTTCAGGCTCTTCTGGATCAGCGCTTCGCTTTCGGTGTCGAGGTTGCTGGTGGCTTCGTCCAGGATCAGGATCTTCGGATCGGCCAGCATGGCCCGTGCGATGGCCACCCGCTGGCGCTGCCCGCCGCTCAGTTTCACACCGCGCTCGCCGATCACGGTGTCCAGTCCAAGCTCCATCCGGTCGGTGAACTCGTTGACGTAGGCGCCTTTCACGGCCTTCATCAGTTGCTCTTCGGTGGCGTCGGGGCGGGGGAAGAGGATGTTCTCGCGGATGGTGCCTTCGAAAAGGAAGTCGTCCTGCAGCACCACGCCGAGGTGCTTGCGGTAGCTGCTCAGCCGCACCTTGCTGAGGTCTTGCCCGTCCACGGTCACCTGGCCCGCGGTAGGCGTGAGGTAGGTGGCCACCAGGCCGGCGATGGTGCTCTTGCCGCTGCCGCTGGTGCCTACAAGGGCGATCACGGATCCCTTCGAGGCCGTGAAATCGATGCCGTGCAGCACCTCCTTGCCCTCCTCGTAGGCGAAGTGCACATTGTGGAAAGCGATGTCGCCCTTCACGTCCTGCAACACGATCGGCCGTTCCTCCGCGATGTCCTCGGGCTGCATGTTCATGATCTCTTCGGTGCGGTCCAGTCCGGCGAAGGCCTCGGTCAGCTGGCTGCCAATGTTGCTCATCTGTACAATGGGCGCGATCATGAAGCCCAGTAGCACGGTGAACTGCACGAACTCGCCGCTGGTGAGCTCACCGCCCACCATCTGGTAGGCCCCGATGCCCATGATCCCAGCGCTGGCCAGGCCGAGCAGCAGCGTGCTCATGCTGCTGATGAAGGAGGTGGCGGTGAGGCTCGTCCTCACATTGTCGAAGAGCCGCTGCACGCCTTGCTCAAAGGTGCGGTTCTCCTGCTCCTCCGCACCAAAGCCCTTGATCACGCGCACTCCGTTGAGCGACTCCGTCAAGCGTCCTGTCACCTCGGCATTGATCACGCCGCGGGTGCGGAAGATGGGGCGGATCCGGCTGAAGGCCTTCATGGCGATGAACGCGAAGAAGCCCACGGGCACCAGGGTGAAGAGCGTCATCCATGGACTGATGTAGATGAGCCAGACCAGGGAGATGAGGGCCGTGAGGGTTCCGCCGATCAGCTGCACCAGGCCCGTACCCACCAGGTTGCGCACGCCCTCCACATCGCTCATGATGCGGCTCACCAGCGCACCGCTCTTGGTGTTGTCGAAGAAGCTGGTGGGAAGCGAGAGGATCTTGCGCTGTACCTGGGTGCGCAGCTGGCTGATGAGCAGTTGTGCCTCAACGCTCAGCAACTGGGTCAGCGCGTAGCTCGTGACGCTCTGCACGATGAGTGCGCCCACTACCGCGCCCAGCAGCACCCACAGCATCTGTAGGTCGCCCTGTCCCACCACATCGTCCAGCAGGTACTTCGTGCTTCCCGGCAGCACCATGCCGGCCACGCGGCTCACCACGATGAGGAGCAGGCCGAGGAGCATGTGCTTGCGCCGCGGCCAGATGTACTGCCAGAATGCCGTGCGCCAGGTGACCTTGCGTTCCGCCTTGGGTGGCTTTCCGGTCACGTTGGAGGTCAGGGCGGGTGTGCCTTTGGGGCCGTTGGGTCCGCTGGAGGCGGGAGTCTTGGTGGTGGAGGGCATGCGGAAGGACGCTCAGAGGTCAATTCACGGGCCAAGCGCGGAACGACCGACGGATCGTCAGTCACGTGCTTCTACCGACCTTGCGCCGCCTGAGCGCACCAGCGTTCCCGGCCCTCGCCATGAAGATGCGCATCAACAAGCTGCTCGACCGGGCCCTGATCCCCAACAACGGCGGCGAACTACTGCTTTACCAGCGCGGCGATGAGTACGCCATCGAGGTGGTCGGCATCCGCGGTGAGCTGATGAGCACCGCCATCCATGGTTCGGAGGATGCGCTGGCGGAGCTGGCCCTTGCGCGCCTGAAGTCCCCAAAGGAGGCACATGTGGTGATCGGTGGCCTGGGCATGGGCTTCACCCTGGCGGCCGTGCTGCGCATCGTGGGCGACAAGGGCAAGGTGATCGTGGCTGAGCTGGTGCCCGAGGTGGTCAAGTGGAACCAAGGGCCCATGGGTGGGCGTTCGGGGAACCCGCTGAAGGACCCGCGCACCATCGTGCACCAGGGCGATGTGCTGGAGCTGATCCGTGCCGGCAATGGCAGCTACGACGCCATCCTGCTCGATACGGACAATGGTCCCGAAGGCCTCACGCAGGCCGCCAACAACCGCCTGTACTCGCACCGTGGATTGCAGGCCGCCTACAAGGCGCTGCGTCCGGGCGGTGTGCTCGCCGTGTGGTCCACTGATCAGCACGATCCCTTTACACGCCGCTTGGAGCAAGCGGGCTTCCGGGTGAGGGAGGAGAAGGTCTTCGCGCACCGCAACAAGGGCACCAAGCACCACCTGTGGTTCGCGATGCGGCCGTAGGGCTCAGTGCCTGAAGCGCACGAACAGCCTCCCGAAGTTGTCGCGGTCCTTGTCGATGCGGTGGTAGGTCTGCTTCACGTCCGGCAGCTGCAGGAAGCGCAGCACCTTCTTCTTCAACTGCCCGCTGCCCTTGCCGGGGATGATCTCGAGCATGTCGATGCGACGGTCGATGCAGAACTCCATGGCCTCGCGCAAGGCATCGTCTATCTGCGAGCCCTTATTGAAGATATCGTGGAGGTCGAGTTTGTGTTTAGCCATCGATTTATCCTTCGGTCAGGAGCAACGGTCTATTCCAGCACGATCTTTTGTGCCATGTTGGACCGGTCGTTCCAAGCGCGGACCAGGTAGGTGCCCGGAGGGTGGATGGATATGTCGATAACGGATGACCCAACATGGGTCGAGGTGTGGACCACGCGGCCCCAAACGTCCGATACGCTCACGTTCATATCCGGATAGGGCAAGGCGAGTTGGAACCGACCGGAGGAGGGGTTCGGGTAGGCCTTGGCATCTTCGGGTGCGTTCGGCAGTGCGACGCCCACATTGATGTCGCCCATGCTGATGATGAACGCATCGAAGTTCCCCACGGAAGTGAGCTCGAATGAATTGACCCCGTTGGTGAAATCGTAGGTCCCATCGAAGCGACCGGTGGAGACCATTCTCCCTAGGGCATCCATGGCCATATCCTGATGGAAAATGTTGCCGAAACCATACCAACCGTAGTGGTTCAGGTAGTTGAGGTCCGTGTCGTAATGGCAGAAATAGACCGGAAGGAATCCCAGCGGTTGAACGACTCCTTGCCCTGGGTCCATATCGGTGTCATCCCAGAACGCTCCAGAGAAATAGATCGTGCCATCGTTGGCCAGGGTCATCAATTCCACCGTGTCATCGCCAGCACCTTGGAAAGGCACGGCCTGAACGAGCGTTCCTGTCGTGCCGTCCAATTTCATCAGGAACCCATCCTGTGAAGTGCCAGCGCTCGTTACGGCCTGCATGGCCGGGCCAGGGTCCAGGTCATAGGTCCCCTCGAACGAGCCACCCAGCAGGACAGCGCCGGTCGCGTCGAACAGCACCGCATCGATCGCGCAATAGTCGTCCCCTGCGATATCAGCGGACCAGAGGTACTGTCCGTCCGTATCCAGCTTCACGGCCCACCCGCTGCGTATCCCGGTGCCGCTCGTATGCTCCACCAGGCCGGTGCCGGGGTCCAGGTCGCAGGTGCCGCTCATGTGGAAGCCTCCGACCACGACCTCACCTGCCGGGGTCAAATCGATGGTTTGACTCCAGGTGGAGGCCGTGCCACCGATCTGTCCGGCCCACAGCAGATCGCCATTGTTGTCGTACTTGGCCACGAAGGCATCCGCGTTATTGCCGATGTACGGGATGATCAAGTTGCTTCCCGAAGGGTCGAAGTCCACCGGGCCCGTGTACCACCCCGTCAGGTAAAGGTTCCCGGCGGCATCCCGCGCCATGTCCTTTACGTAGCAGCTGGCATTGATACCGCTGAGGCTCCTGGCCCATATCAGATCACCATTGGCCGTGTAGCGCGCGAAGAATGTGCCGACGCTGTTGGGGTTCAGCCCGGCCACCCCCACGTTCGTCGTGCCCGGTCCCGGGTCCATGTCGGCCTGAAAGGTGTAGGTGCCGGTCACATAGAGCCCTCCCGCATCGGAAGGGACCATCGCCACGCCTTCATCATCGCTCGTTCCGCCGATGGACTTGGCCCACACGAGCGCGCCGGCGCTCGTGAACTTGGCGAAGTAGATGTCCTTTCCACCCGCGCTGTTCAGGTTGCCACCACTGGCGTCCGGGTCCATGTCCGCCGTACCCGTGAACGCCCCGGTGAAGAAATGTTCGTTGTTCGGACCGATGGCCACGCCATTGCCGCCATCGAAGGAGCTTCCACCCATGTTCTTCAAGTACATCGGCGTTTGAGCGAAAACACCGCCTGCTATGAACAGGAGAGAGACTGGGATCAAAGCTTTCATGGGGACAAGTTAACGACGGTCAGGTCTACACCTCTGTCAGATGCAGCTTCCCGATCGCCGCCACCTGCTTCGCATCCACCTCCGCCTGCTTCGCGAATTTCTTCCACTTCTTCACGCCAGCCACCACTTCGTCGATGATCGCCTCCGCCTTCTTGATGTTCATCGCCTTCGCCACGGCCAGCAGGTCGTCGCGGGTGATGCCCGTGCGCTTGCCGTTCACGCTTAATTGGTGTTGCCGCAGCCACAGGCTTTCCGGGTGGTAGGCGTAGGTCACGTCGTAGGCCGGGGCCAGGTGCCAGTCGCCCTGCGGGTCCATCAGGAAGCTGATGTTCTTCGTGTGGTCGTCGCAGTTCAGGGCCACCACGTTGAAGCACATGCGACGGAAGAGCTCCACGGCGGCCGGGTAGGGCAGGCCCAGCACGCGCATCACCTGGAAGGCCTGCTCGTAGCTGTGCGCCAGCGGCTGGTTGTAGTCCATGTGCGCGATGCCGCAGAGCGTGGCCATGTGCAGCTTGTGCACCGTGCCTTCCGCATCGCGCACGCGGTCGAAGCGTTGGGTCAGGAAGTGCGCGCGGCCATGCTCCTCCAGCAGGCGACAGGGCATCATCTCCACGCCACAAGCCCGCGCCATCAGGTGGTAGGCATACTCGATGCGGCCATAGCCCTTGGGGTCGCCGAGCTTCTCGTTGGTCACCCCGTCGAACTTGATCAGGCAATAGGTGAAGCCCGGCAGGCCGTCGATCTGGCCGCTGCGCACCTCGCCGGTCTCCGCATTGAAGGCCACGATCGCCTTGGCCCGCGCGCCGCCCGCCGAGGTGCCCACCTGCAGGATGTCCATCAGTGCTTCCTCGCGCCCCTTTTTGTTGTTCGTCCGGAACGCCGCGCGCTCGTACAGCACGTTGTTGGCCACGCGCACCAGCTCCTCCACCTCCAGGGCTTCGCTGCTCGCCTCCCATTCGTTGTGGGCCGGCTCGAACTCCAGCGCGCCCATGCCGCGGCGACCGGTGTAGCACAGGCGTTCCACGGGGTTGGCGCTGCCGGGTGTGCGCTGCTGGGTGGCCAGCCACGCGTTCAGGATCTGCTCACCGAAGCGGTCGGGCAGGCTGTCGGCCAGCAGGCCCGGCAGCCCGCGGAAGGTCTCGTCGCGCACATCACCGAAGCTGAAGACCTCGTCGCCCCCACGCGCCTGGGCCAGCGGCATCATGATCGGCGCCACATCCAGCCCGCTCTGCGTGAACGCGCGGTCGAACTGGAAGGTGGCGCGTTGTTGCTGGTCGTCCCACACCACCAGGCCCACCGTCCTGCCCCACAGGGTCACCTTCGCATGCGTTACCATGTGCTCTTGGGTTTGGGCGGCAGCACGGTGGGCTTCTTGCGCCCCGCACGCTTGCGTTGCTTCTTCAGGTACTTCTCTTGCGCCTCCACCAGCATGTAGGGCGTGGGCTGCGGCTCCTGGTGGAAGCCATCGAGCACCTCCAGCCGCCCGATGGCGCGCAGCACCTGCACCACGGTGAGCAGGGTGGCGGCCCTGCCGGCCTCCAGCTTCACCACGGTGGTGCGGTCCAGACCCGCGCGGGTGGCCACCTCGGCCTGGCTCAGGTTGCGCTCAAGCCGCATGCGCCGCAGCTCCTTGCCCAGTTGCTCCACAGCTTTGGTGTCGCTCAGGGCTTGCCAGTTTATGTTGCTTGTAGACATCGTAAATAGTTTTTCAGTTCACTAACGATGCGTTTACACCACAAATGTACGCATTCTTCCTTCGCTGCGTTACATCATAACGATGCCCAGGAGCATCAAAGTATGAACAAACGTCTAATAATGTTGAGAAAGAGCATCTGTGATGGATCAGAAGATCGAATGCCGGGGGCAGGTCAGGTGGCCCGTTATCCGATCATCTTATCGCCCGATCGTCTGATCGGTTTGAGGGCGTGCCCCGGCTCATCCCTTCGCTTCGCAGAGCCTTCGCTCGGGAGCAGCCGGGTCCGGCTCTTCGCTTCAAGTCCGCACTCGATCACCCCGGCCTTGAGCCGGGGCTCCTCGCTTGCGGGCTTTCCGCTGCGATCCGTCACGCGGAATGCGGGGGTCTATGGTTCCAAGAGTAGATGGGGAGAGAAGACAACCCAGTTCTTGAAGCCTGTGGTTGCGAACTTGTTGTACAGATCTAGCAGTTCAACCGCAGAGGGATCGCTATGCGCCAACGTTTTGAGATGCTCGCCAAAGATTTCCCAATCTCCATAGAGTTCGGCTGCTGCCGGATGTATGGCATACTGACCTTTCGCATCGGGCCAATGATTGGACTTTAGGAACCACGAGCAGAATGAGGTAGTTCCAAACTTGGCCTGAGCCATTTCGAAGAGTCGGCGGGCTTCAGAGAGCCAAACGTTTTTTGACTGGTGCGTATTCGCGTTGGTGGGTATCCATTCGCGGACACGGCAATCCGCAAGAGCCCGGGAAACAGTTTGGTTCCAAGTCTGTTCAGTATCAATAACCACTTCGACGTACCCAACAATCCGCGCCTTGATTTCTTCCCGTGGGATAATGAAGTGGTCTCCGTTCATGTATCCATAGAGGCTGTGCAAGACATCTCGCTCGAACTTGAATGGGTACGTTCCTTGGTTGAGTTGGTCGATGAAGCGATTCCGCTGTTCTTGTGGTATCACATCGCTTTCCGTGAAATGATGCCGTGCCAACTGTTTCTGAAGCCACTGTGTAGAACTACCCGGGGCTATCGACCACCCACCCGATTCATCAGGTAGGGTGGATGCTCGACCAAGTGCGAACAGGATTTCAATGATTCGCCAACGCGTTTCTCTTGTGCTACTATGTTCCATGCGCAAGCACAACGATAATTCTTGATTTTTCGCAATAACCCTTGTGGCGACAGAAGCAGCTGATTCGTCACCGTTAATAATCTCGGCGTAGTCCTTCTCTGATACGGCGCTGTTGTCTAGGTAGTAGGAGAAATAGCGATAGAATGAGTCCGTGTAGCAGACACTATTGTAGCTTCCTCCAAACGCCCAGTTTTGGTCCGGAAAAAGAATGCGAAGGACTCGGAGGAAGTGGCCTATTTCGCTTGCGCTAAGCCTTTCTTCATGTTGCATGGCCTCAAGGGCCACCTCGATTGCTTCCTTGTTTCCTTCTTTTTTCAGAACCAAGGGCTTCCTGATAGAATGATTCTCGCGGTGTTCGAGGAAGCGTTGATACCCACGAACGAATAGCTCCAGTAGATCTGGGAACCGCAGTCGTAGCATCTGCACGAGAACAGCGTCGCGGAGGGTAACGTCCTGTTGCACTCGATCGTAGAAGACGTTGGCGCTCAGCGCTAAGCGTTTCGCGTCCCTTGGGGTGGCTATGAACGCGCCAAGGTTGAATCCCTTGCCCATTGAGCCGAAGAGGGAATCGTTCAATTCCTGCTTCGCTGCTTGGTCAGCTCCAAGTTCAATGTGTCTGACTAAGTAGTCACCAAGCCGCTGTGGCGAGACGTGAGGCAGGCCAATCTCAAGCTCTACGAACTTGTCGAAATATTTCGAGTTCAAGATTCCTTCCGATTGTAGAGCACGATTCACTTCTATCCGGTCATATGCCAGCAAGTAGTAGAGACCGTGAAAGTCCGCACTGCTCCGGACGAGTTTGAGGACATCGAGCATTTCCTTCCCCGTCAAGCGATCGATATCGTCAACGACGACAACGTACGTGTAGCCTGAGGAGGTCAGTCTCTTGTTGATCGATTCGCGAAGTCTTCTGGTTTGGTCTGGTCGGGTGTCTCGTGGAGGGCCGAACCGTTTCAAGAATTTTCCGACGATTGATATTTCACTTAGTAGCGCTGCGTAGGCTCCTAGCTCTTCTCTCAACTCCTGCTCTTTCGGCTCAATGGCTTCGATCAATCTGGATAATAGCTGCGTTGCAAATGGTTCGTCAGAACTCTGCCAGGGTGTGAAGTCCACGAATCGCACGTTGTCATCTCTTAGGTCCTCTCGAAGCAGATTGACGAAGGAGGTCTTACCAGCTCCCCACATGCCGTGGATACCAATGGTTCGTGTGGTCGCGGGCTTGTTACTCCGAATAAACGACGCAACATCTAAAGCAATGCTGTTGAACCCGAATTGATCTTCGTCTTTGCTCCGAATTGGGACATCCAAAATAGCTCCATCGCTCTTGGTTAAGGAGGGTTTCGCTTTCTTATTACAAGACACGCTCCCTGCTAGTAGCATGAGGCACATCGGTAGGAAAGAATCGGAATACGCCAACCATGGGACCTTCAGGTAGTGCGCGAAGACCTGATCGCCGGATAGGCGCGCTATCAAATAGATGCTGAGACCTAGCAGAAGCGCTAGCCCAACAGGGAGCGATAGACGGATTCTCTTTGTTGCGAACGCCAGCGCGGCCAAAGCTCCAGCGATTGAGAAGGTTATGTCGTGCTCGAGCTTGCTTTCAAATCGAAGAAGTGTGACATCTGATAGCTTCTCATTGAGAACAAGAATGATGTTTGTGGCGAATGCCAACGTAAGCACCGCTGTGGAGCAGAGTAGCAGGTAATATCGCCACCTGGCGTGCCCCCAGCCGAATTGGATACCCTTGGTCTTCATCGTTTCCCCAACGCCTCAATGATCCCCTTCGCCGCCACCGGGATCTTCGTCCCCGGCCCGTACACATCGAAGCACCCCGCATCCTTCAGGAATTGGTAATGGTCCGGCGGGATCACCCCACCGGCCACCACCAGAATGTCGGGGCGGTTGTAGGTCTCGCGCAGCTCCTTGATCACCTCGGGCACCAGGGTCTTGTGGCCGCCGGCGAGGCTGCTCACGCCCAGCACGTGCACGTCGTTCTCAATGGCCTGCTTGGCCACTTCCTGCGGCGTCTGGAACAGCGGACCGATGTCCACGTCGAAACCGATGTCGGCGAAGCTGGTGGCGATCACCTTGGCGCCGCGGTCGTGCCCGTCCTGGCCCATCTTGGCCACGAGGATGCGCGGGCGACGGCCCTCGGCCTTGGCGAACTCATCGGCGAGGCGCATGGCCTCTTTCATCTCGGGGTCCTGCATGGCTTCCGCGGAATAGACGCCGCTGATCGCGCGCGGCACGGCGGCGTAACGGCCGAAGGCTTTTTCCAAGGCGTCGCTGATCTCGCCCAAGGTGGCGCGCAGTCGGGCGGCGGTGACGGCGAGCTCCAAGAGGTTGTCTTGGTGAATGGGAGTTGGCGACTGGTGACTGGGGCGCTCACCATTCGCCAATGACCATTCGCCATTCGCCTTTGCGGCCTTCGTCAATGCGCTAAGTGCTTCGGCTACCGCAATCTCGTTCCGTGCCGCCTTCATCTTTTTCAGCCTCGCGATCTGCGACTCCCGCACCGCCGTGTTGTCCACCTCCAGCAGGTCCATCTTCGTCTCGTCCTCGGTCACGAAGGCGTTCACGCCGATGATGCGGTCCTTGCCGGTGTCGATGCGGGCCTGGCGTTTCGCGGCGGCTTCCTCGATGCGCATCTTGGGTAGACCGGTCTCGATTGCCTTGCTCATGCCGCCGAGCTCTTCCACCTCCTTGATCCGCGTCCAGGCCTTGTGCACCAGTTCGTGCGTGAGGCTCTCCACGTAGTAGCTGCCGCCAAGCGGGTCGATCCACTTGGTGATGCCGCTGTTCTTCTGCAGGTAGAGCTGCGTGTCGCGCGCGATCTTGGCGCTGAAGTCGGTGGGCAGCGCGATTGCCTCGTCCAGCGAGTTGGTGTGCAGCGATTGCGTTCCGCCCAGGGCCGCCGCCAGTGCCTCCACCGTGGTGCGCGCCACGTTGTTGAAGGGGTCCTGCGCGGTGAGGCTCCAGCCGCTGGTCTGGCAGTGCGTGCGCAGCGCGAGGCTCTTCTTGTCGGTGGCGCCGATCTCGTGCAGCAGCTTCGCCCACAGCAGGCGTCCCGCGCGCATCTTGGCCACCTCCATGAAGAGGTCCATGCCGATGCCCCAGAAGAAGCTGAGGCGGTTGGCGAACTCGTCCACCTTCATGCCCGCGGCCATGCCAGTGCGCACGTACTCGATACCGTCGGCCAGCGTGTAGGCGAGCTCCAGGTCGGCCGGCGCGCCCGCCTCGTGCATGTGGTAGCCGCTGATGCTGATGCTGTTGAACTTGGGCATCTTCTTCGCGCAGTAGCTGAAGATGTCGCCCACGATCCGCATGCTCGGCCCCGGCGGATAGATGTAGGTGTTGCGCACCATGAACTCCTTCAAAATGTCGTTCTGGATGGTGCCTTGCAGCTGTTCCGGTGCCACGCCCTGTTCCTCGGCGGCCACGATGAAGAAGGCCATGATGGGCAGTACGGCGCCGTTCATGGTCATGCTCACGCTCATCTTGTCCAGCGGGATGCTGTCGAAGAGGATCTTCATGTCCTCCACGCTGCTGATGGCCACACCGGCCTTGCCCACATCGCCTTTCACACGCGGGTGGTCGCTGTCGTAGCCGCGGTGCGTGGCCAGGTCGAAGGCGACGCTGAGGCCCATCTGACCGGCGGCGAGGTTGCGGCGGTAGAAGGCGTTGCTCTCCTCGGCCGTGCTGAAGCCCGCGTACTGCCGGATGGTCCACGGGCGGATGGCGTACATGCTGCCGTAGGGTCCGCGCAGGTAAGGTGGGATGCCGGCGGCGAAGTGCAGGTGCTCCAGTTGCTCCGTGTCGACGGGCGTGTAGAAGGACTTGAGGGGGATCTCCTCCCGGTTCGGAATGCCCGTCACGGGCTGCGGGCCACGGGCTTCGAGCTGGTCGGCGGTCAAGCCCGAAGCCCGGAGCCCGAGGCCCGAGGCCATCTCATGAAACAGCTTTGTCGTCAGTTGCTCAACCGTGTACGAGCCCCCGATCGGATCCGCCACCCGCCCCAGGAAGCTCTCATCCCGCAGCAGGTTGTGGATGTTGCGCACGATCCGTCGCGCCAGCACATCGCCTTCGGGTAGGGCAGGAGCGGGGATGGTGAGCCCGTCGCAGCCGCCGGTGATCGCGCTGACGGCCTGCAGTGTGGAGCGGATCAGGTTCTCGTACGCCGACTTCGTTCCATCAGGGTATGAGACGACGGCTTGGATCCACGTGGTACGGGAGCAATCGTGCTGCGGATCGAGCTCATCCACCACAGCTGCCCAGGTCTCGCGGAAGGCGCGCAGCCGCGCCACTTCCAGGAAGAGGTCGTCGCCGAGGTGGAGGCGGAACTGCAGGCGGGCGCAGGCATCGTCGATGGCGTACCCTTGGTCGAGCATCCGCTGCAGCAGCGCGCGGCCTTGTTGCAGGGCGTCCTGCGTGTTCCGCGAAGCGCCATCGCTCACGCTGAAAAGCCGGATGCGCGGGTGCTTCGCGATGCGCTCCTTCAGGTCGCTGACATCCGCATCGTGCGGCAGGCCCAGGCACATGCTGATGTCCGCAGTGGGGGTGTTCTGTTCGCGGTGAAGGTCCAACAAGGTGTGGAGCGCGTCAGCATCACCATCCACGGCGATATCGATCGCTCCCACCCACACGTCCTTCAGCAGTGCGTTCCAGTTGCTCGGCTTTCCGTATAACTCCAGCGCGTCGGCCCCGCCCATCAGCGCTTCGAGTGCCAACTTGTTCGCATCGGGTGAGGTGGTATCGATACCCGCGGTGCTTCTCCACGCGTTGCCATGGCGCTTCACACCGCGCCGCCGCGTTCCTTGCGGCACGCCATCACCGGTCATTTCGAAGGGTGGCAGTTGCTTGCCGGCCACATCCACCAGCAGCGTGGCGTAGTCGCGGTCCTTCAGTTCCTTCTTGATCACGGCCTCCCACTGCTCCCGTGTTGCGGGGGGGAAGGCATCGAAGAGCTTGGTCGTAGGCATCGCTGCGAAGTTCGGGATCCCGGGTTACTCAACGGATGGGACCAGTGCGAGTGATTGATCGGGTGAACTGTGTCTCTTCCTCACCATACAGGTTGGTGAATGCACACGCTCATCGTTGCACGTGAACGGGGTGAACTTCTGACGAAAGTCATTGACAGGACCACCGTACGTGCCAGCAGGTTCTTGTGAGAAAAGTCACTGTTGGCGGGCGGTCCGGCGCGCCACCTTTGTGCTGTCGAAAGGTTCTGAACCTGCCGAATTGAACGCACAAAACCACGCTGAACATGGAACTGAAGCAGATCTACACCGGATGCATCGCCCACGCCGCTTACTACCTGGAGAGCAACGGCGAGGTGGCCATCTTCGACCCCCTGCGGGAAGTACAGCCATATATCGACCAGGCGAAGGCTGATGGGGCCACTATCAAGTATGTCTTCGAGACGCACTTCCACGCCGACTTCGTGAGCGGCCACCTGGACCTGGCCAAGAAGACCGGAGCCACCATCGTGTACGGCCCTACGGCCAAGCCCGGCTTCGAAGCGCATGTGGCCTCCGACGGTGAGGTGTTCAACGTCGGCAAGGCCAAGGTGAAGGTGATCCACACCCCCGGCCACACCATGGAGAGCACCACCTACCTGGTGATCGACGAGAACGGCAAGGAACACGGTATCATCACGGGAGATACGCTCTTCATCGGTGATGTGGGCCGCCCCGACCTGGCCCAGCATGTGATCGCGGACCTCACCGAAGAGAAGCTGGCCGGATACCTGTTCGATTCGCTCCGCAACAAGATCATGCCCTTGAGCGACGATCTGATCGTGTACCCGAACCACGGGGCCGGCAGCGCCTGCGGCAAGAACATGAGCAAGGAGACCACCGACACCCTGGGCAACCAGAAGCGCACCAACTATGCGCTGCGTCCGGACATGACCAAGGAGGAGTTCAAGAAGGAGTTGCTCACTGGCCTCACCGCGCCCCCGGGCTATTTCCCCAAGAACGTGCTGATGAACATCCAGGGCTACGAAAGCTTGGACACGATCATGGAGCGCGCCAAGACCGGCTACGATCCCGTGGCCTTTGAGGTGGTGGCCAACGAGGAGCGTCCCCTGGTGCTCGATACGCGCCCGGCCGGTGAGTTCGCGAAGGGCTTCATCCCGAACAGCATCAACATCGGCCTCGACAGCAACTTCGCCATGTGGGTGGGTGAGATGATCCCCGATATCAAGCAGGCCATCTTGTTGGTGACCGACCCCGGCAAGGAGGAGGAGAGCATCATCCGCCTGAGCCGCGTGGGCTATGACAACACCATCGGCTTCCTGAAGGGCGGTTTCCCCGCTTGGAAAGCGGCGGGCAAAGAGGTGGATACGGTAGCCCGCATCAACGCGCAAGAATTCGCGAAGCGCTATGCCACCAAGCCGGTGATCATCGATGTGCGGAAGAAGAGCGAGTTCGACAGTGAGCACGTGGTGGATGCCATCAACGTGCCGCTGAACCAGATCAGCCAGCACCTGGCCCAATTCCCGAAGGACACCCCCTTCATCCTGCATTGTGCCGGTGGCTACCGCAGCATGATCGCCGCCAGCATCCTGAAGTCGCGCGGTTGGGACAATTTCGTGGATGTGGAGGGTGGGTTCAACGCCATCAAGGATACCGATGTGAAGCGCACGGAGTACGTGTGTCCCACGACATTGCTTTGATCGTAGGGAGGTTGGGCAACGGCCGACGCCTCAGGGAGCGATCCCTGGGGCGTTGGTTATTTCACGGAGCGAACATTCGTCATGAAATGCATGGATACCCCGTCCTACCTTTGTCGCATGTTCCGGAGAGTTGTGCACATGGTGTTGCTGGTCTGGGTCCAGCTGTACCTGTTCGCCCCGGAACTGATGAAGCTACCCATGCTGGTGCTGCACTTCGATGAGCACCAGAGCGTGGAGGAGGACCTGACCTTCGCGGGCTTCCTTGTCCTGCATTACGCGGACAATGGCCATGAAGAGGCCGATCATGAAGGCCATGAGAGCCTTCCGTTCCACCACCACCATGGCACCAGCCTCGATGCCTGTGCCTGCAAGGTGTGGACGAGCGACCCCAAGGTGGAGGTGAGCTTTCCGAAGCTGATGGGCGACCGCCCACAAGGCTCGCCTGAGGATGCATCCCGCTCCCAAGGGCATCCTTCCGCGCCCTTCCAGCCACCCCGCGCGCTGGCCTGAGCCCAGGTCGGTACGCACGCCCACAAGGCTGTTCGATCGTTCCGGCCGGACCGAAGAGGTGGACTGCACCCTTCTGGTGTTCCTGTTCCATTCAACCTGAACGATCATGATCGAGAGGATCATCCGCTATTCCGTTACGCACAAGCTCATCGTTGGACTGGGCGTGCTTGTGCTCATTGCATTGGGTATCCGCGCCATCACCCGCCTGCCGGTGGATGCCGTGCCGGACATCACCAACAACCAGGTCCAGGTGATCACCATTGCGCCCACGCTGGCCACCCTGGAGGTGGAGCAGTTCGTGAGCTACCCCATTGAACAGGCCCTCGGCAATCTGCCGGAGGTGCACGAACTCCGCAGTATTTCCCGCTTCGGGGTGAGCCAGGTGACCATCGTGTTCGACGATGCCTTCGACACCTACCTCGCCCGCCAGCTGGTGAACGAGCGGCTGCAATTGGTCCGCGCCGACCTGCCGCCTGGTGTCGAGCAGCCGTACCTGGCCCCCTTGAGCACGGGTCTCGGTGAGGTGTTCCAATACGTCATCCACCCCAAGCCCGGCTATGAAGGACGCTATGATGCCATGCAGCTGCGCGAGGTGCAGGATTGGATCGTGGCGCGCCAGCTGATGGGCACCGCGGGTGTGGCCGAGATCAACAGCTTCGGTGGCTACCTCAAGCAGTTCGAGGTGGCCGTGGATCCCGCCCGGCTGCACGGCATGGGACTGGGCATCGGGGACCTGCTCACCGCCCTGGAGCGCAACAACGGCAACACCGGTGGTGCCTACATCGAACGCAGCAGCAACGCCTACTACATCCGAGGGGTGGGTCTGGCGAAAGGCATTGCCGATGTGGAGCGCATCGTGGTGGAGACACCCGCCCATGGTGCACCGGTGCTGGTGCGCGACGTGGCCACCGTGCGGCTGGGCCATGCACCGCGCTACGGTGCCATGACCCGTAATGGAGAAGGCGAAGTAGTGGGCGGCATCGTGATGATGCTGAAGGGCGAGAACGCCAACAAGGTGGTGGCCCGGGTGAAGGAGCGACTGGAGCGCATTGAGAAGAACCTGCCTGAAGGGCTGATGATCGATCCCTTCCTGGACCGCACCGCCCTGGTGGACCGCGCGATCGGCACGGTGGAGAAGAACCTGTTGGAGGGTGCGCTCATCGTGATCCTGGTGCTGGTGCTCTTCCTGGGGCAACTGCGTGCCGGGCTCATCGTGGCCTCGGTGATCCCGCTGGCCATGCTATTCGCGCTGATCCTGATGGACCTCACCGGCGAGACCGGCAACCTGATGAGCCTGGGCGCGATCGACTTCGGCTTGATCGTGGACGGTGCGGTGATCATCGTGGAAGCGGTGCTCCATCGCCTCCACCATGGCCGTGCCCACGCCGAACTGAGCAGGAGCGAGATGGACGATGAGGTGGGCACAGCAGCCGGGCGTATGATGAACGCGGCCACCTTCGGGCAGTTCATCATCCTCATCGTGTACGTGCCCATCCTGTCGCTCAGCGGCATCGAGGGCAAGATGTTCGGACCGATGGCCCGCACGGTGGCCTTCGCCATCCTTGGCGCCATCCTGCTGAGCCTCACCTACGTGCCCATGATGAGCGCGCTCTTCATCAAACGGCGCACCGGCCAGGACAAGCCGAACTTCAGCGACCGCATGATGGCCGCCGTGGAGCGTGCTTACCGACCCGCTTTGGAACGTGTGCTGCGGCACCGTATGGCCGTGGTGGCTTCTGCGTTGGTCCTGCTGGGTGCCAGTGTGTTCGGCTTCCTGCGCATGGGCGGTGAGTTCATCCCGCAGTTGGAGGAAGGGGACTTCGCCTTCCATAGCATCCTGCCGCAGGGCAGCGCGCTTACCGCAAGCGTGGCCAACAACCAACTGGTGGAGCAGAAATTGATGCAGTTCCCGGAGGTGAAGATGGTGGTGGGCAAGACCGGCACGGCTGAAGTGCCCACCGACCTCATGAGTCCTGAGCAGACCGACATGCTCATCATGCTCAAGGAGAAGGATGAGTGGACCACCACCCAGGACTATTGGACACTTGCGGATTCCATGCTGCGCTCATTGCAGACCATACCCGGCGTGTTCTTCGAGATCAATCAACCCATCCAGATGCGCTTCAACGAACTGATGACCGGGGTGCGGCAGGATATCGCCGTGAAGGTCTACGGCCCGGACCTTGACAGTCTGCGGGCGATCGGTGACCGAGTGGCCGCGCTGATCGCCGGGGTGCCAGGGGCAGGACCGCCCCAGCCCGAGCGGGTAAGCGGCCTTCCCCAGATCACCATCTCCTACGACCGGGAGCGCATGGCGGCACTGGGCTGCGATGTGGACGAGGTGAACCGCACCGTGCGCGCAGCATTCGCCGGTGAAGCAGCGGGTAGCATCTACGAGAACGAGCGCCGCTTCGATCTGGTGGTGCGTGCAGACACCAATGCCCGCCGCGATATCCAGGACGTGGCCCGGCTCTTCGTCCGCTCGCGGAACGGGAACCTGCTGCCGCTGGACCAGGTGGCCGAGGTGCGTTATGCCGATGCCCCGGCGCAGATCACCCACGAGAACGCACAACGCCGCATCTACGTGGGGGTGAACGCCCATGGGCGCGATGTGGAGAGCCTGGTGGCCGAGATCCAGCAGCGCGTGGACCGCGACCTGAAGTTGCCGCCAGGCTATTACCTCACCTTCGGTGGTCAGTTCCAGAACCTGGTGGAGGCCAAGGCCCGCCTGTCCATCGCGCTGCCGCTGGCGCTGCTGCTGATCCTCGGGCTGCTGTACTTCACATTCCGCTCGCTGCCGAACGCGTTGCTCATCTTCACCGCAGTGCCGTTGAGCGCCATTGGTGGCGTCGCGGCGCTCTACCTGCGGGGAATGCCCTTCAGCATCAGTGCCGGCGTGGGCTTCATCGCGCTTTTCGGTGTGGCGGTGCTCAATGGCATGGTGCTCATCAACACGTTCCAGCAATTGGCGAAGGAGGGTGTGGACGATGTGGTGGAACGCGTCCGCAAGGGCACGGTTCTCCGGCTTCGCCCTGTATTGATGACCGCCAGCGTGGCCTCGCTCGGCTTCCTGCCCATGGCGCTCAGTGGAAGTGCCGGCGCGGAGGTGCAGCGTCCGCTGGCCACGGTGGTCATCGGCGGGCTCGTCACCGCTACCTTGCTCACGTTGGTGGTACTGCCCGTGCTCTACGTGATGGTGTGGAGCCGCGTGAAGCGGTCCGCTGTTCCGGTGAAGGCCGCCATGCTCCTACTGGCTCTGGGTGGCGCAGCCCAACTGGAGGCACAAGAGCTTCCTCGCTTCACCCTGCAAGCTGCACTGGATACGGCCCACGCGCGCAATCCCGGGTTGCTGCAAGCGCGTAAGCTCACCGAAGCATCCGATGTGTTACGACGCACCGGTTCGGAATTGCCCGCGACCAGCCTGATGTATATGCGGGGACAGTACAATGGCTACGCGACGGACGACAACAACATCACCATCCAGCAGACCATTCCGTTCCCCACCCGAATGGCAGCGCGTTCGGGGCTGATGAAGGCGGAAGCAGAAGCGCAGCTGATCCGCGAGGCGGTCGCCGTGGCGGACCTGGATATGGCCTTGAAGCAAAGCTACCAGCGCCTGGCCTACCTCCAGGCGCGCGACCGATTGTTGCGTGAACAGGACAGCCTGTATGCCGGGCTGTTGCGCGTGGAGGAGTTGCGCTTCGCCACGGGTGAGGCCGCGCAGCTCGCCCGCACATCGGCAGAGGTACGCAGCCTTGAAGCGCGGGAGCAATGGGAACGCAACCGTGCCGACCTCCGCACCGAACAAGCCCGCTTCGGCATGTTGCTCGGCTTGGACGGACCTGCCGACCGGATTCCCTCGCCCTTCGCGGCATTGGTGCCGACATCGCTGGATACCGCCGTGCGCGCGCCGGATGTGGCGCTGCTGCAACGTGAAGCACAAGTGGCCGAACTGGGCCATCGCGCTGAGCGACAGAACCTGCTTCCGGACATCACGCTTGGTTACTTCAACCAGACCCTGATCGGAGCGCCGATGGGGCCGGGTAGCGATGTGCTGGCCACGCGGTCCGACCGCTTCACCGGCTTCATGGCAGGGATCGGTCTTCCGCTCTGGTTCGTGCCACACACGTCCCGCGCCAAGGCAGGCAGCTTGCGTGAAGAGGCCGCCCTCTTTGCGGCCGAAGAAGGCAGCCGACAGTTCCGCACCGCGCTGGAACAGGCCATTGCCCAGTACCGGAAGGACCGCGCCACCCTCGATCGGTACGAAGCCTCCGTGCTTCCACAGGCCGAACGCATCCTTCAGGCCACCCAGAAAGCCTATGCGGCCGGCGAGATCGGCCAGGCCGAACATGTCCTCAACCTGCAGCAGGTGAACGCCATCCGGCGCGATCATTTGGACACCGTGAACAGCCTGAACGGCACGGTGCTCCTCATCGAACGTCTTTCCGCATCAGGCCGCACGAACCCATGAACCGAACGACCATGAACACGAACTCACGGACCATCGGGATGCTCGCCATCCTGCTCCAGATGCTGCAGGCCTGTTCCACACCCGCAGAGGAGGCTTCCGCACCCGACGAACATGCGCACGATCATGCCCACGGCACCGACACCGCGAACGCAGAGGTGAGCCTTACACCCGAGCAATTCGCCGCGCTCGCCATCCCCTTCGTTTCGCCCGAATGGCGCACCATGGAAGGAAGTATTCGCTTAACGGGTCGCGTGATGACCTCCCCGGTGAGCAAGGCCCAGGTCACCAGCCCCATCACCGCCAAGGTGGTGGATGTGCTGGTGGATGAAGGGGCCGCCGTGGCCAAGGGGCAGCCCCTCGTGGCCTTCGCCGATCCCGGCTTCTTCAAGTTGCAGGAGGAATACCTTTCGGCACGGGCGCAGCGCACACAGGCTGTGGCCGAACTTGAACGGCAGCGCACCCTGCTGGCCGGTGATGCCACCGCGCGCAAATCCTTGGAACAGGCCGAGGCACGGGCTTCCGAGCTGCAGGCGCGTGTGGGGTCGTTGGAAGGCACTTTACGTCTGCTCGGCGTGGATCCCATGGCGCTCCGTCCAGATGCGCTGCATGACCGCTTCACCGTGCGCAGTCCGATGGCGGGACGGGTCAACGGCATCCGCGTGTTCCTCGGTGCCACGGTGGATCCAACCACGGTCCTGCTGGAAGTGATCGACCTGCACCATTTCCACGTCCACCTTAACGCGTACGAGCGCGACCTGCCATTGCTACGCGAAGGAGTGCGCTTTCCCTTCCAAGTGATGAACCTGCCCCGCGGGCGTTTCGAGGGTGAGCTGTTCAGCATCGGACGCACCTTCGATGATGACGGCCGCACCATACCGGTGCATGCGCACGTGGAGGTGGGGAGCGAGCAGTTGGTGGAGGGCATGAGCGTGGTGGCCGAGATCCCGTTGGGTGCCGAACGCCAATTGACCGTGCCTGCCACAGCGCTTGCCCGCTCCGGTGACCGCGCCTACGTCTACGTGGATGAAGGCAAGGCGGAAGGAGCCCACCATTTCCGCCAGGTGGAAGTGCGGGCCGGGGTGGCTTCCGTGGGATGGGTGGCCATCACCCCCTTCGCGCCACTGGACAGTCTTTCCAAGATCGCGGGCGACAAGGCCTTCTACCTGCGTAACAGCCTCAGCGACATGTCACACGATCATTGATAACCCTTACCTTCGTTCCACGTTCAAGGGTTCCAGCACGGTTTTTGTCAGGAACTCATCAAACCATCGACCGACCCCACATGAAGAAGTTCATCACGTTCGTTGCGCTGCTCGGCTTCGTTGCCACCGCCAGCGCCCAGTCCACCGAGGCGGCTCCTGCCAAGGAGAAAGCCGCCAAGGTTGAAAAGACCTCCTGTTCCAAGGGTGAAGCCAAAGCGGGCAAGGCATGCTGCGCCGGCAAGGCCGATGCCAAGGCAGAAGCCACGACCACCCAGGACGCCAGCGCTACCATGCCTGAGGGAAAGGGTGCCGCCTGCTGTGCCGGTAAGGCCAGCGCCGCCAAGAGCTGCCATGGCGATGGCGCCAAGGCTGAAGCCGCTGCCACGGAGGCACCTGCCGCTGAGGCCGCTGCTACTACCGCTGAGGGCAAGGCCGCTTGCTGTGCCGGTAAGGCCGGAACCGCCAAGAGCTGCAGTGGTGATGGTGCCAAGGCACATGCCCATGATGCCCCCAAAGCGTCCGACGAGAAGGAGAACAAGTAAGCCTCCCCTGGATCACTGTCGGAAAGCCCTGCAGATGCAGGGCTTTCCGCTTTCAGTACCTCTTGTCACCTGCCGCTCGACCGGCAGGGGTTACCTTGCAGCCCTAATCACGACCCATGCAGATCAGCAAGAACTCCGTTGTCACCTTCCATTACACCCTCAAGGACGCCGAAGGCACGGTGCTTGACAGTAGTGCGGGTCGCGAGGCTTTTGCCTACATCCACGGCGGTGGCATGATCGTTCCTGGCCTTGAGGAGCAACTTGAAGGCCGTATCGCCGGTGATTCGCTGTTGGCTGTGGTGGACGCCGAGAAAGGCTACGGTGAGATCGATCCGCAGCTGCTCCAGAAGGTGCCGCTGGACAAGTTCGGCGGACAAACCGTGGAGGCAGGCATGCAGTTCCAGACCCCCGACAACCGCGTATGGAGCGTGATGGAAGTGGAGGACGGCCATGCTGTGCTCAATGGAAACCATCCCCTGGCCGGAGTCACCCTGCACTTCAGTGTGGATATCCAGGGTGTGCGTGAAGCCACAGCCGAAGAACTCTCCCATGGCCATGTGCACGGAGAAGGTGGTCATCAGCATTGACCCAACGGGGCGCCTCGCCTTTGCATGATGAGGTTCCCGGGTTGCATCAGCGCGGTCATGGCATCCATGGCCGCGTTTTGCGTTTCGGCACAGGACAGCACCTCCGTCAAGTTCTCCGGTTATGCGGAGGTCTATTTTGGGTACGATCTGTCGCGGCCACCGACCGGGGAACGGCCTGATCTTCTGTACAACCACAAACGGCACAATGAGGTCGATCTGAATCTCGGGCTGCTGCGCGCCGAGTATGCGCAGGAAAGCACGAGAGCGGCGCTTGCCCTGATGGCAGGCTCCTATGCCCAATACAACCTGGCTGCTGAACCTCCGGCACTTCGCCACATCCATGAGGCACGTGTCGGGTTCAGGCTATCGCGTACGCGGGATCTGTGGGTGGATGCGGGCATCCTGCCCTCCCACATCGGTTCCGAAAGCGCCGTCGGGTTGGAGTGCTTGACCCTCACCAGGAGCCTGGTCGCCGAGAACTCGCCATACTTCGAAGCGGGTGCCATGCTCAGCTATCGACCGAACGAACGGTGGCTCATGGCGGCTTTGCTCCTGAATGGCTGGCAGCGCATACGGCGCGCGCCAGGCGAACAGCGCCCGGCATTCGGAACGCAACTGAAGTATGACAGCGGTCTGGGTAGCGTGTTCAATTGGAGCACCTTCGTTGGGAGCATGGGACCGGACAGTGTTGGGGTCTGGCGCTTTTACAACAATCTCTATGCTCAGGTCGACGGGGAGAACAGTGGGATGGTAGTAGGTGCGGACGTCGGCCTGCAACATGTCCGTGACCCGGTTTCCGATGCGGTCGATACAGGTGGCTGGATGACACTGGTGGCGATCTACAGCCGCCGTGTAATACGTCAGTGGTGGGCCGTGGGACGATCGGAGTATTTCCTCGACGATGATGGCTTCGTGACATCCGGGTTCACCGCCTTGGGGGCCAGCTTGGGTGTTGACCTGCGCATCAACGAACAGGCCAGCTGGCGGCTGGAGGGGAGGTTCTTCGGAGCGCCTGACGGCCAGTTCTTGGATGTGAACCTGGCACCATCACGGACCAACATGGCTATCACCACGGCCCTCTGTGTGAAATTCTGACGACCTTCAGTCCTTCTTCGGCACAAATACGAAGATATCCTCGTTGTCCCGCTTCATAAGATAGCGTTCCCGCGCGAACTTCTCCAGCAGCTCGGTATTGCTGCTGAGTTCATGCAGGTGCTCCTTTGTGCGCTCGATCTCGCCCGCGTACCATTCACGCTGCTCTTCCATGCGCATCAGCTCGCGGTGGTTCTTCCAGGTGGTCCACAGGTCGTTACGGTCGAACAGCGCCACCCAGGCGAAGAGGCCCACGATCACCGCGACATAGCGGTTGCGCAGGCGCGGGGGGATGCGGTCGACAAGGCGCTTCATGGCAACGAAGGTAGTGGGCACTACTAGGGGAACGCAGGCCGCGTCGCCCCTGGTATTCCACGATCGCCTGTTGGACGCCCGGTCCGATCACCCACCGCCCCGGCGACCCAGCTCGATCACCTCCAGGTCGGATGGCCGACCGTTCTGCAGCGTGAAGCGCAAGGCTGTGCGCATCTGGTGCCAGCCATGTCGCCCTGCTGCACCTGGGTTCATGTACAGCGTGCCCAGCGCAGGGTCGAATTGCACGAGGCAGATGTGTGAATGACCGCATATGAAGAGGGTGGGAGGGTCGGCACGAAGCAGAGGGAGCGTCCTTCGGTCGTATTTCGGAGGTCGCCCCCCGATGTGCGTCATCCACACACGAACGCCTTCCAGTTCGAACCACTGGTCCGCTGGATAGTTCGTGCGCAATACGCCCCCATCGATGTTGCCATGCACGGCACGTACAGTGCGGTCAGGTTGCCAGCGTTGGATGCCTTCCATCACCCCTTGGTCGCCGATATCGCCCGCATGCCAGATCTCGTCACAGGGTGCGAAGTGCTCCTGTAATCGGGGGTCGAGCCAGCCGTGGGTATCGCTGAGGAGGCCGATGCGCTTCACGCTGCGAAGTAAGCGCGGGCCGCATGTGGCGCGAGGGGATGCCCTGGGTACTTTTGCAGCCCGCATGGAGATCCTGCCCCGGTACTTCCTGGAAATGGCATACAACGGCGCCGCCTACCGGGGGTGGCAGCGGCAGCCTGGTGCCAACAGCGTGCAAGCTGAGGTGGAGCGTGCCCTGCAGTTCACGTTGCACGAGCACAAGGTCAACGTGATCGGCTGTGGCCGCACCGATACAGGTGTTCATGCGTCCCGCTATTACGCACACTTCGATGCGGCTTCCGATCGGGTGCGCGATGAACGCTTCGTATACGCCCTCAACAGTCTGCTGCCGAAGGACATCGCCATCTACCGCGTGATACCCGTGGATGACCGGGCGCATGCACGCTTCAGCGCCACCGAGCGCGGCTACGTGTACCGCATCCACATCCGCAAGGATCCCTTCCTCATCGACCGTTCGCATCCGCTCTTTCCCGCCTTGGACGTTGACCGGATGAACGAGGCGTGCGAAGTGCTGATCGGAAAGCAGGACTTCACCAGCTTCTGCAAGGCTGGCAGCGATGCCAAGACCATGCTGTGCGATGTGCGCGAGGCCCGCTGGGGGCATGTGGAGAACGGCTATGTGTTCCGCATCAAGGCCGATCGCTTCCTCCGCAATATGGTACGCGCCATCGTCGGCACGTGCCTGCGCATCGGTAAGGGACACCAGCCCGCCACCCACATGGCCGAGGTGCTCGCCGCCAAGGACCGCCATGCCGCCGGTAAGTCAGCACCCGCTTGTGGTCTCTACCTCGATCACGTGCTGTATCCCTTCCTCCCAGTGGACCACACGCCGCTCAATACCGGCACCCGCACATGAGCAGCTCGACCACCACCACGGGCAAGGCCTTCGATCGCCGGCTCTTCGCGCGGGTGTTCGCCTTCACCAAGCCGTATCGCCTGACGTTCTGGGTCACGTTCGCGCTCACCATCCTGCTCGCGTTATTGGGCGTTGTGCGGCCGCTGCTGATGCGCGACATGATCGATGAACACGCGCTGACCGGTGACAGCAGCGGTCTGCTCACCCTAACGCTCTGGGTGGTGGTGCTGCTCCTGCTGGAGACCGTTGCCCAGTTCTACCAAGCCTACTGGACCGCCTGGCTCGGTCAGGCCGTAACGTTCGATCTGCGCCAGAAGCTCTACGAACGCATCATGAGCTTCAAGCTCCGCTACTTCGATCGCACGCCAGTGGGAACGCTGGTCACCCGCGTCATCAGTGACATGGAGACCATCGACGACATCTTCTCGCAGGGGCTGCTGATGATCATGGGCGATATCCTGAAGCTCGTAGTAGTGGTGGTGGTGATGTTCCTTGTCAACTGGAAGCTCGCCCTGTTGAGCATGATCCCCATCCCGCTGCTGCTGTGGAGCACCAATATCTTCAAGAACAGCATCCAGAAGAGCTTCCAGGACGTACGCACCCAGGTGGCCCGCCTCAACGCCTTCGTTCAGGAGCATATCCAAGGCATGTCCGTGGTGCAGATCTTCGGTCGTGAGGCCCAGGAGTACCGCAAGTTCCAAGCCATCAACCGAGAGCACCGCAAGGCGCACATCCGCAGTGTGCTCGCTTACAGCATCTTCTTTCCGGTGGTGGAGATACTCAGTGCCATCTCCCTCAGCTTCCTGGTGTGGTGGGGCGTGAAGGATGTGCTTGAGGGCGTGGCCACCGTGGGCGATCTCTTCGCCTTCATCCTGTTCATCAACATGCTGTTCAGGCCCATCCGCCAGCTGGCCGACCGCTTCAATGTGCTGCAGATGGGGATGGTGGGCAGTGAGCGCGTATTCAAGGTCCTGGATACAGAAGCACGGATCGAGGACAGCGGCACGCTCGACACGGCCGGTCTGCGAGGTGACATCACCTTTGACGGGCTTTGGTTCGCGTACGAGGACGATACCTATGTTCTGGAGGACATCTCCTTCACCGTGAAGGCCGGTACCACGGTGGCCCTGGTGGGCGCCACCGGTTCGGGCAAGAGCTCCATCATCAACGTGCTCAGCCGGGCCTACGAGTTCCAGAAAGGCCGGGTGCTGCTTGATGGGGAGGACATTCGCGACTATGAACTGCGGGACCTGCGGAAGAGCATCGCGGTGGTCCTGCAGGATGTGTTCCTCTTCAGCGACACGGTGCACAACAACATCACCCTGAACGACCCTTCCATCTCGCGCCAGGCAGTGGAGGATGCGGCACGATCGGTGGGGGCCCACGAATTCATCATGCGGCTGCCCCAGGGCTACGATACCCCGGTGCGTGAGCGAGGAAGCGTGCTCAGCGTGGGCCAACGCCAACTTATCGCATTCATCCGGGCCTGTGTGCACGACCCGCGCGTGCTGGTGCTCGACGAGGCCACCAGCAGTGTGGACAGCACCAGCGAGCAGCTCATCCAGCAGGCCACCGAGCGCATCACACAGGGCCGGACCAGCATCCTTATCGCCCACCGCCTGAGCACAGTGCAGAAGGCCGATCGCATCCTCGTGCTGGACAAGGGCCGCATCGTGGAACAAGGCGATCACCAGGAGCTGCTGGCACAGAACGGCATCTACCGCGCACTGTACGAGTTGCAGTTCCGCTGAGCTGCGTGCAACGCCGCAACGGCCTTGGTCGTCTTCCTTCCAAGCGCTATCTTTCCGTCATGAGGTCCTCCGTCCTTCGTACCGTCCTGTATTCGGCCGCCATCATCCTTGCCACCGGGCTGGCAGCGCATGATCATGCCCACTTGCATGGTGATGCCGGACTTGAGTTCCACGCGAACAAGGGGCAATGGCCTGCGCAGGTGCTGTACCGCTGCCGGACGCAGGCGGGTGCCGTTTTCGTGGAGCGGGCGGCGTTCACCTACCTGCTGGCATCCGGGGGACCTGAACACGGGGTGAAGGTCGGGCTTGGTGAGGAGCGCCCTTTCAAGGCCCATGCGTACCGGGTCCATTTCGAAGGGGGGCGCGCCCAGGATGAGCGTGGCATGGAGCCCAAGCGCCATTACGTGAACTACTTCATCGGTAACGATCCCTCCAAGTGGGCGGCTCGGGTGCCGGTATACCGTATGGTCCAACTGCAGCAGGTATACCCGGGTATCGCCCTTCGCGTGGACGGCCATGATGGTTTCAAATACGATTGGCTCGTCGCAGCGGGAGCGGATCCCGGGAGCATCGTGATGCGCTTTGAGGGCCACGATGGTCTGCGGGTCGCGGACGGGTTGCTCCATGTCAGCACCTCGGCCGGGGAGGTGATCGAACAGCGTCCGGTGGCTTGGCAGGAAAAAGGGGGACAGCGGGTACCGGTCACGGTGAACTATCGGCAGCAAGGGGAACGCATCACCTTCGAACTGCCCGAAGGATATGATCGGGCCCATCCATTGGTGATCGATCCCATCGTCAATTTCAGCTCCTACTCCGGCAGTAATGCGGACAACTTCGGCTACACCGCCACCTATGACAGTGAGGGTCACCTGTACGGTGGCGGAAGCGCGTTCGGGATCGGCTACCCGGTCAGTCTTGGGGCCCTGCAGGGTACGTTCGGCGGGGGGACCGTGGACATGGGCGTGTCGAAGTTCCTGCCGGATGGAACGGACCTTGTTTGGAGCACCTATATCGGAGGGGCCGGCAATGACCTGCCTCACAGCATGGTGGTCAATGCCGAGGATGAACTCTTCATTCTGGGCACCACCGGGTCCTTGGATTTTCCCGTGACAACGGGATGTCTGGATGCTTCCTTCAGCGGTGGTAGCCTGCCACCGTTCGGCGGATCCTACGGCTTCACGTATTCCACTGGAACGGATATCGCCGTGGTGCACCTTACGCAGGATGCGACCGACCTTGTGGGGTCGACCTATCTCGGGGGGGGCGGTAATGATGGGTTGAACCAGTTCGTTCCGCTCCTTCGGAACTACGGCGATCCTTACCGTGGGGAGATCATCGTGGACGAAGACGGACGGCCTGTGATCGCCACGAGCACGCTCAGTACCGATATGCCTGTGTCGACCGATGCGTTCCAGTCCACGTTGGCCGGAGGGCTGGATGCCTACATCTGCCGGCTGGACCCACAGCTGACAAGCCTTTTGTGGGGGACCTATTACGGCGGAAGTGGCAATGATGCCGGCTTCGGTGTTCAGCAGGCCCCAGGCGGTGACCTGTATATCACAGGGGGGGCTGCGAGCGCTAACCTGCCGATGGTCGGCGCATCTGCTGATGGCACGTTCGGCGGTCAAGTGGATGGCTTTCTCGCGCGTTTTTCCGCTATGGACAACAGCCTCATGGCCACCACCTTCGTAGGGGGGGCGGGCTTCGATCAGAGCTACTTCGTGCAGCTCGATCTACAGGGAAATGCCTATGTGGTGGGCCAGACCACCGGGCCTTTCCCCATTTCACCCGGCGTCTACAACAATCCCAATTCCACCCAATTCATCCAGAAGTTCGATCCGGAACTGAGCACATCCCTCTGGTCCACCTTGATCGGCAGTGGCGGCAACGAGAACATCAGCCCTTCGGCTTTCCTCGTGAGCGACTGTGGCCAGATCTACTTCAGTGGCTGGGGGGGCAATACCAATCCTGCCGGGGGGGGCGTTACAACAAGTACGACGACCGGCCTCCCGGTGACGAGCGATGCCTATGATGCTACCACCGATGGCAGTGATTTCTACCTGATGGTGCTGAACCCGGACGCGAGTTCGCTCGCCTATGCGACCTTCTTCGGTGGTTCGGCTGCGGAACATGTAGATGGTGGTACTTCCCGGTTCGACAAGAACGGTATCGTATATCAGGCGGTCTGCGCGGGATGTGGCGGACAGTCCTTCCCGACGACGCCGGGCGCGTACAGCACCACCAATAACAGTTCCAACTGCAACCTGGGGGTCTTCAAGATCGACTTCCAGCAGAACGTGCAGGTGAACATCGATGTGAGCGCGCCGGAGGAGCTGGTCTGCCTTGACAGTCCCATCGACTTCGCAGCTGTCGGCACCGCCACATCCTGGCTGTGGGACCTCGGTGACGGTTCAGCCACTACCACCGCCACAAGCTTCCAGCACACCTATGCTGAGCCCGGCACCTATCAGGTAACCCTGATCGGAACAGCGGATGGCCTCTGTGTGGCGGTGGACACGGCCATCGTGGAAGTGACCGTGGTGGAACCTGCTGTCATGACTTCCGAATTCACGTTCGAGCAGACCGGCGACTGTGACGCCTTCCAAGTGGCGCTGGACAATACAAGCACCGGAAGCTCCACCTTCAATTGGCAGTTCGGTGATGGGGCCCAGTCCACCAGTAATGAACCCGTGCACAACTACGCCGCTCCCGGCAACTACACCATTACGCTGGCCGTCATCGACCCGGTGTGCCGCGACACGGTCCTCTCCACCGTGGATATCGACGTGTCGGTGCCTGGGATCACCCTGGAGCTCGATCCCGTTGCCTCCATCTGCGATGGAGAGACGATCCTGCTCAACGCTGGCCCTGGCTTCGACACCTACCAATGGTCCACCGGATCGACCAATGCAGCCATTGATGTGAGCAGCGCAGGGACCTACAGCGTGGAGGTCACGGATGGGTTCTGTACCGGTAATGCTGTGGTTCAGGTCAGTGTAGCCCAGGCACATGCCGACTTCCCCGTGATCGAAC
The DNA here is from genome assembly GCA_041391845.1 of Flavobacteriales bacterium. GTDB lineage: Bacteria > Bacteroidota > Bacteroidia > Flavobacteriales_F > PHOS-HE28 > PHOS-HE28. The sequence continues at coordinate 905,872 of JAWKNG010000001.1, read as the reverse complement.
TCTGCCCGGGCGAAGAACGAACCATTGAACTGCCCGACCCCGTGAATTCGGTGATCTGGAGCAATGGGGTGGAGGTTCCCGCGGTCACCGTGGCAGGCGGTACGCTCATCTGGTTCGATGCCGTGGATGCGGCCGGGTGCCCTTGGTCCGATACGCTCCAGGTGGTGCTCATCGATCGACCCGTCGGCCAACCCATCATCCCCAACGTGTTCTCACCCAATGGCGACGGCTACAACGACACCTATCTGGTACAAGGTGTGGATGCCGACGAGTTCCTGCTGGAGGTCTTCAACCGCTGGGGCATGAAGGTGTTCGCTTCCACCAGCGTGAACGTGGGCTGGAACGGCCGGTTGGAGAACGGCAGTGAGGTGGTGCCCGATGGCACGTACTACTACATCCTTACGTACAAGGATGACTGTGCGCGCATTCCGCTCACCACGGAGACCGGACACATCACGCTCTTGCGGTAGGGCCTTGACAAGGCTCAGGGCTTCAACACGGCCTTCAGGTACTGCCCGGTGGAAGAGCCCTTCTGCCGTGCGAGTTCGTCCGGCGTGCCCGTGAACAACAGGTGACCACCGGCCTCGCCGCCTTGCGGTCCCAGGTCGATCACGTGGTCCGCGCACTTGATCACCTCCAGGTTGTGCTCGATCACCACCAGGCTGTGACCGTTGTCGATCAGCATCTGGAAGGCGCGGAGCAGGCGGTCGATGTCGTGGAAGTGCAGGCCCGTGGTGGGCTCGTCGAAGATGAACAGCGTGGGTTGCGCCTCCTGTCCCTTGGTGAGGAAGCTCGCCAGCTTGATACGTTGCGCTTCGCCCCCTGATAAGGTGCTGCTGCTCTGCCCCAGTTTCACATACCCCAGGCCGGTGTCCTGCAAGGGCTGCAGTTTGGCCACGATACGCTTGCAGGCGGCGGAGGTGGCCTCGTGGCTGCGGAAGAACTCCAGCGCATCGTCCACCGTCATGTCCAGCACCTCGGCCACATCGCGGCCATGGAAGCGCGCGTCGAGGATCTCCTCCTTGAACCGCTTGCCTTTGCACGCGTCGCACGTAAGGCTGATGTCGGCCATGAACTGCATCTCGATGTGTACCTGGCCCTCGCCCTGGCACACTTCGCAACGACCGCCATCCACGTTGAAGCTGAAGTAGCTGGGCTTGTAGCCGCGCACCTTCGATACGTCCACGTTGCTGTACAGCTGTCGGATCTCGTCCCAGGCTTTTACGTAGGTGACCGGGTTGCTGCGGCTGCTGCGGCCGATCGGGTCCTGGTCCACCAGCTCCAAGGCCTTGATGCGGTTCAGGTCGCCCTCGAGGCCCTTGTGCTCGCCAGGCCGGTCGCTGTAGCCTTCCAGCGTGCGTTTCAAGGCCGGGTGAAGGATGCGCTTCACCAGGGTGGTCTTGCCACTGCCGCTCACGCCCGTCACCACCGTGAGCATGTTCAACGGGAACGCCACGTCGATGCCCTTCAGGTTGTGCTCCGCCGCACCGCGTACGATGATCTTGTCCTTCACAGGGCGGCGGCGCGCAGGTACGGCGATGGTCATGCGTCCCGTGAGGTACTGTGCCGTGAGGCCGTCGTTCTCTTGCAGTTCGGCATGCGTACCCGTGAAGACCACCTGGCCGCCGTGCGATCCGGCCATCGGGCCCATATCGATGATGTGATCCGCCGCACGCATCACGTCCTCGTCATGCTCCACCACGATAACGGTGTTGCCCAGGTCGCGCAGCTTCTTCAATACACCGATGAGCCGCTCGGTGTCCCGCGAATGCAGGCCGATGCTGGGCTCGTCCAAGATGTACATGCTGCCCACCAGGCTGCTGCCCAACGAGGTCGCCAGGTCGATCCGTTGTGTCTCGCCTCCGCTCAGGGTGTTGCTGCGGCGGTCCAGCGTGAGGTAGCCCACGCCCACGTCCACCAGGTAGTCCAAGCGGTTGCCGATCTCTTTCAACAACCGCGACGCGATGCGCTGGTCCTGCTCGTTCAGCTGCAGTTCGGCGAAGAAGCGCTGACATTCTGCAATGGGCAATTGTACCAGTTCGGTGATGTCGCGTCCACCCACCTTGACGTAGCGCGCCTCTTTGCGCAGGCGGCTGCCTTCGCAGTCCGGGCAGGTGGTCTTGCCCCTGTAGCGGCTGGCCAGCACCCGGTATTGGATCTTGTAGCTTTTCTCTTCCACGTACTGGAAGAAGCGATCGATCCCGGCCACGCCGCGCGCACCCTGCCACAACAGTGCTCGCTGCGAGGCGGTCAGCTCGCGGTAGGGGCGGTGGATGGGGAACTCGTGCTTGGAACTGTCGCGGATGAAGTCGACCTTCCATTCGCTGAGCTTGTCGCCCCGCCACGGCGCTACACAATCATCGTAGACGCTGAGGCTCTTGTCCGGTATCACCAGGTCATGATCGATGCCGATGATGCTGCCGTAGCCTTCGCAGCGGGTGCAGGCGCCCACCGGGTCGTTGAAGCTGAAGAGGTTGGGGCTGGGCTCGTCGAAGCGGATGCCGTCGGCCTCGAAGCGATCGCTGTATCCGCGTTGCTCGTTGTTCGGCCCCAACAGGATCAGTTCGCCCTGACCCTCGAAGAAGGCGCTCTCAGCACTGTCGGCCACCCGGCTCTCGGCCTCGGCATCGCCGGGCGCGGCCACCACACGGTCCACCACCAGGAACCAAGTGCCCTTGAGCGCGGTCTTCGCGGCCAACAGGTCCTCAATACGGTGTACCATCTTTCCGTCGTGCACCCGCGCAAAGCCTTGCTGGTGAAGGATGTCGAAGTGTTCGCGCAGGCCACGCCCCTCCGGCAGGTGAAGGGGCGCCAACAGCAGCACCGCCGCGCCCTCACCGTAGCTGTTCACCCCTGCCACCACATCGTCCACTGTATGGCGACGTACTTCATTGCCGGTCACGGGCGAATAGGTGCGACCCACCCGGGCGAAGAGCAGCTTCAGGTGGTCGTAGATCTCCGTGCTGGTACCCACGGTGCTCCGCGGGTTGCTGGTCATCACCTTCTGCTCGATGGCGATGGCCGGGCTGATGCCGATGATGCGGTCCACATCCGGCTTCTCGAGCCTTCCGAGGAACTGCCGCGCATAGCTGCTGAGGCTTTCCACGTAGCGCCGCTGTCCCTCGGCATAGAGGGTGTCGAAGGCGAGGCTGCTCTTGCCACTCCCGCTCAAGCCCGTGATCACCACCAGCTTGCCGCGCGGGATGGCCACGTCGATGTTCTTCAAGTTATGCACTCGCGCACCCTCCACACGGATGGTCGCAGGCGATCCTCGACGGCCTTGTTCGGGCGTCGGGGCGGGGGAGCTATGGACAGGGGCAGGCAAAGGCGGCGCGAATTTAGGCATCGGTATTGCCCCGGACCTTCGGGACGCTCTATCTTTGGAATGCTCGAAGGAGATATTTCCCTACCACACAATTTGCTGCGGCAGGCAACGTTACTTCCTCAACGAGCGTCTATCCCAACACCCGGACCCTGCGCCCGGTTCTTATCCACCAACCTCAGCAGCACATAGCACGACCTCTACCCTGACAGTACTTGATCCACCACGGACCAAAAAGGGAAGGCCATGCTATCCAAGCTTCTTACCCCTGCCAAGGCAGGGCTGCTGACCGAACAGGAACTCGTCCAACTCTATCTGGAGGGAAGCGAGAAAGCGTTCGAGATCCTCCTTCACCGGCACAAGCGCAAGGTGTGGTCGCACATCTACCTGCTGGTGCGCGATCGCGAGATCGCAGATGACCTTTTCCAGGACGTCTTCATCAAAGTTGTGCAGACCCTGAAGTCGGGCAAGTACAACGAGGAGGGCAAGTTCCTCCCCTGGGTGATGCGCATCGCCCACAACATCGTCATCGACCATTTCCGACGCATCAAGAAAATGCCGTTGGCACGTTCCAGTGACGATCACGATGTGTTCGCCACCCATGCACAACCCGGCAAGAACATCGAACAACAGCTGGTGAACGTGCAGATCGATGACGATGTACGCAAGCTCATCGATCATCTACCCGAGGAGCAGCGCGAGGTGGTGATCATGCGCACTTACCTGAACATGAGCTTCAAGGAGATCGCGGACCTTACCGAGGTGAGCATCAACACCGCCCTTGGCCGCATGCGCTACGCCTTGATCAACATGCGCAAGATGATCAAGCAGCACGACCTTGCCATGGACCGGGCCTGAGGGCCGATCCCCAACGTCTGGCCGCCGCTTCCATCCGGGAGCGGCGGCTTCTTTTCGGGGGCATGCAATAAGCGTTAGGTACCCTTCGTTCACCCACCAGAACGACCACCAAACCACCCCTGAATGACGCATTCTACCCTTCGCAAGAACACCCGTCGCAAGCCCCGCAGTAACGAACCGGACACCGCCATGGGGCCCAGCCAGCGCAGCATCAACGCCATCCTCGCCTACAGCAAGGCCCTTCGTGTGGTCAACGCTCCCCCCGTTGGTGAGATCGACCTGATCCTGAACTGAGCGAACACTTCCAATACGAAGCCCCGGAGGTCCTTCCCCCGGGGCTTCGTGCATGATGGACACACCTTACATCGCCAGGTCGCGGCGTCCGACCATGCGGCCCAGGTCCGGATCCCACACCTTCAGGCGCAGGCACCGGACGATCTCACCCGGCATCAACGAGGTGGTCTTCGCATGCTGCAGTTCAGGGATGGCACGGAAGGCTTCGGGCAGCCGATAGAAGGGGATCCGCGCGTTGAGGTGGTGGATGTGGTGATATCCGATGTTCCCCGTGAACCAGTGCATCACAGGGTTCATCCGCATGTAGCTGCTGCTACCGAGCGCCGCGTTCACGTAGCTCCACCCGTCCTTGTCCGCAAAGGTGGCCGTGGGGAAGTTGTGCTGTGCATAGAAGAGGTAGGCACCCAACCCCAACGATATCAGCGCTGGCACTACGAAGCCCAGCCAGAAGGAGGTCCAGCCGAGGAACACCACGATCAGCACACCCATCACCACATGGAGGATAAGCGCCAACAATGAGTCCCAGTGCTTGTCGCGGTTGTTCATGAAGCTGCGGATGCACATGCCGTACACGAACACGAACAGGTAGCCGAAGGCGATGGTGAGCGGGTGCCGCGTGAAGTTGTACACCGCACGCTCTCCCCGGCTCATGCTCAAGTACTTCTCCCGCGTTACGATGGGGTAGGAGCCGATGCTGCTGGTGTAGAGCTTGGAGTTGTGCTTGTGGTGATGGTCGTGCGAGCGCTTCCAGATGCTGGTGGGCGCCAGGATGAACAATCCCCACAGCGTCATCACCGCATCAGCGAACTTGGAATCCTGAAGGATGGCCTTGTGCTGATGGTCGTGGTAGATGATGAACATCCGGGCGATGGTAAGCCCTGCCAGCACGCTGCAGGTGATCCTCAGCCACATTGGGCTCACGGGCCAGAAAATGCCGAAATACGCCCCCCCTAGCACCACGCCGGTGGAGAACAGGTGCCACCAACTCTTCCAGCGGATCTCCTGGGCGTACGGCTTGGTGGCGAGAATGAGTTCTTTCTCTGTGCGCACGACTATCTAACAGTTGAAGGGCGTTTGTGTTTCCAACGTCGATGGGTCCAGAGCCAAAGTTCGGGAACGTTCCGGATATCCGCCTCCAACCTCCGGGTGTGCGCTTCGGTGATCACACCCGGAGCGGTGGTCGCAGGGTCGCCGACCAGTAACTCCATCGCCATGCAATAATAACCACGCCGGGGACGCGTAATACTGATGTAGATCACCGGTTGGCCCAATTTCCGGGCCAATGCTTCGGTTCCCAGGAACACCGGTGTGTCCTGCTCCAGGAAGGTCATCCAGTGCGCTCGTTCCGGCGAAGGGGTCTGGTCGGCGATGAAGGCGGTGGCCGTCAAAAGGGCCTGGTCGCGCAGCATGGCCTTGCTGGCCTCCCGCATGGTGTAGAGCTTGGTGCCATGCCGGGTGCGCATGTGGTACATCAGACGATCGAAGTGGGTGTTGGCCAGTGGATGGTAGATCACGTACAGTTGGGGTATCTCCTTCTCCTGGCTGTACCGCGCGCCCGCCAACTCCCAATTCCCGTAATGCCCTAGCACGAGGATGACACTGCGCCCTTCCCGGGCAAATTGGCGCAGGAGTTCGATGTTCTTGAACTCCACCCGCTTGACGACCTCCCCCGGGCTGATGGTCAGCGTCTTCAAGGTCTCGAGGGTGAGGTCGCAGAACCAGCGGAAGAACCGGTCGGCAATGACCTGGATCTCTGCTTCGGTGCGCTCCGGAAAGCTGTTGCGCAGGTTGGTAAGTACGACCTTCTTCCGGTAACCGATCACCCGGAACAGCAGCCAGTAGACACCGTCCGAGAGCAGGTACAGCAGCGGGAAGGGAAGCAGCGAGATGCCGTAGATGAACGGCAATGCCAGATAATACCCAACGGTTCCCATCCAGCGGCCAAAGGTAGTTCGTGCGCAGGCCTTCAGCGGAACAGCTCCCGCCTGCCGATCACGCTGCAGATGGGGCACTTGTGCGGGTCATGCCCTTTGGCTGGGCAGTGTTCACGACCGAAGTAGATGATCCGGATGTGCAGGTCGTTCCAGCTGTCCTTCGGGAACAGCTTCTTCAGATCGGCCTCGGTCCGCTCCACGCTTTGGCCAGTGCTCAGGGTCCAGCGCCAGGCCAGGCGGTGGATATGGGTGTCCACGGGGAAAGCTGGCACACCGAAGGCCTGGGCCATCACCACGCTGGCGGTCTTGTGGCCCACACCGGGCATCCGCTCCAAGGCGGCCATATCGGCAGGCACCTGCCCCCCGTGCTCATCCAGGATGATCCGGCTCAGGCCATGGATGCCCTTGCTCTTCATGGGTGACAACCCACAAGGGCGGATGATGTCCTGGATCTGCTCCACGCTCAGCTTCACCATCTGCTGCGGCGTGCGTGCCTTGGCGAAGAGCAGGGGCGTGATCTCGTTCACCTTCTTGTCCGTGCATTGAGCGCTCAGCAGCACGGCAACCAGCAGCGTGTACGGATCCTCGTGGTCCAGCGGCACGCTGGTGGTGGGGTAGAGCGCGGCCAGGGTCTCGGCCACGAAGGCGGCTTTCTCCTTCTTGGTGCGCATAGGCGGAAAGTTGCTGTTCCGGTCCATGTTGGTGGGTTGCGAACGAACGAAGGTCAACGGATCCGTTCGCGCAGTTGTGCACACATGCGGACCTTCTCCACATGCTGATGATCGCGGGGGCGTTCCCAGAGACCACCCCAGGTCCAGCCCAGCGGTTGCAGGAGGGTCAGAAAATGTGCGCGGGTCAGGGTCCCGGGCCGCATGGGCTCGTATTTGGCGTGCGCTGGTTCCACGACCATTCCACGGGGGCCACTGCGCAGCACAGGGTTGAGCAGGGGATTGATGTCGATGGCGATGCCTTGCGCGTGTTTGGATGTCTCCGGCACGTGGGCTTTGCCCCGGTAGTTGAAGGCGCTGGTGTTGTTGGCGGCCATGGAGGCTTCATCGTTCCATCCTGTGCTATCGGCATTGAGCCCGTAGCGGTTGATGGGCACCACCTTGGCGATGGGGAAGCGCTGGCGCCGCAGCCCCGCGAAGATGGCGCGTACGTCTTCAGCCACACAGGCATGCACCAGCAGCACGCCGCTGCACAGGCGGTTGGTGTCCACCGTCGTCCAGGTGGTGTCGGTGAAGCCGTAGTAAAGCACTTCCACGGCCTGTAGGTGCCGGCGCACGTTGGTGTCCAGTGGGCCCAGGTTGCGTTCGATGATGAGCAGGTCAGCATGCATGCCGACAGTATCGGTCAGGGTGCTGTGGCGCACGAGCGTGTCGACCACGGGCGTGTCGGGCGCGGTTGGTGCCGGTCCTGGTGCAGGCGCAGGTCGGCACGCGAGCAGGGCTGCGGTGGAGAGGGCCGGTATGAAGGCGCGCATGGTCACTCTGCAAAGGTGGACCTCCGGGCTATCACTTCGGCGACACCTGGGCCATGGCGCGTTCGGCAAGCGCAGTAATGGTGAGGCTGGGGTTCACGCCCGGGTTGGCAGAGATAGCGCTCCCGTCGCACACCCACATGTTCGCGTACCCGAACACCCGGTGGTCCCGATCGATGACCCCTGTGGAGGCATCGCGGCCCATGCACGCCCCACCCAGGATGTGCGCGGTGGTCGGTATGCCCAGCAGGGTCTCATGGGCCAACACCATCGCCTTGCCGTTCACGATGGCCTCCACACGCCGGGCAAGTTCTTGTGCCTGGGGGTTGAATGCGGTGGGGGCGGGACCTCGCTCCATGCTGCTGCGCATACCGCCAGTGCTACCGCGCCGAATGCGCAAGGTGCTGTCGATGCTCTCCATGTAGAGCAGGATCTGCGTGCGCTTGCTCCAATCGTCCACGAAAAAGGTGCGCAGGTAGTTCCACGGTTCCTTCAGGGGCAGCAGCACCATGAGCGCCAGTCGTCGCAGCCACGAGCGACCCTGCACCATGGGGGCCATCAGTAGTCGCCAGGCACCGTTCCCGGGCGGGTACTTCACGGGTTCCACATGCCGCTCCTCGTCCAGTTCCACGATGGAACCGATGGCGATACCTTCGGAAAAGCTGATGTCCCTGTCGTAGGTGGTAACGCCGATGAGGCTTTCGGAGTTGGTGCGCACACCGTGACCCAAGGTGTTCGATAGATCGGGAAGGCTGCGTTCTTTCAGCTTCAACAGGAGCGGTAATGTGCCCATCACGCCACCGGCGAACACCACGCCTTTGGCGGTAACGGTGCGGGTCCGCGCGAACCAGGAGGAAGGGTCTCTGTAGCGGATGCGATAGCCTTCACTGCCATCAGCGCTCAGGGGCTCTACATCCACCACTTCAGCATGGGCCTCGATGGTGCAACCGTGTTGCTGCGCAAGGTGCAGGTAGTTCTTGTCCAGAGTGTTCTTGGCGTTGTACCGGCAGCCTATCATGCAGCCGCCACATTGGATGCAGCCCGTGCGGTCCGGCCCCTTGCCTCCGAAGTAGGGGTCCTTCACGGTCACACCCGGTTCACCGAAGTGCACCGCTGCATCCACCGTGTCATAGCGTTCCGGAATACCAAGGTCTGCGGCCAGGTCCTGCATGACCTGGTCGCTCCGGCTGGTGTAGGGGTGGCGTTCTGCGCCGAGCATGCGCTTGGCCAGGGCGTAGTACGGGCGTAGCTCGGTCTCCCAATCGCACAGGTCCTTCCAGCCGCCACTGCGGAAGAAGGGGGTGCGCGGCACGGGCAGGGTATTGGCATACACCAGCGATCCGCCGCCCACACCAGTGCCGCTGAGCACTGCTACATGGCGGAAGAACGTCATCTTGAGAAGTCCCCGCCAGCCGAGCTTCGGTGCCCACAGAAAGCGACGCAGGTCCCAGTTGCTGCGTGGAAAGTCGGCGTCCTGCTTGAACCAACGGCCCTTCTCCAGCACCAGCACGCGGTAGCCCTTTTCGCTGAGACGCAACGCCGCCACAGAGCCGCCGAAGCCGCTGCCGATGATCACGTGGTCGTATGCGGGTTCCTGCGCAGGCATTGGGTGCAAGCTGGGATCAGGCTAGGGCCTCACTGCCCAGCCGCTCCTTCAAGCGGTCGATCTCGCGATCCATCACGCGGAACCACAGCGGCGGAAAGAAGGCCAGCGCCATCATGGCCGGGTAGCCGGCTGGGAGCTGCGGGCTTTCGTCGAAGTGTCGCAGCACCTGGTACTTGCGGCTGGCCAGGTAATGGTGGTCGCTGTGGCGCGTCAGCTCCAGGAGGATCAGGCGGCCCAATGGATGGTCCGAGTTCCAGGAGTGGATCGGCAATGGACGTTCGTACATGTCTCCCTTCTTCTTCCGGCGCAGTCCGTAATGCTCGATGTAGTTCACCGTTTCCAGCAACAGGATGCCGATCAGCGCCGCACCCAGGTACCACCCCATCACCTCCAAGCCGAACACGGCCGCGATCGCCGCCACCAGCGCGAACTGGATCACTTGGGAACGCAGCATCTCGTTGTGCAGGCTGAACACGGGCAGGCCCTTCTTTCGAAGTCGCTGCTCCTCCAGCTTCCACGCGCTGAGCCAGCTGCCGGTGATGGAGCGCAGGAAGAAGGCATACAGCCACTCACCGCGCCGGCTGCTGGCAGGGTCCTCGTCGGTGCTGACGTGCTTGTGGTGGCCGCGGTTGTGCTCGATGAAGAAATGCATGTAGAGTGTGGAGAGTAGCAGCGCCTTGGCCATGAACTGCTCGTGCTTCGTGGGCCGGTGCCCCAGTTCGTGCGCCGCGTTGATGCCCAGTACCCCGCAGGCCATGCCAAAGGCCGTGGTCAACCCCAGCTTCACCACCCACGACAGCTCCGCCGCGCTCACCTGCACCAGGAAGAACAGCAGCAGCCCCCATTGGATGGGCACCAGGCTGTAGAGGATGAGGTCGTACAGGCGGTCCTGCCTGGCCACGTCCTCCTGCGCCGCATCCAGGTTGCGGGGATCGGGCTTCAGGAACAGTTCGATGGCCGGCAGCACCCCGAACACGAAGGCCACCGCCGCGAAGGACCATGCGTTCTGCGCCGCGAGCGAGGCCGCCACCACCGCGGGGATCAGGTAGACGAGGGCATATTTGAAAGCGGAAGAGCGCATGGGGCGGATGCTCGGAGAGGCAGGACGAAATTACCGCGACCCGGAAGTGCTCACCACACGAACGTATACGGCCGCGACCCCTGGATGAAGGTGTGCGATCGGGTCGGCAGCTTCTCGCCCTCCACATGCACCAGGTTCTGCTGTTCGTAGAAGAGGTCCTGCAGCAGGGTGTTCTGCACCAGCAGGTCCTTCGGTGAGGCCATGCTGTCCACCTGGAGGTAGCAGTACAGCGTTTCGCCGTCGATCTCCTTGCCCACCCAGGTCCAACTGAGCTGCTTATCCTGGAAAAGCACGAGGTGTTGGGTGAAGTAGGCGTTGAGGATGCTGTCGGCCTTGGGGTGCTCCTTGTCGGAACCAAGCTTCAGCGGGGCCACGTTCTCCAGCGCGTGCTCGATGTCGTGCGCGGTGATACGCCAGGTGAGGTCGAGGGTCTGCGTGGCGGGGGAGTGGCGGATCGTGAGGATGGAGACGAAGAAGTCGTGGGGCGCGAGGGCGCCGAACAACAGGAGGGTGAGGATCAGGGACTTCATCGGCATGCAAAGATGAGGGTTGGCTACGGGCCTTGGGCCTCGGGCTGCCGGCCGGTCTGTGCTTCACTGCGATCATGGCGCATTTCCCGAAGCCCGCAGCCCGCAGCCCGCAGCCCACAGCCCCCTCAAACCTTCAACTTCTCCATGAACCCCATCATCATCTTCTGCTGCCGGTCGATGTCCGTGATGATGCGCTCAGCTTGGGCCATTGGACACCATTTCCTACGCATGGCGGAGAGCATTTGCGTTTCCAGTTCGAACGCGGAACCCAAGGCGATCTCCATGAAGCGGTATTTGTCCTTTTCGCTACGACGTGAGTTGCCCTCAGCAATGTTCGAGGGAAAGGAGATGGCCGCCCGCTGGGATTGTCCCTTGTACTCGGATACGTCCTGCCACGGCAGACCGTCGTACAGGTCATACACCGAGTCGATCAGGTTCATTCCATGTTGCCACATTTCGAGTTTCTTGAAGTCTATCATGAGGTCTGGTTTTCCGAAAGTTCGTTAACCCGGCTCATAGCCCGAGGCCCGCAGCCCGTAGCCCGAGGCCTACAGTCCACAGCCCACAGCCCAAGGCCCCAAGCCACTACTTTCGCACACATGCCTCTCAAGCAAGCCCTCTCTGCGTTCGCCATCCTGCTACTGTGCACGCACGCCATCGCCCAGGACTCCCCCCGCTACGGCCGCGACAAGTTCCGCCAACTCGACCAGGAGCTACCCACGCCCAATGAGCAGCGCACGGCCAGCGGCGCCCCCGGCCATGCCTACTGGCAGATGAAGGCCGATTACGACATCAAGGTCGAGATCGACGATGCGAGCCAGAAGCTCACCGGCAGCGAGACCATCACCTACCACAACCAAAGCCCCGACAAGCTCGAGTACCTCTGGCTGCAGCTCGACCAGAACATCTTTGAACCGGGCAGCGACGCCAACCTCATCCGCACGGGCACCATCGGCGACAGCGTGAGCCTGAAGACCCTGGAGCGCTGGACGCAGCCCTTCGATGGCGGCTTCCGCATCACCAGCGTCACAGATGCGGCCGGCGGCAAACTGAAGTACACCATCAACAAGACCATGATGCGCATCGACCTGCCCAAGCCCCTGGCCCCGGGCGCGGTCTACAGCTTCAAGGTGGCCTGGTGGTTCCCCATCAATGACCGCGACAAGGTGGGCGGCCGCAGCGGCTACGAGTACTTCCCCGAGGAGGACAACTACCTCTACACCATCGCGCAGTTCTACCCCCGCATGTGCGCCTACATGGACTACAGCGGATGGATGCACAAGCAGTTCCTCGGCCAGGGCGAGTTCACGCTCGACTTCGGCGACTACACCCTCAGCATCACCGTGCCCAGCGATCACATCGTGGGCGCCACCGGCACGCTGCAGAACGAAAGCGCCGTGCTCACCGCGGCCCAGCGCGAGCGCCTCGCCAAGGCCCGCAAGGCCGACACCCCCGTGATGATCGTGACACCGCAGGAAGCCGCGGATGCGGAAAAGACGAAGGCCACCGGGAAGAAGACCTGGGTCTTCAAGGCACAGAACGTGCGCGACGTGGCCTTCGCCAGCAGCCGTAAGTTCATCTGGGACGGCATGAACCAGCCGGTGGGGAAGAACAATGTCCTGTGCATGAGCTTCTACCCCAAGGAGGGCAACCCGCTGTGGGAGCAATACAGCACCAAGGTGGTGGCGCACACCATCAAGACCTACAGCAAATACACCATCGACTACACCTATCCGGTGGCCATCAGTGTGCACACCGACCGGATCGGCATGGAGTACCCGATGATCTGCTTCAACGGCGGGCGGCCTGAGAAGGACGGCACCTACAGCGAGCGCACCAAGTATGGCATGATCGGCGTGATCACGCACGAGGTGGGGCACAACTTCTTCCCCATGATCATCAACTCGGACGAGCGGCAGTGGACCTGGATGGACGAGGGCCTCAACACCTTCGTACAATACCTCACGGAGCAGGAGTGGGACAAGGACTACCCCAGCTGGCGCGGCAAGCCCCGCAACATCGTCGACTACATGAAGGGCGACCCTTCGACAGGCTCAGGGTCCGCCTCTTCGGAACGATCGAAGGCGCGCATCGAGCCCATCATGACCAACAGCGAGAGCATCACGCAGTTCGGCAACAACGCCTACGGCAAGCCCTGCACCGCGCTCAACATCCTGCGCGAAACGGTGATGGGCCGCGAGCTCTTCGACCACGCCTTCAAGACCTATTGCGAGCGTTGGAAGTTCAAGCACCCCACGCCGGCCGACTTCTTCCGCACCATGGAGGATGCCAGCGGCGTGGACCTCGACTGGTTCTGGCGCGGCTGGTTCTACACCACCGACCACGTGGACCTCGCCATCACCGGGCTCAGCTACAAGCGCATGGATCCGCGCGATCCGGTGGCGGCCAAGGAGCTGAAGCGCCAGGACAAGGCAGCTGAGGTGGCCGACCTCAGTCGGGAACGCAACATCGAGGCGAAGCTGGATTTCGTAGTGGACCGGGATACCACCACGCGCGACTTCTACAACCGCTTCGATCCACTGAAGGCCACCGAGCGCGAGATCGCGGCCTACGAGAAGTGGAAGGCCTCCCTCACGCCGGAGGAGCTCGCCCTGCTCCAGCAGGACCTGCATGTGTATGAGCTCGCACTGAAGAACATCGGTGGGCTGGTGATGCCCGTGATCCTGGAATGGACCTACGCGGATGGCAGTACGGAGGTGGAACGCATCCCCGCGGAGCTGTGGAAGACCAGCGACGAGGTCACCAAGATCTTCGTGAAGCGCAAGGAGGTGGAGAGCGTCACCCTGGACCCCTTCCTGGAGACCGCCGATTGCGACCTCAACAACAACAGCTGGCCACCGCGCATGGTGCCCACGCGCTTCGATGTGTTCAAGGAGCAGCAGGGGCGCCAGCCCAACCCCATGCAGATCGAACGCAACCGGATGACGGGCGGGGAGATGAAGGGGAAGTGAGGATCAGATGATCGAGTCGCGAGCACGCCTGTCACCCTGAGCATAAGCGAAGCGGCACAACGCAAGGCGCGTAGCGACTGAGTAGTCGAAGGGTGGGCGTGCCCCCGGCTCGAATGCAGCCGGGGTCGGGTGCTCCGCTGTAGCCGTCTTGTCAGGGCCGGCGGCTGCGGCGCTGCGGTGGCTTCCTGGGGTCGCCTCCTCGCTGCTCGTATCCGCAAGGCCCTGCCTGCGCCGGGCTGCCGCTCCGCCCCCTCACGCGGGCAGAGTGCAGTCAATACTATCGAGCAGATCAGATCGTTCCTCGCTTCATGCCCCACTGGAACAGGACCCTAGCCATGATCCTACTGGCCTTCACGTGCTGGGCGATGTGGCGTTCGCATCCCATGGGGATGGCTGCGCTCGTGCTACCCGCCACTCTTATAGGCGTCATCCTTATTGGGGTAAGCGCAGCGGCACTGTGGCGGGCACCGACCAGTTATCGCCACAACTGGGTGGCTGTCTTTCCTTGGGTCACGATGGGGCTTTGTATGACTTTCTACCTCGGACAGCTCCTATCCACATACACCGCTTGGTTGCGATGAGGCATGGTTCCATGATCGTCCTGCGGCGTGCGCTGTCTGTCGTTGTTGTCGGATTCGCCACGTTCCTTTCTTGGGGCCTGGGCATCATGTCCACGATCGAAGGCTACATCTGGTTCGATCCTTACATCGATACATGGTTCGCACCTGACTATCACCCGGACCTGGAGGAGCACATCAAAGTGGGAATGACCTGCGACGAGGTTGAGGAGATCATCGGAGTACCATTATACACTAGCGCCCCTAACCGTTTCCGCCCTGGCCTGTTCGGTGCCAGCTACACCAATGATGGCGGGCATGATCGCCGCCTGGACATCCAACACAGGGACCGACGGCACAAGGACTTCGCCTGGCACTACTTCACCGTGATGTACGACAGTACGGATGTGGTGCGTGATATCTACAGTGGTTGGGGTTACGATTGACAGCAGTTGCTATAAGTGGCCAAATTTGCCCTTCAGTAGGTACATTTGGCCACTTATAAATGAACGCCCAGGATACCATCATCGGTCGGACGGAGGAGCGCGCCCAGCTGGAGCGTGCCCTGCGATCGCCACGTGCGGAGCTGATCGCTGTCTTCGGCAGGCGCCGCATCGGTAAGACCTTCCTCATCCGCAGCCTGTACAAGGAGCATCTTCTGCTGGAGTGGTCCGGTATCTACCGTGGTACCCTCACGGACCAGTTGCGCGGCTTCCACGGTGCATTGAAGGCACGGGGCTTCAAGCGTCCTCCTCCCACCAGTTGGATGGAAGCGTTCGAACAACTGCGCGAGTACATCAACAAGGTCGCCCCCGAACGGAAGAGCAGGTCCACTAAGCGTGGTGCGGCGAAGAAGGTCATCTTCATCGATGAGTTCCCCTGGCTGGACAGCCGCCGCTCGCGTTTCCTGGCCGCCTTCAGCCACTGGTGGAACAGCTACGTCAGCAGGCGCAACGACCTGGTGGTGGTGATCTGCGGATCGGCGGCCTCGTACATGATCCGCAAGGTGCTGAACGACCGCGGCGGGCTGCATAACCGCGTCACACAGCGCATCCGCCTCGCGCCTTTCACCCTCGGCGAGACCGAGCAACTGTTGCGCCGCAACCGCATTCGCTGGAAACGCTATGAGATCCTGCAGCTGTACATGGCATTGGGGGGTGTGCCCCACTACCTGGAGATGGTGGAACGGGGTGAGAGCGTGGCCCAGGCCATCGACCGGCTCTGCTTCGTCCGCAACGGCTACCTCCGCGATGAGTTCGCCAAGGTGTTCGCGTCGCTCTTCGAGCATTCCGACAACCACGAAGCGGTCGTGCGCGCCCTGGCATCCGTACGGCGTGGGCTCACGCGCAACGCGGTGGCAGCGAAGGCCAAGCTCCCTTCCGGCGGGCGCCTTACCGCCACCCTCAATGAACTGGAGCAGTCCGGCTTCATCGAACGCTACGATCCGTACGCTGGCAAGAAGGACCCGCTCTACCGGATCACCGATGAATACACCCTCTTCTACCTGCGCTATGTGGCGAAGACCAAGGCGGGTCCTGTCGGTAACTGGCAGCGCATGATGTCCCTGCCGGCCTACCGGGCCTGGTCAGGGTTCGCGTTCGAGACCATCTGCATCAAGCATGTGGAGGCGATCAAGGCGGCGCTCGGCATCAGCGGCGTGCGTTCGGTGGAAGGAAGCTGGGTGGGGAAAGGCGACGACCGCGGCGCACAGGTGGATCTGCTCATCGACCGCGATGACAACGTGATCAACCTGTGCGAGATGAAGTTCAGCAACGCTACGTTCCGCATCGACCGTGGCTACGCTGCCGAGCTGGGCGCGAAGGTCGCCGCGTTCACGTCCGCCACACGCACGCGTAAGAGCGTGTTCCTCACCTTGGTCACCACGCATGGTGTGGCGGACAACGCTTATAGCCGCCAGTTGATGGAGAGCGAAGTGACCGCGGATGCGCTTTTCGCATAGGTCTATAAGTGGCCAAATGTGCCTTTATGGAGCCACATTTGGCCACTTATAAGTTCCGGTCCGTTGCAGTGCGAACGGTATTTACCCCAAGTATGGCCTGATGTTTCCGACGGCGCGACCGTTCTTCAGAAGGAGCCCTTTACCGCACCTCCACGTATCTTACCCGGTACGGATCCGGCGCCCACACGCCATGCTCAAGCTTCGGATGCGGCATCTGCCGGAACCGGTAGCGCCCCGGCGGCAAGGCCTTCATGGTGAACCCGAACGACTGCGGCTTGATGTCCATGCAGAGCTCGCCGGACAACTGGCCGAAGTAGAGGAACACGTCGCGTGGACCACCATCCTTCGGAGCTGGTTGCACGTTCGCATAGGCTTCGTAGCGTCCGCAGGAGCCGCCGATCCAGTGGAAGGTCACCGTGAGTTCGTCGCGGCTGGTCGGCTTGTCCGGGGTGATGGTCAGTGACATGTCGGACAACTCCGTCCAGATGCTGTCCGGGTCCACGGTGTATTCGATCACCTTGCTCTGCTCGATGTAGCGGTAAGTACGACGGTCGATGGTGTTGCGGATGTTCTCCACCGCAGCAGGCTCCCACAGGGTGCTGAGCTGCAGCACCCGCTTGAACTCACGGTCCAGCTCGGGGTAGGCGCTGCCGTTCAGGTCCACCCGGTGGATGCTGCCGTCGGTCTCGATAGTGACCAGTACGGAGAGCTTCACCCGGGCGTTGGTGCGTTCGATCAACGGCTTGCTGAAGTGGGCGCCGATGAACCGTTCGAAGTTGGCCATGCCGCCGGGATAGCTGGCCTCACGCGCGGCTGTTGGCGGCATACGAGGAACGCGCTTCACGAACGGCATCAGGTCCGGGATGCGCACTTCAGCGTGCAGACCACCACCGCGCAAGAACACCAAGCGACCACCATGGCAGGCCAGGGTGTCCACTGCGCCGAAGGGATGCTCCAGGTTCCAGCCGGGGTGCTGGGCATCGCGTCGTTGAAGGTCTTCGGACTGGTCGGCAAGGCATTTCATGATACGGCCGCCATCGAGCTCGAAGGTGCCTTGGGTGAAGGGCAGCCGAAGCGTGTAGCCGAAGAGCGTTGGCTCGTAGCTGAGGAGGAGGTCCATCATCGCGCCGCCGGGCAGGTACTTCACGCTCCATGGCCATTCGGCGCTTGAAGCGTTCACCATGAACGAGAGCACGCTGTCCCCGATCGCGGGGCGCAGGTCTTCAGCACTTAGCGTATCGTTACCCGGTGAGATGACCATGTACTGGGCCTTGCCGTCGCGTACCAGCGCATCGTCCAGTGCCACCACCACGTGTAGTGGCCGCTCCATGGGGCCGGGCTGTGACCGAACGGAAAGGGCTAGCAGCAGGCACCAGAACAGGAGCGTGTAGTTCATGGTCAGCAGTACACGCGATCCCGGTGTGGGTTCGATCAGCGCGCCACCCACAGGCACTGGGGAACGAGCTTGAAGGCGACCTCTTGTCCGATCTCCAGCGGTTCACCATCGAGGTGGGCCAGGGTGCCTTCCTGCCAGATGTGCGCTTCCGTGGTGCTGATATTGCGGATGTAGCGACTGCGGTCGGCGCGTCCCGTGTAGATCTGTATGAAGGCCTGGATCAATGGCAGAAAGGACGGCTTGCGCACGACACGCAGTTCGGCAAGGCCATCGTCAGGACGGGAAGCAGGACTGATGTTGGCGCCATTGCCGAACTCGCGGGTGTTGCAGAACACGAGCATGAGCACGTCCTCCGCGCATTCTTCCCCGTTCGCTTGAACACGGACCGGCATTGGACGTGCCCCGAAGATCTCCTCCACAATAATGCGCGCATAGCCGAACATGCCACGCCCCTTGCTGTGATCGAAGCGATGGGCCACACGTGCGTCGAAGCCGATGCCGGCCGTGCCGAGGAACAGCGCGTCGTTCAGGTAGCACACATCCATGGCCGAAGGAGAAGCGCTCAGGGCATGTAGCAAGGCTGCTTCCGGGTCCAGCGGCAAACCCAGCGATCGGGCATAGCCGTTACCGCTGCCCATGGCCACTACACCCATCGGGATGGTGCTGCCGACCAGGCCCTGCGCGATGGCGTTGTTGGTGCCATCGCCGCCTACGCTCACCACACGCTCACTACCGCTGCGCACCGCCTCCAGCGCAAGTTCACGCCCGTGCCCGGGTCCTTCGATCTCCCGCAGCTGCAGGTCGGCACCAAGCGAACGCCCCACACGCTCGGAAATGGCCTTGATCCGCGGTGCTTCGCGCTTGCCGGAACGGGGGTTGTAGATGATGGTGGCCCTCATGGTTCAGCCACAGGGACGGTGAGCGTGGCGCTCAATAGCCGCGTGTTGTACTGTTGGATCGCCGCCTTCAGGTGAAGCTCCAGTGTGGCGGCCGCGGTGACATCCACTTCACCATCGTTGAGCGGTGTGATCTGCACGATGTGACCACCGTCGAACTGCACCTGTTGCCCGGCATCCGTTATGGTGAAGATGCCGTTGTTGGACCAGATGGCCATCGGTGGCACCCGCTGGCGCAGCATGCTATGCCCGAACGCGAAAAAGTACCCGCGATGACCGATGAGGTCCAGCACGGTGGGCAGGATGTCTATGTGTTGTGTCACGGCATCGTGTGCCCGGGGTGGAAGCCAAGCCGCATGGTAGACCAAGGGCACCCAGTAGTCGATGGCCTTGTTGCCCATGGACCCGTTGCGCTCCAGATCGGCCGTATGGTCCGCCGTGATCACGAAGAGCGTGTTGTGATACCAGGACATGGTGCGTGCCGTTCGGAAGTACGCACGCAAGGCATCGTCCGTGTAACGCAGCGTAGCGTGGATGGGCAGGTTGGTGCCTCCAAAGCGTACGGCCTCCTCGGGTGGTAGTTCGTACGGATGGTGGCTGCTGAGCGTGAACACGGCACTGAGGAAGGGCTCGGTCTCTGCTGCGAGCTGTTGGGCGTGGTAGTGCAGATAGGGCCGGTCGCGGATGCCCCAGTGCCCATCGAAGTCGCTCTGAACAGGATACTCGTCGAGACCGTAGTAGCGGGAGAACCCTGCGCTGCGCACAAAGCCGTCGAAACCCATGGTGCCATTGCGCCCGCCGTGGTAGAAGCTGGTGCTGTAGCCCTCCGCTTGAAGAACACTGGCCAGCGACGTGAAGGGCAGACTTGCATAGGGTGAGGTGACGAATGCCTCGTCCATCCACTGCGGCATCCCTGCCAGTACCGCTGGAATGCCATCGATGCTCCTGCGACCGTTCGCGTAGGCATTTGTGCAATGGAGGCTGTGGCGCATCAAGGAATCAAGGAACGGCATATGGCCTGTGCCCCCCGACAGCTCTGCACTGTAGAGCGCGGAAAAGCTCTCCAGAATGATGACCACCACGTTGGGACGTGCAGGACGACCGCGGTGGTAAGTGCTGTCCAACGCTGCATCGGAAGGCAATTGCTGCACCACGGGCCATAGGGCATCCGCTTCGCTTTGTGCCATGTACGTGCGTTCCACCACCGTGGGTTTGCCCAGGCTCATGAGCATGGTGAACGGCGTGTTGAGCACCACGGGCAGGTAGGTCGCGCCTCCGTAACGCGCAGCATCCAGGGGCTGCAAAGGGATGAGTTGGGTGCCGCCACGGCTGGCGAGTGCAAGGATTCCTACTGCCACCAGCCGCCAGCCAATGGCGCGGTACCAGGGTGCCGTATTGTCGCTGGTATACCGCGCAGCCCACTGATAGCCGCGTGCCAGCAACAAGAGCAAGCAGATGTAGATGAGAAGGATGTGCCAGTAGTCCCGGATGAAGGCAGGAGCCAGGCTCACCGTGTCATTGCCTGCCGTAAGGATCTGCAGGAAGTCCGCCGTGCTTCGCTTGAGGCTGAAGGCATAGTATCCGAGGTCTACACAGGCGAAGAACAGCGTGATGCTCACCAGGACCATGAACACGATGAACTGCACACGGGCCATGGTCCGGGCCGGCTGCGGAACAATGAGGACCAGCAGAGCCCACGGCAACATGGACCACGCGATGGCGCTGGCATCGAAGCGCAAGCCCCCCAGGAATACAGTGGCTGGTGGTGTTGGGAACAGTTCGTCGTTATAGACCCAGAACAGCACCCGCAGCAGCGAATAGGCCGCGGCGACCATCCCCAGGCGAATGAGGAGCACGAACAACGGGCCGCGGAGCATGGCGGCGAAGATCGGCACAACGTGCCGATCGTAGGGGCGGACGATCGTCCGCCCGCCGCCAATGGCCAGCGACACCACCGTCCGCCCGCTGCCAGTATTAGACCAGCCACCAAGCCTTGGACGACCACCAGATGTTGGTGCGAACGTGAGCCCCGCGCCCGGGATGGAAGCGGCGGCTGGCCGCAGGACGGGCCATGGCAGGGCGTGGAGTGAGGAGGCCCCGACGAAAGGAGGGGACCCCGGAGTCCCGCCTTGCCTGAACCGGCCAAGGACACCACAGCATACAGCCCGACAAGGCGCCCAATGACCAACACCTACCCCGGCATAAGCCACCAATGAACAAGGCCCGTAGAGCTGCCTTGGCACCGATACCTTTGCCACCGCATACACGCCCCCCATGTCCGTACTGACCACCGAAGACCGCCAGCTCCGCTACGAGCGCGGCATGCATTCCGACGCTTTCCTGCTGAGCACCTACGAGAAGCTGGTGTATCCGCGCATCATCGAGGAGAAGATGCTGAGCCTGCTGCGCCAGGGCAAGATCAGCAAGTGGTTCAGCGGTATCGGCCAGGAGGCCATCAGCGTGGGTGCGGCCATGGTGCTGCACGAGGAGGAGTACATCCTGCCGATGCACCGCAACCTGGGTGTGTTCACCACCCGGGGCATGCCCTTCAGCAAGCTCTTCGCCCAATGGCAGGGCAAGGCCACCGGCTACAGCAAGGGCCGTGAGCGCAGCTTCCACTTCGGCAGCCAGGAACACCGGGTGGTGGGTATGATCAGCCACCTGGGTCCGCAGATGGGCATCGCCGATGGCATCGCGCTGGCCCACAAACTGAAGAAGGAGAACCGCTGCACCATCGTATTCACCGGTGATGGCGCTACGAGCGAGGGCGATTTCCACGAGAGCGTGAACGTGGCCGCGGTGTGGGACCTGCCCGTGCTCTTCATCATCGAGAACAACGGCTACGGACTGAGCACGCCCAGCAGCGAGCAGTTCCGCATGAAGAGCTTCGTGGATAAGGCTGTCGGATTCGGCATTGAAGGTGTGCAGATCGCGGGAAACAATATCCTGGAGGTCTACAACAACCTGGCGAAACTGGCCGATAGCGTGCGCGAGAACCCGCGTCCGATCCTGGTGGAATGCATGACCTTCCGCATGCGGGGCCACGAGGAGGCCAGCGGAACGAAATACGTGCCGAAGGAGCTGTTCGAGACCTGGGGTAAGAAAGACCCGGTGATGAACTACGAGACCTGGTTGATCGGCCAGGGCATCCTGAGCGTGGCCAAGCGGGACGAGATCCGGGCGCGGTTGAAGGACGGCATCGAGGAGGACCTGAAGCACGCGTTCGAGGAGCCGGAACCAGTACCTGTGATGGAACAGGAAATGGGTGATGTCTACGCACCAACGGTGCAGGACAGCACCCGTAGTCGCGACGAACTGCGTCGCCCCGATGATCTGCAGGTGGAACCGGACCAGACCGGCGCACCCGAGAAACGCATGATCGACGCCATCCAGGAAGGCCTGCGCCAGAGCATGGAGCGCCACCCGGAGCTGGTGTTGATGGGACAGGATATTGCCGAGTACGGCGGCGCCTTCAAGATCACCGATGGGTTCGTGGAGCAGTTCGGCAAGGACCGGGTGCGCAACACACCCCTGTGTGAAAGCGCCATCCTCGGTGCTTCTCTGGGCCTGAGCATCAAGGGTATGAAGGCCATGATGGAGATGCAGTTCGCCGACTTCGTCAGCGAGGGCATCACCCAGATCTGCAACAACCTGGCGAAGATGCACTACCGCTGGGGGCAGAACGCCGACGTGGTGGTGCGCATGCCCACCGGTGCGGGCGTAGGCGCTGGACCCTTCCACAGCCAGAGCAACGAGATGTGGTTCGTGAAGACGCCCGGCTTGAAGGTGGTGTACCCCAGCAACCCGTACGACGCCAAGGGCCTGCTGATGACCGCCTTCGACGATCCCAACCCAGTGATGTTCTTCGAGCACAAGGCGATGTACCGCAGCGTGAACGGACCGGTGCCCGAGCAGCCGTACAGCATCCCCTTCGGAAAGGCGTGTGTGGTGCGGGAGGGGTCCGCGATGAGCATCATCACCTACGGCATGGGCGTGCATTGGGCCACGGAGGTAGTGAACGAAACAGGCATAAGTGCGGAGATCGTCGATCTCCGCACCTTGGTGCCTTTGGATGTGGAGACAATCCTCGCCAGCGTGAAGAAGACCGGCAAGGTGCTGCTGCTGCACGAGGACACACTGACAGCCGGCTTCGGTGGCGAGTTGGCCGCGATCATCGCCGAGCA
The DNA here is from genome assembly GCA_041391845.1 of Flavobacteriales bacterium. GTDB lineage: Bacteria > Bacteroidota > Bacteroidia > Flavobacteriales_F > PHOS-HE28 > PHOS-HE28. Next base: position 882,802 of record JAWKNG010000001.1, on the reverse strand, counting down.
TGCCTTCGAGCACCTTGACGCGCCGATCGTACGTGTGGCCAGTTGGGATACGCCAGTACCCTTCGCCATCCCGCTCGAGCAGGGGTTCCTGCCCAAGGGGCGGTTGAAGGCGGCGGTGGAGAAGCTGGTGGGGTATTAGGCGGTACCGACGCTATGGGACACCTCCGCCATTTTCCTGGTATTCCGGGAGAGTTCCCGGTTAGAGGTCTTTTTAGTGTCTTGCTCGAATGGTTCAATCAACTTGACCAGAGTTTCCTTTCAGTGTACAGAGAAGAAATTCGGTATCACGGATTGCAGCCAAACATTGCTATCCGCATTGACGCTGGACCGATTACCGTCCCTGCTTGCATTTCATCGGGACGAGGCATCGAGTTATACGAGAGCTTTCTTCAATACCTATGGTGCATCGGCTACTCTGCACATGTTTTCTTCCGAGAGGGATTCATGAATCCGAAGCTAGAGGGAAGATTCCGAGGCGTTTTGGATGTGGAGAATCAATTTATGCAAAAGGCTGAGCGAGTCTTTCAAATGGCGTTAGAAATGCGAAACTCTTTTTCGCCATTAGAATTTGATCAATTACCCAATCCCATTGAGCACGACCCAATCGACAAGGAGTACGTCGAGAAGGCCAACGCGATTTATGCAGCTGCGGGTTCGTTCATCATTCTGCACGAATTTGCTCATCACTACTTGGGTCATCTTCAAGTAGAGGCTAATAATGAGCAATCAAAGCTCGATGAGCTTGCGGCAGATAATTATGCACTCGACGTTATCAAGCAATCAATGGGAACTGACCAGAGAAGAGACGTGACCCATGTTCTCGGGGTCAGCACAGCTTTGATCGCAGTTATGATCCTTGATTCCGAACTCGATGGTGGGTCACGTCATCCAAGACCGGATGTGCGACTAGCCAATGCCGTTGAAGCCTTAGGCATAGATGATGATAGCCAGTGGGCTGCTCTGTGCATGGGACTGTATCTATGGGCGAAGACCCATCCGCATGAGATAATGGTTCCGAGAACCATCGAGAGTTTTAAGGACATGTTCTACATTATCTTGAGGCAGATGCAGACGCATCGTGTCGATCCATGAAGCTTCCCCCGCTTCCGCGCATTGGCGATCCGTGCTCGCAAGCACGCTTCTCACCCCTGCCTCACCACCCACCGTTCCCCGATCTTCTTCACCACTTTCCGGCCTTCCAACACCTCGTGGTATTCATCACGCGTCAGTCCAAGCAGTTTGATGAGGTTGCGAGCGATGCGTTCAGGAACCGGATCGATGTGTGACTGGATGATGATGGGCCGGAACAGATCGGAGCGTGTCCACTTCTCATGCCCTCCTTTGGTATGGATGTAGGTGCATCCTGCTAGCTCCAGAAAGGCCTGGAATTCCTTGAGCGGAATGTTGCTGAGCTTGCGGGTGGACATGGCTACAGTGCCAGTGCCAGTTCGCGGTGCATGTGTTTCACACCCGGGCGGCTCGTGATCTCGCGGTAATCCGGGTTGTCCTCCAACAGTTCGAGGTGGTCGGGTGCTTTTACCCGTTTCTTTTTCTTGTTCACCGTCCAGCCAAGGCGCTCCAACTCCTTGAAGATGGTGCCCTTGTTGTGCGTGTACTCGAGAAACTCATCGAGCATCACCTCGAAGGAGCGCTTCGCCTCTGCCTCGGTCTTGCCATAGCCAGTGATGTCGAGCGAAGGGGCGAACGCATAGTACAGGCCATCCTCCTTCCACAGCAGGACGTTCGCTCCGACGGTGACCAGTTGACCCGTCTGGAGGCGCTTACTTGCGAGGATGCGTTTTTGGCTCATCGGTACCGCGAAACTACTTGTTCTGAAGGGCGGGCGGGGCCTTACACAGAAGCCTCTTGGAAGACCAACGGCTCCAGCTTCTTCACCTTCTTCTTGACCTTGCCCTCCTTGTTCACCATCACCAGCCAGCCGTTCTTTTCCACCATGATGGTCTCACGAACGGTGAAGGCCAAACGTTCAGCCCTCTTCATGGCCGTCTTGAAGGCCTTGGCCATGGCCTCGCCTTCCGCGCTGGGCTTCTTGCGGGTGATGATGGCCTTCTTCTTAGGCATGTCCCAAAGGTACGACGCGAGTCGGGCTTGTCCATAGTCTCTCTGCCCCTTCTCCATCCCGCTCGAGCAGGGGTTCCTGCCCAAGGGGCGGTTGAAGGCGGCGGTGGAACGGTTGGTGGGGTATTGACCGCCTGTCCGTAACGCGCCGTCGTTCATTCGTAACGTCGGCAGCGACGACAGGAACGGCGGTCGCGCGATCGCTGCCGATATCTTGCGACCATGTTCCGCGCCCTGCTGGTCGTCCTGGTGCTCTTCCGGGGTATGACTGCGTTCGCGCAGGACAACGCGCTGCCCTTCCGTCCCATCGTGGGCATCAACATCGGTGTCGGGCTGCCCAAGGTGGAGGCGATCAGTGGAACGCGCTTCGCTACATGGCCCTTCTTTGCCGGAACATTGGACCTGGGAGCCTCTTGGACCTATCGTGAAAAGCTGGGTCTGGCGGCCATCGGGATCCTCGCCATTAATGGGTACGACTTCTCCAATGGCACGTTCGACTATGATGTGTACCACCTGACCCAGCGTGCCGAGCTGCGCGCCTTCTGGGAACGCCCGCTGAACCCCGCGCTCCGCACCAGCCTGCGCGCGGGCATGGGTATCGGCCTGGCGTTCCAGTCCGATGCCACGCGGGATACCCGGCGCGGCATCTTCCAAGCCTTCACCACAGCCACTGCCATGCAACGCACCTACTTATCTCCGGAGGTGGTGCTTGTGAAACAGAAAGGCAGGCACCGGGTGGAGTGGGGCCTGCGCTATGTGACCCATCTCCAGCGGCAGATCGCCTTCAGCACCCGGTTAACGGCCGGGCAGGATACGACCGTGGCCACAGCCACTCACGACCACCTGGCCCTGGTCGTCCGCGTGCACCTCGGGCTTCGTCGTCCCAAGTTACCGCGACCACGACCCCCATCCATCGACTTCGCGGGGCGCAGGACCGATACGCTCGCCACCATCTCTGCACGCAAGCCCCGCATCACGCTCAGCCTGTGGGACAATGCGGAGTACGATGGCGATACCTTGAGCGTGTTCCTGAACGGGAACCCGGTGCTGGTAGGGCACGAACTGGGTCGCAGACGCCACAAATTGAAGCTGGACCTGGCCCCTGGGGAGAACACCTTGCTCGTTGTTGCGCACAACGAAGGCCGTGTGCCGCCGAACACGGCCAGCGCATCCATCCGCGCGGGTGCCGGGCGCCGCAAATTGCTCTTCTCCACCGCGCTGGAACGCAATCAGGCCCTTCGGATCGTGCGATGACCGCTTCGTGGATCGCGCTGCTTCGTGAGAACGATCGGACCGGTCGCGTGGCGCTGATCGAAGGCTCGTGGATCGGATAGCCCGATGCCTGTCGTAGCATCTCAAGGATGGGTCAGTACCGGCCATCTCGTTGGAGATGAACACGATATCTTGGCTACCAAACCTGCTTGGACGATGTACCGGACACTCCTCACGCTCGCCTTATCAGCCTTACTGCCCGGCGCCGTCGTAGCGCAGGCTACCTGTGCCACGGCACTTCCCATATCCTTTGGGCAGCATGCGGTACCCACCCTCACCGGCGAGGCGCCATGGCCCGTATGTGCGGGCAACCCGGCCCAGGCAGCTTTCGGTGCATGGTACAGCTTCACGAGTCCTGTTGATACCTCCATCAGGGTCTCCTCATCGGTCATCGGGCTGCCCAACGTGGATACCCGCATGCATGTCTATTCCGGGACCTGCGGCGCACTGGTCTGTTTCGCCGGCGACGATGACACGGGACCCGGCTACACATCGATCAGTACGTTCACCGCAAGTGCCGGGGTGACCTATTACATCGCGTGGGACAGTTACTGGACCCCGAACGGGTTCTCCTTCACCATCACTGGTGTCAATACGGTCGATCCACCACAGGGCACCGTAACGTTCAGCAACCTCAACATCCCTGGTGCCGGGAACGTTCAGGGCGTGGTGGACATGAACGGGGATGGCTTGGACGACGCCGTCTCGCCGGGAACATCCAGTGTCACCATCAGTTATCAGCTGGCAGGAGGGGGCTTCAGCACCTCCACCATCATCACACCCCAGGCGGACCATAGCGCATCGTGGAGCTTCGCGGTCGGTGATATGGATGCCAATGGGTACAACGACATGATGTATGGCGGTGGGAGCGGGGTCACCTTCATGCGCGCCAATGCGACGGGCACCGCCTACAGCGAACTTTCCTTCCCACAGTACATCTTCAGCCAGCGCACCAACTTCGTGGACGTCAACAATGATGGCCATTTGGACGCGTTCGTCTGCCATGACGTGGATGCCAATGTGCACTTCATCAACGATGGATCCAACAACTTCTCCTTCGTTCAAGGCGGGCTCGGTGAGACCTGCGGTAATTATGGCTCCATTTGGACGGACTACGACAACGATGGCTATGTGGATTGTTTCGTGGCGAAGTGTGGTTGCGATCCAGTGGACCTGTTGATGCGCAACAACGGAGACTACACGTTCACCAGCATGGCGCCCAGCCTCGGACTGGCGGACAACCACCAGAGCTGGAGCAGCGCTTGGGGCGACTTTGACAACGATGGGGACATGGACATGCTCATCGGCAGCAGTTCGAGCAATGTGCACAAGCTCATGGCCAACAATGGTGATGGCACCTTCACCGATGTGACGGTGGGGTCCGGCTTTGATGCGTTCGGCGGTCAGAGCATTGAATGGACAGCACACGATTTCAACAACGACGGATACGTGGACATCATCGGGGCTGGCGCGCTGCATTACAACAATGGCGATATGACCTTCTCCTCGGACGCCAGCGCCCCGGGCAATGGTCCCATCGGCGATCTGAACAATGACGGATTCCTGGATATTGCGGCGGGCTCCCAGGCCCGCATCAATCAGGGCAACGACAACAACTGGATCAAGATCATCCCCATCGGTGTGCAGAGCAACCGTAATGGCATCGGTGCGCGCATCGAGGTGGTCAGCGCCCTGGGCACGCAGATCCGCGATGTGAAGAGCGGTGACGGGTTCGCTTATATGAGCACCCTTTTCGCGCACTTCGGCATTGGGGAGGATACCGAGATCGAGCTGGTGCGCATCAAGTGGCCGAGCGGTATCATCGACGAGATCGAGAGCCCGTCGATCAATGGTACGCTGACAGTGATCGAAGGCATCAGTACCCATGTTCCGATGCTCGAAGGGGCCTCATTGGTCGCCTTCCCCAACCCCGCCAATGAGCTTCTCACGATAACAGGGGCCGGTCTCAACGCACCTGTCATGGTCACCGACCTCACCGGTAAGGTGGTGCTGGAGACCCGCTTGGCTACAGGTGTGCTGCCCGTATCCACACTGGCGCCAGGCCTATACCACGTCACGGTGCTGGAAGACGGTGAGGTGCGTTCCCTGCGTTTCAGCAAGCAGTAGGCGGAACACTCCAACGGATAGTGCGGCGTCCGCTTTCTCACTGGAGGGCGGATGCTGCGTTCTTGGCAGACTTCTTGCCACCACACCGCCGGATCGACTATCTTCGACCCAAGTTCCACCTCATGCGTACACTTTACACGCTTGCACTCACCCTCGCCCTTGTGACCAGCGGCCAGGCCCAATTGGTGATCAATGAGGTCGACTATGACCAGCCCAGTACGGACGTGGCCGAGTTCCTGGAGATCAAGAACGTGGGCAGCACGCCGTTCAATTTGCAGAACCTCGCCGTGGTCATGGTGAACGGGTCGAACGGTCAATCGGCCATCTACCAGACCATCACCTCCACCGAATGGCCCTCCCTGGCCCCCGGCGACTATTTCGTGATCTGTGGGAACGAGGCGAATACGGTCAATTGCGACCATGTGGGCCCTGCTGCGACCAACCTGATCCAGAACGGCGTACCCGATGCGATCGCACTGATCAACACAACGACGCAGGAAGTACTGGACGTCCTTTCCTACGGCGGTGCCGTGCCCGGTTACACGGAAGGTGCCCCTACCACGGCCTTGGACGTCAACAACGTTGAAGGCCGCAGCTTGAGCCGCTGGCCCGATGGTAGTGACACCAATGACAATGACACGGATTTCCGTCTGGGCTGCAGCACACCTGGTGAGCCGAACAACGTTGATCCGGTGGAGTGTAACGTCCCCACGGTGGTCACCGAAGTGGTCGCCACCACCGGCTTTGTGGCGGTGGTGGATGCAGCCCGTGACCTGTTGCAGCTGCAATGGACCAACGAGGCCGCCCGCCCGGTGACCTTCGAGGTCTTCAACATCGCCGGTGCACGCATCGCAGAACGCCAGCTTTCCGGCGGTCGAACGCTGAACTGGGAGCTCTCCCTTGCGCCCTATCATGGGCAGCTTTTGCTGGTCCGTGCCACCAGTGGTGGGGCCCAGCAGGTGAAGCGGATCGCCATCCCCTGAGCAGCGGGAAGGCACGCCGTCCTGGGCAGAACTTATTGCGGTACGGATCGTCAATATCCTGATGTTGGTCATTGCAACAGACTGATGGACAGGGTGTTGGGTCTGTTTTCCTGCAGGCTTTGAGCGGCCGATCAAAAGGCATCTGTTCGTAATCGCGGTCGCCCATGTCCTCAGGGTCGCCTCTGCTCGCCGGACCTTGGCACCATGACAGCGGCGGTGTTCGAAGCGCGGTGGAACCGGATCCTCCGGTCCCGTGAACAGGGGTACGAGGAGTTGAGCGATTTCCTGGGCCGCCATGCCAGCTATGGTCCCTTGGTGCGTTGTGGTCTGCTGCGTCGCCGACAGGAGGACAGCGAATACCAGCGCTACAACGGCTATGTGCCTACAGAACGCGGCGCCGACTTCCTGCTCTACATCCCGGACAAGGAACTGATGTTGGTCCGGCCCGAAAAGAGCGCTTCCCTTTACCTGGCCCTGCAGAACGACCCTTCACCCAAAGCTGTGTTCAAAGGCACCTATGCCGAGCCCACCGACAAGCAGTTCGATGCCGTGAAGGAGTTGCGACAGAACGCAGGTCGTGACGTGTGGCGCGCACAACGGGCCGATGAACTGGAGAAGCGTCTGCTTGCCGGTTACATGGACATCCGCCAGTTCACCGTGCGCACCGGACTGGGGGAGGGCGCCTTGTTGCGCGAAGGCTTGTGCGCTGCGCGGGCGGAGAAGCCCCACGATCGGGCCCTGCCGTTCGAGGTGACAGCCAAGGGTGCACATCTGCTGGAAGTGGCGGACCCGTGGGAGCTCTTGCTCGTAAAGCCAGGCATGGAACTGCCCCTGTTCGAGGTGCTCGACCCCGAACGTGCTTCCTACTGGTGCAACCTGCCCTGAGCGATCATTCCCTGCGGCGGCCCTTCCCCACCTGGAGATCACCGGCCTCGAAGCGGCTGAGCAACTCGGCCACCCGCTTGGCCTGCGTGGCGGCGGTCTTCGCGCTGCCCACCCAGTAGCACATGCTGCGCTTCATGCCAGGTGTGAGCTGGTCCCAGGCCGCCTTCATCTCGGGGAGGAAGTCGAGCGTCTCGGCCAAGGCCTCGGGCAGTACCAGCTCATCCGGGTTGGGGTGCTTCCAGAACTCCACCTGTGCGGTGTCGCCCACACGCTTCAGCTTGGCCGCCCTGCGGATATCGCCGCCCAGGATGATGATGTGCACGCCGCTCTTCTGGGGCATCAGGGCGCGGTCCACCGCCACGCCGTTCACCGTGCCCAGCACCCGCACACGCCCCCGGGTGCCGAACTCCTGCTCCACGTCGATGGGCACTTCCACGTACATGAAGGCCATCTGTGCGTTCATCTTCTCCAGCGGAGCGGTGAAGCGGTAGGTCTTGGAGCTGGGTTTCTTGGTGGCCATCTGGATCGGTCGACCCATTGGGTCGACGGTACGGATGCTTTTCTCAACCTCCCGCCTTCTTGGCCTTGTACCCCTTCTCCGCCAGGTAGGCCAGCACCTTGTCGCGGTGGTCGCCCTGCAGCAGGATCACGCCGTCCTTGGTGTTGCCGCCCACCCCGCACTTGCTCTTCAGCACACGGCCCAAGTCGTCCAGGTCGCCGGGCTTGCCCACGAAGCCCACGATGCGCGTCACCTCCTTGTTACCCTTCAACCGGTCAAGGTGGATACGCAAGTCCTGCTGCTGGGGGGGCAGCGTGGCCGGGTTGCTGGCGGTGGTGGTGCTGCGGTTGGTGCTGTACACCAGGCCGCCCATACCGCTGGGTGGACGCTTTTTCATTCTAGGACCGCCTTTGTCTTAAGCGAACGCGGGGATGCGAAATAACCGCAGAGCGCGCAGAGTTCGCAGAGGCCGTTCCCATTTTCTGATCATCTGATCGACCGATCTACTGACCGCCCCTACTTCCACCACGTGATCAACGGCCTTGTCATCTCCAACCCGAACCTCCGCGCCTCCTCCAGCTTGAACGGCCCGTGCATCTTCAGGTAGATGTCGAAGACGATCGGTCCTTCCTGGTCGGCCTTGAAGTTGGTGTGCCAGTAGTTGTTGAGGGCGTAGAGGTAGATGGTGCTGCTGCTCTTCGCCTCGGTCTTCCAGGCCTTGTAGTACTCGGGGTTGGTGCCCTTTCCGGGGTTCACCTTGCGCTCGTCCACCATCTCGCCCACCTCCCAGATCGCACCTTGCGGGCACACGATGGTGACGCCCATGCTGTCGTTGCTCACGTCGATCCAGCGCTGGGCGCAGAAGAAGTCGTTGTTGCTGCCGGGAATGCGGCCGTTCTCGGGTGTGACGCAGGTATCGCCAATGCCGATGCGGACGGTGGCGTTGGGGATGTTGAAGGGGAGGGCGAGGTGGAGGGATTCCTTGGAGCGGACTTTTGACTTGCTAATGATATACCTCAGTTGCACAAGGTCATTCTCTACCCAGGCACTAGTCTCAATCGATCGGGACCACGAACTGCTGTCCTGGCCGACGATATGAATCATAAACGGCCCAGTGGAAATTGTGTCCTTGAGGACAACCTGATTTTCTGAATCAACGACTACATCACTTCCGTTGCGATAAACCAGAGAGTGGATTGGTACCCATTCAGGAATCGCGATTGTCCTTTTACTCTTCCTGTATTGAAGCCTTGCTTCACGCCAGTTGGTTGTTCCGGATAACCGCCATGCCTTCGTCGATTCCGGAGGTATAGTCATTGGTGCGTACGATAGCCCACCTTGGACTTGGCGCTGAACCATTTGACTGCTTCCATTTTCATCGTGAACCGCCTTTACCAGGAAGCGCTTGCCGGTTTCAATTTCTATGGAGTCGCATAGCTGAACAAGCGACGAAAGCTCCCATGGAAGTGTATTCAGTGCGCTTAGATCAGCGGAACAGTCATGCCAAGGGATCATACGCCTCTCGATCAGATCTACATACCACCCCGCACTATCCGCGAACGCCTTCTTCACCCGCCACTGGTCGGTGGTGAAGTGCGCATCCGGATCGCTGATGCTGCACCACGCACCCCAGGTGTGTTCGTGCCACATGACGATGCTGCGCTTGGCGCGGTAGAGCAGGTGCGGGTCGATGGGCTTGTTGAGGATCTTGGCGGCTTCGATCAGGTTCGTGAGCCGCGCGCTGAGCACACGCACGCTGCCTTCCTCCTTCGCCGTGCTGTACGCGCCATCCTCCCAATAGGGCGTGAAGTCGCCGCTCCAGGTGGGGATCCGCTTGCCGTACTTCGTTTCGAATTCCTGCATCATCGTGCCGGCGTTGGCGATGATCAAGCGCGGTGAGGCGTATTTCTCATTCCACTCGCGCACGAAGTCACTGAGGGTGCTGTCCACCGGCCCGTTGTCGCTCACGATGTTGTAGCGCCACTGCACCATGTCGTAGGGGTAGCCCTTCGCGGCCAGGTCGTTCATGTAGGCGGCGATCTTCCGCGTGCCGCGCTCCTTGATGGCCTCGGCCGTGTAACCGTGCCAGCCGCCGTAGCCCTGTCCGGCTGTCCACACGAGGATGCTGTCCTTGCCCGTGGTGCCCTTCCACCAATAGGGCTTGTCGCCCTGTTCGCGCAGGGTGCTGCCGATGCGGTCGCCGCCATCGGGCATGTCGGGGATGTAGTTCGGGCCCTGGCTCAGGTGTCGGATGCCGTGCGCGGCGTAGGCGTCCACCATGCTCCAGCTCATGCCCGGGATGTCCGTCTGCATCGCCATGGTGATGGGTAGATCAAACCAAGCGCGCAGCGAATCGGCGTACTCCACGATCCAGCGCATCTCCTCGGGCGTGCAGAGGCCGGTGAGGATGTTCGCGTAGTTCGCGCTGAGGGCGATGCTGCCCGCCTTCACCGCAGCGATGAAGCGCTGCTTGTCCTGCTCGCTAGCGATGCCGAGGAAATTCTCCACAGCCCAGAGGCTCTCCACGTTCCACACGAAGCGGCTGCCTTCCGGATAGTCCTTCGTGCGGTCGATCAGCTCCAGCGCTTTCCAGATGTTGTTGTTCTGGATCTGCTCCACCTCGGCCTGCAGGTGGCTGTAGCCGATGTCGGTGTGGCTGTGGTGGACGAGGTGGATGTCGCGGTGGACGAGTTTCGGGACAATAAGCAGCGTATCAAGCAGATCGACCTGTTCGATCCTCGCCTTCACCTTGACCGGCGTGAACGCTCCGACGATCGGTGTTTCGATGACCTGAAGGCCATTCGTTATGTCAAATTTCTGGGATCCCTGCTGACCATCGATCCACACTTCCATGGTCGTTGGCTTTCCGAAGTGCATGACAGTGAACTGCAAGGGTTGCAACTTGCTGTGGCTTCGCCTGTAGACGAACGGCAACACCTCCACCTCCACCTTCTCCTCGAAGCTGTACCGGAAGGTCATGAACCAGTCCGGGCTGTTCTGCGCGTAGCCCACGATCATCAGGCGCGCCGGCTGACCGCTGTTCAGGTACTTCCCCGGCACCCGCAAGTGCGCGAAACCATGCGCATCGCCGTGGCGGTCCGCTTTGCTGAACTCGAACACGAGCTTGGTGCTATCCGCTCCAACCGCGCTCCAGGAACCCGGCTTGGTGCTGTGGTGTGTGGTGAAGGTGAGCGCCTTCGTGTCGTTGACGTAGAGGTCGAAGGATCGATCCCCCCCGCTGGTGGTGCTATTGTGCGCCGCGATCCAACTGAAGTAGGCGTAGTCGCCCTTCAGGTCCTTGGGCACAGCGGCCGTCTCCCACGCGATGGTCTTCTTCCCATCGGTGCAGCGGGTGAGCAGGGCTGTGGTGGCATGCTCCGGGTACACGCTGAAGTAGGAGAGGACCTCGCCCTCCACATCCTTCGCGTAGCCGTTGATGACATCCTGCCGTCCGAAGACCGGCAGGTCGACCTGGGCACTCCCTTTGCCTGTGATGAATAGGAAGAATATGAGGAGGAGCGTGATACGCATCGTTTTCCAAAGATGGCGATGCGCAGCGTTCGCTCAGCGCGACAGGTACCCGCCGTCCACCGCGTAATAGCTGCCGGTGACGAAGCTGGCTTTGTCGCTGGCCAGCCAGAGCACCAGCTCGGCCACTTCCTCGGGCCGGCCCAGCCTGCCGATCGGGTGCATCGCCGCGATGCCGGTGAGCTGCTCCTCGGTGAGGTGCTTGGTGAGCAGCGGCGTGCGGATGAAGGCCGGTCCCACGCTGTTCACGCGGATGCCCTGCGCGGCGTATTCCATGGCGGCGTTCTTGCTCAGCCCCACCACGCCGTGCTTGGCGGCCACATAGGCGCTGGCCGTCGCGAAGCCCACCTGGCCCAGGATGGAACTGATATTGATGATACTGCCGCCACCGCTCTTCAGCATGGCCGGGATCTCGTAGCGCATGCCGTAGAACACGCCGTTCAGGTTCACGTTGATCACCTGTTCCCAGCCGTCCAACGGGTAGTCGCCCGTGAGTGCCGCAGGTCCACCGATGCCCGCATTGTTCACCGCGATGTCCAGCCGCCCGAAGGCCTTCATGGCCATGTTCACCTGATGCTCGTTATCCATGGCACGGCTCACATCGGCGCGAACCTCAATGCCTTTGCCGCCGGCCTGCTCAATGGCTTTCAGCACACGGTCGGCATCCTCGCCCACAATGTCGCTCACCACCACGTTGGCTCCTTCGCGAGCGAATGCTTTCGCGCAGGCTTCACCGATACCCGATCCGGCCCCGGTCACCAAGGCCACTTTACCGTTCAGTTGTCCCATGTTCATTGGTTTTTCATGCCCCGAACAGGGCGTTGTTCCTTCCCCGCTCAAGGTAGCTGCGACAGGCGGGCACCACCCTGATGTTCGTCAGTGGACAGGCCGCTGCCCACTACTTTTGCGGCGAACAATACCGCACCCCATGCCCGGCACTGAGCTTTTCGGAGAAGAGGAGAAGAAGGAAGTGATGGACGTCCTCAACACGGGCGTGCTGTTCCGCTTCAACCACGATGCGCAACGCCAGGGCCATTGGAAGGCGAAGGACTTCGAGGCGGAGGTCGCCAAGTTCTGCGGCGCGAAGTATGGGCTCGCGGTCAGCAGCGGCAGTACGGCCGTGAGCACCATGCTGGCGGCCTGCGGCGTGGGCTACGGCGATCATGTCATCGTGCCGCCCTTCACCTACATCGCCACCATCGAGGCGGTGATGCTCGCCGGCGCCCTGCCCGTCTTCGCCGAGATCGACGATACCCTGTGCATGAGCGCCGAGGGCATCCGTGCCGTCATCACGCCCAAGACCAAGGCCGTGCTGCTCGTTCACATGTGCGGCGCTGCCGCGGACCTGGACGGGATCATGGCCCTGTGCAGGGAGCACAACATCCAGCTCATCGAGGACAGCGCGCAGGCCTTGGGCGGCAGCTACAAGGGGCGCATGCTCGGCACCTTCGGGCGCATGGGCAGCTTCAGCTACGACTTTTTCAAGATCAACACCTGCGGCGAAGGTGGCGTGGTCATCACCGACGACCACCAGTTGTGGGACACCGCCCAGCAGTTCGCCGATCACGGCCACGACCATATCGGCAACAACCGGGGCATGGAGCAGCACCCCATCATGGGCACCAACTTCCGCATCGGCGAGATCAACGCCGCCATCGGCCTGGCCCAGACGCGCAAGCTGCCCTACATCCTCGAACAGCAGCGCAAGCACAAGGCCATCATCCAGGAGCGCCTGGGCAAGATCCCCGGCCTGCAGTTCCGCCGCCACACCGACGAGGCCGGCGATAGCGCCACCTTCTTCCACCTGCTGCTGCCCAGCGAGGCCGTGGCCCGCGCCACGGTGAAGCTCTTCGCCGAGGCCGGCATCTCGCACGGCTACTGGTACGACAATATGTTCCACTACATCAAGCAGTGGGACCATGTGAAGAACCTAAGCATGCCCTACAAGCTCGTCGCCCACGAGCTCGGCCTCCCGCAGGACCTCAAGACGATGACCTTCCCGAAGAGCGACGCCGTCATGAGCCGCCTGATCAGCTTCAACATCCGCGTGACCTGGACGGAGGCGGAGCTGGATGCGATGCTCAGCAAGATGGAAGGGGCGGTGAGAAAGGCGATGGAGGGGGTGGCCGTCTGAGCAGTATTACACGGTTCACACCCAAGGACACCCCACGCACTTATGGAAGTAGGGTGCCTCAGCATCGATATCTCGACGTGCCATCTTGAGCCGGTCCAATTCGTTCAATCGGCTATGGAACTTGTTCAGCCACCACCGCTGCAGGAATAGCCAAGGTGGCTGGCTACCTCCATGAGTCGTTTAGAGCACTGATGGACCCTAGTGAAGCACCACCGGGTACGACCGGACCTCGGTGCCGCAGATCAGCCGCAGGTGATGGACACCTGCGGCCAAGCCGCGTAGATCGACCTTGAGCGTGGGCACACTGGTATTCACGGGTAGGTGCAATGTGCGAACGGTCCTGCCTGTGGCATCCATCACAGAAAGCAGTGCCTGCCTGCATGCGCAAGGTGAGCACTCCACCGTTACCTCATCCGTTGCAGGAACGGGATATACCCGGCCGGTAGACGCTGCGGTCGCTGCCATGCCGGTCCATTGGTCGTGCCCGTGGAATCGGGCCACCAGGAATCCGTGGTTCGGGGCACCCCAATAGCCTGCAGCCACGGTGATCGCAGCATCGGGCCCGATGGCCACTCCGCTTCCAATTTCGAGATGCAAGCCAGGCACGTTCGGGGTGAACAGTACGATGCCGTTCTGACCGAAGGTCGGATCAGGCGTGCCCCACGGATCGAACCGGGCCAGCAGTACTTGGGTGGTCTGGGCGGCATTGTCGTCCACTGAACCGGTCACTATGATCATCCCATCGGATTGCAGGGCCAGTGCCGTTCCGTGACCATTGTCCTGCAACGGCAGTTTCAGTGAGCCGTCCTGGGCAAAGGTGCTGTCCGGGGTTCCGTCCGGAAGCAGACGTAGCAGTATCAGGGTATCCGGAGGAGGGGAGGTCCATCCTGTCACTACGATGCGGCCGTCGGGTTGAACCAGAACATCATGAAAGCGATGCGTCCAATTGATGTCGGCCGGAAGCACGGCCCATCCGTCCTCACCGAAACCCAGACTGTCGAGCTCACCGTTCGGCAAGATCCGTGCGATCCCCGATCCGACGACGACCAGGCTTCCTTCGGCCGCCTCTGTGGCAAGGGCTTGTCCAAAGACCGGACCTGGGCCGTGCGTGATACGCACGCTTCCGCCATCCCCGAACGAAGGATCGGCTGTCCCGTTGGCCAGCACGCGGTGGACCAGCAACACACTGTCGGAACTGCCACAGGCCACGATCCGATCATCAGCCTGGACGGCCACATCGTAAAGCCAGGTGACCTCATCGGGAAAGGACACCCTATGCAGTCCACCAGTGCCAAATCCAGCATCAAGGTTGCCGGTACTGTCAAGCCGCACGAGAAGGCCTGTGGCGGTCTGAGGCAGGCCTTGTGTGTGGGTCATGCCAGCGATCAGGATGCTGCCATCAGCTTGGAGTGCACTTCCTTCACCGAACTCGGTCCAATCTGCGTGAACGGCAAGTGAGCCGCTGTTGCCGAACTGGTCGTCCAGTTCCCCGTTAGGCAGGAACCGGGCCACTCCGATATCGTTCCCCAGTCCCACAGCCGTGCCCACCACAATACTGCGGCCGGTCGGGGTCAATAGCAGGGATCGCGCGTGTTCCAGGTCCACCGAGCCGTTCGTGATCACGTATCCCGAATCGGCGAAGGTCGAGTCCAATTGTCCGGCCGACTGGGCGGTCAAGCTCAGACAGATCAACTGGGCCAGGAAGAAGGTGGCTGCTGTTCGGTGCATCTTGATGTCCGTAAGACGCAGCCGACCCCTCCGGGTTGGCTGCCGGTTCGCCACTTGCTCCGTTCCTTTGCACCATGCAACTCTTCCGCAACTTCAAGTCCGTCACCAAGACCTGCTACGGCCGCGGCAGCTTCGGCAAGCTGGGCGAGATCCTCGATCCGCACCGCAACACGGGTAAGGGGTTCATGGTCTTCCTGGTGGACCACTACTTCCAAGGTAACGAAGACTTCTTGT
Organism: Flavobacteriales bacterium; assembly: GCA_041391845.1. Lineage (GTDB taxonomy): Bacteria > Bacteroidota > Bacteroidia > Flavobacteriales_F > PHOS-HE28 > PHOS-HE28. Next base: position 867,333 of record JAWKNG010000001.1, on the reverse strand, counting down.
CCCGCATCCCGAGGCAGGAAGGTGACGAGATCATCTTCTGCAGCACGGCTAAGGAACCCAGCACGGAGCAGATCGACGGCCTGCGCGACGATATCCTGGCGCGCCGTGGCCTGCCCGCCGGCGTGGTCGGCATCGGTGGTGGCAACGTGATGGACGTGGCCAAGGCGCTCTCGCTGATGTTCACCAACGAGGGTAGCAGCGTGCAGTACCAGGGCCTCAACCTGATCAGGAAGCCCGGCATCTACCACTGCGGCGTGCCCACCATCAGCGGAACCGGCGCGGAGGTGAGCATGACGGCCGTGCTGACCGGTCCCGTGAAGAAGCTCGGCCTCAAGTGCGACTGGACGGTCTTCGACCAGATCGTGCTCGACCCTGACCTCATCGCCACGGTGCCCACCGACCAGTGGTTCTACACCGGCATGGACACCTACATCCACAGCGTGGAGGCCATCACCGGCACCAAGAAGAACACCTTCGCCGAGGCCTACAGCGAAAAGGCGCTCGACATGTGCCGCGATGTGTACCTGAAGCGCGACCGCACCGACCCCAAGAGCGACGAACTGCTGATGGTGGCCAGCTACATGGGCGGCCTCAGCCTCACCTACAGCGAGGTGGGCGTGTGCCACGCGCTGAGCTACGGCCTGGGCAAGGTGCTGGAGATGCACCACTGCTTCGCGAACTGCGTGGCCTTCAACCAGCTGGAGGACGTGTACGGCGCGTACGTGCAGGAGTTCAAGCACATGGTGAAGGAGCGCGGCGTGAACCTGCCCGTCAACCTGAGCAAGGACTGGGACGAGGGCACCCTCGACGCCATGGCCGAAGTGGCCTACAACCTGCCGCACATGTGGGACCACGCCTTCGGCCCGGACTGGCAAAAAGTGCTGGACCGCGAGCGGATCAAGGGGTGGTACAGGAGGATGTGATCAGCGCATCTGCGGATCGAACCCTGCCACTCGCGCAGAGATCTGATCGGACGCTCGCTCCAGCAGTTGGGCGCGGGTGCTTCCCTTGCGCAGATCCTGCCGCGCCACCCGCAGCACATCCGATAGCAGGATGCGGCCGGTGCTCACATCGATGAGCTGCATCTGCACCTCCATCTGGCGCGTCAGCACATCGTCGAAGCGAAGGATCTTGGCTGAAAGAACGTACCGCGCTCCGATCAGGCGTCCGGCCTCCATGCTGTAGCGATCGTCGAACACACCGCCCATCTGCCTGCGTTGCTCGGCCAGGAGCTGGTCGGTATTGTCGCGGTCCACCAGGATGAGCAAGGGGTCGTTGAGGTCGAGGAGAGCCTTCTTCACGTTGGCTGCCAGCTGAACTTCGATGGGGGTGGTAGATAGCACACCGGCCAGCTCATTGGTGTAGAGCTGCTGATTGAATATCGGCACGTATGCCAGCGAGAACTCAGCGCGCCGACGACAACTATCACGCAGTGCCATGGCTTCCTTGTAGTCGGCATCCATGCTCACCACCCGGTCGAATTGGCGGTAGCCTTCACGCCAAAGGGCGAGTGTCATGGCCTTCTCCCCCTTCTGGTAGATGGGTTCGATGGTGGCCACCAGCTCCACATAGGAGGCTTCCTTTCGGTCAGCTTGCAGTGCCAGGCAGCGGCGCGCCGCATCCAATGCCGCTTCGAAGCGTTGTTCCCGCAACGCCACATGTGCCTCGTTCAATGCCCTGTCGGCCGAGCGCTGAACAGCCTCTTTTCGACGTAGTTCCAACAGTGAGTTCCACGACAGGTCCAAGCCGCGGACGGCCTGTTCCCGGTGGTAAGACTCCACCTTGTTCCGCAGTGCGTCCCCGCCGCTCAGGTCATCCGCCAGGTATTTCGCGCTGGCCTCATCCTGTATCCGCTGCGAGATGGCCTGGGCGGTACGCTGCATGCCGATGTGGGCATCCACATGCAGCCGCTGGCGCTGGTGGAGCTCGTGATAGATGCCATAAGCCTCCGAGTACATTCCGGCACGCTCATACTGTGCGGCTCGCTCCAGGGTCTTGCGTGTGCTGCCGCACGCCACGAACACAAGTGGGATGAGTAGGAGAGTGGCGCGCATCGTTCGTATCACCGGCAAATTTCGTTCCACGAGCCGGAACTTCAGGTCGGGACGGTAGCGCTAAGTTTGTCCACATGCGCCTGCTCGCCCCGGGGCTTATGCTGATGCTGGTCGTTGCAAGCCTCGCACTGCTGCTTGCAGGCCTGCTGTTGGGGCCCGTTCCCATCCTGCCGGGTGAGGTCTTCGCAGCCGTGTTCGCGTACGATGGTTCGAGCAATGCCCGTATCGTGCGGGAGGTGCGGCTGCCCTCGGTGGTTACCGCGTGGGCGGCGGGAGCGGGGTCGGCAGCCAGCGGTGCGCTCATGCAGACCCTGTTCCGTAACCCGCTCGCCGGCCCTTCGGTGCTCGGCATAAGCTCGGGGGCAAGCCTCGGTGTGGCCATTGTGCTACTTCTTCAGCCGTTGTGGGCCTTTGCGCCGGGGATCGGCGACCTGGCCTTGATCCTTGCCGCCGCAGCAGGTGGCATCGGGGTGCTCCTCCTGATGTTGCTGGCCGATCGTCGCCTGGGGGATACTGCCACCCTGCTCATCGTGGGGTTGATGGTCGGCTACCTGTGCAGTGCGGCCATCAGTGTGCTGGAGCTCGGCAGCGGAGCCGGACCGGTGAAGGGCTTCGTGCACTGGGGAATGGGTTCCTTCGCCGGTGTGCCTTTGGAGCGCCTGCCGTGGCTCTTGATCCCTGTCCTGGTATCGTTGGTGATCTCCTTCCTGCTCGTAAAACCGCTCAACGCGTTGCTCCTGGGCCCCGATGCCGCCTCCACCTTGGGTACGGACGTGCCCAAAGCACGCAGGAGCATCATGTGGACAGCAGGCCTGCTTGCAAGCGTGATCACCGCCTTTTGTGGTCCCATCGCCTTTCTCGGTCTCGCGACCCCGCACCTGGCGCGGGCCTTGGTACGGACCGGAGATCATGTCCGCCTGCTTCCGGTCACCGTTGCGCTCGGTGGAGCCCTGGCCATGGCCTGTGATCTGATCGTACGGTGGCCTGGCACGGACGGCGCGCTACCACTGAACGCTGTCACCTCCTTGATCGGTGGGCCCGTGGTGCTTTGGGTCTTGTTGCGTAGGGACCAATGGAGCATTCGTGTATGAGCAGTTTGCAGGCCATTGGACTAGCTGTCGGTTACCCGGGTAAACCCTTGGTGACCGACCTTGAGTGGCACTGCGAGGGTGGTGCATTGGTGTCCTTGATCGGTGTCAATGGCAGCGGGAAATCCAGCCTGTTGCGCTGTCTCGCTGGATCACTGTCACCGATGGCCGGCACGGTGCTGGTGAACGGCCGCGACATGGCCCGCATGGAGCCGCTGGAACGGGCACGTACTGTGGGTTTCGTGATGCCAGGCCGCGCCGTGTCAGCACCGTTGAACGTGCGTGCCATGGTGGCGCTGGGACGGCAGCCGTGGACAGGGTTCTTCGGACGCTTGAAGGATGCTGATGAGCAGGCGATCGACGCTGCGCTCCAAGCTACGGGAGCGAGCCACCTCGCTGACAGATCGCTCCATACGCTGAGCGATGGTGAGTATCAGTTGGTGACCATCGCTCGTGTGATCGCCCAGGATACGCCCATTGTGCTGCTGGACGAGCCCACCGCTTTCCTTGACCTGGTGAACAGGATCGCCATCGTGCGACGGTTGGCGTCCCTCGCAAAGGACCTGGGCCGCATTATTCTGTTCAGTACCCACGACCTGCAGGTGGCCGTCGACCACGCAGACCGGGTGCTGTTGCTACAAGGAGGCAGGGCCTATGAGGGTCCTCCGATGGAGGTCCTTGCTTCCGATGTGATACAGAATGCGTTCCGGTCCGACGGTCTGCGCTTCGATCCAGCGACCCGCAGCTTGCGGTCCGAACGGTGAGACCTGGAACGAAGAAGCCCCCGACTAAAAAGCCGGGGGCTTCGATCCTCGGAGCGGTACGCTATTTCTTCAGTGCGTCCCGGATCTCCATCAGCAGCTTCTCCTCGTTGCTCGGGGCCGGGGGGGCAGCCGGAGCCGCCTCTTCCTTCTTTTTCATGTTGTTGATCGCCTTGATGATCATGAACATCACGAAGGCGATGACCAGGAATTCAATGGCTACCGAAACGAATGCACCCCACTTGACCGCCACTTCCGAAGTGCCAGCCGTAACCACATTGCCAGCGGCATCCTTCACTTCGGCGGTCGCTTGAGTGAGGATCAGCTTCTTTTCGCTGAAGTCGACCCCGCCGGTGAGCTGCCCGACCAATGGCATCACCATGCCATCGATGAACGCGCTGGTGACCTTGCCGAACGCACCCCCCATGACGAAGGCCACGGCCATGTCGACCAGGTTGCCTTTCATGGCGAACTCCTTGAATTCCTTCATCATGCCCATTGCTAAGCGGTTTTGGTGGTTGATACGCGAAGATAGCGATCGGTCACATACCGCTCACGGCATCGAGACTGCCACTGCGTTCGATCCCTACGGAGAGCATCCGCTTTGTACCTGGCACCTTCATCAGCAGCCGGTCGGGCACCCCCCCCGAAGGCGATATCGGTATTTCCACATAGTCCAGGAGGGTCGCTCGGTCGTACGGTGCAAGACGCAGATCCTGCAGGATGGGCAGGGTGTCCTCGCCTGACACTAGCGCCACCATGCGCAGCGGGAGCGGGTGCAAACTGGCTACACGGACACGATCGCCACCGGGACGCAGAAAGGCGCGTGCCGGGTCAGGCGGCGCTAGCGTGCGTTCAATGACACGGCGGTCGTGCGCGATGATGGTGGTGTCGAACGGAGCGAGTGATGGCTCGATGCGCATCAAGGACCTGAACTCCATCGCGACCTCATTCACCTCCGAGAAGAGACTATCCGACCATCCCCCCACAGTCAGCTGCTCCAGCCAGCCATGGTATGCCTCGCGTACGGAACCATCGGCCAGCAAGGGGCCGAACAGTTCATCCGAGCGCACTTCAGGTGCATGGACCGCCAGTGTTCCAATGGCCACACCCGCGCGCTCCCCGGGTGGGAACGGTACCAACTTGCCGGTCGATATGTCCAGAAGCAGCTTGACCTCGGTCCACCGCAACTCACCTTGTACACCGAATAGATCGCACAGGGCCAGCAGGGCACCACAACGCTCGGCATCCAGGTTCTCCCCGTCCGCACTGGATCGAAGCGTGCGCATAGCCCGCGACCAGGCGCGCGCTGCCGGTCCCTCTGCCTGACCTCCCTGGTAGCGGAGCGAAGCCACGATCAGCTGTTCCTGGGGGAGTGGTGCTGTTCGATGGGGTGATGGAAGGAGCGAGGCGCGCTGCATCAGGTGCGGATCGAAATCGCCCCACGGATGAGCGGTCATGGCGCTGTCGATCGCCGGGTCCAGGGACCGCCAGACGTACAACCCCTTGTCCCTGCCGTTCACCCTGAGTTCGGTGAGAGCGACCGGGAAGAACGGAAGCCCAGCACGTTCGAGCGCTTTAGCGAAGAGCCATTGGTGAAGGGCGGAGCTTTCGCCGGGGGGGGCGATCAGTGCGCGTGACATCCCGCCTGGCAGGTCCGGTCCAGGCGAACGCAGGATACAAGTGGGTGCCGCCGCATGCAGCGGGGCGGGGCCGGTCAATGCCGGTGTGCAATCGACCCGAAGGGTGTCTTTCCCGCGTATCAGCAGGGCTTCCACCGATGTTGACGGTGCACTGTCCGGGGTATCCACCGGTAACGGTCCAATTCCCCAATGCTCCAGGCGTTGCCAGGCGCTGTCACTGAACACCAATTGGATCTCCTCCACCTTCGGGGCACCGCCCCTGAAAGCGTTCAGCACCGGGCGCGTGATGCGCTTCAAGCCGGGGTCGAGCACCTGCTGCACGAAGCCGCTGCGTTCGGTGCGCACGCCGAGGAAATAGACGAGCAGCAGCAGGAACAGCGCCAACAGCGGTGCTGAGCGATGCAGCAACCAACGGCCTGCATTGCGCAGCAGCGTGCGGTCCAGCCTCATGGCAACAAGATAGCGCCGTGCAGCGCGCGGCGGATCAGCGCAGTTCCTTCATCAGTTCGCGATGCTGGCCCTGGAGCCGTTCGACCTCGCGCGCCAGGCGCTCGATCTTCTTCTCCATTTCCTTGCGCATGGCTTCGCCGCTCGCGCTCTTGAAGTTGAACATGCCCATGTTCTGCTCCATCTGGCGCATTTCGGCCTGCACCTCCTCGATCTTGCGTTTTACGAAGCGACTTTCGCGCTCCATCCGGTCCCTTCCGTCGGGGGCGCTCTTCAGGCTTTCCACGTGGTCCTGGAACTGCATTCTGCGGCGCTCATCACCCTCCATCTTCAACTGCCCGTAATGCTTGTCCAAGGCCGCCCGGTAGCGTTCGTTGAGGGTGTCGAACATGCGGGGTGACACACGGCCGGAGTTCATCCAACGCGTGGAGAACTCCTTGAGCGAGTTGAGGTCCTTGTTGCGTTCCCCGCTGAGTTGGAAGCCCTCGATCTCGGCGAGCAAGGATTCCTTCTGCTGTACGTTGGCAGCCTGTTCCTCGTCCTGCTTGGCGAACGTCGCCTTTCGGTTCTGGAAGAAGGAGTCGCAGGCTTCTCGGAACTTGTTCCAGAGCTTGTTCTCATCACGCGGCCCGGCGCTACCCGCCTCCTTCCACTGCTGCTGCAGGGCTTTCAGACGATCCGCCGTGCGCTTCCACTCCTTGCTGTCCTTCAGGCTCACAGCTTCTTCCAGCAGCGCCTGCTTCTTTTCACGCGCCGCACGGAACTGGTCCTTCAGCGAATCGAAATAGGTCTTTTTTGCATCGAAGAAGCTGTTGCAGGCATTGCGGAACTCCTTCCAGATGCGCTCGTTGTCCTTTTTGGTGGCGAATCCGATCTGCTTCCAGGCGTTCTGCAGTTCGAGTACTTCGTCCGTGAGCTGTTTCCATTCCTTGGCCCCGGCCGAGGCCGTGCGTTCCATCAAGGCGGCCACCTTGTCGATCAGGCCCTGCTTGGCGGACAGGTTCACTTCGTGCTCGGCGCGGCGAGCGCGGTAATGCTCATGCACTTTGTCGTAAACCGCCCGGGTGGCGTTCCAGAATCCATCCCTTACAGCCTCCCACTCTTCGCGTACCACCGGTCCGATGTGCTGCCACTTCTCCTGGTACTCGCGCACCATCGTCTCCAGCTCTCGGATGTTGTCCTTCTGGGCAAGGCTCTGCATGTCGGAGACAAGGGCCTGCTTCAACGCGGTGTTCTTGCGCAGGTCGTGATCGCGCAGCTCCTTGTAAATGCGGATATGATAGTAGAACTCATCGCGCAGGTGGCTGTAGTCGGTCTGCAGTTCGCGGTAATGCTGGGCGGGCACTGGACCGATCGCCTGCCACTGCTCGTGCAGCTCGTTGAAGCGGGTGAACGCGGTGCTGATGTTCTCCTCGTTCGCGATGAGGGCCTTCAGCTCCTCCATGATGGCCTTCTTGGCCGCCATGTTGTCCGCTTCCTCCTTGGCCTTGCGGCGTCGGATGTCGTTCACGCGTTGGTTGAAAGCGTCGAGCAGTTGCTTGAAACGCTTGTCCTCTTCATCCTGTAACGGGGCTGATTCGATCGCGAGCGGTGCTGCGGAACCTTCTCCTTCAGCGGTGGGTGATCCCTCCTCATCGGCCTGAGTGGCCTGCAGCGCGCTCGCCACGAGGGCCTCGTACGCCTCCTTTACACCTTCCACCGCTTCGGAGGCCTGTTCGACATCCTCTTGCGCATTGAGTTCTTCGAGCCGTAGGATGAGCTCTGCTTTGGTCGCCATCAATTGCTGACGGGGATAGCTTGGAACCCCGGCCGATCCAAAGATAGGGGGACGTGGCGCTACAGCACCAAGTGGTTACACCGCAAGGCCGAGCATGCACACATCATCGAGCTGTTCCTGATGGCCCTGCCACTGATCCAATGTGCGCTCCAACACGTGGCACTGCTCGTTCATGGGGAGTGTGGCATGGGTACGCAGGACCTCCTGCAACCGCGTGGACATGAAGCGTTCTCCGGTCGGTCCACCGAGCTGATCCACGTAGCCATCGCTGAAGAGGTAGATCCGATCGCCTTCGCTGTACGCCAACCTATGGCACGTGAACTGTCGGCTGCGACCATGTTGCGCACCGCCCACAGGTCTGCGGTCACCGTTGATCACGCTGAGCTGTCCGTTGTGCCACCAATAGAGCGGACGCATGGCCCCGGCGAACAGGATGGTGTGCGAGCGCCGATCGATGCGGCATAGGGCGATATCCAGACCATCCCCGGCCCCGCGTGCAAGGCCTTCCTGATGGAGCACCGCGATCAGGCGTTCGTTCAATTCGCTGAGCAGTTCGGCCGGATCATGCTGCGGGTGGCGGGCGGCCACTTCGTTGAGGGCCGAACAGGCAATGGCGGCCAGCATCGCCCCGGGTACACCATGTCCCGTGCAGTCCGCTGTGGCCACCAGGCTCTCGTGCTCGCTAATGCAATGGAACCAGTGGAAGTCGCCGCTTACCACCTGTTTGGGCCGGTCTATGAGGAAGGAGCCCGGGAAATGGGCGGCATACACGGCGCGATCCGGGACCAGTGCTCGCTGGATGCGACCGGCATAGGCCAGGCTGTCGGTGATGCGGGCATGTGCCGTGCTGAGTTCGATCCGTTCCTGTTCTTCGCGGCGGAGCCAGGTACCCACCGAGCGGTGCAGCAACAGGCCAATGGCGAGCAACAGCACCACGGCCAGGGCTGCGTTGCGCCCCAGGTCGCCCATGGCCAGGGCATGTGCCGATGCCACATCGACCCGCCCGAGCACGATGCCTTCCTGTCGACCGGTACTTCCGATCAGGGGTGCGGCTTGTGCGGCCCAGGTCCGGCCCTCCGCCTCCAAGGTGAACGATCCGCCGCGCTCATAGCTGCGCATCACTTCAGCGATGCTGGCGGTGAACGGGGAGCGCCAGTGGAGCTGGGTTGCCGAGCTGGCCAGTTGTACGAGCCCTTGGGACCGGTCGTTCTTGCGGAGGACCAGCAGGGGAGGCAGGTCAGGATGGATCGACGCGGTGCGCCGCAACTGATCATGCAGGACATAGGCCCAGGCATCCTGTGTGGGCTTCACCAGCATGCCGCGTTCGGGGTACTTCTCCACCAATAAGGCCAGATGGTCCGCGTTGATCAGGGCCGCCGCACTGCGCGTGGCCACGTCCAGCTGTTCCAGCCGTTCGCGCTCCAAGGCACGCAGGTCGCTGTGGTAAATGAAATGGAGCCCTGCGGCCACCATCAGCACCAGCGCTGCGCCTGTGGCGAACAGGACCTTGCGCCGGGTGGAGATGGGACGTGACCGCATGGATGGACCGCGCCCCGCAGTTGGGCGCGGTCGTTCCTACGCAGAGGCGGCCTTGGAAGTTGCCTTTCGATCAGCCCAGGAACGGGTACCGATGGTCGGTGGGCGGCACGAAGTTCTCCTTGATGGTCCGCGCGTTCACCCAACGGATCAGGTTGAGGTAGCTGCCGGCCTTGTCGTTGGTGCCGCTACCGCGTGCGCCGCCGAAGGGCTGCTGACCCACCACCGCCCCGGTGGGCTTGTCGTTGATGTAGAAGTTGCCCGCTGCGTTGCGGAGTGCGTCGGTCGCTTCCACAATGGCCTGGCGGTCCTGGCTGAACACCGCGCCAGTGAGAGCGTACGGGCTGGTGCTGTCCACGAGCTTCAGCGTCTTCGACCACTCGTTCTCGGGGTACACGTAGATGGTGAGCACCGGGCCGAAGATCTCCTCGCACATGGTGGTGCTCTTGGGGTCCTTCGTCACGGCCACGGTGGGCTCGATGAACCAGCCCACGCTCTTGTCGTACTTGCCACCGGCGAGGATCTGCACGTTCTTCTTGTCCTTCTTCAAGCCATCGATGTAGCTGGCGATCTTGTCGAAGGCCTTCTCGTCGATCACGGCATTGATGAAGTTGCGGGTGTCGCGCGGGTCGCCCATTCGGAAAGTGGCGAGGTCGGCGAGAAGCTCCTTCTTCACCGTTGGCCAGATGTTGCCGGGGATGTAGGCGCGGCTGGCGGCGCTGCACTTCTGCCCTTGGAACTCGAACGCGCCGCGGCTCAGCGCAGTGGCCACCTGTACAGGGTCGGCGCTGGGGTGCGCGATCACGAAGTCCTTGCCGCCCGTCTCGCCCACGATGCGCGGGTAGCTCTTGTACGTGCGGATGTTCGCGCCGATGGTGGACCAGATGGTCTGGAACACGCCGGTACTGCCGGTGAAGTGGATGCCAGCGAAGTCTGGATGCGAGAAGATCACTTCCCCGGCATCCTTCCCGCTCACGTGCACCAGGTTGATGACACCAGCGGGCAGGCCGGCGGCACGGAACACGTCCATGATGACCTGTGCGCTGTAGATCTGGCTGTCCGCGCATTTCCATACGGCAACGTTGCCCATCAAGGCCGGCGCGCTGGGCAGGTTGCCGGCGATGCTGGTGAAGTTGAAGGGTGTCAGGGCGAAGACGAAACCTTCCAGGGGCCGGTACTCCACGCGGTTCCAGGTCTGCGCGGGGCTGTATGGCTGGTCGCGGTAGATCTGCTGCATGAAGTGCACGTTGAAGCGCAGGAAGTCAGCGAACTCGCAGGCGGCATCGATCTCGGCCTGGAAGGCGTTCTTGCTCTGTGCCAGCATGCTGGAGGCGTTGATGGCCGCACGGTAGGGCCCGGCGATGAGCTCGGCGGCCTTCAGGAAGATGGCGGCGCGGTCCTCCCAACGCATGGCCTCCCAGTCCTTCTTCGCCTTCAACGCGGCGCCGATCGCCGCCTTCACATGGCTCTTGTCACCGTGATGGCTGTAGCCGATGATCCGCTTGTGATCATGAGGCGGGCGCACCGCGCGACGGTCCTTGGTCTCCACGGCCTTGCCACCGATCCACATGGGCAGTTCACGCTTCTGCTTGGCCATGCGGTCGTACTCGGCCAGCAATTGCTCCCGTTCCTTCGTGCCCGGGGCATAGGACAACACCGGTTCGTTGATGGGGGTGGGGCTGTGGAAGATCGCGTCGGTCATGGTGCGGGATGTTCAGGGCGGCAAAGGTACCTCGGACGGTGCATCGTGCAGTGACCGATGGCACACGCGGGCGACGAGGTACGCCCTATACGTGGTCTTCCGCCTTGCCATGCTCAAGGGTGTGGAAGGTGTCCTTCAGCAGCACTGCATTTGGAATGGAGATAATGCCATCGCTTTCGGTCCTTACGAACACGAAGAAATAAGTGATGTCCATTAGTTCACCTTCCACCCAGTGGTCCTGATCGAAGACGCGGATGCGGTCGCCGATCTTCACCGGATGTTGGAAGAAGAGGACCAGGCAGGCCGTGATGTTGGAGAGGATGGACATCTCGGCGAAGAGCGCCACGCCCAGCACGGTGACCACCGAGGTGGCGAAGATCAGGATCTGGCCTTGGTCCACCCCCCAGATCGCGCTGACCACGATGGCCAACACCAGGCCCAGCAGCACGGTCACAAGTCGCTGCACCTCCTGTGCTTCGCGGCGCTTGAGCGTTGAACGCACCAGCTCGGCACGGATCAGACGCTGCGCAAGCAACCGTAGTACCGCGAAGCCCAGCAAGGCAATGGCCGTCTCGGCGATGCGGACATGGTAGGGTGCAAGATCCATGGTGCGTTGGTGTTCTCGATCGGTTCACGGATTGCAGACATCACAGAACTGCGGGTCCTCGAAGGTCTTGCCGTCCGTGCGTGGATCTTCCTGCCGTTGGCCACAACCCTTGCATTCCCGCAGGGTGGCCCGGGTGCTTTTGGTGGGGAAGCCGCACTGGCCGCACGGCAGCCCCCACAGGGCCTTCGTGATGGCGAAGTGGAACAGTCCGCAACGTGGACAGCAGCGGGCGAGTTCTTCTGCAAATGCTTCCGCTGCTGCCCCGATGACCCGCATCCGGGTGGGGTTGGACATGGCCCGCAGATCGCTCTCCACCCAGACAGAACCGTGCTCGTCCAACAACATGCGTGCGGCGCGCTGCAACGTATCGCCATCGCTGATGCCCTTGATCACCCGGTCGCCATTGTGCCACGTGGCCGTAGGCTTCAACACCAGGTGGTGCTCCGGGAACTTCATCCGTTCGGCGAAGGCGTGTACGGCTTCAAGCGTCCGGCATTCCTCCCCACCGAACACTGTGTCCAGCGAGACGTGCCGGTGCGCCACCTCCGTACCGTCGCGCAGGTCGAGCAGCACCAACCACTCTTCGTCGCATGACATGAACGGCGCGGGCGGGTAGGGGACGAAGCTGCCCTCGCTGGCAATGACGAGGTCGAGGTTCGAAGCCTCTGCGCCATGACGTGCCTTGAGCGCGCAAGCTGTGCGGGGATCGGTGCCGCGTTCCACTTCGCCGCTGAATGCCCCGAAGCGGTCAGTGTCCAGGTCGGGTATCGCAACTACGGCATCCAACGGCAGGCGGGCCATCAGTGCCGGACCGATGACCCGCTCCTTGTCGTGCATGCTGGCCACACCGAGCACGCGACCACGGAAGCGGTCCAGGCCGCCTGCAGGTTGGTCCGTTCGCACGGTCATCGGCGCCGTGTATCACCTACTCGCCCTGGCCCAGCGAGAAGCCGCGCACATGGTCGAACAGGTACAGGTTCTCGGTCTTGATCACGTCGATGCCCGCTTCGGTCAACAGGTGCAACATCTGTACGATCTGGCGCTGGCCGATGGGCATGTAGGTGGCCTTGTTGTCCGCGATGTTGACATCCGGCCCCACGAAGCGGCAGCGCCAATGGTCGGTGCAGAAGGTCTCGGGGAAGCCTTCCGGCCACACCTTCACCCCACGGTTGGTGATGAGCTTCAATTGGAGCATGCCATGTGAAGCCTTGCGCAGCCGTTCAGCGAGGTCATCGGGTTTGCTGTCCGCATCACAGACGAAGACGTCCACACCGCAGAGTTCACGCTTCACCACCGGACGGTCATAGGTGAAGTTGAGCGCGGTGCCCTGCTTCATCTCCACGCTCTTGAGCTGCTGCGGCTTGCGGCCCAGGCGCTCGATGACCGCATCGGCGAACTCGATGGTGCCCACCCGCTTCTTGGAGATGCCCTCCTGGTAGATGTCACCCGGGTGCAGACCATCCTCCAGCGTGCAGAGCCAGGCGTTCTGGATGGCCTCCGCCTTATCGGGCATTCCCAGGTGTACAAGCATCATGCAGGCGGCGTTGAGCATGGCACTGGGGTTGGCGACGCCCTGGCCGGCGATGTCGGGGGCACTACCGTGTATGGCCTCGAACATGCTGATGCGGTCGCCGATGTTGGCACTACCCGCCATGCCCACACTGCCCGTGAGTTCAGCGGTCACGTCACTGATGATGTCGCCATAGAGGTTCAGGGTGACGATCACATCGTACCGATCGGGCTGGGTGGCCACGCGCGCTGTGCCAATGTCAATGATCTGCACCTCCTGCTGAATGCCCGGGTATTCCTTGCCTACCCGGCGGAACATGTCGGCGAACATGCCGTCGGTAACCTTCATGATATTGTCCTTTACCAAACACGTCACCTTCTTGCGCCCGTTGGCGTGCGCATACTCGAAGGCGTAGCGGATGATCTTCTCGGTGCCGGGCAGGCTGACGATCTTCAGACACTGGAAAACGTCGGTGGTCTGCCGGTGTTCGATGCCGGCATACAGATCTTCCTCGTTCTCGCGCACGACCACCACATCCATGTTGGGGTGTTTGGTGCGCACGTAGGGATGGTAGCTGCGGCAGGGGCGTACGTTCGCATACAGGCCCAAGGTCTTGCGGATGGTGACGTTAAGGCTCTTGTAGCCGGAACCTTGGGGCGTGGTGATGGGGCCCTTGAGGAATACCGGGTTACGGCGCAGTGTATCCCATGCTTTGGAAGGAATGCCGCTGCTGTTGCCGCTGAGGTAGACCTTTTCGCCTACTTCGATATGGTCGTATTCCAAGCCACAGTTGGCGGCCTCCAGTACGCGGAGCACAGCCTGGGTGATCTCGGGTCCAATGCCGTCGCCGGCCGCTACAGTGATGCGTTTGCTCATGATCGCTTGATGGGTTGTGCGTGATCGAGGTAAGTGATCGTGCGGTGCAGCAGGTGCTGCGCCAGGTGTTTCAGGTCCTTGCGGCTGCTCAGTTCCGTCAATGAAGGCAGATGCTCCATCGCGAAGGGCAGCGAATGCGCCATCTCGATGACCGTCGTGGCAAATGAGCGCGGCCAGGGCACATCCGCCCGGCACGCGACAAGCCGCTCGGCGACAAAGGCGCTCAATGCCTTGTACGGTTGGAACAGCCGCTGCGCATTGTCGGCATCAACCTGTTTGTGCAGGTAGCTCTTCATGCCTTCAGCGATCACCAACTGGCGCAAAGCAGTTGGATCGAGCTGAACGGCTGGTAAAGTGCGCGGCCACACACCGCAGAGCGCTTCCACGATGCCTGCCAGTACTTTACGCGGATCGGTATGGCGCTCCACCTGCTGTGCACCCAACTGGCGCAGCCACAACCAGTAGAGCTGGAAGTAGTACTGCAGCAGCCGTTGCTTGTTGGCGAAGTACTTGTAGACGGTGACCTCCGTGGTGCCGCTGCGCTCAGCCAGCTTGCGGAAGGTGAAGGCCTCGTAGCCGAGCTCGAGCATCAATTCCAAGCCATGTTCCAGGAGGGCCTGACCCACGACGGTGCCCATCGGATCCTTCAATGAGATCGCGGGTTCCGGCTTCAGGACAAGGTGCGCTTCGGCCCTCATGGCGAGGGCAAAGTTAGTACTACTAAATCAAATGTATAGTAATACTTAATTTCTTTTTCACGAACCTGTGACGATCGCGAAGTAGACGGGCATACCCACCATGAGGTTGAACGGGAAGGTGAGGCCCAGCGCCATGGGGATGTACAAGCCGGGGTCGGCCTTCGGCGCGGCCAGGCGCATGGCGGCCGGCACGGCGATGTAACTGGCACTGGCCGCCAACACGGCGAACATGAAGCGATCGCCCACCACCGGTGTGATGAAGCCGCTGAGCCACGCCACTGCACTGCCGTTCAGAAGGGGGATGAGCACGGCCGTTGCGCTGGCCGGTAGCCCGTACTTGCGGAACGCACCGAAGCGTGCCGCAGTGACCATGCCCATCTCCAACAGGAAGATCGCCAGGAAGCCTTTGAAGATGTCCGTGGTGAACGGCTTGATGCCCTGTGCCTGCTTGGCATCGGCCACGAGACCAATGACCAGACTGCCGATGAGCAGCAGCACACTTCCATTGGTGAGGCTGTGTTTGATCACCTGGCCAAGTGAGGCATGGTCGGTCGCCTCGCGGTCATGGCGCTTCAACAGCACCATCCCCACGATGATGGCGGGGCTCTCCATCAAGGCCATGATGGCCACCATGTGCCCGCCGAAGG
Source organism: Flavobacteriales bacterium (assembly GCA_041391845.1). Taxonomy (GTDB): domain Bacteria; phylum Bacteroidota; class Bacteroidia; order Flavobacteriales_F; family PHOS-HE28; genus PHOS-HE28. The sequence continues at coordinate 851,987 of JAWKNG010000001.1, read as the reverse complement.
TCATTTCGCGCGTTTCCAGAAAGCCTGTGGCGGCCACGAAAGTTACCGCGCTGACCGAGCCATAAGCCGCCGCAATGGCACCTGCGTTCTGGGCACCGAGCCTCCCCTTCAGGAGGAAGAAGACATAGAACGGAATGGCCGCAGCGATGGCCATGCCGAAAAGGAGGGAGGCCACGATGGTACCGTCGATGGTGCTGTGCGCCAGTTCCTGCCCGCCCTTGAAGCCGATGGCGAAGAGCAGGTAGAGGCTGATGAACTTGGCGCTGGTGGCCGGTACCTCAAGGTCGCTCTTCACCAGCTTGGCGATGATGCCGAGCAGGAAGAAGAGCAGCGTGGGGTTCGTCAGATTAGCGTTGAGCAGTGCGCTGTCCATGGGGGCGAAGTTCGGCCTCCAAGGGATCGCTCCGACCTCAGCGCTCAGGCTCGTCCAGATTGTCGAAGCGATAAATGGGGTCGATCGGCGTTCCTGCCGGTACCTCACAGACAGTATGGACCAAGCCATCGCTCAGGCGGTACACCCAGCCATGCAGGCTTGGTCCCCCACGCTCTTTCCATGCCCGCTGGATGATGCTGGTCTTCATCAGATCCAGCACCTGCTCCTGCACATTGAGCTCCACCATTCGGTCGAATCGGGCCTGTTCGGTGGGCTGCGCGTCCACCTCAGCCTGATGCAACCGGTACACGTCCTTGATGTTGCGCAACCACTTGTTGATGAGCCCAAGCGACTGGTGGGTCATCGCTGCTTGTACCCCCCCGCAGCCATAGTGGCCGCACACGATGACGTGCTTCACCTTCAGGTATTCCACAGCGTATTGCAGCACGCTCAAGAGGTTGAGGTCCGTATGCACCACCATGTTGGCGATGTTGCGGTGTACGAAGATCTCGCCCGGATTCGTGCCGGTGATCTCGTTGGCCGGTACCCGACTGTCGCTGCAGCCGATCCACAGGAAGTCCGGCCGCTGTACCTTTTCCAGGCGATGGAAGAACTCAGGGTCGGCGGCGACGGTGTTCTCTGCCCAGGCCTTGTTGTTCAGCAGTAGTTTGTGGTAACTGTCCATGGTGGTGGGTTGGTTTATGCACGGTCCTTTTCGGCGAGCATGCTCTTCACAGGTTCAACGACCTCTCCCGGTCTAGGCGGCATGTTGAACAGCTGCAGTTTGATGTTACGGTCCCGGGTCGTGCTGGCGAATTCATCGATGATCTCACGCACGTCCGGGTCAAGGTCCAACGAGCGCCCCGCATCGATCACCACACGCGCGCCTGCGGGCACTTGGCTCAAGGTACGCTTGATGCCGGCCTTGTTCAGGAAGGTGACGTCCTCGCTGAGCTCGATATAGATCGGCATGCCGGGCTTGTAGCGGTTCGGATCGTAATGGAAGGGGACCTTGTAGTTCTTCCAGAGGATGTGCACCAGCGCCAGGGCCAGACCAAGTGCCACGCCACGGAGCAGGTCGTTCGTTACCGCCATGAAGCCCACTGTTACCAGGAACGGGAGGAACTGCATCCGTCCAGCTTTCCACATCTGTACGAAGAGCGAAGGTTTTGCCAGCTTGTAACCCACCAGGAGCAGGATGGCGGCGAGGCTGGCAAGAGGGATCTTTCGCAACAGTCCACCGATGCTCAGTACGGCCAACAAGAGAAGCACGCCGTGCAGGATGGCTGCGAGCTTGCCACGGCCTCCCGCCTGGATGTTGGCCGAGCTGCGCACCACCACCTGCGTCACCGGAAGCCCCCCAAGAAGTCCACTCACCAGATTGCCGGCCCCTTGGGCGAACAGCTCACGGTTGGCCGGCGTGATCCGCTTCCAAGGGTCCATCTTGTCCGTGGCCTCCACACAAAGCAGGGTCTCTATGCTGGCCACGATCGCCAAGGTGATCACAGTGGTCCAGAACACGGGCGATCCAATGGCACTGAGGTCCGGCATACGCAGCAGTGCCATGTCATCGAGCGGTGGCAGATCAACGTAATGGCCGGTGCCGATGGCCAGGGTGGGGACGAATGAGAGACCGGCAGCCAACAGCAGGCCTGCGACGACCGCCAGAAGCGGGCCCGGAACATAGCGCAGCCATTGGTTCTGACGGATGAACGGCCGCTCCCAAAGCACCATCAGGGCGATGCTCACAACAGCAATGATCACCGCTCCCCAGTGCGGGTCCTGTATAGCGAGCAGCAATTCTGTAAAGGTGTTCAGCCTGTCCGGTTGGTCGAAGCTCTCATCACCCATCGGGTCACTGTCGTATCCCATCAGATGAGGTATCTGTTTGAGCACGATGATGACCCCTATCCCAGCGAGCATGCCCTTGATGACGGAACTGGGGAAATAATAGGCGATGATGCCTGCGCGGAGCGCACCCAACGCGATCTGCACCAGACCAGAGACCGCAACTGCGGCTGTAAGCACCTCGAAGCTGCCCAGCTCCTGGATGCCCACAAGGACCACTCCGGTCAGGCCTGCGGCCGGCCCGGTGACGCCAAGTGGGGAGCCGCTCAACCAGCCGACCAGCACCCCTCCGACCACGCCGGCGATGATCCCGGCGAACACAGGTGCTCCCGATGCCACCGCAATGCCAAGACAGAGGGGAAGGGCTACGAGAAAGACTACGACCGAGGCAGGAAGGTCCTGCTTCCAGTGAGCGAACAGGGACATGGGTCCGGTGGAAATGTGAGGGTAGGAATGTGAGGAACGCGTGTGCGCCATTCTGCGCGGTGAACGTTCAACACCAGGGGGGCAGGTGCGGCACCTCGCCATGAATGGCGCGATGCACCACAACGTGCGACGGTGGCACCGGGGTCAGCTCTGGGTGGCCGGCCGGCCCTCGCTGGATGCAGGGCAGTGTGGCCGTACCATGGTACCCGACCTCTTCCTCCACCATGATCGGAACAGGATCGACCGTGTTGATCAGGTCCTGTGCTACGAGCGATAAGTGCGGGGACATGCACGACCATAGACTGAAAAGCAGCAAAAAGACCACCAGGTCATGCCTGGGTGTGCCATACCGCTCTTTCCTGCCCCGTGCCACGCAGCGAAAGTAGCACGGTCGTACCGATCCGCATGGACGGTGGTTGAAGCTGACCTTCAATTCGACGCGAACGGAACAAGGAGCATGATGGTCGGTACCGGTACTGTGAAGGCCTGGCCCGCTGGCCTCGGTACCATGAGGTATGTACCGTCCATACGCCCCCAGCCACTGCGCAGCTCACATGCACTACGGTAACTGAACTCCATTCCGGGCGCCAGCACTGGCGTCTCTCCGACCACGCCGGGGCCTTCCACCGTGCGCATCGGTCCTGCGCTGTCACGGATCTTCCACTGGCGGCGCATCAGCTGTATGGTCGTCTCGCCGTGGTTTGCGATGGTGATGCGATAACTGAACACGAACCTGCCCACCTTCGGGTCGCTATGACCGGTCTCGTAGCGACTTTTTGCCGTTACCCGGATACCATGGCTGATGGTGGTGCTCATGCAGTGAGGCGAATGTACGGTCCTCCACCAGAAATGTCCATCAGATCGCTCCGTCAGGCACTGCGCCGTCTTCAGCGCCCCTGTTGACAAGTTCGTCCTGCACCCCTTGCGCTCCGTTCCACTTCGCCCTAGCCTTGCACCATGCTTCGTTCCGTTCTCCTGCCCGCGCTGGTGCTCGCAACGCCCGTTCTGGGCCAATACAACGGTCCGGAGAGCGTTGAGCATGATGGCGCCGGTGACCGCTACTTCGTGAGCAATACTGGTTCCAGCCAGATACGGGTGCGCGCACAGGACGGCACGGTGACCACCTTCGCCAGCGTAAGTCCCGCTCCGTACGGCCTTGAGATCATGGGTGATACGCTCTTCGCCTGCTCTGGTGGAGGGGTGAAGGGCTTCCTGCTCGCCGATGGAACGCAAGTGTTCAACCGCTCCCTCGGGGCCACCTTCTGCAACGGGATCACCACTGATGGTCGTTACCTGTACGTCACCGATTTCAGCGGCGGACGCATCTACAAGGTGGATGCGACAGGCAACAGTCATACGACATTGGTCGCCAGTACCGGAGGGTCGCCCAACGGGATCGTATGGGATCCCGTCGGTGAACGTCTGGTCGTGGTGTTCTGGGGTAGTAACGCGGCCATCCGTGCCTACGACCGTGATACCGGCGCTGCCACCACGCTCGTGGCCAACTCCGGCCTGGGTAACATCGATGGCATCACGATCGACTGCAACGGCAACTTCATCACGGCCAACTGGAGCCCCGCGCGCATCAGCCGCTGGGCGCCTGACTTCGTTGGAGGCGCGGTGAACCTGAACGTGGCCGGTCTGGGCAACCCGGCGGACATCGACTTCGACGCGGTGAACGACCGCATCTGCATCCCCAACAGCAGCAACAACACGGTCCTGCTGGTGGATGTGGATTGCAGTACCGGTGTCCCTGAAGGTGGGGAGGAGGTACATCGTTTGCTGCCCAATCCCGTGGTGGACCGTCTGGCCGTGGAACCTCCGTTGGAACAACGGGCCGCCTTCCTGCTCATCGATCAGCGCGGCAGCATCGCAGCCAGCGGCCACCTCGATCCAGGAGCACAGGTGGACGTATCGCCGCTGGCACCTGGCGCGTACACGCTCGTGGTGCCTTCCATCGGCTTGTCACTGCGCTTCGTGCGCGTGCAACAGCGCTGATCAGCCCCGGCGGCTGTTCAAGAAGCGAACCCCCACCAGGCGGTCGCAGCGGAGCATGCGGTCGGTGAAGTACACCAGGATGAGGTAGTCGTTCTCGGTCTGGTAGTGCGAGCCCTCCACCAGGGCGATGTCGGCCGGCTTGCCCTCTCCACCGGGCACGGCGTACGCGAAATCGTAGAATCCCTGTTTCAACAACAGTTCGGCGCGGTACGATGATGTCGTAGGGTCCCATTCCATCCGATTCTCAGGAAGGCAGCGCCAGTCGCTGAACGCTCCGTAGACGTAAGGTGCTTGAGCCGACCGTTCGGACATGGGAAGCACGAAGTGGACCATCACATAATCGGCCCCAAGGGGGTCGCCGTCAAAGAGGTCGTTGCGCACGAAGAAGCGGCCATTGAGGTCGGGCTGGTCGAAATAGACGCGATAGCTTCGTTTGGGCTCGGGTCTCAGGTGGGCATGGTACACCCCTTCGCCAGGGCCTGGCACGATGCGGTCCACGCGCTGGGTGGTGAACCGAAGGTCCTTCAGGTCGAAGTTGCGGTACTCGTTCCCTCCCATGAACAGCCCCTGTTCAGGGAAGTCATAGATGAGCTCGGTGCCACGCATGAAGCGCGGTGTGAAGCCGCTCCGCAGGTCGTCCCAGCGCATGTTCTGGAGCATGGCCACATGGATCTCCGAGAACGGGTCCTGCACCGGCAACTGCGGATGGCGCACTTCCAGATCGATCTGCTGGGCCACATCGCGCAGGTCCACCACCCGGCTGGCCATCATGCGCGCATCGATCTGCACCCGCTGTTCGTAGACCAGGAACCGGCGCGTGAGCACCAGGTCGTCCTCGTCGCTGTCGCGGAATACCTTCAGGACGTAGTTGCCCGAACGCAGGATGCGCACCATGTCGTTGGGGAAGGTGACCTCATATTGGATGAAGGGTTGAAGGGTGTTGAAGCTTTGCCGTCCTGCCGGAACGATGTCCGTGTTGGCACCTTCCAGGTACTGGCCGGGCATCAGATCGCTGCTTCGCCACTGATGGTCGCAATGCAGCAGTGTGTAAGAGAGGTATTCGTTGTCCGGCTGGAGGTCGTCGAAGCGCAAGGTGATGGCTTCGCCTGAGCCCAGTTCGATCACCGGTGGAGCCAGCTCGAATCCGCTCTTGAACAATTGAACGGTGTGGACGCTGGGACTGAACGTGCGGTCCTCCCAGACCATGTCCTGCGCGGATAGGGCCTTCAGTGCGGTCCACAGGACGACCGCGAGCAGGGTTACAAGGCGGTTGATAAGACCGTTGACAAAGAAGTTGCGTTCGATCATTGTGATGGAGGTCACCGATGCTGATAACTGTTCTACTTTTGCCGCGCCTGACCCTTGGCAGGTACCCTCAGCGCACATGTCCAAGACGATACGGATCCGCAAAGGACTAGACATCCGCCTCAAAGGTGATGCCGAAAAGGTCCTGGTACAAACCGATCCCGCGAAGGTCGTCGCGATCAAACCGACCGATTTCCATGGCTTGGTGCCCAAAGTGCTGGTGAAGCCCGGCGAACAGGTGCAGGCCGGAACCCCGCTCTTCTGCGACAAGTACGACGACCGTGTACTGTTCACCAGTCCGGTGAGCGGTGAGGTGGCCGACGTGGTGCGCGGAGAGAAGCGAAAGGTCCTGGAAGTGCGGGTCCTTGCCGATGCACAGGTCCGCCACATCGACTTCGGCGCCAGCGACCCTTCTTCCATGGGACGCGAGGCCGTGCTGGAGAAGCTCCTGCGCAGCGGTGCTTTTGCCTTCATCCGCCAGCGCCCCTTCGACGTGGTTGCCAACCCGTCGCAAACGCCGAAGGCCATCTTCGTCAGCGCCTTCAACAGTGCACCCATGGCGCCCGATCTCGACTTCGTGGTGCGCAACCAAGGCGATGATCTGCAGGCGGGCTTTGATGCTCTGGCCAAGCTCACCAGCGGCAAGGTGAACGTGGGCGTGAGCCCCCGCACCGCAGCGCCCGAAGTGCTCAAGGCGCGCAACGTGGTGCTGAACACCTTCGATGGACCGCACCCCGCTGGTAATGTGGGCGTCCAGATCCACCACATCGCTCCCATCAACAAGGGTGAGGTGGTGTGGACCGTGGCGCTGCAGGACGTGCTGCTCATCGGTCGGCTTTTCCGGACCGGCCACTACGATGCCACACGCACTGTGGCCGTCACCGGAAGCGAGGCTCGCAACCCCAAGTATTTCCGCACCATGCTGGGTGCGCCGCTCAAGGCCATCATCGGTGATGTGCCACCCGGTGTGCGTGTCATCAGCGGTGATCCGCTCACGGGGGATAATGTGGGTGCCGAGGGCTTCCTGGGCGCTTACCACGGCCAGGTGACACTGTTGCCCGAAGGCGACCAGCCCAAGTTCTTCATCACTGAAGGGTGGGCATCCCCAGGTCTCGACAAGTTCAGCGCCAACCGCAGCTTCCCAGCCTGGCTCATGCCCGGCAGGAAGTTCCGCATGGACACCAACCAGAACGGGGAGGAGCGGGCCTTCGTCATGAGCGGCCAGTATGAGGAGGTGTTCCCCTTCGATATCTATCCGGTACACCTGTTGAAGGCCATTCTGGTGAACGACATCGAACAAATGGAGAACCTTGGGCTTTACGAAGTAGCCCCCGAGGACTTCGCGCTGTGCGAATTCGTCTGCACCAGCAAGATCAACTCCCAGCAGATCGTCCGTGAAGGGCTTGACGCACTGAAGAAGGAAACCACCTAAGTATCCGCCACCGCCGTGAAAGCACTGCGCAATCTTGTTGACGGCTTGAAGCCGACCTTCGCGAAAGGAGGGAAGCTGGAGAAGCTCCATTGGGTGTTCGATGGCTTCGAGACCTTCCTTTTCACCCCCGGACATGCCACCGAACGGGGAGCCCATATCCGCGACGGCATTGATCTGAAGCGGACCATGAGCATCGTGATCACCGCGATGATCCCCTGTCTGCTCTTCGGTATGTGGAACGTTGGGCACCAGCATTACCTGGCCCTTGGCGAGTTCACCGCCTTGGCTGAAGGGTTCTGGGACAAGTTCCTGTTCGGCGCCCTGAAAGTGCTGCCCATCGTGGTGGTGAGCTACGGGGTGGGCCTGGGCATCGAGTTCCTCTTTACCAGCATCAAGGGCCATCCCATTCAGGAAGGCTACCTGGTATCGGGAATGCTCATTCCCTTGGTGATGCCGGTGGACACCCCGCTGTGGATGGTGGCTGTTGGTTCCGCTTTCGCCGTGGTCATCGGCAAGGAGGTGTTCGGTGGTACGGGCATGAACGTGCTGAACGTAGCGTTGACCGCACGCGCCTTCCTGTTCTTCGCTTACCCCACCATGATGAGCGGGGACAAAGTGTGGGTGAACACCTCCACGCAGACCGGCCAGACTGTCGTGGATGGATTCAGCGGTGCCACTTCCCTGGGTCATGCAGCATCCGGGAATATCGCATCGGTCACCCCGATGATGGATAGTTTCTGGGGCTTCGAGGCGGGCAGCATCGGCGAGACCAGCGCGTTCGCCTGTCTGATCGGGGCGGTCATCCTGCTGCTCACCGGCATCGGTAGCTGGCGGATCATGCTGGCCACCTTCCTGGGTGGCGCCACCATGGCAGGCATCTTCAACCTGGTGGGGCCCTCCTTGAACAACGCCTACATGCAGATCCCCATCCTGCATCAGTTGATGCTGGGCAGCTTCATGTTCGCACTTGTCTTCATGGCCACCGACCCGGTGACCGCCGCGCAGACCAACACCGGCAAGTGGATCTATGGCTTCCTCATCGGTCTCCTGGGCATTCTCATCCGCGTTGTCAACCCGGCGTATCCGGAAGGCATGATGCTCGCCATCCTGTTCATGAACGTGATGGCCCCCACCATTGATCACTTCGTGGTCCAGTCCAACATCAAGCGTCGCCTCAAGCGCGTCGCCCTGCAAACCGCCTAACGCACCCGCCCAATGGCCTTCGACAAGAACAGCAACCAGTTCACCTTCATCTTCGCCACCGTGCTGGTGGTGGTGGTGGGTACCCTGCTGGCGGTGACCTACCTGGGGCTGAAGCCGAACTACGACGAGAATGTTCGGCGCGAGAAGATGCAGAACATCCTCGCCAGCCTGAAGGTGGAGGTGGACCGTGATGCGGCGCCCGCCAAGTATGACGAACTGATCAAGGAGACCCTATTGGTCGACGCCAATGGCACCAAGCAGGAGGGCGATGCCTTCTCCCTTGATGTGCTCAAACAGTACAAGGATTGGAAGGCCGGTGTGGTGAAGACCGAAGACCTGCGCTATCCTGTCTACCTGGCCGATGTGGAAGGGCAGAAGCTCTTCGTTCTGCCCATGGTAGGCACCGGCCTGTGGGGGCCTGTATGGGGCTACGTGTCCATGAAGGACGATGGCCGCACGATCTTCGGTTCCACGTTCGACCACAAGGGTGAAACGCCGGGTCTTGGTGCCGAGATCTCCACACCGATGTTCGAAGACCCGTTCCAAGGGAAGACCATCACCGACGAGCAGGGGAACTTCAAAGGGATCACCGTGTACAAAGGCGGCTCCCAGACCACCGATCCGCATGGTGTTGACGGTATCAGCGGAGGTACCATCACCAGCCAGGGCGTGGATGAGATGCTGAAGCGTCTGCTCGCTGTGTATGACAAATACCTGCGCACCCAGGTGGCCGCCGTTGCACCTGTTCCGGTCGCAGTGCCTGACACCCCTGCCCCCGACAGCCTTCAAATGGTGGTGGATACCACCCAAACCGCTAGCCTGATCACCCGATGAGCACCGCTACAGCCGCCCCCGCAGCACCGCCCGCGGAAGGCCTCTTCAGCAAGAAGAACCGCAAGCTGATCACCGATCCGCTGAACGACAACAACCCCATCACCGTTCAGGTGCTGGGTATCTGCTCGGCCCTGGCGATCACGGTGAAGGTGTCGAACGCCTTGGTGATGAGCATCAGTGTAATGGCCGTGCTTGTGCTTGGTAACATGGTCATCAGTGCCCTGCGCAACATGATCCCCGGCCGGATCCGCATCATCGCCCAGCTGGTGATCGCCGCAGGTCTGGTGACCCTGGTTGATATCGTGCTGAAGGCGTACGTGTACGATGTGAGCAAGCAGGTGGGTGTCTATGTGGGACTCATCATCACCAACTGCATCATCATGGGGCGCTTCGAGGCCTTTGCGATGGGCAACAAGATCGGTCCGAGCGCCCTGGACGGCTTTGGCAACTCCTTCGGGTATGCCTGGATCCTGGTGGTAGTGGCGTTCTTCCGCGAACTGTTCGGCAATGGTTCGCTGCTCGGTATGCGCATCATTCCAGAGAGTTGGTATGCCACTGAAGGTGGGTTCTACTTCAACAACAACATGATGATCCTGCCGCCGATGGCGCTGGTGATCGTGGGCATCATCATCTGGATCCAGCGTTCACGTAACACCAAGCTCATCGAGCAAGCCTAAGTCCAGCCCGCCATGAACCTGGTCAATATCTTCGTCAAGTCGATCTTCATCGACAACATGATCTTCGCCTACTTCCTGGGCATGTGCTCGTACCTCGCCGTGAGCAAAACGGTGAAGACGGCTCTGGGCCTGGGGGCGGCCGTCATTTTCGTGCTGGGTGTCACCGTTCCGGTGAACTACCTTCTGGAGAACTACGTGTTGAAGCAAGGCGCGCTGGGCTGGCTGGGTGCCGGCTTCGCCGACGTGGACCTCAGCTTCCTCTCCTTCATCCTGTTCATCGCCGTGGTGGCGGCCATCGTGCAGCTGGTGGAGATGGTCGTGGAGAAGTTCGCTCCTGCGCTTTATGGCGCGCTTGGGATCTTCCTGCCCCTGATCGCAGTGAACTGTTCCATCCTGGGAGGCGCCCTCTTCATGCAGGAGCGCCAGTACAGCAACATCGCCGAGGCCACCAGCTTCGCCCTCGGTAGCGGCGTGGGATGGTTCCTGGCCATCGTGGCCATCGCCGCCATCCGCGAAAAGCTTCGCTACAGCGATATTCCGGCGCCCCTCCGCGGCCTCGGCATCACGTTCATCCTCACCGGCCTGATGGGCATTGCCTTCATGGCCTTCATGGGTATCAAGCTCTGATCCACGACCATGGGTTCGACCATCCTCATCACACTGGCGGTCTTCCTGATCGTCACCCTGCTGCTCGTCAGCCTGCTCCTGTATGCCAAGGCCAAGCTCTCACCGAGCGGTCTGGTGAAGATCCGCATCAACGGCGAAAAGACCATCGAGGTCCCGGCCGGGAGCAGCCTGCTCAGCACCCTTAGCGAAGCGAAGATCTTCCTGCCCAGCGCCTGTGGCGGTGGCGGTACCTGTGCCATGTGTAAGTGCCAGGTGTTGGAGGGCGGCGGCGAGATACTTCCCACCGAAGCTCCCTACTTCAGCCGCAAGGCCATCGCCGACAACTGGCGCTTGGGCTGCCAGGTGAAGGTGAAGCAGGACATGGACATCAAGGTGCCCGAGGAGATCTTCGGCATCAAGAAGTGGGAGTGCGAAGTGGTCAGCAACTACAACGTGGCCAGCTTCATCAAGGAGTTCGTGGTGAAGCTGCCACCGGGCGAGACGCTGCACTTTGAGGCCGGTGGCTACATCCAGATCGATGTGCCGGCCTGTGAGGTGGACTTCAAGGACATCGATATCACCGCTCACCCCGAACTCGTTGCCTTGGGCCGCGATCCCATGGACTTCAAGGGCGAATGGGACAAGTACAAGCTCTGGGACCTGAGGATGAAGAACCCCGAGCCCATTTTCCGGGCTTACTCCATGGCCAACCACCCGGCCGAGGGGAACATCATCATGCTGAACATCCGTATCGCCACCCCGCCGTGGGACCGTGCCAAGAACGGATGGATGGACGTGAACCCCGGTATCTGCTCCAGCTTCGTCTTCAACTGCAAGCCTGGTGACAAGGTGACGATCAGCGGCCCGTACGGCGAATTCTTCATCAAGGACACCGGCTCCGAGATGATCTACATCGGTGGTGGTGCTGGCATGGCTCCCATGCGCTCTCACCTCTTCCACCTCTTCCACACCCTGAAGAGCGGGCGCAAGGTCACCTACTGGTACGGTGGTCGCAGCAAGCGCGAGCTGTTCTACCTCGATCACTTCCGCCAGATCGAAAAGGAATTCCCCAACTTCAAGTTCTTCGTGGTGCTCAGTGAGCCCCTGCCGGAGGATAACTGGAAGGTGAAGAAGGACGTGAACGACACCGAAGGTGATGGATTCACCGGATTCGTTCACCAGGCTGTGATCGACCAGTACCTGAAGAAACACGAGGCGCCGGAGGACATCGAGTTCTACTTCTGTGGCCCTCCCATGATGAACGCCGCCGTGCTCAAGATGTGCGACGATTGGGGCATCCCCAAGGAGAACGTGAGCTTCGACGATTTCGGCGGATGATGACCGCTTCCCATATTTTCGGAAAGTCCCGCCATGTGCGGGGCTTTTCGTTCGTGGGCCTTGCCTTGGTCCTTGTTTCATGCGGCACGAAGGCACCGCAATGGACCACGCTGAAGGGTGAAGCACAGGGCACCACGTTCACCATCACCTATCTTGATAGTGCGGACCGCAACCTTGCGGGGGAAGTGGACAGCCTGTTGAAGGTGATCGACCACAGCCTGAGCCTGTGGGACACCACGAGCACCGTTACTCGCTTCAATGCCGTCACCGACAGCTTCGTCACCGACGATCGCCACTTCCAGGTGGTGCTGGCGCTCGCCATGCAACACTGGCGCGCCACCGAGGGGGCCTTCGATGGCACTGTGCTGCCCTTGGTGCGGGCCTGGGGCCTCGGCCGAAAGGGGCAGGCCGAGTTGGATACCGCAGCGGTGGACAGCTTGTTGCAGTGTGTGGGCATGCCCCGGATCTATATACCCGACAGCTGGGAGCGATCGGGGCCGGGTGAACCGCTGGTGTTCCGCAAAAGTGCGCCCTGTGTGCAATTCGACCCCAACGGTATCGCCCAAGGGTATACGGTGGACATGCTTGCGCTCCTGTTGCGGATGTACCGCATCGACCGCTTCATGGTGGAGGTAGGAGGGGAGGTGCGCACATCAGGGACCAATCATCGTGGCACCCCTTGGAACATTCAGGTGGATAAGCCCGTGGATGGCGATACCCATGAGCAGCAGATCCTCGTGCCGCTGCAGGACCGTGCATTGGCCACCAGTGGCAACTACCGCAAGTACATCGAGCTGAACGGGCGGCGATACGGACACACCATGGACCCGCGCTCGGGACGTCCTGCCATGAACGACCTGCTCAGCGCATCGGTTCTGGCAGAGAACTGTGCAGCCGCCGATGCGATCGGAACGGCCTTGATGGTACTTGGAACGGAGCAGGCGAAGGCTTGGCTGTCGCGTCATCCAGAGGTGGATGCCTACCTGATCAGTGACAACGGCACGGGCGGGTATGCTGTGTGGCGTACCAACAACTGGCCGATCGGGAACTGATCAGCCAGCGACTTCCTCGCGGCGGCACTTCTCCTCCGGCCGCGCACCACAGAAGCCGCAGCCGCCACCCTCGGCCTGCACCAGCGGATTGTTGCTCGCGCACGTTCCTGCGAACTCGCCGCCTTTCTTCGCCCAGATCTTCACGGCAATACCCGCGAAAGCCAAGGCCAGCAGGCCAATGCCCAAGAGGACCGTCAATAGTGCGCTGCTCATGGTGAACCGTTAGTGCGAGCAAAGGTACGTCGCTGGAAGACCAGGTGCCCTGCGTGTGTCGCCGTGGTGAGGGGTTGCGTGCGAGCGGAATACCACGATCGGTGTATTGTCGCAGACCCGATCGCCGGGCGTCCTTTGTCGACCCAACAAGAACTTCATGTCGACCACTGCGACCACAGTTGGTCTTGCCGAGCGCTACGCTGAACTGCGCGTCAAGGACCCAACCCTCCGCATCCGGAATGCCGCCACCACCCTGGGTGTGAGCGAAGCCGAGCTGGTGAACACCGATACCACCGGGGCTGTGAAGCGCCTGAAGCCGCGCTTCACCGAGATCCTTGCACACGTACCCAGCCTCGGCCGGGTGATGGCGCTGACCCGCAACGACGATGTGGTACACGAACGCAAAGGCGTGTATCTGAACCCTTCGCTGGACAAGGGTCCGGTGGGGCTGTTCGTGGGCGCCGATATCGATCTGCGGATGTTCCTCGACAAATGGGCCTTCGCATTTGCAGTTGCTGAGCAGGGCCGTGATAGTGACCGTCATAGCCTGCAGTTCTTCGACAAGCAGGGTAACGCCATCCACAAGATCTATCTGGTCGAAGAGAGCGACCGCGCTGCTTACGATCGGCTGGTGGCTGCGTTCGTGGATCCGCAGGCCGCTGGAGATTTGGCCATCGAACCCGCCCCCGCGCCCCGCCCCGAGCTACCCGATGCCCGCGTGGATGTGGAGGCCTTCCGCAAGGCGTGGCTGGCCTTGGAGGATACCCATGACTTCCACCGTATGCTGCGCGATCATCGGGTGAGCCGCACACAGGCCCTTCGGCTGGCACCCCCGCCGGACCGCGCGGTGCCCGTGGAACCGGCCGCTTTCCGCGCCGTGATCACCGCCGCCGCCCAACGTCAGGTCCCCATCATGGTCTTCGTCGGCAACCCCGGCAACATCCAGATCCATACGGGTACGGTGAACAAGGTGATGGATGCGCGCGGTTGGTTCAACGTGCTCGATCCAGACTTCAACCTACATGTGCGCGAAGAGGCCCTCACCCAGTGCTGGGTAGTGCGCAAACCCACGCGGGACGGCTTGGTAACGGCGCTGGAGTGCTACAACGACGCGCGTGAACAGCTGGTGCAGCTCTTCGGCAAGCGCAAGCCAGGCATCCATGAGCTCGAAGAATGGCGTAGCTTGATCGCTGAAGTGGAACAAGCCCATCGGATCGCTTGAGCACCACCACCATGCGACCGCTGCACACGCAACCCTCCAAAGCCCTCGGCTGGCTTGCCAAGCTGGGCTGGGCAGGCTTCCTGTTCTTCTTCATCAAGGGACTCGTCTGGATCGCTGTCCTCCTGGGCGCAGGCAAGATGTTCGCAGGCTGATCTTCGTCAGGTGACAGGCCGGGCGGGGAGTATAGGTTACCGCCTTGCCCGCCATGTCCGACCTTGAGTTCCGCCCCCGCTTCCGCTTGGCGTCGACCCTCACACCAGAGGAGGTGAAGGACCGCATCCGCACTCAGGTGGCGAAGAACAACCCGCATGGCCTCGTGCTTGGTGGTACCGGTCATCACCTGGTGCTCACCTATCCACCGCACGAGCTGCGTTCCTGGACACCACAGATGGACATCGATCTGGAACTCAGCGAAGGCCGAACGTGGGTGCGCTGCCTTATCGGACCTGCACCCACGATCTGGATGCTGTTCGTGGGTGGGTATATGCTCAGTACCATCCTGGCCCTGCTCGGATCATCCATTGGCGTGTCGCAGCAGATCGTGGGAGCGCCGGCATGGGGTTTTTGGATGGTGGCGCCCACCCCCTTCATCGCGCTGGGGCTGTGGTTGCTGGCACAAGCCGGTAAGCGCCGCTCCAAGCCGGCCATGCACCGCATGAAGCGCTTCGTGGATGAGGCCTTGGGTTGCGACTGCCTGGCCTTGGCCGCACAGTCCTGAGCAGGGTACCTTTGTACCCCCGGCAGCGCGAACTCAGCCATGCCGAGATCGCATGCGAATCGGCATTGTCTGTTATCCCACCTTCGGCGGAAGCGGCGTGGTGGCCACCGAACTGGGCATGGCCCTGGCCGAGAAGGGCCACATCGTTCACTTCATCACCTACGATCGTCCGGTACGCCTGCGTGATCATCCCAACGTGTTCTACCACGAGGTGCGCGTGAGCGATTACCCGCTCTTCGACTATCAGCCCTACGAACTGGTGTTGACCAGCAAGTTGGTGGATGTGGCCAAGTTCGAGGGTCTTGATCTGATGCATGTGCACTATGCCATTCCACATGCCAGTGCGGCGTGGATGGCGCAGCGCATCCTGGCGGCGCAAGGCATCTTCGTACCGTTCATCACCACCCTGCACGGCACAGACATCACCCTCGTGGGCCGCGATCCCAGCTTCGAGCCGGTGATCACCTTCAGCATGGAGCGCAGCAATGCGGTGACCGCCGTGTCCGAGAGCCTCAAGCGCGACACCTATGCCCACTTCCCCTTGAAACGCGAGGTGAAGGTGATCCCCAACTTCGTCTGCACCGAACTGTACAAGACCGAGCAGGACCCGCACGTCCGGGCGCGCTACGCACCCAACGGCGAACGATTGCTGGTGCACGTGTCCAACTTCCGCGCTGTGAAACGCGTGGATGACGTGGTGCACATGTTCCGCATCCTGCGCGAACGGCTGCCGGTGAAGCTGTTGCTCATTGGTGATGGTCCAGAGCGGCAGCGCATCGAGATGATGTGCCGCCAGCACCAGACCTGCAGCGTGATCCATTTCCTGGGTAAGATGACACGGCCCGAGGAGGTGATGGCCAGCTGCGACCTCTTCGTGCTGCCCAGTGAGAGCGAGAGCTTCGGTCTGGCCGCGTTGGAGGCCATGGCCTGTGGAGTTCCGGTGGTGAGCAGCGATACCGGTGGTCTGCCGGAAGTGAACATTCACGGCGTCAGTGGTCTGCTGAGCCCGGTGGGCGATACACAGAGCATGGCCGACAACGCCTACCTCATCTTGAAGGACGAAGCATCGTTGCAGCGATACAGGAACGGTGCATTGGAGCAGGCACGCACCTTCGATCTGCATCGGGTGCTGCCGCGCTATGAGCAATTGTATGCGGAGGTGGTCGCTGAAGTGAAGGCGTGATGCAGTACCTCAGCGAACGTGTGAGCGTGGAACGCTCGGGTGGGCGCACCACGGTAGTGATCAGTGCCCGACTACCGCGTGCCAAGGAGACCCTGCTGATCACGTGGGCAGTGGCATGGTCGCTGTGTGGCGCTTACATCATCTACGCCCGGTTGCAAATGCCCGCAGGTGATCCGGTGCGCCAATACCTGCTGGCCTTCCTGGCGTTCTGGGCGTACTACCTCGTGGTGGTGCTGAAAGCCCTCGCGTGGCGACTGAAAGGCTTTGAGCTTTGGCGCATCAAGGACGGGACCCTCACCATCAAGGACAGCCTGCTGGGGTACGGCAAAGCGCGTGACCATTTCGTGGACAACATCAAGGAGCTCGGTCTGCTGAAGGTGGATGAGCGGAGCTGGAAATGGCAACTGGACCAGAGCGCCTGGATGATCGGTGGTGCACGGCTGGGCTTCGAATACCTGGGCCGTAAGGTGATCTTCGGAAAAGGCTTGACGGAAGAGGAGGCGCGCAGGCTCGTGCCCCTGTTGAAGGATGCGCTGCGGGTGGAGCGGCGCAGTGCCTGAAGCGATCAATTCGGTTCGATGCGGAATGCGTTGCCGCGGATGCGGCGTGTGGCAAGACCGTCGATGGTCCCTTCCAACACCATGGCCTGTGCTGCGGGCGTAGCCATTACCTCGTCCATGCTCCGGACCGCACCCGCGGGAACACCCGCGTCGATCAGTGCGCTCAACAACGGACCTCGTGCATGTTGGTGGAAGGAGGGGGTGAGGGCCGCGCTCAAGGCGATGCGATGGCGGACCCGGTCGGTGTTGTGTGCAAACCGTGGATCGTCAGGCAGTGCCAGTAGTTGCAGCACATCGCAGAGCAATGTGAACTGCGCATCGCTCCCCACGGCGAGGATGATCCGGCCACCATCGGCGCAGGTGAACACCTCGCCATACGGAGCGATATTGGGATGAAGTGTGCCGATGGGGGTCGCCACTGCACCGGCCATCAGGTTGTTGCTGGCCTGATTGATGAGGCCGCTCAATGCAGCTTCTTCCAAGGAGACCTCCACATAGGCACCGCGGCCAGTGCGTTCACGCTGCAACAGGGCCAGCAGGATCCCCTCCTTCAATTGGTGAGCGGCCAGCACATCGATGAGGGCGATCGGCAGTTTAGCCAGGTGGTCACCATCGGTGCCGGTCATGCTGATGTAGCCTGTTTCGGCCTGCAATACCACATCGAACGCGGGCCGCTCCGGTTGAGCGGCGAACCCTTTGATGTGACCGTGCAGCAACCGTGGGTTCAGGGCGCGGAGCCGGTCGCGGTCCAGGCCGAGCTTTTGCGCGTCAGCAGCGAGGTGGTTGGTGATCAGCACATCGGCCCGCTGGAGCAGGTCGTCCAGCATGGTGCGCCCTTCGGGGCTCTTCAGATCGATCAGCTGGTGCTCCTTGCCCCAGTTCACGCTGCAGAAATAGGCGCTCAAAGGTGCCCTCGGATCTTCCTGGGGCAGCTTCCATTGGCGCGTGACATCTCCGCCGCTGCGCAGGTTCTCAAGCTTTACCACGCGGGCACCGAGCTCTGCGAAGAACATGCCCACACTGGGGCCAGCGAGCACTCCCGCCGTTTCCACCACCAATAGGTCTTGCACCATGCGGCGAAGGTAGCGGGAGCGGCAGTGGCCTTGCTCGGGATGAACTTTTCGCCAGTTGCTTTCCCTCAGAAAGCAGGAAGGCCCCGCTATCGCGGAGCCTTCTCTGGTCACTTCGTGCCCAGGACTGGACTCGAACCAGCACAGCCTTTCGGCCACTACCCCCTCAAAGTAGCGTGTCTACCAATTTCACCACCTGGGCAGGTGCCCGGCCGGAGTCGACCTCCGATCGGCAAGGGGCGGCAAATATAGAGAGGCGTTCTGATACCTCCACATCGATATCAGGACCCGTTCTGTATCTCGCCCCAGTGGTCGGCTTGGCTGGCCTTACCCACACCATGAAAAAGCCCCCGTCCCCGAGAGGCTTTCTGTGATCCCGCTGGGGCTTCCCTCCACCCGCCTGGGGCCTTGCTCGGGATGAACTTCTCGCCCCAGCGGTGGGCTTCGGACGAACTTCTCCCCAAAAGCAAAAGCCTCCCTTTTCAGAGAGGCTTTTCGTGATCCCGCTGGGGCTTCCCTCGACCCGGCTGGGGCCTTGCTCGGGATGAACTTCTCGCCCCAGCGGTGGGCTTCGGACGAACTTCTCCCCAAAAGCAAAAGCCTCCCTTTTCAGAGAGGCTTTTCGTGATCCCGCTGGGGCTCGAACCCAGGACCCCAACATTAAAAGTGTTGTGCTCTACCAACTGAGCTACAGGATCTTCCATCCACTTCAAGGACATCAAGTCCTTGTTGCGGGAGCGCAAAAGTAAGGATCTCCCGCACATCCACCAAAGGGTGGCTATTTCTTCTGCAGGATCGGATGCCGCTCGAAGGGGATCGTACGGTCGAACAGGTACCTGTAGGTGGCCAGGGTCCTGTAGTTGACAGCGTCCAGGTTCTGGCACACCTTCACCATCTTCGGATTGAAGTCGCCGATCCATGTAAGCACCGTGTCCTGGTACAGACCGGGAACCACGATGTTCTTCTCAGCGAATACGATCATGGCGCCTTCCATACCCTTGCCCTGGAACTCCTTCGCCACACCGAACACGATGCCGGTCATGGTCTTCACTGTGCCCCGCCACTTGTGGTAGAGGAACTTCAACTTGCCGATCCAGTTAAGGTCGCCGTTCACGTATCTGAAGATCTCGTTCAGTTCGGGCAGGCTGATGTACATGGCGATAGGCCGGTCCTTGTGCCGGACGAAGATGAGCAGCCGGGGGTCCATCACCGGCTTCATGGCCTTCACGATCTTCAGTGCGGTGGAAAGCTCCATCGGCTTGTGGTTCTCATGGTCCACCCAGCCATCGTTGTAAATGGTGCAGAAGTCATGGGCCAACTGTTCCACGGTGCGACCGCGCCCATCGTGGATGGAGATGTCGGGGTCTGCCTTGAGCTGGTTGTACTTGCGGTGGAAGATGGGCTGCGCGGGTACGTTCACCGATCGCTTGAAGAACAATTGGTTGAACCATACCTGGAACCCGTAGCGCTCGAAAAGGTCTTTGTAGTAAGCAGGATTGTAGTTCGTGCCATAGAGCGGCGGATCGGTGAAGTTCTCGATGAGCAGCCCCCAGAACATGTTGCGGTCCCCCAGGTTTATGGGACCGTCCATGGCCTGCATACCTTGTTCCTTCAACCACTCCCGCGCTGTGTCGAACAGCTTGTCCGCAGCCGCCTGATCATTGATGCACTCAAAGAACCCGCATCCACCGGTGGGCTGCTTCTCCGTGTAAGCGGTCTTCGCATTGATGAAGGCGGCGATACGTCCGATGGGCGTGCCGTTGGCATCCTTCAGCAGCCAGCGCATGGCCTTACCTTCCTTCAGTAGCTTGTTCTTCCGAGGGTCGAAGACCTTGGCCACATCCTGCTTCAGATGGGGTATCCAGTTCGCATCCTGAGCGTAGATACGCCAGGGTAGATCCATCCAGGCGCGCTCGCTGCGCTGATCGGTGACGGGAATGACTTCCATGTTGCTATGTGCGAAGGTGCGATCTTTCCGCCGATGAAGGACAGCATGCGCGATACAAGGGACACCAGGGTACCGCGCTCCACGGTGGTGCTCATCGGCTTCATGTGCAGCGGGAAGAGCACTGTCGGCAAGGCGCTCGCTGACGCATTGCACATGCCGTTCAGGGACCTTGACCGCATGGTCGAAGCGGAGGTGGGGCCGCTGCTGCCCTTTTTCCGGCAGCATGGGGAGGAAGCCTTCCGCAGGCATGAACGGCAGCAGCTGGAGCGCCTTCTGGACGGTCCGCCCATCGTGCTGGCCACCGGAGGTGGAACACCCTGCGAAGGCGATGCCATGGAACTGTTGCTGCGACGCTCCACGGTGGTTTGGCTGGATGTCTCCCTTCCCACCTTGATGCCCCGGATCCTCCGTGCTGGAGGCGACCGTCCGCTGCTGTTCGGTCTGCGCGGTGAAGCGCTCACGGACAGGGTGATGGAGCTTCTGGTGAAGCGCACCCCTGTCTACGGCCGCGCCACGCTCCGTGTCGAAGCGGATGGTCCGGTCGATACCGTGGTGGAGCGCATCATCGCTCTGCTCGGTACTCAGGAGAGGTAGACACGATCGCGCTTACCCAGCTCCACACTGATGTGCTCCTGCGCCGTGGTGCTCAGGGTCAGCCCCACGATGTCGGCACGGATGGGGAAGGAGCGATGACGCCTGTCCACGAGCACCACCGTCTGCAAGCGCTGCAAGGGCACGCTCACCAGATGCGCTGCGGCATGCATCAGTGTCCGGCCGCTCATCAGGACATCGTCGACCAGTACAACGGTACGTCCCCGCAGCTCATCCAATGGACGCGTGAGGGTCACCGGCGCTTCAAGTGGTCGGTCCTTGTCCAGCTTCAGTTGGACCAGTTCCACCTCGAAGGAAGCAATGGCGGCAAGTCGCATACGTAACCGCTCGGCCAACGCGGCCCCGCGCGGTGCTACGCCGACCAGCACGATGGAGGTCCGTTCATGATGCTCCTCATGCAGCTGATGCGCAATGCGCTCCAGCTTGCGCTGCACCTGTTCGTGGTCGAGTACGATGGTCCGCTCGCTCATGTGCAGCGAAGGTAGGATGCATGGAACTTCATGGCAGCAGGATCCGTCCGCCATATGCAGGCCCGGCATCGCTCCGTAGCCGCCACATGCACATTCCCGCAGCCGACCGTGGCAGGGACCAGTGGGCAGTGGCTGTTCCTGCCGTCCGCGTCAGTAAAAGCGATCGGCCCGTTGCGTCAAGCAGCTCGAACGTGCCGGTCATGGACGGATGCTCCACCACCAGCAAGGTGCCTTCCACCCGTACACGCACCATCGGGCTGTCGCCTTCGGTGATCCCAACGTTGAGGTCGACATCGAAAGAGAGGCTGTCCCTACGTCCGCAGGAGTCCTCCACCACGAGGCTGGCCGTGTAGATGCCTGCTTGCGCATAGGTGTGCAGCGGGTCGGCGTCTAGGCTGGTGGCACCATCTCCGAAGTACCATACGTGCTGAACGCCGCCGATGCTGTTGTTGGCGAAGAGCACGTTGAGGCCGTCGATGACCTGGTGGTCGGCAAGTGCGACAGGGTCGTTCACACCGATGTTCCATGTGTCAAGGCTGTCGAGGACCGTCGCGCTGGCTGTTGCACGGACCTCCGCGGCTGCTGCCGTGCTGACGCCGACGGGCGCAAAGGATGAAGCCGTGCAATCCCGCTGGAAGATGCTCACATACAAAGTGGTGGCGGCGATGAACGTGCCCAGTACGTTCGGGTGGCTGCCATCGGTATACAGTGCTGCCTCCGGGTGTGCGCTTCGGTAGCTGCGCCATACGGAACCCACCGGCGCACAATGGGCGTCGTTCTCCATGGCCATCAGTACATAGCTCTCCCATAGCCGTTGCTGCATGCCCGCGTAGGTGCACAAGGGTGGGTAGAACGCACAATTCTGCTGGTCGCCGTTCTCCCGGCCCCACGTCATCATGAATACTGGCGCCGCACAAGGGCTCGTGCTTCGTATCCGTGAGACCAGTTGGTTCGCGTACGGCAGCACTTCCTGTGACACTTGCTCAGGGGGGAAGGCGGGGCGTTGGCTCTGCTCCTGCAGTACGACATGGTCCCATTCTCCTTGGTCGATCGCGTTCAGCGTGGCAGTATTGCTACTATGGCCTTGGAAGGTGAACCCTCCGGGCGCGACCATTTGTGTCACCACGGTGTCTCCCAGGGAGAGCGCCACTTGACGCAACATTCCAGGCAGGTCGTTGGAATAGGTGTAGCTATTGCCGATGAACAGGATCCGGGTGGTCTGTGCCGAAGCTGGCAGCAGTGCACATGCGAACATGAGCGTCAAGCTCGATAGGCGGCGTATGATGGACATGGTCGTTAAAGCGGGCTTGGAGGCTTTAAGATCTTTACAGATCTGTCCGGTCATGTCGCAGGTAGGTATGTACATTACGCTGACGCCCGTAATGCACGCTCTCCTCGAACCGTGTTCCGATGTACTTCACCATCCGGTCGAGCAGGTCGGTCAATTCGGGACTGAGTTGCTTGAACCGGATGCAGGAGCGTCCCCGGTCGTGCATGAGCAGCTCCAGCCTGAACACATCCAACAGGTCGTACGGAAGAATGTAGATGGCCATGTAATGTTTCTGTGAAGCAAGCGCGCAGAACGGGGCGCCGTTCAAATGATAGGTGGGCATGTTCAATGCCATGTCCTCCTTCAACTCAGGCCAGATGCGGAACAGCAGTTGTCGGACCGTCCGTAATGCCGAACGGCGGTCATCGGGAAGTGAACCCCAATAGGCATCGAGCGAGGGAGGTGAGGAGGGGGGGCGAGCGGGTCTCACGTCCGCAAGTTCGGTACCGCCTGGCCTCGGTGCAAGCGGTCGATGTGCTCGCTACCGATCACGCGTTGCTGATCGCCACAATGCGGGCTGATCGCAGCGTGCGACCATCCGCGAATCGCAGCCACTCCGACCCATCGACAAGGTACAGGTCCTCAACGACCCCTTCGGTCGTTGTCCCATCGGAGAGGGCCAACCGAAGCCTGCGGGCTTGAACGGCCGCTGCTTCCAAGCTGTCGTAGAGGCTGCAGGCCACGGGCACGACAACACGTTCCCGCATGGCTTCCAACCACAGTTCCCGGCCAGCCCTCGGTGAAATGGAATTCCGGCACGGTTCGAGGCTGAACTGGTCGAAGTGTGCGGAGAACAACGGTTCATAATCCTTCTTGTATCCTCCGAAGGGTGGCCGGTCCGCGTTGAGCGCGTCGTTGAAGAGCACGCCCACCAGCTTGCCACCGGGCTTCAGGAGCGCATGCATGTGCGCCACATAACGTTCACGCAGTGCAGGGTCCAGGGCGCAGAAGAAGGTCTGTTCCAGGATGCGATCGTACGACCCTTCATGCTGGAAGAAGTCGCCCACGATGAGGTGCTCATTCGGGAAGTCCGGACAGCGCGAAAGGAGATCCTTGAACGGCGCGTCGGTGAGGTCGATGACGAACACGTTCCGGAAGCCAAGTCGGTGAGCGTATTCAGCCTCCCACGCCCGCCCTCCGCCGGGGATCAGGATCTTCAGGTCCTTGTTCACCAAGTGTTCCAGGTACTCCTTGAGCGGGGTTGAAGGCCCACCAAGGTCCCAGCCGGTCTCGCCGGTGTGGTAGCGGTCTTCCCAAAAGGTGCGGTCCAGGTCCATGCGCACAAAGGTCGGCACCGAAGCAGGCTTTCCATTGCCTATGCCGCGCAGCGGCCCACCCACAGCAATGCGGTCCCGGTTCCTGCGGAATGGGTTATCTTTGCCCCATTCTTCGGTGTGCGTGCTGCGCGCCATTCCTGGTCCTCCACCTGTGGGTGCTATGGGCCGTCACCTTCTGAACCGAACGATTTGCACTGGATCGACGCCGGCATTTTCATCCTTTACATGGCTCTCCTGATAGCCGTGGGCGTGTATCACATGCGAAGGAATGCCAGCGCCGAGGATTACTTCGTCAGTGGACGCAACATGGGCCGCTGGCACATCGGGCTGTCCGTGGTGGCGACGGATGTGGGTGGGGGCTTCTCCATCGGTCTCGGTGGGCTGGGCTTTGCGATGGGACTCAGCGGCTCCTGGATGCTCTTCACCGGCTTGATCGGCGCGTGGCTCGCTGCCGTGCTGCTCATACCACGCGTGTATGCGCTGGGCAGTGCGAAGCGGCTGCTCACATTTCCCCAACTCTTCGGACATTTCTATGATGGGCGCGTCGCGCTGCTCGCAGGAGTCATCTCGGTGGTCGGATACCTGGGCTTCACCAGTTCGCAGATACTGGCCGGTGCCAAACTCGCATCCGCGGCCGTTGTGGGCCTCGACCTGCATACCGCACTGGTGGTGATGGGTGTCATCGCCATCCTGTACACGGCATTGGGCGGGATGAGCGCGGTGATCCACACTGATACCGTGCAATGGGTGGTGCTGCTGGCCGGATTGATCTTCGTTGCGCTCCCGCTTTCATGGCAGGCCGTGGGCGGCTGGGAGGTGATCCGTACCACGCTGGCACCCGAACTGCTGGCCTTGGACCACGTCAGGCCTGTACAGTTGCTCAACTGGGCCATCACCATCGTGCCCATCTGGTTCGTGGGTATGACGCTCTACCAGCGGATCTACGCCAGCCGCAGCGAACGCGAGGCCCGGCAGGCCTGGTTCATCGCCGGCTTGTTCGAATGGCCGGTGATGGCCTTCCTTGGGGTGGTGCTCGGTCTGCTGGCGCGGGTGGCGGCCGAACAGGGGATGTTCGCAGCGCTCTTCCCCGCCGGTGCCGGACAGATGGACCCTGAGGTCGGGCTGCCGCTGTTGCTACGGACCATCCTGCCCGTAGGACTGATGGGCGTGGTGCTCGCCGCCTACTTCAGTGCGATCCTGTCAACGGCCGACAGCTGCCTGATGGCGGCCAGCGGCAACCTGCTCACCGACATCGTGCTCCGTGGACGTCAGGACATGTCCGTGCAACGGCAACTGAGGCTCTCACAGGTCTTCACGTTGGTGCTCGGACTGGTGGCGCTGATGCTGGCGGGCACCATGGAGAACGTGCTCTCGCTCATGCTGCACAGCTATGCCTTCATGGTCAGTGGTCTGCTGGTGCCTTTGTTGGCGGCTGTGTTCTTCGCGCAACGCCATGCACAGGCCGCCATTGCCTCCATGATCATCGGGGGCGGCACCACACTGGCGCTCACCACGCTCTCCGTACCGCTTCCGCTGGGACTGGACGCCAACATCTTCGGGATCACGGCATCGGCCCTTTGTTTCATCACGGTGGCGCGCCTTGTTCCAGGCCGTGCTATCGGCAATTCCACTAACTGAATGGACTTCATCCACTTGGACAGCGCCACTGGGCCGCATCAGCAATTCTCCAACGATCGCATAGCGCAATTCCTTGAAGTGCACCTGGACCAGTTCGGCGATCGCAGGGAGGACATCCTGAAATGCCTGGCCTATGTGTTCGATCCCCGGCGCGGTGGCTTCGTGGTGCTCGCCGTGGAAGGCGATGCGGTCCAAGGCGCGGTGGTGGTGAACGAGACCGGTATGGGCGGCTACATCCCCGAGAACATCCTGGTCTACATCGCGGTTGACCGTTCTCTTCGGGGAAAAGGCCTTGGGAAGCAGCTGATGCAGGAAGCCCTGGCGCGAGCCCAAGGAGCCGTGGCGCTGCACGTGGAGCCGGACAACCCGGCCCGCAAGCTCTACGAGGCCCTCGGCTTCACCAATAAGTACCTTGAAATGCGCCTGCACCGATGATCGCAACACGCACCCCGACCCCGGTGAACGATGGCCTGCTGCGTAAGCTGGTCTACCTGCGAAGAGAGCTCCATGCCCATCCGGAGATCGCCATGGAGGAGCATTGGACCGCGGACCGGATCAAGCGCTACCTCGAAGTGTTGACCCCCGATGCCCTGCTCACGAACGTGGGTGGGACCGGTGTGATCGCGCGTTTCGATGGCAGGGGAGCCGGGCCTGATCTGCTCTTCCGTTGCGAACTGGATGCGCTCCCCATTGAAGAGGAGAACGACTTCCCTCACCGCTCCACGATAGAGGGCCGTTCGCACAAATGCGGGCACGATGGTCATATGGCGATCCTCTGTGGACTGGCCGAGCGGCTTGCCGCCGAGCGACCTGCGAGCGGCCGGGTCTGGCTACTGTTCCAACCCGCGGAGGAGAACGGGCTGGGTGCAGAGGCGGTCCTGGCGGATGAGCGGATCAAGGACCTGCACTTCGATCATGTGTTCGCCTTGCACAACCTGCCCGGCGTTCCCAAGGGCACCGTGATGCTGCGTTCTGACAGCTTCACGGCGGCAGTGAACAGCATCATCATCACCTTGAAGGGGAGGACGTCGCATGCCGCCGAGCCCGAGCATGGGATCAATCCTGCTGCGGCCATGGGAGAGCTCATGACCCGTAGCCTGGAGCTGGACCATAATGTGCCGGCAGACCCGCACATGCGCGTGGTCACACCCGTGTACGCACGCCTTGGCAGCAAGGACTATGGCATCAGTGCGGGCAGCGCAGAGGTGCATCTTACACTTCGCTGCTGGCACGACGCAGAACTGGATGCGTTGCAGCGCGGGGTGGAGACCATTGCCCAGGAGGTGAGCGCACGGCACAAGCTGCGGCTCGACATCGCCTACACGCAGCATTTCCATGCCAATCAGAACGATCCCGCGACGGTGGATATCGTACGCTCTGCTGTGGAGGCGGTCGGTCTGAAGCACCGGACGCCGGACCACCCCTTCAAGTTCGGAGAGGATTTCGGCCTGTTCACGCAACGATATCCCGGTTGCATGTTCGGGCTGGGGGCTGGCGAGGGAACTCCTGCGCTGCATAACCCCGACTACGATTTCCCCGAGGACCTCATCCCGCAGGGCATCGCCGTGTTCGAGCGGATCGTCCGCCAACTGACCTGAATGTTCGAGCCCACCACCATCACCATCAGCCGCAGTGCGCTCCGCAGGAACCTGGCGTTCCTGCGCGAACGATTGGATGGTGCGCGGTTGTGCAGTGTGGTGAAGGGCAATGCCTACGGTCATGGCCTGGACCCCTTCATCCCCCTCGCGATGGAGGAGGGCGTCGACTACTTCGGGGTGTATTCCGCCGATGAGGCATGGTACGTGGTGGATCACCTGCGCAAGTGCCCCGACCTGTTCATCATGGGCATGGTGGAAGGCGATGGGCTCGCCTGGGCCGTGGAGAACGGCGTGGAGTTCTGCGTGCATGACCAGGACAGGCTGGAACAGGCCGTCCAGCAGGCCATCAAGCTCAGGCGAAAGGCTCGGATCCACATCGAAGTGGAGACCGGCATGCACCGCACGGGCTTTGCCCGCACCGCTCTGGGACCCGCGCTCGAGCTGGTGCGAGCACATGACGAGCACCTCGAGCTGGTCGGCCTCTTCACCCATTTTGCCGGGGCGGAGAGCAGCACCAACGATCAACGTGTCACCGCTCAGATGGCGCATTTTGAGCATGCGCACCAGCGCTGCGTGCAGGCCGGCCTGCGACCGACCTATGCGCATCAGGCCTGCAGCGCAGCTGTAATGAACTACCCGCATACGGTGGGTCCCATGGCGCGCATCGGCATCATGCAATACGGCTTCTGGCCCAATCAGGAGACCTGGTTCCGCTACAGTGCGGTGAGCGGAGCGTCCACCGACCCCCTCAGGCGCATCATTGGCTGGAAGAGCCGCGTCATGGCCATCACCGCTGTGGCGGCGGGCAGCTACATCGGCTACGGGGCCAGCTGCGAGGCCCCGCACAACATGCGCATCGCCGTGGTACCGGTCGGTTATGCGCACGGTTTCGATCGCGGGCTCAGCAACCTCGGTCGCGTTCTGCTGAGGGGCCATCAGGCGCGCATCACCGGCATCGTCAACATGAACGCGATCAGCGTGGATGTCACCGACATCCCAGGGGTGGTGAAAGGCGATGAGGTGGTGCTCATCGGCGAGCAGGGCGACCAGTGCATCACCGTGGCCAGTTTCAGCGAGCTCAGCGAACAGCTCAACTACGAACTGCTGACCCGCCTCCCGCGCGACATCCCCCGCACGATCATCCACTGACCATGGCCTACCTGAAGCTTTATCGTGACAAGCTGCGAACGAACCACGCCGTGCTGAAGCAGTGGTTCGACGGCAATGGTATCGCCTGGGGCGTGGTCACCAAGCTGCTCTGTGGCAACCGTACCTACTTGCAGGAGCTGGTGGACCTGGGTGTGACCGAGATGCACGATACGCGCATCAGCAACCTGAAGGCCATCAAGGCCATCGCGCCCCAGGTGCAGACCGTCTACATCAAGCCACCCGCCAAACGCAGCCTGGCCAGCGTGGTGCGCTATGCGGATGTGAGCTTCAACACGGACCTCACCACCATCAAGGGACTCAGTGACGAGGCGGTCAAGCAGGGGCGCCATCACAAGGTCATCATCATGGTGGAGATGGGGGATCTGCGCGAGGGCGTAATGGGGGACCACCTCACGGAATTCTATGCCCAGGTGTTCCAGTTGCCGGGGATCGAGATCATCGGACTGGGCACCAACCTCAACTGCCTCAATGGGATCATGCCCAGCACGGACAAGCTCATCCAGCTGAGCCTCTACAAGCAGCTCATCGAGGCACGTTTCGATCGGGTGATCCCCTGGGTGAGCGGTGGCACCACCGTCACGGTGCCCCTGCTGCTTAACAATGAGCTACCCAAGGGCATCAATCATTTCCGCATCGGCGAGGCGCTGTTCTTCGGCGCCGATCTCTTCACTGGTGGTATGCTTCCCGGGATGGAGGCCGATGTGTTCAAGCTCTACGCTGAGGTGATCGAGCTTTACGAAAAGCCCATGGTGCCCACCGGGGTGCAGGCGGAGAACCCCTCCGGACACAAGCCGGAGTTCGATGAGGCCGATCGAGGCCGCAAGTCGTACCGCGCGATCCTCGACATCGGCCTGCTGGATGTTCAGCCATCGTTCCTGATACCCGATGACGGGCATGTGCACATCATCGAGGCGAGCAGCGACATGTTGGTGGTCGATCTGGGCGACAGCCCGCACGACTACCGCGTGGGTTCGGTGATGTCCTTCAACCTGAAGTACATGGGCGCGCTGGGCGTAATGAACTCACGGTACATCGACAAGGTAGTGGAGTAGATCAGCGCCTCACCAACCGCACCACGTTCTCCACATGGTAGGTGTGCGGGAACATGTCCACTGGCTGCACGAAGTCGATGCGGTAGCGATCGTTGAGGATGGCCAGGTCGCGGGCCTGGGTGGCGGGGTTGCAGCTCACGTAAACGATGCGCGCGGGGGCCAGTTCCAGCAGGTGGCGCGTCACGGGTTCGTCCATGCCAGCGCGGGGCGGGTCGGTCACCACCACGTCCGGACGGCCATGCTGCGCCACGAATTCCGTATCCATCACCTTCTTCATGTCGCCGCTGGTGAAGCTCACGTTCGTGACGCCGTTCAACTCGGCGTTCACCCGCGCATCGGCCACGCTCTCGGGAACCAGTTCCACACCGGCCACATGCTTGGCCCGTGCCGCGAGGTAGAGCGTGATGCTGCCCGCACCACAATAGAGGTCGTACACGTTCTCTTCGCCGGTGAGGCCGGCCAGGTCCCGGGTGAGGCGGTACATGGCGATGGTCTGCTCCGGATTGGTCTGGAAGAAGGTCTTCGGGCCGATGCGGAAATTCAACGGCCTGCCCCCAGGACCATCGGGCAGCTCCTCCACGATGTGGTCGCGGCCGTGGTAGACCTGGATGTTGAGGTCGTAGATGGTGTCGTTCTTCTTGGGGTTCACCGTCCACAGCAGGCTGGTGAGCTGTGGGAAAGCACCGAGCAGCGCGTCCAACAGCCGTTCGCGGGCGTCCTGGTCCTCATGCCCAACGGCCAGCAGCACCATGCACTCGCCCGTGGTGGTCGTGCGGATCAACAGGGTGCGCAGGAAGCCCTGGTGCTCGCGGACATCGTAGAAGCTCAGTCCCTGCTGCCGCGCATGCTCCCGCACGAAGTTGCGGATGCTGTTGCTCGGCTCGGGCTGCAGGTGGCATTCGCTCAGGTCCAACACCCGGTCGAAGCGCATGGGGATGTGGAAGCCCAGCGCGTTGCGGTCCGTGTGTTCACCCTGGCTGGCGATCTCCTCGGTGGTGAACCAGCGCTTGTTGCTGAAGGTGTACTCCAACTTGTTGCGGTAGTAGCGCAACCCCGGTGAGGCCATGATGGGTGTCACCGGCGGAAGTTCCAGCCCCCCCAGCCGCTCCAGGTTGTCGATGACCTGCTGCTGCTTGTACTCCAGCTGTTTGGGGTAGGAGAGGTCCTGCCACTTGCAGCCGCCACAGGTGCCGAAGTGCTTGCAGAAGGCGGCGATGCGGTCGGGCGAGGGCTGCACGATGCGTGTGGCCACCGCCTCCAGGTAGTTGCTCTTCTTCACCGTCACCCGCACATCGGCCACATCGCCGGGTACGGCACCGGTCACAAAGACCACGATGCCTTCGTGGCGGGCGATGGCCTTGCCGTTGGCGCCCGCACCGGTCACGGCGAGGTTCTCGATGTAGACCGGCTCTCTGTATTTGGTGCGGCGCATGGGGAAGGACAAGGCTCGTGGATCGATGTTCGTTGTTCGCCGATACGACCCGAACAACGCGGATAAAGCATCGAAGAACGAAGGAGCGGCAAAGATGCTATATCCCCAGTTCCTCCAGCATTTCCTTCAGCCTGGCATCGTTGATGCTCTCCTGGTCGGACGTGTCGTAGATCGAGAGCAAGTAGACCGTTTCGCGGACAGCGACCACACAGGTGATCACGCGTGCTCCACTGCTCTTGCCTTTGCCCTTGGAGCGGATGGACATGCGCACTTTGTAGCAGCCGCGCCCCAGGGGAGCGCCTAGATGCGGTTCGTCCTCCAGCTGTTCGATCAGTTCAGCGATATCGTCAGCAAGCGATGCATAACGTTTGAGGAGACGCTTGGCTTCCCGCTCGAACCCTTGCGTTGTGTCAACGGCGAAGCTCATCGAGGAACGCTCGTGCGGAACGTAGTTTCTTCTTCCCGCTCAGGTCGTCCTTCATTTCCTGGATGGACGCCCGCAACCCTTCCATGAACTCCTTCTCTTTCTACGTCCACTTCCGCTTGGGCTTATCGACCGGTACTTCCACCTTCACGAAGTCCAGATGGGCGATAAGCTCTTCAAAGAACTTCCGCTGCTTGGGGTCGGTGAGCGTGATGAGGTAACGCGCTGCCATGGTCCTACGAAGTTAGAACATCAGGACCCTCGGCGCCCGAACCCGTATTTTTGCGCCTTCCGCTACGACCCGCTTCCTTCCTGCCATGGCGATACACACCACCTCCCGCACCCGCACCCAACAGGCCATCGAGCTCGAAGAACACTACGGTGCCCACAACTACCACCCCCTGCCGGTGGTCCTGGACAGTGGTAAGGGCGTCTTCGTGTGGGACGTGGAGGGCAAGCGCTACTACGACTTCCTCAGCGCCTACAGCGCCGTGAACCAGGGCCACTGCCATCCGCGCCTGGTGCAGGTGATGCAGGAGCAGGCCACGCGCATGACGCTCACCAGCCGCGCCTTCTACAACAGCGTGCTCGGCGAGTACGCACGCACCGTGTGCACCCTGTTCGGCTACGACCGCATGCTGCCCATGAACACCGGCGCCGAGGCGGTGGAGACGGCGATCAAGATGGCGCGCAAGTGGGGCTACGAGCAAAAGGGCATCGCCAAGGGGCAGGCCAAGATCATCGTGTGCGAGGGCAACTTCCACGGGCGCACCATCACCATCGTGAGCATGAGCACCGACCCCGACAGCCAGGGCGGATTCGGGCCGTTCACGCCGGGCTTCGAGGTGATCCCCTACGACGACATCCCCGCGCTGGAGAAGGCGCTGGAGGACCCGAACGTCTGCGCCTTCCTCGTGGAACCCATCCAGGGCGAGAAGGGCGTGTATGTGCCGGCCGACGACTACATCCCCCGCGCCATCGCCGCGTGCAAGGCCCGCAATGTGCTCTTCATCGCGGACGAGATCCAGACCGGCATCGCACGCACCGGCCGTCTGTTGGCCAGCTGCCACAACAACGGATGCAGCTGCACCAAGGGGCTCTGCGAGTCGCGGGCCGGGGTGGAGCGCCCCGATGTGGTGATCCTCGCCAAGGCCCTCAGCGGCGGCATGTACCCCGTGAGCGCCGTACTGGCCAGCGATGCTGTGATGAACGTCTTCACCCCCGGAACGCACGGCAGCACCTATGGCGGCAATCCCATGGGCGCGCGCCTGGCCATCGAGGCGCTGGGCATCGTGCAGGACGAGGACCTCTGCGGCAACGCCGATCGCCTGGGCCGACTCTTCCGCGCCGAGATGCAGAAGCTGGTGGATGAATACGCCTTCGTGAAGCTGGTGCGCGGCCGCGGCCTGCTCAATGCGCTGGTGATCGAGGCCCGCACCGCCACCGATGGCTCACCGAAGACCGCCTGGGAACTGTGCCTGCTGCTGCGCGACAACGGACTGCTCGCCAAGCCCACTCATGGCGACATCATCCGCTTCGCGCCACCCTTGGTGATCACCGAGGAGCAGCTGATGGAGTGTGTGAACATCATCCGCACCAGCGTGCGGCAGTTCGTTTAATCCCCCTGGTCCAGCAGCTGCTTGGCCATGGCCGCGCCGATCAGGCTTTCCAGCGGTGAACCACCCTTGGGGTCGGCCATGATCATGGTCTTGGGGAAGGTGAGCTTCGAGAGCTCCGCAGCCACGCCGATGGCGGTCTCCTTCTTGAAGGTGGCCTTCTCCTGCGGGGTGAGACCCGCGCTCACGAGCTTGGAGTTCTTGTAAGCCTCCGCATCGGCCTTCACCCGTTCGGCATCGGCCTTCAGGCGCTCGGTCTGCAGGGCGATCTCGGCCAGCTGTTTGTTGGTGGACTCCTGCTTCAACAGGGTCTCGATGGCGATCAGGGCCTTCACCTGCTCCTTCTCCTGTTCCACGCGCTCGGCGGCCTTGTCACGCTCACCCTCGGCAATGATGCGCGCCTGGGCGTCCTTGGCGGTCTTGATCTTCTGCTGCTCCAACTGGCGCTTGGCGCTCTCGTCGCGCTGGGCCTCCAGGCGCTCCTTGAAGGCCTCCTCCAGCACCACGTCGTCCACGATCACCTGCGCCACCAGGATCTTGTTCTCGTTGATGTCGTGCGGCACGCGCAGGGTCTTGCCGTCCGGGCCGATGCGTTTCTTCACCTCGTAGCGGGTGCGGATCTCCTTGATCTCCCGCGCTTCATTCTCGATGGCGGTGAGCACCGTGTCGCGGAACTCGATCTTCTCCACGCTGTAGGTGCCCAGCTTCAACTGGTCGTCCACCGCCACGCGGAAGTCGCTGGCCGAGCCGCTGATGTAGTCCTGCGCGGCGAACATGTAGCCGGTGTTGCTCACCACTTCGCGCACGGTCGGCACCAGCGTGGTCTGCACAAGGTTCTGCAGCGAGCGGAACTCGATGGCCATCTCCAGGAAGCTCTGCTCATCATCGGGCAGCTGGAAACGGGTGCTCACCTTCACCGTGGCCGTCACCTGATCGATGAAGCGCACGGGGATGGGGCGCATGGGACCTTCGATCTCCGTGCGGGCCTCGCTGTCGTCCACCACCTTCACATCGATGAACTTCTGCCAGGGGGTGACCTTCGCGAAGCCGCGCCACGTGATGCCTTCGGAGAGCACCGCCTTCTTGCTGCCGTTGGGGAACACCACGAAGTACTGGTAGCCGGGCTCGGCCCAGAAGAAGAGGTAGGGCAGCAGCACCAGCAGCACCCCGCCGAGGAAAAGGCCGATGATGCTGCGGAGGGAGAACAGCGCAAAGAAGGCCGTGAGCGCGCCCACACCCTTGCGGGGTATGCTGCCATCCTCCTCCTCCCGCTTGCGCATGCGCTGCAGGATGGGGGTGAGCAACAGCAGCACGAGCGCTGCCAGGATGAGGAGGATGCCGAATGCGGTCATGGTACGGGTTGATGGAGCACGAATATCGGTGGATGGGCCGATATGGCGCAAGGGGGGCGCTGTGGCGGCGCGTAGGCGGTGCTGATGTGCGCTAGAACCTCAGCGCATCGCTGCTGTTCCTGCTGTGGCTGGGACGGATAGGGGCGTTGCTGGGGCGGTGGTTGTTGTAGGGGGGGCTAACGTTTCGAAGCTACCCGAAGGTGGCGATTTCGAAGCACTTCACTGTCAACCAGGCAAAAACTTTGATAGATGCAAAAAGATTGATTTTACCACTGAACAGCCACTTTTGGGTAGGTGCTGTTATGCCTTTTTTTTTTAATCTTTAGCTTCGTTCGCAATGTCAAATAATTTTATTGTTATGTCCGATACTATTTGCATTGCACCCGAAGTATTTGCCATCACTACGATTGTTGTTTTTTCCTTAGGTAAGAGCATTAAAAATGTCGAAGCACCTGTTTGGGTTCCATTGTGTCCATAAACATTTCCATATTTCGGATTTTCACCATATAAATACCAGCCCTTTTCAAAGCGCCCAAAGTATGAAGCATGGACGCTTCCGTAAAAAGTTCGTGCGCAATGCACTTATCGTTGGCATGCACTATGCAGTTTTATATATCGAATCTTGTGCCAAAAGGCTGACATATCTATCAGACACCAAACTTCATCTATTTCAAGTAACGCTGTTGATTCCAGGTTTCAGAGAAGCAATAAACTATGTCTTCACCTGGCCAATTGCTTCCATCCCGAGTAGTCTATACCAAACTTTACTAATTTACATATACCAGTAACAAATTGCTTAACTGTCCGCACGTCCCCAAAAACTCCTGCCTTAACCTATCTGGAAGATAGAGCCTCTTGTTCACTTCATAGTTGATCGATATTGTGGTTGCACGAATTTCAGAAGCATAGTTGTAAATATTGTATTGGTACACGAAAGCAACAGTACTGAGGAGATTCAATTCCTAGATAGAATTGTTCACATCTTTAGCAACCGACACGAGAGATGTATAAGGCATCAATTACGAAAGGTCTTTTTAAGACGATTACTATGATCAGGTTCAAGTCGCTCATTATTCCTCGTTGCAGGCGGATATTAAAGTCTGCTTTTTTTGAGATAATGGAATATTTTCAACGTTGAACAGCTAGTTATTGATCCTATGTCAAATGTGATTTGGCTTTCTGTGTTTCACTTCCCGACATTGTTTGATTATGTGTAAGTATGAGATCAGGAAGATTTATATTCATTCCAAACCTTTTCGAGAATCGAAATGAGTCCCAATAAGACATGTTTCACGATACGTACGAACTCCGTAACATACGCCTTTTGATTGAGAACTATGATATACTCGCCCTAGAGATGATGGTCAACAAATCGGTCTTCTCGGTCATATTGACAAATATGGAATTATCAAGCAGTCAGGCATGTTCAATTTGATTTGAAGAGAGTCTTTCCTAGTCATAGGCTTGAAAATATCAGTTTTGTAGGGCGTTCGTATGCTATTTCTCCAAACTGTTGAAGAACCTGAATATGTCGAAGTGGAATACGAGGTTAAGGGATAATCTCTTACCAATCGTTCAACGCGTATGACATGAAACGTCAGTATTTTAAGGAAGTCTGAAGAAGGTAGTGCTAACGAAGAAAAGCTTTGTGAACTAGAATTGGTACGACCAATGGATGAAATGTCTCCTTCTTTCTTTTCGAAAAGTCAGGCAAGTAGGTCTGATTTCATAAGTTGATTGGTAGTACCGACGAAGCCTCGTTAGGTTAATTTTACTTTCTAAAAGCTAAACGACCCAACTAAGGCACCAGATTCCTTTGAGTTATTGACAATCGAGTGTGTATACTTGGCATTTCTTTTAACTTTTGGCTCCAGCCCATAAGGGCAAAGTTTAGTTTATATGTAATGTATAACTGTCACTGACCGAAAATTGCTTCTGTCGAGCGCATGAATTTGTTCCTCCCAATTTTAGTCTTATAAAGAGGTAATCTACTAATATTTTCCTTGGTTTTGCTATAACTCGAAGTTTCTGGGCGTTGCCATACTTATAGACTAAAACATTGGTCTATACACTGCGACAGGTATTAAGCTCCTATGCTGCCCAGAAACCCAATCAGAACTGAACAGATCAACCAATAGGAACTCGACATAACTGAAAGGTCAGACATAAGTCTTCTATCAGTTCATCTACATTGCACTTCAGCCTTAAAAGTGGGCAAATACAATGAGGTCGAATTTGCTACTTCGGGCGAAGCAGTAGTATTGGCACATGCACCAGCCACCTCTTTGACTTTTCAGGGTTCTGTCTTTTGTCCAAGGGTGAACGCCAACTGAAGACTTGATTAATAGTCCTTCGAGCGTTCTTTTTCTCATCTAAAGTTCTCCGGCATTGGCATGCCAGTTATTTTTCTCAGTTCTGTTGTATTTTGATTTGAGCATATTTTCAATTGTTCATAATTACCGCTAACTAGGGAATAGTTCTAACTATTGTGGTTATTTCACCTGTGGTCCTAGTACTATTCCACTATTGCGGCACGTAAAGCACAGATCAGCGGTGGCCGCCACCGGTACTTCGGCATGGCCTGGTCTGCTGGTTCCAAGGGGCTGGGTCGTCCGGTGATGCATGGCCCTGCTGTGCGATGTGCATCCTACCAATGCCGTTGGTTCCCGCTTCGTGTGCTACGAACGTAAGGTGAGGCAGCTGAAATTCCAAGCCGCGAAGTTGGATGGGTGGCTTGCACGCGGGTTCCGTGCGATCGAGGAAGAAGGCGCGTGTGTCCTTTTTCCATCATGCGCTGGTCGTTGGGGAGCGGGCGCAATAAGATGCGTTCGGCGTTCATCAAGCCTCCTCCTGTACGCATGCAGATGTCACTGGCCCCGAAGCAACTGAACTGTGTAGTTCGATAGCGCTGCAGGTGTCGCAGGCTCAACGCCCCCATTTCAGTTACCAGGCTAGGCGCTTGCGTGTCCGCGGCACTCATTCCGTCTGACCAGCGAGGATCTGACCGGTGGAGGATGCGGCGATCGCGTGGGAATAGAGCGTTAGGACATATCCTTCTTTCCGGAGGCGAAGCCAAGCGAAACGGTCGCCCTGGTCCGACCCGATCTTCAAGCCGATGTATGTGGTGCCGTTGAAGTTGGTGGAGAACGGGGCGGTGGCAGAGGAGAGCATCAGCGTTGCCGTGCTGACCCAGTTCTGTGTGTTGTCGATCACGTCGTTCTCGGCATAGCGCGCGACCGTATTGTAGTTGCTCGTGATGCTGATCTTCCGATCTTCCGATGCTCCTGTGATCGTTATGCTGGTGTTGTAATTGGCGCAGGGTCCACTCGCGCTGACGAAGTAGTACCACGTACCGCACGCTATCGTAAAGTCGGCGGCCCCATCGTTGTTCACGTCAATGGAACGGCTGGCGCTCGAGTCTGAGGGTGATGGGATCATACCGCAGCCTGAGGGATGGAAGATGAGCGTATCGACCGAGGTCAACTTCAGGTTGCTGTCGAGTTCGGTGTACAGGATGTCCTCTGCGGGTGTCGGTGCGGGAGTAGGCTCCAGGTCGTCGTCCTTGGCACAAGCCACGAGCAGGGCGCAGGAGGCGAAAAGCATGAAGTGTGTTGCGCTCATGGGTGATGGATGGGTGGTGCTCGGCGTTCCTTGCTCTGGCATCGTTCAAGCGATGCCGGTACGCTGGTCTTCGCCTGCCTATTATTGGCAAGATACGACAGAACGTTTTGGGGCTTGACGCAGGGCAGGATTAGAAGCACAAATGTTCAGTTTAGCAATAAAGCCAAATAGAAGTACAAATGTTGAGTTAAGTACTTCTGCCTGCCTTGCGTTCAAACCCTTGTTAGGCGTTCGTTTTTTTTGTCATTCCACTCTTTTATATGTTCGTCAATTCGTTGTTTGTCAAATGTCAGTCTTTGTTTGAATGTTTCGAGCATTTTCAAATAGTCAAGTTTTGTAAAGTTGAGTTCATTGAGTTTGTCAAACCATTCTACAGTCGAGCCAACTTTTTCAGCGTCCCATTCTTTTGTTTTGTCTATACCAATTTGTTTCCATTGAATTATGTCACCACAGTTTCTTATTTCGGCTACTATCAATGTGCAAGAAAAATCATTGTCGTCTGGACACATTAAAATGGGACAAATTGTTGTTTCATTTTCGTTCGGCAAAATTCTTTTCCAAACAACTGCTTTTTCATCTTCTCTTTCCATCCAATATACAAGTGTCGGAATTAGTCCTTTGTACATATTGTCGCGATAGAGTTCGTCAAGTTTTTCGTCTAACCAATATCCGTCAATGCGAAAATTTATGAAGTCCCAATAATCTTCATAATCACTTTTGTCTAGTATGCCTTCTATCTTGTTCATTGGGTTCTCTTAAAATGACGCCCAACTAGTCGGTTGTACCCATATGTGGTTTATTTTCCCTTCATGCGGAACGCGAGAGTGGGTACTATTTCACTAGTGGGGCGGGTAAAACCACATTGTTCCTCACAGGTCCACGTTGTCAAGCGGACCTGCCTCCGCCAGGCTGGTTCCGGATCTTGCCAATGGCACTGGTGCTGACATGGGTGTGCGTCTCGGTCGTTCCGGTTGCACGGTGTCCAACCCGAGCGTGAAACTAGAACAGGTCCATGCCTTTTCCAAATGTGCATGGTGCATGGCGCACCGTCCAACTTCAGATGCGCATCACTCCTTCACGATCCCCTGTACCGTCCGCCCTTCCGCTGTGCTGAGCACACAGCGGTAACTACCGGGGGCCAGGGCGCTCAGATCGAGCGGGGTGGTGGTGCTGCGCAGGGTGTGCTGCAGAACGGTGCGGCCCAGTGCGTCGAGCAGGGTGAGGTCTGCTGTGGGCGTGGCGGTGGGCAAGGTGATGGTCAATTGGTCCTGCACGGGGTTGGGGTGGAGGGTGATGTCCGCATAGTTCGACCCATCCTCGAGCGCCGTGGCTGTGCAGATGACGGCGTTGAGCTGCTGCCAGATCTGGTTGTTGTACGCGTTGGGCACGAAGAGGCCATCGGGGAGGTTGCCCATGCGCACCACCACCAGGCCGGTGCCGGGCGATACGTTGATGATCTGGCCGTTCTTGCCCATGGCGGCGTAGATGTCACTCGGCGCATCGGGCATCAGCGGGCCGGGCAGCTGGAAGTCCACCCCGGGCAGCAGGTAGCTGCTCTGGCCGTTGAGCCACCAGAGGTAGCCGTACGCGGGGTTCAGCGCCTGCGACGGGGTGGTCATGGCGGTGAAGTAGTCGCTGTCGGTGAGGATGGGTGTGCCGTTCCAACTACCGCCGCCCAGGGCCAGCAGGCCGAAGCGGGCCATGCTGCGCGCCCGGCTGAAGAACACGTTGTTGAATTCGACCTGGAGGAATGCGCCGGTGAGGCCCGTGGTGGCGGTGAGGTTGTTGAGGATGTAGCTGTTGAGCGATTGCCCGGTGGCCCCGGTGAGCACGCCATCGAGCAGGGTGTAGGGCGCGTTGTGGTACGACCAGCGGGTGCCGGGCGCGGTGAGGTAGGTGAGGCATTCCGGGTCGGTGCAGTCCAGCACGCCGGTGTCGTCAAGGCCGCTGGTCATCTGCAGCTGATCGCGGATGGTGATGGCTGCCTCCTGTTCGGGTGTGCAGCCGGTCCAGCCGGCGCCGAGGTAGGTGCTGCTGGGCTCGTCGATGTCCAGGTGGCCCTGCTGCTGGGCGAGGCCCACCAGGAAGGCGGTGAGGCTCTTGCCCGCACTGGCCCAGTACCACAGGCTATCGGCGGTGAAGGTGCCGAAGTACTGCTCCAGCACGATCCGGCCGTCCTTCAGCACGATGAAGGCCTTGCTGTTGCTCTCTTCCAGGAAGCCGTACAAGGCGGGCAGCTGATCGGTGCACCAGCCGAGCGCCTCGGGATCGGTGGTGGCCCAGGTGTTGCCCACCACGGGCGGGTAGTAGAGCTCCTGCGCCCGCAGCGGGGCCAGCAGCAGCACGAAGGGGAGGAGGAGCAGGGTGCGCATCATGGGTTGGACGTTGGAAGCGGCCGGTTGTCCGATCGGGTGGCGAGGACCACGTTGAGGAGCACGAGCCCCAAGCTGCCGATGCCAAGGGCGCTGGCGTTGACGAGCACATCGGAGAGGGAGCCGAGGGGATCCTCCCAGTTGCCGCCGTAGGCCAATAGCAGTGGCACGGCCACCCACGGCAGCCAGCGCGCACGGCCGGGGCGGAAGAGGTGGAGCAGGGTGAGCAGGACGATGGGCCCGGCGAGCAGGAAGTGCTGGGTGTCGGTGAGGGTGATGCTGGGCACGAGGGCCACCAGCAGCAGGTATTCCAGCGCGAAGCGACCGGGCGATCCGGCGGTGGACGTGCGGATGCGATCGCGCAGCACGAACAGGCCAATGCCCGCCGCCACCAGGGCCAGCAGGACGTAGGGCAGCAGCTGGCTGGACGGCAGGAAGGGCTGCAGCAGCGTGCGGTACGCGATGGTGTAGAGCGTGTTGATGGCCCGCTTGTCGTCCCCGGCGATGTAGATGAGGTCGGCGTTGTGGGTGGCCATGGTGGCGACCCAGGCGCGGAGGGCTTCGGCGTTGGCGCTGGTCCCCAGGAACAGCGCGGGCAGCAGCAGTCCGGCGACGATCGCGATGCACGCGAGGCCCAGAGCCCGGAGGTGGCCGCGCAGCACCAATAAGGGCAGGAGCACGGCGAAATGGGGCTTGGCGAGGATGATGGCCCCGAGCAGCAGCCCCGGCCACGTGCGGGCACCGCTGAGCAGCCCTTGCAGCGCCACCAGCAGGCCCCACAGCAGCAGCATGTTGATGTTGCCCAGGTGGAGCTCGCGGTGCAGGTGGACGCCCATGAGCAGGGCGAAGAGCCAGAGCACCAGCGGGCGTGCGGTGGGCTGGCCGGTGAGCTGGGTGCGCAGCAGGCTGTCCATACGCCGCAGGCCGTCCACGAAGGCGAGGGCGATGAGCAGGTACTGCAGGGTGGCCGCGGCGGTGTAGGGCAGCAGGGTGAAGGGCAGGTAGAGCAGGGCCATCACCGGCGCATACTTGAAGAGGCCGCTGTCCAGCCCGTGGGCCACACCATACAGCGATCCG
The DNA here is from genome assembly GCA_041391845.1 of Flavobacteriales bacterium. Lineage (GTDB taxonomy): Bacteria > Bacteroidota > Bacteroidia > Flavobacteriales_F > PHOS-HE28 > PHOS-HE28. Next base: position 810,940 of record JAWKNG010000001.1, on the reverse strand, counting down.
CCATTGCGCAGGGCTTCGGCCGCGCCGAAGTACACCCGGAAGTCGTTGAGCCAGAACCGACCGTTGATGTGCTCCACCACCATGAGCAGGAGGAAGAGGAGGAACAGGACGAGCTGAATGCGGCCCACGGGATCGTTCCAACGGGGCAGCGGGCGGGCGCGCAGCATGCCGGAACGCTACTGCTTGCTGCGGTCCACCTCCTTCACCAGGCGGCCGTTGTCGTAGTGGAGTTCGCGGTACACCTGGCCATCGGGGCTGTAATCCAGGTGGATGCCGTGCTCCTTGCCGTTCTGCCAGGTCTCGGTGTACTTGCGTGTGCCGTTCTCGTAGAAGTACTCCCAAGTGCCATGCTCCACACCGTTGGCGAAGCGGCCCACGTATTCGAGCTGGCCGTTGGTGTAGTAGACCTTCTCCATGACCTTCACGGCTTCTTCGCCCTTGCCCTTCATGTACACGACCACTTCGGGCTTGCCGCTGGGGTGGGTGGCGGCCACGAACTTGTGGGTGGAGCAGGCACTGAGGGCGAGCAGAGCGGCGATCGGTAGCGCGAGGCGGAACACCATGACCGTGCGAAAGTAGGGGATCAGCGCTTCCGGGTCCAGTGGTCAGAACCACGCCATGAGCTTGATGTTGAAGCGGCGCGGGGTGAGGAAGTCGGGAATGGAGTACTGGCGGCCGCTCACGTCGGTGATCCAGGTGTGGTCGATGGTGTTGTTGATGTTCAGCAGGTTGAAGACCTCCACGGTGAGCCACATGTCGTTGATGTGCCGCAGCCAGTTGGTCTTCTCCTGGCCCTGGGCGCCGAGCAGTTGCTTGCTGAAGCCGATGTCCACGCGGCGGTAAAGGCTGGTGCGCAGGGTGTCGGCGTAGCGCTCGGCATCGGGCGGACCGAAGGGGAGGCCGGTGCCGAAGACCACGCTGAGCTGCACCTTGAAGGTGGGCCAGCGGGGCATCTCGTCCTGGAAGAAGAAGGCCACGTTGACGCGCTGATCGGTGGGGCGGGGGATGGAGCCCGGCTCGATGCGCGTGCTATCGACCGCCACCTGGTCAAAGGTGAAGCCGGGGCGGATGGTGTCTCCGGCGGCGTTGGTGCGGATGTAATAGAAGTCGTTGACCAGGTTCTCCCGGGTGCTCATGACGCTGGCACCGATCCAGCTCTCGATGCCGGGGATGAACTCGCCGTTGAGCTTCATGTCCAATCCGGTGGCGAAGCCGTTGGCGATGTTCTCGCCGTAATAGCGGATGCGGATGTTGTCCACCTCATAAGGGATGAGGTCGTCCAGCTGCTTGTAGTAGGCTTCGGCGGTGAACTTGAAGGGGCGCTCCCAGATCTCGAAGAGGCGGTCCATGCCCAGCAGGAAGTGGATGGAGCGCTGGGCGCGGATGTTGGGGTTGAGGGTGCCGTCGAAGCGCCGCATCTCGCGGTAGAAGGGCGGTTGGTAGTAGAGGCCGCTGGCCAGCCAGAAGCTGTAGTCGCGGTCCACCGTATCACCGGCGGCGGTGAGCCTCTTCCAGCCGGGGTGGAAGGTGAGGCGTGCGCGGGGGCTCACCACGGTCTGCCCGTTGTAGGTCCAGTGCTGGGCGCGCGCCCCGGCGATGAGGGTCCACCAGCGGTCCTCGCCGGTATCCCAGCGCCAGGTGCTTTGGGCGTAGGCCGAGGCGCGGACCGAAGCGATGTTGAGCCGGCTCTTGAGGACGTAGCGCAGTTCGAGGTCATCCCCGGTATTGAGCGGTGCGCTGTAGCCAGCGGAATCGATCATGGTCCACTCGCTGAGGCGGTCGTTGATGACCTCGCTGCGGGCGTCGGCGCCCCATTGGATGTAGCTCTTGGGGCGTTGCAGGTAGCCCCGGTGGGCGACGCTGACCACGGTGGCATCGAGCTCGTTGCGGGCGTGGTCCAGGAAGCCGCCGATGCCCAGGTCGCGCACCACTTCGCCGAACTGCTCGCTGCCCAGGTCGCGCTCCAGCTCGCCCAGGCGGTATTCGCCCAGGATGTCGAAGCGCTCGCTCTCGATGGTACGGAAGGCGCTGGAGGTGAACTTCAGCAGCAGGTCGTCGTTGACCTTGTAATTGAGATTGAGCGCGCCGAAGTAGGTCTCGAAGGCCGTGCGTTCCTGCCCTTCGAAGAAGACTGTGAAGCGCAGGGCCTGGTTGAAGCTGCCGAACTCGGTCTCCCGGTCCTGTGGCACCAGTCCGTAGGTGTTGCGGGAATAGAGGCCGAGGAAGCCCAGTTCCAGTCTGTCGGTGAGGTCGTAGGTCCAGTAGGACTGCAGGTCGGTATAGACGGGCCGGTACTCGCCCTGGGTATCGAGGCCGCTGAGCAGCAGTTGGTTGCGGCGGTAGCGCAGGCCGGTGATCTGGCGCAGGCGGGCACCGCGCATGGCGTTCTCGATGTGGACCGAGCCGCCCATCAAGCCCGCACTGGCACTGCCACCGATGGACTTCGGGCGCTTGTACTGGATGTCGAGCACGCTGCTGAGCTTGTCGCCGTAGCGGGCCTCGAAGCCACCGGCGCTGAAGTTGATGCGTTCGATGAGGTCGGGGTTGGGGAAGCTGAGGCCCTCCTGCTGGCCGGCGCGCACCAGGAAGGGGCGGTAGACCTCGATGTCGTTCACGTAGACGAGGTTCTCATCGAAGTTGCCACCGCGCACGCTGTAGCCGGCGCTCAGCTCGTTGCGCATGGCCACGCCGATCTGGCCGTAGAGCAGGGATTCCACGCCCCCCTGCGGATTGGGGTTGAAGCGGGCGATCCGTGGGTCGAGGGAGGTGATGCCTTCCTCGCGCTCGCGCCGCCGGATGCCTTCCACGTCCACGATGCCCAGGGTGCGCAGCTTGAGGCCGATGTTGAGGGTGCGCACTTCGCCGCTGCGCAGGGTGATGGTGCGTTCCTCTGGCAGCAGGCCAGTGTAGCTGAAGCGCAGGGTGTAGGTGCTGTCGGCCGGCAGTTGCAGTTGATAGCGGCCTTGTTCGTCGCAGACGGCGCCACGGGTGCTGCCCATCACGATAACGTTGGCCAGGGGGAGGGTCTCGCCGAGCTCATCCCGCACGAGGCCGGTGAGGGTGCCGGTGGATTGGGCGCTGCTGGCGGAAGCGAACAGGAGGGCGAACAGGAACAACAGCAGCGGCCGGGTCATGGAGCAGGTCGGCTAAGGTAACGGGCGGTGGTGCTGCGAAGTATGTGCGGCTCCACACCCCACCTTTGCACCATGGATCCCAACGCGATCGACCCCCGCGCCGAAGCCTTCCTGCGCTTGCTGAAGATCATGGACGAGTTGCGCGAACAGTGCCCCTGGGACCGCAAGCAGACCCTGGAGACCCTGCGGCCGCTGACCATCGAGGAGACCTATGAACTGGGCGATGCGATCCTGGAGAAGGACCTCGATGGGGTGAAGAAGGAGCTCGGCGACATCCTGCTCCACATGGTGTTCTATGCCAAGATCGGCGCGGAGCAGGGGGCCTTCGACATCACCGATGTGCTGCACAGCATCTGCGACAAGCTCATCCACCGCCACCCGCACATCTACGGCGATGTGAAGGTGACCGATGAGCATGAAGTGAAGGCCAATTGGGAGAAGATCAAGCTGCAGGAGAAGGCCGGCAAGCAAGGCCAGGTGAAGAGCGTCCTGGAAGGTGTTCCGCGCGGGTTGCCCAGCCTGGTGAAGGCCATCCGCATCCAGGACAAGGCACGCGGCGTGGGCTTCGATTGGGAGCACCGCGATCAGGTGTGGGCGAAGATGCAGGAGGAGATGGCCGAACTGAAGCAGGAGGTGGATGCCGGGTCGCCCAAGCAGGCTGATGAACTTGGCGACCTGCTCTTCAGCGTGGTGAACTATGCCCGCTTCCTTGGCGTGGACCCGGATGAAGCGTTGGAACGTACCAACCGCAAGTTCATCGAACGCTTCCAATACCTGGAGCGGGAAAGCAGCAAGGATGGCAAGGTGATGGGGGAGATGACCCTGGCCGAGATGGATGCCTATTGGGAACGCGCCAAACACCTGTGATGGAAGCGCTCAGGGCCGTGCTGTTCAGCCTCCTCATCGGCTTCCACAATGCCCTTGAGCAGGACGACCGTGGAGCGGATGAACGCCGCGTGCCGCGCATCGAACGCCGTTACTGGGTGGAGCCCGAAGGTGTATCCCCGGCCCGCTGCTTCTTTTGGGCTGAGAGCAGCCTGCTGAACTGATGCGGATCCGGGCTTTTCCGGCCCCCAGGAACAACTTCACATTGCCGTGACGTCCCGTCCCACGGATCGTCCGACCTTTGCATCCCCTTTGGGGATGTTGATCCGCACCGTGCTCCGTTCCTTCACCCCGCTCGTGGTCCTGCTTTTCGGCGGACCCCTCCTTGCCCAAGTGCCCACCAAATGCCTGGAGATCGAGAGCATCCTGGTGGATGCCTGCAACCCCTCCGACCTCTGTAGCGGCTCCAGCGAAGGGCAGAACGAGATGGTCCGCTTCCGGGTAGGACCGGCGCCGATCGCCTTGAACGACCTGGAGGCCGACTGGCCGAACAACCCTTGGCGTGGTCTGATTCAGAACGGCACCACCGCCCAGCTGACCACCGCGCTCAACGCCACCGTCGGATCCTGCGGGCGCCTCCTCGAACCTCCGGGCGGCATCCTCCCGGCGGGCGCCCAGGTGCTCATGGTCACCAGCACCGAGATGTGCGTGGCCGCCAATCCATTTACCGGCCTGGCCGATACGCTGTACATCGTCTTTCAAGCACCCGGCAACACGCAGGGCCACTTCGCCAACAATCCGGCGGTGGGCGGACCGGAAAGCCCCGATGCGCCGACCGGCAACAGCGTGCGTACCCTGGTGCTGAGCCATACTGCCAGCAACTGTAGCGACACCGCCAGCTACGTGCGGGAACTGCTGGTGAACGTGAACGGCCTGTACGCTGGTGTCAGTGCCTTGAACGATGGGGCCACCACCCGCTTCTCGTGGCCGGGTGTGCCGCAAGTGACCTACGTGAACCTCGGTTGCCAGGCACCCATCGAACCGGTGACCGTGGAGGCGGAGGCCTTGGGTGAATTGTGCGGAGGTTCGCCGGTCACCTTGCAGGGAACGGTCCAAGGCACCGTGATCTCGGTAGCATGGACCGGCGGTGCTGGCACCTTCAGCGATCCCACGGCGCTTACCACCACCTACACGCCGGCACCCGGCGAGACCGGAACAGTGGTGTTGCAGCTGTGTGTGGAGACGGACTGCGCCGTGCCGGTGTGCAGCACGGTGGAATTGGCCGCTGGTGCGGGTCCGGTGCTGAGCATCGGTCCGGATGCGCCTGCGGTGTGTGCGGGTGCGGCTGTGGACCTGGTCGCCAGCGGTGCGGACAGCTATGTCTGGAACACCGGCGCCACAGGACCTGTGCTCAGTGTTACGGAGCCCGGGACCTATTCCGTGCAGGGCAGCAATGCCTGTGGTTCAGAGAGCGTCAGCATCGACGTCACCGCCGGTGTGCTGCCACAGGTGAGCATTACCGGGCCGAACAGTTTCTGCGAAGGCACCACGATCACGCTTCAGGCCGCCGGCACCGGTCCCTTCGCTTGGAACACCGGCGCCACAACGGACCAACTCATTGTGACCGCCCCTGGCTCCTACACGGTGAGCGCGACCAACAGCTGTGGCACCGCGACAGCCAATTTGGTCGTTACCCAACAGCCATTGCCGGAAGTGTCCGTCACAGGTACAACTGCGATCTGCGCAGGTGCCAGCACCACCCTTTCGGCGACGGGTGCAACAAGCTATGTGTGGAGCACCGGCACCACGACCGCCAGCATTACCGTTTCGCAGCCTGGTACGTTTTCGGTGGTGGGCAGCAACGCGTGCGGAACGGACGAAGCATCGGTCATCGTATCGCTGTTGCCTGCGCCGTTGCTCGTGCTTTCCGGTGAAGCGGTGATCTGCCCTGGCGAGAGCACCGTGCTCACGGCCTCCTCCAACACCACGGTCACGTGGAATATTGGAACGACAGGGCCTACGCTTACGGTCTCCACGCCAGGCACCTACACGGCCACCGCGACCAACAGCTGCGGGTCGATCAGTGATGCGGTGGTGGTGGAACAGACCGATCTGGGCAGCGGCATCACGGCTTCTGTCTCCAGCGGCTTCGCGCCGTTGAGCGTGCAATTCGGGCAGGACGGTCCGGCAGGCACCTGGGACTTCGGCGATGGCGCCGAGGCCATCGGTACTTCCGTGGGCCATGTCTTCACGCAGCCGGGCACCTATGTGGTGTCCTTGGTCATTACGGCGGATGGTTGCACCTTCACTGACGAAGTGGTCATCACCGTACTGTTGCCGGGTACCGTCATCAACGAGGAAGTGAGCTTCATCGAGATGCCCAACGTGGTGACGCCCAACGGCGATGCGTTCAATGAACTGTGGGCGCCGATCGCACAACGCATCGTGCGGCTGGAGATCTTCATCTACAACCGTTGGGGACAGCTCGTCGGCACCATCGACCGCCCTGGTCAGAGCTGGGACATGCGTGGGCCTTCGGGCGAGCTCGTCGCCGATGGCACCTACTTCTACACGCTGAACGCATGGGGTGGCGATGGTGTTGATCATGTGAAGAACGGTTCGTTCACCGTGCTGCGCTGATGCGGGGCCACTTTCCATATCCATTGTGCGTCCTACAGCCATGCGGGGTATGCTGAAGCGTCTCTTGAGCCTGGCCGTGCCGGTCTTGTGGGCTGGTGCGGGGGTGATGGCGCAGTGCACCACCACCATCACCACTTTTCCGTACACCGAGGGCTTCGAGGCGGGTCCGGCGTGGACGAGCGGCGGGGTGGGGGACGATTGGGCCTGGGGTGCCCCTGCACATCCCACCATCAACAGTGCCGCCAATGGAACGAACGCTTGGTGCGTCGGTGGATTGACCGGCAGCTTCTACAACTTCGGCCAGCAGAGCTACCTCGAAGGACCGTGTTTCGACCTCAGTGGGCTCACCTACCCGTACGTAAGCTTCAGCCTGTTCTGGGAATGTGAACGCACCTATGATGGGCTTGGATTCCAGTATTCGTTGGACGGTGGGGCCACTTGGGACAATGTCGGCTCGGTGAACGGTCCGGAGGATTGCCTGAACACCAATTGGTTCAACACGAGCAACATCACCAACCTGCAGCTGGCCTCGCCACGCAACGGCTGGAGCGGCCGCATTGGAGCCACCCAAGGGTCTTGCGCCGGTGGGCAGGGGAGCGAAGGCTGGATAACTGCGGGACAATGCCTGGGCGACCTCGTGGGGCAGACCAGCGTGAAGTTCCGCTTCGTGTTCGGCGCAGGCACCACCTGCAACAATTACGACGGCATCGCCATCGATGATGTGTACGTGGGTGAAGCGCCGCCCAACGTGGCCTCCTTCACCTACACCTGCAATGGCACCACGGTGGGATTCACCCAGACCGCCGCGCTATGTCCCACCAGTTATGCGTGGAATTTCGGGGACCCTGCATCCGGTGCAGCCAATACGAGCACCCTGGCCGATCCCGCCCACCTCTTCTCCGGCCCGGGCACGTACAACGTCACCCTAACTGTGAGCGGACCGTGCAATGCCACGAGCAGTGTCACGGTGCCCATCACCATCCTGGAAGTGGACATTACCGCCACCGACCCTTCGTGCGGCGCGCAGAACGGCGCATTGACAGCCGCGGTCACGGGTGGTGTGGGGCCATACACCTATGCGTGGTCGCCCGGGGGCCAGATCACCGCCACCATAACCGGTCTTGGGGCCGGCAGTTACAGCGTTACGGTGAGCATGCCGAACGCGTGCGGCGCAGAGGCCGATGCACAGCTCGGTAACGGGGCTGCGTCACCCAATGCGAGCATTACCACCACACCGGTGAGCTGCTTCGGCGGTGCTGATGGTACCGCGACCATCACGGTCAACGGTGGAACCCCACCGTATAGCTACGCATGGTCCGGAGGCTTGCCTGCAACACCCGTCCAGAACGGATTGCAGGCCGGTACGATCAGTTGCACGGTGACCGATGCGACCGGTTGCGCGGGTATTGCACAGGCTACGGTGGGTGGTCCGGATGAGCTGGTGGTGGATGCGCCCGATGTACTGGACCTTTGTGCTGGAGCGCCCCTGTCCGTGCTCACCAGCGCCACCGGAGGCACGCCTGCCTATACCTACACGTGGACACCGCCGTTACCCTATGAAGTGCTGCCCGGAGCGAACAGCTACAGCGTGGTGGCCACGGATCAGAACGGATGTACTTCCGACGCAGCGAACATGGCTGTGAACGGCGCCACCACCGAGGCACCTGTGTTCGCATGGACCGATACCACCGGCTGTGCGCCACACTGTGTCGCGTTCACGGACAATGCAACCGCCGATGGCCTGCGGACCTGGTCGTTCGGTGATGGCACCGAGGCCGAAGGACCGGAAGTGGAGCACTGCTTCACGACGGCCGGTGTATTTCCCGTGACGCTCACGATCACCAGTGCGGAAGGGTGCATCTCCTCGCTCACGGTGCCGGACCTGGTGCAGGTGTGGGCGGTACCACAGCCCCGCATCGCCACTTCGGCCACGGTGGTCACGCTCGACGAGGCCACCTTCACGCTGAACGCGGCCGGCAGCGGTTGGGATTCGTGCGCTTGGTCCTTCGGTGATCCCGCAGTCACTACCGCGCTGGGTCCCCAGGTGAGCTTCACCTACCCCGAGCCAGGCTGCTACACCGTGGAGCTCACGGTCTGGAGCCCCGAGGAATGTGTTGCATCCACCACCCGTGAACTCTGTGTGGAAGAGGAGTTCGCCATCTATGTGCCCAACACCTTCACCCCCAATGGCGACGGGTTCAACGACCTGTTCCGCGCGGTAAGCCCCTTGCTTCAGCCACGTGCGGTGGAGCTGCTGATCTTCGATCGCTGGGGGCGTTCGGTCTTCGTGGGCAATGCGCTGGAACCGGGATGGGACGGCACTTCCAATGGCACCGCGGTGGAGCCGGGAGTGTACGCCTGGCGGTTCACCTTGGTGGATGCGTTCGGCACACAGCACGTTCGCACGGGCCACGTCACATTGCTGCGATAGCCTGCCCAACGAAGAAGCCCCGGGCATGACCCAGGGCTTCGCTCCGATGTTCGGATCGATCAGCGGATGTTGTCCTGCTTGCGCTTCAGCGCGTTCAGTGTGTTGGTGATCTCTTCCTTGTTCAGGGTGATATCCTGCTGCTCGGAACTCGCCTTGGGAAGTTTGTCCTGGTACTTGTTCACCGTGTCTTGTGCCTTGGCTTCGCTCTGCATCAATTTGGCCACTTTGCTCTCGCCCTTGGCCAGCTTTTGCCGGGCCTTGGTGAGGCGCTGCAGGTCCTTGGGGTCGTTGGTCAAGGCGAACTTCTTTTCCAGGCCACTGATGTCGCCCTGCACGCGGGCGTTATCGGCCATCACCTTCCCCCGCTTGGCCTTCAGCTTGGCGACCTCGTTGTTGGCCTTGCTCATACGCTGCTTCAGCTTCGCTTCGTCGCCCTGGGCGTCAGCAAGCTTTTCACTGGAACGGTCCAGCATCTTCTGGTAGGCATCGATCTGCTTCTGTACGATCGCCTTGTTGTACTTCACAGCGAGGCTGCGCACATAGGCTTCCTGCTCGGGTGCTGCAGGCATCGCGGTGCTATCGGTGGCGAGGAAGGCCACGGTGAGGCGGCTCAGGTCGCTCTTCTTCTCCGTGACGGCCATCACCGCCAAGTTCACCGGTGCGGTGCCCAGCTCGGTCAGCACCACCCCGTTGGCCCGCAATGGCTTGCTGCCGGTCACTTCGCGGCTCAAGGCCTTCATGTCCGCCTTCCACAGGTCAATGACCTCGCCAGCGTCCGCTTCGTGCACCGCGATGGTGTAGGCAGGCAATTTGTGCGTGCCATTGAGCATGCTGTCGGGAACTACAGTGATGGGGCGGTCCCAGGTCTTGGTGTAGCCCTCCTTGGTCTTTTCCTGTGCCATGGCCGTGCTCAGGAGCAGAAGGGGCAGCGCGAGGGAGAGCGTGATCGAATGATATCGGAGGCTTGCGTTGATCATGGTCGTAAAGCTACGGGGCTATGCTGCCACCGTTATGACGAACATCAGCGCTCCAGGTCACCCACGCAGTGTCTTCAGCTCGGCATAGACCCGGTGCAAAGGAAGTCCCATCACTGTGTAGAAGCTCCCATCGATGCGCTCAACGGTGGTGTGTCCCAGCCAATCCTGCACGCCATAGGCCCCGGCCTTGTCCAGCGGTCGGTGCCGGGCAACGTAGTATGCGATCTCCGCTTCGCTCATTGCCCGAAAGTGAACGCGCGCCACGTCGGTGAAGGAACGCAGTCCCTCGGCGGTCCGCAGGCAGACACCCGTATACACTTCATGCATCCGGCCACTGAGCAGGCCAAGCATGCGGCGTGCATCCGCATCATCTTCCGGCTTGTTCAGCAGCAGATCGCCCACGACCACGGTGGTATCTGCCGTCACGAGCACCTGGTCGGGGGCAAGGCTGCCGTTCCAGGCTTCCGCCTTCTTGCACGCGAGGTGTTCGGCCACTTCGCGCACGGGCATGCCCGCGGGTGGCGTCTCATCCACGTCCACCTGCGTGATCTCCACAGGCAGGTCGAGTCCCTGTAACAGCTGTCGCCTGCGCGGCGATGCCGAAGCGAGCACGAGCCGCCAAGGGTGGATGGGGGGATGCAGCGCGCTCATGGGTCAGGGCATCACACGGATGAACAGCGCATAGCCGATCGCCAGCACCATCGCGGCCTTCATCAGCTGTCCGGCGCGCACATGCTCGGTGCGGGAGATGGCCTGATAGGTGAAGCCTGCGGAGAGCAGAAGGCAGCCGATGATACCGATGCCGATGTACCAGTACGAGAAGGTGTCGTGCAGGGCGATCATCCGGAGCGCCAGCAGGCCCGCCACCAGTAGACCGATGTAGAACAGTGCCAGCCCTTTCGCCCACTTCATGCCCCATACGATCGGGATGGTGCGGCAGCCTTCCTGTGCATCGCCTTTGATGTCCGCCATGTCCTTCTGCAGTTCCCGCACCAATGTGCTCACAAAGGCGAAGGCCGTGTAGATGAGGATGAAGTACCACAACTCCTGAACCGATGCTTCCATCTGGTACTGCTCGCCATTGGGCAAGCCGATGACCGGCCCCCCTGCGAACCAGCTCCGGAGCAATGGGATCTCGTAGAGCCCAACGGTCAGTGGCACCAGCGCTGACAAGGTGGCCACCAGACCGTTGCCGATGATGAGCTGGCGTTTGTAGTAGGTGCTGTAGGTCCACAAGGCACCGATGGCGAAGGCGGGAATAAGCATCCACCGCAGCTTGCCGGCCTTCCACGCCACCACCAGACCGAGCAGGAGGCCGATGCTGCTGAGCACGAGGTGGGCGGTCATGGCCACGCGCCGCTTCACGGTGCGCCCTACGATCACCGCGTCCGGCTTGTTCACCCGGTCGATGCGCGTGTCGAAATAGTCGTTGATGATGTTGCCCGCCGCAGCGATGAGCACCGTGCTGAGCACCAATAGGATGAAAAGCGGTAATGGCAGTTGTGGTCCGAACTCCACGGGAACCACAAGGTCCTCCCGGGCGAAGCCATTGCCGTCCTGCTCGAGCAACTGACCCAGCCCCCGTTCCAGAAAGCCACGCACCACGCCTTCGCGCATCACCACCATCGTGGCCGCGATGATCAGCAGGTTGATCGGGCGGGAGAGCGTGAACAGGTCTTTCATCTCACCATTGATGGGCCCCTTCGGTCATCCAACGCCCCTGCACCTTCATGGTCTGTTCCAGCACATCGCGCACGCAGCCCCAGCCTCCGGCCTTCGCGCTGATGTACGCGCTGATGGCCTTGATCTCCTCGGCCGCATCGCTTGGACAGCAGGGGAAGGCCACCCGTTGCATCACCCGCAGATCGGGCAGGTCGTCGCCCATGTAGGCGGTGGTGGCCGGATCGAGACCCTCCCGCACCAGGGCATCGAAACGTTCCACCTTGTCCCTGGTGCCGAGGTACACTTCCTTCACTCCCAGGCGCCCCAGGCTGTCCGCCACACCTTGCGAACGCCCTCCGCTGATGATGACGATGCGCAGGCCTTCCTTGATGGCATGCTGCACGGCGAAAGCGTCGCGCGTGTGGAATGTGCGCACGGGGTCATGGCCTGGCAGCAACAGCGTACGGTTGTCCGTGAACACGCCGTCCACATCGAACAGGAAGGTGTTCAAGCCCGCGAGCTTCTCCTTGTAGGTCGGGGCGCTCATGGGTGCTCGTTGGCGAAGGCCTTCATGATCTGTTCGCTCAACAGGGCGTACACCGGGCGAAGGGCCTCGTCATGCGCGAGCAGTTCGAGGTGGTGTGCCATGGTGTGGCGGTCGCCTCGGCGGGCTGGGCCGGTGAGGGCTTGTTCGGGGCCGAAGGTGGCTACTCGCTGGGCCGTGGCGCGCCACAGGGGGGTGAGCAGGCTCGTAGGCAGCTTCTGTTCGCGCAGCAGGCGCTGGCCTTCACGCACAAGCCATACCGTGAGGTTGCTTGTGAGCACGGCAGCAAGGTGGACGCGCTGGCGTTGTTCCAAGGGTAGTTCGAGCACCACTTCGCTGAGCTTGTTGGCCACCGTGAGGAGCACCTGGCGCGCGCGGTCGTCACCGGCATCCACCACCATGGGTACATCGTGCAGGTCCATGGGCTGGCCATGCCCCAGGCTTTGGATGGGCCAAAGCACTCCGTGATGGGCGTGCCCGACGAGCATCTCCATGCCGATCGCGCCGGCGGTGTGCGCCACCACGGCCGTTCCCTTGGGCAGCATGGCGGCCACCTCGCGGATGGCATCATCGCTCACTGCCAGCAGGATGAGGTCCGCCTGGGGCAAGGGCTTGGAGAGGTCCAATGCACTGCGGTCCAGGAAGTGAGCGAGTCGCTCGCGTGCTTCGGCATTGCGGCCCGCCACGCCCACGAGGTCGAGCCCGGCCTGAACGATGGCGTGACCCAGTTGATAAGCCATGCGGCCCGTACCGACGATGAGGATGCGTGTCATGCCTGCTTGCTTGGACGTTCGCGGAAGCGCTGCCATACGGCCATGCCCGTGCCCAGCGCCAACAGCACGCAGCCGATCCACAGGATGTTGATGCCAGGGAACATCAAGGCCTGCATCACCACGAATTCGGATTCGGCCACTGTAAGCCCGTACTTCACCACGTTGCGCTGCCCTGCGGAAGGCTCCACGAATGACGCGGCATCCACGGTTGACAGGCCGTACTTCACCCGCAGGGGCGGTATCTCAGCCGCGCGGCCCATCACCGGCGCACCATCGGCGTAGATCACGACCGGCCGCGCCTCGAACCAGCGATCGCTGCGGTAGAGGTCGCGCACCCGCATCTGCGCGGCGTACACGGTGTACCGCTCGCCCAGCATGCTCTTCGTGGCACTGTCGCGCATCACGTACACGCTGTCGATGATCGCGATGGCGGTGGGTGTGACGATGGTGTCACCCACGGTCTTGTCATAGGTGCGGTCGGGCATCCAGCCATCATCGGTGCTGTCGGCATCGGCTTCCAGATCGGCGTAACGAACGTGGGTGTAAAGGTCCTTGTTCCACCAGTGGCGGGTGTCGGGCTCGGGCACATTGCCGAATCGTGGATTGATCTGGATGAAGGGCTGCAGGGTGAACTGGGCGGCACCGGGACGTGCATTGCTCCATTCCGGTGCGTACCACAGTGCCCGGCGCGTGTGTTGGTCCACCGGTCGCCAATGTGCCGGCTGATCGGCCAGGAAATGATCGCCCGCCCGGTGGTCGCTCTGTGACACGAAGAGCATGTCGCCCACCCGCACCGTGTCACCCACCCGGTAGTCGCGCGGTTCTACGCTGTAATAATCCATCGCGAAGTAGAGGTTGCCCTCCCGGCGCTCCTTCTCGCGGTACCGCACGAAGTGGCTGCCCATGCGCACGGTGTCGCCTCGGTAGAGGAGGATGTCCTCGTTGTTGTCGAACGCTTCGTTGAGGAAGCGCAGGTCCATGTTCTTTGTGTTGCGGCTCACCTCCTCGGTACGGCTGGTGCTGATCAGCGCGCCCAGCAGGACCAGCGCAAAACCCACGTGCGCAACGCTGGGGCCGGCGTTCTTCAACCGGCCCTTGAGCACTACCGTGCCATAGCCCAGGTTGGCAGTGAAGGCGAAGGAGGTGGCGAAGAGCAGGGCCACACGGTCGGCTTCCGGCAGGGTGTATCCAAGCGCCCATACGCACACTGCGGTGATCACTGCGGCCAGCAGGAGCGCCACCCGGATGTCGCGCCAGAACTTGCGGCGGTCGCTGTCCTTCCAACGCAGGTACTGCGTGAAGGCAACGAGCATGCTGGTGATGAAGGCGAATGGCAGCTGCCAGCGGTTGTAGTGCTCGATGGCTTCACTGGGCGGGGCGAAGCGCGCATCGGCCAGCTGTGCGAAGGCTTCGATGCCGGTGGCGCTCGACAGGCTGCGCAACCCATTGCCCAACGGCTCCAGCAACAGGTTGAACACGGGTATGCTCGTGCTGAAGGTGATCTGCACGGCGCTCAACAACAGCACCAGCGAGCCGATGAAGAGCCAGAACTCACGCGACCAGAGCGATTCTTCCGGCTCGCTGCTGTTGAAGGCGGTGCGGTAAGCGACGAGCAGGTTGCCCACGGTGACCGCTCCGAAGAGCAGGATGGCCGGAACCGGGATGTCGAGCACCACCCCGATCACGAACAAGGCGGCGGTGATGAGCGTGTAGAAGCGGCGTTGGTCGGCCCTGGGCAGCAGGAGCAGCACACTGAGGCCGATGAAGAAGAGCAGGAAGAACAACAACCCGGGCAGCATACCATCGCCGGTGAAGCTGTGTACGCTGGTATCGCCCAACACCCCGCTGCGGGTGAGGAAAGTGGAGTAAAGCACCAGGATGAAGGTGATGAGCGTGAGCAGGTATACGGTGAAGAGCGAGGTGGGCTTGCGCTTGTTCACCAGCATGAGGTGGCCCGCACCCACCAGCGTGAGCCATGGCACCAGCGAGGCGTTCTCCACCGGATCCCACGCCCAAAAGCCGCCGAAGCTCAAGGCCTCATAGGCCCACGCGCCACCCATCAGGATGCCCGTGCCCAACACCATGATGCCCAAGAAGGCCCACGGCAGTGCCGGGGTCATCCAGCCTTGATGGTCGCGCTTCCACAGGCCCGCCAACGCATAGGCGAAGGGGATCAGCGTAGCCGCAAAGCCCAGGAAAAGGGTGGGGGGATGGATCACCATCCAGTAGTTCTGCAGGAGAGGGTTGAGTCCACGACCATCAGCGAACTGGGGGATGGCCTGCAGGTAGGTGGGCATGGTGGTCCACGGCAGACCGATGTTCTCCTCCAGCTCGCGGATGAGCAGGAAGGGACTGTTACCGATGCGGATATCACCGATATAGATGCCCAGGATCATGGTGGCGAGGAAGACCTGCACCAGTGCAATGATGGTCATCACCGGTGCTTCCCATGCTGCCGATCGGCCAAGCCTCCAGCGCCACAGCAGCACCTGGCCGAGCACCACATGCCAGAAGGTCCATAGCAGGAAGGAGCCCTCCTGGCCTTCCCAGAAGCAACTCGCGATGTATTCCATGGACATCGCAAGGTTGCTGTGCTTCCACACATAGTCATACTCGAACCAGTGGTTGAAGAGCATGAGGAACAGCGTGACAATGATGCCGAGCACAGCGAACGTGTGCCCGTGGAAGGCCAGCCGACCAAGTCGCTTCCATTGGTCGTCGTTGCGCTGGGCGGCCAGCAGGAACGAAACCATGGCCAGCAGGGCCGTGACGAACGATAAGGCGGTGAGGGTGTGGCCCAGTTGCCCGGCCCAGGTGTGTTCTCCGATGTATGCGCTCATGGGCTGGTGTGACGCTGGCCCTGTGTGCGGTGGGCCAGGCTCTGGATCACCCTTCGATCCGATTCTCTTCGTTGTATTTGCTCGGGCACTTCATCAGCATGTCACGGGCATGGAACTCCCCGTTCTCTGTGGCCGAGCCGATGAGCACCAGCCGCTCACTGCGCTCAAAGTCCTGCGGCTTGGCCTTCGTCAGGTGCACGGTGCAGCTCTTGCCCGTAAGGTCCTTCATGGTGAAGGTGGTGAGGCTGGCGTTGAGGCTTGGCTCGTAGATGATCTCCTGACTGCGGTCCAACACGCCCACCACGTGATACTCCGTACCCGGGTCCTCCATGGCCTGCGTCAGGTCTGCATAAGTACTGCTATCGTACAGGGAGCCTATCAGCGCTGAGATGGAGACAGCGATGATGACGATGGCAATGATGTGTGAGCGCTTCATGTATCGTTCACTTGCGTTGTTGCTCTTCCATCCGTTTGAGGCGAAGGTCCATGCGCCACATCCATAGGCCAAGGCCCAGTACGATGAGGCCCACGACCGCCACCACCACATTGATCTTGCCGTTGCCATGCAGGCTGTGTTCGAGCCAGCTGGGTGCTGCCTGCAGCGCGATGGTATGGAGTTGGAAGGGGCTCATGCCAGAGTTCGAATGCGTTCAGAGTTCCATTTGTTCTGCCAACCGCGTGGCACGCGTGCGCAACTGGGCCATCCATAGTCCCATCAGCACCCAGCCCGCCACCGCCGGATAGAACACGATGCGCAACCGGTTGTCCAGGTCCAGGTCGTTGAAACCACTATTGCCGCCATTGCCAGGATGCAGACTATCGATCTCGTTGAGGCGCGGCACCACAAAGAGGAAGAGCACTAGCAGGGCGAAGGCGAAGACGTTGTAGATGCTCGCCAGACGTGCCCGCTTGTACGGGTCCGTGATGGATCCACGCAACACGAGATAGGCCAGGTAGATGAGCGCGGTGACGGCCGCTCCGTTCAGTTTCACATCGTTCGTCCAGAACGTGCCCCATGTGGCCCGCGCCCACAACGAACCGGTGAGCAGACCAAGTGCACAGAACCACAAGCCCACCTCCACAGCGCTCAATGCGGCACGGTCATGTTCCAAGGTACCGGTGCCGCTCAGGCCCTTGATGCTGTGCCATACGGACATTCCCATCAGGGCGATCATGGCGAACCACATCGGCACGTGGAAGTGCAGGTTCCGGATGCTTTCGTACAGGATGCTCTGGTTGGGGAACGTGAAGCCTCCGACAGTGGGAGAAGGTGTTCCATCCCCGCAATCCATCGCCGGGAACCCGCTCCCGCCCCCCTTGGAGTAGAACGCACCGGGGTAGCTGAGGTTCCCGATGGCAAGGTCTGTCATGGCCGCGCGAAGCCCCACCGGTACCTCCACGAACAATTTCATATGCGTGGCATCGAGCACCACCACCCGCTGGGGGCAGAATTCGTCTCCTCCATTGGAGAAGCGCACCGGCATGCTCTCCTCGAAGCGCGTATTGTAGCCGGTCACCAGGATCTCTGCGGACCCGGCTCCCAAACGGTCAGGTGCCACGTGTACCAGTGCAGGAGCGAGAGGGACGTACAGACCGGCTACGGAGGCCGCGAGCAACAGGATGACCGCGGCTATTTTCCACCACCAGTGCTTCATCGTTTCAATCGCGCCAAAGGTACGGGAAGAGGGTCCAGGCTAGGGTGATGGTGATCACGTTCAGGAGTACAAGCCCAAGCAGATACGTGCTGGTCACGCTCCACGCCACTCCGTCCAGCGAAAGCTTGCTGGCACGCATCACCGCAAGGAGCATCGGAAGCACCAGGGGGAAGCCCAGGATGGCCATGAGGCCAAGTCCATTGCCAGCGCGGGCTGCGATCGCTGCAATGAGGGTGAGCACCGTGGCCAGTCCGATGGCGCCGAGCACCACAGCGAGCAGGAAAGACCCCCAAGCGGCACTGGAGAGCGCATGCGTGCCCAGGAACAGGCTGTGGAACAACAGGCTCAGCAAGGCGAGCACGACCATGGTGAAGGCGTTGTACAGGGTGCGGGCCAGCACCACGCTGCGCGGATGCACCAGGGTATAGAGGTAGAGCTGCCGTCCGCCTTCCTCCCGCTGGAACGACCGTGTCAACGCGTTGAACGCGGCGAACAGCAGGATGATCCAGAAGAGGGCGTTCCACAGTGCGGCGCCCTGTACGCTCTTGATGGCGAGATAGGCAACGTATACCGCGCTGACCACATAGAGCAGCATGCCCCCCCAGGCCGCGCGTTGACGCTGGTCGAGGGCCGCTTCCAGCCGAAGGATGGTCAGGATCTCATTGGAACGCACGGTACAAAGGTACCCCTGCGCCCTTGTTCGCTCAGCGCTTGCGGCCCTTGCCCTGGCTTACGCTCACGGCGTTCGAGGCGAACACCATATAAATGTCCATCGGCGGACGCAGCGGTTCACGCACCTTTCGGTTCTCTGCGGCGGGTATGACGACCAGCACTTTGTCTCCCCAGCTGCCCGCCGCATATGCTTTGTAGCGCTTCAGCTCAGCCAGCTTGGGATAGCGCGTTTCGAACTGACTGATGGCTTCGGGCCAGTTGCGTTCGTGGCTGCGGAACAGGACCGCCTCCATCTCCGCCTTGCTGAAACCCTTGCGCTCCATCAAGGCCATGGCACCGGGGTCGCTTGCCAGGTCATATGTGGAATAGACCTCCTCCGGCTTCAGGATCTTGGCTCGCTTCATCCGTTGCCAGGCCGGGCCCCGGCTGGGCTTCTCCACCATCACCTCCGGCTCC
Source organism: Flavobacteriales bacterium (assembly GCA_041391845.1). Classification (GTDB taxonomy): domain Bacteria; phylum Bacteroidota; class Bacteroidia; order Flavobacteriales_F; family PHOS-HE28; genus PHOS-HE28. The sequence continues at coordinate 792,331 of JAWKNG010000001.1, read as the reverse complement.
ACCGCTTCCCAGCCGCTCTGCCTAACGAACAGGAAAAGGTCGCTCCGGGCACGAAGCTCCTCGTTCATGTGGTAATTATTGGCCATGGGGATCTCCAGCACGCTGACAGGACCTTCCGCAGTGGGATAGTCGCAAACGTGCCATGCGAAGAGGTTCCGGATGGCACCTGAATTGGCTCTGCGGGCACTGTCGGAGGCCAGCCCCGAAGGCCACAGGTTCCGGGCGCTGAAGGCGGAGATGCGGGTCTGCAGCTCGTCGCTGATGCCGGCGGCCTGAAGCCCCGACCGGATCCCCGCATCGTTGGCCGGGTCAGGGTCCAACAACAGGGCGGTGGGGTCTGTGAGGCGCACCTGTTGCTGACCGACCAGGGGAACGGCTATGGTCAGGATGAATACCACTGGTAGTAGGGTGCGCACGTACATGCCTGTTCATACGGCCCGCGGAGCTATAGGTTACCGTTCCGCCAATTCTGCTCACCGGTGCGCGAACTTTGGCGTCCATACACTGTTCCTTGCACATGCAGTTCACTACGTTCCCGCTGGCGGTCGCCAGCTTTTTGTTCATCAGTTGCTTCAACTCCGTGCAGGTCGCTCCCGCGCCCGCCCAGAACGCTACCAGCCCCATGGCCACCTTCCACACCCTCTCCGCCAACGATATCAACGGCAACCCGGTACAGATGTCACAGTTCGCCGGCAAGAAGGTGTTGGTGGTGAACACCGCCAGTGAATGTGGCTACACACCCCAGTACAAGCAGCTCCAGGAGCTCTATGAAGCCTACAAGGACAAAGGCTTGGTGGTGATCGGCTTCCCCTGCAACGACTTTGGCGGTCAGGAGCCGGGCACAGCGCAGGAGATCGAACAGTTCTGCCAGAAGAACTACGGCGTGACCTTTCCGCTGATGGAGAAGGTGCGCATCAAGGGGAATGATCCTTCGCCCGTTTACAAGTGGCTCACCCGCAAGGCCGAGAACGGCGTGCTGGATGCGGATGTGAAGTGGAATTTCCACAAGTTCCTGATCAACGAGCAGGGTCACCTCGTGAAAGTGCTGGGCAGTGGTATCGAGCCCGGTGACGAGGAGATCGTGTCCTGGCTGAACGGCTGATCCGTCCGGCCTTCCCACCTTTGCGGTATGGCCGCTCCCCGATCTGCTCCACCGGTCCCTGTTGACCTGCTCTGCATCACCGCTCATCCCGATGATGTGGAGATCAGCATGGGCGGAACGGTGCTGCACCACGTGGCCCAAGGGCATACAGTAGGGCTGGTGGAACTGACGGCCGGTGAACTGGGCACCCGGGGCAACGCCGTTCTCAGGGCGAAAGAGGCCGAAGCAGCCCGCCAAGTCCTTGGTGCCGCGTTCCGTTACCAACTTGGTCTGCCCGATGGCTTCTTCCGCGCCGATCGTGATGCCCTGCTCGCCGTGGTGGCTTCCATCCGCAGGCATCGGCCCCGCGTGTTGCTGACCAACGCTGTGCAGGACCGCCATCCCGATCATGGGCGCGGAGCCGCCTTGGTGGCCGAAGCAGCCTTCCTCAGTGGCCTTCGCCGGGTGGAACTTACCGGTGACGATGCCGCTCTGCCCGTTTGGCGACCCACCACCGTGCTTCATGCCGTTCAGGACCGCTGGATAGAACCCGACCTCGTGGTGGATATCACGCCTTTCTGGGAGAAGAAGCTGGAGGCGCTGCGGTGCTTCGGGTCGCAGTTCCACGATCCGTCCAGCACCGAGCCCGTCAGCCCCATCTCCACCCCGGAGTTCATGCCTTTTCTTGAGGGACGCGCACGGGAGATGGGGCGCTACTTGAACGTGGCTTTTGCAGAAGGATTTACGGCCGTGCGTGCCCCGGGTATCGACGATCTCACCACCTTGCGCTGATCACCGGCCACTGATGCGCTGCCACAACACGGCCAAAGCGGCCCTGTCGCTCGCCGTGGGAAGCAGATCGTTCCAGCGCGCTCCACTATGCCGCCGGAAGCCCCACCACTGGTAGAGCAGCGATGCGCTGTATGCCAGGCTGGCGCTGAGCGCTGCGCCGAACAGGCCCCAGCGCGGCACGGCCCACGTGGCCACCGCTACGGTCACCAACGCACCGATGCCGGAGCTGTATGCGTTGAGCCGCACCTGCCCGGCACCGCTGAGGTAGTGGCTCAAGGCCTGTGAAGCGGCCATGGCCAACAACCCGGGCAACAGGACCAGCAGGATCCCGTGCAGTCCTTGGATCTCCGGCCCGAAGAACGCCTGATAGACGGATGAAGGAAGCGCCAGCAGGACCAGGACCACCATGCCCGTGGCCACAACAGAGGCTTTGAGCGCGGCCATGGTCACGGACCGCTCCCGTTGTGCGTCCTGCGCATTGCTCACCCGCGTGTACAGCACCAGGCCGATGCTCTTCGGTACCAGCCAGCTGCCTTCCGCAAGCTGGGTGCTCACCGAGTAGATGCCCAGTCCGGCCAGCCCGACCCAGCGTTCAATGAGGAGATAGGCGTATCGGTAGTTGAGCAGTTGAAGTGCGTTGGCCGCTTGCGCTGAAAGGCCCTGGCGGAACAGTGCAACGAACAGACCAGCCTGTGAGCGTTGTGATGTTCCCATACGTGAAATGGAGAGTGTTCCAGATAGGACCAGCACCGCACCGTTGGAAAGAATGGCGGCATGCACATGATCGATCACCTCCGCTCCCCCTTGTCCGAGCAGGAAGATGAAAGCACCGGTCTGCAATGCGGCTTGTAGCACCAGCAGACCGTTATGCGCAGCGATGCGCTGGCGACCGAGGATGAGGCCCAGGTGTAGGTTGACACCACCCTGCAGCGTTGCGATAATGGCTACGGCAGCGAACCAGGGGGCAGGCACCAGACCGGTGGCGCGCAGTACGAAATAGCTGCCGATCCCGGTAAGCAGGGTCCATGCATAACCCGGCCAGCGCAGGGCCTCCGTGCCGTGGCGGGGGGTGAGGTAGACCGCGCCACCGCCCGATACCACATTGTTCACCAGCAATACCAATGCTGTTCCAAGAACGATCAAGCTGATGAGCCCCAGCCCTTCCGCGCCGAGGTGCCTGCCGGCGGCCATCACCACCACCAGGTTCAGCAAGGTCACCAGCAGCCGGGTGCCCACGGTGCCCACTACCGAACGGATCATCGGTCCTTGTTGCGTCGTTTGCGACGGAGCTTGGCCCGTTCCTTCGCCTGCTCCACATGCAGCGGGGTGATGTGCCGCATGCCGTCCACCAGGGTTACGTCGCCCATCGCTGCGAGGGTGCGTGTGCCATGGGGATACTGGCTGTTGCGGTAGGGACCGATGGACCGTTCGGCCACCTCGTGGAACACGTCCGGCCCGAGCGCCAGCACCCGGTGCAGCACCACATGCGGCCGATAGGGGTCGCTCAGGTCAAGACCCGGACGCCACAACACACCTTCGTGTACAAAGGGTGTTCCCCCCGGACGTGCTCCATCAATGGCCACGCGCACAGGGTTCAGCGCATGGGGCACGTAGGGACCTTCCAAGCGGTCCGCATGGAACACCAGCAAGCCTTCATCCGGCAGGTCCTTGCCGCACCCGAACAGCCACCAGCGGCCGCCATGCTCCACCAGGGTCGGGGCGTGCAACGCAGCGGTCCACAACACCGCGACAGGTTCACTGCCGTCCAAGTTTTGGTACACGCGATGCAGCAGCGTGCGGTCCTGCTCCTTGTTGGAAACCACGAAGTGGATGTCGGCCCCGCGCTGGACCGTGTACGGGTAGTGCAGGTCCTGCGCCAGTTCGAGGATGGAGCGCGACCGCTTCAGCACATTGTCCTGTTTGGGGCGCACACGCGAGATGGACCATGCACCGTCCTTGTGCCCCTTGGCGTAGAGGACGTTCAATTCGCCTTCGCTGTCGGTGATGCCGAACGGCTCGATACGCTGTGAACCCAGCTCGGGCGGGGGCAACCAGCGCACATTGAGGCTGGGTCGTTCCTCCAGGAGGTGATGGATGGGTTGCGGCAGCACGCCGATGTTCCACTCCACTTCATGGTGTGCGCGGCGTTCGGCGCCTGTCAGTAGTGGCCACAAGCGTTGCATGCGAGCCCATACGCCCGGCGGGTCGAGCTCCGGGGCAGTGCGGTCGATGGTGGGGCCTGTCACTGCACCGCTCCTTAGCCGGTTCAGCACCCAGCTTTTGGCAGCGTCGATCAAGGCGCGTATGCGCTCAGCATGGTGCTGGCAACTGCCTTGGTCCAGCACCTTCCAGCCAGTGGGGGTCCAGCGTTCCAAAGCCATGTGCACGGAATGCTGGTGTATGATATGCTCCACCAGACCCGGAGGTGCGCTTTCCCATCCGGACGGTGAAGCGGGTCCGAAGCGCCAGACCGTTGTGGGCTCCAGATCCCTCACATCCATGGCATCCATGCCGCTCAGCAACAGGAGCATATCGATGTGTTCCGCGCGCGCACGGGTCTTCAGTACCTCGCTGGTGCCCTCGGAACGGGGTGCGTGCGGGAGTTCCTTGTTGCGCGCGCTGCCCAGGAAGCCGCGTCCGTGAGCACTGAGGTAGCGTCTGCGCAAGCGCCCCCCCAACCAAGGCAGCGCCGGGGCTGGTCGTCCGCTATCGTGGATGAAGCACAGCTCCACCCTTGGTTCAGCCGCCAGCGAACGCACCAGTTCCACTTGCCAATGGCTCATTTCGTGGTGGGAGAGGGCCACGCCCATGCGGATGCCGTGCTCAGGCGTCATGCAGGGTGCGTTCATAGAGGGTGCGGAAAGCGATGCCCACGGCCGCTGCGCTGGAACGGGCCTGCACGCTGGCCCGCACACGCTCCGGTGCGTATGTGCCAGCATGCGTGATGACGTGCAGCATCGCGGCGCTCAGGGATGATCGGTCGTCCACGGGAACAAGGATACCGTTCTCCGGGGTGATGAACGCTTCCGGACCACCGCATCGTGTGGCGATCACCGGTTTTCCCATGGCCAGCCCTTCACCAGTGACTACGCTGAAGGTCTCCACCCGGCTGTTGACGATGACGGCCGCACAGCCCGCCATGTGGTCCAGTACGGCGCGGTTCGGCAAACGGCCATGGAACGTTACCCGGTCCCGCAGCTTCAGTTCGTCGCATAGGCGCTCCAGTAGCGCCCGGTCAGGGCCATCACCGATGAGGTCCAAGCGCGCCCCTGGTACGTGATCGATGATCTGCGCCAGGGCCCACAGCACGCCGCTCACGTTCTTGATCTCGTCCACCAGATCGGCGACCATCAGGAAGTGACCGGGCACTCCGGGAGCGGGCAGTGGACGGTCGAGCCCGGGTACCACGTTCGGCACCACCGAGTGTGCGTTGATCAGTCCAAGGGCCTTCATGCGTGCGCCGAGGTGCGCTGAGACGGTGCTTACGCTGTTGGCCTGTCGCAGCACGAAGCGGCTGACCGTGCGATAGAGGCGGCCACGGCGATCGAAGGCCCCGGTCATAAAGCCGCTGCTCTGTTCGCTGACCACGTATGGGATCCCCCAACGCCAGCGCCACCACCACGCCAGCACGGCCGGGCGTAAGAGGATGTGTGCATGGACCAGGTCAGGTCGGCCGCGTTGTTGTACCAGTTGGTTCCAACCCTGCCTAACGGTGCGCAAGTAGCGCCATAGGTTGATCCAGCTCCGCCACGGTGCGGGACCACCTTGGTAACGTGGGTAATAGCCGTGCAGCTCCCAGAGGCCTTCCGAATCACGTACCTCCATGATCGGGGCGGTCGCATCCAGCGCGGTGACGAACAGCACGCTCACTTTGACCTCTGCTGCCGTGGCGATGGCCTGTTTCCGCAGGAAGTCGCCCAACTGGGGGTCGTTCCTTCCGGGGAACCACTTCGGCAGGAATAGCACGTGCATCGGCGAGCAAGGTACGCAGGTGGCCGGGCTTCCATGGGAGCGCTGGTACTGCGCGTCAGGGCGGTGTTCATCGTTGCTACGCTGCGAACGATTATATTTGCAACCCCAAAGCCGCTTTGGCCTGGGAAATGGTGGTTGTAGCTCAGTTGGTTAGAGCGCCGGATTGTGGTTCCGGAGGTCGCCGGTTCAAGCCCGGTCTACCACCCCAAAGCAGAAGCGCCCCACAAGGGCGCTTTTGCGTTCCCGGCGGTCGGCGGCCATGGGGCTTCTTAGCTACAGAAAAGCCGCCCCTGTCGGGACGGCCTTTTGTTCTGAGTTCCACGATGAGCCTTAGGCGAGCTGCTTCTTCGCCAAGTAGAAGTCGATCAGCTCCACCGACGTGTCGGCCAGACGGGCGTTGAGCTCCGTGAGCGTCTTGGGCGGCGGCACGATCACCGGCATGCCCTTCTTCCAATTCACCGGCATGGCACAGGCGTGCTCATCCGCGGTCTGCATGGCCTCCAGCACACGCTTGATCTCCTCCATGTTCCGCCCCACGTTAAGCGGGTAGTACATGATCAGGCGGATGATGCCCTTGGGGTCGATGAAGAAGACCGCCCGCACGGATGCCGTGGCACTGGTGCTTTCGTGCAGCATGCCGTACAGCTTCGCCACCTTCATGTCGATGTCCGCGATGATGGGGAAGTCCATGTACACGCCGGTCTTTTCGCGCACAGCCTGCACCCACGCCACGTGGCTGTGGATGCTGTCGATGCTCTCGCCGATGAGCTTGGTGTTGCGCTGGGCGAACCAGTCCTTCTCCTCTGCGAACGACGACAGTTCGGTGGTGCAAACGGGCGTGAAATCGGCTGGGTGACTGAAGAGGATGACCCAGCTGCCCTTGGCATATTCGCTGAACTTCAGGGGTCCGTGCGTGGTGTTGGCGTCAAAGTCGGGAGCAGGCTCACCGATCTTCGGCATTGTGTTGGTTTCCATGTCACAAAGGTCCGGTCTCCCGCCCCCCTGCACAGTGACATCCATCACGCGCTGGTCTCCTCCAACCCGTGCTTGCGATTACCCAGCACGGTGCTGGCGTTCCATGCGATACGCTCCTTGAACGGCGAGCGGCGCTTGGGGCAGTCCACCAGGGCACACACGCTGCACGACCGCGGAATGCAGGGGTCCATGTGGATGAAGAGCTCCACCGGATGGTCGCCTTCGGTGTTCACCAGTTCCTCCATGGTGGTGATCTCCTGGTGGGCCTGCTCCAACGAGTAATACCAAGGGAGTGTCACGTGACAATCGATGTGCAACACGGCACCGTACTTGATCATGCGGAAGTTGTGCAGGTCCACCCACTGCGGTCGCCGCGCAGCTTCCAGCCGCTGGATGATGGCATCGCCCAGGTCGTGGTCCGCTTCATCCATGATGCCCGCCACCGAACGCCTGAAGATGCGCAGGCCCATGATGATGATGTAGAGCGCGAAGAGGATGGCGAAGAGCTGATCGAGCCACAACAGGCCCGTGATGCGGATGAGGATCAGGCCCACCAGCATGGCCACCGTGCTCCATGCATCGCTGAGCAAGTGTGCGCCGCTGGCCTCCATGGTGATGGACCGCTGGGCGCGTCCCCGGCTCCGCAAGGCCAGGCCCATCAGCAGGTTGAGCCCCCCGGCAAGGGCCGTCAGCGCGATGCCCGTGCCGAGGTCGTGCAATTGTTGGTGCAGCAGCAGGGCCTGCACCGCCCGCCAGATGATGGTGATGCCAGCGAGCATGACCAGCCCCCCTTCCAACCCGGCACTGATGAACTCCACCTTGCCGTGGCCGTAGGGATGCTCACGGTCCCGCGGTTTGGCCGCCAAGATCAGGCTGTACAACGCGAACGCGCCGGCCACCACGTTCACGATGCTTTCGAGCGCGTCGCTGAGGATGGTGTTGCTGTGCGTGATCCGCCACGCCAGGAACTTCACTCCCATCAACACGATGCTGGCAGCGACCACCAGGGCTTGCAAGCGGATGTGCGGTGCCCAATTCACCGGGCCAAGGTACTGGCAGGCCACCATTATCTTGCGGCCATGGAACACAGCGCCACCGACCGCCGCGCGTTGGCCGCTCTGGACAGCGCACTGATCACGGAGATGCTGGCCAACGGCCGTGCCGTGGAGGTGCCCGAAGGCGCTGAGCTGCTGCGTGAAGGAGCCTATGTCCGCGACCTGCCGATCATTCTGGATGGTCTGGTGCGCGTCTACATCGGCCACGAGGACAAGGAGCTGCTCCTTTACTACATCCGCCCGGCGGAGAGCTGTGTGATGAGCTTCAGTGCGTTGTTGGGCGCCGCGCCCAGCCGGATCAACGCGGTGGCGGAGCGGCCCACGCGGTTGCTGTTGGTGAACGCCGAGCAGGTGAGGGCCTGGCTGCGCGCATATCCGGCCTTCGCCGAACTGATGTTCCGCCTGTACAACGAACGGTATGCGGACATGCTGCACACCGTGGAACAAGTGGCCTTCGGTGATCTGCCTTCCCGCCTGCTGGACCACCTGCGGCGCAAGGCCGAACTACAGGGTGCGCCCTTGTTGGATGTACGCCATTCCAAGCTCGCGCAGGAGCTTGGTTCGGCGCGGGAGGTGATCACACGCACCTTGAAGAAGCTGGAGCGCGAAGGCCACCTTTCCGTTGGGCCCGAGGGCATTCTGCTGAGGCGGTGACCGCGGTCACCACTTCCGGAAAGGACGGCCCCTGACCTTTGGACCATGAACAAGGCTCCGAAGTGGTTGCGGTTCCTACTGGTCTGCGGACTCTGCATCGCCTTCGCCACGCTCGTCGCCCTGCTCATCCAACAGTTCTGAACCCAACACCCTCAGCCATGAAGACCAACGTAGGAAGCCTCGACAAAATGGTACGCATCGCCCTCGCCGTCGTGTTCGCCATCCTCTATTTCACCCACACCGTTGAAGGCACGCTCGGCATCGTACTGCTTGTGCTGGGTGCCGTGTTCCTGGGCACTGCACTGATGGGCACCTGCCCGCTGTACAGCATCTTCGGCATCAGCACCTGTCCGGTGAAGAAGGCCTGATCTTACCGCCGTTCCAATGAAAAGGCCGTGCCCTTGGGGTGCGGCTTTTTCGTTGTGTCACAGAACAATGGGGGCGTTTTCCGCGTACACTTGCCGCCGAATTCCAAACCCTCATCCCTTCGCCATGTTCATCCTGATGGCCGTCGTCTTTGTGATCGGGTACCTCGCGATCGCGCTGGAGCACCCGTTGAAAGTGAACAAGGCGGCATCCGCGATCCTCACCGGTGCGGTGGTGTGGACCATCCTGATGCTCGGCTACCCCAGCATCCTGCCCGATCTGGGTGATCATGGCCACGAAGGCCTGGTGCACCACCTGCTGGAGCACCTCGGCGACATCGCCAGCATCCTGTTCTTCCTCATCGGTGCCATGACCATCGTGGAGCTGATCGATGTGCATGAAGGCTTCCGGGTGATCACCGACCGTATCACCAGCACCAAGAAGAGCACGCTCCTTTGGGTGGTGGGTATCATCACCTTCTTCCTCAGCGCCGCACTGGACAACCTCACCACCGCCATCGTGATGAGCGCCTTGTTGCGCAAGCTGATCAAGGACAAGGAGACCCTGTGGATGTTCGCCGGCCTGGTGGTCATTTCCGCCAATGCCGGGGGTGCCTGGAGCCCCATCGGTGACGTCACCACCATCATGCTCTGGGTGGGTGGACAGGTGACCACGGTGAACATCATTGTCAAGCTGATCATCCCCAGCCTTGTGGCCCTGCTGCTGCCCTTGCTCTACCTCACCTTCACCATGAAGGGCCACGTCGAGCGTCCGGATATAGTGCGTGCTTCTGGTCACCATGGCGGGCACGTCACCCCCGGTGAACGCAACCTTGTGTTCATCCTGGGTTTGCTCGCCCTGCTCTTCGTTCCGGTGTTCAAGGCGATCACCCACCTTCCTCCGTTCATGGGCGTGATGCTGGGTCTGGGTGTGCTGTGGGTGGTCACGGAAGTGATCCACATGCGGCATGGCGTTGATCAGCGCGGCGACCTGATGGTCACCGCCGTATTGCGCCGCATCGATCTTCCCAGCGTGCTCTTCTTCCTCGGTATCCTCGTGGCCGTGGCGGGTTTGCAGGTGGCCGGTCACCTTACGCTCATGGCCGAGACCCTTGACCAGGCCTTCGGCAACATCTTCGCCATCAACACCGCCATTGGTGTGCTTTCTTCCATCGTGGACAACGTGCCGCTGGTAGCTGCGGCCATGGGCATGTACCCCATGACCCAATACCCTGTGGATCATCTGTTCTGGGAACTGCTCGCCTACTGCGCCGGTACCGGTGGCAGCCTGCTCATCATCGGCTCTGCCGCCGGTGTGGCCGCCATGGGCATCCTCCACATCGACTTCGTGTGGTACGTGAAGCGCATGACCTTCCCCGCCGCCCTCGGCTATGTGGGTGGCATCATCACCTTCTGGTTGATGTGGCATTGAGCGTGCGGCTCAGCTGAACCAACACCGGTTCAAAACTATTCCCGGCCTCTGCATGGAGGCATTCGTTGGGGCGCTGCACATTTGACCCACCAACGGAACCACCTCCATGTACACCCTTATTGCGCTCACCTTCGTGATCGGCTATCTGGCCATCGCATTGGAGCACCCCCTGAAGATCAACAAAGCAGCTACTGCATTGGTGACCGGTGTGCTCGTCTGGGTGATCATCATGCTTGGTCAGCATGAGCTGTTCCCCGGTGGTGACCATGGCGGACATACCGTCATCACGGCGCATCTCCTGGAGCACCTCGGCGACATCGCCAGCATCCTCTTCTTTCTCCTGGGGGCGATGACCATCGTGGAACTTATCGATGCCCACGAAGGGTTCCGCGTGATCACCGACAAGATCAAAGGCACCAACAAGGTCTCCCTGATCTGGGTCCTGAGCATCATCACCTTCTTCCTCAGTGCCGCACTGGACAACATGACCACCGCGATCGTGATGTGCGCCTTGTTGCGGAAGATCATCAAGGACAAGAACGACCTGTGGACATTCGCCGGTATGGTGATCATTGCGGCCAATGCAGGTGGCGCATGGAGCCCCATCGGTGATGTCACCACCATCATGCTCTGGATCGGCGGTCAGGTCACCGCAGGCAACATCATCGTGAAGCTCATCCTCCCCAGCCTCGTATGCCTGGTGCTACCCTTGGTCTGGTTCTCGTTCACCTTCAAAGGGGCCATCGAACGGCCTGAGCAGACCTCAGAGGCGAACGAAGGGCACAAAGCCGTTCCACCTTCCCAGCAGCGGTTGGTATTGATCATGGGCCTGATCGCCCTGCTCGGTGTGCCCCTCTTCAAGACCTACACCCACCTGCCTCCGTACATGGGCATTCTCCTCGGGCTGGGGTTGATGTGGATCGTGACCGAACTGATGCACAAGAACAGCATCGAGACGGATACCGGCCATCTGGCGGTGACCTCGGTGTTGCGCAGGATCGATGTGCCCAGCGTGCTCTTCTTCCTGGGTATCCTCACCGCTGTGGCAGGTCTGCAGGTGGCAGGGCACCTCACCGATGCGGCGCACCTGCTGGATGAAAAGCTGGGCAGCATGTATGCCGTGAACTCCGTGATCGGTGTGCTCAGCTCTGTGGTGGACAATGTGCCGTTGGTGGCCGCAGCCATGGGCATGTACCCCATGACGCAGTTCCCTGTGGATCATCCGTTCTGGGAACTGCTGGCCTTCTGTGCCGGCACCGGTGGCAGCATCCTCATCATCGGCTCTGCCGCAGGTGTGGCCACCATGGGCATCCTGGGCATCGACTTCCTGTGGTACCTGCGCCGCATGGCCTTCCCAGCAGCCCTCGGCTACTTCGGCGGCATCATCACCTTCTGGTTGATGTGGCACTAGAAGCCACGGTCCGCAAAGGCGCTCAGATGGTCGGTAAGCCGTAGCACTTGCACAGCCAGCTCAACTGGCCGTTGTGCGACGATTCGTGCCGTACGTGGTGCAGGATCACCTGCTGGACCGTGTTGCCACCATCCAGATCCATCATGGCCTGGTGAGGCTGTGCCAGCGCTTCGTTGCTCAGCGTGCGCACATGCTCCAGCGCGAGCTGGTGGATGCGCTGGTAGGTATCGAACACCTCCTCCCAGGCCGGTGCATCAGCGGCGGAAGGGTGTGCCGCGCCCAGCGTGTACTGCTTGGCCCACGAGAACTTCTGGAAGCTGCCGCCCGTACCGCGCAGGATCAGCCAGTTCTGCGAAACGGCCAGGTGCGCCACGATCCAGAAGGCGCTGTTCAAGGGCTTGCCGTCCACTTCAAAGCGCCGGTGCAGGTCCTGGCCCTTAAGGCGCTCCAGGTGGTGAAGCGTGTAGGCATGGGCATGGTCCATCAGCTGGGCTAGGAAGTGGGCGTGTTGCATGGTGCAAAGGAACGAACTGGGGGGTGGGGGAGGAATTGCCCGAAGACGGGCGTCCCGTTGAGTGTGATGCTTCAAGGAAAGCCCAGCTCGCCCGTTGGGCGAGGGGGCTTTTTCATTGCCTGACCTTGTCCAAGCTAGCTTGGCCCGGTCAGGCAATGAAAAAGCCCGGCCGCTGCGCGGCCCGGGCTTTCCTTGGCGGAGAGGGAGGGATTCGAACCCCCGGTACCCTTGCGGGCACATCTGTTTTCGAGACAGACCCGATCGACCACTCTGGCACCTCTCCGAACGGGGCCGCGAAGATAGACCAATGGTCTGATCGGAAGCATGTGCGGTGGCTGCGGCGAACTGTACCTTGCGGCTTCAACCCGGCTTCCATGCGCTCCTACCCGCTGCTGTTCGCGCTCCTGCTCCAGCTGGCCTCCGTGGCTCAGCCCTTCGCCATCGGCGAGCGGACCATCACCTTCTACGATGCGGCCCGCGACCGGGATGTGCCCACGCTGGTGCGATACCCGGCAGTGGCAGCGGGCGCCAATGCCGAGGTGGCGGCCGGAACCTTCCCCGTGCTCGTGGTGGGACATGGCTTCGTGATGACCACTGCTGCCTACGGCAACATCACCGATCATTTCGTTCCCCTTGGATACATCGTTGCGCTCCCTACCACTGAAGGAGGCTTCGCTCCCAGCCACGGTGCGTTCGGTGCGGACCTGGCCTTCCTCGCACAGGCCATCCAGGATGCCGGGGCCGAGAGCGGTGGAGCCTTTGAGGGCCATGTGCTGCCTGCCACCGCGCTCATGGGCCATAGCATGGGCGGAGGAGCTGCGATGCTCGCTGCGGCCAGTAACACCGTTCAAGCGGTGGTGTTGCTCGCCCCGGCTGAGACGAACCCTTCCGCAGTGGCCGCCGCCGCATCGGTGCAGGTGCCCACGCTCGTGTTCGCAGCGTCGGAGGACTGCGTCACGCCCATCGCCGCGCACCAGGGACCGATGTATGCCGCGCTGGGCTCGCCGTGCAAGGCTTTTGTCAACATCCAGGGCGGAGGGCATTGCTACTTCGCCAATGACAACTTCAATTGCTCCTTCGGCGAATTCACCTGCGGGCCTGACCTGACCATCGATCGCGCCCAACAACACGCGCTGGTGAACACCTTCGCAACCCCGTGGCTGGCCCATCACCTGCTGGGCGAAGGGGGCGCGTTGAACACCTTCCTGGGCCTGGTGGCCGAACCGGTGGGGGTGGAGGCCGAGAGCGATTGCCTTAGCACCGGTGTGACGGTCGCCGCAGCGCGGTCATGGAGCGGATGTACCACCCTTGCCGATGAGGTGCTCACGGTGTGGAGCGATCGTCCGGTGCGGGAAGCCTTCATCCTTGATGCCGCCGGACGCCGGGAGGTCCGCGTCGGGGCCTGGCAGGGGCAGACCACCGTAGCCGTGGGCCGACTGGCCGGTGGACAGTACCTTTTCGTGGTGGAAGCGGTGGATGGGACCCATGCCGTGCATCGGTTCGTTCGGGCAGCTGCGGGTCCGGCACGCGATCGGTAAAGCACTTGGTATGCGTACCCTGTTCCTCCTGGCTTTCTGGCTGCCTACCTTGGTATTCGCCCAACACCTGCACCGTGTGGTGCGGTCGGAGGTGACCTTTGTGAGCGAGGCGCCGCTGGAACGCATCGCGGCCACCAACCGTGCGGTGACGGGCCTGTTCGACCTGGACCAGCGCAGCTTCGCCATCCGGGTGCCCATCGTGGAGTTCGAAGGTTTCAACGCGCCGCTTCAGCGCGAGCACTTCAACGAGAACTACCTACTGAGCGGCAAGTTCCCGCACGCCACCTTCAACGGCCGCATCATCGAGGCGATCGACCTGCGCAAGCCCGGCACCCACCGCGTACGGGCGAAGGGGGAGTTCGCCATCCGTGGCATCACGCAGGAACGCATCGTGCCCTGCACCGTGGTGGTGACGGCCGATGGGATGCGCGTGACCACGGAACTGGACGTGGTGCTGGAGGAGCACGATATCCGCATCCCCCGCATCGTGAACCAGAAGATCGCGCCCGTGGTGCACGTGGCCGTCGATCTGCGCTTCGAACCGCGAACACCGTGATGCGTCACCCGCTCACCGTCGCCCTGTTCTTGCTGGCCGCGCTGGCCATGGCCCAGTTCCCCTTGGTGCAGCGGATGGAACTGCGCACAGGCCAGTTGCGGCCGGCTGCGGCCTACGTGGTGCAGGACGGCTTGGGCATGCTCTGGACCGGCAGCGACCTGGGCGTGATGCTCAGCGATGGTGAACGCAACGAACTGCTGCTGCGTACCGCACCTGCACACGTCAATGGACTGGCCGCGACCGCGGAGGGTGCGCTGGTGTCGCTCTCCAACGGCATGCTGTTGCGCTGTACCGTGTTGGGTTGCGATACCATCCTCCATGACACGCTGCGGCAGAGCATCCGACCCATCAGGCTGCTGAGCACGGCATCCGGTACGGTGTACACGGCATCGGCGCAGCACGGGCTGCTGCACCTGGTTCAGGATCATTGGGAGCCATTGGCCGCTTCGGCAACGCTGCAGGCCATGCACATCAACGATGCTGCCGTGCTATCGGATGACCGCTTGGCGATCGCCACCGATCAAGGGTTGGTGGTGGTGCGTGCGGGGAAGGTGGAGCAGGTGCTTGATCAGCGCCACGGCCTGCCGGACAACCTGGTGACCGCGATATCCGCGGATGCCAAGGGCACTATATGGGCCGGTACCGCCAGTGGTGACCTGCTGCGGTGGCTGCCGGGTGCTTCCAATGCGCCCACGGTGCTTCCGCTGCGAGCCGATACCGCCGTGACCGACCTTTTGCTGCACGCTGACCGCATGTGGTGTGCATTGGCGAACGGTGTATTGCTCGTACACGAGGTGGGACGTGGCGGTGTGTACCGTGCGCAAGCGGAACAACGGTCCGCGATCCAACTGGCACCGGGCGGACAAGGGCTGGTATGGTGGTGCAACGGCACGGATGAGGTGTCCTACGGCGATCCCCGCGTGTTGCATGTGCCTTCCCACGAAGGCATCGATCTTACGGCGATCACCGCGCTCACAGCGGATGATGCCGGTCGCATCTGGTTCGCGACCGCCGCCGGGCTGTACCACCACCCCGATGCCTTCACGGACGATGCCCGCTGCGTACGCATCCCGCTTGCCGTGCAACCCAACACACCGCTGGTGAGCCTCACAGCCGCAACGGATCACACGGTCTACGCTGGTTCGTTCGGTGCCGGTGTGTGGGCGGTGCAGGCCGATGGGCGATCGGAACGACTGGCTGGTGACCGTGCACCACAGGACCCCAATGTCTTGTCCGTCGCCGTGGCCGATGGTACGCTGTGGATGGGCACCTTGGGCGGCGTGGCGGCACTGCGCGGTGCGCGGGTGCAGGAGCATGGTGGTCTGGGTCCGGGCTTCATCTACCAGGTGCTTCCCAGCGACGGCAAGCGCAGTCTGGCAGCGACGGACGGGCAAGGTGTGATCGAAGTAGGAGCGGGGCGTCCTGAGCAATTCGGCACCGGCGGTGCGCGCACCGTGTACAGTCTGGCCCGCGACGCCAACGGGGGCATCTGGGCTGGTGGACCCGCCACCGGCCTATTGGGGTACGATGGAACAGCGTGGCGCATCTATGGCCAGGAGCTGGGGCTGGCGGAAGCGGACATCCATGCCTTGGCGCCCTACCTGGGCCGGCTGCTCGTGTTCACCTCACGCGGTGTGCTCGCCTTCGATCCTGGCCGCAGCACCTGGAACGACCTGGGTGTGCGCATGGGGCTCCGCGAGCTGCGCATGGAACTGAACACCGTTGCCGTCGATGTGCACGGTTCCCTTTGGGTGGCCTGTGATCAAGGGCTGGTGCGCATCGTCCCGGACAGCAGCCTGCTCGCTCCTACGCCAGCGGTACACATCAGCGATGTGCGCCTGGGGAACGTTCGCATGCCCGCCGCTGCGCGCTTCACCACAACGCACGATGCGAACACCCTGACGGTCCGCTACGCCCTTCCCTTGCCGGACGGCCTGGCCTCTATGCAGTTCGCCTATCGGCTCGTGGGGCTCAGCGATCAGGTGCTGCTCACGCGTGAACGGGAGATCAGCTTCCCTGCGCTACCACCCGGAACGTACCGCTTCGAGGTGCGGCCAGTGGGTGCGGGAAGTGGGGAAGAGGCGCCGTGGACCGGCTTCGATCTGGTCGTGCAGCCACCGTGGTGGCGCCTGCCGTGGGTGATGGTCCTTTTCGCGCTCTCCGCCGGCGGGCTCACGTTCCTGCTGCTCAGGGCGCGCGAGCAACGCATCCAGCTGCGGCAACGCTTGGAACAGGACCGTGTACGCTTCCAGCTGGAGGCATTGCGCAGTCAGGTGGATCCGCACTTCCTCTTCAACAGCTTCAACACCCTGGTGCAACTGATCGAGACCGAGCCGGAGAAGGCCGTCGCCCACGTGGACGACCTCAGCACCTTCTTCCGTAACATCCTCACGGTGCGCGACAAGGACCTCATCCCGCTGAGCGAGGAGCTCCACCTGCTCGCCACCTACTTCGGGTTGGAGCAACGGCGCTTTGGTGCCGCCATCGCGCTGGACGTGCGGGTGCCGGAGGTGGACCGCGCGGCACTCGTGGTTCCACTGACCCTGCAGTTGCTGGTAGAGAACGCATTGAAGCACAACGTTGCCACGCTCCAGCGGCCACTGCGCATCACCGTGAAGGTACTGGATGGTGAGCTGGTCGTACACAATCCACTGCAGCCGCGCCTCACGCCCCCGCGCTCCACAGGCTTCGGGCTGGATAGCATCCGCAAGCGCTACACGGCCTTGAGCGCTCGCCCTGTACACCTTGTGCGCACAGATCATTCCTTTGCCGTCCACGTACCGCTCATCCCCACCCGCCCATGAACGTCTTGATCATCGAGGACGAAGCAGCCGCTGCGGAACGGCTCCGCAAACTGCTGCTCACCGTGGACCCCGCAGTGAAGGTACTCGCTGCATTGCCTACCGTGGCAGAGAGCGTGCGGTGGTTCCAGGAGAACGATGCACCGGACCTGGTGCTGATGGACGTGCAACTGGCCGATGGGGACAGCTTCGCCATCTTCAAGCAGGTGCAGCCGGCCTGTCCGGTGGTGTTCATCACCGCCTTCGATGAATACGCGCTGCAGGCCTTCAAGGTCAATGCGGTGGATTATCTGCTGAAGCCCGTGCGGAAGGAGGACCTGGCGCAGGCCCTGGAGCGTGCGGCACGCGTGGCCCCGGTGCGCGACCTGTCACAGCTGGATCGCAGCCGACCGCCCGTTGCGCATGCCACCCCGGTGAAGCGCTTCCTGATCCGCTACGGCGAGCACTTCAAAGTGGTCGAGCCCGAACAGATCGCCTACATCCATTCGCTTATGAAGAACACCTTCCTCCGGACGCGGGAAGGGCGCGATCTGCCCCTGGATGAGAGCTTGGACAAGTTGGAGGCCCAACTCGATCCGGAGCGCTTCATCCGCCTCAATCGGCAGCTCATCGTACACATCGAGAGCATCAAGGAATTGCTGGCCTACAGCAAGAGCCGGGTGAAGGTGATCCTGGATCCGCCCTATGACGAGGATGCCATCGTGAGCAGCGAGCGCAGTGCCTCCTTCAAGCGCTGGCTGGCCGGTCGGTGAAGGGGACAGCGGTCCTGTCGGCCCCATTTCCCGTTTCGTCCGGATGGTTGCGTTGTGGGCCTGTATGGCGGTGCACCTTCGCCCCATCGAACTCCGTGTCATGGATCCGCTGCTACTGATCGATCCCCGCCACCGCCGACTTCTTTTGCGCCTGGCCAAGGCAGAGCTCATTGGTGCCATCCTGCGCTTGAACCGGCTTCCGCGTTACCACAATTCGTTGGATGCCATTGCTCTTTGTGCGGCCATCAGCGAACATCAACTGCGCAACAAAGGGGCGAAGCATGGTGCGAATCCCGCTTCGTCGCGACTTCTTCCCGGTTCGTCAAACTGACGGTCGGTAGCCCTCGGCTATGGCCCTATTTTCGCTGCTGTTCATCCGTAGTTCGAACGAACCCTTGTCACGACCTATGTGGAAGAAGTTCCTGCCCGCCAGCCGCCATGCCCTTGTACTAGGCGCACTGGCCATGGGTGCCTATGCTTGCCAACACGAACCGCCCGTAGCGCCGGAAGACCCCTTGGGTGGTGGCGGTGGTAACGGTGGTGGTGGCAGCGATAACCCATGCTCACCCACTACGGTGTATTTCCAGCAACAGGTGTTGCCCATCCTCCAGAGCAACTGCACCAATCCCGGTGAAGGTCTGAACTGCCACCACACAGCAACCGATGATAACGATTGGATCGCGCTGACGAGCTACGAAAGCTTGATGAACAGCGGCATCGTTGGCGATGGTGATCTGATGGAGGCCATC
Organism: Flavobacteriales bacterium; assembly: GCA_041391845.1. Taxonomy (GTDB): domain Bacteria; phylum Bacteroidota; class Bacteroidia; order Flavobacteriales_F; family PHOS-HE28; genus PHOS-HE28. The sequence goes on along the minus strand of JAWKNG010000001.1, from coordinate 773,684 downwards.
ACGGACACCGACCCGGACGATCGCATGCCCCCCCCCCCCAGAACCCGCTTACGCCCCAACAGATCCAGCTCATCCAGACCTGGATCCAGCAGGGTGCCCAGAACAACAGCTGCGCGCAGGCCGGTTGTGATACCACCAACGTCACCTACGCAGGTACCATCGTGCCGCTCGTGCAGCAGCGTTGCCTGGGGTGCCATAGCGGCGGTAGTCCTTCGGGTGACCTGAACTTCGATAACTGGCTGACCCTTAATGCGGTGGCTGATGACGGTCGCCTGCGCTGGGCCGTGACCCACGATCCCCAAGGCATACCCATGCCCCCCAGCGCTCCCATGCTTCCGAATTGCGAGGTGCGCAAGTTCATCCTTTGGATCGAGGCCGGCGCCCCCAACAACTGACCTGGAGCATGCGCACCCCCATCCTCTTCGCCCTTGCAGCCATGCTCCTCTTCGCCACCAATGGCTGTTACTATGACAAGGAGGAGTTGCTCTACCCGAGCAGCTTCTGCGATACGGCCGCGGTCACCTGGGCCAACGATATCGAGCCGTTGATCAATACCAAGTGCGCCATCTCCGGATGTCATGCGAACGGCACCACCTCGCCCAACCTCACCGGCTACACGGCAGTGAAGGCGCAGGCCGACAATGGACGGCTGCGGGCCAGGGCCATCGATGGAATACCATCCTTCATGCCCGCCTCCGGTAAGCTGCCTGCCTGTGATATTGCTGTTCTCGACATCTGGCTTCGCGCAGGAGCACCCAATAATTGATCCATCACCATGCGCTTTCGGACCATCATCTTCCTGGCCTTGCTGATCGCTGCCGTGGTCGGCGCTTACGCCCTGATCGAATACAACCGCGGAGTAAAAGGCGCCAACGACCTGAAGGTGGCCGCCACCGTGAGCGCTGAACAGCTCCTGGGTGACTTCACCGCCGATGAGGCCGCCGCGACCGCCACTTACGTGGGTACCACCGAGCAGGCAGTGCAGGTGAGCGGCACCATCCGCAGCATGGCCTCCACCGGCGACGGGAAAGTGACCGTTGTGCTGGAGACCGGTGATGCGTTGGCCGGGATCGCCTGTGAGTTCGCCGAAGCCGATGTGCCCGCTGATTGGCGCGCTGGAGCCGCTGTCACCGTGAAAGGCATCTGCACCGGTCTGCTGATGGATGTGGTGCTGGTGCGCTGCTCCGCTGTGGTATGATGCTTGCCTAAGACCTCCAACGAACCTGAAGTCCCGCGCGCACAGCGATCCACCTGCATGCTGATCGCGCCCCAATACGACCTGGAACCATGAACGACCTGAAGACCCTCGCCCTCGCCCTTGCCCTGCTCCCCCTCGCCTCCCAGGCGCAGGAGCGCTACATGACCCGCAACGGCCATATCGCCTTCTTCTCTGCCACGCCGATGGAGAACATCGAGGCCAACAACCACAAGGTGACCAGTGTATGGGATGCCACCAGCGGCGCCATGCAGTTCGCCGTGCTCATCAAAGCCTTCGAGTTCGAGAAGGCGCTGATGCAGGAGCACTTCAATGAGAACTACATGGAGAGCAACAGCTTCCCAAAGGCCGAGTTCAAAGGGAAGCTCACCGGGGTGACCGCAGACCAACTGAAGAAGGCCGGCAACCATGAAGTTACCGTCACAGGTGACCTCACCATACACGGTGTAACGAAGCCTGCCACCGCCAAAGGGAAGGTCACCGTTGATGCCTCCGGTGCCATCAGCGCTGCCAGCGACTTCGTCGTGAAGCCCGAGGACCACGGCATCAAGATCCCCGGCATGGTACGCAAGAACATCGCCGAGGAGATCACCGTGAAGGTGCGTCTCAATTACGAGAAGATGTAAGTTGTCAGATCCCTCATCGCCCAACCGTTCCCGCCCATGCGTCTTTCTCTGTTGATGTTGTCCGCCTTCGTACTGGTAGCGCCCGTCCGCGCGCAGGACGATGACCTCTTGAAGTTGCTGGGTGAGGAGGAGACCGGGCCGGTCTACACCAATGCCGCCTTCAAGACCACGCGGGTGATCAATGGGCACAGCCTGGAGAACACGGCCCATGGTGTGCTCGACTTCAAGATCGGCCACCGCTTCGGACCGGCCAATGGCGGCGCCCGCGAAGCCTACGGCCTGGATGGCGCCACCGTGCGTCTGGGTCTTGATTACGGTGTCACCGACCGCTTGATGATCGGCATTGGCCGCAGTAGCTACCAGAAGACCATCGATGGATTCGTGAAGTACAAGTTCCTGCGGCAGTGTGATGAAGGGTGCGGAACGCCGGTGACCCTCGCACTGGTGGGCGCCTCGAGCTTCACCGCACTACAGGCCGATCAGGTGCCTTGGTTCGCGCCCGGTCGAGAGGACTTCTTCACCCACCGCCTGTCCTATGCTTGGACGCTGATCGTCGGGCGCAAGCTCAGCGAAAGCATTTCCCTTCAACTGAACCCCGGCTTGGTGCACCGCAACCTGGTGGAACTGGCCAGCGATGAGAACGACGTGTACCACATCAGCGGCGCCGGCAGGGTGAAGCTGAGCAAGCGCGTCGCCTTCAATGCCGAGTATTTTCACGTGCTCCGCGATGCCCAACCGGACTTCCGCAACTCACTGTCCGTTGGCTTCGATATCGAGACCGGCGGCCACGTGTTCCAACTCCACTTCACGAACAGTGCCGGTATGTTCGAGCGGGCCTACATCACCGAGACCACAGGCGATTGGGCGCGGTCGTTCGACGATCCTGCGCAAGGGGGAGGCTTTCAGTTCGGGTTCAACATCTCGCGCGTCTTCACGGTACACGAGCCAAAGAAGAAGGCGATCTGAGGAGCGTTCATTCATCGCTCCAGGGAAGCCCGCCGCTGTGCGGGCTTTCTGCATGAACGGACTCACCCCTGCGACCAACGCTGCTGTGCCAGTCGCAGTTGCAGGTACGCGTTCACCGCGTCCATGTCCAGCACGCCGATGATATCAGTGCCCTCCATTACGGGGATGAGGGGCGCTTCACCTGTGCGAAGGGGGAGCACGGCGGCGCGCAGGTCGCTGTCCGCAGCCACGGGTTCGGGCCGTCGCAGCGGCAGTTGGCGCATGCTGAGGTCTTTGTGGCCGCGGCTCACCAAGGCCCATAGCTCCTGCTGGTCCACCACGCCGGTGTAGCCCATCACATCGGTCACCACGGCCGCTTTGTCACCCACGGCGATCAACCCGTTCACTGCCTCGTGTACCGGTGTGGGGCCGCTCACGGTCCAGAAGCGTTGCCGCATGGCACTGCGCACCGGCACACCCGTAAGCTCGTGCAATTGGTCGACCTGCCGCGCCTCGCTACCGGCCGCCAGGTATACGAACACCCCGATCATGGCGGTGAAGAGGGCCCCGCTCATCAGCCCATAGGCCACAAAGCCCACAGCCAGAATACGGGCCACGATAGTGGCGATGCGCGTGGCCTTGTGGCGCGGCATGCGCATGCTCAACGCACTGCGCAGGATGCGTCCACCGTCCATGGGGAATGCGGGGATGAGATTGAACAGGAACAGGCCGAGATTGGCCGTGAGGACGAAGCTCAACAGTCCTGTCCACCCCTGGGAAGGGTGCAGGTCGCTGAGCAGCCAGGTGAGGCCCATCACCGACAGGGCGAGGAAGGCGAGCCCGGCAATGAACAGGTTGACCAAGGGGCCGGCCACCGTGATCCAGAACTCCTGGCGCGGGTCTTCCGGCATGCGTTCCAAGCTCGCCACCCCACCGATCGGTAGCAGGGTGATGTCGCGGGTGCGCACACCGAAGCGCAGCGCGGTGAGCGCATGCCCATACTCGTGCAACACCACACATGCGAAGACGATGAGCACCAACCCCACCTGGTCCAGCACGGAACGCCAGTCCGATCCTTCGCTGAAGCCACTGTAGGCAACGAAGGCAGGCAGGAGCAGGAACGACCAGTGCACCAGCACCTGGATGCCCTTGAAGGAAAAGATGGGAAGACGTCCGCGGAGCCGGGCTGCCATCAGCCCGCAGGTTGTTGCAGCACCAGCATGGGGATGTGGGTGTGCATGGCCAGTCGCGAGGCGGTGCTGCGGTGGAACAACTGGTCGAAGAGGCCACGTTGCCGGTGTACGATGACCACGAGTTCCGCTTCGTTCTGGTCGGCCATATCGTGCAATGCCTTCGACACGTCGTCGCCGCTCAGGTAGTGGAAGCTGTGCGGGATGGCACCGAGCAGCGTGTCGTAGATGCTTCCGGCGCCTTCCTCCACGCTCGTGTCTTCGTTCACCACCCGTACGATGAGCACTTCAGCTTGCGACCACCGCGCTATGTCCTGCAGCAGCTTCACGGTCTGTTTGTTCACGGGGCCGCCATCATCCGCCAGGATGATGCGCTTGGGGGTCCGATAGGTGTTCTTTTCTGGTACAGCGATCACCGGCAGGTGGCCATTACGCACCACGTCAGCCGTGTTGCTCCCCAGCAGTACTTCCTTCAGGCCACTGGCGCCCTGGGTACCCATGACAACAGCATCAGGCGGTACGGGATCCTTGGCGAACCGCTGGATCACATTGGGTAGATCGCCATGCTCGCATACTCCGTTGAACATGGGCTTCAGAGCACCGAACTCCTCCTGCATGCGTGCCAGGTAGCTGTCCATGGCCTCCTGCGATTCACGGGCGAGCAGATCGTCCATGCTCCACATGGTGCTTGCGCTGCTGCGTGGCATCATGTAGCTGTGCAGCACCGTGAAGGTGTTGCCTTCGGTGCCGAAGAGGTTGATGGCGTAACGCGCCGCGTTCAGCGCATTGCTGCTGAAATCCGTCGGGAGCAGGATGTGGGCCATGGCGCGGTGCTGTTCAATGACCGTGTTCAGTGGTGTTCCTGGAACTGTCCACCAACCAGTAGCCAATGAAGAAAAAGGTCAGCACGCCCAGGAAACTGATAAGCCCCACCATATTATTGGCCTGACCCTGCTCATCGAGGATGAGCTCGGTGTCAAGGATGGCGTAGCGGAAAGGGATGAGCAGTGCAGCGATCCAGAAGGCGAGGCCGATGTACTTCTTCATGGGGTCCGGTCGGTTTGTGGCGAAAGATAGGAATGCATGGGCCGTGCCGAACATGCGTTCGATCAGCCGTTGGCCAGGCGCTCCAACTTGCGTTGGTCCTTGATGCGTATCTCGCGACCCTTCACCTCGATCATGCCGTCGTCCTTCAGATCGGTCAAGGCACGGATGAGCGATTCGGTGGCGGTGCCCACGATGGTGGCGAGGTCCTCACGGCTGATGTGGACCCCCAATGATCCGGCATCCTGGGGGCTGTAGCGCTCGTGCAGCCGCAGCATGGCCTGGGCCACCCGCTGACGCACACTGGCGTAAGCCAGCTCCAACAGGAGCTGCTCCTTCTCTTTCACCTCGCGGCTCAGCATCTTGATGAAGCGCATGCTCACATCGCGATCGCGGTACAGCAGGGCCTGCAGCTCTTCGCGGGGGATCACGGCGAGCTCGGTGTCCTCCATGGCTTCAGCCGACTCGGTCACCCGGCCTCCCTCCAGCACGCTCATGTAGCCGAGGAACTCGCCCGGTCCGTAAAGCGCCGTCACCAGCTCCTTGCCGTCGTTGTTCATCTTGAAGCAGCGCACCTTGCCCTTGTCGATGAAGTAGATGGACCGCAGTTCATCGCCCTCGTGGAAGATCACCTCCTTGCGCGCCACCGGGCGGGTCTTGCGGTCGCGCGCGATGTCCTGCAGCGCTGCCACGCCGCGCGCGCTGTCCAGGAAGGCATTGAGCCCGTCCATGCTCTGGTCGAAGCCCTTCCGGAAGAGGTCGCTGCGCTTCAGGCGTCCTTCAATGGCATTGAGCAGTTCGCTCTCCTCGAAGGGCTTGGTAAGGTAGTCGTCGGCCCCCAGCTCCATACCCTTGCGCACATCGCTGCGCTCGGCCTTGGCGCTGAGGAAGATGAACGGTACTTCAGCCGTGTGCGGGTCCCGGTTCAGCAGGTGCAGCACGCCGTAGCCGTCCAGCTCCGGCATCATGATGTCGCACAGAATGAGGTCCGGCACATCCTTGCGCGCCAGTTCCACGCCGCGCCGACCGTTCTCCGCCTTGGTCACCCGGTAATTGGCGAGTTCGAGGATCTCCGCGGTGTTCTCCCGCATGTCCTGGTCATCCTCGATCAGCAGGATGTGCTTCATGGGCAACGTGTTGGGGTATGGTGGCCACAAAGGTGGTGCCTTTGCCGGGTTCACTGGTGAAGCTGATGTGGCCAGCCATCAGGTCGAGGTATTTCCGCACGATATTGAGCCCAAGGCCCGTGCCTTGTACCGTGAAGGCATTGCTGGCGCGGAAGAAGCGCTCGAAGAGATGTTGCTGGTCCTCCTTTGGTATGCCCATCCCATGGTCGCTCACTTCGATGGTGAGCGTGCCATCGGCCAGCCGGGTGCGCAGGATCACCAGCTCGTTCTCCGGACTGTATTTGATGGCATTGCTCAACAGGTTGCTCAGGATGTGCGCCAGCATCTGCTTGTCCTGCACCACCACCCGCTCTTGTCCCTCGTGGTCGAAATCGATCTCCTGGCCCGGTTTGCACAGGCTGCGCAGCTCCTCCACCAGTTCGATGCAAAGGTGCACCACATCCACTTCCTGGGGCGTACACCGCACCATGCCCTGCTCCAGCTTGTCAAGCGAAAGGAAGTCGTTGAGCATGGTGGTGAGCTCGCGCACCTTGCCTCGGATCTTGGCCACGTGCCGTTCAACTTTGTCCTTTTGCGGTCCTTCGGCGTAGCGAGCGATGAGGTCCACCGAGCTCATGATGGTGCTCAGCGGGGTGCGGAACTCGTGCGAAGCCATGCTCACGAAGCGCGACTTCAGGCTGTTGAGCTCCTTCTCGGCCTCCAAGGCCTCGCGCACGCTCTGCTCGGCTTGCTTCAGATCGGCCGTGCGCTGCTCCACGCGTTGCTCGAGCTCCATGTTGGTGCGCTGCAAGGCACGTTCGGCATGGCGCCGACGCGTCACATCGCTTACCAACCCCATCACGTAGCGCTGGTCGTTCACCACGAAGTGATTGAGGCTTACTTCCACCGCGAAGGTGGTGCCATCGCGCCGCTGGCCGTTCAGTTCCAGGCCGTTGCCCATGGGGCGCTGATGCGGGTCGCGCTGATAGATGCTACGTTGCTGCTGGTGCCTGCTTCGTACCGCTTCGGGAATGAGGGTCTCCACCGGCTGGTCCAGGAGCGCGCGAGGCTCGTAGCCGAACATGGCGGCCAAGCGGGGATTGAAAAGGCGGATCAGGCCCTGACCGTCCACCACCACCAAGCCTTCCGCGGCGCTGCTGAAGAGCATGCCGTAGATGGAGGCGACCTCCTCGGTGGTGAACCGGGTGTGCGTCATGCGGGCAAGGTAAGGCCGAAGCAGTGGCTTGTCATCGCCCGCCCACTTGCTCGTTGCGGGGCGTCCCGGACCGTTCGTCGTACACCTTCCACTTCATCAGCGGCTTGGCGTACAGGTTCAGTGTGATCGACCGTTCACTGGCCGGGTTCATGTACCGGTGGATGCTGCGCCCGTTATGCAGATAGGAGAACGACCCAGGGTCCAATTTGGCGCTGCTCACCTTGCGGAGCGGTCCGTCGGCACCAGGCTCGAAGCGTTCTTCGATCACCACTCCGCTCACCGGGTGTACCCAAGCCTCCTCGGTGGCATAGTCATGGATGCTGGTGCGCTGACCTGGTTCGTAGCAGATCAGGAGCAGCTCGAAATCATCCGTACGCGCGATGCAGTTGCGGGTATAATGCTTGTCGTTCCAACGGCAGTAAGGTGCGAAGTCCCCCTCAGGTATGGCGATACGCTCGAGTACTTCCAAATAGCCGCGCCGCCCCGGACCCTGCTTCAGGGCCGCGACCAACTGGTCGATGGTGGTGATGGGTGTTGGGCGTTGAGGCATGACGGAACGGCGGACCAGCGTGGTACGCAACAGGTCAAGGCGCGAACGTAGGGCTGTGTTGCGGTCGGGGAATTGACTTTCGTCAAGTCCGGGACGGAACGCCGGGCGGGCGGGTCCAAGCGCCCGCCCGATCGCATACCGCATTGGTCACATCCATTGCGCCACCCAGCGGTGGAACTCGTCCTTCAATTCGCGGTAGAGCTTTTCGAAGGTGACCATCCGCTCGCGCAGGCCTCCGTGGTCCTTGAAGTAGCGGTGCTCAATGGCGACGGGATGCTCCCGGGCTTCCTGCTCGAGCGTGTTCTCATGCGCCTTGATGTCATGACGAAGTTCGTCGATCACCTCACGCTCGCGGATGTAGCGGTTCTGGAAGTGCTCCAATTGGGCGAGCACTTCAGTGCCCGTATTGCGGGCGGCGATCTCCTCCAGTCGGCGCTCAAAGATGCCGATCTCGTCCTTGTAGAAGGCGAGCGCGTTCAGCCAGGTGGAGTGTTCGAAATGAAGGTCGGAAAGGCGCACATGGGTGCGGGCTTGGGTGGCGGTGCTCATGGTGGTCAACGCAGCTAGTGTCTGCATCCACGAAGGTCCGACATCAATAAGGCAGTGCACATGACCACCGTCAGTTCATCGATCGGCCGGTATGCAGAACAGGAGGGCCGTGGGCCCTCCTGTTCCAAGGTGTGCAACGGGGGCTGCCCCCGTCGGATGGTGGTCACTTGCGGTCCTTGAGGGCCACATAGTCGCGCTTGGTGGCACCGGTGTAGATCTGGCGGGGACGGCCGATGGGCTCCTTGTTCTCCACCATCTCCTTCCACTGTGCGATCCAGCCCGGCAGGCGTCCCAACGCGAACATGACGGTGAACATGCGGGTGGGGATGCCGATGGCGCGATAGATGATGCCGCTGTAGAAGTCGACATTGGGGTACAGCTTGCGCTCGATGAAGTAATCGTCCTTCAAGGCGATCTCCTCCAATTGCTTGGCGATGTCGAGCACGGGATCCTTCACCCCCAACTTGGCCAGGACATCGTCACAGCTCTTCTTGATGATCCGGGCCCGTGGGTCGAAGTTCTTGTAGACGCGGTGACCGAAACCGAAGAGTCGGAAGGGATCGTTCTTGTCCTTGGCCTTGTTCACCCACTTCTGGATGTCACCACCATCGTTCCGAATGGTCTCGAGCATTTCGATCACTTCCTGGTTGGCACCGCCGTGCAGCGGGCCCCAGAGCGCGGCGATCCCGGCGCTCACACTGCTGTAGAGGTTGCTCTGGCTGCTGCCAACGATCCGCACCGTGCTCGTGCTGCAGTTCTGTTCATGGTCGGCATGCAGGATGAGCAGCGTGTTCAGCGCGCTGGCCACCACCGGGTCCACCTCGTAATCCTCAGTGGGGAGGCCGAACATCATGTACAGGAAGTTCTCCACGTAGCCCAATTTGTTGTTGGGGTACATGTACGGGTGGCCCAGGTTGTTCTTGTAGCTGATGGCCGCCAGGGTGGGCATTTTGGCGATCAAGCGGTAAATGGTGCGCAGCACATCCTGTTGCGGCCGGTGAGGGTCCTGGCTCTTCGGGTAGAAGGTGCTCAGCGAATTCACCATCGCCGAGAGGATGCCCATCGGGTGGGCATTGGCGGGATAGTGCTCGAAGAAACGCTTCATATCCTCGTGCACGAGGCTGTGATAGCGGATGTTGCCCTCGAACTCATCCAGTTGCTTTTTGGTCGGGAGCTCGCCGAAGAGCAGCAGGTAGGCGACCTCCAGGAAGGAGGCTTTCTCAGCCAGCTGCTCGATCGGGTAGCCCCGGTACTGAAGGATACCCTCTTCGCCGTCCAGGAAGGTGATCGCACTGGAGGTCGCCCCAGTGTTCTTGTAGCCGTAGTCCAGCGTGATGTATCCGCTGAGGTCGCGCAGCTTGCTGATGTCGATGGCCTTCTCGCCCTCACTGCCCGTGATCACGGGGAATTCGTAGGTCTTGCCGTCCAGGATGATCTGCGCCTTGTCGCTCATCGCCGCTGTGTGATTTGTAGGGGTTTGCGTGCTCGGGCGCGAAGGTAGTGCATGGCTCCACGTTCGACACCCATGATACTTATCAGTTGTAAGAACTTGCGCCCCGTTGGAACGCACAAGGCCGCCGGATGTTCCGGCGGCCTTGTGAAAAGTTCGCAAGAAGGGGTTATTGGCCCGCCCACTTGCCCTTGAAGGTGCCCATGAAGGTCTGGTAGTCCTGGCCCTTGTAATGTCCTTCGCCGAAATAGGTCAGAATCGGTTCGATCTGGTCCGGGGTCATGTAGCCCTGCACCGGCGCCAGCACGTTGAGGTCACTGTCCAGGTAGACCACCGTGGGGTAGGCGATGCGCCCGTTGACGTTGGCGATGGCATAGGTAAGGTGGTGGGTGCCATTGCGCCCCATCGTGTTGGCCGGGTTGAAGTCGGGGTTCTCCAGCTTCTGGCCCTTGAAGGTCACTGGATCGCCACTTTCAGCATTGAACTTCACGGCATAGAAGTGCTTGTTCACGTACTCGGCCACCCGGGGGTCGCTGAAGGTGTTGCGGTCCAGCATCTTGCAGGGGCCGCACCAGCTGGTATACACGTCCACGAAGAGGGGCTTGGGCGCTTTCTTGGCGAGGGCTTGGGCCTCTTCGATGGTCACCCATTTGATGCCCTTGGAGGGAGCGGTCGCAGGGGCTGGTTTGGGCGCGGCCTGGGCCAGCAGAAGGGTGGGTGACAAGGCCAGGGCGAGGAGGAGGGAACGCATGGAGCGGAGGTATGTGTGCTTTACAGCGAAGACCGTGCCGGGAAGAACGGCCCTCAGTGGATGCCGCGCATCAATTTGCGTACCAAGGGCGACAGCAGGATGAGCGCGACCCCGGCGATGAGCGCGTAGAAGCCCAATTCACCATAGCCCTCTGTGTAGAGCACCAGCTTGTCGTAGTTGCTGGCGCTGGGGTCTTCGGCGCTCATGCCAGCCCCGAGCAGACCGGCAGCATATTGCCCATAAGCGCTGGCCAGGAACCACATGCCCATCATCAATCCCTGGATGCGTACCGGGCTCAGCTTTGTCATCAGCGAAAGTCCGATGGGGCTCAAGGCCAGCTCGCCGAAGGTGATGACGAACCAGGCGAAGGTGAACAGCTCCGTGCTGGTGATCCCGTTCTCGTCCGCCAGGCCCAGGGTGCTCTTGAAGATGTAGAAGCCACCCGCCAGGAAGAGGAATCCCAGTCCGAACTTCACCACGCTGTTCGGCTCCAGCTTGCGCTTGCTCAGCCACAGCCAGAAAAGCCCGGCCAGGGCGCTGAAGGCGATGACGAAGAGGGAGTTCGCAGCGTTGTTCACACTGTTGGTGTCGACCGGTATCCCGAAGAGCGTGGGGCGCAGGTTGTTCAGCGCGAAAAGGCTGAGGCTGCCCCCGCTCTGCTCGAAGAAGGCCCAGAAGAGCACCGAGAAGAAGATGAACACCAACGCGGCGAGCAGGCGCAGGTTCTCCTCCATGCCGAACTGGCGCATCTCCCAGAACAGGTACAACAGCGTGAGGGGACCGATGGTGTACATGAACAGGTCGGTGTAGGCCGTGTTGGTCACCATCAGCAGGATGAGCGGGATCACCGCCAGCGAACCGATGTAGGTGCCCCACTCGTAGAGCTTGCGCTTGGCCGCAGGCAGATCAGGGCTCAAGGGCGACAGACCGATGGGACCGAAGCTCTTGCGGCGGAAGGCGAAGTTGATGAGGCTGATGATCATCACCACGCCCACCAGCGCGAAGGCTGCACGCCAGCTGTATTCCTTGCCCACCCATACCATCAGGAGGCCGCCCAGGAACGCGCCGATGTTGATGCCCATGTAGAACAGCCCGAAGCCCGCGTCACGCCGGTTGTCGTCGGTGTGGTACAGCTGGCCCACCATGGTGCTGATGTTGGGCTTGAAGAAGCCCGTGCCGATGATGGTGAAGCAGATGCCGATGTAGAAGAGTTCGGTGGGTGCCAAGGCGATGGTGAAGCCCCCCACGATCATCAACAGGGCACCCCACACCAGCGACTTCTGGAAGCCGAGGATCTTGTCTGCGAACACGCCCCCGAGGAAGGTGAAGGCGTACACGAAGGCCTGAATGGCGCCGTATTGCAGGTTGGCCTCCTTGTCACCCAGGCCCAGCTGGGTGACCATGAACACCACCAGCATGCCCCGCAGACCATAGAAGCAGAAGCGCTCCCACATCTCGGTGCCGAACAGGTAGTAGAGCTGCTTCGGGTAGGTTCCCTTGAAGGAGCGGATCTCGTTGAGGGAGGGGGCTTGTTCCATGGGCTGGGAGATCAACGGATACCGTGGAACAGCTTGTTCACCAGGGGGCTTATGACCATGAGGAAGAGTCCGATGCCCACGGTCACATAGCCCATCGTACTATATACGTCGGTATAGGTCGCGAGGCTTGCGGCCGTGTCGATCACCTGCTCCTGGCCACCTTCATGTTCCACGCCGGTGAGCTTGGCGAGCATGCCCGCCGCGTAGTTGGCACCCGCGATGCTCAGGAACCACGCCCCCATGGCGGTGGCGGTCATGTCCTTGGGTACCAGCTTGGTCACCATGCTCAATCCGATGGGACTGAGGAACAGCTCGCCTGTGGTGTGCAGCATGTAGAGCAGTGCCAGGGTCCAAAGCGGCACCTGGTATTCCACGGCCAACGGGGCTGCGATAAGGATCACCAGATAGCCCAGACCTAGTTGCAGAATGCCAAGTCCGAACTTCATGGGGATGCTGAAGTCCCGGTCCGCCTGCTTCAGCTTCACCCACATGACACTGAAGAGCGATCCGAAAATGAGGATATAGGCTGGATTGAAGAACTGGGTGGTGGCTGCTCCCATTTCCCAGCCGAACACGGTGCGGTCCACATTGCGGTCGGCGAACAGGGTGAGGCTGCTGCCGGCCTGTTCGAAACAGGCCCAGAACACCACGTTGAACAGCATCAGGATGATGAATCCGAACATCTTGTCCAGCTGCACCTTGCCTTCCTTGATGCCCCGCATGATGAGGCTGCCGATGACCAGCACGGCAACGGCCAGCAGCACATAACCGGCGATGGTGGTGTTGCGGAGGAGGAAGTAGAGCACGGGTACGAGTGCCAGGCAACCCACGATGACCGCCATGAAGGGGCTCAATGGTCCGAACTTGGGGGTGTGCAGGGTGTCGGGGGAAGGGGGGGCGCTTACCTCCTGGTAATGCTTGCTGCCCATCTGGAAGATCAGCACACCGAGCAACATGCCCACGCCGGCCAGTGCGAAGCCGGCCTTGGCACCGTAGATGTTGCCCACTTCTGCGCACACGGTGGTGGCAAGCAGGGCACCCAGATTGATACCGATGTAGAAGATGGTGAAGCCACTGTCCTTGCGGTTGTCGCCATCGGGGTAGAGCTTGCCCACCATGGTGCTGATGTTCGGCTTGAACAGGCCGTTGCCTACGATGATCACGGCCATGCCCCAGAAGAGCAGCATCTCCGTGCCGCCCACGATCATGAACTCGCCGATCGCCATTAAGATGCCCCCCAACAGGACCGCCAGCCGTGAACCCAGGACCTGGTCAGCGATCCTTCCACCGATCACGGGCATTACGTACACCAGCGCGGTGTACGCCCCATAGACCGCGAAACCCATGTCGTCGCCCATGGCCAGGCTCTTCACCAGGTACAGCAGCAGCAGGGCGCGCATGCCGTAGTAGCAGAAGCGCTCCCACATTTCTGCGGCGAACAGCCAATACAGGCCAGGTGGGTGACCAATGCTCGCAGTGTTCTGTTGGCTCATGAAAGGTTCCGTTAAGGTTGAGGTGCGCCAAGGTAGGAAAGGGACCGATCTGGCAATACGGACAGTGTGGCGATCACGATCGTGCGGAAGCCCCCTCCTTCGTTAGAGATGTTCCACCAACCAATTCGTCATCAGCTCATACAGGTGCAGCCGGGTGCTGCCGCCGTAGATGCCGTGGTTGCGGTCGGGGTAGGCGAACTGGTCGAAGGGCTTGTTGGCCTTCACCAGCGCGTTGATCATCTCCGCGGCGTTCTGGAAGTGGACGTTGTCATCGGCCATGCCATGGATCAGCAGGTAGTGGCCCTTGAGCTTGTCCACGTGGTTGATGGGGCTGTTATCGTCGTACCCCGCGGCGTTGGACTGCGGCAGGCCCATGTAGCGCTCGGTGTAGATGGTGTCGTAGTAGCGCCAGTTGGTGACCGGGGCCACGGCGATGGCGGCCTTGAACACATCGGCCCCCTTGGTGATGCACAGGCTGCTCATGTAGCCACCATAGCTCCAGCCCCAGATGCCGATGCGGCCACCGTCCACATAGGGCTGGGCCGCCAACCAGCGGGCCGCTGCGATCTGGTCCTCCGTCTCGTACTTGCCTAGCTGGCCATAGGTCACATGCCGGAACTCCCGCCCACGATGGCCCGTGCCGCGCGGGTCGATGCAGGCCACCAGGTAGCCCTTCTGCGCCAGCATGGTGTGCCACAGGTGCCCGCGCCCGTCCCACTGGTCAAGCACTTCGTTGCTGTTGGGACCGCTGTACTGCACCATCAGCACGGGGTACTTCCTGGCCGGATCGAAGTCGCGCGGCTTCAGCATCCATCCGCGCAGTTCCACGCCGGCCTCGGTCTTGAGCTGGAAGAAGCTGCGCGGCGCCAACCCGAACTCCTCCGCCTTGGCCTGCAACTTGGTGTTGTCCTTGAGCACCTTCACCAGCTTGCCATTACCCGTGTGCAGTGTCACCACAGGCACCGTGTTCAGGGTGCTGCGGGTGTTGATGAAGAAGCGGAACCCTTCGCTGAACTCGGCGTCGTTGTGGCCCCCCTTGGGTGACAGCTCCATCAGGCCCTTGCCGCTCAAGGGTACGGCCAGCACCTGTTGGGTCTCTGGCGAATCCTTTGCTGCGGTGAAGATGACCTGCTTGCTGCGCTCGTCCACGCCCTTCACGCTCACCACGTCCCAGCCACCGCGCGTCAATTGGCGGGGCTCGCCGTTCATGGGTACGAAGTAGAGGTGGTTCCAGCCATCCCGCTCGCTGGTGAGCACGAAGCCGCTGCCATCGCTGAGGAAGAGCAGGTCGTCTGTGACCTCCACGTAAGTGCGGTTCTCCTCGCGGTACACCACCTGGGGCTGGGGCATCAGCCCGCGCTGCGCCAGGTCCACGGTGGCGATGACCTTCTCGTTCTGCAAGCGGTTCATGCGCATGAACCACAGCACATTGTCGTTCTGGGTCCAGCCCAGGCGGGGGATGTACACTTCACCGGTGGCACCCAGCGCAATGGCCCGCGAGGTGTTGGTGGCCAGCTCGTAGCTGAAGAGCTGCACCGTGCTGTTGGTCTCGCCGGCCTTGGGGTACTTGAAGCGGTACTCGCTGGGGTACAATTGGCCCTGGTACATGGCCATGTCGAACTCACGCACCTGGCTTTCGTCGCTACGCAGATACAGCAGCTTGGTGCCCAGCGGGCTCCACGCATAACCCTGCACCAGCGCGAACTCCTCCTCGTACACCCAATCGGTGACACCATTGAGGATGCTGTTGCGTTGGCCATCGAAGGTGACCTGCGTTTCGCGCATGGTGCTGAGGTCCACCACGAAGAGGTTGTTCTCGCGCACGAAGGCGGCCTTGCTGCCATCGGGGCTGAAGGTGGCCAGCTGCTGCTTGGGCTTGGCGAGATCGCTCAAGGGTACGAGCGTGCGGCTGGCACGGTCATACACATAGTGGTAGGCCAGGTAGCTGTAGCGGTAAATGGGTTCGGTGGCCGTTCCGATCATCAGCTTGCGCTCGTCGCTGCTGAACTGGTAGTCCTCCAACTCGATGGGAGCACCGGCATCCGCAGGCACCAGTGCACTGCCGCGCACCAAGGTGGCCACCTTCTCGCCGGTGCGATAGGCGTACTGGTTGATCACCATCTCATCGCCCTCCCGGTCCAGTGCGGTGTAGTGCGACCCGTCCTTCATGCTGGCCAGCCCGCCCACCATCTCGGCGCTGAACTGTGGACTGGCCCAGATGTCGCGGTTGGTGAGGGTCTTTTGGGCGTGGGTCATGGCCGGTAGGGCCATGCCGCCAGCAAGACATGCGCTTGCCAGGAGAGCTTTGAAGGTGGTATGCATGGAGCGTGTGATCGACGGCGCTAAAGTAACCGGCTCACCCTCGACCGGAGGTACGGCCAGCAACGCCCAGCAGCTCATGGGCTCACGTTGCACATCAGTTCCAACCTGTCGTCACGGGAAGGAGCTGTGCTTCACGGGAGGAGGGGATCGATCGACAATGGACCACCTCCGGTACGGAGCAACGCCGTTCCTCGCTCCGATCATGCCGTCGTTATCAAGGCGGCGCGTCCGATCGTTCGAGCACCGTATCTTGTCGCGACAGTCAATACGCAGCCCCCATGTTCGAGCCTTCCATTCGCAGGGTGATCCTGTTCCTGATGCTCGTGCTGGGGCCGTTCCTGGTGGTCGGCCAGCCGGGTGTCATCCCCACGCTGGGCAAGGAGTTCTGGATAGGGTTCATGTTGAACCCTCCCACCAATCCCTTGCAGATGAGCATTTTCATCTCATCCGATGCGAGCACGTCGGGAACTGTCCAGGTACCCCAGCTCGGTATTTCGATCCCCTTCACCGTGGTGGCCAACGTCACGACCACGGTGAACCTGAGCCCCACGGATGTCATGCATTCCACGAGCGAAGTGGTGGAGAACAAAGGTGTGCTGGTGACCACGGAGGATACGGTGGCGGTGTTCGCCATCAATTTCCAGAACTACTCTGCTGACGCTGCCGTCATCTATCCGATCCAATCCCTGGGAACGGAGTACCGCATTTTCGCTCACCGCGGCCTGGTCTTCGGTTCGGAGAACGCATATGCGAGCGAATTCCTCATCGTTTCGCCACAGGATGGGACCGAGGTGGAGATCACCACGACCTGCAACACGCAGGGCGGCCATGCTGCCGGTGTGCCTTGGGTGGTCCAATTGGACAGCGGGGAGACCTATCAGGTGAAGGCTGTGGACGGGATCGAGGACCTGACCGGGTCCACGATCATCGGCACGGAAGCAAGTGGCTCGTGCAGACCGTTCGCCGTGTTCAGTGGTGCCTCCTGTGCGCGTGTCCCGGAGTCGTGCGATGCGTGTGACCACATTTTCACGCAGAACCTCCCCCGGACCGTATGGGGTAGGCGGTACCACAGTGTGCCGTTCGCCACCACAAGCAGCTACGCCTATCGCCTCATGAGCGATGCGGACGGCACGGTGATCATGGTGGACGGTGTGACACCGATCACCTTGGACGCAGGGGAGTGGGAGAACGTTTACGACGCCACATCGGCCATGTGCTTCACGAGCGATCAGCCTTTCGCTGTTGCACAGTACATGCAGGGGGTGACTTGTTCAGGCAATGGGGATCCGGCCCTGCTGCTGCTGAATGCGGAGGAGCAACGCATCACCGGCGTTACGTTCGCCACGGTCGAGAGCAGTGTGATCACGGACCACTACCTCAACCTGGTGACCGCCTCCGCCAATGTGGGTTCGATCACCATCGATGGTGTCCCCGTTGCTGCCGGCCTGTTCACGGCGTACGCAGCATGCCCGGAGGTAAGCCATGCGACCCTGCCCATTTCCGAAGGGAGCCACACCCTGTCCGCTGCCGAAGGGTTCTCCGCCTATGTCTACGGCATGGGTGAGGCGGAAAGCTATGCCTACTCAGTGGGTTCCTTCTCCGATGAGCCCCCGCTGCCTGTGGATACCGTGCTGTGCGGGGTGGACAGCACCGGGGCGGTCACCTTGGTCGCTCCCGGATCGATCTTCGACCCTACCTGGTACCTGTACGCGAACCCGGATGACACCCTTGCGGTCGGAGGGCAGTACACCTTCGTTCCCAATGGAAGCGATGTCTACGCCGTCACCGGGCAGGAGTTCGTCAGTGGCTGCAGCGCACAGTTCCTCTACAGTGTTGAAGTGGCCGATCCACCCGGTCTGGTGGTGACCGCAGATGGGGCCACGACCGTTCAGGTATGCGCGTATGAGCCCGTGCAACTCTCCGTTCAACCCGATCCACCGGGCTCGTATATCTACACGTGGTGGCCTGCCACGGACCTCAACGACCCGACCATCGCGGAACCCGTGGCCACGCCCAGCACAACGACCTGGTTCTACTCAAGCGTGAGCACGCTCAACGGGTGCGCCGTCGCCTTGGACAGTGTGCTGGTGACCGTGGTGGGTGGGGATGTGATGATCCATGAGGCTTCACCAGCGAACACCACCCTGTGCCTGGGCGACAGTGTGCAGTTCAATGTCGATATCCAGCAGGTGGTGGGTGCCGATGCCCTCAATGGCGCGCTCGGGTCGCTCTGGCAGAACGTTGCCGGTGGCGTGATCGATGCCGTCTGTGGCGCGGTGGAAGGGGATGCGCTCTACTTCAATGGACCCGCCCCACGTGAAGCTGTTACAGTGGGGCTGCCTGTTCCGAACGGTGGGACCATCCGCTTCGCCTTGAAGGTCGCGAATGGCATCGCTCCTTGCGATAATGCAGAGGTGGGGGACAACGTTGTCCTGCAGTATTCCCTCACCGGCGGGGCACCCTGGGTGGAGATCGCCACCTACCTCGAATTCAACCATCCCGACCTGGCCATGGTGGACGCTGTCATACCCCCGGCAGCCTATTCCGCCAATACCTTCTTCCGCTGGACACAGACCGGCACCTATGCTGCCGGACAGGACAACTGGGTGCTCGATGCAGTGTCCATTGCAGCACGCGATGAGGCAGGACTCGACCTTGCCTGGAGCCCGGGTGCCGACCTGCAAGCGACCGATGTGGCCGATCCATGGGCCTATCCCAGTGCCACGGGCTGGTATGTCATCACCACCACCGACCCGGTCACCGCCTGCGTGTACACCGACAGTGTATTCGTCGATGTCGGAGATCCTTTTTCCATCGCAGTAACGCCTGACACCGTGCTGTGCGATGTGGCCGGTATTCCGTTGGCCGCGACCCCCAGCAGCGGGATCGGGCACACCTGGGCGTGGTCTCCGGCCACCACGCTCAGCAACGCCGCGAGCCCGAACCCGACGGCCACGCCCACATCCACCACATCCTATGCCGTGGAGGTCACCACCGCACAAGGATGCGTCGCACGCGATACAGTGACCATCACAGTGGGCCAGTTGCTCGACCTTTCCGTCTCGGCGGTGCCTGCATCGATCTGCGCGGGAGAGACGGTGCAGTTGACGGCCGTGCTTGGAGGTGGCGTCACCGGGGTGGTCCATACATGGAGCCCGGCGACCAGCATCGATGACCCCACAAGTGCGAACACGGCTGCCATGCCGCTCACCACCACGATGTTCGTCGATCTGGTCACTGACACGCTGACGGGCTGCATGCTGATGGACAGTGTGCTGGTGGAGGTGACCAGCATCCTGAACGCCTTCGCCACGCCGGATACCTTGGTATGTGTGGGTGCCGGACTGCAGCTGGAAGTGGAGCACGATGTTCCCGATCCGGCCACCATCACATGGGAGCCCGCAGGACTGCTAGTTGCGCCCAACACCGCGACCCCGATCGTACAGTTCGACAGCACCATGACCTACACCGTGGTGGTCACCGATGTGAATGGTTGTTCGGCGTTCGATACCGTACTGGTCACTGTGGACATGTCGAACATCGACATACTGGCCGACACTTCCTTCTGTGCCGGCGGAAGCGCGTTGATCGATGCGGGGTTCCCTGACCACCTGCATGTCTGGAGCACTGGCGCCACCGGTCAGACCCTCCTGGTGGACAGTTCCGGTAGCTATACGGTCACGATCACATCGCCCGAAGGATGTGTCCGCACGCATACCACGGATGTGGTGGTCCACCCTCTTCCCGCTGTGGACCTTGGAACGGATCCCGGCTTGTGCGTTGGGGAAAGCTGGACCCTCGATGCGGGCAACCCCATGGCGGAGCATGCATGGAGCACGGGCGCCACAGCTCAGGCCATCACGGTGCAGGAAAGCGGCACCTACAGCGTGTTGGTCGTTGATGCCCTGGGCTGTTCCAATGTGGACACGGTCCCATTGGTCTTTCATCCATTGCCTGTGATCGTGCTTGCTGACACCACCGTGTGCGTGAGCGAGGTGATCACGGTGGATGCGGGGAATCCCGGTTCCACCTACCTGTGGACGACCGGAGAGACCACTCGGTCCATCGCTGTGGCAGGAGCCTCCGCCACGGTCCAGGTGGTGGTGACCACGGCCGAGAACTGCGTGGACAGCGCTGATGTGAGCATCTCCTTCATTCCATTTCCAGTGCTCGACCTGGGTCCTGATACGGCCTTGTGCGACGGGGATGCCATCTCCTTTGATGTTGCAGGCGCCGGACTGACCTATCTGTGGAGCACGGGTTCGCAGGCACCAACGGCGACCTTTATGGATGATGCCATCGTGTGGTCCAGCGTGGACAATGGCTACTGCATCTCCATGGATACAGTGGTCCTGGTCTTCAACCCCTTGCCCATCGAGGTCCTGCCGCCAAGCCAGGAGACCTGCTTGGATGTGCCGCCGAACCTTGTGCTGCTGGACGCTGGCAACCCCGGATGCACCTTCCAATGGAGCACCGGAGATAGTACGGCCGTGATCAACGCCACGCAGTACGGGGTCCATACGGTCCTGATCACCACACCGGAAGGCTGCAGCATAGAGGATCGGTCCCTCGTGGTCGAATACTGTCCGAGCGTCATCCATCTTCCGAACGGGTTCACACCGAACGGTGATGGTGTCAATGATCTGTTCGTTCCAGTGGGGACCAACATCGCGACCATTGAGCTATCCATTTTCGATCGTTGGGGCCGGTCGATCCACAGTGGACGCGATGCGGATGCGTTCTGGGACGGCACCATGGACGGGGCGTTCGTGCAGGACGGTGTGTATGTATGGAAGGTGGTCTATCGCTTCCATCTCGATGCAGGCCGGACGCTGGCCGGCCCTGAGGAGGAGCGGACCGGCCATGTGACCGTGCTGCGCTAGCCGTCTGCTCAGGTGAATGAGCCCCGGCCCTCTGGTTCAGCGTTCCAGCACGGCCTTGATGTGGTCTTGCACAGCCTTCACGCGCTCCTCAACCACCCCGTAGTAGTGCAGGGTGAAGCGTCGATTGTTGGCGATCTTCCAGAGCAGTGTGAGGAGTCGGTCGCGATCGGCACCGGGCACCACGACAGGCTGTCGCAACCCGTTGGGCCGGCCTTCCGCATCGAAGGTGAGCCAGGGTGCCACCGCATCGTTCAAGGCCGGAAAATAGGAGTGGTGGTATTCCATTTCAGCGTATTCCTCCTCCAGTTTCTGCAGGATCACCATGTCGTATTCGTAGAGGGTGATGATGTCCGAGCGCAGGCTGTCGTCCACCACCAGTTCCAAGCCGCGGCTCTTGAGCGAGCCATAGCCTGAGTTGTTCTGCAGGTTGATGAAGTCGCGTGCCACGGTCATCAAGTGGACCGCGACGGAATCACTGTCCACCGGCTGCTGCAGGAGCACACGCTGCCAATACCGCACTCCGGCAAGCCCTTGTTCATGACCGAGGATGTTCACCCGCATGTCCTCCAGGTCCTTGTCCAGCCCGCGGTGGATCTCCAGCAGGATCTTTTCTTCCGCCAGGCGCTCCTTCCGTTCGGCGCTCCAGCTGTTGAGGGCGAACGCTGCGATCACCGCGATGAAGATGGATAGGAACTCGAAGCCATAGCGCTTCCAGCTGGCGGTGTTCGTGCTGCTCATCGTTCAATGAAGTCCATGTCGGTGTGGAAGGTCTCGTGCACCTTGGTGGTGGCCCACAGTGCGGCGCCGATGCACAGCAGGCCCACGATCAGCGCGCTGTACACGTTGCCCAAGGGCGTTGCGAAGGCTTGGAAGGCCATTGTTACGGGCAGCACCATGCCGCGCACCATGTTCGGGACGGTGGTGGCAACTGTACTGCGGATGTTGGTGCCGAACTGCTCGCTTGCCACGGTGACGAAGATGACCCAATAACCGGTGGCCGTGCCCAGCGCCAGGCATATCCAGTTGTATGTGGCGATGGTGGCGCCCTTCATACCGAATAGGAAGAACAGCGTGAGCGCCAGGTTGGCAAGCAGGTAGAGATGCAGCACACGTTTGCGACTGCGTAGCAATTGGCTCAAGAGCCCGCTCAACAGATCACCGATGCTGAGGCCGATATAAGCATAACGGATGGCCGTGCCATTGATGCGCTTGAGCTCATCTGCCGCGAGTGCACTGGTGTCGATCTGCAGCTGGGGCACGAACACGTCCTGACTGAGGCTCACCAGCACACCAATGACATACCATACCGGCACGCCGATGAGGATGCAGCTCAGGTAGCGCAGCAGCCGGTCCTTATTGTTCACCAAGAGGCGCAGGTCGCCCTTGCGCGCGGTGCTTTCCTTCACCCGGTGGAACAGGCCGCTTTCGAAGGCCCCCACACGCATCACCAGCAGCACCAGGCCCAGCAAGCCACCCACAAGGTAGGCCACCTGCCAGTCCATCAAAGCCGCACCAGTGAAGTGGGTATAGATGCGTCCGAGCACCTGGCCTTGTCGTACCACTTCATCGGCGAACACCGCTCCCAACGCACCGAAGGTGACCACGATCATCGTACCGTAACCACGCTTGCCCGCCGGCATGGTCTCGGTGATCAGGGTGATGCCGGCCCCCAGTTCGCCCGCCAACCCGATGCCGGCGATGAAGCGCACGGCCGCATAGCTGGGAATATCGAAGGTGAACGCATTGGCGATGTTGGCCAGCGAGTAGAGCAGGATGCTGCCGAAGAGCACGGTGATGCGGCCCTTCTTGTCACCCCACACGCCCCAAAGAATGCCGCCCACCAGCATGCCCGCCATCTGCCAGTTGAACAGCGCCACCCCTGTGTCCTTGATGTCAGGATGGCCAGCGCCGAGGATGAACTCCAAGCTCTCGCGCTTCACCACGTTGAAGAGCACCAGGTCGTAGATGTCCACGAAGTAGCCCAAGGCGGCCACCATGATCAGCAGGGCTGTGCGCTTGTCGGGGAAGAGTGGAGCCATGCGCTGCGAACCTACGGGAAAGGGCGTTCCGGGCAAGGTCGTGTATTACTCCAGCACCTCGGCCACGTTCTTGCCGATCATGTCACATAACCGCTCCATCGGCAGGTCATTGGTATCCTTGCCGAAGGGCTCCTCCACCTCCTCGGCGATGAGCTCCAAGCTGGCCAGCACATAGAAGATGAACATCACCACCGGGATGGCGATGTAGCCCAAGGTGAAGACGAAGCCGAAGGGTAGCGTGAGCACATAGACAACGATGAACTTCTTCAGGAAGCTGCTGTAGGAGTAGGGGATGGGGGTGTTGCGGATGCGTTCGCACGCCCCGCAGATGTCGAGGAACTGGGTGAGGTCGGTGTTGAGGGCGATGAGCTGTTCCCCGGTGATGATGCCTTCACGGTACATGCGCATGGCACGCTGTTGCATCAGCATGGCCACCTGCGTAGGAACATGCTTGCTGCGGTCCAGGTCGCGTATTTCGGGGTGCGGACGTGCATCCAGCTCCACGCGCGTCTTCTCCAGGCGCAGATGCTGCATCAGCTCCTGCGCGAACTGTGGGATGAGCTTGGCGAAATAGCTTCGGGTGCTGACATCATCAGGCGCTGCGTACACGGCGATCTTCACGGCCGTGTTGCGGCTCACGTTCACCAGCTGTCCCCAGAGCTTGCGGCCTTCCCACCAGCGGTCGTACGCCGTGTTCGTACGGAACACGAGCAACATGCTGATGGCGAAGCCCAACAGGCTGTGCATCACCGGCAGGTTGCTCACGAAGCTTTCCTTCCCCAGCTTCAGGTAGCGCACTTCCCAATAGCCGATGGCCGCGGTGATGAGGCCGACCAACAGCAGCAGGGGGAGCAGCTTGCGGAAGGTGTCCGAGCGATGCAGCGCCAACGCCCGCCACCAATTGGTGCTGTCGTACGCGATCATGGCTCACTCATAATGCTTGCGGACCATACGCTCGAACATCCTGCCGGGCAGGACCTTCTTCAGGAGCACACTGAACTTCTGGATGCCCTCGGCAACGCGGTACACGCTCTTGGGCTTCGGATCGGCGATGATGCGTGCCACTACACGCGCCAGTTCATCGGGGTCACGGCTGTAATGCATGCTGCCACCCAGAACGGCCATGGCCTTTTCATAGCCTGGTCGGTTGGCTTCGCCGATCACCTCCGGCCGCAGCCGCGCACTGGCGATATTGGTGTTGAACTCGCCCGGTTGTACCGTGACCACCTGTATCCCGAAGCGCGCCACCTCCGTGCTGAGGGCTTCGCTGAGCCGGTCCAACGCGGCCTTGCTGGCGCTGTAGAAGCCGCGGTAGGGTAGGCCGAAGTTGGCGGCGATGCTGCTGATGTTGATGATCAGGCCACTGCGCTGCGCCCGCATCGATGGCAGCACCGCCCGCATCACCCGGTGCGGTCCGTACACATTGGTGTCCATCAAGCGATGGGCCAGCTCCGGGTCGATGTCCTCCACCGGTCCCTGGATGCCCAGGCCGGCATTGTTGATGAGCACATCGATGTGGCCCGCATCGGCCAGCACCGCGTTTACCGCGCGTTGCACACTGGTGGCATCAGTGACATCCATGCCCACCATGGTGAAGGCGTTCTGCTTCTCCAGGCCATTCACCTGTCGACCGGTGCCATACACGTGATGTCCGGTGGCCGCGAGGCGTTCGCACATGCTGCGTCCCAGGCCGCTGCTGCCGCCGGTGATGAGGATGACCTTGGAGAAGGAGGGGGCGGAGGTGGAGGCCATGGAAGGTGCGGTGTGCCCGGGTGCGGGGCCCACAAAGCAAGGACCTGTGCAGCACAGCGCCAAGCTCAGGCCAAGATCCGGAGCCGGATGGGTCGGGTTGCAGGCTTACTGCTTCACCCAGCGGGCTTGCAACACGCCAGCTCCTGTGATGGCGCGTACCACATAGCTGCCTGTCGGCCAGCCGCGCATGTCCACCTCCAACCACGGTGCCGCGTTGCTGCCCAGTTCGGTCACCATGCGGCCGTCCATGGCCAGTACCTGCAGGCTGCGCAGACCCTGCGGCACCTGGATGCGCAATTGTTCTTCACCAGGGTTGGGGCCCACCCAAAGACCTTCAGCCGCAACTTCCTGCACCTGCGATGCACCGATCACGTTCAGCGTGAGGTCGGTGTAATTGCCGTACTGATAATCACCACAGGGCCCGAAGCCGTTCTGGCTGCCTTCCGTGAAGCCGTCGCTGCCCCAACCTGCGACGATCCGCATCCGGTAGCTCCCGGTGGGTACGCTGACCGGTACTTCAAGGTCGAAGTTGTAGGTATGACTGGGGGCTCCGCCCACGTAGCTGTGGTACAGGTTCTCCTCCGCCTCGAAACTGTTGCTCTGGTCCATGTCCACCCATACGGCGCAGCCGCACCATACCCCATTGGTCACGACCATGGGTGTGGCACTGCCCGCATCCACGGTCATCACCGTGGCAGTGTGGTCGCCAGTGCTGCAATCAACACCGTCGTACTCCCACGTACTGCTTCCTACTTCAATGGACAGGTTGCGCCAGTTGAAGCAGCCGTTGGGAAAGGTGGGGGCACAGTAGCTCTGGGCTGCGAGGTGACCAGCGAGCAGGGTGCCAACGGAAAGGAGGGTGTAGCGTGCCAGCATGTGGGGGGAGGATCAGGAAGTGAAACTAACCTGCGGCGTCGAACCGTGCAAGCCTGCCGGTTCCGATATTTGATGGCATGAAGCCGTTCCTGTACACCGTGCTGGGCTTGTTCCAAGCGCCGCTTTTCGCCCAACCGATCTTCACGGCCGCCGACTTCGCTGAAGTGCCAGGCTATCAGGTACCCTTGTACGTGGGTAACTACTACGCACCCGGACCGGCCAATAGCACGTTCAATCTCAACCGCTCCAACGCCGTGCTCGGCACACCGGCCGATGGCTACAACGTTCCGCCAGGGACAACGCCGTACGCCGGTTCCTTCCCTGGTGCCAACTATGCTTCGCGTGGCCTCACCGACACCACCAGCTTCACCTATGGACTGCTGAACGAGACCGGACTCTATCAATACGGCAACTACAGCCCCACGAGCCACGTGATCCTGAACAACCCCGAACTGCTGCTGCGGCTGCCCATGGCCTATGGTGATACCTGGAGCGACACGTGGTCCGGTGCGGGGGTGAACCAAGGGCAGAACTATTCGCGCTCAGGCACCACCACAGGCACCTACAATGGCGTGGGCACCGTGCAGACCCCCTTCGGCACCTACACCGATGTGGCCCGCGTGCAGGTGGAACAGAACTACTTCGATGTGGTCGACGAATTGCTCATCAATTACACCTCTCTCAACGTCTACTACTTCATCCAAGGCTTCAACCGCGCCATCTTCACGAGCTCCCGGCTGTGGGTGGACATCGGCTTCACCGGACAGGAGGAGCTTCTGCAGCAGTTCGCCACCTTCGCTGATCCCGGTGCTGTCGGTATTGTGGAGGCTGCGGATCCCTTCGGGTTGACCGTGTTCCCCAATCCCGCCGATGCCCAGGTGGAGCTGACCTTCGCTACGGCACCCACAGTGACCATGGAGGTGGAGCTGCTTGATGCTGCCGGACGCGTACTGCAACAGCATCGCCTGGCACCCGCGGCCACGCGTCATACCCTGTACGTGGCAGACCTGTGCACAGGTACCTACCTGGTGCGCATTACCGACGGTGAAGCACAACGCGTGCTGCCGTTGATGGTGCAGTAACCGCCGGTCTTACTGGATCACGAGCCGCTGCACGGCGACGCGTTCACCGCCGATCCACCCTTCCGCCAGATAGACCCCCGGTGAAAGGCCGGCCAGGTCCACTGCGCCGCTGGGCCGCACCTGCAACTCGCGTACCACCGCACCGCGCAGGTCGCGCAGTATCACCGTACTGCCGCCGTCCAGGTCCCAATGGGGCGTCCACAGGCTGTTGGCAGCCAGGAGCGTAGCGTTGCGCGCAGGTCGGCTCAGGTCGTCGTTCAACCCGGTGGCCAGCTCGTTGTCAAAGCCCAGCGCGTAACCATAGCTGTTGAAGAAGCCCATACCGTATGCCGTGGCTTGGAAGGGCTTGTCGCTCACCAGCTCGTGGCTGCCCTCCGCTACGCTTACTTGGGCGTACCACCAGTTGGGCAAGTTCGGGAAGGCGATGAACTGGCTGCTGATATTGGTGCCGTCAAGGAGCATTCCCGTTACGCTGCCGTTCTGCTGCACCACCACGTTCACGAAGTGCAGGTTCACCGATCCTGTAAGGTTGGGTCCTCCGCTGTTGCGTGCATTCCATAAGAAGCGATCATCGCGCAACGGAGCAGCAGGCAGGAAGATGTAGTTGGGATCGCCGTTGGCGTTGTTGTTGCACTCCTGGCTGTCGTTGAACTGGCCTACGGCGATCGGCGCGCTGCTCTGGATGCGGCGGGGCGCGGTCACGTTCACGGCCACCACCTCGCGCGGCGCCAGCTCATAGGTGGTCGTTCCCACTGTTACCGAGGTGGCGAGGTCGCCGGCCATGATGCGTACCTCGTCGCCGCCACGGTCCTTGAAGGGAACCACATGGTACTCCCGGCCCCATAGGCTCAGCGGATAGATCTGCTCGTAGATGTGATCATCAGCGCCACCCAGGTTGCAGTTCACCTGTGCCTGACGGGCACCGGCGAACAGGGCGAGGGGCTTGCTCGTATCGATTGCACGCACTCGCGTACCGCTGAGATCGCTGAAGGACTGCAGTTGGAAGCTCTGGCCAGCGTTCAGTGTTACAGTGAAGGGTACGTTCGGGGGACGGAAGCTCACGGTGAGCACGCTTGGTGTGACCTCCACCAAGGTGCTGTCCTGTGTGGCCATCACCACCAACTGCGAAGGGGAGTTCAGCCCGTCGTCCGGCCGCGCCAGGACAAGGTATTCAGTGCCCAGCGCTGTTGTGGGTAGGATAAGCGAGGCGCCGCTGAAGAAAGCCCGATCATGGAACGCGTACACGCGCACCGGCTGGTCGCTGTTCACCCGCATACCGAAATTGAACAGGGCTTCGTCGCCAGCACCATAGTAGATGTTGGGTGGCAATGTGAGCACTTCATCGCTGCCTGCTTCCACGCTGAACGGGATGGAGAAGCCGTTCGCGGGGATCGTCAAGGTACCGTTGGCCCCCACCTCGCTGCTGATGACCAAGTTGAAGCTCGGCGGCCCATTGAACGCCAATGCCAGGTTCTCCATGTAGGTGACCCAGTGCTCGGTGCCGAAAGTGGTCTGGGCGTGTGCAGGCAACAGCCATGCGCAGCAAAGGAGAAGCGTGAGGATGCGCATGGCGTTCTTGTATGCAAGGTAGAACAAGGACGCGGGGGGAGGGGTTCGCGCTGCCTGGGGGGAGGATCCGGATCCGCGTTTACATGTCGTCGTAAAGATCCCGTCAATCCGGGTTCAAGGATTCGATCAACTTCAGTTTGCGCGCTCTGTTCCCTGCCTTGATCTGCTTTTCTCGTTCAATGGCCTTCACCATACCATCGATCTTCTCAAAATACACGAGTTTGTCCAGGTTGTAGCGCGCGGTGAAGCTGTTCGCGTAGAACTTGCTCTTATGC
Source organism: Flavobacteriales bacterium (assembly GCA_041391845.1). Taxonomy (GTDB): domain Bacteria; phylum Bacteroidota; class Bacteroidia; order Flavobacteriales_F; family PHOS-HE28; genus PHOS-HE28. The sequence continues at coordinate 745,212 of JAWKNG010000001.1, read as the reverse complement.
TTCGCCACGCGGCCCTTCTGGTCGGAGGTGACACCAACGTAGAGTACACCCTCGCGCTTGTTGGTGAGGATGTGCACCCAGGCGGTCTTGCCCATGGCTGTTCGGGTTACGCGCTCGTTCGTCAGGTGGGCAGATCTCTTCGGCTGCGCAGCCGCTGAAGCGATCTTCCTACGCGCGCAGCGCCAACCTACTCCCCGACCATCCCCACCACCTTCTCCACCACATCCTCCACGCTCGGCTTGCTGAAGTAGTCCCCATCGCTGCCGTACGCAGGACGGTGGGCTTTTGCGCTGAGCGTGCTGGGCGTGGCATCCAGGTAGCGGTAGCCGCCCTGCACCTCCAACACCTGCTGCAACAGGTAGGCACTGGCGCCGCCGGGCACGTCCTCATCCACCACCAACAGGCGGTTGGTCTTCTTCAGGCTCTCCACGGTGCGGTGCGCACGATCGAAGGGGAGGAGGGTGCGGGCGTCCACCAGCTCCACGCTGATGCCGAGCGCTTCCAAGCGTTCCGCAGCTGTAGCGCAGAGGTTGAAGGTGCTGCCATAGCTGAGCACCGTGATGTCCGTGCCTGCGCGCACCACCTCCACCTCGCCGATGGGCACGGTGAAGCGTCCAAGGTTGGCCGGCATGCGCTCCTTGCTGCGGTAGCCGTTCAGGCATTCCACCACCAACGCAGGATCATCGGCCTGCAACAGGGTGTTGTACATGCCTGCGGCCTGCTGCATGTTGCGGGGGGTGCACACCACCACGCCGCGCACACTGCTCAGGATCATGCCCATGGGACTGCCGCTGTGCCACACGCCTTCCAAGCGGTGACCGCGGGTGCGGATGATGAGCGGGGCCTTCTGTCCGCCCCTGGTGCGCCACTGCACGGTGGCGAGGTCGTCGCTCATGCCCTGCAGGCAGTAGAGCAGGTAGTCCAGGTACTGGATCTCGGCGATGGGACGCAGACCCCGCAGCGCCATGCCGATGCCCTGGCCCAGGATGGTGGCCTCGCGGATGCCAGTATCGCTTACGCGCAGCTCGCCGAATCGGGCCTGCATGCCTTCCATGCCCTGGTTCACATCACCGATCTTGCCGGTGTCCTCGCCGAACATCAGCACCAACGGGTTCTCCTCGAAGAGCGCCGCGAAGTTGTCCCGGATGATGATGCGGCCGTCCACCTGCTCATCGCTGTCGTAGCGCACCGGCACTTCCGGTACGGCCAGACAGCTGTGACGGCTCTCGCTGTAGAGGTGACTGCCGTACCGGTCGGCGTTGTCGGTGAGGGAGCGGTCCACCCACTGTTGCAGACGAGCGCGCTCGCTGCTGTCCTCGCCCAGGGAGAGGGTGAGCGCGCGGCGGGCGGCACTGAGCACTTCGCGGCGACCGGGGTCCATGGCGTTGCGCAGGTCGTGGGCCAGTGCGGCCACCTCGGCCTGGTTGCGGCACACGGGCGCCAACGCTTCCAACAGGCCCACGGCCTCCTGTGCCTCCTGCTGGATCGGTGCGAGGTACGCGGCCCAGGCTGCCTTCTGCGCGGCACGCACATCGGCCTTGGCCTGCTTCTCAATGGCGTCCAGCTCCTCCGCCGTGGCGATGGGCTCGCCGCCCGGACGGAAGCTCAGGATCCACTCGCGGAACTTCACGTTGCAGTCGTACACCTTGTACCACTCCAACAACGGCACTTCCTCCACGGGCTTGCCGTCCTTGTCGCGGATCCAATCGCTCACGGTGCTCTTGTAGCGCTCGTGGCTGCCGCTGGTGCTGTGGCCCTGTGGCTGGGTCACTTCCTCCACGTGGATCAGGCAGGGCACCTGCTCCTCGCGGCAGAGGGCGATGGCCTCTTCGTAGGTCCGGTTGAGACCGGCATAGTCCCAGCCCTTGGTGCGGTAGATGCGCACGCCGTTGGTGCCCACCTCCTTCTGGAAGCCCTGCAGCAGGGTGCTGATGCTGCCCTTCGTGGTCTGGTAGTCCTTGCTCACACTGATGCCCCAGCCATCGTCCCACACGCTCATCGCCAGGGGCACCTGGAGCACACCGGCCGCGTTCATGGTCTCCCAGAAATGCCCTTCGCTGGTGCTGGCATCGCCGATGGTGCCGAAGGCCACCTCATTGCCCTTGTCGCTCAGGTGGGTGTGGCCGTGCAGCGCCGTGTTGTACCGGAACACCTTGCTGGCCTGCGCCAGGCCCAGTAGACGCGGCATCTGGCCCGCAGTGGGACTGATGTCGGGGCTGGAGTTGGGCTGGGCCATGAGGTCCTTCCATTCACCCTGCTCGTCGAGGCTGCGGGTGGCGAAGTGGCCGTTCATGCTGCGGCCGGCACTGCTGGGGTCGGCCTGCACGTCGGCGTGGGCATAGAGCTGCGCGAACCACTGCTGCACAGTGAGCTCGCCGATGGCGAACATGAAGGTCATGTCGCGGTAGTACCCGCTGCGCCAATCGCCATTGCGGAACTGCTTGGCCATGGCCACTTGGGCGAGTTCCTTGCCATCGCCGAAGATGCCGAACTTGGCCTTGCCCGTGAGCACTTCCTTGCGGCCCAGCAGACTGGCCTCGCGGCTCTCGGTCACTATGCGGTAGTCGCGCAGGATCTCCGCCCGCACTTCTTCCAGGGTCATGCCTTCCTCCGCTTCAACTGCTTGATCACGTCGTGCCATGGTACGCTCGCAATGGGATGTTCCAAAGGTAGCGCCTGCATACCGATCAGCGAAGTCTGTCCGCCTGCGCGCGGATCAGCGCACGGCGTGGTGCAAGCGCTGCAGCAGCGTGCGTCCCTCCACTTCCATACGCAACAGGTAGCTGCCTTCGGACAGCGCTGCCGAGCCAAGGTCCCAGCGCGCTTCACCCTCTACGAAGGTCACAGTGCCGCGGTGGGCTTCGCGTCCGTCCAGCGTGAGCAATGCGACCGAGGCCGCGCCTTGTGCCTCGCTCACCCGCAGGCGCAGCTGGTCCACGAAAGGCGAGGGGAAGGCTTCCAACGCACCGGCGTTCATGCCCAGCTCGTCGATGCCTACCGCACTGGCGGCGCGGTTAATGGCGTTCAGCGTGTGGCGGCCGTTGACGGCTCCGGTGCTGTGCTCGGCCACACCGATCAGGCGCAGGTTGCTGAGGTTGAAGCCGGCCGGCACCGTGTAGGTGTAGCTGGCCGTGTAGGGCGTGCCCAATACAGGGTTGTTGGGAATGGTGCCGGCGCTGCCGTTCACCCCACCCAGCATGGCGCGCATCACCCCTTGGTGCACGTAGTTGGCGGGGGCATTGGCCTGGGGACCCGGCACGTTGTCCTCCAGCAGGTATACGTTCAGCTTGTGGGTGCCGCTGAAGCTGTAAGTGTAGGTGGCCGTGAGCGAGACCGTGAGCTGGCGCGTGGTGCTGTTGAGGCTGCTGGTCATGCTCAGCTCCACCGGGGATACGCCCGTGCGGCGCTGCGCGAACTCATTGGCCCAGTTGGGATGGTTGGCGTTGAGGACCGAGGTGCCAAGGTCGCCCATCTCAAAGATGCCCGCAGGGGTGAAGCCTTGGTCGTATTGCTGGAAGTAGGTGATGCACTCCGCACAATCATCCAAGGCATCGCTGAGGTGGAACTTGGCAACGGCATGGAGCGGGTCATCATCGAGCAGGTTGGTCACGTTGTTGCTCGGTGGGCACAATGGGCACCAGCTTTCGGTGCGGGCTTCCAGCAGCACGGTCTTTTCGGCCCAGGTGTTCAGTGCCGTGAATGTGAAGGTGAGCGTGTCGTTCGTGCGGTCGGTCTCTCCCGCCACATCCACCCAAACCTTGAGGGTCTTGGGTCCCTGGGTGGTGTTCAGCGGCACGGGGTGGTCCACCTCCCAGAACGAATTGTTGATGATGCCACCACCGCCCACGGTGAAGGGTGGCATGGTCTGGATGGTCCCACCGTTCAACCGCCATTTCACGGCGAAGGTGAAGAAGGCCGTGGTACCCGCATTGCGGACGCGCACCACGATGGGCTGGTCCTGTGCGGCTTTGGTATAGCGGGGAAATCCCGTGCTGGTGAGGTAGGCGTTCTGCGCGGTGGCGCCAAGCGCAACTGCGGTGACCAGCAGTGAGCTGAGGGCCGTGCGAAGGGTCGTGTGGCGCATGCGGGAGGGTTGTGCTGTCGAAGGTAACACTGGAACTGCCGGGCGGTTCAACCGACACCGCGGCTGGGACATCGAGCCAGCTTCATTTGTGACCGTTCTAATTCGGTGCGGAGGCAGTGCTTTCGGCGTGCGCACTACGCTCCATTATACATGACCCGTTCTGGTGTGGGCGCCGAGCGTTCCTGCGGAGGATCGGTGGTCAGAAGCCCTTGGTCGTGTTCGTGGGGCAGGTATTCTGGTACGCGGCCTGCGCACTGGAAGGGTCGTCCCGCAGGAATCGGTCCACGTAGGCGTCCCAGGTGAAGTGGGCAACCGCAGTGCGTGCGGCTTCTGAGGCGCTTGTCCATGTGGCCTGGTCGTCCAGCAGTCGGGCCATCACGGCTGCCAGATGGTCGGGTCCATTGTCCTCCAGGTAGTGTCCGAATCGATCTTCAGTACCGAAGGTGCGCACGAACTCGGTGTAGGGGAAAAGCACTACCGGTGTGCCCAGGTACATGGCTTCAAGGGATGCTGAAAAGGCCCCCCACTGCGGGTTGGGATTCACGAACAGGCGGGATCTGCGGAGGATGTTGTAATACGTGGACCGTTGTTGAGGTACGCCTTTGTCGAGGTAGCCGTGCAGGTGTACGTGCTCCGGCAACACATGGTCGATCTCCCTGCGTTCCAGGCCGATCACATGAAGCGTGACCGGAACGGCGCGCGATGCGTTCAGGATGGGTAGTGCTTCAAGGAGTGCGTACAACCCAGGCAGGTAGTGTTTGCGACCAACAAAGACGATCTCCGGTGGACCGCTCAGGCTTGGCCTTGTATCAATGGCCAACTCCTGTTGGTCCATATTGATGACATTGCCATAATAGCGCACCCGTTCGGAATAATGTTCACGCAGGTGCTCTGCCAGTTCGGGGAAAAGGGCGACAACACGTTGTGCGCCTTCAAGGTGTTCGCGTTCACGTCGTATGGTCCGCAGTTCCCGACCTTCCGGTGGGCGACCCTCGAAATAGCGAATGCGCCGTTCGTAGGTCATGTCGCAAAAGAGCGTGTAGGGTCGCGTTGGATCGGAGGTGCCGAAACTGAAGGTGAAGAACAAGGGATGGGCGTGCGGGTATTTGCGCAAGGCATGCGCGATCCGCATGCGACCGATCCTGTCATGCAACCGACTTCGGTAGTAGCTGTGCGTACTGCGTGTGATGCCCCGGCGTCGCAGGTAGTTCCATGCACCATCGTAGACCGCCTGCAAGATGCGATCCGTACCAATGTTCACCGGAATGACCCGGATACCGCGCCGCTCCAGTGCCTGGCAAAAAAAGTACGGCACGTTCGACCAGGTGGATACCCGTCTGGCATCACCGGGTGCAAAAGCAAGCACCTCCCGAATGACCGGAGAAGACATCATGTCGACAAATCTGGGCGATCGGTCGATACGAATCAAGGGTTCGTCTCGGGGGGGGGCGGTCCTATTCCGCCATACCACCGAAGGCGTAGCGCACCAAGTTGGCGCCCATCTGCAGGGCCTTGGTGCGCACGGCTTCGCTGTCGCCATGCACCTCGGCATCCTCCCAGCCGTCGCCCAGGTCACACTCCAGATCATAGAACACCACCACGCGGCCCTCCCAGATCAGCGCATAGCCGCGCGGGGGCTTGTCGTCGTGCTCGTGGATCTTCGGCAGACCACTGGGGAAGTCGAACTGCTGGTGGTAGATGGGGTGCGCGAACGGCAGCTCCACCAGTTCAAGTTCGGGGAACACACGGGCCAACACCGGGCGGATGAAGGGGTCCATGCCGTAGTTGTCGCTGATGTGCAGGAAGCCTCCCGCGATGAGGTAGTTGCGCAGGTTGTCCACCTCCTGCGGGCTCAGGGTGACGTTGCCGTGGCCCGTCATGTGAACGAAGGGGTGGTTGAAGAGGTCCGGACTGCCCACTTCGACGGCCGGCACATCGGGGTTGATGTTCATGCCGAGCCGGCTGTTGCAGAACTTCACCAGGTTGGGTACTGCGGTGGGGTTGCCGTACCAGTCACCACCGCCGCTGTACTTCAGCACGGCCAGCTGATACGCCGATTGGGCGTGTGCAGCTCGTCCACCGAACAGCATGACCAGGACCAGCGCTAAGGGACGAAGCATGGGGCGAAGGTACTGGTGCCGAAGGTGCTCGTCATCAGCTCCGCTGCTGTGCCAGGCTCATCCACGTGCATGCTGCGAGGGCTGCGGTCTCCGTGCGCAGGCGGGCATTGCCGATGGAGACCGCCGCAAAGCCTGCTGTGCGAAGCTGTTCGGCCTCGGCCACACTGAAGTCACCTTCAGGACCGATGAGCAGAAGGACCTCGGAAGTGGGGGTGTACACGTCCATCAGCGGAGCGTGTTGGCCTTCGCACCAGCCGAAGAGGCGCTGGGGGGGGAGGGGTGCGGCGAGGAGTTCGTTCAATGGGGTGAGCGGCGCGATCTGCGGCAACCAGCGACGTTGGCTCTGTTTCATGGCGCTGACGGCCACACGCTCCAAGCGGTCCACGCGCAGGTGGCTGCGCTCGGTGCGCTCAGTAGCGATGGGCACGATGCGGTCCACACCGATCTCCACGGCCTTCTCCACGAACCACTCGAAGCGGTCGCTGGTCTTGGTGGGGGCCACAGCCAAGTGGATGGCATGCCGGCGTTCCTGCTCGGTGCGCTCCACGCGCTGCACGTGCAGAAGCACGCTGCGCTTGCCACACCGGGCGATGGAGGCATGCGCCAGACCGCCGCGGCCATCCAACAGCCCCACTTCAGCGCCTTCGCGCAGGCGCAGTACGTGCAAGGCATGGTGGGCCTCGTCCTCAGGCAGTTCAAGCTCGGGCAGGTCGATGTGGGGGCAGTGGAACAGGTGCATGGCTCAGGTACGTGTTGCGGGAAGCAGCCGTCGGCTCCAGCGGTAGGTGAGGATGAGTGCTCCCATGAAGCCGGCTGCTCCGGCGAGCTGCCCCAAGTGCAGGAGGTCGGTCCAGGGGCCGCTGCCGAAATGGCCGCGCAACAGACCGGGTACAATGAGCTCCAGGAAGGGCTGTTCCACCCCTGTGGGAAGCCCGTAGCCCGAGGTAAGCCGTGCGCCGATGTTGAGCACCAGGCCCCATGTACCCAGCACCAGGAAGATCTTGCGCCTGGTGGGTGTCCAGGTCAGCGTGGGCAGTCCGGCGGCCAGCAGCAGCACGGCCAGACTGGTGAGGTGGCGTGGTCCCCAGGCCCATCCGCCCCACCACATGCTGTGGGCACTGACCATTAGGACGAGCGCTGCGGAAGGAACGATCAGAGGATGGGTCAATACCCTGTGCACCGAACTGAAAGAGCCGCGTTCGACCAAGTGGTGGAGCGCGAGGAGGGTGAGCGGGGCATGAACGAAGAGGCCTCGGTAGTTGCTGAAAAGCAGGCCCCAGAGCGCTGCGGGGTCCGGCAGGTCTAGCCCCAGGAAACGTTCGGTGTCGGTATGTAGCGCGGTATGGTCATAGGGCAGACTGAAGGGTGAGCCGCTCACGGCCATGTTGTGCGCGAGCAGCACAGCCACGAACGGCAGGCCACCCAGCGATGTCCGCGCCAGAACGCCCCATTCTCGAAGGTATGCGTATCGCAGCACCCACGCGAGCGGGAACAGGAAGAGACCGTACTCACAGAGGACCGCGGCACCTGCCAGCGCTCCGCTCAGCAGGTATCGTTCCCGGTGCTGGTTATCCCATGCAAGTAGCAGGAAGAGTGCGGCGAGGAGATGGCCTTGGAAGCTCCCGGCATAGAGGAAGGGGAACGATCCCAGGAAGGCGACCAAAGTGAGCTGATAAGCGCGGCGAGGTGGATGGAGCTGTTCCAGTCGGCGCCATGTGTATAGCATGATCAACGCCAGCGGTAGGCTGCCGCAGAGGAAGCCCCCGAGCGCGAGCAGGCCATCGGTCAGCAGGCCGCACGGCCCCGGTCGTACCCGACCGCTGCGATAGGCCGCCACCCAGAAGGGTGCCACCAGGAGAGCGGGAAGTGGCGCCTTCTCAGAGTAATAGTGGCCGTTCACCAGGGCCTTGTCCTCGGTCTCTTCGTGGTAGGCATCAATGCACAGGTCGCCGCGTTCAGCGATAGCGGCAACGGTCGCGGCGCGGCTGGTCGTGTTGGCGTTCCGGCCCATGTCCGGGTACCAACTGCACACACCCAGCATGAGCAGGAAGAGGAGCGCGCGATGGCTGGCCTTGGGCATGGCCCCAAAGATGGGCAAGCTCAGGCTCCCACAGGGTCGGCAGCGCTCCCATCGGTCCCAGCCGACCGCAGACGACGGGGCATATGGCTGCGCAGAAGGTAGGTGCTCACCAGCACGAACAAGGCGATACCGGCCCAATTGCCACCCCAGTAAATGAGCGAGGCCATGAGCGCTGCACCACCGAAGGCGAGCACAGCGGTGAGCAGCCAGCCCCCGATCACATTGAGCACACCTGCCACTCGCTGTGCGGCCGTATCGGCACCCCAGGCACGGTCCGCCAGCGAGGTGCCCATGGCCACCATGAAGGTGACGAAGGTGGTGCTGAGGGGGAGCTTCAACTTGGTGGCTGCGGCAATGAGCAGGCTGGAGACCATCAGGTTCATCGCCGCGCGTAACAGATCGAACGAGGCCCCTTCGCGCTGCTCCACGCCATGGCTGCGGAAGCGCTTGTTGAGGAGGACCTTGCTCCGGCGACCCAGCAGGCGGTTGAAGAGGTCGCCCGCCTGGGTGGCACGGCGTACCAGCATACGGGCCAGGAGGTTGGAACGGAAACGCTCTTCGCCTTCGCCCTTGCGCGCCAGGTCAACCTCGGTGCTGCTCACCTTGCGGGCCTTGGCGCTGAACCAGAGGGTGAGCACCATCACGCCACCGGCGATGTACAGGAGATAGCTCGGCGTGCGCACCGCTTTGGCCATGGCATCCATCATGTAGGCATCCGCTTCCACACCGGAGGCCATCCAGAGCTGGAAGGATTGGAGACCGGTGATCGGAACGCCGATGAAGTTCACCAGGTCGTTGCCCGCGAAGGCCATGGCCAGTGAAAAGGTCCCGGTGAGCACGACGATGCGCAGGGGGTCCACCCGGAAACGGTGCTGCAGCCACCAGCAGCAGGCGCTGACCACGGTGAACACGCCGGCCATGACGCGCACGATGTGCGCATTGACCCAAAGACCAAAGCCACCCTTCATCAGGTCGGTCTCCTTGAGGCCCTTGACCAACATGAAGAAGACGATGATGCTGATGGCCAGGCCGGCGAACGGAGCACCCCAGCGACGCATGCGATCCTCCATGTGGAAGGTGAAGAACAGGCGTGTGGCCCACATCACCAGTGAGCCCACCGTAAAGGCGATGATCACCGAAAGGAAGATGCCGCCGACGATCCGACCCAGGCTCGAGGTGTTGATCATTTCGGCCAGCGACGCTGCCGTGGTGGAACCTGTCATCAACTTCAACCAGCCCACCATGACGGCCGCCCCGAGCATCTCGAAGACGATGGACACCGTGGTACTGGTGGGCAGGCCGAAGGAATTGTAGATGTCGAGCAGCAGGATGTCCGCGAGCATCACGGCAAGGAAGATGACCATCACATCGGCAAAGGAGAAGTAGCTCGGGTCGAACACACCTTTGCGCGCGATCTCCATCATGCCGGAGGAGGAGAGGGCTCCGAGAAGCACCCCCAACGAGGCGACGGTGAGAATGATGCGACGCGAGGCCACCCGTGAGCCGATCGCCGAGTTCAGGAAGTTGGCTGCATCGTTGCTGACCCCCACGATCAGGTCCGCCACCGCGAGGAGGAGGAGCACGAGCACGATGAGCTGGAAACTGTCCATGTCCGGACTGCAAAGGTCCCCGGGACAGGTTGCGTCAACGTAAATGACGTGTTAACTACATGTAAGATCACCCGAAAAAGTTCTCCACTTCATCACACCTGCCTGACATTGGTCATGGCCGTGATGGTCACTCCTTGCGAAAGTCCAGCTTGTAGAAGTGGAAATCGGGGCTGTGCAGGTCCACCTTGAAGCCGGTGACCTTGTGGTCCGCATCGAAGGTGAAGGTGATGTAGCCGGGCTCCAGGAAGGGGTCGGCGTGCTGCCACTGGAAGGTGTCGAAGTGCCAGTGGCCGAGCGTACCTGTGAGCAGTTCCTTGGCGGGCTGGAAGGTGAGCTGCAGGGTGCCGTTCACCTCGGTGATGATGGCGGTGCCGTAGATCTTGTCCGAATAAGTGCCGGCGTAGCTGCTCAGTGCGAGCGAAGGCTTGGTCTTGGCTACACGCGCAGCGAGGCGGTCGGCGCGGCGCTTGGCCTCGCGTTCGTCTCGCTTCTTCAGGCGGGGCAGCATATCGGCTACGGGATCGGTCTTGCCTTCGCCCAGGTAGAGGTCCAGGATCTTGTTGGTGATGGCGAAGACGCTGTAGCTCTCCCCATTGCCGAGTGCGATCACGGCGAGGTCCTTGTCCGGTACCACGGCGTGGTTGAGGATGAAGCCGGGCATGCCACCGCTGTGGGTGATCACGGTGTGGCCATTGTTCTCTTCGAGGAACCAACCGAGCGCAGCGCCATCGCGACGACCGCCCATGGGCAGGTGCGAACTGGTGAGGGTGGTGTAAGCGGACGGGCTCAGGAAGGGCTTGCCGTTCACCTTGCCCTCATCGGCCCACATGGCGTCCCACTTGGCAAGGTCGGTGACGCAGCTATTGATGCCGGTGGCGCCATCGGCCCCTTGCAGTGACTGGTAGGGCATGCTCTTCTGCGGTGCAGCGGGATCCTGTCCCTTGCGCACATGGGGGAGGGCCACATCGGTGAAGCGCGCCAGATCGGCGGTCTCCACGGTGGTGCGCGACATGCCCAAGGGCTGTAGGATCCTCTCTGTGACGAAGGCGTCCCAGGTCTTGCCGCTCGCCGCTTCGATGAGCTGCGCCGCGGCGATGTACATCAGATTGCTGTAGCCGAACTCATCGCGGAAGGCGTGGGTGAAGGGCTCGTCCGCATGGCGCTGCAGGATCTCGCGTTGATCATAGCTGGTGCCGTACCAGAGCAGGTCGCCATCGAAGGTGATCCAGCCGCTGCGGTGGCAGAGCAGGTCCTTCACCATCATGTGCTCGGTCACATACGGGTCAGGTGTCTTGAACCACGGCATATGCTTCACCACAGGGTCGTTCCAGGCGAGTTTGCCGTCGTCCACCAGCAGCCCCACAGCGCAGGCGGTGAAGGCCTTGCTGATGCTGGCCACGAAGAAGATGCTGTTCGGGGTCACGGGCTCGGGCTTGGCCAGGTCGAGCTTGCCGTAGCCCTTGCTCCATACCAGTTGACCGTCCTTCACGATACCCACGGCCAAACCGGGCTGGTCGAACTTCACGACCGCATCGGCGATGTATGCATCGAGTGCGTTGAGGTCGGGCTGTTGTGCAAGCGCGGACAGCGCCAGGCAGAAGGTCGGCAGGAGGAGGGAGATGCGAAAGCTCATGGGGCGAATATCCGGAACAAGATCGGTCGGAACTTCTTCACGAGGGGGCGGAACTCAGTGCTGCGCAACCTCCTTGCCTTCGCCCTCGATCTTCGCGCCCTTCAACTCGGTCTCGGGGCCGACTCCATCGAGCACCTCCAGGTTGATGCCGTCGCTGAGGCCGGTCTTGATGTAGGTCTTCTTCCATTCCTCGCCGCTCTTCACCTGCACGAAGGCACTGTCGCCCTTCTCATTGAATTCCACGATGCTCTCGGGCACGGTGTACACACTGTCGCGCTGCTCGAGCACGATGTCGGCATTGGCGCTGTAGCCGCTGCGCAGGGTCTGCCCTTCCTTCACCTTTACCGCCGCGCGGATCTCGAACTGGATGGCGCCGTTCTCCTCCACGCCCTTGGGCGCGATGTATTCCAGGTCAGCGTCCCACTTGGCATTCTCGATGGCGCCCACGGTCAGCACCACTGGCATGCCCAGCTTCACTTTGCCCACCTCGCTCTCGTCCACTTTGCCTTGGAAGATCAGATCGGTCATGTCGGCGATGGCGGCGATGGTGGTACCCTCGTTGAAGTTGTTGCGTTCGATCACACTGTTGCCCTCCTTCACCGGAACATCGAGCACCATGCCATCGATGGTGCTGCGCACGATGGTGTTGCCGGCGCTGCTGCGGCTGATGCCGTCACGCACCACCTGCAGGGCCTCTTTCGCAGCTGCCACTTCCTGATCGGCGTTCTTCAGTGCGATATCGAAGCCTTGCATTTCCGCTGCGCTGATCACGCCCTTGTCGGCCAGCGGCTTGTTGCGGTCGTAGTTGAGGCGCGCGTTCTGCTGGGCGATCTCCGCATTGCGCACACGGTTCTCGGCGTTGCTCAGGCTCAGCATGTCGGGCACGATCTTGATCTTCGCCAGCGGCTGGTCGCGCTTCACCACCTCACCGGCCTCCACATAGAGCTCGGCGATGATGCCGCTGACCACGGGCTTGATGAGGATCTCCTTGCGCGGCACGATCTTGCCGTTGGCCACGGTCTTCTTCACCACGTTGTTGCGCGTCAGCTTCTCCACCTTGAACGCGTCGGGGCGGCTGGCGCTCTTTTGGTAGAGGAAGTAGAGCGTCCATATGAAGAGGACACCCAGTCCGATGAAGAGGAGGTACTTCAGGATCTTTTTCATGGGTCCGGTGGTCGGTTGTCTGGCGGTGAGGAAGGTCATTCGGCACGCAGGGCATCCACGGCCTTGATGGCCATGGCCCGCCGCGCGGGCAGGAGCCCGGCAAGGAGGCCGCTGGCGATGAGCACGGCGAAGGCGATGAGGGCGACGAACAGGTCGACACCCGGGTTCTTGAAGAAGTCGGCATCACCGGCCACGCTGCGGATGGCCTCCAGCACGCCCACGCCGGCGAGCAGGCCGAAGTAGCCCGCAACAAAGGTGAGCGTCAGGGCTTCCTGCACGATCTGTCCGGTGATGTTGCGCGGTGTGGCGCCCAAGCTTCGGCGGATGCCGATCTCTTTGGTGCGTTCCTGGATGCTCACCAACATGATGTTGCCGATCCCGATCGCGCCCGCCAGAAGCGTACAGATACCCACGAACCAGCTGAGGCCACCGATGCCAATGAACAGGCCGTTCATCTTCCCATAGAACTCCTGCATGTTCCAGCTCCCGAAAGCGCTCTCATCAGTGGGGTCCACGCGGTGTTTGCGGGCCATGAGCTGGCGCACCTGTCGCTCCACCTCGCCAACGTCCACACCAGGTTCGGCCACGAGCGTGAACCAATGCACCTCGTTCAAGGCGTTGAAGGCCTTCTGGAAGGTGGTGAAAGGCACGTAGATCTTGGCGTCCGGATTGTCGCCCATCTCAGCACTGCTCTTCTTCTTGCTCACCCCCACCACCTGGAAGTAGACGCCATTGATCTTGATGTACTTGCCGATGGGGTCTTCAGGCTTGAAGAGCTGGTCGACAACATCCTGTCCGATCACCGCCACTTTGCGCTCCTCGCTGAGGTCGGCATGGTTCAGGAAGCGTCCCTGCGGCAGGCGGATGGCTTCCACCTGGATCACTTCAGGCTCGCTGCCGTACACACTGAAGGCACCCACCTTGCTACCGTAGCCCACGTTGTTGCCACTCCGCCAGCCACCCAGTTGCAGTTGAGGTGAGCAGATCTGGATGCCGGGCACGTTGTTGCGGATGATGCTGATGTCCTCGTTGTCAAAGGTGAACATGCGCCCCTTCTGGAAGCCTGCGTACGGTTTGGTGGTGGGCATCGTCCACAGGAAGGCGCTGTTGGTGGCGAAGCCCTCAAAGCCGCCCAGAACGGCGTTCTTCAAACCGTTGCCCATGCCCAGCATCACCACCAGCATGAAGATGCCCCAGGCCACGCCGAACATGGTGAGGAAGCTGCGGAGCTTGTTGCGGCTCAGCGTGTTCCAGATCTCTCCCCAGCGGTCGTTGTCGAACATGGCGTTATTCGTCACGAAGGGCTTCGATGGGACGGATGGCGGCAGCGCGGCGGGCGGGGATGAAGCCCGCCAAAGCACCAGCGATGATGAGGGCGATGAGCGCGGTGATGGCCACGTCGATGCGGATGGTGGGGTCACGGAAGAACTCGCTACCGGGTACCACGCTGGCGATGCCCTCCATCAGGAAGACACCCATCACCAGACCCAGCCAACCCGCCAGGCCGGTGATGAAGACCGACTCCAACAATACTTGGCCCACCACATTGGCCGGCGTGGCTCCCAAGGCTTTGCGAATGCCGATCTCGCGCGTGCGCTCCTTCACCACGATAAGCATGATGTTGCTCACGCCAACGATGCCGGCGATCAGCGAGCCGATGCCCACGAACCAGAGAAAGGCGGTGATGCCCGTAAAGATGTTGCTCACCGTGCCCACGTTCTCCACGTTGTTGTTCACCCACAGTGCGCGCTCATCGGTGGGGTCGAAGTCATGACGCCGGGCAAGCGTGTGGATGGCGCGCTGCTCCGCGCGTTTGGCGCCGGCAATACTGGCATCGGCGAAACTGAAGGTGATGTCGTCCACGATGCCCTTGGCGTTGAACACCTTCTGCGCAGCGCTGAGCGGGATGTACACCGGACTCCGTTGGCCCCGCTCGGGACCGCCGGTCTCGTACGCATACAGCCCCACCACCTCGAAGGGTATGCCGTTCACATTGATCCACTTGTGCAGCGGGTCCTCCTTTTTGAAGAGCTCAATGCGGCAGTCCTCGGCGATGACGATGACCTTGCGGTCCTGCACCTGGTCCACCTCGTTGATGAAGCGCCCTTCGATGATGCGCTGGTGCTGCAATTGCTGGTAGGCGGGCTGGATGCCACGGATGCTGTAGCTGCCGGAGTTCATGCCGTACTGCAGCTTGCTCTGGCCGCGCCACACGCTGTACTGTCCGCTGATATGCTGGATGCCGGGGATGGCGTTCTTCAGGGCGACGATGTCGGCATCCTCCAAGGCAATGGCGCGGTTGGGCGGAAGGCCCTTCCACGGCTTGCTGGTCTCATTGCCCCAGATGCGGATGCTGTTGGTGGCGGTGTTGCGGAAGTTGTAGCTGAAGCCGTTGCGCAGCCCGGCACCCGCACCCAGCAGGATGATGAGCATGAAGATGCCCCAGAACACAGCAAAACCGGTGAGCACAGCGCGCAGCTTGTTCTTGCTGATGCTGTCCAGCACTTCGGCCCATTTCTCCCTATCGAACATCGTCGACGGGTTTGCGGGTGACGGTGACGCCGTCCATGCTGGTGCTCAGGCTGCGTGGGTCCAGGTGGGCGTTCTCGATCAGCCCGTCGCGGAGGTAGATGACGCGTTGGGTGGCGGCGGCCACGTCCCGCTCGTGGGTCACGATCACCACGGTCTTGCCCAGGTCGCGGTTCACCTCGGTGAGCAGGGTCATGACCTCCTCACTGGTCCTGCTGTCCAGTGCACCGGTCGGTTCGTCGGCGAGGATGATCTTCGGGTCACTGATCAAGGCACGGGCGATCGCCACGCGTTGCTTCTGACCGCCGCTCATCTCATTGGGCATGTGATGAGCCCAATCACGCAAGCCCACACGCCCCAGCATTTCCAGGGCGAGCTCGTTGCGCTTGCGGCGCGGTACACCTTGATAGTAGAGGGGGAGCGCCACGTTCTCCATGGCGTTCTTGAAGGTGATGAGGTTGAAGCTCTGGAAGACGAAGCCGATGTACTTGCTGCGAAGGATGGCGTTCTCCGTCTCGCTCTGGCCTTTGATCAGCATGCCGTCCAGCAGGTATTCGCCGCTGTCGTAGTTGTCCAGGATGCCGATGATGTTGAGCATGGTGCTCTTGCCGGAGCCCGAGCTGCCCATGATGCTCACCAGCTCGCCGCTGCGGATCTCCAGGTCGATGCCCTTCAGCACCTGCAGGATGTTGGCCCCGGTGCGGTAGGCCTTGCGGATGTCCTTCAGGACGATCATGGTCCGAAAGTACCGGGCTTGTCCCCAAGTTCTTTGGCGGTTACACGAACGGTTGAGGGCCGGGAGCAATGGTTGGGCCATGCGCCAAGCTGGGATGCTCCATCCTCAAACGAGGTCCCAGACCGTCCGTCGCTGCGTGGGGATGAGGCCGATGAGCGCGCCGAACAGCATGCCTGCGAAGGGGATGACCGTAAGGGCGCCAAGCCAGTTCCGCCAGCCCGCATCGCGCAAGCGGTGTACGCCGTTCCATACCAGGCCTGTGTAGAAGGCGAAGGTGCTGAGGCAGATGGTGAAAGGCATGGCACCTTCCAGCCACGGCTCCACGAGCAGGAAGGGGTTGAGCCAGGCCAGCGCCACAGGCGGGACAGCGATGTCCGGTGCGAAGGAAAGCGTGATCAGGTCCACTGCGGTCTTGGCCACTGCGAGCAAGGCGATGTTCCGTTGGTAGGTCAGGCGGTCCGTGCGTCCGTCGCAGTGCAGGAGGCGTTGCAGGGTGCTCATGGCAGGTGTGAGGTTGGTTTTCTGGCCAGGTGTGGTTCATGCGGCTGTCACGGACGTGGGTTGCGCGGCGCGCAGCTCCCGGGCTTTTCGCTTGCCCCGGAAGAAGAGCGCCAGGTGCAGGAACAGGACGATACCGAGGTAGATGGAGAAGCCACCCACCTTGCCCGCGAGACGTTCCACCACATCCTGCGTGTCATGCAGGGTGTAACGGACCTCCATGATCCACAGGGCGAAGCCGATGTTGAGGAGGTAGAACCCCACCTCGAACAGTCGGTTGGTGCTATCGGCGAGTTCGGTGCGGCCGTTGAAAATGTCGAGCATGAACACCCGCGCATTGCGGAAGAGGATGCGAGCGACATAGAAGGTAAGGGCCAGTGTGAGTGGCAGGTAGATGAAGTAGGTGAGGACGCTGAGGTTGTTCATGGTCGTTACGGGTTTTTCCAGTTCGCTGGTGGTTGTGGTTGGTTGCGACGTTGGCGGCTCCAGAACAGCAGCACTCCGATGTTGGTGAAGTGGATGGCCGCGAGGCTCAATAGAATGGTCGCGATGTGGCGAACGAGCGTACCGATGAGCTGTGTCCAGCCGGTGATGTGTTCCCAGTGGGTCACGGACAGCGCGATGTAACCCAGGTTGAGTGCGTAGCAGCCTGCGAGCAATACGTTGTTGATGGCGTCCACCAGTTGCGCTTCTCCGTGGAATATGCCCAGGAGCCATACGCGTCCATGCCGGTGGCTCACGTGTGCCGTCCACATAGCAATGGCCAGCATCAGCGGAAAGAAGAGCAGGTAGCTGAGCAGGTTGTGGTTCATGTTTCGAGTTGAAGTTTCAATAAATAATGAAACATTTATCCATGAAAAAGTCGTCATCGGAGCAGGGTGGATGCGGCCTTCAGGAACCACTGAACATCGCTCCGGGTGCTGCGGTCCAGCACAGCATCGATGCGGCTGGTGAGATCGTGCAGGTCATGCGCCATTTGCTTGAAAGCTTTGGTCTCGGCATTGGAGCCTGAGGTCTGCTTCAATTCGCCCAACAGACGGACCATAGGTTCCAGTTCCCGCTTCTTGCGTTCGCGGGTGATGTGCGTGGCGATCTTCCATACGTCCTTCTCGGCCTGGAAGAACTCTCGCCGTTCACCGGTCTTCAGCACACGGTCCACCAAGTGCCAATCGATCAGCGCACGCAGGTTCATGTTGGCATTGCCGCGGCTGATGTTCAACTGCTCCATCACATCCTCGGTGCTCAAGGGATCCGGGCTGATGAGCAACAGGGCATGTACCTGCGCCATACTGCGGTTGATTCCCCATTGGCTGCCGAACGCACCCCAGGCTTGGATGAACTTGTCCTTGGCTTCGTGCAGTTCCATGTTCCGGTGGTTGGCGCAAAGATATGGTGATCGGGATCGAACTTCCAAATAATATTGAAAGATTGTGATAGGTCTTGTGTTGGACCGACATTTTCCGGCGCCGCAAGGTTCCACTTCCGGAGGGTACCTTGTAGCCCTTCGATCGCCATGGAACTCGTCAGCAACGCGCCCCTCGAACTCCTCGAACGCCACTTCGGCTACAAGTCCTTCCGGCCCCAGCAGCAGGAGATCATCGATCACGTGATCGCAGGGCGTGATGCCCTCGTGTTGATGCCCACCGGTGGCGGTAAGAGCCTCTGTTACCAAGTGCCTGCGCTCGCGCTGGACGGCCTGGCGGTGGTGATCTCGCCGCTCATCGCACTGATGAAGGACCAGGTGCAGGCGCTGCAGGGCAACGGCATCGCGGCGGCCTACCTCAACAGCTCGCTCACCTTCGCCGAGGAACGCCTGGTGCAGCAGCAGGTGCGCAACGGCGACATCAAGCTTTTGTATGTTTCGCCCGAACGCTTGTTCCAGCAAGGCTTCCTGGATGAACTGGCGGCTCTTCGGATAGGGCTCTTCGCGGTGGACGAGGCGCATTGCATCAGCACCTGGGGCCATTCCTTCAGACCGGAATACCAACACTTGCGGGTGCTGAAGCAGCGGTTCCCGCAGGTGCCCGTGGTAGCCCTCACCGCCACCGCTGATCGCACGGTGCGCGAGGACATCGCCCGCAGCCTCGGTCTGCATGATCATCGCGTTTTCATCAGCAGCTTCGACCGCCCCAACTTATCGCTCGCCGTGCTGCCCGGCCAGGACCGCTGGAAGGCCATCGAACGCATCGTGGGGCGCCACGCGGGGAAGTGTGGCATCATCTATTGCAACAGCCGGGCAGGGGCGGAGAAGCTCGCGGAGAAGTTGCAGGGCATCGGTGTGCGGGCCGCCTTCTACCATGCCAAGCTGGAGCCCGAGGAACGAAGCCGCGTACAGGACGATTTCATCCAGGGCAAGCTGCACGTGATCTGCGCCACCATCGCCTTCGGCATGGGCATCGACAAGAGCGATGTGCGCTTCGTGATCCACTACAACCTGCCCGGCACCGTGGAGGGCTACTACCAGGAGATCGGCCGCGCCGGCCGCGATGGCCAGCCTTCCGAGACGATCCTGTTCTACAGCTACGCCGATGTGCAGACGCATATGCGATTCGCCGACGATATCGCCGATGCGCGCTACAAGGAGGTGGTGATCGCGAAGCTGGACCGCATGAAGGAGTACGCGGAGGCGCAGGTGTGCCGCCGCACGATCCTGCTCAACTACTTCAGCGAAGAGCGCACGGAGCCCTGCGGAAACTGCGATGTGTGCAAGGACCCACCGAAGTACTTCGATGGTACGGTGCTCGCACAGAAGGCCATTAGCGCAGTTGCACGCAGCGGCCAACAGCTGGGTATGAGCGTGCTGGTGGACGTGCTGAAAGGCACTTACAGCCCCGAAGTGAACGAGAAGGGCTGGCAGCGCATCAAGACCTTCGGCGCCGGACACGATACGAGCGCGTTCGCCTGGACGATGTTCATCCAACAGTTCCTGCAACTGGGCCTGTTGGAGATCGCGTATGCGGACCACTACCACTTGCGCATCACCGCCGCCGGTGAATCCGTGCTGCGTGGCGAACGCCCCGTGCGCCTGGTCTCACCCGATACGATCAAGGAACGTCAGGAGCGGCCCAAGCGCACCAAGGCCATCGTGGCGGAGCCCATCGTCGGGTCCACGGACCTGTTCGCGGTATTGAAGGAGCTACGGCGTGCGCTGGCGAAGGAGTTGGGCAAACCGGCCTACATCGTGTTCAGCGATGCCACGCTGCTGGACATGGCCGAGAAGCAGCCGCGCAACATGCACGAGTTCCGCCAGGTGAACGGGGTGGGCGACCACAAGGCGGCCCAGTTCGGCAAGGCGTTCCTGGAGGCGATCGCCGGGTGGCGGGAGTGATCGGCCGATCAGGGATGGAACGAGCGCCCGCGGCTGTCAGGGCTGGTCGATGCACCATCCGATAAGCCCACGTGCCGCTGGATCGATCCAACTGGTCAAGGTGGATCTGTTGGGGTAGTCTTGCTCTGCTCTTTTCCGGGCACCGCCGACATGTTGCATCTCCGTTCCTGGTCCTTGGTCATGCTCTTTGTGGGCATGGCGTTGCTTGCAACCGCCCAGGACCTGCAGCAGGTCGATCTCAAGAAGCCGGTGAAGCTGTCCGGCAACCTCAGCTTCTCCATGGAGGCCTACTCGGTGTCGGGCATCTCTCCCCGGCGCCAGCCGTTCACGTGGACGCTCAGCGGTGCGCCAACCCTCACGGTGCTGGGGGTCTCCATGCCCTTCCAGATCCTACTGGGCAACTTCGAGAACCGCTTCTACCAGCCCTTCAACCAGTTCGGCGTAAGCCCACGCTACAAGTGGCTCACCGTGCATGCGGGCTACCGCAATGTCAACTTCCAGCCCTTCACGCTGGCTGGTTACCGGATGCTGGGGGGCGGGGTGGAGATCAACACGGCCTACAAGGCCGATGGACCGCGCATCGGTCTTCGCTTCGGGTTCATGTATGGCCGCCTGAACCGCAGCACGGCCTTGGACAGCGCGCAGTTCGCCAATCCCCTCGCCTTCCGTCCGCTGCCCAGCTACACGCGCATGGCCTATGCGGCCAAGATCGGCGTGGGCAACGATCAGGGCTACTTCGATGTGAGCTACCTGTACGGCTGGGATGTGGAAGGATCGCTCACCAGTGCCCAACGCGACAGTGTGGCCCCGCAACGCAACACGGCCGTAGGCCTTTCCTGGCGCAAGGACCTGTACCGCAAGAACAAGCGCAGGCTGTTCTGGAAAGCTGACCTCGGCTTCAGCGCCTACACCCTCGACGACCGCCAGGCTGCCTATGATGTGGGCGGGGAGAGCAATGTGGTGCAGGATCTAGTGGGCGGCTGGCTGGGAGCGAAGATCAGCACCCAATACCTGAGCGCGGGCGAGACCAGCCTTAACTACGAAGGTGGCGGCGGTGGCATGGGCGTGAGCTACAAACGCGTGGACCCCGAGTACCGCAGCATGGGCGCCTACTTCTTCCAGAACGACATCGAACAGTTCACCGTAACGCCACACCTGCGGTTGGACAGCGGCCGTGTGGCGATCAACACCAGCTTCGGGCTGCAGCGCGACAACCTGTTGGGCCAGCGGACGGTGACGAGCGAGCGGCTCATCGGCAACGTGAACCTGAACTGGAACCCCTCGCGCACCTTCGGTGTGAACGCCAGTTGGAGCAATTTCGGCGTGACCCAGAACCCCACGCGCGTATCGCCCGATGCGGAGCTGTTCAAGCAGGTGAGCAACAGCTATACGCTCGTTCCTTACTTCAACAAGGTGGGCGAAAAGATCGTACGCACCATCCAGCTCGTGGGGGTGTACCAGAAGTTGAACAGCCCGGTGAGCACGATCAATGCACCGGCCGACCAGCACACCCTCGTTGGGGCCTTCGTGTACAGCCGCACCTGGGTGGCGCGGGCGCTCACCACCACCGGTTCGCTCAATTACAACAACACCGTGCTGCCGCAGGGTGATGTGGGCTCGCTGGGTGCGGGCGTAGGTCTCGGATTCCCGGTGCTGAAGCGCAAGCTGCAGGTGGGCGTGAACGGCATGTACAACCGCAACCACTTCAACGGTGAGGAGAACGGCTTCACCCTGAGCGGCCTGGTGGACCTGGGCATCGCGGTGCACAAGAAGGGCCGCCTTTCCCTGCAGGGCATCCTGATGCGCAACGAGGCCACCGACGAGACCGTCTTCCGCTCCTTCGAGGAGGTCATCACACGGGTCACCTACGGATTGAACTTCTGAGCCATGGGAAATGCATTAGTGAAGCGCAGGGGTGAATGGCCAATGGCGAATGGCGAACGGCGGCGCATGCCATTCGCTATTCGCCAACTGCTATTCACCTGTATTCTCCTACTTCCCGTGCTTCTCCGCGCGCAAGAGGTCATCATCACGCTTAACATCATCCCGCCTTATTCGGCCTATGTGTACGACTATGCCGACCTCACTGGGCAGGCCGTGATCACGCTTACGAACACCACAACGGAGGCCAAGCAGGTACGCCTGGAGGGAAGTCTGACCAATAGCACGGCCGGACTCTTCGTCCGCACCGACCCAGGCCACCAGGGCCCCACGCCCATCATCCTCCCCCCAGGCGGGTCGGTGGTCCTGAGCACGCAGCCGGGGGTGATGGACTTCCTGGCACCGGAGTACATCACGACCAATGCGGACCAGAACGTGCAGCAGGCCATCGTGCAGACCGGCCAGCTACCTGAGGGCATGTACACGCTTTGTGTGGAGGCATACGCTTACAACAGCACGCAACTCCTCAGCCAGCCCGGTGGCGGATGTTTCACGTTCGGGCTCTACTACGCGCAGCCCCCCATCATCACGCAGCCGCTGCACGGCACGGAGATCAACGCCTACATGACCAATCCGGTGTTCACCTGGACACCTCCCTTGGGCAACCTGGCGGGTGCGATGATCCAGTACGATCTTCTGGTGACGCCCGTCTTCCCCGGCCAGGACCCGAACGATGCGATCATCGCGGCACGC
This sequence comes from Flavobacteriales bacterium, assembly GCA_041391845.1. Lineage (GTDB taxonomy): Bacteria > Bacteroidota > Bacteroidia > Flavobacteriales_F > PHOS-HE28 > PHOS-HE28. Next base: position 722,796 of record JAWKNG010000001.1, on the reverse strand, counting down.
ACATACACCCGCGCACAGCCGGTGCTGCTGAAGGAGGGTCTGATGACCAATGTCTACGTGAGGCAGGTGCAGGACCTCGCATTCGAGCAGGGCAAGCAGTACGCCATGCAGGTGACCGCCCGCGATGTGAACGGACAGGTGGCCATAGCCAACCTCGGGCGTAGTGAGATCGCTGTGTTCACCGTGGGAACGGTCGATACGCCGGTGATCCCCTACGGTGGAACGGGTCCTGGTCCGGGTGGTCCCATCATCGATCCGGGTATTTCGCCGGCTTTCCTCAGTGGCACCCTCTCGGGCAAGCTCCACTACTTCTGGCATATGCCGAGCAACCACGGCGCCACGGCCAGCACTGGAACGGGTGGCACGGTCAATACCGGGGCGATCGGGCAGGTGGGCAGTGGAAGTGTTCAGAACGCCCTGCTGAACGAGGGCAACCGGACCGGCTACTCGGGTTTCACCCAAAGCCCATTGCCCGGCGTGACGGTGCAATTGGTGCAAGCCATCCAATTCCAGAGCGCGCCCAGTACCACGGCCTTGGCGGGACCGCTGTTGCCCGGCAACATCCTCATGACCCATACCGGGCAGTTCCACATCCTGAACCAGCCCACGATGAGCGCGCCAACGCTGGCCACCGCCACCACGGATGCGCAGGGCAATTTCGTCTTCAACGTGCCGCATGTGCAGCAGCTCGATTTCGGCTGGAAGCAGGGCACGGTCACGCTCAGCGGCGACTTCACCGGAAACCTGGAAGGCAGCTACTCCGGCACGTTCCGCCGTGTGCTGATGGTGCGCGTGGGCAACCCGGCTCGCACCTACTACGCACAGCCGGTTCAGTTCAACAACAGCCTGCCTGCCAACGGCGATCTGGGAACCTTCTATGCGCAGGTGAAGAGCATGGATGTGAAAGTGCAGGTGGCTCAACGCGAAGACTTCGATGTGACGAAGGCCGGCGTGGAAGTGCTGCTGCTGCGCAAGGTCGGCAGCAAGCCCTCGTTGGTGCCGGGTGATGAGGCCTCGCGCGGCAGCACGGCGCCCGATCCCACCATCCCCGTGCAGGGCGAGGAGTACGTGATCCTGGCCCGCGATACGGCCGACAGTCAGGGCATGGCCGAGTTCCGCGACCTGGTGCGCTTCGACTGTTCTCCGGCAGGAACCAACCGCTACTTCACCCTGGCCCGCTACGTGGATGAGTTCAGTACCCAGTACCGCTTCGAGAACTTCCCGCAACCCATCCACTACGCTTACGAGAGCGACTGGACCAGCGCGTGCTTCACGGTGACCAATAACCAGTTCAAGGAGAGCTGCATGCGCTGCGAGCTGGCCAGCCGCGATGGCTTCGGCACGTCGTCGCGTGCGCATCCCCGCGCCTACAAAGGCCAGGACCAGTGGCTCTTCCACGTCCAGCGCGTGGTGGACCGCAACCCCGCGGTGACCGCGACCGTGCGCAACAGCGCTGCCGGAACGCAGACCGAACTGGCCCTCGCCGAACCCGGTGCGACCTGGAAGCTCTGGCGCATCAACAAGGCCGGGATGGAGACCTTGCGCAATGGCAACACGAACTGGGGCGCCATGCTGGAGAGCAACCAGCCCGATGCCTTCCAGATGGCCGCCAACGCCTTGGTACCACAGGGCCGCATGGTGATGCATGCTTCGGGTGTCACTGGCAACGACGGCCGCATCCACCGCGCTGAACTGCCCGTGCAGAAGGAAGGCACGGTGCCGGTGGGCCACTACTACGTGCTCGATGTGCAGAAGCCGGGATTCAACCGCGTGATCAAGGTCGTGAACCGGATCGCCCTGAGCGGCAGTGGATCGATCAACCCAGGTTCCATGATGCAGGTCAACCCGGGCACCCTGGGCCAGATCGGCCAGAACACACAGCCCATGCCTTCGGCTGGAAGTACGGGCGGCGGCACCAGCAGCACGAACAACGGCGAACCGAACAGCGGGGATGTCGGCATGCTGCGCAAGGGCTTCCAGTACTCGGCCGGGGAGATCTTCATTTCGCCCAAAGGCAAGGTGAAGGTGATCCTGCAGAACGAGGCCGGGCAGACCCTCGCCGCCAGCGCGCACTACCGCGACCCCGCCACCGGCCAGGAAGGCGTGATCGTGCCCTCCACGTTCAACATCATCACCCAGAGGCGGGAGGTACTGCTGGACGTGCCCACCGGCAACGGTCTGCAGGTGGTGATCATCCCCAACGACATGGAGCTGTACGACCGCGATACGATCACCGTGAACGTACCCTCCACCGGCACGCTTACGACCACGGCCACGGTGCCTTACAAGCTGCACCGCATCCACTTCGTGGTGCGCGAGGAGCCCACAAGTCCGCAGGCCTTGCTGCCCGGCCAGGACCCTGAGAGCGTGGGCACACCGCTGGCCAATGCCCGCGTGGTGCTCATCAACGCATCGCCTGTTATGTACCCGGTCATCAAACATCCGGCGACGGACCCGGGAGGCAGCGCGGCTTCTGTGCCAGGCCAGCCGTTGGAGCGCACCACCGACAGCCAGGGGCGGGTTGACTTCGCGTTCCGTGCTTCGGGACAAGACTTCACCTTCCGTGTCTACGCACCGCAGGGCGGCAACCACGTGACGCGCGAACTACCCGTGAGCTCAACTGCCGGCAAGCACTGGCAGGTGAAGAACGTGCAGATGAAGCGCGGCCGCACCGTGCGCGGCACCGTCACCATCGACAGCGCCGCCGTGGCCAACGCTCGGGTGCGCTACACGCACGGTGACCTCACGGCCGAGGTGCAGACCAATGCCCAGGGCCAGTACACGATGACCAATGTTCCATTGGACCTGCTGGAGTTCACTGCCTCCAAGCCCGGTTACCTCGGCATGGAATACAACGAGGCCACGGGCAATTCCAACGCCTTGGGAACCATCGCCACCACCACCCTCACCAACTACAACGGCCAGGTGGCCGAAACGGTGATCGACTTCCAACTGCGGGTGTATGGCGGCATGGACTTCAGCCAGCTGCTCGGCTTCCCGCTGGAAGTAACGGCCTTCGCGGAAGAGCCGGGGGGACGCGCGCGCATCAACGGATGGGTGACGGTGCCCGACAGCGCCAATGCTGTTTTCCGGATGTCAGAGACCAGCGCCAGTGGCAACGACCTGCGCAGTGTGCGCTTCCTGAACACCGTGGTGGAGCCCGATATCGTGAACGCCTACACGGTGAATGGGGAGACCATCAGCCCCACGAAGCCGGTGGACCTGCCCATGCCGCTGGCCGTGAACGAGGTGGCCGTGGGGATGTATCCGCAGCAGGGTAGTGATCCCTACGTGTACCACGCGACGCTGCGAGATCAGCAGCAGGGCGTCACGCTGGACCGTCCAGCGGGAAGCGATTCACGCGGCGCGGTGAACGGTGGTGTGCAGGTGTCGTTGGCCTCCTTCCAAGTGAGCAATTTCAGCATGCCCACATCGCAGGGAATGGCCTTGCAGGCGCCCGGTGGCGGCATGCGACTGCCCGTCTTCGCCAGCAATGCGCAGAGCTGGTACCCCGCCACGCAAGCTTACAACGTGAGCGCCGCCAACGGCGATCCCCTGGCCTATACGCTCTTCGGCTTCCAGGCCACCAACAACATGAACGGCTCCTTCCTCAGCCGCGACTCGCTGGTGCTCGACACGCGCATCCACACGGCATTGGAGCACATCCCCGCACCGGACAACGATCTCGACCTCGCGGTGGGCGCCATCGTGTTCCGCGATGGGGAACTTCAGCCGTTCGATCGCACCAACAGCTTCACCATCCCGCTGGGCCAGTTCAGCATGCAGGGTGAGGAGCTGAGCTTGGGCAATGGCGGATTCCGGTTCAAAGGCACCTTGATGGCCGGCGGCATGGAGCTGGTCGTCACCGATGGCTCGCTTGAGCCCACGCGCTTCCAGCTCGGCGAGATGGACGCCAACAACCTGAAGCTGATGGGCACCATTCCGGTGAGCGCCACCCGCCCGGTGGAGTTCGGCTACGACGCGGTGCGCGCGCAGCCCGCTTGGTACGTGGTGGTGACCAGCCGGGACCACAACGTGGCCGGCGCTACCATCAGCGGCCAGCACCTCGATGGCATCCCGGACGACCGTGACATCCCCATCACCTCCATCTGGATGTTCAGCGATGGCGCACAGGAAGTCGCGCTGCGCAGCGGCATCCCGGAATATCCGCTCTACGGCATAGCGGGCTTCAACCTGCAGAGCATGGTGATCCAAAGCAACCTGCTGCGGCTCTCCGGCGAACTGAACCTGGGCATCCCCGGCATGCCCACCTTCACTTCCGCATTGCTCTACGACAAGCTGCCCAACGGCCTCAGCGCCTTCCGCCTGCAGGACTTCAATATGCCCCCTGTGAACGTGAACGGCGTGCAGCTGGCCTTCAACAAGGGTGCCCAGCGGGGCAGTTTCGGCATCGCCGGCAACCAGAACTGCATCACGTTCGCGCAGGGCCAGCTCACCATCAAGGGCGTGATCAGCGACCAGGACCCCAACGTGTTCAAGAACCTCGCCTACACGCTGGTGAAGACCCCGCAACTGACCAGGCTCACCGTGGACCGCGACCCGCAGCAGAGCGTGCGCCTCGGCGGCGACAACCCCGGAAGCCGTATCCTGATGACGGATGTGGAAGGGGAGATGACCGTGGTGAGCGGCAACGATGGCCCACAGTGGAACACCTTCTACATCAAAGGCAACATGCCCGAGGACATGGGCTTCGAGGCGCAGAACGGCCAGCCGCAGCGCATGCGCTTCGAGGTACATGGCGACCTGGCGGTGGAGAACCAGCAGGTCAAGCTCAAGGACATCGAAACGCCCTTCGGGAACATCAACATGGTGTACGACATGCAGCACCACCGCCTCAGTGGCCAGTTGAACGTGGCGCATGGCGTCAGCGGTGGACCCAGCATGAGCGGCACGGCAGCCATTGTGATCGACAAGGAGGGCTTCTACTTCATGAGCGGGCTGAACGTGAACCTCAGCGACCCGCAGATCACCGGTATGGCGTTCATCCTGCTGGGTGACTACGCACAGCGCACGCCGGAGATGGATGCGTTGCTGATGCAGTATAGTCTGCACGTGCAGAAGAAGATGGAGCGCGAGTTCCCCGGCTTCCTGATCCAGCCCACCATGCAGATGCTTGCGCAGAACCCCGAGGCCGGTGTGCCCTTCGCACAAGGCCTGTATCCCAGCGGCAACCTTCTTCCGCCCACCTACCTGGGTCTCTTCGGCAGTGGCCGGTTCAACGGCTTCTATTTCAATGCCGGGGCACAGATCCCGCTCCCGGTGATCCCCAACTTCAGCATCGATTGCAGCCCGGTGGCCACGTTGGAGATGGGCTGCGACGGTGGCATCGACGTGCGCTTCGGCGCCAACTTCGGCAGCGGCACCTATGGTGTCGGCTTCGACACCTACGTGGACCTCTACATGGCCGGCGGTGCCAGCGCCGGGGTGATCTGCGCATACGGTCGGATCGGTCTCTACCTCACCGTGGGGTTGGATGGCGTGTTCAGCATCAATGGCAACTACACCATCACGGGCAACGGCGGAGTGCAGCTCGCCGGCAACGTCACCGTTGGAGGAGGCATGTGCTCAGTGCCTTGCAATGACATCACCTGTCTGCACTTCAATGTGGGCGGCACCATCGACCTCGGTATGCAGGCGAACATCAGCAACAGCGGCTCCGACTTCCGCTTCACCATGGGCAGCGACGGTACCAGCAGCCAGCGCAACGATCCGCCGCCACAGGAGAATTGATCCATCTTGATGCCTGACCATATGCGCTTCGCATTCATCCTGATCGCTGCATCGCTGGCCCTTTCCGCCATCGCGCAGAAGCCCAACGCCGAACTCGTCCAGGTGGGACCGAAAGGCGTGTTCGTGTTCACCGGGCCTTTGCTGGCGCGTGAGGGCGGACCGGTCACCGGGATCCTCATCGAGCGCAAGACCGGCGAGCAGGGCGAGTTCAAGCGGGTGGCCGAATTGAAGCCCGTAGCCTCGGCGAAGGAGGTGCAGAAGGGGATCGAGAAAGCAGCGGAGGTGCTGCCCTATCCGATCGAGCTCGGCGGCATGCGTGCGGACAGCATCTGGGCGCGCATCCAACGCCGTGGTACGCGGGAACAACTAGGGGCGGCCAGCAACAACGTGGCCGTACTGCTTGCCGTGCATGCCGTCTGGCACGATGCCGACGTGAAGCCCGGCACGCTCTACCAGTACCGCGTCACCACGCAAGGGAACGGCAACCAGTTCCTCTCAACGCTGGTGAATCCTGCCGCACAACACCCCGTGGACCGCTTGAAGGCCTTCAACAGCAGTTATTACGAGCACCAGCGCGAGTTGAACACCTGGTGGGCGGTGGTGGGTGACCATCGGCCGGCCGTGGTGGAACTGCACCGCAGCGTGGACGAGGAGCCCTTCGCCGTGGTGAAGCCCCGCGTGCGCATCGACCGCCGCGGCCAGGATACCGTGCTCTACCAGTTCGCGGATACCACCGCGCCGCGCCACCGCGTGTTCCGCTACGTGGCCAAGGGTTGGGACCTGTTCGGCAACGCGATGCCTGTGAGCGATACGCTCTATGCCGCCAGCCTCGATGTCACCCAGATGCCCATGCCCTACGACCTGTCTGCCGTGGGTGACAGCAGTGGCCGCAAGATCAATGTGCGGTGGAAGCTGAACAATGCCCCGGTGGTGAAGCAGATCAGTATCCAGCGTAGCGCCAATAGCGAAACGGATTTCGAGACCGTGGCCGAGCTGAGCGGCGACCGCACCAGCTACGTGGACGAGGACATCCGGCCGGCCACGTCATACTTCTACCGCTTCGTGCTGGAGTACAAGGCCACGCACGTGCCCATGCGCGGAGTGAGCTTCGCTGCGGTGTCCTACGACAAGCGCCCGCCGCAGCCCGCGCGTGAGCTCAGCGCCGTGGCCACCGACGAGGGCGTGGTGCTCACCTGGATACATCCCGAACGCGACGTGCTCGGCTTCCACCTCTACCGCGCCGAGGAGCAAGGCCCCTTCATGCTGGCCTCGCCGCGCATCCCCGCCACTAGCGAAGGCCTCCATACCTACCTGGACACCGCCCGCAACCTGCGCGGTGACCGCAGCTACCACTACGCCGTGCGGACGGTGAGCACCAGCCATCTGGAGAGCGTCCTCAGCGATACGGTCAGCGTCATGCCCCTCACCAACCAGCCCGAGCCCGTTGCCCCGCGCGACCTCACCGCACGGGTGGATGTGGAGCAGGCCATCGTGAGCTGGGAGGACCTCGGCAACACGCCGCTCTTCCACGCCTACCAAGTGCTGCGCACCCGGCCCGGCGACCGTGTGGACACACTGGTACGCAACACCAACTTCCTCATCGACACGCTTGAAGCCAGCGGGAAGCCCACGACCTACCGCGTGATCACCCTTGACGCATTCGGAAAGCGAAGCACACCCTCGCCCAGCGTGACCGCGCAGGCACGTGTGGCTCCGCCCTCCGCGCCCAATGGACTGGTGGCACGCACCGTGAGCGGTAAAGTGGAGCTGGAATGGGCCGCACCGCCCAGCGAGCCGGTCGACCGCTTCGATGTGTACCGCTACACGCGCGGCAGCGAGCCGGTGAAGGCGGGCAGCGTCACCGCCGGTAAGCCACTGAAGCTGGAGGATGCCAACGCCACACCCGGCCAGCTCAACTTCTACTTTGTACGCAGCGTGGCCGCCACCGGGGCCGAGAGCGGTCCGAGCCGGGAGGTGGGGGTGGGGTTGTGAGGCCATTCCTTCTCGGATGGATACCAATGGACGGGGATGGACGCTCGCCCGGCGGCGCTCATTCCCGTCCATTTACCGTCCATTGGGTCTTGCCCCCAAAGAAGAAGCGCGGCCCTTGCGAACCGCGCTTCTTTTCAAGGACCATGGCTGCTCACTCCTTCACGAAGCGCAACGTCTCCACGCGGCCTTGGCTGTGGCATTGCAGGACGTACACGCCCGGGGTGAGTGCTTGCACATCGATCACCAGGCGGTTTCCAACGGCCACTCCGGGCGCTTGCACCATGCGACCATCGGCGGCATGCACGCTGATCCTGTCCACGGGCAGGCCGTGGCGATGTTGGATGGTGACCTGTTCACGAGCCGGATTGGGCGCGAGGATCAGGTCTGGAGTGGCCTGTTCATCCACTCCAGTGGTGCCTTCGAGCACGTCGAGCACCACAAAGGCATTGCCCTCAAAGAGCTCAGCACTGATGACCGGGACAAGGATGTTGCCGGTCTGGAACCACTCATAGGTGTTGTTGCAGTAGGTGAACAACTGGCCTTCCTCCTCGTAGGCCTCGCAACGCCGCGTGCGGATGAGCACCACGTTGCCGATGTTGCCGAACGATGTGGCGATGCTGCCGGTCGCCAGGACGCGCCGCTCGTAGTCCACCAGTTGAAGGTCGCAGCCCGCGAGTGACGGACTCACCGTGGTGCCCAGAACCCCGGGATAGGTCATTTGAAGGGTCGGGCAGGCCTCCCAGATGTCGGTGTTATCCGAGGTGCTGACCCCTGTGGCGATCAGTTCCAGTGAACCAGGTAGGTTGTTGTAGAAGCGCAGGTAGGTGGTCTCGCCAAAGATCTCTTCCAGGACGATGGCGGCTTCAGGCACCGAGAACGCGTAGGAGGAATTGGCCACCTCCAATAGGTTTAGGTCAACCATGCCATCGGGGGTGAAGCTCAGGCCCGACAGGTCCCAGAGCAGATCGCTGCCAACGGTATCCAGCAGGTTCCAGGGTACGTCCTCGGCATAGTAGCGGTCACCGAGCAATGGGCCGAAGGGAGGCACGGCATTGGCCTGGGTGATGGTCTGTGCCTGCGCTAAGGCTCCCAGACAGAGTAGGCAGGCAAGTGTAGTGGTGGTACGGCTCATGGTGGTATGGATCACTGTTTCACGAAGCGCAGGTGGTTGCTGAGGTTGCGCGTGGATGCGATCACGGTGTACATCCCTGGAGCCAGGCGCTGGACATCCAGTTCTGCGCGATCGGTCAGATGCATTCCGATCTCCTGTACCGTGCGACCTTCAGCGGAAATGATGCGGACCATCCCCAAGGCGCTTCCATCCCGGCTTTGCAGGGTGATGCGGTCCGCAGCCGGGTTCGGGAAGATGCTCAGGTTGCTACGCTCCAGTTCCTCCACGCCGGTGAAATCCCCCATGCGCCCATTGCGGTCCAGCCGCGCGGCGTAGATGGAGTTGGTCTCCCAGTTGAACCAGGTGGCCATCACCCCGCCATCGCCATCGCTGGTCATGGCGAAGTCCGTTCCGGCGTTGGGCCCCAGCTGTGGCGTGCAGAACCGGGTGGTGTCGCTCCATAGGTTGCTGCCGGAGGGGGTGATCCTCCCTACGCGGAAGCCCGCCGTGCCACCCGCAAGGTTCGCCCCTATGACCATGGCCACGATGTGGCTGTTGTCCTCCGCCGTGATCGCACGCGGAAATCCGTTCAGGTTGCCGTTGCACTGCATGGCCAATACGCCATCCGCAGCCAACAACGGGTTGCCATTGGCATCGAAGCGCTGCATGAACACCTGTCGGCCGTTGCCCGCAGAGCTGCGGTTGTCGGCCCAGAACACGGTGGTCTCCGTGGCCGATTGCACCACGAAGGGATTTTCCTGCACATCGGCCTGCAGGCATACCGGGATGGGCGCGGTGGGGTTGAACAGCACCCCGGTGGTGTCGTAGATGGCCATGCGCAGGTCGTAGCCGTTAGCCCATACAGAGTTGGCACGTGCGGTGGTTGACACGGCTGAGCTCCATTCGTAGGCTAGTCCGCCGCTATTGGCGCTCACCACCAGGTTCGCTGGCCATAGCTGGTTGCCCATACTGTCCACACGCATGGCATACAAGGGTGCACCGGCACCGTTACCCCAGCGTTCCTCCAGCAGCAACCCGCCGGCCAGGTCATGCCGCATGGTCCACGGCCCGGTCACGATGGAGTTGTTCAGGCTCGCCACCTCCACCCCCTGCTCAGGCATCACGTTGGTGCCATCATTCAATATCCGGGCGATATGCACGTAATCAGCAGCGCCGATCGGGTTGGTGCCCCAGCCCACGAATACACCATTGAGCACGGGCACCACCCGCGGAAAGTAGTTGGCGCCGGAAGTGCCCCCACCGGGCAGTGGCCCCGGATAGGCCAGCAGTGTGGGCTCAGCCCAGGCCGCGGCACCTTCGCTGTCATAGGCCATGGCGCGCACCGTATCCGCACCGGTCGTGCCTGCCCCGCTGATGTAGGCCAGGAATAGCTTGTTGTCGCTCATACGGTTCACGCCGATCATATTGATGCTGCGCCCGGGCACTTCCTGGATCAAGCGGCCGTTGGGCTCCCACAGCAGGTTGCCTTGGGTGTCCAGCCGCTGACCGAACACGGCGTAGCGGTCGCTGGCCAGTCGGTTGTCGCGCCAGAGCACATACCAGCCGCCCGTACCATCGGCCACGAGCCGCATGTCCTTCTGGTCGCTGGCGTCGTTGCAGATCACCAGCGGGGCGTTGGGGTCGGTCGGCCACTGGGCCTGGGCGGTAAGGAGCAGGAGGGAGGCGATAAGGGTGTAGAGTGCGCGCATGGGGTTGGCTTTTCACGCACCAAGTTGCGCGTGCATGCCACCCTGTTCCCAAGGCTTCCTATCCGGTGGATGTGCGGGTGATCCAGCGGCGCGCTAGGCCGCCCACGTCCGCTTCAGCTCGGGCCACCGCCTGCGGCTTACTTCCAGCCGTTCGCCGTCCTTCAACTCGGCGTGACCATCATGCAGGCGCAGGATGGTGTCCTTGCGCACCAAGGCGCTGCGGTTGATGCGCAGGAACCCGAAGGGCGTGAGCATCTCCTCGAACTCCTTCAGGGTGCGGGCCAGCAGGTAGCGACGGTCGTGTACCAGGTGTACCCACGTGTAGTTGCGGTCTGCCATGCAGCGCTCCACCTCGGTGGGGGCCACAAAGAAGGTGCGATCGCCGTGGGGAATGGTCAAGCGGAAGGCCTCCACCTTGGGCTGGGCGATGTTGGCCAGGAACTGCTCCTGCACGGCGGCGCGGTCCAGCTCAGCGGCATGGCGTTCCCTGTACCGCTCCAAGGCAAAGGCAAGCTCATCGGGCTGGGCGGGCTTGGGCAGGTAGTCCAGTGCACTGAAGCGGATGGCCTGGATGGCGTAGCGCTGGAAGCCGGTGACGAAGATGACCTCGAAGTCCCAGCGCTTCAGTTCACGCAGCAGATCGAAGCCGCTCCCGCCGGGCATCTCCACGTCCAGGAAGACCAGCGAGGGCTTCAACTCGGCGATCAGCCTTTGTGCTTCGCTGATGTTCGATGCCTCGCCGACCACCTCTACCTCGGGGTGCGCATCAGAAAGCAGACCGCGCAGGTAGCTGCGTGCGTCGGCCTCATCGTCCACGATCAGCGTGCGGATCATGGTGGAAAGATCGTGAAATGGGCGGTTTCATGCGCCCGGGATGGGAGCGGCAGCCTGCTGAAGCCGATGCGCAGCCGCTGCGCTAACGAGGAGGCGGTCCGCCATCCGGCGGAAAGCCCCCGCAGTAGCCGCAGTGGCCGCAGAGGCAAAGCAGCTACAGCGGACAGCCCGACCAGGCGCCCCCATTCACCATTTGGCCATTCACCATTCACCTGTATTCACCCCTCCAACTCGATCACCACCTCGGTCCCCGCCGGGTTCCCGGACCCATCCTTCAGGTCGTGGATGGTGAAGCGGCCCTTCTGTTGCAGACGGTGCGTGAGCAGCTGCAGGCGTTCGTTGGTGAGCTCGGTGCCGAGCGAGCGCTGGCCATCGGGCTTGATACTGTCCCCATTACGCCCCCTGCCATTGTCGCGCACCACACAGCGCAACCCGTTCTCCGTGGCGCTGAAGCGGATGCTCAGCTCGCGTGGACCTTCCTTGGCGGCCAATCCGTGCCACAGGGCGTTCTCCACAAAGGGCTGCACGAGCAGAGCGGGTAACTCGGCTTCGGCGTCCAAGAGTTCGCGGTCGGCTTCCACTTCGCACTGGAGCCCCGGCAGCCGAAGCGATTCCAGCTTCACGTACAGCCGCAGGAAGGCCATCTCCTCCTCCACGGTGATGCGGTCGTTCACCGAGTGCTCCAGCACCATGCGCATGAGCTTGCTGAGGCCCTGCAGGTAGGCGAGGGCCTCCACGTTGCGGCCTTCCTTCACCATGGCCACGGCGCTGTTCTGGCAGTTGTGGATGAAGTGGGGGTTGAGCTGGCTGCGCAGGATCTTCAGTTCCAGCAGGTCGTTCATGTGCTGCACCTGGTCGCGCTGGGCCTGCAGCTCGGCATTGAAGCGCTCCACCTCCTTGGTATGCAGCCCGCGCTGGCGGTAGTTGCGGTACAGCAAGGCAAGTAGTAGCACCAGCCCCACGGAGATCGCTGCGGCGGCGGTCCATCGGGCTTTCAGCTTAGCTTCGTTGGCGCGGCTCAAGGCGTTCTCGGTCTTCAGCAGGGCGTTCTCCTGCTCGGCCTGCTCGGTCTCGAACGTTGCGCGGAGGCGCATCAGTTCCTGCTCGGAGGCCTCGCTGCGCAGGCTGTCCTTCAGGGCCATGTGGCGTTGGTAGTGGCCGATCGCCACATCGCTATTGCCCTGCTTCACGGCCAGCTCGGCCAGGCTCAGGTGCAGGTCCATCACCAGCTCGGTGCTTCCGCTTTGGTCCGCCAAGGACATGCCCTCCGTGTAGCTCGCCTCGGCTTCGGAGTACTTCTTCAGACCCGCGTACGCCATGCCGATGCGCTGCAGGATGTACGCCTTGTCCGCCGCGCTGTGGAGCGTGTCGTAATGGGCCAGTGCACGGTGGTAGTAGGGCAGGGCCTTCTTCGGATCGCTCTCCAGGAAGAGGTCGCCAATGTTCTCCTGCACCATGCCTGCGCCGTAGTGGTTGCCGGTGCCGTTATACAACTGGGCAGCGCGGGCATAGTGGGCCATGGCCTTTACGTGGTCACCCTCACTGCGCCAGGCGTTACCGATCGCCACCAGGCAATTCCCCTGCTTGTTCCGGCGTCCCAGATGCTCTTCAATGGCGAGCGATCGCTCCAGGTGGCTGCGTGCCCGGCCGAATTCCTGCATCTTGTTGTAGGTACTGCCTATGGAATAGAGGAGCACGGCCATGCTGGCACTGTCCGTGGCCAGGGTGGCCTGGTCCAGGGCCTCCTCGAAGTGCTTCAGTGCCCCGGCGCGGTCGCCCTGCTTGTCGGCCAGCCACCCCATATTGCTGAGGGCGATGGAGGTGAAGCCCGGGTTACCAATGCGGCGGAAGCCCTCCAGTGCGATCTCCAGGTGTTTCGTTGCTTCGGCGATATGCCCCTGCTGGGTCTCCAGCCAGCCCAGGTTATTGTGGGCATCGGCCATGGCCCTTGCATTACCGATGCGGGTGGCCAAGGCCAGGGCTTGTTCGCCGCAGTGCCGCGCGCTGTCCGGATCTGTGTTGATCAGGTTGAAGCAGAGGCGGGCGAGGGCGTCGGCGCGCAGGGTGTCGTTGGCGGCTGCGGCCAGCTCGGCGCGAATGCCGGGAACGAGGGATGCGTCCTGGCCAACGGCAAGGACGGTTAGGGCAAGCACAACGGCGGTACACAGAGCACGCATCGGGGGCAAAACAGAAAAGGCCATCCGAAGATGACCTTTTTTGCGGACCGGACGGGACTCGAACCCGCGACCTCCGCCGTGACAGGGCGGCATTCTAACCAGCTGAACTACCGGTCCGACTAACTCGGCCTTGCGGCTGAGCGGGTGCAAATGTATGGGTAGGAAATGAATGTGCAAGCGTTTATGAACGCGTTGTTCGTTGTTCAATGGTCGACCCCTATCCAAAGCGGCTTACAGTTACCCTCGAAGGGCCAATTAATGGCTTCGTTGTCAGGGCATTCCAAACCACGAGCCGCGAACCAAGAACAACGAACAACGAACAACGAACAACGACCACTAATACATCCGCGCCCGCCGCGTCAGGAACTCCAGCATGATCGGCCCGAAGCCGGCGCGTACATCGGCCTCCACCAGATCGATGCGGTACTGGGCACAGCGGAGCTTCAACCGGTGCCAGCGTTCTTCCATGGCGGCACGGTAGGCCGCACGTAGCTCCGAAGGGTGGGCCTTCACCTCCTGCGCGGTCTCCACATCCACGAACGTGTAAGGACGGTCAGGCAGGGCCAGTTCCAGCTCGTGCTGGCGATCCACCACGTGGAACAGCACGATGTCATGCTTGTTGAACCGCAGGTGCTGCAGGGCGTCGAACACGGCATCCTCCTGGTCCGCATCGTTCAGCAGGTCGCTGAGGATGACCACCAAACTGCGCCGGTGCGCCCGCTGTGCAATATCATGCAGTGCGCTCACAAGCCGGGTCCCTTGTCCGCGTGAGGGTGCCTGCGCTGCCAAAAGACCTTCCAGATGGTCATACAGATGGCGCAGGTGTGCGGCGTTGCTCCGGGCCCGCTCCGCCACCTGCACCCGGTCGCTGAAGACCGTAAGCCCCACCGCATCGCGCTGTTTGCGAAGCAATTGGATGAGCACCGCAGCAGCATGGGTAGCGAATCCCACCTTCGTCAGCTCCGCAGTATCAGCTTCCGGATAGTACATGGAACTGGAGGCGTCCACCACCAGTTCGCAGCGCAGGTTGGTCTCCTCCTCGTACCGCTTCACGAACAGCTTGTCCGTGCGGGCGAAAAGTTTCCAATCCATGTGCCGCGTGCTCTCCCCGCTGTTGTAGGCGCGATGCTCGGCGAACTCCACGCTGAAGCCATGGAACGGGCTCTTGTGCAGACCGGCCAGGAAGCCTTCCACCACCTGGCGCGCCTTGAACTCCAATGCGGAGAGCGGCTGTACGTGGCGCTGTTCAATGGGCATGAGGGGTACAAAGGTCGGCCACACGGGCTCAGTCGTGGTCAGGCACGTCGCCGGGCAGGTTGAAGAGTCCCCAATCGTCCCATAGGCGATCGGACTCCTTGAAGGTGGCCACCCATTCGGCGAAGAGCGGTCGGAATTCCTCCACCGCTTTGCGCAACAGGTCGAAGTGGGCCGGTTCGCTGTGTCCCGCGATCTCCAGACCGCGCAGCGCTACCACCATTTCCCTGCACGCCCGGCGGATCAAGCATGCGTTCTCCATTTGTAGGTCATACAAGTCCATACCGTAGGCCCCGGCGATCTTTGCGCCGATCATGTAGGCGTTGGCCATGATCTCGTTCTTGCTGGCCTCCAGCATGTGCGCTTCGAAGCGGTCGGCGGACCCGGCCGCTTGGTCCGGTGCGCTTTCCACGATGGCTTCCGCCAACTCGCGTATTTCTTCAGCCTTCCTGAACAACGGGGTGTTGCGGTGGTCGCGCATGAGCCTGGATGGTTCGTGGTCCACGAAGATCGCTCATACCGGAAGAACAGGACCCCGCACTGCCCATGCAATGCGGGGTCCCGGTCTGGCGGAGTGGCTCAGGCCAACTGCCCGTCCAGCTTTTGGGCCAACGTGCTCTTCGGCACGGCGCCCACCGCGCGGTCCACGATCTCGCCGTTCTTGAACACCAGCAGCGTGGGGATGCTGCGGATGCCGTATTTCATGCTGATGTTGGCGTTGTGGTCAACATTGAGCTTGCCCACCACGGCCTTGCCATCGTATTCCTTGGCGAGTTCTTCCACCACGGGTCCCACCATCCGGCAGGGTCCACACCATTCGGCCCAGAAGTCGACGAGTACGGGCTTGTCGCTCTTCAGTACGAGTTCTTCAAAGTTGCTGTCGGTGAGTTCGAGTGCCATGTTCAAGGAGGTGCGCAGGAGCGCGTTTGTTGCTGTTCAGGTATCCGGCCGCTTCGCCACCTGTGCGATCAGCGGAACCGCAAAAGTACAGGGTCGCGGTCAAGATCCTTGCCATGGAAATTATCCTGTCAGAAAGGCAGGATCCCAAGCTACACCGTCTTTGGTCGTGTGGCTCAATTCAAACTCCACTTCACCTCCGGCAACCCATCCAAGCCCCTCACAAGCTCTTCCGTGAGCGCTACTTGTAATTGCTTGCTGCTGGTCTCCAACTTGGTGTTGGTGGTGGCGCTGTTCAGGATCAGGTTCACCTTGCATTTACCGGGTGTGGCGGTCAATAGGCGTCCAAGCTCACGGATGGATGGCTCGTCGAGCTGGTCCGCGTCCAGCAACAGGTTCAGCTTGGAGAAGTACTTGTCACGCGCATCGCTCAGCAGGTCGATGTTGCTGATCTTGAACTCCATCTGCCCTTCGTCGCGGCCCCAGGTGCGGGCGCTGGCACGACCCTTCACGAAAAGCAGCGCCCCTTGCTGCATGTATAGCTTGAAGCGCATGTAGTCCTCGCTGAAGAGCATGAAGTCGTGCGTACCGTGGTGGTCCTCCAGGCTGAACGACCCGAACGGCTTGCCGCTCTTGGCAATGCGGTGTTCGGCCTTGGTAACGATACCGGCGAAGGCCAGATCCCGCCCATTGAGTTTGTCCAGTTCCTTCAACTCGGGCAGCGTGGTGTTGCACAGGTGCTTGATCTCCAGCCGGTGATCGTCCAACGGGTGGCCGCTGAGGTAGAAGCCGATGACCTCCTTTTCGTAATGCAACTGCTCCAACGCGCTCCACGGCTCGATGGGGGGCAGGGTGGGCTCCGGTATGGCTGCCGCGTCATCGGCATCACCGAACATGTTCACCTGTGCACTGTCGGCGCCGTCCTGGCTCTGCTGGCCATAACGCACAAGGGTCTCCAGGAAGGTGGGCTTGCCCTCGCCGGTGCTGTGGAAGAAGTGGGCACGGTGGCTCTTGGGGAAGCCGTCGAAGGCGCCGGCATAGGCCAGGCTTTCCAGCGCCTTGCGATTCGCGGCGCGCAGGTTCACCCGGCGCATCAGGTCGTAGATGTCCTTGAAGGGACCGTTGGCCTGACGTTCGGTCACGATGGCCTCCACCGCCGCTTCGCCCACGCCTTTCACAGCGCCCAGGCCGAAGCGGATCTGCCCCTGCTTGTTCACGCTGAACTGCAGCTGGCTCTCGTTCACATCCGGCCCCAGCACGGAGATGCCCATGCGCCGGCACTCCTCCATGAAGAAGGTGATCTTGTCGATGCTGCCCTGTGAGTGCGTGAGCACGCTGGCCATGTACTCGCTCGGGTAGTTGGCCTTCAGCCAGGCGGTCTGGTAGGCCACAAAGGCGTAGCAGGTGGAGTGCGATTTGTTGAAGGCGTATTGCGCGAAGGCCTCCCAGTCGGTCCACACCTTTTCACACACCTTGGCGTCAAAGCCGCGCTGGGCGGTCCCCTCCAGGAACTTGCCCTTCATCTTGTCCAGCGTGGCGCGGTCCTTCTTGCCCATCGCCTTGCGCAGCACGTCGGCATCGCCCTTGGTGAAGCCCGCCAGCTTCTGGCTCAGCAACATCACCTGCTCCTGGTACACCGTAACGCCGTAGGTCTCCTTCAACAGGTCCTCCATCTCGGGCAGGTCGTACACGATCTTTTCCAGACCGTGCTTGCGCTTGATGAAGGTGGGGATGTATTCCAACGGCCCCGGGCGGTACAGGGCGTTCATGGCGATGAGGTCCGCGAACTGGTCGGGCTTGAGCTCGCGCAGGTACTTCTGCATACCCGCACTTTCGAACTGGAAGGTGCCGTTGGTCTCTGCGCGCTGGTACAGGGCGAAGGTCTTCGGATCGTCCAGCGGGATGCCGTCGATGTCGATCTGCACCCCGTGGTTGGCGTCGATCATGCGCAGCGCATCGCGGATGATGGTGAGGGTCTTCAACCCCAGGAAGTCCATCTTGATCACGCCGGCGTCCTCGATCACCTTACCGTCGAACTGGGTGATGAGCATTGGCGAGTCCTTGCTGGTGCATACCGGGATGTGCTCCGTGAGGTCGCTGGGCGCGATGATCAGGCCGGCCGCGTGGATGCCGACTCCGCGCACGCTGCCTTCCAACTTCTCGGCTTCGCGCAGCACGTCGGCGGTGAGTTCGCCGCTCTCCAGGATCTCGCGCAGCTGTTTGGCAGCGGCCACTTCCTCCGCGCTGAAGTTCTCCTTGGTCTTTAAGCTGCCTTCACCCTCAAAGGGCGCGTGCAGCACACGGTTCAGTTCGATGCCCGGCCGCTCCGGAATGAGCTTGGCCAGCCGGTCCGCCTCCTGCAACGGGAGGTCCATCACACGCGCCACGTCCCGGATGCTGCTCTTGGCCGCCATGCTACCGTAGGTGACGATCTGCGCCACCTGGTTCTGGCCGTACTTCTCCACCACGTAGTCGATCACCTTCTGGCGCCCTTCGTCGTCGAAGTCGGTATCCACATCGGGCATGCTCTTGCGGTCCGGGTTCAGGAAGCGCTCGAACAGCAGATCATACTTGATGGGGTCGATGTTGGTGATGCCGATGCAGTAGGCCACCGCGCTGCCAGCCGCACTGCCACGGCCCGGACCGATCAACACGCCCATGTTGCGGCCGGCATTGATGAAGTCCTGTACGATGAGGAAGTAGCCCGCGAAGCCCATCGTGCGGATGGTGAACAGCTCGAAGTCCAGCCGCTCCTTGATCTTCGGGTCCAGCGAGTCGATGCCCGACACACCATCATTGAGGTAGCGCTTGAGGGCGCCCTGGTAGGTGAGGTGCTGGAGGTATTCGTCCTGGTCGGTGAAGCCCTCCGGCAGCTGGTAGTTGGGCAGCAGGATGTCCTTCTTCAGCTTCAGGGTCTCCACCTTGTCCACGATGAGGCCCGTGTTGTCCAGCGCTTCCGGCAGGTCGCTGAAGGTCTGGGCCATCTGAGCCTGGGTCTTGAAGAAGAACTGGTCGTTGGGGAAGCCGAAGCGCTTGTCCTTGGTGGAGATGTCCTCGTCGGTGGCGATGGGTGTGCTCTGCTTCTCGCCGGTGTTCACGCACAACAGGATGTCGTGCGCATTGCTGTCCTCCTGGTCGGTGTAGTGGCTGTCGTTGCTGGCGATGATGGGCACGTTGTACTTCCGCGCCCATTGCACCAGCACGGTGTTCACCTTGTCCTGTTCGGGGATGCCATGGCGCTGCAGCTCCACGTAGTAGTCCTCGCCGAAGAGGTCCAGCCACCACTTGAATTCAGCTTCCGCTGCACTGAGATCGCCATCACCGGCACGCAGGATGGCCTGCGGCACACTGGCGCCCAGGCAGCACGTGGTGGCGATGAGCCCTTCGTGGTATTGCAGGATCAGCTCCTTGTCGATGCGCGGGTACTTGCTGTAGAAGCCCTCCATGAAGCCCAGCGAACACAGCTTGCTCAGGTTCTTGTAGCCGGTGGCGTTCTTGGCAAGCATCAGCTGGTGGAAGCGCTTGTCCTTGTCGTCGCGGGTGAAGGTCTTCTTGTGCCGGTCGTTCACCACGTAGAACTCGCAGCCCACGATGGGCTTCACCTTCAGGCTGCCGTCGTCGTTCTTGTGCTTCCCGGCCTCGGCCACGAACTTGAAGGCGCCGAACATGTTGCCATGGTCGGTGATGGCGAGCGCGGGCTGGCCGTCCTTCAGGGCCTTCTTGAAGAGCGAGGGAATGCTGGCGGCACCGTCGAGGAGCGAGAACTGCGTATGGACGTGGAGGTGGGAGAACTGCATGGCGGAAGGGCCACGAAGTTACCCGCCGCACAGGGGAGGAGGGTCGATCAGTTTTCCACGATCGATCACAGGTGCTTCGATCGCTGAACTCGATCAAACCACTCGCACCACAGCCTCACACCGGACCTTGAAATTCACACTCCGCGCGATGAAGCAGTACTTGTGCACCTCGCCATGGAAATGCTTCGCCTTGTCCACCATACGCGCTTCGGCCACCACTACTTCGGGTCTCAGCACCACTTCCGTGAAGTGTCCGCCACCGTCCTTGGTCAGCAGCAGGGTACCTTCGGCATTATCCCTGTAGCTCACCACGTTGATCCGGGCACGCGCGCACAGTGCCAAGTAGGTGAGGAGGTGGCATTGGCTCAGCGCGGCCAGCAGCAGGTCCTCTGGGTTGTGCAGCGCGGCATCGCCGCGGAACATCGGGTCAGCGGTGCCCCGCAGGTCGGGCTTGCCAGCGATCCGCACCACATGTTCCCGCGAATAACCTTCATAGGTGCTGGTACCCGCACCGAGGTTGCCGGTCCATTCAAGCGTGAGCCCGTAATGGTGCGTATCGCCGCTCATGGACGACGGGCCTTCTGGCGCGCTTCGATGGCGGGTAGTTCACGCTTGTAGGCTTCCACGTCCCACGTAAGCCCAAAGCGCGCCATGTATTCGCTCAACGGGCCCAGGCCCATCGCGGCGCGTCGTACATCCACATTGTCAGGGTCCTCAAGTGGCAGGAGGAACGATGATCCCGTGTCCTCGTCAAAGCCGATCTGGCTTCCATAGGTCTGGCGCTCGCCGCGCCCCAGCGCCACGCGATCTTCGAGCAACGCCAGGCTCGAAGCCCGCGCGTTCCCCTGGGCAACAGCCTCCCGCATCATCGGCAGGTAGGTCTCCTGTGTGGCCTGGTCGGAATGTTGGATGACCAGGAAGAGCGTTTGGTTCCCTTTACCACCCACCACATCCGGCCCGAGCCAACCGCGTTCGTCAAGGATGCGCTTTACCGCAAGGAGATTCAGGGAGTCCTTCTCAACGATGCGCCGCCAATGGTCCTGCATTTCGGGAGAGTCGCGACCGAAGCGCTCTTCCACTTCGTCGATCTGCCGCCGCAGCCCTTGGTCCTCGTCGAAGATGCTGTCGAGCAATGCGACCAACGGTTTGTCCAGGTTGGCCTCGAGGCGTTCCTTGTTGGCCTTGACCAACGCGGTCAACTGTTCCCAACGCGGATCCCCGTGCAGGCTGTTGAGGTCGGCATCGGTGGTGAGATGGGAGAGGTTGCTGTAGTCCATCCGTTCGGCGATGCGGAACAAATGGAAGTACGCTGAATCAGGGATGCCCCAAAGCGCATAGCTGCATGCCGCGTTGTAGCGGTCACCGGAGGTGCCTTTCCACCCCAACGCTTTGAAGGCATCGGAATAGCTGCGCGCGCTGCCTTCATAGTTCTTCGCCTCGTAAAGGGTCCACGCCTCCTTCACCAGTCGGTCATAGGCGCTTTGGTCCTGCGCTGCAGCATCGAAATGCACCAACAGAGCGACCGATAGGGTAAGTAACTGGCGTTGCATGGCGGAAAATTAACCCATCACCGGGTCACGGAATGGACAGGCGTCGGTCATACTGAACGCCCGGTCAGCGATCACTGCCCCTCGATCATGAACGGGGTTGTGCCGTCGGTGATGATGATCTTGGCGTTCGGCGAGCTGGCCAATGACTTGAACGCTTCGATGCTCTGGTAGCGGATGATGTTCTCGTTGAGGCCTTCGGTGAGGACCAGCTGCGCGTCACGAATGCCTTCCGCCTCGATCACGCGACGCTCCGCCTCCTTGCGTTCGCGTTGCAGCTCGAACTCCATCTGTTGGGCGCGTTGTTCGGCTTCGAGCTTGTCTTCGATGGCCTTCGCCAAGCCTGGCGGCAATTGGATGCTCTTCATCAGGACGCTCTCGATCACGAACCCACGCGGATCCAACAATTTGTTCATGTGTGCTGCGATCTCCGCCTCAATTGCCGCACGCTGCGCACTGTGCATGTCCTTGGCGTAGTACCGCGCGCAGATATCCGACGCCGCACTTCGGAAGACGCTGACGATGACCGCGTTCTCGTAGCTGGTACCGATGGTCTCGATGATGGCCGGTACCTGGTCCGGCTTGATGCGGTACAGGATGCTGATGTCGCACTGCACGTTCAAACCTTCCTTGCTCGGCAGCGCCATCTGCACCTCACGGTTCACCGTTTGGACCGGTATCTTGATGACGCGTGTTGTGAGCGGATTCACGCCCACCAGTCCGGCGGTGATGATGCGGTCATCGAGCTTGCCGAAACGCTGCTTTACGCCTACGTTGCCCTGCCTAACTGTGGTGCAACTGGTGGTCGTTGCCAGCAGGAGAAGCGCCAGGAGGGGTGTTTTGCGGACCATGGTCGTTCATTTCCATATGAACCTGCAAGGATCGTACCTTGTTCTGCGATCTTAACGTTCATTAAGGAAGACGCGAATTGCTCCATGCCCTTGCTTGAGCGCTTCTACTTAGCCTTTGCCGCACGCGATGTGGTTTCCATGAATGCGCTCTACCACCCCGAGGCGCGCTTCCATGATCCTGTGTTCCGTTCGCTTGACGCGCGCGAAGTGCGGGCCATGTGGGCGATGCTGCTTTCACAGGGGCGTGACCTGCATGTGACCTACAAGGTGCTGCAAGAGGATGACAGCGGTGGTGAGGTACACTGGGAGGCCCGCTACACCTTCAGCACCACAGGACGACCCGTCCATAACCGCATCTCCGCTGCGTTCACGTTCCGCGATGGGCTCATCCATACGCACCGCGACACGTTCAGCCTCTGGCGCTGGAGCAGACAGGCACTTGGTGCGTCCGGACTGTTGTTGGGCTGGAGTCCGCTGATCGCGAACGCCGTTCACCGCAAGGCACGCAAGGCCCTGGACCGGCAATTGCAGCGGGTCACTTGATGCCCGGCGGTGGAGCACTGTCCCCAAGTCCTTTCGCTTCCCGCCGCGACAGTTTGCGGGCGCCCACGTACCATGCGGGATCGACCTTCAACCGGCTGCTCTTGCGGTACTTTTTCGAGGTGCTGTAGAGCGGCCACTGTGTGCTCAGGGGTGTGAAGAGCGTATCTCCTCCCACCTCCACCTTTACCGGCAGCTGCAAGCCCGGTACCGCGTTGGTCCAGCGCATCCACAAGCGCCGCTTCACGAAGGCATGCTCCAACACCGGGATCTTGGTACTGCGCAGGTATTGGTCGAAGAGGGAGGGGTGCAGCAATGAACGTGTCGTGGCGTTGTACCCGATGATGAAGGCTTCCACCTGGTCACTGGTGACCACGCTGTGCCTGAACGTGCGGTCCATGTCCAGCAACAGGCTCTTGAACGTGCTGTCCCCAACGATGTGACGGATCATGTGGAGCAGGTTGGCGCCCTTGTAATACATGTCACCGCTGCCCTCGTCGTTGACCCCGTACGGACCGATGATGGGCTTGTCGTTGCGGATGTTCTTCCGCAGACCGATAAGGTATTCCTGCGCTGCTGCTGGACCCTGTTGGCATTCGGTGAAGATCGTCTCGGTGTAGTCCGTGAAGCCTTCATGCACCCACATATCCGCGATGTCGGCCGTGGTGATGCTGTTGCCGAACCACTCGTGCCCGCTCTCGTGGATGATGATGTAGTCCCAATCAAGCCCATGCCCGGTCCCGCTCAGATCTCTGCCCCTGTATCCGTTCATGAAGTTGTTGCCGTAGGCGATGGCGCTCTGGTGCTCCATCCCCAGGTGCGGTGCTTCCACCAGCTTGAAGCCGTCTCGGTAGAAGGGATAGGGGCCTAACCATTCCTCGAAGCAGCGCAGCATCGCCGGCACTTGTTGGAAGTGAGCACGGGCCTTGGTCTCATTGCCGGCAAGCACCCAATAGTCGCATTGAAGCGGCCCCTCAACTCCTACGTAATCCTCGCTCCAATGCGTGTATTTGCCGATGTAGGGGATGAGGTTGTAGGTGTTGATGGGACTGCTCACCTGCCACTCCCAGGTGGTGGTGCCATCCCCATTGGGCCAGGTACCGCGCAGACGTCCATTGCCGATGCCCTGCAGGCTGTCCGGTACGATGATGCGTAGTGTAGCCCCCTCCTCCGGCTCATCGCTCTGGTGGTCCTTGCAGGGATACCACACACTGGCACCCAGCCCTTGGCAGGCCACGCTCACCCACGGGTTGCCCGCAGCGTCCTTCCGCCAGATCCAGCCGCCATCCCAAGGTGGGGTACGGGCCGCCCTTGGCGTGCCGTGGTAGTCGATCCACAGGGTGCCTCCCTCCTCAGGCTGAAAGGCATGGGGAAGGTCCACCCAGAGCACGTTGCCTTCACGCTGGAAGGGCACGGGTATCTTGATGGAGGTCTCGCCCACATAACGTCCGTCGGGAGTGGGGGTCGTCCCGGATGACCACATGTGGATGCTATCCACCACCAAGGGCTGTTGCAGATCGATCTGCATACGCTGGCCGGGCGCGATGGCGCTGAACTTGATGTACGTGCGTCCGGTGATCGTGCGCTGGTCCAGGTCCGGGGTCACGGATACGGCATAGTGCCGAACATCCCACCATGCACGCTCTGGACCGATGCTGCCACGCAGGGTATCGGCCCGGGAGAAGCTGGTCCTACCATCGTTCAGCTGTGCGAACGATCCACCAGCGATCAGGGCAAGGGGTAGGAGCAGCAGGACGCGCATCAGTATTCAAGGTAGCCGCTAGTACCGAAGTGAGCCGGACATCAGTTCTTGGCGGGAGCCAGGCGTGGGGCCGTTGCGGTCGGCAGTAACACAACAGGCAGCTTGCGCATGGTGTACTTCGCCTGCAAGGTCCGGCGGCTCAACTCCGCTTCTTCCTGCGTACCGAAGAGCAGCACATCAAGGTCATGGGCAGGGATGTCGCGCAGTTCCGGGTACTGCTCCTTCACCTGTGCGCGCACACCTGCACTGCCCACCTTCTCCGTGGTCTCGATCACCGGGGTGATGTAGACCGATGGACCATTGCGCCAGTTGCCGATGGCATGGCTGTAGATGGTGTTCTGGGCGGCAGTGGCCGTGCCGATCAGCAGCAGGACGGCGAGCAGGAAGTGTTTCATCGCAAGGGTGGCGCAAAGATCATACCTCACCGTATTTCGATCTCGTCCAGGAACATCCACGCCGGATTCCCCGCACCGGCATCGCCAGCAGGAATGGCGCCGATGTGTTGCACCACCAACCGAACATAACGAGCTTGGGTCTGCTTCTCCACCGCATACACGTTCCGTCCCTGTACCTGCACCATCGCAGTGGACCTGCGCTTGATCGGATCGGCCGGTATCACGGGGATCTCGCGCAACTGCGGAATGGCCATCCCTGCCGAGGTGTAGTTCTTCCCATCGGTGCTCACCAGGAACTCGACCACTTTCGGCGCATGGATCCAGCTGTAGGTCTCGTGCAGGGCGCCGATGCTTAGCCGACCGATGTCCTGCACGCTGCCCAGATCCACCGTGATGGTGACACCTTCGCGCCAGCCCAGCCACTCGGTGTTCACACGCTTCTCCTGTGCCGTGATGCCATCCACCAGCGTGAAAGCGCCACCGTCGTTGTAGCGCTCGTTGGGCTGCACGCTGAGGGTGATCGGGCGGGCGGTGGCTTTGTTGAACAGGAAGCGGCGCTTCGAGATCGGTCCGGTGAAGCCTTCGCGCTGTAACCAGCCACGTAGCTCGCGATCGCTGTTGATAGTTACCGGTGCCGTGTAGACCGAAAGACCTGCATGGCTCTCATCATACGGTGGCGCCATCTCTGTCATGCTGAAACTTCCTCCGGATGCGAGGTCCATTTCAACTGTGATCTCCCCAGGATCGGGTCCTTGCTTGGGGCGAATGCTTACCTGGTACAAGCTCTTGCTTGCGTTCACCTTCATCTCCTCCAATCGCGGGAACTCCCGCTCCAGCCGGGCGATGAAGTCCTTCTCATTCCGCTTCGCCTTCGGCGTCCACAGCACCTCCGCCAAGGCCAGCATACGCGGCACGGCCATGTACTCCACATGTTCCGGCGTTAGCATGTACTCCGTCCACACGTTGCCCTGGGCCCCGAGTATGTACTTCTGCTCCTCAGGCTTCAGTTCCGCAGGGATGGGCTCGTAGTTGTACACCTTCTGCACCGTGGTGAAGCCGCCAATGGCCAGCGGTTCGTTCGCAGGGTCGCCTTGGTAGTGGTCGAAGTAGCAATGGCTGCCCGGGCTCATCACGGCGTAGTGCCCGCTCCGAGCCGCAGCGATACCACCCTCGATCCCCTGCCAGCTCATCACGGTGGCGTTCGGTGCCAGACCACCCTCCAGGATCTCGTCCCAGCCGATGATCTTGCGGCCCCGCTCGTTCACGAAGCGTTCGATGCGTTGGATGAAGTACGACTGCAGTTCGTGCTCATCCTTCAAGCCCTCGCTCTTCATGCGGCCCTGGCACTTCGCGCAGGCCTTCCACGCTTCCTTGGGGCATTCGTCGCCGCCGATGTGGATGTACGGGCTGGGGAAGAGCTCCATCACCTCGATGAGGACGTCCTCCAACAGGTCGAATACGCTGTCGTTGCCCGCGCAGAACACGTCCTCGAACACACCCCAGCCGCGTTGCACCTCGTATGGCCCGCCGGTGCAGCCCAGGTGCGGATAGGCCGCCAACGCCGCCATCGCATGGCCCGGCAGCTCGATCTCCGGTACCACGTTGATGTGACGGACCCTGGCATATTCCACCACTTCCACGATCTCCTCCTGGGTGTAGTGACCACCGTAGGGTATGGTGTCGTACTGTCTGCGGCTGTAAGGACCCACCTGACTGCCTTTCCGCCAGGCGCCCACTTCCGTGAGCTTCGGGTGTTGCTTGATCTCGATCCGCCAACCCTGGTCCTCCGTCAGGTGCCAGTGGAAGCTGTTCAACTTGTAGCGGGCCAGCAGGTCGATGTACTTCTTCACGAACTCCACACCGAAGAAGTGCCGGCACACGTCCAGGTGCATGCCCCGCCAACCGAAGCGCGGGTGGTCGGTGATGGTGAGGCAGGGCAGGCTGCCGTTCGCACGCCCTTGTTCCAATAGCTGCACCACTGTTCTGCTGCCACGGAACAACCCTACCTCCGTGGGGGCGCTCACCGTGATGCCGTCGGGCCTAACCTGTACCGTGTGCCACTCGTCCGGTAACAGCGTGTCCGGCTGATGGCGGGTGAAGGCGATGCGCAAGGGGAGGAGACAGTCCTTCGTTCGGGGACCTTGCAAGGCGCTCAGCTCGGTTCTTAGGAGTTCTGCGAGTTCCTTGGATGCAGCAGCGTCCACATCAACCTGCCATGGACAACCCAGGTCCAGCGTGCCTTTCTCCATCCGCAGGTCCACGGGCAGGGGGATGAGCTGCAGCTGGCCATGAACGCCAAGGCTGAAGAGCAGGAAGGGCAGGAGGAAGCGCATTGCACAAAGGTGGTGACCAGCGGGTCATGTGGCACTACGAGGCATGCGGCGCTTGATCTCCAGTACCAGCAGCACGATCAATGCCACACCGGCGCCGAGCAGCGTATCGTGCAGGCGACCGATCGAAGTGGCCGCTGGCGCCATACCCTGCCCGAACGAGGCGAGCGACAAGGCAAGCGGGGTGATGAACAGCAGCCCCAACACGTAGTTGCGCATGATCACCACTTCAATGCCGAGCTGGAGCAGCATGATCACTAACACCAGTTCCATGCCTTCAGGCCGCAGGACCAGGATGGCTTGGAACAGCCCCAAGCCGAGCAGGGTGCCGCTGATGCGCTGCACCACACGTACCACGGTGAACGACCGGTCCTGCGCGCCCTGCAGGATGGCGAGCGCGGTCACCACCACCCAGTGCAGGCGAAAGGCCTCGAAACATCCGCTTACAAGGCAGGCCACGGCCACCCCGGCGGTGATGCGGCCCACATTGCGCCGTACGCTCCGATCCCAGGTGAACTGCACTGGTGGCTCGGGCACGTTGGCGGCCGGGGCGTTCCGAAGAAGGGCCACGAGCATGATGGCGAGGCTCGCAACGGCTGCACCTGCCATCACCAGCAGCGGGATGTGGAGCGGTGGGAGCGTGTTCGATGCGTGGGCACTGATGGCCGCCACCAGCACGAAGAGCAAGGCGCCGGGCACACCGATGCGGAAGCCCCAGGCCAAGGTGCCCGCCACTGCGCTTATCGCGGTCAAGGCGAGGGCCGTGGTCCAACCAGCGCCTCCCAGGAAAGCGCCTGCTGCAGCGCTGAGCACCAGACCGATGGCCACCCACGGCAGCAGCAGCCATTGCCCCCGCCGCGATCGGTCCGTGCCGTACAGCGCCGTGAACCCGCCCATGCCCGCCACCAACCCCAGGTCTTGATGTCCCCAAAGCGTACCCAGCAACAGCGGCACACCGATGGCCAGGGCGGCGCGCAGACCAGCCCACCAGCGCCAGGGGCCGGGCTGCAGGCGCGCCGCATGGTGCAGGGTGCGCCGGGTGCGGGGTAGACGCAGGGTTCCGGCCATGGGCGCTAAGTTCGGGCCTCCTGCTGATGCGAGGCTTGGTGGTTCAGCGGGATCGCCTACATTTGCGGCCCCTTACCAACGAGGGGACTAACCCAACAACGCGACATGCCAACTCGCATCCGCCTTCAGCGTAAAGGCAAAAAAGGCCAGCCCTACTACCATGTGGTGGTGGCTGATTCCCGTTCACCCCGTGACGGGAAATACATCGAACGGATCGGTGCTTACGATCCCAACCAGAACCCCGCCTTCGTGGAGGTGAACCTGGACAAGGCCCTGGACTGGCTGCAGAAAGGTGCCCAGCCCAGCGACACCTGCCGCGCCATCCTCAGCTACACCGGGGTGATCTACAAGAACCACCTCGCCAATGGTGTGAAGAAAGGTGCCTTCGATGCCGCTGAGGCCGATCGCCGCTTCGACATCTGGATGAACGAGAAGACCGCCAAGATCGAAGGCAAGAAGAGCAAGCTGGCACAGGGTGCACAGGCTGCTGAGAAGGCCCGGATCGACGCAGAGAACAAGAAGTCCGCTGACCGTGCCGCTGCCATCAGCGCCAAGCTGGCCGCCGCCTCTGCCGAAGCTCCTGCTCCCGCTGCTGAAGCCGCTGAGGGTGAAGCCCCCGCTGCTGAGGCCGCTGCTGAGTGATCCCAACATCCGAACCATGCAAGGCCCGCTTCACCCGAAGCGGGCCTTGTCCGTTCATGCCCGCACCGCCCCGTACCTTTCGGCCATGGACCTCGACAGCCTCCCACGCATCGGCAAGCTCGGCAAGCCTTGGGGCCACCAAGGCGATCTCACCGTGCACTTGGACGCAGCGGAACTGGAGGACCTGAGCGAGGCCGACTGCCTCTTCGTGGACATCGACGGCCAGAAGGTGCCTTTCTTCTTCACCGAACTGCGCGACAAAGGCCGCGACATCCTGGTGAAGTTCGATGACTTCAACGACCCGCAGAGCGCGGCCATCCTCGTGGGACGCGACATCTACGCACCGCCCGGACTGCTGGTGGAGGACAGTGATGATGGCTGGGACCCTGCCACCCTCATCGGCATGCAGGTGGCCGATGAAGAACACGGCGAACTGGGCGAAGTGGTGGCATTGGATGGCACCGATGACCATCCCGTACTGGTTATCCGGCGCGGGGAGGAGGAAGTGCTCGTGCCGCTGGCCGATGAGCTCGTGGTGGGGATCGATGCCGAGCAAGGGCTGCTGGTGGTGCGCACACCGCCGGGCCTCCTGGAGCTCTATCGCGGTGCGTGAACGGTATGCCCAAGCCCTCCTTCCGTTTCAAACAGTTCACGGTGCAGCAGGACCGCTGTGCCATGAAGGTGAGCACCGATGGTGTGCTCTTCGGCGCTTGGGTGGACTTCGCCAATGCCAGACGGGTGCTGGACATCGGCACCGGTACCGGACTGCTGGCGCTCATTGCCGCACAGCGCGCTCCGGACGCACACATCGATGCGGTGGAGATCGATCTCGAAGCGGCCGCACAAGCAGCAGAGAATGTCGCCGCCAGCCCCTGGCCCGAACGCATCCGTGTGCATGCCATGGATATACGCCGCCTGCACAGTGCGCAGCCCTTCGACCTTGTGGTCTGCAACCCGCCGTACTACGCCGGCTATGCGGCCGCCAGCGATCCGCGCATGGGGCTCGCTAAGCATAGTGGCGAGTTGCAGTTCGGTGCCCTGATCGAAGCGGTGGACCGTCTGCTGGAGCCAGCAGGTCGTTTCGCCCTTATCCTGCCGCTGAACCGCGAGGCCGAGCTGGTGAAGTTGGCGGCTACCGTGGGCCTCGCACCGGTGCGCCGTTGTGTGGTCCGCTATGTGCCGCAACGCCCGCCCAAGCGTGTATTGCTGGAGCTGGACCGCAGTGGAGGCAGCGTTCGGGAGGAGGAACTGTGTGTGGAACGTTCCGGTCCTTTTGACTATTCGCCGGAGTACCGTGCGCTGCTCGCCGATCTGATGCTCAACTTCTGACGCCGGACCTCACAGGGCACGTTCGGACTCTTGGAACGCGATGCCCAAGGCCTCCAGTTCGTCGAGCACCGGATCGTAAATGGCGGGCTTCAGTGGCAGCAACACACCCCGGTCCTGGACCTTGCCGTTCAAGACCAACTTGCAGGCCATGCCGATGGGAAGTCCCACCGTGCGGGCCATGGCGGTGTGCACCGGATCGAGCCCAATGGAGGCCAGCGAGGCCTGGATCTCATGGGCACGGCCCTCGCGTTCGTATCGGAAGCGGTGCCACATCACCACCAGATCCTTGTCCGCAGGCCCCAACTTCCACTTCTGCTCCAGCAGGTATTGCAACGTGGCCGCCGGTGATCGCCCTTCCACCCCGATGGGCGCGGCATCGAAAAGCCCCAGCCAGGCCAGCTTGTCCATGACATCGTCCGTGGCGTTCGGGCCAAGGTAGTCGGCCGTCGCGCGGCGTAGGTCCGTTGCCGCTCCGGGTAGGAAGGCACGCAGGTAATCGGCCCAGGTGCTCTTGGCCGGTAGCTCCAGTGTGTAGCTGTCGTCCGTGCAGCCCAGTTGAACGAAGGCATCCCATGCAGCGCAATAGCCCGCCTTGCGCAAGGTGCCACGCAACAGGGTGGGGATGCCCTCCAGTCCGTAAGCGGCGCGGTACTTCAACGAATCGCGGTTGGCGTAACCATCGAAGCCGCCCAGACCGGGCACGGTGATGCGCTGCACCTGTTGGAAGAGCTTGTGGTAGGGGATGTATTTGGTGACGCCGTCGCGGATGTATTTGGCTGCGCCGCCTTGTCCGGCCAGTACCACATTGCGCGGGTTCCAGCTGAACTTGTAGCCCCAGGGGTTGTCGTCGCTCTCCGGTGCCACCAGTCCGCCGCAGTAGCTCTCAAAGCTCTCCATCCGCGCACCGGCCGCGTTCAAGCGGTCCAGGATGCGCATGGCGCTCATGTGGTCGATACCCGGATCGAGACCCATCTCGTTGAGCACGATCAGCCCGGCCGATTTGAATTCGGCATCCATGGACCACAGGGTATCGGGCACGTAGCTCGGGGTGATGACGTGTTTCTGAAGGGTCAGACAGTCCTTCAGCACGTCCATGTGCATGAAAGCCGGCAGCATGCTGATCACCAGGTCGTGTTGTTCAATGAGCGAGGCCCGGGCTGTCCCGTTCGTGGCATCCAACGCAACACCCTGTGCCACGGCTGGCCCTTCGCGCACCAAACGCGCCGCGTTGGCCGCTTCCTTGTCCGCTACGGTCACTCGCCACTGCTGCTCTGGGGCATGCTGGATCAGGTACTGGATGAGCGAGGAGGCCGAACGACCGGCGCCGAGGATGAGGATCTTACGCATGACCTGGACCGCAACTGCGGCGCCGCGAAGATGCGAAAGCCCGGGGGCACATCACCCGATCCATGCACACAAGTCCATATCCAACGCCACTTGCCTCACTTTGGCACACGCCTTGCCTGCCCGATGGCAACACCTAACTTCGCGAACCCTTCAACACCCCCCTCTCCATGCTCAAGTTCGTCAGTACCCTGTTCCTCGGTCTGGTGTCCCTGTTCACTGTGAACGCACAGACCTCCGATCTGGTATTCTTCACCGATGACGGTGCGAAATTCACCCTCATCATCGATGGCGATGTGAAGAACGACAAGCCGGCCACCCGCGTGGTAGCCACCGGTATCCGTACGGAATCACCCATGGTGATGGTGAAGTTCGAGGATGCCGCCATCCCCGCCCTCAAAAAGCCCGGCTATTTCCCTCTGGGGATGGAGTACACCATCATGGTGACGACGAACAAAAAGGGCGAACGCGTGCTGCGCCCCACCGGCGAAGCAGCGCTGGGTACCGCTGCCAAGGCCGAACCGGCAAAGCCTGCTCCTGTTGAATTCACCGACGACCGCGTGGCTACCGAGCCAGCGGTGGTGGAGGAAGAGGTGACCATGGCAGTGGGTGGTGTACAGCAGACCACCACCGTGACGGTCGTGGAAGAGGGCGGCACCGACATGCCCGGTGAGAACGTGAACATCAATATGGGCATCAATGGGATCGGCTTCAACATGAACGTGAAGGTGGATGATGGTATGAGCGGTGGGTCGACGACGACAACGACGACCACCCGCACCACCACCACGACCACCACCACGGCCGTTCCGCAACCAGCTCCCACCAAGCCCGTCCCTGCCCCAGTGAAGCCCGCTGAACCCGAGGTGTACCGTATGCCCGGCTACTCCGGACCCGTAGGTTGTGGCTGGCCCATGAGCGCCACGGAGTTCGCCGACGCCAAGAAGAGCATCGAGAGCAAGAGCTTCGAGGAGTCGAAGATGACCATGGCCAAGCAGATCGGCCGCGACCGTTGCTTCACCGTGGACCAGGTGAAGGGCATCATGAGCACCTTCAGCTTCGAGGACAGCAAGCTCGACTTCGCCAAGTTCGCTTACGACCGCACCTACGACATCGGCAACTACTTCAAGGTGAACGATGCCTTCACCTTCGAGAGCTCCATGGACGACCTCAATACCTTCATCGAGTCGCGCTAAGAACAGCCCTTGCTCAACGCCCATCGTCATGCGTCCCCTTCACCACATCCCCGTCTTCCTGCTGCTGACCGCCCTGGTGGCGTGCAGCGGCTCGAAGTCCTTCTCCAAGAAAGCGGGGAAGCTGGATGAGGCCGGGCTCTTCGCGGAGGCTGCGGACATGTACCTGCAGGCCGTGCAGCGCAACCGCAAGAACGTGGATGCCAAGATCGGTCTGAAGAAGACCGGCCAGATGTTGCTGGACGACAAGCTCTCCGACTTCTTCCAGAACATGGCCATGGGGAACAACAAGGCCCAGGCGGTGGCTTCCTACCTGGATGCCAAACGCTATCAGGACCTTGTGGGTCGACTGGGCGTAGTGCTCGACATCCCCGACCATTACCGCACCGATTTCGAGCGGGTGAAAGGCGAACACCTGGTGGATCTCTACGATCAGGGACAGGCGCTCATGGCAAAACAGGACTTCCGGGCGGCGGAACTGGTCTTCGCACAGATCGCAAAGCTGGAACCCAACTACAAGGATGCTTCCAGCCTGCAGGCTGTTGCTTACCTGGAGCCGCTCTACCGCGCAGGCGTGATGGACCTTCAAGCAGGTCGATACCGTAAAGCATATGAGGAGCTGGGGCGTGTGCTGGAAAAGGACCCGGCCTACAAGGACGCATCCACCTTGCAACAGGAAGCCTTGAGCAAGGGCCAATACACGGTGGCCGTGCTGCCCTTTACCAGCAACAGCAAACGAACGGACATCACCGCCCGGGTGCAGGCCATGGCCATGACCGCCCTCATGGATACCAAGGACCCCTTCCTGAAGGTGGTGGACCGGGAGAACATCGACCGCATCCTGGAGGAGCAGCGCCTCAGCCTGAGCGGGGTGGTGGATGAGCAGACCGCTGTCAGGGTCGGTAATCTCATCGGAGCGCAAGCGGTCCTCATGGGCAACGTGATCGACGTGCGCGAGGAGGCCGGCCAACTGCGCCGAAGCACCAAGGACGGCTTCGAGAGCTACCGCGTGCAGCAGATCAACAAGGAGACCGGCGAGAAGTACTTCATCACCAAGTACAAAGCGGTGCGCTACGCCGAATTCTACCAGGAGAACAAGGTCACCCTGTCCTTCTCGTACCGCTTGGTATCTCTTGAAACAGGTGAAGTGCTGGCCACCCAGCTGGTGGAACGGACGGCCCAGGACCACATGTACTATGCGAGTTACGAAGGCAACGCCCAGCAATTGATGCCTGCGCGCAACGGACAGGTCGACCTCGCCGACCGCGCCCGCCGCGACCTGCGCGCCCTGCTATCTGCGCCCCGCGAAGTGAAGAGCGTCGCTGCCTTGAGCACGGATGTGGTGCGCACCACGGCCAACGTGATGGCCACCGATATCCAAGCCGAACTTAGCAGCCGACTGCCGTGAGGACCTTGATCACCTTGTTCGTCCTCCTCACCCTCGCCGCTTGCAAGGGCAGGCAGCAGGTGGTGCAGCCCGAGCCCATCCCCGCCCCACAGCGGCCCACGTGGGTCTCGGCACGGCCAGTGGTTTCCGGCTACTACGTGGGCATCGGCATGGCCCCCAAAGCGCGCCCTGATCACCTGGAGGCTGCGAAGAAGAACGCCCTGAACGATCTGGCCAGCGAGATCAGCGTGAACGTGGAAGGCAACAGCCTGCTCTACACCCTGGACCGCAAGGGACAGTTCAACGAGTCGTACACCAACAGCATCCGCACCACCACCAACGAGCAGATCGAAGGCTTCGAACTGGCCGATAGTTGGGAGAACGCCACCGAGGTCTGGTCCTACTACCGCCTCTCCAAAAGCGAACATGCCCGGCTGAAGGCCCAACGCAAGGCGCAGGCCATCGGAACTGCCACCGATCTGTACCGCCGTGCACTGGCCTCCATGGCACAGGGCGACCTACGCAGCGCGGTTGACCAGGACCTGCGCGCCATGCTGGCCATCAAGGCTTACTGGGGGGAGAACGATATGGTGGACGTGGATGGTCGGCAGGTCCCCTTGGCCAATGAGCTGTATGCCGATCTGCAACGGTTCACTGGAAGCGTGCGCTTCACCGTGCTTCCAGAGCGCTGCACCCTGGACCTTGCCAACCGGTTCACGCGGGAAGTGCTGATCAGCGCCTCACACCGCAACGGCAGCGCCGCTCAGGAACTGGGCCAACTGCCGCTGCACCTGAGCTACCCGGGCATCAACGGAACGGTGACCGAACTGAAGGCCACCGATGCCGAAGGTCGCCTGCGCACATCCGTCAGCCGTGTGGATCCCACGTTGCGGGCCAAGGACCTGGTGGTGAGGTTGGACCTCGACCGGCTTGTGAGCCCTGAACTGGAACCCGCATTGGTGAAGGCGTTGCTGGCCAGCCTGACCGCGCCAGAGCTACGTGTACCCATCGACCTCGTGATGCCCCGTATCCACATGCGCAGCACCGAGACCAACCTGGGGCAGCCTGTGGGTGATGCCGGCCTCGCTGTGGTGGTGCGCGAAGAGATGACGGCCCAGGGATTCCGCTTCGTGGACCGTCTGCAGGATGCGGACCTGCTGCTCACCCTCACAGCCTCCACGCGCCAGGGAGGGGAGTCGGCCGGCTTTTTCACTGCCTTTCTCGATGTCACGCTCAACCTTCGTGATCGCCGCACCGAGCAAGTGCTTTATGAAGGTGGACAACAGGGCGTGAAGGGCGTGCAGCTCGCGTTCGACAAGGCCGGTCTGGATGCCTACAAGAAAGGCGCCGCCCAGGTCCGCAAGGAACTCATCCCCGCTGCCATGCGCTCGATATTCTAACATCCACGTGGAGTTCCGAAGTTTGGCACGCAATTGGAAGGAACACCACCAAGAGACACCATCAACGTCCCCGATCCCATGAAAACCTTGAACACCACCCGCCCTGTGACGGTCCTGATGACGGCGCTGATGCTGTCCGGTGCCATGACCGCCTGCAAGAAGAAGAAAGAGGTCGTAGCCACCCCGCCCCCCAATGGCGAAACGGAGATCACCGTCCTGTGCTCCGGTCCGGAGTTCTTCACCAACGACAAGGTCTTCCGCCAGAACGCCGTGGGTGAGAGCATGGACCAGATGACAGCCAAGAACAAGGCCTTGAGCGCAGCCCGTGGCCTGCTGGCCGCTGACATCAACACCCAGATCAAGCGGGTGATCGACAGCTACGTGAACAGCCGAGAGATGAACAACCGCGAAGAGGTCGCCGAGCGTTACGAAGGCCTGAGCCGCGAAGTAGTGGACCAGCAGCTGAACGGCGTGAAGACCATCTGCGAACGTCAGGTGCGCGTGGGTGGTAACGGCAACTACAAGACCTACATCGCCATTGAGCTCAGTGCACAGGACCTGCTCGCCGCCTACAACGAGCGTCTCAGCGGTGATGAGCGCCTCCGCATCGACTACGACTACGAGAAGTTCAAGGAGACCTTCGAGGCCGAGATGAACAACATGAAGAAGTAACGGTCACCGACCGACCCGCGAAAGGCCCCCAGCAATGGGGGCTTTTTGCTGTTCGTGGCGGATCTTTGTACCCATGCATGTTCACCTCATCCGTACCGGTGCCGTGATGCTCCTGCTCGCTGTGGTGGCCGGAGCCTTCGGGGCCCATGGTCTCCGCCCACGCTTGACCCCCGAAGCCCTGGACCAATGGCGTACGGCGGTGGAGTACCAGTTCTACCACGGCCTTGGACTCCTGCTGGTGGCTGCGCTGTCCGCCTACCTCCCGGCGCATCGGTCGCGCTGGGTGCACGTGCTCTTCACCCTCGGCGTGTTGATCTTTTCCGGGTCCATTTACCTATTGAGCACCAGGGACTTGACTGGCCTTCATGGGGCGGGGCAGGTGCTGGGGCCCATCACACCCATTGGCGGGTTAATGCTCATGGCGGGGTGGGGCGTGCTGTTGATATCCGTTGGGAAGCGAACTGACCACCGTTAGATACGGTCCTCCGGTTCGCCCTACTTTTGCGGTCCCAATCCACAACCAAACGGACATGAACGAGTTCGGTCTGAAACCGAAGAACGCGGATCTCTCGAAGATCGGCCTTCGCCACCTCGGCGATGCATTCTGGAACCTGGAGCCTGCCGAACTGGTGGAGCACTCCATCCTCAACGGCGAGGGCGTGTTCGCTGACAGCGGCGCACTGGCCATCGAGACCGGCGAGTTCACCGGCCGCAGCCCCAAGGACAAGTTCTGCGTGCGCGATGAGAAGACCGAGAACACCGTGTGGTGGGGCGATGTGAACTTCCCCTTCGAGCCTGCCAAGTTCGATGCCCTGCACGCCCGCATGTGCGCCTACCTTATGGAGCGCGATGTGTACGTGAAGGACGTGTATGCCTGCGCCGATCCCACCTATCGCATGAACATCCGTGTGGTGGCCGAGAAGCCGTGGAGCGCCCAGTTCGCCGGCAACATGTTCCTGCGTCCCACCAAGGCCGAACTGGAAAGCTTCGAGCCTGAGTGGAACATCATCAACGCCCCGGGTTTCCGTGGCGATGCCTCCATCGACGGCACCCGCCAGCACAATTTCGCCGTGATCAACTTCAGCAAGAAGATGATCCTCATTGGCGGCACGGGCTACACTGGTGAGATCAAGAAGGGCATCTTCACCGTGTTGAACTATGTGCTTCCACAGGAACGCGGTGTGCTCAGCATGCACTGCAGCGCCAACATCGGCGAAGCGGGCGATACGGCGGTGTTCTTCGGCCTTAGCGGCACGGGCAAGACAACCCTCAGCGCCGACCCGGACCGAAAGCTCATCGGCGACGACGAGCACGGCTGGAGCGACAAGGGCGTGTTCAACTTCGAAGGCGGCTGCTACGCCAAGTGCATCGACCTGAGCCAGGAGAAGGAACCCCAGATCTGGGAAGCCGTGAAGTTCGGCGCCATCCTGGAGAACATCGTCTTCGAGGAGGGCACCACCAAGGTGGATTTCGCTGACGGCACCAAGACCGAGAACACGCGGGTGAGCTATCCCATCCACCACATCAGCAACATCGCTGAACCCAGCGTGGGTGGCCATCCCCAGAACATCTTCTTCCTCACCTGCGATGCGTACGGCGTGCTGCCTCCCATCAGCAAGCTCAGCCCCGGCCAGGCCATGTACCACTTCATCAGCGGTTACACCGCGAAGGTGGCCGGTACGGAAGCGGGTGTGACCGAGCCCCAAAGCACCTTCAGTGCTTGCTTCGGGAAGGCCTTCCTGCCCCTGCATCCGACCAAGTATGCCGACATGCTCGGCGAGAAGATGAAGCAGCACAACGTACGCGTGTGGTTGGTGAACACCGGCTGGAGCGGTGGTGCCTATGGGACCGGCCAGCGTATGAAGCTGAAGTACACCAGGGCCATGATCACCGCTGCGTTGCGCGGTGAACTGGACCGCGTGGAATACAAGGAGCATGCGGTCTTTGGTGTGAGCATGCCAGCCAGCTGCCCCAACGTGCCTGACGAGATCCTCGACCCCCGGAGCACCTGGGCGGACAAGGCGGAGTACGATGCAACGGCTGAGAAGTTGGCCAAACAGTTCGTCGACAACTTCGCCAAGTACAAGGATGGCGCCAGCGCGGAGATCCTCGCTGCAGCTCCCAAGGCTGCTGTGAAGGCGTGATGTTCCTGCCGATCATGGGGCCCTGTCGCTGGATGCGACAGGGCCTCCTGCTTTTCCAAGGGGGGCTCTACGCATCGCTTACGGTCCTTCGTCCTCGTAACTTTGCGGCCCCTTTGGGGAAGCGGATGAGCACGTGGCGATGGATCCTGGTACCGGCATTGTTGGTGGCTCTGGTCGCTCGTTCACAGGCGCCCCCGATGGACGGGCCCATCTACCCCGAGAAGCTTCGCGAGGATGTTGAGTTCCTTCGGTCGGTGTTCCATCGTGCACACCCTGATCCGTATCGGTACGTCACCCAGGCGGAGCTGGACCGCATGATCGACTCCATCAGTGACGGCCTCCGTGTCCCCATGGACCGTTCTGAGCTCCTTCTGCAACTCCTGTCAGCCGTGCATGCACTCGGCGATTCCCATGTGCGACTGGACCTTCCCCAGGCACAACGCGGCACGCTCGCACAGGACACACCTGTTATCCCTCTGCGTGTGAAGCTGCTGAGCAGTGGACTCTATGTGGAGGAGGAGCTCAAAGGATTCCGAAGCCTGCCCATCGGAGCACGCATCACGGCCATCAACGACCGTCCGATCGAGGAGATCGTTGCGGCCATCGCACGCCACATTCCGGTGGACGGTGCCAACACCACGCTGCGCGAGCGGATCATCGAACGTGAATTTCCCTGGCTGTATCGGAGGTACGTGGAAGCCGCAGCAGAGTTCAACGTTCGCTTTCGCGAGGGGTCGGGAGAGGAGCGCACGCAGCGGGTCTTCGCAATGACCGGTGCTGAGATGGACATCATGCGCAAGCCAAGCCGACCGGTCTCAGCACCATGGCGCGTGCTTTGGGACCCCGAAAGCGAGGCCCTATGGGTGACCATGCGCACCCTGGACCTTGACAGCTTGGAGGCGAACGGAGTGCAGCCCCAGCGCTTTTTGTCCGCCCTGTTGAAGAGCGCCCGACGCAACAAGGCACGAACGATGGTCATGGACGTACGCGGTGCGGATGGTCGCGATCTGGCCGCCGCAGAGCTCGTGTTCGCCTCCATTGCAAAGGAGCCGTTCCGGGTGGTTCAGGGGATGAGCGCACGAACGCCGGAGGTGGACCTGCCGCCCCTGTCCGGAATGCCCATGGAACATCTTGAGGCGCTCCGAACGCAATTCGTGCCTGGCCCGAACCGCACCTCAGACCTTCGTCCGGATGACCCCCGATTGCAGTCGTTGCCACCGCTGAAGAAAGCGTTCCAAGGCAAGGTGTACCTGGTTTGTGACGGTGCAACGAGGGACGCGGCTGCCGCACTCGTGATGATGGCCAAGCGGAGCGGCCGTGCGCGGGTGGTGGGTGAGGAGGTGGGCACCAATGCGTTCAGTTTCACTGGGGGCCGCGAACTGATGGCCTCGCTGCCCAATTCCGGCTTGGAGTTGCGTGTATCATTAATGCGCTATGTACCCGATGGCATGCCCAGTGGTCCCTTGGCCAATGGAGAACGACCGCACCACGAAGTGGAGCAGCAACCTTGGGGGATCGCCAAAGGACGGGATACGCTGCGCGAATCGCTGCTGGAACTGATCCGGGAACTGCGATGAGGTTCGAGATGCTCATCCCTTGGGTGCTGGTCGCCTGTGTCCGATCCTCTTCACCAAGCGCCACGGCAGGATGGAAGGACATCCCGAACAGCCATGCCTGCGGCTTCCTCCTCCAGGAGCGTGATGGCGAACGGAGGGCCCTGGTGTTCGGTCCGCATGGCCCCACGGATACGCTTGCCGTCATCGCTGTTCCCGACAGACCGCCGGAGCGTATTGCCGCGCTGAGTACGACGCATATCCCGTTCATTTTGGCACTTGGTGCCGGTGAGGAACTGGTGGGGGCCGCCTACTGCAGCCAGGTCCCCGATCCCCGGTTCAAGGACCTTCTCGCGGCCGGGCGCGTGGTGGAGCTCTTGCGGGGTGATCGCCTGGACGGGGAGCGGTACATCGCACTGGCACCGGATGTTCTTTTCGACCAGATGCCGGGCATCGCAGGAGGCGTACCACCGATCGCAGGAGCCCTGCGTATACCTGTGCCGGAATACCTCGAACACCATCCCCTGGGTCGTTCGGAGTGGATCCGGTTCTTTGGTGCGTTGCTCGGTCGGCAGGAGCAGGCCGACAGCATCCATGCCGGCATCGTTGCGCGCTACCATGCGGTGCGTGATCGGGTGCGCCCGGGTAATGGCGGGCCGCGCGTGTTCTTTGGCAGCGCCTGGGGAGGCCGTTTCCACGCAGCTGCTGGCAACAGTTACATGGCCCGCTTGATCCGCGATGCCGGGGGGCGCTACTTCCTCGCTGACACGCTGGGAGGTAGCATTGCGATGGACCTGGAGTCGTTCATCGGGCTTACCGATTCATTGGAACATATCGGAATGGTGCTGTCACATCCCGGCGTACCGGGAACGGTCGACCTGGCCCAAGGTGATCCGCGGTTGCTGCAACTTCGGGCGCTCACGGAAGGCGGCTTCTATGGGAACAGCAGCCGCAGCGACCTGTTCGGACAAGCCCTGCTGGAACCGGATGTGCTGCTCGCGGACCTGGCCCATGTGTTCGATCCGGCCGTTACGCCCGATCATCGCCCGAAATACTTCCAGACCGTGGCTCAGAGCCCGATCCCGTAGCGCTTGTAAAGGAAGCTCATCAGCCAGGCCGGCCCGATCATCAGGAACTGCAGGTCGTCCAGGAAGCTGGGCTTGCGGCCTTCCACCTTGTGGCCGTAGAACTGTCCGATCCAGGCGGCCACGAACAGCACCACAGCGATCGCCCACAGCGGCCAGGGAGCGGTGCGGTCCAACAGGTCGCAGAGCAGCAGGCATACGCTGGTGAACAGCGCCATGCCCACCATGAGGGAGATGGACAGGCGGGCATAGAAGAGCGCTACGAGCAGGGTGACCACCATGGCGGCCCAACCACGGGGAAGTACGTCGGCCACTGGCGAGGGGATGCTCCAGAGCAGCGCCACTACACAGAAATAGATGGTAGGTACGCAGATCCAATGGATCAGCTTGTTGGTGGGGTGCTGATGACTGACGCCGTAAGCTTCCAGCCAGTCATGGATGCTGCGCGTGGCCATGGGAGAGGTAACGTTCGTGAAGGATGTACAGGTGATGCAAGGTATGTCCGGCCGTTATCCAGCCCATGGCGCGCACGCTGATCGTGCCGTTGTTGGCCGTGCCCGTACGCGCCAGCGCCTTTGCATCGAAGCTGCGGAACAGGTGGTGAAGGCTCCTGCGATGGTGTTCCCATTCGGTCACCAGCTCGTGCCAGGGGCGCGCATCGGCGTTCGAGGCGGCTGCGTAGGCATCCTCATCGAAGCCGGGCAGTGGGGTGCTGTCCCCGCGCGCAATGCGCAGCGAGCGGTACGCGAAAATGCGGTCACAGTCAAGCAGGTGTTGCACCAGCTCACGGATGCTCCACTTGCCCGGTGCATAGCGGAGCAGGCTCCGTTCTTCCGTGATGTCACGAAAGGTCTTCAGTGCCTGGGCGGAACTGGCCTCCAATCCTGCGAAGAGATCGTTCCCTTCCACGCGGTCCACGTAACGGTGGTAGAAGGGAGGCATCTCCTGGGGCGAGGGGCGTTCCGTAGTGCTCATGGTACAAAGATGATGGCTGCGACCCATGCTGGCGAACGATGGTTCAGGGGGCCATGCTTCCTTCGAGCACCTCGGTCGCCGGGATGCCTACAAGCTCCTTCAGCACGCGAACGATGCCTAGCGAACTCCGCCACCATCCTTCACGCGGCGTATCTGGGTCCGCCAATGCACGGACACCCACGCGCACGCGATCGCCGCATGCTTCCTGGTAGACCCGCTGCGAGCGACGGGCGTGCACGCCGAGCGAGATCAGGTCCACGGCGGTGAGCCCATCGGCTTGTGCCTGAGCCGCGAAGGCCCGCGCATTGGCCAGGGTGCGCCCGATCCCGTTCACCGTGGCGGGCACCGCGACCGTGCGTTCTGCTGGGATGCCACCTTCGTTCAAGAGCCAGGCGCCCCATTCCGCGAAGGTTGGGGCTGCGGGTAGCACCGTGCTGTCCGCGCGGATCAACGCACAGGTCGACGCCAGTGCATGCGCATTGGTGCCATTGAGCAAGAGCTCTTTCACAAAGAGGTTCTTCGTCCCCGGTTCCAACGCGCGTGGGTGCAAGCTGCGGAGCAGGAGGGAGCTGGCACCCTTGGGCAGTGTACCACGGTATGCGGTGGGTGTACCGCTCAGGGTGAGGTCCATCAATGTGTCGTTCGCGGTGAGCAGCAGCAAGCGTGAGCCATCGATGCCGCTCGCGTTCACCAGGAGCTCGCCCCCTGTGGGGCCTGGGAAGTCCACTCGGAGCGCCTGGTCCTGCTCCAGGTAATAGGCGAACAAGCGCGTAGTGCCTGTGACATAGATGCGATCGTAGCCTTCCTCCTCGAGCAGCTGCACCAACGCTGGCATACGATCCCGAGGCATCCATCCTTCCACCACGGCCGTGCGTGCGCCACTGGGTGATGTGATGGCGAGGTGGTCGTGCAGGTGGGTGATGGTCCACCAGATCGCAGCTACCAATACCAGCGCTGCTATGCCGATCCAACGCTTCATGGCAGGTCCTCGGCCAGTTGGTCCCGCAGGGCGATGAGTTCCATACGCGCCTTGCGATCGCCGGTCACGATGCATTGCAGGCTGCCTGCCTCGCATACGGTGATGGCCTCCGCGAACTGCCCCAGATCGGCCCGCAACAGGGCCAGCTGGTAGTAGCTGGGGATGTGCTTCGCATCATC
This sequence comes from Flavobacteriales bacterium, assembly GCA_041391845.1. GTDB lineage: Bacteria > Bacteroidota > Bacteroidia > Flavobacteriales_F > PHOS-HE28 > PHOS-HE28. The sequence continues at coordinate 679,899 of JAWKNG010000001.1, read as the reverse complement.
CTGCAGGATGGCCTCCAGGTCCGCGATCGCCTGTTCCATGGCGCCCATACGCTTGTGCTCCAAGGCAATGGCATAGCGCAGGAAGAGATCGCCGGGCTCTTCTGCCAGCATGGAGCGCAATTGCCCAAATCGTTCTTCGCTCATGTCCGTTCCCGATCCTGATGACCGGCGAAGCTACACCACGGGCCGTCGGGGTCATGGCATCGCAGCCGCCCGTTCCAGCGTTGTAACCTTTTGGCCCGATGCACGTATCCGGAGACATGCTCTCCCGGCTCCATCCGTTCACGGTCTTGGGCATACTGCTGTCCTGCTGCGCGCTTCCCGTGTGGTGGACCGGGCACGTCCTGTTCGCGCTGATCCTTCTTGTGCTGGCCTATGGCGCGGTGGCGATCGAGTTCAAGACCCATACCAGCCATCTGCAGTTCAGTAGCATGGTGGCCATCGCCCTCTTGATGGGCATTCTGCTCGACCGGTATACGGTACAATGGCCCTTGTTCACGGTGGCGCTGGTGTTGGCCGCTGTAGCCACCGTCGCGCGCCAAGCCTTCATGCAACAGTTCACCTATGTGAACCTGCTCTGGTTGGATACCGGCCTCGCGCTGGTCGCAGGGGGAGTGTATGCGGTGACCGTCAGCACTGCTCCTGTTGACCTGGTGGCTGCGTTGCCACCGTTGCTGCCCATTGGTGCCGCACTCTTCCTTACGACCACCTATGTGTTCGATGCGCTGCGCATGAGCACCCGCACCCGCTTCGGCTACCGGGTGAAGGTGGGCGAGGTGGCGCCGGATTTCCAGCTGCCCGATCAGAACGGAACGCTGGTGCGCTTGTCCGACTATCGGGGCCGGCATCCCGTGCTGCTCATTTTCGTGCGGGGCGATTGGTGCCCGGGCTGCCACATGATGCTGCGCACCTACGAACGCAACCGGAGCAAGTTCCTGGACCGTGGCATCCATGTGCTCGCCGTAGGTCCCGACAACATCGACGTGAACCGTGCCATGGTTGAGCGTATCGGCGTGCACTACCGCATGCTCAGCGATGACGCGCAACGGGCCAGCGGTATGTACGGGGTTGTCTACAACAATCCCATGCTCGAGATCAGCGTGAACTATGAGGAGGGCATCCCCTTGCCGGCCTCGTTCCTCGTGGATACGAACGGTGTCGTACGCTACGTGTCCCGTCCGGACCGGGTGGGTGAGTTCCTCGATCCCTCCTTGATCTTCGGTGTGCTGGATGAACTGCCACCCGCAACACACCTGGCATGGAGCTGATCACCGCTGCTGTCTATGCGAGCGTTCCGGTGGCGCTCCTGGCTGTCTCCGGCGGGCTCGCCCATGCGTACAACCGGCTGCGCCGTGAACACGAGCGTAACGCACGCGACCGCGATGGCCTGCTGGAGGTGTTGGACGGCAGCAACGATGCGCTCTTCGTGCTGAACTTCGTGAACGGTAGGATCTATCGGGCCAACCGTCAGGCCTGCGCGCTCCTGGGCTACACGGAAGCGGAACTGCTGAAGCGCACGGTCTTCGATCTGCACCCGCCAGCCTATCTGCAGCTCAGTGCCTCACGCATTGCCGATGCCTGGGAGCAGAACGGGCTCATCTTCTCGGACATCCCCATGCAGCGCAGCGACGGTGGAACAGTGGCTGTGGAATGCAGTACCAAGGTGACCAGCTACCAGGGCCATCCGGCCATCATCCTGTTCGCACGGGATATCACTGAGCGTCTGGCCTTGGAGCAGCGCCTGATAGAACAGAATGCTGTGGTGAAGCGCCAGAACGATGATCTCATCAGCAGCATTCGCTATGCCCAACGCATCCAGCGTGCCGTGCTCCCCGAGCCTGCCCGGTTGGAGGAGTTGTTCCCGCAGTCGTTCGTGCTCCATCGGCCACGCGATATCGTGAGCGGGGACATGGCCTGGTTCGGTGAACGCAACGGACAGGCCTGGGTGATCGCTGCCGATTGCACCGGTCATGGTGTTCCTGGTGCCCTGCTCACCTTAATCGGCGCATCGATCTTCCAGGAACAGGTCCACGAACGTGGTGTTGCCACACCGGGTGAGCTGTTGGACGCGGCGCGGAGTACCATGGCGGATATGCTGCTTGGCGGCGATGCGGAGGAGCGTGCGCTCGACGGCATGAACGCAGCCGTGCTGTGTATCGATCGCGAACGGAACGTGCTGCAGTACGCCGGAGCCTTCGGTCCGCTCTACCTGCTGCGCAACGGTGCTATCATAGAGCACAAAGGCGATCGCATGCCCGTTGGCCACATGGATGCCGGTATCCGGCCGTTCACCACGGAACGGATCGCGCTGTGCCCGGGTGATCGGCTGTTCATCTTCTCCGATGGCCTGACCGACCAGTTCGGTGGACCGGCAGGCAAGCGCTTGAAGAGCGCGGGGTTCAAGCAGTGGTTGTGCGCAAGTGCGCAGCTTCCCATAGAGGAGCAGGGCCAGTACCTGTCCGATCACTTCCGGTTGTGGAAGGGAACGGAGGCCCAGATCGATGATGTACTGGTGATCGGCGTGGAGATCGATCAGCCTTCCTGAACGCTTCTCACCATGCCGACCATGGTATCAAGATCCGTCGGGGCCACCCTATGCCAGGCGTCCCGCCGCAACCAGGTCAGCTGGCGCTTGGCGTAATTGCGGCTGCGCTGCTTGATCAAGGCAATGGTCGTGGCCCGGTCCAGTGCTCCGTCGAAGTGGTGGAAGAACTCGGTATAGCCCACGGTCAGCAAGGCGTTCAGGTGCCGGTACGGCAATAATGAGCGCACCTCATCCTCCAGTCCTTCCGCGATCATGCGGTCCACACGGTCATCAATGCGCTGATAGAGCGTGGCACGGTCCAGGTCCATGGCCAGTCGAACGATGCGCAGGTCGGTGCGATCCGTGGGCGTGCTGCGCTGCTCACTGTAGGGGCGACCGGTGATGATGCAGATCTCCAATGCACGGATCACCCGATGCGGATTGGCGCGGTCGATGCGCGCATGGGTGGCGGGATCGCGCTGCTCGAGCTCGCTCACCAAGGCGTCCAGGCCCTCGCTCCGGAAGCGTTCCTGCAGGCGGGTCCGTACCTTGCTGTCACCCGCGGGCAAGGCGTCCAAGCCCTTCACCAATGCATCGATGTAGAGCCCGCTGCCACCCACCAGGATGGCGGTGCCGTGCTGCTGAAGGATGGCTTGGAGCACCGGTTCCGCAGCGCGCGCGAACTGGCCGGCGCTCCACGTCACCTCCAGTTCAAGATGCCCCAGGAAATGATGGGGCACACCGCCCAGCTCCGCTTCCACAGGGCGCGCCGTGCCAATGCGCATGGCGTGGTAGAACTGACGCGAATCAGCGCTGATGACCTCGGTACCCAGGGCCTTGGCCAGGTGCACCGCTGCGCGGGTCTTGCCCGATGCGGTAGGGCCACTGATGACGATTAGCAGGGGGCGGGGGGATGCTGGAACGTGGTCGTTCACCGATCAACGGTACTCGTCGCCCAGGTCATCGATGCTGCCATGCCCGAACTCATCGTGCTCCCCCTCCTCGTCGAAGCCGAACTCGTCGTCCTCTTCGTACTGCTGATCTTCCGCATCCAATGCGTACGGGTCTTCGTCGAGGATACCTGCGGTAAGGTCGTCCTCGCGGCTATGTTCGCTGGGTGCTTCGTTCATGCTCAACACCACACGCGGGTAGGTGACCCCTGGAGCAGGATCACCGGCCTGGATAAGCTCCACCATGAACATCCACATATGAAGGAAGTCGTAGGCGTAGACGAACCGCTGGCTGGTGCTGCGGATGTGATCGCTGATATAGACCTCGTTCATCAGCGCTGGCGTCTCGCCTTCTTCTGAAAAACCCAGGTCGGCCAGGGGGATCTCCGGCCCCTTGTCCCACGCTTCATCGCTCACATAGAAGCTGGCCATCTCCTGGCCGATGAAACCGAAGGCCTCCTTGATGGCATTGTGCAGGTCCAGGAAGGTCTGTTCGCTGCCGATCTCGATGTCGCGGAAGGCCTCGCTCTCGTGGTCGATCAGGACCCGGAAACGGTAGATGCGCATGGTGGTTTCTGGAACGCTGGTGGGCAAGCCGGGAGTGTGGCTTACCCAACGGGACAGCGAAGCTACGGGTTGCCAGCCGATACCGGGTGTGGTCCAGGGCCCTGGGGACCGGGATCGACGGTGATGAGCGCCTGCAGCCCCAAGCGCTCGCCGGTCTCCAGCATCAAGCCCCACGCCTGTGCGCGGTCGTTCTGGATGTGGCCGTCGAGGATGGCGTCCTTGATCACGGTCTTGATGTCGCCGATGACCTTGCTGGGTGTAATGTTGAAGGCGTACATGATGTCCTCGCCGGTGATGGGCGGCTGGAAGTTGCGTACGCGGTCCTTCTCTTCCACGTCCTTCAACTTCCGCATCACCAGCTCATAGTTGCGCAGGTAGCGGTCCTTCTTCTTCTCGTTCTTGCTGGTGATGTCCGCGCGGCACAAGATCATCAGCGCGTCGATGGCATCGCCCGCATCGAACAACAGCCTTCGTATCGCGCTGTCCGTCACCTCTTCCTTGGTGAGGGCGATGGGCCTCAGGTGCAGGGCCACCAGCTTCTGCACGAACTTCATCTGCTCGTCCAAGGGCAGCTTCAGACGGCGGAAAATGCCGGGTACCATGCGTGCGCCCTTGTCCTCGTGACCATGGAACGTCCATCCGTGGCCCGGTTCGAAGCGTTTGGTGCGCGGCTTGGCGATGTCGTGCAGGATGGCCGCCCAGCGCAACCACAGGTCGTTGCTCTGCGCACACACATTGTCCAGCACTTGCAGGGTGTGGTAGAAGTTGTCCTTGTGACCGATGCCGTAGCGCTCCTCCGCACCGGCCAGTTCGAGGAACTCGGGGAAGAACTCCTGCATCAACCCCGTATCGCGCAGCAGAATGAACCCGGTGCTGGGCTTCGGAGTGAGGATGATCTTGTTCAGCTCGGTGTGGATGCGCTCGGCGCTGATGATCTCCAGCCGGTGCGCGTTGCGCTTGATCGCATCGAAGGTGGCCGGGTCGATCACGAAGCCCAACTGATTGGCGAAGCGCACGGCACGCAGCATCCGCAGCGGGTCGTCGCTGAAGGTGATGTCCGGGTCGAGCGGTGTGCGCAGCAACCCTTGGTCGAGGTGGAGGATGCCGCCAAAGGGGTCCACCAGCGCGCCGAGGCTGCCACGGTTCATGGAAATGGCCAGCGCATTGATGGTGAAGTCCCGCCGCTCCTGATCGTCCTTGATGGTGCCGGGCTCCACTTCGGGCTTGCGGCTGTTGCGGCTGTAGCTCTCCTTGCGGGCCCCGACGAATTCCACCTGAATGTCACTCTGTGGACCCTGAGCGGGGTCGAAGGGTCGAAGGGTGAACATGGCGGTGCCGAAGTTCTTGAAGACGTGCACGGGCTCGGCCTTGAGCCGCCGGGCCACGGCCTGTGCGAACGAAGGACCATCGCCCTCCACCACGAAATCGATGTCCTTGCAGGGCCGCCCGATCAGCCGGTCGCGCACGTAGCCACCGATGGCGAAGGCGGGAATGCCCTGCTGCGCGGCCTCTGCGGCCACCGCCTGGAACAGCGGCTCGTCCACCACACCGTCCAGACGGGCGGGGTCCACGGTATATCGGGTGGTGGTGTGCATGAGCGGGAAGGGCGGCAAAAGTAGGCCCTCCTTCAACTTGGAAGGATCTTCACCGCGATCTCCTCCGCACACTTGAAATGCCCCTTCGGACACGCCTTGTGCCCATGCAATCCGCACGGCCGGCAATCGAGCTTCTCCGGTGTTTCCAGCACACGCCCGTTCTCCCTTAGCGGCCCAAAACCGAAGGCGGGCACCGTGCTGCAGAAGATCGCGGTCACCGGCGCGTTCATGGCGCTCGCGATGTGCAGGGGCGCGCTGTCGTTCACGTAGTTCATCGTGGCGCCCTCCATCAGCGCGGCACTTTCCAGTAGCTTCAATTCGCGGGTGAGGTCCACGCCACGACCGCTGGCCGCGATGATGCGTTGCGCCAGCGCGGTATCGCCCGGCGCGCCGATGATGAAGACCTGCTGGTCGCGCGGCAAAGCCTTAACCAGTTCGATCCATTTGTGCTCCGGCCATTGCTTGGTGAACCAGACCGAGGCGGGTGCGATACACACGTAGGACATCCGCTCATGTGCCCATGTGGTCATGTGCTCATGTAGTCCATTGCATGACAGCCCGTTCGAACGCAGGATCCCGTCAATCTTGGCCCTGTCTTCCGCTGTGGGGTAGAGCCGGGGCATGGGCCGCTGGCCATCCGTGAGGGGCTCGATCAGCGCGTTGAGGCGATCCACTTCATGCGGCGTTACCCTGAGCGCCTGCCCTGAGCGGAGTCGAAGGGGAGTCGAAGGGTCGCCGATAACATGCTTCACCGTGCGGCTGAAGAGGAAGCTCAGCGGGTTCTTGTCGTAGCCCACCTTCTCCTTGCCGCGTGCCAGCACGGTCATCAAGCCCGTACTGAAGAAGCGCTGGCAGTTGATGATGTGGTCGTATTGGGCCCGGCGCAGTTCGCTGATGAGCTTGAACAGCGCCTTGTTCTTGGCCGTGCGCTTGTCCCACACGAACAGTTTCCGCAGGAAGGGATGGCCCGTGAACAGCCCCTCATTTCCCTTGCGCACCACCAAGTCGATGGCGGCATCGGGGTAGTGGGCGTGGAGCTTCTCCAGGATGCTCGTCACCAGCACGGCATCGCCCAGGAAGGCGGTCTGGATGATGAGGAAGCGCTTCATGGTGCAGGCTTCAGCGCATAGCCCGGCGTGATCTCGCGGAACACCCGCTCCCATGGCACATCGGCGTAGCCGCCGCCCAGCCTTACGATCACCAGTTCGTTCGCAGGATCAACGTGGATGAACTGGCCAAGGATGCCCTCCGCGTTGAACGGGCCGTCCGGGAACGGCAACCACCATTGATAGCGGTAGTGGGTGACGCCTCCATTGGCGGTGCTGGCCGTGGTACTGGTCTCCACCCAGTCGCGCGGTACAAGCTGCTTGCCGCGCCATTCCCCCTTGTGCAGGTAGAGCGAGCCGAGCTTGGCGAAGTCGCGGGCCGGTGCGTTGATGCAGCAGAAGGCCTTCTCGATGCCATCTTTCTTCCTGTCGATGCTCCACGAGCTCGCATGCTCCATGCCGAGCGGGTTCCACAGGCGGTCGTGGAGGTATTCCGTAAGGGTGCGGGGATCACCCTTGGCGCGCAGGGCCCTTGTGAGCAGCAGGCCCAACAGCTGGGTGTCGCCGCTCACGTACTCCCACTTGGTGCCGGGCGGGCACTTCAGCTTCAGCTTCAAGGTGTACTTCTCCAACTGCCGGCCGTAGTAGAACTTGGCCACGGTGCCGAAGGGGTTCACATAGCTCTCCTTGAAGTCGATACCGCTGGTCATCTGCAGCACGTGCTCGATGGTGACGCCCTCGAAGCCGTTCGCCTTCAGCTCGGGGATGAGGTCGGTGATCGGTTGCTGCACGTCGCGGATCAGCCCGTCGGCGATAGCCGTGCCGATGAGCATGCTCACCACCGACTTGGCCATGGAGAACGAAGGGTGCACCTGTGCCTCGTCGTAGCCCTTGAAGTAGCGTTCGTAGACGATGGTGTCGCGGCGGATCACCAGGAAGGCCGTGGTCTTGTGCTTCTCAAGCCAGGTTTCAAAGGGTATCTGCTCCCCCTTGTAGTTCGCGGTGCGCGGACCGATCTCTTGCGCGGCGACAGGGTACTGGAAGGGTTCTGGAGAAGCGGGGAGGGGCCGTGTCGGGAACTTCTTGTAGTCCCTCCGGTCGGCGAAGTTCCACTTCAGGAAGCGCCCCACCGTGCAGCCATCGAGCAGCAGGGACAACAGCAGCAGGGCGATCGGTCGGAGGAAGCGCATGGGTTCAAACGGCTACGTTGTGCTCGCGCAGCGCGTCGTTGAGGCTGGTCTTCTTGTCGGTGCTCTCCTTGCGCTGACCGATGATGAGCGCGCAGGGCACACCGTATTCACCGGCCGGGAACTGCTTCGGAACGGTGCCGGGGATCACCACCGAGCGCGGCGGAACATGGCCGCGCATCTCCTTGGGTTCAGGCCCGGTGACATCGATGATGCGGGTGCTGGCGGTCAGCACCACGTTGGCGCCCAGAACGGCCTCCCTGCCCACACGCACGCCTTCCACCACGATGGCCCGCGAACCGATGAAGCAGCCATCCTCGATGATCACGGGTGCGGCCTGTACAGGCTCCAGAACGCCGCCAATGCCTACGCCGCCGCTCAAATGCACGTGCTTGCCGATCTGCGCGCAGCTGCCCACCGTGGCCCAGGTGTCCACCATGCTGCCTTCGTCCACGTAAGCGCCGATGTTCACGTAGCTGGGCATGAGAATGACACCGGGCGCGAGGTAGCTGCCGTGGCGCGCGATGGCATGTGGTACCACGCGGACGCCGAGCTTGGCATAGTGTTTCTTCAACGGTATCTTGTCGTGGAACTCCAACGGCCCCACCTCGAAGGTGTGCATCTGCTTGATGGGGAAGTACATCAGCACGGCCTTCTTCACCCATTCGTTCACCACCCAACCGTCACCTTGAGGCTCTGCAACACGCAATTCGCCACGGTCCAAGCGCTCGATGACGCCTTCAATGGCGAGCACCACCTCCTCATCGCGCAGCATGCTGCGGTCGTTCCAAGCCTTTTCGATCAGTTCATGCATGGTGCAAAGATGGGTGCCTTGCCCGACCTTCGCACGCCATGCCGCGCGTCATCGCCATCGATCACGGTCTCAAACGCACCGGCCTTGCGGTGACCGACCCCCTGCGCATCATCGCCACCGCGCTGGATACGGTGCCCACACCCGAACTCTTCACCTTCCTGAAGGCCTACGTGGCCCGCGAGCAGGTGGACGGCTTCGTGGTGGGGCTGCCGAAGAACCTGGATGGACGGCCCACGGACGCCACACCGCACGTGCAGGAGTTCATCGGTCACTTGCGCAGGGCCTTCCCCACGCACTGGGTGGAGACGCTCGATGAACGCTTCACCAGCCGTATGGCCCAACAGACGCTGCTGGCGAGCGGTAAGGGTCGCATGGCGCGGCGCGACAAGGGCCAGCTGGATCGCATCAGCGCCACCATCCTCCTGCAAGGGTGGCTGGAAGCGCATCGACGTTGAGCGAAGGCAGCGTCCGGCAGCCCCGTCACCGTTACCTTTGCAGCCGTTCCCATGATACTCCCCATCCGCGCTTACGGCGACCCCGTGCTGAAGAAGGTCGCCAAGGACATTGAACCCGGCCATCCGGGCTTGGAGCAGCTCATCGCCGATATGTTCGAGACGATGTACGAGGCGAACGGCGTTGGCCTCGCCGCTCCGCAGATCGGACAGAGCATCCGCCTCTTCGTGGTGGATGCATCGCCTTTTGCCGAGGATGAGGACGGGAAGCCCACCGAAGAGGCGCACCTGAAGGACTTCAAGAAGGTCTTCATCAACCCCTACATCGTCGAAGAGGAAGGGGAGGAGTGGGGCTTCGAGGAAGGATGCTTGAGCATTCCGGGCATCCGGGAGGAGGTCTATCGCGCGGAACGCATCGTGCTGCAGTACCAGGATGAACACTTCAAGGAGTACGAGGAGGAGTTCAGCGGCTTTGCAGCGCGTGTGATCCAGCATGAGCATGATCATCTGGACGGTATCCTCTTCACCGATCACCTCGCCCCCCTGCGCCAGCGCTTGCTACAAGGCAAGCTGCGCGATATCGGACGGGGCAAGTGCGATGCCCGTTACAAGATGCGTTTCCCTGTGACCAAATAAGGACATGCTACGCGCTCTACCTTACCTCGCCGTCGGCCTGTTGCTCTTCGCTTGCGGCTCGGATGCACCCGTTGATGAGAAGGCCGCCAAGGCCGCTGAGATGCGCACCCGCATCCAGACCATGGAGGATTCGCTCTTCAACAGCGGCCTTTTCGAACAACGCAATGCTCAGGCCCTGCTGGATGTGTACAAGGCCTACGCTACCGCAATGCCTTTGGACAGCCTCGCTCCTGAATACCTCTTCCGGGCGGCCGGAGTGGCACGTAGCATGAAGGACCCGCAGCAGAGCATCTTCCTGTATGATCGCATCATCCGCGACTATCCCTCGTGGAAAAAGCTGCCCGATACGTATTACCTGAAGGCCTTCGTGATCGATGCCGACCTGGACAGGCTGGGTGAAGCGGAGGATGCGTACACGGCGCTTATCAGTGCCTTCCCGGACCATGCTTATGCAGCTCAAGCACGGCTCGCGATCGAGAACCTCAAGTACACGGACGAGGAGCTGATCGCGCGCTTCAAGGCGATGGAGGCCGATAGCATGGCGAGCGTCGGTCAATGAGCCGCGAACAGCTCATACGCGCAGCCCTGGCCGCTGCCTTGGCCCCCGATGAGTACCACGCCGGCTTCGAGCAGGTGGTGGCCGATGGCAGCACCTCTGGTCCAGATCGCTCCGAGGCGCTTGTGGCCTACACCAAGCTGAACCTGGCCCGGGCCCGCCGCTGGAACACGCGGATGCAAGTGCTTCCCGAACTGCTCGGCGGCCTGCCGATCCGTTCACCACAGACCTGGCTGGTGCTTACTGAGTATTGGTGCGGTGATGCGGCCCAGTGCTGTCCGGCCATGGTCCATCTCGCCGCACGTACACCGGGCCTTCGGGTGCGTTTCGTGTTCCGCGATGAACACTTGGAGCTGATGGACCTCTACCTCACCCGTGGGGGTCGCAGCATCCCCAAGCTGGTAGCGATCGATGATGCTTCAGGTGCCGAGCTCTTCACATGGGGGCCGCGCCCTGGTCCAGCACAAGATCTGGTGGACAGCTTCCTGGCCATACCCAAGGAGCAGCGCGACAGCCAAGCCATGAAGGAGGCCCTGCATGCATGGTACGCCAAGGATGCTTGCGTGGCGGTGCAACGCGAACTGTTCGCGCTCTGTACCGAAGCGGCTCGTTGAGCCCGGTCAAGGGTGGAGCACCACCTTTCCGTTGCTGATGATACCGATCGCACGGCCCGCGAAGCGCTGGCCCAGGAACGGGGTGTTGTGTGAGCGGCTCACCAGATCGGCCTCCTCACAGGTCCAGTTCACCTCCGGGTCGAAGAGGGAGAGCTCGGCCTCTGCACCCTCCGCGATATGCGGCACCGGCAGACCGATCACCGAACGCGGTCCATGGCTGAGCCGTTCGATCAGCCGCCGCAGGCTCATACGCCCCTTCAGGGCCGTGTTGGCCACGGCGAACTGTGTTTCCAGTCCGATGATACCGAACGCCGCCTGACCGTATTCCACCAGCTTGTGCTCGCGGTCCTCGGGTCGGTGGTCACTGACGATCGCGTCTATCGTTCCATCCTTCACTGCTTCGCGCAGGGCATCGATGTGCCGGGCACTGCGAAGCGGCGGGAACACCTTGTAGCAGGTCTCGAAGCCGCGCAGACAGCCGTCGTCCAGCAGCAGGTTGTAGGCCGCCACACTGGCCGTGATCCGCAGTCCTTTCGCCTTGGCGGCGCGCACCAGCTCCACGCTCTCAGCGGTGCTGATGGTGGCGGCATGTAGGTGCCCGCCCGCGTACTCCAACAGGGTGATGTCGCGCTGCAGGGCCAGTGCTTCGGCCATCGCTGGAAGACCCTTCAAGCCTAGGCGGGTGCTCATCGCACCTTCGTGCATCTGTCCACCGTGGCTCAGGTAGGGGTCGGCGGGATGCACCATCAGGGGCGGCGCACCACCCGGCAACCCCTCTGTGTAGTGCAGGGCCAGCAGCATCAAGCGACTGTTGCGCAGGCTGTGCTTGTCGTCCGTGAATCCAACTGCACCGGCTTCACGCTGGTCGTGCAGCTCGGCCAACTGCTCGCCCTTGGTGTCTTGGGTCAGTGCGCCGAGCGGCAACAAGCGCACGGCATGGCCTTCCGCGCGATGCAAAAGATGCGTGATGCCTGAACGCCCATCGATGGCCGGCTTGGTGCTGGGGAGCACCGCCACAGCAGTGAAGCCCCCGCGTGCAGCGGCATCCAATCCGTTCTGTATGCCCTGCTTCCATTCCTCGCCGGGCTCGCGGAAGTGTGCGCGCAGGTCCACCCAACCGGGGCTCACATGCAGGTGTTCGCCGTTGATCACACGCGCTTCACCCTTCGTAATGCGCCCCCCGATCCTGGCGATCCGGCCATCAATGACCAGGATGTCGGTGTGTGCATCGTGGTGCGGCCCACCGGGGTCGATCACCTTCACCTGTTGGAGCAGTACCTGGCTCATCGGAGGAAGCGTATCAGTAGGACCTCGGCCAGCAGGAAGAGCAGCGCGAGCGCAATGAACCACTTCCACAGCTTGCGATCCTGGTCCAGTTCGGCCAAACGTAGCGAAAGATCGTCCCCGGCCTCCATGACACGGAAGCCGACGAGCCCCTGTTGTTCGATGGCGGCAGTGAGTTCATCCACGGCCATGGTCCGAAGGTCGCTCTCGCGGCGGTCCAGGTCCAAGGCCAAGGCCAGCACGGTATCGCCATCGTACGTTACCGCATAGGGACCGTCCGGCAGGTCCTCGTCGTGCAGGGCAAGGTAGGCGCTGCCGTTCACCCGCCGCAGTTCTGGGATGATGTCCACGCCACCCGGACCGCGTAGGTGGGGCACGCGATCGGCCGGCGGGTCGAGGCCGTACAAGGGCAGCAGGGCCGCCGAGTTCGTGTAGTGGTAGAGGGGTGGTGAAGGACGGCTCAGCTCCGCCATACGCAGCAAGGTGGCCGCGAACAGCCCATGCCGGGTGAAGTTGCCTGAGCGCTCTGCAAGGGGCGAAGCCGACACGAAGAGACTGCCCCGCTCAACGGTGCGGGACACAAGGAACGGACGTCCATCCTGCATGCGCAACAACACATCCGTGCCGGGCGCCAGCCGCAGGTCCCATCGCTCCCGGCTCTGCGGCAGGTCCACGTTGCGTGGCATATTGCTGAAGATGTCGCGGTAGAAGGGCTTTTCCAGGTCGATGCGCTCGACCTTCCGCAATGTCGTATCGACGTCCGTGCTGGCGCTCATCCCACCACGTGCGAACAGTTCGCGGTAACCCGTGGCGCTGCCGCCGCTGGGGGGGAACACCGCCACCGAAGCGCCGGACTTCAAGGCATCGCCCAGGTCCTGCACCAACCCGCTGCTCACCTCAGGCAAGGCGTTCAGGATGATCAGGTCCTGCGCGTTCAACCGTGATCGGTCCACGGAGCGCAGATCCATGCGGCTGAAGCGGTGCGTGCTGTCCGGTCCGGCCCCACTGGCGGTGAAGGCCCGTTCGATGTCCGCATCGCTGGTCATGTCCGCGCCGCCGATCAACAGCACGCGGATGGCCTCCTGCACGCGGTAGGCGATGTGCAGGCGATCATCGAAACGCACCGGCGCATCGTCCAGTTCCACAATGCCCCACTGGTCGCCGGTGCTTCCACTGATGAAGTGCAACGTGCTGTCGATCGTGGTCCCGCCGGCGATGCTGAAGGTGGTCATCGCCCGCTGTTCGCCGTTCACCGTGAGGCGCAGCGGTACGTTCACGAGTTCCTGCTCACCCCGGTTGCTGATGCGCACGGTGAGCGATTCGCGCTGCCCCACCCGACGCACAGGGCTTTGGAACCAGGCGCTATCGATGCTCAGGTTCACGGAAGCCTTGGTTGGCAACGGAATGAGGATGTGCTCCACCGTGCTGTCACTGGTCCAGGTCGACACATCGGTGATGCTGCGCTGCAGGTCGGTGATGAGGTAGGCGCGCTTCACTGCTGCTGCACTGCTGTTGAGCGCTTCCCGCTGCCGGGCCATGACCTGCGACAAGGGCCGCGTGGATGGTCCGGTGCTGATGCGTGAGGCGCTCTCCAAGGCCTCGTCGCGGTCCACCAACAGTTGCTCACGTCCTTGGAAGCGACCCGTGAGGACCTGGTAACGCGTGCTGGGTGGGCCTTGCGTGATGATCGACCGTGCCGCCGTGCGGGCAGCATCCAGGGCACGGCCTTCACTTCCCTGCGCATCCATGCTGTGGCTGTCATCCACGTAGATGCTGATGGCCTGCTCCCCGGAAACGCTGGTACCGCTGCCGAAGTAAGGACGGGCGAAGGCCAGCACCAAAGAGGCCAATGCCAGCAGCCGTGCCAGCAACACCAACCAGTGTTGCACCTTGCGCCGCGCACGGGTCTGCTGGGTGACCTCCGCCAGCAGATGCACATTGGGGAAGTCGATCCGCTTGAACCGACGCAGCTGGAAGAGGTGGATGAGCACCGGTATCGCCAGGGCGCTCAAGGCCCACAGGAATGCCGGGTTCGCGAAGGACATCGGGTGCGAAGATAGCGCTCACCCCGCGCAGGGAGGCTGCCGCCGAACAACCCCGGGGCCGCGCCGTTCAACCCTCCCCCTTCACCCCGATACCGAACAATGCGATGTCGTATTTCACCGGGTCCACCGGGTCGAAGCGTCGCAGCGCAGTCGTCAGTTCCTCCACCGCTTTCCAATCGTCCTGTACACGCTTCAGCAATCCCAACTCACGCCCCACACGACCGGTGTGAACATCCAGCGGCACCATCAGGTCGGCCGGGGTGATGCGCGTCCACAGCCCGAGGTCCACACCGCGATCGTTGGGGCGCACCATCCAGCGGAGGTACATGTTGATGCGCTTGGCGTTGCTACCCTTCACCGGGTCGGCCACGTGCTTCTGCGTGCGCGGCAGATGGCGCGGCTCGAAGAAGCGCAGTTTGAAGCGGTGGATGGCCTGGTCCATTGGTCCGGCGTGTCCATCCTGCAGAAACGCATCCTCCAGCCCGCCATACGTGGAGTACACATGCCGCAGGCCCTTCACGAAGTGCAGCAGATCGGCACTGTTGAAGGTGCGGTGGACGAAGCCTTCCAGGCGCCGCAGCTCGGTCGGTGAAGCGTTCATCACGAAGGCGTGCGGCGCCTCGTCCATCAGCCGCGCCAGCTTCCATGCGTTGGAGATGATGGTCTTCCGCTGGCCCCAGGCGATGGTGGCCGTGAGGAAGCCGATCACTTCCGCATCTTCCCGCCGGGCGAAGGCGCGCGGCAACTGGATCGGGTCGTCCGCACTGAAGTCAGGCCGCGCATGGCGTTCGTACGCTGCGTCCAACAAGGCTTTGAGCTCGCGGGTCCGCACGTTCAGGAGGCTCCAGGACGCTGGTTCTGCGCGGCGAGGCGAACGGTCTCGGCGATGCGCTTGCTGCGGGTGGCCGCTGCACGCGCACTGGCCAGTCGTTGCAGGACGGCCTTGCGCACGCTCTGCGGAAAGGCGTCGAAGTGGTGCTGTGCCGCAGGTACCGCTGCCAACGCCTTGGCGAGGTCGTCCGGCATGACCATGGCCTCCACCGCATCGATCGCGGTCCACGAACCATTGGCCTTGGCCCGTTCAATGGCCGCCAGCCCTGCAGGCCGCATCAAGCCCGCAGCCATCAGCCGTTCCACGCGCTCCTTGTTCACCTTGCTCCACACGCTCTTCGGCTTGCGCGGGCTCAGGTAGATCATGGTGCGCTGATCGTCCAACTTGCGCGGCAGACTGTCGATCCAGCCCTGGCAGAGCGCCTCATCAACAATGGCGTCGTAGCCGATGTACTTCGCCGGCGTGGCCTTCTTCCAATGCACCAACCAGATGCCTTCGGCGCGGGTGTGATGCTTGGCCAGCCACGTGCGCAGTTGCGCCCGGCTCGTCACTTCCACGCGTTCCAACGCATCCAACTTGGTGGGCTTGCGTACGGCGGTCACGGCATCAGCTGTTGCACGTTGGAGATCAGCAGCAGCGAGTAGATCACCGCGAAGAAGCCGAACAGCAGGTTCATGCCGTAACCACCCCACTTGAACACCGCGCCCGGCGGAATGGTGTACATCGGGTAGTAGGCGAACTGCGTGGCCACCTTGCCCACCCAGTATGCCGCAATAAGACCGGTGAGCGCAGTGGCCAGCGCGGTGCCGTTCTTGAGGTCGGTCGGCAAGAGAATGGCGATCAGTCCGAAGGCGAAGTTCAAGCCTACGATGTAACGACCATACGTCTTGGCGATCTCCTGGTTCAAGGGCTTCAACTTCCGCACATCGGTGTACCAGTCGAACACCCGGTGACGGATGTATGGATACACCAGCGCCGTGAAGATCTGCCCCACCCCACCCGCTACGATGGCCCAGGTCGGAACCTCAATGATCATTGCCCGAACATCGGAAAGGCGCTCATGTCCTGGATCTGGTAACCCGCTGTGGAGAACAATGCATCGCTCACCTTGCCTTCCTGAAGATCGCGGGTGTACATCATCACCTTTTCCTTGCCGTCGGCGCTGGTCCAGGTGTTCTCCATCATCAGTCCGTCCATACCGCTCTTCTGCCACCCTTCGGCACCTTTGCCGCCCATCATCTGCTTCATCACCGCCATCATGTCCCACTTCAGGTCCTCCGCGATCCACGCATCTCCGCTGCCTTCCTTGTCACTGTAGGTGTACTTGCGGCAGGTGCGCCCTTCGATCACCTTCGTCTCGTTGGTGCGCGTCACCTTGGTGTCGTCCTTGGATCGGTCATCGGCACCCTCGATATGCACCTTCATCATCTTCATTTTGATGCCGGTGCGCTGGCCGTTGTCGTCGGTGATCAAGGTGTACATCACCTTGTTCTTCAGTTCGAACAGCATGCGCGTTTCTTCCTTGCCCCCGGTGTTCGGCACCATGGCCATGCCATCGGGCTTGAACGCCATCACCACGTTCATGGGGCTGTCCTTCTCTTCCTTGCCGTTCTTGTAGCTGTGCACCTCCATGCGGTAGCTGCCAGTGAAGGTGAGCGGGGTGAACGGATCCTTGTTCTCCTCCACCTTGACCTTGTTCTGCCCACTTTGTTGTTCCATGGCCTTCTTCATGAGCTCTTCCATGCTTTGGGCAGGGAGGTTCACGGTGGCGAGGAGGGCGAGCAGGGGGAGGAGGAGGTTCTTCATGGTACTGTGTTCGACGTGTTGCGAAGTTAGCGGATCGCTTCAAGGACGACCGTCCGGTGCACTGAGCGCGATGATGGGGATCACCGAATAGTTGTTGAGGTCGATGGTCGGGGGCGGGATGGGACCTGCGTGGTACTCCATGACCTCCAGCTCCATCAGCGGCTGCAGTGCAAGGCGGAACGCCACCAGATCACCGAACTGGAAGAGCAGCCGGAAGGTCTTCAGCGGTCCTTCGTTCAGCGGGATCCAGGCCGGACCATCGGCGAACGGGGAGGGCGCGATGGCAGCGGTCCACAGGTCCATGGTGTCACGCCCTTCAATGAGGTCGTATTGCGTGCATGGAACACCGGCGATGGTGTCGATCCGGCCCGTGGCTTCCAGGCGCGGCGGGGCGAATGCGCGGATCTCGCCCGGTTCGCGCAGCCGGTCCACGAGCAGCACGTTCTTCAGATCGCTCACCACCGCCTTGCGCCCAATGGCATTGGCCACCACGCCCACGTTGGCGCCGATATCCGCGAACCAGGTGGTATGCGGGATGCCACGCAACAGCTCGAGCTGCATGATGCCCCGGGTGCTGTCCTGCCAGGCGCTGAGGTACAGCTGCTGCGAAATGCCAGCGACGGTATCGTGTATGGTGAGCCGTGCGGTGTAGCTGCCAATGAAACTGTTGCGCTTGACCGGTCGTTCCGCATTGTTCGAAAGGGTGCTGGTCGCACCCATGGCGAAAAAGGGCTGCATCCACGCCGGTACCGCGATGGGTTGTGCAGCAAGGTGAAGTGTACCGAACAAACAATAGAGCAAGAGCGCACGACGCATCGGTCAGTTGGATGAGGGAGCACGTGTGAAGAACGCCACGCGTGCAAAGAGGGCAGCGAAAAGCATGTACACGGCTGCAATGGTGAGGAAGAACCACGATGGTTCAAGCTGTCCAGCCATTTTGATCAGGGCAAGGCCACCGATCGTGAAGTGTGCGAGGTTAGCAATAGCGAGCGGACGGCCGTTTATGCCACCCATCACTGTGCCTTTGGACATCCAGTTCAGGAAAGCGAAGCCGCACAAGGCCGCACCAAGCAGCTGTGCAGCGGTGGTCTGCAACGGGTCCGAAGTTGCAAGGATCTCATGCGGTGCGAAGGTCAACGCAAGGCCGATGGTCGCAAGGAAAAGGGCGCTGCTGCTGAGAATGAGGCGTGTGCTCATGCCTTGGTGTGTTGATCAGCGTGGGACCACTGGCGGCGGTGGAACAGGGGTCGGGCGTTCTTGATGGTCCGGTATGGCCCTGTGCGGCTCGGGGTCGGTTTCTTGGATCGGCACGGCGACATCATGCATGTCCTCGATGGTAAGGCTGCGTGTTTGCTGCTGTTTCTCGCGCTCATATTCCTGCCGCTCCTTCTCCCAGTCCCTGAACCGCTCGTCCAGCACCCGGTAGTTGCTCAGGTCCATGGCCGGTGGCGGCACCCTGCCGGGCTTGAAGCTGGTGAGATAGGTTCCCATGATGGCAAAGGGCATCGGATGGTCGCGCAGGCCGAACATCAGCACCTCTTGGAAGTGCTTCCGGTGCTTCGAATTGATGTAGCGCGGTTCCATCCAACGGTACATGTCCAGTATGGGATTCGGTACATCATGCTCCGGTATCCAGAGCACGCCGTGGTTGAACTCGCTCGTGCGGTGGACACGGCAGCGCTGGCCGAGGATCTCCTGGTAGTGTTCTGTGGGCACCAGTATGTCCCCGATACCACCGATCAGATCCGGCATGCCCACTTCCGCCAGCGTGCCGATGTACAGGCGGGGTATCACATAGCTGTGCCCTTCGTTGTAGGCCGCCACCGCCACGTCGTGGTCCAGGTCCACCATGTAAAGGGTGATGCCCTTCTCGTGCGGCACATCGGCGGTGATCACGGCCCGGCGCTCATCAGCCCAATAGGTGTAGTTGCCGAAGCGTTCGATCGTATCGCGTCGCTGATCGATCAACAGGCTTTTGGTCTGCATCGTGAAGGTGCCCACGAAGCGGTTGTCCGGGAAGCCCCGGTCCACCACAGGTGGCGTGCTCTGCACAAGCTCGGGGATCGGGGGGAGTCGGTTGATCCGTTCGCGCATCCAGTCCGGTAAGCGACCCAGTCGCGCATTGTTGGTGAAAAGGAAGCGCTCTTCGATCACCCGGTTCGGACGCCACGGCAGTGCGGGCATCGGCTGTTTACCCGGCGTGATCCGCTCGAACCACCAGTCGCCAGCAGGGGTGGAGTAGCCCTGGTCCTTCCAGGTTACCCGCAACGACGAACCCGCGTTCCGGTCGCTGAAGGCACTGAGAAATTCCAAGTTGCCTTCCCGGCATAGCCATACGGCCCACACCTTCAGGTCGGCGAAGAGCTTCGGGTGAACGGTGGTGCGGTAATAGGTCGTCGTGTCCTTATTGCTGTTGCCGCCAAGCAGGATCTCGCATGGCTGGCCCATCACTTTTGCGGTGCGTCCCGTCGCGATCACCGTGTCGTTGAAGAGCTCGTAGAAGTATCCGGCCTGCTCCACCTTCAGGTCTTCCAAGGTGATGTGCGTGAACTCAGGGTTGGGGCTCATCTTCACCTTCACGTTGAACTGCAGGTCCACCACGGTGATGCGCGTGGTGGTCTCGGTGTCCCGCATCTCGCGGAAGATCATCCGATGCCGATCGCCCCAATAGTGGATGCGCCGGCCATACCGATCGCGCAGCGTCCATGTGCCGATGAAGGCGTTGGTATGTAGCGGCTTGGTCTTGCTCGCGGCGGCTTTCGGTGCTGCTTGTCCGGTGATCCCGGTGTAGATCCAGCCCGGTAATTCGCGGAGATCGCTGCGCATTTCCTGGGCAGCGGTGGTGCTCCACAAAAAGCATGCGAAGATTAGGACCCCAAGTGTTCGTGTGTTCATCGGTGACCTCATTTCCAACTGTCCTTCGTGATCTTGAACACGCTGGGGTCCACCGCGCCGGGTTCCAGGGAGATCACTTCCATGGTCCCCTTGCTTTGGCGTCCATCGTTCCATTCAGCCTTCAGCACCATGCCGTCCCCATCATAGGTCAGCAGGCCGAACAGCCCGCCCATGACGTATTCGTTCGTGCCATCCCAGCCTTTGCGCGCACTGCACAGGTCGCGGAACAAAGAGGCAGGCGCTTGGGTCTGCCAAATGGTGCGGAGCCCAAGTTCGGACCTATGCTGCATGGGTACGCAATCGCGACGCAGGATCTTGATCGGCTCTCCGATGCGATCGTAGACGATCAGCGGACTGATGGTGAACGGCGGATGTTCCGTGCGTAAGGGCGCAGGTTCTTGCGCAGTGACCTTGCTGTTCGCGCGGTCCAAGCTGTAGCGGGTCTCGGTGCCTGCCTTGCGGTCAATGAGCAGAGCAGTAGGGGCGAGAATGTCGGCAGGTGCGCCTTTGGCCCTGATCATCGTGCGCACCAGCACCATACGTTCATGCGTGCTGGCATAGTCCACGATCCATTCCGTCGTATCGGGCTTGTTGATCAGGGTGTACTTCAGCCGCGCCTTGCCCCGGAAGTCGTTCATGCTCCGGTCAAGCTTGGTATCTAAAAGGCGCTTCGCGATGGCGTGCGAGTCGGGCGCTTTCGTACTTCGATCGACCGCGGCTACTGCATCCGGCGAAACCGCCACTTCCTGCACAGCCTCCACCTCCACCATTTCCATAGGCTCAGCGGTCACTTCGTTGCTCCGTTCCCTGGAGGGGCTTTCGGTACCCGATCCGCTGTAGTATCCTCCATTGGAAGGTGACCCATAGGACGTTGCCCGCTTGTGGCTGTCCAAACGATGGTCCTTGATCCAGTGATAGCTAAGGTCCAGCGCAGGCGGTGGCACTTTACCGGGCTTGAAGCTCGTCAGCTCCGTGGCCATCACCGCAAAGGGCATCGGCCGGTCCTTCACCCCGAAGAACATGAGGTCCTTGAACACCTGCGAGGGTTTCGGCTCCATCCACCGCGCCATGTCGTGGATGGGGTTCGGTGTGCTGACATCGGAGAACCAATAGTGCGAGAGGTAGTTCTCGGTTGTGGTGTGCAGCTCGCAAGTGCGTCCCAGGATCTTGCGTGTGGTGCCGGTAGGGGTGAAGGGCAGGTCCACACCCGCACCGAATTCCACCAATCCCGCATCCTGCAGGGTGCTGATCTCCACTTTCGGGATCACGTGGCTGTGCCCTGCGTTACGCGATACCACGGCCACGTCGTGGTCGAGGTCCACCATGTAGGTCCACTTGCCCTTCTCGTGCGGCGCATCCACGGTAAGGATGGCGCGGCGTTCATCGGCCCAGTAGGTGAAGAGGCCGAACTGGTCCTTGGTGCCATCCTCGTCCGTCCAGCGGGAGGCGGACCGCGCTGTGAGCGTGCCTTCGAACTTGTTGTCGGCAATGCCGCGGTCCACCGCAGGCGGCGTGTAAGCTAGCGGCAGGCTGTCGGGTGGCAGCCGGTTCAGTCGTTCACGCATCCACGTCGGCAGGCGACCCAGTTGCGTCGCGTTCACCCACAGCAGCCGCTCTTCCACCAATGCCGCGCCTTTCAGGTCCAACGTAGGCATGGGCTGCTTGCCCGGCGTAACCCGGTGGAAGGTCACTTCGCCTTGGCTCGGGGTGTATTGCGGACCGTCCCACGCCACGCGGATGGCTGGTCCGGAGCGCTTGTTATTGAAGGCGCTCAGGTACTTCGTCCCGCCTTCGCGCAGCCACGGCCCCCAGACCTGCAGATCGGCGAACAGCTTGGGATGCGCCGTCGTGCGCCAATAGGTCACCTGGCCACCGTTGCTGTTGGTGCCCACGTAGGCGGTCACTGGCTCGTTCATCAGCGTATCGCGCTGCCCGGTAGCCACCACACTGTCGCTCCAGATCTCCAGGAAGTAGCCCTGCTGCGGATGGTACAGGTCGCGCACCCGGCCACTGTATCCGTTCCTGCCGGGGTACAGCATGATCGACACGTTCGCTTGCAGGTCCACCAGGGTCGTGCGCACCGGCGTGTCCGTGCCTTCCACCTCCTGAACGATCATGCGGTGCTCATCGCCCCAGTAAAGCAGCCGCTTCCCGCCCGTGGCACGGATGATCCAGGTGCCCACGAAGGCGTTGGTGTGGACCGGCTTGGCGCTCGGCTTCAAGGTCGTCCTCGTCGCTTCGCCGGTGACGAGCTCGGCCATCCAGGTGGGGAGGTCGGCAGGGTCTGCGCGGCGGCCAGGTTGGGCGAGCAGGAGGGAGGCAGGAAGTAGTAGGATGCCAACAACAAGGGCGAAGCGCATGCAGCGAAGGTCGGTGAAGGGATCGCCGTGAGCGCAACTATCGGGCCAACAAGGAATACCATCTGGCTCTGACCATCTGATCATCTGATCGCCCGATCATCTGATCGTTCAGATCACCCCATCCCGCATCACCAGCCTCCGGTCCGCCATCTCCGCCAACTCCTCGTTGTGCGTCACGATCACGAAGGTCTGGCCCAGCTCCGTCCGCAGGTCGAAGAACAACTGGTGCAGTTCCTTGGCGTGCGCCGAATCCAGGTTGCCGCTGGGTTCATCGGCCAGCACCACGCTGGGACTGTTGAACAAGGCCCGCGCCACCGCCACCCGCTGCTGCTCGCCACCGCTCATCTGGTTGGGCTTGTGATGCGCACGGGCGCCGATGTTCAGCCGGTCCAACAGTTCCTTCGCCCGCGGTGCGCACGCGTCCATGCTGCGCCCGGCGATCAGCCCTGGCATCATCACGTTCTCCAACGCGGTGAACTCCGGCAACAGGTGGTGGAACTGGAACACGAAGCCGATGTGGGTGTTGCGAAAGGCGCTAATGGCCCGGGTCCCCAGCTTGGTCACCTCAGTGCCGTTGATGGTCAGCGAACCGCTCTCGGCTTGCTCCAAGGTGCCCAGGATCTGCAGCAAGGTGGTCTTGCCGGCCCCGCTGGCCCCCACGATGCTCACCACCTCGCCCTTGGCCACGCTCAGGTCCACGCCCTTCAGCACCTCCAATGCGCCATACCGTTTGCGGATCCCGCGTGCCTCGATCATCACCGCAAAGGAAGCACGCCAGAGGTAACGGCCGAGGGGTTACTTTCGCACCCACAACGAATCGCCCTTCGAGATGAACCTGCACGAGTACCAAGGAAAGAGCATTCTCGCCCAATACGGCGTCCGCGTTCAGCGCGGCCATGTCGCCTACAACGCCGATGAGGCCGTCGATCAGGCCAAGCGCCTCGGTCAGGAGACCGGCACCAAGTTCTGGGTGGTGAAGGCCCAGATCCACGCTGGCGGACGCGGCAAGGGTGGCGGCGTGAAGCTTGCGAAGAACATCGACGAGGTGCGCGAAAAGGCCGATGCCATCATCGGCATGCAGCTCATCACCCCCCAGACCCCGCCTACCGGTAAGAAGGTGCACAAGGTCCTCATCGCCGAGGACGTGTACTACCCCGGCCCCAGCGAGACCAAGGAGTATTACATGAGCGTGCTGCTCGACCGCGCCAGCGCCCGCAACGTCATCGTCTACAGCACCGAGGGCGGCATGGACATTGAAGAGGTGGCCGAACACCACCCCGAGAAGATCCAGAAGGAGTTCGTGGATCCCCGCGTGGGACTGCGCCCCTTCCAGGCCAACAAGATCGCCACCAACCTGGGGGTGACCGGCGCGGCGAAGAAGGAGATGGTGAAGTTCGTGAGCGCCCTGTACAAGGCCTACGAAGGCAGCGACAGCGCCATGTTCGAGATCAATCCCGTGCTGAAGACCAGCGACGACAAGGTGATCGCCGTGGACGCCAAGGTGCGCCTGGACGGCAACGCCCTCTACCGCCACCCCGACTACGTGGAGATGCGCGACAAGACCGAGGAGGATCCCATCGAAGTGGAGGCCGGTGAAGCGGGCCTCAATTACGTGAAGCTCGACGGCAACGTGGGCTGCATGGTGAACGGTGCCGGCCTCGCCATGGCCACCATGGACATCATCAAGCTGTCCGGTGGCGAACCCGCCAACTTCCTCGATGTGGGTGGTACCGCTGATGCCGCCCGCGTGGAGAAGGCATTCCGTATCATCCTCAAGGACGAGCGCGTCAAAGCCATCCTGGTGAACATCTTCGGCGGCATCGTGCGCTGCGACCGGGTGGCCCAGGGCATCGTGGACGCCTACAAGAACATCGGCGACATCCAGGTGCCCATCATCGTGCGCCTGCAGGGCACCAATGCCCAGGAGGCCAAGGACCTGATCGACAAGAGCGGCCTGAAGGTGCTGAGCGCCGTGGCCTTGCAGGAGGCTGCGGATCGCGTGAAGGAGGTGCTGGCCTAGGTACTCACCTTCCTTTCTCCGGCATGGTCGGGATCGCCGTTACGTGCTGCCTGGCGTTCTGCGGCTTCATGAAGTGGCTGAGGAACGACCGCCGGCTGGTGGTCCTGCTTTTGTTGACCGGCGTACTGGCGGTCGTCGGGATCACGGGTCGGATGCCGGAGAACCCGCGTCTGAACGCGTGGGACGGACTTCTTGGTCCATTCGCCTATGTGGCGTCCTACGCATCGCTCAGATACCTGTACAAGCGCATCTTCCGTCGCGAACCGACCTATTGCCGTGGTAGCTGGTACGACTGGGAGGAAGGTAGGCGGCAGAATTGGTTCGATGTGGCCGTGCATGTGCTGCCGATGATGATCGGGCTTGGTCTGCCCGTCATCGTGACGAAACTCCTCGGATAGGCCCCTCAGCAGGGTCTCTCGAAGAGGACCCTGCTGCCTGGCTCACCCCACCAACCGCCGGATGATCTCCCTTACTGGCTCCACCTTCTTGGTGTGCTGGATGCTCGGCCCCGCCACCCATACGGTCTTGTACGTCACCTGCTGGGCCGCCACCTCCGTGGCCTTCATGCCGATGTAGAAGCGGAACATCTTCACCCACTTCTTCAGCTTGCGGTTCTTGTTCAGCATGCGCTCCAGCCAGGGGCTCCGCAGACCCACCTTCTGCACGTAGGGCGTGTTGATCACCGTACACGGCGTGCCGCTGATGCGCTCCGTGAGCACGATGTCCTGGGCGTTGTACTGCACACAGGCCTGCTTGTAATCGTCCGTGATGGGGGCCTCGACCGAGGCGATGAAGGGACTGCCCACCGACACGCCCTCGGCGCCGTAAGCGAGCATCTGGTCCAGCTCCGCCTTGTTGCCCACGCCGCCGGCACTGATCACCGGGATGGTGCAGTTCGAGCGCAACAGCACGATGAGGTCCTTCGGAGAGATGTTCCCCCGGTGCCCGCCCGCCTCGTTGTTCACCGCGATCAGCGCATCGGCCCCCAGCGCCTCCACCTTCTGCGCGAAGGCCAGGTCCGTGACATCGCAGAACACCTTGATGCCCACCTTGTGCGCCGCGTTGATCGTCGTCTCCGGACTGCCCAGCGAGGTGATGATGAAGTCGCAGCCCTCCTCGCACAACACCCCCAGCTGCCCGGCGGCCTTGGGGTTGCTCTTGTTCACGATCAGGTTGAAGCCGTAAGCGCCTTTGCCGCATGCCGCCTTCGCTGCCTTCAGCTCCCGGCACGCCGCCCGCAGCTCCTCCAGCGTGCGGTAGTTCAGCGCGGGGATGCAGCCCGCCACGCCCGCGCGCATGCCCTCGGCCACCATGGCCACATTGCTCACCAGGAACATCGGGGCCATGATCAAGGGGTGCTCCAGCTGGAGCAGGTCGGTGAGGCGGGTGCGCATGGTGTAAAGGTCGAGGAAGAACGGCTTACGCAAGAGTTCGGTTCACACGCGAGTTGCACGTGGAGGAGGCAGGGAGGAGAAGGTGATAGCGCTCTAACGGTTTCGGGCTTTGCGTTCGGGCGGGTTGCTGAACACCAAACTATCAGCCAGCACTACACTTGAATGTAAGCACAAAGCTCCAAGTTTGCACGTCACCCCGCCTGACGCAAAACCCGTGTTAGCGGTTCGGGCTAATTTCGCTCTCAGTTTTTGTCCGGAATTGTTACTTTGAATAAACGTTTTTATTATGAATTTCCATCCATTTGGTAGAGTCTGCAATGTTAGTCCACCCAAATTGGCGATACAATCCGTGTGCGTCTCCTGTTAGTAAAATCCAACGTCTTAGTCCTTGTAATTGAGAATAGTCCATAACTGTCTCCATCAACCATTTAGATAACCCTTTACCTCTGTATTCCTTCAAAATATACACATCACCAAGATAGGCGATTGTCGAAAAGTCGCTGATTATCCTAGCAAAACCTATTTGTTTTTTTTCTTTATAAACGCCAAAGCATAATGAATTATCAATTGCAATTTGAACCTTTTCTTTCGGAATATTTAAGCACCAATATGCTTGGGTTGATAAAAAATCGTGAATGGCATCAAGGTCTAATTTTGTCTTATCTGTTGAAATGCAAAAATCGTCTTTATAAATGTTAATCTCTGTCATCGTTTTTGTTATTTGTCTTTTTAGCCTGACCTCCAACGTTCCGCGCATAGGCTTGGTGAGGGAATTTGAACAACAGCAGCTTGATAAAAGTACAAAATAAAACTAGAATTTCAAAATGATTGAATCAATACAAAGACCGCATTAGGATCATGCACTGTTAGCTGCTGACAGACAGAGTTAAATATTCTTGGGTTAACGAAAAAATGTTCCAAAATTTAACTTGTTCATTATAATTCCTGATAATAAAAAAGGAATAGAGAATAATAAAATCGAAAATAATCCGTCTAAATACCATTTATAAAATGACGGTTTGTAGTCCCACCTTGTCGCAATAATTATATGTCTATTAATTATTAGTTTTGTTAATTTGTCTAGGAGCAAAAACAGAATTAAAAAAAATGAAGGTGCAAAGAAAAACGCTCCAGATCCGTTTACATTTAGGCAGTAGTATATGCCATAGGCACTTATTGCCAATGAAGTTATGAAGTGAAATAAGTACGTATTAAAGTCAAATAGTTTATTATAATATTTTCTTTCCGGGTGTAAGGATAAGCCAAAAGTCATTAAGCATATATAAATAAAAACTATTATTATAGCAATCATTGTTATTATAAAAATTGTTTATGTTGCATTTTCGATTTTTGTCTACTGTTTTCAGCTAACGGGCCTGCGCTTGCCGCAGGCCGCCTTTCGTGATCTTGTTCATGGACTAAGGTATCATCGCTTCAACGGGAGTTGGCAACGGGACGAGGGCGGCTTGCGGCAAGCGCATGTTGGTGGCAGGCTTTCTGTTTATTGCTCTGGGGTAGTTCCCCAGCCGTCAAAATCCATGTCATACTTATAGGCAAGGTCGCACATTTCGCTTGACCATTTTTGAATGGTTTCGGTAGCAATTGGTTGAGGAGTAGTCCAGCCTGTCACAACCCACAGGTTCTTATTCTTATGAATCTCACGCAAGTCATATGAGAAGTCATTTATTAGTGTTTTATGTAGCAACATGGCCTTATTCTCATCTGGACCATAAAAGAAAAACTCAAGCTTCAAATTGTCGCTCTGAGAGATTCCAAGTTTGAACAGCTCCTGCACAGTCCACGGCACCATTTCCATTTGCTTCTGCTTATCTGACTGTAGCTTATGGAACCTTCTCTTAGTCACCTCTAATTCAAGTCGTTTTATCCTAAGCTCATCTCGCTTCTGTCGATTATTGAAAAAGTCAAAAAGGCCCATCCTCTTTTTGTGCTAATTCGTTTTGTGATCTTACAGCTTGCCACCAATGTTGGGTATACGAAGATCTTCGTTTATCACCGGAAGTATCGGCTGTGGTGGATCTTCGTGCTATTGGTCAATTGTGGTTGGTTTAGCGAAGGTTTTGACGACTTTTCTGTCAGGGTCAAGATCGCGCACACGACAACAGGCTTGGGCCGTGGTGCGATATGGTCTGCTACCCTGACAGCACCGAAGGTAAACCAAGGTTCCTCACTTTCGCAACCATGAACCTCCTCCTGCTCCACGGTGCCCTCAGCACCCGCCAGCAACTGGCTGTCCTTAGCGATGTGTTGCCCGCCGTCCGCACCCGTACCTTGAGTTCCGCGGCCACGGGGAGCGCGCCATTCCTGAAGAGGGCCTGTCCATAACGTGCTGCTGCCCCACCTGCGCGCCTTCTGGGGGCTGGAGGTGGAAGGCTGATCACTTCCAACTGCGCACCACCACGTAGTACCGCCGGTGTTCGGGGCCGACCTCCACATCCATGGTGCGCAGCTGGCCTTGGGCAGCGGGGCGCTTGCGGTTGCGGAGCAGGCGACGCACGTCCACGGTGAGCTCGGTCTCCGGCGCGGTGAAACGCTCACCCACGCTGTAGGTGCCCAGTCGGATGGTGTCGCCGGGGGCCAGGGTGTGCTCGCTGTCCTTCAGGGCGGGAGAGGGGCGCAGGACCTTCACGGTGGCCTTGCCGGCCTGCCGCGTGGCGTTCACCAGGAAGACCTCGTTGGTGAACATCCGCTGGCAGATGGCCACTTCAGGTTCCTTGTGGGGTAACTCAGTCGGTCGGTAGGGTTCGCGCGGCTGCACCGTGACCCGGGGGATAGGACCGTAGTTGTCCTGGCCATACTCGGAAAAGCCGGTCCTGTTGCCGTTCTCATCGAACGTGGTGGTGCTCTTGTACCATTGGATGCCGGCATCGGGCGCATCGCTCGCTTCGGCCTTGCTCACGGCGCCATTGGCATGGTAGCTGAAGTGCACGCTGGCATGTCCGCCGATGCGCCGGGTGCCGTAGCGGAAGATCTCCTTGCCGCTGCGGTCGTAGGCGGTGCTGAGGCCGAAGCGGTCGGCCGCGTCCATCCACTCCTTGGTGCTCACTTCGCCCGTGGCGTGGAAATGCAGCAGCACGGTGCCGGAATCGGTGCGCAGTTCCTTGCGGCCGATCTGGGCCATGGCGGGCAGGGTGAGCAGGGCGAGGAGGAGCGGGAGGGTGCGCATGGTGGGGTTCTACGAGGTACCCATAAGCCAAACATCGGGCCAAGGTGTAACTTCGCAAGGTCATGACCATCACACGGAACAAAAAGGACCAATTGGTCATCACCCTCGATGGCCGCGTGGATCCCGACGCTGTACGGCGCCTGTTGGATAAGCTGGAGTTCATGGAGCTTGCAGCCGGTTCCAACCCAGTGTCTGCGAAGCGCGTGAACGAGATCGCAGAGGAGGTAAAAGCTTCTTGGTGGTCCAAATACAAGGTGGCCTATCGTGCTCCGGGTCGTCGTTGACGCCAACGTACTGGTGAGCGCGGTCTTCAACCCGGAAGGTCCGGTAGCGGACGTGTTCTTCGAGGCATACGGAAGGGTCGACCTGCTGACCCCCGACTTCATTCACGAGGAGCTGAAGGCACATGCTGGTCGGATCGCCTATGAGCGTGGCCTACCGGTGGAGCGGATCGAGGGCGCGCTGAACAAGTTGCTGGGCCGCACCCGGACCATCCCGTTGGAGCTGATCTCTACGAACGCCAGAGAACAGGCTGATACACTTGCACTGACCATTGATGAGAAGGATGTCGCTTATGTGGCTCTCGCATTGAGCCAGGAAGCCGTTATTTGGACCCTGGATCGCAAACTGGCGAACGGTCTTGCTCGGCAGGACGTGCGCATCTGTATTGATACCGCGACCATGCGGAACATCGTCGAACACGCTCGTTGAAAAGAGACATGGCCCACAAGAAGATCTCCAAACTCCTCGTCGCCAACCGCGGCGAGATCGCCCTGCGCGTGATGCGCTCCGCCCGTGAACTGGGCATCCGCACCGTGGCCGTGTATTCCGAGGCTGACCGCAACGCCCCCTTCGTGCGCTTCGCCGATGAGGCCGTATGCATCGGTCCCGCGCCCAGCAAGGAGAGCTACCTGGTGATCGACAAGCTGGTGAAGGTGTGTGCCGACCTGAAGGTGGACGCCGTGCACCCGGGCTACGGCTTCCTCAGCGAGAACGGCGCCTTCGCCACGGCCCTGGAAAAGGCGGGCGTGATCTTCGTGGGCCCTTCGCCCAACGCCATGAAGGTGATGGGCGACAAGCTGGCGGCCAAGGAAGCGGTGAAAGGCCACGGCGTGCCCTTGGTGCCCGGCACCGAAGGCGCGGTGAGCGGCATGGACGAGGCGCTGAAGGTGGCCAAGAGCATCAAGTTCCCCATCCTGATCAAGGCTGCGGCCGGGGGGGGCGGCAAGGGCATGCGGGTGGTGGAGCAGGAAAGCGAGCTGAAGGAAGGGCTGGAGCGTGCCATCAGCGAGGCCCAGAACGCCTTCGGCGATGGCAGCGTGTTCATCGAGAAGTACGTGGCCGGTCCGCGCCACATCGAGGTACAGATCATGGCCGATACCCACGGCAACACCTGCTACCTCTTCGAACGGGAGTGCAGCGTGCAGCGCCGCCACCAGAAGGTGGTGGAGGAGGCCCCCAGCGCGGTGCTCACACCCGAGCTGCGCAAGCGCATGGGCGAGGCCGCCGTGGCCGTGGCCCGCAGCGTGGACTACGTGGGCGCCGGCACCGTGGAGTTCCTGCTCGACGAGGGCGGCGACTTCTACTTCATGGAGATGAACACCCGCCTGCAGGTGGAGCATCCGGTCACCGAGATGATCACCGGCCTGGACCTCGTGAAGCTGCAGATCCGCGTGGCGGAAGGGGAGAAGCTGCCTTTCACCCAGGATGAACTGACCATCAACGGCCACGCCATCGAGGTGCGCGTGTATGCCGAGGATCCAGCGAACAACTTCCTGCCTGACATCGGTCGCCTCACCACCTACCGTCCTCCGCAGGGCCTGGGTGTGCGGGTGGACGATGGCTTCGAGGAGGGCATGGACGTGCCGATCCACTACGACCCCATGATCGCCAAGCTGATCACCCACGGAGCCACCCGCGAAGAGGCCATCGCCCGCATGGAACGCGCCATTGACGACTACGCCATCAGCGGCGTGGAGACGACCTTGGGCTTTTGCCGCTTCGTGATGGGACATGAGTCCTTCCGAAGCGGGAAGTACGACACCCACTTCGTACGCGACCATTTCCGCCCTGAGCTGCTCGACGGGCAGGACGGGGAGGAGGGTGCTGCCGCCGCTGCTGTGGCCGCATTCCTGCACGCCGAACGCAGCCACCGGCCGGCCCTGGCCACCGAAAGCACGGGGGTAAGTGCCTGGAAACTAAAGCGGCGCTGAGCCGTATCAGGGAATATCGGCACGGGATCCGCGTTGTACCTTCACGTGATCCCCGGTCGGAACATGTCCATCAGCACCCTGCGGACCGTCATCCTGAGCGCGTTGCTGTTACCCCTGTGGGTGGCGGCACAGCCTGTGCTGCGCGGTCATGTGTTGAAGGCGGTGGTGCTCGACGGTGACACGGTACCGGTGGTGACCCTGGCGGAGAGCCAGGTGCAGGCCCGGTGGAAGGCGCGCGACCGTCGTGCCGCCCAGCAGTACGACAAGCTGACGCGCAACGTCATCAAGGTCTATCCGTATGCCCGCTTGACATCCAACCTGTTGCGCGAGTATGAGCACGATCTTTCGGCGATCGAGCGCAGCCGTGACCAGGAATTGTACATCAAGCTGGCCGAGGCCGAGCTGCGCGCCGAGTTCGAGGCCGAGGTGAAGGACCTGACCATGAGCCAGGGCCGCGTGCTGATCAAGCTCATCGACCGCGAGACGGGCAACACGTCCTACGACCTGGTGCAGCAACTGCGCGGCTCGTTCACCGCCTTCGTGTGGCAGGGCCTTGCGCGCCTCTTCGGCCAGGACCTCCGCAGCACCTACGACCCGGCCGGCGAGGACCGCATGATGGAGCTGATCGTACAGCGCATCGAGCGAGGTGAGCTTGCGGTGGCCCAGCGGGGAGCACGCACCGCCAAGGCCCAGGCGCGCCTGGAGAAGCGCAAGGCACGGCTGTACCGCAAGTATGGCCTGTCCGCCACGGGTAGCCTCAATTGAACCTTTACTTGCTGGGTGCCGTGCTCCGCTTGAAGAGGCGGTACACGCCGTACAGCACCAGCAACACCAACACCGACCCGAGCAGGGGAAGGAACCAGGCCAGCAGGCTCAGGAGCAGCGAGCCGGCGGTCTCCGCCGTGGCCACGATGGGATTCCCCAGTCCACCCGTGGTGCCCGTACTGGCCAGGCGCGTGGTGGCCGTGCCAGCGCTCACCAGACCAGCGATGCCGCCGCCTGCGATGATGGCGAGCACCCACCCCAGCATGGGCGGCAGTTCCACGAAGACGCTCATCGCCACAACTGTGCCCGCCACCGTGGAGAGCGGCACGGCGATGCTGTCCAGGAAGTGGTCGAGCACGGGAACGTAATAGGCCACCAGCTCCACCACCGTGGCCACCCCGAGGGTGATCATGGCCGGCCAGCTGCTGAGCCAGGCCATGCTCTCCCGCAGGCCGATGCCCCCCACGTCGAAGTGCGCGAGGACACTGGCGAGGAAGAGCGGCATGAAGACCCGTAAGCCGGTGGCTGCGGCCAGGCCCAGGCCCAGGGCGATGGAGAGCAGGATGTCCGGCAGCTGTTCCATGCGAACCAAGGTACGGTGCCGCTCACAGAAGCCCCTTCACCATCACATGGTCATCCATCACATAGCCCTGCCCGATGTCGATGACCTCATCCCGTTCCACCGTGAAGCCGTGGCGCAGGTAGAAGTCCTTCGCCGGATTGTACTTGTTCACGTTGAGCTCCACGGCGTGGTCGCCTGCTGCCTGGGCGGCGCTCAGCACGGCCTCCAGCAGCGCATGACCAACGCCGCCGCCTTTCACCTGGGGCAGTACGTAGAGCTTGTGCAGTCGCGTGCGACCGGGTGTGTGCCGGTGGGCATAGCCCGCGAAGCCGATGGCCTCCCAGTCGCGCTCCGCGAGAAGGAAGCGGTGACCCAGCGTGGTGAGCTGTTCGTGCAGGGCGGCCTCGCTGTACATCCGCTCCAGCATGTAGGCCAGTTGGGCCGGGGAGAGGATGCTGGCATAGGCCACCGGCCACGCGGCGTGGGCGATGGAACGGATGTTGGGGATATCGGCGGTGGTGGCGGGGCGGAGCGTCACTTGCGGAACGCGGGTGCCACCACCAGCTCTTTACTGCCGGCCGTGTATTGGTAGAAGCCTTCGCCGCTCTTCACCCCCAGCTTGCCCGCGGTGACCATCTGCACCAGCAAGGGGCAGGGGGCGTACTTGGGGTTGCCCAGTCCTTCGTGCAGCACACGCAGGATGGCCAGGCAGGTGTCCAGTCCGATGAAGTCCGCCAGCTGCAAGGGGCCCATGGGGTGCGCCATGCCCAGCTTCATGATGCTGTCGATCTCCGCCACACCACCCACGCCCTGGAACAGGGTCTCGATGGATTCGTTGATCATCGGCATCAGGATGCGGTTGGCCACGAAGCCGGCGTAGTCGTTCACCGTCACCGGGATCTTGCCGATGGCCGTGCTCAGGTCCACCACGGTCCTGGTCACTGCGTCGGCGGTGTCGTAGCCACGGATCACCTCCACCAGCTTCATCACCGGCACGGGGTTCATGAAGTGCATGCCGATGACCTGCGCGGGGCGCTTGGTGACAGCGGCGATACGGGTGATGCTGATGCTGCTGGTGTTGGTGGCCAGGATGCAGGCGGCGGGTGCGTTGGCGTCCAGGTCGCGGAAGATCTTCAGCTTCAGGTCCACGTTCTCCGTGGCGGCCTCCACCACCAGTTCGGCCTCCTTCACCCCGGCAGCCATGTCGGTGGTGGTGGTGATCAGGGCCAGGGCCGCAGCCTTCTGGTCTTCGGTCATGCTGCCCTTGGCCACCTGGCGGTCCATGTTCTTGGTGATGGTGGCGAGGCCCTTGTCCAGCCCGGCCTGGGCGATGTCGATGAGGGTGACGGAGTGCCCGCTCTGGGCGAACACGTGGGCGATGCCGTTGCCCATCTGGCCGGCACCGATGACGGAGATCTTCATGAGGGAACTGCGATTTGGCGCCGAAAGGTAGGGGGCGAACGGCGACGTGGCGCACGGCAGGTAGGGGCGGATCCGATCAAGGGGCGATCGGCAGGTAGGGGCGGATCATGATCCGCCCCTACTTGCCGTCGCGGCGCAGGATGATGAGCACGGTGTAGGCCAGGATCTTCAGGTCCACGGCCAGGCTCATGTTCTCGATGTAGAGGATGTCGTACTTCAGGCGGCGCACCATCTGATCGACGTTCTCGGCATATCCGAACTTCACCTGCCCCCAGCTGGTGATGCCCGGGCGCACCTTGTGCAGGTGGCGGTAGTGGGGTGCCACGGCCGTGATGGCATCGATGAAGTGCTGCCGCTCAGGGCGTGGACCCACCAGGCTCATCTCGCCCTTGATGACGTTCCAGAACTGGGGGATCTCGTCCATCCGCGTGGTGCGCATCCACCGGCCGATGGGGGTGATGCGCGGGTCGGTGCTGCTGCTGAGCTGGGGGCCGTTCTTCTCTGCATCGCAGTACATGCTGCGGAACTTGATGATCTTGAAGGGGTGGCCGTACTTGCCGATGCGTTCCTGGCGGAAGAAGATGGGGCCGGGGCTGGAGAGCTTCACCAGGATGGCCAGCACCAGGTAGAGCGGTGAGAGCAGCACCAAGGCCAGGGCACTGGCGCTGATGTCCACGATGCGCTTCAGGGAGAACTGCCAGGCGGGCATGATCTCGGAGTTCACCTCGATCAGCGGGGTGCCGAAGATGCTGGTCATCTTCACCGAACCGGAGAGGATGTCGTACATGTCCGGGATCACCTTCACACGCACCCCCGTGCCTTCCAGCTCGTTCATGATGCGGCTGATGTGCTCGTGCTCACCCGAGTCCACGGCGATGATCACCTCTTCCACCGCATGCTGATCAATGACCGAACGCAGCTCGTGCCACTTGCCGAGGCGCGGAAGACCGACCTGGGTGAGCAGCTGATCACCGCCGTTCACGTTCACGAAGCCGATGAAGCGATTGCCGGTGGACTTGGGTAGCGCTTCGATCTCTTCGTAGATGGCCATTGCGCGCTCATTCCCGCCCACCAAAATGGTGTTGAAACCGATCTTCCGCTGGTGGACCTTGTGTACCGTGCTACTGGTGAGCAGGAAGCGCAGGACGAAGGTGATGCCGAAGTGCAGCAGGAACAGCGCAACGAACGAGCGATAATAGTAGCGGTAGTTGGCCACTTCATCGTCCAGAAGCAGCACGAAGAAGATGACCACCACGCCGATGATGCTGATCAGCAGGGTCTGCCCCAGCTCCTTGGTCCGGAAGCGACGGAAGATCTCGCGGTAGCCGCCGATCACCGTGTACAGCCCGAACCAGAACAAGGGGACGAGCACCAGGCCCAGGTAGAAGTTCCGGTCGAAGGTGAGCGGTACCTCGTAGCCGAACTTGATGGGTTCAAGGTTCAGCTTGCGATAAATGAAGAAGAGCGTCCAAGCGAGCGCTGACCCGAGCAGATCGGCCGCCACGTACTTCGCTACCTGGATGCGTCGGTCCTTCATTCGAAGCGCACGATCTTGATGTTATCCAGCAATACCAGGCCCACGGTCTGCCCGCTCCCGAGGGCCGCCTCGAAGAACAGGTCGCGGTCCGTGACGGAGGACGTGTTCCAGAGCGGTGATAGGTCGATGTATGCCTTGTTCCAGACCGGGCTTTGACCATTGCCCGTGGTCGGTACCAGCGTCACGTAACGCTCCTGGGCCGGGAAGGAGCCCTGGTTGAAGAGCAGCCCGATGTCCAGTTCCACATCGGTGCTGTAATCCAACTCGAGGAAGACAGGCCCGGAAGTGCTTCCGAAGTCCTGGTCGGTGATCAGGCGCGTCACCGGGTTGGCAATGGTGAGCTCCACACCGCCGACCGGCGACCCGTCGCGCACCAGCCCCGGGTCCGTTTCAGCCCGGAATATCAGCAGGGTATCCTCTGTGGAAGTGGTGCTCAACAGTGTGCCAGCCGCGTCGAACGGCTCCAGCCAGAAATTGAGACCGGACAGGTATGTGGTGACCGGTGCGACCGTGCTGGTGGCGCCCGGCTCCAACGTGACCGCGCCTTCCCACGTGCGGTAGAAGGGGTAGCGCAGACGGTCATCGAACAGCCCGTTCCGCTTGATGGCGGGCACCACGCTCACCACTGCTCCGCCGCTGGCCAGCACGGGTATCCGAGCCGGGAGCTCCCATACCCCCACGAACTTCCCGTTGACCGAGGCCCACACATCCGTGATCTTCGTACTCGGTGCACCCTGGCCCGGACCGGTGTTCATGGTGTAGGTGGGGACTTCCACATAGGCCGGAACATCCTCCGTCTTCCTGCAGGCCACAAGGGCCAGTAGTGCCAGGGGGAGGAGCTTCAGGGCACTGGGCATCCGCACCACGTTATAACGGAGCTGCACGACGATCAGTATGTGATGGTGCCCGCAGCCTGCAGACGCATGCATTCCAGGATGCGGAAGGCCACCTCCATGGCCTTGCGTCCGTCCTCCAGGGGCACTTCTGTGGCGCCATCGTGGAGCACACTGAGCGTGAAGGCGCGCAGCTCTTCCCGGATCGCGTTGCTCGGTGGTATCTCCGGCTTCTCGAAGCTGATCTCGCGTCGGCCTTTGCCGGACCCCAGGTCGATGGTCACCGCGAAGGGATCGCCTTCACCTTCCACCGTGCGCATCCGCACGATCTCACTGCTCCGTTCGAGCAGGTCCACCGAGATGTAGGCATCGCGCTGGAAGAAGCGGTTCTTCCGCATGTTCTTCAGGCTGATCCGGCTCGCGGTGAGGTTGGCCACACAACCGTTGGCGAAGGCGATGCGTGCGTTGGCGATGTCGGGGGTGTCGCTCACGACCGCAACGCCGCTGGCCTGTACGTCCACCACTTCGCTGTTCACCACATGGAGCACCAGGTCGATGTCGTGGATCATCAGGTCCAGCACCACGCTCACATCCGTGCCCCGCGGATTGAACTGCGCCAGGCGGTGGGATTCAATGAACATGGGTTCGCGGAGGGAGGGGAGCGCCGCCCTGAACGCCGGGTTGAAGCGTTCCACATGGCCCACCTGCGCCTTCACCCCCCGTTCGCGTGCCAGGGCGATCAGCGCATCGGCTTCCTCCAGGCGTTCGGCCAGCGGCTTTTCGATGAAGAGGTGGCGTCCCGCCCGCAGCACGTGTTCCGCCAATGATGCGTGGGTGACCGTTGGCGTGACAATATCCAAGGCATCACATCCTTCGAGAAGGGCCGCCATGGGTAGGGATGGAACGCCGAACTCTTTGGTGATCAGTTCAGAACGTTCCCCATCGGGGTCGTGGAACCCGACCAGTACGGCTTCGGGGACCTCCTTCCATTGTTGGATGTGGATGCGTCCAAGGTGACCGGCGCCGATGACGCCGACGCGCAGGGGACGATTGTTCGATGGCATGGTCCTCAGTGGGTTCCGCTTACGGGGCCGCAAAAGTACGGGCTTCCGGCCGAGGCCACGGACGCAGCGCTACTTTTGCACGGCATGGGTAGTGCAGCGGATTCCTTTCGTCACCAAGGCCTGCGACGCAAGCTGGTGGAGCACCTGCGGGGCCGTGGTATCAGCAACGCTGGTGTGCTCGCGGCCATCGGCAAGGTGCCCCGGCACCAGTTCATCGACGACTCGGCCTTCGTGGAGATGGCCTATCAGGATACAGCGTTCCCCATCCCATGCGGGCAGACGATCTCCCAACCCTGGACCGTGGCTTTCCAGACCGAACTATTGGAGGTTGCCAAGGGCATGAAGGTGTTGGAGATCGGTACCGGCAGCGGCTATCAGACGGCTGTCCTTGCCGAACTGGGTGCCCGCATCTTCTCCATCGAGCGCCATCGCCCGCTCTATCTACAGACAAAGGCCCGATTGTCGCAGCTGGGCTACCGGTCCAATACGGTCCATGGTGATGGATTTGCCGGGCTGCCCCTGGAGGCGCCCTTCGATCGTGTCCTCGTTACATGTGGAGCACCCTTCATCCCCCCGGCGCTCGTGGACCAGCTGAAGGCCGGTGGAAGGCTGGTGATCCCCGTCGGTGAGGGCGACCACCAGGAAATGCTGCTGGTCACCAAGGATCCCGATGGCACTGTGCATCAGGAGGTGAAGGGGCGTTTCCGGTTCGTTCCGATGCTCGCTGACAAAGCTTCTTGAGGCGATCGTTGGGGATGTGATGGCGCTTGTTACCTTCGCCCCCCGGTAGACCGACGAACACTCCCCATAGTTGTGACGAGTGGTGTTCACAAAGGGTCGGATCAACAATTTTTCGTTGACAACCCCAAAGATCGTTCATACGTTTGCCGCCCGATCGGCCTACTTTTGGCCGGTCCAAGACCAGAGAAACCCAATCCAACCCCAATGAAAAAGTCTGTACTGTCCATGGCTCTGCTGGGTGTTTGCTCCATTGCGAGCGCTCAGCTCTCCACCCGGGAGAACGATGACACCCGGTACAAGCTCGGAGCTCGCCCCGTAGCTGGTGATTACGCGCTGACCTTCGGCGTAGGCATCAACAACACCGAAGTCGGTGGAACCGAGATCCCTGCCTGGAACCTCTTCGGCCGTGGCAACCTCATCACCGGTAAGAAGTTCATCAAGGACGATGTGGCCATCCGCGCTGGTGTCCGTCTGTTCCGTGACAGCCGCACCCTCACCGGTGAGCTCGACTCCACCGAGAACATCTCCAACGTGCTGAACGAAGTGGAGTTCCGCTCCAGCCAGCGTCAGTACATGCTGGTGCCCGGTATCGAGAAGCACTTCAGCAACTCGAACATCTTCGACGTGTACACCGCGGGTGACCTGTACCTCGGCTTCGGTCGCGACAAGGAAGTGAGCAGCACGACCAACCGTCAGGGTCAGACCTCTGCCATGACCATGACCACCCCCTACACGGTAGTGGGTCTCGGTGGTGTGATCGGTGTGAGCGCCTTCGTGGTGGACCTGCCCATCAGCGTTGGTATCGAGTACGGCCTGAGCGCCTTCTGGAAGCTCGGCGACCGCACCAAGGTGGAAGTGGAAGAGGCTGACGGCGATACCTACGAGTACCAGACCGTTTCTGACGATCCCTTCGGCGGTCTTCAGTACAACAGCGCCAAGCAGCGCTACATGACGATGGACACCAACGACCAGGTCCGCCTCGTTGTGAACATCTTCTTCAACTAAGTCACACTACGTAACCACCCGCAGCAATGAAGAATTTCAAAGCGATCCACCTGCTGCCCCTGGCCGTAGTGCTCCTGTTCTCCTCCTGCACTGTCTACACGAAGAACATCGCAACGACTTCCGTGGAGACGCAGATCCAGTTCAAGATGGAGGATCTGGAATACATCGGTGACGTGAGCGGCACCGCCACGCAAACGACCGTCCTGGGGATCATCCCTGTTGGTGGCCGTCGTTTCCACGTGGCCAGCATTGGCGGTGGCGGTCTGGTGACCGTACCCCAAGGTCGTCTCTTCAACAATGCCCTGTACGATGCTCTGATGCAGCGTGAGAACGCCGACATCGTGCTGCCCCTGAGCAGCAGCAGCGTGCGCAACGGCATGTTCCTAGGCAACAAGACCACCCTTACGGTGCGCGCGAAAGCGTTCCGCATCAAGTCCAAGTAAGGTTCATAACTTCGTTCGCAACGGGGCCGTGATCGCAAGATCGCGGCCCCGTTCGCGTTGAGCAGGTGCTTACCTTTGAAGCGTTCATCCGTACCCTTTCCATGCGCACTTCGCTGCTCCTGCTCCTCCTCCCGATCCTTGGCCTTCAAGCGTGCAAAAAGATCGAGAACGACATACCGATCGTCTCGGTGACGCCTGCCGGCCCCGATATCGATGTGGTCTCAGGACAAGTGGTGAGCTTCACCATCCGAGGCCTTTCCGAGGGCCGCACTCTGGCCCGCCTGATCGTCACCTCCAAGAAGGACAACTCCTTCACCGTGACCGTCAAGGATACCGCCATCACCGGCACAAAGCTGACCTACATCTGGGAAATGCGTGTGTCGAACGCCATCCAGCCTTATTCGGAGGTGCTGACCTTCCGGCTGATCGACAGTGAAGGGGCCGAGATGACCACGACCCGCACGCTGTATGTGACCCTGGGTGCCGTGGTGCTTACCGAGACGTCCGGACACCAGTTCTACCACGGCAACTCCGCCGTCCATGGTGAATCGGCCTTCGATCTGGAGACCCGGGTGCCGGCGCTCGCTTCGGTGGACTCCGCACGCAGGGATGTTCAGGACGTTCCCCTCACCCCCTCGGCCACGGAGCTGAGCCGCACCTGGCGTTCTCCCGCAGGCGGCCGATTCGTGCGTTTCAACGAGTTCGATTATGCCAACGCCACGGACATCTCGCTGGAGGCCGCCTTCCTCGCAGGTGTTCCGAGCGAGACCATTTCCGATGTGCAGGTCGGGGATATGATCCTCGTACGCCTGGGCAGCCTGCCTGATACCCAGCGTTTCTATGCCGTGATGAAGATCATGGATATCATCGACGAGCCCGGAACGGCAGACAATGACCGCTACGTGTTCAACATGAAGTGGGCCCTCTTCGATAATTGAACCCAGCGGACCGTGCATGCCGTAGTGACCACTGACGGGATGCGCCGCGGCGAGGCGAAGGCGATCGCTGCGGGAACATCGGAAGCTCTTTTGATGCAGCGTGCCGGTGAGGCTGTTGCACAATGGCTTATCACCAATGAAGCATCGCGGTCGTTCCGCCCCTCCCGGACAGGGCGGTACCAAGTGCTTTGTGGCCCGGGCAATAATGGTGGTGATGGGCTTGTGGTGGCCAGGCTGTTGCAGGAGGCGGGCATGCCCGTGTTGGTGCATCGCTTGGGCGAAGCGCGCAGTGAACTGAACCGGACCCACTACGAGGCGCTGTTGGCCGCTGGAGCACCGGTCGCTGCGCCCGGCGAAGCGATGCAGCTTGCGCCCGGCGACACCGTCGTGGATGCCTTGTTCGGGATCGGTCTCGATCGCCCCCTGGATGGCGAGGCAGCCGCTTGGATCGAGGTGGTACGAAGCGCTGGTTGCCAGGTGGTGGCGGTGGATGTGCCTTCCGGTTTGGATGGCGACGGTCAGGTCCATGGTCCCGTGATGGCCGCCTCGGCGACGCTCACCTTCGAATGGCCCAAGCTGTCCACGGTCCTTCCGGCTGATGCAGACCGTGTCGGACAGCTCGTGGTGCTTCCCATTGGGATCTCGGATGTGGCGGGAGTTCAAGATGATCTAAGGTGGTACCTGCAGGATCGCTCGGATCTTCAGGAACTGCTTCATGCGCGCCCGAACGCCGGTCACAAGGGCACCTTCGGCCATGCGGTGCTCGTGGGTGGAAGCACCGGTCGGATGGGCGCGATGGTCCTGGCCGCTGAAGCCTGTTCACGCAGCGGGGTGGGTACCGTTACCGCGCATGTGCCGGGCGATGGACTGCCGATCCTGCAGGCGGCCTGGCCCGAAGCCATGGGGTCGCCCGATCCTGAGCCCGGCCATGTGAGCGATGTGCCGCGCACGCTGCATGGAAGCGCATGGGGTGTTGGTCCTGGACTTGGATCGCACGCGGACAGTGCGCTGGTACTAAAGCGTTTGCTGCAGGATCCGCCGGGTGCGCTGGTGCTCGATGCGGACGCCTTGAACTTCGTGGCGGCGAACCCCACCTGGACCGCCTTCCTTCCACCTGGCACGATCCTTACGCCCCATGTGCGCGAGTTCGAGCGTTTGGCCGGTCGCACCTTCAAAGGCGACCGCGAACGTTGGGACGCCGCGCGTGACCTGGCCGTGAAGTGGGGCTGCGTGTTGGTACTGAAGGGGGCCACCACGGCCATCTGTGCTCCTCAAGGGCGGGTGTTCCTGCAACGCTGGGCCAATTCGGGCATGGCGCGGGGAGGGAGCGGTGACGTGCTTACCGGTGTGCTGACCGGCCTCCGCGCGCAGGGTTATTCTCCGCTGGCCGCAGCCTGCATCGGGGTGTACCTGCACGGACGGGCGGGTGCACTAGTGGCTGCGACAACGGGTGCCGATGGCATGGCAGTGCACGATGTGGTGGAAGCGCTGCCTGATGCCTGGCAGGAAATAAGGAGCTAGAGCAGCCCTTCGGTCGGACCCTTGCCTTGGCGCAGGATGCGTGGCTCGCCGTCGCTGAGATCGATCACAGTGGAGCCTTCCAAGCCGCCGATGCCGCCATCGATCACCGCTTCCACTTGATAACCGATGTGTTCGTCAATGCGTTCCGGGTCGGTGGTGTAGTCCACCACTTTGTCGGGATCGTGTACACTGGCCACCACCAGGGCGTGACCCAGCTCTGCCACCAAGGCACGGGGGATGGGGTGGTCCGGTACGCGGATACCCACGGTGCGTTTGTTGTTCTTGAAGAGCTTGGGGATCTCGCCACTGGCCTGCAGGATGAAGGTGTAGGGCCCCGGCAGGACGTGCTTCATGATCCGGAAGGCGGCCGTATCGACCGCGCGCGCGTAGGTGCTCAGTTGGCTGAGGTCGTTGCAGATCAAGGACAGGTCGGCCTTCTGGGGCTTCACACCCTTGAGCCTGGCCACCTGTTCGATGGCGCGGGGCTGGTGGGCGCTGCACACGAAGGCGTAGACCGTGTCCGTGGGGCAGATCACCACTCCGCCTGCGTTCAGCTTGTCCGCGATGATGCGGATCTTGCGTGGCTCGGGGTCCTTCGGGTGGATGGGGATGAGCATGCCTCAGGCCTTCTGCGCCTGGGCGGCCTTGCGGTGGTCGGCCAGGAACTTCTCCAATCCGAGGGTGGTGAGCGGGTGGTCGAAGAGGGCAACGATGGCGCTCAGGGGACAGGTGGCCACGTCCGCACCCAATTCGGCGCACTGTACGATGTGGAGCGGGTGGCGGATGCTGGCGGCAAGGATGGCGGTG
Source organism: Flavobacteriales bacterium (assembly GCA_041391845.1). Classification (GTDB taxonomy): domain Bacteria; phylum Bacteroidota; class Bacteroidia; order Flavobacteriales_F; family PHOS-HE28; genus PHOS-HE28. The sequence goes on along the minus strand of JAWKNG010000001.1, from coordinate 637,287 downwards.
CCGTAGCCGTAGTTGTCGTAGATGGTGCGGATCTGGTCGATCAGCTGCACACCCTCCTGGCTGATATCGTCCAAGCGGCCCAGGAAGGGGGATACATACGTGGCTCCAGCCTTGGCGGCCAGCAGGGCCTGCGCGGCGCTGAACACGAGCGTGCAGTTGGTCTTTATCCCTTTGGAACTGAAGTACTTGATGGCCCGAACCCCGTCGCGGGTCATCGGCACCTTCACCACGATGTTGGGATGCAGGGCGGCGAGGTCCTCACCCTCCTTGATCATACCAGCGTAGTCGGTGGCAATGACCTCAGCGCTCACGTCGCCGTCCACGATGTTGCAGATGTCCACGTAGTGTTTCATCACACGATCGTGGCCGCTGATGCCTTCCTTGGCCATCAGAGAGGGGTTGGTGGTGACCCCATCGAGGACGCCCAGTTCCTGGGCTTCCTTGATCTGGGCAAGGCTGGCAGTGTCGATGAAGAAGCGCATGGTGTTCAGGTCGGTCAAAGGTAGGCAGGGGCCGCCATACAGGGAGCGTTGCATCGAGCGTTCTTCGGCATGGGCCTTGCCTTGGCGGGGCTACCTTTGCACTTTGGCGATGATGCGTGCCCGATCCTTCCTTTTGTGCTGCGGCCTGCTGCTGGTGGCCCTGCCCGGCTTTGGGCAGAACCAGACCGATGCCAAGGGCCGCAAGCAGGGCCCTTGGGTAAGGACCCATGAGAACGGCACCGTACGCTACAGCGGGCAGTTCAAGGACGATGTGCCGGTGGGTACGTTCAAGCACTTCGGGCCGGATGGCAAGCTGACCAGCGTGGTGGAACATGCCGGCGACGGAAAGACCAGCCGAACGGTGCACCATCATCCGGGCGGGGGGGTGATGGCGCGCGGCAAGTACATCGGCCAGGCCAAGGACAGCGTTTGGAACTACTTCGATGAAGGAGGTAAGCTGCGGAAGGTGGAGCGCTACGCGGATGGCCTGTTGCATGGCGAGCAACTGGTGTACTACCCCAACGGCAAGCTGGCCGAGCGCGAGCAGCGGGAGCACGGGGTACTGAACGGCCCTTCCACCAGTTGGTTCGACAATGGTCAGGTGAAGATCGAGAGCACGTACGTGAACGGCGAGCCGGAAGGCACCATGACCTTCTATTTCCCATCCGGGACCAAGGAGATCGAGGGGAAGCTGGTGAACGGAAGCCGCGACGGCGTGTGGTTCTATTTCAACGAGGACGGCACCCTTCAACTGCAGCAGTTGTACGAAAAGGGCGTGCTGAAAAAGGAGCGGAAGGAGAACGGGGTGTTCCGCGAATACTACGATGACGAGCGGCCCAGGAGCGAAGAGACCTACCGTAAGGGCAAGCGCGAAGGACCGTTCAAGGAGTATCATGACAATGGCCGATGGCTGGTGAAACCGATGCCTGCGGACCCTGTGCTGGGAACTCCTCCTGACATGCAGCGCGTGTTGGAAGGGCAGACCGTGAAGCGGGAAGGACGGTACCAGAACGATCTGTTGGAAGGGGAAGTGAAGGAATATGACGAGAAGGGGAAGTTGTTGAAGGTGCGGAGGTATGCGGCGGGGGTGGAGGAGTAGGCAGTTGGCAGTTGGGCAGTAGGCAGTTGGGCAGTAGGCAGTTGGGCAGTAGGCAGTTGGGCAGTTGACCCAGGGTTCCACCCGAAGCCAACGTAGCGGCGATCCCCGTGGGTCGCCCTGCGAGGTGGGGGATGGGTAGTTAGTAGGTGGTAGTAGGTCGTAACATCGCGCTGGAACACGCAGACAACAGCAAACACAGGTGAGCAAGCACGGACGGATACTGGTGGCAATGAGCGGTGGCGTGGATAGCTCCGTGGCTGCACTGATGCTGCATGAGCAGGGGTACGAGGTCATCGGGGTGACGATGAAGACCTGGGACTATGCCGATGCCAGCGGTGGCAAACGCATCACGGGGTGCTGTGACCTGGACAGCATCAACGATGCCCGTAACATGGCCGTAAGCCGTGGGTTCCACCACATGATCATCGATATCCGGGAGGAGTTCGGTGAGGCCATCATCGGCAATTTCACCAGTGAGTACCTCGCCGGCCGAACCCCGAACCCCTGCGTGCTCTGCAACACGTTCATCAAATGGGAGGCCCTCTTGAAGCGCGCCGACATGATGGACTGTGAGCTGATCGCCACCGGGCATTATGCCCAGCTGATCCAGGCTGACAATGGGCGTTGGGCGGTGCGGAAGGGTCTTGATCCCGGCAAGGACCAGAGTTATGTGCTGTGGGGACTGGAGCAGGTGAACCTGGCTCGCACCCGCTTCCCCATCGGGCACTTCCACAAGAGCGAGATCCGTAAAATGGCCATGGACAGCGGCTTCCCTGAGCTGGCCACCAAGAGCGAGAGCTACGAGATCTGCTTCATTCCCGACAACGATTACCGCGGCTTCCTGAAGCGCAAGGAGCCTGCCGCCACCGCTCAGTTGGCCCATGGCAAGCTGATGAGCGTGGATGGGCGGGTGCTCGGTGAACATGATGGATATCCGTTCTTCACCGTTGGCCAGCGCAAGGGCCTGGGAATCGCCACTGGTGAACCGCTGTATGTAACGGAGATACGCCCGGAGACCAACACCGTGGTCCTGGGCAGCAAGGATGATCTGCAGAAGGTGACCTATTGGGTGCGCCGACCGAACTTCCAACTGGTGGACACGTTGGAAGGAGAGATGGAGGCCGTGGTGAAGGTGCGCTACAAGGACAAGGGCACGCCGGCCACCCTGCAGATGGACGGTGAACGGGTACGCGTGGACCTGCATGCACCAGTGGCAGGCATCGCACCGGGACAGAGTTCCGTCTTCTATGTGGACGATACCGTGATCGGTGGTGGCTTCATCGATCGAGATCCATCCTGAAACCAACCTTCGCCATGCGACAGTATAGGCTGTACATATTGCTCGGCACGTTGATCGTGCTCGGGTCCTGCAAGAAGGACGAGGAGCCCGTTGTGGACCTCGGGTATGGGTACTATCCCACGATCATCGGCTCCTGGGTGGAGTACCAGGTCGATTCTGTCTACCGCGAGGATGCCGCAGACCGCTACGACAGTGTGAGCTATCGGCTGCGCCAGACCGTTGAGAGCGCCTATCTTGACGCAGAAGGCCGTCAGGCTTACCGTGTTCAACGCGCGGTGCGCGACTCTGCCGGTAATTGGGTCATCCGTGACGTTTGGACCACCGTGACCAACGGCATCACCGCGGAGTTGACCGAGGAGAACAAGCGTCGACAGAAGCTTTCCTTCCCCGTGCGGCTGGGGCGCGAATGGGATGTGAACGTCTACAATACCGACCGTGAACTGGAGGTGGGTTATACCGAAGTGGATGCGCCTTGGACCGTGAACGGAATGAGCTTCGAACGCACTGCCTTGGTGGAGAACACCGTGCCTGCCAACGTGGTCGAACGAAGGGACTGGTCAGAGCGTTATGCTTATGGTATCGGGTTGGTCCAGAAGCAATGGGTGGAGACCGACACCCAGGCCGGCCAGGTCCGCGGTTTCTTCTTGAACATGACCGCCGTAGCCTACGGCACCAATTGACCTTTCCAATGAGGTTCCTGACCAGTTCGATCGCATCGGTCGTTGCGCTGATGAGCCTCGCTCAAACCGGCCCCGATCTGTATTGGGTCCAGTTCACCGACAAGTCGAACACACCTTATTCCATCAGCACCCCTGAGGCCTTCCTCTCCGAACGGGCCATTGCTCGGCGGCAGGCACAAGGCATCGCCATCGATGAGCTTGACCTTCCTGTTGACCCGGCGTACATCAGCGCGGTGCTCGCCACGGGCGATGTGCAGTTGGTGAACCGCAGCAAGTGGTTCAACGCGATCACCATCCGGACCATGGACGCCGGTGCGCTCGGAGCCATCGGTGAGCTACCCTTCGTGTCGCAAATGCGCATGGGCGCGGAGCGGCCCGGCGCCACGCCGGTGGTGGACAAGCTCCGTGCTCCTGCGTATCCCTTCGTGGAGCGCGGTGGCGGCGAGGCGTTGTACGGTCCTTCGTTCCGCCAGATCGAGATGCTGAACGGACACCTCCTGCACGAATTGGAGGCCAGGGGTGAGGGCATGCTCATCGGCGTGCTCGACTCCGGCTTCGATCGGGTGAACGAGATCGATGGCTTTACCGAACTGCGCTCGCGCGAAGGCATTGTGGCCGCGCGGGACATGGTGGACCATGATGGTGATGTGTTCAACGACCACGACCACGGCCGCAGTGTGCTCAGTTGCATGGCGGCGAACCTGCCCGGGCTACTGGTGGGTACGGCGCCCGAAGCGGATTATGTGCTTGTACGTACCGAAGAGGTGGCCTACGAGCGTGTGGTGGAGGAGGATAACTGGGTGGCTGGCGCAGAGTATTGCGATAGCCTGGGGTGCGATGTATTGAACACCTCATTGGGCTACACCACGTTCGATGAGGGGCTGGGCGATCACACTTACGAAGACATGAACGGCGCCACGGCCCGCATAAGTATCGCTGCAAGCATTGCTGCGAGCCGTGGCATGATCCCGGTGAACAGCGCCGGTAATTCGGGCTCCAGCGCATGGTACTACATCGGTGCGCCGGCTGACGCTGCGGATATTCTTGCGGTAGGCGCCGTGAACAGCGATGCGCAAGTGGTGCCCTTCAGTTCGCGCGGGCCCAGCTCGGACGGTCGTGTGAAGCCGGACGTATCGGCCATGGGAGCTGGTGTGACCGTGCTGAACGGAGAGCCCGGTGGCATCGCACAAGTGAACGGCACCTCGTTCTCGTCCCCGATCACCGCCGGGCTGGTCGCTTGCTTGTGGCAGCTGCACCCGGAACGCACCGCCCAGCAGATCATGCACGCCGTGCGGCAGAGCGCTTCGCACTGGACAACCCCCAACGACTCCATCGGCTATGGTATCCCCAATTTCCTTCAGGCCCACGAATTCCTTGCGGCCACGGTGGGTGTGGAGGAACGGTCCGGCAGCGCACTTGAGCTGTACCCTGTGCCATTTCAAACGCAATTGATGCTGCGTTCCTCGGAAGCTGCTGGGCAACAGGTGCAGGTGCGCGTACTTGACCTGAGCGGGCGCACCGTACTGAGCGCTCCCCGACGTGTGGGCGATGCGGGAGTGCTCCAACTTGACCTTGCCGCATTATCGAACGGCACCTATGTGGTTCAGGTAATGGGTTCCGCTGGTACCTGGACCGGTCGCGCCGTGAAGCAATGACCATAGAACGTCCGGTCCCGACCATTCCTGTGGCGGTGCTGCTGGACGGCTATGCGCGCGGACGGTTCCCCATGTGCCACGAGGATGGGGAGATCTACTGGCACGATCCCGACCCCCGGGCCGTGTTCCCGATGGCTGAGCTTCAACCGGATGCTCTTACCGCGCGCCAGCTGCGTTCGGGCCGCTACCACTGCACGCTGGACAGCGCCTTCGAGGCGGTTGTGCGTGCCTGTGCCGACCGGCTCGAGACGTGGATCGATGAACGGATGGTCCGGTCGTACGTCGCTCTGCATCAGGCCGGTCATGCGCACAGTGTGGAGTGCTGGGAAGGCGACCGGCTTGCCGGCGGTATCTATGGCGTCTCGCTCGGCGCGGCCTACTTCGGCGAGAGCATGTTCGGTCGGCACAACGCGGGCAAGGTGGCCTTCCATCACCTGGCAGGCCGTTTGCAACAGGCAGGTTACCTGCTGTTCGATACGCAGTACATCAACCCGTTCACGGCAAGCCTGGGTGCCGTTGAAGTGCCTCGAGTACAGTTCCGTCGTAGCCTGGCCCAGGCCTTGGGCGCCGAACCTGCACCTTTGCGCCCATGAGGATCCCGCTGCTGCTTGCCACCCTGGTCACACTGCCGTTCGTAACGCAGGCCCAAGGCACCTTGACTGTCGAGGTGGTCCTCAATAAGCCGGAGGCCGGTGGCCAGTTGATGCTGCTGCTCTGTCCCTCCAAGGAGGCGTACGACAAGGATGAAGGTTGCACCCCACGGATCGTAAAGGCCGATGGTCGCACTGTTCGCATCACCTTCACTGATGTGACGCCCGGCACCTATGCGGTGAAGGTCTTCCACGACATCAACAGCGATCGTAAGCTGAACACCAATTGGGTGGGCTGGCCGCAGGAACCCTTTGGCTTCGGGAATGATGCGCCGATCAAGATGGGACCTCCTTCGTTCGAAGCGGCCGCTGTACAGGTGAAAGCCGGTGCTCAGACCACGCGCGTCAACCTGCGCTGATCACCGCGCGTTGCGTACGACCATGGGCTCGACCGCCTGCCGTTCGCCGAGGTAGCGCTGGTAGGTATCCGAGTACTTCACGCGGTGATCGATCACCTCTGCTCCGTTGCCAAGTAGGGCGATCACCGCATCGGTGGCCTCGCGCACACCGTTATTCCCCCCGCTGTTGGCCGTGACGAGGTCCACCTCGCCGCGGGCGATGGCCTGTTCCACGAGCCACGCCGTCACCGGACTGCCGATCATCACGCGCAGGCCGCAACGGGCCGCCACGGGCAGGTCCAGCACATCGTCGAAGAAGAAGGCCACCTCTTCGGCCTGCAAGCCATGCTTCGCGAGGAAGGCATCGAAGGCCTCGGGCTTGTTGGTGAAGCCCATGTACACGCCGTGCAGTCGTTCGCGCTGGGCGAAGCGCTCCGCGTAGGGATTGTGCTGGCCGGTGATCACCGCGGCCTTGGGCAGGTGGCCGTTCCGCAGCCACAGAGCGAAGCGCAGCAGGTTCACGCCCATGCTCCCCACCTCGCTGAACGGACTACCCCCTTCGGCATCCTTGAAGCCGTTGTTGAACACGCCGTCCCAGTCGAAGAGCACGGCCTTGGTGCGGGCCAGGCGGCGCAGGAGCTCGGGCTCCGGTGCGGTGGTGCGGAGGCCGTTGGCGATGAAGGGGAGGAGGAGGCTCAAGGGAATGCGTTGCGTGTTGATGGGTTACGCGTTACGTGTTGCGGCGTTGTTCCAACCCGCAACACGTAACACGCCAACACGCAACGTGCGCCGGGCCGGCGGGCAGCCTACCCTGCGATCGCCTTCATCAGGTCCTGGATGTCGAGCATGCCGAGCTGCTTGCCGTTCTCGCTCACGCTCAGCGTGTCCACCTTGTGCTCCTTGAAGGCCTTCTGGGCCTCGTCGAGCAGGGCTTCCGGGCTGATGGTGAAGGGCGCGTTGAACTTCAGGGTGCTCAGCTTCTTCGCGAGGAACTTGTTGCCCTCCTTCTCGATGCCACGGCGCAGGCCGCCATCGGTGAAGACGCCCACGTTCTTGCCCTTGCCGTCCACGACCATCACCGCGCCGAAGCCGTGCTTGGTCATTTCCACCAGGGCCTCGCTCACGGTGGCGCTGTCCTTCACGGTCGGGTTCGTGCGCGAGAGCACGTCCTTCACCTTCATGGTGATGAGCCGCGTGTCCACGTAGAACTGCTTGGTGCCGATGGCCGTGAAGTGGTTGTCGGTGAGCTGCTTCATCAGCTTCCAGGGCACGGTGATGGTGTGCACGCCGAGGTCCACGGCATTGCGCACATGCTCCACGGTGCGCACGCTGCTGAACATGATCTTGGTGTCGTAGCCGTAGTAGTTCACGGCGCGCACGCACTGCTCCACCAGGGCGAGGGCATCGTGGCCCTGGTCCTGAAGGCGGCCGACGAGCGGGCACACGTAGGTGGCACCGGCCTGCATGGCCATGTAGGCCTGCTGGATGGTGTACACCAGGTGCACGTTCACCATGATGCCCTCGTTACGCAGCATGCGGCATGCGCGAAGGCCTTCGAGGCTCACGGGGATCTTGAAGACGGTGGTCTCCTTCTTCAGGCCCATCTTCAGCTGGCGCTTGGCCTCCTTCACCACCTCCTCGGCGGTCTCGCCCAGGGCCTCCACCTGCAGGATGGGGACCTTCTTGGCGAGGTCGAGGATCATCTTGTCGATGTTGGTGACCCCGCCCCGGTGCATGAAGGTGGGCGTGGTGGTGAGGCCGGTGAGGAAGCCGAGCTTGAAGGCTTCGTCGATCTCCTTGATGTCGGCGCTGTCGAGGTAGAGCTCCATGGGAAAAGCTGAAAGATGAAGGGTGAAGGCTGAAAGGCGTACGCTTTATGCGTTGGTAAGTTGGTGGCGGTGCTTCACCTCCATGGCGTGGAGATCGAGCAGGGGCTTGAGGAATTCCTCCAGGTCGTACACGCAGAGCTGGCTGGCTGCGTCGCAGAGCGCCTTGCTGGGGTCGGGGTGCGTCTCAATGAACACGCCGTCCACGCCAGCGGCCACACCGGCGCGGGCGATGGTGGGCATCACGTCACGGTTGCCGCCGCGCGGGTCGGCGCTGGGGATGCCGTATTTGCGGATGCTGTGCGTGATGTCGAACACCACGGGATAGCCGGTCCTCCGCATGTGATAGAACGCGCGGGGGTCCACGATCAGGTCGTTGTAGCCGAAGGTGTACCCGCGCTCGGTCAGAATGATCTTGTCATTGCCCACGCTCACGCACTTCTCGGCCGGCTTGATCATGTTGTCCGGCGCCAGGAACTGCGCGTGCTTCAGGTTGATGACGGCGCCGGTCTTCGCCGCCTCGGTCACCAGCGTGGTCTGCATCACGAGGTAGGCAGGGATCTGCAGCACGTCCACCACCTCGGCGGCGGGCTTGGCCTGGCTGGGGTAGTGGATGTCCGTGAGGATCGGGAAGCCGAAGTCCTTCTTGATGCGCGCGAGCACCTTCAGGCCTTCGTCCAGACCGGGACCTTGGTAGAAGTCCACGCTGCTGCGGTTGTCCTTGGTGAAGCTGCTCTTGTAGATGACGGGCACCTTGGTGCGCTCGCTCACTTCCTTGAGCTTCTCGGCGGTACGCAGCATCACATCCTCCGTCTCGATCACGCAGGGACCGGAGATGAGGAACAGCTGGTCGGAGCCGCAGGCGATGTTCCCGACGTTGACGATCTTGGTCATGGTCATTCGTTGCCCGCTTCAGCGAACAATGGGGCAAAGGTACCGTTCGGCGCGTAGCTCGTTCAGGCCACCTGCAGGTCGAAGAGCAACTCGCCGAGCAGGTAGCCCTCGAGGCGGTCCCCGGCGGCCAGCGGCCCCACGCCGGCGGGTGTGCCCGTGAAGAGCAGATCACCGTTCTCCAGTTGCATGTAGCGTTCCACGTGGGCGATGAGCGAGGCCACATCATGTATCATCTGCCCGCTGTGTCCGCTCTGCACCACGTGTCCGTTCTTCTTCAGCATGAACTCGATGTGCCTGCCGGCCGGGAAGGATTCCACTGCGGTGAACGCCTCGGCCACATAAGCCGATCCATCGAACGCCTTGGCCTTTTCCCAAGGCAGGCCCTTTTGCTTCAGTTCCTGCTGAAGGTCACGAGCGGTAAGGTCCAGCCCAATGGTCACGCGATCCGCTTCGGCGCGGCCGTTGTGGCGGCGGATGGAGTAGACCAGTTCGATCTCGTGATGGATGTCGCGGCTGAAGGCGGGCAGGCGAATAGGGGCGCCATGGGGAATGAGCGCGGTGGGTGGCTTGAGGAACACCACGGGTTCATCCGGTATGGCATTTCCCAACTCCTTGGCGTGATCGCTGTAGTTGCGACCGATACAGATGATCTTCATGGGGGGCAGTTGGCAGTTTGCAGTAGGCAGTTGGGCAGTAGGCAGTAAGCAGTAGGCAGTTGGCAGTAGGCAGTTGGGCAGTAGGTAGTTAGCAGTAGGCAGTTGGGCAGTTAGCAGTAGGCAGTTTGCAGTAGGCAGTTTGCAGTAGCACTTGGCAGTAGCACTTGTCCTACGCTCCACCGAGGTCGGCCAGGGCGGTGCGCATGACGCTGAGGGTGGTACCGGGCAGCTCTGCTTTGGTCATCAACCAATGGAGGTAGCCAGGGTCGTTGTGACCGATGCGTTCCAATGGCCAGCCGGCATACTTGCCAAAGCCCAGGCAGATCTGGCCTGCATCGTCAAAGCGGAGCTTTCCGGCCGGGTCTGGGCTGCGCTTGCGGTCGCCGCTGAACTCGCCGAGGAAGTCGACATCGGGCTGTAGCGCATCGCTGTAGCGATCCAATTGGGCGAGCAGGACGTCGGCGGTGGCCTCCACATCGGCCAATGCATCATGCGCCCCCGCGTGTTCTTTTCCGCAGTAGAACTTGAGGGCGGCGGTAAGGTCGCGGGGTTCCATCCGGTGGAAGATGCGTTGCACATCCACCACGCGGCTGCTGAGGTGGTCCCACGATGCGCCAACGCGGTGCAACTCCTCGGCCAGAAAGGGGATGTCGAAGCGCAGGAGGTTGAAGCCGCTGAGGTCGCAACCTTCCAGCTCGTTCCGTACGATATCTGCCACGGCCTCCAGCGAAGGCGCATCCGCAACCATGGCATCGGTGATGTGGTGGACCGCAGTGGCCTCGGGGGGGATGGGGATCCCCGGGTTCACAAGGGTTTGGTAGGTGTGGCGCGTTCCATCGGGCATCAGGCGTACGATACCGATCTGTACGATCCGGTCCTGACCGATGCGGGTGCCGGTGGTCTCCAGGTCGAAGAAGGCGAGCGGGCGTTGCAGCTTTAAGCGCATGGGAAGTGATGCAAAGCAAGGACCCCGACCCCTGCGAACATGTTCAGGAAGGCCGGGGTCCGTGGGATGGAAGAGGGCTGTTTACCGTACCTTGAGCTTGGCGTACTGGAACTTGCCGTATTTATCGGTGTTCTGGTAGTCTCCGTTGTAGCGGGGGCCTTGAACAAGGTTGTTGACGGCTTCGAGCTTCAACAGGTTCGCGTCCTTGCCACGTGCGGTGACGGCCTCCACGAGGCGCTTGCGGGCGTCCTCCATGCGCTGGCGGCTGAGGTTCTCGTTGGTGCCGAAGGTCTTGGTGGGCACCTTCGAGGCACAGGCCTCGATCACCACGCGGGCCTCGCCGTTCTTCTCGATCAGGCCTACCACCACGTCGACGAACTCACGCCAACGCGCTTCGTTCTGGTCGATATCCTTCGCATTGTATGCGTAGAACTTGGTGTACTCATCCGCATAGCTGGCATCCGGAGTGGTATGGGTGGTGCCGGCCTCTTTCTTCTGCGCGTCCGTCTTGGGCTGTTCGCCCGACTTGGTGCCACCGGGGATGACCGCAACATCGCCTCCCGTTTCCTTCTTCGGGGCATCGGTCTTCACTGGTTCGCCCTTTTCCTTCTTCCCCGGAGGTGCGCCTTTGGGCAGGTCCACGATGCTCGCCGGCCCGGCCAGCGATACGGGGTTCAGGTAGATCTCTTTGTTGATCTCCTGGTAACTGCTTTCGCATTCCACGAAGATGTCCTCGGTGTGCACGGTCTGGTCGTTCACCCTGTAATCCAGGTTGTACTCCTTGCAGGGAGGCAGGATGGCCACGTACACGCCGTCGCGTTGGCGGGGTTTGTAGGTCTTCACCTCACCGGTGGCCTTGTCGGTCACGTACAGGATGGTGCTCGGGGGCAGGGACTCACCCGGCGGCGGAATGATAAAGCCTTTCAACACGGTGAGCCCTTCGCTCTCGAGTTCGGAGGGCAGGTCCACGAAGTAGATGTCCTTCTCTCCATAGCCGCCGATCTGGTCGCTGCTGAAGTAGCCCCGACGACCATCTGCCGTTGTAATGAAGAAGACTTCGTCGTCAACGGTGTTCAGGGGGTATCCAAGGTTCTGGGGTACGCTCCAGGTCCCGTTCTCCTGCTGCTCGGTCACGAACACGTCGAACCCACCCATGGAATTGTGCCCTTGTGAACTGAAATACAAGGTGCGTCCATTGGGGTGGATGAACACACCGTCCTCGTCGTAGGGGGTGTTCACCGTAGTGCTAAGGCTCTGGGCCTTGCTCCAGGTGCCGTCAGGCAGGCGAACCACGCGGTAGATGTCCCGGCCACCGACGCCACCCTTGCGGTCGCTGATGAAATAGAAGGTGGAACCATCTGCGCTCAAGGCACCGTGTGTTTCCCAAGCCTTGGTATTGATGTCGCTGCCCATGAGCACCGGGTCGCTCCAGATCTCACCCACCAGCTTGCTCTCGTAGATGTTGCCATCGCCGCCATCATCGCGGTAGATGAAGAGGGTCTGACCGTCGGCAGCCACGTTCACGGAGGCCAGGTGACCAGCGCTGGCCGGGTTGATGTTCAGCAGTTCCGGGGTCTGCCAGTTGCCTTCACGGTCCTTGTAACTGACATAGATGTTCTCGTAGGGCAGACCAGCGATGGGGTCGATGATGCTGGAATTGCTGCTGTCAGGCCTGATGCGCCGGGAGGTGTAGAACAAGGCGTTGCCATCAACGGAGAGCACCGGGCTGAAGTCGGGGTGGTCGTTGTTGATCACCGGCCCTGCATTGGACACGGTGTAGTTCACCGGGTTCGCCTTCAGTGTGCGGGCATTGGCCGTCTGTTCCTTGCCACGGGTAGCGGCGGGGCGCAGGGCATGCTTCTCGTCCACCTCGTCAAGGAACTTCTGGTAGAACTGGTCCGCCTTGTCGAACTCGTTGTTCAGGTGGTAGGCACGGCCCAGGTAGTAATCAACTTCAACCGGGGCGTTGCGCTCCTTGGGGTCGAACGGGTCGTAGCCCGTGGTATTGAAGCCACCGTACTTGCCTGAGGAACGGGCGCGGGAGGCATGCTCCAGATGGGGCAGGGCCTTCGATTTTTGGTTGTACGAGTGGAAGAACGAGTAGCCCAGCTTGTAGCTCAGGTTGGCATTGTCCGCATCGGCCCCCAGCAGCTCCGACCAGATGTCCGCTGCCTGGTTGTAGAGCTTCTCCTCCATTAGCTTGTTCCCTTCTTCGAACTTCCAGTTGAAGGAGGTATTGTCACCCTGGGGGAGCGCAGGGAGGGTTATCAGGGCGAGCCCGATGGTCGCAATGGCCGAGTAGCCGTACTTCATGGCGCAACAGTTCAGATCGACAGGGTCATAGGAGCGGCTAAATGTAGCGTTTTCCCCATGTTGGGATCCTAGAATGCTTGATCCGGCGACCAAGCCTCCAGGATATCAGCCACACGTCGCACGAATCGACCGCCCAGCGCACCGTCCACCACCCGGTGATCGTAGCTGTGGCTCAGGAACATCTGATGGCGGATCGCGATCATGTCGCCCGTGGGGGTCTCGATGACCGCTGGTTTTTTGCGAATGGCACCCGTGGCCATGATGGCCACCTGGGGTTGGTTGATCACCGGGGTGCCCAACACGTTACCGAAGGTGCCCACATTGGTCACAGTATAGGTGCCGCCGCTCACTTCGTCCGGTGAGAGCTTTCCGGCGCGGGCACGGTTGGCCAGGTCGTTCACCTTGCGGGTCAGGCCCACCAAGTTCAGCTGGTCGGCGTTCTTGATCACCGGCACGATGAGGTTGCCTGAAGGCAGCGCCGCCGCCATTCCGATGTTGATGTCCCGTTTCTTGATGATGTTGTAGCCGTCCACCTGCACATTGACCATCGGCATCTCCTTGATGGCCTGCACAATGGCCATGATGAAGATGGGGGTGAAGGTGATCTTCTCGCCTTCGCGCTGTTCGAAGGCCTTCTTCACCTTCTCACGCCAGAGGACAAGGTTGGTGACATCCGCTTCAACGAAACTGGTCACGTGCGGACTGGTTCGCTTGCTCATCACCATGTGGTCGGCGATGAGCCTGCGCATGCGGTCCATTTCGATGAGTTCATCGCCAGGGGCCGGTTGCAGGGCCGGAGTCGGAGCGGGTGCAGCGGTCGGCGCCGCGGCAACTGGGGCAGGGGCGGTCGGTGCTGGAGCGGCAGGGGCTGCAGCCGGTGTTCCACGGTTGGGCAGGTAGTCGAGCACGTCCTTCTTGGTCACCCGGCCGCCCTGGCCGCTTCCTTGGATGGCCTCCAGTTCTTCCAAGCTGATGCCCTCGCTTTGGGCGATGTTGCGCACCAGGGGGGAGTAGAACTTGCCGCTCGGTCCCACACGCTCCACAGGGCTGTTGCCTACAGGTGCGCTCACTGGTGTGGCGACCGGCTTGGTTGCGGTGGCATGGCCGTTGGTGGCAGGTGCTGGTGCGGCTGCCGCGGGAGCTGCTGCCGGGGCTGAACTGGCGCCTGCCGCGCTGCCCACCTGTGCAATGGGCTGCCCCACCTTCACCACGTCACCCTCGTTCACCAAGCGCTTTAGCAGGATGCCCGCCTCAGGTGCCGGCACCTCGCTGTCCACCTTGTCCGTGGCGATCTCCACGATGGGCTCATCGGCCTCCACCCGGTCTCCTTCGTTCTTCAACCACTTGATGATGGTGGCTTCGGCCACACTTTCGCCCATCTTGGGCAGCAGGATCTCGATCTGGGACATGGTCACGCGTGCCCGCTATGGGCACCGGCCAAAGGTAACGATGCCAGTCGAGGTGCAAGGCCTCGGAGCCTGTTGGGGATCTCTTCAAATGCTCCGCCGTACGGCAGGCCCTTTACTGGCCATGCTCCGACGAAAAAGAGTGACACAGCCGCCGCTATGCGACCATTATTGGGCTATGCCTGACCAATAAATGGTCACGGAGCCCAACATTCAAAGGCTCCCCAACAGGCTCTTAGGCGTTGCCCAACGATCGCCAGCTGCGGAACACTGTGCGCAGATCATGCCAGAGATGCTGGTCTTTGGCGTACAGAATGTTCACCCGGTCGCGCAACAGTCCTGGCGGGGGAAGCTCCTCTGCAGGCACCGGGGGGAGCACGGCGTGCGGTAGCCCCGGCAAGCGCCGGTCGGTGGGAAGAGGTGTGGCATAGCCCACCCACGTGCGCCGGCCCAGCAGCACCGCCCACGCGTTACGCGCCGCCTGTGCGGGGACCGCATAGCTCCAAGCGAGCAGCGGGAAGGTCAGCAGCACCAGCAGGCTCACGCCCAGGTCCACGATCCGCCGGTTGCGCTGGGATGCCGGGTCCTTCACTGAATGGGCCGGTAACACGAAGAGGTCCTGCAGGCTTTCGATGCTGCTGGGGCCGATGATGAAGGACACCCCTGGCTGGGCGATCTTGAATTCCGTGCCGCGACGCCGCAGTTGCTCGAGGTACCTGATGATCCTGCTCCACCCAAGGTCCTGCGCACAGAACACCACCTCTCCGATGCGCTCCCGGGCGATGCGTTCCCGAAGAGGCGCCACGGCGGCCTCCGGTGCATCAGGTTCCACCGACACGGCACGCCCAAGTCCAAAGTGTGTTTGCCAGAGGAGGGCCAATGTGCGTCGCGCTTCGGCCGGTGTACCCACGGCGAGCACCCGCTCCCGCTCCTTGCGTCGGATCCCCATGCCTTTGATGCGGAGCTGGAACAGGACCGCCCGCAGGAGCGTGGCGGCCACCGCCCAGCCACCTGCCATGGTCAGAAGGTCCAAGGTCACCTCCTGCTCCAAGGGGCCGAACATCCGCATGCCCAACAGGAACAAGGTGGGCAGGACCATGGCAAGCACCGGTGCGAAGGGGCGCAAGGGTCTGTCGTATGCGCCGAACAAGGCGGTCCAGCCCACCACCACCGCCCCGATCACCACATCCACGCCCACCTCCTGGATGATCGGCCAGCGCTGGGGGACCACCGGCGACAAGGCCAGCGTGGCGAACACCAACAGCAGGTCGAGCAGCAGCAGGAAGGTGCGCTCCATGAACCGCCTCACCAGGGCCGCCGCAGCGCTCAGATAGATGCTGCCGTTGATCAGTGCGGGGAAGATGCCCGCACTGCGTGCCGTGAAGTGCTTCTTGGCGAAGATTGCCATCGCGTTGTAGAACACGAAGACGTAGTTGACGCTGCTCTTCTTGGTGCTCTCGCCCTTGTAGTGGATGATGCGGGCATCGGGGTAGTACCAGTTCTCGTAACCACCCAGGGTGATGCGGTAGCTCAGGTCGATGTCCTCGCCGTACATGAAGAAGCTCTCGTCCAGCAGGCCCACCTCGTCCAGGGTACGCTTGCGCAGGAACATGCAGGCCCCCGAGAGGATCTCGATGGGGGCGGCTTCGTTCTCCGGCAGGTGGCCCAGGTGGTAACGGCCGAAGAGGCGGCTCTTTGGGAACAGCCGGGTAAGGCCGATGATCTTGAAGAAAGCGACCTGGGGCGTTGGCAGTCCGCGCTTGCTCTCAGGCAGGAAGTGGCCCGTACCATCGATCATCTTCACCCCGAGCCCACCTGCCTTGGGATGCGCGTTCATGAAGTCGATCACCTTGCGGAAGACGTCCTCGCCCACCACCGTGTCGGGGTTCAGCAGCAGCACATAATCGCCCCGGGCCTCGCGGATCGCCTGGTTGTTGGCCCGGCTGAAGCCCACGTTGTCAGCATTGGCGATCAGGCGCACCCAGGGGAACTTCTCCCGCACCATCTCCACACTGCCATCGGTGCTCTGGTTGTCCACCACGAACACTTCTCCCGTTACACCTACCATGGCCTTCTCTACCGTGCGCAGGCACTGCTCCAGGTAGGCCTTCACATTGTAGTTGACGATGACGACGGAGAGTTCCATGGGGCGCCGATGCACGTGGTATCAGGAGGTCCTCAGCTGCGCTTCACACCGTGTTCGTAGGGCTTGCGGTCGGTGATGCTGCGGCCCAAGGTGAGCTCATCGGCCTGGTCCAGATCGGTGCCTACGCTGATCCCGCGTGCGATGGTGGTGACCAGGATACCCGCTTCGCCCAGGCGGCGGTTGAGATAGAAGCCCGTGGTGTCGCCCTCCAGGCTGCCGCCGAGGGCCAGCAGCACTTCGCGCACGCCACCCTGTTCCACCCGGGCCATCAGTTCACGGGTGTTGAGGTCGTCCGGTCCCACACCTTCCATGGGGTTGATGAGGCCGCCCAATACGTGGTACAGGCCTTTGAACTGGCGGGTGTTCTCGATGGCGATCACGTCGCGGATGTCCTCCACCACACAGATGAGGCCGCCGTCGCGACCGGCATCCCGACAGATGGCGCAGCGTGGTTCATCGCTGATGTTGCAGCACTCCTCGCAGTACCGCACCTCTTCACGCAGGCGGCGGATGGCCTCGCTGAAGCGTACTACCTCGGTGGTGTCGCGGCGCAGCAGCTCAAGCGCCAGGCGCATGGCCGAACGGCGGCCCACACCGGGCAGGGTGGCCAGCTGGTCCACGGCGGCTTCGAGCAGTGCGGAGGAAAGGGACATGGGCCGCGAAGGTAGGGGCGGGCGGGGGTGTGAGGGTGGTGCAGGGTTAATGACCAGCCTGCCACCAACAGCCCCCCCCGAACAACTTCCATCCGACCGTTGCCAGGAGAGCTCGACAGGCAGCTTCCTTCGTGCTCCATGTCGCCCCTGCTGGTCCTCTCGGTGATCGTCGCCTACTTCGCGCTGCTCTATGGCATCTCCGTGGTCACCTCGCGTGGTGCGGGCAACAGTGCCTTCTTCCTCGGCGAGCGCAGGTCCCCGTGGTACGTGATCGCCTTCGGCATGATCGGCGCATCGCTCAGTGGGGTCACGTTCATCAGCGTGCCGGGCATGGTCGGCACCGACCAGTTCAGCTACCTACAGATGGTGCTGGGCTACCTGCCCGGCTATGCGGTCATCGCCTTCGTGCTCATGCCGCTCTATTACCGGTTGCAGCTCACTTCCATCTATGGGTACCTCGGGCAACGCTTCGGTCGTAGCAGCTACCTCACAGGTGCGTGGTTCTTCCTGCTCAGCCGCAGTCTGGGGTCCGCTGCACGCCTCTACCTGGTGGCGGTGGTGCTGCAGTTCCTGCTCTTCGATGCCTGGGGCGTGCCCTTCTGGCTCACCGTGGTGCTCACCATCGCGCTCATCTGGCTCTACACCCACCGCGGTGGCATGCGCACCATCATCTGGACCGATACGCTGCAGACACTGTTCATGCTGTTGGCCGTGGTGCTCACGGTGCTGATGGTGGGGCAGAAGATGGGCTGGGGCTTGGGCGAGCTGGTGGCACAGGTGCAGCAAAGTCCGCTCAGCCAGGTCTTCTTCTTCGATGACCCCAAGCCCGGCACCTACTTCTGGAAGCAGTTCCTCGGGGGCATGTTCATCGCCATCGCCATGACGGGGCTCGACCAGGACATGATGCAGAAGAACCTGAGCTGTCGCAACATCCGGGAAGCTCAGAAGAACATGGTGTCCTTCAGTCTTGTCCTGGTGTTCGTGAACCTGGTCTTCCTGGCCTTGGGTGCGGTGCTGGTGCTCTATGCCGAGCGCTTCGGCATCGCACTACCCGCGAAGGCCGATCAGATCTATCCGTTCCTTGCCACGGGCGGAACGCTTCCGCTGGTGGTGGGCCTGCTCTTCATCCTGGGCCTTATCGCTGCCGCCTACTCCAGTGCCGACAGCGCGCTCACCGCCCTTACCACCAGCGTGTGCGTGGATGTGCTTGAGATCGATCGCAGGCCCGAGGCGGAGCGGCTCCCCCTGCGGCAACGGGTACATCTCATCATGAGCGTGGTGATGGTGCTGTTGATCCTGCTCTTCAAGCTGCTGAACGACGATAGTGTGATCAAGACCGTGTTCAAGGTGGCAGGCTATACGTACGGGCCATTGCTGGGGCTCTTCGCCTTCGGCATGCTTACCCGCTGGGGTGTGAAGGACCGCTGGGTACCGCTGGTCGCAGTGCTTTCCCCGGTGGTCACGTTCGTGCTCGATCGCAATTCAGCCCTGCTCTTTGGTGGCTACACCTTCGGGTTCGAGCTGTTGTTGGTCAACGCAGCGATCACGTTCATGGGCTTGTTGCTCGTGAGGATCAGTGCAGGTGACACCGCGCCAGTTCAAGGCTGATCGGATCTCTTCAGGCCTGCCCAACCATTGCGCCTGGCCTGCCGTGTAGGGTAGTGGACGGAACTCACCGTTCGCTTCTAACCGCATACACATGCAGATGGTCAGGATCATTATCGCAACCACGCTCACGGCGGCTTTGGTCGTGGGGTGTAAGAAGGAAGAGGACGTGCCCTCCACGCCCAATGTGCCGGGTGCACCCGCCACGAACGCCATGCTGGCCCTGTTCGACCAACATGTGGAGGAGGCCACGCAGCAGTTCACAGTGAATGCGGCGACCGGCGGGTACGTGAGCGGTGCCGATGGTGTGACGTTCTTCTTCCCACCCAATGCGTTCCGAACGGCTGCAGGCGCTGCGGTCGCCGGCTCCGTCCAAGTGGAACTGGTGGAAGCCCTGACCGTGGGAGACATGCTCTGGCTGAATAAGCGCACAGTTGGTAATGACAACGGCCAATTGCGCCCCTTGGTGAGCGGAGGGCAGTACTTCCTGAACGTGACCCAAGGTGGCCAACAGCTGCACCTTGCAGATAACGCAGGCTTCGTGAACGTGCCTGCCCCCAATGGCGTGGACCCCAACATGCAACTGTTCAGCGGTACGGTGGACGGGAACGGGGTCATCACCTGGGATCCGTTCGGCAACACCACTGGGCTGCAAGGTGATTCGCTCGGCTACAATTTCCCGAACGACTCGTTGGGCTGGGTCAATTGCGACTACTTCATGTCAGGATCACCACTGACAGGCATTGAGGTGATCTGTCCGGATGGTCATACCGGCGCGAACACCTTGGTCTGGCTGGTGTTCCCGGATCAGAACAGCTTGACAGGGCTTGGCTCCAGCGGTACGAACGTCTTTACGACAGGTGCCTATTACCAACTACCCGTTGGCCTGAACGTTCAGGTCGTAGCACTTTCCAACGCAGGCGGTACCTACTCCTGGGCGACCCTGAGCACGACGGTGACCATGGGCATGAGCGTGTCCCTGACCTTTGAGCCCACTACCCTCGAGGAGTTCCAGCAATTTGCGGGAACTCTCTAGCGTGAACATGAACCTCGATCGCGCCCCGGGGTCGAACTCCGGGGCGCGATCGTTCTGTTCAGGTCCTCAGTCCTGCCGCTGCCAGTTCCGTTCGATCACCTCCAGCAGTTCGTCATGAATGGCGCTGTTGCTGGCCACGATCTCCTCATCGAACACAGGGTCTTTGCTGGGGAGAAAGCCGCTGACCTTGCCGCCCGCCTCGCGCACCAAGAGCACACCGGCCGCCACGTCCCAGCTGTTGAGGCCGTACTCGTAGAAAGCCTCGAAGCGCCCGCAGGCCACGTAGGCCAGGTCGGCGGCCGCACTACCCAGCCTGCGGATGCCGCGCGTACGGTGCATCAGTTCGCGGAGCAGGTCCATATACTCGCTCTCGTAGCCGAAGTCGTCGTACGGAAAGCCGGTGGCGAGCAGGCTGTCCTGCAGCTCCTTGCGTGCGGATACGCGGATCGGCAGGCCGTTGAGGTAGGCACCGCCGCCCTTCCACGCGGTGAAGCGTTCATCGCGGGTCACCTCGTGCACCACGCCCAGCAAGGGCTCAGTTCCATCGAGCAGCGCGATGCTGATGCAGTAGCACGGCACGCCATGCACGAAGTTGGTGGTGCCGTCCAGCGGATCGATCACCCAGTTGAGGCCAGTGCCCTGCTCGCCACTGCCTTCCTCGGCAATGAAGCCTGCGCCAGGCAGCAACTTCTCCAGTGCTTCGACGATGCGGTCCTCCGCCGTGTGGTCCACATGGGTCACCAGATTGTTGGCGCTCTTGCTGCTCACACCGGCTTCGGTGAGCTTGGGGGCTTCGGCACGAATGAATGCGGCGATCTCGACGCAGAGGTCGGAGACTTGTTCGGTGAGGTGCTTCAGGTCCATGGGGATGGGCGCTTGGAAGTTCGTTCGTGCGGGCTCAGGCTTTTGCAGCAGTGTTACGCTTGCGCAGCCACAACATGCCGCCGATGCCCGCCAGCATCAACAGGGTGGCGATGATCTCCGCCTGGGTGATTGTGCCCAGGACATGGACATTGACCCGGATCTTCTCAATGAAGAAACGCTCCAGGCCGTTAAGGAAGAGGTACAGGAAGAAGATCATGCCCGGAGGCGTGAGCCGCTTGCGCAGGCTCCAGAGCAGGAAGAAGAAGCCCACGCACACCAGCGTCTCGTAGAGCGGGGTGGGGAAGACGGTCTCCGGAAGCACCGTGCAGTACCCGTCGAAGCAGGGCCGTCCATCGATCAGCGGCACGCCCACGCTGTTCACGTTGTTGGGGTAATCGTACTGCCAGAACCATTTGGGACCTGGCCCAAGGAAGGTGGTGTTGACGATGCCCCAATCGCCGTCACCGCTCACCTGGCATCCAATGCGACCGATGCCATAGGCGAGCATCACGCCGGGGGCTGCGCTGTCAGCGCCCTGCCAAGGTGCAATGCCGTGCTTGATGAAGTAGCGGATCACCATGGCGCCCGCCACGATGAGACCGCCGTACATGGTGAGCCCGCTGAAGATCTTGTCGCCGCTCGGGTCGGCCACGAAGGCCATGAACTCGTCCGGGTTCTCCAGCCAGTGGAACAGTTTCGCACCGATGATGCCCCACAGCGCCGCCTGCATGGTGATGTTATTGGCGTGCTCGCTCGGCAGCATCCGCACTTCCTCCACCTTGGGCGTGGCCAGCTGCTCCTTCTTCTTCTCGCGCCACTTTAGATGGACCAGCAGTGCTGCACCGAGCAGGCCACCCACCACCGATCCGGTCCCGCTCAGCAGGAAGCCCTGCGGATCGGCCGTGGCTTCTGCGAAGTGGAGCGCCAGATACAGTCCCTTGAAGCCGAGCAGGAAGCCGAGCACCCCGTTGCCCACCAGGTCGCCGGCCGTGGCGGGCGCACCCACCACCACCTTGCGCACCGAACCCTTCAGGAGACCGCTCCGCTCACGCCGCCGAAGCTCCAGGCTCAGCGTCCAACTCGCGAAGACGAAGGCCAGCGCCACAAAGAACCCGAAGCTGTTCACGAAGCGGAGGAACGGTAGGTCCAGACCAACAAGGTCCAGCAGCGCGTGGTATAGGGTGGGGTACATGTGGTCAGTGGGCCGGTTGGTAGGTGTCGCTGGGCTGAGCGGTCGGCTTCTGGGGTGATGCAGCGATCACCTCTCCCTTTACATGTCCATCGCCATTGATGCCTTGAAGCTCAACATCAATGACGCGGTTCGCCAGTGCCGGGTCGTAGGGCAGGCTCACCCGTATATAATTGTCCGTGAAGCCTTCGATCTGCGCGGTGCTGCTGGCTTCACCGGTCTCGAACAGGACCGGGCGCACCGTACCCAGGTGGCGCTCGTAATGGGCGCGCAGCATCTTGCTGCCCAGGATGCGCAGCTGCCGCGTGCGTTCGCGCCGCACCTCCATGGGTACGCTGTCCTCCATGCGCACCGCTGTGGTATTGGCCCGTTCGCTGTAGGTGAACACGTGCAGGTAGTCCACCGGGATGGAACGCAGGAAGGCATGGGTGCGCAAGAACTCCTCCTCGGTCTCGCCGGGCGTGCCGGTGATCACGTCCACACCGATGCAGGCATGCGGCATGCGCTCCTTGATGCGCGCCACCCGTTCGGCATAGAGCGCTGTGTCGTAGCGGCGGCGCATGCGCTCCAGGATGGTGTCGCTGCCACTCTGCAAGGGCATGTGGAAGTGGGGCACGAAGCGCCTGCTGCCGGCCACGAAGTCGATGATGCCGTCGTGGCACAGGTTCGGCTCGATGCTGCTGATGCGGAAGCGAGAAATGCCTTCCACTTCGTCGAGGGCTTGGATCAAGGAGAGGAAGTCCTCGTCCCCTTCGAGGGTCGACGACCCTCGATGTGACGAGGACTTCCCGAAATCCCCCGTGTTCACTCCGGTGAGCACGATCTCCTGCACGCCACTGGCGGCGATGCGCTCAGCGAGGGTCACGGTCTCGGCGATGGTGCCGCTCCGACTGCGGCCACGTGCCAGTGGAATGGTGCAGAAGGAGCAGAAGTAGTCGCAGCCGTCCTGCACCTTGAGGAAGGTGCGGGTGCGCCTGCCTGCCGGAGAGCCATCAGAGGCAGGGTCGTTGGCGTTGTAGCTCGGTATGAAGCGCTTCACTTCCTTCACGGCACCGGCACGCACCACACCGCCCGAACCACCTTCCTGGTGTTGGGCGAGGACTTCCTCTACGTGGCCGGCCAGGTCGAACTTCTCGTTCGCTCCGAGCACCAGCCCCACGCCCGGGATGGCCCCGATCTCGGCAGGCTTCAACTGGGCATAGCAGCCCACCACCGCCACGAAGGCATCGGGATTGATCCGCAGGAAGCGCCGCACCCATTGCCGGCACTCCTTGTCGGCGTTCTCCGTGACGCTGCACGTGTTCAGGACGAACACGTCCGGTCGGTCCTCCATGCGCACCCGCGCATACCCTGCGTCCTCCAGCGAACGGGCGAGCGTGCTGGTCTCGCTGAAGTTCAGCTTGCAGCCCAGGGTGTGGAAGGCAACGGTGCGCGGCGCGCTCATGGCACTATGCGCCAGCACAATGGGGTGTGCTGGTGCGGACAAGGTCGCAAAGGTACCCCG
Source organism: Flavobacteriales bacterium (assembly GCA_041391845.1). Classification (GTDB taxonomy): domain Bacteria; phylum Bacteroidota; class Bacteroidia; order Flavobacteriales_F; family PHOS-HE28; genus PHOS-HE28. The sequence goes on along the minus strand of JAWKNG010000001.1, from coordinate 614,045 downwards.
CGCCGGTGGAAGCGGCCGGGCAAGGGGGCTTGACTTTTTCTGCAACGTGCTTTCCCTTGATAATGCGCCATTTGCGGTGCTGCGCCGGCGCTCGGCTTGCGGTCTTCAGGGCAACCATTCCACGCCACCGCGTCTTTTGTTCGCTACCCATCACAACAGACAATGGAACGCACCCGACATGCCGACCGAAGCCAGCTGATCCGCTTCAGTGCAGTGGTCTTCTCGCTCCTCGCGCTCACGTCCTTCCTGCTCGCCAAGGTGGCTGCATGATGAGGGGCGCCAGCGGCCTATCTTGGTCGCATGCGCTGCTTCATCCCGGTCCTCCTGCTGCTATCCGCCAGCGCCCTTTGCGCACAACCGCTCCCCAACGAGCTGCTTTGGTACATCGTTCGTCCACAGGACGCTGATACCAGCTACCTGTACGGCACCATGCACAGCACCGACGAACGGGCCTTCACCCACGTCACCGCTGTCAGGCAGGTAATGCCACACTGCGCCACCGTCGCGGGTGAGCTCGATATCAGTGGCGCGGGGAACGTTGCGCTATCCTTCATGGACCGCCTGCTGCTGCCCACCGGCAGCGACCTTGCCAGCCTGTACACCCGGCGCCAATGGAAGCGGCTGGAGCCCGCTCTCCGTCAGGAACTCGGGCCCCTGATGGCCCCCATGATGCAGCGCATGAAACCCTTCTTCATCCTTGCCTCCCTCAGCCAGGGAGATATGGCGGCCGACCGCGACCGTATGCTGGATGATGCCCTCATGGAGGAAGGACGCACGCTCCACAAGCGTGTCATCGGCCTGGAGACCGTCGCCGAACAAATGGCCGCTCTCGATGCCATCCCGCTCGCGGATCAGGCCCGCATGCTCTACGACCATGTGCTGTGCAAGGGTGGGGGGGAAGACCTCGATGCGCTCCACGACGCCTATGCTGCACAGGACCTCGAACGCATCGGTCGGATCACCAACGAGGCATCCAGCGCCTCCGCCATGTTCGGCAAGGCGCTCATCACCGACCGCAACCGCATCCTGGTACAGCGCATGGACAGCGTGATGATGGTCGATGGCAGTGCGCTGTTCCTGATCGGAGCCGCTCACCTCCCCGGTCCCGAAGGCCTCGTGGAAGGGCTGCGTGCCCGCGGATTGGTCGTACGACCCGTCGGGCCGCGCCCGCCATCCAGCGTGGCGCCGCTCAGGCGCGCCCCGCACTTGGAGTGATCACTGCGGGGGAAGCAGTCCCCGCGCGGTCAGGCTGTCCAGAAGCAGGGCGTTGAATCGCTCCACCGTGGCCTGCCGCATGTGGTGGCCATCGTAGAACAGCTCCGCCTCTTCACCCACAATCACTGCGCTCAGGTCCAGGTAGGCCGTGGCCTGCGGTGTGAACAGGCTGTCCAGGCGCGCACGCTCCGCCGCCGTGAACTGCCAGTTCCGTGTGACGGGTGTCTGCAGTAGCACCACCGGAACTCCCCGGGCGCGCAGCCGCTGCATGATGTCGAGGAAGGCCGCCCATTGCCGCGCTGGCGGGTCCCACTCCAACTTGCTCGCCGTACTGCGCGGGATGAAAGGGATGGGCCCCTTCTCCACATAGCCCCCGGGTATGTACCGGTCCTGGTCCACGCTGTGGTACACCGCCTCCCGGAAGCCCGCGTTCGCGCCGATCAGCTCACGCCAGGTCGCCAGGATCGCCGTGTTCCACACATCGGCATGCCGCGTTGCCAGTGCCATGTCCAGCAACGCGCCGTCCACCGGTGCGTTGGAAAGCAGGTTCAGCGTGGCCTCCACACCCTCCGTGCTGATCGTGGTGGGGAACACGTCCATCACCACCAGCTTCGGCGCCATCCGGTCCAGGTAGCGCTCCACCAACCAGGCGGTCTGCACCGGGCTCTGTGAGCTCGATCCCAGGTTGAACGTGCGGTAGCCTGCTGCGCTGAACACCCGTGGGTCGAAGCCCCGGTACGCATGCGAGGAGCCCAGGAACAGGATGTCCACCGCACCCGTCGTGTCGGCCTCCTGCAAGCGCGTCAGCAGGTGGCCGTAGCCCCCCCGTGCATACTTGATGTTCCGATGTTCGCTGAAAGGCGACACACTGCCTGCCACGATGATGAACAGCAGGTATACCGGCACTGCGAACAGTGCGAAGCGGACCAGGTCTGTGAGGTAGCTGCGCATCAGAACTGGAAATAGATGAACGGCGCCTCTTCTGTGCGCATGAACAGGCCGATCATGCCGATGAGCACCCCGTAGAACGCCCAGCGGCCCATCCGTGGCCAGCTCAGTCCGGTGCGCTCAATGCCATACTGCCCCTCCCGGCCGGTCCATTCCACGGCAAGGAAGAAGCACAGCAATAGCGGCAGGTTGTTGTTGCCCACCGCGGGAGCCTTCAGCAGCGTGCTGCTCACCATTCCTCCCAGGTAGTCCAGTGCATGCTCCAGGTCCCGGGCGCGGAAGAACACCCATGCCACACACGTGAGGGCGAACGTCGTCAGCACCTGGCCGGTCTCGCGCAGCGTGGGCAGCAGGCGGCCCTCCGCCACCATGCCCAGGTGTTGCCGGTTGCGCCCCGCCAGCAGCAGCGGCAGGAAGTACAGCGCGTTCAGCGCACCCCACACCACGAAGGTCCAGTTGGCGCCGTGCCAGAAGCCGCTCACCAGGAAGATGATGAAGGTGTTGCGTACCCGCATCGCCGTCCCGCCCCGGCTGCCCCCCAGCGGCACATACAGGTAGTCCCTGAACCACGTGCTCAGGCTGATGTGCCAGCGCCGCCAGAACTCTGCGATGTCCCGCGAGAAATAGGGGAAGGCGAAGTTGCGCATCAGGCTGAAGCCGAACAGCCGTGCCACCCCGATGGCGATATCGCTGTACCCGCTGAAGTCGCCGTAGATCTGGAATGCGAAGAAGACCGCCCCAAGCACCAACGTGCTTGCGCTCGCCGCTTCGTGCCCGGCGAAGATCCTGTCCACCTGTTCGGCACAGTTGTCCGCGATCACCAGCTTCTTGAAGAAGCCCCACAGGATCTGGCGGCTCCCATCCACCGCAGCGCTCCGGCTGAACACGCGCGGCGTGGCGAACTGGGGCAGCAGGTTGCTCGCCCGCTCAATGGGGCCCGCCACCAGCTGGGGGAAGAAGCTCACGAAGGCTGCGAACGCCACCGGGTCCCGGCTGGCCTTCAGGTCGCCCCGGTACACGTCGATGCTGTAGCTCAGGGTCTGGAAGGTGTAGAAACTGATGCCCACCGGAAGGATGATGTCCAGCCGCTCCGCCGTCACGGGCATGCCGAACAGGCTGAAGGCGCCGTTCAGCTGGTCCAGGAAGAAGTTGAAGTACTTGAAGAAGCCCAGCATGCCAAGGTTCACCCCCAGGCTCGTCCACAACAGCCAACGCCGATGCCGCTCATCGGTACTGCCCGCCATGCCCTGGCTCAGGAAGTAGTCCAGCACAGTGCTGAAGGCGATGAGCGTGAGGAAGCGGATGTCCCACCAACCGTAGAACACATAGCTGGCCAGCAACAGCAGTCCGTTCCGGAGGTCGGTCCGTCGCGCCGGTAGCGCCCAGAAGAGCGCGAACACCAGCGGGAGGAACACCGCGAAATCAAGCGAGTTGAACAGCATCGGTCGGGCCGGGCCAGCGAAGGCTGGGCAAAGATGCTTCCTTCAGGTGAGAACCCAGGGGGCGAGGCTTCGCCTATTCCTTCAGCCCCAGCCAGCAACTGATCGGATGGTGGTCGCTGAACGCCTCGGGATGGGTGCGGAAGTCCCAGCTCTCCAGGGTCTCGTCGTGCAGGATGTGGTCGATCCGGAAGCTTGGCAGGTTCCCGATGTACGTGCCGCCCAGCCCCCGGCCGCTCTCCACGAACGCGTCGCGCAGCTCCTCCCGCAGCAGGCCGTAGCCGTAGCTCATCGGCACATCGTTCATGTCCCCGCAATAGACCACCGGGTGTGGGCTCTCCCGCATGTGCGCGGCGATCCGCTCCACCTCGCCGGCGCGCTGTCGCATCCCACGCCGCAGCAGCTTCAGGATCCGCAGTCCCCCACGCTTCAGGGTGTCCCGGTCCGTGTCCGTGTCCAGCTGTTCCAGGAAGCGGTGCTCCGCACCCCCGAAGTGGTACGAGGCCAGGTGCGCATTGTACACGCGCACCGTGTCCGTCCCCAGGTCGATGTCCGTCCAGATGCACTGGTTGCTCGTCCTGTCCCCGAAGTCCACATACCCCTTCTTCACGATCGGCAACCTGCTGAAGGTGGCGATGCCGAAGGAGTGCCCCTTCTTGTGCTTGTTGAAGCGTTCATGCCGGTGCCGGAAGTGGTGGTCCTTCATCAGGGCCTCACCGGTAACAATGGGCTTGCCGCTTGCGCTCGCATAGTACTCCTGCAGGCACAGGATGTCCGCATCCACCCGCGCGAACAGGGCGAACATGCTGTCCCGCGAGGTCTTGTTGCCGCTCCAGTTGTACAGGTCGAACACCCGGACATTGTAAGAGAGGAGCTTCACCCCGTCACCCCGCACCGGTGCCGCCGGTGCGTCGCGACCCAGCAGCTGCACATGGTCGCCGATGTGGGCCCAGCCTAGCAACAACGCCAGCCCCGAGAGCAGCATCCGCTTGCGCCGGAAGAACCACCACCACAACAGGAAGCCTGCATGCAAGAGCAGTTGGAAGGGATAGGAGAGAGCCAGGAGCGACAGCCACCAAATGCGCATGGGGCTCACGTGCGGTGCCAGGTAGGTGATGAGCAGCAACAGCACGGCCAGCGCATTGGCCCACCACAGGGGCAGCAGCCACCGGGAGGGGCGAACACGAGGTGCCTTTTCCGCCGCTGCTTCCTTCGCCATGCCCGATCAGTTGCGCCCGCTCGCCTTGAAGAGCAGGTCCTTCTCTTCCTTGGTGAGGCTGTCGTAGCCGCTGCGCGAGATCTTGTCCAGGATCGTGTCGATGCGGGCCTGCATGTCCTGCGCAGCGCTGCGTGCCGGACGCGTTGCCGCATCTGCATGCTTGGCCACCTTCATGCGCGTACGGCCCTTGGAGCGGTTGAACGGTCCGCCGATGCGCTCCAACCCGTTCATGAAGGCCATCGCCGGGTCGTAGCCCTTCTTCAGCTGCAACGACGCAAGGATGCCGAAGAGCGCACCACCGATGTGGGCCTCATGCGCCACCCCATCGCCACTGCCGATGCCCACCAGGTCCAGCAGCAGGAAGAAGCCGGCCACGTACATCAGCTTCACCGGGCCGATGAGGATGAGGTGTACCGGCATGTCCGGACGGTAGGCGGCAATGCCCATGAACACCCCGAGCGCACTGGCCGAAGCACCCATGATGCCCAGGCCGTGCGGCGCGCCATGCACCCCGGGCAGCAGCCATTGCACGGCAAGGAAGAGGGCGAACCCGCTCAGGCCCGCCAGCAGGTAGTAGCCCAGCAGCCGCTTGCCACCCAACAGGTCCTGGAAGAGCCGCCCGCCGAACCACAAGAGCACCATGTTCCAGAAGATGTGCCCCAGCCCGGTATGGGTGAACATGTACGTGATCACCGTCCAAGGCCGGGTGAGCAGGGTGCCGGGGTCGGCCGTGCTCCGCAGCCACTGCACCACGAACGTATCACGCAGCACCTCGGCCCCCATGCCACTGCCTGCCACCGGTATCAGCAGCACCTTCAGCAGCACCAGGGCCACGAATACCGCCACATTGATCAGGATCAGGCGCACGGTCATGCCGCCCATCCGCCATTGCATCCGCAGGTCGTCCGCTACGCTCATCGCATTCCGGGTGCGCTGCTGTTCGCCCGCGCATCCCGTACAAAGGTCGCACCGCGTTGGCCTCCTTCGGCACCGTTCATGGATCGGGCATCAACGATCGCCGGGTGGATCACCGGCCCCGGTGCTGCCACAGCTTGATCAGCACGAAGCCCACCACCATCCCGCCCAGGTGGGCCAGGTGCGCCACATTGTCCGTTGGGTCGTTCTGCACGCTCAGGTACACGGTGATCGCCCCGTAGATCAGCACGAAGTACTTCGCCTTGATCGGGATGAACAGCGGGAACATCACCAGTTCCACGTTGGGGTAGGTCATCCCGAAGGCCAACAGCACCCCGTAGATCGCCCCCGAGGCACCCACCATGGGTATGTTCAGCAGCGCGTTCATTCGGCCCATGCCCTCATCCACATAATTGCGACCGCTCGCCCACAGGTCCGCGCCTTCGCGCAGCACCTGCTCATACTGCGCCGGGCTTAGCAATGCATGCAGCTGCGCGTAGTCCAGGTAGTGCGCTGCCGAATAGAACAGCGAGGCGCCCACCCCTGTCAACATGTAGAACGTCAGGAAGCGCTGGCTGCCCCACTTGTACTCGAGGGGCGGCGCCAGCATGTACAGTCCCAGCATGTTCATGAACAGGTGGCCGAACCCGCCGTGCATGAACATGTGCGTCACCAGCTGCCATGGCCGGAAGCTCGGCGAACTGAAGTAATGCAGGCCCAGGTGGGTGTCGATGTCCACGCCGCCCCAGTTGCCCAGCCCGGTCACCTTCACCAGGAACATCAGCACGTTGATGATCAGCAGGTTCTTCACCACCACCGGCAATCCGGAGAAGGGGTTGGCGTCCATGCGCATGGCGGAGGGTGCAGGGGGCGGCCCGGGGTGGTCCTCCGCGCCGCGGCCGCGAAGGTACGGCGCAGGTCACCGGCCTTCAGTGCGACGCAATGATCCGCAGTTCCACCCGCCGGTTCAGGGCGCGTCCTTCCACGCTGGCATTGTCCGCCACCGGCTCGCGCGAACCCGCTCCCATCACCTCCGTGCGGCACCGCGGCGCTCCGAACAGGAGCAGTGCATCGGCCACCGCCTGTGCGCGCATCAGGGCCAGCTGCTCGTTGTGGTCCTCGCTGCCGCTGTTGTCCGTGTGACCGGTCAGCTCGATGCCCGCTTGAGGGTCGGCCTCCAGGGCACGGCGCACATGTTCCACCAGCTCCAGTACCCGCGCATCCGGCAAATGCTCGTTCACATCGAAGTGGATGGTGAGCACCTGCTCTTCCACCAACGACGGTCCGCGCTCCACCGCCATGCTGCCTGCCTCCAAGCCATCGGACCGCGCTGCGCTCGGCTGTTCCGCAGGGCAACACACCTTCGTGCAACCCGGCACCGTACCCACCCGCCAGACCGAGACATCGTCCACGAAGTAGTACGCGAAGGGGCCTCCGTGCACATCGCGCTGCACCACCACGGTGCTATCGTCCGGCAGGAAGTTGCCCACCACCAGGCTGCGGCTGCAACCTGGCGCATCGAAGGTGCCACAGAGCGTGGTCCATTCCGTGGTGCCGTCCAGCACCGGCCCGCGCGCGCTGGTCCACTGCGGCACCAGGGGCAGCACCTCGCGCCGCCGGTCCACCGCATGGCTGTCGCACAACGCCACGCCGATCCGGTCCACCGCATAACCGTAACTGGCATCGCGCCGCACCCGCATGCGCAGGGCGTAGCGTCCGCAGGGGTCCAGCGGCTGCTTCAGGGGGATGTGGATGAACTCGCGGTGGTCGCGGTTCACGGCGCTGTAGAGGTAGATGCCGCATTGCCCCGCCAGCAGGTCCGGTGTGCCACCGCTGGCATTGCTCCAGCCTTCGGGCCGTCCGCCCACGCTGTTGTCGAAGCCGGGGTCAGGCACCAGGTCCTGTCCGGCATCGGGCGCACCGGGATCATCCGTGCAGCCTTGTGCCACAGCTGGTCCCGCTTCCGCATCGGCCTCCAACAGCGGCATCAGCGATACACCGTCCACATACACGTAGCTCTGTGTAGCCAGCAGTCTTCGCCGCAGCGCACGCCCCTGGTCCGGGTCAAGGTCCACTGCGCCACGCTTCTTCAGGTTCTTCAGCACACCGTCACCCGCATTGCTCGCCAGCGCCTTCCGGCTCGTGCGGTCGCAGGCCTGCAGGTTGCCGATCAGCACGAAGCGCTCACCGCCACGCGCATTGTAGACGCCTTCCACCAGCATCCAGCCCGCGGTGTCGGCCAGGAAGCGGTCCAGCGGATTGTCCACCGCAGCACGACCGATGAACGCGCCCACGCCGGTGCGCTTGCGGTCGTCGGTGCTGAAGGCCGCGCCGATGCGGTCGGTGACGTATCCGCTGCGGTCCGCCAGGCTCACCCAGAAGCGCAGGCGGTACTTGCCGCCGTTCACCAGCGGACGCGCCAGCGGCAGTTGCAGCCATTCGCGGCTTCGGCATTCACCGCCACCATGGGCCGTAAGCACGATGCCCGCATACCCCAGCCCCTCCTGCGGCGCCTGCCAGCCCGCCCAGTTGCCCGGTGCGCCCAGGTCCTCGCTGCAGCTGTGGAAGTAGCCTGGCATCCCGCCGATGCCGGTCACTGCTCGAGCCTGCTTCAAGGGGTGCTTGTCGCGGCGCTCCGGACAGCCGCGTTGCTCCTCGAAGCCCCCGTTCACCACCAGCTCCTGCGCGAAAAGGGTGGGGGCGATGAGCAGCAGTGCCAACACCGCCGTGCACCTGCGTAGCGTACAGCGGTAGCGCTGGGGTGCGTAGGGCGGTGATGCGGTCATGGCGATGAGAGAACGCAGCATACGGGGGAATATGCGCGGGCACGATGGTCGCCGACCATCGCGCTTACCGCGCTTACCGATCGAACCGTTCCGCCAGCTCATCCAGCCCGTAGGTGATCAGCGTGGGCTTGCCCAGCGGCGTATGGTGCGGGTGGTCGCAGGCGAAGAGCCGGTCGATCAGGTCGTGCATCTCGGTCACGCTCAGCGTTCGGCCCGGACGGATGGCCATGCTCCTGGCCATGCTGCGCGCCAGCACGGTGTGGCGCTCGTTGCGCAGGCCGCCGCGTTCCCGCTTCAGCTGTTCCAGCAGGGTCTCCAGCAAATGCCCCGGATCCTCGTCCGCCGCTTCCGCAGGCATGCCGTTCACCTGCAGCGTGCGCCCTCCGAACAGCGCCAGGTCGAAACCCATGCTCCGCAGCTCCGGCAGCACCTCCTCCACCAGGGCCAGGTCGGTGGCGCTCAGCTCCACATGGCGGGGGAACAGCTCTGTCTGGCTCAGACCAGCGCCCTGTTCCAGCAGCTTCAGGTTGCGTTCGTACAGGATGCGTTCGTGCGCCCGCTGCTGGTCCACCACCAACAGGCCGTTCCGCAGCTGTGCCATGATGTACCGGCCGTGCAGCTGGAACACCGGTCGTTCACCATCGGGCACCTCCTGTTCGCGCATGGGCAGCACCTGCGTGCGTGGCGCAGTATGGCTCGCCACCGTCTCTTCCTCCGCCGGCGTCACCATCCCCAGTTGGAACAGCTGCTGCCAGCCTTCCGGGCTCGGACGTGGCGGTGCCGTGAAGGCCCCCAGGTCCGTGGGGCGCCAGGCCGGTGCCTTGCCATTGCCTGTGCTGGTCTGCGCCGCCAGCAGCGCCGGCTCGGGCTCAAAGTCCAGGCTGGGCACGATGTTGAAGCGCCCCAGCGCGCGCCGCACCGCCGCATGCACGATGGCGTACACCATCCGGTCGTCGCGGAACTTGATCTCGGTCTTCGTCGGGTGGATGTTGATGTCGATCTGCGCCGGATCCAGCTCGATCCGCAGGAACCAGCCCGGATGCGTGTCGCGCGCCACCAACTCCTCGTAGGCCTTGCGCACCGCGTGGTCCAGGTAGCTGCTGCGGATGTAACGCTGGTTCACGAAGAAGTACTGCTCACCGCGCGTGCGTTTGGCATACTCCGGCTTGCCCACGAAGCCCTGCACCGTCAGCAGCTCCGTGTGTTCCTCCACCGGCACCAGCCGCTCATCGAACTTCCGCCCGAAGAGGCCCACGATGCGCTGGCGGAAGGCTCCGTTGCCCGTTCCCGCCGGCAGGTTGAACTCCTCGTGCTCATTGTGCACCAGTTGGAACGCGATGTCCGGATGCGCCAGCGCCACCCGTTGGAACTCGTCGACCACATGCTTCAGCTCCACCCCATCGCTCTTCAGGAACTGGCGACGGGCCGGCACGTTGTAGAACAGGCTGCGCACGGCGATGGTGGTGCCCGGTGCGCAGGCCATCGGCTCCTGCGTGCGCACCTTGCTGCCTTCCATCAGCACCCGGGTGCCCAGCTCTTCGCCGTGCTCCCGCGTCCGCAGCTCCACCTGGGCGATGGCCGCTATGCTCGCCAGTGCCTCGCCGCGGAAGCCCTTGGTGCGCACGGCGTTCAGGTCGTCCGCCAGGCGGATCTTGCTCGTGGCGTGCCGCTCGAAGCACAGCCGCGCATCGCCGGGGCTCATGCCCTTGCCGTCATCGCTCACCTGAACCAGCGTACGTCCGGCGTCCTTCACCACCAGCACAATGCGGGTGGCGCCCGCATCCACGCTGTTCTCCAGCAGTTCCTTCACCACGCTCGCCGGCCGCTGCACCACCTCGCCCGCGGCGATCTGGTTGGCCACATGGTCGGGCAGCAGACGGATGATGTCGGCCATCTCAGAGGTTCAGCAGACCGAAGCCGCGCATCAGGAAGAACATCACCGCGCTCACCCCCACCAGGATCATCGCCAGCCGCGCCGTCCGTCCGTTGTCGTGGTGCTGCCGCTGCCAGCTGTGGCGCATCTGCTGGCTCAGCCGCGCGCGGTCCTCGCTCAGCAGCGCCTCCCGGCTGCCCCGCTCACGCGCCTGCTTCAGCCGCTCGGCACGCGCCTCGGCTTCCGCGTCGTAGTACCGCGTCGGCAGGTCGAAGCCGCGCGGCGCACGCTGCTTGAACAGGCTGAACTGGGCGGGGAGTTTTGGGGGATTCATTGCTACCACAAAGGTAAGGCACACCACTGGGAGTCCTCCTTGTTCATCAGGCCCCACACACCACCCACCCGCCCTCCACCGTTCTCCCTTCCACCACCCCACATCGCACCTGTTCAAAACTGGCCCGCTCTTCGCTTGATCCCCCCTCGGCACCCCGGTAGCTTCGTGCCTTCAGCCATGTACCGCACACGCAAGGTCCTCCTGCTCCTCCCGCTCGCCCTGCTCACCCTGGGCAGCACACCGCCCAGCGGCCGCCTCACCGGGCAGGCGCCGCCCTTCCTCGCAGACGATACGTTCTGGGCCGATTCCGTGCTCAGCACCCTGTCCCTCGATCAGCGCATCGCCCAGCTGATGATGGTGGCGGCCTACTCCAACAAGGACGCGAAGCACGAGGCGGAGATCGAAGCGCTGGTGCGCGACCGCAACATCGGCGGGTTGATCTTCTTCCAGGGTGGACCGCAACGCCAGGCACGTCTTACCGATCGTTACCAGGCAGCCGCGCCTACGCCACTGCTCATCGGCATGGACCTGGAGTGGGGTCTGGCCATGCGCCTGGACAGCACCATCCGCTACCCGCGCCAGATGACGCTCGGCGCGCATCGCGACGATGCCTTGATCACGGAGATGGGGATCGAGATCGCGCGCCAGATGAAGCGGCTGGGCGTGCACGTGAGCTTCAGTCCCGTGGTGGATGTGAACAACAACCCCGCCAACCCCGTCATCAACGACCGCAGCTTCGGGGAGGACCGCGAGCTGGTGGCGCGCAAGGGCATCGCCTACATGCGCGGCCTGCAGCAGGGCGGGGTGATCGCCACGGCCAAGCACTTCCCCGGCCACGGCGACACCGACACCGATTCGCACTATGGCCTGCCACTGATCGCGCACAGCCGCACCCGCCTCGATTCGCTGGAGCTCTATCCCTTTCAACGGCTGGTGGACGAAGGGCTCAGCGCCATGATGGTGGGCCACCTGGAGGTGCCCGCGTTGGACAGCACCAAGGGGCAGCCCAGCACGCTCAGCCAGCCCATCGTGCAGGACCTGCTCGAGCGCGAGATCGGCTTCCGCGGGCTGGTGTTCACCGATGCCTTGAACATGAAGGGCGTGGCCAACGCGGAGAAGCCGGGCGAGATCGAGCTGCGGGCGCTGAGGGCCGGCAACGATGTCATGCTCTTCCCCCAGGACCCAGTGAAGGCCATCGAACGCATCAAGCTGGCCGTGCAGAACGGCGAGCTCGATCCGCTGCTGATCGACCACAAGTGCCTGAAGGTGCTGCGCGCCAAACAGTGGGCCGGCCTGCACCAGCGACGTCCGGTGAACACCCCGGGGCTGATGGACGACATCAACAACGAACGGGCCAAGCTGCTGCGCCGCAAGTTGTACGGTGCGGCCATCACCGTGCTGAACGACCGCGACAACAGTCTTCCGTTCCAGCCTTTGCAGGGTCAGCGCATCGCCTCGCTGGTCATCGGTGCCGAAGCAGGCAACAGCTTCCAGCGCAACCTGCAGCGCTATGCGGACATCACCACCTTCGCCTGTGGCAAGAGCCTGCGCCGCGATTCGCTCACGGCCCTGCTCACCCAACTGGAGCGCTTCGACCGCTTGATCGTGAGCGTGCATGGCACCACCTACCGCGTGAACAAGGACTTCGGCATTCCCGAGACGGCGATGGACATCGTGCGTGAAGTGGCGGCCCGCAAGCCCACCACCTTCTGCCTCTTCGCCAATCCCTACCGCCTGACGCGGGCCTACGGTGCGCACTACCTGGCCAGTGTGGTGGTGGCGTACGAAGAGACCGAGGATACGCAGGACCTCGTCGCGCAGGTGCTCTTCGGTGCGCGCCCGGCCGATGGTATGCTGCCCATCACCGCATCCTCCTTCTACCGCAAGGGCGATGGACAGCGCGTGGAGGCCGTGGGACGCATGGGCTTCACCGTTCCCGAGGACCTGGGCATCGCCAGCCGTCAGTTCGCCGCCATGGACCGCATTGTGCAGGAGGGCATCGCAGCGCGTGCCTATCCCGGGGCGCAGGTGCTGGTGGCCGTGGACGGACAGGTGATCCTGAACAAGGCATATGGCCACAGCACGTACGAAGGCAAGCGCGCCGTACGTACCGATGACCTCTACGACCTGGCCTCCGTCACCAAGGTGGCAAGTACCACGCTGGCCCTGATGAAGCTGGTGGACCAGGGACAGGTGGACCTGGACAAGCCGCTGGGCCACTACCTGCCCGAGCTGGAGGACCGCTACACAGCGCACGCTCGGATGGGGCTCCGCGACATCCTCACGCACCAGGCCGGGCTGAAGGCCTTCGTACCCTTCCAGAACAGGATCATGACCGAGGGCAGGTTCAAGGCCGGTGCGGTGAGCGATACGAGCAGCGAGACCCATGGCATCCGCATCGCGGATGGGCTGTACCTGCACAATGCCTACCGCGACAGCCTCCTCACATGGGTGTTGCAGACCCCCGTCGGGCCGAAGGGCAGCTACCTCTACAGCGACATGGGCTACTACCTGCTGCAGGAGCTCATCGAACGGCGCGCCGGCATGCCGCTGGAGCGCTTCGTGCAACAGGAGTTCTACGGGCCGCTGGGCGCTTCTACGCTGGGTTACCGGCCCTACGAGCGCTTCGCGAAGGACCGCATCGCGCCCACCGAGAACGACAAGCTGTTCCGCAAGCGGCAGCTGCAAGGCGATGTGCATGACCCTGGTGCGGCCTTGAAAGGCGGTGTGGCCGGGCATGCGGGCCTCTTCGGCAGCGCCACCGACCTGGCCAAGGTGATGCAGCTGTTGTTGAACAAAGGGACTTACGGCGGCAAGCGCTACCTGAGCGAGGCCGTGGTCAACGAGTTCACCAAGTGCCAGTTCTGCAAGCCCGATGGCAGCGGCAACCGGCGCGCACTGGGGTGGGACCGTCCGGCACAGGGCAACAGCGGACCCACGTGCGATTGTGTGAGCTATGCCAGCTTCGGGCATACCGGCTTCACCGGTACCATGGCCTGGGCCGATCCGGAGCAGGGAGTGGTGTACATCTTCCTCAGCAACCGCGTGTATCCCGATGCCACCGAGAACAAGCTCGCCAACATGGGCATCCGCACCAAGGTGCAGGAGGTGGTGCATGGCGCTGTGGCGAGCAGGATCACCGCCACGCGCAGTGAGCAGCGTTCACCGTTGAAGCCCTGAGCGTTCCTTCGCTCAGACCGCCTGCCCCGCTGCGCAGAGGTACACGGCGCCGCTTGCAGGGAGGATCAGTTCATCCCCACGATGGCCGCGGTGAGCACCGTGGCGAAGCCCACCCAGGCCAGGTAGGGCCAAAGCAGGTGGTGCGCCCACGGATGCACGTCCTGGAAGCGTGCCATGCACCAGCGGATCGCCGCCAGCAACGCCACGATCTCCACCAGTGCCAGCAGCGGTGAGCGAAGCCCGAAGAACAGCACCGTCCACAACGCGTTCAGTGCCAGCTGCAGCACCCACGCGCTCATCGCCCGGTCGCGCTCAGGCGTGCGGTCCTGCGACCACACCAGCCCGCCGGCCATGCCCATCAGCACGTACAGCACCGTCCACACCGGACCGAAGACCCAGTTCGGTGGGTTGAAGGCCGGCTTGTTGAGCCCGGCGTACCAGGTGGGGATGGCGGTGGCGGTGAGCAGGCCGGTGCTCGCTCCCACGATCAATGCCAGCAGCGTCAGCGCCGTGATGCGGATGGTGAGCCGGGTGTTCATGCTCCCCAAGATACGCACAGCCGCGGCATGCCGCCACCCGGTGTGCACAGGCATCCCCGCTCACAGCTTCAGCTCCTTCATCTCTCCCTTGTCGGTGATCCACACGTACTTGATGATGTCCTTCACCTCCTTCTTCTTGTCGGCCCAGGCCTCCGGCAGCTGCACCTGCATGGTGAGGTTGTAGGTGTATTGCACGGGTGGTTCGGTGATCTCCGCGTGCAGCACGATGTCGAACTGGCCATAAGGCACCTTGTTATAGAAGAGGGTATTGCTCTGCTTCACGTCGTTCACCACCTGCCCTTTGCGGCGGCTGTTGAGGCTGGTCTGTGTGCGTGATCGGTAGTTCGTGTAGCGGTCCAGCGGGAAGTACGCGCCGTTCTTCTCGGCCGCCATGCGGTGGCTCTCGTTCACCTTCAACCCCAGCTTGCCGAAGTTGTCCAGCTTCTGCTGCAGCAGCTTCGTGGCGAACATCCGCAACGTGTCGTAGCACGCGCTCTGGTCGTGTACGAAGAAGTCCACCTTCACCAGGTCGTAGATCTCCTCCTTGGCCGCTGCGGTCACCAGCCGGTCCAGGATGCGGGCATCGGTGAAGCGCACATGGATGTTCTTCTGGATCTCGAAGCCGGCCGGCACTTCCTGATAGGTCTTGCTGAAGAGCTTGCGCGTGGTCTCGATCTCGTACACCGGTATGAAGCTGAGCATGTCGGGGAAGACATCCTTCTCCTTCACACCATGCTCCTTCACCCGCCGCGTAAAACCATTGATGCGTGCGTTCATCAGGCTGTCAGCCTCTTCGGCGCTCTGTCCCAGCTGGGTGATATGGAAGATGGCGAGGTAGCTGTCCGCCTTCATGTTCATCATGGCGTTCACTTCAAGCACGAGCATGTTGCCCTGCACGCTCGCCTTCACCGGTTGCTCGGCTTGTTGGAAGAAGATGCGGCTGTTGCTCTCGTACATGAGGTTGCCCATGGCTTGCGGATGGGCGTGCAAGGCGAGCAACAACGCCGGAAAGGCGACAAGGGAGCGTGTTCGAGGGTGCATGGTCGTTCTGTTTCGGGAGCGGTACACGCCACCCCGCGAAGCGTTCACGACCACCTACGCGCTGCGCGGCGGGGGCGGTGTCAAGCGCCGCGAACCCGCATACAGATCATAGCGTAGCATGCGGCAGTCCAACGCACCGTTGAAGAGCTGGATCTTCGGCTTCGGAGTGAGGCGGATGCGCTTGGCGGCCTCGAGGTTGCTGGTGAGCACCCACGCGGTCCAGCCGGTCCACCGATGCTTGAGCGTATCGCCGATCATGGTGTAGAGCGCATCGATGGCCGCCGCATCGCTCTCCGTGCCGATGCCCTGCTCGTTCATGCGTTCACCGTACGGCGGGTTCAAGATCAGCATGCCCGGACCGGTCGGTGGCTCCAGGTCGGCGAAAGCGCTGTGATGGAGGGTAATGCTGTCCTCCAGTTGTGCCGCAGCGATGGTCTCCCGCGCCTTGCCCAGCGTTACGCGATTGATGTCCGCCCCCATGATCACCGGCCTTGCCTCACTGATGCGGGCGATCAGGGCGTTGCGCACCGTGGTGTACAGCGTCTCATCGAAGGTGGGCCAGCGCTCGAAGGCGAAGCGCTTGCGGTAGATGCCCGGCGGGATGTTGGCCGCGATCATGGCTGCTTCCACCAGCAGGGTGCCAGAGCCGCACATCGGATCCACCAAGGGCTGCTGCCGGTCCCACCCGCTGAGCAACACCATGCCCGCGGCGAGCACCTCGTTGAGCGGAGCGGCATTGGTGTCCTGCCGGTAGCCACGTTCGTGCAGCGAACCACCCGAGCTGTCCAGCGACACGGTGACGCGCTCCTGGATGATGTGCACATGGATGCGCAGCACGGGATCGTTCAGGTCCACCGAAGGGCGGCGGCCGCTCTTCTCACGGAAGCGGTCCACGATGGCGTCCTTGCACTTCTGTGCGATGAACTGGCTGTGGTCCGTCCAATGCGTATTGAGCGTGGCCTTGATGGCGAAGGTGTCGTCGGGGCCCAGGTGGTCCTGCCAGCGGATGCGCTTGATGCCGAGGTAGAGCTGTTCGGTGTTCCGTGCATCGAAGGTGGCGATGGGCACGAGCACGCGGATGGCGGTGCGCAGCGCCAGGTTGGCCTTGTAGAGGAAGCCTTCATCGCCGGTGAAGCTCACGGCGCGGTTGTGCCGCTCGGTGTCGCGTGCACCCAGGCGCACCAGTTCGGCACGCAACACCTCCTCCAATCCGAAGAGGGTCTGTGCGATCATGCGAAAGGAGCGCTGTTCCATCGTGGCGCGAAGGTCGGGCTTAACCCAACAAGGCCAGCGCCGTGACGAGCGCGATGCTCAGGAGGTTCACGCGATCGTTGGTCATCCACGCCAGGCCCCGCTGGATCGTTGGCCCATCGCCCGGCTGGTCACGCCAACCTCCAGCCGCCGATCCGTACCGCGTTTGGAGCCACGCGCCCAGTACACTATCCACCACCATGCCGGCCACACCCCACGCGGCGATCTGGGCCATGAACGTGGGCGTGGTGCGGATGAGCATACCAGTAGTGAGGGCCAGCACCACCGCACCCGCCACAGCGCCCAAGGTGCCTGCCACACTGATGCCACCCGACAGCCCGGGCGGCACGATGCGTCCGGTGCGCAGGTCCAACGTACGCCCGCGCACCGCCATGCCGATCTCGCTCGCCCAGGTATCTGCCGTGGCAATGGCCATGCTCACCGCCATGCCCAGGTGCGCCAGTTCGCTAGGTAGCAGCAGCGCCGCCGCGAGGTAGACGCCGCCGTTGCTCCATACCTGTTCGGCATCGCGCGGTCGCCCGTGCTTGGCATCGCTGCTGCCCGTGTTGCGCGCCACCTTGCCGAGCAGGGTACTGCTGGCGAAGAACACCAGCACGGGCAGGATCCACTGCGGGCCCTGGACCCACACGACCGCACAACCAAGCAGGGCCGCGCTCACGGCACCGCCCAACGTCAGCCAACCCTTCCGCACACTGCCCCACGCGAAGACAACCCCTGCACCGGCCGTTATCCAAGCGGATCCCAATTGCTCCAGCGCATCGCCGTGCGACAGGGCGACCAGCATGGCTGAACCACCGGCGGGGATCCACACGTTGTCCCAGCCCGCCGAACCGAGCGCTTCGGCTGCGGCCAGGAGCAGGCTCAGCAGCAGTGCCGCAGCGATCAGGAGGTGCAAGGGCCAGGTGTTCAAGGGGGATGGCCACAACACGAGCAGCACCGTAGTGGTGCCCACAAAGGCTGCGCTTCCCGCGAGGCTTTTGCGGTCGTTCGTGAGGTGGTACTGCGGACTTCGCACCAATATGCCGACGATCGCCGCTGCTGCATCGCTCAGCGCCAGGATGAGCATGGGCACCGTGATGATCCACCGGTGCTCGGGTGTTGGGAAGAGCAACAGGAGGGCGAGGTAGGGCAGGGGGAAGAGCGCGATGCCCCAACCCGGTCGGCCGCTCCATTCGCGAAAAAGGCGCCCGCTGCCCACAGCGATGAGCAGCACCACTTCGGCCAGGAGTACCACCGCAGTGAGCGTTCCAAGGTCGCGCAGCAGCAAAGGTGCGATGGCGCAGGCCCCCACAGCGCCCACGTGCAGCACCTTGCGGCTCAGCCACTGCGGCCAGCGCGCCGTGCGGTCCACCCGGTCCATGGCCAGGGTGAGCACCGCTACGGCAGCGCCAAGAACACCAAGGATGGTCGTATCGTTGTACATCGGCACGCCGAAGTAACACAACCCATGGCCCACTGGATCGAACTCGAGGACCTGCCCGGATTCCCGCCGCTGCTGCGCCGGATGCAGGTGGAGTTCATCGGCTGGCTGGTGCAGCGCTTCGGTGTGTACCGACCCATGGTCCCGCTCATCGCGCAGGCCTTGCAGCAGGTGCGCAGCGATCAGCTCACAGACCTTGGTTCCGGTCAAGGTGGGCCGATCCGCTACCTCGCCGTTCAGCCGGCCTTGGCCGCGCTCCACTTCACTCTCACCGACCGCTATCCTTCACCCGCAGCTGACCTGCCGGGGAACGTGGTGTGGCACGCCGATCCAGTGGATGCGCTCGCTATGGAACTGCCGGGCTCGGGACCTGTGAGCCTCTTCAATACCTTCCATCACTTCACGCCCGAGCAGCAGGCCGCGCTCGTTCGTCAGCAGGTCCATCGCGGTGTGTTGGTGCATGAAGTGCTGCAGCCGAACCTCGTGGTGTTCCTGAAGATCCTCATCACCACCACGGTGGGGCAGCTCCTGCTGGCCCCGTTCGTACGGCCGTTCCGGTGGGAGCGCCTGTTCTTCACCTACGTGCTACCGGTGAATCTGATCACCATTCCGTGGGATGGTGTGGTGAGCGTGCTGCGCAGCGATCAGCCAATAGTGTTGTTGGACCGGGTGCGGGCGGCGGCGGGTCCTGCGGCTGACGTACGCGGCGGTATGGCCGGTCCGTGGTGGGCGCCGGTCACGTGGGTACATTGCCTGCCCGTACGCCCATGATCAACGCGCTCATCACCCTGTGGCAGTTCACACGACCGCACACCATCATCGGCAGTGCGCTCAGTGTTACGGCCCTCTATGTGCTGGTGCTGGCGCGGCCCGATGCGGTTCCCGATCATCTCGGTGTGTGGCTGCCCAGCTTGATCGCCGCATTGGCGTGCAACGTGTTCATCACCGGCCTCAACCAATGGAGCGATGTGGAGGTGGACCGCATCAACAAGCCCTGGTTGCCCATTCCAGCGGGCAGGCTCACACGGTCCGCCTCGCTGCGCATCGTGCTCGCGTCGCTGGTGCTGGCGCTGGGTGTCGCAGCGTGGTTGTCGTGGTCGTTCTTCGCGCTCATCGCGTTGATCAGCTTTCTGGGCTGGGCCTATTCCATGCCGCCGATCCAGCTGAAGCGACACCACTTCGGTGCGGCGCTCGTCATCACCGTGGTGCGCGGCATCCTGGTGAACCTCGGCTTCTACAGCCATTACCGCGCCTTGTTGGCCGGTGGTCCCGGCTTCGATCCAGTGATCGGTCCACTGACGGCCTTTGTTGCCCTGTTCAGCATCGGCATCGCATGGTTCAAGGATATCCCCGACACACGGGGCGATGCGGAGTTCCGCTTCGGTACGCTGGCGGTGCATATGGGGCGGTCCACAGCGCTGTTGCTTGGTGCTGTGGTGGTCGGCTTCGCCTACCTGTCGGTATTGCTTCCCGCGTGGTCCGGGCTGCTCCCTCATCCGCTGTGGTACACGCTCTCGTTCGGCCTTCCCTTGGTGGTGTTCGTGCTGTTGGCCGTTCGGCTGGATGTGGACGAGGATGCGCAGGTGAAGCGCTTCTACCTCTTCTTCTGGGGGCTGTTCTTTCTGGCGTACGTGGTGTATCCGATGGGGGTGTTGCTGCATCCTTGACAGCCTTAGCCACGGCCCTTCAACGGTAGTCTTACGCGTTCAACGGACCGGTAGGGACCATTGTCCATCCGCCTCACCCCTTCGGTGGCACCTGCCGCGTGGGCAGCAACCACTTCGGACACACATTGCGCCAGGCGCGGTCCAGCACATGCCGCAAGGTGCGTTCGCTCACCACGGTCAGGTGTACGTTCGTCCAACCATGCTGGCCCCACTTGTTCGGTACGGGCGTGAAGGCATCGGGTTGTTCGGCGCACCACTCGGCCTGTTGCTCGGGCGTGAGCTTGATCACCACGCGGTCCTCCAGCGTCCACCACGTGCAGAAGATCTTCTTCTTCACGCTGAAGGCGGGCCTGCCGAAGTGTTCCTGCTCCAGGGCACCCGGCAGTTCAAGGGCGAGGGGGCGTACCAACTGTGCGTCCATGGATCAAGCGTGAGTGGCGAGCAGCAGCAGGTCGGTGACGTTCTCACCGCGGGCATCCGGATACGAAGCGCGTTCCATGTGCACGGTGCGCAGCCCGGCAGTGCGCAGCAGCTGCTGTAGTTGTTCCGCCTGGTAGAACTGTTGGTGGATGGCTTCGTATTTCCCCGAGCTGGCTGCCTTCATGCCGCTTTTCGCTGGATCGTCCTCCATGGTGCTGAGGTAGAACGAGCCCTGCGGTGCGAGCAGGCGGTTCACCGTGTGGAAGAACGCCTGCGCATCGGGTTCCGACAGGTAGGGAAGGAGGAAGCCGCACACCACACCGTTGAACAGGCCCAATGAGGGTTCCACCTGCCGGGCATCCTGTTGCATAAAGCGCGCCTCGGGACAGTGCTGCCGCGCGCGTTCCACCATCGCGGCTGCCAGATCGATCCCCAGGATCTGCAGATCGGGCCGCTGGTCCAACAAGTAACGCGTGATGTTGCCCGGTCCGCAACCTACTTCAAGCACCTGCGCACGTGGGGGAAGGGAACCGAGGAAGGTGTTCAGCGCAGCATGATAGCGAGAGACATCCATGAACGCCTCCACATAGTCGTCCGCAGCACTGTGGAACACGCGCTGCACGCGTTCAAAGTGGTCCGGTGGAGGAATGTTCATGCGGGACGACGGCTCAGCTTCCAGCCCAACCAGGCCATGGGCAGGTAGGCCAGCAGGACGTCCGCTGCGATGAACCAAGCCGGGGCCGGGATCATGAAGGCGGCTGCGATACCGCCCAACAGGTGCACGAACCCGACCACCAAGGCCATCGTACGGTGGTTGTTCGCCGCCAGAAGCGCAGCCAATGCTCCGCCGATGAGCGATGGCAGTGCGTGTGCCAGGAAGGGGTTCAGCAAGTGCCGGGTCCCGAGCAACCCATAGGTCTCCAGCACGTTCGGGTCGAAGCCGGATGGGGGAGGGTTCAAGCCCATCATCAGGCCAAGCAACAGCGCATTCAACAACAGGCATACGGCGGTACCAGCTACGACAGCCAGGATGTTGCGGAGGGTCGGGTTCATGGTAAAGGGTGTTGTTGATGTGTGGTTCAGCGCCGCGGACCGATCCACACCACGCGGTCGTCCTCGATGCGCACCAGCCGTTGCTTGTACAGGTTGCCAATGGCTTGCTTGAAGGCCTTCTTGCTCATGCCGAAGGCGTCGAGGATGTCCTCCGGTGCGCTGCGGTCCGAGAAGGGAATGAAGCCGTTCCTGCGCAGGCGCTCCTCCAGGCGACCGCTATGGTCCACCACGGCGCTGCGGTAGCCAATGGGCTGCAATACGATGTCGAGCTTGTTGTCCGGACGGATCCGACGCACCCAGCCCTCCACGCGGTCGCCCACATCCACGGGGCGGAACACATCACTTGCATGGACCAGCCCCTGATGCCGGTCGTTCACAATGACCGAAAGCCCCAGCGGACTGCGCGCGAACACGAGCAGATCGACCTTGTCGCCTTCCTCCACCCGCAGCACCCGGTTGTCGAGGTGGTCTTCCACGCGGCTGGTGCCCACGAGCGCTCCGGTACTGCGGTCGGCCACCACGGTAATGGTGTACCACCGACCACGTTCCAAGGGCGCATGCTGCTCGGCCTCGGGGATGCGCAGCAGGGGTTCCACGCCATGGTCGACCAACGCGTCATGGCCGTCGAAGTCCACCACGCGCAGCCGTGCAAAGCGCCCAACGGCTACTTTGGGCAGTCGCGTGGTGGCCGTCCAGCCGCCGTTCGCAGCACGCTCCACATACACCCGGATGCGCCGTTCGCCCACATCGCCGTGGCGGGCTTCGAGCAAGGGTATCATCACCTGTTCCTCCTCGTTCCCCAACACCAGGCCCTCGGGCTTGCGCCGCAGGATCGGAAGGTCCAGGATATGGCCGTGCTTGATCATCGCTGCCAAGGTAGGCGCTACCAGCTCCCCGCGTAGTCCAATGGTACGGTGGTGTGTGCCCTCAGGTAGGCGTAGCGCAGCTGGATCAACTGCCGGATGTGGTGCAGGTCGTGCGCCACCCAATTGGTGAGCAGCAGTTCGCAGCTCACGGGTCCCACCTTGGGGTGCATGTAGGCATTGCTCCATGGTGCATGCTCCATCCCGCGCAGCCATTCCACGGAACGCGTTCGCTCCTCGAGGAAGCCGTTCAATGTGGCCGTGATGTCCTGATGCATGTAGCGGCGCTCGGTCACCCACGATGCCGGGTCGATCTTGGGCCATGGTGCTCCGGGGTCCTCCAAGGTGGATCTGAGCCGGGCCCTGAAGTCCTCGCGCTCCTCATCATGCAGGTGGCATACCACTTCCAATGGGCACCACTTGTCCGGTGCAGGTTTCCATGTGTTCTCGTGGAAGGAGAGGTCCCTGAGAAGTGCACTGAACACGCTGCCGTGACGTTCGAGCTGGCCGATGAGCAGGGGACGTTCCATGCCGTAAAGTTCGGCCGATCACGAGAACGATCTCCCAAGCAGGGTCATCCCCAATGCCCGCCCAGGTCAGGTGTTGCCAGCAAGGCGAGCCCCGTTGCCAAAAGCAGCAAAAGCACAAGTGCCAACTGGATCCTGCGCCAGATGCGCCAGAACGGCGACCACGGTAGCTTGCGGCTGAGCCACCAACAAAGTGGATAGGCCATTTGGAAACCGAGCAAGTAGAACTCTGGCTGGCCTTCCAGCTCATGCCACCACAGCAGGAAGCCACCTTCCGGCGGATAACCGTGTCCCACATGGTATAACATCCACCACAGCCAGAAGCCACCGACCAAGGCCACGGAAAAGAGGAACAACAGGATCCGGTGCAGATGGATCATGCGCCTGTGAACGTAACCCAGGTCGAGCTATTGTTCCGTTAGCTCGGCTCTGTTGTTTTCGGCGCTATCGTTGGAGGCGGGTACCTTCGCGCTCCGATCCACGACCATGCCTACCAGTTCCTGTCCCGAATGTCGCTCCACCATCACCTATCCCACAGGCACTTCGTGGATGTGCGGGGAATGCGGCCATGAATGGAACCCTGAAGAGGTGGCCGCAGCGAACGCTGGTCCGGTGATCAAGGACGCCAATGGTAATGTGTTGCAGGACGGCGATGATGTGATCGTGATCAAGGACCTGCCCGTGAAAGGCGCACCGAAGGCGATAAAGGCAGGCACCAAG
Source organism: Flavobacteriales bacterium (assembly GCA_041391845.1). Lineage (GTDB taxonomy): Bacteria > Bacteroidota > Bacteroidia > Flavobacteriales_F > PHOS-HE28 > PHOS-HE28. Next base: position 590,614 of record JAWKNG010000001.1, on the reverse strand, counting down.
GTGCGCGGGATCCGCCTCACCGATGGCGATCACAACATCGACTGCAGGGTGGACGGCTTCGGAGCCATGGCGCTCAAGAGCGAATTCGTCCGCAAAGCCTGATGCGTTCACGTCAGGAACCTGTGAGCAGGTTGCGACCGCTCCATCAGCGCACATTCCTCGGGTAGGTCGCGCAACATCGCAAAGTCCGCGAAGTCGAAGCCCGGCCCCACCACGCAGGCCACTACGGAGTATGCCCCGGTGCTGCGTGCTGCCTGCCAATGCATGGGCATGACCACCAACTCGGGTAGAAGGCCGGATCGGAACGGCCCGATGACCTGGCGGGTGACCTGCCTGAACCCAGGGTCGCAGAGGAACAACTCCAAGGGGGCGCCTTCCAGGTGATGCCAGACCTCATCGGAAGCAACGCGGTGCCAGCGGCTCACTTCGCCGGCTGGTAGAAGGAAGTAGATGGTGGTGAGCGCCGGCCGTTCAGTGCGCCCATCGACGGTTGTTACGGTCCGTGGTGATCGGTACAGTTCACGGTAGAAGCCACCCTCGGGATGTGGCTTCAGGCCCAATAGGTCGATGAGCTCTGCTGCGCTGCGTTCCATGGTGCCAAGATCGGATAACTGCGGAACGCTCGGCCTCATGCGCCGTTGCCGTCCGTGGTCAATACTTCGGTCATGTGGTCGAACCAGGGCCGCACCGAGCGGTAGGTCATCACCATTTCATCAAGGAAGACCGAAGAAAGTACCTCCTCGTCGGTGAACGTGCGACGCAGCAGGAACTGCTTCTTCCGAAGAAGGTCTGCCGCTGGGTGGTCCTTCGCGTAGCCCCGTGGAATGGTCGCCACTTCCTCGCCGAAGAGCCCTCCGAAATGAGTGCTGAGCGGCTTGTCGCGCAAGATCTTCCGCCACCTGTCATGGTCGTGGTGGATGTCCTGTCGGATAAGCCGCAGGTCGTGCGGTTCGGGCCCCATGAAGCCGCACGTGACATGCGAACGCCCGCCCGGTTGGATGCGGAAGAAGTATCCCCCGCGCAGGTGAGGCTTCACACGCACAAGGCGCCCACCGAGGCGCGGGGCATAGGGCGGCTTGTTCTTGTGAAAGCGCTGGTCGGTGTGGATGCGCATCAGGCTGCGCGCCCCGCTCGGTGTGCTGAGCTTGTCATGCACGCGCATCCGCTCCAACAAGGCGTCCGCGAAGGCCACCATGTTCGCATGCGCGCTGCGGTAGCGCTCCTTGTTCGCCTCGAACCAAGGCTTCTCATTATGGGCCTCCAGGTCGGTAAGGAAGGTCAACGTACTCGCGCGGATGCGGCTGATCGGGACGGTCGCCATGGGCGCAAGGTCCGAACTTCAGCGCAACCCCTGGGCCCGCTCCCGGTCCACGATGATCGCCGCTTGAAGTAGCTGGCGGATGTCGCGCTCGTCCGCTGTGGAGATCGTGGAAAGGTCCCGCCAGAACACCCTCTTGCGCTCGCCGCGCTGCAGGTACGGTTCACAACCTGGGACCAGATCGCCGCTTGTGAGGGCGAACCGGACCCCTTCATAGGTCTTCCGTCCACCCCAGGTCACCGACGCCGGCCAGAGGAAGCATACATCGCGGTGCAATTTGTAGAAGGGAACGTTGAAACTGAGCCGCTCCTTCAGCTCGGGCGCCTCGGAGATCACCAGTTCGCGCAGTTCCTCGGTCAATGCACGTTCCTTTTCGGGAAGGAAGTCGAGCAGTTCATGGACCGTGGCGAAGCGCAGGCCGCCTGCCAGCATCGTGGAGCGCGCCTTTTCAGGCCGTTTCATAGGCTTTGTCCGAAGGTCAGCAGGTTGTGATCGGGGTCGAGCAGCGCGAATTCTCGTTGCCCCCATGGCTTGTTGGCCAGGGGCCCGTGGGGGTGGATGACCACGCCGCGCTCCACCAGCGAGCGGTGCAGGTCGTCGATCATTGTCGTTCGGATGTACACCTGCCCATCATTGGTCAATGGGTCCAGCGCGGCATGCAGGAAGAAGTGCAACTCCGTTCCGTCGCGCTCCATGATCAGGTAGTCGGGATAATTACCGGTCAGTTTGAAGCCCAGCTGGTCCACGTAATAGCTCCGCGTGACCGTGGGGTCGCGCATGGGCAGTTTGGGGATGATGGTGGTGAACATGATCAAAGGTTCAGTCCTGCAGCCCTTTACCGGCCAGGATGCGGTCCACATGTTTGGCGATGCGGGCCTCGCGTGTGGCACTTTGCTTGGCACCACCGAAGAACAACAGGTAGCCTCGTTGCCTTCCGGGGGTGAGCGCGTTGAAGGCCTTTCTCAGCTCTGGCATCTGCTTCATTGCCTTGACGAACTCCTCGGGCATGTCGAACTCCATGGTCTTCTTTGGCACCACCTGCTTTCCCGCCTGTTCCAACGCAATGGCCTGCTGGATATAACCGCGCAGCACCGATACCTGCTGCTCGATCTGCCGCTCACTGGTGAAGCGTATCTGCCGAGCGCTCTGCACGTTCGCCGTTTGTTGCACCAAGAGCTCGTGGTCATCCTTCATAAGCGCGCCCTTGTGGAAGAGCAGCGCACAGTAGTCCTTGAAGCCGTGCATCAGGAAGACGTTCTTCTCCTCCAGTGTGTAGCAGGGGTGGCCCCACTTCAGTTCTTCCGTGAGCCCGCTGTCCAGCGCAAGTTCACGCAGACGAGCGTAGCACCCCTGCCAGGGGCCATCCTTCGTGAAGAACCGGTCCACGTTGGGGTTGGGAGCACTGGGCACCGCTCCACGCGGTGCATGGGTGGACCAGCCCGGCAATGCGGCCGCCTGCTTGATCCAGCCGATCAGTTGCTCCTCGTCCTCGATACCGCCCTCTCGGATGTCGAGGTAGCGGGCGTTCGGGTCTTTGCTGGGGCCGGGTGGCGGCGGCTTCAATGATCGTCCTTGGAACCAGGTGAGCCGCACGAACTGCGTGAAACAATGCGTGGACAGGAACCAGCCTTGACCTTCCACACCGTAGAACGGAGAGTTCCACTTAACGGCCTTTTCGAGCTTCGGCACATGCTGCTCGACCAGGGCATCCAGGCGCTCACCAATGGCTCGCTTCCAACCAGGCATCGCGGCGATGTAGGCCTGAACGGGGGCGTTCCCATCACCTTTGGGGATCTGCGGGTTGCCGCCGGAGAGGAGCTTCGCCGGGGCCATGGAGCCTCGCTTTTGCGTTGCCATGAAGCCAAGGTAACCGCAACATGCATTCACACATGCGGAACACCATCTTTGTGCCATGACGGCCCTGCCGCTTCCACTGTTCCCCACGCTGCACACGCCTCGCATGCTGCTGCGCGAGCTGGTGGCAGCCGACGCCCCCGCTCTGTTCGATATGCGCTCCGATCCCGAAGTGATGAAGCTGGTCTCGCGCCCGCTCATGACCAGGCCGGATGAGGCCGATACCTTGGTGGAGCTCATCCGCACCAACCAGACCCATGGCACCTCGCTGCACTGGGCCATGGCCTTGCACGGCCAGCCCACGCTCATCGGACTCATCGGCTATTGGCGCATGCAACCCGAACACCATAAGGCCGAATTGGGCTACATGCTCGCACGCAACCAATGGGGGCGGGGCTTGATCAGTGAAGCGATCGATGCTGTGGTGCGATGCGGCTTCGATATCCTGCGGTTGCACCGCGTGGAAGCCATCACCGCGCCCGATAATCACGCTTCGCGCCGGGTGCTGGCGAAGAACGGGTTCGCCCAGGAAGGCTACTTCAAGGAGGACCACCTGTGGCAGGGGCGCTTCGAGGATAGCGTGCATTTCGGTCGGGTGACCGACATTGCCATCAAGAACGACCCTTCCAGACGCACTGCATAGAATGGCAAAGGCAGAACTGAAGACCAAAACCACCGCTGCCGATGTGGATGCGTTCATTAACGCGCAGACCGCCGAGGTCGCCGCTGATCTCCGCACCATCAGCACATTGATGAGAAAGGTGACCGGCGAAGGACCTAAGCTCTGGGGTCCCAGCATCGTGGGCTTCGGACAGTATCACTACACCTACGATACCGGCCGCGAAGGGGACTGGTTCCTCGTGGGCTTCAGTCCGCGCAAAGCGAACATGACCATCTACATCAGTGGTGGCTTCGAGGGTGCGGATGCACTGCTCACCAGGCTCGGCAAGCATTCCACCGGCAAGGGCTGCCTCTACGTCAAGCGCCTCGCGGAGGTGGACCTGAAGGTGCTGGAGCAGCTCATTGCGAAAGGAGTGAAAGCCTTGGCGAAGCAGCGTGTGAGGTAGGGGACCTTCACTCCTGCACATAGTACCACGTGGTGCGGCAGATCAGCCCGCAGGGTATATCCGACACGATGGTCAGCCCGTGCTTGCCATCTCCCGTTCGGAACGGAAGTGCGAATTCCAACGGGCCGACGCGCGAGCTCGTTTCACGCAGGGCCGGCGCGCTGCCATCGCCCCGCGTCACTGCGGTCAGCCCGCCGCGCTCGGAGGTGATCCACACCAACCGATACCCGCTCACTGGGTCTTCCACCGGTGTGCCGAGGTCCGCGCGTTGCATGCCGCTCATGAACTGCACGTAGTCCGCGCTGTCCGCTGCACTTGCGAAGACCACAGGGCCATGGAACGCCTCCGCCGGACGGGTGGGGACAGCCCCTGCCTGGCAGTAAGCAGCAGTGATGGAAAGGAGCAACATCGCGCAGGAGGTGGTGTGGATGATCATGGTCACCTATTGTACACGGAGCATCACAATTGGTTCGATCGCCTCCTGTTCCTTGGTGCTCAACGGATTTATTTCCGTCCGATCGTCGAGAGGGGTCCACAATGGTCGACCTTTGTGCCATCAATGCCCCGGTGGTTTTGCCGGGGATCAACAAGTCCACCGTTCGGTGGACGCATTACCAGTAAGTCAATGTCAAGCGGTACAGTGAAGTTCTTCAACACGGAGAAAGGTTTTGGTTTCATCACCCCCGACGAGGGTGGTAAGGACGTGTTCGTCCACAAGACCGGCACCCGTCAGCCCCTCTACGAAGGTGACAAGGTCACGTTCGATGTAGAGAACAGCCCCAAAGGCCTCAACGCGGTCAACGTGACCAAGGCCTAAGGTCCACCCTAGCCAATTACAACGAAGCCCTCCGAGCGATCGGGGGGCTTTGTCGTTCCATGGGTTCAAGTGCTACCATGCGCGGATCTTAGGCCCGGTGCCCGTGGGTGGGTCGGTCACTCCGCCACGAAGTACCAACGATCGATCTGGTACATCCCCATGGGCGGGTCATGCACAATGACCATCCGGCCGATACCGAGCGGCTGCGGTACACAGGCAAGGGGAGGGCACTGCACCGGTGGGTCCGTCATGAACGCTTGCAACGTGCGGCCATCGCCGCGCACCACGGACCAATGGCCGGGGTAGTTCCGCTCGTGCCAGACCAGGCGGAAGTCCGCTTCGAACACAAAGGGTTCGACGGTCATCTCCGGAAGGACGTTCTCCTGTATGAACCGGGTGAAACCGATGCTATCCTGCGTGGTAAGGAAGCTCGGGCCCACCTGTATTTTGATCGTCCGCAGCTGTGGTGGCGATCCGGACGTATCGCTCTGTGCGTGCATGAGGATCGGCAGCAGCGCAAGTAGAATTGAAGCGGATCGGCACATGGTACCCTTGCTGTAAACGCATGGGACAAGGAGGTTCATTCAGATGCCTTCGCATGCCAGGCCCTAGCCTGCGCGCAGGGTTTCCCCGATCGGCCAATAGCAGCGAGCGGCCCTGTCCTGCACAAGCCAAGCTGCACTGGTCAGCGGGGTCACACCCAGAGGCCGGGAGCAACGTGGTACGGATGCTGGAGCACACCATGCCCCAGGCATCCCCGATCTGCGGGAAGATCCAGTGTTCGGGATCGCTCCAGGCCAGCGTGTGGTCCAGGTCCTTTCCCCCAAGACCGCGAGCGCACCATCACGCTATGCCCAAGCCTGGCGTGCAGTGTCCGCCCGAACGCCGGGATCGTTCAGGGCTACCAGTGCGCGCAGGGCGGAGCTGTCCGCTTGCTGGGCATTCGCTGCCTGCGCAAGGAGTAGCACCGGGATCGCCATATGTCCCCATAGGACCTTCATTGCCTTGACCGGTCGGTTCGTTCCACGAAATACATCTCCATTTCCCCCTTGCCCTTGGCCTGCACCTTGCCGCGCGGCGTGAAGGACAGGTCCGGCTCGTTCTTCACCAGTTCATAGGTCGCTTCGCTGATGTTCACCTGTCCTGCTTCACCGGAAGACTCCATCCGGCTGGCGGTGTTCACGGTATCGCCCCAGATATCGTAGCTGAACTTCTTCACGCCCACGATGCCCGCCACCACAGGACCGGTGTGGATGCCGACGCGTATCTCGAAGTAGGGGAGCCCCGCTGCGGTCTTCCGCGCCTTTCCTTCGGCGATGAAGTCGCGGATCTCCAACGCGGCCTTCACGGTATCGGTGGCGTGCGTACTGTTCGCCACCGGCAATCCACCGGCGGCCATGTACGCGTCACCGATGGTCTTGATCTTCTCCATGCCGTGCCTGGCGATGATGTGGTCGAAGGCGGTGAAGCACTCGTTCAGGTCGTGCACCAATTGTTCGGGGCTCAGGTTCTCAGAATAGGCCGTGAAGCCTTTGAAGTCGGTAAAGAGCACCGTGGCCAGATCGATGCGTTGCGCATGGGCGCTGCCTTTCTCCTTCAGCTCCTCGGCCACTTCCTCCGGCAGGATGTTCAGCAACAGTTCCTCGCTGCGTGCCTTTTCCTTGCCGATGCGGTTCCGCTGGAAGAAGAACACCCCGGCGAAGATGGCCACGAGCGCGAAGCCGCCCATGAAGCCATTGCGCATCAATTTCTGTTTCTGCACCTCTTCTTGCTGGATCGCGGTCTCCGCAGCGAAGGAGAGGCTGTCCGCGAGGGCCTGTTTCTCGTAGTCGTACTTGTACTCCTGGCGGATCGTTTCCCGCTGGTTCTCTTCGCGTTCCATGCTGTCCCTCAAGCTCACTTGTAATTGGAAGATCGCCAAGGCCTTGTCATAGCGCCCGGCATGTCGGTAGTATTCCACGAGCCGGTCGGCCGCTTTGGTCTGCATCTCCACGTTCCCCAGCTCCTTTCCACCCTCCAGCATTTCTTCGGCCAGATCGATGGCCTGGGCGGTCCTGCCCTGTTCGAACAGCATGTGCGAAAGGCTGCCCTTGAGCATCATCTCGAAGGTCCTGTTCTGCACACCCTGCGCCACCTCCAGTGCTTTCTGCAAGCAGGCCATGGCAGAGTCCGGCCGGCCGGCCGATCGCAGCATGTTGCTTTTCATATCGTAGGCCGCCATCAGGATGGCATCGTCGCGGAGCTGCTCGGCCGCTGCTATTGACCGATCACAGTAATAGAGCGCCGAGTCCAGATCGGTCGTATTGTAGGTGTAGGCGTTGGCCAGATTGAGGTAGGGTCTTGGCAGATTCGGATGCTGGATCCGCTCGAACACGGCGGCCGCGCGTTTGAAGTAGGGCTTGGCGAGATCCACATCCCCCATCAGGTTGTGGCAGGCACCGATGTTGGAGAGCAGGCTGCCGATCAGCCCGCTGTCCCCCTGTTGTTCGGCGATCCGCAACGTGCTGGTGAAGAGCTCCACGGCCTTCGCGATGTTGCCGCTCTGAGCATATTGACCGGCCATGTTGTTCTGCAGCATGGTGACCAAGGACTTGTTCCCGAACTCCTTGGCCACCACCAGGGCTTCCTCGAACTGGTCCATCGCCGCCGCCATCAAGCCGCGGCTTTCCAGGGTCAAGCCCTGGTTCGCGCGGATCTGTGCGCGAAGGAGCCTGTCACCCTTCGGGCCATTGATCGAATCGGCTCGTATGTAGCAGGAATCCGCACGGTCCGGATCGCCCAGCAGGTTGTATTGCACCCCACGGTTCATCAAGGCCGAAGCGATCAGGGTCCTGTCGCCGACCTGCTCGGCCAATATGGTCATTGCGCCCACGTACTTGGCAAAGGAGTCCGGCGTCTGCGAGATCGCATTGTTGTCGAACAGGTCACGGAGCGCATGAAGACGTGCTTTCGGAGCGGCCTTCGGACTTCGGTACACGGTCCAGAGGCTGTCCGTTGGCGCTTGTGCATGGAGTGGACGAAGGGTGCCGGTAAGGTGGAACAGCACAAGGAATGCGATGCAGGTCCGGGTCATGGAGAGAAGGCCTTTGGTCCTGTGAATCTACGGGGGTCCGTCATCCGCGGACAATACCCACAAGGGGTGATGATGGGTCCCCCGTTCGCTACGTCGCCCGTATCCGCTTCGCGTTCGCTTGCACTTCTCCAATCAATTTCGGCCTTGTTCTCGGCCCGCCTTTCTCCCGTTCATGGGTCGCTTCGCTGATGTTCATCTGGTCTGCTTCATCAGATGACCCCATGCGCGATGCCATGTTCACCGCATCGCTTCCGATGTGGTGCTGGAAGTTCTTTACGTCACCGACGATGGCGAGCAGGAACCTGCATGACGGTGGTAGGTTGGAACGGGGGCGGTTCAACCGGTGATGCCGATATTCGGGATGTAATGGCCGAATTGCCGAAACGCGCGACCCACCGTTGGACGGGATACGATTACGCCAACGTAGGTGTGTATTATCTGACGATCTGCACGCAGGACCGGTTGCATCGGTTCGGTCATATCGCGGACGGTGTTCTGCACCCATCGCCCATCGGTGAATTGGCCCGCCAATGTTGGGATGAGATACCGCAACACATGTCGCATGTGGACGTGGGTGAATTCGTGGTGATGCCCAACCACGTGCATGGGATCGTGGTGATACGGGAACGGTTGGTGGTTCCCGTAGGGGCCGATCATGATCGGCCCGGTATTGCAACCGATCATGATCGGCCCGGTATTGCAACCGATCATGATCGGCCCGGTATTGCAACCGATCATGATCGGCCCGGCACCATCCCGGACCCCGACACCATCCAACGGCCCGTCACGATGCCGGAACACGATGCAACACCGGATACGGGATCGCCGAATGCCATGGCCGATGCACCGGATGAACGCACGGCAAACGCGCCCACCGCACAAATGCGGGCCGATCATGATCGGCCCCTACGCCCACCCGCCGACCCCGGCGCACCACCGGAACGCATCATGCCCATTGTTCCCGTGGGTTCGTTGGGGCGCATTGTGCGGGCATACAAATCCGCCGTTACGCGCATGGCGTACCGCGATGGGTTGTTGCCCCACGGCATACCCCTATGGCAACGGAATTATTGGGACCGCGTTATCCGCGACGACGCCGAACACGAACGCGTTGCCCGGTACATCCGCGACAACCCCGCCAATTGGAAAGGGGACCGGTTCAACCGGTGATCCAGCATTCCGCGTGACGGACAGCAGCGGCACCCCGCAGCGAGGTACGAGCGAGGAGTACAGCGGATGGCCGGACCCCGCCTGCTTTTGAGGCGGGGGCACGCCCAAACAACCTACGTCTGCAGCACCCCCATATTAAACTCCCGCGTCGCCGGTGCCTGGCTCGCCGCCTCGATCCCCATCAAGACCCACGTCCGTGTCTCCAGCGGATCGATGATGGCATGCAGTTGCATGAGACTTTAGGCTAACCAGATCATGATGGCCACTCCTGTGACCAACGTTGCGGCCTCAATAATATTCAGACGAAGCTGATCGGCGACAAGCCGTCTGAAGATCAAGTCCAACAGGATACATACGACTGCCCAGAACAAGAGCACCATTAGTCTACCAATACCCCATCCGTTTTCACCTGGTAACCATTCCGAGTCCAAAAGGAAGTGATAAAGCGCAATGGCCAAGATCACGACACTGGCGATCCGCAGTACGCTCAAGAAGTGAGGTTTCGCGGTCATCGCCCTCACGTCTGTAGAACACCCATATTGAACTCACGGGTCGCCGGGCTCTGGCTCGCAGCCTGTATCCCCATGCTGATCCACGTCCGCGTCTCCAACGGATCAATGATCGCATCCAGCCACAGCCGTGCCGCAGCGTAGTAAGGGCTCATGCTCTCCTCGTACTTCGCGCGGATCTTGCCGAGGATCTCGGCCTCGCGCTCCTTGGTGATCTCCTCGCCGCGGCCTTTCAGCGCCGCCACTTCGATCTGCAGCAGCACCTTGGCGGCCTGGTCGCCGCCCATCACGGCCACCTGGGCGCTGGGCCAGCCCACGATGAGGCGCGGGTCGTAGGCCTTGCCGCACATGGCGTAGTTGCCGGCGCCGTAGCTGTTGCCCACGATCACGGTGAACTTGGGCACCACGCTGTTGCTTACGGCGTTCACCAGTTTCGCGCCGTCCTTGATGATGCCGCCGTGCTCGCTGCGGCTGCCCACCATGAAGCCGGTGACGTCCTGCAGGAAGACCAGCGGGATGTTCTTCTGGTTGCAGTTGGCGATGAAGCGCGTGGCCTTGTCGGCGCTGTCGCTGTAGATGACGCCGCCGAACTGCATCTCGCCCTTTTTGCTCTTCACCACCTTGCGCTGGTTGGCCACGATGCCCACGGCCCAGCCGTCGATGCGGGCGTAGGCGGTGAGGATGCTCTGGCCGTAGCCTTCCTTGTACTCGGTGTAGTCGCTGTCGTCCACCAGCCGCGCGATCACCTCGCGCATGTCGTAGGGCTTGGCGCGCTCGCTGGGGATGATGCCGTAGATCTCCTTGGGGTCGGCCTTGGGCGGCGCGGGCTTCTCCCGGCTGAAGCCCGCGTCCTTGGGCTTGCCGAGCTTGTCCATGATGGCGCGGATCTTCTTCAGGCAGTCCGCATCGTCCTTGCACTTGTAGTCGGTAACGCCGCTGATCTCGCTGTGGGTGGTGGCGCCGCCGAGGGTCTCGTTGTCGATGTCCTCGCCGATGGCGGCCTTCACCAGGTAGCTGCCGGCCAGGAAGATGCTGCCGGTCTTCTCCACGATGAGGGCCTCGTCGCTCATGATGGGCAGGTAGGCGCCGCCCGCCACGCAGCTGCCCATCACGGCGGCGATCTGCGTGATGCCCATGCTGCTCATGATGGCGTTGTTGCGGAAGATCCGTCCGAAGTGCTCCTTGTCGGGGAAGATCTCGTCCTGCATGGGCAGGTACACACCGGCGCTGTCCACCAGGTAGATGATGGGCAGATGGTTCTCGATGGCGATCTCCTGCGCGCGCAGGTTCTTCTTGCCCGTCATGGGGAACCAGGCGCCGGCCTTCACGGTGGCGTCGTTGGCCACCACGATGCACTGGCGCTTGCTCACGTAGCCGATCACGACCACGACCCCGGCGCAGGGGGCACCGCCGTGCTCGGTGTACATGCCATCGGCCGCGAAGGCACCGATCTCGATGCGCGGGCTCTTGGGGTCCAGCAGGGCGTCGATGCGCTCGCGGGCGGTCATCTTACCGTCGGCCTTGAGCTTCTCGATGCGCTTCTCGCCGCCGCCGAGGTGGATGGTGCGCAGGCGCTTGTTGAGGTCGCTGAGGGCGAGCTTGTTGTGGTCTTCGTTCTTGTTGAAATCGAGATCTTGGGCCATAAGGGATCGGATGATTAGACGATCAGATGATCAGATGATGTCCTGACCTGCTGAAAGGCTGGTGTGCGAAGATCGGGCGTGGCATTCAATTGTCCGATCTCCTGATCGTCTCATTGTCTGATCGGCAGTTGGGCGTGCCCCTCGCAAAGCCTCGGGTCCGGCTATCCGCTGCAACTCCGCACTCGTCGTACCTCCTCGCTTGCGGGGTTTGCGCTTCTATCCGTCACGCGGAATGCGGATCAGTGCGTCACTACGAAACGAAAGGCCACGGGGCGATCCTCCACGATCGCACGCGCGATGTACACCCCGTCAGGCTGATCGGCCATGCTTATTGATCGGGTCCCAGCGCCGACACGGATGATGGTGCGGCCGCGGGGATCGATGACATCCAAGGCGTTCACGCTTGAACTGTTCCGGACAAGAAGTTGGCGGGTGTTGGGGTCGAAGGTGAAGTGCGGAAGGTGGTCCTCCAACCCATTCGCGATCCCGGTGGTCATTTCCAGCAGTTCGACCACCAGGGTGTCGCTGCTCGTGCCACAGGGGCCGTTGTCACAGGTCCATAGGAAGATGTTGTCACCCACGTTCAGGACGGATGCAACGGTCACCGCTTCCCACGGCTCAGCTATCGTACCTGTGCCACTGACGATGGTCCATTGACAGGTTTGCGGAAAGGTCGGAACCGGTGTGCCGATCAATGGGACGCTGGTCACCGGAAGGGTCACCGTGATGTTCTGCTGGGTACTGGCAGGTGGCTGACTGCCGTCATATACGGTGATCACCACGATGTCGGAGCTGAGCATGCCGCCATCATCCACTACCCACATCCAGGTGTTGGAGCCTATACAGAGGTTTGTGACCAATTGTAGCGGATCCACAGGGTTCGTGGAAACCCCGCAGCCCGCGACCAGTGCCCAGGATCCAGTGGCCCCCGGCGGAAGAGGACTGGCCTGCATGGTGTAGAAGTTGACGCAAAGGCTCGTGTCCGGCCCGGCATCTGCCACTTGGGCACGGCCTGTGGTGGCACCGAGCGCGACCAAAGCCAGATACAGTAGCGTACGTGTTGCCATTATACGTGTGTTTCCACGAAGATGACCTTGGAATGGCCTATGGCCGGCTCTGTCTGTCCCCGGATCTTAACCAACGTCTGTGTGTTCGCTCGATGGGAGCGTGCTTAGTTCGCGATTCAGGATGCTTCCAGGTCGATCTTCACAGCCATGCGTCACGGGCCCCGGTCATTGGCCCGGGCGTGGTACGAAGATCGGGCGTGGTGCCCAATTGGGCGACCGGTTCAGCAACAGTGGTCACTTCTTCTCTAGTCCTGCCGTCAGCCGATAGCGGATCGGAAGGTTGTACTTCACCCGCACCGGCTTGCCGCGTTGCATACCAGGCGTCCAATTCGGCATGCCGCTCACCACACGCACGGCCTCCTCATTGCAACCACCGCCGATGCCGCGCAACACCTGCACACCGGTGATCTTGCCATCGGTCTCCACCACGAAGGTGACGTAGACCACACCCTCGATGCCTTCCTCCTGGGCCTGTTCAGGATACTTGAGGTTCTTGCCGATGTAGGCGAACAGCGCCTCCTTGCCACCGGGGAACTCGGGCATCTGCTCGGCGATCGTCATTGGCTCGTTGGGATCGTGCGCTTCTTCCATTTGGGGCACGGCCACATCAATGACGGCGTCGTTCTGGGCGCTAACGGTGGTACCGGCCAGCAGGGCCAGGAAGGGGAGGGTATGACGAAGGTGCATGCGGTGAAGTTGAGCAATTATCGGACCACCTCGTTCACCCGATGTGCTGCAGCGACCCCAGCCCGGTGATCAAGACGAGCCCCAGCAACAGCCCAAGCACTGCACCCAACAGCAGCACCAACAGCGTGCGCACCGGGCTCGGATGCAAGCGTTTCAGCAGCTCTGCCGCCCCGAACAGACCGCCTACCATGCCCACGAGGTAGATGCTCATGGCCAGTGCATTGCCCAGCGTCAAGAGCCCGTCCAGCGCGTAACGCCCTTCATCGATGAAGTAGAGGAAGAGCGTGAAGGCGACCGCGGCGAGCAGGAGCAGGGAAGGGTGAACACGAGGGTGGCTATGGGTCATGTGCCTCCAACGCAGGAAGTGCACGATCGGTATGCCCCTCAATAGCTGTGCTCGTCCATCTTCACCTTGCCGTAGAAGGTGCGGTACACGAAGAAGGTGTAACCCGCAACCAACGGCACGCCCACTGCAGCGAAGGTGAGCATGATGCCCAGGCTCCTGCTGCTGCTGGCCGCGTTCTGCACAGTAAGGTCAAAGGCCCGGTCCACCGTGCTCATGAGGATGACCGGGTACAGTTCCACGGCCACGGTGATCAGCAGGAGCGCCACCATCAGGGCACTGAAGAAGAAGGCGAGCTTGAAGCGCTTGCGGGCGATCAACCGCGGGACGTTGGCCAGGCTGAGGAACGCGAGCGCAGGAATGATGAGGTAGATCGGCTCGGCCAGGAAGCGATCGCTGAGCTGCGGTATGTACGCGAGCGTCCATACGGTGACGATGCCGAAGGTGGTCGTGAGCGCAAGCATGGCCCACTTCAGCAATACATAGAGCTTCGCGAAGAGCCGTCCTTCGGTCTTCATGCCGAGGTAGATGCCGCCATGCACCATGAAGAGGAGCAGGGTGAGCAGCCCTACCGAGAGCGCGTAGGGGTTGAGGAAGTCGAGCCAATGACCGAGGTGGTCGCCGTTCTTGTCGATGGCGATGCCTTGCAGCACATTGCCCAGCACCACGCCGAGCAGTACCGCCAGCACGACGCTCGACACGCTGTAGCTCACATCCCACAGGCGGCGCCACCAAGCCATGGGCTCCTTGCTGCGGAACTCGATGCTGATGGCCCTGAAGATGAGCATCACCAGAAAGAGCATGAAGGGGATGTACATGGCCGAGAGCAGCGAGGCGTACACTTTGGGAAAACCTGCGAACAGCGCCCCGCCGCCGATGACGAGCCACACTTCGTTGCCGTCCCACACGGGCCCTACGGCGTTCAATGCGATGCGCCGGTTCTCCTCCTTGCGGATGAACAGATGCCACGCGCCAGCACCCAGGTCGAAGCCGTCGAGGATCGCATAACCTGTGAAGACGCCGCCTACCACCAGGTACCACCAGGTCGCGTAGTCGATGCCGAGGAAGCTGTCCATGGATCAGCGGGTGACGGCGTGGGTGATGGCCTGTTGGTGCGGACGTTCATCCTCCATCTCTGCATCGTCAGGGCCGTGTACGATCTTTTTGTTCAGCAGGTAGATGAAGAGGGCGAAAAGGATGAGGTAGACCACCGTGAAGAGGATGAGGGAGAAGAGCACATGCTCGGCGGTCACGGCCTTCGAGAGCGCGTCGCTGGTGCGCAGCAGACCGTAGACCACCCATGGCTGGCGACCCATCTCGGCGGTGAACCAGCCCACTTGGTTGGCGATCTGCGGCAACAGGGCGGAAAGGACAAGGATGCGCAACAACCAGCGCTGTTGGTAGAGCGTGCGGTTCCATGCGAACCACCCGGCCAGCAAGCTGATGCCGATCAAGGCCATGCCGATGGCGACCATCAGGTGGTAGAACTGGAAGATGGCGTTGACCTGTCTGGGGCGGTCGTTGGGGGCGAAGGCATTGAGGCCGGTGATGGGCGTCGTGAAGTCCTGATGGACCAGGAAGCTCAGGCCGCCGGGCAGCTTGATGCCATGCACCTGCTGCGTGTCGTGGTCCACCCAGCCGAAGAGGTAGAGGTCTGCGGGTGCGCTGGCGGGGTAGTGACCTTCCATGGCAGCCAGCTTGGCCGGTTGGTTGCGTGCGACGCCATCCGCCGAAGCATGGCCGGTTACCAACTGCAGGAGCGAGGAGAGGATGGCCACGCTCAGCGCGATGCGCAGGGCCTTGCGCGAGAGCTCCACGTGCCGGCCCTTCAGGATGTACCACGCATGCACACTGATCACCAGGAAGGCTCCCGCGAGGAAAGCCCCGATCCACACGTGGAGGAGCCGTTCCACGCTGCTGGGATTGAAGACCATGGCCCAGAAGTCTGTGATCTCCGCACGTGCTCCCATGCCTTCGCCAACGATGTGGTAGCCCGCAGGGGTCTGTTGCCAGCTGTTGGCCACCACGATCCATACGGCACTGAACATGCTGCCAAGCCACACACCCAACGTGGCGATGAAGTGTACCCGCGGCGAAACACGGTTCCAGCCGAACAGCAGCACACCCAGGAACCCGCTTTCCAACGCGAACGCGAAGATGCCCTCCGCGGCCAAGGCACTGCCGAACACGTCACCCACATAGCGTGAGTAGACGGCCCAGTTGGTGCCGAACTCGAATTCCATGACGATGCCAGTGGCCACACCTATGCCGAAGGTGAGCGCGAAGATCTTCGTCCAGAAGCGGGCCAGCGTATGGTACTGCTGGTCGCCCGAGCGCAGGTACAGGCCTTCGAGCACCACCATCACCAGGCCGAGGCCGATGCTCAGTGGTGGATAGATGTAATGGAACGCGACCGTGAAGGCGAACTGGAACCGGGAGAGTACCTCTACGTCCATGAGCGTGGGCAAAGGTACCTGCTCAGTGGGCCGTCTTTGTGCCTGAGGTCACTGAAGGAAGGAACGTGCTTGAGGCCCGGTGTTCATGACCAGATCGATGATGCTCATGCGCGGCTGGAACCCATGTCGGTCGGCGAAGATCTGGGGATAGGGTGGAGAAGTGGAGATATCCGCCGGGAGTGGACGCTTAGGGTGGAAGGAGGTGCGCAGGTCGAACTGGTCGTTGTCCGATGTCTCATGTCCGATGCGGCTCACCTCCACAGTAGGTGCGCCGCATCGGACATCGGACAACGAACGTTGGACGACATATTCCTCGCTTACCACCAGATCCGTCCTCAGCCCCAGCCACTTCATCCCCAAGCGTATCGTCGCCATGTCAAGGTCAACGAGCCGGTCGTACCGCTGCAATACCACCGCTTCTATCCCATCGATGAAATGAATGAACCATGGTGTGTTGCCGTACGCGCTCCGGATGGCGTGAACGTGCTGTTGCGGCCAGGTCTCTGCATAACTCAGGCCGACGGTGTGCATCGGCATCTTCTCGCCACTGCGGCGGGCGATCTGCACGGTAAGGTCCTGTACACCGTTGGGCCCCACGATGCGGGTGCGCGTGCGGTAGCTCTGGCGCTCGTAGTGCTCACCGGTGTCGATGATCACCTTCGGGTGCCGCGCCAGCAGCCGATAATGCTCAACGCTGCCGAAGTAGAAGGCGGATAGGATCGGTGTGGCCATGGTCAAACCAAACGAAGACGTGAACCCCAGAACCGTTCCTCCAGCCAGATCTTGAACAAGGGGTCGATCCACTCGGTCTCCTTGCCCACGAAGTCGAGGATCTCCTTGTTCTCCAACGCATCGGTCACGCGCTTCACATTGCCGCTGGAACCCAGGTCGTACCGGCGCAAGGTATCCTTGGACGTGAACTTCTCCACTCCGTTGAGCAGGGCGCGGAGGTAGTTCAGCTGGGGGGTGGTGAGGTCGTCCACCAAGCGGTGGTACAATGCATCGTGCAGGTCCAGGAGGTCCTTCAGCGCGGTGTTCACGGTGGTGCGCGTGCAGGTGCGGCCATTGGTACGCAGCCAGGAGGCGTGGCCGAGCATCTGTACGTGGTAGCTGTGGTCCTGCATGCGGGTGGCGATATGGTCCGCGGTCTCCCTGCTGATGACCTTCTTCACGCTGGCGAAGCGTCCTTGGATGAAGGGCACCCAGTCCGCGCGCTTGATCTTGTCCAGGAAGAGCAGGTCGCCGAAGCGGAAGAAGGGCATGCTCTGCTTGTTGAACAGGTCCATCATCATGTGCCGCTTGCTGCCGTAGATCACGTGGCACACGGCCTTCTGGTGCTGCCACGAGGCCCGCAACATCTTCTGGAAACCGTTGGGGTCGGGCAGCTGGGCGATGTTCTGGAACTCATCGATGCACAGCACCAACCGCACACCCTTGGCCTTCGCCATGCGCTCGGGCAGGTCGAGCAGGTCGGTCATGGAGCGCCGCCCGTTCGGCAGGTCGAACTTCAAGCTGAACTCGCTCTGGGGGTCCACACCGAAGGAGATCTGAGGGGTCACCCCCCGCACGAACTCCTTCACGTCGGTCATGCGTTGCTCCAGGGTGCGGCCCAGTGCCTTGATCACCGCCTCGGTGGAGCGCTCCAGGAATTCCTGCTCGGTGCGCACATGGAAGAGGTCCACGAAGGCGAAGCGCACGTTCCGCTCGCGCGCCATGTCCAATGCCACCTGCCGGATGAGCGATGACTTGCCCCAGCGCCGTGGACTGATGATGACCGTGTTGATGCCCGATCGGAAGTTGGCCCGCAAGTGCTTGCGCGTGTGCGTGCGGTCCACGAAGCTGTCGCCCATCACCAGCGTGCCGATGCGGAACGGGGACTGCTCGTCATCAAGGTGGTCCATCACTTCTCATTTTATGTAACACAAAGGTATGTTACAGATCTGTTACATACAAACATGTTACATCATTTTGGCCTGTTCCGTCTGGTGATGGGTCGTTCCCGGTTTACCTTCGGCGCATCCCAAGGCCGCGAACATGCGTACACTCATCCCCTGTCTGCTACTGGTGTTGATCACGTCCTGCGAAAGGCCGACAGCGCCTGCCGTGCCCCGGTCCGCACCCGACGCTGTGGAACAGGTGAACGCGGCCGATCCGCTACCAATGGTCGGATACTTTGCGGATACGCTGCCCAGTGCCGACCGTCCGGGCATCTTCATACAGCTGTGGCTGCGTAGTGATAGTACCTTCATCCTGCGCCAACACGACCTCGATCGCGATACGCTCCCCTTCGGTACCATCGGTCAGTGGCAGGTGATCAATGGGCGCATCTCCTTGGGGCTGATAAGCGGCAAGCCGGTCTTCTACACGCCAACGGAGGAAGGTCTGATGCAGGTGGACGAGCAGTGGCAGGCCGGGTCGAGCGGTCCGGACATGACGCTGGACCGCCAGGCCGATGCGTTGCAGGAGGTCGCACGCATGCGCCTCACCGGAACGTTCATCTACTTCGCAGATGCCATGAGCTTCAAGCCCTGTGGTGCATCATCCAGCTGGCCTTGCGCAGGTGGGGAGGAGTGGACCGATGAGGGGGAGCGCGCCGGCAGCCTCAACAACCGCGAGTTGGAACGCCACTACCTGCGGAGCGTAGCACAGGGCGGCGACCCCTGGACCATCGACGTGGAATGCACGCTGGCCATGGGACCTGCCATGGAGGGGGACGGTGCGGACGAGTACATCTTCATCCATCGCGTGCTTGATGAAGTGCAGGGATGCCTGTAATTGACGCAGGCCGTGCCGAACGGCACGGCCTGCGCGTTCCCCGGTAGCGGGAGAGCTTACCGGGTACCCACCTTGGTCACGTTCTTCTTGTCGTACACATACACGAAGTTGCCATCGGTGCTCATGCTGGTGATGGCTCCGGTGCGCGCCTTGAACTCCTTGTAGGTGCAGTTGTCCAGATCGAAGCAGGCGATATCCGACTTGGCGGTCTTCAGGATCATGCGGTCGCCCTCGTGGTCCTCCAGGTCGCTCTTCTTGTATTTGCCACTGGCCACGGCGTTGCCCGTCTTCATGTCAAAGGTGCTCACTCCCTTGTCACCGATCACCACGATCTTGTCCTGGTAGGTCATGATCTGGTCCGCGTTGCCCACACCGCCCTTCGCCACCGGCACCACGAACTTCTCCGCGCCGGTAGCGATGTCCATGCTGTAGAGTTCCTTTCCGCTGCACACCACGAACTGGTCGTCCACAACAACGGCGTTGGTGATGCCCTTGCGGAAGCGCTCGCTGTCCCAGGCCAGGCTGCCATCACTGGTGTTGAAGGCCTGTATGCCGTTGGGTTTTACGTTCGGATGCCAGATGCGCCACTCCTCGGTGATGGTCCATCCGCCCTGTCCGTCGGGTTCGCGCCGGTAGATGTAGGCCTGGGCTTCGACGTTCCCGCCGATCTGCAGCAGCACCTTGTCGCCCACCACGTACATGTTCGGGATGGCCCGCGCCTCCTTGATCTCCGGACTGCTCCACAGCAGCTTGCCACTGTTGCGGTCGTACTTCCTTACATACTGGCTCTTCTTGTTGCTCATGTCCAGCACATAGAGGTCGTCACCAACGATAACGGGTTCGGCAACGGCATGGTACACACCGAACTTCTTCGCTCCGGCCGGCGCACCCACCAGCCGATCCGGGGTGTAGTCGAACGCGGCGGTGTACACGTTGGCGCCGGTGTTGAGGTCGTACACCTGCATGCCGTTCATGCGCAGGAAGACCTTGTCGCCGACCACATCCAGGTCGTAGAGGAATTCACGGCTGATGACCTTGCGCTCGGCGCGCCCGACGTAGGTGTTCTCCCACAGGATGTTGCCGTTGTTCAGGTCGATCTTCACGATCTGGTTCTTGAAGCCCGAGAAGAGCGCACCCAGGTTGCTGGGAACGAAGTTGACCATGACCATTTTGCCATCCGGCGTGGCCACGTATTGTCCGGCCACACCCTTGAACTTATCGGTGCTCCACAGTTCTTCGCCCGTCTTGGCCTTCACGAAGACCAGTCGCTCCTTCAGCGAAATGGCGAAGCCTTCCTTCTCCGGAATGTAGATGACGTTCTCGTCGGTGAGGTTCTGGTACTTGTCTGTGTGCCAGAGCAGCTTGCCATCGGAGAGGTTCAGCACGGCGATCTGGTCCTTGCCCGTGCGCCGGTCGAATAGGAAGATGGCATCGCTCTCCCAGAACGGGATGAGCTCGTCCACCTTGTTCAGCTTTGGGGTGAGGTCCTTGTAGCGGCCTGTCCATTTGGTGGCTCCGCTCTTGTTGTCGAACACGGTCATCTCCTTGTCGTCGGCGGCATAGCTATAGCCGCGCGCTTCGGTACCGGTGCCGGTGTGTTCGATGCGGTGCTCCAGTTTGGTCTCCCAAACCGTGGGCATTTCCTCCTGGGCCATCAGGCTGGTGACCAGGAACAGGGTGCTGGGTAGAATGAGGTGCTTCATGCGTTGGGTGGGTGGTTGTTCGATCACTGGTGCAGGGCGTTGAGGTCGAACGTGTGTTCGATCCTGTACTGGCGACCCTTGGGCATTTTGAAGGGTAGTTCGAGTTGGTGCACGAGGTCCTTCATGCGGTTCTGAGAGCGGATGTCATGCGCTTCGGCGCGTGCCACGAAAACACTGCTGATATCTCCTTTCTCGCGGAAGCTGACCTGCAGATGGTACACGCCAATGAGCCGCTCTTCGACCACAGCGGCGTGCAGCACACCGCCTTCTTTCATTGCGGCATCCAAGGCCTGCGCGGCACGAGCAAGGATGGTCTCCTTGTCCTCCAGGAGCTCCTTCTTCTGGGCGAAGGATGCCAGTGACAGCAACAGTGCGGAACAGGTGATGAGCAGTGTTCTCATGGGGCGTAGGTCCATTCAATGAGGCGGGTACCGAACGTCATCCAGATGTTGCGGCCATCGGGTAGGAAGGTGAACGAAAGCCGGCCATCAGCACCGAACTCACCATCCTTCAAGGGTGTGGCATCCGCGAAGCGATAGCTCAGTTCGAAGCGGTCCACCATGCGACCGGTCTCCCGCTCATAGAGGTGGATCTCCATGAATTTCCGGCCTTGGCTCACGATGCCGAAAAGCCTTCCATCAGGGCTGATGCGGAAGTCGGGCTCATACGTGGACAGGGATGGGAATGCGGTGCGCCGCATCCCGCCTGTCCCTGCATCCGCTATGCTCACATAGCTTTGGCGCGGGTCCATCGCACTGCCCTTGCGGGTGTGGGGCTTCGCATGGATCCAAAGGTCCCTGCCGTCCGCGCTGTACACCAGGCGGAAGACCTTGTCGAAGGGCTCGTTGAGGGTGTGTACGGGTGTGAGCGTGGCGGCATCGTAGATCACCACGATGTTCCCGACCTTCTCCAGTGCCTTCAAGGCGTCCTTGTCGTTGCGCACACTGGGCATGGCGGCCAGCTCCGCGCGGGTGGGGCGGTGAGCTACGGCCACGCGGGTGCCATCGGTGCTCACCGCCACCGCATGCCCAAGCCGTTCCAGACGGCGTATCGGGTCGCGCTTGCCGCTCACCGGATCGATGACATCCAGACCGTTCGGACCCAACGTATACAGGATGCGTTCGTCGGGAGACAGTGCCGCAGCGTAGATGTCTTCCGCCCTGAAAATGGATGCGCCGCTGGCCACATCCACCACTTCGAATTTCACGGAGCGCACCTTGTTGGGCGCCATGTCCAGGTAGAACAGCTGCTGAAGGACCAGGTACCGACCGCTGCTGCTGAAGGTGCTGCGCGCGCCGGCATACCAATTGCCCACGTCGAGCGTTCGCGTGATGCGACCTTCCTGCAGGTCGTACAAGCGGAACGGGAAGGATTGCGTCGGTGCGACGGCCAGCGTGCGTCCGTCAGGTGCCAGGTCCAGCCAGCTCTGGATGTGCCGGGTGACATTGTCCTCGTCGCGGATGTTGATCACCCGGTACTGCTGCCCATCATCCTGTGCAGCCGCAGCAAGCGTAAGCAGACCAGCGATCGCGGTGGCGAGGAGGATCGGGTAGGAGAGGCGATGAAGCCTGTTGGAAGGACTGTGTGGGGGCACGGTGGTGGGGTCGGCAAAGCTTCCCCTTGCTACGGAGGCGGTTCCTCCGTGCCGGACCGTGAATTACTACGGTGATCACCGTATTCCGAGGGTTGTGCATCCCTGACCGATCGTGCCGACCGAAATGCAAGGTGCAATTAGCCTCGCTTGATTTTGTACGAAGTCCGATGTCCTGTGCCGCGCCGCGAACTTGGGCGGCATAGAACATCGGACATAAGACAAGTGGAACATCCGGAAGTGGCACAAGAGCCCAGCCTTCCGCGAAGCTTCTTTTCTGCGACCCCTCACTTCCCGATGCAGAACCGCCCGAAAATGCTGCCCAGGAGATCATCCGTGGTGATGCGCCCGGTGATCTCGCCTAAGTGATGCTGCGCCCGCCGCAGATCGATGGCCAGCAGCTCGCCACTGATGCCGAGGTCGATGGCCTTGCGTGCTTCTTCCAGCGCCACCTTCGCTTTGCGCAGGGCGTCCACGTGGCGCGCGTTGGTCACCACGATGTCGCCCGGACCACTGCGCATGGCCTCCACTTCGGCCAGCAACGCGCGTTGCAACGCATCCAGCCCCTGACCTGTCCGGGCCGAAATGCGCAGCAGTTCGCCAGCCGTTCCCGTGCCCGGCACATCGCTCTTGTTCATCACGGGCAGGATCACCGGACCTTCACCCACGCGCCGCCGCAACAGACCGGCCTCCGTACGCAGTGCGCCTTCGGAAAGCACCGCGCCATCGCCCAGCAGGATCACGATGCGCGCCTCACCAGCCTTGCGGTAGCTGCGCTCGATGCCCAACTTCTCCACGCTGTCCTCCGTGCGCCGGATGCCCGCCGTATCGATGATGCGGAACAGCACGCCGCCGATGGTGAGGGTCTCTTCCACCGTGTCGCGCGTGGTGCCGGGGATGTCGCTCACAATGGCCCGCTCTTCCTTCAGCAGCGCGTTGAGCAGTGTGCTTTTGCCGCTGTTGGGTGCGCCCACGATGGCCACGGGGATGCCCTGCTTCACCGCGTTGCCGTAGCGGAAGCTGTCGATCAGTTCGCTGCACAGGTCGATGAGCCGCTCGAGCAGCGCCACCAGTTCGATGCGCTGTGCGAACTCCACATCCTCTTCGCTGAAGTCGAGCTCCAGTTCGATGAGGGCGGCGAAGTCGATCAGCTGTTGACGGAGTTCTTCGATCCGCGCCCCGAAGCCGCCCCGCAATTGCTGCAGGGCGAGCCGGTGCTGCGCTGCGCTCTGGCTGGCGATAAGGTCGGCCACGGCCTCGGCCTGGCTCAGGTCCATCTTGCGGTTGAGGAACGCCCGCTGGGTGAACTCACCGGGCAAGGCCAACCGCGCGCCCGCATCCAACAAAGCCTGCAACGTGCGCTGCTGGATATAGGGCGACCCGTGAACGCCGATCTCCACCACATCCTCGCCCGAATAGCTGCGCGGGCCTTTGTAGCAGGTGATGAGCCCTTCGTCCACCTGGCCGTCCATGTCGATGAGCGGCACGAAGTAGGCCCGGCGTTCCACCGGCTCTATGGGCAGGGAGGGAGCGAGCCTTCCCACTACTTCATATGCTTTGGGGCCCGAAAGACGCAGCAGGGCCACGGCACCTGTGCCCGGTGCGCTGGAAAGTGCGGCGATGGTGTCCTGGTGCATGTCGGGAAGGCCGTAAAGATCCGGATCTTTGCGCCGTCCCCAACACGAGCCCCATGCCCAGCGCTGCGAAGTATGCTTATGATCAACTGCCATACCCGACCGTGATCGTGGTGGGCGGTGGATTCGCCGGGCTGGAGGTGGTGCAGGGGCTGGCCAACACGCCCTACAAGGTGCTCCTGCTCGACAAGCAGAACCACCACTGCTTCCAGCCGTTGCTGTACCAGGTGGCGACCGCCAGCCTGGGCTCCGACAGCATCGCCCATCCCTTCCGCCGCACCATCGGCCCCATGCCCAACGTGGCCTTCCGAATGGCCGAGGTCATCCGTGTGGACCCTGATCGCAAAGTGGTGCACTCCAGCATCGGTGACTTCTCCTACGATATCCTGGTGATGGCCCTCGGCAGCACCACCAACTTCTTCGGTAACCGCAGCATGGAGCATCATGCCATGCAGCTCAAGAGCATCAACCAGGCCCTCGACATCCGCAGCGATTTCCTTCAGGAGTTCGAGGCAGCCATCGCGTTGAACGACGAGAACGATGTGCGGCGCTGCCTCAACTTCGTCATTGTGGGCGCCGGTCCCACCGGGGTTGAACTGGCAGGTGCGCTGGCCGAGATCCGGCGCAACGTACTGCGCCAGGAGTACCGCGAGCTTGACAGCGACCTGATGCGCATCATGCTCATCGACAGCAACGATCGGGTGTTGAAGAACTTCAGCGAACGCTCCAGTGCGAATGCCCTTCGCTACCTGCGGGAACTGGGTGTGGACGTCCGGCTCGGTGCGCGTGTGCTCGACGGCGATGCCGATCACATCCGCCTGGACGATGGTACTGAGGTGCCCACCAATACGGTGATCTGGGCGGCCGGGGTGAAGGGCGTGACCCTCCCGGGGCTGGAGTCCGACCTGAACGAGCGCGCCAACCGGTACATCGTGGACCGCCAGAACGCCATGACGCATCACCCCGATGTCTTCGTGATCGGTGATTGCGCCCTGATGGAGGGCGATGGCCCGTGGGAACGCGGTCATCCTCAGGTGGCCACTGTGGCCATCCAACAGGGACGCCACCTGGTGGCCAACTTGAAGCGGCGTGCCAAGGGCGAGGCGATGCTTGCGTTCAGCTACCATCACAAGGGTAGCATGGCCGTGATCGGTCGTCGTCGTGCGGTAGTCGATATCGGCACGCGCAGCTTCGGCGGCACCTTCGCCTGGCTGCTGTGGATGTTCGTCCATGTCATCCAACTGGTGAGCTTCCGCAACCGCATCATGGTGCTCGTCAATTGGGCGTGGAAGTACCTCAGTTGGAAGAACACCATCCGCCTCATCATCCGGCCTTACGTGCGCAAGACCTCCGTGGCTCCAGCGCAGGTGGCGTGACCTGTTCCCGGGGTTGGTAGCTGGGCTCTCCGCCACCCACCTACCTTCGCGGGCTTCCCCATGGACCGCCGGCTCGTCATCCTCTTCATTACCATCTTCATCGACCTCATCGGCTTCGGGATCTTCGTGCCGGTGGTGCCGATCTATGCGCGTGAGCTGAACGCCAGCGAGGCCCTCATCGGCGATACGGGCGCGCTGTTCAGCTTGATGATGTTCATCTTCACCCCGTTCTGGGGTGCCCTGAGCGACCGCTACGGCCGACGTCCCGTGATCCTCATCGCAGTGGCCCTTTCCGCGATCAGTTATCTGCTGTTCGCCCAGGCCACGACCATCACCCTGCTCATCATCAGCCGCATGCTCACCGGTGTCGGCTCGGGCAATATCACCGCGGCGCAGGCCTACATCACCGACATCACTCCGCCCGACCAGCGCGCCAAGTCCCTGGGCTTGATCGGTGCCGCCTTCGGCCTGGGCTTCATCTTCGGTCCGCCGCTGGGCAGTCTCATCTTCGACCGGCTCGGGGTGGAGTGGGTGGGCTACGTTGCGGCCTTGCTCTGTCTGCTCAACCTGGTGGCCGTTTGGCTCTTCCTCCCTGAATCACTGCAGGAGAAGGTCGCCCATCGCAGGCTGCGTATCAAGCCTGTGAGCGGCGCCATCCGAGCCTTGAGCGAGCCGCGCTTCCGCGATCTTTACATCATCAGCTTCATCTACATCACCGCATTCAGCATGATGCAGATGACCATCGCCCTGTTCTGGTTCGATGACTTCGGGCTCGACAAGACCCGCATCGGTTACATGTTCGCCATCGTCGGCCTGGGCTCAGCCATCGTGCAGGGTACCATGGTGGGTTGGCTGCAGCGCACCTTCGGGGAGCGCAACCTCATGATCTATGGCGCGCTCATGGTGGCGGTGGGCTTGGGCATGATCGCCTTCATTCCCCGTGAGCTGTTCCTGCCGCTGAGCATCCTGTCCATTGCATTGCTCTCGCTGGGCAACGGCTCCTTGTCCCCGACGCTGCTGGCCCAGCTGAGCCGTAACGCCCGGCAGGAGGAGCAGGGCGAGGTACTGGGCCTCAATCAAAGCTTCGGTTCCCTGGCGCGCATCGCAGGTCCGGCCATGGGCGGGCGTTTGTACGAGGTGATGCACGGGTTGCCGTACATCACAGCGGGGGTCATCATGCTCGGTGGTCTGTACTACGTGAACGCTTATCTGAAGCGCCGTCCCCCCCATGCCGCCGATGTGAGCGCTTAGCCGTTACTTTTGCCGCCCAAGCAACCCACCGCACACGACCCGTCATGAGCGTACTCGTCAACAAGAACAGCAAGGTCATCGTCCAAGGATTCACCGGCAGTGAAGGCACCTTCCACGCCTCACAGATGATCGAGTACGGCACCAATGTGGTCGGCGGTGTCACCCCCGGTAAGGGCGGTCAGTCGCACCTGGACCGTCCGGTGTTCGAGACCGTGAGCGATGCGGTGAAGACCACCGGTGCTGATGTGAGCATCATTTTCGTGCCCCCCGCCTTTGCTGCGGACGCCATCATGGAAGCCGCTGAAGCGGGCATCAAGGTCATCGTGTGCATCACCGAGGGCATCCCTGTGAAGGACATGGTCACCGCCCGCGAGTTCCTGCGTGGCAAGGACTGCCGCCTCATCGGCCCCAACTGTCCCGGCGTGATCACCGCCGAGGAATGCAAGGTGGGTATCATGCCCGGCTTCGTGTTCAAGAAAGGCAAGGTGGGCATCGTATCCAAGTCGGGCACCCTGACCTACGAGGCGGCCGACCAGGTGGTGAAGGCAGGCATGGGCATCACCACGGCCATCGGCATCGGCGGTGACCCCATCATCGGCACCACCACCCTCGAAGCCGTGCAGCTCTTCGCCAACGACCCAGACACCGAGGCCATCGTGATGATCGGTGAGATCGGCGGTGACCTGGAGATCCAGGCCGCCCGCTGGATCAAGGCCAACTGCAAGAAACCGGTGATCGGCTTCATCGCCGGCGAGACCGCTCCCAAGGGCCGCACCATGGGTCACGCAGGTGCCATCGTGAGCGGTGCCGACGAGAGCGCTGCTGCTAAGAAGGCCGTGATGCGCGAGTGCGGCATCCACGTGGTGGACAGCCCGGCGACCATCGGCGCGAAGGTGAAGGAGGTGCTGGGGTAGGGAAGGAGGTGCTGGTGTAAGTAGGAGGTAACTCACCTCCACCACTCTACTCTTTCCGCACTTCTGGCTCGATCGCCTTCTGGACCGCTGTCATAGATGGTTGGGAAGTTCTGCCACCCATAGGTCCTGTATTCTTCTGCGGGTGAAAACTCTCCAGCGCCTATGTCGAAATTCTGTGAATTCGGGATGCGTTTGTCACCCCAGTTGCAGCGTTTCGATACACTGCCGGTGTAGGATGTCCAACTACCAACGAATTGATTTGTTGGTGTATCCGTCTGCTACATCATCAATGTCATCATAGCGAACTACCCCTGTTCGGTCGAGGTAGAAGTAGGAAGCGAACGTTCCTGTTAGAATGCCCGCATGGAGTTGGTTCGGGTCTTCGAGCAAGCGATAAGTCCCGCACAACACGAAGCGGCCCATGATCGAACTGTCTATATAGGCATCGTCCAAGCCGTAGGAAATGTCAGAGTATTTACGCACATTGGTTATCCTGATCTCACCTTGGAACTAGCATAGGTTGGTCCTCACCTTGCTCTTACCATACACCCGATACAGTGAAGGGTCGATGTCATCCTTGATCACGGAAAGAAAATTCACCCGAAAGCGTTGATAGTCATCACCGATGAAACCATAAACCAACCAATTGGGTACAGTTGTCCAGAGCTTGCTGAAGTTCTTTGCCGGAAGGCTATCCTTCAATTCTCGTGGCAGGATGTCACCTTTCTTGAGCACTTCTTGAAGGAACAGGGTCGGTTCATGCTCTTGGCCGATCGAGCACGTTGCCAACGACATGGCGAGGTGGAATAGTAGATAGCGCATGATGCTAATTTAATTGGACAACTCAGGAAGGAAGAGCACATCTTCATGCCGATCTGGACTATGCTTTGCCGACGAGAGCGCTGCCGCGAAGAAGGCCGTGATGCGCGAGTGCGGCATCCGCCGTACGGCGGACAGCCCGGCGACCATCGGCGCGAAGGTGAAGGAGGTGCTCAAGGGTTGAGCACGTATCACGCACCAACGACTTTTAGCCGCTGTTCCCGGCTACTCCGCCACCGGGCGTAACCGGTATTTCAGTTCACCCATCCGGTACACGTACTCCTCCTCCGTGGTATCCATGGGGAAGAGGAGCAGGTCGCTCCCTTCATGGCGGTAGTGGTAGGCGTCGGTGCTCCAGTCGTACGCACCGGAGTAGAGGAACACGATGTCCCGGTCGTCGAGCCCTTCGGTGAAGTCAGTGAGGACCGTGAAACGGTCGATGCCTGAAAGTCCAAGAACCGTTCCGTCACGTTCAAATCGCAGCACGACATTGTCGCCTTCCATTGCGTACTCACCCTCGAACAAGGTGCTGTTCAACAGGACGGCCTCGTTCTCCACCCGCCTGAACCGCTGGGGAGCCTGGCCCGCATCGGTGATGAGCTCCACATGGTCTTGGTCGATGGATCGGATGGAGATCCGCTGGTACCCCAGGTATTCGTCCTCCCTGGCCAGGTAGGTAAAGGCCCCGGTGGCCGGTTCGTATCCCAGTGTTGCCATGGGGCCTCCTTCGTGTGTGGTGATGTAACCCCATTCCAAGCTGTCCCGTCCCTTCGGGGTCACGTTCATTACGTAGATATCATTCAGCAAAGAGCCGCAGGTGTAGGCTGACCGGTGGCGCTCAAGGCACGCGCAGTAGTCTTCGGGCATCCATGTACCCACCATTGCCTGGCTCGGACCATTGCCGACATTGGCGCTGTGTCCCGTGATTCCATCAGTTGCGCTCGGTGCAGGTGCCATCGGTGCTGTACAACGCAGCAGCAGCACGGATCCTAGCACGGAGTACAAGGACGTCAGGTTCATCCGTTCAAGGGAAGAAGGCCCTCAGGCTTTGTCGGGGTCACTGTACGTTGGTTCGATCAGCGCCCACCGCACCACCCGCTGCTCCGGACTGATCTTCAGCCGCTCCTGGAACTGCCAGTTATTGCGCAAGTAGCGCATCACGTAGTACCGCACTTCACCGGTTCGAACGTGCTGCAACTCCACCAGGCACAAGCGCTTGGGGTCGTCAGGAAGGGTGGGAGGGTAGGTCCACGGGCCCGTGGCCGCAAGGCTCATTTGTCCTTCCGCTTGAAGTCGCCGTTCTGCCAGGCCTGCAGGAACTGTGCCCACGCAATGGGATTGAACAGGTTGATGTTCGGTGTACCACCGGCGTAGTACAAGCGTGTCTGGTCCAGTTGCATCTGGTAGCGGAAGCTCTGGTACGCGTCTGGCGGCAGGTTCTCCATCCGTTGCACCATCTCCGCAGGGCTCAGGTTCTTCAGCGCCAGTTGGTAGTCGTCGTCCGGCAGACGAAGGTTCAGGAAGGCATCGCGGAACTGCTCCTTCGAGGGCCAGGGATACACCGAGATCTCACGCAGTTGAACGGTATCCCGGCTCATCACGTGGATCATGGAGTACTTGTTGTCGTCCAGATCGACCGGAATGACATACTGCGAGCGCTCGAAGCCCACTGCGCTGAAGAGAACTGTATCGCCTTCCTGTGCCACGAAGCTGAAGTAGCCGTAGACGTCGCTCATCGTCCCCCGATAGGTATTGCGGATGAGGATGTTCGTGAAGGGCACGGGCGAAAGGCTGTCCGTGACCACCACCCCGCTGAACTGGATGAGATCACCCTGACGGCCGGGTTGGGCTTGGGCGGCGAAAAGGGTCAGCACGAAGCTGATCAGCAGGAGCGAACGCATGGGAGTACAAAGGTAGCTGCAACGCTTGCAAGGTCCGGGCCATTGTGTACCGCCTTGCACTTCGGTAGTTTTGTGGGCAACCACCGGACCATGCGCGCAACCCTCACCCTGTCGACCTTCCTGCTTGCTACAGCGCTCTCCGCACAGAT
The DNA here is from genome assembly GCA_041391845.1 of Flavobacteriales bacterium. Lineage (GTDB taxonomy): Bacteria > Bacteroidota > Bacteroidia > Flavobacteriales_F > PHOS-HE28 > PHOS-HE28. Next base: position 560,497 of record JAWKNG010000001.1, on the reverse strand, counting down.
CACCATCGGTCCGAGCGACATGCCGAGCGTGGGAGACACAGTGCGTTACGTGAACACCCTGCCAGCGGGGATCGACGTGGATCTCACCGGAGCAGGTGTCACCTGGGACTTCTCCACCCTGGAGGTGGGCGCAGAAGGTGCGGATACCGTGGTGAGCGTCACATCCACCCCGTTCCTGTACCAGTTCTTCTTCAACAACCCGTTCGCCTATCCCGACCACGATGCCGACATCGCGCTCCGCGGACCGGCATTCTCGTTCCAGCAGTTGACCGTGTCCAACGTCTTCGAGTATTACAAGCGCGACGCGAGCGGCTACCGCAATGTGGGATTCGGGGCCAATGTGAACGGACTGCCCACCAGCGTGCGCCGTGTGCCTGTGGACCGGGTGCATGTGTTCCCGCTGGAATTCGGCGATACGGACATGTCCCCCAGTTCCTTCACCCTTGAGGTGCCGGGCCTCTTCAATTTCACGCAGGACCAGGTGCGCACCAATACCGTGGACGGCTGGGGTACGCTCTACCTGCCCGCCGATACCTTCGAAGTGCTGCGCGTGCGTTCCGTCCTTCAGCGTGAGGACTCCATCTACATCGCTCAGTTCGGTCAAGGCATCTCCTTCCCCGAGCCCGAGACGGTGGAATACAAGTGGATCGCCAATGGCATGGGCCTGCCTGTCCTGTTCGTGACAACGGTCGGTGGACAGGTCACTCAGGCACGCTTCCACTATTCGCCCAGCGACATCCAGACCGGTGTGGCAACGGCCGAAAGGACCGAGGTGACGCTCTTCCCGAACCCTGCGACCAATACGGTCTGGCTGCGTGTCCCGTCCGGTTCCTCCGGTGAGGCCATTGTGATCGATGCCCAGGGCCGTACCGTGATCGGTGCACGGCGGTTGCCGTCCAGTGGCACGCTCGCGATCGATGTGGCCGGCCTGGCCCCGGGGCGCTATCAGGTGCTGGTGACCGGCACTGAGCAACGCTCGCTTCCGTTGGTGGTGCGGCCTTGATCATCCCGGCAGGTGCAGGTCGAGCCAGTGGCTTAGGGCCTCCGGCCGGTCCTCCATGCATAGCACCACGAGCGGGTGCAGTGGATGGATGCCACCCGTGCGCTGGAGCAGTTGACGAAGCGCCTCCCGCCCGCCTTCCGCCTCCCGCTCGAATTCCGCTTCGGCGTAAGCACGGCGACCATGGCGAAGGAAGGACCGCGCATAGCGGAGAGCGGCCCACACGCCGAACCGGATGGACCGCAGCGGTCCGTTCGACAGCCTGCGGGCCTGGCGCACATGCACCAGTTCATGCGCCATGAGGAGCAACCAGATGAGCTGTAGCCTGCTGTCCTTGCCTTGCGGAGCGTGGTAAAGGGTGCGGCTGAGGTAAATGTCATCGGCCAGCACCATGGCCCCTCCAGGCGCATCGCCGTACCAGGGAGCGTGCAACCAATTGCGGTCGCGGGGCATGAGCCGCACCCGACCAAGTACCTCGGGCGCAATGCCCAGAAGCCGAGCGTAGAGCAGGACGCAGCTCGCATTCAACCGCTGCTCAGCGACAGGGGTGTTCATTCGGGCCCCAAGATCGCACCGCTTGTCAGATCGGCGGACCGCTCGTAAAGGCAGGAGGCTCGTACACGGCGCACCCGGATCAAGCGAAGTAATTTCGCCCCATCACCGAACACTGAACCGAACCATGAAGAACATCCGTCTCATCGCCATTCTCGGCGTTCTGCTGCTCATCGGCTTCTGGGCCATGAACTTCTACAACGGCACCGTCGGGCTCAATGAGGATGTGAGCAAGCAATGGAGCAACGTGGAGAACGCCTACCAGCTCCGCGCCGACAAGACCAAGAACCTGGTGGAGATCGTGAAAGGTGCGGCCGACTTCGAGAAGGAGACCCTCACCCAAGTGGTGGAGGCACGCGCCAAGGCCACCAGCACCACCATCAACGCCGGTGATCTCAGCCCTGAAAAGATCCAGCAGTTCCAACAGGCCCAGGACCAGTTCAGCGGAGCCCTTTCGCGCTTGCTTGTGACCATCGAGCGCTACCCCGAACTGAAGGCCGTGAAAGGCTTCCAGGACTTCCAGGCCCAGTACGAGGGCATGGAGAACCGGATCGGTGTGGAGCGCCGCAAGTTCAATGACGTTGCCCGCAACTACAATACACGGATCAAGCGCTTCCCCGGCAACATGCTCGCAGGCTTCTTCGGCTTCACCGAGAAGGGTTACTTCGAGGCGCAGGAAGGCACGGAGAACGCACCCGACATCTCCTTCAAGTGAGCGCACTGACAGCGGCTGAGTTCCTGACAGCGGAGGAACGCACGCGCGTGGAAGAGGCCATCGCGGATGCTGAGCGCCTTACTTCAGGTGAGCTCCGCGTACACCTGGAGGACCACATCGAAGAAGAGGCGCTCGACCATGCCGCGTTCATCTTCGAGGAACTGGCCATGCATCGCACGCGTGACCGCAACGCCGTGCTCCTTTACATCTGCGTGGCCGATCGTCAGGTGGCCGTGATCGGAGACAGTGGCATCCATGCCAGGGTGGGCAACGGTTTCTGGAGCGATGTGGTGGCCGTGCTGAAGCTCCACTTCGCCGCTGACCAACGTTGTGAAGGATTGTGCGAAGCCGTGCGGATGATCGGCGAGAAGCTCCGTGTACACTTCCCCCTGCGCAGCGACGACACCAATGAGCTGAGCAACACCGTCACCTATTCCACGCGATGAGGAACGGATTGATAGCGCTGCTCCTGCTGCTGGTAATGCCTGTAAATGCGGCGCATTTCGATTGCACCTTGGAGCCACCCAAGGAGCGCGATCAGAACAGCCTGGTGTGGGACTACGCCGACTGGCTGGAACACGGCGAGGCCGATCGCCTCAACGCCAAGCTGGTGGCTTTTGCCCGCGAAACGAGCAACCAACTGCTGGTGCTCATCGTGGATACACTGTGCGGCCTGCCCGAGAGCGATCTGGCGTTCGATGTTGGCGAACGCTGGGGCATCGGACAGCAACGGTTCGACAATGGCATCGTGCTGCTTGTGAAGCCCAACGGACCGCCCGGTCAACGCAAGGTGTTCATTGCGGTGGGCTATGGATTGGAAGGTGCCATTCCCGATCTCCGGGCCAAACAGGTGGTCGACGGGGTGATCATCCCCCGCTTCAAGAAGGGTGACCATATCGGCGGGCTCGACCGTGCAACGGACCTGCTGATGGCCATGGCCAAGGGTGAGTTCAACGAAGACATGCAACCTGGAAGAGCGCCCGCCTGGCCGGTACTGCTCGTGTTCCTGCTGGTGGGCCTGGTGATCTTCTTCTCCTGGCGCAACCGGGTGCGGAACTACGCCTCCACCAATAAATTGGACTGGTGGACCGCGATGTGGCTGCTGAGCCAGATGGACAACCGCACCGGGCGCTGGCATCGCGGCGGTGGCGGTGGTTGGGGCGGGGGAGGAGGTGGCGGCTTCGGTGGCTTCGGCGGCGGAAGCTTCGGGGGCGGCGGGGCCGGTGGCAGTTGGTAACGGTATACGCGATCATGGCATTCTCGAAATGGATCGGAGGTGGGTTGGGCTGGGCTTTCGGTGGACCCATCGGCGGGCTGCTGGGTTTTGCGGTGGGAGCCATGCTCGACCACATGGGGGGTGAAGTGGAGGTGATCGAACAGCCCCGACAGCGGGCCGCAGGAACCACCACTGCGGGCGATCTGGCCATGAGCCTGGTGGTGCTCACCGCCGCCTTGATGCGTGCCGATGGCCGCGTCACCCAACGTGAACTGGACCATGTGCGCCGATTTTTCGTGCAGCAATTCGGTACGGCCCACGCTGCCGAACTCCTCGTGGCCCTGCGCGATGTGTTGAAGCGCGATATCGCCGTGGACCAGGTGTGCGCGCAGATCCGCATGCATATGCCCCACCCGCTGCGGCTGCAGCTGATGCACTACCTGATAGGCCTCGCACATGCCGATGGGCAGGTGGACCGGGCCGAAAAGGACCTTCTGAAGCGCATGGCCCATGCCATGGGCATCAGCGACAAGGACCTTGGTTCGCTCAGTGCCATGTTCCGCACTACCGACCCCACCGCAGCCTACCAGATCCTGGAAGTGCCCCCTGACGCCAGCGATGACGATGTGAAGAAGGCCTACCGCCGCATGGCCATGAAGTACCACCCGGACAAAGTGGCCCAGCTCGGTGATGAGGTGCAGAAAGCCGCTACCGAGAAATTCAAGAAAGTGCAGGAAGCCTACGAACAGATCCAGCAGCAGCGTGGTATGAAGTAGGTCCTGAACCGTTCTCGTGCCCATGATCACCCTGCTCTCTCCCGCCAAAGACCTTGCTGCGGAAGTACCCCGCGGTATCCGCAACACCTCGCAGCCCGCGCTGTTGGAGCACAGCGAACCACTGATCGCCAAGCTGCGCACCTACACACCCAAAAAGCTGGCCCGGCTGATGGAGCTCAGCGATAAGCTGGCGGACCTGAACCATGCCCGCTACCTGCAGTGGACCCCGGAACACACGGCGAGCACGTCCCGCCCGGCCGCGTTCGTGTACAACGGGGAAGCCTACAAGGGCCTTGATGTACGCAGCCTCAGAGCGGACGATCTGCGCTTCGCCCAGCATCACCTGCGCATCCTCTCCGGCCTGTATGGGCTGCTGCGTCCGTTGGACCTCATCCAGGACCATCGCCTGGAGATGGGCACCGCCCTGCCTGTGGCGCGCAAGAAGGACCTCTACGCCTACTGGGGGGACCGAATTGCCGATCGCCTCAAGGAGGAGTTGGCCGCCCATGGCTCGAACGTGGTGCTCAACCTCGCAAGCGCCGAATACTTTAAGGCAGCCCGGGCGTCCACGTTGGGTGTGCGTGTTGTGACGCCGGTGTTCAAGGACAAGGGACCTGGAGGATACCGCACGGTGATGGTCTTTGCCAAACACCAACGCGGTGCCATGGCGCGGTATGCCATCCAGCATCGATTGTTGGAGCCCGAACCACTGAAGGCCTACGATGGCGATGGGTATCGCTTCAGTGCAGCGGACAGCACGGCATCGGAGTGGGTGTTCCTGCGCGGATGATCCCCGTTTCAGAACCGTACGATCAGGCCGAGCCCGCCGCGCACGGCTGTCCATCCAACACTTACCTGCTCCCCGCGTTCGTCGTTCACGGGTGCACCTTCCAAGGTAAGGCCCCCCGGGGACGCGGTGCCGATCGCAGTGTTGAAGCGGAGCCCCAAAGTGCTGCTGAGCATGCGCGTCCAACTCAGCTCGGCACCGGCATGCCCGGCTGATGTGCGGGCCTGCAAACGTGCACCACGAGGACTGAGCACGCTTACGGAAGGACCGATGCCGACAGCGAACTCCATCCACGAACGCTCGCGCACCAAAGGCCGAACGATCACCTGGACCTGATGGGTGGAGATGCGGTAGCGGTCCAGGAGCCCGGGATGTTCGGTGCTGCCAAGCCGTTCAAAGCTATAGCCGAACGCGAACCGGTCTCCCGCGGCGTAGCTCACATTGAAGCGGATCGAACCAGCCCTGCGGTAGGGGCTTCGCAGCACTTCGGTACTGCTGTCCAGCGTGGTGGCGCCAAGCCCCGCACCATAGCCGATCACCAAATGCCGTCGCTGGATGGCCTGGCCGGTAAGCTTGCCCACCGATAGAACGAGCAGAACGAGGAAAGCTGCGCCGCGCCGCATGCTGCAAAGATGCCCCCTTCCTTCGCACCCATGTAGTTTTGTGTTCCCATGCGTCTGTTCCTTGCCTTGTTGCTGGTCGCCTTGTTGGCCTACACGGCGCTGTGCCTTTTCTACTACCTGGCACAGGAACGCTTCATCTTCATTCGGTTCCGCCTGAGCGATGGGTATCGGTTCCAGTTCCCTGTAGCCTACGAGGAGCGTTTCCTCGAACGCCCGGACGGGGCACGGATACATGCGCTGTATTTTCCGGTGGAAGACGCCAAGGGCACTGTGCTGTACTTCCACGGCAATACCGGTACGCTTCGTCGCTGGGGTAAGCAGGCGCCCCGTTTCCTGCGGAAAGGCTATAACGTGCTCATGCCAGATCCCCGCGGCTATGGCAAAAGCCGAGGGGCCTTGAGTGAAGCCGCACTCCACGCTGATGCGCAGGCCTGGTACGATCACCTGCGTGCCAGTGGACCGGAGGCTCGTATCGTTGTCTACGGCCGTTCCTTGGGGAGCGGTCTTGCCACACCAGTGGCCGCCAACAACGCTCCACGCCTGCTGTTGCTGGAAACGCCCTTCGCCAACCTCTACGATGTGGCGTATTCCTATCTGCGCATCCTGCCATACCGCCTGCTGTTGCGCTATCCCTTCCGGAACGACCGCGCCATACAACGGGTGAAGTGTCCCACCTACCTCTTCCATGGCAAGCGTGATGCCGTGGTGCCCTATCGTTCCGCCTTGAAGCTGTATGCCTTGGTGCCAAGTTCCGTCCAGCGTGAACTCTTCACCTTCAATAAAGGGCAACACTCCGACCTGGCACGCTTCCCCCGCTTCGATCGTACGCTGGAGCGCCTGTTGAACGGGTGATGGCGATCCGTGCCGTGCAGCGGAGTACCTTCGCGCACCATTTAGCATCCATGAACACACGCATCTTCAGCGCCGCACTGGCGATCACTCTGCTCAGCGCCTGCTCTCAAGGCCAGAAAGGTCCCGTGACCCTGACCAACGAAATGGACTCGGTGAGCTACGCCATCGGCGTGGACATCGGAAGCAATTTCAAGCGGGGCAAGATGGAGGACGTCAACGTGGATGCGCTTGCCAAAGGCTTGCAGGATGGCCTTGACAGCAACGCGATGATGGACCAGGCACTGCTCGAACAGGTGATGCAGGGCTACATGCAGAAGTTGCAGGAGAAGCGCATGGCCGAAGAGCAGGCGGCCAACGAGGAGAATCGCGTGAAGGGTGAGGCCTTCCTGGCCGAGAACGGCAAGAAGCCGGGTATCACCACGACGGCCAGCGGTCTGCAATACGAAGTGGTGACCATGGGCACAGGACCGAAGCCTACTGCATCCGATAAGGTGACCGTTCACTATACGGGCACCCTCATCGACGGCACCAAGTTCGACAGCTCGGTGGACCGCGGTCAACCCGCCACGTTCCCTGTGGGTGGTGTGATCCGTGGCTGGGTGGAAGCCCTGCAACTGATGCCCGTTGGCAGCAAGTGGAAGCTCTACATCCCTAGCGATCTTGCTTATGGTCCCTCCGGCGGCCCCGGTGGTGCCATCCCTGGCAACAGTACGCTCATCTTCGACGTGGAGCTGCTCGAGATCGCCAAGTAATTGGTGGGATCCTTACGGCACAGGGTGCTTGACCAGAAGGTCAAGCACCCTGTGCGCTTTTCAGATGGTCGGTGCCTGGGTCGCGGGCAGCTCCATCCAGTGTGTCACCTCCGCGAAGAAGCGATTGCTGGTGCCTTCGCCCAACCAGAAATGTGGAATGCCGTCGTAGCCCGTGCGGCTCGGATTCTTCAGGAAGAAATCCCGGGCGAAGCGCATGATGACCACCTCCCGCACCTCCACGGCGCCCGTTTTGCCGGGCAGAAAGACCGTGTTGCCGGGTACACGGCACAACACGCGCGAACCGTCCTCAGGAAGTTGCAGTTCGATGGGGATCCAGTTACCAGAGGCCATGGACCGCGAAGGTAGGCAGCGCTCCTGTCCGGGTCAGACCATGGGCTCCATGGGCACCTCCTCCGCCAGCACGATCTCCAGGATATGGTCCACTGCACGGGCGGCCATCCTGCGGGTATGCTCCTCGCTTTCCCCGAACATCTTCTCGCTCTCCTTGCGCACCAGAAAGCGCACCAGGTGGTCCCGTATCTCCAGCCCGGTCGCGCTGATGACGCCGGCATCGCTATGCGTCCACTGCCACAACAGCCGCAGGCACAAGCGAAGGCTCGATCGGTCGTGCTTCCGTCCCCCCTGGATGATCCAGCCACGCCCCTCCTCCCGTTGCACGAGGTAGCGCAGCGTGGTGCGGATCATTCCCACCAGGCTATCCACCGTGATCGCGCCTTCGGGGCGCTTCACCAGATCGCTCGGTGCCAGCTGGTCATTGCGCAGGTAATAGAGCTGGTTGGCGCGCGGCATGCTCTTGTTGAACTCCACCATGGCAGGGTTCACGGTATCCCCATCCACCACCATTGTGCCGTCAAAACCGTCCACCGCTTCACGCTCCTTGTCGCTCAACATTTCCAGGTAGCTGGATTTGAGCCGTTCCCGTTGGAGGGGCGGGAGTACGAAGCTGGGTGCGCCTATGGCGTGGCAGCCACGTCGGTGACAAACACCGATGATGCGCAGGTTCAGCGCACGTAGCATGGGCGCGTTCTGCACAATGGTCTCCCGGTCAGGCAACACCGGTCGATCCCTGCCGTGGAACAGTGCGATATGGTCGGCGGCATAGCCTTGCGGGTCCACCGAAAGACCTGCGGCATGGTGCATGAGCTCGAACAGGATCTCGTCCACCTCAAGCGCAGCATTGATGCTGTCGATCATCACCGTGGCCCGGATGGTGCCCCGGTCCATGCCCAAATGCTCTTCCAGCAGGTCGAACATCTGCTCCCACATTCGGGCCTCCAGATGACCATGCACGTCGCGCAGCAGCAGGAACATTCCGCCCTGCTTCCGCTGCCAATCCGCGGCGCAGTGGTGGGCCAGCATCGCCAGGTCGAAGAAGGCGGCGGGCACTGGCTCGTCCTCGAGCAGCAACGCCGATTCCATTGCCATCAGCGGGCGCGGGGCCACCATCAGACGGGTGGTGGTGTTCGGGTTCACACGCACACGGCCCTCCTGATCGTCCAGGCAGGCCAGCTCAAGCTTGGCCGCCCGCTCCAGGCTGCGGTGCGCCCGCAGAATGTTCCACGTGTCGCTGGGAGTGAAGTTCCAGAGGTCCGCGATGTAGGTCTTCGCACCGGAGTTCAGTCCATGGATCAGCTCCGATCGGGAGGCACCGCCAATAAGTTCCACACGCCTCTCCATCAGTGCTTCTGGAAGCGGGTCCACGGTCCATTCGGTACGGCGAACGTGCGCGGTCTCCTCCCGCTGGTCCACCAAGCCGCTTGCGAGGACGGCGCGCCGGGTACCCCGTTCGGCAAGAAGTTCGTTGCGTCGCTTGCCGAAACGGTGCACCAACTCCTGGATCAGGGACCTCACGGATGGGGTGAGGGTGCGGTCCTGTACGCTCTCCAAGGTGTTCATGCTCGTCGATGAGTTCCTTGTATACGTCGCCAGCTACTGATGGGTTATCGGATCGCCTGTGGTCGGTCCCAAATGTATGACCGACACCCCACCCTGCGGGATAGCCGGGCACTGGGCCGCTGCTCCGCCAAGGATCGGGCAAAAAAAAAGTGGGGCAAGCGACCCGCATCGCACCGCTACGACCGCCTACCCTTGCTTCCTTCCGGACCTGGGGGATTCAGCGGGAGCTGGTCGTACGGGACTTGCCCCGGCACAAAGGTAAGGGTTCGGTGCTTTGCTGTCGAAAGATGGATGCACGGACCGTCGCTCTATTCGTTCCGTTCATGCCTCCAACAGCGACCGCCTCCGTATCCTTGCACCTTCTTCGGGCCTTCCCGGTCACGCCCATGGACCTTTCCGTCGTCATCCCCCTGCTCAACGAACGTGAGTCGCTCCCCATCCTCGTGCAACACCTGCATGCTGTGATCGGTGGCATGGGACTGAGCTACGAGTTGATCCTGGTCGACGATGGTAGCACGGACGGATCTTGGGATGTCATTGTTGCCGAGGCTGGTCGGGATCACCGGGTGAAGGGCATCCGATTCGGCCGGAACTATGGTAAAAGTCCCGCGCTGAACGAAGGCTTCCGTGCGGCACAGGGAGCCGTGGTCATCACCATGGATGCCGATCTGCAGGACGATCCGGAGGAAGTGCCACAACTCTATCGCATGGTACGGGAGGGTGGCTTCGACCTGGTGAGCGGCTGGAAGCAGAAACGCTATGACCCCCTTAGCAAGACACTGCCCACCAAGCTGTTCAATTGGACGACACGTCGGGTCAGCGGGGTGCAGCTGCACGATTTCAACTGCGGTCTTAAGGCGTATCGGGCCGATGTGGTCAAGAGCATCGAGGTCTTCGGCGAGATGCACCGCTACATCCCCTTCATCGCCAAGAAGGAGGGCTTCCGGAACATCGGCGAAAAGGTCGTTAAGCACCACCCGCGCAGGTACGGCCATACCAAGTTCGGCTTCGACAGGTTCATCAACGGGTTCCTCGACCTGCTCACCATCACCTTCATCTTCCGATTCGGAAAGAAGCCGATGCACTTCTTCGGGGGATTGGGCACCGCCATGTTCGTGTTCGGTGCGGCGGCCGTAGCGTGGCTCCTGGGAAGCAAGCTTTACTACCTGTTCGTTCTTCACCAGCCCGCTCCGCGCGTTGCTGACCAGGCGCTCTTCCACGTGGCGCTGGTGGCGATGATCATCGGTGTGCAGTTGTTCACCGCAGGGTTCGTGGCCGAGCTGGTGAGCCGCAACAGCGCCGATCGCAACAGCTACCGGATCAGGGAGCGACTGGGTGTGTGAGTCCCCGGACCGGGCGCTCAGGATGAGCGTGCCGCCCGTCCGTTGATCGGCCAGCGTGATCCAGGTAACTGTCCGGGACCTTTTCCACCGACGGCTCATCCAGCCGTATCGGCATGGTCATCCAAACCCATGCCATGCCGCGGTTGTCCGCACCCATCTACGCGCAGGGCCGCTTCCTGGGCCTACCTGAGCGATACGGTCGCTGGCATTGGAGCTCCGAACAGTTCGAGGGCGAGCCTTCCATCATGGCCATACACGTCATCGCGGAAATGCAGCGTACCGGTACCATCCACCCACGCAGTGAAATAGCCGATGGTCACCGGTCGTTTGCGCGGCAACCGCACGTACTTCTCCTTCTCGCTGTACATGGCTTCGTGGATGGCCTCCGGTGTCCAGGTGCTGTCGTTGCGCAGCAGGTATTCCGCCAGTTCGGTGGGCTTGCTCAAGCGGATGCAGCCGTGGCTGAAGGCCCGCTTCTCACGCGCAAAGAAGCCTTTGCTGGGGGTGTCGTGGAAATAGATGCTGTAGCTGTTCGGAAAGAGGAATTTCACCCGGCCGAGCGCGTTGCCAGCGCCAGGCTTTTGCCTGATGATGGGGTTCGCGTCGCTGCCTCCGATGCGCTCCATTCCCTTGCGACGCAGGTAGCCGGGGTCTTTCGCCATTGCAGGCAGTATCTCACCCCTGACGATGCTCTTCGGGATGGTCCAGGTGGGGCTGAACACGATCTGTGAGAGCGAGTCGCTGAAGATCACCGTCCGCGTGGCGTCCGTGCCCACCACCACGTCCATGCTCATGACCTCCGCCCCAGCTTCGTATACGTGCATCCGGAATTCCGGGATGTTCACAAGGATGAGGTCGGGGGGGACCTGCTCTGGCACCCATCGCAACCGTTCCATATTCACGAGCAGCGTGCGCAGCCTTTCCTTGGGAGTAACGTTCAGGGCCGCCATGAAGCCCTTCCCGATGATACCGTCAGGGTGAAGTCCATGTCGTTCCTGGAACCGTTGGACCGCCCGCACCATGGTACTGTCGTAGACAGGGGCGTTCATCCACAAGGTATCGCCCTCGTTGGTCAGGTCGCCCAGCAGCATCAAGCGGTGCCGGATGTCGGGCACCAGTGGATGCGACGATGCAGGCTCCAGCTTGCGCGTTTCACCCAGGTCAAGGTGAGGCCACTCGGTGAGGCTGTCCAGCAGGTGGAACTGCCGCAGGTGCTCCTTGAGCCGCATGTATTGCGGGTGTATCGGCTCCCAAGGGCCCAGGTCCATGTGGCCCGCTGCGAGGGAATCGATCAGGCGGGACGGGTCCTTCTTTCTGCGGGGAATGAACCATTCGAGCTCACGCAGGTCCCGACCGACCACGCCACTGTACCGTTGATCGGCAAGACGGAAGAACAGGGCGGTGAGCCCCAGTTCTACCTCGCGCAGGCAACTATCGCAAGGCAGGCTGTCCTTCCCCACGCCCGGATGCGTGCTCAGGAGGAGATCAGCGCGCTCACGCAGGGCTCGAATGCTGGGAATGAGGGTGTCCGCTCCACGCGAAAGGTCCAGGAAGGCAAGCGCGGATTGCGAGAGCGCGCCATTGACCACCCATGCATACTGGAAATTGCGGCGGGCGTAGAAGCCGACGATATCCGCCGAATCCCCGGGGGCGGCTTCTGCGCGGCTGAGGAAGTGGGCCACCGTGCTGCTGTCCAAGTAGCGCTTGCTATACGCTTCGCGTGTTTGGAAGACGGAGTCGATGACGGCCGCTTGATCTGCGGCGCTCGAAGTTTCCGGGGATGGTGGAGCCGTGCAGGCGGTCCAGATCAAGGGCAGGAACCAGCACCAGGCATGCATGTCACGCATGAGCAGGGATACGCGGATCAATGTCCGTGTACATAAAGGAAGCCCTCGTCGGCCAGAAGTTCGATGATGCGGGCCATTTCCTGTCGTGGGACGGCGGGACAGCCCCAGCTGCGCCCCAACCGCCCATGAGAGCGAATGAAATCAGCGCTCACATAATCGGCTCCGTGCATGATCACCTCGCGGGCCAGCGCCTGGCAATTCTGGCCCTCATCCAGCCCGTGCAGTAGGAGGGCCGGCCCATGTTTGGGGCTCACGATCTCGGCTCCCACCCGGTAAAGGCCCTTGCTTGTGGCATGTGAACCTTCACGGTTGCTGAAACGATCACAGGTGAGCTCGCCACTGCCTTGTCCGTGCGCCACCAACATGCGCACCACCAAACGGCGTTCCTGCAGGTCAATGATGTACAGGCGCTCAGCCGTGCTCGGCAGGGTCATATCCGCCACCGCCAGGTAGCGTGGTCGTTCGGTCGATCGCAGTATCCTGCGCTGGGCAGCCACCAAGGCACCATCCGAGTGGGCTACCTCCGCGCCCAGGACCGCACTGTTCACGAACGTGGCCTCTTCTTCAGAGGCGTGGCGTTCTTCGGCGAACAGGGGTGCAACGGGCCCGATCACCGGCCCAAGCGAAAACACCTTGAGCCAGCTGGCCATGAACAGCAAGAGCAGTGGTGCATTCACCATTGTTCCTCGGCAGGTTGTGCTGAAGGGCCCATATGCGGTCTTCCACCTCCGCAGGTCCGCTTCAACGGCGTGAAGATAATCGTCCGATCGGAAGGTGCTTTCGTACGTCGACGGACCGCCCCGGGTTGCCGACGGACGGCAGGTCCGCCGAGCCGACGCATCCTGGCATGAACTTCGCCATGGAAGGTCATCTACGACCGCGCCATGAGATCCGTTCTGCTAACAGCCCTTGTCCTTTCACTTTCACTGGTCGCATGCCGCAAGGAGGAAAGTTCCGAGCTGCCCGAGGATACCTCCATCTATCAGGACTACAAGGTGCTGTACGACAAGCCCGAGAACCGCACCCGGGCCTATGCGACCTTCCGCAAGAACAGCAGCTTGGGTGTGCGCCTTCAGCTGACCGGTGGTTCGTCCATCCGGTTCAACAACGAGAACTGGACCAGCTACACGGAGTTGGACAACTACTTCTACCGGTGGTCCAACGAGGGCATGGTGGATGTGGCGTTCAGCTTCACCAATGCGGGAGTCGGTGTGTTCACCAACAGCATCACCCGGGCCGATACCTTCGATGTGCAGATCCCCACTGGGGTGGTGCTTTCGCGCATCAATGGAGGGCAGGTGTTCTGGGTGGGGCGTCCGTTGGTGGCCGGCGAGACCATGAAGGCCCAGGTGAAGCAGAACGGGGTGAACAGCAGCACCACGACCGTACAGACCACAGGCGCCGCCAGCATCCAACTTTCGGCCGACCAATTGTCGTCGCTCAACGCTGGCACCGCAGACCTTTACCTGACCCGCACCCGTACCCTGGGCTTGCAGCAGTCCGATGGCGGTTCCGGTGGACGCCGGATCGTGGAAGTGGAGGCGCGGGGTACGGTGACGCTGGAGTGAGATCCGCTCACCCCGCCAGTACCGCCTTGGCGTAGTTCGCCCAGCTCATGGTCTTGGTGGCCTCCACCACGTTGTTGCGCGGGATGGGCCGCTCGATGCTGAGCTGCATGACGCGCACCATGTCTGCGATGTCCTTCGGGTTGGCGAGGTAGCCGTTGAAGCCGTCGGTGATGGTCTCGGGGAAGTGCCCCACACGTGTGGCTACCGCAGGCAGCTTGAAGTTGTAGCTGAGGCTTTCCACGCCGCTGGGCGTGGCCGTCTCGTAGAAGAGCACAATGGTGTCCGCCGCTTGGAAGTAGGGCGGCACCTCTTCGTTGGGGATGAAGCGGTCCACCACCAGCGTGCGCTCGCGGATGCCGAGGCCGTCCACCAGGGCCAGCGGGTCGTAGTCGCGCTCGTCGTCGGCCTTCTTCAGGAAGAGCTTCTTCACCGTTCCGAACACCGCGTTCTTCAACTTGGTGTTCAGCTTGCTTTGGTCCACTGTCTGCCAGAAGCGCTCACCCACGATCATCAGGCTTACATCGTCGCGCTTCTTCGCCAGCTCCGCAAAGGCCTCGATGCAGAAGTGCAGCCCCTTGTATTTGCGGATGAAGCCGAAGAAGAGGAAGACGTGCTTACGGAGATGATGCTGTGCCTTCCACGCCTCCTTGTCGAACGCCGGGTCGGGCTTGAAGAGGGTGTAGATGGGGTGATACAACTTGAGTATTGAGTGGATGGAGTTCGCAGTAGGCAGTTGGTAGTTGGCAGTACTGGCGGAGCCGACTGCAAACTGCTGACCGCCTACTGCTCTCTTCCCATCCAACGTCACCTCGAACGCCCTATCCGGCATCAAGGCCTTCAGCTCATCCGCGGTTTTATACGCATGCACGATGAAGCTGTGCCCGTGCCGCAGGGCCATGCGCGTGAGGCGGGCGTCCAGGCTGCTCTGCTCCTTGGCGGCAACGAAGTGCAGGTCGAAGAGGATCTCTGCGTTCGTGTGCTTGCGCAGGTACTTCGCGATGGTGTTGAGCGGGATGCCCTGCGTGGGGTTGTACCACTGGATGATGACCTTGTCGGGCTTCAGCGCGGCGATGGCCTTCGCGGTGGCCCACCAGGTGCGCGGGTCGTTCCAGTTGGTGAGGTACTTGACCGGGATTTCATATCCCTCCAGGAGGTCGCTGCGGCTGGCCTTGTCCACGAACTCGCGCGGGATGATCGCCGGGTACTGCTGCGTCCAGCTCACGATGGTGACCTGCGCCCCTTCATCCTTCAGCGCACGCGCCAGCGCGGTATTGTACTGCGCTATGCCGCCTTTGAACTTGGGGCCGGGGCCGAAGCAGATGATGTGGGGGGAGCTCATAGATGTGAATGGCGAATGGTCAATGGTGAATGGAACTGAGGTTCGGTCTTCTGCATTTCCCATTCACCATTCACCAACTCCCATTCTCCTGTATTCAGATCTTCTTCAGCGCCGCCTCATACACCCTTCTCATGCCTTCCTCGATGCTGATCTTCGCCTTCCAGCCGAGGTTCTCTTCCACCCAGGTCATGTCGCAGTAGCGGCTGTGCACGCCCATGGGCTTGTCGAGCAGGGGCTTGATGGTGGGTTTGTAGCCCGCGAAGCCGGTGAAGACCTCGATCAGTTCCAGGAAGCTGGTGAGCCGGCCCATGCCGATGTTGATGGCCCGGCCGTCGCTGATCTTGTCCATGGCCAGCAGCGTGAGGTCCAGCACGTCGTCGATGTGGACGAAGTCGCGGCCCTGCTTGCCGGTGCCCCACACCTCGAAGGGGTTCTCCTTCTTGGCAGCGCGCGCGGCAATGGCGGGCACGGGGTAGGAGAGGTCCTGGTCCTCGCCATAACCGCTGAAGGGGCGGATGCAGGTGACGTGCACGCCGTAGTGGCTGGCCGCGATCTTGGCCAGGAACTCGCCCGTGAGCTTGCTCCAGCCGTAGGTCATGTCGGGCTCACCCATCTTCTTGAAGTCGATGTCGCTCTCCTTCAGCTGCAGCGTGTTGCTCTCGGTCTGCAGGTCGATGGGGTAGGCGGCGCTGCTGCTGGGGTACATGAACCGATCAGGCTTGTTGCGGCACACATAGAGGAAGATCTCTGCATCGATGCTCAGGTCCTGCGCCACCAGCATGGGGTCGCCGTCGATCTTGCTGCGTCCACCCACGATGGCCGCGAAGTGGAAGATGTCCTTGAAGCGCACCACGTCCAGCCCATGCTGCTTCACGAGGTATTCCGGGTCCTTGTTCAGTTCGCGCAGCACATCACGCAGGTCAGCTTGCAGGAAGAGCACGCGGCCATCGCCGTAGACGGTGATGCCGTGGTCAACGCCATCGCACTTCCATGGCGCCCAGGTATCGGGGTGGGTGCCCACGCTGAGGTCGTCGATGAGCAGGATGCGGTCCGAGGTGGTGTTGAAGAGGCGCTTGACCATGTTGCGGCCCACGAATCCGCAGCCGCCGGTGACGAGGTGTGTTGGCATCGCTGCAAAGATGCGGCTTCGGTCGCAAGCCTGAGCCTCGGTGTCGCATGGATGATATCTTGGCGGCATGCGGCGGATGGGGGTGCCTGAAAGCCTGAGAACGGCTGCGGAGCATGAGGAGGTCGATCTCGGTCCTTTGGCCAGGTTGGTGGACGCCCTTAGATCCACTTCGGCGGATCAACGAGCAGGTTCCGTCGCACGCTTGACCGAGTTGGTGGACCTGCTGGAGGAGGATGTCGTTCTCCGTTCCGGTCTATCGGCCTATGTGCAGCGCCTGACACGCGGTGTTGCCTTCCATCGCACATTGACCGATGCCGGTCTGGCCACCGGTGGGTTCTGGTCGGAGATACGGCAGCGCATCGGATACAAAGTACTTCCCCCGCAGCCGGACCCGCGTACGAGCGATCACCTGCTGGTGAACGTGTTCTACCGCGAACAGGATGCGGATTGGGTCCGGGCGCTCCCTGAGCGTTCCTGCCAACGGCTGCTTGAGCTGTTGGATGTGGGGGGGGAGGGTGCGGCGGGGACGCATCGTTCGGACGAACTGCTTTTTGCGGCGCAGGTCCTTGGCCTACGGATCGCTGGCATGGCGTTCGAGCCGGAGGTTTTGCGCATGGTACCTGAGCAGGAGCATCTACAGAACCCCTTCCTGTTGCTTGCCGAGGACCTTGACGAGCACATCATCCAGCTGCGTGATCCCCGGACCGATGGTGCCAACGCGGACAACCTCTATGCCCTGCTGGAGGAGTGCCGCTCGGTGATCGGTACGGCCTATGACAACGCGCGTATGCATGGCATGGGCCTCAGGGTGAACCAGACCCTGATGCGGATGCGACGCTTGTTGGACCGTCTTCAGGTGGTGCTCGACATCCTGCGTGAAGGCCGACGGTCCCCTGCACTGGCCCATGTGCGTCTGCTCAAGCAACTGGTGGTCTTCAGTGCGGGAAGCACGGACATCAAAGGCTATCTCAACGAAAGCACACAGGTGATGGCTCGCGAGGTGATGGGCCATACGGGACGCAAAGGCGAACACTACATCACCACCACGGCGGCTGAATACACGCAAATGTTCAAGTCGGCATTGGGCGGAGGGGCCTTGGTGGCGTTCGCCTGCCTGCTGAAGGCACTTGCCTCCAAGGTTGATGCGAGCCCCTTCACCCACGCGGTGCTGTACAGCTTCAACTACGCGTGGGTATTCATCGGTATCTACCTGCTCCACCTGACCCTGGCCACCAAGCAGCCGGCGATGACAGCGAGCACCATTGCGGCGGCCCTTGATGAGGGACGGGGAGCGGGAGGGCCCCAGGGGTTCAGCGCGCTTGCCTTGCTGGTGGCGCGTGTTTGGCGCTCGCAGTTCGTTGCCTTTCTCGGCAATGTGCTCATGGCCTTTCCGGTGGCGATGGTGGTGGGCCTGGCCTGGAACGCGCTGGCAGGCCCCGATCTGCTGAGCCATAAGGCGCCCAGGATGCTGCACGAACTGGACCCCTTCAATTCCCTGGCGATCCCCCATGCCGCGCTGGCCGGTGTGTTCCTGTTCCTGTCCGGTCTTATCGCCGGCAGTGTTGCGAACAACACCATCCACCTGCGCATCCCCCAACGGATCGAGGGCCATCCGTTGCTGAAGCGGCTGCTTTCTGACGGTCGTCGCAAAAGCCTTGCGGGCTACTACGAGCGTAATGCCAGCGGCATCATCAGCAATTTCTGGTTCGCGGTGCTCATGGGTTCGGTCGGCATCGTGGGCGATTTTTTCGGCCTGCCGCTCGACATCCGTCATATCACATTTGCCGCGGGCAATCTGGCCTTGGGCATGGTGGGCGTGGGGCCCACCATCAGTGCTTGGACCGTGGTCGTTTCCTTGTTGGGTATCGGGCTTATCGGGCTTCTCAACTTCCTGGTGAGCTTCGCACTGTCCCTGTTCCTGGCGTTGCGCTCACGTGGTTTGGGTATCGGTGATCTGAAGCCGATGGTGTACGCCATACTCGTCTATTTCAGGAATGCGCCGCTTCGGTTCTTCCTGCCGCCGCGTGAATGATCAGAATTGGAAGTAGATGAACGGGACCATCTCGGCGGAACGCGCCTGCTGGATGACGATGACCACCACCACGCAGGCGGCGCCCATGGCCCACAGCGGCAGATCCGCGAAAGCCGCGCGATAGCGCTCTTTCCACCGCTCGGGCAGCCAGTGCACCACCATGCCGAGGGCGAAGAGGGCGAAGACCGAAGGTGTGCCCACGACCACTGTCCAGAGGACCTTGGGGTCGATGCCGCTCAGCAGCCGGTCAAGCATGGCGTTGGCCGTGGTCATGCTCTCGCTGCGGAACCAGATGCGCGTGAAGCTGATGAAGGCGAAGGTGAGCAGCACGCGGAACGCCATCACGGCCCAATGGGAGCGACCTTCCCATGGACTGATGCGCTTCCAGTACTTGTACACCACGAGCCCCAGTCCGTTCAGACCGCCCCAGATGACGAACAACCAGCTGGCGCCGTGCCATAGGCCGCCAATGAGCATGGTGATCATCAGGTTGGTGTTGGTGCTTACCGCTATTCGCGCGGTCGGTGAGACATGCGTGAGCACCTGCACCAAGGCAAGCACCGACAGGTATACGACCGGCAGCCACCACCAGCCGGTGAGCAGGATCAACGCGGCACCGATGAAGGCCAGCATGATCCACGTGAACAGCGAGCCGCTCCGATTGCCGCCCATGGGGATGTACAGGTAGTCGCGAAGCCAGGTGCTGAGGCTGATGTGCCAGCGTTTCCAGAATTCCGCCACGTTGCGCGCCTTGTACGGGCTGTTGAAGTTGACCGTGAGGTGGAAGCCCATGAGCAGCGCCAGACCGATCGCCACATCGGTGTAGCCGCTGAAGTCGGCATACACCTGCAGGGAGTAGGAGATGATGGCCAGCAGGGCTTCGGCGCCGGAGTACCGCAACGGGTCGGCGAATACCCGGTCGATGAAGTTGACCGCGATGTGATCCCCGATGACCATCTTTTTGAAGAGCCCGTTGAGGATCCAGAAAACCGCGATGCCGAACTGAGCGCGTGTCAGCGCGTAAGGTCGTTCCAGTTGAGGCAGGAACTCGGCTGCGCGCACGATGGGCCCGGCCACCAGTTGCGGGAAGAAGCTGACGTAGAACCCCAGGTCGATCAGGTTCCGCACGGGCTTGAGCTCGCCACGGTATACATCGACTGCATAGCTCATGCACTGGAACGTGTAGAAGCTGATGCCCACAGGCAGCAGGATCTTGTTCTCCACAAAGTGTGCGTCCCACGCTGAATTTGCCCAGCGAGCCACATAGTTCACCGGTTCCCAGGAGGTGCCAAGAATGGTGTTCAAGTTGTCCACGACGAAGCCGGCATACTTGAAATAAAGCAGGAGGCCCAGGTTGACGGTGATACTGGCCGCGAGGAACAGGCGCTTGTGCAACACCTTCACGCTTGCCGCACTGTGAAGGGCCAGTCTGTGGTCCACCGCGATGGACAGCATCAGCAGAAGCACGAAAAGCCCGCTGGTCTTCCAGTAGAAGAAGAGGCTCGCCAGGAAGAGCCACAGGCTGCGTGCGAAGGGACGTTCGTAAACCGTGGTGAAGACCGCGAGCACCAGCGCGAAGAAGCCCCAGAAATAGAGCCCGGTGAAGATGATCGGCGACCGGGCATCGTGTCCGAGGAGGTTGGCCAATACGGAGGTCACGCTGTCCATGGCCTCAGGGTCGGGATGGAAGGGAGCGCAGGTGCGCATCGTAGAGGTCCTGCCACGCATCGAAGAGCAGATCGCCCAGGAGCGCATACCCTTCGCGGGTCAGGTGGATGCGGTCACGCTTGGCCAGACCGGCGCTTTCCCAGAGACGGATCGAACCCACGCCGCCCATCACACCCAGCGCATCCCACACACCCGCACCGGTCTCAGCGGACAACTCACGCATCACCTGGCGCACGGCTTCCGCATTGCGGTTCGGAGTGCGGCGCTTCACATAGCTGTCGGTGTTGCTGGTCAGAAGAACGGCGGCATCGGGATGAGCCTGTCGGATGCGGTCGATGAGCGCCGCATAGTTCCGCTTGAACCGTTGTGCATCGAAGTCAGGATCATGTGCATCGTTGATGCCGATGGAAAGGATCACCAGATCGGCCCCCACCACGGCCAGCTCTTCGCTGAACGCCTGGCAGCGCAGCCAGCTGGTGGTGCTGGCACCGTTCACGCCGCAGGCATGCAGGAAGATGCCGGGATCGCTGGAGCCGAGCTCGATGCCCCGCAGTGTGAAGCGTTGGGTGCTGTCCGTTCGGACCACGCGCACATGCAGGGTGTCCGTTGGGCGGTCGAAGTGATAGATGCCCCGCTGGGTCACGCTGTCCACCGTTACGGACTTGGGCTCCAGCCCGTTGGCCCCGGTCACCGTAATGGTCATGCAGCTGTCCATGTTATGGAAGAGCTCCACGCGGTCGAAGGTGTATCCGGCGTACACCTCCCCCCGGAAGCTGATGCGAAGCGTGGCAAGGCTGTCGCGTGTGGTGGCAGAGATGCCGGCCAATCCGAGCAGGCTGCTGTCCGCCCGGTTCACGTTGCGCACCGCGCTCCAGATGCCGGTATGGACGGGCTCGTACCAGAACGGATTGTTGCTCTTCGCAAGTGTGTAGGGGAAGATGAACCCACGGCCGGCACGGACCCCCGGTGCCATGGATTGCAGACGATGTCGCACCTGCATGCTCCACATGTCCGCTTGCACATGCGATCCGCCGATGTGCACCACGTTCACCTGTCCAATGCCTTTGAACAGCAGGTCGTCCATCCGGGAATGCAATACGTTCCAGGTGGTGGGGTCACCGTGCAGTTCGATACGGTTGGATGCATGCCCCAGGAAGGGTAGCTCCTTCAGGGCGGCCAGATCCTGCGCCACGATCGGAGAACGGGGCATCATCGCTGCACCACCAAGGAGCAGCAGCAGGAGAGGGGCGTGGCGTCGCATGCTCATGGCTTGGAGGATCGGGACGCGGCGTAGTCATTGATGAAGGCGCTCCAGAAGAGCTCGCCCACTTTGCGTGCGCCTTGCGGGCTGAAGTGCGTGTAGTCGGTGGCGGCCAAGGGCGGGTCGGCCTCCACCCAGCTGACCATGCTGTTGCGGCCGCCCATGGCCTGGTAAAGGTCCCAATACACGGCCCCTTGCGCAAGGCTGTTGCGCTTCATCGCTGTGTTCACCTCCTCGAGAAAGGGCCGTGTGATGAACTGCTCACCTTCCTTGATGCTCATGTCGCTGGGTCCGATGACGATGATCGCGGCGTTCGGCAACCAGCGCTTGAACCGCTTCACCACCGTGCCGAAGAAGGTGCCATAGCGCTCCGCCTTGTCCGCGTCGGTGATATCAGGCATGGCGTTGCCACCGAACTGCAGGATCACCAAGCGCGGTTCGAGGGCCTCGAACATGTCGTGCAGCAGCGTCGCATCCAAGGAAGCGAACTCGTACGCAGCGCTGCCCCGCATACCGATGTTGTCCATACAGATACCGCCGGATGCTTCCAGTGAGATGCCATACACCTCGGGGCTGTCATCCGCTCGGAAGATCAGGTCCACCGGAACGCCGGCCTGCAATCCGCTCACCTCCGCGATCTGCAACCCCTCCGAAGGTCCGAGTTCCCCGCCATGCACCGTGACGCCCTCCTGGGCCAGTTCCCAGTGAACGCCATGGCGATGGTGCCCAAGAAATATCCGACAGCGGTCATAGTTGCCCACCGAACGATAGGCCCGTGCCAAGGGCGCTATGCGGATGCTTGCTTCCTGCTCGATGCCGTCAAGCTCCACACTGTCCGGTAGCATGGGCGTGAACCGGGCATAGTTGGTGAGGACACCGAAGCGGCCATGCGGCAGGTCCTTGCGGCGCTTGCCCAGGATGGTGTGGCGTTGCCAGTCCCCTGAGAGCGATCGCTCCACGCTGAAGCTGGGCACGATGTCGTCCACCGGGATCAGCCCCGGGCCACCGCCACCGAAGCGGGCCTGGAACTTGTGGCGCAGGTACGAGGTGATCCGGTCGCCTTCGATCTGTGAGTCGCCGAAATGAAGCACCCGGAGCGGCGTACGTCGTGCGGACGCCTGGTGCAGCGCTGCAAAGAGCGGCTCCAGAACGGAGCGGTCGTTGTTCGGGTAGTGCAGGCTGATCCGCTCCTCCAACGGCGGCAACGCACTGCTGTCCAATACGAACGCGATGCTTCGTGCAGTATCGGTCGGGATCACGGTCACGGTGGCCACGCTGTCCACCTCCATCGTGTCGGTCGGTAACGCCACGATGGCGCTGATGTCCACACGTTCCTGCGCCTCCGGCCACAGCAGCTCCTGAGGACCGCTCAGGGTCCAACGGATACCGGCGAAGCGGATGCCTTCCCCTGGCCACAGCACGCCGAGCGCTGCAAGGGCGGCAAGCACCGCGACTAGGAATAGCAAGGTGCTGCGCGGGTTCATCGGGTCGGTATCCTGATGCGTTGTCCCGGGCGGATGTCAGGGCCGATGCCGTTGAAGCGCATCAAACTATCCGCGCTGATGCCGGGAAACCGCTTGGCGATGTTGTAAAGCGAATCCCCCTGGCGAACGGTGTACCAGCTGTGGTCCTGATCGTGCGTCGGATGCTTCGGGGCAGGTGCCGGCTCGTTGCGATCCAGGCGTCGCTTCACGGCGGGGGTGACGTGCAGGGTGAGCACCTCACCCACATCGATGTGGTCGCCCTTGAGCGCGTTCCATCGGCGAAGTTCGGCCACGGTCACTCCGTAACGTTCGGCAATGCGACCAAGGACCTCTCCGGCCGTCACCCTGTGATACACGGTCTCCCGTCCATCCGGTGTGCGCTCTTCCTCATCCTCGACCGGTGCTGGCGCTTGTGCTTGTGCGGCCTGGGTGGCGCCTGCGTGCAGACTATCGCTCACGCTCTGCAAGCGCGGGCACGACCCGCCCGGTAGCACAAGCGTGGTGCCCGCAGGGACAGTACGGCCCACCAGTGTGGGATTCAGCCAGGCGCACAGGGCAGGATCCAAGGCCAGCGACCGGATCAACTGGTCGCGGACCATTGGGCGCGTTGTTCGGCAGGTGTCCGTTGGCGGATCGCTTGCCAGTACAAGTGGGGTCACCCCCATTTCGGATAACCGGTCAACGATATGGAGTGCAGCCATCCACCGGGGAACCACTTCGCGTTCCGGAGCATCCACGTGTTCGTGGAGCTCAGCCAGGGTGCGCGCAAGGGGGGCACGTTGTGACGCACGCACGGCATTCGCGGGGCCACAACTGATGGCCAACAACTGCAGGTCCTGCGTGGCGAACGCATCAACGAGCGATCGCATGTGGGCAACTGCCGCCACCGTGCTCAGCAGGAGGTGATGCCGTTCATCGACCGCATCGCTCACCCGCAAGCCGTACCGCACAGCCACGGCATGGGAAAGTGACCAGGGCCCGGCGCCACGCAAGCTGCGATGGTGCAGGTCCATGCTGGTGAGCGCAAGGGGCAACAGCGAGATCTCCGATGGTAACCCTGCCTGGTGCAGCTGTGCTTCGATGAACGGCCGTTGTTCCTGCCACACGGCAAGCATCCCGCGGAACGCGTCCCGTTCCACCGTGGTCCACCGTTCGATCCAATATTGGACCGCACTATCTGCGAAGGTGGGCAGACCCGGATGCTCACGGGCCAACGATTGCGCGACACCGTCCGTTCCCGGCATGCGCAACACACCAGGACGCCGCGCCTCGCTGCGCAGTGCCTCCTGCACCGGCCAGGGCAGTATCGCCCCTTCTTGTCCGCTCGCCGCAAGGGTCGCAGTGAGCGCAAGGGTCGCAAGGTTCGAGCGGATGCGCATGGGCAGGTGTAAAGCAAGTTAGCGCTGGCCACTGTGAGCCGCTCCTGCCTCGTGCGTTCTTCACGACTTGCTGTTGGGAGGAAGGGCGGATCCGGTGCCGTTCCTTTGCACGTGCAAGCCACAGCACCATGGAACAAGCAGCGAACGAACTGGTGATCGGGATCTGGAGCGATGTGCTCTGTCCGTTCTGCTACATCGGCAAGCGTGAACTGGAAGGAGCCCTGGCGGAATTCGAGCATCGCGACCGCGTGCGTGTAGAGTGGCATAGCTTTGAACTTGATCCGAACGCGTCGCGTGGCGGCGACCAGGACACCTATGGCATGCTCTCCGATCGGTATGGTATCAGCCGCGATGAAGCGATGCAGCGTGTCCAGGGTGTGGTGCAGCGCGCGGCCGGTGTGGGGCTTGCATTCCGCATGGACCTGGCCCGCCCCACCAACAGCTTCGATGCCCACCGTCTGCTCCAGTTCGCAAAGCAACAGGGTCTGGGTGGTGCCATGAAGGAACGGCTGTTGAATGCCTACTTCACCGAGGGTGCGCACATCGCCGATCATGCGGTACTACAGCGACTCGCCGTGGAGGTGGGCTTGGATGCATCAGCTGTGTCCGCAGTACTGACCAGTGATGCCTTCACCACGGAAGTACGGGCGGACGAGCGGGATGCGCGTCGGATCGGCATTCAGGGCGTGCCCTTCTTCGTGTTGGATCACCGCCTTGCCGTACGCGGCGCACAGCTGCGGGAGACGTTCCTGGATGCCCTGCGTCAGGCGTGGGACACCCGCGGCTGAGAAATGCGTTGCGGACCCAGGTTGGACCCTTCCTCGTTGCTGCCCTTGCAGATCACCACCAGGTTGTGGTGGAAGTGGATCGAACGGATGCTTCGGTCGAACGGTCCTTCCTGACGAGCCGGGTCACGGATCTCCTCGTGGTTCAGGCCATCCACCAGCGATTTGAAGTAGCCCATGCTGGTATGCGTGCCCGTTCGGTCGTGTTCATCGCCTCCGAACTCCTTCCAATAGGACGTCTGCGTATCCTCGATGATGTAATGACCGCCGTCCTTCAAACTGGGAAAGAGGTGCTCGAAGGTGGCGATGATGTGCGTGCTCACGTGGCTGCCGTCGTCAATGATGAGATCGAAGGGGCCATCCTCCTTGACGATGCGGTCGAGCACGGCGATGTCGGTCTGGCTGCCTTGGTGGATACGGATGCGTGGCTCCTCCCACCAGGATTTGTCGTAGAGGTCGAGCGCAGTGATGCGGGCCTTGGGGAAGTAGCGCTTCCACATCCGCAGCGAGCCGCCGCCCGCCCGGGGGTCGGTGTAGCCGCCCACGCCGATCTCCAGCATCCGTAGGGGGCGTGTGCGCAGAGGACCCAAGAGCACCTGGTAATGCTGGGTGTAGTAATGCCGGCCCCATTTGTCCGTGCCGTAGTGAAGGGCAAGAGCGTTCAGGTCTTTCCGAAGGGGCCATGCGCGCAGATGGTGCAGGCGCCGGCCAAGGAGTTGGCGCTGGCGTTCGTTCAACAGGGCGCGCAGCAGCGAACGCAGCATGGTCAGCGCTTGGCCAGCACGCCGCAGAGGTGGAAGAGCAGACGTGCCCCTACGTTCGCATCCCACTCATCCTTGCCGGGCGATACTTCAACCAGATCGAAGCCGATGATGGTGCGCTTGCTGGCCAGGCGTGAGAGCAGGTAGGTGGCCTCTTCGAACTGGAAGCCGCCGGGGACAGGTGTACCCGTGTTCGGACACAAGGTGGGGTCGAGACCATCGATGTCGAAGGTGATGTGCACCTTTTCCGGAAGGGCGTCGATGATGGCATCACACTGTTCGCGCCAGGTGATGCCTTCGTATTGCTGGCGACGCACGTCGGCGCTGCGCACCACACGCACACGGTCGCCTTCGGCCACCAGCACCTCGTTCTCCTGCTCGCAGAAGTCGCGGATGCCCACGCTTACCACGCGTTCCACCTGCTTCAAGGGAAGGGTGTTGTACAGGATGCTGGCATGACTGTAGGTGAAGCCTTCGTACGCCTTGCGCAGGTCGAGGTGGGCATCGATGTGCAGGATGCCGAACTTCTTGTGGCGCCTGGCCTGTGCGCGGAAGAAGCCGAGCGGTGTGCTGTGGTCACCACCCACCAGCCCCACCAACTTGCCTTGGTCGAGCCAGTAGCCGCAGCGTTGCTCCACCCAGTCGTTCATCACGGCGCACTCTTCGTTGATCAAGGCAAGGGCCTTGTCAGCCCGGCCCTTCTTCTTGCTTCCCCCGCTCACAAGGTGGTCTATCACCTGCCGGGCCTCCTTCTTCAACGCGCGGCTCTGGCTGCGCAATGCCGTCGGCTCTTCATCGAGGTGGATGCCACGCTTCCAAAGCCCCGGGAATTCAGGGTGGAAGAGGTCCACCTGGTAGCTGGCTTCGAGGATGGCCGATGGACCGTTCGATGTGCCGCCTCCGTAGCTCGTGGTCACTTCCCACGGCACCGGAACCAGCACGATGTCGCACTCTTGCGCTGTAAAAGGCAGTCCATAGATGCCCGCATCGGCGGCACCAGGGCCATTGGGGTCGAAGGAGGCGATCTTTTCAGCTTTGGTCATGGCAGATGGCTTGCTGTGGCGAAGGTAGGGGATGGGGCTGTGGTGGCCTGAACGATGCCGCCCCGCGACCCGCCGTACGGCGGGGACGCAGGGCGTCGGTCGGCCGGTCGCATCCCTCGTTGCGGCGGCCAGTGCGGAGCGGCAGGTCGTTCAGCTCAACGGCGACAACAGGATGCGCAGGTCGGGCAGGGTGGAGGTGACGCGCACCTCACGCTCCGCGCTGGGCACGACGCTCCCGGCTTCAGGTGCAGCAGGAGCATCTGCCGGCGAAGCGGCATCATCATTCCGCTGTCCACGCTTCTCCACAGGTACCACCTCGTCGCGCACATCCTCCGGCCTCACCTGGTCGTTCAGTCCGTAGCGCGTCATGGTCCAGGTGCGTCCCACCATGTCCTCGTCCAGGGTATTGCTCACGTTGTCCACATCGTGCAGCAGCAGTCCTGTGCCGCCGTTGAAGTGGACCGCCCGGCCCACAGGCACCTGCACCACGAACGTCACCATCTGGGCCCGCAGCTTGTCGGCTCGGGGCATGTCCACCCAGGGGCTGAAGCGCACCAGTGAGTCGGTCTGCAGGTACGTGAAGCTGGTGTGCGAGGCGCGTGCCAGGGCCATCTTCTCGGTGCGTCCGTTGGCTTCGCGCTCCACGATCAGGTGGAAGAGACTGTCGGTGCTCGGTACCACGTCCAGGCGTGCCCAGGCCCCGTGAATGCTGTCATCGGTGACGCGCAGCCCTTCCATGTCCCAATCCACGCGGCCGTGCTTGTATTTCACTTCCCATCCGTCACTGGTGCCGCGCATGTCGTGAAGGTCGAGGTACAGGGTCTGCCCTGCTGGCTGCACCAGGTCCACTTCGTGCACCATGCTCTGTTCTTCGCTGAAGTCGTTGCCCACGCGGGTGCCGATGACGATCGCGGCGAAGAGGGCCACCACCCAGATGATGGTCAGCGTCCACGAGATCCATTGGGGTGGACGGGCATCCGTGACCAGGCGCACCCCACCGATGAGCATGCCGATGGCAGGTACAAGTCCGAGCAGTACCAGCGAGCTGATGAACCAAAGAGCCTGCGCGCTGCTGTCGAAGGCCACCGACCCCAGTTCGAACAGGCCGGCTTGCCCAAGTCCTGTGAGGTTGTCGTAGGTGAAGGTGCCGCCTCCCACCAATACTCCGAGGATGGATAGGATCAGCACCGCGCCCCCCATCAGGAAGGCGAACCCAAGGATCTTGCCCACCACGGTCAGCAAGCGCTTTAACCCCGACTCGAGGTCGCGCCCGGCGCCCTGGCCCCACTGCTGGCCGCTCTGGCTCCAGCGCCTGCCCAGCTCTTCAGCCTCGGTGGCCATGTTGCGGGCGCCCTGCTGGAAGCGTTCGCTGCCTTCGTTGAACATGCGCTTGATGTTCTCCACGTTCACCGGTTCACCCCGCATGCGCAACATGTCCGCCGCTGAATCGGCCTTGGGAACCACGATCCAGAGGATGAGGTACAGTACCACACCGAAGCCGAGGAAGAGGAAGATCAGGTAGACCAGGCGCAGGATGAGCGGGTCGATGTTGAGGTAGGCCCCCAATCCGCCGAGGACACCGCCCACCCACTTGTCCTCCGGATGGCGGAAGAAGCGCTTGCCTGCGGTGGGACCGCTGTATGCGGAGCCTGCCTGGCCACTGGTCTGCTCCTGTTGCCGCTGCCCTTCGCCCATCACGTAGTCCTCGGGCTGGCCCATGATGCCGATCACGTGCTCCACGTCATCGATGGAAACCACCTGCCGACGGCCGTCCAAACGCTCGGTGAAGAGCTCGGCGATGCGCGACTCGATGTCGGCCATGATCTCTTCCCGGCCGTCGGAGCCGGTGAACTGCCCGCGGATGGTGTTGAGGTAGCGATGCAGGCGGTCGTAGGCGTCCTCTTCGATGTGGAACACCGTGCCGCTGATGTTGGCTGTGAGGGTCTTTTTCATCGTTGTGCGTTCTTCCGGGTGGTCTTCTTGACGGCCTGGCTCAGTTCATCCCAGGTCTGGTCCAGTTCAGTGAGGAATTTGTCGCCCACGGTGGTGAGCTTGTAGTACTTGCGGGGAGGGCCCGAACGGCTCTCTTCCCAGCGGTAGGTCAGCAGGCCCGCATCCTTCAACCGGGTCAGCAGGGGGTAGAGCGTGCCTTCCACCACGATCAGCTTCGCCTCTTTCAGCTTGCTGATGATGTCCGAAGGATACAGCTCACCCTGCGCCAGGATGCTCAGGATGCAGTACTCCAGTACCCCCTTCCGCATCTGCGCTTTGGTGTTCTCGACGTTCATGGGGTGCGTTTCTAGTACTTGACGATGCAAACATACAGGCATCAATTGGTACTATGCAAGACAAAGTACCTTGAAGTGATGAACGGTCTGCTCCGCGGGATGAGCGGCGTCAGGCCCCGATCCCCGCTCGCAGGCTATCTTCGGCGCGTTACACCCACGCCATGCGCCAACACCTCTGGAAGATCGTCCTCATCCTGGTCCTCATCCTTTCCGCCGCGGCCTACTTCCGGTATTTCTGGGTCTTTGGCACCGGGGTGAAGGCCGGTGAGCTCAACTACGTAGTGCACAAGGGAGTGCTGTTCAAGACTTACGAAGGCAAGATGATACAGACCGGGGTGCGCAGCCAGGCAGGAACCTTCCAAAGCTTCGAGTTCCTCTTCTCGGTGGAGGACGAGGCCATCGCGCAGCGCTTGATGGCCAACAGCGGCAACCAGTTCAACCTGCACTACCGCGAGTACGTCGCCGCCCTTCCCTGGCGCGGCCACAGCAAGTTCGTGGTGGACAGCATCATCTCCATGGAGAAGGTGAGCCGCTGAGAGGCGCTTCCAACTTCACCGCAGGAGTGCGAACTTCGCGGCCCCGCACCGTCCCTGCGGGAACGATCATCCTCCGTCCGACCGCCCCGAGCAGGGGCCAATACCGTCCGCATCCATGGCAGAAGAAGGCCGCCAGATAATCTTCAATATGGTGAAGGTGGGCAAGACCCTCCCTTCCGGCAAGAAGATCCTCAACGACATCTACCTCGGGTTCTACTACGGCGCCAAGATCGGTATCCTCGGTCTCAACGGCAGCGGTAAGTCCACCTTGATGCGCATCATCGCAGGCAAGGAGAAGACCTTCGAGGGTGATGTACACCTGAGCCCCGGCTACAGCATCGGTCATCTGGAGCAGGAACCCGAGCTGGACGAGAGCAAGACCGTCATCGATATCGTGCGCGAAGGGGTGCAGCCCATCATGGACCTGCTGAAGGAGTACGAGGAGGTGAACAACAAGTTCGCCGACGAGGAGATCCTGAACGACCCCGACAAGATGGACAAGCTCATTGCGCGTCAGGGAGTGTTGCAGGATAAGATCGAGGCGGCCGATGCGTGGAACATCGACCAGAAGCTGAACATCGCCATGGACGCCCTGCGCTGCCCGGAGCCCGACCAGCCGATCAAGGTGCTCTCCGGTGGTGAGCGCCGCCGCGTGGCCCTGTGCCGCCTGCTGCTGCAGGCGCCCGACATCCTGCTGCTGGACGAACCGACCAACCACCTGGACGCCGAGAGCGTGGCCTGGCTGGAGCATCACCTGGCAGATTACAAGGGCACGGTGATCGCCATCACCCACGACCGCTACTTCCTGGACAACGTGGCCGGCTGGATCCTGGAACTGGACCGCGGTGAGGGGATCCCCTACAAGGGCAACTACACCAGTTGGCTGGAGCAGAAGACCGCCCGCCTGGCCCAGGAGGAGAAGCAGGAGAGCAAGCGCCAGCGCGTGCTGAAGCAGGAACTTGAGTGGGTGCGCAGCAATGCCAGCGCCCGCCGCACCAAGAGCAAAGCCCGCCTCGCCAACTACGAGAAGATGCAGGGCGAGAGCGTGAAGGAGAAGGAGGCCAAGCTCGAGATCTTCATCCCCAACGGACCGCGCTTGGGCGACAAGGTGATCGAGTTCGAGAACGTGAGCAAAGGCTACGGCGACCGCCTCCTCATCGACGACCTCAGCTTCGCGCTGCCACCCGCCGGCATCGTCGGCATCATCGGTCCCAATGGTGCCGGTAAGACCACCTTGTTCCGCATGATCATGGGCCAGGAGAAGCCCGATAGCGGCAGCATCACCATCGGGGAGACCGTGCAGATCGCCTACGTGGACCAAAGCCACAAGGACCTGGTGGCCGACAAGACCGTTTACGAGGTGCTCACCGGCGGCCTGGAGAACATCACCTTCGGTAACGTGGTGATGAACTCGCGTGCCTACCTCAGCCGCTTCAACTTCAGCGGCACCGACCAGAACAAGAAGGTGGGCATCCTCTCCGGGGGCGAGCGGAACCGCCTGCACCTGGCCATGACCGTGAAGCAGAGCAGCAACGTGCTGCTTCTGGACGAACCGACCAACGATCTGGACGTGAACACGCTGCGCGCGCTGGAAGAGGCCATTCAGGACTACAGCGGCTGCGCGGTGATCATCAGCCACGACCGCTGGTTCATGGACCGCGTCTGCACCCACATCCTCGCCTTCGAGGGCGACAGCAAGGTGTACTGGTTCGAGGGCGGCTTCAGCGATTACGAAGAGAACTACAAGAAGCGGGTGGGGGATATCGTGCCCAAGCGTCTGAAGTACAAGAAGCTCGTGCGGGGCTGATCAGGCATCTCCCACATGCGACCGCTCAGCAAGGTCTGGTTCAGGCTTGTAGCAAGTCTATTCGGCGCTGGAGCCATCGCAGAAGCAGTCGACCTCTACACTGGCGCCGCGTTCGGGCCACGACCGCCTGTTCATCCGGCGTACTGGCTGTTCTTCGTCCTATCCTATGTCGTGCTCACCGCTTTGCTCTGGGCGTTACGCTGGCGACAGGCCGGAAGGAACGTACTGGCCGGCAACGCGCCTGAGGAACAGGGCGAAGCCCGACGGTGAGCCTGGAATTTTCCTGCCTGGAGGCGGGACGATGA
This sequence comes from Flavobacteriales bacterium, assembly GCA_041391845.1. Taxonomy (GTDB): domain Bacteria; phylum Bacteroidota; class Bacteroidia; order Flavobacteriales_F; family PHOS-HE28; genus PHOS-HE28. Next base: position 528,732 of record JAWKNG010000001.1, on the reverse strand, counting down.
TCCCGCGGAGCCTGTTCAGCATGCCATGGGCTGCCTACCCTGGCGACCATCAGGCCATCAGGGCAATTGCTCGATCCGTGTGTTCGTGGGGACCGTTCCACCCACATTGAACAGGATGGGGTCGCGATCGTTCTGGGCGCCCACATAGCGCACGGTACCGTCCATGCCCACATCCTCGGTATGATACCCCGTGACGGCGGCGGTGGGCAGGGAGCCGCCCACACGCACCAGGATGGGATCACGGTCGTTGCCACTGCCTGTGTAGCGCAGCACGGCATCGTTCAAGGCGTTGCCCCCCCAGAGCACCTGCCTGGCGCCCACGGTCCTGGTGGGCTCCGTACCGAACAAGGCCACGCTGCCCGTGCTGAGGTCGTAGCTGCGGGGAGCCACGCTCACCCGCACCGGTGCAGCGGTCATCACACCCAGGTGGTTGCGGTGGCGCACCGCCACGTGGTAGTCCTTGACCGCCAGATCGAACTGCACGGCCGAGGTGCCATCGGTACGCACGATGTCGCCATCACGCTGGAGCAATGCACTGCGGCTGGCCAGGATCACGCTCGGGTCCGCAGCGTCGCGCAGCTCCACCACCACCCAGTCCACGATGGCATCGGGCCCGGTGACCGCCAGCACGGCCGGAGCGATGGTCTCGCCACCGCCACCGTTCACATGGCTGTAGCCCAGGCCGGTATAGGGTTCGGTGAGCGGCAGGAGCCCGCGCACCCGCAGGGAGTCGTGCATGCGGTCCTCGCCCGGTACGTATGGGCCGTCCAACATCACCCGTAGGTTCAGGGAGAGCTTGGGTCGCAGCACAAAGAGCCCTTCGCCATAACTGCTGACGATGACGATGCCACTGGCGAAGTAGGGATAGTTGCCCCAGGCGCCGTTGTAACTGCGTCCGTTGTTCACCGGGTAGTTGTCGAAGGAGGCCACCTGGGTGAGCGTGCCACTGGCCACGTTCGCGAGGTCGAGCACCTGCAGTCCGCTCGTGTAGTTGGCCTGCCAGAGCAGCCCCTGGTGGACATAGTTGTTGTGGTCGTAGCTCGCGTTGGCGCCGCTGTGCCAGCCGATGTACACCGGGGCCTCGAGATCCTCGATGTTGAAGATGTGCGTGCGGGTGTTGTAATTGCCCAGCTGCTCATCACCTTCATCGTTCATGAGCAGGAAGCGATGATCCTCAGTGAGCCAGCCTTGGTGGCACAAGCTGCGCACTTGATAGATGGGCGTGGTGCCGATGAGCATGATGTCCGTTTTGTCGGTGACATCGGTGATGGTGACGCGGTCGTTGCTGTTGATGTGGAAGTTGAAGCTGATGCGCTTGCCCACATGTTCGGTATCCGGACCGTTGTAGAGGAACACCGCATTCTCGTGGATGTAGCCTTCACTGGTGAAGGTGCCCGCCAATACCGGCGCCAAGGGATCGCTCACGTTCACCGCGATCAGGCCACCGCTGAACACATTGGCACCAACGGCATACACGTACGGTTCCGTCTTGTCGGCGAAGATGGTGTGGCTGTTCCCGAAGCCACCGTAGTGCGCGTCCTCCGTGAAGGTGGCCGGTGGGTTGGTGACGGAACGCAGGCGCGTAAGGTCGAACACCTGCAATCCATGTCCCGCCGCCTCACTGCCCACAAAGCACCACGTGCCATGGGTGTCCACATCGCGCCAGAGGGAGTTGACGCCGTTGTGGGTGGGCAGGAAGCCGATCAACACAGGAGCTGTTGGCGTGCTGAGGTCCACGAACGAGGTGCCAGTGCGCCCGCCTACGATGGCGTACTCCTTGCCTGTTACCGGATCCGTCCAGCCCCACAGATCGGCCACGTTGGTCGCCGTACCCAGCTGCGCCAGGGACATGGTGGACAGCAGGTCCACGTTCTGGCAAGGGTAGGGCCCGGCGAAGCCGTTCACGCATGGTGTTTGGCCCAGCGTAATGACGCTCAGTAGAAGGAGCAGGGTACAGGTAAGCTGACGCATGATGGGATCACTGACCACCAAGCTACGCTCTTTGGGGACACCACTGGGGAACAGGAACGAAGTGAAGCCGTCCTGACGGGTGGTTGGCTACGTCAATGACACTGGTGGCTGGACGTGGTCACCGCTTGCACGAAGACTCCAGCATGTTCTTGTATTGCTCCTCGATGGAGCGCCCGTTCTGCGCCACGCACTTGTCGTGGTACTCCCAGGCCTTCTCGCAGTTCATGCGCAGCAGGCTCGTCACGAACATCTGGTAGGTCGTGGTATTGTCATCGGGGTCGATGGAATAGGCCTTGGCAAAGTGCGTATGGGCCTTGTGCAGCGCCTGGTCGGCCTGCTTGGGACGCTCGTCCTGCAGGTAGCCGTAGCGGTCCTTCATGAGCTGCAGTCCTTCATCGCGGTGCAGGGCTGCGTTCGTGCTGTCCACGGCCAGACCGGCACGGTAATTCTCGTGCGCCTCCAGGGGGCGGTCCATGGAATGAAAGACGGCCCCGAAGCCTCTGTACGCCTCCCCGCAGGCTGGATCGATGGTGTATGCCTGATTGAAGCGCTGGAGCGCGAGCACATGGTCGCTGTTGGTCAGCGCACGGAAACCCAATGCGGCCACACTGTCCGCTGCGGTGCGACGGTCAAGGCCCTTTGCCTCGTAGGTCTTGCGGAGCGCCACCACTTCGTCACGCAAGGCCTCGGTGCCGGTGTATGCAGTGGAACGCGGACGCAGGCGCTCGTCCGTTTCAGAGCGAAGCTGCCATTCGGCGAACGATAGTGTCTGTGCATGGCCCACTTGACCGAGCAGGCCGAGCAGGCAGGTGAAGAGGTACGACTGTTTCATCGGTGCGTGGTGAACAAGGATGATGCCGTGATCATTCAGCCGATGGCCCACTGACGCGACGGCGGGTGTAGCTGGTGAAGATGTGGCGCCGGGCGAAGCGCGGATTGCCGTTGGTGTTCAGGAACTTGTTGTACACGTTCGCCGGGACACCAAAATACTCGTATGCCGTGCCATCGCCGAACTTCACGTTCAGTACCTGCGCCTTGTACTGCCAGTCCGTGATGGGGGCGTTGCTGATCGTGCGTTCGTACTCCTCCGTGTTCTTGGCGTGCGTTTCGTCGTTGATGCTCACCAGGAAGTGGTAGGCCTCGATCAGGTGCTTGCTCGTCTCCTCGGCCTGGGTCCGCTCAGCTTCGTCGGTGAACCTGTCCGGATGGTGCTGCTTCATCAGCGTCTTGTACAGCCGTGACAGCTCGGCCAGGTCGCTTTTCGCAGTAGCGCCCAAGGCCCGGCGGCTTTCGAGGATCTTCTTCATGCGCGTGTTTCGGCCGCAAAGGTCGCAAGATCCAGCGGAGTGGCGTGCTCACCGGCCGATACCTTCGGGACAGGTCTGTCGAAGGCTTTCACGCAGGACCGCCCGCGGCTCACCGGAACCTCCTGAACGCTCATAGCGTTCGGTCCAACTGCGTGCATCGGCACACTGCTTCAGGAGCAGATGGCAGGTCGCGATGCGCATCAGCACACCCGTATCGGTGGGCGTCTGCTGTTCCGCACGCAACAGGAGGTGCAACGCAGCACGCACCATGGTGTCCGCCCGCTCTGGCTTTTCGCTGCGCAGGTCGCCTTGTTCCGCCAGGAGCGTGGCGGACATGTCACGCAACAGGTCGACATTGCTGCTGTCGCGGTCAAGGCCTTGGGCGAAGTGCATGCCGGCCTCCGTGGTGCGGTCCAGCGCGCTGAAGAACAGCCCGAAGCCATGGTATACGCGGGCATTGGTGCTGTCCACCAACCAGCCGTGGTTGAAGCGGTACATGGCCTTCCGCAGATCCCCATCCGCCAGGTGCTGCCGGCCCAGGTCCACCAGGTGGTCCGAGGCGGTGCGCCGGTCCGCTCCGGTGGCCAACACCTGCTTCACCAGCTCGTTGTTGCTCGCCTTCTGCTCGGTGGTGAGCCGGTGACCTTTGAAGGCCGGGTTCAGGCGGCCATCGCGTTGCGCTTCCAGCTGCCACTCGGTATAGGTAAGATGCTGCGCCAGCGCCACCCAGGGCAACAGGGCGAGCAGCAGCACGATCGGTCGGAAGGACAAGGTCATGGGGGCAATGGAGCAAGAACCGTTCCGCAAGGTATTGTGTCCCATATCCCGGCCGGTTCGGAGGTGTATAGAACCGACGTGAAGTGGAGTGCTTCTCGTTGCCCGATGCCCTACTCTTGCAGTGAGCGAAGGTCCGCCACACGGCGGATACGTTCTGGAACGGTGGACCGCCCTCGGGCTCAGCCTGGGCGGTCCCACTGTTCTGGGGGGGTGGTACCTTCGCGGCCGCATGGCCACCAAGCCCTCCATCCCCAAAGGCACCCGCGACTTCGGTCCGCAGGAGATGCTGCGCCGCAAGTACATCTTCAATACCATCGAACGGGTCTTCCAGAAGTATGGATTCCTGCCACTGGAGACGCCTGCCATGGAGCATCTGGAGACGCTCACAGGGAAGTATGGGGAGGAGGGGGACCGGCTGATCTTCAAGGTCCTGAAGCGGGGCGCTGAACTGGAGCGCGCCTTGGAAGACCGCAGCAAGGGCTTCGCGGATGAAGCGCTGCGCTATGACCTCACCGTGCCTTTTGCCCGTTACGTGGTGCAACACCAGAACGACCTGGTCTTCCCCTTCAAGCGCTACCAGATCCAACCCGTGTGGCGCGCCGATCGGCCGCAGAAGGGCCGCTACCGCGAGTTCTACCAGTGCGATGCGGATGTGATCGGCAGCATGAGTCTGTTGAGCGAGGTGGAGCTGGTGCAGATCATGAAAGAGGTTTTCGCTGCTTTGAATGTCAATTTTGATATTCGTATAAATAGTAGAAAACTGCTTAATGGAGTTGCTAAGCTTTTCAAGGCTGACGACCGTCTGGTTGAATTTGTGACAATCTTGGACAAATTTGACAAAATTGGAATGAAAGTTGTTGATGAATATCGAATTTCTGGATTTTCTGAAGACACTTGCTCTTTAGTAGAAGAGTATCTATCAGGTATGCTGCCTTTGAACGAAGGAGACAAGAATCTCGAACGACTCGGGATCAAGTTTGCGTCAGCGGGTATAGACGTAGGCTTAGCAGGCTTGAATGAGATCAGGACTATCGCCAAATCTGTCGATTTTGCTGAGGGGATTGCCCCCAATCAAGGCTTCCCATTTTCAGTCGACATTGCGCTCGCCCGCGGCCTCGACTACTACACCGGCGCCATCTTCGAGGTGAAGGCTGCGGAAGGCTCGCTGCAGAGCAGCATCTGTGGCGGTGGACGTTACGATGACCTCACCGGCGTGTTCGGGTTGAAGGGCATGAGCGGCGTGGGCATCAGCTTCGGTGCCGACCGCATCTACGATGTGCTGCTGGAGACCGGCAAGTTCCCGGCCGAGCTGGGTGGCAGCACGAAACTGCTCTTCGCCAACTTCGGTGAGGCCGAGGCGCTGCACTGCCTGAAGCTGCTGCGCCAGGTGCGTGAGGCGGGCATCGCGGCGGAGCTCTACCCCGATGCCACCAAGCTGCCCAAGCAGTTCACCTATGCCGAGAAGAAGGGCATCCCCTACGTGGCGATCGTGGGCGAGAGCGAGGTGGAGCAGGGCGTGGTGACCTTGAAGCGCATGGGCGCCAACGAGAAGGGAACGGCCATGCCCATTGCTGATGTGATCACATTGCTCACCCGCTGATCGGATCCTGTACAACGACGCTGTCCTATCGACCCCATGCCCGCTACCCATCATCCCATCGGCACCGTCGGCATCGAGCTTGCCGAACTCGCGCACATCCTGCACAGCGGCACGCCCATCGCCCTGGCCCCCGACGCCGTCGCCGCCATCAAGCGCAGCCACGCCTACCTCAGCGACAAGCTGAAGCAGAGCGACGCCCCCATCTATGGCGTCAATACCGGCTTCGGTTCGCTGTACGACAAGTCCATCGCGAAGAAGGACCTGGCCCAGCTGCAGAAGAACCTGGTGATGAGCCATGCCTGCGGCAGCGGCGAGCCCGTGCCGGACGGGATCGTCCGCGCCATGCTGGTGCTGAAGGTGCAGAACATGGCCTTCGGGCACAGTGCCGTGGCCCCCGCCACTGTGCAGCGCATGGTGGATATGTACAATGCCGAAATGCTGCCCGTGGTGTATGAACGCGGCTCACTCGGGGCCAGTGGAGACCTCGCCCCGTTGGCGCACCTGACGCTGCCTCTGCTGGGCCTGGGTGAAGTGGTGCTGGCGGGCAAGCGCATGAACAGTGCCCAAGCGCTGAAGAAGTTCGGCTGGAAGCCGCTGGAACTCGGACCCAAGGAAGGGCTCGCGCTGCTCAACGGCACGCAGTTCATGAACGCCTATGCGTCACTGCTGACGTTGAAGGCCACGCGCCTGGCGCAGCTCGCTGACATCATCGGGGCGCTCAGCCTGGAGGCCTACGATGGCCGCATCGAGCCTTTCCATGCCGCCATCCATGCTGTCCGTCCGCATCCCGGACAGGCCGTGGTGGCCGGCCATTTCCGCGAGCTGCTCAAGGGCAGTGAACTGATCAAGCGGAAGAAGGCCCACGTGCAGGACCCTTACTCCTTCCGCTGCATCCCGCAGGTGCATGGTGCCAGCCGCGATGCCATCGCCTATGTGGAGCGCGTGGTGGAACGCGAACTGGAGAGCGTGACGGACAACCCCACGGTGTTCGATGACGAGGACCTGATCATCAGTGCCGGTAACTTCCATGGGCAGCCCTTGGCACTTGCGTTGGACTTCCTGGCCATCGCCCTGGCCGAACTGGGCAGCATCAGCGAGCGCCGCACCTACAAGCTGATCGGCGGCCAGCGCGGACTGCCCGCCTTCCTGGTGGCCGAGCCGGGCCTCAACAGCGGCTTCATGATCCCGCAGTACACCGCGGCTTCATTGGTGAGCGCCAACAAACAGCGGTGCATGCCCAACAGCGTGGACACCATCGACAGCAGCAACGGGCAGGAGGACCATGTGAGCATGGGTGCCGCCGCTGCCATCAAGACCTGGCAGGTGGCCGCGGATGTGGAGCGCATCCTGGCCATCGAACTGTTCACCGCGGCCCAGGCGCTGGAGTTCCGTCGCCCGCTGACCAGCTCTCCCAAACTGGAGTCGTTGGTGGCGGCCTTCCGCGAACAGGTGCCCTTTGTGCGTACGGATGTGGTGATGCATGCACCGATGGAGACCGCGCTGGCCTTCCTGCGGACGGTCCCTTTGGGTTGAACATGGACCTCTATCTCATCCCCGGCCTGGGTGCCGACCACCGCTTGTTCGGCAAGCTGGATCTCCCGGGTCACAGGGTGCACTACCTGGAGTGGCCGATGATGCACGAAGGGAGCGATCTGCGGGATTTTGCTGAAGCGCTTGCCCGTCGGGTGGACACCTCCGTTCCGCACGCCCTGGTAGGGGTGAGCATGGGCGGCATGGTGGCCCAGGAAATGGCGGCGATCACCAGACCATGGCGGACGATCATCATCTCCAGTTGGAAGGGGCCGCACGAGATGCCGCCACCGATCCGCCTGCTGCGAGGCACACATCCCGAACGTCTGCTGACCCCCGCATTCCTTCGCACTTCGATGCCCTTGATGCGCTGGCAGATGGGCGCTGAGACCGATGCCGACCGGGCCTTGTTCGATGCCTTCCTCGCCGCAACCTCCGTGGAACAGCTCCGCGTGCAGATAGCGGCCGTCATGCGGTGGGAGGGGCCAGCCGCACCGGTGGAAGGACTGGTGCATATCCATGGCGGCGCCGATCGCCTGATGCCCATCTGGTTCGTGAAGGACGTGATGCGGGTGGAGGGAGGTGGCCACTTCATGGTAAGCGACCGTGCCGAGGATGTGGCACGGTTGGTGCTTCAGGCACTGGCGTAGGCCGTTCCCCAGGCAACACGTGCCAGCGCAGCTGCGTCCTATACATTGAGTTGGTAACAGCGGCGTGGTTGATATCCCGTTGGACCACAGGCGGAACGACCCCGGTGCACCCGCCTACTTTGCACCCGGTGTGGAGCGACCATGAAAGAACATTTGCTCGTACATAGAGGCCTCCTCGTGCTGGGACTGGTGTTCAGTACCATGGTCGTGCAGGGGCAATGCACCGTGGATGCGGGGCCGGCCTCCGTTCAGATCTGTGCGGGCGGCCCGCTCCAGTTGAACGCCGTGGCAGGCGGTGGTCAAGCCCCCTACACCTTCAGTTGGACCCCGATCACCGGGCTGAACAACCCGAACATCGCTGACCCGATCTCCACCACCACCGCCGCGATCACCTACACGGTGACCGTGACGGACGATGCAGGCTGTACGATCTCCGATGCCATCGCAGTTTCGGTGGTCCCGGCAGCGGACGCGGTGATCACCAGTACCAATGCGGCCTTCACGGTGTTCAACGGCGCGCCCACGTTCTATCGTTGCACGCCCAACGCCACAGCCGGATTCCAATTCGAGTTCGGTGGAACGGCCCAGCCCGGCAGTACGCACACCATCAACTGGGGCGATGGTTCGCCGGTGGAAGTGATCAACGGCACCACCTGGCCCGGACAGACGCGCACCTACCCTCAGGGCATCCACACCATCACCTACACGATCTCGCAGACCAATGGCTGCAACGATACCCAGGTCTATCGTGTGTTCGTGGGTACCAACCCTGCTGGTGCGCTCGTGAATCCGGGAAGCACCACGGGCTGTGGGCCCATCACGCTCACCTTCCCCATCGTTGGCTGGAGCACCAACACGCCGGGCACGATATACACCGTCACCTTCAACGATGGCACTCCCCCCGTGGTGTACACCCATCCGCCGCCCGCGTCCATTACGCACACCTTCAACGTGGGCAGCTGCGGAACCACCAGCACGGATGGCGTGAACACCTACGCCAACAGCTTCTCGGCCAATATGCTGGTGGAGAACCCATGTGGCACCAGCGGTAGCACCGTGCTGCCCATCGTGGTGAGCCTTGCTGGACAGGCTGGATTCAACATCAGCCCCAATGATACCGCGTGCGTGGCCACCACGGTCACCTTCAGCAGCACGAGTACCGGCAACGAGGTGCTCGGGAACAGTTGTGATGTGACCCCCGCCCTGTTGTGGAGCATCACACCGGCTGTCGGATGGTCGATCGCGAGCGGATCGCTGGGCAACGACAATGGCTTCGGTGCAGGCAACTATGATCCCGGGTCATGGAGCAGCGGCAGTGCCACGCTCGGCATCAACTTCTCGGTCGCCGGTGTGTATGATGTCCGGGTCATTGCAGGCAATGCGTGCGGAGGGGATACGCTCGTGCGTTCGGTCTGTATCGAGGAAGCACCAGTGCCATCGTTCACACTGGCGCAGAACACCGGTTGCGTACCCTTCAACATTCAGCCCGACAACACCTCCACCGGGTTGACCGGCTGTCTGCTGACGCACGAATGGACCTTGAACGGCACCGCATCGGTCTGCGCCACGGGGCCCCCATCAACGGGTAGTTCCGCGCAGTTCGAGCCATCCTTCGCGCTGACCCAGCCAGGCACCTACACGCTGCAGCTTCGTGAGCGCAACAGCTGCAACGTCCCGCCGGTGAGCCAGACCATCACGGTGAACGGGCCGCCACAGGTGCAGGTGGCACCCCTGGTGGGCATCTGCGCGGGCCAGTGCATCACACCTTCGGCAACGCTGGTGGATTGCGGGTCACCCGCGACCTTGACCTGGAACTTCCCGGGCGGGTCACCCGCAACGGCCAACACCCTTGCGCCCGGTCCGATCTGTTTCGGAGCCGCGGGTTCGCCAACGGTTTCGCTCACCGCCGCCAATGCCTGTGGCAGCACCACCTCCAACGCGAATCTGGCCGTCGGGGTGGCTCCGGTGACGCCCATCGCATCGAGCAACAGTCCCGTTTGCCAGGGCCAGATCATCTCGCTCACTGCCATGGGCGCGCCTGGCGTCACCTACATCTGGCGCGATCCTGCCGGGAACATCATCGCGAATGCCCCGGCACACACCATTCCCAATGCGGCGGCCAGCAATGCAGGCACCTATACCGTGGTCGCTGTGAGCAATGGGTGCGAGAGCGCGCCCGCCTCAGTGAACGTAACGATAACGCCCGCTCCGGTGGTGACGGTCAACCCTTCGAGTGCTGCTGTGTGTAACGGGCAGAGCGCCACCTTCACCGCGAACGGTGCGGGCAACTACCAGTGGTTCATCGGTTCCACCCAGGTGGGAAGTGGACCCACGCTCACCACTTCACCGGCGGTCACTACCACCTACACCGTATCGGGCAACATCGGTGGCTGCCCGGGCTCAGCCACGGTCACCGTCACGGTATACCAGCCAACGCCGGTGACCATGGGAACAGCGCCCACCTACTGCGATCAGGCCGTTCCGGTGACTCTACCCGCCGCTTCACCAACGGGCGGCAGCTGGAGCGGCCCCAACGTGACGTCCGCAGGGGTGTTCACCCCGACGCCGGGCAACACCGGGGTGGTGAACCTCACCTACACGTATGTGAACGCGAACGGTTGCACCAGCACAGGCACCTTGCCGGTGACCGTACAAGCCGTACCTGCCTTCGCGGATGCAGGCAACGACACGAGCTTCTGCCAGGGCAATGTGCCGGTGGACCTGTTCGAGGCGCCACCCGGTGGCACCTGGGTGGGTGCAGGCCCTGGAGGGTCCTATGTGCCGAGCAGTGTTGGCGTCTTCACGCTCACCTACACCTTCGGAACGGGTACCTGCCTCACCAGTGATGACGTGAACGTGCAGGTGATACCAGCTACTTCGCTCACCCTGCCGCCTGCCATAGAACGGTGCATCGATGGCGCGGCCGTGGCCTTGAGCGGCAATCCGGTCGGCGGCACCTGGAGCGGCACCGGTGTCAGCGGTCCGCCATGGAGCTTCGATCCTGCCCTGGCTGGTGCAGGGAACCATACGCTCACGTACACCTTCGTGAATGCCAGCAACTGTGTGAGCATTGGTACCATGCAAGCCATGGTGAACGCGTTGCCGGTGGTGAGCGCTGGCGGCGATGTCACCCTCTGCGATCAGCCCATCGCCTACCAACTGGGCGGTGATCCGGTCGGTGGCACCTGGTCCAGTACCTGGCTGCCCATCGCACCCGACAACAGTGTTACGCCCAACGGGGTGGGCATCGATCAGCTCACGTACTCATTCACCGATGGCAATGGCTGCACCAACAGTGCCACCATCCAACTGGAGATCGTGCCGGTTGCGGTACCGGCCTTTGCGGGCGTCGATACTGCGGTGTGTGTGAACAGCGGTACGCTGGCGCTTGTCGGAACGCCTGCTGGAGGCACATGGACGGGTGCGCAGGTGGCATTGGATGGCTCTTTCGATACCTCGGTCCCCGGGGTGTACACGCTCACGTATTCAGTGGGCAGCGGTACCTGTCTGCTCGTGGATCAGGTGGTGGTGGAAGTGAACGCGCTGCCAGCGCTCAGCACCGCTGGTGATCAGGCTTTCTGTGTGGATGCCGATGTGCAGCAACTGGAGGCCACGCCGGGGGGGGGGACATGGAGCGGTGTGGGCGTGGATCCAGTGACCGGTGTGTTCGATCCGGCGGCGGCGGGCGTGAACGTGCATCCGCTCACCTACACCTACATCGATCCGGTCACGGGTTGCGCCAACACCACAGGCTTCGATGTAACAGTGAACGACCTTCCCATAGCCGCACTCGCCCACGATCCGGTGTTCTGTTCGAACGTGCCAGCGGTGATCACCAACCTCAGCACACCCGGCACGGATGCCCAATGGACCTTCGGTGATGGCGCCAGCTCCAATGCCTTCACCGGAGTGCACAGCTACACCGCCACCGGTACCTATACCGTTCAGCTCGTGGCCACGAACGGCGCTGGCTGCAGTGATACCATCAGCACGGTGGTTGAGGTGTACGATGTGCCGGAAGCGGTCCCGGTCCTGAGCACCGAGGAAGGGTGTGGGCCACTGACCGTGTCCTTCGGGAACGCCTCAGTGGGCGATGGGCTCGCCTACAGTTGGGAACTGGGTGGCCTCGGGACCGTGGTGGATGTTGTTCCCGCCGACATCACGTTCCCCGTGGATGTCGCCGATGCCGTGGTGTACCCGGTGACCCTGACGGCCACCAACATCTGTGGTAGTGATGCGGTAACGGTGCCGGTGACCGTACTTCCCTCACCCACGGCCATCTTCGGCCCGAACGTGGACCTGCACTGTGCCTATGCCCCCGTGCCTTTTGGCAACGCGAGCATCGGTCTGCCGGATGGCTTCGAGTGGGACTTCGGTGATGGAGGAACCTCCACCAGCAATGCCCCAGAAGTGACGCACGTATACGAAGTGGATGTACCCATCATCACCTCCTACACGGTGACGCTCATCGCTACCAACAGCTGTGGAAGCGATACGGCCACGCAGGTGGTGGACATCCAGGCCAACCAGGTCAACGCATTCTTCAATACCGATCCCGTGGTGGGCTGTGGACCGCTCACCGTGGAGCTCACCGACTTTTCCGTGGGTGATACAGCGCGCTTCTGGGAGTTCGGCGATGGCAACAGCAGCATCCTGGAGAACCCCAGCCACACGTACACCCAGGCCGGCACCTACAGCATCACCCTCTATGCGTATGGCTGTGGCTTCGACAGCTATTCCACGGATGTCACCGTGCTGCCCTTCCCCACGGTGGATTTCACCTACACGCCTGCGGCTGCCTGTGCCGGAGTGCCATACACCTTCACCAGCACCACACCCGGCAACAACGGACTGCAATGGGACCTGGGCGATGGCACCACCTCCACATTGAACAGCCTGGACCATGCCTATGCCACTGGCGGCAACTTCACGGTCACCCTTACGGCCACCGATGCGGTGAGCGGCTGCAGCGCTTCAGCCACGCAAGTGGTGCCCGTGAACACCAGTCCAGTGGCGGCCTTCACACCCGATCCCGGCGATGGTTGCGTTGACCTGGCCGTGCAACTGCAGAACACCAGCACCAACGCGCAGTTCTATCAATGGGACCTTGGTGATGGTAATAGCACCACCGGCTTTGCACCGGCCCACACCTACACCAGTCCCGGCAGCTACACCGTAACGTTGGTGGCCGAGAACGTGAACGGGTGCAGCGATAGCCATCAGGCAAATGTGGTGGTCCATCCGCTTCCATCGGCATCGTTCACCCTGTCGCAGACCAGCAGTTGTGAAGCACCTGTGGATGTGCAACTATCCAACACCTCGTCGGGTGCGCAATCCTTCGCTTGGGACCTGGGCAATGGCACCACCACGGCCGTGAACCAACCGCTGGCGACCTACTCCGAAGTGGGCAGCTATCCCATTTCGCTCACTGCCACCAACCAGTACGGCTGCACCGACGAAGCGATGTCCACCTTCATCGTGCATCCCACGCCGGTCGCGTCCTACACGGCCACGCCACAGCCGGGCTGCGAAGGCTATCCGATCGCGTTCACCAACACCTCCATCAACGCGAGCACGTATCGTTGGCGCTTCGGGGATGGAAGCCTGAGCACGGCCGTGGATCCCGTTCACAGCTATGCACAGGCCGGCATCTACAATGTGCTGCTCATCGCCAATGGTGCCGGAGGCTGCGCCGATACGCTCAATGCCTTCGGATCGATGGTGGTGAATCCCACACCCACTGCGGCCTTCAGTACCGATACGCTGGCCAGTGTGCGCAATGCGCTACGCTTTGAGAACCTGAGCACCGGCGCGGTGAGCTACTGGTGGGAATTCGGCGATGGAACGGTGGATGAGGAGGAGTCGCCGATCCACGTGTTCCCTGCGGATGGTGGCACGTATCAGGTGACGCTGATCGCGTACAACAGCTTCGGTTGTCCGGATACCGTACGCTCCTTCGTGGGTGCGGGTGCCGATCCCATGATCTTCGTGCCCAATGCCTTCACGCCGAACAATGACGGTCGCAACGAGGTGTTCATGCCGGTGCTCAATGGCTTCAACGGTTGGAAGTACACGCTGCTCATCTTCGATCGCTGGGGAAAGGTGGTGTTCGAGAGCAATGATCGGACGGTTGGCTGGGATGGACGTGTGAAGGGAAGCGAACCGGTGATCGACACCTATGTGTGGCGCGTGCTGGTGGAACGTGATGGCGATGCCCGCGACTTCACCGGGCATGTGACCCTCCTGGACTGAAGCGCTCACCCTTCCAGTCGATGACCGCATTGATGGCAATAGCGGGCGTCGCTGCGGTGCTCCGTATTGCCACACAGCGTACATACCCGGTCGTCGGCCTTCTTGGAGCGACGTGCCACCTCCACGCTCACGATCCCGGTGGGTATGGCAATGATGGCGTAGCCCAGGATCATGATGGCTGATGCAATGGCCTGGCCGAGCGTGCTCCGGGGGGCGATGTCCCCATAGCCCACGGTGGTGAGCGTGACGATCGCCCAGTAGATGCTGCGTGGGATGCTGGTGAAGCCCGCTTCAGGCGTTTCCACCACGAACATCACCGCGCCGAACACAGTGACCAGCGCCAGTACAGCGAGCATGAACACGATGATCCGGTGGCGGCTGGCCAACAGGGCCAGCAGCAACAGTCGGGCTTCCCGCACATAGTCGAGCAGGTTGAGGATCCGGAACACGCGCGTCAATCGCAGTACCCGCACCACCGTGAGCGAGGCAATGCCAGGTAACAGAAGGTTCAAGAAGGAGGGCAGGATGGCCAGCAGGTCCACCACACCATAGAAGCTGAACGCGTAATGCCGCCGGTTGGGGCTGCACCAGATGCGCAGGAGATATTCCACCAGGAAGAGTCCGGTGATGAGCCATTCAAGCGCACGCAACTGGCTGCCCCACTCCGCCTCGACAGCAGCCACGCTCTCCAGCAATACCAGCACCACGCTCAGCAGGATGGCATACAGCAGCACTACATCGAAGCGCCTTCCTGCCGGCGTGTCCGACAGGAAGATGATGCGGTAGAGCCGTTGTCGGAAGGTCCCGGATGCCGGTTTGCTCATGACCACGAAGATGGGGCTTCCCACCCGATACCTTTGTGCCATGGCGTTCGGAACAGTGGATGCGGCCTTCGTACAGGCCCTGCGGGCGGTCGTTACTGCCGGCGACGTATGGACCTCGCAGGCCGAGCGCGAACGCTACGGGCACGACGAGACCGAGGACCTGGTGCATCCACCCGAGGTGGTGGTGCGCGCAACCTCCGCAGCCGAAGTGAGCGCGGTGATCAAGCTCTGCGCCCAACACCTCATCCCGGTCACGCCCATCGGGGGGCGCACGGGGCTGAGCGGTGGCGCACTATCCGTGCATGGTGGCGTGGGTCTCGCGCTCGATCGCATGGACCGCATCGTGGAGATCGATGAGCGCAACCTGCAGGTGCGTGTGCAACCTGGCGTGATCACGCAGGTGCTTCAGGACGCCGTGGCGGCCAGGGGGCTCTACTATCCACCCGATCCTTCCAGTCGTGGAAGCTGCACCATCGGTGGCAACCTGGCCGAGAACGCTGGTGGGCCGCGTGCCGTGAAGTATGGGGTGACCCGCGACTTCGTGTTGAACCTGGAAGTGGTGCTGCCCGATGGCGAGGTGATTCGCACAGGAGCCGACACACTCAAGAACGCCACGGGGTACGACCTCACACATCTGATGGTGGGTAGTGAGGGTACGCTCGGCATCATCACCGAAGCCGTGCTCAAGCTCGTTCCCCTGCCAACCCACACCATGCTGATGCTGGTGCCCTTCCCCGAAGCGGTGAAAGCCTGCGAAGCGGTGAGCGCCGTGTTCCGGGCGGGGATCGTCCCCAGCGCGCTGGAGTTCATGGAGCGTGATGCGATCGTGTGGACCATGCGCCATACCGATGGATTACCCGCACAGCTGTCCGCCGAGCCGGGCGCCTATCTGTTGATCGAAGTGGATGGCAACGACCCCGATGTGCTCATGCGCAGTTGTGAGGCCATACTGCTTGTGGTGGAGGCGCATGGAGCAGGGGAGGTGCTCTTCGCGGAGACCACTGCGGAGAAGGATGCGCTATGGCGTCTGCGCCGCAGCGTGCCGGTGAGCGTGAAGGCCCACAGCGTGTACAAGGAGGAGGATACCGTGGTGCCCCGCTTTGAACTGCCCCGGTTGCTGCAGGGGGTGAAGGAGATCGGCGCCCGTTACGGCTTCACTTCAGTGTGCTATGGCCATGCAGGTGACGGCAATCTGCACGTGAACATCATCCGTGGTGACCTCAGTGAGGCGTTCTGGGAGCACCAGCTGCCCAAGGCGATCCGGGAGATCTTCAGCCTGTGCGTGGCCCTCGGAGGTACGCTCAGCGGTGAACACGGCATCGGACTGGTGCAGCGACCTTACATGGACATCGCGTTCACTCCGGCCCAACTCGGACTGATGAAGCGCATCAAGGCGGCCTTCGACCCGCTGGGCATCATGAATCCCGGCAAGGTGCTGCCCGAAACGTGAAAGGACGCTTCAGTTCGAGCCGTCAAGAGCGGCGATCAGGTCACGCATGCTCTTGAAGAGCTTCATGCCCGGCGGGACATCGGTCAGCTCCACACGACCCAGTTGCGAACCGGTCAACCAGAACGAGACCCGCTCATCCGGCACCATGGCCCGCAGCTTCACCAGGTAGTCGGGCACCTCTGAGGGGGCCGGGTTGGCCATCAGGACCGACATGAACACCAGTGGCCCGCGATGCAGGAACGCCACTTGCCGCAGGTCCTCCAAGGGAACGCTTTGGCCCAGGTAGATGGTCTTTTCGCCCTTACTGCGCAGCACATGGTTCGCGTAGAGCAGCCCCAGTTCATGGATCTCATCCTCCATGAGGTGGAGCACATAGGTGGGACCCTTGCCCGGTGTGGCCGGCGATAGGATCTGCGTGGCGGTGATCAGCTCGTGTCGGATGAGGTTGCTAACGAAGTGCTCCTGTGCCGGACAGATGGCATTGGTCTGCCACAGCACACCGATGTTCTCCAGAAGGGGCACGAAGACGTCCTCCACCAAACCCCGGAAGCCGTTCCGTTCAGCATAGATCCGTGAAGTGCGCACGAAGAGGGCCTCATCAAAGGAGAGCATGGCCATCTTCAGCGTATTGAGCACATCACCGCCCTTGCCCATGCGCTCCGAAAGTTCCTGCACCTTGCGTTCCCGCTCTTCGGGCGACATGGCCGCGATATGCGAGATCTTCAATCCATGCTGGTTCAGGAAGCTCACGTTCATGATGGTCTTGAGCTGTTCCAGGCCATAGAAACGGATGTTCGTATCGCTGCGCTCGGGCTCCAACAGGCCGTAGCGTTTCTCCCACATCCGGATGGTGTGGGCCTTCACTCCAGAGAATTCCTCCAGGTCGCGGATCTGGAAGTGGGTGAGGAAGGGCTTCATAAGGCGGTCGAAAATAGGGACTTATCCGGTTGACCCCATGAAACGCTTGGGAGCATTTCATTGTTCGACGATCGGCAAGGAAAAGGGGGCGCCCCTTGCGGAACGCCCCCCATCCAACCCGACCCTTGGCCGTTAGCGGGCCACCTGTACCGGTGCGGTCACCACCGATCCTTCTCCACGGATGCTGAGCACGTAGCTGCCGTTGCTCAGTCCGCTCACGTCCAGGCTGATGCGGCTTTCGCCGTTGGAGATGCTGCGGCTGCCCAGTGCGAGCACGTCGCGGCCGGTCATGTCCAGCAGGCGGATGTCAGCCTGGGTGTTCAACTTGCTGTCCATGTCAATGAAGAGGACGTCATTGCTGGGGTTCGGCCATACGTTCAGGCGGCTCAGCAATTCGTTCTCCGCCACGCCCGTTGCCAGGGGCAGCTCCACGAGGTCACCACCGCTCGGCAGTGCCACCCAGATCCCGAAGCCCGGTCCGTTGCTATTGTTGGCAGGGTTCAGGAAGCCACTCGCCACGGCCACGAGCGCTGCGTCGGCCAAACCGAGACCGTTCAATGGTGCGCTGTAGCTGGCCACCGGAGTGCCGTCGGGCAACTGCACCTGCAGGGTGAGGTCCACAGCCGGTACCTCCAAGTAGTCACTGCTGAATTCACCGAAGCTGAAGGGAGGCACCACCACGGCGCCACCGAGCACGGCCACTTCCGCCACCTGTACGGTGGGTGCATCGGTGCTGCCATGGAGCACGAGGATGTCGACATTTCCTTCTACGGCAGCGGCCTCACGACCAGGTGCGAAGATGTCCAGTCCGAAGGCGGGGGCAGGGTTGTATCCGCTGGCGCTCACGATGCCGTTGGCCACCACCACGTAGGTCTCGCCGTCAGCCAGGTTCACCGTGGTGTTGAGCGCGGTGATGATGTCCTGGGGACCGGTGCTGTTGCCGGGGGCGATGCCGATCTCCAGGTCAACGCCTGCGGGCAGGTCGATGAAGGGGGTGGCAGTGCGGAAGGCGAAGTCGTTCACGGCCGGCTCAGCACCACCGTTGATATAGATGTCGACCACGGCAGCGGCTGCATCAGCGCTGTTGTGGATGATCTGTACACGGGCGCTGGGTTCGGTGGCCAGGGGCAGTTCCACCAGGGGGCCACCGCTGGGCAGGGCCACCCACACACCGAAACCGGGACCGTTGCTGTTGTTGGCAGGGTTCAGGAATCCGCTGGCTACGGCTACGAGGGCCGCGTTCTCCAGGCCGAGGGTGGCCAGGGGGGCATCGTAGGCCACCACGGGGGTGCCGTCAGGGAGTTGGATCTCCAGGGTGAGGTCCACAGCGGGAACTTCGAGGTAGTCCGGAGTGAACTCGCCGAAGCTGAAGGGGGACACCACCACAGCGCCACCGAGCACAGCGGTCTCGGCCACCTGCACGGTGGGGGCGTCGGTGCTGCCGTGCAGCACCAGGATGTCCACGTTACCATCCACCACGGCAGCCTCACGACCGGGTGCGAAGATGTCCAGTCCGAAGGCGGGGGCAGGGCTGTAACCACTGGGGCTCACGATGCCGTTGGCCACCACCACGTAGGTCTGGCCATCCTCCAGGTTCACCGTGGTGTTCAGCGCGGAGATGATGTCCTGGGGTCCGGTGCTGTTGCCCGGCGCGATACCCAGTTCCAGGTCAACGCCTGCGGGCAGGTCGATGAAGGGGGTGGCGGTACGGAACGCGAAGTCATTGATGGCGGGTTCAGCGCCACCGTTGATGTAGATGTCGACCACGGCAGCGGCTGCATCAGCGCTGTTGTGGATCACTTGGACGCGGGCTTGCGACCAAGCTTGGGAGCCAGCCAACAGGCCAGCCACCACGAAAGGAAGAGAGAGTCGGTTCATGTTCATGATCGGTTGTATTGGTTGGACAACAGACCATGAACAGCACTGTTCTAGATTCTGTTCAATCGTTTCGACAAAAGATTGAACAAACCTGACAAGAGCGTGACAGAAGGCACCTGCGATCAGCGCACCACGGTCACATGACCGAAGAGTTCCTTCGGTTCCTTGGTGATGGCATCGATCATGTACACCCGGTAGCCATAGACCCCGTTCGGTACAGGTGATCCACCGCTCGTGCCATCCCATCCGTCCTTGAAGGGGCCTTCCTGACGCCAGATGGCGCCTCCCCAACGGTCGAAAATGGTGAAGTCGTAGGTCTCAAGGTCCACCACGTTCACGGTCGGGGTGAAGACATCATTGTAGCCATCCCCATTGGGACTGAAGGCGTTGGGGCCATAGAACACGTAGTCCTGCGGCTTGAGGTAGGCGATGATGGTGTCCGTGACCCACCATTGGGCGGTGAACTGGGTGGTGGTGCTATCATCTGGCAGGTAAGCGGTGTTCTTCACAAACCAGTGGAGGAAATCATAGTACATGTTGGGGCCCACGCTCACATTGAGGTCGACCCCTTCGGGCACGGAGATCAGGGTGGGGAAGGAGGTGTAGGTGTTCCCCCCCACCGTGATACTGGCGCTGTTCCTCGGCTCCACATCGAGCAGGATCTCGTAGCGGGTCGGGGGTACGAAATGGGCCACCACGCTATCGGCTGTGAGGAGGTCGATCGTCACGAGGGAATCCTCCAGTGATGGGAACACGTTGTTCGTGCTGAACACCTCCCAATGGCTGAAGAGCCAGCCATCCTCTGGCAGGGGAGCAAGGGTGGTATTGATGCCACCGTAATAGTCGCCTGCGAACGGATACTCGGTGGGCGCGATGGAGTTGATCTGGATGCGGCCGCTCAGGGGAGGGTCGACATTGAACACCACCCGGTTGGGGCCGATCAGGTCATAGCAGTCCACCATGCCTTCCTGCACTTGCACGCAGCGTTCCTCGATGAAGTCGCGAAGCACCTGCACGTTGGCCTCCCACTGGGCCACCGAGCCTCCCCACCGGGCGACCTGGCCGGGCATTTCCGGAGCGATCAGGTTCACCAAGCTGTCCAGGAAGGGCAGCATGTGATCGCAACTGAAGAGCGTGTTGCCCAGGTCGATGTACCGGTTCACGTAGTAGTCGTGGACCATCTGGTTCTCGGTGATGAGCTTTTCCAGGATCACCGTGTGCCCCTGGCCGCCCGGGTTCGGGAGTTGCTCGGCATCACAGGGGTCGGCGGTCGGCGTCTGGTTCGGGATGCCCGTGAAGTTGGTGTAGTGTCCGAACGTGGCGTCCATGTCCCAGAGGATGTAGCCCCATTTCTTGTGGTCTCCGTTGGGGTCCAAGCCACGCCACCAGCCCGTGTTCCAGTTCAACCAGTCGGCGCATACCGTATAGCTGTTCAGGCAGAAATAATCCACCAAGCTCTTCCAGTTGAATTGCGCATCCACCGCGGCGAAGGCCGTGGGATCGCCCATGTCGTTGTTCTCGATGAAGTTGCGCAGGGCGTTCCAATCGGCTTGCGCCTGTCCACCACCGTACTCGCTCCACGTGCCACCCCAGGTCTTCAACATCTGCACATTGAACTCGTCCTGGTCGTAGTAATAACGCGTATAGTCGTGGTCGTCCACCTTCTCGCGGACATCATACACGCCCCAGTATTGGCCGTTCACGTAAAGCACGGCAGGCTCATAGCTCCGCTCGTCAAGTCGCAGGTTACCGGTCTGGCTGAGGGCCTGCACGTAGGCATCGCGGATGTGCGCGGGTTGTCCGGGGCCGAAATTGAAGTTGTCGCCGGCAGACGCCTTGATGATGAGCCGCTGGTACTTCTCCCGGTCCTTCGTCCGGAACACCGGGTAGCGCACGGCATCATTGTAGCCGGTCTGGTCCCGGGCGATGTAATCAAAGCCACGCTGGGCATAGGCCCAACTGTCCTGGCCATGTTCGTTGAACTCTCCCACTGCTTCCGCCCACAGGCTGCCATCCGGGCCATAGTACTCGAGGTTCCCGAAGGGCTCGATCCCGCCGTTTCCGCCCAGCAGGTCATCCAGCTCACCACCGCTGATGCTGAGGACCGGAACCGTATGCGACACGCCCACGAAGTAGGTGGAAGAGTTGGTAAAGCTCGCCGGTGCACCGCCCGCCACAAAGCAGGCCGCACGGATCACCGTGGTACTGTTCACGTTCACAGGACCAGTATAGGCTGCGGAAGCAGCTGTGGGTTCGGAGCCGTCCAGGGTGTACCGGATGGTGGCCCCGGCAGGGCCGCTCATGGTCACGACCGTGGCACCGGGAAAGAAGCCGCCATCGGGGGAAAGTGTCGGTGTGGCGAGGTAGTTCGCCACGGATCCGGCGTTGGCCGCACCCGGTGTAGGGGTCGTGAACAGGCTCCAACCTGCTGCTCCGTCCGTGGTGCGCCCGCGCGAGTGCCCCACCTTGGTCCGCTGGGCGAAGGTCATCTCGAAGTCATCCACCAACGCACCCGCTGCATTGCTCAACATCACATGATCCTCTTCCGTCTGGTTGAGGTTGAAACCAGCGTGCACCCAGTTCCCAACAACTTCATTGCGCTTGCTGCAGACCACCACACGATAGCCACCGGCAGGAACCGTGACACCAGCTGGTATCTGCCATTTGAGCGGATTGCCCGAACGGTTGCTCATCCACCATCCGCCCAGGTCCACGTCCGCACCGCCCGGGTTGTACAACTCCACCCAGTCCTCGAACGAACCGTAATTGTCAGCATAGCTCCCCAGGTTCGATGCGCACACTTCGTTGATGACGACCTGTGCGTTCGCGACCAGGCCGCTCAAGCTAAGTAGAAGGGTCAGTGTGGCCGTGTTGTTCGGTCGTATCGTGATCATGGGCATCGCAGGTTCCGCAAGGTACGTGTTACCACCTCTCCGTCAGCCGAATGTGCCGCTCTTCCATCCGACCATTCCCGGAAAGCTGACGTTATGTGGGTATGAACATGACGTAACCCGCATTTGTTCCGACGCCTGCAGCTCCAAGAACGAGGAAAGGCGACCTCGAGGCCGCCTTTCCGGAAATGGGTTCGTTGTGCAGGTCAGCTGCTGGCCTTCCCTCCCGAACCGATGTGCTGGCCGAGGAACCGCTCCATGGCCTCATAGAACTCGAAGCGGTTCTCCTCGTTGCGGAATCCGTGGCCTTCGTTGTCCTTCACCATGTACTGGACCTCCACCCCACGGGCCTTGAGGGCTTCGACGACCTGGTCGCTCTCAGCCTTGTTCACACGTGGGTCGGTGGCACCTTGAGCGATGAACAGAGGCACCTTGATGCGGTCCACGAAGAACACCGGGCTGGCGTCGCGGAGCAACAGGCTGTCGGCCTTCGGGTCGCCCACCATCTCATACATCATCTTCTTGAACGGCTCCCAGTATGGCGGCACCGTGCTCATGAAAGTGAACATGTTGCTCACGCCCACATAGTCCACCGCGCAGGCGTAGAGGTCAGGGGTGAAGGTGATGCCTGCCAGGGTCGCGTAGCCGCCGTAGCTGCCGCCGTAGATGGCGATGCGGGTGCTGTCGGCGATACCCTGGTCCTTCAGCCATTCCACGCCGTCGGTGATGTCGTCCTGCATGGTCTTGCCCCACTGCTTGAAGCTCTTCATCCAGAACTCACGACCATAGCCGGTGCTGCCGCGGAAGTTCATTTGGAGCACGGCATAGCCGCGGTTCGCCAGGAACTGCACCTCGGGGTTGAAGCCCCATTCGTCACGGGCCCAAGGTCCACCGTGCGGGTTGATCACCACAGGCAGGTCCTTCGCCTCGCGGCCCACAGGCAGCGTAAGGTAGCCGTGGATGGTAAGGCCGTCGCGGCTGGTGTAGGTGATCGGCTTCATCTCGGCCATCTGCGCAGGATCGATCCAGGGACGCAGCACGGCCAGCTTCTCCAGCTTGTCCGCAGAAGCATCGTAGTAGTGGTACTCACCAGGGTGGCGATCGCTGCCGGCCCATACCATGAACTTGGTCTCACTGTCGTCCTCGCCGTACACCCACACCTCAAGGCCGGGGAAGTTCTCCTCCATCTTGGTGTACATGGCCTTGGTCTGGTCATCCAGGAAGTGGCGCTCCTCCTTGGCACCGGTCCAGGTCACCATGGTCAGCACCTTGCGCTTGCGGCTGTAGCTCACGTTGCTCACGTCGAAATCCTTGTTCTCGAAGATGAGCTTGGTCTCCTTCTTGCCCGCCAGGTCCCATTCCACCACGGCCGTCTTGTCGCGTCCGTTCAGGTTGTGGCTCACGATCAGGTTGGCGTTGTCAAAGGTGAACATCAGCGGATACCAGCTGTCCTTGAAGCCGGTACGCATATACTCCAGGAACGGGTCCTTCTCCGATCCGCGGTAGTACACCACCTGATCGGTGCCATCGGTCTTCGTGGCCATGCGGATGACACCATTGTGGTCGGTGATCCAGCCTTCGAAGTTGTCCTTGCTGTTATCGTAAAGCGGCTTCAGTTCGCCCGTGGCCACATTGCACAGGTACGGATCGAAGACCTGCGGGTTGCGCTGGTTCATCTGGATGATGATGTGCTGATCCATGCCAGCCACGCCGTGGAGGTCGTCCAGGGTGCCGGCGCGCACGCCCTGTTGTGGAGTGAGGGCCTTGGCGTCGGTGCCGTCGATGCTCGCGCTGAACACGATGAAGTTCTCGTCGCCGTTGATGTCGCGGCTGTATACGATGCGATCACCCTTCCAGAAGTAGCCTCCGATATCGCGGATCGTATCCTGGGTCACCTGTGTGACGGCACTGTCCCCGATCTTCTGGACGAAGATGTTCATGCGGTTCTTCCAAGGTGCCCGGTAGCTGAAGAATTGGCCGTCCGGGCTGATGCGGAAGCCGGCCTTCTCGGGGTTCTTGAAGAAGTCGCGCATGGGAAGGGTCGGGGGCGGGGCCACTGGCGCATCCGCCACTGTTGCGTTGTCACCACTGCCGCAGGCGCTGAGCAGGGTGATCCCGGCCACCAGGACGGTTCCGATCATGGGTCGCTTGGTCATGCTGTGTAGGTTTAGAACGGTAAAGGTGCGACCATGCAGCTCGATCTTTCGTTCATCTCCATGAACGGTTGAGAGCGGTGATGAGCCGTTCATCGGGCCACATGGCGCTCGACGAACACCTTGTGGTCTGCCTCCACGCGTTCCTCAAGGAGGTAGCGTCGGTCCAGCGCCCAGGTCACCTTGCCTTCGGGGTCCACCAGGTCGGCCCAGGCGTCGACGCGCACCAGTCGATCTGCGCTGGGCCAGCCGCTGTAAAGGTCGTGCAGGCCTGTGGTGGGGTGGATGCCGCGCAGTGCCAGCAGGCTGTCCAGTTCGGCAGGGTGCCGCACCAGGGAACTGTCGAGGTGCCAGGCGTAGGCGTCGCGATACCAGCTCGGTTGCAGCAGCACGATCCCATCACCCCGCCACGCCTCCGCCTGCGCCACTACTGCGCTCGGGCGAGGGTGGTCCCGGTCCCAGGGAGCGAAGGTCAGGGCCATACCCGCCACCAGCAGGGCCGCAGGGACCCACGACCAGTGCTTGCCGTCCGTCAATGATCCCACGGCCAGGGCCACCCAAAGCGCGAATCCGGGCGCGGCGAACAGCAGGTACCGGTCGAGGAATAGCGGCGTGTGGTAGGAAAGCAGGAACAGTCCCAGGAGCGGCGCCAGTGTCCAGGTGACCGCCAGGCGCATTTGCGCTCCTTTTGTCCGCCAGGTGCCGATCATCAGCAATGCCAGGAACGATACCGCAAGAACAGGTGCGTTGCTCCAACGCCAGATCATGTTGTACAGCTCTTCTGGCTCCGGAGCCGTTAACCAGGTGCCGGCAGTGGAAGTGTGGCGAATGCGCTCATAGAAGATCGCTGCGTAGGGCAGGTAGGCCAGCAGGGTGTCGAAGAGGGCCGTTCGCACTGCCGGAGCTGCAGAACGCAAGGGGCCCGGGAAAAGCACCAGGACCATGTGGATACCGGGCACCACCCAACCAAGGAAATGGGTGTAGACCAACAGGATGTACAGCGCCACGAGGTACCACCCAGCGCGAGGTGCACCCCGGCTGGCGCGTAGAAGCTGCCACATGGCGGTGGTGGTGAGCAACGCGAACAGGGCGTAGCTGCGCACTTCATGGGCAAAGGCCTGATGGTGCCCGCTGAAGATCACCAACAAGGCACTGAGCACACCTGCCCGAAAACCGCCGAGCGCACGTCCGATCAGGAACAGGGGCCAGATGAGCAGTACGCTGAAGAGCACCGAAGGCAGTCGCAACCAGGAGGTGTCCAGCGGCACGAACTTCACCCAGAAATGCGTGAGCAGGAAGTGGAGCGGAGGATTGTTCTCGTACCGAAGATGTTGGAACATGTCCGGCAGCGTGCGGTGCGCCATGACCACGGTGAACGGCTCATCATGGGCCAGATCGGTCACCCCCACCCAAGGGAGCCGGAGCGCGAGGGCCAGGGCCAACAGGCCCACCAACGTCCAGCGATGCAGGAACGGCATTGCGCGAAGCTATCCGGACTGAGCGATCGAACGGTACATGACCTGATGGGGGCCGATGCCGGGCAGGTGGAACATGGGGCCGATACCGATGAACCCCATGCGCTGGTAGAACGGGATCGCCACTTCACGCGCATTGCACCAAAGCAGGTCCGATCCGCGTCCCGCTAGCTCCTCCAACGCCAGTTGGAGCAGGACGCGACCCGCACCCTTGCCGCGCACGTCGGGGGCCGTGGCCATGCCCCGGAGGCGGTAGGGGGTCTTGCCCGCCAGCGCTGCGTGTTGCTCCGGACTGAACGACCCCACGGCCACACAACGACCGTCCAAGAAGCTGCCGATGTGGAACGCCCCGTCGACACCATCGCTGGGGAAGTGGCAGTCCGCCAGTGTCCCCCCCGGCCGTAGTACTTGAAGGCGGAGCGGATAGGTGGTTTCCAGCGGAATGAGCGTGGCGTGCATCAGGGATGGATGAGGTGATCGTGCAGTGCACTGGCTACGAACGCGCTGCCCGAACCATCCTGATGGGGGAGCAACAGGTCCACCATGGTCCCCGCTGTAAGGGTCAAGCGAAGGGTATCGCCCGAAGGGGCCGTGTGGGCGGAGATGCTTGCGATCTCAGCCTGTCCCATGGTCCGTGCCTCGGCCGGCAAAGGCATGCTCAACTGACCGAACAAGGCGGGACGTTCCATCAATCGCAATCCACCGTTGATCACGGCCATGCTGCGCGGTGGAAGGAACAACACGGCGAACAACCCCCATGTCAGCGCGGTGAGCATGGTGCCTCCTGCCAAGCGCCATGCCAATGGGCGGGTGTTCGGAATGCCATGCAGGAGCGCGGCGATGGTCGCCCCGAGGAGCACGGAAACCACCACCGCAAGGCTGCAACGTGCCACACGGGGCCAGGCATCGCCCACCAGCTGGCCGGCCTCACGAAGGATGTACCCGGCATGGTGGTGCACCAATACCTGCTCGACCGGTGACGCAGGAGGGGCGGGAAGGACCCAGGCGGCCACCGTCACGGCTCCACCGAGGAGCACTACAGTTCCACCTGCCAACAGCAGGAACTGACCTGCCTCTTCCGTAAGGTGGTCCAGGCCCAACGCCATCGGTCCTACTTGAAATAACGCATGTCGGTCCCTGCCTTCAGGCCTTTCACGCTGGCAAGGATGAGCTTGATGACGTTCTCCACGTCCTCGCGATGCACGGTCTCCACAGTGGTGTGCATGTAGCGGAGCGGCAGACTGATCAGTGCGCTCGGTACGCCAGCGCTTCCATAGGCGAAGGCATCGGTATCGGTCCCGGTGGCGCGGCTCTGGGCAGCCCGTTGGAAGGGTATCTTTTCACGTTCCGCAGTGCGGACGATATGCTTCAATACGTTGTTGTGGACCGCCGGTGCATAGCTCAGTACGGGGCCCTTGCCGCACGCGATATCACCGCTCTGGATCTTGTTCATCAGCGGGGTCTGGGTGTCGTGCGTCACATCGGTCACGATGGCGAGGTCGGGTTTGATGCGCTCCACGATCATTTCCGCTCCACGAAGACCGACCTCCTCCTGCACGCTGTTGGTCACGTACAGACCAAAGGGGAGCTTGACCTTCTGTTCCTTCAGCAGGCGCGCCACCTCGGCGATCATGAAGCCGCCCATGCGATTGTCCAGTGCACGTCCAACGAAATTGCGCTGGTTCATCACCATGAACTCATCTTCGTAGGTGATCACACAGCCCACATGCACACCCAGGGACTCCACTTCCTCCTTGCTGTTGCAGCCACAGTCCAGGAAGATATTGTCGAGGCTGGGCGTGATCTCGGTTTTTCCGTTGCGTACATGGATCGCAGGCCAGCCGAAAACGGCCTTCACAATGCCCTTTTCGGTATGGATGTTCACCCGCTTGCTGGGGGCGATGATGTGATCGCTGCCCCCGTTCCGCCGCACGTAGATGAAGCCCTCCTTGGTGATGTAGTGCACGAACCAACTGATCTCATCGGCATGTGCTTCGATGACCACCTTGTACTTGGCGTCCGGATTGATCACGCCCACCACCGTTCCGTAGGGGTCCACGATGTGGTCGTCCACATAGGGCTTGATGTGATCCAACCAGATACGCTGACCGGCGCTTTCGAAGCCGGTGGGTGATGGGTTGTTCAGGTACCGCTCCAGGAAGTTGAGCGAGCGGTCGTTCAGGATGCTTCGTGCGGCTGTCTTTTTGGCCATTGTTCGTGGGTTCTTCGACTGCGGCTATCTTCGATCGCTGCCGACCGGTCGCAAAACTATCGCCCTGCGCGGAGAAGCGAATACCGGTCCGCGTGTACCTATCAACAGCGAACACCGTAATAGTGCCTCATGTTGCTCCGCTTGCTTCCGCTGACCCTGTCGTTCATCCTGGTCGCATCACCCATCGCTGCTCAGGAGCGTTCCAAGCGTGTGGAAGACCTGTTGAAGCAGGCTGACAAGCTCGCCCAGCTCGGTGGTGTGCAGCATGTTCAGGCGGAAACGCTCTATGAGGAAGCCTTGGCGCTGGCACCCGACGATGCACTGGTGCATCTTCGCATGGGGTTGTGTCAATTGAACGGGCCTTTCCGTCATAAGGCGCTGCACCATCTGCTACGCGCCCGTGAGCTCGGTCCGGACCTGCCCCGCATCAACTACCTGGTGGGATTCGCGCACCACCTGAACGCGGAATGGGACCTTGCCATCGCAGCGTTCGAGGAGCACAAGCGGGTCCGTGACCCCCGGGATACCGATCCGCTCTACGCGGACGCCGATGACCATCTGCG
This sequence comes from Flavobacteriales bacterium, assembly GCA_041391845.1. Classification (GTDB taxonomy): domain Bacteria; phylum Bacteroidota; class Bacteroidia; order Flavobacteriales_F; family PHOS-HE28; genus PHOS-HE28. The sequence continues at coordinate 500,281 of JAWKNG010000001.1, read as the reverse complement.
TCAATGCCGGAATGGTCGCGCACTCTCCGCTGCGCCAGTGCCCGTGCAGGTGCGCAACCTGGGCGCGGGGATCAACTCCTCCGCCAGTGATCACGGTCCGCTCATCAGTGCCGATGGACGCACCCTGTTCTTCACCTCCCGCCGTCCTTCGCCGGGCAATAGCCGTGTGAACAAGGCGACCGGTGAGTACTTCGAGGATATCCATGTGGTGGAGCGCTCCGATGATGGCTGGGGTGTTCCACAGCAGCTTCCTCCCCCCTTGAACGGTCCCGCCAATGATGCGAGCGTGGGCCTTTCCGCGGATGGCAGGACCATCCTGCTTTATCGCGACCAGGGCGGCGCCGGTGACCTGTTCGAAAGTGATCGCAGCAGCGCTGGCTGGAGCGAGCCCCGCCCCCTGGGGTCCACCATCAACGGCCCCGGGCATGAGAGCGCAGCCTGGCGAACGGCCGATGGTCGATGGCTCTACTTCGTGAGCGATCGCGTGGACAATAGCGTGGGAGGGCAGGATATCTTCAGAGCACCGTGGGATGATGCCTCTTCCACCTGGGGGACGCCGGAGAACCTCGGACCCACGGTGAACTCCCGCTACGACGAGGATGGTGTGTTCCTCACGCGTGATGGTGGTACGCTCTACTTCAGCAGCAAAGGGCATAACAGCATGGGTGGTTTCGACATCTTCCGCACGCGGCTCGTGGACGGGCAATGGACCAAGCCGGAGAACCTGGGGTGGCCGATCAACTCGCCGGACGATGATCTGTTCTTCGTGCTGACCGACGATGGCAGCCGCGGTTACTTCAGCTCCCTGCGTGCCGATGGCCAGGGCGAGGATGACATCCATGAGGTGCTCTTCAGCGGGGAGTGAGGCGAAGCGCAACGCTACATTCGCCGCCATGAGTTCCGCCCGCGCAGTCCCGCAACGAACGGCGGATGGTTCTTTCACGTTGCTCCATACGGAGTTGGGCGCCACCTACCACAGCACGCATGGTGCTGTGCAGGAGAGTGCTCATGTCTTCGTTCAAGCGGGGCTCGCTGTTCTGAACAAGGAGACCATCGACCTGCTGGAAGTGGGCCTTGGGACCGGCCTGAACCTGCTGCTCACCTGGATCCGTTGCTTTGAGGGCAAGTGCCGGGTGAACTATTCCGCCCTCGAACCGTACCCGCTCGACCGGGCTACGCTTGAAGCGCTCGGACATGCCGAAGAACTCGCCTGGCCCGGCCTTCACGCACCCTTCCTGGAACGGATGTGCGGGGAGGAGGGCGCGTGGCAACCGGAGCTGGGGGGGCTGCGCTTCCGCCGCCTTGGAGTGCCGGTGCAGGAGTTCAGTGAGCAAGGCACCTATGACCTCATCTATTTCGATGCCTTCGCACCTTCCACCCAGCCAGCGCTTTGGAGCCTGGATGTGATGGGGCGGATGCATGATGCATTACGACCTGGTGGTGTGCTGGTCACCTATTGCGCCAAGGGCGAGGTGCGGCGCACCATGCAGGCGGCAGGCTTATCCGTTGAACGCCTTCCTGGGCCTCCGGGGAAACGCGAGATGATGCGGGCCACCCGGCGCTGATCGGGCAAAGTGACCATCGCGAATGCACTCGACCTACCAAGCGAACATGTCCTTCACCATCCGCGTTTACGGCCTCCTCCGCCACAATGGATCGATCCTCGTTTCGGACGAACTGATCAAGGGGCATCGCATCACAAAGTTCCCGGGTGGTGGGCTGGAGTACGGTGAGGGGCTCAAGGAGTGTCTTGTCCGTGAGGTACGCGAGGAGGTCGGTGTGCAGGCCACCGATCTGGAGCACTTCTACACGACCGACTTCTTCCAACAAAGCACCTTTCACGCCACGCCCATGCAGGTGGTCAGCGTGTACTACACGTTCCAGGTGCCCGATCCGGGGCTGGTCCCGGTGGTCCATCAGCCCTTTAGCGGTATGGTCGGTGATGGCGATCAGGAGGTGTTCCGCTGGCTACCGATCAATGGAACGCGACCCGAGGCCTTGAGCCTGCCCATCGATCGGGTGGTATGGCACATGCTCACAGGGGGGTGATCAGGCCCCAAGTCGTCGCATCACGTATCCCTCCACCAGTTCGAACAGGGTCTCCGGTTCCTGGGTGCGCCAACGAACGGCGTTCAGCTTGCCCCCCAGCAGGAAGTACTGATCGATGTTGGCGTGCTGCAGATCCTCCAGAACATGGGGGCGGAAGTTGAGCAGCGCGATCCAGCCATCCACATCGTTCACCTCCTCGAACCATTCCGCGTAATACTCCTCGTCGCTGCTGTGGAAGTTGAGCACGTTCTCGCCGATGAGGATGAACTTGCTCAACCCTTCGGCCATCATCGGTTCAATGATGTTGCGCTTGAAGAGCATGATATCGTTGTGGAGCAGGTCGTTCCACTCCCCGATAAGCTCCAGGATGACATAGCCTTCCTCATAATCGGTGAAGAGCTGCTTGAGGTAGAGCGTAGTGCTGCCCAGCCCGTCCCATTGCGGGTGGATGACGTGGTCGTACACAGCGTTCGTGAATTCGAATTCGCTGTGCTCCGCACCATGGAACGGGGAGCGTTCATCTTCTTCGGATGTGTACTTGTGGCGCCAGTTCCAGTAGGGCTCAATGTCATGCATGGCGGTGCAAAGTTCGGTCACCTTGCGGTCGGGAGGCACACAGGTCACAGGGTATGCCCGGCCTCGATCGCCTTGCGCACACTCCCGTACTGACGCAGGAGCGCATTGGCCTGCGCATAGTCCACACCAAGTCCTTCCATCACCATGCGCGTACCCCGGTCGATCAGTTTGTCGTTGCTCAACTGCATGTCCACCATGCGGTTGCCCTTCACGCGACCGAGGCGGATCATCACTGCCGTACTCAGCATGTTGAGCACCAATTTCTGGGCGGTTCCGCTCTTCATACGCGTGCTGCCGGTAACGAACTCGGGGCCCACTTCCACCACGATGGGGTGCAAGGCCGTGGTGGCAAGGGCACTGCCGGGATTGCAGGTGATACCGCCGGTGAGGATGCCCTCCTGGTTGCAGCGTTCCAGTGCTCCGATCACATACGGCGTACCGCCGCTCGCAGCAATACCCACCACCACATCGTCAGGCCCCACGGCGTGCTCCTGGAGGTCTTTCCAGCCCTGCTCACGATCGTCCTCGGCGAATTCAACGGCCTTCCGGATGGCGGTATCACCACCGGCGATAAGGCCGATGACCATGCCGTGCGGCACTCCGAACGTAGGCGGACATTCGCTGGCATCCACGATACCCAGTCGGCCGCTCGTACCGGCACCGAGGTAGAAGAGACGTCCGCCGCGTTGCATGCGCTCCACCGTGGCCTCCACCAGCGCTTCGATGGCGGGCAGCACTTCGCCCACCGCCGCCGGCACCAGGCGGTCCTCCGTGTTGATGTGGCGGAGCAGCTCAGCAGTGGGCAGCTGCTCCAGGTGGTCGTAGCGCGACGGGCTTTCAGTGATCTTCTGCACGCTCATGGCGATGGGTGTGTGCAAAGAAAAGGGCCACCAAGCGGTGGCCCCTTTCCCTTTCGTGTTTTTCGATGCTCAATCGAGGATCACCTTTCTCGTAAGTGTTCCTTCCTCGAAGAAAAGTTCAACGTAGTAGTTCCCGGACTTCAGAGCGCTACGCTCGATCACCAAACGGTCCGTGTTCGCATTACCAGTACGAACAATGCTGCCCTTGCCATCATAGATGACGTAGTTGCGGATCGGAGCGGCGGAACTCGTAATGGTCACTTGCTCAGTAGCTGGTATCGGAAAAACATCCACGCCAGCGGCGAGTGCTGAATTCTCGTCGATTGCGGTTGCGAACCCAAGAGCCCGGAACATGCGCGGGGTGATGAAGTTCTGCAGCGTATCGATGTAGGCCAACGCACGTGCACGACCTGCCACGGGGCCTAATGCCTGATACACCGGGTTGGACGCATATCCATTGGCAATGACCGTTGCCGGATTAACACCAACGGCAGTTGCACCGGCAGTAACCGCGGCCTCATCCCACCATTCCCAAGCACCCGAGGAGTTCGCCAAGGCTGTTATGGGGAACAAGCCTTCATTGCCTTCATTCGGTGTGCCCACAAGCGCATTCTGTGCGTAATTGGAAATGGGGTCAGAGAAAGGCGGGGTGAGCCAGATGTCGTTGTTCCCGTATTCGTTGGCCAATTCGGTGACCCGGCTGCTACCGTCAACGTTCACTACGGCGAAGCTTGTGCCAGGCACGAATACAGTGCCGTTCGCATACGGTGCGAATGGATCTTGTGTCGCATGCACGCAGCAGATCGGTACTTCGCCTTGCTCCAACCAGCTGCTATCTCCAAGGGCACCTCCGATGTTGAACACCATTGAGATGTCAGTGGCGAAGCCGGGGTGATTGTCTTGGTTCAGAACAGGGTTGCCTCCGAGGCCATTAAAGTCACCCAGGATGGCAGGGTCGACCATGAACGCGTTGGTCTCGGTGTTGAAGAACTTCAGCAACTGGATCTCTGATGTTTCTTGGAGGGTGGCATAGGCGAGAGCGGCGTAACCACCTGATCCCTGGCCGCCGAGTACCACCTTGGTCCCATCGATACCGTAAGGATTACCTTGCTCAGCAATTGATCTGCGGAAAAAACGCACCGCGGTCTTGGCGTCCTGCATGGAACGGTACACCGCCTGGATGATGGTCTGCTTGCGGGTATTTTCCGAAGGAGAGGCGGGGTTCCAACCGGTCCGGTAGCCGATGGCGGCGACCACGTATCCCTTTCGGGCAAAACGCTTGCACATCTCTACGGTCGCACTATCGCTCTTTGAGCCGGTAGGCAGCTGATTGATGTACCTGGGGAGGAAGGACCCCGTGTGCATGTAGACGATAAGTGGTCGGTCAGTTTCCGTGTCACCCGCTGGTGCATACACGTCCATCACCAGGGGTTGCAGAACAGGTGCGCCGGTCAGTACGGAAAAGTTCGAGCCGTACTGAACGTTCTCTGTCACAACTACAGAGGGGAACGTCTCGGCAAGGTAACGCTGGGCCGAGGCACCCAGACAGGTTGCGATCAGGCCGCTCAAGGCTAAGCTGCGTAGTGTGGTTGTCATGTGTTCAAAGGTTTACAGGGCGAAGTTAAGGTCGAACATCGACGTTTTGTGAGCGGAACTGGTCACTTGCCTTTCCACTTTGGCTCGTAGTTGATGGACAGGTATGCCAAGCGACCGACCAAAGGACCGCCGTACACCATAAAGACCTTGTTGTTCAGGAGATTGGATGCCCCTGCCTTGAAGGTGCAGGAAATGGACGGGACCTTCTTGCTGACCTGGAGGTCCACGAGTCCGTAGGAGGGTATGGTGCCGGTGAATTGAGGGGATCCTTCAAAGAGGAAGCTTTCCACCCAGCGATAATTAATGTTGAAGCCCCAATTTTGAATGGGAATACCCCAGACCACTTTGCTTATATCACGGGCCGATACCCCAACATTGAACTTATGCTCAGGCGTATTGAAGGCTGGGATGATCGGGTCATCTTCTTGAGTGTTCAAACGATTCCAGGAATAATTGGTCGTTATAGCAAAGAATTTTTTAAAATAATAGTTCATGCCTAAAGAAAATCCCTGCGTAGTAACTTCGCGCGAAGAGTTGGCAGCCACGCGATAAACCTGAACGGTACCCAAGTCCACTTGGTTCGTGCTTTCCAGTACCGTGACATCGGCCCCCAGTTGGAATCCAAGAAAGTCGCGGTAGAAGCTGTAGTAGTAAGACCCATCCACGAAGAGTCGATCCCAGAGGGTGTGTCTGAAACCGAATTCGATCGTGCGGACCTTTTCAGGTACTACAGGTGCTATGTCAAAATAGTCAAGCGTATCCGCGCTGCTACTGAGTGAGTTCAGTAGTGATGTTGTTGTCACCAGATCGGTGAATCCATTGAGATTGCCCAAGAGAATGGCCCTGCCGACATTGTAAAAGAGGTATTGGTCCTGCAGGGTGGGGTTGCGCACAGCAGATGAGAACGATGCTCGCAAAATGTTCTCCTCATCGAATGAGTAGATCAATGATCCTGCCGGTGAAAATACATATGGGAAATTGACATTCTTGTCCATTCGGACCGTCGCTGTTGCCTTGAGTTTTTCGTTAGCTAGTAGTTTTCTTTCCGTACCGAGATAGATCCCAAACTCTGAATTGGTGATCCTTGTGCCAGCAGTATCGGAAAAAATGTTTCCTCTCGAATCGGGAAGATATTGACGGAAATTTCCGCCAACAACGAGCGTGTATTTCTCGATCTTGAGCTTGCGTTCACCTTGGACATGGAACAGAGCACTGCGGTCAAAGAATCGGGTTCCGCCTTCGCTGAAATAGGTAGATGTTATTTTCTTGAATAACTCATCATAGGCTTGTGTTCCTGGGATCAGGCGGTCATTGAATGTGACATTTTGCGCACTTGTTGTACTGTTCGAATTGCTGAAGCTCCTTACATTGTTGTGAAGGCTGCTAAGCAAGGTGTTGTTATCCAGGTACCAATTCTGAATAGCTTCATTATCAAAGATGAAGGTGGCAGGTGGTCCAGGGTCGAAAACAGGCTGAGGGAATCCAGGAGAGTTGAAAACGAGCGAGCTGTTCCCGGATGCGATCCAACGGTTCGTGTAATCCCTGAACCAATTGTTATCATCCTTGGCAAATTCCTGCATGCGGAAGGCGGTGAAAACCGCGTCGTACGAATCTCCAGCATCTTCATTGGTAAAGTACGCTCGCAAGAAGCCTCGTTCTCCTGCATTCAGTTCGAGCCTATGCTGGAAGAATAGAATGTTCTGGAGCCTATACCGGTTATCACCCTGATATACCGTGGTGCCAGTGCCAAAGTTGGAAGCAGCTATGATCTGCAGACTGTCATTGAGCTTATAGTGGATAGCGAGATTGGCCTTCAGGTTCTGTGTGTCGTAATCGACAAGGTCTTTTTCTTCGTATCCATCACGATAGAATGAACCAAGACCCCAGGTCGTAGTCCCACCTCTGAACTCTGTTTCATCTCCATATCGGTTAACCGCGTCGTAACCGCCCGGGTTGTTCACGCCTTGCGCAGATTGCTCTGTGGGAGCTAGGTTGGTAGCTTCCCAATCTTGTGCTTGAAAATAATATAAATTAATTTTGTAGGCCAATTTTTCCTTTCCCGCTTTGTTCGTGAACTTGTCTGCAAAGCGAATTCCCCCCTCCAAAAGATTACGTTCACCCACCTTCGTCATAATGGATAGACCCGGAAAGAGAAAAGGGTCTTTCGTGGTCATGCTGATCACGCCATTGAATGCATTTGGACCGTAATAAGCTGAACCGGCGCCTACCACCAGATCGACCTTCATCACGTCCAACTCACTGGCGCCAAGGAAGTTTCCCAGCGAAAAGTTCAGACCGGGGCTCTGGTTGTCCACCCCATCGATGAGCTGCAAGCTGCGCACCGGACTGGTGCTGTTGAAGCCGCGGGTATTGATGACCTTGAAGCCCATGCTGGCAGCGGTCATGTCCACCCCTTTCAAGGTGCCAAGGCTTTCATAGAAGTCACCGCTGGGTGCTTCGCGGATGGCGATCACGTCCATGGTCTCCACGGTGAGCGGTGCCTGCTTCTGCTTCTCGGTGATGCGACTACCGATGACCTCGGCCTCCTTCAGCAATACCTGGTCCGTACTGAGCTTGAACTTCAGTTGTTGGTCAAGGCTCTTCACTTCAACTTCCTGCGGCGCGTAACCGATGAAGCTCACCACCAGGGAGTACGGCGGAAGTTCGCTCACCTTCAGCTCGAAGCGGCCATCCAGATCGGTCACGGTACCAGTGGTGGTGCCCTTCAGCACCACATTGGCGCCGATGATGGTCTCGCCGGTGTTGCTGTCCGTCACAGTGCCACGCAGCACGTACGGTTGGGCGCTGGCGAAGGCTGCACAGGCGAACGCAAGGAGCAGGAGCAGGTGACGCAGGGCCAGGAAAGGAGAGGTCATGCGAGGGAGCTGGGGCGTAAGGGTGAATACCGCGACAAGGAGCGCAGCAGGACCGAAATATAGGTGGATGATCGTTCGCCCACCATCAAAGGCCGCGCGCCAATGCCGTGGCCATCGCCACCATGACCAGGAGCAACGGTAGCTGGAACGCAGTGAGGCGCGCCAGCAGGGGAGCGCGTGAGAGGTCGGGTACGGCCCCCTTGCGCCGGGCCAGCCGCCATTGCACCAGGGTGATCATGGGCAACAGTTCCAACAGGAAGACGATCCCGAAGAGCCCCATCTTGCCGATGAACCAGTGGCTTTCGAGGTAGTGTTCGGTGCCCTTCTCCAAACCACCGAACGCCCGCCACAGACCGGTGCCCACCCACCCCAGCGCGGCAATCCCGTACCAGTTGTCCGCTTGGAACACTGCCCGCAATCCTTCCACGCCACGCAGTTCGCGGAGCGCCCGCCAGCGCATGACCACTGCGGCAAAACCGATGGCCAAGAGCAGCAGATGAACGGTTGCAACAAGATAACGCAGGGTCATAACGGCGGTGGGTTGATCGCACAAAGAAAGGAGCGCTGCTTGTTCAGGTCGTCAGGACGCACGGTCCAATGCCCGGGGTTGTCCACCTTTGTGGCATGCCTGTCACCTTCACCAGTCATGGCGCTGCCGGCACCGTCACCGGTTCCAAGCACCTGCTCACCGTTCAGCGCAGCGATGGCACCACCACGCGGATTCTGCTCGATTGCGGCATGTTCCAAGGCGAAGCGGTGCGCGACGAGCGGCACGACCCCAACCGCAGTTTCGGCTTCGAGCCGGCGGAGGTGGATGTGGTGGTGCTCAGCCATGCGCACATCGACCACAGCGGTCTGCTGCCGCGCTTGGTGAACGAAGGGTACCGCGGTCCCATCTGGAGCACACCGGCCACACGCGACCTGTGCGCGATCATGCTGGCGGACAGCGCACACATCCAGGAGTACGACCACCAATATGACCTGAAGCGTGCACGGAAGCGTGGCCGTGAGCCGGAGTTCGATGAGCCGCTGTACGACAAGGACGATGTGGCGCCCACGCTGGAGCGCTTCAGCACCGTGGTGTACGGAAAGCGCCAGGAGATCGCGCACGGGGTTGAACTGCACTTCACCGATGCCGGACACATCCTCGGTAGTGCGGCCGTTCACCTCACCATCGACGATGGCGAGCGCGTGCTGCGCATCAGCTTCACCGGTGATGTAGGGCGGTACGTGGACCGCTTGCTGCCTGCGCCCGAAGACTTCCCACAGGCCGATGTGATCGTGTGTGAGAGCACCTATGGCGATCGCGATCATGCGGCGGTGGCCGAGGCTGAAGAGGAGCTGCTGCGCCATGTACAGCACGTCTGTGTCACCGATCAGGGCAAGCTCATCATTCCCGCCTTCAGCATCGGCAAAACACAGGAGATCCTCTACACGCTCAATACCCTCAGCAACGAAGGCCGCCTGCCGCGTATTCCGGTGTTCGTGGACAGTCCGCTGGCCATCAGCGCCACGGATATCGCCCGGCAGTACAGCGATCTGCTCCGGCCGGAAGTGCGCGCCGAACTGGAGCGCGACCCGGATCTGTTCTCCTTCCCCGGTGTGGAGTTCATTCGTTCGCCGGAGCGTAGCAAGCAGCTCAACGGACAGCAAGGACCCTGCATCATCGTAGCGGCAAGCGGCATGATGGAAGCGGGTCGCGTGCGCCACCACTTGCGCAACTGCCTGCCCGATGCGCGAAATGGGGTGCTGGCCGTGGGCTTCTGTGCACCGGGTACCTTGGGTGCTCGATTGCTGGACGGTGCTTCGGAAGTGTCGATCTTCGGTGATGTGGTGCCGGTGCGTGCACAGATCCTTCGAATGGGGTTCTACAGTGCCCACGGCGACCGCGGTGAACTGCTGCGATACCTGAGTTGCCAGCATCCCACCGAGGTGCGGCGCCTGTTGCTCGTACACGGCGTGGATGAAGCGCGCACCTCATTGCGTGAACGCTTCCTGGAAGCCGGGTTCCGCACGGTGGATCTCCCCCGGAAAGCTCGTCCCATCGAACTCTGACCCATGCTGCGACCGCATCACCTTACCGCTTCCGTGTTGGCTGTGCTGCTCGCCGCACTGCTTTGGGCCTTGGGCACGCGCCACGTCATCGGCGACAAACCGGTGCCCCCGCTGGGCCGCTTCTTCTCGCCGCAGGAAGGCTTCTGGTGCAATGCCACAGCGCTGGCCCAACAGCGCCCAGCCGAACTGCTGTTGCGCGGCCTGTCAGCACCGGTCCAGGTGGTGTGGGACGATGTGGGCGTGCCGCACCTCTTCGCGCAGAACGATACCGATCTCTATCGGGCGCAGGGCTACATCATGGCCACCCAACGCTTGTGGCAGATGGACTTCGTGGCACGCGCTGCGGCCGGTCGGGTGAGCGAGGTGGTCGGTGCTGCCGCCATTGACTTCGATCGAGGGCAACGCCGCAAGGGCATGCTCATCGGTGCAGAAGCCAGCCATGCCGCGCTGATGGCCGATCCGATGATGGCGCCCCTGCTCACTGCCTATGCCGATGGCGTGAACCAGTACATCGCGTCCCTGAGCCACGCGGATCTGCCGCTCGAATACAAGTTGCTCGATCATCGTCCTGAACCTTGGTCTCCGTTGCGCTCAGCGTTGGTGCAGCAGTACATGGTGGAGAACCTCAGCGGCTGGGACCGAGATGTGGAGGATACCCATGCCCGCGCCAGGCTGGGAGCGGTCCTGCATGAGCTGCTCTACCCTGCGCGTCCCCCCGGCGTGGTGCCCACCGTACCCACCGACAGCACGTGGAATTTCACGGCGGCCCCCACACCAGCACCTGCATCGTACGATCCGGTGAAGGTGCTCCAGCGCGATGGCCACCGCAGCGATCCCACCAATGGCAGCAACAATTGGGCGGTACACGGCAGCCGCACGGCCAATGGACATGCGCTGCTGGCCAACGATACGCACCTCGGGTTGAACTTCCCGCCGATCTGGTTCCCTGTGCAACTGGCCACACCGGACCATCGCGTGTTCGGCTTCACCATTCCGGGCGCTTGCGGCGTGATCATCGGTCACAACGAGCACGCTGCGTTCGGGGTCACCAATGCCCCGCGCGATACCCGCGACTGGTACCACATCACCTGGCAGGACGACCGACGCCTGGCCTACCGCGATGGCGATGCATGGCGTCCGGCAACGATCAAGGTGGAGCGCATTCAGGTGCGCGATGCCGCCGACGTGGTGGACAGTGTGCGCATCACCCACCACGGGCCGGTGATGTATGATGAACACTTCGGTGATGTGCCTGCCCGTGCCCAGCTCGCTCTGCGTTGGATGGGGCACGAACCGAGCCTCACGCAAAAGGCCCTGTACCTGAACAACCGCGTGAAGAGCCATGCCGATCATGTCGAAGCCCTGCGCTACTTCAGTGCTCCTGCTCAGAACTGGGTCTTCGCCAGTACCCGGGGCGACATCAGCATGCGCATACAGGGAACCTTCCCCAACAAGTGGCCCGACCAGGGGCGCTTCATTCTGGACGGCGCGGATCCTGCACATGCCTGGCAGGGCTTCATCCCGTTCGAGCACACGGCCACACAGGTGAACCCCGCGCGCGGCTTTGTGAGCAGCGCCAATCAGCACAGCGTTGATGAAGGGTATCCGTATTGGTTCTACAACGCACATCTGGAGTATTACCGCAACCGCACCATCAACACCACGTTGAGCGAGGAACGGAAGTGGACCGTGGACGATGTGCAACGCCTGCAGCACAGCGGCCTGGATCTGCGTGCGCGGGAAGCCTTGACCGTGCTGCTGCCGTTGGTGGACCAAGCGCGTCTCAATGCCGAGGGGCGTTCGGTATACGAGCAGCTTGAACGCTGGGACCATCATGCCCGGCACAATGGTGAGGAAGCGGCCCTGTTCCAATTGTGGTACGATAGTCTGCGCGTAGACCTGTGGGAACCCTTGCAGCAGCCACCCCTCGCCTTTGGAGAACCGACACCATACAATACCAACCGCATCCTGGGCGATAGCACGTTGCGCGCGCAGGTGGAGGCAGCGTTGGATGTTAACGTACGCGCTATAGTGAACAACACGTTCTCCGCGCTTGTGAACGAGCGTAAGGAGCAGGGTGTGCGCACGTGGGGCCAGGTCAATAATGCCCGTGTGATGCACCTCGCGCGCATTCCGGCCTTGAGCCGGGAGGCCTTACCCGTGGATGGTTGTGGTACGGCGGTGAACGCGCAACGTGGCAACCATGGTCCCTCACAACGGTTCGTGGTGGAATTGAGCGATCCACCGAAGGCCTGGTTCCAGTTGCCGGGCGGTGTGAACGGCAACCCCGGCGATATCCACTACGACGACCTGCTACAGGAGTGGCTTACGCCGACCTATCGCCCGGTTTTGTTCCTGGCTACCGCGGAAGAACGCCCCGCAACGACGCAGCTCACCGTGTTACAACCTTGATGCACCGATCCATGCGCATGTTGATCACCATCGTAACGGTCGCTGCGCTCGGCGCGGTGCTCGGTTACATCCTTCCTTTCTGGAGCCTTGCCTTTGCCGCGGCCATCGCAGGTATGCTCGTACGGCCGGGCCCATGGCGTGCGCTCATGGGAGGGCTCGTGGGAGGAGCTATGCTGTGGGGCGGCCTGGCCGCATGGGCCGATGCGGCGAACACCGGCATCCTTTCCGCGCGCATCGCCGATCTGTTCGGTGCCTCGGTCACCGTCCTGAAGCTCATCACCGCCGCGATCGGTGGTGTGCTCGGCGGGTTGGGCTGCGTGTTGGGCGATCGGCTGCGCGGGCCTCGCACCAACTGAACATGCGTATTCTTATGCGAGCCGGTATCAAGCCCCTGCGAAGCCGATGGCCTGCTTGAGGCTGTCAGGCAGGGGGGGCAGCTTGCGGCGTTCGAACAGGAAGCTGCTCAGGTCTGCGATCTCGCTGAAGACGTAGTGGCTGTCGATGGCCCCTTTCAGGTAAGCCTTGCCCGTGCTGCCTCCGGTGCCTACGCGGAGACCGATCATACGGTGCACCATGTTCATGTGCCGATTGCGCCAGGCCGCCAGTCCTTCATCGATATCCAGTAACACCTGCAGGAAACGGAAGGCCTGCTGGAAGATCGGTTCATCGCGGTAAAGCATGATGAACAGCGCACTTCGGGCAGCCTTGGCGCTCAGCTTACGCTCCGGGTCACCATCCACGAAGATCCTGCGCCACAAGGCTGCGTTGCCTTCCTCACCCTGCACCAGACCAGCGGTGTAGAGTTGCTCAAGGAGCTCGAAGAAGGTCCGGTCAGTGCTGGGCCAGAAGCGCGCTTCCAGGAAGGGCATGCGCTCCAGCCAGGCGTTCACAAGGTCCAACAACGTGGGCAGGGTCTCCAACGCTTCGATCTCCGCCTTGTGCTCAGGCTTCAACTGGCTGGTGTAGTACTGCCTGCCGAAACGCTTCTCCATGCGTAGCCCGAGCCGCGCTTCAAGTACCTTGAACTGCATGCTCTGGAATCCGCTCGCCGGGCGCAGCAGATCTCGGAAGTCGAGGAAGTCCAGCGGCGTCATGGTCTCCATGATGTCCATCTGGTGGACCAGCACCCCGAGGATGGTCTTCACGCGCTCCAAGCGATGCACGGCCACGTTGAGCTCGCCGTTGTTGTCATCCACATGGTGGTCGGCGAACATTTCGATCACGCTGCCCACCTCGTGCAACACTTGTTTGAACCAGAGCTCATAGGCCTGGTGGATCACGATGAAGAGCATTTCGTCGTGCGCCTTCACGCCGTGCTTGTCGCTCTCGGGCGCCTGGGCGTTGAGGATCTTGTCCAGTTGAAGGTACTCGGGGTAGTAGACGTTGCTCATGGGTGCGTATGCTCGGGGTGGTCGGCCAAATGTAGCGGGCCCCGTCCACGCGGGAATGACCGTGCTCAGTTGCCAGGCTCCCGCACGGCACGCAGTCGACCATGTACCACTCCCACCACCTCCAGGTCCTGCTCGCGCACCGGTCCAGCGAGCAGCTGCGGTGGGGTCTTGAACAGCAGCACGGAGACCAGGATGTAGCGATCCTCTGGTATGCTGTCGTTGTCGCGCTCAGGACGGATGAGCAACGCATCGTTATGCCGGTCTTGGAAGGGCAGCGAGCGTTGTGGTGCAAAGAGGTACCAGTTGCTGTCGCCGTTCAGTTCCATGCGTTGGATCAGTTCGCCTTGCAGCGGCAAGGCCTGGTGCAGGGTCATGTAGTGTGCCGAACGACTCCGGTTCTCCGGGATGCGCAGTAGCAGCTGGCGCCCGCTGAGGTCCTCGCCCCAGTCCACCCGAGGCAATAGCAGTCGCCACCAGCGTCCTTGCGGCAGCAGCGGCGCCACCACACCCGGAACGAAACGGAAACTGCTGAAGCTGATGGAAAGAAAAAGCAGCATGGCGCCCATGGTGCTGCCCTGGCCGCGCAGCAGTGCATCCGCCTCCATCCGCCCTTCCAGCAGGAACTTCAGTACATAGGTGAACAGGAAGATGGCCACCAGCGCGTTGATCATGCGGTACCGGAACATTACGTTCTGCGGGCGCATGCGTTGTTGGTAGTGCGGTGACAGATTGATGAGGTTGTTCTTCATCACCACCCAGAGGTGGATGTTCCCCAGGAAGAACAGCAGAGTGAGGATGGCCGGTCGATCGCCTCCGAACAACCAGAGATCGTAGAAGCCATGCGCCGCTGCAGCGAGCAACAAGCCACCGAGCGCACCAAGCCCCCATGGCAGCCCACTGCGCCGCGCCACCACAATGCAATACGCAATGATCGATGAGAAGACCATGTGGGCCACACTGGCATAGAGCACCCGTCCGCCCACCGCATTGAGCGCGCTGTCGGCGAGGTACAACGTGTTCTCCACGAAGGCAAAGCCAAGCGCACTGATGCTCGCGTACAACAGCACATCGAACGGCTCATCGGCCTGGCGGGTGAACAAGAGCAGGAGCAACAGCGGCAGCAGCTTCACGGTCTCCTCAATGAGCCCCACGCCGATGAACGCGAACCACCAGTCGCCCAGCAGGCCGTTGCCCAGCGCCAGGCCGAGCTTCGGGATGAGGTAGGCGCTGAGCGGGAAGGTGAGGAACGTGCTGCCGCAGCTCAGCACGAAGACGATCGACTCCCAAAGGACCGGTTCACGTTCGAAAGTGTCCAGCCAGGTGAGGTAGCGGTACCACGTGTAGGAGATGAGGAAGGAGAGGAACAGGTGCACGTAAAGGGACTGATCGCTCGCCAGCTGCAGCGTTCCACCGTAGGGACTGAACTGCACGAAGAGGATGGGAACAGTTGCCAGCAACATGAAGGCAGCACCTGCTCGCTTTATCGGTGAGCGCCAAAGGCCCGTGGGTGCAAGCCTTTCGGTGATGCGGATGTCGCGTCGGAGCTGCACTACGACCAACGCGGCGAGGGCGATCAGGAAGATCATGCCCGGCCAAGATAGCCGCAAGCACGAAGCGCACCCCGTGGGATGCGCTTCGTACGTTCGATGGAGGAAAGGATCACTGAGCCGTGGGCTTTTCCATGGCCGGTCCGCGGTGTCCACCCTTGCCGTGGTGTTGTCCCTTGTGCTGTTGCTTCTCAACACGCTTGGCCTTCCGCAGCTCTTGCAGTTTGGCGTATTGCGCTTCGGTGAGCACTGCCTTCAGCTCGGCTTCGCGCTGTTGGCGCAGGCCATGCATTTTCTCCTTGCGCGCTCCGTCCTCCAAACCTGCGGCACGTACATCGGTCATGCCCTGTGCGAAGGCGCTATTGATCTGCCCCACTTTTTGCGCCTGTTCTGCATTGAGGCCAAGTTCGCGGACCAGTTCTTCGGTGCGTTGGTCGGCACGTTCCTGGGCACGCTCTTCCATCTTCACCGGGTCGCGGTCATTGGCCGGGGCTTTGGATTGTGCCTGTAGGGTGCCGGCGCCGAGGACGGCACAGACGGTGAGCAGAAGGATGTGCTTGTTCATGGTTCCGTGTTGTTCACTTCTTGGATGCAGGAAGCATGCCAAAGGTTTGATCGGCCGTAGATCGGATCCGTTAAGGAACGTGAACGACCGTTCAGTGTTGGACCACGAAGCTCGTTGCAGGAACACCGTCCACGTGCAACAGATAGGTGCCGTTCCCCAGCCCGCTTACGTCGATGCCCTGACGGTCGCTCATGATGGACAAGCCCATGCAGGTGCGGCCAGTGAGGTCGCGAACGGTGGCGGAACGCCCGGCGATACCTTGCACGTAGAGCACATCAGCAGTGGGGGAAGGGAAGGCACGCACCAGAGCGACAGGTTGCTCCTCGACACCCACGATATCCGAAGGGTCCACACGGACAAGTGCGTGGGTCGTGGCGTTCACGTACCAGATACGGCCATTGGGACCCACTTTGACCCCCATGATACCGGGCGTACCTGTGGCAATGCGTCCCACCTCGGCCACCTCAGCGCCGCTCAGGTCGTAGATGACGATGTCTCCCGTCGTGTGATCGCTCACGATCATGTGGTCGCCCACCAGGTCGATGCCTGCCGGACCGACCAGGCCTTCGTCCACGATCACTTCCCAGTCATAACCGACCACTCGGGTGTACTCCACATAGCTTTCCCAAGGGCCGAAGGTGGCCGCGCCTGCATTGGTCCCACCCCGCGTATCCATGCGCAGCACGCGCTGCCCACCGTGGTCCACGACGTACAGCCAGCCGGTGTTCTTGTCCATCACGCAATGCGATACCACATGGTCGTTGGGGTCGCGGGTGATGGTGAACGCGTCGTAGCGGCGGATCAACGCATCGCCGTGGTAGCTCTGGCCCGGACCGTGGTCCTCGCGGAAGTCGTTCATCACCACATCGCCATTATGGCCGTCCACCACCCAGTAGCGGTTCCAATGATCGTGCGCGATGCCCTGGCTGCGCGGGTTCACATGCAGCATGTCGAGGTGGCTGCCCAGCGGCCCGAACTGGTTCTGCGCGTAGATGGCGGGGTCTGCGCTCCAAAGGGTGGGGCCGGTGAAGGGGTCGCCGCCGTTCTGGTTGGCATCGAAGATCCCCGGACTGGTGGCGAAGTTCCCGTTGTCGCCCATGGCGATCGCCGTGGGCAGGCTCATGAAGTGCCATGCGTTCGGATCACGCTGCCAAAGGAAGGTCATCTCCGGTCCACCTGGCGCGAAGAAGCGCACCGTGCTGCCACCCGACTGCGCCACATCCTTGTTGATCACCCACAGCTCGTTCCGGTCGCGGTCGGGATGGAAGTCGAGATCGCGGGGGACCAGCAGGTCCTCGTCGTCGTCCGCAACGACGGTGAGGATAGGTTCACCAACGAGGTACTCAGCCATGCGGTCGGGGATGGGAGGGAACACCTTGACGGAAATGGTGCGTACATCATTGGCAGGAGCCTGGTCTTCACCCCCGTTGATGTTCGATGCCCACACTTCCAGTTCGACCGTGCCCGTTCCGCTCGGCACCCAGTCCGTGCTGTGCGCGAATTCGAAGGTGCCGCCGGCATTGAGCGTTAGGCCCTCCATGCTCTCGGAGACCACCGCGCCTCCGTCGATCCGGTAGTTCAGCGTCAAGCTCTGTACCGTTGTACCGCCCAGGTTACTGAGCACGCCGCGCACCGTGATCGGGGACCCTTCCTCGCCGTAGAGCGCCGTGGTGAGCCGCGTTACGCTCAGGTCGATCTCCTGTGGCGGCAATGCGGTGAACACGTGCTGCAAGTTCGCTCCCTGTCCGCTGAAGCTCGCGGTGGGCACATCGTTCACGAACACCGTGAAGGAGGCATGTCCGTCGCCATAGCTATCCACGGAATGGATGGTGTGGTTCACGCCCTGTACCAAACACCATGGACCTTCGCTGACGGTGATGTTGTTGGCATATCCTCCAGCGATGCTCAAACCGGTATTGCCATCGGTACAGTCCAGCGCTGGGTTGCCACCCACGAAGATCGCATCAGTGCCACAGGGAGCGGTGCCCTCGACCAACTCCCAATAGGTCTCGTTGCCGTAGGCATCGGTCAACACGTCAATGGTCACTTCCACTTCGCCAGCAGGGCACTGGGCTAATGCAGTTGGAGCGCTGATGCCGAAGAGCAGGAAAGCGTAGAGGGTACGGTTCATATGATCGCGAGGTTCAAGGGGAGGGCGTGAAGGTAAAGCGCCCTGCAGGGGTGCACAGGCCATTTCCCTCAACACCTCGACATGCCCGATGGATCGCTGGGAGCAGGTCGATGGATCGCCCCGCTTGTGCGTTGACCTGGCTTTATACCGAACGTGCGAAATGCTCCTCCATGAAGAGCTGCACACTTCTATTGAAGAGGTCCGGCACTTCAAGGTTGGTAAGGTGTCCAGCGCCGGGCAGCACCACCAGCCGTGAACCCGGTATGGCTTCGGCCATTACCTGGCTGGTGGGGAGCGGCATCAGGGTGTCATGTTCACCGGTGATGATCAACGCAGGCACCTTCAAGCGTTGAAGGGCGGGCAGACGATCGGGGCGCTGGGCCATGCCCAAGGATGTGGCAGCCACGGTCTCCGGCTTCTGGCGGGCGATGATGCGTGTGACCAGTTCGCCCACTGCGGGTCGTTCGGTGCGGGTGGCTTCGCTGAGCAGGTTGGGCACCATGCCGCGGGCGATCACTTCCATGCCCTTCTCGCGGGCGTTGCTGGCCATGGCATGGCGCGCGGCTACGCCGTCCTCGTCATCGGCATTGCTGCGTGTGTTGCACAGGATGATGCCCGCCAGCCGCTCGGGCCAACGCTCGGCAAAGGCCATGGCGATGTATCCGCCCATGCTCAGTCCGCATAGCACTGCACGTTCGATGCCACGCGCGTCCAGCATCTCCTTGATATCCGCCGCATGGGAACGCATCGGCATGATCGCAGGTAGCTCGCGCTGGTCACCACCGAAGCCACGCAGGTCCTCGGCGATCACGTCCGTAAGACCCGATAAAGCCGCGCACTGAGGATCCCACATGGCGGCATCCAGCGGGAAACCATGGATCAATACCAACGGCGGTAACTGCTGCATGCGGCAAAGGTCTGGCGTGGATGGGAGGTGCTTTACATGGGGTTAACATTCGGTGAACCGATCTTTGTTCATCGTCATGCTCCTTCAACGCCTCCTTTTCTTTTGCATTGTCCTTCCCACCGCCACTGTCCAGGCACGTGAATACGACGTGCCGGCGAACGATGTGGCAGGCTTCTTCGCGAAGTTGCCCGAGGATGCCACGGTGGTGCGGTTCTGTGCCGCAGCCACATACCGCTGCGATCAGGACATCGTGCTGCCCGCCCGTCAATTGCTGATCGTGGACGGGTGTGGTGCGAAGCTGGTGCTGGGAGCCTCATCTGGTGGCTTCACCACGCGTGTCGCCGATCAGCAGGCCGCACTGAAGCACACCGCCTCCCGTTACATCATCCGCGATTTCGCTGCCATCGAAGGCGGGCGCAAGGCCATCGACCTGAAGGCCACCCTGAACAGCCACCTCCACGACCTGCGCCTTACCGGCCAGTCCGAAGCCGCGATCGACCTGCGCTTCTGCCTCATGGCGCGCATCCAGAACGTGCTCGTCACCAACCCCCGCGACAAGGGCATCGTGCTGCGCCAGGGCGATTGGCCCGGTGCAACGGCCACCAACAGCCAGAGCAACAGCACTGTGTTGGAGCAGTGCCGGGTGTATTGCGCCACCACCACGACGGCGGCCTTCACCATCCTGAACAGTGGTGGGGTCCGCTTGCAGGATTGCATCAGTGAAGGCGCCGCCCCACAATTCGATGTCCTCCTCAGCGCCCGGATGGATGGTGATGAGGAACGGACCGCCAATAATCCAGTGGTGAAGTCCTTTCATTGCAGCAACCTCCACGTGGAGCACAGCACCCGCGCTGCCTCGGTGCATGTGAACCTGCCGGCCAAGGCAGTGGTCGATCTGCAGAACATCTATTGGAACGGCAAACAGTCCGCTCCGGTGATCCGGTACATGGGTGGCCAGGTGAACCTGCACGACATCGGCTGGTGGGATGCCAGCTTCCACATCGCCACGCGCGTGAGCGCGCCACGCCTGCACGTGGAGCGCTGCCCAAGTGCCCTGTTCATCACCAGCGACAAGAACGCTTCACCCGTGCAGGCCGGTGTGTTGAGACTGGTCGATCCGCTGGAAGGCAACGGTTCGCTGAGCCTTTCCCATATCCGCGTGCTGTACCCCACCAAGTGACCCTCAAGAACCTCCACCATGAAGCCGAACGATCACGTCCTGCGCTATCTCGCCCTGGCCTACGCGTGCTCGTGGTCAGTGTCCGGGATCGGTATCGCACTTGGAGTACGTGCCGATAGTGGCTTTTCCTACATGGTCGTAGCCGGCATCGCCATGCTGGGTCCTGCGTTGGCGGCCATCGTGCTGCAGCGCTGGGTGGATCGAGCGCCCTTTGCAGAGCTTGGGTTGCGGTTGCCCGGCACACGGTGGCCCATCGTCGTTCTCACTGCACTGCTCGGCATGCTCATCCTACCCACCACGCTGCTGGTCCAGGAGGCCATGGGTGACGGTGCCGGTATCGCGGCCTTCGGCACGGTGAACATGAGCAGCGATGCCATGATCGCCAATGTGCGCGAGCTGGCCGGTGATACCCTTCCCGCCGCCAGCCTCGAGCGCCAGCTGGGGCTGTTGGAGCGCTTCCCGCCGGTGCTCATCCTGGTCATGGTGCTGCTGGCCTCTGTACTGGGAGCTGTGTCCTTCAACCTGCCGTTCATGCTGGGGGAGGAGTTGGGTTGGCGCGGGTATTTATGGCACCATCTCAGCCACTGGACAGGCCTGCAACGGGTGCTCTTCACGGGTGTGGTCTGGGGCTTCTGGCATGCCCCCATGATCGCTGTAGGCCACAACTACCCCGGGCATCCCATCGCGGGCATCGGCATGATGGTGCTGCTGTGCCTCTCCATGTCGGTGCTGTTCGACTGGACGCGCACCCACAGTGGCAGCGTCTGGTCATCGGCCTTGTTGCATGGCATCATCAATGGCAGTGCGGGCGCCTCATTGCTCTTCGCCCATGGCGGTCATCCGCTCGTTGGAAGTGTGGCCGGTCTGGCTGGAGTGCTCGCCCTTCTCGTGATGGGTGCCGCGGTGCTGCTGCTGGATGCCCGCTATCGCCGAAGGTTCTTCCATGCGCCGGAAGAAGCTCAGCCTTCCACCACGACGATCTCCTGGTCCTCCCAGCGCACCACTTGACCGGCACGCACCTTGCAGGTCTTGCGCAGTTCTTGTTGCCCGTCCACCGTAACACCTCCTTCGGCCACTAGCTGCTTGCCTTCGCCGCCGCTCATGCAGATGCCCACCAGCTTCAGGAGCTGGTTCAGTTCCACATGGTCGCCGCGAAGCATGAAGGTGTGCCGCTGCATGGCCGAAAGGTAACGGCCCTTCGGTGATCAGCCCTGCGAGATGGCAGTGATCTTCAACCGCTGCCGATCGCTGCCCAGCTCCAATTCGGCCAACTGGCCTTTGCGCTTGCCCATCAATGCCCGGGCCAGCGGGGCGGTGAAGGCGATGGAGCCTTCCTTCACGTTGGCCTCGTCCACTCCGGTGATGGTGAAGGTGAACGTCTGGTCCTTCAGGCGGCCGGCCTGGTGCACGAAGGTGACGGTGGTGCCGAAGCGCACCACGACCGGGGGCTTTCCGTCCGGCTCCACCGACCGCGCGCTCTGGATGCGTTCGTTCAGGAGTGCGAGGCGGCCGTCCACTTCGGCCTGCATACGCCTCCGTTCCTGGTCGCTGCCGCCGGTCGTTGCGCGTTGCTCCTCAAGCTGGCGCCGTTCGTGCAACAGCCGTTCGAGGCCACGCGGCGTCACGTAGTTGGCTACGCCTTCGGGCAGGGGCGCACGCGGTGGCACGAAGGGCGCCTCCTCCTGGTCGTCCTCCTTCACGAACCCTCTGCTCATCCGTGATAGACACGACTGGCCGTGATCAGGCCGTTGGATATCTCGAGCACTTCAGCCACGCGCAGGTCCGCTTCGCCGCCCACCTGGCGCAGGTACTCCATGAACACACGCTCGTTGTTGGCCGTGATACTGGTGGGCGTGTAGCGCAGGTCGGGCAGGCGCTCAAAGGCATCCTGCCACCAGGCACGGAGTTCCTTCACGCCCCGCACCAGGCCCTTGGACTCCGGGTGACGCACAAGCAGTTTCGGACTGTAATGCTCCGCATCAGGTGCGTACAGGGCCAGCAGGGCGTCAAGGTCGTGGGCGTTGAACGCTGCGAACCAGGCGTTGGCGATCGTTGCGTGATCCCGTATCATGGCCCAAAGGTGTGGCTTTCTCGCATGGCCCGGCTTTTGCAACAGGCGCCCACCTGCTACTTTAGCGCTCCCCTTTGAACCGGGGGCACCTCCACTCCACGCACGGTATGCGGAAGATCTTGAACATATCACTGGCCACCATGCTCGCCACACCTGCGATCGCGCAGACCCGCGCCATCGAATATTCCGAGTTCGACCTGGACAACGGACTGCACGTCATCCTGCACAAGGACCACAGCACACCCATTGTGGCCATCGGGGTGATGTACCACGTGGGAAGCAAGAATGAGGACAAGGACCGGCGCGGCTTCGCCCACTTCTTCGAGCACCTGCTCTTTGAAGGATCGGCCAACATCGAGCGCGGTGAGTTCAGCCGCCATGTGGAACGCGCTGGCGGTGTGCTCAATGCCAATACCACCGGTGACCGTACCTACTATTACGAAGTGCTCCCGAGCGAACAACTGGAGCTGGGCCTGTGGCTGGAGAGCGAGCGCATGCTGCACGCCAAGGTGGACCAAAAGGGGGTCGACACCCAGCGTGAAGTGGTGAAGGAGGAACGGCGCCAGCGCTACGAGAACCAACCCTACGGAAGCATCCTGATCGAGGTGCTCAAGCGCGCCTACTCCGTACACCCCTACCAGTGGCCCACCATCGGATTCATGGAGGATCTCAATGCAGCATCCGAAGCCGATTACAAGGCCTTCTACAAGCAATTCTACGTGCCGAACAATGCCGTGCTCGTGGTGGCTGGCGATATCGATGAGAACCGTGCCAGGCAGCTGGTCCAGCGCTATTTCGGAGACATTCCCAGGGGCGACAACGTGAAGCAGCCACAGATCGAGGAGCCGCCGCTTCAAAAGGAGGTCCGCGATGTCATCTACGATCGCATCCAACTTCCCGCGGTGGTGACCGCCTACCGAATTCCAGCCATCGGCACTAAGGAGTTCTATGCGGTGGACCTGCTGAACCGACTGCTGTCCAATGGCAACTCCTCGCGGCTGAACGTGGCCCTGAAGGAGGAGCAACAGAAAGCGGTCTACGTCGGTGCGTTCAGCCTGCCGTTCGAGCATCCTGGTCTGGCCATCCACTTCGCCATTGCCAATGCCGGCGTCGACCCGCGTGAACTTGAACGTGCCATGGACACCGAGGTCGGTCGGATCCTGCGCGAGGGGGTACCCCAAAGGGAGTTCGAGAAGATCAAGGCGCAGCTGGAGACCGAATATGTCGCGGACAACAGTCGCGTAGCGGGGGTAGCCAACAACCTGGCCACCGCCTACACGCTCCTCGGCGGTACCGACCAGGTGAACCGCGAGCTCGAGCGCTATCTCGCCCTTACCCCCGATGACCTCCAGCGCGCAGCCGAGACCTATTTCACACCTGAACGGCGCGTGGTCCTGCACTACCTGCCGATCTCACAGAAACCCCAGCCATGAGCAGCACCATGCACCGCATTGCACGCACGTGCCCGCTGATCGGCCTCAGCCTGTTCCTACCCCTGTTCATGACCGCACAGATCGACCGCAGCAGACCGCCAACACCAGGACCCGCGCCCACCGTCCAACTTGGTGACCACGTCACCTTCACCCTGAAGAACGGCATGCGGGTGATCCTTGTGGAGAACCACAAGTTGCCCATGGTCAGCGTGCAGGTGCGCTTCGATATCCCGCCCATCGTCCAGGGTGACAAGGCCGGGATGGTGGACATGGTGGGCGAACTGCTCGCGGCAGGGACCGAGCGCCTCACCAAGGCACAGATCGATGATCAGGTGGACCAGTTGGGCGCCACGCTGGCCACCACCAACGATGGTATTTATGCCAGCTGTCTGAAAAAGAACCTAGGTGCGCTCCTTCCAGTGGTGCAGGAGATCACCACCGCGCCATCCTTCCCGGAGCGGGAGTTCGACAAGGTGATGACCCGGACCCGCTCCGGACTGCAGCAGCGACGGGAGGATCCCGATGGCATCGCCGAGGTCGTCAGCCGCGCCGTCACCTTCGGCCGTGCACACCCCTATGGCGAAGTGACCACGGATCGCACGTTGGACAATGTGGCCGTAAAGCAGATCAAGGGATACTACCAGCTTTTCTTCCGACCAGAGAAAGCCTATCTCGTCTTCGTTGGCGACATCACCGAAAAGGAGGCGAAACGTCTTGCCAACGAGCATTTCGCAGGCTGGAAGCCCGCACGGCCCGCCACCATCAAGAACGCGGATGGAAGCGAGGACATGGATGGCCTTGGCCGTGTGCGCCTGATGCCCAAAGTGGCAACGCCCTCTGGAACGCGCAGGGTGAACGTGGTGGACCGACCCGGTGCGGCCCAGTCCGTGATCCGCGTCAGCTTTCCGCTCAATCTGCAGCCACGTGATGTCCGCTCCCTGCCAGCCCAGGTCATGAACACCATCCTGGGGGGCGGTGTCTTCAATGCCCGCCTCATGCAGAACCTGCGGGAGGATAAGGGCTGGACCTATGGGGCGTATTCTTCGCTGGATGCCGATCGCTTCAACGGACATTTCCATGTCAGCGTCAGTGTAAGGACCCCCGTCACCGATAGCGCCGTGGCCGAAACCATCCTCGAGCTCGAGCGGTTGCGCCGCGAGCCTGTCACCAAGGAGGAACTTGAGCTGGCCAAACGCTTCATGGCCGGTAGTTTCGGTCGCAGCCTAGAGGATCCGCGAACGGTGGCCCGCTTCGCCCTCAATACCTACCTCAATGGGCTGGAGGAGGACCACTATGCCACCTATCTCCAACGCTTGGAGGCCGTGTCCGTGGAGGATGTGCAGGCCGCTGCCCAGGCCTTCCTGCACCCCGATCAGGCTGTCATCCTCGTTGTGGGCGACCTTGAACGGGTCGAAGAGGGGCTGGCAGAGCTGAGCATGGACCGCGCGCGACCCGTTCAGCGACTGGACGAGGACGGGGCGCTTTGGGAGGAGGCGATCACCCCGGTCACGGACCGCAAGGCAGAGGATGTGATCTCCGCGTACATCACCGCGGTGGGCGGCCGCAATGCGATCGCCAAGGCGGCACATATGCGCAGGGCCGCTGATGGCACGCTCCGTGGTCAACCCGTGCGATACACTGAATGGTATGCGCCCGGCCGCCTCTACCGTGCGGAATCTGTCGTGAACGACATCCCGGCCGAGGAACTGGTGTACGATGGGGAACGCGCGGCACGCCGCGATCCCAACGGGCAGGAGGAACTCACTGATGTGGATCTGCAGGACCTCGTGTTCTTCGCCCACCCGGTCCCCGAGGCCGACCTTGAGGGACGCCTGGACCGCATGGTGCTCGCCGGACGCACCTTGGTCGGCGAACGACCGGCCTATAAGGTGATGCTCATGACCCAGCACGGCACGTCCGTGGCCGATTACTTCGATGCGGAGAACGGCCTGCTTCTGCAGCGTGTGGAGGAGAAGTTCATGGCGGGTCGCAACCTTCGTGTCGTCACCACCTACGCCGATCACGCACCGTTCGAGGGCCTCGTTCTGCCAACGCGCATCGTACGACGCGGCCATCCTGCCGGCCGACTGGAACTGACGGTAGGCACGGTCGAGTTCGGACGCGTTCCGGCTACTGGCTTCTTTGCAACAGGATTGCCCCCTGTAGTGGAACCTACCGAATTCGAGACCGACCCGGACGAGTGGCTGAACAACATGCAGCCCGGAGGTGACGACGGTAGTGAGGACTGATCAGCCCAACGGCAACACCTCCACGCGCTTCGACCCGGTACGCGGCACACCTTGTCGGATGCTCGCGGCCAAGGCTTCCAATACCTTGCGACGGGCGAACGGGCGGCGCGCCACAAGGCTCACCTGCCGCACCGGTTCAGGCGCTTTGAAACGCCGCACGTGCGGGTCGTCCGCCGTAACGCTCAACTCCGGCACCAGCGTCATGCCGCTGCCTTTGCGCACCAAGTGTTTCAGCGTCTCGATGCTGCCGCTCTCGTAGAGCACGTTGTGGTGGCCGGCAGCGCTGGGGCGATCGCAGAAGCTCAGGGTCTGCTCGCGGAAACAATGGCCTTCGCTCAGCACCCACAGTGATCGGTCGCGCAGGTCCTCGCGCAACAGCTGCTTCCGTTCCCAGAGCTGATGTCCCGGATGGAGGTACGCCAGGAACCGCTCCTGGAAAAGGGCCACCTCCTCATACTGCGTGGGATCTACGGGCGTCACCAGGATGCCCAGGTCCAGATCGCCGCGCTTCAGGCTCTTCAGGATACGGCTTGTCTTGCGCTCGTCGATCACCAGTCGGATGCCGGGATAACGGTCCGCGAAAGCGGGCAGGAACAAGGGTAGAAGATAGGGCGCCAGGGTGGGGATGATCCCGATGCGAAAGGTTCCGCTCAGTCCCGTCCGCAACTCGTCCACCATGGCCTCCATCTGTCCCGCTTCGCGCAGCACCCGGCGTGCCTGCGCGATCAGCGAGGTGCCGGCAGAGGTGGGCACCACCGGCAGTTCCCGGCGATCGAACAGTTCCACCTCCAGGTCCTCTTCCAGCTTGCGCACCTGCACCGTGAGCGTGGGTTGCGCCACACCACAGGCCGCCGCTGCCTTGCCGAAATGGCGGTGGTCGTCCAGGGCCACCAGGTAGTGCAGTTGTTGCAGGGTCATGCCCGAGCTATTGAGTGCGCCAAAGTTATTGTGATGGACTATCGCCCTGCGTGATGTGCATCACCGGTGAGCCCCTCTGGAGCATCTTACCTTTGGTACATGGCAAAGAAGAAAAGCACGACCAAGGGCATCAACAGTGTTGGGCTCGACAGCAAGATGAGCAAGGCCTTGGTGGGCGAGCTGAACACCACGCTGGCCGCCTATCAGGTCCACTACCAGAACCTGCGCGGTTGTCACTGGAACATCACCGGTCCGGCGTTCTTCGAGCTGCACACCAAGTTCGAGGAGCTGTACACCAAGGCGCAGGTGGTCATCGACAGCCTCGCCGAACGCATCCTCACCTTGGAAGGGCGGCCCTTGCACACCTATTCCGCTTATTTGAAGGCCAGCAAGGTGAAGGAGCAGAACGACCTCACCGGTGCCAAGGAGACCGTGGCCTGTGTGATGGGTGACATGTCCGTGCTCATCGCGCAGCAGCGCCGCGTGCTGGAACTGGCCGATAAGGCTGGTGACGAGGCCACCTCCACCCTCATCGGCGACAATGTAACGGCGATGGAGAAGGACCTGTGGATGCTGCGGGCGTATAGTGCGGCGTAAGAGCAACTTTCAAGAGCATCGGTGACCTATCGAAGACCGAGCTCCTGTTCATTTAATGGGCTTACTCTTTCACTATTCTTTGGTGTTGGACGTTCCTCCCGGACCTGAAGGCAAGGACATAGCAACCACTGTTCCATTCACTTGATGGGATCACATGTTCCCTTGCACCTTCGAGCATTTGTTCGTAGACCAACACACCTGTGGTGTTGTAAATGCTTACGAACGTGCGTTCCGGGTCGTACAATACAACATTGATGTGGTCAGCTACGATCGAAGAGGAGACCTTGGGGGTTCGAGCTAGCGATGGCACTTCAACTTGGATGTCGACTTGCATCTGGATCGGTGTGCATGCGGTATTGTTGGCTATTTCTCGATCCATCCAGCCATCCTGAGGTAATGCAGCGACGCATACTTCGTGGTCAATGACCTCATTAGGACCTAACTGGCCGAGCCAAAGCATTACATCGTACATGGTATAGAGCGCACTGCTGCCGGGGAGGAGGTCGGCATCGGTGATCTCCAAGTAAGTTGTGGCGCGACCACACGTTATGGGGGGTAGGCCTTGTCTGTAAGCTAGCATTAGTTCATTGATCGGTTCGGTACCCGTGTTGGTGATCATCACGGTAAGGTTTCCGTTTTGATATGCCCATTGTGATTGCGCGTCGTAGTACATCCAGAGGCTGTCCACTGTTACACCATCAACTGAAATATCAAGATCGTGATCGCTGCCTTCTCCGCTTAGGTCATAACTTTTTAAGAAACCACTCGAGTAGGGCTCTATCGATTGGTCTCCGACAGCGAAAATTGTCGAATCTTTGATAGTGTACGCTTGAACTAGTTGTCCTTCCACAAGGGCAGGTGATATGAAAGGTATGAGCCCTTCTGCTTCGCTGAATTGATATAGGGAGTTGTTCAGCTGGATAAGCGTTGAGGAGCCACCATCCACAAAACGCCTCGGCTCAGGCTGGATGGAGTAAGGAAATGAATCGACCGTGGCAAGATCAGGCCCGAGGTGGAAGAGGGTGTTATTGCCCAGGACCCATACATCGGTCGCACTGACATGAACATCGGCAATTGGTGTACTCAATGTTCTGCTGAGTAAAGGAGTGCCGTCAATGCTGATCATATGAATGCCGGAATACGTGCAATTCAATAAGGTGCTATCATTATACCATTGAAAATTGTGCTGAAAGCTCATTCCATTTATTGTCCAATAGTCGATTATATTGCCAAGTGTATCTGCGATGGCAACACCGTTTCCACCAAATGCAAGATTTGTAGTTGTATTTTTAGCTACAGAGTATATTCTTCTTATGGTAGGTTCGAGTTCTGCTTCGCTGTAGGTCCGGTCAAGAGTAATACTTCCAGCCCGATCAAAGCGGATGATGCGGCCGCCAACTAGTACATCACAACCATCCAGTGCTCCACCTAACCAAAGGCCACCGTCTCGTGAGGGAGATGGATGTTGTTTTTGAATAATATTGATAAAATTGAGATCGATCGAACTGATAGGCTCTCCAGAAAGAGAATAAAAAAGTAGGCGCTTCGGATAGTGGGCTGTATTTCCAGGGTCTGAACGTACATGTACTGCTATCGAGCTATCGAGGACGGATACCGAATTGAAATGGACTTCAGGATGGATCTGGTCCACTACTTCGAACAGTTCGGTCTGAGCGTGGGCGCCCAGGCTGAAAAGCAAACAGCAGAGCCCGATGAAGGTGCGCATCATGAGTTGAAAATGTATAGAGTACTGCAAGGTAAGCATCTCTTTAGTGTACTTGTATCGTAGGAAAAGCTTCAATAGCATGCGTTGTGGAACAGCCGCTGGCTGGTTGGCCGCAGGCCACGTTGATCCGCCGTTCGACTGATGTTCATCACGTTCGTTCAACAACGGGTTCAGGTTCCGGTCCAGTGTTCATTCGTTGCCAGATGATGACCTTTGCACCCATGCTCGGTCTGCAACTCCCCACCGATCCCCGCTGGGCGCAACTGGTGCGCCAGGACCTGCCCGAACTGCTCACCGACCACGCCTGGTGCGAGCAGAAGGCTGCCTCCAACGCCATCAGCATGATCGTGCGGCACCCCGAGCTGAGCGACCTGGTGAACGAGCTGACACGCATCGCCCAGGAAGAGCTGGAGCACTTCCGACAGGTGGTGGAACGCATCCATGCACGCGGCTGGAAGCTCGGGCCCGAGCGCAGGGACAACTACGTGAACGAGCTGATGCAGTTCGTTCGCAAGGATGGGTCGCGCGACGAGCGCCTGGTGGACCGCCTGCTTTTCAGCGCCATGATCGAAGCCCGCAGCTGCGAACGCTTCAAGGTCCTCACCGAAGAGGTCGGAGACCCTGATCTTCAAGCCTTCTACCGTGAGCTGATGATCAGCGAAGCGGGCCATTACACCACGTTCATCGGCTTTGCACGCCAATATGGTGGTCGGGTGGACGTGGATGCGCGCTGGAAGGAGTTCCTCGCCTATGAGGCTGAGGTGGTGGCGCGCTATGGCAGGTCCGCCACCATGCACGGATAGAAGGCGCCGGGCATTGTCCCATTGGACCTGGTCATTAGGCCAGCAACGGACCGTCGTGGTCCGCTGATCGTGCGTTCCGTTGTTTTACCCACCTTCACCACCCCAATGCGGATCCTCATGCGCTCCATTCTCCTGACCGTTGCCCTGACCCTGCTCGTCCCCCTCGCCCTCACCGCGCAGAAGAAGTACCCTTACACCACCGTGCCCGGCGATCCCCTCCAGGCCCGCATCTACACCCTGGAGAACGGCCTGCAGGTGTGGCTGAGCCGCAATCCCGACGCGCCCCGCATCCAGACCAACATCGCCGTGCGTGCGGGCAGCAAGAACGATCCTGCCGATGCCACCGGTCTGGCCCACTACCTGGAGCACATGCTCTTCAAGGGCACCAGCCGCATCGGCACCACCAACTGGGAGGCCGAACGCGCCCTGCTGAAGCAGATCAGCGATACCTACGAGCAGCGTCGCACCACCACCGACCCCGCCGAGCGCGACCGCCTCTACCGCCGCATCGACAGCCTGTCCACCCTCGCCGCAGCGCACACCATCCCCAACGAGTACGACAAGATGATCACGAGCCTGGGGGCGCGCGGGACCAACGCCTACACCAGCAACGAACGCACCGTCTACATCAACGACATCCCCAGCGATGAGCTGGAACGCTGGATGGCCATCGAGAGCGAACGCATGCAGGAGTGCGTGCTGCGCCTCTTCCACACCGAGCTGGAGACCGTGTACGAGGAGTTCAACCGCACGCAGGACAACGACGGACGCCGCGCCTACAAGCGCATGAACGAGCTGCTCTTCCCGCACCACCCCTACGGCACGCAGACCACCATCGGCACCGGCGAGCACCTGAAGAACCCGAGCATGGAGAAGATCCACGCCTTCTTCGATGCCTACTACGTGCCCAACAACATGGCGGTGATCATGGCCGGCGACATCGACTTCGACCGCACCATCGCCATGGCCGACCGCTACTTCGGTGCCTGGAAGGCGCGCAGCGTGCCGTCCTTCGCCGTGCCCACGGCAACGCCCATCACCGCCCCCGTGGTGGACGAGGTGGCCGGTCCCGAAGCGGAATGGGTGGACATCGCCTGGCGCCTCGATGGCGTGGGTAGCGATGATGCCCTGCTTGCGGAGCTGGTCCGTGGCATTCTCTACAATGGCCGCGCGGGCCTCATCGACCTGGGGCTGGTGCAGCGCCAGCGGGTGCTCAGCGCCAGCGCATATGCCAACGTGATGGCCGACCACGGCCAGCTGGAGATCAGCGGCGAACCCAAGGAAGGACAGACCCTGGAAGAGGTGCGCGACCTGCTGCTGCAACAGGTGGAAGCCCTGCGCACCGGGGCCTTCGACGACTGGCTCATCGAAGCCGTGGTGAACGACCTGCGGATGCGTCGCATGCGCAGCTGGGGCGAGAACAACAGCCGCAGTGCCGCCGCCATGACCGATGCCTTCATCCTGCGCAAGGACTGGAAGGCCGAAGTGGACCTCTACGACCGCATGGCCCGCATCACCAAGCAGCAGGTGATGGACTTCGCCAAGCGCGTGCTGAACGATGGCCACGTCACCATCTACAAGCGCCAGGGCGAGAAGACCGGCGTACACAAGGTGGAGAAGCCCAGCATCACGCCCATCGATATCAAGCGTGGGGGTAAGAGCGCCTTCCGAACGGAATGGGAAGGCCTGCCCACCATCACCATGGCGCCCGAGTTCATCGACTACAGCACCGCCATCCAACGCAGCAGCCTCAAGAGCGGCGTGCCCCTGGCCGTGGTGAAGAACCCCACCAACGAGCTCTTCAGCCTGCGCTACATCGTGGAGATGGGCAGCCGCCACGACCGCGTTCTGCCCGTGGCCACCGACCTGCTGCAATACCTGGGCACCAGCAGCCTGCCGCCGGAGGAGTTCAAGAAGAAGCTCTTCCGCCTGGGCCTCAACCTCTCGGCCACCACCACCGACGACCGTTGCTACATCACCCTCAGCGGTCTGGAGAAGAGCCTGCCCGAAGGCATCGCGCTGATGGAAGCACTGCTGGCCGATGCGCAGCCCAACGATGCCGCGCTCACCAACCTGGTGGCCGACATGCGCAAGGCCCGGCAGGACGCCATGCAGGACAAGGGCACCATCCTCCAGGGGGGGCTGTTCAGCATGGCCCGCTACGGTGCGCTATCGCCGTTCAACGACGTGCTCAGCGATGCGCAGCTCAGCGCCCTCACCAGCACCGAACTGCTGGACCGGGTGCGTGGACTGATGAACTACGAGCACACCGTGTTCTATTACGGCCAGCGCCCGGCGAAGGAGGTGGCGATGCTGGTGGGTATGGCGCACAAGGTGCCCGCCAAGCGCACACCCGTACCCGCCCCGCGCGCCTATCCCGAGGTGGCGGTCACTGGCAACAGCGTGCTCTTCGTGGACCACGACATGGTGCAGACCGAGCTGATGATGGTGAGCAAGGCCGGCGGTTTCGACCTGGAGAAGATGCCGTACGCCAGCCTGTTCAACGAGTACTTCGGCAGCGGCCTCAGCAGCATCGTGTTCCAGGAGATCCGCGAGGCCAAGGCCCTGGCCTACGGTGCCAGCGCCACCTACACCGTGCCCACCAACCGCGACGAGGCCCATTACGTGCGCGCCTTCATCGGCACCCAGGCCGACAAGCTCAACGATGCCGTGGACGCCATGCTGAAGCTGATGAACGACATGCCCGAGGCCGCCGAACAGTTCGAGGGCGCGAAGACCAGCGCGCTGAAGGTCATCGCCAGCACCCGCATCACCAAGGAGAACATCTACTGGAACTGGGACGCCGCCCGCCGCCGGGGCCTCGACTTCGATGTGCGGCGCACCAACTACGAGCGCATTCCCGGCATCGACATGGCCGCCATGAAGGCCTTCTTTGAGCGGGAGGTGAAGGGCCGCCCCTACACCTTCATCGTCATCGGCAAGGAGAGCGCCATGGACATGAAGGCCCTGGAGCGCCTGGGCCCCGTGCGCAAGGTGAGCAAGGCCGAGCTGTTCGGGTACGGGGAGGGGAAGTAGCGGTGGCTAAGCGCGGATGGCGGGGCCGCCCGGGTAACAGCTTGTGATGGGCGGCCCGAGTTTGGGGAGGCTTAGCGGTGAGCTTCTACTATTCCATGCACCTGATCATGGGGGAGCTTAGAGTATCAACGCTTGCTCCTGTCCTTCTTGAACCCGATCGGCGGGCGTTTCTTGGGGACCTGCGCCAACAGGGCGCGGTTGCGCTCCTCCTCCTGCATCTTCTTCAGGATGCTGAAGATCACTTTGATGTCGCGGCTATGATGGCTCACCGTGCCGCGCAGCTTCTCAAGGGCCAGCAGCAGGTCCTTGTGGTTCACCAGCAACTCGCGCATCTGGGCGAACACGCGGATCACCTGGATGTTGACTGCGATCGCCGCAGCGCTGTTCAGCACGCTTGAGAGCATTAATACCCCATGCTCTGTGAAGCAGAAAGGAGCATAGCGTAAGCCCATCTTGTCCCCTGAATTGGAGGTAACAGTTTGTGACCTCCAATGCTCGAACTCCTCCTGGCTCATCTCGAACATGAAGTCATCCGGGAAGCGCTCCATATTGCGGCGCACGGCCTGTTTGAGTGCTTTGGTCGGAACGCCATAGAGTTCGGCAAGGTCCCGGTCGAGCATCACCTTGTGGTTGCGTACCGTGTAGATCTTGCTCATGACCAGCTCGTCACTGATCGCCGGAAACTGCTTCGCGTTCTTGCTCATCGCGATGTGAATTTACCACAGCCGCCTTTCACTCCCAGCTGTTCATGGACGGTGGACCCGAGAATTGCAACCTGGGTGTGAACTCACTCTTGGGTGAACAGCACCCCGCCATGGAACGCTTGGTGGCGTTACAAGACATCACCTTCTCCAACTCCATGGTGGAAGCCGCACATAAGCGGCTGAAGTACGGCTGGCTGCACCGCTTGACCCCGGCCGATGGAACAGCGCTGCGCCAGTTGGTGGACGCCGCGGTTGAAGAGGAGAACAAGGAGCGGCCCTTGGATCAGCGGCAAGGAAGGACGCCGGATGAAGCCTACTTCGGACTGCCTAGCCCGCTCCCGAACGCCACTGATCACGCCCTGCACCACGCTAAGCGCAGGGAGCACCACGGAGGAATTCGGTGCCCCACGTGCAGGTGAGCGGTGGGGTGTTCGTTGACCCGACGAGTTGCGGAGGCAACACAAGGAAAACCGATGGCTGACCGTTCTTGAGGGATGGAACGAGGGAGGGAGGAGAAGGACGGCGCCACTCATTGCGCGGTTGGAAGAGAACTGGACCGCTGTTCCGAAGATGGAACAGGGGAGTGCAGGGGTGATCGGGAATGTGCGGAGCACGTCCCGAGGGCCGCAGGGTCGTCCGCTCAAAAGCAGCGAACAGACCCGGCGGAGGTTTGTCGTTGGGTGGCGCTTGGCGGACACCCTGCCAAGGTCTAGACTATGGCTTATTTCCCAAGTAGTGGTATTGCCGCAAAGAATCGGCTGGAATGACCTTGGTGAGGTCTGTTTGTTGAGTTATAAACGCTAGTCTATCATCCTCGTAGTACTCAACTCGCACAAGGGACCCGGACTTAGGGTCATAGTGAAGAAATAGACCGTCCCTTTTGCCCATGGAATAGTGGCCTTCAATGACTTTCCATGAACAGTTGGATTCCACCATATGACCGTCAAGCTTGCCCGCAGTGAAGTTATACGAGCTTACTAGAGTATGTTGGTTCATCCGATTCGATCTTCGACACTTCGTATAAGCATGAAACGCGCCATGCCTGACACCGTTGGTATACGAGCCGGACATCAACAGATATGACTTCAAGGACCTCCGGCTGCTGTCAGCAATTGAAAGGTCGTACACCTCATAATGGCCATCTGGAAGGCTATCGCGAAGAAATGTATACGGTGGTGCAATAGCTCCCTCAACTTTGGTGGTCGCCAAATACCTTTCCATTTCTTCCTGGAAGACGCGCTTCGTTTGAGCCGGCAACGTCACCGGTAGTGAGCTGAAGAAGCTTACGCTAAGCAGCGCGAACCAGTAAGTTTTGCCAGCCCACAACAGCTTATGGAGTAGCCAAAGCGCGTTCAAGGATTTGACCATTCTGGGCATCTGTATTACCTGAGCCATCAATGAGCACAGTCTCCTTAATCCCAATATCCGTGTCGTTCAAGTCTGGAGCTGATGCATACTTGGCGAATCCATCGCCAGTGCTACTAGGCGCATAACGCCCGACTCCATCCTCTGGACGGACCGCTTCATCAATTATAGCGCTCGTCGCCCCATTGGGCAGCTCGCTCAAGTCCGATTTGAACTGGTTTAGCCCAGGATTCGAGTTCAGTCGAGTATCACTTCCAACAATGCCCGTTCCAGGAGATCCCGGTGTTCTTACAGTGGACACTGTAGCCGCCTCAACAACTTCAACCTGCACCTCTTCTGCATCAACAATTGCTAAGTACGTCGAATACGCATTCGCTCGATCTTTGCTACTAAGATCCACACCTGCATCGCGCAGATTGCGGCTGAATTGCCTTTCTGTCATTGGATTGACATCATACGAAGAGACCTTCCCCGTGTTGAAATCTGCACGGATGTTCATTGCCCGAGCAACTTGGCCTTCGTTGCCGTAACTGGAAATAAGTGCTCGGAACGCTTTGACGGCCTTTTGGTTGACAAGCCAAACTCTCTTCCCATCTGGATCCCTCGCTGCGATTGGCATGTTCATCACAAAGGTGTACGGGCCGATACTCGGATACTCCTGAAGTAGTGGATCCAAGCTCAACCACCTTCCCACCCTGGGGTCGTACAACCTCGCCCCGAAGTCATAGCTATTCCGTTCACCGGCGACTTCCTCGTCGCTGGGCATACCGTTGAACCCGAACCGGTAGGTGTCCGTTGTGCTGCTGTAATTCCTCCCGGGCAGCAGGGACCCGAATGGATAGTAATCACTCCTTCCCAACACCCGTGCCCGCAGGTTGGTGGGGTCGGCATTGGTGGTTACATCGTAGTCGGCCAGCAGGCGGTCGCTCACTACCGCACGAACGTTCCCCAGGTGGTCCGTGAGCTCGTAGCGCTTGAGGTCCACGGTGCGGGTGTAGACGGGGTTCTCCGTGTGGATGATGAGCGGCTGCAGGGCCAGGTGCGGCGACAGTGCGGTGGTGATGTAGGGCGAAGTGGAGTTGAAGGACCAGATGAGCCCTGCCGATGCCCCTGCCAGGGTGCCCGTGGCCGCATTGGGGGTGTGCAGGGCGTAGATGTTGCGCTGGCCACCATTGATCGCCGTAACGTTGGTGAGCAGCATGCGGTCCCCTTTGATGCGCCGCACTTCGGTGATGCGCGCACCAGTGTTCACCGCCTCCATGGCGCTGAAGCCCGGTACAGCAACGCGGTACAGGCGGTGTCCCTCTTCGCTGATGGTGCGCACGAAGTAAAGGTAGGCGCTCTCGGGGCTGAAATCCAAACTGGAGATGCGCACCGTGTTGGGCACCGCCAGGGTACCGACCTCCGTAAGGCCAAGGTGGTCCGGATCGATGCGGAACAGGATGATCTTGTAGGTTTCCAGGGCAGGGAAGATGGAGCCCGAGTTGGTGACCCGGCTGGAGACGGCCAGGTATTGCCCGTCGGGGCTCACCTGCATTTCGGGCATGGTGCCGGCGCCAAAGTCGGAGTAGGTGTGCAGCGGAATGGGTTGCACATTGTCCAGGTCGTCCAACCGGATGGCGACCAGCTGGGACTGTGTACTGCCTCGGCGCATGAGGTAGAGCACCGGCGGCGCAGCGCCTGTACGATCGTCAATGACGGCCATGCACGCTGCATGGTTCACCCCGTTCCCGGGTATGAACAAGGGGCGGTTCAGCGGGGCTTCCATGGCGCCGATGCTGCCGTAGCCGGGCAGGGTGCGGTCGTAGACGTTGTAGTAGGGGTTGTTCTGCGCGTCCATGGTGAAGAGGAAGTGGCGCTGGCTGTTGGCCGGGTCCTTGGCGCTTCCCCAACGCCCCGTCTCCCGACCTTTGTACCCATGACCAAGGACATTACGGCCGATATCATCTCCATCGGCGACGAACTGCTGATCGGGCAGACCATCAACACCAACGCGGGGTGGATGGGGGAGCAGCTGGCCCTGGTGGGCATCCGCGCAAGGCAGGTGCTCACCATCAGCGACGACCGCACGGCCATCCTGGAGGCGCTGGATGCGAGCAAGGCCCATGTGGTGCTGCTCACCGGCGGGCTGGGACCCACCAAGGACGACATCACCAAGCACACGCTGTGCAGCTACTTCGATACCAAGCTGGTGCGGCATCCGCACATCGAGGCAGCGATCGCGGCCTTCTTCCGGAGCGTTGGCCGGGAACCCTTGGAGGTGAACCTCGCCCAGGCGGACCTGCCGGAGGCGTGCAAGGTGGTGCCCAACGACCGGGGTACGGCCAGCGGCATGTGGTTCGAGCGCGACGGGCGGGTGTTCGTGAGCATGCCGGGGGTGCCGTACGAGATGAAGGCGATGATGGAGAAGCACGTGTTGCCCGAGCTGCGGGAGACGTTCCAACCGCCCACCATCGTACACCGCACCATCCTCACCACCGGGCTGGGGGAAAGCCACCTGGCGCAGCGCATCGCGGCCTGGGAGGACAGCCTGGCTGCCGACGACATCAAGCTGGCCTACCTGCCTAGTCCGGGGTTGGTGAAGCTGCGGCTGAGCACCTATGCGAACAACGACCCCACGGCGGCGACCGAACGGGTGGCCACGAAGGCGGGGCAGCTCTACCGGCTCATTCCTGAGCTGATCTTCGGCGAGGGGGAGGAGCGGCTGGAGCAGGTGGTGGGCCGGCTGCTGAAGGAGCGCGGGCAGAGCCTGTCGCTGGCGGAGAGCTGCACGGGAGGCTACGTGAGCCACCTGATCACCGGGGTGCCGGGCAGCTCGGCCTATTACACCGGCGGGGTGGTGAGCTATGCCAACGCGGTGAAGATGGAGGAGCTGGGCATCCCCAGCGACATGCTGGAGCTGAACGGCGCGGTGAGCCAGCCGGTGGTGGAACGCATGGCCGTGGGGGTGCGCGAGGCCCTGCGCACCGACTGGAGCGTGGCCCTGAGCGGGGTGGCGGGTCCGGACGGGGGCACGCCCGAGAAGCCGGTGGGCACGGTGTGGATGGCGGTGGCGGGTCCGGAGGGGGTGCGCTCGCATTGCGGCTTTTACCCTGGCAGCCGCGACCTGGTGATCCGCCGCAGTGCCTTGGCGGCCTTGAACATGCTGAGGTTAGGGCTCTTACGCTCGTAAGGTCGGTCGCTGGAGGGGCGATGGGGGCGCGATTTGCGGGTTGTTCATGTCGATCAGAAAATTCCCCTACATTTGCACCCCTGAATCAGTTCCGCCATGTCCAAGGTCTGCCAGATCACCGGTAAGAAGGTCATCACCGGCCACAAGGTGTCGCACTCGAACATCAAGACGAAGCGCACCTTCGCGCCCAACCTGCAGGACCGCAAGTTCTTCCTCGCTGAGGAGAACAAGTGGGTGAGCCTGCGTGTGAGCGCCAACGGGCTGCGCACCATCAACAAGATCGGTCTGGCCGAAGCGATGAAGCGCGCCAAGGCCAAAGGCTACCTCACGGCCTGATCCAATCCGTAACACGCTGCCCCAATGGCCAAGAAAGCGAAAGGCAACCGCATCCAGGTGATCATGGAATGCACCGAGCATAAGACCTCGGGCCTGCCCGGCACCAGCCGCTACATCACCACCAAGAACCGCAAGAACACCACCGAGCGGATGGAGTTGAAGAAGTACAACCCCATCCTGCGCCGGATGACGGTGCACAAAGAGATCAAGTAAGCCGCGCTCCGCGCGATCCTGCTAACCCGAAAATGAGCGCTGCGGCGCATGGAACATGGCAAAGAAGACCGTTGCTACCCTGAAGAAAGAAGGCGGCAAGACCTACACCAAGGTGATCCGCATGATGAAGAAGGATGGCGGTAAAGGCTACTCCTTCGTGGAGCAGGTGGTGGCCAGCGATGAGGCGGACAAGCTCCTCAGCGGCAAGTAACCACCTCCCTCAACCCGCTTCAGAAAGGCCTTTCCTGTCGGGGAGGCCTTTCTACGCATACGGACCATGGCGTTCTTCGGACTCTTCGGTAAGAAAAAGGAGGCGGCCCAGGAGGCCGCCGAACAGCAGGCCCTCGATGCCGGCCTCGAACGGTCGCGCGAAGGCCTCTTCGGTCGGCTCACGCGCGCCATCGCCGGAAAAAGCACCATCGATGACGAGGTGCTCGACCACCTGGAGGAGGTGCTCGTGAGCAGCGATGTGGGCGTGGAGACCACCCTGCGCATCATCGACCGGGTGCAGGAGCGGGTGAAGCGTGACAAGTACGTCAGCACCAGCGAGCTCAACGGCATCCTGCGCGATGAGGTGGCGGCCTTGATGAAGGACCCCGCCCCGGTGGACCCGGCCATCAAGCCCTACGTGATCATGGTGGTGGGGGTGAACGGCGTGGGCAAGACCACGACCATCGGCAAGCTTGCCAACGCCTTCAAGAAAGAAGGCCGCAGCGTGGTGCTGGGCGCCGCCGATACCTTCCGAGCGGCCGCGGTGGACCAGCTGCGCATCTGGAGCGAACGCGTGGGCGTGCCGCTGGTGCAACAGGGCATGAACGCCGATCCGGCCGCGGTGGCCTACGATGCGGTGGAGAGCGCCAAGGCCCGCGGCGCCGATGTGGTGATCATCGATACCGCAGGCCGCCTGCACAACAAGGTGGGGCTGATGAACGAGCTGACCAAGGTGCGCAACGTGATGCGCAAGGTGGTGCCCGATGCGCCTCATGAGGTGCTGCTGGTGCTCGATGCCAGCACCGGCCAGAACGCCATCGAACAAGCGAAACAGTTCACCAAGGCCACGGACGTTACGGCGCTGGCCCTCACCAAGATCGATGGCACGGCCAAGGGTGGCGTGGCCATCGGCATCAGCGAGCAGTTCAACATCCCCATCAAGTACCTTGGTGTGGGCGAAGGGATCGATCACCTGCAGGTGTTCGACAAGAAGGCCTTTGTGGAGGCCTTGTTCAGGGGGTAGGTCCGTGTGCTGCGGTGCGGTGGGATCACCCGGTCAGGCTGCGCGTTCCTCGTCCTCTTCGCTGATGCTTCGCCAGCAGGGCCGTGGCACCACGGCTACAAGCAGGGCGTCGTCCACGAGCGGGGTGTCGCCGCGCCAATCGTCAAAGGCGGCGGTGAAGTGGTCCATCTGTTCGCCAGGACTTCGGAAAGCGGCCTCCATGAGCGTGCGCTCCAGTCGGTTCCGCGAGAATTTCCGCTGGTCGCGGGCACAGAACTGGTCGGCGATACCATCGGTGTAGAGGAACAGGCGTGTGTCTTCGGTGACGGTCACCACGAACTCGTTCAGCTCGTTGAGGCGGTTCTCGCTGAGCAGGGAGCTGCTGCCTGCATGGCTGCGCAGGTGGGTGGAGATGCCGCCGTGCTGCACCACAATGCCACAGCCGAGGTTGCAACAGCTGAGCTTGCGGGCGCTGTGGTCGAAGCACAGGACGGCCATTTCCGCTCCATCGGTGGTGCCCGTGCGGTCCCGGTCCAGCCGGTCGTTCAGCAACTGTTGCGTGCGGCGCACCACCTGTGTGGCCGTCAAGCCCTTGTTGCCGTGGACCACCTCGTTGAGCAGGCCGTGCATCAACACGCTCATCAATCCGCCGGGGACCCCATGGCCGGTGCAGTCCAGCACGATGAAATAGCTGCGGTCCTCCACGCGTGCATGCCAGACCATGTCCCCTCCAACAGCCTCCTTGGAATGGTAGATCACGTGGATATCGCTGAACAGGTCGCGCAGTCGTTCGCGTTGGGGCCAGAGCGAGCGCTGCACCCTGCCGGCGTGGTCCAGGCTCTGCTGGATCTCCAGGTTCCTGTTCTGCAGGTCGGCCATCATCCGTTGTTCGGCTTCACGCTGGATGGCGAACACCTTGCGGCGCAGGCTGCGTTGGCTGGCGAGCATCCGGTCTGCAAGGAGGAAGTTCACCGGCATGGCGGTGCCAAGGTTGAAGGCGAGCAGTAGGGAGGGCGGCAGCCCTGCCAGCTGGGGAGGAGTGGACAGCACGGGGTCCACGAGCGCGAAACCGATCAGCAGCCCGCCGGTGAGCAGCAGGTAGCCGTACCGCACCCAGCCCCTGTTCACGTTCACCGCTGCGACCAGCGAGGGTAGGCACCAGAGCATCAGCAGCCCGCTGCGCAGGGTGCCGCCCATGTTCAATTGGAACAGGAATGGAAGCACGATGCCTGCCAGCAACAGGGTGTGTCTGGCCGTTCGTTCGGACCGGGCGTGCCACAGACCACCGAGTGAAATGGAGGCGCATAGCACATAGATGGCGGGTACCAGCGCGACCCTGGGCATGTTGTGCGCCAGGCCCCACGCGGCCCACAGCAGAGCGAAGAACGACATCGTGACCCCCATCAGGAGGAAAACACGTCGCTCACTGCGCAAGCGCAACAGTGCGATGTACCGATCGCTGTG
The DNA here is from genome assembly GCA_041391845.1 of Flavobacteriales bacterium. Classification (GTDB taxonomy): domain Bacteria; phylum Bacteroidota; class Bacteroidia; order Flavobacteriales_F; family PHOS-HE28; genus PHOS-HE28. The sequence goes on along the minus strand of JAWKNG010000001.1, from coordinate 458,836 downwards.
GGGGGAGAGAGCACCCATGGCGTGTGTCGGCTCATACGTTATCCGCGCCAGAGGGTTACCCGGACGCTGGCACGTCGAGGCGCGGTACCTTTGCAGCCCCGTCAAGGCCACGGTGGTCCCCGCATGAAAGCCCGCACCCGCAAACCCACCAAGGTCAACGTTGTCACCCTGGGCTGCTCCAAGAACACCTTCGACAGCGAGGTGATGATGGCCCAGTTGAAGGCCAACGGAATTGCCGTGGAGCACGAAGCTGAGCACGATGGCCATAACGTGGTGGTGATCAATACCTGCGGCTTCATCGAGAACGCCAAACAGGAGAGCATCGATACCATCCTCTCCTGGGCCAACGCCAAGGACCAAGGGCTTGTGGAGAAGGTGTACGTGACCGGCTGCCTCAGTCAGCGTTATGCACCCGAGCTGAAGGACGGTATCCCTCAGGTGGATGCCTGGTTCGGCACCCGCGACCTGCCCCGCCTGCTGAAGACCTTGAAGGCCGACTACAAGCATGAGCTGGTGGGGGAGCGGCTCCTCACCACGCCGGCCCACTTCGCCTACTTCAAGATCAGCGAGGGCTGCGACCGCAAGTGCTCCTTCTGCGCCATCCCCCTCATGCGCGGCAAGCACGTGAGCACGCCCATGGAGCAATTGGTGTCCAACGCGGGCAACCTGGCCAAACAGGGAGTGAAGGAGCTCATCCTCATCGCCCAGGACCTCACCTACTACGGGCTCGATATCTACAAGAAGCGCAACCTCGATGAGCTGGTGGCCCGCCTCAGCGATGTGGAGGGCATCGACTGGATCCGCCTGCACTACGCCTTCCCGTCTGGCTTCCCGTTGGAAGTGCTGGATGTGATGCGCGAACGACCCAATGTGTGCAACTACCTGGACATGCCGCTGCAGCACGGCAGCACACGCATGCTCACCCGCATGCGGCGGGGCATCACGCAGGAGAAGACCGAAGCGCTGGTGAACACCATCCGCGACAAGGTGCCCGGCATCGCCATCCGCACCACGCTCATCAGTGGCTTCCCCGGCGAAACACAGGCCGACCACGACGATAACATGGCCTGGATCGAACGCATGCGCTTCGATCGCCTTGGCGCCTTCACCTACAGCCACGAAGAACAGACGCACGCGTTCACCATGGAGGACGATGTGCCCGCCGAGGTGAAGGAACAGCGTGCCCAGGAGATCATGGAACTGCAGGGCGGCATCAGCCTGGAACTGAACCAGGCCAAGGTGGGGAAGGTGTTCCGCGTGCTGGTGGACAAGGCCGAAGCAGGCCATTACATCGCCCGCACCGAGTTCGATTCACCGGAGGTGGACAACGAGGTGCTGATCCCTACGGAAGGGAACTATCTGCGTATCGGGGATTTTGCCGAGGTGCGCATCACAAGAGCGCGCGAGCACGAGCTGGTGGGGGAGGTGGTGTGATCAGCGCATCACGTTCACCCGCACCTGGCCGCCGGCCCATCGCACGGTGTACAGGCCGTTCGCCCCGTTCACGGTGATCTGCTCGCGTTCCGCTCCAAGGGGCAGGGTCCATTGTTGGACCACGCGGCCGCTGCCATCCACCAACTCCATCGGCAGGCTCTTCCCGGTGGCATCGCGGTGCAGCGTGAAGATGCCGTTGTTCGGGTTGGGGTATACCAGCACGGTAGTTCCAATACCAGCGATGTGCACGGGCACTACGTCACTGAGCGTGCTCGTCCCATCCACATCGGTCTGTCGCAAACGATAGTAGCTCCACCCGGGTAGTGGTCCACGGTCCACAAAGCTGTAGTCCAGTGGTACCAGGCTTGTGCCCGCACCGTCCACCTGGCCCAACGGTCGGAAGAGTTCGGCGTCCGCGCTTCGCTCCACAGTGAAGTAGGCATTGTCGCGTTCGGTGATGGTGGTCCAGTCGCAACGCACCTCGCCTTCCATGGTTGGCGTGGCCGTAAAGCGGAGCAGCTCGATCGGCAGGGGGGCGTTGTCGTAGGACAAGGCCCAGATGTGCTCGTTCTGCCGGGCTACGGTCTCGGAGAAGAGGACGTTCGGCACCAGCACTTCGCGAACGGCCGGGTTGCTTTGGCCGGGTGGAGGGGGGAACTCCCACGTGCCCGGGCTTTCCAGCCACCGTTGGGCGCGGCAATTGCCAGGCCCGGCCAACGGGTCCTCGTCGGCTGTGAAGCTGAGCAATAGGGTGCCAGTGAACGTTCCGTTCGGTAGATCCACGAGCCAGAACCGATCGGCGGTGTTATCGCTGTTGTCCGCTGCGGTCGTGCCCGCCATGTGGGTCACCGTCTGGAACGCCGTAGAGGGATAGGGCAGGTTGCTGGGCGCACTACGATAGGTTGCGACGCTCAGCAACGTGCCGTCCGGTACTGGTGCGGTTGGTGTGTATGCGAAGGGGAACGACGGACCTGCAGGTGTGCCGAAGGGAATGCGATGTGCTGATACATCGGCACCTAAAGCCCATTGGAACCGGCTGGGAAGGCTCTCACTGGCGATCCATCCGCCGTTGTCGATCACTGCCGTGCTTGCGGGGTTGAAGACCGAGAAGGTCTGGTTCTCGAGCAGCAATACAGCCCCGACCCCCAACTCCAACGTTCCGTCCGGCGTGGCGGGTGTACCCACCACCGCATTGCGCTGCAGCTGCTTCACCCCGTTCAATAAACGAAGGTTGCGGAAGTCGGTAATGGAACTGCCCAGGATGCTCTGTGTGGTTGCACTGTAGAGTTCCACCGCACCTGTCGAACCAGCCGAGAATACCGTGCTGCCACTGTTGTTGGTCCAGTTGCCCGCAATGCGCAGGTCGCCGTGGTTGGTAACGGAGGTCGATGTACCTAGCAGCACTGAGCCTTCCACGGTCACGACAGTGCCAGTGGTCATGGTGATATCCACCGCACTGGTGGTAAGGAGCTGGGCTTGGGTGGACAGCACGAAGGAGCCCAAGGCCAATGCCAGAAGGACCGGCTGGCATGATCTGTTGCTGAGGTCCTCCATCAGTTCTGGCTGAAGCTGGTTTCGAGCCATTTGGTTCCGCTCCAGATGAAACTGATGGTGTCTTCGTTGTCAAGCACCCGATTGGCACCGCTCACCGAGACGTTCGTCGAGTCGGTGATGGTGATGCCATTGCCGGGGAACGTACCTGTGCATGCAATGACCAGGACCTGTCCAGGTGCCAGGCCGTTCTGCAGTCCAATGACCCGGACCGAAGGAATTCCAGTGGAGCTCAAGAGCATGAACGAGCGCCCGGCGTTAGCGATGAGCATGCCATTCGCGATGATGGTCGAAATGCCTGGCTCGGTGGCAATGGCGCCGTTCACCTGCATCCGGACAGCCGGGGTAGGCGTTCCGATGCCAACATTCCCGTTCGCCAGCACGCGCATGCGCTCTGTGTTGGAGGTTCGGACCACGAGATCCTCGCCACCCGTGGTCCCGATGAAGTTCGTGGCTGGGTCCGTCCCGGCATTCCCCAAAAGCCCCCACGCTGTGGCCGTTGCCGGTGCCAGTGCCTGCCAGCTGCCCCTGCCCAGCGCATCGCTCACCATCACACGTCCTGCTGCCTGGTTGCCATCCACCATGCGGATGGTGCCGACCACATGGAGCCGTTCCGTTGCGTTGATGGTGCCGATGCCGAAGTTGCCGTTGGGCTTCACACGTAAGGCTTCGGTGCCGGTGATGCAGCCACCGAAGTTGCAGCCCATGTGCAAGCCGAAATCCCCGTTGGCCAACATGCCCATGGAGGCGCTGTTCGCGGTGACACTGTTCTCGAACGTGACATTCGCCGCTGACCCGACCTGTGCTGCTTCCAGACGCAGTGTCGGACCGATGTTATTGTTCGGAGGCGTGAACCGCACATGCAGCTTGCTTACCGGCGTGGACGTCCCCATCCCGGTATTCCCGTTCTTGAGGATCACCAGCGCATCGGAACGCTCGGAAGCATCCACGTTGAAGTTGTTGTTCGCATCGATGGCGTTGCCTACCACCAGCAGGCGGTCGGTGTTGTTCGCCGTCCTGAACTGGGTGCTTCCGTTCGTCGACGGCGTGTAGGTGGTGGGCCCGATGCCGAGCACGGTCTCGCCGTAGGAGTATGCTTCGCCTTGATAGGCCAAGGACTTGGCGCTCGATCCGCTGGCCGTGGCATTGCTCCCCAAGGTCACCGACCGGTAGCCGGAGGCCGTGCTGTAACTGCCTATGGCAGCTGATTCGCCTCCCGAGGCATTGTTGAGGTAGCCCAGGGCATAAGCCCATGCGCTCGAGGCGTTGGCGCCATAACCGAGGCCCACAGAAGCATAGCCGCTGGCGGTGGCGCCGAAGCCCAACGCGACAGAACCTTCGCCGGAGGCTACGCTGGATCCGCTCGCGATGGAATTCGCACCGCTCGCCGTGCTGGACCCGAACGCAGCGGAGCGCACGCCGATGTTCGCATCGTCCCACTGGTTGGAGAATGCCGACCCTGCCCGAAAAGCGGCTTTGTTCGGGTTCCAGACCATCCTCACCCCTGGGCCGCTCGGCGCTGCTGCTCCGATCCCCAAGGTGCCGGTTGAAACGATCCCGTCCGTACCATTGACAAGAACTGCTCCCGCATCGGCCGTTATTGTCCTACCGGCCCCCGTACCTCCGAAGTCATAGGCCTGGTCCAGTGTCCCACCACTGACCGCCAACGGCACCCACGCGCTCCCGTTGAAGTACTCGAAGCGAGCAGCGCTCGTGTTGAAGATCATAAGGCTAAGAGCTGGCACCGGAATGGCGTCCCGCTCGATCGTGTTCATCCGCGGGATCAGGAGACCCTTGCCTGTGCTGCTCAGGTCCAGCAAAGCGCTGGCATCGGGCGTGGCGATATTGATGCCCACCCCTTGAGCGGCACCAAGCGTTGGGGCCAGCAATAGAACGAAAGGCAGGAAGTGCTTGGTTCGCATGGTGAGAAGCTTCGGTACAAAGCTCCCCTGGCAGCCAGGCGACCGCAATAGAACATTGGTTGACAGCAACCTGCATCAGAAGGCCTGCCAACATGGAGGGGATGGCCTGATCGCTGGCTACCGCAACGCAGTAAAGAACGCCGACAACACCTGCTTTTGCGAGGCGTTCAGCCTCGCCTCACCGTGCATCCACGTGTAGGAAGGCAGGGGCATCTCGCCCGCCTCGATGTACTCCACCGCCTCTTCGGCGAAGTGTTTCCGCTTCTTCTCCGACAATTCACCCCAGTTCGAGAAGTTGCCTTCCGCTCGTCCTTCGTCCACGTGGTGCTGCACCCAGAAGTTCACCGGGGTGATGCGGTCGTACCACGGGTAGGTGGTCTCGTTGCTGTGGCAGTCATAGCAGGCCGTGCGCAACAAGGTCGCCACCTCGGCGCTGGGCTGCGTAAGGGCGATCAGGTCCTGAGCCGGATCGTTCACCGGAGCGCTGATGTCGGGTCGGATGAACTGGGCGGTACCGAAGACCAGGGCGGCAATGACAAGGATGCGCTTCATGCGCCGAAGCTACGGGTCTTCGGCCGCATCGCTGGCCATGTGCCTACCTGCCGAAGTAGCGGTTCACCGCCTCGGTACGGTTCTGCACGTGCAGCTTCTCGTAGATGCGATGGATGTGCTGCTTCACCGTTCCCACACTGATCGCCAGCCGCTCGGCGATCTCCTTGTACAACAGGCCTTGGGCCAATTGGGCCAGCACCTCGTGCTCGCGTTCGCTGAGATCGCCGTCGGACAGCGTGGAGCCGCCTTGCACGGGCCGGAACTGCTGCACCAACCGACGGGCCACATGGGCGCTCATCGGTGATCCACCCGCATGCAGTTCACGAACAGCCTCCAGGATCTGGTCCGGTGTGGAGCTTTTCAGGATGTAGCCATTGGCTCCTGCCTTCAATGCCTCGAACACACGGTGGTCATCGTCGTGCACCGTATACATCAGGAACTGCGTGGCGCTGCACCGCTGGCTCAACTGGCGCACACAATCGATGCCGCTGGCGCCGGGCAGGTTGATGTCCATGATCACCACGTCAGGGCAATGCTCCCCCAGCCGCATCAAGGCGTCCTCGGCGTTGCTGTGCACACTGAACGGCTCCATACCCTCCTCGAAGATGAACAGCGACCGCAGCGTTTCGCGGATGGCACTATCATCCTCCACTATGCTTATGCGCAGCGGTTCCTTGCTCATGGCTGCGAAGTTGCGGTGGGCCGGGCTTCCCTTCCAATAGAACCTTTGTTAGCATCCATCCCGAAGGGCATGTGCAGGCGGAGCGAGGTGCCGCGCCGCTCCGCCCGCAAGCCTTCTTCCGGATGTTCCACCCGGAAGGAGCCGCCGATCACTTCCAGCCGCCGCGCCATGTTCCGCAAGCCATTGCCTTCGCCCAGTTCGGCGTTGCGCGGCAGGCCGATGCCATTGTCCACGATGGAGATGCTGATCCCCTCCGGCACTACACTGATGGCCAGCAATACCTCCGTGGCCTGTGCATGCTTCACGATGTTATGAAGCGCTTCTTTCATCACCAACAGCAGGTTCCTCCGCTGCTGGGCGCTCAGTTCCTTGTGCGGCACATCCTTCGGCATGACGAGCTCCAGTGCGAGGCCGTGGGCATCCAGATAGGAGCGGGCGTAGTTGCCAGCGTAGACGAGCAGGTCCTCCACGGTGCTTTGGTCAGCGTTCAGGGTCCAGATCATCTGGCGCATGTTCACCATGAGCTCTCCGGCGGTGCTCGCGAGGAAGGTCCAGAGCTTCCGCCGCTCGGGGTCCTGCTCCTTGCGCAACGCCATCTCGCTGCGCAGCTTCAAGGCGCTCAGCCCCGCGCCGAGGTCGTCGTGCATGTCGCGCCCCACTTCCTCGCGGATGCGCAGTTCCGCAATGGTCTGCTCCTGTTGAAGGCGAAGGACCTCCAGTTCTGCCAGACGCTGTTTTGCCCGTTGGCGGCTGCGGTAGCCCAGGTAGAGGCCCGATAACAGCAGCGCACCAAGCACGCTGGCCACCACCACCAGGTTACGGCTCCAGCGCACACGCTCCAACGCCTCCTGCGACCGGGCGCGCTCCACACGCTCCAACGCCAGCTCGCCATCGGCGCGCAGCTTGGCAGCCTGTATCTCCAAGGCCGTACGGATGTTGCTCTTGGTGATGGCGCTGTCGATGTGGTACCAGATGGCCATGTGCTCCAAGGCTTCACGGTACCCGCTTTGCTCTCTCCATATGCGAGCCAGCCTTCGATGGGCATTGCGTTGGGTCACCTGGCCGATGCCTGCAGCATGGTCGATGAGGTAGCGGCGGGCCTGGGTCACCGCCTCGGCCATGGCCTCCTGCTCACCTTTGGCAGCCAGTGCCGCCGCACGGCCCACCAGCGCATCCGCACCGATATCGTGGTCCTTCATGCCGTGGGCCACCTCCACCGAACGGTCGTAGCAGCGCAGTGCACTGTCCGCTTGCTGCCGCTTCAACGCCAGGTTGCCTAGCGACCACCAGGCCACGGCCACCGCTCTTGGTGCACCTGCCAAGGTTGCCAGCTCCAAGCTGCGTTTCAGGTGTGCGCCGGCGCTGTCCAAGGCTCCGATACCCGTGAGGTAGCTGCCCATGTTGCCGTGGATGTGATGAAGTTCGCTCACCGGATAACGCGCTGCCGGTCGCTGGGGGAACCACGCAGCGGCCTGTTGGAGCAAGGGGAGGGCAGCTTGATGCTCCTGGATGTTCTCGTGCAACAATCCCTTCAGGTTGTACACGTTCGCCACGAGCAGGCTGTCGCCTAATTGGTGCGCAAGCACTTCAGCCTTGTCCAGGTCCGCAATCCCCTCATGGAAGAGGCCTTCGTAGTAGAGCACCTCGGCGCGATAACTGAGCAGGTAGTACATCGCTTCGACATCCTCAGCTGGGTCGATGTGCTGCATGGCCCTTCCGATGGCCTCCATGGAACCTTCCGCAGAGAACCGGTCCATCTGTGTGAGAATGGCCTGGAACTGGCGATGCAGCACACTGTCAGCAAAGGGGGGCAATTGCTGGATGTTGCGGCTCAAGTGCTGCTGGGCACCTGCCGACGCGATCAGCAGCAGGCCCAGGGCCAGACCTGTAGAACGGGGGAGGAGGGTGGCCTTCACGCTGCGAAGCTGGGTGTACCTCGTGAACGGCACAATAGAACAAATGTCAGGGGTTGGCCGCATCGCTGGCTGGTCGCCATGCGGATATTGTTGCACCGCTCGGTACAGGCATCCGCAGTTGCAACCGGGTTCCACGTCCATCCGGGCCACCATCAAGAACCGCAGAACCACCTATCTCCTGCATGCGGCGATGCATGTTGCGCAGGCCGTTGCCGAGGCCCTGTTGCGCGTCGGATGGTAATCCGGTGCCGTCGTCCTCCAGCATCACCTCCAGTGTATCGCCCACATGAACGGTAAGCTTGACCGTGGTGGCATGCGCGTGCTTCACCACGTTGTGCAACGCCTCCTTCACCACAAGGAAGAGGTTGCGTCGCTGTTCCACACTGAGCTGAACGGCCGGCCATGAGGGATCGGTGTGGACCAGAATGGCCAGGTCGTTCTCGGCACAATAGGAGCGGGCATAGCTCGTGGCATAGACCACCCAATCCTCCAAGGTGGACTGGTCCTGGCCCATGGTCCAGATGATCTGGCGCATGCTGCCGATGAGCTCGCCCGCACTGGTGGCCAGTACCTGAAGTTGCTCACGCTTCTGCGGATCCTTCTCCACGCGCAGGGCCATCTCACTGCGGAGCTTCAGGCCGCTCAATCCTGCACCCAGGTCATCGTGCATGTCACTGGCGATGCGCATGCGCTCGTGCAGGATGGCCTGCTCGCGAGCGAAGACTTCCGCGCGCCGCCGCCGGTCGATGATGGACCATGTGATCGAGGTTCCGATCACCAACACACCAACGAGCACGGCTATCAGGAGCCTGCGTTGGTTGGTCGCTTTCACCTCCGCCAACTGGCGTTCGTTGGCCAGCCGCTCCTGCTCTGCCACAAAGGCCAGACTGTCCGCAAGGGCCTGCTGTTGGAACCGGAAGGCGATCCGCTCCCGGAGCAGATCTTCCTTCCCCTTTGCGTTGTGCAGGCTGTCCATCATCGTGGCGTACAGCTCGTGCATGGCAAGGGCCTTGCGCAGATCCCCTTGCTGCTTGTACAAGCCGTGCAGACTACCTGCGGCATCGAACACTTCGGCTGCCATCGAGCTGCGTTGCGCCACAGCGAGTGAGCGCTCATTGTAGGCAATGGCTTCCGCGGGCCGCCCCAGAGCTTCACGCAGCAAGCCGATCGACCGGAGCAGGATGGCCTGCTGCCGCTCGTCCTCAATGCGTTCGGCGATACGCAGCGCCTCTTGAAGTCGCTCTTCTGCAAGCTGCCATCGTTCCGCAGCACGGTCCAGGTTGCCCAGGTTGCCGAGGCTGAGGGCAAGGCTGCGCTCATCACCCGATCTGCGTTGCAGCTGCTCTGCTTCCGTGAAACGCCTGTACGCCAAGGCCGTGTCTCCCATCTGCAGCAAGGCTGTGCCGCTGTTGAGGGCCGCATTGCCCATGCAGGCTGTGTCACCCACCGCGCTGCAAGCCGCCATGCTGCTGTCGCAATGGAGCAAGGCCATGGCATGGTCGCCAAGGTCCGTATGGATGGACCCGATGTTGGCGTGTGAGATCCCCACCCTGCGCTGATCACCCATGCGCTTGAGCACACCGATGCTTCGCTGATAGCGCTTCAGTGCTCCGGGACGATCGCCCCTCAGCTGCAGCGAGGCACCCTGGGCGTTCCATCCGATGGCCTCGTACTTCAGGTCCCTGTTGCGGCGCGCGAGATCCACCAGTTGTTCCGCCAGAGCGTAGGCCGTGTCCGGCGCGTGGAACATGTAGTGGTCGAAGGCCAGGTAGTCAAGGGCCTGCATGCGGGCTGCATCGTCCTGTAAGTTATCCCGCACCACCCGCCACAGCGAATCCGCGTTCACCTGTGCCGCGACCGACGAAGCGGACAGCAAGGAAAGAAGGAGGAGGTGCGGCTGAATGCGCATCATATAACGTTCTGGTCGCGCCTCGGATCACGCGCCACTGTCCGCCAAACTAATGACGGCCGTGTTACACGGCAAGCCGCTCCTCAGCGCTTCTCCAGCTCCAACACGATGGCCAGCGCATTGCCGCCTGCCTCCGTGGTGGCTCCGATGGTCTCGCCGTCCGTGAACCGCACGTTGTCGCTGAGCTCCTCACCCAGCACCGCGCGTAGCTTCGCATCAAGACCCTTCGCAGGACTGGCGAGCATGGCCTCGTTCAGCTTCGGATAATCGAACGGCTGGTTCGTGACCAGCACGGCCATCACGTCCAAGCTGCCTTCATCATCGGCCATCAGGCTGTGATCGCTGGGGAAGAGGCGCGTGCCTGTGATCCCGCAATAGGGAGAATGCTTCGGCGTGTAGGGGAAGAGCACGTAGGTGCGCCCATCGGCCTCCTGCCCGAAGACATAGGTGTAGCACTCCGCGTTGTTCGTCACCTCGATCTTGAACTTGCTGCCTTTGGCGATGGGCGAGGTGCTGCGGAACACATTGCCGCCCGTGTTGCGCAGGGGAATGTTACGCTGACTTTCGTTATCAACGAAGCCGAAGCGGATGTCGAAGCGTTGCGGCTTCACGTCCACTCCTTCACCCTGTGGGTATACCGCGTAGGCCTCCTTGGTGAAGAAGTCGAAGTCGCTGTACCGCACCCACGCCATGCCGTTCTTCCCCCACTCGGGTCCCCAGCTGTTCATGATGAGGAAGCCTCCCGTGTCGCCGAACTTGTAGTCGTCGTAGCCCACCACACACATGGCATGGCCGCCGAAGCCACGCTGCTGGTAGTCGCTTTCATTGGGTATCCAGGCGTCCTGTCCGGCCATGGGCTGCATGAAGCTTCCGCCCACCATCATGCCGATGACGATGGGTGAGCCTTGCGCCAGGTGCTGCTTCATCGCCACCATGTCCGTGCGCTGTTCATCGGCCCCCAGGCTCAACCGTTGGAAGCCTTTGATGCGGTAGGGCAGGGCCTGTTGCACGTCCTGCTGGGTGGGGAGCTTGCTGCAGTCCTGGTCGGTGTAGGCGAACTTGCTGTACGGCAGCGCGCCGTTCCTGCTCATCTGCTCCATGGCCCGGTAGATGTACGAGCCCTGGCAATCGCTGTTCTCGATCTTGATCTGGTTGTACATGTAAGCCGGGCTGAAGGCCGTGCTCTTCGGATCGGCGCCGGTGGCCTTGGCTTGAACGATGGTCCGCGCGGCATAGGCACTTGCCCAGGCCACACAACTGCCCTGCTGGCCCTGGTTGAGGCGCGGTGGACAATACTGTGCCAGCGAGACGCGCTCCGGCAAGGGGTTCTTCACGTTGTCGGCAAGCGGCTCGTACACCTCGGCCTGGTCGTACAGCTTCGGATCGAAGTTGGCGCCTGTGCTGAGGCCGGCAAGCTGGCTGATCATGTCGCCGCCTCCGCTGTTGCGCCCCATGGTGAACCACCAAATGGCTCCCAGCACCACCACGATGAACAGCAGTTTCGGTTTCTTGATGAGGAAGCCCAGCAACATCGGGAGCATGCCGCCCAGGCCCCCACCAATGCCGCCTCCTCCACCGCCAGCCGTGCGACGTGGTGTTGGTGTGCTGTTGCGACGTGATCCTCCCGGATCATCGGGTACCATTCGGATGGCCATGTGCGGTAGAGGTGTTGTCTAAGTTGACGTGATCGGAAGGAGCAGGTCACTTCCGGGGAACGAAGCGTTCCTTGCCGGTAAGCAGGTGCCACCAAAGGATGAAGTCGCTCGCAAGACTGAACGCCGGGTACTGGAACGTGGCGGGCTTGTTCCGTTCGAAGAAGAAATGCCCCACCCAGGCAAAGCCATAGCCGCCGACAGGGACGAGCAGGAGCCACCACGCATTGCCTTGCACCAGCGCCAAGGCGATCCAGACCGCGATAAGGCTGGTGCCCACGAAGTGCAACACGCGGCTCACTGGGTGCTGGTGCTCGCTGAGGTAGAAGGGATAGAACTCCTTCAAACTGCGGTACCGTGTCACTTCCATTTGGGGCTGTGCATGCTTCAAACATACGCCTCCATGGGCAACGGTCCGCCGCCCGGCTCGGGCCTACCTTTGCCGCCCCATGGAGGTGCTGCGCATACCCTACAGCGACACCCGCACCGTCGCTCCCTTGGTGCAGGCCTATCTGAACGATGATCCCGCCCTGCGCGGCCATTACCGACATCGGCCCAATGATCAAGGGCTGCACGCCGCAGCCCAACGCACCTTCGATCCAAGTGCCCGCCAGGTGCTGGTGGAAGTGCTCCGCGACCAATATGCCGGACTCCCCGATACGGCTGCGGTACAGGCCAACATCGAACTGCTTGCCCGACCGGATGCGCTCACCATCACCACGGGGCACCAGTTGGTGTTGTTCGGCGGTCCGCTCTACGTGCCCTTCAAGGTGCTGAACATCATCCGCCTGGCCCGCGAGCAGAGCGAGCGCCTCCAACGGCCTGTGCTACCCGTGTTCTGGATGGCCACGGAGGACCACGACCGTGCCGAGGTGGACCATACCTATTTCCGCGGGCAACGCATCCAGTGGCCAGGTACTGCGGGTGGCGCCGTGGGGAGACTTCCTCTTCACGGCATCGAAGCCGCCGTTGAACAGGCTGTTCAGGCCCTCGGCGAAGGCTACAACGCTGCGGAATACGCCGCATTGATCCGCTCGTGTTATCGCCCCGACCGCACCCTGGCCGAGGCCATGCGTCTGCTGATGCATGGCCTCTTCGGCGCTCAGGGCCTGCTGATCCTTGATGGCGATGATCCCCGTTTGAAGCGCCTCTTCATCCCCGTGATGCGGGAGGAACTGCTGAACCAGGTGGCCGAACGTACCGTGCGCTATGCCAATGAACGCCTGCCCAAGGGCTACGAAGGGCAGGCCCACGCCCGGCCGATCAACCTGTTCCATCTGTCCCCGGGGCATCGCCGCCGCATCGTGGAGGAGGACGGCCGGTTCCGTGTGCTGGATGGCGGACCGAGCTGGACTGCTGATGAACTGCTCGCCGAACTGGAAGCCCGCCCGGCGGACTTCTCCCCGAACGTGCTGCTGCGACCGGTCTACCAGGAGACCGTGCTCCCTAACATGGCCTACATCGGCGGTGCGGGTGAGCTTGCGTACTGGTTGCAATTGGGTTGGCTCTTCCAAGCCCTGCAGGTGCCCATGCCTGCGGTGCTGATGCGCACCAGTGCCGCTTTCCTGCCGGCCAAGCGGTGGCGCCAATGGCAGGAGTTGGGCCTGGGCAGCGCGGACCTCTTCGCTGATGGGGCCGAACTGCGCCGCCGGGTAGCGGGCCGGGCCGTGAGCTTCCGCACCGAACTCGCAGCTGAACGGGCTGAACTGCATGCCTTCTACCAACGCCTGCAAGCTGTGGCCGTAGCGGCAGATGGCACCCTGCGCGGCGCGGTGGATGCTCGAGAAGCTTCCGCCCAACAAGGCCTGGACCGCTTGGAACGCTCCCTGCTGCGTGCGGCCCGCCGCCAGGCAGATGACCAGCTGGCCCGGCTGGATGTCACACTGAACGCCATGGCGCCAGGAGGGACCTTGCAGGAACGCCGGGAGAACATCCTGCCCCTCCTCGCCGAACGCGGACCAAGGTTGTTGGAACTCCTTCAACAGGAACTTGATCCGTTGAAAAGCGCCTTCGCCGTGCTGGTGGAGGAGTGAATCGTCTCCGCTCGCGCAGGGGTCAATACACGAACCGGCTGCTCTCCGCCCGTTCACCATCCGTCAAGCGCAGCAGATAGGCGCCCGATCCCAGGGCAGGCAATGCAACGCTCAGGCTGCCTTCACTCTGGACCACACCTGCACTGATCAGACGGCCGGTCATGTCCAATAGTTCATAGCGGCTACCTGCGGCGAAACCGTGCAGCGCCGTCAGCTGGCCAGGTGCAACGAACAGGCTCAACGGTCGCACTGTGTTACGGCCCATCACCACGCTCACCACGGCACTTGTTGCGCTGGTCCCGTCGTAGTCCGTTTGACGCAGTCGGTAGTAGCTCACGCCCAGCAGCGGTGAGCGGTCCAGGTCGGTGTAGGAGAGGGGCAGGTCGCTATGGCCCGCACCTGGCACTGTCAGGATAGGACCGAAAAGGATGCCGTCGGCACTGCGCTCCACGGTGAAGAAGTCGTTGTTGCGCTCACTGGCCGTGGACCAATCCAACCGCACGTTGGGGCCTTCCGGCTTCGCTGTGAAGCCGATCAAGGTGATGGGCAGGGGATTCTCGTTGGTGACCGATGCCAGGGTCCACGGGCTGAAGAGGGTCTGAACGCCACCCGACAGCACGGTCCCTGCGGGTGCGAGCGGGGTGGCTCCTCCGTTACCCCTGTCCTGCCAGATGCTCAGCCCGGCATCCCAGCGGGCCACACGCAGGTCCACCGGATCCGTTACCCCGCAGCTCTCGGGGGTGTCCCAGGTCAGTTCCACCACGGCATTGCCGCTACCCGCGGTGCGGTCGATGGTCCAGTATTCGCAATCGCTGATATGGTCCAGGGAGGGCTCCAGGTTGGTGCCCCAGGTATATGCGCTGATGGGGAAGTATTCCGCCGTGAACGCGCCTGCCGCGGTGCCGCTGATGGTGGACAGGCCGCATGGGCGCAGGTTGGTACCCTTGCCCACAGGGAAGGTGAAGTCGGTATTGCCGACCTTCTGCAGCGGTCCGTGCACGAAGCTAAGGTCGCTTGCGTTGATGGCCGTGGACCCGGCACGCATGGTGAGCAGGTCGGCGGCGGTGGTGAAGACCCGACCACTGCCCAGGTCCAGTTCGGTACGCACCTCCGCCGGGTTGTTCAGGATCAGATCACCGCCGCTCTTGGCCAGTTGCAGCGCACCGAACACTTCTGGCCCGGCCCCCGTGGTGATGGTCTGGTCCACGTTGCCATTGAAGATCACGCGCGAGTTGAGGTCTTGGAACTTGAGCTCATCCTCCAGGTTCGTCCAGTCACCTCCAAGGAAGAGCGTGCCACTGGTCCCCACGGCACCCTGCAGGTCCAGGAGGCCTCCCACACCGATCGTGAGGTCGTCCTCCACACGCACGATGCCGCCCGCATCGCAGCGAAGCACGGCTTCGTTCGCCCCGGCGGTGGTGCCGGTGATCACCACGGTGGAGCAGTTCAATTCACTGTTGTCCAGCACGGTCGTTGCCAGTGCGCCTCCGGCGATGGTACGGTCGATGGTCAAGGGACCATCGATCATGAGGGTACTGTTCTGCTGAACGGTGAGTTGACGCACAACACCTCCGGATACGTGGTCCAAGGAGGCGCATTCCGCCGCACTACCTGCCGTGAGCCCCACCACACAGCTGCGCGCTGCGTAGACCGGGTCGATGAGCACTGGCGTGACAATGGTGGGCACGCGCGCATCGTCCCAGTTCTTGCAATCGAACCAGTCGGTGCTGGTACTGCCGCGCCAGCGACCCGGCACGAAGGGTGCCGTGGTGACGGGGAGGATGGGGGCGGTAAGCCAGTTGTACCCACCTGCGTTGTAGTCCGCGCAGTTCAGATAGCTGCTCCAGTTGGCCGGGTCGTCCACGCGGATGATCCAATCGCGCTGCGTGGCGGACGTCACCGGTCCCACGTACTTGTTGAAGTCCGTTGCCAGGGTAGGTGCCATGCTGAAACATGGGAGGCCGGGTGGAAGGTCGCTTCGCTGGTTGCTCGAGCAGAGCGGGCTCCAGGGGAAGGTGGGGTTCGTGGAGAAGCCGTAGATCACCACTCCGCTGTAGGTCGCATCGTGCGTTCCAGGCGTATTGGTCGTCCACGTGCCACCCTGGCCAAAGAACAGCTGATCCCCACCGGAGTTGAGGTTCACTGCGTTGAGAAGGCCGGCCGCGCTGCTGCAGCTCCAATTCGCATCGGGCGCCACGCCTTGCACGTTCGCCGCACCGCTCGTGTTCGTCATACGCAGGGTGATCACCTGACCGGCAGGTATGGCGATGCCGGTCCGTGTGATGGTCACGGTGCCCTCCGTGTTGCCCCAAAGCCCGGCGGTACAACGGCTGTAACCATTGTCCGTGATCGTGATCGTTGTGCCGAACTCGATCGGTTTGAAGCAGAAGAAGCTCACCTGGTCCTCTCCCCCCGAACCACCGCCACAGGCGAAGGTGTTGGAATTCACACCCACGATCACCAGGTCACCAGGCTCCAATACCGTGGCCGGAGAGTCGTTGTCGCCGATCGTCAGGTCAGCAATGTTGCTCGAACCAATGGCATAGCCAACAGGCACCGAGGTGATCTGAAAAGTGACCTGTTCGGTCGCTTCCGGATTGAGGTCGTTGATGACCGTGGCAGTGAAGCTGGCCGTGGTGGCACCCGCAGCGAAATTCACCGTAATGAACCCTCCAGCTCCAGCCGGTGCGGTGATGTAATCGCAGGGGTTGAAACCGTAGCACGCTCCGGCACCATTGGTGGTCGTGACAACGAAACTGCCCGCTGCCGGTGCTGCCGGGTTGATGCTCAAGTTAAAGGTCTGCGTGCCGGCGTTCTCGAGCACCGTGATGTTGAGGGTGCTGAAGTTGATCGTCGGGGTGAAGTCGTTGTCCAGGATGGTGAAGACCGTGTTCAATGCGGACCCCAATGCGATACCTGCCGATGCCCCGGTTATGGTGAAGGTGATGTCCTCGTTCCCTTCGGTGAGGATGTCGTCCACGATGTTGACCGTGAAGGTGGCCGTGGTGGCACCAGCAGGTACCGCTCGGGTGATGCTGCCTGCCGCGGTGACCGGGTTCGTCGTGTAGTCCGTTGTGTAGATCGCCCCTGGACCGTCCGTCACACCGATCGTCACAGTGCCCGCCGCGGTGGTGGCCGGATTGAAGTTCAGCGTGATGGTGGCGGTACCCGCACTTTCCAAAGCGGATGCGGTGGCAACGGCCATGGTCACCGTCGGGCCACAGGTCATGGTGTGCGTGCCGAGCCCGCTTACATCATTGGTCGCAAAATTGTCCCACTCGCTTCCCAAGGTCGCAAAGGCTGCCACTCCACAAGGGCCTGCAGGGTTGGTGGTAACGCCAGCACAGATATTGTCTCGCCGACGGACCGTTCTGTCCAGTGTGGAGATCCCCGTTGCTGTCCACTGGGTGCCAGGGTCACAGGTCACCATTCCAAAGATGTCAATGGGGGAAGCGGACGATATCTTCCAAAGGACGATCGCGTCGTCACCGTTCCAGTTGCAGGCTGTGTTGACCGTCGCAGCAGGGTAAAGCGTAGCACCACCGTTCCGGTACACTACTGTGGCACCGGCGCCGATCGTGCCAGACAAGGTCACGTTGGTCGTCCATCCAGTGAACGCAGGAACAGCCCCGCCACCGTTCGCGAACAAGCGTAACTGATAGTCAGCCAGATTTATCGCCGCTCCGGTGCCGTTGTAGAGTTCCAGATATTTCTCATTACCAGTACCTTCCACATACTCCGATATGATCAGGTCCGTGGCCTGGCCATAAGCGGCTGTTCCAGTTGACAGGCCGATCAAAAGCAGGCCGATGGCCGGTGCCGGTCGACCGAAGCGATGCACCATGCGCAGGAGGGGGAAGACAAGGGAACCCATTCCGGCCGCAAAGGTCGTGCGATCCACCTTCTCCCGCGTTAAGCGATCCTTATGCATCGAAGGTATTTGTGCCCCCCGCAATGGGCATCCTCCAAAGATACGCACCCCACGCTCCCCTTCGCAAGCGGCTCCGCGGTCGGCCGGGTCCATGGTGCTGAGGATGAGCGGAGTACGGTGAATCATGACAGTATACCAATGTAAAGACGCCTGTTCACCTGTTCAGCGGCGTCCCGCTACCGGTTGTTATCCACGATCCATCCACGATCGGCTTCGGCCGACCGCCGCTCCGGGCATGGCGGATACCTTTGCCCTCGGACCGCCGATCATCCAGCGCTCCCTCATTCCCCGTGCCCGGCACCATCCTCATCCTCGACCATGGTTCGCAGTACACCCAGCTCATCGCCCGCAGGGTGCGCGAACTGAACGTTTACTGCGAGATCCACCCGTTCTCCAAGGCCGCTGAGTTCGCTACCGACCCCGCCATCAAGGGCGTGATCCTCAGCGGAAGCCCGAGCAGCGTACATGACACCAACGCACCTGATACCGACCTCAGCGGCTTCCTCGGTCGCCTGCCCATGCTCGGAGTATGCTACGGTGCCCAACTGCTGGCCAAGCGCAGCGGCGCTCCCGTGGAGCGCAGTACCGTTCGGGAATACGGACGTGCTCACCTCACCACCATCGGCGATAGCCATCTCTTCGATGGCATCCAGGCGGGCAGTCAGGTGTGGATGAGCCATGGCGACAGCATCACCGCGCCCAGCGAGGCCATGGACGTCATCGCCAGCACCAAGGACGTGCCCGTGGCCGCCTTCCGACTGCGCGACCACCTCACCTTCGCCGTGCAGTTCCACCCTGAGGTCTATCATACGACCGATGGCCTGCAGCTGCTGCACAACTTCGTCATCGGCATCTGCGGCTGCGACGGCGACTGGACCCCCCACGCGTTCGTGGAGGATACCGTGGAGCGCCTGCAGGCCCAGCTCGGTACCGATCAGGTGGTGCTTGCGCTGAGCGGTGGGGTGGATAGCAGCGTGGCCGCCCTGCTGCTGGACCGCGCCATCGGCGATCGTCTGCACTGCATCTTCGTGGACAATGGGCTCCTCCGCAAGGACGAGTATGTCCGCGTGCTGGAGAGCTACCGCCACCTCGGACTGAACATCACCGGGGTGGACGCCAAGGCCGAGTTCTACGCGGCCCTCAAGGGGCTGGAGGATCCCGAGGCCAAGCGCAAGGCCATCGGTCGCACCTTCATCGAGGTGTTCGATCGCGAGGCGCACCGCATCACCGACGTGAAGTGGCTGGGTCAGGGCACCATCTACCCCGATGTGATCGAGAGCGTAAGCGTGAACGGCCCCAGCGTCACCATCAAGAGCCACCACAATGTGGGTGGCCTGCCCGAACGGATGAACCTGAAGGTGGTGGAGCCGCTGCGGCTCCTTTTCAAGGATGAAGTGCGCCGCGTGGGCCGCGAATTGGGGCTCGACCCCAACATCCTCGGCCGTCACCCCTTCCCCGGTCCTGGCCTGGCCATCCGCATCTTGGGCGAGATCACCCCCGAGAAGGTGGCCCTGCTCCAGGAGGTGGACCACATCTTCATCCAGGGCCTCCGCGACGAGGGCCTCTACGACCAGGTGTGGCAGGCTGGCGCCATCCTGCTCCCCGTGCGCAGCGTGGGGGTGATGGGCGACGAACGCACCTACGAGAATGCCGTGGCCCTGCGTGCCGTGACCAGCACCGATGGCATGACCGCGGACTGGTGCCATCTGCCCTATGAATTCCTGGCACGGATCTCGAACAGCATCATCAACCGGGTGCGGGGAGTGAACCGTGTGGTGTACGACATCAGCTCCAAGCCACCGGCTACGATCGAATGGGAATGACGAGCTCGAACTTGCTGCGCATCGCTGCACTTCTCTTGGCGGTGTTGTCCACGTCGGTGCTGAGCGCCCAGGAGGTGCGTACCGTGGATGGACGCCGGTTCATCGTACACAGGGTGCAACAGGGGCAGACCTTGTTCGCCATCGCGCGGGCCAATGCCGTGAGCGTGGACGACCTGCTGGGAGCCAACCCCGGTGCCGCCGACGGACTCAGCATCGATGAGGAACTGCTGATCCCCCAGGACGCGGTGGACCGCAAGGCCATGAAGAAGGCCCCGGAGCTGAGCAAGGACGGCGTGCTACGCCATACTGTGCAACGCAAGGAGACGCTCTTCGGGGTGGCCAGGCAGTACGGCGTGGACCTGAACGCACTCTTGGCTGCGAACCCACAGGCGGGGGACGGCCTTCGAGAAGGCATGGTCCTGATCGTACCCGTGAGCGCGGCCCAAGGCCAGACCGAGGCCGCCGTGCGCCCCGCCCTACCCGAACGCCGGGTGGAGCACCTGGTGCAGCCCACGGAGACCCTCTATGGATTGGCCAAACGGTACAGCACCACGGTGGAGGCGATCCAAGCGGCCAACGGTGGCCTTGCTGAAGGGCTGAAGGTGGGGGCCACGGTCATCATTCCCCTGCCACCCGGGGTGGATCCTCCGGCCCCGGAGCCGGTCCCGGTACTGCCCACGGACCCGGCCCGTCCGGTGAGGATCGCCTATCTGTTGCCCTTCTCCACTTCGGTGAACGACAGCATCCTGGAGCGCGACCCCACGCAGCCCAAGTTCCACAGCGTGACCCGCATGGCGGCCTCGTTCTATGCCGGTGCGCGCCTCGCCCTTGATACATTGGAGGCGGAAGGTCTACGGGCCGAGGTGCGCGTGATGGACAGTGGTGAGTCCCCGGCGGTATGGGGCGGTCTTTTGCGCAGCTCGGAGCTTTCAGGGACCGACCTGTTCATCGGTCCCTTCCACCGCAGCGCCATCGAGCAGCTATCCCGGACCAAGCCCGACGCTCATATCGTATGCCCGGTACCCCAGAGCAACCGGGTGATCCTGGGGATGGCCAACGTGAGCAAGATCGTGCCGGCGCGCAGCGACCTGCTGCGTCTGGCTGCCCGCCACGTCGTTCAGCGGTATGCCCGCGAGAACATCCTTCTCCTTCGGCCCGAGATACCTGCGGACAAGGAAGGGCAGGAGCAACTCAAGCGCAGCTTGAACGGAGCACTGGCCGATCAGCCGCTGCGCCTGCGCGACAGTGTGCTGGTGGCCCGTCCTGGCAGGCGCGACATGAAGGACCTTCTGGCGAAGCTGGATGCACAGCGGACCAACGTGGTCGTCAGTTCCTGCGAAGATGTCGAGTTCGTGACCAGCCTGGTGAGCGTCCTGAAACAGCACCGCGAGAAGTATACGGTCATGCTCGTTGGCCCCGAGTCCTGGTTGAACATGGAGACCGTGGCGCTGGAGGACCTCAACCTGTTGCAGTTCACCTTCGCAGCCCAAGGGTTCGCTGACCCGTCCGACCCCGCGGTCGGGGCATTCGTGAAGACCTTTCAGGAGCGCTACCGCACCGATGTGGACGAATATGCCTACCTCGGGTACGATATCACCCGGCAGTACGTCGCCGCATTGATGGCCGGACTGCCCTTGAACGCGGAGGGGCTGGCTCAGGTGGCCGTGAAGCCGCTCTACCAAGGCTTCCGACTTCTCAGCGCAGGTCCGGAGAACGGACTGCGCAACGACTACGGCATCGTGCTCCGCCTTCAGGAGCTGGGCCTTGTGCCAGCGCCCTGAAGCGATCCAGCAGGGTGTGATGAACGGCGATCAGCCGATCGCCTCGTTCATGTCAGGAAGCCCCACACGTTGCAACAGGCTGTAGTGGCTCTTAAGCGCACCGAACAAGGTGGGGTTCACTTGGTACTGGAGGCCGAACTCCTCCGCCGTGCGTTCAACGATGGGTGACAGGGCGGGGTAATGCACGTGCGCCACGCGCGAGAACAAATGGTGCTCGATCTGGAAGTTCAGGCCACCGACATACCAGCTGAGGATCTTGTTCCCAGGGCTGAAGTTGACCGTGGTCCGAAGCTGGTGGATGGCCCAGTCATTGTCGATCACGCCATGGGCGTCCGGAAGGGGATGGTCGGTGCCTTCCACCGAATGTGCCAATTGGAACACCAAGGTGAGGATCATGCCAGCCACCATGTGCATCAAGAGAAAGCCTGTGACCACCTGCCACCAGGCTATGCCCAACGCAATGGGCAGGGCAATGACCATTGCGAAGTACACCACCTTTAGCAGGATGATGCGCACCAGGGCGTCCTTCCGTTTGGCGGGCTTACCCGCATCCGTGCCGTTCGCGCCGAACTGGGCGAACTGTACCAGGTCCTTCGCCAGCACCCAGTACAGGGTGAGCAGACCGTAAAAGAACGTTGCGTAAAGCCACTGGAAGCGGTGGTACCACTTCGCTTTGGTGTGTGGGGAGAACTTCAGCACCAGCCGGTCCTGGATGTCCTCGTCCACATGGGTGATGTTGGTGTATGTGTGGTGCAGGATGTTGTGCTGGAGCTTCCAGTTGTGGGTGCTGCCACCGCACAGGTTGAGCGTGTGCCCCAACCACCAGTTCACCTGGTCGCTGCTTGAAAATGCGCCGTGGTTGGCGTCATGCATCACGCTCATACCGATGCCCGCCAATCCGATGCCCATCAAGGCCCAGAGCGCCAGGGCGACCGGGTACGAGGGTTGCAGCGCCAGGATGGCCACGAAGGAGAGCAGGTAAGCACCCACCAGCACTGCGGCTTTCACCCACATGGCGGTGTTCGCGTGCCTGCTGATGCCCTTGTCCTTGAAATAGGCGTCAACCCGGGCTTTGAGGGTGGGGTAGAACGCGCTCTTATCCGTGGGGATGAACTTGATCCGAGGTTGGGACATGGGGTGCTGTTACGTCTGGGGGACCCTTCACATCATTCCTTACACCGCGCGTATCGGCTACAGCTCCGGGCGCGCCTGCATAGCATGCAGCGGTTGGTCCTTCGGCCCACAAGGTAGGGACGAACGGGTGATGTGGCAGGGGCATCATTGGAAGGAGAGGGGGGCGTCGCTCTGCAGGCGGTCAGGTTCGGCATGCAGAGCGTTACGATGGCTCCACCAGCCATCGGCACCGAACAGGGTGATGCGCAGCCCGCGCTCGCGTGCACCGTGCAGTTCGGCCGCAGTTATGCGATCATAGCGGATGGTGAGGCCGGAATATCCCTTGTCGACCGCCAACTGGATCGCCTGCTCGGCGTCGGTTGCATAGAGGTATAGGGGCATTTCGGGCGCATCCCGCGCCACGAGGTCCAGGAAGTCGGTCACCTGACACTCCACCACCAGTCGGCCGCGCAGCTCGGGCAGGGCATGGAGGTCGGCCAAGGCGCGGCTGAAGGTCTCCAGGTAAGCCCACCAATCGCCCGCTGCGAACAGCTTGGCGTCCAAGGTGAAGTCTGCCTGCGGAAACGCACGGGCCAAGGCCGGCAGCAGGCTGTCCAGGCGCGCCAGACCGTGCTTCGATCCATCGGCACCGGCCACGGCACATGTGCGCAGGGCTGCCCGGTCATGGGCGTTCACCAGGCCGTGGCAGTCGGTCAGTTCATCCAGTTCCTGTGCATGGTAGGCGACCAACACCCGGTCCGCGCTCATCTGCACGTCCAGTTCCACGCCATCAAGACCAGCTTCAAGCCCTCCCCGCAAGGCCGCCGCGGAGTTCATGGGGAGCACCGCCCCTTCACCAAGCCCCCCATGCCCAATGATCCGGACCGTACCGACCGAGGGTGGGCTGCAGCCGGTCACCAGCGTCAGCATCAGCAGGAGGTGCGTACGCGTGCTCATGCTGGTCAATGCACGAACTCGTACGTGTAGGTCCTGCTGTTCCCGCGATCGTCCACCACCGTGAGCGTGAACCTGCGCTTGCCATTGCCCTGGCTGTACCGGTCGAAGGTGTGGGTCAGGGTCTTGGTCTTGGGTTCGTACTCCATCAGCACCCACTTCCCATCAAGCAGGCCGGTGTAGCTGGCGATGCCGCTCAGGTCGTCGCTGATCTTCAGGTTGAAGGAGCGGCGTCCCTTCATGTCGGGCTTCAGGTCCACCGGGGTGATCGTAGGCGGAACGCTGTCCACCATCACCGTGTAGTTGCCGAAGGTGCGCACGCTGACACTGATGCTCCGCCCGCTGCGTTGGCCACCCACCGCATCCACTTTGCCATCGCTGTTCACCCTTACGATCAAGGCTTTATCCAGCATCGCTTCAGGTAGCTCAGGAAGATCAAGCCGAAGGGTGCTGTTGAGCTGGATGGGGGTCAGGGGGTCGTGTAGACGGTGCAGCGGCACGATGGCGCCCTTGGGACCGGAACCGACCGCGTAACGCACGTAGGTGTCGTCGTACAAAGCCAGCGGGGGCAGGGTGAGGCTGATGCCTTCCTCGCTCAACGTGTTCTCAGTATCGTAGCGGAACAGGCTGCCTTCCAAGGGCTTCGTCGGCCAGGTGCGCGCTTCTTCCAGCGTGGCGCCGCGCAGCTCGAAACGCAGTTCGCTGCGGTTGCCGTTTGGGTCGGTGGTCACCACCCGTATGCGGTGGTTGCGGCCGGGTTGAAGGGCGATGCGTCCCTGGATCGGCTCCTTCCCGTAGATCTTCAGCTTATTGTTGGGTTGGCGGTACAGCCGATGGTACTCCATCTTCCGCCCTTTGAACAGCTCGAAGTCCATGTGTGCGTTGCAGTAGCGGTTGTGGTCGAAGTCCACATGGTCCAGCACGGTGCTGAAGGCGGCCACACTATCCACGAACAGCTCGATCTGCCGCACACCGAACTTGGCGCTGCTGTTGTCGTAGCGGTCCACCACATGCACGGCGAGTCCAATGGTGCCGTAAGCGGTCGGTACCACGCCCTTGAGGCCATAGCTGCCATTGGCGCCCTGGGCGGCGTAACCTACAGCGGCGCCGGGATAGGGCTGCAGTAGACTGCTGTCCGTCAGCGGATAAAGGCGCAACCCCAGGATCTCCGGGCGGGTGTGGTCTGGTATGTCGTAGCCCAATGCCTCGGGGTCCACCGCATGCTGGTCGCCCGGACGGCGTAGTTCGAAGTGCAGGTGTGGCCCACCGCTACCACCGGTATTGCCGCTCAACCCGATCACGTCGCCCTGCTTCACCGGTACTTCGTCCTTGTCCGGGTAGATGTCGATGCTGAAGTCCTTCCTGGTATAATGTGCGGCCAGGCAACGTTCGCCCACCCTGCCTTCCAGGCGTTGCAGGTGGCCGTAGACCGACGTGTAGCCGTCGGGGTGTTGGATGTACACGGCCTTGCCGTAGCCCCAGGGGCTTATCTTGATGCGTGAAACATAGCCGTCGGCCACGGCCTTCACCGGGATCCCCTCGCGCCCCTCCGTGCGCATGTCCAGGCCGCTGTGGAAATGGTCGGAGCGCGGTTCCATGAAGTTGCCCGATAACTGCATCGGGATGTCCATGGGGGGGATGTAGCGCGGTACAGCGACCGGTTTTTGAGCCCATAGGTTGAATGGAAATAAAGAGCTAATGATCAATGCATTAGTCGTATTTGATCCACGTATCGGTAGAAGTCGCTTCATGCGGGAGGTATAGCAGGTGTCCCTGGGGCATGCAAGCTACCGGGGGCGGAGGGTCGGCTGGCTGCGCTGGTGGACAAGGGATCAACAGGGAGGGGTTCATACAAAGGACGTGCAGAAGCGGGGTGGGCGGTTATCTTTGGGGCCGGACCATCGAACGGACTGTCGTGTTCGCTGGGTCAGCACGTGAAAGAACGCCTCACCACCATTCTTGAACAGGTACACCGCTTGGTGGCCGAACGCAACGAGCTCAAGGCCCGTTTGCAGCAAGTGGATGGTGAATTGGGCGACCTGCGCCGCATGGAAGAGGTGCTGCGGGCGCGTGTGGCCGAGCTGGAACGGGAGAACGGGGTCCTCCGCAAGGCACGCAGCGCTGAGCAAGGCGCCGCGACAGCGGGTACCAAGGAACGCATCGACGAACTCGTTCATGAGATCGACCGCTGTTTGGCGCTGTTGTCGCCGGCAGTACGCCAGAACTGATCACCATGGAAGAACGCTCGATACGCATTGAACTGGCTGGCCGGGCCTACCCCCTTACGATCAGTGCATCGGAAGAGGTGAACGTTCGCCGGGCTGTGGATGAGATCAACGAGAGCATCAACCGGCTGAAGGCGAGCTACCCGCTCACCGACAAGCAGGACCTGCTGGCCATGGCCGCCCTGGAGGTGACCGTGCGCGCCCTGAACAGCGCTGCCAGCCAACAGGATACCACCGTCCAGGAGCTCGTCGCCTCCCTGGAACGGTCGCTCTCCGAAGCCCTCTCCTGAGCGTTCAGTTCACCGGTACCACGCCCGCCCCACGAGGCCCAGGGTCCACTAAAACAAAGTGGAACACATGGACATGATGAGCATTCTGATGGGCCTCCTCGCCGGTATCGTACTGGGTGGAGGCATCGTCTACGTGGTGGTGAGCAACGCCATGAAACGGCGCGCGGCTGGCATCCTCAAGGAAGCTGAGTCCGAGGCCGAAGCCCTGAAAAAGGAAAAGATCCTGCAGGCCAAGGAGAAGTTCCTGCAAATGAAGGAGCAGCACGAAAAGGAGGTGCGCGACCGCGAACGCACCGTGCAACAATCCCAGGAAAAGGCCAAACAACGCGAACAGCAGCTCAGCCGCCAACAACAGGAGCTGGCCAACAAGGAAAAGAACGTGGACCGCCTGAAGAACGAACTGGAGCAGAAGCTCTCGGGCGTGGAACGGCGCAAGGAGGAGACCGAAAAGCTCCACGCCAAGCAGGTGGCCCTCCTGGAGAACATCAGCGGCATCAATGCTGAAGAGGCCAAGAAGCAGCTCGTCGAAAGCCTCAAGGACGAGGCCCGCACCGCTGCCATGGCACACATCAACGAGGCACAGGAAGAAGCCAAGCTGACGGCAAACAAGGAGGCCAAACGCATCGTGATCCAGACCATCCAGCGCGTGGCCACCGAACATGCCATCGAGAACTCGGTCAGCGTGTTCCACATCGAGAACGACGATGTCAAGGGCCGCATCATCGGTCGTGAAGGCCGCAACATCCGTACGTTGGAAGAGGCCACCGGGGTGGAGATCATCGTGGACGACACCCCAGGCGCCATCATCCTCAGCTGCTTCGATGCCGTGCGCCGCGAGGTAGCCCGCCTGTCGCTGCACCAATTGGTGAAAGATGGCCGCATCCACCCGGCCCGCATCGAGGAGATCGTGGCCAAGACCCGCAAGCACCTCGAAGAGGAGATCATGGAGGTGGGCAAACGCACCTGCATCGACCTGGGCATCCACGGCCTGCACAACGAGCTCATCCGCATGGTGGGCCGCATGAAGTACCGCAGCTCCTACGGCCAGAACCTGTTGCAGCACAGCCGTGAGGTGGCCAACCTCAGTGCCATCATGGCCGCCGAGCTGGGCCTCAACCCCAAGGTGGCCAAGCGCGCCGGTCTGCTGCACGACATCGGCAAGGTGCCCGACGAGGATCCCGAGCTGCCGCACGCCATCCTGGGCATGAAGCTGGCCGAGAAGTACGGCGAGAAGCCCGATGTGTGCAATGCCATCGGTGCCCACCACGACGAGATCGAGATGACCACGTTGCTCTCGCCCATCGTGCAGGCGTGCGACGCCATCAGCGGTGCCCGTCCCGGTGCCCGCCGCGAGGCTACCGAAGCCTACATCCAGCGCCTGAAGGACCTCGAGAGCCTCGCCATGAGCTACGGCGGGGTCACCAAGGCCTTCGCCATCCAGGCCGGTCGCGAGCTGCGCGTGATGGTGGAGAGCGAGCGGATCAACGACCAGCAGAGCGATGAGCTCAGCATGCAGATCGCCGATCGCATCATGAACGAAATGACCTATCCCGGGCAGGTGAAGATCACCGTGATCCGCGAGAAGCGGAGCGTGGCCGTTGCAAAATAGGTCCGTTGAACAAGGGTGAACGTGGGGGCGGCAGCGATGTCGCCCCTTTTCTTTGTTGCATGTCAGTCGCCCCGGATCTCCTCCGCGCATACTTCCAATGGGAGGTGCGTTCCTGGTCGCGGGCGTTGCCACTGTGGACCGATGCGCTCGCACAGCTCCCCGCCGGCCCACGCACTGCATTGGCCCTGGGGGAACGCGATGGCGGGCTAAGTCTCTACCTCGCCCAGCAAAGCATCCGCACCGTATGCAGCGATCTGCGCGGCCCCACCGATGAGGCCCACCAGCAGCATCGCTCGCACGGCGTGCAAGCCTTGATCGCCTACGAGACCATCGACACCCTCGCCATCCCCAAGCCCGATGCGTCCTTCGATGTGGTGATCTTCAAGAGCATGATCGGGGCTCTGGGCAGCAGGGAGCGACAGCAGCAGGCCATCCGCGAAATGCACCGGGTGCTGAAGCCGGGCGGAGTGCTGCTCTTCGCAGAGAACTTGAGCGGAACGGCTGTTCATCGCTGGTTGCGCAAGCGCTTCGTGGCGTGGGATGCGTATTGGCGCTACTTGGATGTCCGGCGCGACCGCGATCTCTTCGCACCCTTCGTTCGCATGGACGACCGCACGACCGGATTGCTGGCCAACCTCGGCCGAACTGAGATCCAACGCGACCTGCTTGCACGCATCGATGCTCTGGTCGCCCCCTTCGTGCCCTCCAACTGGCGTACCATCTGGTACGGTGCGGCCTTCAAGGATCGATCGTGAACGAAGCACCGGTGGCGTTCCTCGCGGCCGTGTCTCCTTCGGCTACATTTGGGCACTTCCCGTGCGGGAGGCAGCCCCTCACATGCAAGGTACATCCCGCGTAGTCCTGGTCACCGGAGGTTCCGGGTTCATCGGCAGCCATTTGTGCGACGCCCTCATCGCGGCCGGCCATCAGGTGCGTTGCCTGGACAATTTCGCCACCAGCCACCGCCGTAACCTGGCGCAGCTCGAAGGACATGCTGCGTTCACGCTGATGGAAGGGGACATCCGTTCCTATGCTGACTGTGAGCAGGCCGTGGCCGATGTGGACGTAGTGTTGCACCTGGCCGCGCTGGGTTCGGTGCCGCGTTCCATCGCCGAGCCGTTGCGCAGCCATGAGACCAACCTCACGGGCTTCCTGAACATGCTGGAGGCGGCGCGTCTCGCGCAGGTAAAGCGCTTTGTGTATGCGTCCAGCTCCAGCGTCTACGGCGACTCCAAGCGCCTGCCCAAGGTGGAGGAGGAGGTGGGGCGTCCGCTCTCGCCCTATGCAGTGACCAAGGCGGCCAACGAGACCTATGCCCGGCTGTACGCGCGGCTCCATGGGATGCACACCATCGGGCTGCGCTTCTTCAATGTCTTCGGCGAACGGCAGGACCCCGAAGGCCCCTACGCTGCGGCCATTCCGCGCTTCATCAAAGCCTTCCTGCAACACCGCCCGCCACAGATCCACGGCGATGGTCTGCAATCGCGGGACTTCACCTACGTGGGCAATGCAGTGCAGGCGGTGATGCGCGCCATGGACTGCAGCGATCCGCGGACCCAGGGCGAGGTGTTCAATGTGGCCTACGGCGCACGCACCACATTACTGGAGCTGGTGGAGGCCTTGCGTACAGCTCTTGCTACCTCCGATCCGGCCATCGCCCAGGTCCCCCTGGAGCACGTGCCCGAACGCATTGGTGACATCCGCGACTCCCTGGCCGACATCAGCAAAGCCTGTGAACTGCTCGGCTTCGCACCAGCGTTCGATCTGGAGCAGGGGCTGGCACGCGCGGTTCCCTGGTATGTGGCCAATTGGGGCTGAGACGCTCCGGCGTAAGTTCGCACGTTCACCATGGGCCCACAGGAATGGATCGTCGCCGGGGTGCTGCTGCTGGCCGTGTTGTTGTTCATCACGGAAAAGCTGAGCATCGACCTCGTTGCCTTGCTCATCATCCTGCTGCTCGTGGGCAGCGGAGTGCTCTCGCCAGCTGAAGGGTTCGCGGGCTTCGGCGACCAAGCCACCCTGACGGTCGCCTTCATGTTCGTGCTCAGTTCGGCCCTGCTCAGCACCGGGGCGGTCAGCACCCTCGGGCCACGCCTGTCGAAGCACTTCCGCGCCAGTCCGGTGAAGGGTATGCTGCTCTTCATGCTGTTGGTCGGTGTGCTCTCCGCCTTCCTCAACAATACCCCCATCGTGGCGCTCTTGATCCCGGTGGTGGTGCAGATCGCGCATACCTCCGGCCAGGCCCCCAGTAAGTTGTTGATCCCCCTGAGCTACGGAACCATCATGGGGGGGACCATGACGCTGATGGGCACGAGCACCAACTTCGTGGTGAGCGGCGTGATGGTGGAGAACGGGCTGCCCCCCTTGGGCATGTTCCAGCAGACCCCCATTGGCCTGGTCTTCCTGTTGGTGGGCGTGTCCTACATGCTGCTGGTGGGGCGCCATTTCCTGCCCGATCGCCGCAATAGTCCCGATGCCGGTGAGCGCTTCAGCATGCGCGGGTACGTCACGGAGGTGGAACTGCTGGCTGGCGCCCCCTCCGTGGGTCGCACCATCATGAACAGTGCATTGGTGCGCGAACTGGACATGGACATCATCGAGATACGCCGCGGCGATCAGCTCTTCACCCTGCCTGCGGGCGACATGGTGCTCGAAGCGGGCGATCTCCTCAAGGTGCGTTGCGATGTGTCGCACATCCGGGCCTTGAAGGACCGCGCGCACATCAGCGTGGAACCGCCGCTGAAGCTGGCGAACGATGACCTGCGGAGTCGCGGCACGGCCTTGGTCGAACTGGTGATCACCAGCAACAGTCCGCTCGAAGGCAAGACCGTGGGCGAGGCCGACCTGATCCGCAGCTACCGGGCCGTGCCGCTTGCGGTGCGCCACCGCGAGGAAGTGGTGCACGAGCGTCTTCACGATACCGTGCTGCGCAGCGGCGACGTCATCCTTGCCGAGGTGAAGCGCCACTATATCAAGCGATTGAAGCAGTTGGAATCCACCGCTGAGGCACCCTTCGTGATCCTCACCGAACAGGAGGGCCTGGCGGAGTTCGATCGCAGGAATTTTGCCATCGTCGTGGCCGTGCTGCTAGGGGTGGTCACCACCTCTTCCCTCGGTCTGTTGCCTGTGGTGGTGGCGGCGCTGGGGGGGGTGGTGGTGCTGGTGCTGGCCGGGGTGATGAACATGAAGCAGGTGCAGGACGCCATCGACCGCCGCATCTATTTCCTGATGGCCGGTGCCCTCAGCCTGGGCCTCGCCATGCAGCGCTCGGGGCTGGCCGATCGCCTGGCCGATGGGGTCGTGGATACGCTCGGTGGCTGGGGACCTGTGGCGATCCTTTCCGGCCTTTACCTGCTTACCAGCCTGCTCACCGAAGTGATGAGCAATACAGCCACCGCTGCTCTCGTGGCTCCGGTCGCGATCTCGACAGCGGCTGCATTGGGCCTCAGTCCCACGCCCTTCCTCATGGCCGTGGTGTTCGGGGCCAGCGCCAGCTTCATGACCCCCATCGGCTACCAGACCAACACCATGATCTACGGTGCCGGTCAGTACAAGGCGCGCGATTTCCTGCGTGTGGGTTGGCCGCTCCAGCTGCTGTTCTGGATCGTGGCCACCGTCCTTATTCCACGCATCTATCCGTTCTGACGAACCGGCCTGAACACCCGCAGCACGCGATCGTCGCCGGCGGTGATGAGCCGATCGTCCAGCCACAGCAGGCAGTTGACACTGTGGGTATGCCCGGCGCCACGTCCTTCGTGCCGCGCCAACGGGCTCAGGTCGCGCCCGTCCCACACCTTCACGGCCTTGTCGCGCCCCACACTGGCCAGCAGGGCGCCGTCACTACGCGCACCGATGCGGTAGATGGCCGAACGGTGTGCCGGTAGCGCCAGGACTTCGCGCGGGTGGCGGTCCAGCGCCCATCCCCGCAGATGCCCGTCCTTGCCACCGCTCAACAACGCGGGTTTCGTGGGGTGCCGCGCCACGCACAGCGCGCCCTCAGCATGACCTTCCAGGGTATGCACCTCGTTGAACAGTTCCGTTTCCAACAAGCGGATGGGCCCGTCGCCGCACGCCACCGCCAGCCAGCCTTGGTCAGGCAGGTGGCACAGCCCGCGCAACTTGCCTTCGCCCAAGGGCAGCTGGCGCCACAGGGTGCAACGCCCATCTGCAGCCACATCCCAGATGCTCAAGGTGCCATCGCCGGCCGCCGCAGCGAAGCGTGAAGGGCCCAGTGCCACAAGGTCGAAGATGCCCAGCCGATGGACCACGAAGCAATGGCGCTCCCGTCCGTCGCGCAGGTCCACCACATGGATGCGCCCACCCTCGGTACCGACCACGAGCAGGCCCTGTTCCGGCAGGAGCAGCAGGCTGAACACCGCTTCATCCACCCGCGTGATGGCCCGCGCATCGCCTGCACCGACGATGTCCCAGAGCGCCACCACACCATCGCTGCCCGCGCTGATGAAGTGTCCTTCCGTGGCCGCAGGGGCCAGGGCATAGACCGGACCACGATGACCTTCCAGGCGCAACAATGGCTCCATGCCGCGAAGTTGCAACACGGATCACCAGCAGCGACGGTCGCTCCACTGGAACTGCCACTCGGGCGTGTGCAGCGGGCCTTCCGGATCGAAGGGATACCACACGTCCGCCACCGGACCGCGCAGCACGTGGATGTCCTGGGCTGGCATGTAGCTCTGGGCCAGCATGGCATAGCGGCGTCCCTGTGCATCCACCGCCACATCCACCACCAGCACCGCATGGCCGGGCGAGCCCCCTTGGATCACCACATCGCCCGGCTCCACTGCGCGCGCTCCACAGTCCTTCAGTTCAGCGGCCAACGACCGAGTGCCAGCGTAGGCATAGACCATGTTCATGTAAGCCGCGAAAGCACGGTCCTCCGAAGCGTCCGGCGTGCCAGCGGTCCAGCGGGCGGTATTGCCCTGCACCACGATGCGTTCACCCGCGCGCCACCGGTCCCAGCGTGCCTCGAAGCCGTTGGTGAAGTGGAAGCGGATCTCCGCAGGACGTCCGGCCTGGCGCAAGTGCTCGGCCCGAAGACGTATCACTGCATCGGCACATTGCTGCAGGTCGCGTGCGCCCACTGGCCGGTCGATCACGGCAGCATGGACATCCTGCCGCGACTTGGGCTGGCCGTTGTAGAGCAGTACCGGGGTGCCAGCCGGCTTCATCGGTAACTGGCGCAGGTAGGCCGCAAAGCTTCCTTCAGCAGCCGCCATGCGCCGGGCCCCGCTCGGTGGTGCGAAGCGTACGTCCAAGGTGTGCTGGGCCGCCACATGCACTGGCAGTGCGGCGATGATAAGGGCGAAGAACAGGCGCATCATCAGCACAATGCACGACACCGTAGCGAGTAACGCTGGGGCTGTTCAGGCCTCGGCCTTCTGGCCTTTCCCGGCGGGGTGGAACCCGAAGAGCCGGTTGTCCTTGATCATGTTGTCCACGTATGGGGGCACCATCTCCTCCCAGCCGTTGCTGCCCGCGCGGATCATGTCCAACACCTTGCGACTGAAGATATGCAGCACGTTCGGGTCGTAGTTCTCGATGTCCACGATGCGCTTGTTGAAGAGCAGGTAGTCGTACAAGGGCTGCAGGCGCGGGTGGATGGGCATCGTGTTGGTGGTCATGATCTCCTCCGATGCGCTTGGCCGGCTGGGGTACACGTAGATCTTCAGGTCGCGGTGGAAGAGGATGCCGAACGCTTCAAGCACACCGCCGTTCAGGTTGCGGTAGTAGCGCTCATCAAAGATCTCCACCAGGTTGTTCACGCCCAGGATGAGGCCCATGCGCGCCTTGGTGTAGCGGCTGAAGTATTCCACCAGCTTGTAGTACTCCTGGTAGTTGCTGATCAGTACGGTCTGCCCCAGCGAGCACAGGATGTCCGCGCGGTCGATGAAGTCCTTCTCGTCCACATCGCCGGTGTCGCTCTTCAGGTTGTTCAACGTGATCTCGAAGAGCACCTGCAGGTTCTGACGGTCCACACGCTGTTCCTTGATGAACATGTTGTAGCCGTTCATGATCATGTCGATGTTCACCTTGGTCACCGGGCGGAAGCTGCCGCGGATGGCCAGGATGTTCTTCTTGTAGAGCTTCTCGCTGGCCTGCAGGTTCTGGCCATCGGGCCCGAAGAGCACCGCATCGGTGTAGCCGCGCTTCACCAGCTGCAGGCTCAGCAGGCGGTTGTCCACCTGTGCGAAGGCCGGCCCGTTCATCTGGATCATGTCGATCTCCAACACGTGGCGGCTCACGTTGTCGTACAGCGCGGTCATCACCTCATTGGGGTCCTTGTGCAGGAACATGCACGCATGGATGAGGTTGACACCCAGCACCCCGATGGTCTCCTGCTGGAGGCTCATGTCGGGATCGTGCAGGCGTACGTGCAGGATCACATCGCTGGTCGGCTCCTCCGGCGAGGCTTGGAAGCGCACACCGATCCAACCATGGCCGCTGTGGGGCTTCTCAAAGGTGCTGGTGGCAACGGTGTTGGCGAAGGTGAAGAACTTCTTGGTGGGGTGGTCCTTGCGGGAGAGGCGGTCGGTGATGAGCCCGTACTCGTGCCGCAGCATGTTCTTCAAGCGGCTTTCGCACACGAAGCGGTTGCCCGGCTCAGGGCCGTAGATGGCATTGCTGAAGTCCTTGTCGTACGCGCTCATGGCCTTCGCAATGGTCTGCGAAGCCGCACCAGCACGGAAGAAGTGGCGCACCGTCTCCTGACCGGCACCGATCTCGGCGAAGGTGCCGTACAGATCCGGATCGAGGTTGATCTTGCGGGCTTTCTGCGCCGGGCTCAGCGGCACACGGTGGGGGTCCTGGACGATCATCTCCGGCGTTCGGTCTGCGGTAGGGTACAAAGGTAGCCCCTTCGAACGGGCCGCACATGACAGATGCCGCGCTCGACACCATCACCGGCAGTGCCGATCACAGCAGCGGCGGTACCAGGGCCATCAAGCGCCCGCCACCTTCACTCCCGAACTGAGGTGGATGGGGTTCTCCAGCGTGCGATGCACCGGGCATGACCGCGCGATCTGGGCCAGCCGCTGCCGCTGGTCCTCCGGCACCGCGGGGTCGAGTTCGATGTCCATGTGGATGCGCGTATCGATCTGCGCTCCGCGCTGCACACGCTCCATGCTCACCGTGATGCCGATGGGACCGACGTTCCATTGCTTGCGGTCGGCGTACATCCGCAGGGTGATGGCCGTGCAGCTCGCCAGAGCGCTCAGCAGCAGCTCATGCGGCCGAGGTCCCTGGTCCTGGCCACCATCGCTTGAAGGCTCATCGGCCATCCACTGCTGGTCGCGACTGGTGATCCGGGTGGTGTACGGTGCGCCATCGAGCACGGCGGTGACGCTGCGGGAGCTTCGGTATTCCATGGAACAAAGGTGGGGGGACAGGACGCGGTTCCGGTGCGCCCATGCTCACCATCCGGTCACCAGTAGCCGCCGCGAACCAGCGATGCCGCACTTCTGGTAGATGTTGTAGGCCTGGGCAGCGCGCTCCTGAACGGCCATCGGCGTTTCCCTGCGCACCCAACCTTCCAACGCGGCTTTCAGCGTGTAAGCCTCAGGGGCCATCAGTCCGGTGGTCCACAGCAGGGGGGAGGCTCCGGTGGGGCGCAGGTGCGGCGCGAAGTAGCGCTTGCTGATGCACGCGAGGATGATGGTCTCCCGCGTTCGCTTGTCCTGTGCTGGGAACTCCATTTCCAGGGGGAAGTCCATCAGCCCATCGTGGCCTACGTAGGCGATCAGGTCGGCGCCGCCACCGATGGGTATGCTCCGGTCGTTCACACGTAGTGAAGTGCTCCCCGCGCCACTGGCATACCTGAACAGGTCTTCCGTCGCCTCCCGGATGTTCCGGCCATCATACGCATCGGCCACCAGGTATACAGCGCAGTCCCGGTGTTTCCAGGCCACCCGTTCCAGGATGTGCGGGATGCCGGGGGACGGCACCTGTACACGCACCCATTCCGCGGATCGGTCGAAGTGCGTGCGTACGCCATAGCCTGCGCCCCAGTACAGGTTGGTGCCGGGTTTCTGTCCGTTGCCGATGCCCGCAGGCACCTTCACGATGCCCTGGTGTTCGTTGTCGCAGAGGGCCACCAGTACATGCACCACACGCTCCTTGGCCATGGCATCACTGAACAGGAGAAGGGCAAGGAGGAGGGTGGTGGTGCGCATACGTGCGGAATGCCGAGATAGCGGATGGGTAACGCAGAGTGTGTGTTACGTGGTGTGCAGGCGGGGGATCAAAGCGGGTACTTCCTGCCGGTAACGCCGATAGTCCTCACCGAACAGCGCGATCAGCTTGCGCTCTTCCAGGGCTATACCGACCGGCAGGTAGACGAAGGTGAGCCCGATGCATAGCGCGGTGGCGGCCGTGGGGGAGAGCAGCAGCCACCCCAGCAGTAGTAAGATGGTGCCGGTGTAGATGGGGTGCCGCATCCGACCGTGCAGTCCGCTGCGCACCAACGCGCCAGGCACTTCAGCCCGCAACCCCAGGAAGGCCGCACCACCGAAGCGCAGCACCGCCACCACGGCCAATGCTGCGCCGCCCACCAAGAGCAACAGGCCAGGGGTCATGGACCAGCGTGCCGGGGTCCACAATGCGGTGCTGGGCGCCGCCCGGTAAGCCAGCCACACCCACAGCAGGAGCAGCACGGACAGGATGCTGTAGGACAAGCGGTACCAGCGCACCAGCCCCACCCGCAGTGCCGCCCAGCGCTTCACGCCCGTCCAGGCGAGCAGGCTGTGCAGCGCGTAGAACACCACGAGGGATAAGGCCAGGTGCAACATGCCAACAAGGTAGAACGAGGAAGGCCACCGCTCGGGTGGCCTTCTGTCTGAAGCGGTGCGGGCGTGTTAGCGCATGTCGTTCACCTCCACACCGGGGAACTTGGCCTTGTCGAAGACGAACAGCGCATCGGCCAGCTCGGGGTTCGCGGTGAACTTCTTCATGGAGTAGGTGACCACGTTGCCATCCTTGTACAGCACCTGCACGCTGCGCGGCTGGCCTTTGGCCTTGTCCACCGTCAGGATCACCGTGTGGAAGGGCTTCTTGGCGGGATCGAGCGGGAAGAGCTTCACCACCTGCGTCATCACACCCGAAGCGTCGGCCTTCTCCTCCACGAACTGGCTCTTGAAACCCTTCTCGTACTGGGTGAAGAGGGTGCTGGGGTCCAGGTCCTGGTCCATCTCCTTGGGGTCGTTCAGGCTCACCTCGTTGGCGTCCTTGTTGTAGGTGTAGAGCACCGTGCCGTCGTTGATGATGGTGTTCTTGTCCAGCACCAGGCGGAACTTCTTGCCCTTCACCTTCATATTGCCCTCCTGCTTCACGTCCAGCTTGTCCTTGGTGTTCTGCAGGCGGCTGCTGAAGTCGGCCTCGAAGGCGGTCCACGCCTTGGCCTGGGTCATCAGCTTGTCCACGATGGCCTTGGAACGGGGATCGTCCTGCGCTTGAACGAGCGCGGTGCTCAGCAACAAGGCCAGGAGGGCGAGGGTCTTCTTCATGGCGGCAAAAGTAAGTGCGCAAGGCTTGGCAAAGCCCGTGCCAGAGCCACGATCGCCGTCCGTGCTGGTGGTGTGTTCGGCGGTCAGCGCTTGCCCTTCTTGGGCTTCAGCATGGTGCCGGTACACTTGGGCGAACCACAGCGGCAGGCCCAGATCTGCTTCAGTTCCTCGGTGTAGGGCACATCGAACTCGAAGCCGTAGTCGTAGGTGATCTCTTCGCCCGCCGCGATGTCGCGCAGCGCCTCGATGATCACGCGGTCCTTCTTCAGGTCCTCGCTCTCGTGGCCGTGTACGAAGGCGATGGCGTTCGGCTCGCAGCTGTGGTTGATCCAGCGCGCCACATTGCCGTTGCGGTTGGCGTCCAGGATCCACTCCTCGTTGAGGGTGAAGAGGAAGGTGTGCCCGCTGCCCAGGTCGCCGTGGTAGCGCTCGTCCGCCTCGGCGTGGGTGATCATCTTGCCCTTGTACTCCACGATGTCCTCACCCTTCTTGATGGGCGCGGTGGCGAACACGCCATTACCGTGGATCTTGGAACGTCGTTGAGCGATCTTGCTGGCAGCCATGGGGCGCGAAGATCGGCGTTCCGGGGGAATGGCGGGGAGGGGGATGGATAGGGGCGAAGGCATGGCCGAGTGCTCGCGGGATGATCGGTTCAAATGCAGCCGCAGTTAAAGGCAGGATGAAATGCAGGATGGAATGCGTAATGCGATCGCTGGGGAGCGTATGAATGAACCGGTCGAGCGATAGGTGGATGGCGCGGATGAAATGGGGGATGCGTTGTGTTGGTGAGGTGGACTAATGGGGCTACGCTTGGCTCTATACCCAACGAACGGCTCGGCAAAATGCGGACTATGGATTGGCCAGAT
The DNA here is from genome assembly GCA_041391845.1 of Flavobacteriales bacterium. Classification (GTDB taxonomy): domain Bacteria; phylum Bacteroidota; class Bacteroidia; order Flavobacteriales_F; family PHOS-HE28; genus PHOS-HE28. The sequence continues at coordinate 421,075 of JAWKNG010000001.1, read as the reverse complement.
AACCGAGCGGTAACATTTAGTTATGGGAGGGATAATTTTGGGGCAGGCTATTCGATGCTTTGTCAGGTTTTAAAGCACGTGGCGCACGAACCCCGTTCTTGGGATATTCATAGAGTGTTAAATAAACCTTCAAATAAAAGTCGTTAAATAATGGAATACTATTCCTTGATCTGTAAGATCTGAAAAAATCGATGTAGGACATATCAACTTCTTGTTTTCCCTCATCTTTCACAAGCTCATTCATAATTGACAGCGTTATCGGATAATTGAGAGACATCATCGGAGATGTTTGATGACTCATGGAATCGAGGAAGGCTCCATATTTGTCGTCATATCTTTCGATCATTTCTCTGTAATGAATACTTCGATAGCTTATTTGTGCAATATCATACTTATCAGGATTGATGAAGAAGGTGACGGTTTCGATGTTTCTGCGATCCTGTAAAATTTTAAAGGCAGAATAATAGCACAATTCACTAATTAGAAGATCATCATAGCCTATCAATGATCGATCTTTAGCATTGATCACGATTTCTTTATTGGATAACTTAACCTCCGTTATGATCGAATCCGGAAGTACTATGATTTCATTTATTGCACTGTTCAAGGTCTCATCTGTATCCGGACCATGATCGATCGTTCCGCAACTAACCAAAAGAAGAATTATTGAGTATCTGTGACGCATATATGGTATCAATTAGTGTTCCGGAAAATAGGCAGTCGCTCTCCCTTAACCTCCGCAGGGTCTCCGCGCATTTGACGGGACCCTGCGCCCTTTTCCATCATCCTCACTATTTCGGCCCCTTTCCATCCACGCACCCGAACGCTTGTCGCGCTGGATGCGATGCACCCCGGCGTTCGCCGCGCACATGGAACGCAACGCTTGAATGGAGGTGTTCGATCGCATCATCGCACAACCGCTCGCGCTGTTTCGCTAGGTTGGCGTGAATATAGCGCAACTTCTGCTTCCTTCAGCTACGATCAGGGAATGCTCTGGGTACGCGTTCTCCAGGTGGTCGGTGAGGTTGTACAGGGTGGGGGCGGGCATTCGTTCGATGAATAATGCGGCGGTATGAGCAAACATCTTCAGGACGAGGTTCGGTACTCCAGTGGGAGGGTGTGGGGGTGGATAGGGGCTAAGGCATTGCCGTGTTGCCGGGTGATGTGTGGTCTGAAAGCAGCCGCAGATAAAGGCAGGAAGAAATGCAGGATGGAATGCGGAATGCGATCGCTGGGGAGCGTCTGAACGAACCGGTCGAGCGATAGGTGGATGGCGCGGATGAAATGCGGGGATGTGTTGTGGTGGTGAGGTGGAGTAATGGGGCTACGCTTGGGTGAACGGTCAGTGCATGGGTGGGCGCGAGGAGGTAGATGTGTAGGCCAGGGTATAGGCCGGTAACGGCTAGTGATGGGTGGCCGAACTTTGGGGAAGCTTACAGATCGAATGGATAGCAGTGCCAAAGAAGGAAGGAAGCGGTCCAGGTGGGATCAAGAATGTGCCGTCCGTCCTAATTACTGCTCTTCAATGATTGCATAGCCAAGACGTAAACAAACAAGAATGAAATAGATATAATTATATAGGCGGATAATATATAGCCATTTCGAATTCTCTCTTTTGATGACTCGTTCATAAACATTTTTTTGTATTGTATAATTTTTTTGCCATAGAAAAAAATAAAATAATAAAATATACCACATGCAATAGTGCAAATGCTTATAACTAATTTATTTCCTTTTGGCAACCTTAAATGAAGGCAGCAATCGTTTATGATTAAAAAAATTGATACGATTTGAATCCAATGTACAATTATTGAGGCAACAATGGTATCTACAATTGGAATTGTATTTCTCTTTTCCATGAACGAGTAAACTCGATACAAATAATATTTATACAACTTTGTCATGCTTTGATGTTATTGTTCGTACGTCGCTTCGCCCCAATCAAATACTTCTGCTGCGTCGAGGACAAAGTAAGTTGCTGAAATAGCAAAACCCACAGGCCCTAAAAAATAACGCAGGTCATTGTAACTTCTGAGAGCGCTTTACCTGCTACCAAATCTCCGCAGGATATCCGCGCATTTGACTGGCCCCTGCGCCCTTTTCCATCATCCTCACCATCGCGCCCCCTTCCCATCCACGAACCCGAACGCTTGTCGCGCTGGATGTGATGCGCCCCGGCGTTCGCCGCGCACATGGAACGCAACGCTTGAAGGGAGGTGTTCGATCGCATCATCGCACAACCGCTGGCGCTGTTTCGCTAGGTTGGCGTGAATGTAGCGCAACTTCTGCTTCCTTCAGCTATGATCAGGGAGTGCTCTGGGTACGCGTTCCCTAGGTGGTCGGTGGGGTTGTACAGGGTGGGGGCGGGAATCCGGTCGATGAACAACGAGCTGGCCTAAAAATACAACCGCACAACGAACACCGCCGTGATCACACACACCAGGTCGGCCAGCAGCATGATGCCCAGGGTGTAGCGGCTGTCCTTCACGTTCACGCTGCCGTAGTAGAGCGCCACCACATAGAAGGTGGTCTCTGCCGCGCCTTGGAACAGGCTGCTGAGGATGCCTTGCACACTGTCGGCGCCGTAGGTCTTCATGGCATCGAGCATGAAGCCGCGCGAACCGCCCGCACTGAAGGGCCGCATGAGCGCCACCGGGATGGCATCGATGACCTCCCTGCTCACGCCGGCCAGGGCCAATGTCCACGACAATCCGCTCATCACGATGTCCATCAACCCGCTGTTGCGGAAGATGCTGAGCGCGGCCAGCATCGCCAGCATGTAGGGCAACACCCGCAGCGCCGTGGTGAAGCCGTCCTTGGCACCGTGCACGAAGCTGTCGAAGAGGTTGGTGCCCTTCTCGGTGAAGTAGCGCTCCTTCAGGAAGGCGTACGCCACGATGAGGCCGATGATGGTGAGCAACATGCCGTTGCTGAGGTTGTCGGTGAAGTGGAACTTGGCCACGCCTGCCAGACCGGTGATGTAGACCATCAGCCCACCGATGACGCCGCTCACACCGAGCACCGTGAGCATCACCGGCCAGTTGAAGATGCGGATGCGCTGCTTGGCGGCCACCATGAACAATGCGGCCAGCGTTCCCGCGAAGCTGGTGATGATGGTGGGGATCATGATGTCCGCCGGATTGGCCGCGCCCTGTGCCGCCCGGTAGCCGATGATGCTGGTGGGCAGCAGGGTGAGGCCCGCGGCATGCAGGCACAGGAACATGATCTGGCTGTTGGTGGCCCGGTCCTTCGTGGGGTTGTCCTCCTGCATGCTCTCCATGGCCTTGAGGCCGAAGGGCGTGGCCGCACTGTCCAAGCCGAGGAAGTTGGCGGCGAAGTTGAGCGTCATTAAGCCATAAGCCGGATGGCCGCTGCGCAACTCGGGGAACACGCGATGGAACACCGGTGAGAGGAAGCGCGCCACCTTCTCCATGGCCCGCGAGTCGATCAGCAGGTTCATCAAGCCGCTGAAGAAGGTGAGGTAGCCGATCAACGGCAGCCACAGGTCGGTGATGGTGTTGCGGCAGGTGGCGAAGAGCCCGTCCGCCGGCTGCCTGCCAACGCTGGTGCTGACCACACCGCTTTTGCTGAGGCGGTAGAGCGTGTCGCCCTGTTGGATGCCCGCCTCACCCGCCGCCCGCAACTGGGCCAGGAAGGCGGTGCCGCTGAGCACGGTGCTGTCCACTTCGGCCACCACCAGCGGTTCGCCCTGCTTGCCGTTCACCAGGGTGCCCAGGCTGTAATGGCGTCCCAAGCCCAACATCACCAGCACGTAGCCGATGCTGAGGATGAGCATCACCGTCCAGAAGCGACTGAGGGCCATGGCTGCAAAGAAGGCGCACACGCTGCGATGCACTGGACGTGGCAACGGCCATCGGCGAACAGGGGACTGTGGAAGGAACGGTCAGTCCTTCACCGCACTGAGCGCATAGACCATGGGCAACTTGCCCGCCAGCTCGGCGATGCGGTACAGTCCGTCGCTACCCCGCTCCATCCGTGGGAACACGTCGTACGGCGAACCGTCATGCTCGCTGAAGTGGGTGAGGCGCAATCCTTCGTTCAGCAAGGCACCGATCACTTCGCCCAGGTCGTGGTTCCACGAGTAGGAGGGAAGTGCGATGGGCGCGGAAGTATCGGCATAGGTGCCCTGTTCGGTCTCGGCGATCACCGCGCGGTTGAAGTAGGAGTAGGCGATGTGGCGGAAGTCGTTGTCGAACATCCACACGGCCGGATGGAACTCCACGAAGACGAAGCGGCCACCCGGTTTCAGGTAGCGCGCCACGTTCCGCGCCCAAGGCTGCAGATCGGGCAGCCAACCGATGGTGCCATAGCTGCTGAACACCCGATCGAAGCGCCCGACCAATTCGGGCCGTTCCTCCGTGACATCGCTCAGCACCCAGGTGGCCTCCAGTCCGCAGCGCTGTGCCAAGCGTTCCGCCTCCGCCAAAGCGGCTTCCGAGAAGTCGAGCCCGGTGACCCGTGCCCCGTGCCGCGCCAAGGCCAGCGTGTCCTGCCCGAAGTGGCATTGCAGGTGGAGCAGTTCCTGCCCCCGCAGCTCACCGAGCAGATCGAGTTCGATGCGGCCGAGCACTTCTGCACCAGCCACGAAGGCATCCACATCGTACAGCTTGGAAGCCACATGATGCGCCACCCGGGCGTTCCAGAGGGCTTTGTTAGCGGCGCGTTGGTCCTGGTCCATGCGGCCAAGGTAGGCGCATCGGTCGTCCGACCTGGCCTGTGCATGTCAGATGAACACGCGATCATCCTTTTTTCACCTGTTGCTACACCGCTCGCCCGTAAACTTGCGCCACCAATCGCACAACCATGCGTTATCACCTGATCGGGCTGTTGGCCCTTACCCTGCTCGGCACGTCCTGCGTGTCGAAGAAGAAGTACCTGTCCATCCAGGCCTCCAACGAGACCTTGAAGAACAAGCTCGAAGAGTGCAACCGCGGACTGCAAGCGTGCAACGGCGAGAAGTCGGTGCTGGAAGCGCGCGTGGCTGAGCTGGCCAACAAGAACGACCATCTGAAGGACCAGGTGGCACAGTTGAACAACACCAACGCCGCCCTGCTGAACAACGTGAGCCAGATGGCCACCCTCAGCCAGAAGGAGGCCGCCAACCTGGAGCGTTCGTTGGAGCAGATCCGTGAACAGGACCTGCGCATCCGAACCCTGCAGGACGCGCTCACCAAGAAGGATAGCGTGACGCTCGCCTTGGTGGTAAGCCTCAAGAGCTCGCTGGGCAACCTCAACGACACCGATGTGGTGGTGAACGTGGAGAAGAGCGTGGTCTTCATCGAGCTCAGCGACAAGATGCTCTTCAAGACCGGTAGCACCGAGCTGTCGCCCCGCGCTCGCGAAGTGCTCTCCAAGGTGGCCACCGTGCTCAACGACAAGCCCGACCAGGAGGTGCTGGTGGAGGGCCACACGGACAATGTGCCCATCAGCCGCGATTGCTTCCGCGACAACTGGGACCTGAGCGCATCACGCGCCGTGGCCATCACGCGCATCCTTCAGAAGGACTACAACGTCGACCCTGCGCGCATCACGGCCGGTGGACGTGGTGAGTACGTGCCGCTCGCCTCCAACGATACGCCCGAAGGCCGTTCCACCAACCGCCGCATCCGCATCGTCATCCTGCCCAAGCTCGATCAGTTCTACGGCATGATCGAGGACGGGCTGAAGAAGGCGGCCGGCGGGCAATAGTTGCCTTTGGCATCCTTAACACAGCGGGCGGCTCCTACGGGGTCGCCCGCTGTTAGTTTAGCCGGATGCGCATGTTCCTGCCGGCTGTTCTTTGTTCGCTCGTAAGCTGTGGAAGTGCGGCCGATGAGGTTCCCGCCACACCTCCGGAGGAAGTGCGATCGACCACCGGTCCTTGCACCGAGCTGAAGATCTGGCCAACAGTGGATACGGTCGACGTTGCCTCAGCGGCCGATATCGCCTGTCTGCGTGCGTTCTTCTGCAACAAGCTCGATGCTGCAACGCATCACACCTATTGGTCGCAGGTGGAACTTGAGCGGTATGGCCAGATCCAGCCCGAACTGCTGTACGCCGAGTTTGACGAGGAAGGTGATCTGGCCTATGTGCCTACGTTGATGGAGCGGCGTGTCATGCCCGATGGATCGCGGCTGCTGCGCGTGAAGTGGGCGCAAGGGGAGGGCATGGCGGAGGAGGTGAAGCAGGTCTTTGCGTTCTGGGTGAAGGATGGCGACACGGGTCCAAGGCTCGAGATGCCGTTGGAATTGAACACACGAGCGTGGCCGGTCCATCAGGTGGAGGACATCAACTACGTGGTATCACCCAGCCGCACCTTCGATCCTGCCCTGGCACAGCGACAGTGGGAAGAGGTGCAGGCGCTGGGTGCCTTCTTCGTGATCGCGCCGTTCCCGTTCACGTACTACAGCTACCTCGACCCGGCGGAACTGTTCCGTGCGCGGGGCTTCGAGCTCCATCCACGCAGCTACACGTTCCCCACCGGCGGGCGGCTGGATCATGCCACCCAAGTATCGGCCGGCAACAACAGCGAGCGCTACACCCATGAAGTGGTGCATGCGTTCATTCACCGGGCCCTCGGACCATCCGGGCCGAACCTCTTGCACGAGGGGCTTGCCACCTACCTGGGGGGATGCAATGAGCGGAGCTACCTTGAGCATCGGCGGACGCTGAAGGACCACCTGGATCAGGGTGGGGATCTCGACCTTGATCTGGCCGTGGACCCCTATCGTTCCGTGACCATTGGGGCCGATACGAACCTGCCCTATACCGTTGGTGCCGTGATCGTGGAACATGTCCTACGGACCTTCGGGAAGGAGCGTCTGTTCAGCCTGTTCGCGACAGCCGACGTGTGGGGGGCGCTCGCGCAGGTGGATATCCATCAGGCGGAGCTGAAGGGCCTTCTGCAGGCAGAACTCGCCAAGCCCCCGCTGGAACCGGTCATTCCGCTCAGCACCGCGGCTTCACCCCAACGCTGACACCGGACCCTGGGCGGTGCGCGGAACACCTCACTTCAGCTCATACAGCACCGCGTCACCAAAGGTCCCGCTGCGCTTCAACGCATAGCCCTGATCCAACTGCCGCCTCACATCCACGGTGCAGCTATCGGCGATGTCGTTGCCCAGCTTCCAGGTCACCACGGCATTGACGGGAACGCCCGTGGCGGCCTCGTAGCCGTTGATGCGTACGCAGGGGCGACCGCTCTCGGCGAAGTCGCCGATGGCTTCGTACGGGAGCCGCTCGGACCGCCATTGCACCGGGTTGAAGGGGGCGAGCGCGGTGAAGTGGTCCAGCACCACCACCTTGGCCTCCTGCACCCCCAGGTAGTTGGGCAGGTTGCTGTGCATCCAGTTGCTGCTGTAGTTCAGCGACAGCACGGTGTGCCCATCCGCAAGGCCGGGTGCCACGCTGATCACCAGTTCCGCCTCAATGCTCAGCGACCGGGCGCTCTCGTACTGCACCCGCGTGTGTTGCAGGTCCGCCGCCACCACACACGCGAGCAGTACCCCGGCCGTCCAGCGGGGCAGCGTGCTCGTGGCCAGCGCGACCGCCATCAACAGCATCAGGAAGAGCAACAGCCGGGGCGAAGCGCTGCTGCCACCGGCCATGGTGTCGGGCAGTAGCAGGTAGGCCGCCAGCGCAGGCACCCACGCCACCGACCAGAAGGGCAGCGCGCGGAAGCCCTTGCGGAACGCCGTGCGCAGGCCCCATGCCAGTGCCAGTGCGCCGCCCAGGAGGAGCGGGAGGGCTGTCCATTGGCTGGCCTCCACCTCTCCCGCGGCCCATAGCGCGTTGAACGCCCGCCCTTCGATCAGTGCGGTCCATAGTTCCGGCAAGGGGAGGTGGGTGTTCACACCGGTACGGGCTGGTTGCCGCAGCACATAGAGCAGCGTCAGCCCCATGGGCAGTACCAGCGCTGGCCACCACCAGAGGCAGCTCCGCATGCGCCGTACCACGGTCCCTTCGCCGCTGAGCACATGCCAGCCAGCCAGCGCCATCAACAGCGCACAGGCCACGAGCAAGCTGGTGAGGTGGGCGAAGTAGAGCAGGGTCAACACCAGCGCCAGGGGCCACCACCGCCGCACCTCGCCGTTCATGGCGCGTACGCCCAGGGCCAGCGTCAGCAGCAGCAGGGGAAGGCTCAGGCTGAAGTTGAGGAAGCCCAGGCGCAGCGCGTAGTGCAGCAGGAAGGGCATCGCCAGCAGGCTCATCCAGCGGCGTTCGGGTGCCACCACCCCGATGAGGTAGCGGAACGCAAAGGCGAGGCTGACGACCGCCACGCTGTACAGCAGCCGCTCGAGCGCCCATGCGGGTAACAGACCGGTGAGCGGCGTCAGCAGCAGGTGCGCGAGCCAATACGGATCGGGCCAGGGGTTCACGCGGAAGAAGCCGCCGATGAACTGATCGCCTTCCCACAGCGCCCTGAGCAGGCGCGCACTGTAGAGGTGGCACGGCCCGTCGAGTGTTACGAACCAGCGACCCGCATGCACCGGTAGGAGGTGTGCCCCCGTTAGCAGCGCGAACAGCAGCGGCTCGACCCAGCGCATCCGCGCATTCCGTTGCTCGGGTCGGCGTTCGGATGGCATGGGCGGTGAAGGTATTCCCAAAGAACCTTAAGATCGTACGGCCATCGGCACGGCACCGTTCCCTTCCACGGTCGCGCCAACAGGCCACCACACCACCACCATGACCCAACCCACCGGACCGCTCGAACCACTGCCACCCAGTACCCCCAAGCCATCGCGCCTGCAAGGGTTGCGCCGCTCGCTCACCTTCCGCGCCTTCGTGGTCGCCATCCTCATCCTGCTCCTGCTCATCCCGCTCGGCATGGTGCGTGAGCTGATCCGCGAACGTGCCGAACGCAAGTACGAGGCGGAGAGCAGCATCAGTGCCGACTGGGGCGGACAGCAGACCATCACCGGACCTGTGCTCAGCGTGCCCTACGAGGTGCTGGTGCGCGTGCCGGTGAACAACGGCTACGAGACCCGGCCCGAGACCCGCCACGCCCACTTCCTGCCCGAAGCGCTGGATGTGGCCACCCGGCTCGAACCCTTCACCAAGTACCGCGGCATCTATCAGGTAGCCGTCTACAGCAGCAGCACGGCGCTGTCCGGCACCTTCCCGGCGCTGGCGGCACAACGCGTCCACACCGAGGGGCAGTTGCAGTGGGACCGGGCACAGCTCGTGCTCGGCATAAGCGACCTGCGCAGCATCAAGGAGCAGGTGAGCATGCAGATCGGCGGGCGCACCGTGCAGTTCGAGCCGGGCATGCCGTCCACCGACATCGTGGGCAGCGGGCTCAGCGCACCGTTCCCCCTGGACAGTGCACAGCTGGCGACGCCACTGACGTTCAGCAGCACCCTCACCATCAATGGCAGCGGGGGCTTCCGCATCACCCCGGTGGGCAAGGTCACGCGGGCGCAATGCACCAGCACGTGGAAGGATCCCAGCTACGACGGGGCCTTCCTGCCCAACCCGCCCGACAGCGCCGCCGCGAAAGGCGAGGGCTTCACCGCCAACTGGACCGTTCTCCACCTCAACCGGCCCTACCCGCAGGAGTTCCTGGGCGATCAGCGCATGGCCATCGAGGAGAGCGCCTTTGGCGTGCACCTCATGCAGCCGGTGGATGAGTACCACAAGAACGAACGCGCCAGCAAGTACGGGCTGATGCTCATCGTGCTGGTGTTCCTCGTGTTCTTCTTCGTGGAAGTGTTGCAGGAGCTGCGCATCCATCCGATCCAGTACCTGCTCGTCGGCTTCGCCCTGAGCCTGTTCTACACGCTGCTCATCGCCTTCAGTGAACACATCGGCTTCGCCAAGGCCTACATCCTCTCGGCGGTGGCGGTCATCGGTCTGGTGGTGGCCTATTCCCACAGCGTGTTCAAGGTGCAGCGCGCCTCGCAGCTCCTCGGCCTCATCATGCTGCTGGTGTTCGGCTTCATGTTCGCCCTCATCCACCAGCAGGACTATGCCCTGCTGTTCGGCAGCATCGGCCTGTTCATCACCCTGGCGCTGGTGATGTGGGTGAGCCGCCGTATTGATTGGAACGGACGGGAGTAACGCTCCGGTAACGCGCAGGCAGGACGACGGCCGCTCCCGGATGGGGGCGGCCGTTGTGCGATAATGACGCCCTTGGTCCCCAGCTGTTCACACCCCCCAAGCCCCTCCGCTCTATCCAACCAGGTAACTACCTTCACCCAATGCCCCGTCCCGCACTCCTTTTCCTCCTCGTGGGTTCGCTTTACGGCCCGCACCTCCTTGCCCAAGGCTTCTCGCAAGCATATGGCGGTATCCAAGCAGAACGAGGACTGGCCGTGACCGCCTCGTTCCCTGGCTTCAACGTGTTGGCAGGTGTTACGGGCGACAACGCTCAACAGCAGGCGCAGGTGTGGCAGATCACGCCCACCGGCCAATGGATGGGTACCACCCCACTGCCCTCCTGGTCCGGAGTGGCTTTTCCGCAAGGGGCCATCGCGGCTGGGGGCGGAGCGTTCTACCACTTCGGAAGTCACATTCCCCCGGGAGCCCACGCGCAACGGGCTTTTGTGCAACAGTACACAGCACAGGGCGCGGTGCCCTGGACGCATTCCCTTGCCGGTGCCGCCAGCGTGTACCATGCGGCGGCGGCCTTGGAGGATGGTGGCGTGGTGTTGTGCGGCACCCAGGTGGTGAACGGCCGCCACGACGCGCTGGTGGTGCGCTTCTCCGCCACGGGCCAACTGCTCTGGTCCCTCACCGATGGCTTCGACGGTGATGAGGAGGCGCACGGGCTCGCCGTCCAAGGCAACGACATCCTGCTCGGTGGGCGGCAGACCGGCTTCGATGGTACCAGCGATGTGTGGGTGGCCCGCGTATCGCTCAGCGGCCAACTGCTGTGGAGCACCTCGTGGGGCGATGTCGGCAACGAACAGGCCTATGCCGTGGCATCCATCGGTATCGGGACCTTTCTGCTCGCCGGTGTCACGGACTCCTTCGGCCCCATCGATCCAGACCTTCAGCGCCGCCGCGAACGAACCTACCTGCTGGCCATCGACCTGGCCGGGGATACCCTGTGGACCCGTACCCTCGGCGATGCGCTCAGCGATCGCGCGGCGTACAGCATGGCATGGGCGCCACCCAACGATGTGGTGCTCGTGGGCCGTCGCATCGATCAGGAAGGGTCCGCCGTATGCATGGCCCAACGCATCAACAACACGGGCACGCTGCTGTGGGAACGCAGCTGGGACCTGGGCGACGATGAACGGCTCGTTCATGTTTCCGCCTTGGCCGATGGTTTTGTGGCCACTGGCTGGGCCTTTGGTCCGCAAGGGCTGCAGGTGGCCTTGGTCAGTCGCAATGCCAACGGGGAGTAGGTGACCTACGGCAACTGTTGCGTCCGCGTGTTCGTGGGTACGGTACCTCCGATGTTCAACAGCAAAATGTCGCGGTCGTTGTTGGCACCCACATAGCGCAGCACGCCGTCCAGGTTAAGATCCCCCGGAAGGTAGCCCGTGGCCACTTGGGTGGGCGTGTCGCCACCGATGGCCTGTAGCAGCGGGTCGCGGTCGTTGCCCGCACCCACATAGCGGAGGAGTCCATCACGCAGCACATCACCGGCCCACAGTCCCATACGACCCGGTGCCAGCAGGCAGCGGGCATCTGTTCCCCAGGCTGCGGTGCCCGGCTGGCTCAGGTCCACCAACACCTCGTTCGCACCCAGGGTGAATGACTGTGCGCTGAGTACGGCCAGGTGGTTGCGGTGCCGCAGCGCCACCCGGTACGCGCCGGGCGTCACGTCGAAGAGGAGACGTGCGTTGCCGGTCACGTCCACCACATCACCATCGCGCTGCAGCAGACAAGGCTTGGTGACTACCACGATACCCGGTTGGTCGTTGTTCCGCAGCTCCACCAGCACCCAGTCCACCACGGCGTTCTTGCCAGTATTGGCCAGGACCGCAGGGGACATGCTCGCACCACCCGAGCCAGGAGTGAGCGAGAAGCCCAGGCCAGTGAAAGGTTCAATGGTGGGAAGAAGTGCGGCGGCGCGCAGATCGTCGCGCATCAGACCGGTGCTGGTGTTCCATGCCCCTTGCAGCATGCCCCGCAAGCGCGCGCTGGGCTGGCAGTCCTGCCAACGACTGAGCGCGCTGCCGGGGATGATGGTCGGCGTGCTGTTGGTGGGCGTCTGCCAGCGCACCGCGAAGTGGTCGCCGCCACTGCCTTCCTTGTGGATCAGCTCCACGTAGTAGCTGCGCCCTGCCACGAGCGCTATCGGTGTGCTCACCTGCGTGGGGTACTTGTTGAATTCCGTCTCGCCCGTCCAGCCGTTCACACTGCAGATCAACTGCCGGTGCTGGGGTTCGCCGTTGAGGCTCAGGTAGAGCACGCTGGCATCGTCGCTGGTGAGGGTGAAGGTGTAGTTGCCCGTGGTGGGCGCGGTGATGTAGCCTCGTACCCGGGTGCCGTAGTTGTTGGCCCAGTTGGATGGACCTTGGAAGCTGGTGGGGTAGCTGACACCGCTGGGACTGGCCGGGTAGGCGGGGTGGCTGGTGAGGCTCGCCAGCGTGCTTCCTGAGACGCTCGTCCAGAACTCGCGCGTAAGGCTGCCGGCTGCACCGATGCACTGCGGGGCATCGTAGTTAAAGACGTTCAGAACGCGGGTGGTGGTGCCGGTGAGCTCATCGTTGTCCGTAACGGTGAGGGTGACGTACTGCGCACCAGCTTCCGTGAACACCTTGCTGGGCGCGGCCTGCGTGCTGCTGGTTCCATCGCCGAAGTCCCAGTGGTAGCTGACGATGGTGCCGGGATCGAAGCTGGTGGTACCATCGAGCTGCACAGCCAGCGGTGCGGGGCCTGAGGTCCGGTCGGCGAGGATCACGGCGGTGGGGGCGATGGCCTGGCAGCGGGGATCGAGCCTGCGGTGCACGCGGGTGCTGAGGCCCGCCGCATCGGTCACGGTAAGGCTGATGATGTAGTAATAGCTGTCCGCATCGCAGCCCACGCCGCTGATCACCGTGCTGGTGACCGGGTTGGGGTCGATGGGTTCCGGATGGTTGTGGGTGTTGTGGTGCAGGGTGGTACGCCATGCATAGCTCAGCTGTCCAGGGCCATGTTCCGCATCAGATACGCTGGCCTCGAGCTGGTACGTGGTGTCAACGCCCACCGGGTAGAAGCCATCGGCCGGGATGCTGGTGATGGCGACGTTGGGCGGGGTATTGTTCACTGAGACAAGGAGCGTGGTGCTCGCGCTCTGGCCCGCGTTGTCGGTAACGGTGAGGGTGACGGTGTACGGGGTGGGTACGCCGGGCGCCGCGGTGAAGGTGTGGCTGGGGGTGGGGGAGGTCTGCACAGGTGATCCATCGCCCATGTTCCAGCTGTAGGTGAGCGCGCCCCCTTCCGGATCGCTGCTGCCCGCTGCGCTGAAGCTCACGTTCAGCGGACCGGGACCGAACTGGGTGGAGGCGCTGGCCTGTGCCACAGGAGGCAGGTTCACAGCCAGGGTGTAGCAGATGCGCCGCAACTGGTTGGTGTTGTAGTTGATGTACCAGACGCACCCGTCCGGTCCTGCGCCGATCCACGTGAGGCCGCCGAGGTTGCTGGCAAAATCGTGTACACTGGTCGGTCGGTCCTGTTCGTCGAACATGAAGCGCCGGATCCAGCCACCGGCATAATCACCATGGAAGCTGCTGTTCTGGTAGCCCGGCGGCAGGTTCTCGCCCGCCATCCACGGTCCGGCCACTGCGGCGTAACCACCGAAGCGTGGACCCGGTACCGGAGAGCCCGGCGCATCCAGGTCGTAGGTGACCGCCGTTCCACCGCTGAAGCCGCCACAGCGCGACTGGTTGCCGTGGCGCCAGTCGATGACCGGGCGCGTGTGGAAGAACTTCGGCACCGAATTGGGGATCTCCACCGATGCGTCGCAGGGGTTCGGGTGGCCGTTGAGGTGGATGGGCGTGTCCTGCTTGAGCAGGTCCTGAAAGGTGAAGAAGGGCTGCGCGCACGTGAAGCCATCGTAGAGCGGGTTGGGCGCATCCAGGTTCGCAGTAATGGCCGCTTGGTAGCCGGCGTGCGGATCCATGCCCTCGAACAGCGGCCAGCCGAAGTTCTGTCCGGGTTCGTTGCTGATGTGCAGGTCCTCCCAGGTGCCCCACTGCACATCGCCGATGAAGACCGTTCCGGGGTTGCCGGCGGCCGGATCTGTGCTGCCACTGCCGGGCCTGAAAGTGCAGCGGTACGCGTTGCGCAGTCCAAGCGCCCACACGCGTGAGCGTGGCGCACGGGGATCGGCCGGGTCGTAGAACGGGTTGCTCGGCAGCCCATTACCTGTGGCCGGGTCCATCCGCAGCAGCTTGCCGTTGAAGCAGTTCAGCAGCTGTGATCGCATGGCCCCCACGTTCTCCGCCGGACGGATGATCCCATCGGCCAGGGCTTGCGCCCAATAGGTGTCCGTGCTGCTGCCCACGTCCACCAGGTTGTAGCTCGCTCCGTCGCCAATGGTGGCCAGCAGCGTGCCGTCCGTGCCGAACATCAGTGAACCGGTGCTATGCGATTCGTGCAACATCGGCGCGCCGGTCTCCTTGGTCTCGCCCAACAGCACCAGGCGGCTGGCCGGGTCCACCGAAGTGAACGAGGGCCCCGGAGCGGTGTAGCGGGTGATGCGCATGATCGTGGCCGCGTAGTACTCGTTGGTGGCGGCGTTATAGGCCGGAGTGCCCCAGTTCATCAGGTGGTGGCGGTCCACGGCGTACATCAGGTAGATGTGTCCGTTGCTGAGGAAGTTGGGGTCCAGCGCGAAGCCCAGGCAGCCGTGGTCGCGCCAGTTGCCCACCTCGGCGGTGAGGTCGATCAAGGGGGAGGGCAGCCGCACACCGTTCTCCACGATCCACACCATGCCGCGCTTCTCCCACACGTACATGCGTCCATTGGCATCCCACGTGGCGCCTACCGGCGCATCCCAGCCCCCCATCACCAGGGCATCGCTGAAGCCTGCAGGGACCGTTTGGGCCAGTGCTGCCGGCGGCAGGGCGAGTTGCACGAGCATGGTGCACAGGGTGAACGACCACGTGAGGGGAGCTTTGGATCCATTCATTCATCGACAATTTTTACCTATTGGTCGTGCAATTTGGGTTGTTGTTCGACGAGTTGTCAAGAGGGGGCGCCGGAACACCCCGACGCCTGGCGTTCCGCAATTGGTGCATTTCCGTTGGATGGGGCGTGTTGGCAGGGAGCGGTCTTTTGAAGCCTCTGCCGGACCTTCTGCAAGGGCCGCTCCGCTTCAATCGCACTTTCCATGGCGTTACAGAGGGAGTGCTTACAGGCCGCTTGCATCATCCACCAGGCCAGTGGGAGCGGTGCCCCGTATGCACGGAGCCTACCTTCGTCCGGTGCTCCTCCCCATGCGACAGACCACTGTGCACCCCACATCGCTCATATGGACATCCAATGCATGACGAACTCTTCAAATTCATTGCCCGGCACATGACCCTTACGGAGGAGGAAAAGGACGCCATCCGCTCCATGGACCTCTTCCGTTCACTCAAGAAAGGAGACACCCTGCTCAAGGCAGGAGAGCGCTCCAAGGACAGCTACTTCGTGCTCCGAGGCTGCATCCGCACCTATTACATCGTTGATGGGGAGGAGCGGACCACGGCCTTCTTCACCGAGATGGAAGCGCTTACGCCCCCGTGCGTCATCAACGGTACCCCGTCCGAGCATTACATCAGCTGTGTGGAGGATACCATCCTTTCCGTTTCGGATACTGACCTCGAAATGGAGGTCAACCGCCGGTTCCCCCGCTTCGAGGTCCTGTGCAGAATGCAGTCGGAGGAACTCCTCGCCAGGCAACGCATCGCCTTCGATGCCTTCAAGACCTCTTCCCCCGAACAGCGCTACATCAGCCTCCTGCACACGCGTCCCGACCTGCTACAACGCGTTCCACAGCACCAGCTGGCGAGCTACCTGGGCATCAAGCCCCAATCCTTGAGCCGCCTGCGGGCGCGCATCATAGCCCGGGAACGGGGCTGAACGCCATTCCTTCACTTAAGTGAACGGGGCGGGGCCTGCACCCGCTCTTCTTTTGCGCTGTCCATCAACACACCCAAAAGAAGTCATGCGATCCTCGTTCATGGCACTGGCACTTGCCTCGTGCATCACCAGTTCGCCCGCCCTCAACGCACAATACGACCACACCGACACCACCTTCAAGCGCTGGTTCGTCGGCAGCTCCATGTGGGTCCTGTTGGGCAACCTCATGCCCACCGATAATCCTCCCGATTTCGTTCAACTGAACATCGGCTATCGACTCACCGGCAGGGATGTCATCAGCCTGGAGCCCAAGACCTGGAAATATGCCTGGCCCAATGGCATCCACCCCTTCTTCAACGACGCCTACGAAAAGCCCGAAGAGCGCTTTCCCGGCTACGTGCGCGAGTACGGCCTGTCCCTGGCATACCAACGGTTCTTCTGGCAAGGCCTCTACGCCGAGATCAACGTCATGCCCACGCTCCAGGATTTCGTGAATGACGATGGCCGGAAGCTCGACGATGGCTTCCAGGTCTTCAACACCTATCGGGTCGGCTATCACGTCAAGCTCTTCAAGGACCGCTTCTTCTTCCAGCCTTCCATGGCCATCACCCATCGCGCCTACCACACCACCCTACCAGATGGGTTCAAACAACTGGACGATAAGTGGTCCAAGTTCGTTTTCGGCGAACCTGGGCTCCATTTCGGGTACAACTTCTGACCGCTGGATCGGGTCGGAAGCGACGCATTGCCGCGCTCTCATGGATCTGCTTTTTGTCGGCCCCACACCACCCGGTGCCGCGGAGCCTGAGGCATATGGAGGCCCGGCTAGCCTTCCTCTTCACCCCCCAGCAGGTCCCGCAGCGCCTCCAGGTCGCCGCTGCGTTCGCTGTCCCCCTGCTGCGCATAGCTGTTCGCCAGGTTGTTCAACTGTCGCCTGATCATCGCGCGGTTGCTGCATGGTGCAAAGAAGGAGGGGCGGGGCGTGATCTTCAGCTTGCCCAGGAACTCCACGATCTCGTTGCGCCCCAGGATGTCGCCTTGGCTGAACGGATTGATGTAGAACAGCACGTTCGCACCATCCGGCTCCCCGCCGCCCAGCCCGTCCGCATCCAGGTAAGCCAGTATGAAGTGGTTCGGCAGGTTCACCCCGCGGATCGGAAGCTCCAGGTCCTCCGCCAGCACCTGGTAGATGATCGCCAGCGAAAGTGGATTCCCCTGCCGCGCATCGATCACCTCGTTGATGTAGCTGTTCTGTGGCGCGTGGTAGTTCCGCTTGTTGCCCTTGAATCCGTGTATCTGGAAGAAGATGTGGTTGAACACGCGCACCTTCTCAAAGGCCGTCAGGTGGTCGTTCAGCTCCAGCCAGATGTCCTGCCGGATCGAGGCCAGCCGCGCTTTCACCTTCTGCTCGTCCAGTTCGGGGTACCGGTACCGGCTGATGATCAGTGCCCCCTCGAGCAGGTCCTCACAGCCGCCGTCGCGCCAAGTGATCAGCCGCCGCCGCACTTGGTCCAGGTGGATGGTGTGCAGGATGTCTTCGATCCGGTCGCGGAACAGGTCGCCATGCTCCTCAGAGCTCCAGGCCCGCTCCAGCTCTGGCACAATGCCATCGCCCAGTTCCACGATACGGTCCCGGATCTGGTGGAAGATCTGCTCGTCCGGGTCCTCGATCAGGGTGATCAGTGCGCGGATCTCGTTCTCTGCCATCGGCTGCGCGGTTGGGCGGGCGCTGGACGAAACTACCGGGCTCCGGCCCCCCCGCAGCGGTCGCCCTGCGCAGGTTTCCAACGGCCCCCCTGTTGGATCCGCTGCCACCGGCCGTCCGCACGCGCCTCGCCCGCATTCTTATACCATGAGCCAAAGCACACTCAGCGCTGCTGCGACCAGCGTTACCACATAGGCCACGGAAAGGCCCGAGAAGCGCAGTAGCTGCACCCACACGCTCCCCGTGTACAGCACCGCCAGCCCGCGCCATAGGTACCAGCCCGTGTACAGCAGGAACAGCGTCACGAGCACCTGGTTCACCACCACCAACCCCTGCGCACGGAACACCGCGGATAGCACGCCATACAGGGTGAACCACAGGAACACGAACGCGTGGAAGTGCGCGCTGAAGATGAACGGCTTCAGATACCCCTGCCCCGGTTGTCGATACATCAGCATCACCCACCCCGCAAAGAGCGGCAGCAAGAGGAAGAACAGCTTCGGCAGCGTATCGGTGAAGAACCGGTCCCAGAACAACTGGTCCGGCAGTGCCTCCAGTGCTGTGCCGCCATCACCGCCCGCATTGCTCCAGCCCATCATCAGGAAGAACATTACGCTCAGGAACAGGAACATCCGTAGCGGTGGTATGTACCGCGTACGCCGGCCAGCGAGGTATTCCGCTGTCAGGTATCCAGGGGAGAGCAGCAGCGGCCGCAGGCTCCGGATGATCTTCGAATCGAAGGTGAAATAGTCCCCCAGGAACTGCTCCACGAACGAACGGAACGTGCCATCGCCCACCGAAGCCTGCCCGCACCGTGCACAGTACCGGTCCTCCGGGCCCATGCCATGCTCGCAATTGGGACAAGTGGTCGCTTCCATCGCTCGGCGGACCGCCAATGTAGGTCCTGCATGGCTACTTTCGCTTCATCATGCCCCTGCGTGCCACAAGCCTGTATCGGAGCCTCGCCCTCGCCGGTGCACTGGCCCTTGCCGGCATCGTTGCAGCGCAGGACGGCGCACCGACGGCCAGCCCTGCTGTCAAGCCGGTCCCAGCCGAGCCCGCCAAAGCTGTACCACAGCCCGCCCAAGAGGAGAGCATCACCTACCTCGGCCGCAAGCTCTGGTTCGAGGTCAAGCGCCGCCTCAACCTCACCACCGAGCAGGAAGAGGAGCAGAACGCACGCGACCAGAAACCTGTGGACCTCAAGGTCGGTTCCTTCCGTGTGCAGCGGCCGGTCGCCTCTGCCACGCCGGGCGCTCCGTCTAAGTAGTGAGCCTGTCCAGCGCTTCCTCGATCATCCGATCGATCGCCGCGTGGTGGTCCTTGCTGTACTCCTTGCGCATCCGGTTCGCCACCACCGTGCACACCGTCGCTACACGGTGCCCCAGCATCCCGCCCAGGCCGTAGAGCGCACTTGTCTCCATCTCGTAATTGCTGCAGCGCAACCCTTCATGCGCAAAGTCGGAAAAGCGTTCGTTCAGCCCGTCCACCGAGGGCAGCAGCCGCAATTGTCGGCCCTGTGGCCCATAGAATCCGCCTGCCGTCAGCGTGATGCCTACGTGGTTGCCCTGCCCCAGCGTGCTCACCAGCCCTGCATCACCGGCTGCCACATAGGGCAGCGGCAGGTTGTCGGGCCACTCCGTGGCCTCCAGGAAGGCCGTCAGCAGTCGCGTCTCCGCGTCCGTGTTCTCATACGCATAGTAGTGCAGCACATTGTCCATCCCCACGCCGTACGCGCTCACGATCCGTGTATCCACCGGGATATCCGCGTGCAGCGCACCGCAGGTCCCCAGCCGCACGATCCGCAGGCTCCGCGTCCGCGCCTGCGGTTGGCGCGTCAGCAGATCGATGTTCGCCAGCGCATCCAGTTCGTTCAGTACGATGTCGATGTTGTCCGTCCCGATCCCTGTGCTTAACGCCGTCACATGCACCCCCCGGTACTCCCCACTGTGCGAAACGAACTCGCGGTTCTGCACCCGGTGCTCCACCTTGTTGAATTGGCGGCTGATCCGCTCCACCCGGCCCTGGTCACCCACCACCAGCACCAGGTCGCCCAGGTGCTCCGGCCGCAAGGCCAGGTGATATACGGATCCATCGGGGTTCAGCACCAGCTCACTGGGTGGGAGCGTGGTACCTGCTGCTGTAAGGGTGATGGGATGCATGGCAGGACAAAGATGGAAAGGAGGGGTGTAAAGATGGAACTATGCAAGCGCTTCGGATCCCCATGCCCCTTCCGGACCACGAGCGCCCAACAACGAACAACGAAGTACGAAGTACGAACAACGAACAACGAACAACGAAGTACGAACCCCGATCACCGCGCTCATTGCGCAGCGAACACCTTCTGCAGCAGGGCCGTCGTGCGGGCCACCGGGTCCTGTCGGATCGTTCTCTCCTCCTGGGCCAGCAGGGTAAAGAGGCCATCAATGGCGCGGTCCGTCACGTAGGCGTTCAGGTCGGGCTGCACCGCCTTGCCGCCGGTCAGCAGCGTGGCGGTGTTGTAGGCAGTGGCCATGGGCTGCCAATAGCTGGTCAGCGCCACCTGGCCCGTGGCCTTTTCCACCACGGGCGTGAAACGCGTGCGCAGGGTGGCGCTGGTCTTTTCGCGCAGGTAGTTGGTGGCCGCGTTCTCACCGCCGCGCAGCAGCGTAAAGCCGTCCTGGATGCTCATGCTCGTGATCGCGTCCACGAAAACCGCCACAGCCTCCTTGGAGGCCAGCTCGGCGGCCTGGTTCAGCGTGCGCTCGAAGTCCTCCACGGGCTTGTTGATGCCCAGGTCGGTGAGTGTGTTCTTCACGGCGATGGCCTCCTGCGGAAAGGGAATGCGGATCAGGTTGTTGTTCCAGAAACCGTTGGCGGCACTGGCCTTCTCCACGCTCCGCTCGGTACCCACGCGCAGCGCCTCCTTGAGGCCGGAGATCACCTCCTCGTTGCTCAGCGCGGACGGTGCCGTCGAATTCAGGATGGACTGCAGCTCCTGCGGGGAGCAGGCCGTGATGAGAAGCGCCAGGAGCAGGATAAGGTGGTGTCGGTTGCGCATGGGGGGCAATGGATCGATGGATTGAGTAGGAGGCGAACGATGGGCTCAGGTCACGTCCTCCAATTGCCTGCGCCATTCTGCTGGAACGGGGATCGTGTGTTGTTCCGTGTAGTCGAAGCATACCATCACGCTGCGCCCCTCGGCGCAAATGCCGGGCTGGTCGCCACTGGTACGCCGGATGATGTAGCTGAGGTCGAAGCTCTTTGAGCCCACGGAACTGCACCACACCTCGGCCACCAGCATGTCCCGCAGACGTACTGGCATGCGGTAGTCCACCTCATTGCGGGCCAGGATCAGGCCTTGGGTCCTCCAGTCGTGGTCCTTGGGGATCACCGTGTCCAGGTAGCCCATCCGCCCCAGCTCGAACCACTGCAGGTACACTGCATTGTGAACGTGGTGGGCCATGTCCACATCGCTGAAGCGGATCTGGATGGGCGTGGTGATGATCTTCATGGGGGAGTGGTTTGAAGGGCCTGCGGAGGGTTGCGCCGCACCGTTCGGTGACCGTTATCGGGCCCGGTGCGCACGAACGATCGGTCCCGCCAGACCCCGCGATCAGGTGATCGGGTTGAGCATCACGCTGAACACCGTGATGCTGTTCGGGTCCCGGTCATAGAACAGCTTGTCCAGCGCTTCCATGATGTTCCTTGCGCGGAAGTAGGATGTCTGCAGTGCGTTGTCACCCCGGGCGCTCCATTGGATGGTGTAGCTGCTGGTCCGCTCCTTGTAGGTGCGCACATATTCCAGCATCGCGTTCAGCGCATCCAGCTTGTCGGATCCCTGCGTGGAGTGGAAGAGGAAGCTCTGGTTGTGGCGTGGATTGATGGTGATCACATAGAGCTGCGTGCCCTTGTTCGTCTCCTCATAGTTGAACACCAGATCGTCCTTGCCGATGCCGATGTAGGCGCCGATCTCCTTCTGCACCCGCGCGATCTCCAGGTTCCTGTCCTTGGTCATGGTGGCATACCGTGCGGCTCATGCAGGCCGCACCGGTGCGTCAAAGGTACTGTAGGCCGAATTATGGCTCCGATACTCCGGCACCAGCTCTTTCATGCGCCGCACCGCATCGTCCGCATCGCCCTGCATGGTCAGTTCAGGCAGTGCCTGCAGGAAGGTCTTCAGCCGCTCCGCATCGCTCGCCCTCACCTTGCCGATCAGGATGCGCGGGTGGTGCGTCGGTAGCGTATCCTCCGTGCTCGCGAGCAGCTCCTCGTAGAGCTTCTCGCCGGGCCGAAGCCCCGTGTACACCATCTCGATATCCACCCCGGGCACCAGGCCGCTCAGGCGGATCATCTTTTCCGCCAGGTCCGCTATCCGCACAGGCGCACCCATGTCGAACACATAGATCTCGCCCCCCTGCCCCATGGAGGCGGCTTCCAGTACCAGCCGGCAGGCCTCCGGTATCGTCATGAAGTAGCGGGTCACATCCGGGTGCGTCACGGTCACCGGTCCACCCTCCTGGATCTGCCGCCGGAAGAGCGGGATCACGCTGCCGTTGGACCCGAGCACATTGCCGAAGCGCGTCGTGATGAACTGCGTGCCGCCCTGCGTTCCATGCAGTGTCACCACCTGCTCTGCCAGCCGCTTCGAGGCACCCATCACGCTCGTCGGGTTCACCGCCTTGTCCGTGCTGATGAGGATGAACTTCTCCACACCGTGTGCGCCCGCCAGACCGGCCAGGTGGTGCGTGCCCAACACGTTCGTACGCAGGGCCTCCAGCGGCTGTGCCTCCATCAGGGGTACATGCTTGTAGGCGGCCGCGTGCAGCACGATCTGCGGGCGGAACTCCGCGAACAGCACCCGCATGCGTTCCAGGTCCCGCACATCGCCGATCCGCATCTGCACGCCATCGTTCCTCCCTTTGGAGCGCAGTTCCATCTCCAGGTCGTACGTCGGCGATTCTGCCACGTCCACCACTACGATCCCCGCGCAGGAAAGCTCCGTCAGCTGCCGCACCAGCTCGCTGCCGATGGAACCCGCGCCACCTGTGACCAGCACCCGCTTGCCTGCGAACACGCTCCGCACCAACTGATCGTCCAGCTTGATCACCGGCCGGCCAAGCAGGTCCTCGATCCGCACCTCTTGGATCTGCCCCGCGCTCAGCTGCCCGTTGATCCAGTCCTGCACCGGTGGTATGGTCAGCACCTTCACCTGAGCGGCCATGCATGTCTCCACCACCTTTCGGCGGTGCTCCGGGTCTGGCTGTGCGATCGCGATGATCACCTCGTCCACGGCCAGTCTTCCCAGCAGCGCAGGCAACTCCTCTGTGGAGCGCACGGCCACACCTTCCAAGGTCCGGCCCACCCGCTGGGTCGCATCATCCACGAAGGCCACCACCTTGTAGCGGCGCTGGCCCGTACGCTCCAGTGTGCGTTTTGTGATCAGTCCTGCTTCACCAGCGCCGTGGATCACCACGCGCACCTCCTCCTTACCTGCGCCCTGCCGCCGCAGGTGCCGTATCTTGAAGCCGATGCGCACCACGATCAGCACCATCGTGGTGGCCAGGAAGTCGATGATGATAACCGCCCGGGGAAGCAGGTACAGGCCATCCACCGCGATGTAGCGTACCACGCTCAGCAGTCCCAGCACCGCCGATCCGGCCAGCACGGTCAGGAAGATCAAGCGGGCATCCTCCGTGCTCGTGTGGCGCACCATCAGCCGGTGCGTACCCGCCAGCACGAAGCTCGCGCCGCGGACCGCCAGGAAGACAGGCAGCACGGGCAGCAACAGGTCCACCTCATGCGCCGGTACCTGGAAGTTGAAGCGCAGCAGGTACGCCGTTGCGAGCGCCATCAGGCACAGCACCAGGTCGATCAGCAGGACCCCCCATCGGGGGAATAGCGTTGGCAGCTTCATGGATCGGCGGGTGAAAAGTAAGGCCACGCGCCACATCGCCGCAGGCTGTTTTCTTTGCGGTCCCTCCATGCCCAAGATCCTGTTCGTGGCCGCTCATCGGCCGGACCGCTCCCCAAGCCAGCGGTACCGGCTCGAACAGTTCCAGGAATACTGGGCCGCACACGGCTATACCGTTGAGCTTGCCGCCTTACTGGATGAGGGCGATGACCGCCTTTTCTATGCACCGGGCAGCCTTCTGGGCAAGGCCGTTGTTTTCCTCCGTGGCTGGTGGCGCCGCTGGAGGCAGGTCCGCAGGGCAGGTGAGGCGGATATCATCCTCATCCAGCGGGAGGCGTTCATGACCGGCAGCACACGCTTCGAACGTGCCCTCGCCCGCAGCGGGCGGCCCGTCATCTACGACTTTGACGATGCCATCTGGCTCCTCGATGTCAGTGAGGCCAACAAGCGCCTCAGCTGGCTCAAGGACCCCTCCAAAACCGCCCGCATCATCGCCCTGGCGGACCTCGTGATCGCTGGCAACGATCACCTTGCCGACTATGCCCGCCGCTTCAACCGGCGCGTGGAGGTCATCCCCACGGTAGTGGACACCGACCGGTATCTGCTGCCCGCTTCCCAGCCCGAAGGTGGCCCCATCACCATTGGTTGGACCGGCAGCTACACCTCCCTCACCCACCTGCGTCACAGCCTTCCCATCCTCGAAGCCCTCCATGCCCGCTACCAGGGCCGTATCCGCTTCAAGGTCATCAGCGACCGTGAATTACGCCATCCCGGCCTTCCCATCGAGAACGTTCGGTGGAACAGCCACAGCGAAGCGGAGGACCTCAGCGACATCGATATCGGTATCATGCCCCTGCCGGATGACGCTTGGAGCAGAGGGAAATGCGGCTTCAAAGGCCTGCAGTACATGGCTTTGGGAAAGCCCGTCGTCCTCAGCGCCGTTGGGGTCAATAGCACCATCGTACAGGACGGCGTCAACGGTTTCCTGGCCTCCGATGAGGCTGAATGGATCGCGAAATTGGCGCTCCTCATCGAGGATGGCGATCTTCGCAGGCGCTTGGGCCGCGAGGCCCGCCGCACGGTCGAGGAACGGTACTCCGTGAACGCTTGGAAGGACCGCTACCTCGCACTCTTCGATCAACTCCTGAACGATAACCCACGCCTATGACCGACCTCAAACGCACCGCGCTCAGCCACATCCACGAAGCACTCGGCGCCAAGATGGTACCCTTCGCAGGATACCTCATGCCGGTGCAGTACAGCGGCGTCAACGATGAACACCTCACCGTCCGCAACGCCGTGGGCATCTTCGATGTGAGCCACATGGGTGAGTTCCTGGTCCGTGGCCCCGGTGCCCTTGATCTCATCCAGAAGGTCACCAGCAATGATGCCGCCAAGCTCACCATCGGCAAGGTCCAGTACAGCTGCCTGCCCAACGGCAACGGTGGCATCGTTGACGACCTTCTCGTCTATCGCATGCAGCATGCGGACGACCATCATTATGTGCTTGTCGTCAACGCGTCCAACATGGCCAAGGACTGGGCGTGGATCAATTCGCACAACAGCTTCGGTGCCGAGCTCTCCGACATCTCCGACCACATGAGCCTCCTCGCCGTCCAGGGCCCCAAGGCCGTGGACACGCTCACGGGGCTCTTTGCCGAGGACATCGCTGCCATGCCTTACTACACCGCCATGTACGCGGAAATGAAGGGGGTGGGGCTTGTACTGATAAGCACCACCGGATACACTGGGGCAGGTGGCTACGAGGTCTACGTCCCGAACCACCTGGCCGAGGCCGCATGGAACACCATCATGCAGGCCGGTGCGGCGCATGGCATCAAGCCCTGCGGGCTCGCCGCGCGCGACACCCTCCGCCTGGAGATGGGCTTCTGTCTCTATGGCAACGACATCGATGACACCACCTCGCCTCTCGAGGCCGGTCTGGGTTGGATCACCAAGTTCACCAAGCCCTTCATCGACGCCGATCGCCTGAAGCAGCAGAAGGAGCAGGGCGTTGCGCGAAGGCTCGTCGGCTTCGAGCTGCTGGAGCGTGGCATTCCGCGCCACGACCATCCCGTGCTCGATGCCACCGGTGCCATCGTCGGCCGTGTCACATCAGGTACCCAGAGCCCCAGCCTGCAAAAGCCCATCGGCCTGGCCTATGTTCCCGTCTCCATGGCGGCAGAGGGCTCGGATCTCTGGGTGGATATCCGCGGTAAGGCCCTCAAGGGACGCGTCGTCAAACTCCCCTTCATCCAGCAGGCCTGATGGAAGGCGTGATCCGTAATCCGAACTACCGCCACCGGGTGGAGGTCTGCTTCGTCCCCAGCCAGTATCCCCTCTATGCCCAGGACATGGGCATCGTCGTGGTCATCGATGTGTTGCGCGCCACCTCGGCCATGGTCGCGGCTTTCGAGCATGGCGTGGACCGTATCATCCCCGTCTCCACCACGGACGAGGCGCGTGCGTTCATCGGACGCGATGGTTTCATCGCCGCAGCTGAGCGTGACGGCCAGGTGGTCGAGGGCTTCCAGTACGGCAACAGCCCCCTTGCCTACGTGGGGCAGGATCTGCGTGGCAAGACCATCGTCATGACCACCACCAACGGCACCAAGGCCATCCAGCTGGCCCGGGAAGCCCGCCAGCTCGTCATTGGCTCATTCCTCAACCTCACCGCGCTCAGTGAATGGCTCGTTCAGCAGGACGACAACATCCTGCTTCTCTGTTCCGGCTGGAAGGACAAGTTCAACCTCGAGGACAGTGTCTTCGCTGGCGCGGTCATGGAGCGCCTCCTCGAATCCGGCAAATTCGGCGTGGAGGAGGATTCCTCCATTGCAGCGAAGTACATGTACATGGCCGCTCGGGACAACTACATGGGCATCCTCAAGGCTGCGCCGCGCCGCCGACGCATCGAGCAGCTGCACTTGCTGCCTGACGTGAAGTACTGCCTGACACCGGACCAGAGCAGGGTCATTCCCATCCTCAGTAACGGAGAGCTTGTGCGTATGGAACAGCCATGATCAAGCGCACCGCCATACTCCTGGCCGGCATGTTCATGCTGCTGGTATGCATGCCGCAGCGCACCGTGGAGCCGGCCCGTGCATGGGGTTTCTACGGCCACAAGCGCATCAACCGCATGGCGGCCTTCACCCTGCCGCCTGAACTCTTCCCCTTCTTCAAGCGGCACATCGATTTCATCAGTGATCATGCCGTGGATCCCGATCGCCGGCGCTACGCCGTGGAAGGGGAGGCACAGCGCCACTACATCGACCTCGACCACTTCGTCAAGCCCGGTCAGCGCATTGCGGACGTCATGCCCAGGCGCTGGGAGGATGCCGTCGTGCGCTATACCGAGGACACCCTCCAGGCCTACGGCATCGTCCCATGGCACATCCAGGTCATGTACGCCCGCCTCATCCGGGCCTTCCAACGCGGCGACCTCGACCGCATTCTCAGCAATGCGGCCGACATCGGGCACTACATCGGCGATGCGCATGTACCCCTGCATACCACTGAGAACTACAACGGCCAGCTGACCGGCCAGCACGGCATCCACGCGTTCTGGGAGTCGCGCATCGTGGAACTCTCCGCAGAGCAGTACGACCACCTCGTGGGCCGCGCGATCTACATAGACAGGCCTTTGGAATTCGCTTGGGATGCCGTCGAAGCCAGCCACGCTCTGGTGGACTCCGTCCTTCGCATCGAGAAACGGCTGAGCATCGAATATCCCGAGGACCGCAAGTTCGCGTTCGAGGAGCGGGGCAGGGGCGGCATGCGCGTGTATTCGCGCGAATTCGCCAAAGCATACGAGGATGCCATGCAGGGCATGGTGGAAGAGCGTATGAACGCGAGCATCGCGGCCGTTGGCAGCATCTGGTACTCCGCCTGGGTGAATGCCGGGCAGCCCGATCTGGACCGTATGGAACAAAAGGAGGTCAGTGACAGCCTACGAGCCGTCATGAAGGCGGAGGAGGAACTTTGGAAGGCCAACAGGAAGGGGTACGGCCGCGATCACGAGTGACCCCCTGCGGACCGGCGCGTGCGTGGATCCACTGGCATCGTGCCGTACACCAGGTCCCAGAACGGTGAACTCACTCCGAAGGCCCGGTCATCTCCAGCGAAATGGTGCAGATTGTGGTGCTTCCACAGCACCGCCAGCCGGTTATTCGGGGGAGGGAACACATGGATCGCGTAGTGGATGGCCAGGTAGGTCGCATAGCCCGCCAGGAAGCCACCACCGAAGGCCAGCCCAAGCGGTCCCAACAGCAGCCGGAACATGCCTACGAACGAGGCCGCCACCAGCACGCTCATCACCGGTGGCAATGCAAGCCTCCGCTTGTCACGTGGATGGTCGTGGTGCACACCGTGGAAGATGTACTGGATGCGGGCCTTGCGCGGGCTGTTCGTACCCATGTGATAGAAGCGGCGATGCACCGTATACTCCACCCAGCTGAAAAAGCAGAGGCCAGCCAGCGCCAGCACTCCAACGACCATGGCCGGTTGCACATGCTTTGCCGCCACCCACCAGATGGCCACTGCGCCGGTGGTGTAGAAGATCACCAGCGGGAATGCGATGTGCGTCCGGGTCAGTGCCTCCAGCACAGGGCTTTGGAATAGGCGACCACCACCGTTTACGTTCCGTTTTGCCATGGCCGTACCAGAACGAGACAACAAAGGTAGTGCCGAAAAAAGGCCTTTGGGAGCACATTCCAGTGCAGCACCTGCCGGCATTCAGGTGACATGATCGATGTGTCACGGCCGACCGCTACATTTGCAGCCCGTTCTTGAAGATCAGGGCATTTAGCTCAGCTGGTTCAGAGCACTACCTCGACAAGGTAGGGGTCGCTGGTTCGAATCCGGCAATGCCCACAACAGGGTCCGTTCCCCGGAACGGCCCCTGTTCCTTCACCGGAACCACCCAGGATACGGCTGGCATTTGCCCGCTGTGTACGGTGGTCGCCTTGAACGCCCTCTCCCGCACCAAGGGCACCACCTTCGAACGGTCCGCGCAAGCGGCCGGGCAACACAGTTGGCTTGTCTGGCCATGCGTGCCTGTGTGACCGTTTCGAAGGGTCGTCGTCCAAACAACCGACCACCGTAACGCGGTGCTGTTCAAGAAGAAGGCGAAGCCCGACAACACGCTGAGCGACGAGGAGATCGTGGCCCGGTTGCAGCAGGCCATGGAGGCCGATCGCTTCGCCGTTCTCTATGATCGGTACAGCACCAAGGTGTTCCAGAAGTGCTTGGGCATGACACGGAACCGCGAACTGGCACAGGACCTTACTCACGACATCTTCGTGAAGGCCTTCGTGAACCTGAGCAAGTTCGACCACCGCGCCAAGTTCGGTACCTGGCTCTATAGCATCACCTACAACTACTGCCTTGATCACCTGCGGAAGGACCAGCGATACCGCAGCGAGCCCATTGAGGAAGAGGTGCATGAAGGCCAGGAGGAGGGCGAGGACCGCTATGAGGCGGAGCTCTTCGCCATCCGCTTCGACCTGCTCGAGGACGTGCTCTCCCGCTTGGATCCGGCGGACAGGGCCATGCTCCTGATGAAGTACCAGGAGGAGCATTCGGTGAAGGAGATAATGGAGATGCTCGGCCTCGGTGAGAGCGCCGTGAAGATGCGGATGTTGAGGGCGCGCGAGCGGGCGCTCCAAGTGTATCATCAACTGATGCCTGCGGAGCCATGAGCACGAACCCGTTCAAGATCATCCGCCCCACGGACCAGCCACCGGAACATCTCCGCAAGGATGTCATGGGCAGCATCAAGCTCGTGATGCTCCTGGTGCGTTTCGTGCAACTCTTCATGGCCGATTACGCCATGTCCATTTTCGAGAACGTACGCCTCGCCGGCCGACGCGATCAGCCTCAGGGCGATGAGCAAGGCCGGACCAAGCCTCAACCACCGGAACGAACATGAACCTGGAAGCCCTTCACTTGCGCTTGCGCGCCTCCTTCGAACGCTACATTGGTGGCATCGTCGATGCACTCCCCGACCTGCTCAGTGGGTTGCTCCTCCTGCTCGCGGGAT
Organism: Flavobacteriales bacterium; assembly: GCA_041391845.1. Taxonomy (GTDB): domain Bacteria; phylum Bacteroidota; class Bacteroidia; order Flavobacteriales_F; family PHOS-HE28; genus PHOS-HE28. The sequence continues at coordinate 391,438 of JAWKNG010000001.1, read as the reverse complement.
GGCTTGTGGCAAAGCTGCTCAGGTCCGTTGCCAAGCGCACCGTGGGAGGCCTGCTCGATGCCTGGGCTGCTCGCACAGGGGTGCAGGATACGCTCGGTCGTCTCGGTGGCAGCACGCCCTCGGCGGTGCTCGGTAGCCTGGTCTACGCATTGGTCCTGTTCGTGTTCGTGATGGCCGCGGCCGACGTCATGGGACTCGAAATGATCGGTCGCGGCATGCAAGCCCTTATGGCCTACCTGCCCACCTTGTTCACTGCGCTGGCCATTTTCCTGGCGGGTCTCTGGCTCGGGGAGCGTATTTCGCGGTCGCTCCAGACGGTGATGACCACTGCCGGGCTCAGCAATGGTCGTAGCATCGGACAGGTCTTCGGCGGGCTCATCATCCTGTTCACCACCATCACCGCCCTTAACATGGCAGGGGTGAACACCGACCTCATCACCTCCAACATCCAGATACTTCTCGCGGGCGTGCTCCTCGCCTTCGGATTGGCCTATGGGTTCGCAGCGCGCGATGTGCTCACCAACATCCTCAGCAGCTTCTACGGCAAGGATCGGTTCAAGCCCGGAATGCACCTTCGCATCGGCAGCGATGAAGGCATCGTCGTACGGATAGATAGCATCTCTGTGACCCTTGAGCATGAGGGTCGTCAAATACTCGTGCCCACCAGCCGGCTGGTCACCGAACGGATCGAGATCATCAGTGAGAACGAGCCTGTGAATGACCGTACCTGAAGATCGTGCATCCATTTTACCATTACGGTTAACGCTCAGGAACGCAACTTTGTCACGGTAAGCCTTCATTGACGATAACGACCCGCCCTGCGGCCAATGATCACCCACCAAGCATCCATCGAACAACTGAACAGACCACCATCAGCATGAAACACTTCCTTACTCTCCTGGCCACGACAGCCCTGATCGGCACGGCGGCGGCACAGAACGACATCGATGCCAAGGCCCGCGAAGCGGCCGCAGCTGCTGCGGCTGCGCGCCATACCGCAGACTCATTGGACGGCAAATGGATCCGCAAGGGCATCGTCACCATCAACATGACCCAGGTGAACCTCACCAACTGGGCGGCCGGTGGTTTCAGCTCGGTAAGCGGCATCGCCATGTTCAACGGGACCGCCAATTGGAAGAAGGGGCGCCGCGCGTGGGACAACAGCCTGATCCTCGCGTTCGGTGGCCAGCACATCCACAACGGTACCGATCCGCAGAAGACCGATGACCGCATCGAGCTCAACAGCAAGTACGGCTACGAGTTGACCAAGGCCTGGTACCTGGCCAGTGTCTTCCAGTTCCGGACCCAGTTCACCGAGGGCTTCGATGCCAACGGCACCCGCATCTCCAACCTGTTGGCGCCGGGCTATGCCCTCTTCGGCCTCGGTCTCGATTACAAGCCCAACGACAAGTTCACCGCCTTCATCTCGCCGGTCACCGCCCGCGTGGTGATCGTCACCGACGAAACGCTTTGGGGCGGCAGCACCGATCCCGAACTCCGTGTGTACGGGGTCAAGAACGGCAGCACCTCGGAGTTCGAGCTGGGTGGCTACATCCGCGCCCAGTACCAGACCGAGCTTGCCAAGAACATCACCTTCCTCACCCGGGGCGACCTCTTCAGCAACTACCTGCGCGATCCCCAGAACATCGATGTCACCTGGGAAACGCTCTGGACCTTCAAGGTGAACGACTGGTTCGCTGCCACGCTCAACACCGTGCTCATCTACGACCACGACACCAAGCTGCCGCTGGTGAACGATGCCAACGAGACGGTCCTGGCGCCCGCCACCCAGTTCAAGCAGACCCTGGGCATCGGCCTCACGTTCAATCTCTGATCCGTATCCGATCCACCTGCAGGGGCGGTCCATCGGGCCGCCCCTGTTGCTTTCAAGGGGCGAAGCGCCACGGCCGCTCCAGTGGCTCCACCAGTGCGTACTGCGCGGGGTTGTGTTCCCGCAGGCTCACGCGCATCCCACGCACAGCCAGCGGTCCCCGCTCGCGATCGTACAGGTACAGCTTCACACGCATGCCGCTACCGTTCCGTGGCAGATCGGCACGCCGCAACGCCACGCACAGGGTTGCCGGTCCCACCAGCTGTCCCATCGCTCCCAGCTCACCAGTGCGGTAGAACACGGTACTGTCGTCCTCCATCACTTGCGCCACTAGGGCCGCATTGCCCATTGGCTCCTGCACCTCCACATCCACCTCCGCTTCGATCCAAGTGTACCGATGTGTCGGTAGCTGGTCGATACCCACCTCATACAGCAAGCCGAAATCCCGGTCGCGCAGGTCCCAGTGAGGTACGCTGTCCGTACCCATCGTTCGTACGGGAAGATCGGCGATCTCCCAGCCCTCGGCATCGTGCGATAGCGGGTCCGCTCCGGTCAGCATCAGTCGGTCCTGCAACATAACCGGCGGTCGATCCTTCCCCAGGATGCACCACTGACCCTCGTTCAGGTCCACGCGTTGCAGCAGGTAAGGGAAATGCCGCTGGATGCGCATCAGGCGCTCGGGCTCGGCACCATTAGTCCATCCGAAGAACACGGTGCCTGCATCCAGGTCGGAGAGCAGGGCATCCAGTGCGTCGTCGCCGAGCCGGTCGCGCAGGAAGACAGCCGACAATGTGTCACCGGTCCGGTCCTGATAAAAGCGCAGCATGTGCTCCGGCGCATCGAACAGCACGGCCACGGGGGCGGTGGCAGTGGCGCGGAATGCGAGGGCCTGCTCCACCAGTTCGGCGTAACGGCCGTGCTCCATCACACGGTAATGGGCGCGATCCTCCACCAATGTGCGCACGCCCAGGAAGGCCAGCAATGAAGCACCCACCAGCGTGGGCGTTGCGTTCCAACGGTGCAGACCGGACAGGGCGAACAGCGCGAGGTAGGGGAAGGAAAAGAGCAGCACCGAATGTTGCAGCACGGGTGCACGCAGCAGGCTGTAGCCCATGCCGATCAGCAGTGGGGCCAGACCCCATGCCAAGAGCAGCAACAGCGGCCAGCGCGCCGTTCCCGGAGCTGCACCTGACCACGCTCCACGCACCACCGATAGCACCACCAACGACGCCACGAACAGCGCGAAGGCCACGCTGCCATGCACCACCCACCAGAGGTGCTGCAACGGCCAGTCCAGCGACGGCGGCGCCAGCCATTCCCCCAAGCCGCCCTGGCCCAGCTGGGTGAAGAAGATCGGCAGGTTGGGCAGATAGACGAGGGCCGCGGCGGCACAGGCCATGAGGTAGGCACGGCGTTGGGTCGGCGCCAGCAGCGGCAGGAAGCCCAGCACCAGCAAGCCCGCCAGCAAGAGGGCGAAGTGGTGGGTGTAGGCGCTGAGCACCACCGCCAGAGCGGCCCAGATCAGGTGCGCGCGCCTGTTGAACGCCACGTAGCGCGTCAACTGATCGGCGAGCAGGGCCGTGGTGAAGAGGCCGATGGCGTAGGGCCGCGCCAGTTGAGCGTAGAGCACGAAGTACTGGGTGACGGACAGCAACGCGGTGAGCAGCACGGCCGGAGCAGGACCGGTCCACGCCAGGGCGAAGCGGTACAGCAGGGGCAGGGCCAGCAGGGCCAGCAGGATGAACGGGAACTTCACGGCGGCTTCGCTGGTGCCGAAGAGGCGTGTCCAGCACCACTCGAACACCTGCACGCCGGGGGGATGGGTGTCCAGCTGCATCACACCGGTCCGCACGGTCTCCTCCAAGGTGGGGTAGAGGCGCACCAACGCGCTCAGCTCATCATGGGTGAAGTCCTGTGCGGGCAGGTTCCAGAAGCGGAGCACAGCGGCCAGCGCCCAGAGCACGAGGAAGGCGGCGCGGGCCCACGGCGGGCCGGGTAGTGGTGTGGCACCCCAGCGGGCGATATGGTCGCGCCAGCCCATCCCGGTCAGCGTTCGCGGTCCATGTCGCGCTGCACATCCTTCGCCTTCAGGCTCTCGCGCTTGTCGAAGGTCTTCTTACCCTTGGCCAGGGCGATCTCCAACTTGGCGAAGCCGTTGGGCGCAATGAACAGGCGGGTGGGCACGATGGTCATGCCCACATCCTTCAGCTTGCGCTTCAGTTTCTCCAGTTCGCGCCGGTGCAACAGCAGCTTGCGGTCACGCTTGGGCTCGTGTACGTAGTGGATGTTGGTGCCGTAGGGGTTTATCTGCATGTTGCGCACCAGCAGTTCCTCACCCTGGAAGGTGCAGAAGGCCTCGCCAATGGTGGCCCCGCCCGCCCGGATGCTCTTGATCTCAGAGCCCATCAGCACCAGCCCGCACTCGAAGGTGTCGAGCAGGGTGTACTCGAAGCCCGCGCGGCGGTTCTTGACCTCGATGGGTGGCTTGGCGTCGGCCATGGGGTCGCGAAGCTACGGCCAATGCACGTGCTGCATTCCAGAGTAGACGTGATCACCCCAAGCCCACATCCAGCACCATCATCACCACGAAGCCACCGATGAAGCCAAGGATCGGTACATCACTATGGCCGCTCTGCTGGGTCTCGGGGATCACCTCTTCGATGACCACGTAGATCATCGCACCGGCTGCGAAGGCCAGGGCGTAGGGGAGAAGGGGCTGCATCCAAAGGACGGCCAGGGCACCCACCACACCGGCCACCGGTTCCACGATGGCGCTGAGCTGGCCGTAGAAGAAGCTCCGCCGACGGCTCAACCCCATGCGCCGCAAGGGCATGCTCACAGCGATGCCCTCGGGGAAGTTCTGCAGACCGATGCCGATGGCCAGGGCCACCGCCGCACCGATCGTGGCCTCCGGGATGCCTGCGGCCACACCACCGAACAGCACGCCCACGGCCAGTCCTTCCGGAATGTTGTGCAGGGTGATGGCCAGGATGAGCAGAGTGCTGCGCCGCCAATCTGTCTTGGGGCCTTCACTGAGCTTGGGATCGAAGTTGATGTGGAGGTGCGGCACATACTTATCCAGCGCGAAGAGGAACAGCGCCCCCAAGAGGAAGCCCACGGCGGGCGGCAGCCAGGGTATCATGCCCATGCGTTCGCTCATCTCGATGCTGGGGGCCAGCAGGCTCCAATAACTCGCAGCGATCATCACCCCGCCGGTGAAGCCCAGCATACCATCGAGCCAGCGCCGGCTGAGGTCCCTGAAGAAGAAGACCACCGCGGCGCCCGCCGCCGTGACCAGCCAGGTGAAGGTGGTGGCCAGCAGCGCGGCCAGCACAGGGTCCATGCCTTCGAACCAGGTAACGATGCGTTCCATGTTCAGATGATCTTGACGATGAGGTTGGTGCTGACCTGTTCGTTCAGCAGAAGTCCGGTGCGGAAGCGACTGCTCACTTCCACCGAGTTGTCATATTCGAAGCGGCGGGTGATGGTGAGCTGGGTGCCGAGCTTCAGCCCCAGGCCATCAAGCAGCTTCAGGAAGGCAGGCGAGGAGTCCCGCACGCCAACGATGTAGACCAATTGGTCCTTCTCCACACCCGTGAGGGACAGGGCACCCTCCATGTCCACCACCCGGCCCTCCTTATCGGGGATGGGGTCGCCGTGCGGATCGAAGCGCGGATGGTCGAGGAACTTGTCGAGGCGGTCGTGCAGGTCCTCGGTGCCTACATGCTCCAGCTGCTCGGCCAGCTCATGCACCTCGTCCCACTTGTAGTTGAGGTGGGTCACGAGGAAGGTCTCCCACAGGCGGTGGCGCCGAACGATGGAGGTGGCCACACGCAATCCGTGCTCGGTCAGTCCAGCTCCGCGATAGGGCCGATGCTCCACCAGACCCTTCTCGCTGAGGCGCTTCAACATGGAGGTGACCGAGGAGGCCTTCAACTCCATGTGCGACGCAATGGCAGTGGTGCTCACATCGCGCTGACCCCTGTCGGAGAGCGCATAGATGGCCTTGAGGTGATTCTCCTCGGAACTACTTCTTTCTGCGGAGGATGAGAACATTGAGACAAAGATAATCATTAATTTAGCCGTGCCTAATTCTTGCGAAGATCACACGCAATGGTTCACCTTCGTATAGCTATCCGCTTGTTCGTGGGGATGTTATCGTTATTGATGGCGGAACAAGTCCTCGGACAGGCTGTGCGCATCCGTGGACGTGTAGTGGACGGCACCGCTGCGATCCCCTATGCCAATGTGTCGCTGTTGCACAGTACGCTCGGAGGCGTCACCGATAATACCGGTCACTTCACCATAGAGGGGGTACCAGCCGGGCGCCATACGCTGGGAGTGACCTACGTGGGGTATCGCCCCTTTGAACGGGTCATCGACGTGCGCGCTGGTGTTCCGCTCGACCTCGGGACCATCCGACTGGAGCGCGAGCAGGTGCAGATGCCCGAGGTGGTCATCACCGGCACCCTCCGCGAAGTGTCGCGCGCCGATAGTCCCGTTCCCGTGGAGGTCATCGATGCACGGCTCTTCCAGCGCAACCCCGGTGCCAGCCTCACCGAGGCCGTGTCGTTGCTCAACGGGGTACGCTCCCAGAACCTCTGCGGGGTATGCGCCACCAACGACATTCGCATCAACGGCATGGAAGGTCCGTACACGCTGGTGCTGATCGATGGCATGCCCATTGTGAGCGGATTGGGCACGGTCTATGGCTTCAACGGCATCCCGCAAGCATTGATCGAACGGGTGGAAGTGGTGAAGGGCCCCGGCGGTGCGCTTTACGGCAGTGAGGCCATGGGCGGCATCCTCAACATCATCACCAAGGATCCGACCCTGGCGCCCCATGCCGCTGTGGACGCCAGCACCACCACCTGGCTGGAGCACAACGTGGACCTGGGCTTCACCCTGCGCAAGGGCAAGGTGAGCAACCTGCTCGGGGTGAACCTGTATTCGTTCCAGGAGCGAATGGACCGCAACCCCGTCACCGATCCCGCGGTGGCGCGGGGCGACGGGATCACCGATGCACCGTTGACGCAGCGCATTTCGCTCTTCAACAAGCTCTCGGTGAGGCGTCCGGAACGTCGGGTGGCCAGTCTGGCGGCACGCTATGTGGAGGAGGACCGCTGGGGCGGACAATTGGCGTGGACGCCCACCGATCGTGGCAGCACCAGCATCTATGGGGAAGCCATCCGTACAGGGCGCTGGGAGGTCATCGGCCAGTACCAGTTGCCAGTGAAGGAGAAGGTCATGGCCTGGTTCAGCTACAACAGCCACCTGCAGGACAGCTGGTACGGAACCACGTACTACCGGGCCGAGCAGCGGATCCTCTTCGGTCAGCTTTTCTGGAGCGGGCGGGTGGGGGCACGGCACCACCTGCTGGGCGGTGCAGCCTACCGCCATGTGTACTATAACGACAACACGACCGCCACCCAGCTGGGCGAAGCGCCGTGGATCCGCGACACGCCGCAGCGCAGTCCGTTGCCGGGCTTGTTCGTGCAGGATGAGGTGGCACTGAGCGATGTGCACACGCTCTTGCTCGGTTACCGGTTGGACCACGACCGCACGCATGGTCCGGTGCATTCGCCGCGTATCGCCTACAAATGGGCGCCCAACGGACGCTGGACCTTGCGCACAAGCTTCGGCACGGGCTACCGTGTTGTGAACCTTTTCACTGAGGACCATGCAGCATTGACGGGTGCACGACGCGTGGTGATCGCCGAGACGCTTCGTCCGGAGGAGAGCGTCAGCGGACTGCTGAACGTGGTGCGGCGCTGGAGCGGGGAGGGGCGCTCGTTGAGCTTGGATGGCACCCTGTTCCACACGCGCTTCAGCAACCGCATCCTGCCCGACTACGACACCGATCCGGACCTCATCGTTTACACCAACCTCGATGGGCGTGCGGTCACTCAAGGCGCCAGCCTCAATGTCGATGCGCGTTGGGGGAAGGCGTGGAAGCTCTACGCGGGTATCACATGGATGGACGTGTTCTTCGAGGACCGCGCCGCGGATGGTCGCTTGGAACGCCAGGCACAGTTCTTCGCGCCGGAATGGTCGGGCACGGCAACGTTGGGATACCAATGGCGGCGCTGGAGCACCGACCTCTCGGGCCAGTGGAACGGTCCCATGCGAGCGGTGGTGCTGCCGAACGACTTCCGGCCCGAGCGCACGCCCGGCTATGCTCTGGTGAACATACAGTTGCGCCACACCTTCAACGACCGCTGGGAAGTGTATGGCGGCGTGCGCAACCTGCTGGACTTCGTGCCCACCGATGCCTTGTTGCGGCCCTTCGATCCGTTCGATACCACAGCGGACGATCCCGTGGCGAACCCGAACGGCTACACGTTCGATCCGGGGTATGCCTTCGCGCCGCTCATCGGTCGACGCGGGTTCGTGGGGCTGCGGTGGATGTTGCGGTGAAGCACTCTTTCATTCCGTTCATAAGGGCTGGCTCGTAAGTTTTCGAGCCTGGCGCCCTGGCCATTTGCTAACCATGCTGATCCAGGCCACCAGGCAGATGCCGAAGATGGCCAGGCGCCAAGTGGATGACAGCCCGTTCTGGATGAGCTGGTTCGTACTGAGCAGGCTCCCCAACAGATGAAAGCAGGCCACGGAGATCACGGAGCCTGTGGTATCAGTGATCTTTTCGAAACCCCAACTGGCAAAGACAAGCATCGCCAGGAAGGTCAAATGGTCCCCGATACCGGCTGCGTTCATAGGCGTAAGGTGCCAGATGTACCATAGCATTCCGATCAGCAACGCACGTCCACGTACCGACGTGTTCCCGAGACCGCGGACCTCATCCAACAGATAGCCTCGCCAGCCGAACTCCTCCAGCACCACGTAGCCTACCGACAGGAGCCCTACGGTCAGCCCGTTCACATGTGCATTGCCACCTTCATGCGATGCGTCAATTCCAACAAGTGTCAACAGGAGGACCGGCAAGGCTGCCATCATCAAGCTCCATTTCCGTGAAGTGCCGAACAGCGATACGTTCTGCTTCGGCCGGAACAGAACGATCACCAACAAAGCGCCGAGGGTAGGGCCGAGTCCTTCCAATAGGTACTTGAACGGCGTAAGCCCATAAGGAAGCTCCAATGTCCTATACCACGCAGGGTCATGGATACGGAAATACCAGGAGCATGTGACCGCTATCCCATAGAACAAGGCGATGCGTCCAGGTGCCGATCCCATGAGCACAAGATAGGGGCCTTTACCTTTGGATGCGCATGTACACCCTGCTTCGTCCACTGCTTTTCTCCATGCCCCCCGAGCGGGCGCACCACTTCACCTTTGGTTTGCTGGAACTCGCGGCCCGCCTGCCCGGAGCCCTCGCCCTGACCGGTGGTGCCAAGCCCCCCGTCACTGCGGCCGTCGAGGTGATGGGGCTGAAGTTCCCTTCCCCCGTGGGCCTTGCCGCCGGCATGGACAAGGACGCCAAGCATGTGGATGCCATGGCGGCCCTGGGCTTCGGCTTCATCGAAGTGGGTACGCTCACCCCCAAGCCCCAGCCTGGCAACGAACAGCCGCGCCTCTTCCGACTGCCCGCCGACCGTGCGCTGATAAACCGGATGGGCTTTAATAATGGCGGCGTGGTCGAGGCTGTGGAACGGCTGAGGAAGCGCAGACCCGACATCATCGTGGGTGGCAACATCGGCAAGAACAAGACCACGCCCAATGAACAGGCGGTGAGCGACTACATCACCTGCTTCGAGGCGCTGTACCCTGTGGTGGACTACTTCGTAGTGAACGTGAGCAGTCCGAACACCCCTGGCCTGCGCGAACTTCAAGAGAAGGGACCTTTGCTCGAGATCTTGGGGCGGTTAAAGGAATTGGGGGATCAGATGATCAGACGATCAGATCATCGGACGATCAGACCCCGGCCGATCCTCCTGAAGATCGCTCCCGACCTGACAGATGCCCAGTTGGATGATGTCTGTGAGGTGGTGAAGGAGAGCGGCATCGCCGGGGTGATCGCCACCAATACCACCATTGCGCGCGATAAGCTCACCACACCAAGAGCCGAGGTGGAAGAGATGGGGGCGGGGGGCGTGAGCGGTGCACCCGTACGACAGCGCAGCACCGAAGTGGTCCGGTACCTGCGGCAGCAACTACCGCGGCCCCTGGTCATCATCGGCGTTGGGGGCATTGACAGCGCCGAAGCAGCTTTGGAGAAGCTTAATGCCGGCGCCGATCTTGTGCAGGTGTATACGGGGCTCATCTATGAAGGACCAGCGCTGGTGAAGCGCATCAACCAAGCCTGCGCCCAATGGAAAGCGTGAAGCTCATCGAATGCCCCCGTGATGCCATGCAGGGCATCGGGCCCTTCATTCCCACCGAGCTGAAGGTGGAATACCTGAACGCCCTGCTGCGCGTGGGTTTCGACACCATTGACATCGGCAGCTTCGTCAGCCCCAAGGCCATCCCACAGCTGGCGGATACGAGCGAAGTGCTGGCCCGCATCGACCGCAGCGGCAGCACCAGCAAGCTCCTGGTGATCGTGGCCAACGAGCGTGGCGCTGAGCAGGCGGTGGAGCAGGAGAGCGTCACCTACCTGGGCTACCCGTTCAGCATCAGTGAGACCTTCCAGCAGCGCAACACCAACACCAGCATTGAAGGCTCGTGGGGACGCATCGCACGCATCGCCGAGCTCGCACAGACCGCTGACAAGGAGCTGGTGGTCTACATCAGCATGGCCTTCGGCAATCCCTACGGCGACCCTTGGAACGCGGAGGTGGCGCTGCATTGGACCGAGCGGCTGGTGCGCGAGCTGGGTGTGCGCATCATCGCGCTCAGCGACACCGTGGGCGTGGCCAAGCCGGCCGACATCACCAGCATGTTCAATGCGCTGGTGCCCGCACTGCCCGCCGTGGAGTTCGGAGCGCACCTGCATTGCAGTCCCGACAACTGGAAGGTGAAGACCCAGGCCGCGTGGGACGGTGGTTGCCGCAGGTTCGATGGCGCGATCAAGGGTTACGGTGGTTGCCCCATGGCCGAGGATGAGCTGGTGGGCAACCTGCAGATGGAACTCTTCGTGCAGCACCTGGAGGAGCTTGGTCAGCACACCGGCCTGGACCGCGTACAGCTGGACCGCTGCGTGGCACTGGCGGCGCGGGTGTTCCCGGGGTAGGGGATCAGGCCTGTTGCAGTTCCAGCACGGTGATCTCCGGTGGCATGCCCACGCGACCGGGGAAGCCGATGAAGCCGAAGCCGCGGTTCACATAGAGTTGTTGTCCGTCCTCTTCGTAGAGGCCAGCCCAATGCTCGTACACCCATTGCGCCGGGCTGTACGTGGTGCTGCCCAATTTCACGCCCAGCTGCGCACCGTGCGTGTGTCCGCTCAAGGTCAGGTCTACGCCGGTGCCTTTCACCTGGTACTTCCAATGGGTGGGGTCATGGCTCAGCAGGATCCGGAAGGGGAACTGCTCGGTACCGCTCAAGGTCTTGCCCAGGTCGCCGTACTGTTGGAAGCGATGGCCCCAGTTCTGTACGCCGAGCAGACCGATGCGTTGACCAGCGCGCTCCAGTGGCAGATGTTCGTCGAGCAACAGCCTGAATCCCATTTCCGCATGGATGGCCTTCAAGCGTTCGAGGTTGGCCGCCTTCGCGGATGGACTTTCCCAACGGGGATAATCACTGTAGTCGTGGTTGCCCAAGATGGAGTACTTGCCGTGGCGGGCCTTCAGTTCACCGAGGAGCGCAATGAAGGGCTCAGCCTCTTCCGCGTAGTCGTTGACAAGATCTCCGGTGAACACGATGATGTCCGGTTGCTCTGCGTTGATGAGCTCAACCCCATTGCGCACGAGGCCCAGATCTCCCCCGTAGCTGCCCAGGTGCATGTCGCTGATGTGCACCACGGTCATGCCATGGAAGGCGGCCGGCAGGTTGCCTGAGCGGATCGGGACGCGGTTCACCTGGAAGCGGCTGCGCCCTTTGGTAACCCCGTAAAGCACGCCGGTGAAGGGCACAGCGGCCAGGATGAGTCCCAGTTGGCTGAGGAAGCGGGCGCGGTCCACACCTTCACCCGGAGCGTTCACTGGCCCAGGCAGCAACTTGCTCCATAGCACGCGGCCCACGTGCAGCAGGTCATCGAGCCCGTGGAACACCACCAGCACCAGCTTCGGCAGGAAGAACAGCAAAAACAGCGCCACCAGGGAGAACATGTGGCTGTGGTCCCGTCTTACCTTCGGGTCCTGCATGTTGAAGACCGACCACAACATCACCACCAGGATGCCGACGGACACGATCCAGTACAACGAGCGTACGATGCGGCGCAGGGTGAGGGAATGGTTGGCCAGCGCGGTGTTCAGGCCCTTGTAGGCGTAAAGGTCGATCAGCACCAGGAGAACGATGAAGACCAGGAAATTGCGCAGGGCGGTGGCGGACATGGGCACAAAGGTACCGGGGTGGGCGGGCTTCCGGGGTCGCCAGCCAGCCCTTCCTGTTACCGCTCATACCGGGCCGACCACGCGGAGTGTTCGAACGCAGCGATCGCTCACGGTCGCGCAGGTCCTCTGACCTCTACCCAAGCATGGCCTTGTTCGTGTCGGAAGACCGACACCCAGCCGAGCCCCTCGACCAGTTCCTTGGCACTACCGGACGTGGTGGAGGTAAGGATCACCAGGTCGCTCTGCGCAGGATCGATCGGGCTGTGAACAGGAACGCTATGGCCGGTGGTCTGATAGCCTGCAGCTGGCTGGCTCAGATAGAAGGCTTGCATTTCATCCGCAGTGATGCGGCCCGCCTGAGGTCCGATGCGGTTCACATGGTCGACCAAGGCTTGATCGCAAGCGATCGCATCAAGGTAGCTTAGGCGGGTATCGCCCACCTTGTCATCCGCACCGATGCGCGCGAACTGAAGGACCGCGCAACCCACGAGAACGGCCGCAGGTAGCCAGGACGGACCGCGGTGGTCCACGGCGCTCAAGGCCAGCGCGCCACCTACCATGATCACCGGCACCAAGGGCAGCAGGTAACGGTCCGTGTAAAAGTTCATGGCGCTCAACGACCAGAACGCGATCACCACCGTCCAGGCCAGCACGACCCACCGTGTGGATGGGGTGTCTTGCACACCGTTCAAGTGGATGGGATACAAGAACACGATCAACGCCACCAACAGCAGACTGGACAAGGGCTCCGGAACGAACGGTATCGGCCATCTGCCCCAAAGCGCCTTGATCACGGCAATGCACAGCACCATGCACAGCAACCTGCGCCAGAGCGGTATCGTTCGCAGCAGGACCAGCGGGAGCATCGTGAGCACGAAGCCCAGCGGAAGCCGCCCCTGCTCCTCGAACAACGCGGAGAAGATGAGGCGCGCCTTGTACGCCATATCCTTGAACGAGAGGCTGATCAGATCGACATGGTCGGGGAAGAAGACCCAACCATGCATGCCGTATTGGACGGCATAGAAGGCTGCAAGCACCGCAGCAGGCACGAGTGCGGCCAGCAGTGCCAGCAGTTGTTCTTTCCCACGCTTGCGGAGAAGCCCGAGCACCGCCCAAGCAAGCACACCAGCCACCAAGGCCAACGCGGACTCTTTGGTGAGGAGGGCCAGGGACCCGAACAGGGCATAGGTCCACCAACGCAGGCAGGCCACCGCATGCACGGCAAGTACCATCCACAGCGCCAGGAACAGCTCCGGCAGCAACAAGCCGCTCTGGGCCAGGAAGCCTTCATGCCCGAGTACCAATGCGACCGCGGCGACCGCCATGGTGCCGTTGGTCAGGGACCGGGTGACCCCATACACGGCCATCAACAGGATCAGCGCCACCGTGAGCGCAAAGGCATGCAAGGCCAGTGGTCCATGACCGAAGAGCGTTCCCCAGAGCGCAGCCGTTGCATGGAAGAGCAGTGGATGTCCACGGGAAAGGTCCACCGGTATCGCATCGGGCAGCAGGCTCGGGCCATGTTCGATCATGGCCTGAACAGCGGGCGCGTACACCCAGGCCTCGTCCCAGTAGAACGGCACATCCAACAAGGCCCCTCGCCAGACGATGAACGCGATGACCATCAACGCGAACAGCAGGAAGGAGGGTTCCTTACCCAACGTGGTCCAGCGCGCGATCGCCGTTCTCATGCCCGCCGAAAGTACAGCAGCGACCATTCACCGCACGGAAGCAACGCAAGGTTCGCAGGGCATTGTTCTTCGCGCTGGACCTTGCTCAAGTATCTTTGGGACATGCGTACCCTCCCCGTAGCTTTTCCGTTCCTGGCCTTGTCCCTTGGGCTGTTGGCCGGACCTGCCGACCTTGTTGCGCAAGCGTCCTGGCGACGCTCGTACGGCGGTCTGGGCACCGAAGCTGCAACGCAGGTGGCGACAACGCCGGATGAAGGCTTCCTGGTAACGGGTACGGCGGGCAGCTTCGGCAACGGGGCTTCCGATCTCTACGTGCTGCGGTTGGATGCGGATGGAGAGGTCATGTGGTCCAAGACCTATGGTACCATTGCCGTGGACCAAGGTGTGGCGGTTTCCGTGCTTTCCGATGGACTTGCCGTGGCAGGCAGCTCTGCACTGGGGGTGATCGGTGGCTACGATCTGCTGCTCGTGCGTGCGGATGCGAACGGAGAGGTACTGTGGCAGCGCACCTACGGCACCAGCGATTGGGACCTGTGCCACGCCATGCTGGCGCTGGAGGATGGCTTCCTGCTCGGTGGCATCAGCTATGGAGCAGGTTCGCCAGAAGGGCAGGCGTATCTGGTCCGCACGGACCTGAACGGAGAGGTGCTGTGGACCGCACGGACGCAAGAGGACTTGGGCGCCACCTGTGAAGCACTCGCTGTCCATGCTGACGGGCGCGTGGTCCTCGCGGGGTCATCGGTTCAACCGAACGGAGATACCGATCGCTTCCTGGCGTGCTTCAATGGGGAAGGTGAGCCGCTCTGGACCCGATCGCTGCCCGGTGATAGCACCGATACGTTCTCCGACGTGCTCATCACGGACGATCAACGCATCGTGGCCATTGGCACCAGCTACAGCTACGGCCCTGTCGCGATCATCAATGTCCACGCCACCGACATGAACGGATCGGAGCTCTGGGACCGCACCATTGGGAACTCTGCGGACGCAGGAGGCACAGGCATCACCGCAGCCCAGGGTGGCGGGTTCGTCATTACCGGCTACAACACCCTCAACTTCGGAGCGCCGGATATGATCTACACCAAGCTGGACAATGATGGCTACTGGTTGGAGGGCAACAACTTTGGCAATGGTTCACCGGCCTGGGGTTCGGACATCCAGGCCACGGCCGACGGCGGTTATGTGGTGGCCGGTTGGATCGAAGGAGTAGGACCCGGTGCACGCTCGGTGTATGTGGTGAAGACCAATGGCAACGGACAGACCGCGAGCCTTGTGGTGAACACGTTCCTCGACCCCATCAACGTGGAAGAGCTGGGCGTGGCTGGCACGCCGCTGTTCCCGACCTTCCAAGCGAACACGGAGACCACCGTGAGCACTGCGCCGTTGCCGGTGCCAGGCGTGTTCACCATTACCGATGTCAGTGGTCGGACCATGCATCAAGCAGCGGTCATGGCCGGTGCCACGAGCATCCCAACACCCGTGTTGAGCACCGGTATCTATGTGTTCTCCTTGGAAGGAAGCGGTCGAAGGTGGGTGCAGCGCGTTGTTCGTGGTGCAATAGCGCCTTAAGCGCTGATACGGAGCTTTCGCTGCAGTGCATCTGTGACTTATGCTACGTATTACGCTGCTGTTCACACATTTCGATCCTATCGTTACCGATCGAAGTACCTTCACACCGCCCCCATGTCCGCCATCCTCCTCATCCACCAGCTTGCCGGCATCCTCGCCTTCGTGGTGGCGCCGCTCGCCATGGCCGCCGCCAAAGGTAGCCAGGCCCATCGCCGCTGGGGTAAGCTCTTCTTCTACAGCATGCTCGTGGTGTGCCTCACCGCCATCCTCGCCGGCATCGTACGCCCCAACCCGCTCATGGCACTGGTGGCCATCTTCAGCTTCCACCTCGCCGCATCCGGCTATCGCTCGCTCGCCCTCAAGAAGCTCCATGAAGGTCAGCGCATGGCCAAATGGGACTTCATCCTCCATGGTACAGCGGCCGTCGTCAATCTCGGTATACTCCTATGGGGTACGCTCAATCTGGCTTTTGGACGTGCGGATGATGCCGGTATCATCTTCACAGCCTTTGGCATCCTTGGGCTGTTCCTCGTCTGGCGCAACGTCCATCAATTCTACAAGCGCTCCGTGGACAAGCGCGAATGGGTCTACATGCACATGAGCGGATCCATCGGCGCCTACATCGCCACCGTATCGGCCTTCAGCGCGGTGAACCTCAACTTCATCAAACCCATGTGGCTGCAATGGCTGTGGCCCACCATCATCGGCGTGCCGCTGCTGTTGTGGTGGATGCGGCGCTACCGCTGGGAATTTACCAAGGGGAAGCGCGTCAGTGAGGTGTTCCCGCGCATGGACCGCTGATCGCCTCACCCCGGATACCTTTGGCCGCATGCCCACCGGCGGTCCCACCATCCTGGTGCTCTACACCGAACTGGCACCCTACGTGCTGGCCAGCTTCCAAGCGGCGGTGCGCATCCTGGGGGCCACCTTTCATGTGGTCCGCTGGCCTGTCAATAATGAAGCGCCGTTCTCCATGGATGCAGATACTGGCATCCACCTGTATGAGCGCCACTCCTACGACCGGGCCGCCCTGCTGCGGTTGGCCCGGGATGTGCAGCCTGACCTGGTGATCACCAGCGGCTGGGTGGACAAGGACTACCTCGCTCTGTGCCGTGCCCTGCAACGCCGTCGCATAGCCACCGTGATGAGCTTCGACACGGCATGGACCGGCAGCGCCCGGCAATGGTTCTCTGTGTTGGCCTCCCGGTTCTGGATGCCTTTCACCTTCAGCCATGCATGGGCCACCGGCGCGCATCAGACGGCCTATGCCCGCTTATTGGGCTTTCCCGCCTTCCGCATCCACAGCGGCTTCTACAGCGCCGATACCGAACGGTTCCTATCCCTGGGCGCCACCTTGCTTGCCCGACGTACCAGCACCTGGCCCCACCGATTCCTGTGTGTGGCGCGCTACATCCCTACCAAAGGGCAGCAGCTGCTCTGCGATGCCTTCGCTGCTCTGTGCGATGCCGGCGAAGCAGGCGACTGGGAGCTGCACCTGGTGGGCACTGGTGAATTGCAGGCCCAGGTGGCCGCTTCGCCAAGCGGACGCCATCCACGCATCCATCACCGTGGGTTCAAGCAGGTGGATGAACTGCCGGACGTGATGGCTGATGCCGGAGTGTTCGTGCTGCCCAGCAGCTACGAGCCATGGGGCGTGGTGGTGCATGAGCAGGCCGCGGCGGGAATGCCGTTGCTGCTGAGCGATGCGGTGGGTGCCGCTGAACGGTTCCTGCAGCCGGGCACGAACGGTGCTCGTGTACCCGCCAAGGATCTCGCAGCCTGGACCGAAGCGCTGCGTTCCATGGTGCGCAGCAGCGATGCCGAACTCCGTACGATGGGTCTTGCCAGCCGTGCGAAAGCCGAAGCGTGGACACCCGAGCATTGGGTACGGACCCTGCAACGTATCCTTCACGACCGATGAAGCCGCAGGTGCTCGTGTTCATCGACTGGTACAAGCCACATTTCAAGGCCGGTGGGCCGGTGCGCAGCATGGTGAACATGGTGGAGCAGCTGCGGGACGAAGTGGATCTCCACATCGTCACCGGTGACCGGGATTACACGGCAACCAAAGCGGACCCGCAGCTTGTTGCCGACCGCTGGACCACCCAGGACCTCGGTGAACAGGTCTGGTACGCTTCACCTGCAGGGCGAAGCGTGGAACGGTGGAAGGCCCTGCTGCGCGAGCGCAAGTGGGATGCCGTCTACATCAACGGCATGTGGTCGCGATGGAGCAGCCTATTGCCCCTGTGGTTGTTACGCGGCGGTGCGCAGCGACGCATCGTGGCTGTTCGCGGCATGCTTGCTCCGGGTGTCATGGTACAGAAGTCCCTGTTGAAGCGCTTGGTGATCCTTTCACTGCGGACCGCAGGATGCTTCAAGGGTGTGGAGTTCCAAGCCACCAGCGCAGAGGAGGTGGAGGACGTGCTGCGGTGGATCGGCCCTCGGGCCAAGGTCCACCTGGTGCCCAATCTGGGGCGTAAGATCAGCGGTGGACCACCCTGCACCATTGTGAAGAAGCCAGGCGAACTTAGGCTGGTGAGCGTAGGACGCATCGCACCCGAGAAGAACACCTTGTTCGCCATTGAGCGGCTGCGCGCGTTGACCGGTGATGTCCGCTTCGACCTGTACGGCACGGTGTACGATGAAGGCTATTGGCAGCAATGTCAGCGCGCCATTGTGCAGCTGCCGCCCCATGTGCGGGTCCAATGGCAGGGCGAGTTGGCGCCCGATCAGGTGCCCGTGGTACTGGCAAAAGCACATGCCACATTCATGCCGAGCCTGGGTGAGAACTTCGGACACAGCATGCTCGAATCGCTCAGCGCTGGCCGGCCGTTGCTGATAAGCGACAGGACCCCTTGGAGGGACCTGGAGCGCCAGCATGCCGGCTGGGACCTTGCCGTCGAGCACCCCGAGACCTTCCTGACAGTGCTGGAGCGGCTCCTGTCCATGGACGATACCGCTTATCAGGAATGGTCAAAGGGCGCTTGGGAGCTGGCTGTGCGCTGGCATGAGCAGGGTGATGCCCTGCAACGCAACCGACGGCTCTTCATCGAGTGATCGGGCAGGTCGACCCATCATTGCACAACGAGCCGACGTGTTGTGCGCACCCCTTGGTGTTCGAGCAGCAGCAAATAGGCACCCGCCTTGAGCCGAGTTCCAAGGGGGCCATCCGCGCGCGCAGAGCGTCGTACGACCGTTCGGCCCATGGTATCCATCACGCGAGCGTCAATGGCCTGGCCTGCCTCCAAACCGCGCAGATGCACGTCGCCTTCGACGACCCAGGTGCGGATCATCCGGCCCCAGGCTTCCTCCACGGAGGCGCTCGGCCCCCAGATCGAGGATACCCACTCGGGCTGGTCGATGAAGGGGTTGCGGTTGCCTTGGATGTTGAAGACCGCGTTGTTCCGCGCCACTTCTTTCGGACTCACGGGATCCGCCGCATGCCACTCCAGCAGCATGTTCTCCGCCCAGGGCAGGAATTCTCCACCGGACATCATGGGGCTGTTCCAACTGCCCAATTCCGGCAGATACCGCGTGAGCATATAGAAGTAGCTGCGTGCGAAGTCGCCCTTGTAGGCATCGATGGGCTCGAAGGCCACACCGGTGCAACCCGGGTAGATGCACGTCCCCAACTTGCTGCCGTTGCTACCCACCCAGGTGGTGGAGCCCACCTCGCCGTAGGCGTTGTTGCCACGTTTCTGATTGGCCCACGCATCGGTGGGGTAGAGGTGGAAGAGGTCCGTGCTGGCCGGAACCGAACTATTGAACCAGCTTTGAGGGAAGCTGTGCTCTCGATTGAAGCAGTCGCCCTCTTCATTGTAGGTGCCACACTGGTCCACGCCGAACTGATAGACGTAGGCGGGTGTACCGTCGGGCACATCCGAGTACATGTCCCACACCGTTCCATCGGGCTTGGCGTCGCATGCCTCATAGGCCGCCCAGAGCTGGCTGTTGGCGAGCACCGCATGGTCATCGATGATGTCGTGCAGGGCGCTCCGCAAAGCTTCACCGTAAAGGCCCGCAGCGGGTTCATAGTAGCCCGCCGGTGGTTGGGCGAAGAGGGGAAATGGAAGCGCAACTAGGACGAGACGAAGCACGGTGCGGCACATGCTGCGAAGGTAGGGAGTATGCATGGGCATGGCTTGTGGTTGCGCCTGGACCAGGCTCGCGGAACGTTGGCGCTGGTGGGGTCCAAGATCGCTGGTGCAGAAGGCCTGACCGCTGCACGTGGAAGCCCGGGAGCCGTTCTCAGATCACGGATGCATGCCTATCAACATGGATCTTGGATCTTTTTCCTTTGTATTCATCCGTGTGGATCCGCGGACCACTTCCTCTTTGGCTTCACTGAGCTACGCCCCCAACGAAGAAGGGGACCACCTCAGTGATCCCCTTCCCCTTCGGACGTTGCGCCCTGCTTATTTGGTCTTGTTCACGATGGCCGTGAAGGCGGCTGCATCGGCGTAGGCGATCTCGGCGAGCGCCTTGCGGTCCAGGGCGATGTTGGCCTTCTTCAGGCCCGCCATGAACACGCTGTAGCTGGTGCCATTGAGGCGGCAGGCGGCGTTGATACGCTGGATCCACAGGCCGCGGAAGTCGCGCTTCTTCAGCTTGCGACCGTCGTAGGCGTGTTGGAGGCCTTTCTCCACCGTGTTCTTGGCAACGGTGAACACGTTCTTCCGGCGACCGAAGTTGCCTTTCGCCATGTCGAGGATCTTCTTCCTCTTGGCCTTGCTTGCTACTTTGTTCTGACTGCGTGGCATGTTCCACTCTTGGTTTTTGGGCGTGAGCGTTCCTCCTTTCGGCGGACCCTTTGGTGCTGCACGTCCTGGTTAACGCTACCTATTGGGACCCGGTGCGGTTGGGGTGGCTTACTTCAGGAGGTCGAGCACGTTCTTCTTGTCGCTGGGGTGCACCAGCGCCATCTTGGTCAGCGCGCGCTTGCGCTTGGTCTCCTTCTTGGTGAGGATGTGGCGCTTGAACGCGTGTTTGTGCTTGATCTCGCCGGTGCCGGTCAGCTTGAACCGCTTCTTGGCGCCGGACTTGGTCTTCATCTTGGGCATGGCCGCTCTTCGTGTTGGTCTTACAGGGGGTGGGGGCGTGGAGCTCCCGGGGTTACTTGTTCTTCTTCTTCGGCACCAGGTACATGATCATGCGCTTGCCTTCCAGCTTGGGCATGCTCTCCACCACGGCGATCTCCTCCAGGTCCTGGGCGAATTTCAGCAGCAGGATCTCACCGCGCTCCTTGAACACGATGGTGCGGCCGCGGAAGAAGACGAAGGCCTTCACCTTGTGCCCCTCCTCCAGGAAGGCGCGTGCGTGCTTCAACTTGAAGTTCACATCGTGCTCGTCGGTGTTCGGTCCGAAGCGGATCTCTTTGATCTCCGCCGTGGTCTGCTTGGCCTTGATCTCCTTCTGCTTCTTCTTCAGGTCGTACAGGAACTTCTTGTAGTCCACGATCCTGCACACCGGGGGGACTGCGGTGGCGCTGATCTCCACCAGGTCCAGGCCCTGATCCTCCGCCATGCGCAGGGCCACATTGAAGGGGTATACACCCGCTTCGATGCCTTCACCCACCACACGTACTTCGTTGACCCCGTAGATCCGATTGTTGATCCGATGTGGATCTTCCTTGATCACACGGCCCCTCATGGGGCGACGACCACCGCCTCCAGAAGGACGCGGGCCAGGGGGACGATTGAAGGGAGGACCTGCCACTTAATTGATTTTGGTTACTGCTGCGATCATTGGCCGCTGAACTGCTCCGCGATCCGCTTTTTCACCAGCTCGGTGAAGGCTTGCGGGGTCATGGTCCCCAGGTCTCCCTGGCCATGCTCCCGCACGGATACGGTGCCGTCAGCGGCTTCCTTCTCCCCGATGATGAGCATGAACGGCAGTTTGGCCAGTTCCGCGTCGCGGATCTTGCGGCCGATCTTTTCGTTCCGTTCGTCAACGGAGGCGCGAATATCGGAACTTTTCAGCACATCGGACACCTGCTGGCAGGCCTCCACGAACTTGTCGCTGATCGGCAACAGGATGGCCTGCTCCGGCGTGAGCCACAGCGGGAAGCGTCCTGCCGTATGCTCGATGAGCACCGCCACGAAGCGCTCCAGGCTGCCAAAGGGCGCCCTGTGGATCATTACCGGACGGTGCTTCAGGTTGTCGCTGCCCACGTACTCCAGCTCAAATCGCTCGGGCAGGTTGTAGTCCACCTGGATGGTGCCCAACTGCCACTTACGGCCGAGGGCATCCTTGACCATGAAGTCCAGCTTCGGTCCGTAGAACGCGGCCTCGCCGTATTCCACCACCGTCTTCAAGCCCTTTTCGGCCGCCGCTTCGATGATGGCGCTTTCGGCCTTCTCCCAGTTCTCGTCACTGCCGATGTACTTGCTGCGGTCCTCCTTGTCGCGCAGGCTCACCTGGGCTTCATAATCCTTAAGGTCCAGCGCCTTGAACACCAGCAGCACCAGGTCGATGACCTTCATGAACTCCTCCTTCACCTGGTCTGGGCGGCAGAAGAGGTGCGCATCGTCCTGGGTGAAGCCGCGTACCCGGGTGAGGCCGTGCAGCTCACCGCTTTGTTCGTAGCGGTACACCGTACCGAACTCGGCATAGCGGATGGGCAGGTCCTTGTAACTCCGCGGACGGCTCTTGTAGATCTCGCAGTGGTGCGGGCAGTTCATCGGCTTCAGCAGGAACTCCTCACCCTCGTGCGGGGTGTGGATGGGCTGGAAGCTGTCCTTGCCGTATTTCTCGTAGTGGCCGCTGGTGACGTAGAGGTCCTTGTGGGCGATGTGCGGGGTGGCCACCTGCTCGTATCCGCTCTTCTCCTGGGCCTCCTTCATGAAGTTCACCAGGCGCTCACGCAGGGCGGTGCCCTTGGGCAGCCAAAGGGGTAGACCGGGCCCCACCTTTTCACTGAAGGTGAAAAGATCGAGTTCCTTTCCCAGCTTGCGGTGGTCGCGCTTTTTGGCCTCCTCCAACAAGACCAGGTATTCGTCCAGTTCTTTCTGCTTGGGGAAGGTGATGGCATAGAGGCGCGTGAGCTGCTTGCGCTTCTCATCGCCGCGCCAATAGGCACCGGCCACGCTCATCACCTTCACGGCCTTGATGAAGCCGGTGTCCGGGATGTGCGGCCCCCGGCACAGGTCGGTGAAGTTGCCCTGGGTGTAGAAGGTGATGTCGCCGTCGTTCAAGCTTTCCAGCAGCTCCAGCTTGTATTCGTCGCCCTTCTCTGAAAAGTAGGCGATAGCCTCGGCTTTGCTCACCTCCTTGCGGATGTAAGCGCTCTTCCTCGCAGCGAGCTCCTTCATCTTGGCCTCGATGGCCGCGAACTCGTTCTCTCCGATGCTCTGCTCGCCCAGGTCGATGTCGTAGTAGAAACCGTTCTCCACCGCCGGACCGATGCCGAACTTGGTGCCTGGGTACAGGGCTTCCACCGCTTCGGCCAGGAGGTGCGCGCTGCTATGCCACATCGTGGCCTTGCCCTCCTCGTCGTTCCACGTTAGCAGGGAGAGGGTGCAGTCGCCCGGCAGGGGGCGGTTGGCGTCTCGAACTTCGCCGTTGACCTTGGCACTGAGCACGTTGCGGGCCAGGCCTTCGCTGATGCTCCGGGCCACGTCCATCGCGGTGCTGCCGGGAGCGTACTGCCGGACCGATCCGTCCGGGAGGGTGATGTTGATCATGCGTGCGCGCCCCGGCTCCGATACGAGGGGAACCGTTGCGGGCCGCGAAGGTAGCTGAATACCAGCGAAGTGTAGCTAAAGCACCGGCCACGAACGAGAATGGACCTAGTCACAGTGGATGAAGAGCAGCTCTTCGGTGCTCCTGTCACCCAGGTCGTGTGCGGTGCGCAGCGCATGGCAGGCCTCCTGCACGCGGTCCATGCGGAAGAGCACCAGCGCCAGCTGAACGTGCGCCTCGGCAAGCATCGGATCCAGCTCCACGGCCTTCTCCAGGTCGGACAAGGCGGGAGCGTCCATGTGCATGCTGGCCAACACGATGCCGCGGTTGCACCAGGCTTGTGCATCCAGCGGGGCGATGCTCACCAAGCGGTCATAGGTCTGTTTGGCCGACACCCGGTCCTCGCGCGCCACCTGCCGGGTACCGATGAGGAAGAGGGCATGTTCGGCCGCTGGGCCGGTGGGCCGGATGGCCAGGATACGCTCCAGATCGGGAAGGGCCTGGGCTTCGTGGCCGAGGGCGATGTGCGATTCAGCACGGCGCAGCAAGGCGTGTACATCGGTGCCGTCGAGGGTGAGGCTGCGCTCGAGATCGGCCAGCGCGCCGCTGTGGTCGCCGCACTGCTGGCGGTTGACTGCGCGGTAGTACCACGTGCGTGGGTCATCGGGCGAAGCCGAGGTTGCGGCGGTGAATGCGCGTTCGGCCGTGGCGTGGTCTGCCTTGCGCAGGGCGCTCATGCCGGCCAGCATGTCGGCATTGTCATCCTGGGCCAGCACGGGAAGCACCAGCACGGCGGAGAGGAACAGGGCGAAGGTTCTCATGCGCGGCGTTGTACGTAACGGACGCCCGAATGTTCGCATCGGTCGGTGGATAAGTAGGGCACGCCACACCGACCTCTCCTGGACACCGCCGGTAGCTTTGTTCCCGCATTCCCCCACCCATGCTGCTCAATAGCGAAGCCATTCACGAGGAATTGGGCATCCTCTTCCTGCGCGTCACAGCTGGTGGTACCATGCTGTGGCAACACGGCTGGCCCAAGCTGGCGAACTTCGCCGACCGCATGGATTCCTTCGCCGACCCTTTCGGCCTGGGAAGCACCTTGTCGCTCGCGCTTATCGTGGTCGCTGAAGTGTTCTGTTCTGCGCTGGTGGTCCTGGGCTTGTGGACGCGCGCAGCGCTCATCCCGCTCATCATCGGCATGGCCGTCATCGTCTTCATGGTGAAGGGCGATGCAGCCTTCAAGGAAAAAGAACTCGCGCTGGTCTACCTCTTCGCCTTCGTTGCGTTGCTGTTCACCGGAAGCGGGCGTTTTTCCATCGATCGCATCTCGTTCCGCTGATCACCGCAGTCGCGAAAGTCCTCCGTCCACACCGATCACCTGCCCGCTGACCCAGCCCGCATCGGGCCCCAGGAGGAACGCGCCCATGGCAGCGATGTCCGCCACGGTGCCGGTACGTTTCAAGGGGTGACGGTCACCCGCTGCCTTCACCTTTTCCGGGGTGTTCATCAAGCGCTCCGCCAGTGGCGTGTCGGTGAGGCTGGGGGCGATGCAGTTCACCCGGACGGTGGGCGCCCATTCGGCAGCCAAACTGCGCGCGAGACCTTCCACACCGGCTTTGGCGGCGGCCACCGAGGCATGGAACGGCATGCCTTGTCCCACTGCCACGGTGCTGAACAGCAGCAGCGACGAGCCGGGCACGCGCTTCAAGCGGTCGGCGGTGGCCTGTGCCGCACGGAATGCTCCCACAAGGTTCACCTCCAGTGCGGCCCGCAGGTCCTCCACGCGGATGCTACGGAACGGCTTCAGGTCGATGCTGCCTGGGCAATAGGCCACGCCGCTCAAGGCTTCCGGCAGGCGGTCCACGGGCAACCCATCGGCCACCACATCAGCATGAAGGTGTTCCACTGCGCCGGCCGGCCCATCGCTGCTGCGCGATACGGTGATCACCGGGTGTCCTTGTGCGATGAGGCGTTCCGCAATGCCACGGCCGATGCCGCGGCCTGCGCCGATGATGAGGTAAGGGGTGGAGGTCATGGCGGAACAACGGTCAACACCCCGGTGCTGTTCACCAGTCGCTCGCAGCGCTGGTGCGGTATCGATCGGCTGGTAACGAAGACCGTAGCAGCCGGTCCATGCTGCCCCACTGCTCACGCCTCACGCCGAACACCAGTCGCTCACCGGTGGTCCGCACGAACTGTAAGGGGGCCAACCGTTCCCCGCCAGGACTGCCCAGTTGCACACGCACCAGATCGGCCCACGCGAAGGGCACAGCGAGGGTCTCCAGACGGTCCTTCAAGCGTACCAGCAGTCCGCCAGGGCGCACCTCCAGGCTGCAGAAACGCCGATCCTCTGCGCGGTCGATGCGCGCCAGAACGGAGCCCGGGGCATCAAGCAACTGGAAGCGGTAGGAGCCAGTACCCCCGCGCCGCACACCCTCCCAGAAACCGTATGGCTTGCCACAGATGCCTTCCACCACACGGCGCACCTGTGGGTCGTTGTAGCTGATGTTGTAAAGCTCCATCCTCCGATCAACAGCGGACGTGTGCCGTTGTTCAGGCCATTTCACCGGTGACCTTATCTTCGTTCTGCGTCATAAGGGCGCAACGCACATTCACTCTTTCCAAGACCCGACGAACATGCTCGACAATCTACTTCCCCTGCTGAAGGACAAGGTCGGCGCCGACCTGATGAACAAGGTGGGCCTCGACGCCTCCAAGACCGATGGCGCTCTCAACGCTGCTTCCTCCACTGTCACCGAACTGCTCGGTGGCAAGGGCATTGACATGAGCACCGTGCTCAACCTTTTCTCCAAGGACACCAACACGCCGGGCGCCAATGACCTACTGGGCCAATTGGGCCAGACCTACCTGGGCAAGCTCACCGGTCAGGTGGGTCTTGATGCCGCCAAGGCGAACAGCGTGAAGGACCTGGTGATGCCCGTGCTCACCAGCCTGCTCAGCGAGAAGATCGGTGGTAACGCCGGTGCGCTGCAGGGCCTGCTCGGGAACCTCGGAGGAGGTGGTAAAGTCGCCGATATGGCCAAGGGCATGCTCGGCAAGCTGTTCAAGTAACCCGGAGCAATGACCACGGTGGAAGGGGCTTCGCGGCCCCTTCTTCGTTGGAGGCGCCCCTTCGCGCTTTATCTGAACCACGGCCCGAGTCCTCGGGACGTGGTTCAGGCATTCTCCATTGGCTGACCAGAACCGCCGCCTACTTTTGAAGCCACGATCATGAACTCCATCACCGACTTTCAGTCCACCATTACGACCGGCAATACCTTCAAGGGGGACAGCATCCTCCTGGGTGGAGCGCTCTTCAATGGGGAAGTGCCCGCGGGTTGCCAAGTACGTGTGCCGTTGCGCACCATGAACCGCCATGGGCTGATCTGCGGCGCCACGGGCAGCGGCAAGACCAAGACCCTGCAGATCCTGGCCGAGCAGCTTTCCATGAAAGGTGTGCCCTCGTTGCTCATGGACGTGAAAGGCGACCTCAGCGGCATCGCTGCGCCCGGCACCACCAACGAGAAGATCGAAGCGCGCCATGCCAAGGTGGGCGAGGCCTTCACCCCCCAAGGCGCCCCGGTCGAGCTGCTCAGTCTCAGCAAGGAACCCGGAGCCCGTCTGCGCGCCACCGTCAGCGAATTCGGTCCGGTGCTGTTGGGGCGCATCCTGGAACTCAACGATACCCAACAGAGCGTGCTCGCCCTGGTGTTCAAGTACTGCGACGACAACCACCTGCCCCTGCTGGACCTGAAGGACCTCCGGCGTGTGCTGCAGTTCGTCACGGACGAAGGCAAGGAAGCCATCCGCAAGCAGTACGGATCGGTCAGTGGTGCCACGGTGAACATCATCCTGCGCAAGCTCATCGAGATCGAGCAACAGGGTGCCGAGGAGTTCTTCGGTGAACGCTCCTTCGACGTGAACGACCTCCTCGCCACCCGCGCTGGCAAGGGCGTGGTGCATATCGTGCGCCTTACCGACATCCAGGACAAGCCGCGCCTTTTCAGTACCTTCATGTTGTGCCTGCTGGCCGAGATCTACAGCACCCTGCCTGAAGTGGGCGATCCCGAGAAGCCCAAGCTGGCGCTCTTCATTGACGAGGCGCACCTCATCTTCAGCACCGCCTCGAAGGCCTTGTTGGAGCAGATCGAGACCATCATCAAGCTGATCCGTTCCAAGGGGGTGGGGGTGTACTTCTGCACCCAGGACCCCAGCGATGTGCCCGAAGGTGTGCTCGGCCAGCTCGGCCTGAAGGTGCAGCATGCGTTGCGCGCCTTCACTGCGAAGGACCGCACCACCATCAAGAAGACCGCGCAGAACTACCCCATCACGCCCTTCTACAACGTGGAGGAGCTGATCACCTCGCTCGGCATCGGCGAAGCGCTCGTCACTGCCCTCAGCGAAAAGGGTACGCCCACGCCGTTGGCGCACACCCTGCTGCGCGCACCTGCCAGCCGCATGGACATCCTCAGCCCGCTGGAGATCGACGGCCTCATCGCCCGTTCCGAACTGGTGCGCAAGTACAACGAGGAGATCGACCGCGAAAGCGCTTTCGAACTGCTGGAGCAGCGAATGAAGGACACCGAAGAGGCTGTTGAACCGGCAACGCCTGCGCCAGCACCGGCGGCAAAGAAGGAGACCACCAGGACGGCCGCCAAGGAGGTGAGCACCCTGGAAAAGATGTCCAAGAACACCATGGTGCGCCAGGTAGGCAACACCGTGATGCGTGAATTGGCGCGCGGCCTGCTCGGTGTGCTGGGCTTGAAGACCACTACCCGCCGTCGTCGATGATACGGCCATGGTCCTTTGTGCTTTTGGCGCTGCTCGCCTGCGGCACGCCAACACCGGAACCCGCAAAGCTCGCTGACCCCACCGGGGCCATCGGCGCGCTGCAGCCGTGGGGGCCTACGCAAGCGGTATTCTACAACGTGGAGAACCTCTTCGACACCCGGGACGATCCTGCCACCAACGATCAGGACTTCCTGCCCGGCGGTGAACTGCAATGGACCGAGGAGCGATACCGCCACAAACTGCAGCAACTGGCCAGTGCGCTTTCCTGGACCGGTGATGCGCTACCGGGCATCATTGGTCTGGCGGAAGTTGAAAATGCCGCTGTGGTGCGGGACCTCGCGCGCACCGGAGCCCTCGCCGAAGGACCGTACACAGTGGTCCACTTTGAATCGCCTGATGAGCGCGGCATCGATGTAGCCCTGTTGGTGGACGATCGCCGTGCTCATGTGATCCGGTCCGAGGCCCTGCCCCTCGTACTGAACGGTGACCGCTCGCGCGACATCCTCTACACCGAACTGGAACGGTCCAGCGCGCCCAGCCTGCATGTCTTCGTTGCCCATTGGCCCAGTCGGCGCGAAGGCCAGCGCGAAAGCGAACCCAAGCGCATGGCCGCAGCCCGCGTGGTACGCGACCGGGTGGATGCGCTGCTCGCAATGGACCCAACGGCCCAGGTCCTGATCATGGGTGACCTTAATGACCATCCGGAGGACCGCAGTGTCCAGGAAGGTCTGGCCGCTAGTTGCGACCCCCAGGCCGATGCAGACCTGTTCGCCCTGATGTGCATGGATCGCCAGCCCAATGAGGGCAGCCATCAGTTCAACGGCGAGTGGGCATACCTGGACCAGTTCATCGTCAGTCAGGCGCTACTGCCGCACTGCCGCGACGCCCGCGCCCTTACCGATCAACGCCTCCTGTTCCGCCACCCCAGGTTCGGTCCCTCACCGGACAAGACCTACAGCGGAGGGCGCTACAAGGGGGGCTTCAGTGATCATCTGCCAGTGGTGGTGGGGTTGGAGTGAGTGAACGTTCGATCCTGGTGATCGGGGAGTGAGCTGACCTGCGCTCGGCTTGCCATCGCTGGTCCAGGCTTTGAGGAGTGTGCGCGCCCAGAGGATGGTGTGATGCACGTGCGATCTTTTCCGCTTTGTGGCCCACTGACCCGGTTGACCGTGCCTCAGTGGGGGAATGATGTCCCGATAGGAGATGTCGCCATTCTGTCGCGATCCAACACCATCGATCGGCACCGGTCAACCAAGCAGTTCCGGAAGCTGAAGGGGGAGGTGTCCTTTCGCTTCGCTTGGGATGACAATGGGTGAGGGAGGTTGACGTGAAGAACTACTTTCGGGCAAGGGCGAAGCGCTGCATGAACCAGCTCTAGGGACATGGCAAAACTCAAAGGACTGTCCATCGTATTTCTGATCCTTGCCGCTATCAGTATCGGTCTATGGGATCTTGGGAAAGACTCACGCTCGCAATTGGTACAGACGTTCACTTCCGCAGACGTGGTGGAGTTCAGGAAGCCTGGCAACGGACCGATCATTCGCTGTGACAAGGAATTGCGAGGTGAGTTGTTGGTCGTATTAGAGACCTTGGTGGCAACACGGCATCCACCAAGGCAGAGTTGCGATGTGATCGAATTCCTAGCACGCTCTGAGGATGGTCGGACGGTGTCGTCATTGCGACTGTTGACCACCACACCAGATCAAGGCCTCTTTGGTATGGAGGGGGAGCAGAACTACGCGTCCGAGCAGTTGGCCGGTCTGTTCGAAGCAATAGCCGTTAAGCATCCAGAGTTTGACCTCCGGTTCATGAATTCGGAAGGGAAGTGTGATCCTTGAGGTTTGGCCTAGCAAGGCACCCTTCGATCCATTGGTACTTGAGAATTCCTTCCCCGCCCGGGATGGAAGCGGCGGCCCGGCGTAGCGAGCGACAAGCGGATGCGCGCAGCGAGGAGGCGACCGAAGGAAGCCACCGGAGCGCCGCAGCCGCAGGCGCAGCAAGACGGCCATAGCGGACAGCCCGTCAGGCGGCCAAACCAAGACCCACCATACATGTGCGGCGGTCTCGCATGACAGGCAGGATGCCTGTCACACTCTTCCCTCCTTGATCTCCTCCACCACCCCCGGATCCAGCAGCGTGCTCGTATCCCCCAAACTCCCTAGTTCGTTCTCCGCCACCTTCCGCAGGATCCGCCGCATGATCTTGCCGCTGCGCGTCTTCGGCAACCCGCTCACGAACTGGATCTTGTCCGGCTTGGCGATGCGGCCGATGCTGGCCACTACCGCTTCGATCACCTCGCCGCGCATGTTCTCCACGGCTTGCTCGTCGGTGGCGTTCACCGGTGTTTCGGTGACCACGTAGGCGTAGATGCCCTGGCCCTTGATGTCGTGCGGGTAGCCCACCACGGCGCTCTCCACCACGCCCTTGGCCTGGTTGATGGCGTTCTCGATCTCGGCCGTGCCGAAGCGGTGGCCGCTCACGTTGATCACATCGTCCACGCGACCGATGATGCGGTAACGGCCGTCGGCATCGCGCTTGGCGCCATCGCCGGTGAAGTAGTAGCCCTTGTAGCTGCTGAAGTAGGTCTGGCGGCAGCGCTCATGGTCGCCCCAGGTGGTGCGCAGGATGCTGGGCCAGGGGAACTTCATGCACAGCAGGCCTTCCACCTCGTTCTCGGTGATCTCCTTGCCTTCGGGCGTGAGCAGCACAGGCTGCACACCGGGTAGGGGCCACGCGGCGTGCGCGGGTTTCTCGTCGTTCACCCCGGCCATGGTACTGATCAATATGCCGCCGGTCTCCGTCTGCCACCAGGTGTCCACAATGGGGCAGCGGTCCTTGCCCACGTGGATCTTGTACCAGTTCCACGCTTCTTCGTTGATGGGCTCGCCCACGCTGCCGATCACCTTCAGACTGTCCAGCGAGTAGGCGAGGACATGGTCCAGACCACAGGCCATCAGGCTGCGGATGGCGGTGGGTGCGGTGTAGAAGATGTTCACCCCGTGCTTGTCGATCACCTGCCAGAAGCGGCCCGCATCGGGGAAGGTGGGCACGCCCTCGAACACCAGCGTGGTGGCACCCGCCAGCAGCGGACCGTAGATGATGTAGCTGTGGCCGGTGATCCAGCCCACATCGGCCGTGCACCAGTACACGTCGCTCTCTTCGTACTGGAATACATTGCGGAAGCTGTAGTCGGTGTACACCATGTAGCCGCCGCAGGTGTGCACCACGCCCTTGGGCTTGCCGGTGCTGCCGCTGGTGTAGAGGATGAAGAGCGGGTCCTCCGCGTCCATCACTTCGGCCGTGCAGTGCTTGTCCACGTGGAGCAGCTCGTCGTGCAGCCACACATCGCGGCCTTCCTGCATGTTCACGCTCCAGCCCAACCGGTCGGTCACGATCACCTTCTGCACCGTGGGACAGGTCTCCAGCGCCTCGTCCACCACGCGCTTCACGGGGATCTGCTTGTGCCCGCGGTTCAGGCCGTCGCTCGTGAGCACCATGGTGGCCTCGGCATCCTGGATGCGGTCGCTCAGGCTCTGTGCGCTGAAGCCGCAGAACACCACGCTGTGAATGGCGCCGATGCGCGCGCAGGCCAGCGTGGCGATCACCAGCTCGGGGATCATCGGCATGTAGATGCAGATGCGGTCGCCCTTCTTCGCACCGTTGCGCTTCAGCACGTTGGCGTACTGGCACACCTTCTCGTGCAACTCGCGGTAGGTGAGGCGCACGAAGCGCTCCTTCGGGTCGTTCGGCTCCCAGATGATGGCCAGCTTGTTGCCGCGCTTCTTCAGGTGCCGGTCCAGGCAGTTCTCGGTGATGTTCAGCTTGCCGCCCGCGAACCACTTCACGTTGGGCGTCTCAAAATCCCACTCCAGCGCGGTGTTCCACTTCTGGTGCCACTCGAAGGTGTCGGCCTGCGCGGTCCAGAACCCCACGGGGTCTTTCACGCTCTCGGCGTAGTTGGCGTCGTATTCGGCTTGGGTGCGGATGCGTTTAAGGGCCATGGTCTGGTATGTTTTGTCGCCCGTAGGCGTGAAGTTCGTTCTTCGGATATCGATGTTCGTTGTTCGCTGTTCGTCGTGCGCGGAACGGTTTCGGTTATACGGTGAGCGTGATCAAGTTGAAGGATCGAACAACGATCATCGAACATCGATCATGCGGTTTCCTCACTGAACGCCTTTCCAATGCCCCGCGCCTTCAACCCATCGTGGATCTCCGTCAATGCGCTGGGGTCCTCGATGGTACTGGGCACGGCGTAGTGCTCACCATCTGCGATGTTACGGATCGTCTTGCGCAGGATCTTGCCGCTGCGGGTCTTCGGCAGGCGCTTCACCACCACGGCCTGGCGGAACACGGCCACCGCTCCGATCTTCTCGCGGATAAGCGTCACCAGCTCGCGTTCCAGCCCGGCATCGTCGATCGCGGCGCCGTCCTTGCGCACCACCAATCCCATGGGTACCTGGCCACGCAGGTCATCGGCGATGCCCACCACGGCACACTCGGCCACTGCGGCGTGCCCGGCCAGCAGTTCCTCCATCTCGCCGGTGCTCAGCCGGTGTCCGGCCACATTGATCACATCGTCCACGCGGCCCATCACATGCACATAGCCTTCCTCGTCGATGTAGCCGCCATCGCCCGTCACGTAGTGTCCTGGGAAGTGGGTGAGGTAGCCGCGCACAAAGCGCTCGTGGTCGTTCCACAACGTGGGCAGGCAGCCCGGCGGCAGTGGTAGCTTGACAGCGATGAAGCCTTCCTGGTTGGCGATCAGTTCGCGGCCGTCCTCGGCCAGGATACGCACGTCGTAGCCCGGCACGGCATGGCCAGCGCTGCCCGCCTTGCTCGGGAGGTGTTGGCGGCCCATCAGTGTGGCCACCATGGGCCAGCCGCTCTCGGTCTGCCACCAATGGTCCACCACGGGCACGTTCAGGTGTTCGGCGCTCCATTCCCAGGTGGCGGGGTCGCAGCGCTCGCCGGCCAGGAAGAGGGTGCGCAGGCTGCTGCGGTCGTACTGCTTCACCAGCGCGCCTTCGGGATCTTCCTTGCGGATGGCGCGGATGGCCGTGGGTGCGGTGAAGAGCACGTTCACCTGGTGCTGCTGGATCACTCGCCAGAAGGTGCCCGCATCGGGCGTGCGCACGGGCTTGCCCTCGAAGAGGATGGTGGTGCAGCCCGCCAGCAGCGGACCGTACACGATGTAGCTGTGGCCCACCACCCAGCCCACGTCGCTCGCGGCCCAGAAGGTATCGCCGGGCTGCACGCCGTACACCGCGTCCATGCTGTAGCGCAGGGCCGTGGCATAGCCGCCGGTGTCGCGCACAATGCCCTTGGGCTTGCCCGTGGTGCCACTGGTGTAGAGGATGTACAGCGGGTGCGTGCTCGGAAGTAGCACGGGATCCGCCGCTTCGGCGCCACCTACGAACTGGTCCCAGGTGGTCTCTCGCGCACCCAGCACCACCGGCTGTTGCGGACGTTGCAGGGTGACGATGTGCGCGGGCTGGTGCGCGCTCTCGTCCAGTGCCGCGCGGATCAGCGGCTGGTAGGGGATCACCTTGTCCACCTCGATGCCACAGGCCGCCGTGAAGAGGATCTTGGGTTTGGCGTCGTCGATGCGGACGGCCAGTTCATGCGGCGCGAATCCCCCGAACACCACGCTGTGCACCACGCCGAGCCGCGCACAGGCCAGCATGGCCATCACAGCCTCAGGCACCATGGGCATGTAGATCACGGCGGTATCGCCCTGGGTGATACCTGCTCGCTTCATCGCACCGGCCAGCCGTGCCACCC
This sequence comes from Flavobacteriales bacterium, assembly GCA_041391845.1. GTDB lineage: Bacteria > Bacteroidota > Bacteroidia > Flavobacteriales_F > PHOS-HE28 > PHOS-HE28. The sequence continues at coordinate 357,710 of JAWKNG010000001.1, read as the reverse complement.
GCGCCTGCAGTTCGCGGTAAGTGAAGGTCTCCACCACGCCCGTCACCGGACTGTCGTGGATCAGCGCCACCTGGTCGGCGCGCCCGCTCGCCACGTGGTGGTCCAGGCAGAGGTGGCTCATGTTCAGCACGCCATCGGCGAACCAGCGCGTGCGGTCGGGCGTGGGCATGTCCAGCACCTGCGTGGGCGCGGTGTGCCAGGCGAGGCGTTGCGCCTGCTCGCCCCAGAAGGCCACGGGATCGGCGATGCTGCGGGCGTGTTCCTGAAGGTGGCTCTCGGTGCTCATGGCTGCTGGATGGCCTTGTTGATGGTGTCGACGAGCTGGCGGGTGCTGAAGGGCTTGGTGACGTAGAGGTCGCCGCCCACGGTGAAGCCCTTCTTGATGTCGAGCTCGCGGTTCTTGGCACTGAGGAAGACAATGTAGGGCCGCGGATGCCGGTCGTGCTGGCGGATGCGCTCGCACACCTCGTAGCCGTCCATGCCGGGCATCATGATGTCCAGCAGCACCACGCGCGGGCTTTCGCGCTCATAGATGGCCAGCGCTTCCTGCCCATCGCGGGCAATGAAGGCCTGGTGCCCGGCCTTCTTCACGAGGAATTCGATCGACATCAGGATTCCGGGGTCGTCGTCGACAATAAGGACCTTGTTCATGCCTGTTCGGGTTGGTCTTTGGGGCTGAGGGCGGGCAGGGTGAAGGAGAAGCGGGCGCCTTGCTCCCCGTTGCTCTCCACCCAGATGCGGCCGCCGTGCAGCACCACGATGTTGCGGCAGATGGCCAGTCCCAGCCCGCTGCCGCTGGTGTTGCGGCGCTGGTGTTGCTGGCGTGCCTGGAAGAACTTGTCGAAGATGAGCTTGCGGATGGCGGGCTCCACGCCGGGACCGTTGTCGGTCACGTGCACCTTTACTTCGCCGTCCACGTAGTAGCAGCTCACGGTGATGCGGCCGCCCTGCTCGGGGCAGAACTTCACCGCGTTGCCCAGCAGGTTGATCATCACCTGCTCAATGCGGTCGCCATCGCCGAGGATGGGGCGCATGTTGCGCTGCACGTCCACCTGGATGCTGATGCCTTTGTCGCGCAGCAGCTGGCCGACGCTGTCCACGGCTTCTTCCACCAGGGTGGGGAGGTGTACGGTGCCTTCGTTCAGCTTCTGTTTACCGCTCTCCAGCTTCTCCAGGTCCAGCACCTGTTCGATCAGGCGGCTCAGGCGTTCCGTCTCGCGCACCATGGTGGCCAGGAACTGCTGGCGCTGTTCCTCGTCAATGTCCGGGTTGTCGTGCAGGATCTCGCTCAGCGCGCGGATGCTGGTGAGCGGCGTCCGCAGCTCGTGGGTGACGGTGTAAAGGAACTCGTCCTTCAGTTCGTCGCTCCTGCGCAGGTCCTCGTTCACGCGCCGCAGTTCCTGGGTCAGGTGGTCCAGCTCTTCGCTCTTGCGCCGCAGCTCCTTGTTCAGGGCCATCAGCTGCTGCGATCCGCGCAGGATGTCGAAGACCTCTTCCAGCCGGATCTCCTCCTCCTTCACCACGTTGCTGACCATGATCCGCGCGGACGCCGCACCGATGATGCCGCTGAGCACGCGCTCCACGTAGGTCACCAGCCGCGGGTCGGCGCTGTCGCTCGCAAGGTCGATGCCGTTGCGTCGCGCGAACTGCTCCAATGCCCGCTCCGCACGGGCCGTTTCGATGAAGTTGGCCAGCAGCCGCCGCAGTTCGCTGGTCTGTGCGGTGCCCTTCCAAACGATGCTGCTCTCGTAGGCCCGGGCGTACTTGAACACATCCACGAACACCTCGGCCTGGTTGCGTTCCTTGCTGCTCTGGGTGAAGGTGAGCGCCCCCAGCACGAAGCCGGCCGTGTTCAGCAGCAGGCTCCAGAACACCGCATGCGTAAGCGGGTCGAAGCCCAGATCGCCGAAGAGCAGGTGTGGCTTCAGGGCTTCCAGACCGAAGAGGCCGTGTGTGGCCAGGTCGGGGGAGATCAGTCCTGAACGGATGAGCCCCGGCACCACGAGGGTGAAGGCCCACACCGCGAAGCCGAGCACGAGTCCGATGACCGCACCGTGGCGGTTGGCGCGCTTCCAGTAGATCCCTCCGAACACGGCCGGCGCGAACTGGGCCACCGCCGCGAAGCTCACCAGACCCACGGAAACGAGCGGAGCTGCGCTGCTCACCGTGCGGAAATAGACATAGGCCAGTACCAGGATGAGCACAATGCCCGCGCGGCGCACCGCCAGCAACAGCGCACCCTTGGGCTGCACGCCACGTTCCCGGTAGGCCGGCAGGCTCAACAACAGCGGCATCAGCAGGTTGTTGCTGAGCATGGTGCTGAGGGCGATGGTGGCCACGATGATCATGCCCGTGGCCGCGCTGAACCCACCCAGGTAGGTGAGCAACGCAAGGCCGTTGGCGCCATTGGCCAGTGGCAGGCTCAGCACGTAGGTGTCGGCATCCACGCCGGGATCGAGCAGCAGCCTGCCCGCGAAAGCGATGGGCAGCACGAAAAGGTTGATGAGCAACAGGTACAGCGGGAAGATCCACATGGCCTTGTGCGTGTGCCGCTCGTTGAGGTTCTCCACCACCGCCACTTGGAACTGGCGGGGGAGCAGGAGGAAGGCCATCATGCTCAACAGGATCAACGCGCTCCACCGCACCGGACCTCCATCGCCGCTGAGGGTGAAGAGTCGTTGGAGCTCCGGTCGTTCAGTGGCCCTTCCAAAGAGGTCGCCGAAGCCGTTGAAGAGGCCATAGGTGACGAAGAGGCCCACGGTGAGGAAGGCCACCAGCTTCACCACCGACTCGAAGGCGATCGCGGTCACCAACCCTTCGTGCCGCTCGGTGGCATCCAACGTGCGCGTGCCGAAGAGGATGATGAAGGCCGCCAGCCCGAGCGTGAGGTAGAAGGTGGTGTCGGTGAGCAGGGGCGCCGCACGCAGCAGTTCGGGTGCCGTGGTGATGAGGTCGAAGCTGGTGCCCACCGCCTTCAGTTGGATGCTGATGTACGGGATGATGCCGATGATGCTGAACACCGTGACCAGGCCACCCAGCCAGCTGCTGCTGCCGTAACGTGCGCTCACCAGGTCGGCGATGCTGCTGATGCGCTGCATCTTGCTGATGCGGATGAGCTTGCGCAGCACCGTGTACCAGAGCGGCGCCAGCAGCGAGGGACCGATGTAGATGGCCGCGAACTCGATGCCGCTCACGGATGCGCGCCCCACGCTGCCGTAGTAGGTCCAGGCGGTGCAGTACACCGCCAGGCTCAAGGCATAGGTCCATGGGTTGGATACCAGGCTGCGCTTGGTCCGCCCGCGCTGCTCCGCCCACCACGCAATGCCGAAGAGCAAGGCGAGGTAGCCGAAGGAGGCGCCGATGACCAGGGCCGTGTTCATTCCTGCTCCTTGCTTCTGCGGTGTTTGTCCGCCATCACCAGCGCGATCAGGCCGATCAGCAACAGCCAGCCCAGCAACACATGCAGGTACAGCCGCGGAACACCCGCCACCAGTTCGGTGCTGTCGCTCGGCCTCAGCAGTGGATACTGCAGGATGAGGGCGAAGGCGATGAAGAGCACTCCGAGGCGTTGGGTGGTGAGGCCTTTCATGGCGGGTGGTCGTGCCATCACGGCCAAGGTACCGAGCGCTCAGCACCCGGTACCCTGACCCTGATCAACTGATCAATGATGTGTTGCTTCACCAGCGCCGCGCGGGATGCGGATGTCCTCCACCAGGTCCTGCACATCCTGCGGTGGAGGCGGCGTGAACCGGCTTACCAGGAAGCTCACCGCGAAGTTGAGCAGCATGCCCAACGTACCGATGCCTTCCGGCGAGATGCCGAACCACCAGTCATCCTTCGTGGCCGTGGGGTTCACGAACTTGTAGTAGATGATGTAGGTGAGGGTGAAGGCGAGGCCCACGATCATGCCGGTGATGGCGCCTTCCTTGTTCATGCGTTTGCTGAAGATGCCCATGATGATGATGGGGAAGAAGCTCGCTGCGGCCAGACCGAAGGCGAATGCCACCACCTGCGCCACGAAGCCCGGCGGGTTGATGCCGAAGTAACCGGCGATGGTCACGGCCACGGCGGCGGCAATGCGGGCGGCCATCAGTTCCTTCTTCTCGGTGATCTGAGGCATCAGGGCGTTCTTCAGCAGGTCGCGGCTGATGGCGGTACTGATCACCAGCAGCAGACCGGCCGCCGTGCTCAGGGCCGCCGCCAGTCCACCGGCCGCCACCAGCGCGATCACCCAGTTGGGCAGCTGCGCGATCTCCGGGTTGGCCAGCACCATGATGTCCTTGTCGATGGTGACCTCGTTCACGGCCGCATCCTTGCGGTACTGCACCAGGCCGTCGCCGTTCTTGTCCTCGATGGTGATCAACTTGGTCTTGCCCCAGTTCTCCACCCACTGCGGCATTTCGGCCACGGGCTTCTCGTTGAGCGTGTTGATCATGTTGTAGATGCCGAACGCACCGATCGCAGGCGCCGTGGTGTACAGGATGGCGATGAAGACCAGCGCGAAACCTGCGCTCTTGCGGGCATCCTTCACGCGCGGCACGGTGAAGAAGCGTACGATCACGTGGGGAAGACCGGCGGTGCCCACCATGAGCGCGGCCGTGATGAAGAGCACGTCCATCATTCCCTTGCTGCCGTTGGTATAGGCTGTGAAGCCGAGTTCGGTGAGCAGGCCGTCCAGCTTGTCGAGCAGCGGGGTGCCATCTGCCACCGTGCCGCCGAAGCCCAGTTGTGGGATGGGGTTGCCGGTGAGTTGCAGCGAGATGAAGATCGCCGGCACCATGTAGGCGAAGATGAGCACGCAGTACTGCGCCACCTGGGTGTAGGTGATGCCCTTCATGCCGCCGAGCACCGCGTAGAACAGGACGATGATCATGCCGATCACAACGCCGGTGTTGATGTCCACCTCCAGGAAGCGGCTGAAGACGATGCCCACGCCGCGCATCTGCCCGGCCACGTAAGTGAAGCTCACGAACAGCGCGGCCACCACGGCCACCAGGCGCGCGGTCTGCGAGTAGTAGCGGTCGCCCACGAAGTCGGGCACGGTGAACTTGCCGAACTTCCGCAGGTAGGGCGCGAGCAGGAGCGCGAGCAGCACGTAGCCGCCGGTCCAGCCCATCAGGTACACGCTGCCGTCGTAGCCCATGAAGCTGATGAGGCCCGCCATGCTGATGAAGCTTGCCGCGCTCATCCAATCGGCCGCCGTGGCCATGCCGTTGGCCAGGGGCGATACACCGCCACCCGCCACGTAGAATTCCTTCGTGCTGCCGGCGCGCGCCCAGATGGCGATGCCGATGTAGAGGGCGAAGGTGGCCCCCACGATGATGTATGTCCAGGTCAGGATATCCATGGTCTCAGGTGTTGGGGGTCATTGTTCGTCCACGTTGAATTCCTTGTCCAGCTGGTTCATCTTCCACACATAGTAGAAGATCAGCAGCACGAACACATAGATGCTGCCCTGCTGTGCGAACCAGAAGCCCAGCTTGAAGCCGCCGATCTTGATCGCGTTGAGGGGTTCGGCCAGCACGATGCCGAATCCGAAGGAGACGAGGGCCCAGATGGCCATCAGAATGAGTACCAGGCGGATGTTCCGCTTCCAGTACTGCTGGGGTGACTTGTTCGACATGATGGGTGATGGTTGTTCGTGGTTAGTTGATCGTTCCGCGGTTTTCGGCCATTCGGACCGATCGTATCGCCGCGTGAGATCCCTGTTTTTGAGCTTTCAACTTTCTTCTTTCAGCCTTCCTCTATCAGCTTTCCTATAAATAGATCTGTGCCTGCAGGATGACCTCGCCACGTGAGCCGTCCTTTTTTCCAGCCACCACCACTGGGCGGTCGCTGTATTGCAGGGTGAGCTTGGCGTGGTGACCGTCGAAGAACAGGTTGAAGCCGGCGTCCATGAAGCCCATCGGCTCGTCCAAGGCTTCGAGGTCCTTCATGGTGTAGGCCGCGAAGGGCTGTATGCGCATCTTGCCACTGGTCCCTTTGGGTAGGAGCAGCCCGGCCTGGGTGTACCAGATGTTGCCCGTGCCCAGCAGCGGACGTGCATTGCCTGCTCCGGCGGAAGAACGGTCGCCCAGGAAGCCGGGGTCATTGGTGCCTTCGTTCATGATGCCCACCGTGCGGTAGTAGTTGGGTCCCCAGTCATGCAGGTAGTACACGCTGTAGGCGGTCACCGCCATGTTCTTCTCACCACCAAAGGGGATGTCCGCGTACACGTCGAAGCCGAAGAGGTTGATGTCGTGCTTCTGGGTGATGGTATCGTTGCCGTTGATCACCCGGCTGCGCGTTCCCTGGGACTGGCTGTAGAAACCCGTTCCCACATTGAACACTTTCTTGGTACCGATATAGGTGCCCACAGTGTAGGGAAGCACGTTGCTCTCCTGGTCCAGGAACTGCCACATGGCATAACCAGCGTAAGAGGCATTGCTGCGACCGTTGTTGTCCACGGCCACGGCTTCAGCGGCCAAGGGTGGTGTGGTGCCTGTGGCGAAGGGCTTGTTCACCGCGAACCGGTAATCGACCTTGCCGGCCTTGCCCTTGGCGAAGAAGCCGAACTGGCGGGCGAACTGGTCGCCGAGTTCGATGGCGTACCAGTTGAAGATGGGCGCGTCGATGGCCAGGAAGTTGAGCGTGCTGGCACTGCTCATGCGCGATACACCGTTGAAGTAATGCAGACCTGTGCCGAGCGTCAGGCTGAAGGGCTTGGCAGTGCCGTCCTCCCGCTTGCCCGGCGCGATCACATCATACTCGTTCCACGCATCATGGACGAACAGGCCGGGCTTCTTCCCACTGGTGAAGGTGCCGCCGTTACCGGTGACACCGCCGTTGGGCACGCCGCCGTTCACGAAGGTCTGGTTGTTGATACCCGCGTGGAACACGATGCGGTAGCGCGGATGCACCTGCGCGAAGGCGAGGAAGCGCGAGCGACGGATGCCCACGTCCATCGTCTCGTTCGCCGCTTCGCCATTGACCAGCGTGCCGGGGTTGTTCTCGATGTAGCGGCCCCAGATCTGGTTCCAGAAGATCAGGCGCACAAAGGCGTCCTTCTCCGGGTTGGGCTTCAGCTTCAGACCGGGACCGTAGATCTCCGATCCTTGGGCGAAGGCGAGCACAGGGACCAGCGCGAGCGTCGCCAGTGCGTTGCGTAGGGTGCGTGTAGCCATATCGAAAGTGTTGGTGGTTGGTGCCGTTCAGCGAGTGCCAAATAGGCCCGCAACGACATCCATCCCCAAAACCTCGATCGTTTTCTGTAAGCATGCGGTCGTTATGCCGCTATCGGTCCTGCCGGAAGCGCTCCCATCGGATCACCATGAACTTGTCGCCCAGCTCGGTGATCATCATGCCCGCTCCGGTCACATGGCTGCGATCGGCCACATAGGCCTGTAGTTCCGCGTGGTCCAGTACCTTGTAAGTAGGTCGGTAGTCTCGCTGCTCCGGTGCCTTGATGTGGTACTGCTTGATCCAGCCCGCCACCGCCGTGTGGCTCACGCCCAGGATGCGCTCGATCTCCCGCAGGCTGATGCCCTCCAAGTGCAGCTGTAACGCCTTCACCACGTAGTACGGGTCCACGCGCTTGCCCAGCTTGTTCACCGTGAAGTGGTAGCCACAGTGCTTGCAGCGCCACCGCTGGCGTTCCTGCACCACACCGGCCCGCACGAACTGGTCGTGATCGCACTTGGGGCAGGAGGTGGGGGAGGCCATTCGGTTAGGTATATCTACTGAGCAAAGCTATAGCAAATGAGCAACATTATCGATACGCTCCGTTCGATCACCAAGAGCCTCAGTCGATTAGTGGACTACGCATTATCCGTGTCTATCCGTGTGGATCCGTGGTTGAATGCATTCTCATGCGCCGCCAGGCGCCAGCGCTCTACCGCCCGAACAATTCCCCCGCCGTGCGCACCCCGCGCTCCTGCAAGCCCCGCAACAGCACTACCAGCAACAAGGCCGTGGCCAGGGCATCACCCGCTGCCGTATGCCGCTCTTCCACCGGAATACGGTAGCGCTTGCACAGCGCATCCAAACCGTTGTCATCGGGCTTCACATGATCGGGCCGTTCCAAGCGCAAGGCCAGGTCCCGCGTATCCAGCAGCTTCGCCACACGCAATTCCGGACTACCCCGTTTCGCAATGGCCCGCAGAAAGGACAGGTCGTGCATGATGTGGTGCCCCACCCAGATGCTGTCCCCGCGCCAGTCCTCCAGCGCATGTAGGGCCTCGGCTTCGTCCAGACCTTCCTGTGTGGCCGCAGCAGTGATCCCATGGATCGCCACGGCCGCACCGGGATCGTTGCTGTGCACCAACGTAGTAAAGGCATCGCCGGGCTTTACCTGCAGGCCTTCCACGCGCACGGCTGCGATGGAGAGCAGCCGATCCTTCGTGGCATCCAGTCCGGTGCTCTCCGTATCGAGCACGGCGAAGCGCAGCCGCTCCAACGGCGTGTCATCCTTGCGCGCAAAAGGCCACCACGCCATCAGAGCCGGAGTTGATCGACCTGGAAACGGACCTTCACCACTTCCTGCACTTCGGCGATGGGCACGAAGGCATTGCGCAGGATCTGCCGCTGGATACGGTCGAGCGCTGCAGGATCGATGTAGCGGCCGCTATCGCCCAGTTTGAACCCGCTCTCGGCCCGGAAGCGCAGCAGGATGTCGAAGGCCTTCGCCGCCTCATGGTAGAGCTCGGCCTGGTCGGGTTCCTGCGCCGCCAGCCACCGGAAGCGTTCGCCAGTATGGTTGATGCCGCGGATACCCTTGTGCAGGCCCAGCAAACGGGCCGCGTCCACCAAGGGCATCAAGGCTCGCGCCTTCAGGTCGAAGCGGTCCTTGTACTCGCCGCTGCGCTCCACCACCAGCCCCCGGAAAAAGCTGAGCGGCGGCGGGTTCTGCAGGGCGTTGGCCGCGAGCATCGGCAGGAACAACGCGCTTTGTGCGATCTCCTCATGGATGTGGTCGGCCAGTTCGCTGCCCAAGGAACGATCGCCATGCACCGCGCGGAAGTCGAAGAAGATGGTGCTCAACATCACGGCCTTCGGTTCCGGGGTGCGTATCCATTGACTGAAGCGCGCTTTCCAGGCGCTCAACGGCTGACACCATTCCGGGTTGCTGGCCATCATCTCCGCCGGACAACGCTCGAAGCCGGCCGCTTCCAGCGTGGCGTTCACGCGGGCGGCCAGTAGGGCGAAGTAGTGCTGCACGGCCTCTCGTTCGCCTTCCACCGGATCGGCGTGGACCAAGGCGTTGTCCTGGTCGGTGCGCACCAGCTGCTCGCCACGTCCTTCGCTGCCCAGCGAGAGCCAACACCACGGCAGGTCGGGTGCTGCATGACCCTGCTCCAACAAATCCTTTTGCGCGAGCTCGATGGCGCGTTCGATCAGCGCATCGTTGAGTACGGTCACCAGGTCGCTGAGGAAGGATGATCGCGCCTCGTGCTTCAGGTAGTCCATGATCAGCGCCTCGGCACTGTCGCGGATGGCCGCCAGCTCGGTGGCATCGGGCGCCGTCTTCAAGCGGCGCGCCAGTACCCCCGGACTGTTCCCTTCCTGCACCACCAGGTCGTGCTCGCTGAGGATCCCGATCACGGGCTGCTCCGGGGTTCCATCGGCCGTCACGCACAGGTGATGCACGCGGTGGCCGATCATCTTCAGCGTGAGCTCCGCCAGGCTGCGCTCGGGCTCCACGGTGATCACCGGACTGCTCATCACGCTGCTGCACGGTGCATCCACGCTCACCAAGCCGGTGCCCACCTTCCGCCGGAAGTCGGTGTCGGTGATGATGCCCACCGGCCGGTGCGCTGCATCCACCACCACGATGGCACGGACGCGGTTCGTTGTCATGCGTTCAGCGGCCACGCGCAAGGGCTCGTCCGGTGTGCTGGTCACCACGGGCTTCACCCCGCTGATGCGCACGGTGTCCAACAGCCCCGAACGCAGGCCGGGCGGGGAGGGGCGGAAGGCGATGCGCGCCTGGGCCGTACCTTCCATGCTGCGCCGCACCACCGGCATGCCCGCTGCAAAGCCAGCCGCGAAGAAGGTGGCCGCTGCAGGTTCAGCCTCCAGCACCTTCCGCAACAGGGCTCCGGGTATGCAGTACACGATGCACTCCTCCGCCGCCACGGCGCTGGTGAGGTAGGGCTGTTCCGCCAGCAGGGCCCGTACACCGATCACCTCGCCTTCGTCACAGAGGTCGGCCAGCCGGTCGTTGGCACCCTCGCGCTGCCGTAGTTCCAATGAGCCCTGGCGCAGTACATACACTTCCCCGGAACCGGGTCCGCCCTCTTTGAAGAGCGTGTCGCCCGCCTTCAGGTAGCGAATGCTGATGCCCTCGGCCAGTTTCCCCAGCCGCTCCGCACCGATGCGGTCGAAGGGTGGGTGCTTCCGCAGGAAGTCGGCTACGCGATCGACGATGGCGTTGGCGGGCATGGGGGTGAAGGTCGCTACTCATCCGAAACCCGCACCTGACGGTCGACAGGTACTTTTCGGGATTTCCCGATCACCGGAAGCGCGTACTTGCTTATCGATGATTTTTCACGTTCGTCGAAGATTTTTGCCCTTTCGTCTTGACAAAGGGAGTCCCTATGTGAAACCTTGCATCACCCTTCGACGACTGACCGGCCTCCCAGAACCAACATTCCCCGACCTCCCATGTGGCCCGTCCAGACCCTTACACTGCTCCTCTGCCTCACTGATGAAGAGCAGCTCTTCGCCCAGCGCACCGTGGAGCCCATCCCGCCCCCCGGCATCGAATGGGTGATGCCCCAAGAAGAAGAAACTCAGAACGCCATCGAAGAGGAGGCTCCCGCGGCCTGATCAGTAGTCGTCCAAGACCCGAGCGAGCGGTCCCGGCGCGTTGCCCTGCGCCGGGATCGCGCTTTTTTGCATCTTCGGGGCCCTTATACCCACCAAGACCCCATGCGATCACTGTTCTCCGCTGCACTTTTTGTTGCAGCGCTGCCCATTGTGGCACAGACCAAGACCCAACGTGCCGATGTTCGTTGGGGACCTGAACTCAGTGCCAAGGACGACGGCGCCTTTGGCTACGTGTTCGACTGGTCAGAGGATGCGGTTTACATGAAGGTCAACCAAAAGAAGGAAGGCTTCATTCAGAAAATGGGCATGGACCTGAAGAGCAGGTACAAGAAGCTGCTGCCCACCAAGATCGGCAAGGATGAACACGGCATCGAGCGCCTCGAAGTGCTGGGTGACCGTATCGCGGTGTTCTCCTCTTTTTTCGATAAAAAGACCAAGATCAATACGCTCTATCTCCGCCTTTTCAACGAGAGCGACATGAGCCCTGTGGGTACCATCCGCAAGGTGGCCACCATCGGGGATGCGAGCAAGAAGTGGCAGGGAGGATTCTCACTCGGCGTTTCGCCCAACGAGGAGAAGATCCTCGTACGCATCGATCAGCCCTACGAAAAGGATATGCCGGAGCGGTTCAAGATGCAGGTCTATTCCTCCAGCTTCGATCTCGAATGGGAGCAGGAGGTCACCCTGCCTTACCCCGATAAGGAGTTCAGTGTGAGGAATACCATGGTGGATAATGACGGCTCGGTGATCGTGGTCGGCACCAAGTATGCAGAAAAGGCCGAAGCGCGTGAACTGAAGAAGGAGGAGCGTCCAGCCTACACCTACATGCTGCTCACTTACGACGCCTCTGGAGACGCTCAGATCCAGCCGATCGAAGCGGGCGATAAGTTCCTGCAGGACCTCACCATCACCATCCCTGATGAAGGCGATATCCTCTGCGGTGGATTCTACGGCAAGAAAGGTGCGTCCAGCCAGAGCGGCGCCTTCTACATGCGCCTCGATCGAAAGACCAAGGCCGTCCTTCATCAGTCTTACAAGGAGTTCTCCAAGGAGTTCATCACCCAGTACATGACCGAGAAGGAGGAGGAAAAGGCCACCAAGAAGGCCGAGAAGAAAGGCGAGGAGATCGAGCTGATCAAGTATGACCTGGACGAGCTCATCGTACGCGAGGACGGTGGTGTGGTGATGGTGGGTGAACAGTACAACTTCTTCACCACCACCGTCTGCACCTCAAGCCCCAACGGAGGACAGACCTGCCGCACGGTCTACCACTACGTCTACAACGACATCGTGGTGGTGAACGTGGATCCGAGCGGCAACATCGAGTGGGCCACGAAGATCCCCAAGCGCCAGCACACCACCAACGACGGAGGCTACTACTCCTCCTACGCCATGACGGTAAAGGGCGACAAGATGTACTTCATCTTCAACGACAGCGGCAAGAACCTGTTCATGAAGGAGGGTGACAAGATCGCCCCCTTCAAGATCACCGGCAAAGAGGCCCTCATCACCCTGGCCACCGTGGAAAGCGACGGCACCGTTCACCGCGAAGCGTTGCTCTCCCCCGAAAAGGGCGAGACCATCACCCGCCCTAAGGCCTGCGTGCAGACGCCCGATGATCAGCTCTTCATGTTCGCCACCCGCAAGGACGACTACCGCTTCGGCCTGGTGACCTTCGAGTAAGGCCTTAGGCTGCTCTGAACGCCGCGCCCGGTCACCGCACCGTGCGCGGCGTTCGTGCATCTTTACAGCATGTCCTCCCGGAGCATCCTGCTGGCCGCACTCCTGCTCACCGCCTGCACTGCGCAGGCCCAATGGCAGTTCGCCGGCGATTCCACGCCCACCTGGGAGCAGGCCATCGCCCGCTTCCAACACTTCGCCGACACGCGACCTGGTGCCCACCTTAGCACCATCGGCGCGGATGACAACGGCCTGCCCATCCACCTCTTCGTCCTCGCTGACGGCACCTTCCCGCACCCCGATAGCCTCCGCGCCGCAGGGAAGTCCATCCTCTGGATCACCAACGCCATCCACCCCGGCGAACCCGATGGCGTCGATGCCAGCCTGCTCCTCGCGCAGGCCCTGCTCGACAGCGACCAGTACATGGGCCTGCTCGCCAATACCGCCGTCTGCATCGTGCCCGTGTACAACGTGAGCGGTGCGCTCCAACGCTCCAGCACCTCGCGCGCAAACCAACGCGGCCCGGCGGAATATGGCTTCCGTGCCAATGCCCGCAACCTCGACCTCAACCGTGACTTCATCAAGGCCGACAGCCGCAACACCCGCAGCCTGCTCGCCGCGCTCCGCACCTGGGACCCCGACCTCTACTTCGAGACCCACGTGAGCAACGGCGCCGATCACCAGTACGTGATGGAACTGCTCACTTCGCACCCCGACCGCCTCGATCCCGCCTTGCGCAGCTTCCTCGCCACCACGCTGAAGCCCGCGCTACAAGTGTGGATGGACCGCCGCGGCCATTTGATGGGCCCCTACTTCGAGACACGCGGTCAGACCCCCGAACAAGGCCTCGAAGGCTTTCTCGATGGGCCGCGCTACAGCAGTGGTCACGCTGCCCTGCACCACCGCATCGGCATCCTCAGCGAAACGCACATGCTGAAGCCCTATGCGGACCGCGTCAACGCTACCTTTCAACTGATGCTCGCCACGCTGGCCGTGCTCAACGAACAGGGTGCCGCCCTCCGCACCGCACGCGCCCAAGCCCGGGAGCATACCCGCACCACCACCCACTTCGGCTTCAACCACCGCCTCGATACCACCCAGGTGGAGCAGCTGCGGTGGAAAGGCTACCGCGCCCGCACCCTGCTCAGCGCGGTCAGCGGCCTGCTGCGCCTGCAGTACGATCACAGCCAGCCCACCGATACCGTGGTGCCCTGGATGGACCGTTTCGTGCCCGTCTTCACGCTCACCAAGCCCAAGGCCTACCTCATCCCCCAAGCCTGGCACGAGCTCATCGCCCGGCTGGAGCTGGATGGCGTGCCCTTGGAGCGCCTTCCGGCCGATACCACCATCACCGTCACCGCTCAACGCATTGCCACCTACTCCACCGTGAAGGAACCCTACGAAGGCCACTACCTGCACCGCGACATCCGCACCACCACGGACACCCTTGTCTTCGCGGCCCGCGCCGGTGATGTACGCGTACCCATGGGCCACGCCACCGACCGCCTGGCCATGGAGATCCTCGAACCTCGCGCGGCTGACAGCTTCTTCGCCTGGGGTTTCTTCGATGCCATCCTGCAGCAGAAGGAATGGTTCAGCGATTACGTCTTCGAGGACATCGCAGCCGACCTACTGGCCCGCGACCCCGCCCTGCGCCAGGCCCTCGAAGCCGCCAAAGCCGCTGATCCCGCGCTGGCCAGCGATGCCTGGGGTCAGCTTTATTGGGTGTATCAGCGCTCGCCTTATTTCGAGGCAGGCTTTCGGAGGGTACCTGTATTGCGGGTGGAGTAGGGGGAATGGATCGAGATGGAATACGCTCGGACCGATCAATGCAACCACCTGACAGCCGTCAGTTCCCACCCCGCTACACCCGCCTAGCTTGCTCCCCACATCCTATCCACCATGGCACCCACTGCCCTCAAACGCGCCGTGCTGAAGGCGGCCCGCACCCACTTGGAGAACATCGCTGCTGAACTGAAAGAACGCGTGGCCGACCTGCGCACCGTGACCATGGGTGGTGACGAGGCCGAGACCGCCAGCCAAACGGAGAGCACCCGCGGCTCGGACGTGGACCTGATGAACGCTCTGGAAGAACAACTGCGGCAGGTGGAACAGGACATTGAGCGGTTGGACCAGCTCGATCCTGCGGCGCACGCCACCACCGTACAGTTCGGGACGGTGGTCCATACTTCGGCGCGCAACTTCCTCATCGCCGCCAGCATGGACGAGTTCGACGCGATGGGGCGTCGCTACCTGGGTGTGACGCCCAAAGCCCCGGTGGTGCAGGCCCTGCTGGGGCGCAGCGTGGGGGAGAGCGCTATCGTGAACGGCGTCACTTACACAGTGGAAGCTATCGTGTGAAGCCAACCGCTGTGTTCCTTTGCCGACGGCGGTCATCCCTCCGCCACTTCGATCATGGAACTCTACAGCCTCGGTATCGGCGCCCGCGTACAGCACCCCACCATGGGTGAAGGCGTCGTGTACGACCTCGACGCACGCACCGTGTACATCTTCTTCAAAGACCAGGGCGAGCAGTCCATCAGCCGCAACTTCGCCGGTCTGCAGGTGACCGCCCCAGGCCCAGAACTGCCAGAGGCAGGGCTGGACATGGCCACCGTAGAAGAGGCCTTGGAACAGGTGTTGGAGCGCATGAACACTCCCCAGCGCCCCGTGGAGATGGCCCGGAAATACGAGGGTGGTACCCTGGAGCTGAAGCCCAAGGACGCGTCCCTCAAGAGCAAGGAGGTGCCCATCGACGACTTCTTCCACAAGATCGTGATGATCCGCGATCGCTTCCGGGTGCTGGAACAGAAGATCAACGCACATCCTGCCCTCAGCGAAGCCGACAAGGTGGACCTGCAGCAGTACATCACCCGCTGCTACGGCAGCCTCACCACCTTCAACATCCTGTTCGAGGACAAGGAGGATCACTTCGTGGGGCAGAAGGGCGAGTGATCTTTTCAACCACCCTTGCGATCGGCCTGTCGCAGCCCTTACCTTCGTACCTCTCGTTCTTTCCATTCCCCTATCAA
This sequence comes from Flavobacteriales bacterium, assembly GCA_041391845.1. GTDB lineage: Bacteria > Bacteroidota > Bacteroidia > Flavobacteriales_F > PHOS-HE28 > PHOS-HE28. The sequence continues at coordinate 342,192 of JAWKNG010000001.1, read as the reverse complement.
GCCTCCATCACCTGCGTCGTGCGGGTGTCACCGCGAAGCCCACATAGGCCAACTGTTCATCGGAACCAACAATTTCCATCAGGGACTGCATCCTCGGTGGTCTACGGCGGGCCTCAGCCACACTTCGGTGCGGACGTGCTTCGGCACCAGGGGGATTACGGAAGCCATCATCGCGGTCCCGCCCATGTGATAACCATGGGTTCTATGAACGTGGCGCTGTGTGGGCTTTTCTTTTTGCGCGCTGCGAGTGGGGAACGGTCTTCGTTCCTTTGCTTCCATGTCCCGCACCTTGCCCGTCATGGAGGCCTTCTACACCATTCAGGGGGAGGGTCTGTTCAGCGGTCACGCCGCATACTTCATCCGCTTGGGCGGCTGCGACGTGGGCTGCGCCTGGTGCGATGTGAAGGAGAGCTGGGATGCATCCGTACACCCCCAACGGTCGGTGGATGAACTGGTGGCCGAAGCCGCTGCTTTTCCCGCACGTATCGCGGTGATCACGGGGGGCGAACCGCTCATGCACGACCTCGCCGAACTGACCCGCGCATTGCGTGCGGCCGGCTTCCGCACCCACATCGAGACCAGCGGTACACACCCGCTCAGCGGCGATTGGCACCATATCTGCTTCAGTCCAAAGAAGTTCAAGGCGCCGCTGCCCGCCATCCATGCCGCAGCTCATGAGTTGAAGGTGATCGTCGTCAATACACATGACCTGGCCTGGGGGCAACAGCATGCCGACCAGGTGAACGCGGACTGTGCCCTCTACCTGCAGCCGGAGTGGAGCAAGCGCGACACCGTCACCCCGCTCATCGTGGACCACGTGAAGGCCCATCCGCGCTGGCAGATCTCGCTGCAGACCCACAAGTACCTGAACATTCCCTGATGCCCGTCCACCTCATCCGCCACCTCCTCTCGTTGTTCCTGCCGTTGGCTCTCTGCACGGTCATCATGGCCCAACCAGGGGGCTACTCCACAACGAACAAAGGGGCCATCAAACGCTATGAGAGCGGCATGGACTGCTTGCGCATGCGCAACTGGTCCTGTGCGGAGAACGAGTTCCGCAAGGCGGCCGAGGCGGACAAGGCCTTTGTGGAGCCGCGCATCATGCTGGCCGAGATCGCCGAGCGCAACGGCAAGGACGAGGAGGCCATCGCCCACTACCGCGAGGTGATGACGCTGGCGCCCACGTTCTTCCCCACTGCACAACTGCATCTTGCCGACCTGGAGTTCCGCCGTGGCGACTATGCGGCAGCCGAGCAGAACTACCAAGGCTTCCTGAAGAAGGAGCAGGACCCGCAACGCAAGGAGCGCGCACGGCTTGGGCTGGCCAACTGCGCCTTTGCTGCCCGCGCCATCCAACAGCCGGTGCCCTTCGAACCCAAGAACCTCGGTACAGGCGTGAACAGCGCCGATCCCGAGTACTACCCCTGCATTACCGCCGATGATGCCACGCTCATCTATACCCGTCGTGTGAAGGACCCCGAGCTGATCCCGTGGGGTATGCAGGAGGATTTCATGGTGAGCCAGCGCGATGCCGCTGGTGCATGGCAACAGAGCCGTCCTGTACCTACCGTGAACACCCGGCAGTACAACGAAGGGGCAGGCACCCTTACGCCGGATGGCCGCTTTATCGTCTTCACCAAGTGCGCCACTGAGGACGGCTCCTACGGTGGCTCGTTGCAGGGTCTGGGGAGCTGCGACCTGTTCATCAGCCGCCGCATCGGTGATCGCTGGAGCCCCCCCCAGAACCTGGGCGCACCCGTGAACAGCCGCAATTGGGAGAGCCAACCCAGCCTGTCCAGCGATGGCCGCACCCTCTACTATGTGCGCGGTACCCAGGCCCGGGACGGTGTGCGCAACACTGATATCTATGTGACCGTGCTGCAAGCGGATGGCACATGGAGCGCGCCCGAAAAGGTGAGCCCCAATGTGAACACGCCGCACCAAGAAGAGAGCGTGCAGATCCACCCGGACAACCGCACGCTATACTTCAGCAGCAACGGGCATCCCGGCATGGGCGGACTGGATATCTACATGAGCCGCAGGCAGGACGATGGCAGCTGGGGGCCTGCGCTGAACCTGGGTTATCCGATCAACACCGGTGCTGATGAGAATAGCCTGCTGGTGAACGCGGCGGGCAACGTGGCCTACTTCGCCAGCGATCGTGCAGGTGGCTTCGGCGACCTTGACCTCTACAGCTTCGAGCTGTTTCCGGAGGCCCGTCCGCAGCCGGTCACCTATATCCGTGGCAAGGTCACCGACAAGACCACTGGAAAAGCCGTGGAGGCCGACGTGGAGCTCTATGCCGTGAACACCGGCAAGCTGGCCACGGCGGCCTACAGCGACCCGCAGACCGGCGAGTTCCTCGTCTGCCTGCCCACGGGCACTACCTACGCGCTCAATGCCAGTGCCGAGGGCTACCTGTTCTATTCGGAGAACTACGACGTGCCCGCAGGAGCGGTGGAAGCCTCCTACACGCTCAACGTCCCGCTCAGCCCGCTCACCGTAGGCAGTGTCATCGCCCTGCGCAACATCTTCTTCAACACCGCCAGCTACGAGCTGCTGCCTACCTCCAACGCCGAGCTGGACAAGCTAACGGCCCTGCTGAAGACCAATCCCACGCTCCGCATCGAGCTGGGCGGCCACACCGATAACGTGGGTGCCGATGCTGCCAACATGATCCTGAGCGACCAGCGCGCCAAGGCCGTGCGCGACTATGTCATTGCCAAGGGCATCGATGGGGCGCGCATCACGGCCAAGGGCTATGGGGAGACCAAACCCGTCGCCACCAACGACACCGAGGAGGGTAGGGCCCAGAACAGGCGGACGGAGGTGACCGTGCTTTAGCCCCGCACACCTGCCCCCCGAACCACCTTTGCCAGCCCTTGGTGGAACGGCCCTTCGTCCAGCCGCACCTCCACCTCCTCCAGCACGCTGAACGCCACACCCGGGAGCTCTGAGCGGACCTCGTCCACGGAGAAGAGCATGTCGGCCAGCTGGGGTCCGCCGCTCTGGTGGTGCTGTTGATACCAAAGCTGCTCCTTCGCGAAAGCCTCGAAGATCATGCTGCCTCCGGGTCGCAGGTGCGTCAGCAAGCGCCCGCATAGCCTCGCACGGATCTCCGTCGGGAAGTGCGTGAACACCAGGCCTATCGCATCGAAGTCATCACGCAACGCAGGGATCTCTTCCAGTGTACCGACGTGGTAGGTGAACTGCACGCCCGCTTCAGTGGCCAAATGCATCGCCTTGCTACGTCCGGATTCGCTGATATCGAATGCCGTGACCTCCCAACCTTGTTGTGCTGCGTACACGGCGTTGCGGCCTTCCCCTTCAGCGGGCAGGAGGATCCGCCCGGGCTGCAGTAAGGCGAGCTGGGTAGCGAACCAATTGTTGGGTGAAACACCATAAGCATACTCCTAGGTGCCGTAGCGCTCGTTCCAGAAGGTGGCGTGCATGGTGCCAAGGTCCGGTGTTCACGGATCTGTTCTGGTGACTCCGGTCACCCTCAACTCACCACCTTCAAGCCCACGATGGATGCAATGAGCGTAAAGAGGAAGAACAGCCGCCAAGCCGTGGCCGGTTCCTTGAAGAGCACGATGCCCAGCACCGCCGTGCCCGCCGCACCGATGCCGGTCCACACCGCGTAGGCCGTGCCCACCGGCAGCCCCTGCACCGCGCGGTAGAGAAGGAGCATGCTCAGTGTCAGGCACACGAAAAAGCCGGCAAGCCACGCCGCACGTGCATTCCCGCTGGCCTCGCGCGCCATGCCCAGGCAGGTGGCGAAACCCACTTCAAAGAGCCCGGCGATGATCAAGAGGGTCCAGTTCATGGGTCGTGGCTCAAAGCGCTACCTGCACGGCCAGCAACGCACCCAACCCGCGCGTGCGACCACCCGCAAAGCCGATGAGTTGTGGCACTGAGGCTTCCACCGTGATGCGCCGACCCACGCGGTAACGCCCACCAGCACCCACCAACAGACCGCCGTACCCACCATAGCTCACGCTCGCACCCCAGGCTCCCCGCTCGCTCATCCGACGCGCCAGACCGGCGGTGAGCTGCGGAAGGTAGGAGGGCAGGTGCTGGTACTGCGCCACCAGTGCGAAGTGCCAACCGCTCCGACCTTCGACGCGGTAAGCCAGGTGCGCGCGGAACGGGAGCAGTCGTGTGCGTGCGCCGGTGCGATAGCGCAGGCCGAAGGTGTCCAGCAGCTGGTACTCACCGATGAGGATGGCGTCCAGGTCGAGCACGTTGTCCACGGCCAGGCCCTCGTAGCGGATCACCGTATCCTTGTCCAACCGCACACTGTTGGCGTTCCAACGCACCACACCGAGGTCTTCCACGCCCACGCTCAAGTAGGTGGGCCGCGCAGCCGACCGGATCCGTGTTTCCCACTGCCCGCTCACGGCCGCGCCCAGGCCGTTGTTCCGTGCCCAGTCGTTACCTGCGGTATCGCTGTTGAGGTAGCTGGCCAGCACCGCGGAGCGCAGCACACGACCGTCCACACCGGTGTAGAGGTCGGCCCAGTTCACATCCACCGCGGTGAGCGATGAACCCTGTACCAGCGCCAGTCGCACGAAGGAGCGTGTGTGCTGGTCCACAACGCCGATGCCGAGCGCGCTGTAGCGCACCTGCTCATAGGCCGCTGGTGCCAGCGCTGCCGTCCTTCCTTCGAAGCGTGCGTTGCCGAAGAAGACCAGGTCGTACAGGTCGGGGGTGATGCGGGCTCCTGCATATTCCTGCAAGGCGAAGGAGGCGGTGGGACGCCAGCGGGAACGTCCATCCTGCAGGCGTGCACCTGTCCAGGTCAGGCGGCCGTGGTATCCGTAACCGAAGACCGCACGCTCCCGACCCGCCAAGGCATCGGAGCTGCGCTGGCGGAGCTCGCGCTCCAGGTCCTCGCCGCGCAGCAGGTGGCCCGGCAGTTCATTGAAGATCGCGTTGCTGTTGTAAAGTAGCGCTCCTTCCACACGGAGCAGGTGCCGGGCGCTGTCAGGCAAGGCGTCGGGCGGCAGCGGTGTCCATTGGGCCTGCGCGCTGAAAACCGCCAGCAACGTGATGAGCAGAACAGTGGAGCGCCTATTCATTCCCGTTCACGAGGTAATTGGCGCGTGTGGTGATCTGCACATCCAGCGCATAGCGCTCCAGCAGCCGCAGATGCTCGCTCTGGTCCACCGTGTTGAAGATGGCGCGCAACCGCAGTTGCTTGCCTTGGTACAACAGGTCGAGCTGCTCGGGGCTTACCGTGGCGCGTGCTTCACTGCTGCGCGCCTGCACCACCGTGCGGTCGGGGCCCAGCAGTCCGGCTTCCAAGTTGCCGATGACGGGGATGATGGATAACAGCGCCCCATCCCCATCCACCAACGCCAGTTCCAGCCGCGCATTAAAGGGGAATCCGTTGGTGCCGAACACCATCAGCTCGCCGCTTTGCAAGGCGTGCCCTTCGGCGCTGCCGGGTAGGTCGGGCTGCACCAAGGTCTCCAAGGTGAGTTCATTCGCGATCAGGCGCAGCGGAACCTCCAGCTCCAGATCGGCCTTCAACTGGCTCTCGTAGTAGAGGAAGTCGTTGCCATTGCTGATGTCGCCCAGCGGATTGGTCCGCAGCTCCACATCATAGTCGATGCGGTCGGGCAGCACTTCGAGGAAGGCGTCGATGTTGCTGTCGTCCTGGTCGAGCTCGTTGCTGTAGAAGCTGGGCTGCGGCCCGGTGCCCAGGTCGATGGCGCGGTTGAGGTTGATGGGCCCGTTGAGGATGGCATGGCTCAGGTCCACCGAGGCTCCTGTGCGGCTGTTCACCGCCGTGAAGCGGTCCAGTACCACCTGCAGGTCCATGCCCACCCCGTTCTCCACATCAAGGCGCAGGCGCACATCGTCCAGGTCGAGACTGCCGCTCACGATGTTGCTGAACAGGTCCAATGGAAGGTCCTCGCCCTGCTGCCGCTCCGTGCGCTGGCCGAAGAAGCCCTTGGCGTAGGCCGGCACCAGACCTGCGTAGCTCACAGTGATGAGGATGCTGTCCTGGTCGGTGACCGTGGCGCCTGGTCCCGTGGGGTCGAGTTGGGTGCTGATGAGGCTGTAAACGGTATTGACGCTGTTGAACGCAGGGCCGCGGAGATCCATCCGGGTGCCGGCGAGGTTGCGTGTGACAAGGCTTGTTGCCGGTGCGCTCACGGTGCCGGGCCCCACAGCTGTGGTGATGACCTCCTCCCCGCCGGGGAAGGTGGCGCCGCGTAGTTCGAACCGCCCGACCAGTCCGCTCGCGACCATGTTCACCGTACTGATCTGCAGGCTACCCTCCCGCAGGTCGAGCCACCTGAGCGATACACCGTCCAGTTCAAAGCGGGAATTGTCCTCGATGTCCAGGAGCTCCAAGCCCGGAGGGAAGGTGAGCGGACCCGGAGTCGGCAGTGCATAGCGATACACAAAGCTGGTGTCCGGCGCAGCCAGCAGGGTGTCCAACGCTACGTTGAATAGGTTGCTGCGATACACGAGGCTGAGGTTGCCATCGCTGTCCACTTCCAAAAGGCTGTCGGCCACCAGGTCGCGGATGGTGAAGCGGCTGCTTACCAACGGCACCAAGGCGTCCACGTCCCAACGGGAGGGGCGGTCGTCCTTCCGGCAGGCGGTCAGGACCATGAAAAAGAGGAGGAGCGAGGCAACCCTCCCCGGGGGGGATCCGTTATGCATAGGCTACGGGCACAAATTACGGGCGTACCGACATCTGTCACATCCGGGATGTATCCTGACCGTTAATTTGGGCGCACCGATCGATCCTTGTGCTGGTGATGCTGCTGCAGCGACATATCCTCTTGCCTTGGCTGGCATCGGCGTGCTCCATGTTCGCCATTTCCTATGCGTGGCATGGTGTGGCGTTGACCGACCTTGAGGAATTGCGGATACCGCTCACCCTCTATCTGGTGCTTTCCGGAGCGGTCTACCTTGGCCTGGGGCTGCTCCTGACATTCGCCATCCACGAAGCCGCACGGCGTGAGGTGATATCCCTGAAGAACGCGTTCCCCTTCACCTCCTTCCTTATCGGTGCGGTACTCGGCTTTTGCGTGTACCTGGTGATCTTCGTGCTCGGAATGACCTTCACCAAGCATGGCATGGTGCACTTCGTGGTGGACATTCTCTGGCAGATGGTCGAGCAGGGCCTGGGCGGTTTGGCCGTGAGCCTGGGGATCATCTACGACATGCACAAGCGCTTCCTGGAACAGGAGCGTGCGTCCTAATATCAACCCTGCCCGGTTTCGTATTTTCCCTTCCAGAGCCGTTGGATGAGGGCAGCATGCTCCTGTTCCCTGCCGCTGTTGCCGGGCTTGTAGAAACTGGTACCTGCGAGGATTGGTGGAAGGAACTCCTGATCGATGAAATTGCCTTCGCCATCGTGGCTGTACTGGTATTCCTGCCCGTATCCGAGATCCTTCATCAGTTTGGTGGGGGCGTTGCGCAAGGCGATGGGCACCACCAGGTCGCCGGTGCGTTGTACAGAGGCTTGTGCGGAACCGATCGCCACGTAACTGGCGTTGCTCTTGGGCGAACAAGCCAGGTAGATGGCGCACTGACTGAGGATGATCCGGCTCTCCGGCCACCCGATCATTTGCGCTGCCTGCATGGCCGTGGTGGCCAGCAGTAGCGCATTGGGGTTGGCATTGCCGATGTCCTCGCTGCTGAGGATGACCATGCGTCGCGCGATGAACAGCGGGTCCTCACCGCCTTCCACCATGCGCGCCAGCCAGTACACCGCTGCGTTGGGGTCACTGCCCCGGATGCTCTTGATGAACGCGGAGATGATGTCGTAATGCTGTTCGCCCTGCTTGTCGTAGCGCGCGCTCAGGGTGTGTACCACCTCCTGCACACCTTCGTCGGTGATCTCCACCGGCCCCTCGGGCGCGGCCTTCACGCACAGCTCGAAGGTGTTCAGCAAGCGCCGCGCATCACCGCCACTGGCGCGGAACAGGGTGCTGGTACTGCGCAGGGTGATGGCGCGTTCCTTCAACTGCGCGTCCTGCGCCATGGCCCGGTGTAGCAGCGCGAGCAGGTCGGTTTCGGTAAGGGCCTCCAACGTGTAGACCTGGCAGCGGGAGAGGAGCGCCCCGATCACCTCGAAGCTGGGATTTTCCGTGGTGGCGCCGATCAGGGTGATGGTGCCTTTCTCCACAGCACCGAGCAGGCTGTCCTGCTGGGCCTTGCTGAAGCGGTGTATCTCGTCGATGAAGAGCACCGCGCTACGCGAGAAGAGCCCGCTGCCACCGGCCTTTTCGATCACTTCGCGCACGTCCTTCACCCCACTGCTGATGGCGCTCAGGGTATGGAAGGGGCGCCCCAGTTCCTGGGCGATAAGGCGTGCGAGGGTGGTCTTGCCCACGCCTGGAGGTCCCCACAGGATCATGCTCGGCAGCATGCCTCCGGCCAGGGCCTTCCGCAGCACCCCCTGCGGTCCCACCAAATGCTGCTGCCCCACGACCTCGTTCAAGGTGGTGGGCCGCATCCGCTCGGCAAGGGGCATGGACAGGTCCGAGGCGTGCATGGCCCGCGAAAGTAAGGCGGGACGGGCGCTGCGATCAGCCGGCGCCGCTGCCGAGCAGCACAAGCAGAAGGATCAACAGCAGTCCGTGCAGCTCACGGTCTTCCAGTTGGTGCGTAAGGGACAGGGCGATGGTGCGGATGTTCCGGCGCATATTGGCGAGGTGTCCAAGCCTCTTGGTGCAGTGGCCGTCCGATCAGAGTGACCGCAAGATATCCTTCGTCGATACTTTTGTCAATCTGGTCGATATAATGTCCAGCTTGGTTGCTTTTCGGTGCGGCCTGTGATGGCGAGGCAGCTGGCTTGTGGAACAGGCGCGCTCACGTGCGCACGGGAAGGCCCTGTTCAAAACTTTTTCTGCCAGGAAATTTGTCGGCGCCGATCGGATGTGCTTATTTGTGCGTCATCAAGTTGACAGAAAAAATGTCAAGCGATCGCCGCCCCGCACAAAACGCTCTGCGCACCGATGCGCGTACAGCGATCCCTCCCGCCACCGACCGGGCGTGAACAGAACGGTCCTTCACAGCGTAACTTCAACACCACAATAAGCACATGGCAACGGAGATCAACAAGGAGAAATTGAAGGCCCTCCAGCTGACAATGGACAAGATGGAGAAGACCTTCGGGAAGGGTGCCGTCATGCGCATGGGTGATGATGCCATCGAACAGGTGGAGGTCATTCCCAGCGGTTCCATCGGCCTTGACCTTGCGCTCGGTGTAGGTGGCTTTGCGAAAGGACGCATCATCGAGATATACGGCCCTGAATCTTCGGGTAAGACCACCCTGGCCATCCATGCCATCGCCGAGGCGCAAAGGAAGGGAGGCATCGCGGCCATCATCGACGCAGAACATGCCTTCGATCGCTTCTATGCGGAATCCCTTGGTGTGGACACGGAGAACCTGCTCATCAGCCAACCGGATAACGGCGAGCAAGCTTTGGAGATCGCCGATAACCTCATTCGCTCCGGTGCCATCGACCTGCTCGTGGTGGACTCTGTCGCGGCGCTTACACCGCGCGCAGAGATCGAAGGCGAGATGGGCGACAGCGCCGTGGGCATGCAGGCCCGCCTGATGAGCAAGGCCTTGCGGAAGCTCACCAGCACCATCAGCAAGACCGGCTGCTGCTGCATCTTCATCAACCAGCTCCGCGAGAAGATCGGCGTGATGTTCGGCAACCCCGAGACCACCACCGGCGGTAACGCCCTGAAGTTCTACGCCAGCGTGCGCCTTGATATCCGTCGCTCCAGCCAGATCAAGGAAGGCGAGAACGTGACCGGTAACCGGACCAAGGTGAAAGTGGTGAAGAACAAGCTTGCACCGCCTTTCCGCAAGGCCGAATTCGATATCATGTTCGGCAAGGGCATCAGCAAGACCGGCGAGATCATCGATATGGGCGTGGAACTGGGCATCATCAAGAAGTCCGGCAGCTGGTTCAGCTACGAGGACAACAAGCTCGGTCAGGGCCGCGACATGGTGCGCCAACTGCTCGAGGACAACGTTGAGCTCTGCGAGGAGCTCGAGAAGAGGATCAAGGAAGCGGTGGCCAAGACCGAGGCAGCGGTCGAGGCGTGATCTGGATCACCCGCTACTTTTGGAGGGTCCCGGTTCGGAGTGTTTTCCGGGGCCCTCCTTTCTTTTTCACCCCCGCCCAGCTCATGCGTGCGTCCTCGTTCAATGCCTTGGCCCTCCTCCTCATCGCGGGTTTCCTCCTTCCTGCATGCACGCCCCAAGGCTCCGGAACCGACGCCAACAGCGCCTCGGATACCAGCGCCAACCCGCTGCTCGCCCTCGAACAGCGCATCCTGGCCGATCCCAACAACGCCGTGCTCTTCGCCCAGCGCGCCCGCTACTACCTCAGCATAGACAGCCTGCGCCTGGCGGAGAACGACCTGCGCCGGGCCATGGCCATCGCCCCCCAGGCGCCCGAGTGGCCCTTGGAACTGGCTGATCTGTACTACAGCCGCATCCAACTGCTCGAGGCTGAAGAACTGCTGCAACAGGCCGCCGACCTCGATACCAACAGGGTGGAAGCGCTCCTCAAGCTCAGTGAACTGAAGCTCGTTCAACGCGACTACAAGGACGCGATGCAATTAGCCAATCAAGCACTTCGAAAGGAGGTGACCAATGCACAGGGCTACTTCCTCAAGGGGTGGATACACAAGGAAGCGGGTGACACCGCCCTTGCCATCAGCAGCTTCCGCACGGCCGTGGAACAGGACCCCGACTTCTATGATGCCTACATCGCGCTCGGCCTGCTGCACGCCGCGCAGCATGATCCCCTCGCCCTGCAGTACTACAACACCGCCATTGAACTGCGGCCCAATAGTGTGGAGGCTCTGTACAACAAGGGGATCTATTGCCAGGAGCACGGTCTCGACAGCCTCGCGCTTGTCTGCTACGATCGCATCAAGGAGGTGGCGCCTCAGAACGCCATGGCCTACTATAACGCAGGCTATGTTCTCCTGACCGCTCGGGGCGATACCAGGAAGGCGCGTGCGGAGTTCGATCGTTCCATCGCCCTGCTGCCCACCAATGCGAACACCTATTACAACAGGGGGCTCACCTACGAACAGGATGGGCTACTGGATAGTGCCTTGACGGATTACTTGCGCGCCCTACGCTTGGAACCCGATGCCGATCTGCCTGCGAAGGGATTGAGCCGCTTGCAGCGCAAGGGGGTGAAGGTGGTGAAGCCGTGAGGGGCATCACGCCGTTGGCCGTGCAGGACGCTGCTCTGTTGCGTAGCGCGATACAGTAGCCCACCAACGGGAACCGTTGACCATCGGACAAAGGTCCTTTTCATCGCTCAGAAGGAGATGGATTCGAGCGTACCGGTTTTGAGCAACGGTTGCTTTTGTGGGGAACGAGCTATTGCGTGGTAACACCGGGTGTAGCGTCACAACGATGCCAACCCGCGGATCGCCCGTCGTAAGCTGTCCGAACGTTGGGCCGCACGGGCCGGGTCCCATTCCTGATGTATGAAAGCGCACCACCGTTCGTTGTACAGGATCCCCTTGCTGGCGAAGGATCCTGCTTCGGGCAGTATGTCCCGGCGCAGGTCCTTGACCCTGGAACGACGCACGAGGTTCAAGAGGGCCTGCTTGGGATCGGGCACGGCATCCGGCAGATGAGGGATCTGTGCGATGGGGAGTTGATGGAAGTCCACCAGCGCTGATACAGGCCTAACCCAATGCCCCTGGAGCCTCTAGTTATGATCGGCCCGAAAACAGGGGAAGCTTACACTCCGTCAGCAGCCTTTGAAGCCTTGTCAGCTGAAGGCTTGGCCTTGTCGATCTTCTTGACGATTTCTTCTCTCGGGTCATCCGTTTGACATGGTGGATTTGGGCATCCGCAACGAGCGCTTTTGCCATCTGGGTCGACCAGTGAGACAGGGTTTCCCATGACATAATTGTAGGCACTCCAACTTGAATACTTCTTTGCCAACGGATCCAAGCTCAGGAACCGGGCCACATCGCTATCGTAGTAGCGCGCCCCGCGGTAGTCCAAGCCGGTCTCCAGGTCGCGTTCGTGGTGGGTGGTGAGGTACTTCTCCTGCGCGCCGTTGATGTGCTGGCGCAGGATGGAGCCGTAGGGGTAGTAGTCGGCGGCGTGCAGCAGGGTGGGCACCGGGGTACCGTCCACACAGGGGATGGAGTAGGTGAGGCGCATGTTGCCCAAGTGGTCGTGAAGGTAATACGTGACCTCCTTCAGCGTGGTGGAATGCTCCGGTGGCAGGTAGTAGAAGGGGAGGCCGTTGGCGCCGCTCGTTATTCAATGTGCCACTGATATATTCAGTCATTCATCAGCATGCATTTATTGATACTCATTTGCGCTAAAACACAATAGAAAAAATGATTTGTTTTATGGAATTACAGTAAAGCATTTTTTGCAAATCGTAAATGCTGACTTATGGCGATATGATACGGATATGCATATCTCTCCGGTATCGGTTGGACTTACTCTGTGATCGAAGTTGTCCCCATCTATTGGATCTTCAAATTCTCCCTGATCTATGGATACGATCATGTCATTGGGTCCCAGTGGTGGTGCATTGATCCTAAAGTCACGACCTAGTCCTTTTCGAAACTGACTGTCTTTGCTAAATACAAACATGCAGCTGCGAGGCAGATCTAAGCTGTCGGGTAGATAGCGATTACCCATGTGGAAATGACCTTTCCACTTTAACGAACCATCAGCATAAAATGCTATCCAGTCGCCATCCTGCTTTCCCGCGCATACTCTTCCTTTTGAAGAAACCACTCCATTTGAGTAGCGCTTGACTTCCAGCACACAAGTGTCACTTTCAGCCCTTGCAGATTCACTCCGTTCCAAAAATTGTTCATCTTGGTTATTGTTGTTGCAAGAAATTGCAAGCAAAAGTATGAAGAATAAGACCAGAATATTATTCATCTTCTGTATGGTTCCGTTTTTACAGTAACATTGCCATTCGCATCAGTGGATTGAATACTTATGTCTAGCGTATCGCCAGCCTTTTTGTACTCGCCTTCTGGATGCTCGGGCGTTCTGTACTTGCCATCAGAGGCGCCCCGAATGTAGAAGGTGTCCACGCGAACTACAGTGGGTGAACTGGATTCTGTAGTACGATCAGGGCTTACGATGAGAGGAGTGGGTGTGGGTTCCAATAACTCTTGGACCGCTCCGGAAGCCCCAGATACGATATCATGTAAATTTTCCATCCATTCCCCAGCCAATCCTGATTTTACAGGACTTAGCTTCTCTGGTCCGTTCGTTGCGTTCGCCCTTGCCTCAACAGCAGTAGCATCAAGGCTGCCAGATGGCCGTCCCTTTCGGTCAGCATTGTTTGATCCTTTTGCGTAGTCTGAAGTCAGCGTATAACCGCCATCGCTTCTTTGTTCGTTTATCCATTCTCCAATTGCCACTACTCCAGCTTTTGTCCTATCAACAACCTGGTTCATTTTATACACAGCGTTGTGCCACGCATACTCCAAATTACTGACGACCTGTGCGCAAGGTGGCGGACAACCACAAGCACGCCCATCCGGATCCACCAAACTCACCGGATCCCCCATCACATAATTATACGGGCTCCAACTCGCATAATCCGCCGCCAACGGATCCAAGCTCAGGAACCGGGCCACATCACTATCGTAGTAGCGCGCCCCGCGGTAGTCCAAGCCGGTCTCCAGGTCGCGTTCGTGGTGGGTGGTGAGGTACTTCTCCTGCGCGCCGTTGATGTGCTGGCGCAGGATGGAGCCGTAGGGGTGGTAATCACTCGCGATAGCCGAGAAGGTCTTTACGCACATAATCAGTCAACGTGCTGTCAAAGTATGCAATGCCACGGAACTCGAACGTATTCCACGAGAGGCCAATGGTATCCTGTGCGTGCTTGGAGAATGCAATGACCCGACATGTTAAACTTGGCATGTTTTCGTTTCGGTTGTTCCTCTCGATGGCTTGGTTGAACAAAGAAGTGAACCGCTTAGCATCCACTTCGGTTGCGCAAGTTGCCTCATCACCAAAAACTGTATCGAATCGTGCGATGGACACCTTGAAGACATTGTTGGTCAGTGGATGGACATGGCACAATTCGATGGAATCAACGTCAATAAGCACGGGCTTTGATGACCTTTGATGTGAGGTCGAAGGCTCGGAATTGTGCGCCTTGGTTACTTCGCCGTTGGTACAAGCGGGGAATGCGACCAGGAAAGCTAGTCGAAGTATATTCCATCTAATCATCGTAATGGTTTTTGGGAACCGTCGTGATCTTCTTTGCTCCATGGTCTTCACGTGTTACTTCACCCTCCTTGATCTCGCCGAGCTTTCGTGCTACTTCTTGCTCTGAACCCTTAATTACACGTTCTTCTTCCTTATTGTCGTAGGGATTCTTACCATCTGGTTTCAGGTCCTTCACATAACCTTCGGGGTCGGAATCCCATCGTAGTGCATGATCCACCTCGTGCATCAGAATTGTCTCAGGTGAAAGTTCAACGTCGTTGGTCGTGGTGATGGTCATCCTCGAATCCCAAAGGATAGTATTTGCGTCATTATCTCCGTTCGCCTCATGAAAGAACCGCCCTTCATAGAGCCCTTCCTTGATTGTGTACGTCTGATCGGATGCATGCAATTTTGCCAACATGCTCGATGCATCAGCTTGATTGAGGCGTTTCACGGCTTGAGCAAAATCGCGCTTGAATTCACGCGAGGCATCCTTATGGAAGACCACTTTGCGTCCATCCGGGTCGATCAAGCTGATGGAGTTGCCCATCAACATAGTTGTACGGACTCCAACTCGCATACTCTGCCGCCAACGGATCCAAGCTCAGGAACCGGGCCACATCGCTATCGTAGTACCGCGCCCCGCGGTAGTCCAAGCCGGTCTCCCGATCGCGTTCGTGGTGGGTGGTGAGGTACTTCTCCTGTGCGCCGTTGATGTGCTGGCGCAGGATGGAGCCGTAGGGGTAGTAGTCGGCGGCATGCAGCAGGGTGGGCACCTGGGTACCGTCCACACAGGGGATGGAGTAGGTAAGGCGCATGTTGCCCAAGTGGTCGTGAAGGTAATACGTGACCTCCTTCAGCGTGGTGGAATGCTCCGGTGGCAGGTAGTAGAAGGGGAGGCCGTTGGCGCCGCTCTTGGACTTGCCTTCGTTCAGCAGTTCTTCCACGCTCAGCAGTACTTCCTTGTCGCTGTCGTAACGTTTGAGGGCCACAGCATGGCGGCTGTCCCGGAAGGTCCACTTGTGGCGGAAGTGTGCGCTGTAGGTGGTGTCGGTGGCCACCAGTTCGGCATAGGCATCGTGGTCCAGTACCTGGAGCTGGCCGGGTGTGGGTTCCAGCCGCACGGCGCACAGGAGGTACTCATGGCCACTAGGGCTGTTCCGAAGATGGAAAAGGGGAGTGCAGGGGCGAACGGGAATGTGCCGGGGAGTGGGTGGATCGCAGATTCGCGCCAGCATAGGGGAACTTCCGCGCTCGCAGTGGTTCATGGAGTGGCCCAAATACTTGTTCGGAATGCCGTGAGTAGAGAGAGCAAAATACCGATGATAAGTCCGATTGTCGGAGGTATCAGGCTTGCCGGAGAGAAGAGCTTCCAGTGGATTAGGAAGTCCACAAGAAGGACGGTCACAAATGGGAAGTACGCTTTCGACACGACGCGCTTGAACACCGCGAAGTAGAGCAAGAAGCAAAGGGCGGTCATAGCAGCTATGAAGATCAGTACGTAGACACCGTATGCACCAGCTTTGGAAAGGCTATCATCGATGCTTTGTGACCCCTTGAGAACATTGACATAGAAGCGGTCGCCGACGAACGCGAGGATCAGCGCCGTAAGAAAGTACTTAAGGGCAAGGTACCTAAGTACCAATATTCCAGTAAGCTGATTCATGGCATGAGGCGCCAACTGGCAGGTTTGTAAGCATCGCCAAAGCTCCTGCCGCCGTGGGTCGACTCGAAAGAGGGCTGATTGTACTGCGACACCGTGGAACCATTTATAGACAGAGTAGCGGATGGAAAAACGTCCGTGTAGCCATTGACATTCAGTGTCCCCCCTGCGGCATAAGAGAGGCTTAGCTTTTGTGCCACATTGACAATGTGATATCCCATCATGTTCAAGCCAAATTCTTCGATGTGAGGCACACTAGCGTGCTGCTCAAAGTTCAATGAGAAGCTCCCGAGTTGTCCGTTGGCGCCTGCTTGTTGGGTCAGTCCGAAACTATTCTGACCGTCGCCTAAACCAGGATAATGATTACGAGCAGTACCCACTGGTGTTTCACCAACCGTGACTTTGTGTGAAGTTCCAACAGCTACAAGTTCACCTCTGTCATTTTCGGCTGCAGCAAGTACAATAGTTGATGTGAGCTTATCACCGGCGGGATTGACGCCTGGCGCCGATGGTCCATCCCATAGCACCCCATCTATGTAGCTGTTGAAATTGAATGTCAGCGTTTTGCCCAAATATTTTTCACCTGCTTTGGTCGTGGCTTGGTCGTTCGCGTTGTTGTCCCAGTAGATGCTGCCGTCAGCAGCTTCGACCCAGTCGTCAAGCTTGCCGTCCGGGTCGATCCTCGAGATCGGATTGCCGCTTACATAGTTATATGGGGAAAGTGAAGCACGTTGGACCGCCAACGGATCCAAGCTCAGGAACCTGGCCACATCACTATCGTAGTAGCGCGCCCCGCGGTAGTCCAACCCGGTCTCCAGGTCGCGTTCGTGGTGGGTGGTAAGGTACTTCTCCTGGGCGCCGTTGATGTGCTGGCGTAGGATGGAGCCGTAGGGGTAGTAGTCGGCGGCATGCAGCAGGGTGGGCACCTGGGTACCGGCCACACAGGGGATGGAGTAGGTGAGGCGCATGTTGCCGAGGTGGTCGTGAAGGTAATACGTGACCTCCTTCAGCGTGGTGGAATGCTCCGGTGGCAGGTAATAGAAGGGGAGGCCGTTGGCGCCGCTCTCAGGGTCTGTTCGTGACCTCCCCTTTTGAAGCGAGCGATGAGGATATGGCGGCCAGGCGAGGCGCGTAAGGAGTCGCATAGCCGGAGCTACGTGAGTCCTTACGCAACGACGGCTGGTCGTCATAGACCGTCGCGCAGCCAAATGCGGAGGTCCCGAACAGGCCCTCATCCTTGCCCTCGTTCAGCAACTCTTCCACGCTCAGGAGTACTTCCTTGTCGCTGTCGTAGCGTTTGAGGGAGATCTGGGGCGGCTGATTCGTCAAAACAGATAAATATTAATCTACAAAATGGACAAAATTAAAAGGTGTAAATCTTGATTTAAAGTAATAGTCTATTGATAATTATTTAAATTATTTAGTTGTGCATATCGTTTCTCACTGACTGAATTTCAAGCCACAATTTATTGGATTCGAAATAACCTTCTTTGCAAATAACAATTTTGTTATCTAGGGCCAAGAAGAATGAATCGGCTCTGAATTTATATTTTATTTTCACTAGTGCTTTTACATCAATATCAGATGATTTAGTAATACTTTTTTTACCTTCTACAAATTGAGCTTTGACTTTATCAAAAAATATCTTGTCGCATATGATTGTGTCCTTCATAATTTGAGCATAATTGTTTATCTCATGTTCTATTCGGAATTCACTGCAAGTTAACACAGTTGGAAACCCTATTGATGGCGAATAGCTAATGATTTCAATGCACTGCTTGTATTTGTCTGGAACAGCATGATTGCACTGCAAAAATAGTAATAATCCGAAAAAAAGATTATTGGGCTTTAATTGAAAAAACATTTTGCGCTAAGCTATTTATTGAGGTGCTTGTCGATCCTTAATTTGTCTGCGTCTTGAGGGTATCCTTCTCCTTCGAGTCGCTTCATGCGTTCTCTGGTTTTACGTATATCGATTTTGTTCGAGGTGGAGCCTCCCGCAACAACAACTTTGGTCCCACGATGATCATATCGAGATTGCTCGCCGGACTTCACTTCTCCGTTTTGTTGAGCGGTGCATGTTTCTGGCCCTGTAATAACTCGCTTTTCCTCCTTGTCAGTATAATTCGGATCGCTAGTTGTAGCTCTGTCCATATTTCCTTGAGGGTCCCTCAGGTAGTCCAACGCGTGTGCAACTTCGTGTTCCAGAATAGTCGCGGGAGACAGGACATTGCCGTTCGTCGTGAGAAGTCCAATTGAGCTGCTCCAGTATACATTGCTGTAGAGGTGAGCGTTTGTTTCGTGTGTTAAAGTATGGTTCAGAGTTATTTTTGAATTAGTAGCTGCCTCAAGAAGGGATTTTCCTCCACCGTTGTTCGTGTTGTAGTAATATGCATCTATGAATTTCTGAACTGATGGGTTCGGTGCAGTTGTGGGAGAGCCATTGAATATGAATTTTTGATTATTCCCATAATGAATTACAATATCTTTCCCGTCTGGGTCAATAAATGAAACAGGATTGGCAGCTACGAAGTTGTATGGCGAAAGTGATGCATACTCCCCCGCCAACGGATCCAAGCTCAGGAACCGGGCCACATCGCTATCGTAGTAGCGCGCCCCGCGGTAGTCCAAGCCGGTCTCCAGGTCACGTTCGTGGTGGGTGGTGAGGTACTTCTCTTGGGCGCCGTTGATGTGCTGGCGCAGGATGGATCCGTAGGGGTAGTAGTCGGCGGCATGCAGCAGGGTGGGCACCTGGGTACCAGCCACACAGGGGATGGAGTAGGTGAGGCGCATGTTGCCCAAGTGGTCGTGAAGGTAATACGTCACCTCCTTCAGCGTGGTGGAATGCTCCGGTGGCAGGTAGTAGAAGGGGAGGCCGTTGGCGCCGCTCTTGGACTTGCCTTCGCCCAGCAGCTCCTCCACGCTCAGGAGTACTTCCTTATCGCTGTCATAGCGTTTGAGGGAGATCTGGTCGCGGCTGCTTTGCAGGTCGTACCGGTCGCGCCTGCGCTGCAGCCAGGTGCTGTCCTGTGCAAGCAGATCGAGGTAGTGCTGCTTGTCCACCACCCGGTAGTTGCCGGGCGTGGGCTCCAGTAGCACGGCATACAGGGGGTACTCAAGCTAATTAGGGCTGTTCCGAAGATGGAACAGGGGAGTGCAGGGGTGATCGGGAATATGCGGCGGTTTCGGGACCAGACGTTTACTCTGAATGAATTTTAGCAGAAAATAAAATAAGTTGCACGTCAGTTTGAATGTTCTAATAAGTCAATCTTGTCTTTGAATAATTGTATAATAAATTCAAGTTTAAGTGGATCTCCTGATGCAATAAATGTATTGTTCTCAACTTTGTATCCATACCAGTCATTTTCGCTTAATTCAAATAATTTCCATTCTTCATCTGGTAGAGTTAATCCGGTATCAATTAGCTCAATAGTGACGTTCCATCCTGGATTGTCAAGTGTAGTAATTACAATTCCGTAATCATGCTCCCATTCGCCGTTGCACCACTGCTGGTACCAATTTGACAACCAATCTAGTAGGTTCATTTTGTTTTTCTTTAGTAGTCTTTTCTTTTTTCGGCAGGCGTAACTTTTTTTTCTCCAGCCACCTTTGTATGAGGTGTAGGCACATAAGTGCCATCCGGATTTCGATGAGGTTTGCCCTGTACATCCGTGCGCTTCACTTCCTGCCAACCGCTAGGATTATTGTCATTCCGTGTGTAGGTCGTGTTCCCTCTTGCATTAATCACGCTATGGTCAGCCTCAGCAGGACCGTGCTGGCTTTTGTTTTCTCCGGCATCAGGCTTTCGATGGTTTGAACTTCGCCCTGCCATCAAATTCTGCCTCGCATTCCCAGCGACGTAAGCCCCATAGGCACCCTCTACAGCTCCTCCTGCGGCTACAATGGCTCCACCTGCTGCCACAGGACCTAATACTGGTGCAGCACCTCCACCGGTGACCGCTAGTGCCCCACCAGCACCTCCGGTAGCGGATAAGCCGATAGCAACATTTAGAGCCCCGTCAACCTCCATCATCGTTCCCGCGACAAGCGATGTAACGTGACCATAGTGTTGTCCACGCTGAAAATCCGAGGCACTGGAAATGTGGGGCGCTAAAGCAACATGGGCCGCAACAATAACTACAGGTGAAACTCCCATATTTTGAGCAACAGCCATTGCACCTCCAGCTACAACATCCCACCAACTCTTACCATCTGGATCCACCTTGCTAATTGGGTTTCCCGCAACATAATTATACGGGCTCCAACTCGCATAATCCGCCGCCAACGGATCCAAGCTCAGGAACCGGGCCACATCGCTATCGTAGTAGCGCGCCCCGCGGTAGTCCAAGCCGGTCTCCAGGTCGCGTTCGTGGTGGGTGGTGAGGTACTTCTCCTGCGCGCCGTTGATGTGCTGGCGCAGGATGGAGCCGTAGGGGTAGTAGTCGGCGGCATGCAGCAGGGTGGGCACCTGGGTACCGTCCACACAGGGGATGGAGTAGGTGAGGCGCATGTTGCCCAAGTGGTCGTGAAGGTAATACGTGACCTCCTTCAGCGTGGTGGAATGCTCCGGTGGCAGGTAGTAGAAGGGGAGGCCGTTGGCGCCGTTCTCAGGTTCTGTTCGGGACCTCCCCTTTTGAATCATATGGCGGCCAGGCGAGGCGCGGAAGGAGTCGCATAGCCGGAGCTACGTGAGTCCTTACGCAACGACGGCTGGTCGTCATAGACCGCCGCGCAGCCAAATGCGGAGGTCCCGAACAGGCCCTCATCCTTGCCTTCGTTCAGCAGTTCTTCCACGCTCAGCAGTACTTCCTTGGTGCTGTCGTAGCGTTTGAGGGGCAGTTAGTCCCGGTAGGACTCATTGTTGTTTATCTGTGTGATATAAGGCATATCCAAAGTCTAGCGATAAGGTAAGAAAGTCTACATTATTTCTAAATTTTCCATTTTCTGTATACATTGAATCTAGACGTTTTGTGTCATTTTTCCAAGAAATAATTGCAGGCGACGAATGCGAGTCGACGTTATGGATATAATACGATTGATAGGTGTCTTCGTAGAAAATAGTGTCACCCGATTCCGTCCAAACTAAACCACAGGCGTCCGATTCTGTACTGGTTCGAATGTGTGTCCGATTCGGATAGAAAGGCCAGTAATATCTGCCTGGGATGATGAAGGCTTGAGCATTGAAAGTAGTCCAAACAGTTATATATTTTCCTTCGCCAATTCTATAAATACTGCGTTTGTAAAACATGATGAATGATATAATGAAAACTAAGGAAATAGATATTAAAAATATTGAAAGTAAGAATTGTAATGTCTTGTGAAATTTCATTTCAATGACGTGTGTTATATCCGTGGCGGATATCGAATCCATGAGTGAATCCTCTTAGTTCTGATTGCACTGTTGGCTTTGCCTCGAACGCAATTCTGAATTTTTGAAGACTTTCAAGAGAATCAAAAGCTCCTCTTGCGCTCGGCCAATCAATGCCATTGAAACCTGCAACGTAACCTGCAGCGTAATTTCCAATATCCCGCGCACTTGCAAATGTCTGTACTCGCGTACCATCAGCTGCAAAAGACTTACCAGCATCAAAAGGCATGCCTCGCGCAATGTGGTGCATCAGTTGGCTAGGTCTATCGTTAGCAAGGCCCCTCCTCTTGAAGTCAAGTGATTGGCCGGGCAAAGCATTCCACATGTATTCTGCCACCGTAAGATCGGCATTGACAATTTCCTTCTGGAAGAAATTATTTCCAGATTGATCCTTTGGATCAATTATCGCCCCTTTCTGGGCAGTTCCATCATCGTTTATGAAGCTATGTTTTGTCAACGTTTGCCCAATGATCTCTCCAGTGCGTTCACCGCACTCATCAACCACGTATATGTTCCGGTCATCGTCAGCTACTGCCTTTTGAAGTGTGAAGGTTCCATCCTCATTCTTAGTTACCTCGCTATGCGCTGATCTGCCAGTGGGGTCAGTGTATGTGACCGGGTTTCCGAGAACATAATTGTACGGACTCCAACTCGCATATTCCGCCGCCAACGGATCCAAGCTCAGGAACCGGGCCACATCACTATCGTAGTAGCGCGCCCCGCGGTAGTCCAAGCCGGTCTCCAGGTCGCGTTCGTGGTGGGTGGTGAGGTACTTCTCCTGCGCGCCGTTGATGTGCTGGCGCAGGATGGAGCCGTAGGGGTAGTAGTCGGCGGCGTGCAGCAGGGTGGGCACCGGGGTACCGTCCACACAGGGGATGGAGTAGGTGAGGCGCATGTTGCCCAAGTGGTCGTGAAGGTAATACGTGACCTCCTTCAGCGTGGTGGAATGCTCCGGTGGCAGGTAGTAGAAGGGTACGCCGTTGCTGCCGCTCTTGGCCTTGCCTTCGCCCAGCAGCTCCTCCACGCTCAGGAGTACTTCCTTGTCGCTGTCGTAGCGTTAGAGGGCCACAGCATGGCGGCTGTCCCAGAAGGTCCACTTGTGGCGGAAGTGTGCGCTGTAGGTGGTGTCGGTGGCCACCAGTTCGGCATAGGCATCGTGGTCCAGTACCTGGAGCTGGCCGGGTGTGGGTTCGATCAGCACGGCCACGAACGGATACCTTAGGGTGACCCGAAGTACCTTGATCCGGCTTCATCATCGCATAGCGATGCCCCAGTGGGAGCAAGCCGCTCATTCGGCCATACTGCGTTGATCCTAAGTCGGATACTTCGTTCCAGTATCCTCCTGTCGTTTCGCCTTGTCTGGCCGAACGATCGACATGCTTGACAGCCGTTCAAAGCACTTCGGACCACCCATTGGTCCGTTCTGGTCCTCGTGCCGTTGATAGAGGTAGGAGGTTAGGACCTGGAAGAGTGCTTCGTTGGGATCGGCCTTATCCTTGCGTCCCAGGTCGCGCGTCAGCACGTCCGGCTGTTGGTCCTGTATGGGGGTGATCTTGGCGAAGGGTTGGTGAAGCCCCGAGGGATCTTCCGCCCCACCGATCAACGCCGCATCTTCGGTCCCGCCGCCCGCACAGGGTCAGGGAGCCAGGTGCTATGACCGTTTCCCAGGACAAGGAAACGCCGCAGGAGGAATCGTCCATGCACAGTGGCACGCAGTGTCCATGTTCCTGGTCGCAGTTGCTCCACCGGCAAGCGGTCCCATTGCTCAGAGGGGAGCACAAGTTCCACATCGCCCCGGCCATTGAGCAATACCACCGCCTCGGTACCCTGGGGCAGATGCAGGTCCAAGGAACCTGGCACTGCGCCTGGTGTGATCCCCAGCCGGGTATCGTCCGCAGCACGTTCAGGCGCGGAACGTGGCACGTATGCCACATCATCCACGTATTGGGCCCGACCACAGAACGGTAGAACGAGCAGGACCAGGATCAGGAGGGCTGCACGACGCATGGCCTTTGTACGCGATGGTCGGACGGCCGGTTACCCATGCATCCTTTGTACCTTGCCCGGGCATGGATACGATCATCGACCCGGCCAAGATCGAACTGGAGGACCGCCTTCGCAGGGTGTTCCCCGATATCTACGAGCCTGAAGCACGCAAGGCCCTGGTGGACCAAGGCCACTATATGCAACTGAACGCTGGCGAGGTCTTCATGGAGATCGGCGGCTTCATCCGAACCGTTCCATTGGTGCTCTCCGGCCTCTTGAAGCTGGAGCGTATGGACGACGATGGCAACGAAATGTTGCTCTATTACCTGCGCCCTGGCGAGACCTGCGCCATGAGCCTCACCTGCTGCATGAACGAGCCACGCAGCACCATCCGCGTAACAGCCGAGGAGAACAGCGAGCTGCTGGCCATCCCGGCACGGATCATGGATCGTCTCACCGAAGAGCACCGCAGTTGGAAGAATTTCGTGATGCTCACCTACCAACGCCGCTTCGATGAACTGCTGCGCACCATTGACGGGGTGGCCTTCCAGAACCTGGACAGTCGCATCGTGGACCTGCTCAAGGGCAAGGCACGCAACGGTGGGAGCCGTGTGCTTGCCGTCACCCACCAGGAACTTGCCGAGCAGCTCAACTCAAGCCGTGAGGTGGTGTCGCGCCTGCTCAAGCGGATGGAACGGGAGGGCATGCTCAAACTGGGTCGCCAGCGCATCGAGCTGCTCTCCATCGATCCACTTCGGTGAGGCAGGTCACTGTACGCCCCCTGCGGATCGTCGGACCTTTGCGGTACCAATAAGAACAACACATGGATCTGCAACGCCTCATCAACGACCCGCACGCCACCATCGTGGACGTCCGCACCCCCGCCGAATTCCAGGGCGGCCACGTGGCGGGTTCCATCAACATCCCCCTCAACGAAGTGCCCCACCGGGTGGAGGAGTTCCGCCGGATGGCACGCCCCCTGATCCTGTGCTGTGCCAGCGGCAACCGCAGCGGTCAGGCCACCTACTTCCTCGAACAACACGGGCTGGAGGAGGTGTACAATGGTGGTGGCTGGTTGCAGGTGAACCACGCCATGGCACAGAAGGCTTGATACCGTGAAGCGATGAACAACTTCCAAGAGCTCATCAACAGTGACACGCCGGTGCTGGTCGACTTCTATGCCGACTGGTGCGGCCCCTGTCGCTACCAAGCGCCCATCTTGAAGGAGGTGGCCGCGCAGGTGGAAGGCAAGGCCCGCGTGATCAAGGTGGACGTGGACCGCAACCCTGCGGTGGCCCAGGCCTATGGCATCCGCAGTATCCCCTCGCTCATCATCTTCCGCAAGGGCCAGCCCGTGTGGCGCGCCACCGGTGTGCGCCAGGCCAATGAGCTGGTGGCAGAGCTGGGCAAGGCGGCCGCTTGATAGGTATCCTAAGAACGGGAGAGGCCCGTGGCATCGCCACGGGCCTCTCCCGTTCAATACGGCTGAACTTACTCGTCGTCGTTGCCGATGTTGATGCCCAATGTGAGCCCGTAGCTCATGTACCTGGAATCGATGTTGGATAGCGCGGGGTTGTCCTCGAACACCCGGCTCAGTCCGAAGCTGGCGGTGGGGGACAGCGTGAACAGACCCATGTCGAAGGCCACACCAGCGTCGACGTTCCAGGAGCCACTTTGGAAATCGCTCTTGTTCCAGGTGATGTTCCCGTCGCGGTCATCCACGCTCATGAGAACATCGTAGCTGGGACCAAGCATCAGCCGCACATCGAACTGGTAGGAGTCAACAACGCGGTAACCCACCTGTGCCCGAAGCTTCAGACTGGTTCGAACGAGGTCATCCTCCACCAGAACGCTTCCGGCTGCACCTCCCGGGATATTGGTGCTATAGCTGACGGCAGTGACGCTCCGGCCCAGGAAGGCGCCAGGTTGGAAGAACAGTTTGTCGCCGAACCGGGCATCCAGTCCCAACTGCCAGCCCACATTGGCCTTGTAGCTGTATCCGTCGGGTGCCTGAGTGAGGCTTTGAAAGGTTAGACCCGCCTGCGGGTTGATCTGCACTTGGGCTTGGCTGGCTCCCAGCGCGGCACCCAGGAGGGTGGTCAGGATGAACTTTTTCATGGTCTTGGTCCTTGGTTCGGTCGGTCTCTGCCAAACGGCGTGCCAAGATCCGTGTTCTGCTGTGCATCAGCAAGCAGCATCTATCTTGCCGCCTGGACCAATTGCCCGCCCATGAAGCACATTACACTTCTTGTTGCCGCCATCCTTCTCGCCACTGCATCGTTCACCCAATCCCTCTCTGGACGTTATGTGGATCCTGTGTTCACCGATATCACCGTGACGAGCGCCGTCGCCTTCGGTAGCAACACGGGTGTGGGCGGTGGAACGCAAACGCTGCTGATGGACGTGTACGAACCCGCGGGCGATACACTGGCCGAGCGGCCGGTGGTGCTGGTGGCCTTCGGCGGCTCTTTTGTGGCCGGCAACCGGGGTGATGTGGCGGAGATCTGTGAGGAGTTCGCCCGCCGCGGATACGTTGCCGTGGCACCTGACTACCGTGTGGGCTTCTTCTTCCCCAACGCCCTGACCACGACGCTGGCCGTGGTGCGCGGCATGCATGATATGAAGGCTTGTGTCCGCTTCCTTCGCCGTTCGGTGGTTGAGCAGGAGAACCCCTACGGCATCGACACCACGCGCATCATTGCTGGCGGCGTTTCGGCCGGTGCGATCAGTGCCATCCATGCCACCTACCTGGACAGTGATGCGGAGATGCCGCCCGCCATCGGGGGGCAGGCCGCGCAGCTCGGTGGGGCGGAAGGAAACAGTGGTAATCCTGGCTACAGCAGCAGTGTACTCGCCTGCCTCAGCTTCAGCGGTGCGATCGGTGATACGGCATGGGTGAATGCTGGCGATCCGCCGCTGTTCAGCATCCATGAGGACGGTGACAATGTGGTGCCCTACTTCACCCAGGAGGTATCCGTGGTCGGCATTCCCACGGGTCTGGTGGCTTCGGGTAGCCACGACCTGCACCTGCGCGCGCAGAACGTGGGCCTCAACAACTGCCTGCTCACCTACGACGCCAACAGCCACGTGGGCTACTTCAACAGCGATCCCGCAGGCACATTCGCCTTCACCTTCGCGCGTTGCGCAGAAGTGGTGCTCGGCGGCTTCGAGAATTGCGGCGAACTCCTGACCTCCGTGCCTGATGCAGCGACAGAAGCCACGCTCACCCTGGCACCCAATCCCACGAACGGCGTTCTGCGGACCTTCCTGCCCGAGGCCGCGCTGCTCAGCGTGTTCGATGCACAGGGTCGCGTGGTGTGGCAGCGCTCTGCGCCTGCGGGCGACGCGCAGCTTCAGTTGGAAGACCTGCAGCCGGGCGTGTACCTGTTGCGCAGCGAAGGTGCTTCAGTGCGCACAGCGCGCTTCGTGAAGCAGTGAGGCGATCATGGAGGTGGTGATCATCGGTGCCGGGGCCGCGGGCTACTTTGCCGCGATCCAGGTCCGTCGGCAGCACCCTGCGACCACCGTGCATCTGCTTGAGCGTAGCGACAAGGTCCTGTCGAAGGTGCGCATCAGCGGTGGCGGGCGGTGCAACGTCACCCACCATTGCCTGGAGCCGCGCAAGCTGGCGCGCCATTATCCGCGCGGGGAAGCCTTCCTCCGCCAGGCCTTCAAGCAGTTCGCCGTGGCCGATACCATCGCCTGGTTCGCTGCGGAAGGGGTGACCTTGAAGGTGGAGGCTGATGGGCGCATGTTCCCCACAACGGATGACTCGGCCACGGTGGTGGCGGCCTTGACCACCGCCGCCGACCGCGCCCGGGTGAACCTGCACGTGCAGCACCGGGTGCAACAGCTGGAGCCCCTGCCCAATGGTCGCTGGCGGGTGCACGTTCAAGAGCGACGACCACTGGAGGCTGACAGCGTGATCGTGACCATGGGCGGTCATCCCAAGGCGGAAGGTTACCAGCTCCTGCAACGCCTGGGCCAACCCATCGTGGAGCCTGTGCCCTCGCTGTTCACCTTCAACCTGCCCGATGATCCGGTGCGGGAGCTGGCCGGAGTGGTGGCCCCTGCGGTCCGCGCCCGCATCACCGGCACCGAGCTGGAGAGCGAAGGACCACTGCTGATCACCCATTGGGGCATGAGCGGCCCGGCCATCCTGCGGCTCAGTGCGTGGGGCGCGCGCATCGTGCAGGCACTCGACCATTGCTTCACCCTGCAGCTGAACTGGGTGGGTGGTCGGCATGAAGGGTTGGTGCAGCAAGCCTTCCAGGAGCAGGTGAACGACCATCCCAACAAGCAGCTCGCCAACCTGCCGCTGTTCGCGCTGCCCCGCCGCTTGTGGGCGCACCTGCTGCACAAGGCTGAGGTGGGAGCGGAGCGTACACCGGCCACGTTGCCCCGCAAGGAACGGAACCGCCTGGTGGACATCCTCACCAACGACCGTTATGCCGTGAACGGACGCACCACCTTCAAGGAGGAGTTCGTTACCGCAGGTGGAGTGGACCTCGCTGCCGTGGATCCGGACACGCTCCAAAGCCGCGTGCTGCCTGGGCTCTACTTCGCTGGAGAGGTGCTGGACATCGATGGCATCACCGGTGGCTTCAACTTCCAGGCCGCATGGACCACCGGGGCGATCGCCGGCAGGCTCGGGTGATCAGGGTTGACACTGACATTATCTTTCCCGCTTCCCACCTGGTGATGAAGGTTCGATGGTCCATTGAATTGCCCACCTTGCGATCCAGATGGCACCGCATGTAAGGCGGTCGAGACCGTTTGAAATGACCCGAGCTGCTGTAGACCTTTCCCGCTTCGACAATTCGAAGAGCTTCCAGCCCGGTGCGGGGGTGGTGAAGCGCACGCTCTGGTACTTCACCAATGCGGTCTTCTTCCTCAATCCGCTCTTCCCGTTCCGTTCGCCGAAGCCATTCCTGCTGCGCCTTTTTGGGGCGAGGGTGGGGAAGGGAGTGGTCATACACCCAGGTGTGAACATCAAGTTCCCTTGGAAGCTTGCCATCGGCGACCACAGCTGGATCGGTCAGCGGGCCTGGCTGGACAACCTCGACAATCTCAACATCGGCAGCAATGTCGTGATCAGTCAGGGGGCCATGATCATCCAAGGGAGCCACGATTACAAGAAGATCGACTACCCCACCTATACCAAGCCGGTGGTGTTGGAAGATGGCAGTTGGGTGGGGGCGGGCGCCATCGTCACCCTGGGTGTGACGATGAAGAGCCACAGTGTGTTGGCCGCGGGGAGCATGGCCAGTAAGGACCTGGAGCCCTACACTGTGTACCAAGGCAATCCGGCAGTGGCCGTGCGCGAGCGCGTCGTGGGCTAGGGTCCGGGCACAGTTCGAGTTCCTTCAGGCGGAACAGGTCCAGGTCCATGGGGGGCTTTGACCTTTGCCAGCCGGCCGCGGGTCCGTCAATGGTGGGTCGGTCACGTTCGGCCTTGGTCCTGTTCCGCTCGGCTTCCGGCGGCTTCCATGCGAGCGTGTACCATGGTGTGGCCTCCCACGGACGGATCCATTGCACCGCGCATGGGCCTCTCCTTAACACCGGAGCCCCGCCGCAAGGTGGGGCTCCGGTAGTAGGAGAGGGACCTACCTTAACGGCGGTTCATATACACCATCACGTAGTACAGCAACGTGCCGATGGAGCCGATGGCTGCCACCACGTAGGTGCGCGCGGCCCACTTGAGGGCGTCAGCGCTCATGGCATGCTCACTGCTGGTAACGATCCCGCGGTTCGTCATCCAGGCAAGGGCCCGGTTGCTGGCGTCGTACTCCACCGGCAGGGTGATGATGCTGAACAGGGTGGTGGTGGCGAAGAGGATGATACCCAGCAACAACAGCTGCGGGAAGGTGTTGATCAGCAGGATACCCCCCAGCAACACCCACTGCACCCATTGCGAGGCAACGCTTACCGCAGGTACCAGCTTGCTGCGCATTTCCAGCCACTTGTAGGCGGTGGCATGCTGCACGGCGTGGCCCACCTCGTGAGCGGCTACTGCGGCTGAGGCGGCGTTACGGGCGTGGTACACCGGCTCGCTCAGGTTCACCGTTCGGTTGGCGGGGTTGTAGTGGTCGGTCAACTGGCCGGGCACGCTGATCACCTTCACGTTGGTGATGCCGTGGTCGCGCAGCATCTGCTCGGCCACTTCCCGTCCGCTCATGCCGTTCTGCAGCGGGGTGCGTGAGTACTTCTCAAAACGGCTCTTCAACTGTTGGCCCACCAGCCAGCTGACCAGCATGATGAGGCCTGCGATCACATAGGACCCTAACATGGTTCGTTCAGGTTGTTGTGCGTTCTCCCTAACAAACGATCTGCCGTTCCAAGGGTTCGGTCAGAACGTCAGCAGGGAGCCGGAACTCCCTGCCGTTGCTACGTTCTGTGGTGCTTACTCACCGGCGGCCTCGGCCTTTTTTATCTCCTGGTCGAGGATCTCGTCAAGCACCTTCAGCTCCTGTTCGCTCATTTTGGCCTCGGTGCGGGCCTGCTTCTTCATGTAGCGGAACATGGCGTTCTTCTTGATCTCGTAGGCCACGTAGACGGTGTAGTCCTTGGTGGTCTCGTTGTAGTAGGTCTCCTCACCGATCTTGCGCAGGTCGGCCAGGTCGGTGTTCATCACCTCGCGGATAAGGGTTTGGAACTTGTCGGCCACATCGGCAGCATTGGCATTCTCGGTCTGCCCGAGGTACTGGTCGGTGACGGCGCGGATGTTGGTGCCTGCCTGTGCGGCCACCTGGTTCTTGGCATCGATGTCGGCTTTGCCCCGTGCGATGTTCTGCTTCACGCTCACGCCCTGGCCCGTGCCCCGGAACCAGGCCGCATTGCTCTCGTACTTGTTGCCGCTGAAAGGTTGGGTGACCTTGGTACCAGCAGGCGAGCTCTTGCTCTTACAGGCGGGGAGGCTCACGCTCAGGGCCAGGGCCGCAGCAGCGATCAGGAGCGGGGAAGTGCGAAGGTTCATCGGAAGGGTGGTTCGGTTGACAGCGACAAAGAAAACACCGTGCCAGCTTTGGGTGTGGGATGACCGCGGATGAATACCGATCGCCCCGTATGAATGCCTCTGTGTCCCGTTCAGGCTTCTCGTATATCCGCGGTACAATGCATCCTGTCATCAGTGACGGACCGTTAAAGGTAGGGGCGTGGAAGTGCTTGCTTTCCTGGCAGGAAGCTGCATCTTTCGGGCAAATACATCGGACATGCGAGCGCTCAAGACCATCCTCATCATCGTTTTCGCCGTATTGGCGATCCTGCTTGTGCTGGGCCTTGCGGGACCGGCCGACTATCGCGTGGAACGCAGCACCACCATGGCGGCGGCTCCAGCAGAGGTGTACGAATACGTGAGCCACTTGGGACACATGAAGGAGTGGGGGCCCTGGCAGGAGATGGACAAGGACCAGGTACAGACCATCGAAGGGACCGACGGAACGGTAGGGGCCGTGTGGAGCTGGAAGGGCGATACCGTTGGAATTGGCAGTCAGCGTATCGTGGCCATGGAGCCGAACAAGAAGGTGACCTGCGAACTGCACTTCATCGAACCGTTCGAGTCGAAAAGCATGGTGGACTACGAGCTGGAGCCGGTGGGCGATAGCACGCGCATGGTGTGGCGCATGAGCGGGGAGAACAACTTCATGGGGCGCATCATGGGCGTGTTCATGAACATGGACGATATGATCGGTGCTGACTTCGAGCGTGGTCTGGCGAAGTTGAAGACCGTGGTGGAGGCGGCCCACGCCGAAGCCTTGGCTGCCGAGGCCGAGCATACCGTGGATGGTTACCGCATCGAGACCGTGGCGAACGGGGAGCAGGTCTACATCGGCACCCGCGACAAGAAGCTGAAGTGGAGCGCCATGCAGCCGTTCTTCGCTGCTCACTTCGGCGGCGCGGCCAAGGCGGTGGCAGAGGCCAAACTGGAACTGGCGGGCGCGCGCAGCGCGGTGTACTGGGAATGGAACGAAAAGGACCAGACCGCGGACCTCATGGCCGGCATGCCGGTGAAGGGCGACGCCAAGACCGAGGTGAAGGGCTTTACAACACATGTGATCCCTGCCGGCCGCATGCTGAAAGTGGCCTATTACGGCGACTACGACGGCAGCATGAAAGCCCACCTGGCACTCGACAAGTACATCCAGGACAAGGGACTCACACACTATGGCAACGTGATCGAAGAGTACGT
Source organism: Flavobacteriales bacterium (assembly GCA_041391845.1). Lineage (GTDB taxonomy): Bacteria > Bacteroidota > Bacteroidia > Flavobacteriales_F > PHOS-HE28 > PHOS-HE28. Next base: position 310,769 of record JAWKNG010000001.1, on the reverse strand, counting down.
CACCGACCCGATGGCCGAGCCCGATACCGCCAAGTGGTTGACCAACATCTATTACCAGGTGAAGTAGGACAAGGCAATGATCCGCGAAAAGCCCCGGGGGATGACCTGCGGGGCTTTTTCGTGGTCGATCGTTCACACTTGCTGCAAGAAGGATGTTCCAAGGGGCGAAGCGCGCCGGACCTTCGCGGTATGCAACTGGCCTTGGCCACGTATCGGCTTCGCTTCATCCATCCGTTCGGCACGGCCCATGGTCTGCGCGATGGGACCGATGCGGTCTTCGTGCGGCTTGCCCGGAGAGGCCATACGGGATACGGGGAAGCCACACTTCCGCCATATCTTCCTTATGATCAGCCTTCTGTGCATGCTGATCTAACTCGGTTCTGGAGGTCTCATGGTGCTTCGATCGGCGAGCGAAGTGATCTGCCCGCAGCGGCCGATGACCTGTTGCCGCCCGCTCGCGCCGCCTTGCAAATGGCGCTTATGGACTTGAACGCGAAGGAGATGGGGCTTTCTGTTGAAAGTCTGTTGATAGCCGGTGGAAGGACGGTTGATAACAGCCGGTCGATGGTGACGATGGGGCATACTGCTGTGCAGGATATCGACATGAAGATCAGTGAGTTGCCGCTGACTCCGGTGCTGAAAGTGAAGCTTGGTGCGGCGAACGACAGGGCCGTGCTGGAGCATTTAGGTCAGGTGCACGACAGGCGCTTCTTTCTGGACGCGAACCAAGGCTGGACCTCGGTTGCGCAGGCAGTGGAGGCCGTGCAAGTCCTGGGTGAAGAACGGGTCGTTGGGCTGGAGCAGCCGTTCGCCAAGGATCGCTGGGACCTGCACCGGGCGCTGCGCAATGAGGTGGACGTGCCGGTGTATGCCGATGAGAGCGTTCAAGGCTTGAACGAGCTGGAGCGAGCTGTCGAGGCGTTCGACGGGGTGAACCTGAAGCTGATGAAGTGTGGCGGTCTGGATGTGGCACTGGCCATGGCAGAACGTGCGGGGAACCTGGGTCTGAAGGTGATGCTCGGCAGCATGAGCGAGAGCTCGTTGGGTTGCGGCGCAATGCTGGCGCTGCGCAGCCATGCCACCTTGCTGGACTTGGACGGTCCGTGGCTGCTGGCGAACGATCCGTTCCAAGGGTTGCGCTTGGAGGATGGTCTGATGGCAGTGGATGGTCGGTCGGGCATCGGTGTGGGACGGCGTTCCGGTACCGTCCTCGACTTTACCTCAATTGGCGCATAATTTATATTATGTTAAGTTGCAGTTCGCTGGGGACCAGCCGGTAAGGTCTCCTTCATGCCGTCCGGAACCTTCTTTCGGCTGGCCGCTACCACACAGCTTCCCTCCCTCTAAGCATGGTCAATGGTCGGCTCGACCGTCTTACCGAGCGCTGATCGGGCCGTATGCGCACGCACGTATTGAGCGCATTAGGAATGACGAAGGCCGGACCTTGCGGCCCGGCCTTCACGTATCGGTCCACCGACCCTACTGGCCCAGCTTCGCCTTCATGGCGGCGAACTTGGCCTGGTCGTTGGTCTTGGCGTAGAGCTTCATCAGCTGCTGCATGGTCTGAGCGTCCTTCGGGTCCAGCTCATGAGCTTGCTCGAAGTACGGCACCGCCTTCAGGTAGATGTCATCCGCCTTGGTCTTGCACTTCATGTACTCCGTGTCGCTCTTGATGGCGTTGCACTTCTCGTACTCGTACGCTGCCCGGTTGTTGTAGAGCACGCCGATGTTGAAGTAGGCGTCGAAGTATTTCGCATCCTTCTCAATGCTGGATTTGTAGGCCGCTTCGGCCTTGTCGTACCATTGGTTCATGGCAGCTTCGTCCTTGGCGTCGGTGGCGGCGCTGGCCTTCTTGTCGAACAGGCTTCCCTGCACACTGTAGAGCACTGCGTTGTTGGGGTCTTTCTCGATCGCGAGGGCCACGCTCTTTTCAGCGTCCTCTGAGCGGTCGGCAGCGAGCAGGTAGCTCATCTCGTCAAGGATCAGGTCCTTGTTGTCGGGGAACCGCTGGCGACCTTCCTGCACGCTCGCAATGGCGCCGTTCAGATCCTCGGCTTTCCGCTGCAGGCTGGCGATGTAACGGTACACCTCCGGTTTAACATAACCGGCTGCCAGGGCATCCTGGTAGCGCTTGATGGCATTGGCTCCATCGCCCTTCGATTCATAGGCAAGGGCCGAGTTGAAGATGGCGTTGGTATCCGCCTGTCCGAAGGCCTTCGCGATGCGCTCCGCGACCGCGTAACGGCGGATGGCCTCGTCGTAGTTCTTCGTACCGAAAGCATCGTTGCCCGCGTTGAGGGATGCGCCCTGCAAGGCACCCAGGGCCTTCACGTTCTCCACCTTGTAGTTCCCCTTCACATCGAGCTCATTGGCCTTCAGGTAGCTCTCCACGGCCAGGTCGATGGCGTTCGGGTATTTGGCCTTCAGCGCATCATCCTCGCCCAATGCGATGAGGCGGTAGATGTCGCCCCGGTAACGCCACGTCTTCTCGGTGGCACCGGTCTTTGCGTCGCTGATGGCAGGCTCGATGTATTCAACGGCCTTGTCCAGCTTGCCGTCGTTCATGTAATTGTAGGCGCTCACCACGTTGGCGTTCTGGGCGAACAGGCCCAGGGCGCTCGTGGCGAGAGCAGCGGTCAGCAGGTTCTTCATGGTGTACGTTCGAAGGGTTGGGTTCATTCTTCCGTGGACGGTGTATCAACTTCGGTGCCATTCGTGCCGGCCGCATCGGATGCATCGGTCCCCGCTTCACTTTCCGGGGCTTCCTCGTCCTCGGCCAGGGCACCGTCCACTTTGGCCACAGCGGCGATCTGGTCGTTCTTGCGCAGTTCGATCAGGCGCACGCCCTGGGTGGCGCGGCCGAGCACCCGCATCTGCTCCAGACCCATGCGGATGGTCATGCCACTGCGGTTGATGATCATCAGTTGGTCATCGTCCTTCACATCCTTGATGGCGATCAGCTCACCGGTCTTGTCGGTGATCTGAAGGGTCTTCACCCCCTTGCCACCGCGGGTCACCATGCGGTAGGCGTATTCCAGCTCTCCGGTGGCCTCGTTCTTCTCGGCGATGATGGAGCGCTTGCCATAGCCTTTGGCGCTCACCACCAATACCTGGCGGGTCTGCAACTCGCTCTTGTCGATGGCGATCATGCCGATCACCTCGTTGTCCTCCGCGTCGCCCAGGTTCATGCCGCGCACACCGCTGGCGCCTCGGCCCATGGCGCGCACATCGTTCTCATCGAAGTGTACGGCCCGCCCTTCCCTGCTGGCAAGGATGATATGGCTGTTGCCCGTGGTGAGCTTGGCCTCCAGGAGCTCGTCGCCTTCTCGGATGCCCACAGCGATGATGCCATTGGCGCGCGGACGGCTGTAAGCCTCCAGGGTGGTCTTCTTGATGATGCCCTTCTTGGTGCAGAGGGTGACGAAATGTCCTTTCAGGTACTCCTCGTCCTTCAGGTCGGTGACATTCAGGTAGGCCACCACCTTGTCATCCCCTTCGATCTGCACCAGGTTCTGGATGGCGCGGCCCTTGCTTTGACGGGTGCCTTCCGGAATGTCGAACACGCGCATCCAGTAGCACCGGCCCTTCTGGGTGAAGATGAGCAGGTAATTGTGGTTGGTGGCCACGAAGAGGTGCTCCAGGAAGTCCTCGTCGCGGGTGGTGCTTCCCTTGCTGCCCACACCGCCGCGGCTCTGGGTGCGGAACTCACTGAGCCCGGTGCGCTTGATGTAGCCCAAGTGGCTGATGGTGACCACCATGGCATCGTCGGCGATGAGGTCCTCCATGCGCATGTCGCCGCTGGCGGTGAGGATCTGGGTGCGGCGCTTGTCACCGTACTTCTCCTTCACCTCGAGGGTCTCGTCGCGTACGATCTGCAGGCGGAGGCCTTCATCGGCGAGCACGGCACGCAGGTGATCGATGAGCTTCATCAGTTCGGCATACTCCTCCTTGATCTTGTCGCGCTCCAGGCCGGTGAGGCGTTGCAGGCGCATGTCAAGGATGGCGCGGGCCTGGATCTCGCTGAGGCCGAAGGAAGACATCAGGCCTTCACGGGCGATGTCAGGGGTGGCGCTGGCGCGGATCAAGGCGATCACTGCGTCGAGGTGGTCCAGTGCGATGAGCAGACCCTCCAGGATGTGGGCGCGTTCCTCGGCCTTGCGGAGGTCGAACTTCGTGCGGCGTACGATCACATCGAGGCGATGGTCCACGAAGTGCTGGATCATGGCCTTGAGGCCCAGTAGCATCGGACGGCCGCCTACCAGCGCGATGTTGTTCACACTGAAGCTGGTCTGCAGACCGCTGTACTTGTAAAGCTGGTTGAGCACCACGGTGCCCATGGCCTCGCGCTTCACCTCATAGGCGATGCGGATGCCGTTGCGGTCGCTGTAGTCGTTGACATCGCTGATGCCCTCGATGCGCTTGTCGTTCACCAGGTCGGCCACGCCCTTCACGAGCTGCACGGCCTTGTTGGTCTGGTAGGGGATCTCGGTGCAGATGATGGTCTCGCGACCGGTGCGATCGTCCTCCTCGATGTGGCAGGCCGCACGCAGCACGATACGGCCACGGCCGGTCTCGTACGCATCACGGATGCCTTCCACGCCGTAGATGACGCCGCCCGTGGGGAAGTCGGGGCCCTTGATGTGCTGCATCAGGCCCTCGGTATCGATGTCCTTGTTGTCGAGGTAGGCCACGATGCCGTCGCACACCTCGCTCAGGTTGTGGGGCGCCATATTGGTGGCCATGCCCACAGCGATACCAGCCGCGCCGTTCACCAGCAGCTGTGGTATCTTGGTGGGCATCACGCTCGGTTCTTCGAGCGAGTCGTCGAAGTTGGGGCGCATGTCCACGGTCTCCTTGTCCAGGTCGGCGAGCACCTCCTCGGCGATCTTCTTCAGGCGGGCCTCGGTGTAACGCATGGCCGCCGGGCTGTCACCATCGATGCTGCCGAAGTTGCCCTGACCGTCCACCAACGGGTAGCGCAGGCTCCATTCCTGGGCCATGCGCACCATGGCGTCGTAAACGCTGCCGTCGCCGTGCGGGTGGTACTTCCCCAGCACCTCACCCACGATACGAGCGCTCTTCTTGTAGGGGCGGTTGCTGAGCACACCGAGGTCCTGCATCCCGTAGAGCACCCGACGGTGCACGGGCTTAAGGCCGTCGCGCACGTCGGGCAGGGCCCGGCTCACGATCACCGACATCGAGTAGTCGATGTAGGCGGTGCGCATTTCGTTCTCGATGTTGATCGGGATGATCTTCTCTCCTTCTGCCATGTCTGTCAGTTCGTCAATTGGCCCGGTCCTTGTGGACGGGGTATCGAAAAGGGAGCCCGAAAGTAGGCTTTCCGGGTGGTCCGGTCGACGTTCAACTTATCCACAGCCACACACGCATCTGTGGAAAAATGGACCGGCTGGGAACCGGAGCGCCGCAGGGGTGTTGAATAGCTTGCCCCCGCTCGGTCGGCAGCTATCTTCGCAAGACCTCCCGAGCATTTCAACCAGAACCCTCACGATCCACGAATGGACGCCAAATTCTCACCCCGGGTGCGCGACGTGATCACCTACAGCCGCGAGGAGGCCTTGCGCTTGGGGCACAACTACATCGGCATTGAGCACCTGCTCCTGGGCCTCATCCGCGAAGGCGAAGGCAATGCCATGAAGATCCTCCACCGGCTCGACGTGGACCTCGATCAGCTTCGCCGTCAGGTGGAGAGCGCCATGGAGCCCGCAAGTGCCATGCGCCCTCCTGACAAGGACAAGATCACGTTGATCAAGCAGGCCGAGAAGATGCTGAAGATCACCTTCCTCGAGGCCAAGCTCTTCAAAAGCAACCAGATCGACACCGAACACCTGCTGCTCAGCATGCTGAAGGACGAGGATAACCTCGCCACACGCACGTTGCACCGCTTCAAGGTGGACTATGCGACCGTGAAGAACGAACTGGATGCCATTCTGGCTGATGGAGGCGCTGGACCGGCTGGCTTTGGCAGCAACAAGCCCAAGGCCCAGGGGCCGCAGGGTACCGAGGATGATGACGATGATAGCGGCAGCTTCGCTGGAGGCGGTGGCGGCGCGCAGCGCAAGCCCGGCGACAGCAAGAGCAAAACGCCGGTGCTCGACAACTTCGGCCGCGACCTCACCAAGATGGCCGAGGAAGGCAAGCTCGACCCCATCGTGGGCCGCGAGAAGGAGATCGAACGCGTGAGCCAGGTGCTGAGCCGCCGCAAGAAGAACAACCCCGTGCTCATCGGCGAACCCGGTGTGGGCAAGAGCGCCATCGCTGAAGGCCTCGCTCTGCGCATCATCCAGCGCAAGGTGAGCCGCGTGCTCTTCAACAAGCGCATCGTGGCCCTCGACATCGCCAGCCTGGTGGCCGGTACCAAGTACCGCGGCCAGTTCGAGGAGCGCATGAAGGCGGTGATGAACGAGCTGGAGAACAGCCCGGACGTGATCCTCTTCATCGACGAGATCCACACCATCGTGGGTGCGGGCGGTGCCAGCGGAAGCCTTGACGCCAGCAACATGTTCAAGCCCGCCCTGGCGCGCGGAGAGATCCAATGCATCGGCGCCACCACGCTCGATGAGTACCGACAGTACATCGAGAAGGACGGGGCGCTCGAGCGTCGCTTCCAGAAAGTGCTGGTGGAGCCCACGAGCGTCGATGAGACGATCCAGATCCTCAACAACATCAAAGAGAAGTATGAGGACCACCACAACGTGAACTTCACCCCCGAGGCCGTGGAGGCCTGCGTGAAGCTCACCAATCGCTACATCACCGACCGCCACCTGCCCGACAAGGCCATCGACGCCCTGGACGAGGCCGGCAGCCGCGTGCACATCAGCAACATCGTGGTGCCCAAGAGCATCCTCGATGTGGAGCAGAAGATCGAGGAGGTGAAGGAGGAGAAGAACAAGGTCGTGCGCAGCCAGCGCTACGAAGAAGCCGCCAAGTTGCGCGACCGCGAGCGCCAGTTGCTGGAGGAGTTGGACAAGGCGAAGAAGGCCTGGGAGGAGGAGAGCAAGAACAACCGCACCACGGTGACCGAGGAGAACGTGGCCGAAGTGGTGGCCATGATGAGCGGGATCCCTGTTACGCGTATCGCCGAGAAGGAAAGCGGCAAGCTGCGCCGGATGAAGGAGGAAATGCAGGGCAAGGTGATCGGTCAGGACGAGGCGGTGGGCAAGGTGGTGAAGGCCATCCAGCGGAACCGCGCCGGCCTGAAGGACCCCAACCGCCCCATCGGGAGCTTCATTTTCCTGGGACCTACCGGTGTGGGTAAGACGCAGTTGGCCAAGGAACTGGCCAAGTACCTCTTCGACACGGAGGAGGCGCTGATCCGCATCGACATGAGCGAATACATGGAGAAGTTCTCCGTGAGCCGCCTGATCGGTGCGCCTCCAGGCTATGTGGGTTACGAAGAAGGTGGGCAGCTCACCGAGAAGGTGCGTCGACGCCCCTACTCCATCATCCTGCTGGACGAGATCGAGAAGGCGCACCCCGATGTCTTCAACCTGCTGCTACAGGCACTGGACGATGGCAAGATGACCGACAGCCTTGGCCGTCACATCGACTTCAAGAACGCCATCATCATCATGACCTCCAACATCGGCGCTCGCGACCTGAGCGATTACGGCAAAGGTGTTGGCTTCGGAACCTCGGCGAAAGCGGCGGGTCAGGAGGACAGCAACCGCGGGATCATCGAGAAGGCGCTGAAGAAGGCCTTCGCGCCCGAGTTCCTCAACCGCATCGATGACATCATCATGTTCAACTCGCTCAAGCGGGAGGACATCCACAAGATCATCGACATCGAGCTTGCCAACCTCTACAAGCGCATCGGTGAACTGGGATACGAGGTGAAGCTCACCGACGAAGCCAAGGATTTCCTGAGCGAGAAGGGCTATGATGAGAAGTTCGGAGCCCGACCCTTGAAGCGTGCCATCCAGAAATTCATCGAGGACCCGATGGCCGAGGAGATCATCAACCAGGCCATTGAAGAGGGCGACAAGATCACCATCGGCCTCAACAAGGAAGGTACGGATGTCACGATCAAGGTGACCAAGGGGAAGAAGAAGCCTGCGGCCAAGAGCGATGGCGACACCAAGGAACTGCCGCCCGCCGACGGTAACTGAGCGTCAACCGATGCATGAACAGGAAGCCCGGTCAACGCCGGGCTTCTTCGTTCTTCTGCCTACCATCCCCGGCCGTTGTCCGGTGACGGGCGCAGGCGTGTGCTAAAGCTCAGGCCCACGATGAGGAACTGGCTGTTGCCTCCTTCCGTCACCTCGCGCCGTCCCGGAAAGACTTCAAGGCCAAGGTCGTTCGCGGCGAACCGGCGCATGTCCTGCTCGTAACCCAGCACCAGCCCGAAGGCAAGGTTGTCCGTTGCATGCAGGTAGTAAGCGGTGCTGAAGCCCCAATGGAAAGCCTGCTCGACCTGCTCCGAGCATGTGGTACAATCAAAGCGATAAAGGCTTAACCCGGCACGGAACGAGAGCTCATAGAAGCTGCGGGCGGTGGTATAATGCTCGTAAGACAGCTTGCCGAAGGCCCTGCCGCGCCGCACTTCGCCACTGGTAACGATGGGCGCCAGGGCGCGTTCCTCCAGTCCGAACCAGCTCATGCCGCCCCCCACCCCCAGACCAAAGCCTTTGTAGAGGGGATGCTGGTACACCGCCCCCAGCTGGCCGATGCTCTCGGTAATGCTGGCGAAGAGCGGAGTGCCGACCGGTGCAGGCAAGGTCAGTTCACCCTTGATGGTGGCCGACACATCGGGCAGCCGGGTACGCTCCTGTGCGCTGAGCGTGGATGCGAGGCTGAGGAGGCTGGCAAGTGCGAGCGAACGGGTCATCGCTGAAGAAGACGGAACTGCCTTACCGTTCGTTGTGTGTTGGTGCGCATTTCCAAGAAATAGGTCCCGTCCACCAATTCCGGTAGTTGCAGTTCCAGCGTGCTAACGCCCGTCGGGGCAGTGCTCGTATACCAGTGATGGATGGCGGTATGCGCTTCGTTCAGCAGGGCGAACTGCAACTCCACCGGCTCAGGTGCGCGTAGGTCGAGCAGCAGGCGTGCGGGGTGATAGGCCACGTGCAGCTGCAACAGTTCGGCATGCAACACCTGGGGCAGATCGCGTTCGCGAACATACTCCCTGAACCGCCGGAACAACAGCACCAGGAGCACCAGGCTCAGGGTGATGATCAGCGCATTGCGCAGGTTCTCCAGGTCGGCCATCACAGCATGATCACACCACCGATGGCGCCCACTTGTTCGTAGCGCAGCACCACATCGTCGGCCGATAGCATCACCTCCTTGATGGTGATACTGACGTATTTGCCACCACTGCTGAAACGGCGCAGGATTTCGCTCTCCGGTGGGAACAAGGCCTGCAGGGCTTCGAGCCGTTGGGTCTCGGGCTCCAGCACGAACTTGAACATGTACACCGAGGGCCATTCGTGCACCTCATTGAGGCGCCCTAACAGCCGGTCCTTAGCTTCGTCGTTGAGCATGGATGCGTGTACAAAGGTACGCCCACCGGCTGTTGAACCTTTCGGAACCTGGCGTGTACCGACCTTTGAAGAACCTTCCGCATGCATCGCATCGCCTCTCTCCTGCTCATCCTGCTCGCTCCGTTCGCGCTCCTGGCCCAGGCTCCTTCCGCTGATGCGGTGAAGCAGGAGCGCAAGGTGGTGCCCGAGGTGTTCCAAGGCGGATGGAACGTGACCAGCGCTACCCCCGCTCCAGCTGGTACGGTAGACCTGAACGATGTACGCGCCGTGCGCAACCAAGCGCTGGTCGAAGGTCGTGGCACGATGAGCGCCGCGCGCATCACCGAATTGGAGGCGCTGTACCAACGGATGCGTGCGCAGGATCCACAGGGGCAGGACACTGAACTGGCGGCCTACCACCTCTACTTCCCGGAAGAGCGGGCCTTTGCAGCGGCAGGCAGGGCCGTGGCCTTGAACGCGGATCGGACGGAAGTGATCGCGCCTTCACTGGCTCTGGCTCACCGAATGGGTGATACGGCTGGCAAAGCACGCTGGGGCAAGGCGCTCTTCGAACGCGGTGGCCTGGCGCCCGGATTGGTGGACGCCGGCCGTGACCTGCTGGCCTCGGTGGAACGCGATGGTATCCTGGTGGCCGCGGGCGAGATGGATGCTTACGCCTGCTGGGCGTTACAGGCGGCCAAGGCCGAACGGACCGATGTGCTGGTCGTGGACCGCCGGATGCTGGAGGATGGCATCTACCGCAGGCAGGTGTGGAGCGCCGCCGGTGCACAGGGCGCGATGCCCCAGAGCGGTCAGGGCCTGATGGAAGCGTTGGCCACCGCGAGCAGGCGACCGCTGCACTTGTCGCTCGCCCTTGCAAAGCAGGTGCCCGGCGCTTGGAGCGGACAGCTCTATGTGGTGGGTACAGTGTTCCGCTATAGTGCGGCTCCATTGGACAATATCCCGCTGTTGGAGGTGCGGTGGGCAGGCTTTCGCAAGCCGATGAACGCAGGACCGCTTTCGCACAACTACCTGGTGCCTGCGGCCGTGTTGTTGAAGCACTACCGGGCCCGGGAGGATGAAGCCGGCATCGCGCGCATGGAACGCGCATTACGGGGCATGGCCGACAAGCTGGGTGCCACTTCCGAACTGTATCGCAACGGGGTCCTTCAACACTGAGCCATGGGCCTCTTCAGCAAGGACCACGACCGCCTGAGCGACGAGCGCCTGATGGAGCTGGTGGTGCGTGGCGATGAACGCGCTTTCGGTGCCTTGTACGACCGTTATCAGCAGCGGCTGCTCGGCTATTTCCACCGCATGCTGTGGAGCGACCGCGAGCTCGCCCGCGACCATGCCCAGGACCTGTGGACCAAGCTGGCCCAGCGCCCCACGAGCTACGATCCGGCGCGACCCTTCCGCACGTGGCTGTTCAGCGTGGCGAACAACATGTGCAAGAACGCCTACCGCCACCATGCCGTGGTACAGGCGGCTGTTCCTGAACTGCGCAACGGTACCGATCGCGAGGACGCCCGGCATGGGGTGGATGTGGACCGCGAGCGCTTCCGGGGCAGGCTGGATGAGGAACTCGACCGCCTGGACCCTGACCATAAGGCCACCTTCGTGATGCGCTACCACGAGGACATGGCCATCAAAGAGATCGCTGCCGCCTTCGCATGTTCGGAAGGCACGGTGAAGTCGCGCTTGTTCTACACCCTGAAGAAGCTGGCCGAGCGCCTCAAGGAGTTCGACCCCAATGCCCTGCACATCCATGGAAAGGCCTGAACGATACGATCCGGAGGACATCGAGCACCTGCTCAGTGAGCGTCCCTTTCACGCGTTGCTTGCGGAGGAGAAGGCATACGTGCTCCGTCACATCGGTGATGCCGAGGAGTATGAGCGCATGCGCGCCCTGCTGCTGCACCTGCGCAAGGATGAGCAACAACGCGAACCGATGGTGCCTGATGCGGCAGCCCGCGAGCAGGTGATGGCGGCGTTCCGTGCGCAGCAGCAGCCCGTGTGGCGTGTGTGGCTCAACAGCATTGCGGCGGTCTTTGTGCAGGAGCACGAAGGCTTCCAATGGCGGCCGGCGCTGGCCCTGGCGGGCGTGGCCACCGTGCTGGTGGTGGGTGTGGCGTTGGTGTATGTCACCTCTTTGGACCGGCCGCAACAACTGGCCGAGGTGGTAGCGCCGAAGGAAGAGCCCACGGCCCCGGCTGCGACGGCCTCCTCCTCCGAAGGTGAAGCGACCGCGGACGCGAACACGGAAGTGCTACAACAACCGGTGGTGAGCACGGTGGAGCAGGTGCGCGAGGACGCGGCGAACGAGCGCGTGATGACCGTGGCAGAGGAGGCGCCGGTCCGTGCAGCAGAGCCATCGTCGCTGTACAGTGCTGAACAGGAAGACTTTGCAGCCGATGATATGGTCAGCTTCTCCGCCGCAGAACAGAGCGAAGAGCGCATCGTTCAGGATGTGGTCACCGCGGTTCCCTCGGCGGCTGATCATCGTGTGGTGAGGGAGGCGGAATTGACGCGCAACGCTACGACCGGCAACGCAACGGGTACCGTGGCCCTGAAAGAAGCGACCGCCAAACGCCGAAGCACCACGGTGTTCGATGACCGCTCTCGAAGTGTGGCGGACGACAGCGAACTGCTGGCGTTATTGCGGGCCGGGTGGTAATGGTCACTCCACCACGAAGCGCTCGCTGAGCTGCAGATCGCGGGTGGTGATGATAAGCGTGTGTTCGCCCTTGGGGAGGATACCCTTGTCCAAGCGACGTACAAGCTCGTCCTGCATGGCCTTGCCCTCTTCGCGGTACAGCGTGCGACCCTGCGCATCCTTCACTTCCATGGTGATGGGGCCGATGCGACGGTCATGCTGGACGGCGATGGTCACGAACGCGGATCGCCGGGAGGCATCAACGTTCAGTTTGCCAGGCCCTTCGCCTGCAAAGCCGGCGTGAACGCACAGGAACAGTGCGACCGCGGTAAGGCTGTGCCGGGTGTCCATAAGGACAAAGGTAGGTGAACGTATGTCGGATCTGCAAATGGCTTGTACTCAGCCGTTCTGAGCGCGCTCGAAGCCACACACTTCCATGCGGGCGCTGGATCGATCGTGCACGGCCATGTCGAAGCCTTTGTAGTGGCTCCACCCACCATGGTCGCCATCGTTGCGTATGGCCAGCAGCCCCACTTGCATATCAGTGGCATCGGGCACCTTGCGCAGGATACGCTGGACGGTCTCCCGGCAGGCCTCTGTTGCTGTTCTGCCTTGGCGCATCAGCTCCACAACGGTATGGCTGGCGGCCGTTCGTATCATGAGCTCGCCCACACCCGTGGCGGTGGCAGCGCCTACATCCCCATCCACGAACAGCCCGGCACCTATGATGGGCGAGTCCCCCACCCTGCCATGGATCTTGTAGCCCATTCCGCTGGTGGTGCAGCTGCCGGCCAGTCGACCCTGTGCATCCATGGCCACCATGCCGATGGTGTCGTGGTTCTCCACGTTCACGACGGGCTTGTAATCCGCCTTCTGCAACCATTCCAGCCAGGCCTGGCGCACTTCGGGGATCTCCACATCGCGCGGCGTGAAGCCGTTCTCCAATGCCCAGCGCTCAGCTCCCGCTCCCACCAGCATCACGTGTGGCGTGCGCTCCATGATGGCACGTGCGATGCTCACCGGATGCTCGAAGCGCTGTACGAAGGCCACGGCACCAGCGCGGCCGTCGTGGTCCTGGATACACGCATCAAGGGTCACCTTGCCGTCGCGGTCAGGGGTGCCTCCCAAGCCCACGCTGCGGTTGGTCAGGTCGCTCTCCACCACGGCCACGCCTTGTTCCACCGCATCGAGCACCGATCCGCCGGCCTGTAGTACGCCCCAGGCTTTCTCATTGGCCGCGAGCCCATGCCGCCAGGTGCTCAATATCAGCGGCCCTTTGCCCTCGCCGATCGAGGGCAATGCGGGAGTTCCGGCCGTTCCTTCGTTGCCGCAGGAAGTCACCAGGGCCATGGCACCCAGGCTTCCCAGCTTCAGGAATTGTCTGCGGTCATGGCTCATGCGGGTGCCAAAGTAACGCCCATCTTTGGCAGGCTCCATGAACACCACCTCCTCCCCCCCTGCCCGGTCCATGAACGGCCCTTTCGCCGTGGTGACCTCGCTCTTCTTCATGTGGGGCTTCATCACCGTCCTGGTGGATTCGGTCGTACCCCGGCTGCGCGAGGTGTTCGAGCTGAGCTTCTTTCAGGCCGGGCTCGTGCAGTTCGCATTCTTCATTGCCTACGGTCTGGTGAGCATCCCGGCAGGATGGTTGCTGGCCCGCATCGGATACCGAAAGGGCATGCTGATCGGCCTCGCCACCATGGGGTTGGGCTGTCTGCTCTTCTGGCCGGCCGCCGGCTTCCGGTCGTTCCCGGTGTTCATGCTGGGTTACTTCACCCTGGCTGCGGGAATGACCATCCTGCAGGTGGCAGCGAATCCGTACGTCGCGGTGCTCGGTACAGAGGCGGGCGCCAGCAGTCGAATGAACCTGGCCCAGGCGTTCAACAGCGTAGGGACCACCTTGGCGCCGCTTTTCGGTGCGAAATACCTGTTGAGCGACCATATCCTCGCCAGTGACGTGATAAAGGCATTGGCCCCTGCTGAACGCGAGGCCTACTATGCCGCGGAGGCATCGGCGGTGCAAGGACCGTTCGTTGTCCTGGCCGGAGCCTTGCTCGTGCTTGCATTGCTTGTGGCGCTGGCGCGTCTGCCACGCATCCTGGACACCGCACGTGCAGGCAGCTACCGCAGTGCCCTGGGCCATCGGCCGCTGGTGTTCGGTGCCATCGGGATCTTCCTCTATGTTGGCGCAGAGGTCGCGATCGGCACGTATCTGGTTAACTACTTCCTGAGCATGGACCTGGCAACCGTGGTGCGCGGTGATGCGTTTCTCAGCGGTATCGCTTCCACCCTGCTCGGCGGCCCGCTGAGCGGCGTTGATGCGAAAGGTGTGGTAGGCACCTTCGTCGCGCTGTACTGGGGTGGTGCCATGGTGGGGCGCTTCGCTGGCGCGTGGCTCACGCGGATCCTGGCACCCGGCCGCGTGCTGGCCCTCTTTGCTGGCACGGCGATCGCTTTGGTGGTCCTGTCGATGCTCACTACGGGAACGGTCGCCATGTGGTCGATCCTGGCGGTGGGCTTGTTCAATTCAGTGATGTTCCCGACCATCTTCTCCCTGGCCATCGAGGGCATGGGCGATCTGAAGCCGCAGGCCTCCGGCATCCTGTGTACGGCCATTGCAGGTGGCGCCTTCGTGCCGCCCATGCTGGGTGCACTGGCCGATGTTTCGGGCTTCAAGGTCGCTTTCCTGCTGCTCCTCGCCTGCTACGCGTTCATCGCGGTCTTCGGACTGCGCAACATATCCCGCGCATGATCCTGGGCATCGACATCGGTGGCACCTCCAGCAAGCTCGGACTTGTGGAGGATGGTCGGGTGATCGCCCGCGCCCGCATCCACACGGGGGGCCATGCCGACGACCATGCCTTCGCTGATGAGTTGACGGCTGAGGCACGGCGCATGATCACCGAGCACGACGCGGTGATCACAGCGGTGGGCATCGGAGCGCCCAACGCGAACCAGCTCACAGGCCTCATTGAAATGGCGCCGAACCTGCCGTGGAAGCATGACGTGCCGCTGGCGCGCATGATGAGCGATCGGCTTGGTGTGCCCGCTACTTTGGGCAACGATGCGAACGCTGCTGCGCTGGGTGAGTGGCGCTACGGTGCGGGGCGGGGCATCGATGACCTGTTGGTGGTGACACTGGGTACGGGCGTGGGCAGTGGCTTCATTGTGAACGGAGCGCTTGTACTAGGCAGTGCGGGCAATGCCGGTGAAGTGGGCCACATGACCTTGATCCCCGGTGGCCGTGCGTGTACCTGCGGTCGGAGCGGCTGTGTGGAGGCCTATGTGAGCATCCGCGGCATGCTGGCCACCTACGCGGAGGAAGGCGGCGTTGCGGTGGTGAACGATGTAAAGGGCCTTGCGGACCTCGCCCATGCTGGTGATCATGCGGCACTTCGCGTCTTCGCCTACAGTGCCGAATGGCTGGCGATCGCGCTTGCCAATGCCGTGTGCGCTACAGGGCCCCGGCGCATCGTGCTGTTCGGTGGCATTGCGCGCAATGGCGATCTGTTGATGGCCCCACTGCGCGACCGCTTCCATGCCGCACTGTTGAACATTTACCAGGGCCGTGTGGACCTTACGGTATCCGCGCTGCCTGACGATGATGCGGCGCTGCTGGGTGCCGCTGCATTGGGAACGATCTAAAACGAACATGGCACATTCTGATCCGAAGAATACCGTTGGTCGACCCTCCTTCGACTTCGCTCAGGACAGGTCGACGCTACAGGTGATCTGCCTGTTGTTCTTCACGACGGCAATGACCACGGCCACGGCGCAATTGAACTCCGCGCGCGACCTCGTGAACCCCTTCATCGGGACGGGTGGCCATGGGCACACCTTTCCAGGTGCGTGTGTTCCCAACGGCATGGTCCAGCTCAGTCCGGACACACGGCCCGATGGCTACAACGACTGGGATGGCTGCGGCGGTTACCACTACAGCGACAGCCTCATCTACGGCTTCAGCCACACGCACCTGAGCGGTACGGGCGTGGCGGACCTGTGCGATGTGCTGTTGATGCCGATGATCGACAAGCACTCGACCGACCCATCGGAGTACAGAAGCGCATTTCGAAAGAGCACCGAGCGTGCGCAGGCGGGGTATTATCGGGTGGTGCTGGAGCGCTCGGGGATATCGGCTGAACTGACGGCGACGGCGCGTGCTGGCGTACACCGGTACAGCATGCCAGCTGGCAAAGACCAGTACATGCTCATCGACCTGCGGCATCGCGATAAGCTGCTTGCCTCCTCGCTCGCTCAAGCCGGCCCGACGGAGGTCGTCGGTTCCAGGCGGAGTTCATCCTGGGCGCGTGACCAACGGGTCTTCTTTGTCATCCGCTTCAGTCGGGAGGTGGAACTTGTCCGGACCGATTCGGATAGCACGAAGGCCATTTTTGGCATCCGGAACAGTGCCGAACCCCTCATCGTCAAGGTCGGCATCTCTTCCGTCAGCATTGAAGGCGCCAGGAAGAACCTGGAGGCCGAGGTGCCCCATTGGGACTTCGACCGGGTACGCAGCGAGGCAGAGGCCGCCTGGAACGCCAAGCTGAACAAGATCCGGGTGGAGGGTGGCACGCGCGAGCAGCAGCGCACCTTCTACACCGCGCTCTACCACAGCTACGTGGCGCCGTACATCTTCAACGATGTGGACGGTCAGTACCGGGGCATGGACGGTCAGGTCCACACCGCCGACCACAACGTGTACACCGTCTTCAGCTTGTGGGACACATTCCGTGCGCTGCACCCGCTGATGACCGTGCTGGAGCCGGAGATGACGCGCGACTGGATCAAGACCTTCCTGCTCCATCATGAACAGGGGGGACGATTACCGGTGTGGGAGCTCTGGGGCAACGAGACCGATTGCATGATCGGCTACCACAGTGTGAGCGTGATCGCTGATGCCTACGCCAATGGCATCCGCGACTTCGATACGAAGGCCGCGCTGGCTGCCATGGTGGCCACGGCGGAGCAGGACCATTTCGGGCTGAAGGCGTATCGTGAGCGCGGCTACATCAGCAGCGAGGACGAGGCTGAGAGCGTGAGCCGCACATTGGAGTACGCGTACGACGACTGGTGCATCGCACGCTTCGCCGAGCAGATCGGGGAACGGGCTGTGGCCGAGCGCTTCCGGGCGCGCAGCCGCAACTGGCAGAACCTGTTCGATCCATCTACCGGCTTCTTTCGTGCGCGACGCAACGGCGGCTTTGTGGAGCCTTTCGATCCGTATGAGGTCAACTTCCACTTCACCGAAGCGAACGCCTGGCAGTACGGCCTGTTCGTGGCCCACGACCTGGACCACTACCTGCGGCTCATCGGCGGGCCGAGCGCGTTGACCGCCCGGCTTGATGCCTTGTTCGAGGCGGGCAGCTCCACCACCGGTCGGCAACAGAGCGACATCACTGGGCTGATCGGTCAATACGCGCATGGCAACGAACCGAGCCACAGCTTTGCCTACCTCTATGCGGTCAGCGACCGTCCACAGCGCGTGGAGATCTATGTGGACCGCATCCTGCGCGAGCTCTATGGCGACCGGCCGGATGGCCTGTCGGGCAACGAGGATTGCGGACAGATGAGCGCGTGGTACGTATGGAGCGCCATCGGCCTGTATCCGCTGCTGCCGGGTGATACGCGCCTGGTGATCGGAAAGCCCTTGTTCCCGAAGGTGTCCCTGCATACCGGTGATGGCGTGGTCGCCATCGTATCTGACGTTCATGGTGGCCAATCCGACCATGTGGAGCAGGTGCGTTGGAACGATCAGGACCTCGTTGAAGGGCGCTTGATCGAGCGGGGTGAACTGCTCAAGGGCGGCACATTGCACTTCGATCTGGGGCCGCGCGCCGGTGCTGCTGGTGTTCCTCCAGGAGAAGAGCTGGCTGCCTGGGATGGACCGGTCGCTGTGCCGATCCTGGATGCTGCAAGCCGCACGTTCCTCGACAGTCTGGTGGTCAGCGTGCGGTGCCTCACGCCCGGCGACCTGCATTTCCGGATCAATGAGGGCGCGGAGCAGCGCTACACCGGTCCGTTCGTGCTTCGCGAAAGCGCAACGGTCACTGCGCGCCATGGTGATGCGCGTGTCACTGGTCGCTACCTGCGGATCCCCGGCGGGCGCACCGTGAGCCTGCAGAGCCGCTATGCCGGCCAGTACGCGGCCGGTGGTGATGGTGCTTTGGTCGACGGTGTGCGCGGCGGCACCGACTTCCGCACCGGTGAATGGCAGGGCTTCGAGGGCCAGGATGTAGTGTTCTCGGTGGACCTTGAGCGGGCCGAGCGAATGGAGCGCATCGGGCTGAGCGTGTTACAGGACCCCAAGAGCTGGATCTGGTATCCTTCAGAGGTGGAGGTCGTTACGAGCATGAACGGACGACAGTGGAGCAGCACAGTATCGCCCAACGCAGTTCCGAGGGACCTGGAAGGAGCCCGCCAGCAGGTGTTGTGGGTGGCTTTGGGTGGGCGCAAGGTGAAACACATCCGTGTGATCGCCCGCTATGCCGGTCCATGCCCTGAGGGACATCCCGGCGCGGGAGGCACGAGTTGGATCTTCGCCGATGAGTTGTTGATGGAGTGACTGTGGCGGACCTCCCCCATGGAGGAGTAGCTGGGACCATTTGTCCGGTGGACATCAGCACTGTACTTAACGCGTGATGGAGGGAACTGGCCATTCCGTTATTATCAACATTGTTCAAGACCCTTGGTCAGATGCGATCCGGTCAGGGTGCCCCGCAATGCGCCTGCTCGCAGTAGGCTCCTTGTCCCGGGCCGAACGCATATAGTCCAGAAGCCCGGGGGGAATTCCGTCCGACCGCTGCGGGATCGACAGGCGCGCACCTTCGGCCACGGGACCAAAGCACCTTTTGGACGGACTACAGGTTTACGGAATTCCTCCTGAACGTGCGAACCATCAGGTCCACCTTTAGGCTGTTCAGTTCGGAGCGGTCGCATCGTCCCTGCGTGGCTTCAACCATATCGGTAACACCGTTGGGAAAGATCCAAAAGAAGAACGCCCCGGCATTGCCGGGGCGTTCTTCTTTTGGATCCAGAGGTGATCAGCGGGCCAGTTCCACACGCTGGGTACGCACCCATTGTTCGGTGCTGAGCTGCACCAGGTACTGGCCACTGGTAAGGTTGCCAAGGTCGATGGTGTGCGTTCCGCCATTGCGCACGGTGTAGGGCTCCTCGAGCACAACGCGACCACTGAGGTCCATCACACGGAGGCGCACGGAACCGGTCACCTCTTGTCCCAGCCCGACGATCACGCGGTCGCGGGTCGGGTTCGGGTGGATGGTGAAGTTGGCCCCTCCGTTCTCTCCCACGCCCACAAAGCCGCAACCAACGTCCCAACGCAGCGGAACGAAGGCCGTGCCATCAGAACAGGAACCGGCGCCATTGGAGCGAATTCGCATCGTTACCGTATTGTCGGTGTTCTGACTGTTCACTGAGAAGCCGGCCAGGTTGCCTCCGAAGTTGCCTTCGTAAATGATAGCGGCGAACTCATCCTCCCCATTATAGACGGTGATCTGGTCTCCCGTGAGCAACACGCCCTGGAGGAAGGTGATGGAGATGGGCACGTTCTCGTTCGCGCGGTAGGTATACCACCGGTCGATGTTGTTCTCATAGCACAACTCCGTGGTGATGATCTGGCAGGTGTTGATGATGCAGGACTCGTTGTCGTAGCGGAGCGAGTCGGACGTGAACGTGCAGGTGGGCTCGTTGGGGTCCGTAACACCGATGATCGTCAGTTGGTCATTATCGTACGGACCGAACGTATATACGCCAGGGGTCAAGGCCATCTGGGATGTCCCGATCTGTGTGTGTTCCAGCTCCAGTCCTTGTGGACCAGGTACCTCCGTCACGATGACCTCCGTAGTATAGGTGCGGCTGAAACAATCCTGGGTCAGGTTGTACGACACACCGGGTGCCTGGCAGCCAAAGCATTGCACGGTCCACTCAAATGGATCATACACAGTGCTGCTGCTGCATTGGACGGAGCCGTCCGACGTAAGGGTCATGTACAGGTTGTTGCCTGTAGTGGTGACATCAACGGCGTAGAAATTGGTAACCGTGGAGTTGATGGCACTTCCCTGAGGCCCGAGGTTCCATGTTGCCGTGTTGGAGTGTTCGAACAGCACTGGTGTACCGGCCGCGTTGCTCGGCCCATCATAGATGATCAGGTCGTCGAACGTATTGCTCTCGATCGTTCCACGCTGGAATACCAGCCTGATGGTAGCACCCGGAGGTACCTCGTATGCCCAGGCTCGGTTCTCATTGTTCACGTAGCAATACTCTTCTTCAAGCGGGTTGGAACCACAGAGCACCACCGGGCAGAGGGGATTGATCAGCGTCCCTGAGTTCAAGTTGCACAGGCTGTTGGCGTCGTTCACCAACTGCAGCTGCACGGGGATGCCGCTCACGAAAGGCCCGATCTGGTAAAGACCGGCCTCGGTGATGAAAGTGGAAGCCAGACCGTAGTTGTTGGCGATCTCCAGCTCGGGATCGCTACCCAGGGTGGTCACGTCCACAGCAATGAAGTACTGGAAATTCTCGCAGTCCTGGACGATCTCGAACGTGGCTTGTGGCGCATTGCAGTCCAGGCAGCTCACCACCCAGTCAAGCTCCTGCTGTGAGCCGCTCTGGCAGGATACGCTGCCATCGGTGGTGATCCGGAAGGTGAGGCGATGCTCGGGATTGGTGCTCACGAAGAACTGGCCGGTAAGGTCGCCGGCAAGACCACCGGCAGGCGTGATCTCCGGTGCGGTGATATCGCCGCCGTCATAGACGAAAAGACGGTCGCAGCATGTCTCCAGGGATCCGCCGTTGAAGAACAGGGCGATCGGGAAGGTGCCCGTGCCTTGGTAGTACTTGATGTAGTTCTCGTTGTTGCCGTGGCAGTATTGATCCGACTCCTCGGTCCCGCAATCCACCAAGGTCGGACAGGTGCCGGGATCGGTGATGCCTGAGAAGGTCTGGTTGCAGAACGAATCGCTTTCGTGGGCCACCTCCAGGTCCACCACATCACCGATGTTGAAGGGACCGAGCACGGTGATACCCACGCCCACTCCTGCTTCACTTTGGAGCCCACCGCCGTTCACCGAGTAGTTCAGGTTCACGGTGGAACCATCACCGGTTCCGATCACATCGACCTCAAGGCTCCACTGTTCATTGGCGCAATCCTGCACCACTTCATAGTTGGTCTGCGGATACGTGCAGTTCAAGCAGTTCACCTCCCACGTCCATGCGGTGGTCGCCCCGCTCACACAGCTGCCGAAATTATCGGAGGTCATTTCCATGAAGATCGAGCCTGTCGTGGAGATGACGAAGATGCTGCTCAGGTCCGGGTTGGTACCTGCGAACTGATACAGCAAGGCACCGGTGTTGTCCACGCCGTCGTAGATGCGCAGGGCATCACCGAATGTCTGGATCGTGCCTCCGGTGAAATACAGGATCAACGAACCGGAGCCTGCTGACTGATACAACCAGGAGCGGCTGTCGTTGTTGTCGTAGCAGTAGTTGTTCGCAATGGGTGGGCCACCGCAGCCGACCAGCACTGGGCAATTGGAGAACAGGTCCAGCAGCCCGAAGTCGCGATGGCATACGGGATCGCTTTCATGTTCCACACGGAGAAGCACTTCGTCCCCGAAGAAGAAGGGCCCCAACTGGTAGGTGCCTACACCGACCCCGGCGAGCACATCCTGGGCACCGAAGACCTCCCAAACGATGTTCACGGACGAACCAGAGCCCGTATCGGTCACGTCGACATCGATGTAGAACTCGGCGAAATCACAATTCTCGCTGTAGGTCCACGTAACTGATGGAGGGGTGCAGGTAAGCGCTGTAACGGTGGTGACCACACAGTTCGTGGCAGTGCCACAGTTCTCATTCACGTTCCAGTGCGGATACAGGTCACTCGCGTCCGCTGCCTCATAGAACACGGGGGCGAACCCTTGGGCTACCACGGCGCCTCCTGGTGTGCCGCTCCGGAGGGTGACATAGGTAGGCACGGAGGTCGTGAACTCGTAGGTGTTGCCTGCCACGATGCCAGTGACCATGGAATACTCCGTATGGAAATTACAGGTGGCGATGGTGACCGGCTCACCGACCGGCCCTGCCGTTGTGGCAACGCTTGGATATTGCGTGGCGTTCTGACAATCGCCTTGTCCAAGCAGTGGACTGGAGATGCCCATGCCTGATAGCAGGAGCGCACTGAACATCACGTGTCGCATTCGTGTCATGCTGGTTCTTTGTGTTGGGGTCGGAAGGAACGGAGCGAAGATAGTATTTCGGCCTACTGCGCAATACTCACCGCTCATCGGTGGACTGTTCGCTTATCGCCCGGTATCGTGATCCTACAACGTGGAATGCCTGCTTGCGCACCCCCAGATGGTCCACAACGCTCCACGATGGTCCGGGCCAACAATCGTTCAATTGCCAAAGGAGGGTGCCCATGCATCGGGGATAGGCTGCCCAGTGAGCATCCACCGCCAGTCCGTAGCCCAGCGCCTGCACCGCTTGGGTGGCCGAGCAGAACTCCCCCAGTGTAGCAGGTCGCTGTCCAAGCTCCTCCAGGATGCGGTCATACAAGGGCTTGTCCGTCCGGTAGCTCAGCTGCCTTCGGGCCAGGGCGGCACTGCCCAACACCAGCTCGTGTGGTGCGAGGTAACGGCCAAGGGTGGCACTGTCAGGGTAGCTCTGGAAGCCATATTCGCTCATGAAGCGGCCCACATTGCGGCTGTAACTGCTGAGGCTGCTATCGGCATGCCAAACACCCCAGTAATGCAGGTCGCCAGCGCGCAGGCCGGCACTGTTCCCCCAGTTGCTGAGGGGGCTGGTGGGGGTGTATGGGTGCGGAGCGGTCCAGCGGGTCAGGCTGTCGTGGAAGAATGCCAGGTGGTCCTTCCATACGGCGGCACTGTCGGCACCGTGCAGACCATACCGCTGCTGCCATCCCCAGTTGGACCATGCCACATCCAGTTCGTTGTTGCCACAGAAAACGGCCAGGCTGGGATGTGTGCCGATGCGAGCCACCTGTTGCCGCACCTCTTCACGAGCGGTGGACAGAAAGGTGCTGTCCCCGGCAGGCACCATATAGCCGAACATCAGGTCCTGCCAGACGAGGATCCCGGCAGTATCACAGGCGGTGAAGAATGCCTCCGGTGGATAAACCCCACCGGACCAGACCCGTACCATGTTCATGTGTGCTTCGGCCATGTACCCGACCAGGGCCACCCAGGCACTGTCCCCCGCACGAGGAAGGAACATGTCCGGTGGGATGAGGTTGCATCCCCTCATGAAAACCGGTTCTCCATTGACGATGAAGCGGAACTGCGCCCCGATGGTATCCCGTGATCGGTCCAATGCAATGGAACGCAACCCGATCGCTTGCCGGACCGAGGCTACCACACCGACCCCTTCCCCGTCATGCGCTTCCACCCGCAGGTCATGCATCGCCTGCGGCCCTGTGCCACGCGGCCACCAAAGTGCCTCCTCGCGCACATCGATGGCCAGCGCCTGGTGCCAGTCCTCGGTCCTTGTGATCGCACGTTCAGCTCGCAGGTGCCCGTTCCAATGGACGCGCAGAGTGCCGGTCGATGGCAGTGTGCCTGTCCATTTCGGGGTTACGAGCACGTGGTCCTGTGTGTCGGACCGCAGGTGTTCCACCGCCACTTCCATCGTTGGCAACGGTCCTTCGATGCAGATCACCACCTGCTGCCAGATACCCATCGTTACCAAACGGGGTGCGAAGTCCCAGCCGAAGCTGTAGGCCGCCTTGCGCACGAATGGTGCGATCCCGCTCGTGTCGCTGTCATGAGGCAGGCGCAGACCGACGCGCTCCCGCAGGGAGGCTGATCCACTGCGGACCGGGTGGATCGTCACAATGAGTTCGTTCGAGCCCTGTTGCAGTAGCTCTGTCACTGGGAAGCGCCATTGCCTGAACATGTTGTCCGTGTCGCCGAGCGGATGGCCATTGAGCGAAATGGTGCAGTACGTATCAAGTCCATCGAAGCGGATATGGGCGCTCCGTGCCGCGCGCTCCGCTTCATTCACCGTGAACCTGCATCGGTAGGTCCAGGTGTGCGACTCCACCCACTGCACACTGTCGATGTTCTGTTCCACGAAGGGGTCCGGTATGCGTCCGGCGGCCATCAGGTCCAACTGAACAACGCCGGGCACCCGGGCGGGGAGTTCGATGCTGTATGGACCCTGCAGCATCCACCCTTCATCCAGCACGCGTTCGCGCTTCTGGGCGGCGAGGGATGTCACCACGATCAGTAACAGGGAGAGCATGAGCGGTCTCATCGCAAGCCGGCCTTGGTTAGAGCGTTCAGGACCCCTTCAATGCGTGCCAGGTCAGCTTCCACGGCGGCGTTCGCGAGCGCGGCATCACCGCCGAGGGCGGGTCCACCGGACGGAGAGGAGACCCAGCGCTGTGCGGAGAAGTGCACCTCCTCCACCCCACTGCGTTCGACAAGTTCCACCACATTGCCTGGCCGAACGCCACCTCCCGCCGCGATACGGACTCCTGGTGCGCACCGGATCAACTCGCGAAGCGAAGCAGCGCCTTCCAGCGCAGTGGATGCTCCTCCGGAGGTCAGGATCCGTTGTATGCCCATGGCTGCGCAACGCTCTGCGATTAGGAAAGGGTCCATGGCATGATCGATCGCGCGGTGGAACGTCAGCTCGGCGGATCCTGCAGCAGTGCGGATCTGACGCATCGTGTCATCGTCCCATTCCCCTTCGGGGCCCAGCGCTCCAGTGACCACTCCCATGCCGTTGCTGCTGTATGTGCGTGTGTCGTGCAGCAGGGCGTCCAGTTCAGGGAGCGAGTAATGGAACGGTCCGGGAGAAGGGCGCACGAGGACCCGGACATCGATCGGCACCTGTCGGTGAACTGCATGGGCCAGCCCCCAGGACGGGGTCACTCCCCCAACGGCAAGCCAGGTGCAGAGCTCCACGGAATCGGCACCGGCGGACGCGGCAGCTATCGCCTCTTGAACGCTGGTGACACACACCTCCACGCGAACGACCATGCGCCAAAGTAAGCGGAGGGGAGCCGTTCAATGGTGCCGCCTTGGCAACCAACCGCACGCACCACCGTATAACGACCTGATGTGCATGCTCTCCCCCATCCGTCGATCGACCTTCCTGTTCCTGGTCACCCTGGTCTCCGGACCAGTCATTGCGAATGCGATCGACACAGATCTCGTGAGCGGTCTGGTTTCCGCCCGGAACGGTCTTCATGCTGCGGAACGCAGTGGAGACCTGCTCCGGGAACATGCCGCATTACGGGAGCTGCTCTCCTCTGAACTACGCTCCGGAGCCAGGGAGGAAGTGGTCCGGACAGCACTTCGTACGCTCGACCTTTCGCGCAAACTCGGTGATCCACGGGCGATAACGGAGGACCTGTGGTCGGTGGCCGAGGCTTTTGCACGCAGTGGCCAGTCCGCCAAGGCCATCCGTGAAGGGCGCAACGCGGTTGCCATGTCGCTTTCGCTGAACGATCCAGGGCTCCATACGCGGCTGGTGCATGGGCTCATCGACCTGCTGCTCGATAATGGCGAGCTCGACGAGGCGGACCGGCTGATGCGCGAGGTGGAGGACATGCCGCTCTATCGTGATGATGCGGAGATACAGGCACAATTCGACGTGGACATGGCCCGCCTGCTCGAAGCTCGAGGGCGCAACGGGGACGCCCTCGTACTCCTTTCCCAGGCGCAGCGCGTGTTGACGGCTGAAAAACACCCCACGGAACTACTTGAACTGCTCGCCACACGTGTTCAGGTATTGTTGAACATGGGCCGAGCGTCGGAGGCCGGTCAGGCCATGGAAGAGGCCGGGCGGCTGGTCGCGGGGTCCGGAGATGCCATGCAACGGCTGTTGGTCCATCAACTGGAACATGCCGTGGCACTCGCCAGGAATGATGTGCACGGGGCTTTGCGCAGCCTGCAGCGCATCAAGCATACCGACGATTCGCTGCGGGCCGCTGAGGATGCAGTGTCCATCGCCGTGCTGCAGGTCATGCACGACATGGAGCAGCGGGAAGTGGATAATGCGGCCCTGCGGGAAGAGATCGGATCGAAGGAGCGCACGATCCTCGCACAGCGCACGGATAATGGGATCCTCACGGGCCTCGTCGTTGCGTTGGCGATCCTCCTCTTGCTATTGGGGGCTTCCGCTCTCTCGGGGTTGCGCATGATGCGGCGCATGAAGTTGAAGAACGCGGTCATTCGGAAGCAGAATGAGGAGATCGAGGCCCAACACAGGGAGCTGATCATCCAGAACGAGCGGCTGGCGGAGAGCATTCTTGGAGCCGAGGAAAAGGAGCTGCTCCTCAAGGAGATCCATCATCGTATGAAGAACAATCTCCAGGTCGTTGAAAGCCTTCTTTCCATCCAGATGGCCCGCCATGAGAGCCCGGTGATCGAACGGCTCTTCCGTGAGGCCCAGGGACGGGTGCGTGCCATGGCGATGGTGCATGACATGATGTACCGGTACAGTACATCGGGGGGGAACACCTTGCAGGGCCATTTCAGCAAGCTGGTGCGATCGGTCCTGGTCGCACACGGCATCCATGATCGGGTGAGCTTCACTGCCGACATCGCCTCCTTGGATCTTCCGGAGGAGGTATTGCTCCCCTTGACTTTGCTCGTGAACGAGCTGGTCACCAATGCAGCGAAACACGCGTTCAGCGGCTCCGACCAGGGACATCTCCTATTGGCGCTGCGCGGATCGGACGGTCGTCATGAACTGGTATTCCAGGATTCAGCGGGGGGGCGTACACCGGATCGGGCGAGGACCATGGTACCGTCCTTCGGTACGGAACTCATCGCCCTGCTGGTCGAACAACTGGGAGGAGTGGTGACCGGAACACGGAACGAAGGTGGGGCGTTCAAACTGGAATTCGGGGCTGCACTGTCATTGCGGAAGGCATCCTGAGCCCTCCTCCTGCCCAAGCCCTAACTTCGCGCGCCTTCCACGCCTCCGTGGAGGGCTAACACCGCGGTCCACCAGGACCGGAACCATGGATTTTCGTTCGCTCGGCCTTTGTGAGGAATTGTTGGATGGCCTTGATGCCATGAACATCAAGAAGCCCACGCCCATTCAGGAACAGGCCATACCAGCTGCCCTCGATCAACGCGACCTCATTGCCTGCGCCCAGACCGGTACGGGCAAAACGGCGGCCTTCCTACTGCCGCTCATCGACACCATCGTCTCTTACCGGCCCAAGGTTGACGGTTCCATCCGCGGCCTGATCGTGGTGCCGACCCGCGAACTGGCACTTCAGATCGACCAGCAACTACAGGCCATCGCCTATTACACGCCCATCACGTCGATCCCCCTCTATGGTGGTAGCGATGGTGCCAACTTCGATCAGCAGAAGCAGGCCCTGGTCGGCGGTGTTGAGGTGGTCGTGGCCACGCCGGGCAAGCTGCTCAGCCACCTGAACCTGGGGTACGTGCCGTTGAAGGGACTTGAGTTCCTCATTCTCGATGAAGCGGACCGGATGATGGACATGGGTTTTGTGGATGATATCAACCGCATCATCACCTTCCTTCCCAAGGAGCGCCAGACGCTGATGTTCAGCGCCACCATGCCACCCGGTATCCGCGAACTGTCGCGCAACATCCTTGTGGACCCGGTGGAGATCACCATTTCGCTGAGCAAGCCGGCCGAAGGCGTGGACCAACAGGCCTACGTGATCTTCGACATGCAGAAGGCGCAGATACTGGAGCATGTGCTGCGCACCTCGGAGGCCACGAGCATCGTCATCTTCGCAGGACGCAAGGTGGAGGTGCGCAACCTGAACCGTCACCTGCAAAAGCAGGGCTTCAACGCGCGTGCGATGCACAGCGATCTGGAGCAGTCGGAGCGCGAGGAGGTGATGCTGGCCTTCCGCAACCGCAAGCTGCGTATCCTGGTCGCCACCGATGTGGTGAGCCGCGGTATCGACATCGACGATATCGACATGGTGATCAATTACGATGTGCCGCGCGACCCGGAGGATTATGTGCACCGCGTGGGGCGCACAGCACGCGCGCAGCGCAAAGGACAGGCCATCACCTTCGTGAACGAAAAGGAGATGCGTGAGTTCGGGCGCATTGAGGCCCTGATCGGTTACGAGGTGCGCAAGATGCCGCTGCCTGAGCAGTTCGGTCGCGGACCGGCGTACGACCCCAAGGCCCGGGTGAGCGGTGGCGGAAAAGGCAACGGCCACCGCCGTAGTGGAGGTGGCCGTCGCAAGCCTGGTGGCGGAGGGCGCCGTTAACGCGCCTTGAACTTCGATGCGTTGTCGCTAAGCACCTTCACGGCATCCCATGCCTTGGCGGCATCGCCAACACGTTCGATGGTGACGGATTCCATCACATCGCCTTGGGCAATGGCGTTCACCACCTCCTGTCCTTCGGTAACGTAGCCGAACACAGCATGGCGGCCATCGAGCCATGGGGTGTCCTTGTGGGTGATGAAGAACTGGCTTCCGTTGGTGTACGGACCGGCGTTCGCCATGCTAAGGGTACCTGCACGGGTGTGCTTCAGGTCGGGGTGGATCTCATCTGGAAAGGCATATCCCGGTCCGCCGGCGCCGGTGCCCGTGGGGTCGCCGCCTTGGATCATGAAGTCGGCAATGACACGGTGGAACTTGATGCCATCATAGTACGGCGTTCCTTCGGGCTTGGCGCTGTTCTTCATACGGCCTTCTGCGAGGGCCACGAAGTTGGCTACGGTCATGGGCGCCTTTTCATGCTCCAGGCGGAGGGTGATGGTGCCTTTGTTGGTCTTGATCTTGGCGAAGAGGCCTTCTGCGTTGTTCACGGCGTTGGTCGGGGGTTGTTGTTCATTTCCAGCGGTGGTGGCCACTGCACTGGTGGGCTGTTCGCCACCGCACGCGCTGAGCATGAGTCCGAAAAGGGCTGCAAGCATGGTCGTCATCGGCATGGTCATGAGTTGGTTCGTAAGGAGCGCAAAAGTAACATGGGTGTTCGGGTCACTGCATCAATACTTCCTCCATGGCCTCCAACTTCGCATCGGAATATGCGCCCTGGCTGCGATGCACGATGGTGCCTTCCCGATCGATGATGAAGAAGTAGGGCACATCCTTGTCCTTGAGGCCAAGCGGCTCCTGCACGGTCTCCAGCTCGGTGCGCACGAAAAGGATGCGGTCCAGCAGCTCGGGCGCCGCGCTCTTGCGGAACTTCTTCAAGGTGGGTTCATAAGCGGCTTTGTTTGCCCCCACGAAGAGCGGTACGAAGTGCACGTCCACCTGCATGGCCTGGGCGAAGAGCCCGTGCTTGGCCACAAAGCGCAGGTACAATGGTTCGAACCACTCCTCCAACACCGGCCCGGCCTTGTGCCCATAGGCCAGTGCGATGAGGGTGTGAGGGGCGCCACCTGTTGCTGGCAGGCTGACATGGTCGCCCTTGAGGTTCTCTCCCTCGAGCGGAGGGAAGCGCTGCGCCACAGCGGGCAGCACCGGTAACAGGTTGCCGAGCAGAACGAGCGTGCGTAGGAAGTGCATGGCGATGGCTCTTGCGATCATCGTGCCGATCAGCGGATGCCGTCCTCGGGGTTCCGTCCCTTGAACGGACGGAACCAGTCCTTCATCCGTTCAATATCACCCTCTACATCCGAGGTCAGCGGGAAGGTATCGGAAATGACGACCCGCTTGTTCGGATAGTCGAACGCACAGAGGATTATCGGCACACCGGACTTGGTGGCGATGTGGTGGAAACCGCTCTTCCAATGGGGCTGGTAGGAACGCGTGCCCTCCGGAGTGATACCGATCCGATCGATGGCCCCGCTATTGAACAGATCCACCACAGCGTCGACCATGTTGTTATGCTTGCTGCGGTCCACCGGATAGCCACCGAGCGCCTTGAACAGCCATCCCAGCGGGAATTTGAAGAGCGACTTCTTGGCAAGGTACTTGGCACCGCGCATTTCTGCCAGGATGCGTACGCTGAGCCCCACGAAGAAATCCCAGTTACTCGTGTGAGGCGCGACCACGACGATGAAACGTGGTAGCGGAGTGGTGCGACGGTCTTCGATGGTCCAGCCGGCAAGGGTGCGGAAAACGAAGCGATGGTAGGATGTGATAAAGGACATGGTCGTCGGCGAAAGGTCGTAATAATGGACCGATCTGCCATGCCTTGAGCGCCTGCTTGGGCCCAGGCCTGGACCACGCTCGTAACCTCTCCCCGACCCGGCGCCGTATCAATGCACTCATGCGCTACGATCGCTACGCCGTGCTCGATGTGGAGACCACCAGCGGGGACCCGCGGATCGGTGAAGTGATGGAGGTCGCGGTCGTCGCATTGGATGGTCCGATCGAGCGCGTCCGCTGGGAGAGCTTGGTGCGGCCTTCCGGAAAGATCCCGCCTTTCATCCGTCGCCTGACCGGCATCACGGATGGGATGGTGGCTTCCGCTCCCCGTTTCCACGAGGTGGTGCGCACACTGGAGACCCTCACGCAGGACCGCATCGTGGTGGCCCATAACGTCCGCTTTGATATGACCGCTTTGGAGCATGAGTTCGCGCGCACGGGCCTGGTGTTCGATCGCGACACGGTATGCACCGAGCGCTTGGCGCGACGCTTATTGCCCGACCTGGAGCACTACAACCTCGGCGCCCTGTGCCGTTATCTGGGCATCCCGTTCGCAGCCGCTCATCGCGCAGGAGCCGATGCCGAAGCCACAGCGCGACTGTTCACACGGCTTTTGGATGAGTTCGGGTCTGCCTCGGTGCACGAACAGCTGGTCAGCTGGCCGCGTGCCTTCCATGCTCAGTGAAGGAGCACGTTGGTCCGCCATAGCACCCACATGATCATGGCAAGGACCCCGCCTATGACCGCGGCGCGCCCGCCCTGCCTGGAGCGCTTCAAACTGGCCGGCGAATAGTTCGTCAGCGACGTGCTACGTATACCCCACACGCGGAACACCAGTGCAAGTGCGGCCAGCACAACGGCCAGAGAGACCAGGTGTCGCAGCAGGGCCAAGGGAACGGACAGCGCACCGAAGATCAGTGTGACCATGCTCAGAGGCAGGTCGCGTGGAGGCCGCAGTTCGCTCATGATCGTGCGCTGAGGGTCGCATGCAGGTCCAGAACCTGTGGTATGACGGCTTGTGCTCCGCTGTTGTCAACAAGGTGATGGGCGGCGGCGTGCAACTCTGCATCGGACGCCTGATTGGCCATGCGTGCCAGCACCTGTTCGCGGGTGGATCCGTCGCGCTGAAGCACACGCTGGATGCGGGTCTCCTTGGGGGCTTCCACCACTAAGGTACGGTCGAAGTCGCGGTGGCCGCCGCTGCGCACGAGCACGGCCGCCTCCATGATCACGTACGGTCGGTCGCTATGCGTGGCCGCCCACGTGCGGAAGGCCGAGCGCACCGCAGGATGGACCATGGCGTTGAGGTCTGCCAGCGCTTTGGCGTCGGCGAACACGATCGCGGCGAGGGCCTGTCGATCCAGCATACCTTCAGCGTAGAGCGCGTCACCGAAGCGATGGGCGATGGCGTTGCGCAGCGCGGTATCGTGATCCTGCAACCGGCGCGCCTCCGCGTCAGCCTCGAACACAGGCACACCCAACAGCCGGAAGAGCCGGGCGACCGTGCTCTTGCCGCTGCCCATGCCGCCGGTGAGCGCCACGGTGATCATGATCGGCCTCAGGCTTTGGCGTTGCCCTCCATTAGCTGCATGGAGCTGTCCATGGCGATGGCGCTCTTCTCGAAGCGCACGCGCACGTTGCTATCGATCTCCAACAGCACGTTGGTATCGTTCACCTCCACGATGCGGCCATGAATGCCGCCGATGGTGACCACCTTGCTCCCCTTCTGCAGGGACTCCCGGAACTTCTTGGCCTCCTTGGACTTCTTCTGCTGGGGGCGGATCATGAAGAAGTAGAAGACCACCATAAGGAGGCCCATCATGATCCAGAAGCTCATGGGGTCCTGTGACTGTTGTGCTTGTAAGAACATCTGCTTATGAGGGGATTGGGGAGTTGGGTCAGGGCTGCTCCGGGGCGATGACCTCACCGCTGAGGGTGAGCACGTGTGAAGGCGGAACGGTGTTGGCCACGATAGTTACGGTCTTGTCCTGGCGTCCGCTGCGGCCTTCGCTGTCGAAGGTGACGGCGATCTCGGCCGAGGAACCGGGGGGAACAGGTTCGCGGGGCCATTCCTTGCTCACTGTACAGCCGCAGGAGCCGCGCACGTCGGTGATGACCAGCGCGCTGCCGCCCGTGTTGGTGAGCGTGAAGCGATGGTCCACCTTGGTCCCCTGTACGATACGGCCCATGTCGAAGTGGGTCTCCCGGAAGGTGATCGCAGGCAGTTTGTCGGGGTCCACAGCGCCTTCGCCTGTAACGGGGAAGTGAATGTCGTCGGTTCCGATGACACCATCCCTTTCGCTGTGGTCGGTTATACGGCACCCTACAACTACCAGGCAAGTTGCAAGTAGGGCGAGGTGAAGGTTGCGGTTCATGGTCACGCTTCAGCTATCGAGCAGGCCACGGCCCACCTTGTGGATGCGCCCGGCGGTGCGCAGGTCCATGAAGAGCTTGTCGAGCACGCCGTTCACGAAGCTCTTGCTCTTGGGAGTGCTGTAGGCCTTGGCGATCTCGATGTATTCGTTCATCGTCACCTTCACGGGGATCTGATCGAACTGGAGAACCTCGGTGAGGGCCATCTTCATGAGGATCATATCGCTCATGGCGATGCGGTCGCTTTCCCAGTTGCTGCTGCGCGCTGCTATGGCCTCCTCATGCTCTGCGCTGTGGCGGATGGTGCCTTGGAAGAGGTCACGCACGAAGGACTGTTCCTCGCTATTGTCGCGGGCCAACTCATCGAACAGGCTGTCCGCCGAACCGGCACGGAGCTGTTCCAGGCTGCGCTTCACCATGGCGGCCGCAAGGTCCAGGTCCTCCAGCCAGTAGATGGTGCGGCTATCGTAGACCTCGTGAAGGAGTTCGCTGTTGGCGATGTGATCGATGAAGACCTGCACCAGGTATTGCAGGTCCTTCCGCAGGTCGGTGCCGCTGGTTTCGAGGTAGGCCTGATGCGCTTCGCTGGCCTCCAGGTCCTTGTAGATCTGAGAGAAAAGCTCATGGTGACCCACCCAGCTGATTCGTCGCTTGTCGCACTCCTGCCGCAACCGTTCATTCTGCACGATGCTCAACAGGTAGGGATTGTCCACAAATCGCCGCTTGGGGTTGAGGTCCTCCGCACTGGGCATGCGCTTCTTCTTGCGTTCCTCCATCCGTAGCTCGGCCACATGACGGAGTTCGCCGAAGGTGAGCAGCAGGGAGAGGAAGAGGTCGTAGGTGCGATCGATGCTGCCCACCAGTTCCTTTTCGATGCGTGCGGCACTGGCATCGTTCGCCTGCCAGTAGGCATAGAGCGACTGGTAGACCTTGATGCGGAGGTAGCGTCGGTTCAACATGCGGGGTCAGAAGCGAATGCCAGCGGCGCGCATGCTGCTGATGCGGTCCTCTGCGGCCTGGTTGGCGGCGAGGTAGGTGGGAATGCCGAGCTCGGCACTGGCCTTGAAGATGCGCAGGGCAGTGTCATAGATGGCTTCGGTCTGCTTCATGGCCGCGGTGGCATTATACCCCTTCCGCTCCCATGCACAGTTGATGATGCCCCCGGCGTTGATGAGGAAGTCGGGGGCATAGAGGATGCCCTTCTCCATCAACGCCTTACCGTGGGCCGCTTCATCGGCGAGCTGGTTGTTGGCCGCACCCGCGATCACGCTGCATTTGAGGCGTTTGAGGGTGTCATCGTTCACCGTGGCGCCCAGGGCACAAGGTGAATAGATATCCATGGTGGCATCGTAGATGGCATCGGGCTCCACGACCTGAACGGCGGGTAGTTCTGCCTTGATGGCCGCGAGCTTGTCCGCATGGATGTCGGTGAGCAGCACCTGTGCGCCCTCCTTCACCAGGTATTCCACAAGGGCCTTACCCACATTGCCAGCGCCCTGGACAGCCACGGTGCGGCCCTTCAGCGAATCGCTGCCATAGGCGGTGCGCGCTGCGGCCTTCATTCCGCAATACACACCATAGGCGGTGACGGGGCTGGGGTCGCCGCTGCCGCCCATCTCCATCGGCAGGCCGGCCACATGGGGTGTCTCCTTGCGGATGTTCACCATCTCGGTGGTGCTCATTCCCACATCCTCTGCAGTGATGTAGCGACCGTTAAGGCTGTGTACGAACTGGCCGAAGCGCCGGAACATGGCTTCGGTCTTCTGGGTGCGGGCATCGCCGATGATCACGGCCTTGCCACCGCCAAGGTCCAGCCCTGCGAGGGCGCTTTTGTAGGTCATGCCGCGGCTGAGGCGCAACACATCGTGAAGGGCTTCCGCCTCGCTGGCGTAGGGCCACATGCGGGTGCCTCCGAGCGCTGGCCCGAGGGTGGTGTCGTGGATGGCAATGATGGCGCGCAGACCGGTCGGGCGGTCGAAACAGAAGAGCACTTCTTCGTGGTCGTGCTTTTCCATGCGGCTCATCACGAGCTCGCTGCTGGCTGTCTTGGTGGAGGTGACCATGGTGGGTTCCGGTGGATCGCAGTTGTGCATGCGGGTGGGAAAGGGTTCGCTCATGCGGTCCACAAAGGTCATCCGGTCAATGCGTCGTACTCGTTCCGCTCCTCGCTCCGCCCCTACCTTTGCACCACTTCCTTGCGAATGCAGCGCTGTTCAGGGCGGCGCAAAAGTAGGAAGTTCCATCGCCTCGGAATGCGTCCGCTGCTGAAGCTGAACCCTTATTTCACCAAGTACCCCTGGCACCTGCTGCTCGGGGTGGTGTTCATCGCCCTCAGCAACCTGTTCGCCGTATACGCCCCACAGGTGGTGCGTGAGGCCATCGACCTTATCGCCGAAGCCTTCCGCCAGCGCGACCTGCCCGCCGAACAGCGCGTGCTCAATGCGCCCAGCCTGCTCACCCAGTGGGTCGCATGGACCGGTATCGATCTCGAGGGAAGACTTCGCTCGATCGGAACCAACGAGTTGCTGGCCGCTACGGTGATCTGGCTGGCTGCCTTGCTGGCCGGGCTTTACCTGGTGCTGGCCTTGCTGAAGGGCTTCTTCATGTTCCTCATGCGGCAGACCATCATCGTTGTGAGCCGCTTGATCGAGTACGACCTGAAGAACACCGTATTTGCCCATTATCAGCGCCTGGACCGAGCGTTCTACAAGCGGAACAGCACCGGCGACCTCATGAACCGGATCAGTGAGGACGTGGGCAAGGTGAGAATGTACCTGGGGCCTGCGGTGATGTACACAATCAACCTGGTGGTGCTCTTCATCATGTGCATCGCCTTCATGCTCCATGTGAACCCGGAGCTGACCCTTTGGACCTTGGCGCCGCTGCCTGTAATGAGCGTGGTGATCTACTATGTCAGCGACGTCATCAACCGCCGCAGCATGGCCGTTCAGCAGCAACAGAGCCACCTGAGCGGCCTGGCGCAGGAAAGCTTCAGCGGTGTACGCGTGCTGAAGACCCACGCCAAGGAGCCGATGGCGGTGGACCGCTTCGCAGCAGCGGCCGAGGCTTACCGAAAGAGCAGTCTGGACCAAGCACGGGTGGACGCCCTCTTCATGCCGGCCATCATGTTGCTGATCGGCCTGAGCACGGTGCTCACCATCTTCATTGGCGGCATGAAGCTGATCCAGGGCGACCCCAGTGTCAGCGTTGGCAATATCGCTGAGTTCGTCATTTATGTGAACATGCTCACCTGGCCGTTCGCCTCGGTGGGATGGGTCACCTCGCTTATCCAGCAGGCCTCGGCCAGCATGGTCCGCATCACCGAATTCCTGGATACGGAGCCAGCCATACGCGACAGCCATGATGCATTGCCGGTGGTGCACGGTGCGGTCACTTTCGAGCGGGTCAGCTTTACGTATCCGGATACCGGCATCACCGCGCTGCACGCTATCTCGTTCCATGTTCCCGCGGGGGGCACGCTGGCCATCGTGGGCCACACGGGCAGTGGCAAGAGCACGATCGCGGAGCTCATCGCACGCATGTACGACCCCACCGATGGACGTATCCTCATTGACGGTGTGCCCCTGACCGACGTGAAATTGGAGCGTTTGCGCAACCAGCTGGGGATGGTCCCGCAGGACGTTTTCCTCTTCAGTGACAGCATCCGTCAGAACATCGCCTTCCGGCTCGATCCCACGGATGACCTCGAAGAGCAGGTCCAGCGCGCTGCACGCTCAGCTCAGGTGCATGAGAACATCGTCGGCTTCGCAAAAGGCTATGATACAATGCTGGGGGAGCGAGGGGTGACACTGAGCGGTGGCCAGAAGCAGCGTGTGAGCATTGCGCGGGCCATCATCGGCAGGCCGCGGATCATCGTGCTTGACGATGCCTTGAGCGCGGTGGATACGGCCACGGAAGAGGCCATCCTGCGTGAGTTGCGGAGCGTGATGAAAGGCAGCACCACCATCCTGATCAGCCATCGGATAAGTGCCGTCCGTGAGGCGGACCATATCCTGGTGCTGGAGGGGGGGCGAGCGGTGGAACAGGGCGATCATTCCGAACTGGTGGCCCGGGGCGGGATCTATGCCCGCATGCATGAGGAGCAATTGTTGACGGCGGCCGACCAACCCCGGTGATGCTCCCGTTTTGCAGGTTCGGATAACCCGTCTATATTTGGATTGCCCCCGCACCAGCAGCGGATGTGCCCATGACCATGGTGGACGATCGCGAGGACGTATACTCAAAGGCCGTAAGAGCGGGTAAACGAACGTATTTCTTCGATGTGAAGAGCACGCGGGGGCGTGACCTTTACCTGACCATCACGGAAAGCAAGAAGCATACCCACGAGGACGGCACCGCCACCTATGACAAGCATAAGATCTTCCTGTACAAGGAGGATTTCGACAAGTTCATCGACGGGCTGCATGATGCCATCGACGAGATCGATCGGCTCCGCAGCAATGGCGATTACGGCAGGCGTGAGGAGCCCGTCAAGCATGATGGTGCCGGCGACGCAGATCCGTTCACGGACGTGAACTTCGAGGACCTGGACCGCAAGGATATCTGATCAGCCTCAGGAGGCGATGCGGAGGTCGTGGTCGACGATGACCTCCACGAGATAGCTGCCGTGCCCGGCCAATGCAAGCCCGAAAAGGTCTTGGTCCAGCCAGCTGAACAGGAGCCGATCGCTGCTCACCAGGATGGTACGACCCTGTTGGATGCCAAGGCTCAGACGCGGGCGCTCCTCTGGCAAGCCGAACGGATCAATAACGGTCAACTCGCAGAAAAGGTCCTGCTCGGGAGGGTTCACACGGAGCCACTCCGCTAACGTGTCAGGTACCATGTCGTGGTCCACTGGTCCTGACTCCAGCGATTGCACGGCCTCGTTCACCCCGATGATGCGATCGAAGAGCCCGTGCAGCTGGTCCTCGCGAAGTTCCTGGCGGCACCAGACCCGAAGCCGGATCGTGGAGCCGAGCGGGCGGTCCATGTGGTAGGAGAATTCCTCCAATTCGGGCATCAGGCAGTCCAGCACCTGGCCGGCGGCCTCCTGATAATAGCTGGCCGCCTGTTCGCTCTGAGCCTTGCCGGACCTGAAGGAGATGTTGAGCGCCATGGTGATCGTTGCTGCCTTTACAAGCACTTCAACGCAGCACGACGGAAAAGGTGACGGTGGAGCCACGACGGATCGATCAACGTACCGGCTCGTGCAGCGAACGGTCATGCCCATCCGTGCAAAGTGAGTGGTGCTCAATGGAATGTGACCATCAGGTAAAAAGGAAGCGGGCTTCCTTGGGCGCCTGGTGTTCAAAACTCATGGACTTATCAACACGGTCGAGCGGTGGATGCGCACGTACTTTGCCCTCGGGTCAGCCGTTGACCCAACGCTTATAACAGACCCCGACACAGCATGGCCAAGATCATCTCCATCGTGAACCAAAAAGGCGGTGTAGGCAAGACCACCACCGCCATCAACCTGGCAGCCAGCCTGGGCGTGTTGGAGCGACGCACCCTGTTGGTCGACGCCGATCCGCAGGCCAATGCCACCAGTGGTGTGGGCTACGACCCACGGAATGTGAAGGCCTCCATCTACGAATGCATCATCAACAACACCCCGGCAACTGAAGTGATCCTGGGAACGGACAACCCGAACCTGGACCTTCTCCCCGGCCATATCGACCTGGTGGGTGCCGAGATCGAGATGATCGACATGCGCGAGCGCGAGCAGCAGATGAAGGCCGTGCTCGATCCGCTGCGTGAACAGTACGATTTCATCATCATCGACTGCTCTCCTTCCCTCGGCCTGGTGACGGTGAACAGCCTCACTGCCAGCGACAGCGTGATCGTGCCGGTGCAGTGTGAGTACTTCGCGCTGGAGGGTCTGGGCAAGCTGTTGAACACGATCAAGATCGTGCAGCAGCGCCTCAATCCCGAGCTGCTCATCGAGGGGATGCTGCTCACCATGTACGACAGCCGTCTGCGCCTGGCCAACCAGGTGGTGGAAGAGGTGAAGACCCACTTCCAGCAGTTGGTGTTCGACACGGTGATCCACCGCAACGTGGCCCTGGGCGAGGCGCCGAGCCACGGGCAGACCATCATCATGCACGACGCCAGCAGCAAGGGCGCGGTGAACTACCTCAACCTGGCCCGCGAGATCCTTCAGAAGAACAGCCTCACCCGCATCCCGGACAGTGAGCGCACCATTGCGATATCGGACGAACCATGACCAAGAAGAAAGGCCTGGGTCGCGGCCTGAGCGCCCTGTTGGAGGATCCAAGCACGGACATCACCACGCGCAACGAGCCGGTGACCGCCGCCCCACGCAGTGCAGGTCCCATCGGCACCATCCCGGTGGCGCAGATCGAACCGAACCCCTTCCAGCCGCGCACCCACTTCAGCGACGAAGCCCTGGCCGAACTCGCCCAGAGCATCAGCGAGCTCGGCATCATCCAGCCCGTCACCGTGCGCAAGGTGGGCTACGACCGCTACCAGCTGATCAGCGGCGAGCGGCGGTTCCGTGCGTCGCAATTGGCCGGCCTTGAGGAAGTGCCCGCCTACATCCGCATCGCCAATGATGAGGCGATGTTGGAGATGGCGCTGGTGGAGAACATCCAGCGCGAAGAGCTCGATGCCATTGAGGTGGCCATCAGCTTCCAACGCCTCATCGACGAGGTGAAGCTGACCCAGGAACAGCTGAGCGAGAAAGTGGGCAAGGACCGCGCCACTGTGTCCAACTACCTGCGCCTGTTGAAGCTTCCGCCCGAGATCCAACTGGGCCTGCGGCAGCGCACCATCGGCATGGGTCACGCCCGCGCTCTCATCAGCATCAACGACCCCATCCGCCAAGTGGAGCTCTACCACAGGATCGTGGAGAGCCAGCTCAGCGTGCGCGCCGTTGAGGATCTGGCCCGCACCGCGTTGCCCAAGGGCATGAAGAGCGGTGTGAAGCCCGGTATGCGACCCAACAAGGACCTGAGCAAGCAACTGGCGCAGCGCTTCGGAAGCAAGGTGAGCGTGAAACAGAGCACCGAGGGCAAGGGAAAGATCGAGATCCCCTTCAAGAGCGAGGACGAGTTACGGAGGATACTGGCGGTGCTGGGGTGAGCAAGATGGCCTGAAAGCGCATGGACCGACCGCGTCGATGACCGAACTTTGCGGCTGTGCGACGCTTGCTGCTCCTCCCCTTTGTGCTGTTCGTTGGCGTGACCACTGCGCAGAGCGACAGTGCGAACATTGTTGCCGACAGCGCGGTGGATACGGCTGTTGTGCAGGAGCCCAAGCGTGCTGAATTGCGCGATACGTTGGACTGGCGACAGCGGCATTCCCCCCACAAGGCGACCTTGCTCAGCGCCGTACTGCCTGGCGCCGGGCAGATCTACAACCGCAAGTACTGGAAGGCCCCCATTGCGTGGCTTGGGCTGGGCACCTGTGTCTATTTCATCCAGGAGAACACCCGGGAATACCGGCGCTACAAGGATGCGTACATCGCCCTGGTGGATGGTGATGCGAGCACGATCGATGAGTTCAACGGGCAGTTCAGTCCTTCGCAGGTCCTGGAGGTCACCGATACGTATCGGCGCTGGCGCGACCTGAGCTACATCGCCTTCGGGCTGGTGTACATGCTCAATGTGGTGGATGCCACCGTGGACGCGCACTTCGTGCGGTTCGATGTGGGAAGCGATCTCAGCCTGCGGGCTGCTCCAGCCTTCCATACCACCAGCTTGGGCGCACCCGGACTTACACTGGCCCTCACCTACCGCTGATCCATGGCTTCCCTACGTATCGCCCTCTATGGCACCGGTCGCATGGGCTCGGCCATCGCCGCCATCGCCGAACAACGCGGACACCGCATCACACAGCGCATTTCCAGTGCCAATGCGGGCACCGCGCCCACCGATGCCGATGTGGCCATCGAGTTCTCGCGGCCCGATCAAGCCTTGGGCAATATGCGTTTGTGCCTGAAGGCGGGCGTACCGGTGGTGGTGGGCACCACGGGTTGGTACGATCACCTTCCCGCCGTGCAAGCCTTGGTGGCCGAGCATCGGGGCTCCCTGCTCTGGGCCAGCAACTTCAGCATCGGGGTGAACCTCCTCTTCCAGGTGAACCGGATGCTGGCCGGGCTCATGGACCGTCAGCCACAGTACAGGGGCGAACTGCTGGAGATCCACCACATCCACAAGCTCGATGCCCCGAGCGGTACGGCCCTGACCCTGGCCCGCGACATCGATCTGCGGCACCACGGCTATTCCGGTTGGCATCTTCAGGAAGGACCCGACGTGGCAGGGCCCGCTCCTTCCCTACCCGTTCGTGCGCTTCGCGAAGGGGAAGTACC
Organism: Flavobacteriales bacterium; assembly: GCA_041391845.1. Taxonomy (GTDB): domain Bacteria; phylum Bacteroidota; class Bacteroidia; order Flavobacteriales_F; family PHOS-HE28; genus PHOS-HE28. The sequence goes on along the minus strand of JAWKNG010000001.1, from coordinate 269,841 downwards.
GGGCACCCATGAAGTGAGCTGGACCAGCGACGAGGATCGCCTGACCATTCGCCACGAGGCCTTCGGTCGCACAGGGTTCGCCACAGGTGCGGTGGTGGCCGCCGAATGGCTGCAGGGGCGCAGTGGCCTCTTCACCATGCAGGATGTGCTGGGCTTGGGATAGGTGCCGTCCATCCCGCCAAAGCACCGAACAACCCGGCTTTCACAGCATTTCACGATCGGTGCCTACCGTACCTCGCCCCATCTTCGCACCTTCGCTGACCGCGCCTTGCGCCTTGCATCCCTGACGACATGATCCCCTACCTCTTTCTGTTCGCCTATCTGCTGGTGCTGCTGGCCAGCTTGTGGAAGCTCTTCCAGAAGGCTGGCAAGCCTGCCTGGGCCGCCTTCGTACCGGGCTACAACCTGCTTTTATGGCTGCAGATCACAGGCAAGCCTTGGTGGTGGATCTTCCTCTTCCTGGTGCCTGGCGTGAACCTGTTGATGCTCATCATCATGAACGTCAACATCTCCATCGTGCTCGGCCGACGCGACTTCAAGGAGCATGTGCTGATGACCTTCCTGCCGTGGTGGAAGGTGCCGGAGACCTGTTACGCCCAGAACAACTACGTGGGGCCCATCCCCGTGGCCGAACGCAAGCGCGGGTTGCTCGGTCAATGGGGTGACGCCATCCTCTTCGCAGTGATCGTGGCCACTGTCTTCCGCATCTTCACCTTCGAGGCTTTCACCATTCCCACGCCTTCCATGGAGAAGAGCCTGCTGGTGGGCGACTACCTCTTCGTGAGCAAGTTGAGCTACGGCCCCCGCATGCCGATGACCCCGCTCACCTTTCCGTTCACCCATCACACCCTGCCGCTCACCACCAGCACACCCTCGTTCGTGACCTGGTTCAGCCAGCCGTACCGACGCCTGCCGGGCTTCGGTACACCAGAGCGCGGGGATGCGGTGGTGTTCAACTTCCCCGAAGGCGACACCGTGGTGGCCAACTTCCAGAACCAGAGCTATTACCAACTGGTACGGGAACACGGCCGCAAGAAGGTGCAGGACCCCGCTGCTCGCCTGCCCAGCATCGACGATCGCGGACGCCGGGTGATGAAGCCCACCGGCGGCATCCTCATTCGTCCCATCGACAAGCGCGAGAACTACATCAAACGCTGTGTAGCGATCGCAGGTGACAGTGTACAGGTGGTACATGGTGTGCTGCGCGTCAACGGTGAGGACCAGCCCATCCCCCCCGATGGCCAATATGCCTACGAGTTCCAGTTGAAGAGCGCCTTCCGCCAGGACATGTTGAAGAAGCGCTTCGACATCTCCCCCAGTGATGTACTGGACAATGGGCGCGCCGCCATCATCCCGATGAGCGAGGCCGTTGCTGCGCAGGTAGGGAAGTTCGACAATGTGGTGAACATGGAGCGCCAGGACCACCCGGAGGGATTCTACGATGGTTACGGCAGCTGGCCCATCTTCCCCAATCATCCGGACTTCCACTGGACCGAGGACAACTTCGGGCCGGTCTGGGTGCCCAGGAAAGGCGGGACCGTGGAGTTGAACGCGCGCACCCTGCCGCTGTACCGTCGCGCGATCACCCTCTACGAAGGCAATACGCTGGAGGAGCGCGATGGCACCGTGCTCATCAACGGTGCACCCGCCACCAGCTACACCTTCCAACAGGACTACTACTGGCTGATGGGCGACAACCGCCACCGCAGTCAGGACAGCCGCTTCTGGGGCTTTGTGCCGCACGACCACGTGGTGGGCAAGGCCGTGCTGATCTGGTTCACCAAGGATCCTTATACCGGCATCCGCTGGAAGCGCTTGTTCTCCGGCGTGAAGTGAGGGGGCGGTGTTCGAGGGGTGTTTTGCATTTGTCGATGATCGTTGTTCGTTGCTCCACGCGTTGGTCGGGGCACGAAGGAGAGTCGGCCACTGATGACGGGAGCGTGATCGACCAGTCCAAAGGAATCGCTGCATGATGTCCTTTCTGCAACGCTGGCGGGACCTGAACGAGTGGCTGAAGAGCCTTGTGCTCGCCCTGTTACTGATCGCGGTGCTGCACCTGCTGGTGTTCCGCTTCGTGGTGGTGGAGAACATCAGCATGTACGCCACCTTACGCCCGGGCGATCTGTTGCTGGTGGAGCGGTGGCCTTTGCTGAGCGGTATCGACCGGGGCTCCATCGTCGTGTTCCGCGATCCGCTGAGGGACCAGGTGCCGCGTTGGAAGCGTCCGTTGATGGTGAAGCGAATAGCAGGCATGCCGGGTGATGTGGTGCAGTTGGAGCGGGCGGAACTGCGGGTTAACGATGTGCCGACCGCTCCTTCCCCCGCAGCGACCCGGGCCTTTCTGGTGCGCTTGCGCAGTGGTGCTTCGAGCAACGGCATCCGACAGCTGCTGGGTCTGCCTGACCTGCCCGGTATCGGCGGTGGCAGTGTATTGGAGGTGCCGCTGAACGATAGTCTGGCAGCCTTGGTGGAAGCCCTCCCCGAGGTGATGGGCGTGGTACCGATGCGGCTGGCCACCGGAGCGCCGCGGCACCTGTTCCCCTTTAGTGAGCGCTTTGCATGGAACGGTGACAACTACGGCCCCATCACCGTGCCCCGCCGGGGTGATACATTGCACATCACCACGGCCAACCTGCCGTTGTACGACCGGCTGATCACGATCTACGAAGGTCAACGCATCGCCCACGCTGGCGACAGCTTATTGTTGAACGGACAGCCATTGACCACCTATGTGGTGCAGCAGGACTACTACTTCATGCTGGGCGATGGCCTGCACAGCAGTTCCGATTCGCGTTATTGGGGCTTCCTGCCGGCCGACCATCTGATGGGCCGTGTGCGGTGGGTGCTCACAGGCATCGGTGCCGATGGTGCTCGCAGCGGTCCGCGCCGCCTTTGGTGAGCGGGTATCTTCGCGGCATGAAGTCCCGTTCGTTCGTCCTGGTGGTGGCCACCGTCCTGATGCAGGCCTGCAGTGGCCCTGCAGGCGATCCCTGCGCCACCTTCTTCACGCCCTACCCCGACCTGTACAGCACCACCGAGCGCACCAACAACAATGCGCGCTTCCTCGATGCACTGGCCCCGTACCAAGCAAAGGACTATGCAGCGGCGGCCACCACACTGGAGGCTTATGTGCGCGGCAGCGGAGCCAACCCCATGGCCCGGCTCTACCTGGCCAGCGCCCTGCTCGCCACAGGCAAGCCATACGAGGCTGAGATGCACCTTGATGCATTCGAGCGCAGCCGATTGAGGGAAGCCCGCGATGAAGCAGAGTGGTACACCCTGCTCTGTTGGGTATGCAGCGGCCAGAACGAACGCGCACTGCCCGAGGCTCAACGCATCGCGGCCGAGAAGCTGCACACATACAACACCCAGGCTGCGGCCCTGGCCAAAGTCCTCGCATCGTGACCTTGCAGGAGGCAGTGGTCCGTCTTCAGCGGTCCTTCACACAGGGGCTGCCGGGTCACGATGCCTTCCTGCGCATGAGCGGATATCCGCGTCCCGACCTGGACGCTGTGCGCCGGATGGATCCGCCACCGCGGGAGAGCGCGGTGTTGGCCATGCTCTACAGCCGTGCGGGACAGGCCCATGTGCTGCTGATGCTCCGGCCCGAGTATGATGGTGTACACAGCGGACAGGTGGCCTTTCCCGGAGGACGCCGCGAACCGGAGGATCCCGACCTGCAGCATACCGCGCTTCGGGAGTTCCGTGAAGAGACCGGCTGCATGCCCCCGGGTCTCCTCCACCTGGGCAGTCTGTCGCCGGTGTACATACCGCCCAGTCGTAGTCTGGTGACCCCGTTCGTGGCGGCAGTGGAGGAACTGGGACCGCTCTCACCCGACCCACGCGAAGTGGCGGCGCTCATTGAAGCACCCGTGTCCTTGCTGTTGCGCGATGACGTTCTGCGCACGGGCGACCGCTACGTGCAGGTGATGGGACGGACATTGCAGGTGCCGTATTTCGCTGTGGAGGGACAGATGGTGTGGGGGGCCACCGCGATGATGATCGCCGAGCTGCGCGCCTTGCTCAGCGACCGATCTCCTGCAGGAAGCGGGCATTAGGGCGCGAAGGAGCCCCAGCCTCGTGGTAGCCTTCACGGATGCCGCGCACGAAATACATGGCGATGCTGCCCTTGTTCTTGGCCGCCACCTCCCCGCGCGACTCACAAATGAAGCGGTCCTTGACCAGTGCATAGGTGGCCGCGCTGATGTTCACTTCGCCGGGTGCACCACTGCTCTCCAGGCGGCTTGCGGTGTTCACAGTATCGCCCCAGATGTCGTAGGCGAACTTGCGCCTGCCCACCACCCCGGCCACCACAGGTCCGCTGTGCAATCCGATGCGCAGGGCCCACGGTGTGCCTCCTCTGGCCTCCCGGTCGGCACGCCAGTTCTCCATGAGGTCGCGCACTTCCAAGGCGGCGAGCACACAGGCGGTCGCGTGGTGTGGGTCTTTCGCCGGAACGCCAGCCGCACACATATAGCTGTCACCAATGGTCTTGATCTTCTCGATGCGGTAGCGCCCCACGATCTCATCGAACTTGATGAAGCGCTGGTCCAGCTCGTTCACCAGCTCCTCCGGGGTCATTCGTTCCGCGGCTTGCGTGAAGCCCTTCATGTCGGTGAAGAGCACGGTGACCTGCTCATGGCGGCGCGCGGTGGCCTTGCCTTTGTCCTTCAGTTCCTCGCTGATCTCCTTGGGAAGGATGTTCAGCAGCAGGTCCTCGATCCGTCCCTTCTGTCCTTCGATCTCGCGCGCCTGGGCCACCACTTCGGCTGTGCGTTCCTCCACCTTGCGCTCCAGGATCTGGTTGCGCAGCCGCAGCTGGCGTTCGCGCAGCTTGATGTAGCTAAGCAGGGAAGTGCCCAGTACCAGCACGAGCGCGGTGTAGAACCACCAGCTCCGGTACCATGGAGGCAGGATGGTGAAGGTGAGTTGGGCCGGTGGGTCGCTCCATTCGCCCGTGCGGTCCATGGCCTTCACCAGGAAGACATAATCGCCGGGTGGAAGTGCCGGGTAGTAGGCGTCGGTGGCCGTTGTGATGGGCTGCCATGCGTCGTCGAGGCCTTCGAGCTTCACCTGGTACCGCACGGCGCCGGGATCGCTGAGGGCCACGCTGCCGTAAGCGATGCGAATGCTGCGTTCCGAGTGGCCCAGGCTGTTATCCGGTTCGATGGGCCGGTCCTCGAGGTTCACCTTCCAACCGCGGATGGCCACCAGGGGTGCCACATTGCGCTCCTGCTCCGGTGCGCCACCCACCCGAGTTGCGCCGTTCACCGTGCCGAACCAGATGCTGCCATCGCGCGTGGCACACACGGCGTGCGGCTTCACTTCGATGCCCGTGAAGCCGGCCCTCTCGGTGAAGGCGATGAAGCCACCCTTCTTAGGCCGCCACTTGTTGAGGCCCTTGTTGGTCCCGATCCAGACGTGTCCCCGGCTATCGACCGCTAGGGCCTTGATGGTATTGCTCAGCAAGCCTTCCTGCAGGGTGAAGCGCTGCACTTCCTTGCCGTCCTTCAGCACGATGATCCCCTGCCCTTCCGTCCCCACCCACAGGCGGCCTTCGCCATCTTCCACGAACGCTGTGGCCGTGAAGCTCTTGCCCAGGTCTACGGCCTTGGCCTGACCGTTGTCGATGCGCGTGATGCCGGATACCGTGCTCCCCACCCAGATGGTACCGCCTTTGGCGCGATAGATGGCCAACACATGGTCGCCGGCGAGCCCCTCTTCCTTCGTATACACCGTGGGTACGGTGCCCGAGCCCGGCAGATAGCGGCGCACACCGTTGAGGCCGCCCACCCACAATTCGCCCGTTTGGCCCAGTTCCAACGCCGTGACCTTGTTGTCGGCCAGCCCGCCGGATAGCTCGATGTCGTAGACCGCCTTGCCGCTGCGGCTGTCATAACGCAGCAGGCCACCATTGTCCGTGCCGATCCAGATGGTGCCTTTATCGTCCTCGCGAAGGTGCCGGATGAAGTTGGTGGTGAGCCTGCCCTGCTGCATGGTGATGGTCTCCGGCCGGCTATCGCCCGAACCATCGTTCCACACCAGGATGCCGCCATTGGTCCCGAACCAGGTGCGACCCTGGCGGTCTTCGAGCACGGCCCATACCTGCGGATCGACCAGCCCTTCGGCGTCCCCGATGCTGATGAAGCGTTCGCCCTTGAAGATGTCGAGGCCGCTGTCATTGGTGCCGATCAACAGGTTGCCTTCGCGGTCGCGGGTGATGCAACGAACGAACGTGCTGTGCAACCCGCGGCGCTGATCGAACACCTGCAGGCCCTCCGTTCCCACTTTCACGGCTCCGCCATCCACGGTACCGATCCAGACCTGCCCCGACGCATCCTCACCGAAGCAGTACACGATCGCGCTTGGCATGCCATTGCTGGGGTCGAAGCGCTGACTGCTGCGTCCGTCCGGTGCGATACGGAAGGCGCCGCCTCCATCCGTCCCCACCCAAAAGGCACCGTCCGTGGCCTGGTAACAGCTGGTCGGTGCGAAGGCCTCAGGTACACCGGGCAGCTCCATGGTCCGGACCTGTTCACCCTTCACCTGCACGACCCCACCTCCAACTTCCACGAAACAGATGCTGCCATCCTTCAGCTTCGTGGCACCAAGCAGCTTATCCCGTAGCCCGGGGATATCCGCCCGTTCAGCAGTGAAGGAATCGCCCTCCAAGCCTACCCGCCATGCGCCCTGGCCTGCCGTGGCCAACCACATCCGGCCACTGCCATCCTCGGCAATGCCAGTGATGCCCGCGGTCATCTGTTCGGAAGGTCGGTAGGACGAGATCCGGGCGTTGTCCACCACGGTGACCCCGCCGTCAAGGTGCCCGGCCCACAATCTGCCGGCTCCATCGACCCACAGGGACCGCACGCCACCGCGGGCAGCTCCGTCGTTGGAACCGTAGGCAATGATCGTGTTCCCATCGTAGGATGCCAGCCCCGCTTCCGTTCCCAACCACACGGTGCCATAGCCGTCCTGCACCGCCGCATAGACCTTGGAAGCTGGCAGGCCCTGTTGGACCGAAATATTCTCAAAGAAGTACCGCTGGGCGTCGACACCCATCACAAGGGTGACGCACAGGCCAAGCGCAAGGGACCGCAAGTATGGCTGCATCAGCGCGTCAGTTCATAGAACGATGCATCACTGCCAGCCGCGTCGGAGACCACCACGGTGTTGGTCACGCTCTCGCTGTAGTTCTGCATCTGGGCCTTCAGCGAGCCGTAGTTGAAGTAGCTGTAGATGTCGTCCTTTCGTCCATCCACGGGGATCCAATAGGCTTTGCCCCCCACCGTTCGGCCATGTCCACTGTACCACACCAGGATGGTGTTCACCTTGTTGGTACGGGCAAGGTCCCGCAGTTCGATGTTGAACAGGCGGTCCATCTGTTCCTTGGTGAGGTTCTTCCTGGTGATGGTGCGTTGCACATTGTAGGTGGCGAAGGCCTTCTGCATGCGGGCCACATCGGCCGCACCGGTCTGTAGCGCGGGGAAGTTGCGGTAATTGCTGTTGTCGATGTGCACCACCCAGGTCGTGCCTGCTGCATTGGGTGTGCTCGAGTGCACAGGAGTGCTGGATGTCACTGGACGTTGGGCCACCACCACCGGGGCGGTGCGCACGATGCGGTAGACCGCTTCCGAGGCGTTGCCGAACTGGTCCTCTGCGCGCACCACCACCTGTTCCTTGCCGCTTACGTTGAGCTTGACACTGAAGTCCGGATCGAGCTGGTCCGGAGCGTAGCTGGCGTTGATGCCGTTCACAGCAATAAGTCGGATGGTGCTGGCATCGGTGACACGTCCTTCCACGAACAGGTCATCCTTGCCTGCCGTGATGGTGAGCTCGCGATCGCCGCTTGGCTTCGGCAGGGTTATCGCGATGGACGGCGCGATGCCTTCGGTGCGCTCCACCACCAGTACCTCACTGCTGAAGTTGTCGTAGATGTCCGTTGCCTGCACGACGATCTCCTGCGCATCACGATCCAGTTCCACGCTGACAACGAACTGGGGGTCCTTCTCATCACGGGTGAAGTCAGCCGCTGCGCCGTTCACCGTGATCGCCTTCAGCAGGTTCTTGTCGCGCACATAGCCGCTCACCTTCACGTAGGTGAGGGACGACGACACCTGTGCCTTGCCCTCCTTGCGAAAGGGCTCCAGGATGGTGATGGCTGGTGGATCCGCTTCGCGGTTCATCTCGAAGATGCGTGCATCGATCCGCTTGCGTGACTCCTCCACTTCGCGCTTGCGTTCACTGCTGACGCCTCCCTGCTGCTCCATAAACTGAAGCGCGGTGCCGAGGTCCTTCAGGGCACCTTCCATGTCCAGGTTGGCTTCGCGGCAGGTGGCGCGCAACAGATGCAGCTCGGCATCGGGCTGACCGAGGAGCAGGGCCTTGTTGAGGTCATTGACCGCGTTCTGATGCTGGCCGAAGCCGTGGTAGTAACGGGCGCGTTGTTCCAGCACGGCACGGTCCTCGCGGCCCAACGCGATGCATCGGCTCACATCATCAATGGCTTTGGCATATTCCTTCTGAAGGGCATAGGCCTTGCTGCGTACGAAGAGGGCGTCGGTGCTTTGAGGGTTGAGCTCCAGTGCACGGGTGCATCGGGCGATGGCCTTTTCCAAGGTGCGCATCTGCATGGTGGTGCCGCTGTAGCGTTCGTACAGGGCGAGCTGCACTTCCGCCGATGCCACGTATGCAGGCTCATAGAGGTAGTTCCACTCGATCACCTTGTCCAGATCGAATTCGGCGGTGGCAAGGTCCTTGGTGGCGAAGCGCACCAGCCCATGCAGGTAGTAGGTGTCGGTGGTGGCCTTTACGGCGAGGGCCTTGTCGCTGGCGCTGGTGGCGAGGTCGAGGTCGTTGGCAGCCAGTGCAGCACGCACCTGGACCTGCAAGGCGCTCATGTGCTTGGCGTTCACGCGGAGTGCACGTTCGCACAGGGCCAGCGCGGTGCCAACACTGTCGATCTCCAGGAAGGCGGCCGCTGCCTGCGCGGCATGCTCAGGTTCGGCAGGATCGAGCTCGGACACGCGCTTGAGGTCGCTTGCCACCTGTGCTTTATCGCCCCGCAGGCGACCCACTTCGGCGCGGCCTTGGTAGGCCTTCACCAGCTTGGGATCCACCTCAATGGCCAGGGTGTATCGCTCATGGGCCCGGTCCAGGTCGTTCAGCTTCAGCGCAGCTTCCGCCTCCTTGACGAAGGCCTTGCCACCCTGCGCGAACGACAAAAGAGGCACAAGGACCAGCGCGAACAGGGCCAGGGGACGCATGCTTGGGGAGAACATGGCAGCGTACAACGGATCGCTAAAGGATCATTCCGGCTTCATGAAGCGGGCCATCACCTCCGGTGTCACACCCGTATTGCTGAACCCTCCGTCGTGATAGAGGTTCTGCATGGTAACGAACCGGGTGAGGTCACTGAACAAGGTGAGGCAGTAGTTGGCGCAGTCCTCGGCGGGGGCATTGCCCAAGGGGCTCATCTCCTGCGCAAAGCCGAAGAAGCCATCGAAGCCCTTCACACCTGAGCCGGCCGTGGTCCAAGTGGGACTTTGGCTTATGGTGTTCACGCGGATGCGCTTCTCCTTACCCAACCAGTACCCCCAGCTGCGGGTGATGGATTCCAGCAGGGCCTTGGCATCCGCCATGTCGCCGTAATCGGGGAACACCCGCTGTGCGGCGATGTAGCTGAGGGCGACGACGGAAGCGCCTTCCGCCAGGGCATTGCCTTTGTGTGCCGCCTGCAGCATGCGGTGCAGGCTCATGGCGCTCACGTCCAGGGTCTGCTTGTACCACTCGTAGTTGAGGTCGGTGTAGCTGCGGCCCTTGCGCACGTTGGGGCTCATGCCGATGCTGTGGAGCAGGAAGTCCACGGGGCCACCGAGCGCCGCCGTGCTTTCTGCGAAGAGCTTCTGCAGGTCGGCATCGTTGGTGGCGTCAGCTCCGATGATGGGGGCGTTGATGGCTTCGGCCAGCTTGTTGATCTCGCCCATACGCATGGCGACTGGTGCATTGGTGAGCACGATCCGGGCACCTTCTGCGTGCGCCAGTTCCGCCACCTTCCATGCGATGCTTTGGTCGTTCAACGCGCCGGAGATGATCCCGGTCTTCCCCTTCAACAGTCCGTGTGCCATGAATGCAGAGCGATTAGTGCTGGCGAAGATAGCCCACGGCAGGCAACGGCGTAGGCTTGCGTGGCTTGGATGATACCCTTACTTTCACCGTCCACCTGAACCCAAGGACCATGTTGAGAACACTCCTTAGCAGCTGTTGTATCGCGTTCCTTTCCGCATCCATCAGTGCCCAATGCGTGACCACGTTCCCCTCGAACGAGCCCTTCACCAGCTTCACCACCGGCACGCCCGGAACGTTGGCCAACAACTGGACCAACCTCAGCGGTGATGACCTGGATTGGTTCGTGGACATCAATGGTACACCGACCGCGAACACGGGCCCCATCGTGGACCGCACGTTGAGCAACACCACTGGCAACGCGAAGTACATGTATGTGGAAGCATCCGGCGCGGCGAACAGTCCGAACAGGACGGCGATCCTGCGTTCGCCCTGCTACAACATCAGTACGCTCACCGCTCCCTACCTGGTCTTCTGGTACCACATGCGCGGCAGCCAGATGGGCTCCCTGCGGGTGGACATCAACGCCGCCGGGGTGGTCACACAGGACCACCTGGTGATCACAGGCGAACAGGGCCTGTATTGGAAGCAAGGCTTTCTGGACCTTTCGCCGTGGATGGGACAAGCCAACCTGCGCATCGAGTTCCGCGCCATCACGGGCAGTGGCGAACTGAGCGATATCGCCATCGATGATGTCTTCGTGGGGAACCTAACACCGGTCTTCGGGTGCAACGAGCCCACCGCGAGCAATTACAGCAGCAGCGTGAACCTGAACAACGGCACGTGCGACTACAGCTGCCCGGCCGGCCAGAAGCGGGTTCGCATCGACATCATGAACGACAGCTACCAGAGCGAGACCAGTTGGACCCTGAAGAACGGAAGTACGGGCGCCACCCTCGCCAGCGGGAACGCTACCACCAACCGCACCGGCACCACCCTGTGTGTGCCAGAGAACGCCTGCCTGGTCTTTCGCATCAATGATACCGCCGGCGACGGCATCTACCACCCGACCTATGGCTTCGGAGCCTATTATATCTGGCTTGATGGGGTGCTGATCAAGCAGGGTGGTCAGTTCGGTAGCTTCGAGGAGACCACCTTCAACTGTCCCCCGGGCTTCAGTTGCAGCACAGCCCTGCCGTTAAGCCTTGCCCCCCTCTCCGGTACCTATCCGCAGACCCTCGCCACATTCACCACCAACAGCGTGGAGGAGTGGTACGACTTCACCCCCCCCGCCACCGGCGCATACACGATCACCACCTGCGGTACCAATACCTGCGACACCCGCTTGTGGTTGTATGATATGGCGTGCGGTAACATCGTGCTCAGCGATGGCATCGAAGGTGCCACCTTCGGCGATGATAATGACGGTGGCTGTGGGCTGCAGGCCAATGTGAACGCCAATATGCCCGGTGGTGTGCTGCATCACCTTCGCGTGGGCGATAACGCTGGTGCCTGCGGTGGCTCCGTGACGGTCTCCATCATCTACAATGGACCCGTGGTGGGATGCATGAACAGCCAAAGCTGCAACTACAATCCGCTGGCCACCATTCCATGCGCCGATTGCTGCATCGCTTTCGGTGATCCCGAATGTCCAGATGGTCCCGACCTGATCATGAGCTCTTCGGCGCTCACCAGCAGCATCTTCCTCAGCACGGTGAACATCACCGACCCCTGCGCACCGCAGGAAGGCTGCGTGGGTGCACTGGGCCAGCGTTACGTGCTGCGCTTCACCACGCGGATCGAGAACATTGGTACGACCGACTACTACATCGGCAGCCCCAGCTCTCAACCGCAGATGTTCAACACCAACAACTGTCATGGCCACGCACACTATGCCGGCTATGCGGACTATATCCTGTTCGATCAGGCTGGCAGCGCCATCCCGGTGGGCTTCAAGAACGGCTTCTGTGTGATCGACGTGGGTTGCTATCCCGGCAACACGGGTCAATACGGGTGCAGCAACATGGGCATTTCCAAGGGCTGTTACGACATCTATGGATCAGGTACCACGTGCAACTGGATCGACATCACCAACGTGCCGGCAGGCACCTACACCCTGGTACTGCGCACCAATTGGCAGCGCGCCCCCGACGCACTGGGCCGCCACGAGCGCGATTACACGAACAACTTCGCGCAGGTCTGCATCAACATCACCCGGAACGCACAGAACGTACCATCGTTCACCGTGGTGCCCGATTGTGCTCCCTTCACCGATTGCCTTGGACAGGCCTATGGCGATGCGCGTTTCGATTGCACCGGGGTGTGTGATGGCCCTGTGAAGAAGGGCGATCTCACCGGCGACTTCGTGCAGAACCCGCCCGATGCCATGGAATACGTGCAGTCCATCCTGGGTAACGACATCTCTCCCACTGACTGCAACGACCTGAACGCCGATGGGACCATCAACCTGACCGATGCCGCCCTGCTCGTGAACTGCTACACCCAACGCGACATCCACAACCAGCAGACCATTGTGGATTACCACCCTTGGTGCGAATTCCCCCGCGGCTGGCTTAGCACGTCCGATCAGGTGGACCTGAAGCTTGCCAATTTGGACCTGATCAACAAGACGGTGGACGTGCTGGTGCGCAACAACACCTGCCGGGTGCTGGGCTATGAGATCGACCTGAGCGGATTGACCGTGCAGACCGCCACCAACCTGGCGCCGAATCTGGCCGGCGACTTCGTGGTGAACTCCAGCCTGGGCGGCAACAAGATCATCGGCCTCTCCTACATCGATACCTCGCTGGTGAAGAACGCCGACTTCGTGCCGTTGCTGCGCATCAACTACCTGGCTCTTACCGGTGCTTCGGTGTGTATCAGCAACATCGTTTCCATCGTGAACGAGGATGCGAACCCGGTGGTGACCAGCGTGATCGATGGCTGCCTCGCCGTGCCCAACGTGGTTGCGGTTAGCCCGCGGGTGATGCTGGAAGGGCCCTTCGACAGCGGTACCCAGCTCATGCGCGACGACCTTCGCCAGTTGGGTCTGGTGCCGACCACCGAGCCGTACACCGCCATGGGCTATCCTGCCCAGGATGGTGGACAGACCATGGCCCCCTCGGTGTTGGCGGTCACCGGCTCCAATGCTGTGGTGGACTGGGTTCGTGTGGAGGCCCGCAGTACCGCTCCGCCACATGCGGTGATGGGAGCCAGCTACGGTCTCCTGCAACGCGATGGTGACATCGTGGCCCCCGACGGCGTTTCGCCGCTGGCGCTGCCTGTCGTACCCGGCAGCTACCATGTCGCAGTGCGCCATCGCAACCACCTCGGCGCGATGACCCTTGCACCCATGGCATTGTCCACCATCGCCCAATCCGTCGATCTCACCAGTGGTGCCGTGGCCACCTGGGGTGCTGATGCACGCCGTGCCGCGGGCAGCATGATGCTCCTATACACAGGGAACACCAACATGGACGGCCGGCTCAGCTATGCGGGCGCAGCGAACGACCGCGACCCCATCCTCAGCATCGTGGGGGGGGCAGTGCCCACCAGTGTGGCCGCCGGCTACTACCGAGAGGATACCAATATGGATGGTCTGGTGAAGTACACCGGTTCCGCCAATGATCGGGATGTCATTCTCTTCAATATCGGTGGCCTGGTGCCCACCGCCGTGAAGTTGGAGCAGCTCCCGGGACAGTAACACTTACGGCCAATGTGTTGGAACGCGCCTCCCCGGGGGCGCGTTCTGCATTCCCAGTGAGTGACAATGGTCGCTTGCGCCCAGACCCCGCACCTCCTATTTTGCCACCCCAGCATCCATCCAACATGATCCGAACCGTACGCCTGCACCTTCTGTTCCCCGCCCTGGCCCTCGGTATTTCGTCCACCGGTATGGCACAGATCGCTCACGGTGGAACGCCGATGAGCCTGTCCCGTGCTGGGGAACTCCCCGTTCCAGTTGCCGAGCGGATGCCTCCAATTGATCATGCATCCCTTGCTGCACAGGACGCGGTGAACGATCTGGACAAGACGATCCCTTACCGCTTCGGCGTCAACCATGCCGTGGACCTTGGCATCGATAATGCGGGTACCTGGACCACCTTGAACGATGGATGGCGTGTGTGGCGGCTCGGCATCGAATGTCCGGGTGCCATCAGCATCAACTTCGAGTTCCACAGCTTTGACATTCCCGATGGGGCCGCGGTCTTCGTGCTCAATGAAGCCGGTGAACACCTGGGTGCCTTCACCCGCGCGAACGATCATGGCGAACACGTGCTGGGCGTACAGCCACTTCGTGGGTCACGCATCGTGGTCGAATACCAGGTGCCGCCCGGACCGCCCCTTGGTGCGCTCCGGATCGGGCAGGTCACCCACGGCTACCGCGATGTGTTCGGTCACGCACGCGGCTTGGGCGACAGTGGCTCCTGCAACAACAATGTCATCTGCCCTGAGGGCGACGACTGGCGGGACCAGATCCGATCGGTGGCCATGATCGTGGTGAGCGGCAATGGGATCTGCACCGGAACGCTCATCAACAATTGCGCTGAGGACGGCACCCCCTACTTCCTCACGGCGAACCACTGCCTGCCGGGGAACCTCAATGTGAGCACCTGGGTCTTCCGGTTCAATTGGGAAAGCCCCGTGTGCGGAAGCAACCAGAACGGACCCACGAACCAGACCGTGAGCGGTGCCACCCTGCTGGCCAACAGTGCCGGCACTGATGTCGCCTTGCTGCAATTGAACAGCACGCCCCCCTCCTCCTACAACGTGTTCTACAGCGGTTGGGACCGCAGTGGTACAACGCCAGGCAACCAGACCGCCATCCACCATCCGGCAGGTGACATCAAGAAGATCAGCTTCGACGTGAACGCTGCTGGACAGGCCACTTACGGAGGTGCCTCGTGCTGGCGCATCTTCAACTGGGAGGACGGCACCACCGAACCCGGCTCGTCGGGCAGTGGTCTGTGGGACCAGAACAAGCGCCTGATCGGACAGCTCTACGGGGGGCAGGCCACTTGTAGCAACAACGTGAACGACTATTACGGCCGGTTCGACCTGAGCTACAGCCTGCTTGCCCAATGGCTGGGAAGCTGTGGCAACACCATGGATGGATACGACCCCAATGCCCCGGCCTTGGACCTCGATGCCCAGGTAACGGCCATCGGCGGGCTTTCATCGAACAGCTGCACCGAGGCCGCCTCCCCGACAGTGACCCTGCGCAACGGCGGTCTACAGGCCCTCACGTCCTGTCAGCTCTCGTGGACCTTGTCCTCAGGTGGCAGTGGCAATGTGCCTTGGTCGGGCAACCTTGCGAGCGGGCAGTCGGTGGTGGTCCCCCTTGGTGGCATCACCCTCGCACCAGGATCGAACCAGCTCACTGTGACGTGTTCCCTGCCCAATGGCGCCGCCGATCAGAACCCGGGGAACGATCAGCTTCAAAGGACCACCATCTATGGCAACAATACGGTGACCCTCAACCTTACGTTGGACCGCTATGGTGCGGAGACCACGTGGGTGATCCGCAACGGCAGTACCACGTTCGCCAGCGGAGGGCCTTACACGACGGTGGCCTCGAACGGGGCCTATCCCCAGCCCCCCATCACCGTGTGCGTGCCCGATGGCTGCCATGAGCTCGTGGTGTTCGATAGTTATGGGGATGGACTGTGCTGTGCTTATGGCAATGGGGGCTTTACGCTCATCGATGCACAGGGCAATACCCTTGCCTCCGGTGGCACGTTCACCAGTAGTTCCGTCAACTCCTTCTGTGTGAGCTCGGGGATCGCTGTGCAGCCCCGTGTGTTCCTCGGGGGGGCGTACAATGGCAGCCTTATGAGCGATGCGTTGCGCAGTGGTGGCCTCCTGCCCTTGGTGGAGCCGTACACAGCCGCGGGTTGGAGCCTTTCGGGCGGTGGCGGCGAAAGCACCACGGCGGCGGTACTGGCAGGATCGGGTAACAATGCCATCGTGGATTGGGTGGTGGTGGAGTTGCGCGCTGCGACCTCGCCCCATGCGGTGATCGCCAGTCGGGCAGCACTGCTGCAGGCTGATGGAGATGTGGTCGGGACCAATGGTACATCGGCCGTTGTATTCGACCAACCAGCAGGCAACTACCGTATCGCTGTGCGTCACCGCAACCACCTTGGTGTCATGAGCGGCTCCGCCGTTGCACTGAGCGCGAACGCCACGGTGGTGGACTTCACACTCCCCACCACCGCCACCTACGGAACCAACGCACAACGGAACGTCGGCGGGGTGAACGTGCTCTGGTCGGGCGACGTGCTGCGCGATGGTCGCCTGAGCTACTCGGGCACCGGGAACGATCGCGATCCGGTGCTGGTGCGCATCGGTGGTGCGGTACCCACAGCGTCCGCGACCGGCTATCTGCAGGAGGATGTGAACCTGGACGGTGTGGTGAAATACTCGGGCGCCGCCAACGATCGCGATCCGATCCTGAGCAACATCGGCGGCTCGGTGCCAACGGCCATCCTGCTCGAACAGCTTCCTTAAGGACCGTCGGCCCACCGCTCGCTCGTCTAAGCACGCGCGTGCTTCAGCAGCACCCGGGCGTTCTCCTGCGCCTGCTTGGTCACCTTGCTGCCGCTCAGCATCTGTGCGATCACGCGCACGCGTTCCTCTTGGTCCAGAGGCCGTATGCGGGTGCGCACCATGCCTTCACCGGTTTCCTTGCTCACATCAAGGTGCACGGCGCCCTTGCTCGCGATCTGGGGCAGATGGGTGATGGCAACGATCTGCCGCTCGCGCCCCATGGCGGCCATCATTGATCCCACGCGGTCGGCGACCTCCCCGCTCACGCCGGTGTCTATCTCGTCAAAGATCACCGTACGCAGGTCCTTGCTGGCGGCAGCGAGCGAGATGAGGGCAAGCATCACCCGGCTCAGCTCACCACCGGAAGCCACCTTGTCCAGGGCAGCAGGCTCGCGATCGGGATCGGCGGAGAACAAAGCCCGCACATGATCGATGCCGTGGGGGCCCATTTCCCCGATCCGGTGCTCCATTCGGAAGCGCGCATGTGGCATGCCAAGCTCGTGCAGGATGTCCTCCACGCGCCTTCCCAGGGGTGGCAGGGCCTTCTTTCGGGCCTGTGAGATGTACCCTGCAAGTTGCGACAGTCGCTGATGGGCCTCCCGCTCCGCATGCCCGAGCTGGATGATGCGCTCATCGAGCCCAGTGATACCCGCGATGCGCTCCGCCAACTGAGCCTGCAGGACGAGCAGCTCCGACACACTGGTCCGGCGGTGCTTCTGAAGCAGTCGATTGAGCAGGTCCGAGCGCTCGCGGAGGTGTTCCAAACGTCCTGCATCCACATCGATGGCATCGGCCAAGGTGGAGCACTCTTGGGCGATATCCTTGAGTTCGATGCGAACGGCCTCCAGACGTTGCACCAATTGCTCCACACCACTGTGCACCCGGGCCGAGCGGGAGACCCGCTGCCGGATGGCCGCCAGACCGGTCAACATGCCGCGCTCACCTTCCAGCTCAGCTGACAAGGCTTCGAGCGCGCTGCGGATCTCCTCGCCATGTTCAGCGCGGCTGAGCTCTTCGCTGATCTGAACCTCCTCTCCTTCACGCAAGCGTGCCTGCTCGAGCTCCTGCCATTGGAATTCCAGGAAGTCCAGCTCCTCACGGGCCCGTGCCTCGGTGGTGCGGGCGTCCTCCAAGGCACGGTGGATCGCCCGCCATTGCTGGTGCTCCGCGCGGTAGATCATCACCTGCTCAGACACCTCCGCCAGATGATCTACAAGTCCGAGCTGGAAGGTCGCATCGTTCAGGAGCAGGGTGTGGTGTTGGCTGTGAATGTGGATGAGCCTGCCCCCCAGCTCGCGTAGTTGTTCGAGACGGACCGGTGTGTCGTTGACGAACGCCCGTGATCGTCCTCCAGGATCGATCTGCCGCCGTAGCAACGTGTACCGCTCGTACGGCAGCTCCTGAGCATCGAACCATGGTGCGAGGTCCATGTCGCCGAGGTCGACCTCCAGTTCCACCACGCAGCGTTGTCCCGCATCACGTACAACGCCGGTATCGGCACGGTCTCCAGTGGCCAGCGCCAAGGCCCCGAGGAGGATGCTCTTGCCGCTGCCCGTCTCGCCCGTGATGATGTGCAGGCCCGCTCCCAGATCGAGGTCGAGCGAGTCGATCAAAAGGTAGTTGCGGATATGCAGTCGACGAAGCATGACGGAATACCTGTCAATTCGCTGACGACAAAATATGCATTAAGCTCATACCTGGTGATCAGGATCCCCGCATGATGCCCTGATATTGATTGATATGACCGGGATCGAGGATCTGAAGTGTGTTGAAGACCTTGGCCTTTTCCTGGGAGCCGTCCTGCTTGAAGAGCTCCACCAGTTCATTGTACTTGGCGTTGAAGAAGATCTGGAAGTTGATGTTCGAAGGCTTCACCTGCCACACTGGCTTGAGCTTGTCCAATTGGGCGGCAACGGTGCGTCGCGCGGCGGCCACATCCTCGGTCATCACATCAAAGCCCATGCGGTGATAATTGTACAGCATCTCGCGGAAGGGTCGGAACACCGCCTGCACCTGATTGTCCAGCAACCAGTAGCGGTTGTTCTGGTCCTCGAACGCCTTCCAGCCCGTCTCACTGGTGCTTTGCGCATTGTTCACCACCTGCTGCGCCAGGTTGTAGAAGTCGGTCCCGCCGAGCGGAGCATACGTGTCGGCATCCACACCCAGGATGAAATACGCGTAGAAGCCCAGCAAGCTGCTCAGGTTGTTCAAGAACCGCTCAGGGGCGAACTCGATCTGGGTGTTCTCCAGGAAATTGAACTGGACATTGTTGTCGACCAGATCGATCACCGGGCTATTATAATCGGTCCCGTATACGGGACGCACATAAATGACCTGGAGCGTTCCCTCGAAGCGGTCCGGGGAGGGCTGGTTGCTGATGGTGAGCAGGATGTTGATGTCGATGCGCTCGTTGGGCGCGAAGTTCAAGTTGGTAAAACGACGGTTCTGGTAGAACTCCTTGATGGCCAGCTCAAGCGATTGGAAAACACGGGGTTGTGCCGTGGCGACCTGGGGGGCGATCACGCTCACCTGACAGTTGAACTCCTGCGCACTGCCGCTGAGGGAAAGCGCGAGCAGCCCGAGTTGGATGCCGATACGACGGAGGTTCATAGCAGTTCTTCGATGCGGTCCAAGATAGCACGCGCCACAGCGGCCTTGCTCATCAACGGCAGTTCCTCGGGATCCTTGCCCGGTCGCAGCAGGCTTACCTTGTTGGTGTCGTGACCGAAGCCGGCACCTTCGTCCGCAATGCTGTTCAGTACCAACAGGTCGAGCTGCTTGCGGACAAGCTTGTCCAGGCCGTGCTGCAAGGCGTTCTCGCTCTCCAGCGCAAATCCCACGACCCGCTGTCCGGGTGGCCTTGTCGCCGAGAGGGTGGCCAGAATATCCTCGGTGGGCTCGAGTTCGAGTTGGGGAAGCCCCTGTCCTTTCTTGATCTTCTCCGGTGCTGCCTGCCGGGGACGATGATCGGCCACGGCAGCGGACATGATCACCACGTCCTGATCAGCTGCCAGGGCTTTGCATGCGGCAGCCATTTCCGCTGCGCTCACCACATTGGTACGCGTCACGCCGGGCCTGTCGATCTCCAGGGCTACCGGACCGGCGACGAGTTGCACCTGGGCGCCACGGAGGGCCGCCTCTTCGGCAATGGCGAAGCCCATCTTGCCAGTGGACCGGTTGCTGATATACCGCACGGGATCGATCGCCTCCTGGGTGGGACCTGCTGAAATGAGGATGCGACGACCGTTCAAGGGGCTCTTGGTGATCAGCAGGCGCTGCACCGCCCCGAGGATCTCATCCGGCTCGCTCATTCGGCCCTCGCCGACCAGCCCGCTGGCAAGCTCGCCGCTGGCGGGTCCCACCACATGCACCCCACGTTCCCGCAACAGGTCCAGGTTCCGCCCACTGGCTGGCTGCCTCCACATCTCAAGGTCCATGGCCGGTGCCACCATCACCGGGCAATTGGCGCTCATGTAGCAGGCCAGCAGCAGGTTATCGCAGATGCCATGCGCCATGTGCGCCAAGGTGTTGGCCGTAGCCGGTGCGATCACCAGCAGATCGGCCCAACGGGCGAGGTGGACATGGTCGTTCCATTGGCCGCTGCCATCACGCAGGAAGAGTTCGGTGAGGACCGGTCGCTTGCTGAGCGTGGAGAGCGTGAGGGGCGTGACGAAATCGTGGGCCGCGGGTGTCATCACCACCTGGACCTCACACCCCGCCTTCACCAAGGCCCGCACCAGTGAGGCGGACTTGTAGGCAGCAATACCGCCCGTAACACCGAGCAACACCCGCCGATGGAGCCGCATCGGGGCTTCAGCGGTCGGCATGGCCATGGGTCAGGCCTCCTTGGCCGGGCTGCCGGTCTGGTCGGCGCGGCGGTAGTAAATGTCGCCTTCGATCAGCTCCTGGATGGCAAGGGCGGTGGGCTTGGGCATGCGCTCGTAGTGCTTGCTCAGCTCGATCTGCTCGCGGTTCTCGTACACCTCTTCCAGGTTCTCGCCATTCTGGGCGAACTCTTCGAGCTTCGCGCTCAGTTCCTCCTTCACTTGAACGCTCAACTGATCGGCCCGCTTGCCCAGCAGGGCTACGGCTTCGTAGGTGTTCCCGACCTCCTGGTCCAGCTTGGACATGTCACGGGTGATGGTGGTCTTGGCGGCAGTGGTCAGCTTGTTCATGGTCAGGGAGTGGTGGCTGTTGTCCCCAGTTCCTGCTCCAATGTGCGGTGGATGCGTTCAGCATCACCGAGCAGGGGGCTCTGGGGAAATGCGTCGGCGAAATTACGATAGGATCGGATCGCTTCCGTGAGGCGCTCGCGTTTCTTGGACTCCACACTGTTGATCGCGAGTTCATGGTCGCTCTTGAGCGTCAACCACATGGCCTCCTCGCGGTAGCGTGAATTGGGCCATTCGCGGTTGAAGTTCCGGAAGGCCACACCCGCGGCTTGGAAGTTGCGCATGTGGTAGTACTGCATCGCTCCTTCAAAGGCTTTCACCTCCAATTTGCCACGCATCCGGTCGATCAGTGTGTTGCAACTATCCTTCAAGGTGCTGTTCGGGTAGCGCACCATGAACAACTGCATCTGATCGATGGCCGTCCGCGTGTCGGTCTGGTCGAGCTCGTGGTCGGGGGAGTTCTTGTAATAGCAGTAAGCCGAGAGGAAGGCGCACTCCTCGGCATACGGACTGGTGGGGAACGTGCGGACGAAATTGGATAGGTAGTACCCGGCCAAGGTGTAATCCTTCATCAGGAAATGGGACTTGGCATGCTGGTAATTCACCTCCACGCTGCGTTGAGTGCCCCGGGTGAGCACGATCAACTCCTCCATCAGCGGGATGGACTGCTCATAGCGCTCGCGCTCGTAGTACTCCTGTGCCACCTTCCACTTGTAGTCCAGGTCGGTGCTCTTCAACGCCTTGTTGAACTCACTGCAGGCTGCGAGTCCGAGCATGGCCAGCACCAGGAGTGCGGACGGGAGCGTTGGTCGGTGCACGTTCGATCGAAAGGGCGCAAAGATAGCCATCCCCCATGAACAGGGGGCTGTGCGCAGCTTGCGCCGGTGGTCTTTTCACACAATTTCGCACCGGTTACATTTGTGCTCTGAACGCGGCTTTGCATTGCCGCCTTCCATCGAACCGAACGCTGCCAAGGCGGCACCACCACCATGAACGACATCTTCGATAAGGCCCGCAAGGACCTCGGCCCCATCGGCCGCCATGCCAAGGACAGCCATGGGTACTTCAGCTTCCCCAAGCTCGAGGGCGAACTGGGACCGCACATGACCTTCCGCGGCAAACCCGTGCTGGTCTGGAGCCTGAACAACTACCTGGGTCTTGCGAACCATCCTGAGGTCCGCAAGGTGGACGCCGAGGCTGCCGCCCAATGGGGCATGGCCTACCCCATGGGTGCCCGTATGATGAGCGGTCAGACCAAGTACCACGAGCAGTTGGAGGATGAACTGAGCGCCTTCATGGGCAAGGAGGATACCTTCCTGCTCAACTATGGCTATCAAGGCTGCATGAGCGCCATCGAAGCGCTCCTCTCACGCCACGACGTGCTGGTGTACGATAGCGAATGTCACGCCTGCATGATCGATGGCGCACGCCTCCACATGGGCAAGCGCTTCGTGTTCCAGCACAACGATATGGCCAGCCTGGACAACATGCTGGAGAAGGCGGCGAAAGTGACCAGGGAGACCGGTGGCGGCATCATGGTCATGACCGAGGGTGTCTTCGGCATGGCCGGCGACCAAGGGAAGCTCAAGGAGATCGTGGAGCGCAAGGCGAAGTACAACTTCCGCCTCTTCGTGGATGATGCCCATGGCTTCGGAATGATGGGAAGGGACGGCCGGGGTACTGCGGATGCACAGGGCGTACAGGACCAGGTCGACATCTATTTCGGGACCTTCGCAAAAGCCATGGCCACCATCGGTGCCTTTGTCAGTGGCCCGGAGGACGTGATCATGTACCTGCGCTACAACATGCGCAGTCAGACATTCGCGAAGAGCCTGCCCATGCCCATCGTGGTGGGTGCGCTCAAACGCCTGGAGATGATCCGTACCATGCCCGAGCTCAGCCGGAAGCTGTGGACCATCACCGAGGCGCTGCAGACCGGCCTGCGCGAGGCGGGCATGGATATCGGTGTCACCAACAGTTGCGTGACCCCGGTGCTGATGAAGGGCTCCATCCCCGAAGCCACCAACGTAGTGCTGGACCTGCGAGAGAACCATGGGATCTTCTGCAGCATCGTTGTCTATCCGGTGGTGCCAAAGGACGTGATCCTGCTCCGCCTGATACCCACCGCTGTGCACACGATGGACGACGTGGAGCGGACCATCAACAGCTTCAAGGAGGTGAAAAAGAAGCTCGAGGCAGGGGCGTACAAAGCCGATAAGGTGGCAGCTGTCTGAACCTCGACCGGATGCGTTGCGGAAGCCCTGGCCTTGTGCCGGGGCTTCTGCCTTCTTCCCGGCCACCCGCCTGAACGCTGTGCGTTACTTTCGTCACCGTGGTTGCCCGGACCTCCTCCCTCCTTTCGAGGCTTTACTTGTTCATCGGCCTTGTGGCGCTACTTTACCTGGGGCGTTACATTTTCATACCGTTGGCATATGGCCTGCTGGTGGCGCTGGTCCTGCACCCCGTGGTGGTACGCCTCGAAGCGCGTGGGGTCCCTGGCTGGGCGGCCATTGGCATGGGGCTTGTCATGGTGGGCCTCCTGTTCGGCCTTCTGCTTGGGCTGCTGGTGTTCCAACTGAACGTGTTCCTGGCCGATCTGCCTGTGCTGATGCAGGGCGGCAACACGGACGCCAAAGCCATATGGGCTTGGATGAACAAGGTCCTGGCCGAACTGGGGGGCACTCACCACGACGAATGGTGGGCTCCGCTGATCAATGCACTGCCTGGTCGTGTGGCACCCTACCTGGGCACGGTGCTCTCCGCGCTCTTTGGGATGCTTTTCAACCTGTTCATCATTCCGGTCTTCAGCGCCCTGCTGCTTTACCATCGCCGCACCTATGTGGCAGTGGTTAGCGGACTTGTGGGCCAGGCCTGGGCACCGCGTCTACCGGCCTTGCTTCACAAGGTGACCGGCAATTTCGCCAAGTTCATCGGGGGCATGCTTCAGGTATATCTTATCGTGGGCACGCTGAACTGCCTGGGTTTCCTGTTGCTGGGTGTTCCCAATGCCATCCTCTTCGGGATGCTTACCGCCATTGCCACCATGATCCCCTATGCCGGTATCATCATCAGTGCACTGCTCCCCATCACACTGGCATGGACCACCTCCGGCACGATGTGGACGCCGGTGGGGGTGATCGCCGTGCTTGCAGTGGTGCAGTACCTGGAGGCCAACCTGATCTTTCCAAAGGTCGTTGGGGGCAGGTTGGGGTTGAGCACCTTGTCCTCGCTGCTCGCCATCTTCGCCGGCGGTCTCATCTGGGGAGTGGCCGGCATGATCCTGTTCCTCCCCTTTCTCTCCATTGTGAAGCTGCTGTGCGAGGAAGTACCGGAGTGGGCCCCGCTCGGTCTGTTGCTCAGCGGTGAGAAAAAGCCCTGAACATGCCTCGCATCCTTGTCCTTTTCGCGCACCCCAGGCTGGAGAAGAGCCGGATCAACCGTGCGCTGTTGAAGGCTGTGCGGCCTTCTGCACGGATCACGGTACGCGACCTCTACGAACGCTACCCCGAGTTCGATGTGGACATCGCCCGCGAACAAGCGCTGATCGCAGAACACGACATCATCGTGCTGCATCATCCGTTCTACTGGTACAGCATGCCTCCCCTGCTGAAGCAGTACATCGACCTGGTGTATGCCTTCGGTTGGGCCTACGGACCCGGTGGTGCTGCCCTTCGGGGGAAGGTGCAGTTCCATGTGATCACCACGGGTGGAGGCCCCGAGGCGTATACACCGGAAGGGTTCCATGGTCGCACGCTGGCCCAGTTCATGGCTCCCCTGGAACGTACCGCCACCCTTTGCGGCATGACCTGGCTCCCTCCCTTCGCTGTGCAGGGCACCAACCGAATTGGAGACGCGGAACTGGTGCGCACCGCTCATCAGTACGCGGGTCTGCTGGATGGGCTGGCGGATGGCAGCCTCCTTCCCGAGGCCCTCACGCACCATGACCGCTTGAACGAAGCCGCTCACTTGATCCCCTGAACACATGGCCAGCTTCCTTGCAGACGCCGTTGTCTACCTGGGTGCCGCCGTGGTCTGTGTGCCGGTGGCCAAACGCCTGGGGCTCGGCAGTGTACTTGGGTATCTCCTGGCGGGAATGCTCATTGGTCCGTTCCTGCTCGGCTTCGTTGGCGAGGAAGGCAAGGACATCATGCACTTCGCGGAGTTCGGCGTGGTGATGATGCTTTTCCTTGTGGGGCTGGAGCTCGAGCCAGCGATGTTCTGGAGGATGCGGCGCCAGGTGCTCGGTCTCGGTTCCGCGCAGATGGCGTTCACCGCCCTGGCCATCGGTGCTTTGTCGCTGGGCTTCGGCTTCACGTGGCAGGCCGCCCTGGCTGTTGGTCTGGCCTTTGGCATGAGCTCCACGGCGATCGCGTTGCAGAGCCTCAAGGAAAAGGGGCTGATGCATACGGCCGCGGGGCAGAACAGCTTCGCCGTACTGCTTTTCCAGGACATCGCAGTGATCCCCATCCTGGCCTTGCTGCCCCTGCTTGGGGCACCGGGTGCCTCGCCCGCGGTGGACGGCCATTGGATCGATACGTTGCCGGGCTGGCAGCGCACCCTGGCCGTGCTGGCGGCCGTAGGCGGCGTGGTGCTGCTCGGGCGCTATGCAGTGGTGCCCCTGCTACGCATGGTGGCACGCACACGGCTGCGTGAACTGTTCGTGGCTTCTTCGCTGTTGCTCGTGGTGGGCATCGCGCTGCTCATGTCATCGGTGGGGTTGAGCCCTGCCTTGGGCACGTTCCTGGCCGGCGTGGTGCTGGCCAACAGCGCCTATAAGCACGAACTGGAAAGCGACCTCGAACCCTTCAAGGGCCTGCTCTTGGGGTTGTTCTTCATGGCGGTCGGTGCGTCGATCAACTTCGATCTCATCGGATCCGAACCCGGCCGCATCATCGGCATCACCATGGCCGTGATGGCAGTGAAGGTGCTCGTGCTCGTGGCCATCGCCGTGCGTGCGCGCATGGGCTTCGATCAGCGGCTGTTGTTCGCCGTCGGCCTGGGCCAGGTGGGCGAGTTCGCCTTCGTCCTCCTTTCCTTCATGGCCCAACTCGGGATCCTGACGGCATCATGGATCGATACGCTCATGGCGGTGACCGCGCTCAGCATGGCCTTCACGCCCCTGTTGATGTTGTTCTCCGACAAGTTGATACTGCCCCGCTTCGGCACAACTGCACTGCCCACCGCCGAGCCCGATAATGTGGAGGAACGTAACAAGGTCATCATCGCGGGCTTCGGTCACTTCGGCAGCACGCTGGGGCGCTTGCTGCGGGCCAATGGTATCAAGGCCACCATCCTGGATAACGACAGCGATCAGGTGGACCTGCTGCGACGGATGGGGTTCACGGTCTACTACGGCGACGCCACGCGCCACGAACTGCTCGAAGCAGCAGGCGCCGGTGAGGCCGAGCTGTTGGTGTGCGCCATTGCACCAGAGGCAGCGCCGTTGCTGGTGGAGACCGTCCACAAGCACTTTCCGCACCTCAAGCTGCACGTGCGCAGCCGCAACCGCAGCGATGCCTACGAACTGATGGACCAGGGCGTGCTGCACATTCATCGTGAGACCTTGGATACAGCCATCCGCATGGGCGTGGACGTGCTTCAGGAGCTGGGGGTGCGCCGCTATTCCGCCCACCGCGCCGGACAGACGTTCAGGCGATACGATGAAGCGGCCTTGAAAGAGCTGGCTGCCAAACGCGGAGACATGAAGGACTACATCGCCAGCGTGCGCGAGAAGATCGAAGAGCAGGAGGACCTGCTGCGCAAGGACCTGCTGCAGGACCCTTCCCACAGCGACCACGCCTGGGACAGCGAAGAGCTCCGCGCTGCGGCCGCGCCGGCGAAGTGAGCTCCCTGCGTCGGTCATGCGGTATTTACTTTCCATGGAAAATATATGTGTACCTTTGTGCTGCACAGGCGGAACAGTGATGACCTGTGGGTACTGAACACCGCACCGCCATGGACCGTCGCAATGCACTCCGACTCATGAGCATCGCCCCCGTAGGTGCTGCGCTTGGCCTGCACCAACTGGGTCGAGCGGCGGACAGCCTCCCCAGTACGCCGCCCATGCCCGTGCTCTTCCTGGGCCATGGCAGCCCCCTGAACGCCATCGAAGACAATCCGTTCACCCAAGGCTGGCGGGACATGGGGCGGGACCTCCCCCACCCCACTGCCATCCTGTGCATCAGCGCGCACTGGGAAACGCAGGGCACGTTCGTCACCGGTATGGAGCGCCCGCGTACCATCCATGACTTCGGTGGCTTCCCGCAGGCCTTGTTCGACGTGCAGTATCCGGCTCACGGCAGCCCTGCGCTGGTGCAAGCCACGCAGCAGGCCGCCACCACCCAGCACATCGGCATCGATCATCAATGGGGCCTCGACCATGGTGCATGGAGCGTGATCATCCACTTGTTCCCGAAAGCCGACGTACCCGTGGTACAGTTGAGCCTGGACCGCAGGATGACACCCCAGCAACACTATGAGCTGGCCCGTGAGCTGGCCGCACTGCGTCGCAAGGGCGTGCTCATCATCGGCAGCGGCAACATGGTGCACAACCTCGGCACGCTCACTTGGGACCGACCGGAGGCCACGCACGATTGGGCCTTGGAAGCGCACGACCGCATGCGCACATTGATCCGCTCAGGCGACCACGCGCCCCTGGTCGATTTCGCCAGGCAAGGGCGCGCCTTTCAGCTGAGCATTCCCACACCCGAACACTTCCTACCCCTGCTCTATGTGCTCGGCATGCAGGAGCGCAACGAGACCCTGAGCCTGTTCAACGAGCGCACCGTGCTGGGCAGCATTGCCATGACGAGCGTGAAGTTGGGCTGATGATCCAGCTTGGTCCATCTTTACACCATGCCCCACCTTCTTCTCCTATCCTCCAGCATCCGCGATGGCCGCATGAGCCAACGGGTGGCAGCTCACCTCGAACGACACATCATCGGTACCGGTCGTCATACGGTGGAATTGCTCGACCTCTCCACACTTGACATGCCCCTCTTCCACGAACGACTGAAGTTCATGAAGGATCCTCCCGCCGTGGCGGTGCAGGTAGCCGAGGCTGTGCGTCGCGCGGACGGGATGATCATCGTGGCGCCCGAATACAACGGCAGCTTTCCCGCCAGCTTGAAGAATGTGATCGACCTGCTCAATGAAGAGTGGAAGCGCAAGCCTGTTTCGCTCGTGCCGGTGAGCGGCGGGGCCTTTGGTGGCACGCAACTGGTGATGCAGTTGCAATTCGTGCTGTGGAAGTTGCGGGCCTGGGTGGTGCCCGGCGCCATGCATGTGCCGCAGGTGAAGGACCAGTTCAGCGAGGACGGCACCGCCACCGATGCTGCAGCCTGGGCCAGACGTTGCGATGCCCTTTTGGCCGAGCTGGAATGGGCGATCGAGGCGCGGGTGCGGATGGCCTGAGCCACCGGAGCCCGCGTTAGGTTCACGCGTTGACCGCGGCGGGTTGCAGGATGCGCTGCAAGGTCTCCACCGTGCGGTCCACTTCCGACTTGGTGGTATATCGGCTGAAGCTGAAGCGGATGTTGGCGCCGGTGACATCAGGGTACAGCGCACCCAGCACATGGCTGCCCTTGTTGCTGCCGCTGCTACAGGCACTGCCGCCGCTGCACGCGATGCCTTCGATGTCAAGATTGTAGATCAGCATCTCTGCCTTGCCATCGTCCGGGAAGCGTACGTTGAGCACAGTGTAGAGCGCGTGCTCACTGATGTCGCCGTTGAAGGCCACGCCCGGCACGGTGGCACGCAGCCGTTCGATCATGTAGCGCTTCAGCCCGCTCACATGCTTCTGATGCTCCTCCACATCGGCGTAGGCCAGTTCCATGGCCTTCGACAGACCTACGATGCCCGGGATGTTCTCCGTGCCTCCGCGCATGTTGCGTTCCTGAGCGCCACCAAGGATCATGGGCTTGAGGCCCGCTCCGCTGCGCATGTACAGGAAGCCCACGCCCTTGGGGCCATGGAACTTGTGGGCGGCGCAGGTGATGAAGTCAACCGGCAGGCGCTCCAGATCGAAGCGGTAATGCCCCATGGTCTGCACCGTGTCGCTATGGAAGAGCGCCCCATATTGCCTACAGAGTGAACCGATACGCTGCAGGTCGATCCGCGTGCCGATCTCGTTGTTGGCATGCATCAGGCTCACGAGCACGCCCTGTCCATGGGTGTCGCGCAGGAGTTGTTCAAGATGCGCTTCATCCACATGCCCATCGGCGAGCAGGCGCACCCAGTGCACCTGTACATCCGACCGCTGTCGGCCGATGGTGGCGGCAGTGAGTTCCACAGCGTGATGCTCGATCGGTGAGGTGATGAGGTGTTTCACGCCGAGGTCGCGCACAGCTCCGAACAGCACCATGTTGTCCGCCTCGGTGCCACCGCTGGTGAAGATGATCTCGCCAGGTGCGCAGTTCAGCAGTTGAGCGACCGTGCGTCGGGCACGTTCCACGATGGCGCGCGTTTGCCTGCCGAAGGCGTGTATCGAGGATGGGTTGCCGAACTGTTCGCGCAGCACTGGTGCCATGGCCTCGAAGACCTCGGGTGCCAGTGGCGTGGTGGCGGCGTTGTCCAGGTAGATGCGTTCCATGCTGCGAAATTACCCGGTGACCGTGGCGTTGGCGGCCAATTCGCGCAATTCGCTCAGGATCCTTTGGGCAAGGGCATCGGCCTCAGCCATGCTCGGCGCTTCGGCATACACCCGGATGATGGGCTCGGTATTGCTCCTGCGAAGGTGTACCCACGTGTTGCCGAACTCGATACGAAGGCCATCCACGGTGCTGTGGGGTTGCGCGGCATGACGGGCCTGCATCCCATCCACCAGACCTTGTACATCCATGCCCGCCGCCAGGTCGATCTTGTTCTTGCTGATGAAGTAGTCGGGATAGCTGCGGCGTAGCTCGGTGCAGCTGCCGCCGCGCCTGGCGAGCAAGGTGAGGAACAGCGCGATCCCCACCAAGGCATCACGCCCATGATGCAGTTCGCTGAGGATGATGCCGCCATTGCCCTCTCCTCCGATGGCTGCGCCCACCTCCTTCATCCGTTGCACCACGTTGACCTCCCCCACCGCACTGGCGTGGCGCTTGCGTCCGTGCCGCTCGGCCACATCGTCCAAAGCGCGCGTACTGCTCAGATTGCTGACCGTATCGCCTGGACGATGGGCCAGTACATGGTCTGCGCAAGCTACCAGCGTATACTCCTCTCCGAACAGGCTGCCATCCTCGCACACCAAGGCAAGGCGGTCCACATCGGGATCCACCGCGATCCCCAAGTGGGCTTTGTGCTTCACCACTGAGGCGCATAGGTCCTTCAAATGTTCGGGAAGCGGTTCCGGGTCATGCGGGAATTCGCCGTTCGGAATGCAGTGGATCTCGGTCACGCTCTGCACACCCAAGGCAGTGAGCAGGGCCGGCACGGCCTCGCCACCGACGGAGTTGACCGCATCCACCACCACGCGGAAATTGGCGGCCTGGATCGCGTGCGTGTCCACCAGGTCAAGGGCCAGGATGGCATCGATATGGCGCCGTGTCCAGCCGGTCCGCTGGGTGATGGTCCCCAGTTGGTCCACGTCGGCGTAGCGCACGGCGTCAGTGGCGGCCAGTTGGAGCAGGGCTTCGCCATCTGCCGCGCTGATGAACTCGCCTTTGGCGTTCAACAGCTTCAAGGCGTTCCACTGCTTGGGGTTGTGGCTGGCGGTCAGGATGATGCCACCATCGGCCTGCTCGCCAGGCACGGCCAGTTCCACCGTGGGTGTGGTGGCCATGCCCAGATCGATCACATCGATGCCCAGGCCCACCAAGGTGCCCCGGACCAGCTCGCTGACCATGGGCCCGCTGATGCGAGCGTCGCGTCCGAGCACCACACGCGGTCGCTCACGTTCGCTGGTGCGGCGGACCAACATGCCGAACGCACTGGTGTAACGGACCACGTCCAGGGGCGTGAGCGCTTCACCAGGGCTGCCGCCAATGGTGCCACGGATACCGGAAATGCTGCGTATCAAGGTCATGTGCCGTGCTGCCTGACAGGTTGGGTCATTGGGCCTGTTCAGTCCGACAAAGCTATTCGCATCGCTTGCACCGGTCCCTTGTCAACAGGGGGGACTTCCACAGCGCCCTGTTCATGGCGGCCTGAAGTCCTGACATCCAGCGGAGAGTGGAACAGTAGGGCATCTTCTCGCTGCACTGGAGCCTGTTCATAACCATGCTGCGGTTGAGGCGCACCCATCGTCAAGTGCGTATTTTTGTAGGGCAGGCACCCTTCGGCTGCCGACCAGTAGCATGAACGACGGCTCTCTTCCACTCCCCGGTCACGATGAACAACGCGATGCGGTGGAACGCTACGAGGCAATGTTGGACCGCGACGATGTGCTGTTCTT
Source organism: Flavobacteriales bacterium (assembly GCA_041391845.1). Classification (GTDB taxonomy): domain Bacteria; phylum Bacteroidota; class Bacteroidia; order Flavobacteriales_F; family PHOS-HE28; genus PHOS-HE28. The sequence goes on along the minus strand of JAWKNG010000001.1, from coordinate 238,680 downwards.
CGATGTCGAGGAGTTCGAGCAGATCATCGACCACTACCTTGAGCATAATGAGCCCCGCAAAGCGCAGGCTGTGCTGCGCCTTGCCTATCAGCAACACCCGGGTGCCCCCGACCTGCTCTATTGTGAGGCCGGCGTGCATCAGAGCATGGGGCGGCTGAACAAGGCGCTCGAGATACTCGATGCGCTCGGACGCATGGAGCCCTTCAATGTGGACGTCCTCTTGAACAAGGCCGGCATCCATGGTCAGCTGCGCAACTACCGCCGCGCCGTGGAGCACTATAGAAAGGCGCTGGAGCTGGCCGATGAGGGGCGCGACGAGATCTACCTGGACCTTGCCTTCGAGTATGAGAACCTGGAGGACCTTGACATGGCCATCGACTGTCTGCAGCGTGGCTTGGAGCATGGTCCCGAGAACGAAGCGCTCCTTTATGAGCTGGCCTACTGCTACGAGCTGAGCGATGCACACCAGGCGGCGGTCGGCTATTTCCGGGCCTTCACCAACGAGCATCCTTACTCGTTCGTGGCATGGTACAACCTGGGTGCAGCGCTGTCACGGTTGGAGCGGTTGGAAGAGAGCAATGAGGCCCTCGATCTGTGTCTGGCCATCGACGAGCGGTTCACTTCCGCCTACTTCGCGAAGGCCCGCAACCTCTTGTTGCAGGGGTGCTACGAGGAGGCGGTCGAGTGCTACAACGAGACATTGCGCATCGATGGTCCCCAGGCGGTCACCTTCAGCTACATCGGTGAATGCTACGAGAAGATGGAGCGGTACGAACAAGCCTTGGTGCACTATGACCAATCCATCGCCCTGGACCCGAACTGGGTGGACGCCTGGATCGGGCGTGGCGTGGTGAAGGACATGCAGGGGCGGCAGGCCGACGCCGTGAAGGACCTGGAGATGGCCATACAAATGGCGCCTGAGAACGGTGATGCCCATTTCTTCCTGGCGAACACCCTGGGGCGCATGGCGCGGTACGATGAAGCACTGGCGACCTACACCAAGCTGAACGCCATGGAGCCGGAGAGCCTCGATGCCTGGCTGGACCATGCCGATCTGCTCCTGGAGGTGAAGGGCCCGGATGTGGCGTTACGCAAGCTCAGGGAAGGTGAACTGGTACACAAGCTCAATGCACGCTACCGCTACCGCCTTGTGAGCTACTTGTTGCGTGCGGGTCGCATGCAGGAGGCCCTGCTCGAGCTGGAGGAGGCCCTGATGGCCGATCATGCCGCGCACGACCAGCTGCTCGCCCACTACCCCGAGGCATTGCACCTGCCGCAGGTCGTACACTTGTTGGAACTTTATCGCCGATGAACTTCAAGCTCAGCCACATCCCTGCGCGCTCTTCCAAGCCGCGGGAAGAGGGTCTCACCATGGTCATGGACAAGGGCCTTTCGCTGCGTCAGGCGGAGGACCTCATCAGCACCAGTGAGGCCTTGGTCGACTTGGTCAAGATCGGCTTCGGCACCTCCATCGTCACACCCAACCTTGCCGAAAAGGTCAAGCTGTACCAGCGGTCCAACATGCGTGTCTACCTCGGTGGAACGCTCTTCGAGGCGTTCGTCGCACGGGGGCAGTTCAAGGATTACCGCAAGTTGGTGGACCAGTTGGACCTTGACACCGTGGAGGTCAGCGATGGGTCCATCAACATGTCGGCCAAAGAGAAGTGCAAGTACATTGCCGATCTGGCCAAGCACTACACCGTGTTGAGCGAGGTGGGCTCCAAGGAGTCCGGGATCCTCATCAGTCCCAGCAAGTGGGTGAACATGATGCGCACCGAACTGGATGCAGGCAGTTGGAAAGTGATCGCTGAAGCACGCGAGAGCGGCACCGTGGGTATCTATCGACCCAGTGGCCATGCACATACCGCCTTGGTGAGCCGGATACTCGCCAAGGTGGCTGCGCAGGACATCCTCTGGGAGGCCCCACAGAAACCCCAGCAGGTGTGGTTCATCAAGCAGCTCGGCGCCAACGTGAACCTTGGGAACATCGCTCCCGAGGAGGTGATCCCTTTGGAGACCTTGCGACTGGGCCTGCGCGGAGACACCTTCTTCCAATACCTGCCCGAAGAGGTGGCCGACAAGCTGCGGCAGGTGAAGCCCGAACAGGCCTCTTAAGCCATGGACATCGAGATCACCATTGCTGAGTACCGTGCGTGGCAGGAGCGCGGTGTGGACCATCAGCTCATCGACCTGCGCGAACCCTATGAAGCCGAACGCTGCACCCTCGGGGGTACGCTCATTCCCATGGGCGACATCCTCGAGCGCCGCCATGAGCTGCGCCGCGATGTGCCGGTGATCATGCACTGCAAGAGCGGCAACCGAGCCGGTGCCGTGGTGCAGGCCCTCGCGCAACGCTATGGCTTCACCAATGTGCGCAACCTCCGCGGCGGCATTGAAGCCTGGCGCGACACGGTCGATCAGAGCATCAACTGCGAATAGCGGCGCACACTATCGACCATCCTTTAGGCGTTGGCGGCGTGCCTGCGCTTATCATCCCCCTCTCCAGCATGACCCTCGTTCAGCGGACCAAGCTCTTCCTAAAAGGTATGGCCATGGGTGCGGCCGACGTGGTGCCCGGCGTGTCGGGTGGAACGATCGCCTTCATCAGCGGCATCTACGAAGAGCTGCTGAGCTCCATCAAGTCCGTCGGTCCGGACACGTTGGTCACCCTTCGGAAGGAGGGTGTCGCCGCAGCGTGGCGCCAGATCAACGGCAACTTCCTGATCACCCTGCTGGCCGGCATCGGCACGAGCGTGTTGTTGTTGGTACGGCCCATCACCTGGGCCATCGCGCACAAGCCCGTGCTCATCTGGAGCTTCTTCTTCGGCCTCATTGCCGCCAGCGTGTGGCTGTGTGGCAAGCTGGTGAAGCACTGGTCCTTCCCCGCACTCACCGGACTGCTGCTCGGAACAGCAGCGGCCGTGGTCATCGGCCTGTTGAACGCAGGTACTGGTTCCGACGCCTTGTGGTTCGTCTTCCTGTCCGGCGCCATCGCCATCTGTGCCATGATCCTCCCGGGCATCAGCGGCTCCTTCATCCTGCTGCTCCTAGGCATGTACCTGCCGGTAATGACCGCCATCAAGACCTTCAATATTCCCGTTATCGCGGTCTTTGTGGCGGGCTGCCTCTTCGGTCTGATGGCCTTCTCCCGCCTGCTCAGCTGGATGTTCGCCAGGCACCATGACCTCACCGTATCGTCGCTCACCGGCTTCCTGCTCGGTTCGCTCTTCATCATCTGGCCTTGGAAAGAGGTGCTGAGCGTGCGCATGGTGCACGAAGGCAAGCCCGATGCGCATCTGGCGCCCTTCATCCAGCGCAACATCTGGCCGCAGGACTACGCGACCGTCACCGAGCTGGATACCGCCCTCGGGATCACGCACAAGGATCCGCAGATGCTGCTCGCCGTCCTGCTCGCCCTCTTCGGCGCGGCCTTGCTTGTCGTCCTCGAACGCTTCGCCCCCGAGAAGTGATGGTGCGCTTCGGCCTCATCGGCAAGCCCCTCGCCCATTCGTTCAGCCAACGCTACTTCAGCGACAAGTTCACCGCGCTCGGTCTTGCGGATCACCGCTATGACCTGTTCCCGCTGGACGCGATCGACCACCTGCCCGCTCTCCTGCGCGAGCATCCGGACCTGCGGGGCCTCAACGTCACCATTCCCTACAAGCGCTCGGTAATGGATCTTCTCGCTGACGTGGATCCTCAAGCCGCGGCCGTCGGGGCTGTCAATACGATCGACCTCCGCCGGGGGCGGCGCATCGGGTACAATACGGATGTGCACGGCTTCCGCAGCACCCTGCTGCCATTGCTCGGTGAAGAGCGGCCGCGCGCGCTGGTGCTGGGCAGCGGTGGTGCATGCCGCGCGGTGGGTTATGTGCTCCGCGAGCTGGGCATCCGCTTTCGCGTGGTGAGCCGTTCGCTGGAGCGCGGAGACCTGACCTGGGACCAGCTGGACCCCATCCTCATCAAGGCCTGTCCGTTGATCATCAACACCACGCCCTTGGGAATGCATCCCAACGTGGAGCAGCTCCCACCACTGCCGCTGTCCGCTCTGGGGCCGCGCCATCTGGTCTACGATCTGGTCTACAATCCTGAGCGCACCGCCCTCTTGCATGAAGCGGAGCTGCGCGGTGCCCGCATCCAGAGCGGCCTGCCGATGCTGCATGCGCAGGCCGATGCCTCTTGGGCCATCTGGAACAACTGAGCGATCAGCGCAGCAGGTCCTTCACATCGATCCGCACGTACTCGCTCAGGATATCGCGATGGTGGGTCACCTCCACCCATTCCACTTGGTCGGGTCCGGCCCGCAGCCACAGCTCGCAGAAGAACCCGTGCAGGCGATAGAGGTGTACGCGGTGTGAGAGGTGAAGGCGGGAACCCAGGTGCTCTCCTTCATCGCGCAGCAGCACCACCCGCTCCTGCAGCGATAGCGCCCGGAACTCGGTCTCTGTCATGGCGGTCAACGCAGGTAGGCGCGCACGAGCATCACGGTCAAGCAGAACAGGAACAGCAGGATACTGATGCGGTTGATGCCGTGCATGAACCGCAGGCTGCTGTTTCCACTGCTCTTGCCGAACAGCGTGGCCGGGTTGAGGTAGTAAGCGAGGCGTTTGAGGAACATGGTGCAAGGTTCTCTGCAAGGAACGTTCAGCGCGTGCTTTCCGTTCGGTGAAGTTAAGGCTTCCAGGACATGGTACTTTTGCACCATGCCCTTCCAACTCGTCTCCGAGTTCCAACCCACCGGCGATCAACCCGAAGCGATACGCCAGTTGGTGGAGGGGCTGCGCAACGGGGTGCCCGCACAGACCCTGCTCGGTGTGACCGGATCGGGCAAGACCTTCACCGTGGCCAATGTCATCGCGCAGCTCGACCGGCCGGCGCTCATCCTCAGCCACAACAAGACCCTCGCCGCGCAGCTCTACGGCGAGTTCAAGCACTTCTTCCCGCACGACCGGGTGGAGTACTTCGTGAGCTATTACGACTACTACCAGCCCGAAGCCTACCTGCCCACTACCAACACCTACATCGAGAAGGACCTCTCGATCAACGACGAGATCGAGAAGCTGCGCCTGAGCGCCACCAGCGCCTTGCTCAGCGGCCGGCGCAATGTCATCGTGGTGGCCAGTGTGAGCTGCATCTACGGCATCGGCAACCCGGCTGAGTTCCACAAGAGCATCGTGCGGGTGCAGGTGGGCCAGCAGATCGCACGCAACAAGCTCCTCCACGACCTGGTGAGCGCCCTCTACAGCCGCCGCGATACGGATCCCGCCCGGGGCAACTTCCGCGTGCGCGGCGACGTGGTGGAGGTCTACCTCGCCTACGACGATGAAGGCGTGCGCATCCACTTCTGGGGTGATGAGATCGAACGGCTCGAACGCTTCGCAGTGGTGGGCAACCGCACCATCCAGGCAGAACAACAGCTCACCATCTACCCGGCCAACATCTTCGTTACCAGCAAGGACACCATGAAGGCCGCCCTTGACAGCATCAAGGAGGATATGACGAAGCAGGTGGACTTCTTCAACGAGATCGGCAAGCACCTTGAAGCCAAGCGCCTGGAGGAACGCGTGAACTACGATCTGGAGATGATGCGCGAACTGGGCTATTGCTCAGGCATCGAGAACTACAGCCGCTACTTCGATCAGCGCCAGACCGGGCAGCGCCCTTTCTGCCTTCTCGATTACTTCCCCGAGGACTTCCTGATGGTGATCGACGAGAGCCACGTGACGGTGAGCCAGGTGCACGCCATGTACGGAGGGGATCGCAGCCGCAAGAAGAACCTCGTGGAGTACGGGTTCCGTCTGCCCAGCGCCATGGACAACCGACCGTTGAAGTTCGAGGAGTTCGAAGCGTTACTGGGCCAGACCCTGTTCGTCAGTGCCACACCGGCGGACTACGAATTGGAGCGCAGCGAGGGTGTGGTGGTGGAACAGGTGGTCCGTCCCACCGGTCTGCTCGATCCACCGATCGAAGTGCGATCCAGCAAGGACCAGATCGACGACCTGCTCTACGAGATCCGCAAGCGTGCGGAGAAGGAGGAGCGCGTGCTGGTGACCACCCTGACCAAGCGCATGGCGGAGGAACTGAACGAATTCCTGGCAAAGAACGGCGTGCGCTGCAAGTACATCCACAGCGATGTGGAGACCCTCGAACGCATCGAGATCCTGCGTCAATTGCGCCTTGGGCTGTTCGATGTGCTCGTGGGTGTGAACCTGCTGCGTGAAGGCCTCGACCTGCCGGAAGTAAGCCTCGTGGCCGTGCTCGATGCCGACAAGGAGGGCTTCCTGCGCAGCAACCGCTCCCTCACGCAGACCGCAGGACGCGCGGCGCGCAACGTGAACGGTCTGGTGATCTTCTACGCGGACACCATCACCGAGAGCATGCAGCGCACCATCGACGAGACCGAACGCCGCCGTGCCAAACAGCTCGCCTACAACGAGGCCAATGGCATCACCCCCACCCAGATCAAACGCGACCGCGGGGATGTCATCCGCCAGACCGCCGTGCTCGACATACACGATGCGGAGGGACGCCGGGCCTATGTGGAACCCGAGGAACTCAGCATCGCCGCGGATCCGGTGGTCCAATACATGAGCCGCGACCAATTGGAGAAGAACGTACAGGTGCTGGAAGGCCGCATGCGCAAAGCGGCAAAAGAGCTCGACTTCATTGCAGCCGCTCAGTTGCGGGATGAACTGTTCGCCCTGCGCAAGCTGTTGGAGGAGCGCACCACCGAGGTCTGAGCCCCGTGACGGGGTGGGTCGGGGTGCCAGCTACCCTTCGGATCCTAAGAATGGGCTTACTTGGGTGAACCGTCCGCCCCATCTCTGCGTATTTTTACGATCCAGAACCCTCGTAACCATGCACATACGCTACGCCACGCTTCCCCTTATCGCCGCGCTCCTTTCTCTTCCTGCCGTTGCTCAACTGTCCTTCGGCGGCCATCCGCTGGGCATGTCCCGCAATGCCGGGCTACCCGATGCGCCGACCGTGGTGATGCCGGAGGTGGATGAGCAGGCATTACTGGCGGAGGATGAGGCCCGCGCTGCGGAAGGGGTAAAGGGCCCTTATCGCTTCGGCTTCAACCATGCCACCGACCTGGGCCTGTCCAACAGTGGCGTGTGGCATGAGCTGTCCAACGGCGACCGCGTGTGGCGCCTCGCCATCCAGTGCCCGCGCGCCTACAGCATCAACTTCGAGTTCCACGACTATGTGGTGCCTGAGGGTGCAGAGGTCTTCGTCTACAATGACCTGGGCGAGCACCTTGGGGCCTTCAATGCGGAGAGCAACCCTGGCAACACCGTTCTGGGTGTGACCCAGCTGCCCGGAGAACGCATCACCATCGAGTACGTGGAACCGGCCGCTGTTCGGGGACTTGGCAGTCTGCGCATCGGCCAGGTCACCCATGCCTACCGCGACCTTTTCAAGAGCACCAAAGGGCTGGGGGATTCGGGTTCCTGCAACAACAACGTGATCTGTGCCGTGGGCGATGCCTGGCGTGCACAGATCCGCTCGGTGGCCATGATCACCGTAGGCGGCAATGGGATCTGCACGGGAACACTGATCAACAACTGCCAGGAGGATGGCACGCCCTACTTCCTCACAGCGAACCACTGCCTGGGTGGCAACAATACCTGGGTCTTCCGCTTCAACTGGAACAGCCCCACCTGCATCATCAACAACAACGGGCCCACCAACCAGACCGTATCCGGCTCCACGCTTCGGGTGAACAGTGCCACCACCGACGTGGCCCTGCTGCAGTTAAACACCACCCCTCCCGCCAGTTACAATGTCTTCTACAGCGGTTGGGACCGCAGCACGGCCATCCCGTCGAGCGCCGTGGGGATCCATCACCCTGCTGGTGACGTGAAGAAGATCTCCTTCGACAACAACCCGCTCACCACTTCCAACTACCTGGGTGCGGCCAATTCGGGCACCAATTTCTGGCGCGTGGGCAACTGGGAGGATGGCACCACTGAAGGCGGCAGTTCGGGCAGTGCGCTCTTCAATCCGCAGGGCCTCATCGTTGGTCAGCTCTACGGTGGATTCGCCAGCTGCCAGAGCATTACGGCCGACTACTACGGCCGCTTCAACATCAGCTACCCCCTGCTCCAGACCTGGTTGGGCAACTGCGGCAACCAGCTCTTCGGATACCCCAGCGCCACCGCCGTGGACGACCTGGCCGTGTCCGACAACCGCCTCAGCCTGGTGCCGAACCCGAGCAACGGTCAGGTGCAGGTGATGCTGCCCTTGCTGGCCCGCCAGGGAGGCGCGGTGCGCGTGTTCGATGCCTTGGGACAGGTGGTGACCGAACGGAACTATGCCACCGGTACGGAACGCATTGACCTGGCCTTGCAGCAGCCAGGGGGCATCTACTTCGTGGAGGTGACCAGTGGCGACACCCGCCTGGTGGAACGCCTCCTGCTCGATCGCTGATCCAGCCTTCAGGCAACCCGTGGTGAAGGGCCGGACGTCCAAGTGAGGTCCGGCCCTTCGCACATCCGGACCCCGCGCCTTATTTTCACCGTCGAAGCGACCACCCCATGATGAACCGCTACGTTGTACTCCTTTCGTTCTTTCTCCTTTCCTTCTCTGCGTTCGCACAGGTATCCTTCGGGGGGCGCGCGTGGGGCCTTGGTGGCCGTGCCGCCCAGCTTCCCCGGGTGCCGGAAGTGACCTTTCCGGTCGTGGATGCCGCCGCCCTGCTGGCGGAGGATGAGGCGCGCCATGTGAACGGCTACAAAGGGCCCTGGCGCTTCGGCTTCAACCACGACGCGGATGTGCGCAGTGGCCGCGATGGCAGCTGGCACACTCTTCCCAATGGCGACCGGCTCTGGCGCGTGGCGCTCCATTGCCCTGATGCTTACGCGATCAACTTCAAGTTCACCACCTTCGAACTGCCGGAGGGAGCCCTGCTTTATGTCTACAACGAAGCGGGCCAACAGCTGGGCTCCTTCACCCGCGAAAGCAGTCCCGGCCGCACCCGCATGGCCGTGTCGCAGCTGCCGGGGGATCGCGTCACCATCGAATACCACGAACCCGCAGCGGTGGCTGGTCAGGGCGCCCTGGTCGTCGGGCAGGTCACGCACGCCTACCGCGACATCTTCGGCAGTGACCGGGGCTTTGGGGACAGCGGCGAATGCAACATCAACGTCATCTGTCCGGATGCCGATGACTGGCGCGATGAGATCCGCACGGTGGCCATCATCACCACCGGTGGCAACGGCTTCTGCACCGGTACGCTGATGAACAACTGTGCCGGCGATTCCATCCCCTACTTCCTCACCGCCCACCACTGCCTCAGCGCCGATGTGGAGGACTGGGTGTTCCGCTTCAACTGGGAGAGCCCCGTGTGCGACCCCTCCGAGAACGCCCCCATCGACCAGACCGTGGCGGGCTGCGAGCTCCTGGTGGACAACGTAGGGACCGACATGGCCTTCCTTCGCCTCAGCAGCATCCCCCCCCCCGCATACAACGCGAACTGGGCCGGCTGGGACAAGCGCGACATCGCCCCGGAGAGCGGCGTGGGCATCCACCATCCCAGGGGTGACATCAAGAAGTTCAGCCGCACCGATGGTGCCATGACCCAGCAGAACGTGGACCTCGGCACCGGGGACGCGGATTGTTGGCGTGTGGCGGTGTGGGATGCCGGCACCACCGAACCGGGGTCCAGTGGCAGCGCCATCTGGAACCAGGACCACCGGGTCGTGGGGCAGCTCTATGGCGGTGCGGCCAACTGTGCCAACAGCGTGGACGACTACTACGGGCGCTTCTCCACCAGCTGGCCGTTCCTGGAGGAATACCTCGGAACCTGCGGTGACACCCTCGACGGCCTCAACGTGCCCGTGGTCGTCCCCATCAACTGGGACGCTTCCATCACCTCCATCTTCGACCTGCCTGCCCTGGTGTGCGATGAGGACAGCATCCGCCCCTGGGTGACCTTGAAGAACAACGGCGAACTGCCCATCACCAACGTCGGTATCAACTATGCCATCGCGGGGCTCGGAACGGACCTCTTCATCTGGAACGGCCTTCTGCAGCCCGGCCAGACCGCCAATGTGCAGCTGCCATGGATCCCGGTCACTGCGGGCGAATACGAATTGGTCGTGAACACCACCACCCCCAACGGTAACGAGGACCAGGTGCCGGAGAACGACGGCTGGAGCCGCCCCTTCGTGGTGAGCACCCCGGGGCAACTGGTGCGGTTGGACCTGACATTGGATGACTATGGCACGGACATCACCTGGGAGCTGGCCAATGATGCGGGCACGGTGCTCTATGAAGGTGGACCATACGCCGATGGTGATGCCGGTGAACTGGTCTCCACCGACTTCTGCCTCACCAACGGCTGCTACGTCTTCACCATCGCGGACGCCTTCGGTGACGGTATCTGCTGTGCGGAGGGCGACGGCTCCTATACCATCCATGCCCCCGACCTGCTCACCTTCGTGGAGAGCGATGGCCAATATGGAGAAGGCGAGGAACAGCCCTTCTGCCTGACCGAAGTGAGCGTGCCCGAAGTGACCGCCACCACCCTGCAACTCGCCCCCAACCCCACCAAGGACCGCCTGGTGCTGCGGGCCTCGGAGGCGCTTCACCAGGTGCGCATGGGGCTGCTCGACGGTGCCGGACGGTCGGTGCGCAGCTGGCAATTGCCGTTGGTGCAAGGCCCGATCGACCTTGACCTGCAAGGGCTTGCGCCCGGCACCTACCTGCTGCAGCTGGAACACAGCGGCGGCCGCAGCGTGGACCGGATCGTGAAGTTCTAAGGCGATTGTGCGCGCTCAGTAAGTGATCAGGTAGTAGAGCGACTTCACGTACTCGTTGTTCACCATCAACAGGCCGTCCTCGCTCTGCCACCACGTCGTGTGGTCGTACATCGGGTTGTAGGCCGCCACGGTGAACAGCGCGATACCACTGCCTTCGAAGTGCTTGCGGAACACACGCCGCACCCGTCGCAAGTGGAATTCGGTGGATACGACCGCGATGCTGTCGTAGCCGTGGGCCTTGGCATCACGCAATACCGCCGCCGCCTCCTCCCAGGTGCTCGTGCCCTCCTCCAACAGCCGCACCCGCGCACTGTCCGCACCCGCGCGATAGGCCGCGCGCGCTGTCAGCTCCGCCTCGGTGAACAGCACGCCTTCAGCCTCCAACACGCGGTGGATGTTGACCCCTGTGGTGACCAACGTGTCGCACCAACGTTCACGCAACAGCTGCGCCCCCCGCGCGCCGCGCTCCACCGGTCCGCCGCCAAGGACGTACGCCGCATCCACTCGCGTGGGGGCATCCTCCACGATGAGCACCGCACCCAGCCCGCGCAGTACGGACCGATGCCCCAGCACCAAGGCCAGCAGCACAGCGCCCGCGACCAGCCAGGCCAGCTTCCGACACCACCATGGCCGCAATGATCGTGACCTTGGAGCCTCCATGCCTCAGTAACTTCCGTTGCGGCGCCGCAGCACCCACTCCGCCATGAGCAGCGCTAGCAGCACGAAGAACAAGGTGCGCACGCCGATGAGGTCGCTGAAGCGGGTGCGTAGGTACGAACGAGCCGCGAGGCCCGGCCGCGCCTCCAACAGTCCCGCCAGCTCCGATACACGCGCGGCCGGCACCGCCTCGCCCTGGGTGAGCGCGGCCAGGTCGCGCAACAGCGCATGGTCCGCCACGGTGTTGTTGCGCTCCAGCTGCGGCTCCTCCACATGGAACTGCCCGCTGCGGCTCAGCGTGCGCCCGTTGAAGGTGGTGCTGGCCTTCCAGTCGTACGTGCCTGGTGCCATGCGACCGGCATTGAGGCTGTACGTGGCGCCGCTGCGGTCGAAGGCGTAGTTCACCACCCGGCCAGCGCTGTCGCTCACGTTCAGCTGCACCTCGGGGGTGTTCACGGGCTCGAGGTTGGCGTTGTAGAGCTCGGCGGTGAACAGCACAGGCTCATCGTTGCCGTACACCGCGGCATGGTCCACGCGGAAAGGCTCCTTGTTCACCTTCAGCGCAAGGAACTGCACCATGCGGTGGAAGAGCTTGTCCGTGCGGCGATGATCGCCGTGCAGTTGATGATCGGCCATGCGCCAGCGCCAGAGGCCCTCACCTACGATGAAGCCCTCCCGTCGCTCGCCATCCTGCGCGAAGACCAGGAGCGGATCGTTCGTGCGCACCAGCCCGATGCGTTGCAACGCCAAGGCCTGCGCCCCGCGACCCGTGGTGTATTGCGCGAAAGGCACCTGCAACGGCGGGAAGCGCTCCAACGCCGCCACCAGTTCATCCTCGAGGGTGAACAAGGGGAAGTCGCGCTGCACCGCGGCCTGCGCATCGGTGGCGGCGGGACGACCACCGCTGATGCCCACCGTGCGTTGCACACGTCCCAACGCGGCCAGGTCGGTGCCCAGCGCTGCGATGTAGAGCGTGGGCAACTTCAAGGTGGTGGCCCGGTCCAGCAGCGTGCCGATGGCGTGCTTCGTGGAGGGCAGGCCATGCAGCACCAGCAGGTCCGCGCCTTTCAGCTCAGGCTCGGCCTGGCCCGCATAGTGCAGTTCGATGCTGTAGCCTTCGGTGCGCGACAAGGCCTGTCGCAACGCGCCCAGATCGGGGTGGGGCGCCGCGGCGAGCAGTACGATGCGCTGGCGGTCGTCCAGCACATCCACCACGAAGGACTGGCTGTTGTTGCTGGCCACGCGCTCGCCGTCCACCGCGCGCAGGCGGGCCACGTAGCGCTGCGGACCGGCCGCATCGGGCTTCAGCTCCAGCAGTACTTCCTGCAGGAAGGGGTCCCCGGTGATGGCCACTTCACGCTCGGCCACCACCCGCTCACCCTGTCGCAGCTCCAGCACGGTGCGTCTGCCCGCCAGGTGATCGGCCTGCACGCGCACCAGCACCGGTGTGCTGTTGCCCAGGTAGGTGATGGCGTTGTGCTCCACGCCTTTCACCAGCAGGTCCGGGTACACGGTGGTGTCGCCCAGCAGCACGGTGTACACGGGAACACCAAGGCGCGTGGCTTCGAGCCGGGCATCGCGACCCTGGTTCTGAATGCCATCGCCGTCCAGCACCACCGCACCCAGCTCCGAACCCGCGAAGCGCTCATGCACCGCACGGAGCAGCGCGCCCACATCGGTGCGCGGACGGTCCTGCGTGAACTGCAGCCCCTCCTCCACTCCGGCGCCGTACGTGAAGGGACGCACCTCGAAGCGCTCGCTCAGGTCCTGTTGCAGGCGTTCCAGGGCGGCGCGGTAGGGACCGTGCAGGAAGGCCGTGTCGCCCGCGGCATCCAGCGAGGCCGACCCATCGTGGGCCAGCACCAGCACGGGCTTGCGCAGTTCGCGCTCCTCGTACCGCAGCAGGGGTTCCAACAGGAAGAAGGCCACCAGCGCGATGCTCAGCGCGCGCAGCACGAAGAGGATGCGGCGCACCAACGGTGGCAGCTCGCCCCCCGAACGCGCGTACAGCAGCCACGCGGCACCCACGCCCAGCGCGATGCAGAGCAGGGCCAGCCAGAACGGTTGCGCGGTGGTCAGTTGCATGGCGGGTGCAAAGGTCGCACACGGAGGCCCTTCGCAGTGCCCCGCCCACTAAGCGTGGTGTACCGCATCAGGTGAGCATGCCGCCGCAGACGTTCAGCGTCTGGCCGGTGACATAGCTGCTGAGATCACTGCCGAAGAACACGCAAGCGTTGGCCACATCGTCGGGGGTGCCGCCGCGCTTCAAGGGGATGCCTTCGCGCCAGCCCTCCACCACCTTGGGGTCCAGGGCGGCGGTCATCTCGGTCTCGATGAAGCCCGGCGCAATGGCGTTGCAGCGGATGTTGCGGCTGCCCAGCTCCTGCGCCACGCTCTTGGTGAAGCCCAGCACGCCGGCCTTGCTCGCCGCGTAGTTCGCCTGGCCCGCATTGCCCTGCACGCCCACCACGCTGCTCATGTTGATGATGCTGCCGTTGCGCTGCTTCAGCATGGTGCGCATCACTGCCTTGGTCATGTTGAAGACGCTCTTCAGGTTGGTGTTGATCACCGCGTCCCAATCGGCCTCGCTCATGCGCATCAGCAGCTGGTCCTTGGTGATGCCGGCGTTGTTCACCAGGATGTCGAGCTTGCCCCAGGTGTTCACCACCTGGTCCACCGCGGCCTGTGCGCTGTTCATGTCGCCCGCATCGCTCTGGATGGCCAGCACCGGTCGGCCGAAGCGCGCACCCAGCTCAGCGGCCAGCGCGTTCGCCTTGTCCGGACTGCTCACATAGGTGAAGGCCACCTGTGCCCCTTCGGCCAGGAAACGCTCCACGATGCCTTTGCCGATGCCCCGCGTGCCGCCCGTGATGAGGGCGACCTTCTGATCAAGTAGTGCCATGGTCGATCCGTTCTGTTCCGGTGAATGGTGTGTGGCGAAGGTAGCGATGCGCCCGGATCCGCTCCGGCCGCAAGCCTACTGGAAGAACTGGAGCACTTTGCTCCACAGCTTGCGCGTCACCAGCAGTGGCGGGGCCTGCAGGCCGTTGATGCCCCAGGAGGCGCGCACCTCGCGGTTGGCCTTCAGGATGTGCTTCACGCTGCCGTTGCTCATGCCGCCCAGCCGGAACCGCACCAGCACCGCGCGCAGGTGTACCGTGGGCACCTCGTGCTTGTACAGGAAGCGCAGCAGGATCTCGTAGTCCGCGCCGATGCGCAGTTGCGTGTTGAAGTGGCCGTAGCGGTCGTACACGCTCTTGCGGATGAAGGTGCCCACGTGCGGCGGCATCCAGCCCCGGCGGAAGTTGGCGCGGTGGTAGGTGCCGCTGAGCCAGGTGCGGTGCACCTTGTGGATGTCGTGCTCGTCCACCATGATGATGTCGCCGTACACCGCATCGGCATGGCTGCGCTGGAAGGCGTCCACCACCTGCGCGATGGTCTCCGGGGTCATCAGCAGGTCGCCGGCGTTCACGAAGCCGACGACCTCGCCCGTGGCCCGCGCCAGCCCCTTGTTCATCGCGTCGTAGATGCCGTTGTCCGGCTCGCTCACCAGGATGTCGATGCCCCGCCGTCCCGCCGTGGCGCGGTGCTCCTCCAGGATGGCCACGGTGCCATCGGTGCTCGCCCCATCGATCACGATCAGCTCGATGGCCGGGTGCGTCTGCGCCAGCACACTGGCCAACGTCTCCCGGATCACGGGCGCCACGTTGCGGCATACGGTGATGAGGGTGACACGCATCGGTGCAAAGAACGGGATGGGCGGGGAATGGTGGATGTGCCCCCTACTCTAGTAACGCTCCACCCGCAGCATGCCAGGCCAGAAGTGGTCGACCTTGCCAAGGGCCTGGTCCAGCTTCTTCACATGCACCTCGTGCCCACCTTACGCGCCTGGATGCCTGAGACCTCGCAGCACTTCATCCAAAAGGGCTTCGCATCAGCCTCCTCGTTGTGGGTTGGGGAAGACTCCTTCCGGAACAGCCGCCCCGTCACCCCCTCGCCGCCTTCAAAGTATTGAGCAACAGGCTGGTGATGGTCATGGGGCCCACGCCACCGGGCACGGGACTGATCCAGCTGCAGGGGGGGGCCACCTCATCGAACTTCACATCGCCCACCAGGCGGAAGCCGGCCTTGCGCGTGCTGTCGGGGATGCGGTGGATGCCCACGTCAACGACCACCGCCCCCTCCTTCACCAGGTCGGCAGTGATGAACTCGGGACGGCCCAGGGCGGCGATGAGGATGTCGGCCTGGCGGGTGATCGCGGCCAGGTCCTTGGTGCGGCTGTGCGCCAGGGTGACCGTGCAATTGCCGGGATAGGCGTTGCGGCTCATGAGGACGCTCATGGGCGTGCCCACGATGTTGCTGCGCCCCACCACCACACAGTGCCTGCCGGCCGTCTCGATGTGATGGAAGCGCAGCAGCTCCACGATGCCTGCGGGCGTGGCCGGCAGGAATCCGGGCAGGCCCAGCACCATGTTGCCCACGTTCTCCGGATGGAAGCCGTCGACGTCCTTGCGCGGATCGATGGCGAGCATCACGCGGTCCGCATTGATGTGGCCGGGCAGGGGCAGTTGCACGATGAACCCGTCCAGGTCGTTGTCCGCATTGAGGGCCTGCACCAGGTGGAGCAGTTCATCCTCGGCGATGGTGGCCGGGCGCTTGATGAGGGTGCTGCGGAACCCGACGCTCTGGCAGGCTTTTACCTTGCTCTCCACGTAGGTGCGGCTGGCGCCATCGTCACCCACGAGCACCGCGGCCAGATGGGGGGCGCGGCCTTTGGCAGCCTTCACCTCGGCCGCTTCGTTGGTGATGCGTTCACGAATGGCCTGCGAAGCCCGCCTGCCATCAAGGAGTTGGTATGTGGCCACCGCGCTCATCGGCGTGAAGATACGCGGCCTGCCCTTGTCGGGGCCAAGCCTCCTGGAGGACGCGGGGAAGCGCTCAGCGGGGCTTGCGGAGCACCCACACGTACATCGGGTATCCGCGCGACTCCACAGCGTAGATGTGACTGGCCTGGACCTCCCAGCCTTTCGCCTCCAGGTCCTGCAGGGTGGCGAAGAAGGTCATGAGGTCCTTCTCCCGGGCACTCATGTTCACCACCTTCAGGTCGATGTACGTGTTGCCGTCCACGGTGGAGAACACCCCGATCTTCCGTTCTGTGGGCGAGTAGTCGAGTGAGATGTACTCGTGCACGGTCTGGCCGTGAGCGGTTGTAACAAACAGCAGTGCGAAGAGGAACAGGAGCGTGCGCATGAGGATAACCGGAAGGCTCGGCCGGTGGGCGAAAGTACCTACCGCGCTGGTAACGGCAGCCGCTTGGCCACGTGCTGCACGAGGAAGTCCTCCGGCTCCATCACAGGCACCTGTGCGAAGTGGAAGTCCTTGCGGTCATAGGTGATGATGTGGCCGCAGTGGGCCTCCAACGCGGAATAGTACTGCATCCCGTCCTCGAGGTCGATCACCTTGGGGTCGGCCACGGCCTGCTGAACGGCCTTGGCATCCATGTTGGTGATGCGGAGCTTATTGGCGAGCAGGGTGACCTTTTCGCGAGCCTTCTTCTTCCCGTTCTTCTTCTCGGCAAAGTAGGCCCCGATGGCCAGGCAGAGCGGCGACGTGCACACCTCGAAGCGGGGATCGTCCACCAAGCTGAGAACCCTGGCACAGGCTGTGAACCGTGGGTACTCGTTGCAGAGCACGGTCACCAGCACATTAGCGTCGAGGAAGATGCGGGTGGGGGGCATCGATCATTTTCTTACCGCAACGACGCGGCGACGCAGCGCATGCGCAACGCATGGCTGAACGTGGCGTTTCCGTCGCGTCGTTGCGTCGTGGTGGTTGAACGCATTCGCATTACCGCTTCCTCCGGCTCTCCAGATAATCCTTCTTCACGTTGCGCTCGGCAGCGTTCTTGCGCACATAGGTCACCTCCCCTTCCGCCACCTGCTGGATCCAATCGCTGACCGGGAGCTCATCGATGCTCCGGTACCGGGCATCGGTCACCTTGCTGAGCATGAACTCCACCAGGCGCGAAAGGCTGATGTTGTTCGCCTCGGCGAAGGCCTTGGCCTTTTCGGCCACTGCGGCATCGAAGCTGAGGGTGAGCTTGGCGTCCATGGGTCGAACTATTTATACGGCAAAGATACATGATCCATACGTATAAAAATACCAACGACCTATTGATCGCTAATGGATCAACTCTGATCCCCCGGGCAGAGTGCTGGTCCGGCGGATCTCAAGGACCATCAATTGACATTCGACGCGTCAGCGCCTCATCCCCTGCATCGCCTGCATCTGGCGCATCATGTTCTGCATCTTGGTCTTGTCGCCCATCATCTTCATCATCTTCCGGGTGTCCTCGAACTGCTTGAGCAGCTTGTTCACCTCGGGCACATTGGTGCCGCTACCGTTGGCGATGCGCTGCCTGCGGCTGCCGTTGATCAGGGCGGGGTTCTGCCGCTCCTCGGGGGTCATGCTGCGGATGATGGCCTCGATGTGCTTGAAGGCATCGTCCGGGATGTCCAGGTTCTTCAGGGCCTTGCCCACGCCGGGGATCATGCCCATGAGGTCCTTCATGTTGCCCATCTTCTTGATCTGCTGGATCTGCTCCAGGAAATCATCGAAGCCGAACTGGTCCTTGGCGATCTTCTTCTGCAGTTCCCGCGCCTGCTTCTCGTCGTACTGTTCCTGCGCGCGCTCCACGAGGCTCACCACGTCGCCCATGCCCAGGATGCGGCCGGCCATCCGTTCGGGGTGGAACTCGTCGATGGCCTCCATCTTCTCGCCCGTGCCGATGAACTTGATGGGCTTGTCCACCACGCTGCGGATGGAGAGGGCCGCACCGCCGCGGGTGTCGCCGTCCAGCTTGGTCAGCACCACGCCGTCGATGTCCAGCCGGTCGTTGAAGGCCTTGGCGGTGTTCACCGCGTCCTGGCCGGTCATGCTGTCCACCACGAAGAGGGTCTCGTGGGGGGCGATGGCCTTCTTTACGCGGGTGATCTCGTCCATCATGGCCTCGTCCACCGCCAGGCGGCCGGCGGTGTCCACGATCACCACGGTGAAGCCGTGGACCTTGGCGTATTCGACCCCTTTCTGGGCGATGGACACAGGGTCGGTGTTGCCACGATCGCTGAACACCACCACATCGAGCTGCTTGCCGAGGGTCTCCAGCTGGTCAATGGCCGCGGGGCGGTACACGTCGCAGGCCACCAACAGGGGCTTGCGGCCCTTCTTACGCAGGTAGTTGGCCAGCTTGCCGCTGAAGGTGGTCTTACCGGAACCCTGCAGACCGCTCATCAGGATCACGGTGGGGTTGCCGCTCAGGTTGATGGTGGCGCTGCGCCCGCCCATCAGTTCCGACAGCTCATCGTGGGCCAGCTTGGTCAGCAGCTGGCCGGGGCTCACGGCCGTCAACACGTTCTGGCCCAGGGCCTTGGCCTTCAGCTTGTCGGTGAAGTCCTTGGCGGTCTTGAAGTTCACGTCGGCGTCCAGCAGGGCGCGGCGGATCTCCTTCATGGTCTCCGCCACGTTGATCTCCGTGATCTGGCCCTGGCCTTTGAGGACCTTGAACGCGCGTTCTAACTTGTCACTGAGGTTCTCGAACATGTCTGATCGTGCTACAGGAGCGCGAAGGTAGGAAGGCACGGCAGCACAAAGCCTAGTGGAAGCATGCACATTCACCACCTTCGCCCCATGCGTCCTGCCTTGCTCCTGCTGTTCGTACTTGTTGCTGCCCGCCTTCGTGCCCAAGCCCCCGAGCTGCACACCTGGCACGACAGCCTGCGCAACCGCGAGATACCCGTGGCCTTCTACCATCCTTCTGGCGAACTGAAGGACCGCTCCATCGTGGTCTTCAGCCATGGGTATGGGGCCAATGAACCGGGGTCGTACCTGGCCTACGGATACCTGAACGAGGCCCTGGCCGCAGCGGGCTATTTCGTGGTCAGCGTCCAGCATGAACTCCCCGCCGATGATCCCCTCGACTTCAACGGACCAGCAAGGGTGGCGCGCATGCCGAACTGGGAGCGCGGCGCCGCGAACATCCACTTCGTGCTGAAGGAATTGGAACGCCGGTTCCCGCAACTGGACCATGGCCGTACCATCGTGGCCGGGCATTCCAACGGCGGCGACATGAGCGTGCTCTACAGCCACCAGCATCCGCAACGCGTGCAACACGTGATAACGCTCGACCATCGACGCATGCCCATCCTCCGCGCCAGCCAGCCGCGTACCAGCACCTTGCGCAGCAGCGATCAGCCAGCCGACGCGGAGGTGCTGCCCACGGCAGAAGAGGCTGCGCAGTTCGGTATACGCGTGGTACATCTGTCCGATACGCCACACAACAACATGGACAGCAACGCTGATCCCCGACAACGGGCGGAGATCATTGAGCATGTGCTGGCCTTTCTGAAGCAGTAATGGTAAAGCCCACGGACCACTACCTCCGACAAGCGAGCACCGACCGCGATTGGGAGCAAGCCACAGCCTTGTTGCAGCAGGTGTATGTGGACGGCGGCTTCACGGCGGCAGCTAATGCCACGCAATTCATGACACGTGCCAACCTGGAACCTGCCGGGGTGATGTTCGTCGCCGTCGATCCTTCGGATGTGGTGTTGGGCACCGTGTTGCTCCTGCATCCCGAAAGTGCGCTACGGCAGCTGGCCGTTGCGGGAGAGCGGGAGTTCCGGTTGCTTGGCGTGAGCGACAGCACCCGCGGGTCGGGCATCGGTGCGCAACTCGTGGAAGCCTGTGTTGCGCGTGCATTCGCGGAAGGGGCTCAGGCCGTGGTGCTGTGGACACAACCCAGCATGCACAGCGCTCAGCGGCTCTATACGCGGCTGGGGTTCCAACGGGCACCGGAACGCGACCAGGAGGATGCACGGGGCTTCACGCGTTTGGTCTACCGGCGCATGCGTTGATCCCTGCAGCGCCGCTCATACCTTGTGCCCATGGCCAAGTTCCTTTCAGAGCTCGATGAACGGCTGATCTCCTTCATTCGGGAACAGCACCTGTTCTTCACGGGCACGGCACCGCACAATGGCCGGGTGAACCTGTCGCCGAAGGGCCTCGATACCTTCCGTGTCCTCTCCCCTGCGCGCGTTGGGTACCTGGATGTAACGGGCAGCGGCAACGAAACAGCGGCTCACCTCCTGGAGAACGGGCGCATCACGTTCATGTTCTGTGCGTTCAAGGGGCCGCCGTTGATCTTGCGCCTCTACGGGCGTGGTCGTTCCGTTCAGCCGCAGGATAGGGAGTGGAAGGAGCTCCGTCCACTGTTCGGTCCCTCGCTTGTGGGCGAACGACAACTGATCATCGCGGAGTTGGACAGCGTTCAGACATCGTGCGGCTATGGTGTCCCGCTCTATGCATATCAGGAGGAGCGCACCCAGCTTGTGGACTGGGCGCAACGCAAAGGCCCCGATGGTGTGCGACAGTACCAGTTGGAAAAGAACACGACCAGCATCGATGGTGCGTCGACAGGGCTGGCTCTCTGAGTGAAGGTCCTCGGTTCTACAGATGGGCCGTATCGCTGTGACCCACGATGAAGGCAACCCGCACCTGCTCTGCACGTCATCCTTTCGCGAACACCCGTCCCATTGCACGATGCGCGTATCGACCTCCCTCGCTGGTATCCTGCTTATCGCATTCAACGGCTTCGCCTTTCCCGTTCCAGACGCCAACTTCAGGGCGTGGATCAATGCGAATTGTCCGGGGGCGATGACCGGAAATGACCTGGATACCGAACACCCTTCGGTGCTGTCCTTGACGTTCATGGATGTGAGCAACAGCGGCATCCAGAACCTGTCCGGCGCCTGGGCCTTCAGCAATGTGACCAATTTCAATGCAAGCAACAATCCGCTGACCCTCGCCGGACTCGAGATCCCGCCTGGTACCATCAGCGCAATATCTCCGATTGTCTGCTGGCCGGCGACCTGGTGCTTGACAACTTCGTCGGCGAGAACCTGATCACGCTTCACCTGCCGAACAACCAGCTCACTTCGGTGACCTGGTGTACGAACGGGTGCACACTGCAAGGGCTCTACGTTCAGAACAACTCGATCGCGTCGTTCAGCGGACAGGTGCCGTTCACCCTGCAAACGCTCGATGCCTCTTACAACCAGCTCAGTGTGGCGCCAACGATACCGGTGATGCGCTACCTGGACCTCTCGCACAACCAGCTGACCACTCCGCCGAACACCGCCGCTGGTATCTTCTCGGCCAGTATGCTCAACCTGAGCAACAACCTGCTGACCACCCTCCCAAGCCAGCTCTGCACCTACGCTTCGGTGGACCTGAGCGGGAACCAGATCGGCACCATCGGCAATTTGTTCACCTGCAACACCACCACCCTTTACCTCGCTGACAACCCGCTTTCACAAGGCATCGTGCAACTGCCACGCAGCCTGGTGTATGCCGACCTGCGCAACACCCAGATGACCTGCCTGCCCTACCTGCCGTGGACCTTGACCACCCTGCTCAGCACAGGGAACAGCTTCACCTGTCTGCCGAACCTTCCCAATGGTTTGAACACCACCATCGCCCAGCTTGGCATCGCACCCACCGTGTGTGCCTTGAACACCCCGTGTTACATACCGCCTCCCCAACTACGGCTGCGCACTGGCCTGCAAGGCGCATGGGATGTGAACGCCGGGCTGATGCGCGACAACCTGCGCGCGCAGGGCCTGTTACCGATCACCGAACCCTACACCGCGCTCGGTTACACGTACCTCAACAACACCGCTCCGCTCAGCGTGGACCCTGCGCTCTTCGCCACCACTGGTCCACGGGCCATCGTGGACTGGGTGATCGTCGAGTTCCGGCAAGCGAACCAGATGCCTGGGCCCCTTCGTGCCAGCATGCCCGCCTTGCTGCACCGCGACGGGTGGTTGGTAAGCACCACCGGCGACACCTTGCTCACCCTGAACCTGGACCGCACCAATTATCGCGTGGCGGTGAAGCACCGCAACCACTTGGGGGGCATCACGTTCCAAACGCCGAGTTTCATGAACGGACCCACGGTGTGTGACATGCTCACCAATTCAGCCCTGACCAACCAGTTCGCCTTTGTCGTCATTCCTGGCACCGGCATCCTATTGGTGCAAGGGGATGTGAACTGGAACAAGACCGTGGCATACAGCGGCCAGGACAACGACCGGGTTGTGATCCTGCAAGCCATCGGCGGCACCTCCCCTACGGCCACCTTGAACGGGGTTTACCGGGTGGAGGACCTGAACCTGGATGGGATCGTGAAGTACGCCGGCCAGGACAATGACCGTGACCTGATCCTGCAGGCGGTGGGTGGATCGGTGCCTACGAGCACGCGAACGCAGTTACCCGTGTATTGAGCAAGGGCTCCTACGAGTCTACTTTCAGCGTGCCGCCTGGTGCGATGCGACCTGTGGGTATACCCTTCCAGGCTCGTTGAGCCATACGGTGGCAGGAGCGCTACACCCCTACTCCCGAACCAACACGAACTACTGGCGCCTGCCTGTATCATCCAGCAGGGCGATATAAGCTCCGAGGGTATCCCCCTCCACGCGGTAGCCGATGCGTTGCGGGAAGTCATGTTCCCGGTTCTCGAAGATCCAGGTGCCATCGTTCACCGCCACACGGACGAAGCTGGTGATGCGCTGGCCACCGGTGGAGGCGATGAAGAGCCATTCCCCTGCGAAGAACGTGAGGCGCATCTGCTCCTCGCTCTGAACCTGACCGTTTTGGATCACGCGTGCGGTGCCATTGACGGTGGTGGCGTCCTGGCGGTTCCATTCCTCCCGGTAGCGGGCATCATCCAAGGGACCTTCCCATGCCCCCAGCAGGCGATCGATGAAGGCAAGGTCGGCAGCGGGCGGCTGGGCGCACAGCACAGTAGGACAGAGCAGGACCAAGAGCAGCAAGCGCTTCAACATGCCTGCAAGATAGGATCACCGTGGGGCGGCCCAGAACGCGGCGGCGTTATTGGTGCGGTAGGTGATCAGCGCGCTGCCCTTGGGGTTGCCCTGCCAGCGGTCCACAGCAGGCTGCTGTTCGAAATAGTGCAGCGGTAGCAACTGCACGTAGGAGACCACCTTACCGACCGCACTGGTCTCGGTGTCGTACCGGCTCTCCACGGGGCATTCCAAGCGGTAGAGGTTCTTGGCCATGTAGGAATACAGGTAGTCCTCACGGATGGTGCTTGATCGGTGGTTCCAGTTGGCGTCGGGGTTCAGGATCAAGGGACGCCCATCGATCAAGCGCTCGCGCACCTCGGCCGGGCCCAGCAGCGTTCCGTTCTCGTCCATCACGTAGGCATCGTGGGTGGGATCGAGCCAGATCCACTTATCCAGTTCATTGTTCCACACCATGTTGATCACGTGGCACTCGGTATCGGTGCTGTCGTACGGCAGGCAGGTGATGTACCGCGCCTTGAAGCCGAGCGCGAGGTAGCATTCATTGAGCACCATGGACAGTCCGCGGCAGTTGAGCCCGCGTCCCTCCTGCTTGCATACCGACACCATGCTCAAGGCATTGCGCACGGCCGGATTTCCGTTCTGCCCATCGTGCGGGACCAGGTCGTGCAGCCAGTGCATCACCTCCAACATGCGCGAGAGCTCATTGCCTTGGCCTGCGATGGAATCGAGGTTGAACGCCTTGCGCAACGCCACGAGCTCGGGGGTATCCGCCGCTTGGTAGGTGAAAGCTGGTAGAGGACGAGGGTCGGCATCGTTGAAGGTCGTTGCGGCCGTCAATACCGCGCGGAACGAGGGTTTCCAGGCCACCTGGGTCCAGGCCAGTGAGTCGCCGAGCTGGATGTTGAAGTCTTGTGCACGGCTGGAGTCCACCACTACGGTGAAGCTGTCGAGGTCGGTGTGGAACGTGATCCGCGCACCATGCTCGTGGCTGATGTACACGTCCGGCGCAGCCTGGGGAACGATGGTCCACCAGTTGATTCGCCGCTGCCCGTTCTCCGAGACATCGATGACCCGTTGTGTGGAGCGGATGGTCGGGAGCAGTGTGCGTTGGGCCGTGGCGTGAAGGTTGAGGGCGGTCAGTGCGAGGATAAATGGCGTGCGCATGGGTCGGGTGGTTGCCAAGGATGTCGCGCAGCAAGGGGAAAGGTTACGAGAGCCGGTCCGATACCATCCTGGCAGGCCAACGAACCCGGCTTTCGTGCGCGGGACCCACCGCATTCGTCGAAGAACGCTGGGCGACCGTCCAAACCCCGAACCCTGACACAATACGGCCCGTATGAACACGCGGAACCACGCTACATGCATCCCACGCTACACGGTCCGCACAGCGCAAGCAAGGCACCTGGACGCCGCAACGGTGCATGGGTGCTGCTGCGCAATGGACTGATGGCAGTGGGCCTGCTGGCTGGGGGCACCTCGCAGGCCACCCACTTCAGCGGTGGTGAGATCTACTGGGAGTGCATCGGTACCAACCAATTCCGCATCCAGCTTGTGGTGTACCGGGATTGCGCGGGGATCGAGGTGGACCCCAGCTACAACCTGCAATTGACCAGCCCCTGTGGAACCCGCACTCTGAACGTCACCACCCCGGGCGGAGTGGAGATCAGTCAGCTCTGCGACCTTGAGCTGCCCAACAGCACGTGCAACGGGGGAACGCTACCCGGTATTGAACAATACGTCTACACGGGCGTGATCACCCTCCCCCCGTGTGATTCGTGGACCATCAGCTGGACGAACATCTACCGCAACAACGCCATCGTCAACCTGACGAACCCGGGCACACGCGAGATGTACATCACCGGAGTGCTGAACAGCGCAGCCGCACCGTGCAACGACTCCCCGACCTTCACGAACACCGCCATTCCATACGTATGCCTCGGCTACCCGGTATCGTACAGCTACGGTGCGGTCGACGTGGAGGCCGACTCCCTCAGCTACAGCCTGATCGGCGCGCGCATGCTGAACGGCAACCCAGTACCCTACGCTGCTCCGCACACCCCCACCCAACCGATCCCCGGTATCACCATCGACCCCGTAAGCGGCTTGGTGAACTTCACCCTTAGTGTGCAGGGCAACTGGGTGGTGGTGGTGCTGGTGACGCAGTATG
Organism: Flavobacteriales bacterium; assembly: GCA_041391845.1. Taxonomy (GTDB): domain Bacteria; phylum Bacteroidota; class Bacteroidia; order Flavobacteriales_F; family PHOS-HE28; genus PHOS-HE28. The sequence goes on along the minus strand of JAWKNG010000001.1, from coordinate 213,208 downwards.
ATGCGGCCGGTAACGTCATCGGGACGATCATGCGCGATATGCAGTTCGTCGCGTATCCCTGTTCCAACATTCCTCCGGATGCCGCCACCGGCCTGGTGACCAACCTGAGCGGGGCAGCGGTGCAGACCGGTCCGCGCAGCATACAGGTGTGTGAGTCGGGCAACTTCTGCTTCGACATGGTGATATCGGACGTGAACCTCACCAATGTGCTGGACGCGTTCAGCAACGTGAGCATGAACCTGCCGGGCGCCACCTTCAGCTTCACAGGGACCAATCCCATCACGGCCACGGTCTGCTGGACGGCCACGGCGGGCACCTCGGGCTTCTTCCCCTTCATCGTCAACGTGGATGATGGCGCATGTCCGATACCGGCGTTCCAGACCTATGTGTATTCGGTCCAGGTATTGGCCGGCCTGCACGCCACGATCGACGCCACGCCGGAGACCTGTGAAGGCTTCGGTGATGGTACCGCCACGGCCACTGTCACGGTCGGTGAAGCGCCTTTCATCTATACGTGGAGCAACGGAGGTACGAATGCTGGCATTACCGCTGCGCCGGGCCCGTACAGCGTGGTGATATCCGATGCCAATGGTTGTGTATCGCAACCCTTGAACACCACGATCGGAGCAGGACCCCTGCCGCCAACGGCAAATGCAGGCCCCGATGTGGTGGGTTGCATCGGCGCCTTCCCGGTAGCACTCAATGGCAGCGTGAGCAACGCCAGCGGACATGTATGGAGCGGAGGCAGTGGCACCTTCAGTGGCACCGGCCTCGGCACTGGCTACACCCCCACCGCTGCAGAGATTGCGGCCGGCAGTGTCACGCTCACGCTCACCGCCAACGGCACCGGTGGATGTCCGCCTGCACAGGACCAGGTGATCGTGCAACTGCCCAACAGCTTCGCCAATACCACGCTGAACAGCACGGATGCCAGCTGCTTCGGAAGCAGCACGGGCACGGCCTCCGTGGTGCCTGCCGATCCCGGCTTTGACTATCTCTGGAACGACCCTGCTGCGCAGACCACCGCCACGGCGACAGGACTTGCCGCTGGTCCCTACAGCGTGAACATCACCGATGGCTTTGGATGCAGCACCACCTTGAGCACCACGGTGGGCAGTGTGGACGCGATCAGCATCACGGACCTCAGCGCCACCGATGAGCCCTGTCTGGGTGCTGGCGGAGGAACGGCCCAAGTGAACGTCACTGGCGGAACGGCACCCTACATCTACACGTGGAGCACCGGCGCCACGGGCACAGGCATCATCGCCAGTGCGGGCACGTACAGCGTGAGCATCACCGATGCCAATGGCTGCGCACCTGCCACCGGAACCGTCACGATCAATGCACTGGGCATCCCCAATGTTGCAGATGCCGGTCCCGACCTGATCGGCTGCGCAGGCACCTTTCCGGTGGCGTTGAACGGTACCGTGACCAACGCTACTGGCGGAACGTGGAGCGGTGGTGCTGGCACGTTCACCGGAAGCGGACTTACCCCTGGCTACACCCCTACGGCCGCAGAACTTGCGGCGGGTAGTGTTGTCCTCACCCTCACCAACACTGGCAACACCACATGTCCGCCTGCCCAGGACGAGGTGCTGATCACCTTCCCGAACAGCTTCGCCAACACCAGCATCACCGCAGTGGACGCGATCTGCTTCGGCACCGCCACGGGCAGTGCCACAGTAACGCCCGCCGATCCGTCCTTCAGCTATCTGTGGAACGATCCATCAGCGCAGACCACCGCTACGGCCTCCGCGCTGGGTGCGGGCACCTACACGGTCACCATTACTGACAGCTTCGGATGCAGCACGCAGCTGAGCACGTTGATCGGCCCGGCCGCGGCGTTGAGCATCGCGGACATCAGCAGTACCAACGAGAGCTGCCTGGGCTTGGGGGATGGCACCGCCACGGTGAGCGTGACCGGTGGTACGGCGCCCTACACCTACACGTGGAGCAACGGCGGGGGCGGCACGTCCATCACGGCCGGAAGTGGGACATACAGTGTGAGCATTACCGATGCGAACGGCTGCGCGCCGGCCACGGCGAACATCACCATCGGTGTGACCGGTCTGCCCAATGTGGCCGATGCGGGCAACGACGTGGTGGGCTGCGCGAACGCCCTGCCTGTTACCATCCAAGGCACCATCACCAATGCCACCGGGGTCAACTGGAGCGGTGGTGCCGGGGTGATCGTGGGCAACGGTCCCAGCATTGCGTACCAACCCACACTGGCGGAGATCATGGCCGGCGGAGTGACACTGGTGATGACCACCACCGGCAACAGCACCTGCCCTCCAGATCAGGACAGTGTCTTCATCGCCCTCTCGAACAGCTTCCTCAACAGTGCCTTGAGCACGAGCGCCCCCTTGTGCGCTGGGGCGTTGGACGGCACGATCACGTACAGCCCCGAGCTGCCGGGCCTCAGTTACCAGTGGAGCGATGCCGCGGCCCAGACCACTCCCATTGCAAGCGGACTCGCGGCAGGCACCTACAGCATCACCGTGACCGACGTCTTGGGCTGCGATACCAGCCTGTCCGCCACGCTGATCGACCCGCCTGTATTGGCCATCAGCGCCATCACCTCCACCCCCGTCAGCTGTGCCAACGGCAACGATGGCGCGGTACAGCTACAGGTGATCGGCGGCACACCGGGCTACACCATCACCTGGAACGATGGCAGCAACGGACCACTGTTGGGGAATATCCCTGCGGGCTCCTACAGTGCAACGGTGCTTGATGCCAACGGTTGCAGCACCACAGCGCAGGCCACTGTACAAGCGCCCGCGCCCATCGTGCTTACGGCTGCGGGGCCTGATACGGTCTGCGTGAACACGCCGATAACCTTTAATGCATCGGCACAAGGTGGTACAGGTCAGTTCGTCTACACCTGGGTGGGCCTGGGCTCCGGGCCACAGCTCACCGCTGCGCTGAGCCAGTCTCAGACCGTTACGGTGAACGCCATGGACTCCAACGGCTGCCTATCCGCACCGGTGCAACTTCCCGTTACCGTGCTCGATCTGAACACCGCCTCCTTGCTCACCTTTGGTGACACCACGGTATGTCCGGGCGGATCGGCCACCTACGGCGCGCAGTTCAGCGGTTATCCGGGCGATTGGAGCATTGCTTGGACACCGGGGATCCACGCCGGGCTGGGTCCGTTCACGGCGCCCATCACCCAGGACCGCACCCTGCTCATCACCATCACCGACCAGTGCGGCAACTCCATCACCCGCACCATCTCACTGCAGCTGGACGAAGCACCCACGCTCAACCTACCACCGGTGATCGCGGAAGGATGTGCGCCGCTCGCTGTTGTTCTGCCGAACATGCAGCTCCCGGCGGGAACACAATACCTGTGGCAATTGGGCAACGGCCAGACCTCCACACAGGTGCAGCCCAGCCTCACGTACAACGCCGGCAACTATGCTGTGGGCCTGAGCATCGTGACCCCCTTCGGCTGTGCGCACACGGCACCTTCGACCGGCCAGGTCATCGCACACGCCTTGCCCACAGCGGCCTTCAGCGCATCCACCTACCAGACCGATGCGGACAATGCGACCATCCAATTCACCGATCAGAGCGTTGGTACCGGCCTCAGCTACGATTGGCTGTTCGGAGACGGCGGCACCAGCAGCGCGCAGAGCCCTGCTCACACCTATGTGGAAGTGGGAACCTTCGATGTGGAGCTGATCGTGGTGGACCAGAACGGATGCAGCGCCCAAACCGCGGCTGTCATCACCATCGATCCGGTGTACGACATCACGGTGCCCACGGCCTTTACGCCCAACACCAATGGCGGCGGCGGTGGCAGCTGGATACCCGGTGACCTTAGCAACGATGTGTTCTACCCCTTCGTACGCTTCGTGGACGACTTCCGCATGCGGATCTTCAACCGATGGGGTGAGCTGGTCTTCGAGAGCGATGATATCCGCATCGGTTGGGATGGCTATTACCGCGGCGAGCTCAGTCCGCAGGACGTGTACGTGGTCCAGACGTGGGTGAAGTTCATCGACGGCAAGCAGCTCACCAAGCTCACCGACCTCACCCTGTTCCGATGAACGAGAGGCGGCATATCCTCGGTCTGGCGCTGCTCGCAGTGTTGTCCGCCCACGGCCAGGATCCGCAGTTCTCGCAATTCTACGCCGCGCCGCAGTACCTGAACCCGGCGCTCACGGGCAACACCTTCCAGGACCGTATCGCGCTCAACTACCGCCTGCAATGGCCGGGCGTACAACCGGGCTACGAGACCTACATGGCGGCGTACGACCATCGTTTCAGCACCATGAACGCAGGGATCGGCGGCATGGTGATGCGCGACAAGGCGGGTAGCCAGGGCCTCACCACCACCTTGGTCGGTCTGAGCTACAGCTATGAAGCGCGGATCAACTACCGCCGGGCCATCCGTTTCGGTGCGCGAGTGGGGTACGGCATGAAGAGCGTGGACCCCGGTGGTTACCTCTTCGCAGACCAGGTGATCCGCGACAATGCGCCGCGCAGCATCGAACCGAACCTGGTTCCGCAGATCGGCTACCTCGACCTGGCCGGTGGCGCCATGTTCTATTCTGAGCAGTTCTGGGCGGGCGTCTCCATGAGCCATTTGAACAGGCCGAACCAGAGCCTCATGCTCGATGGCAGTGCCCCCCTCGCCGTGCGCACGAGCACGCACGTGGGCTATCGCTTTGGTATCGACGGGCGACCATACGGCAAGAGCGATAGCCGCATGACCCTTGCCGCACATTACAAGATGCAAGGCAAGTGGGACCAACTGGACATTGGTGCCTATATCGAACAGGGCGTGCTGACCGGTGGTGTATGGTATCGCGGCCTGCCGATCGCGAAGGCATATCAGCCAGGCTATGCGAACAACGAAGCCTTCATCCTGATGGCCGGCCTGCTGTTGGATGATCAGTTCCGCTTCACCTACAGCTACGATATCACCATCAGCAAGCTGACGATGAAGAGCGGTGGTGCGCACGAGCTCAGCCTGATCTACGAATGGCCCAAGAAGGCCAAGAACCGCAAGCACAAGATCGTGCCCTGCCCCAAGTTCTGATGCTTAGAACGTCGCTTGCAGCGTAAGGAAGACCGTACGCCCCATGCCCGGCAAGAGACCCGGACCCGGATAGCCGCCGGCACGACGCGTCGCATAGACCTCATCCAGTAGATCGTTCGCACCCACGGTCAAGGCGAGGCGACGGTCTATGCTCCATGTGGCATTGGCATCTGCCACCATGTAGCCCGGGAGATAGCCGGCCGTGGCCGTAGCGTTCGGTGCTTCCGTGTTGGTGGCATTGGTGTACACGCCATCCACCATGCTCAGTCGCAGGGCTACGGAGAGATGCCGGTCACGGTAGGTGATCCCGGGCCGCAGGATGTTCCGCGGGGCATACTCCACCTGGTTGCCTGTGAGGTCACGCGTGGGGTCATCGGAGGCTGCGGGGTCGTTCCACGAGGTATAGCGGGCGTCCACGAAGGCGTAGCTGACAAAGACGGCGAGGTGCGAAGCGCCCTCGGGACCACCACGCAGGAGGTCGAGCAATTCCGCCTCCACGTAGGCTTCAGCACCCTGGCTCACCGAGGCGCCGATGTTGGTGCGGTAATTGACGCCATCACGCAGGATGGTGCCGATGCGGTTGTCGTAGTGCAGCAGGAAGCCGCCGATGTCGAAGGCCAGGAAGCCGCCGACGTTGCCGCGGAAGCCGCCATCCAGGTTGTATCCGTTGGCATCCTGAAGGTCCGGATCGATCACGTCGGTGGTGGCCGAAGGGGTCAGATCGCTGTAAAGCACCGGACGGTACGCCTGGCTGAAGTTGGCATAGAAGCGCGTACGCTCCGATGTCCTGTACTGCGCACCGATGCCGAGCAGGGGCAGCTCCCGGAGACGCTCGCCGCTGTCCACCCCGCCGGTGCCCGTGGTGTTGATGCGGCCATCGACCCGGGAGATGATGTGTTCGAAGCGGGCGCCGGGCACCAGGTCCAGGCGATCGGTAAGGGGCAGCAGCACTTCGGCATGTAAGGCGGTATTGCGGGTGGTGAGGTCCAGCTCGCGGCCAAAGCTGCCGGTGATGCTTAGGTCCGCATCGGTGCCGGTGGTGCCGCGGCCCTGTTGTTGACGCAGGTTGTGGGCCGAATAGCCACGCACACCAGCCGCCACATAGGCCTGTCGTCCGCGGAAGGTCCAGCCACGACGAACACGGGCCTCCACACCGTAGTTGGCATAGCTGTCCAGGTCCACTTGTCGCTCGGCATAGGTGCCGGTGGCGCGGTTGATGGTATCGGGCTCGGTGACCGGCCGCAGGAAGCCCACGCTGTTCCGCTCGGCGATGGTACCGAAGAACTTCACGTCCACCACGGTGCGGTCGTCGGGACGCCATTCCAGCGTGGCCGCACCCACGTTCCAGGGGAGCAGCATCCAGTTGCGTTCGCGGGAGGAGGAGCGGGCATCGATCGCGAACTGTGCATCGGTGAGGCCGCCGGCCTGCTGCTGCTGCACATCGGAACGCGTGTACTCCAGGCCCAGCACGAGCTTGCGCGAGGCCCTGTACTGCACGCCGGCATGTCCGGTGGTGGTGGAATACCGGCTGTTCGCGCGCCAGCCATCGGCACTGCGGTGGTGCAGGAAGGTGTAGTAGCTCCACTTGCCCTTGCTCCCGCCCAGGGCGTTGTAGCTGTCGAAGAGGCCGTACGAACCGACCGTCTGCCGTGCCTCGAAGGCCAGGGCACGATCGCGCGGACCTTTCTTCAGCACGAAGTTGACAAGACCACCGAACTGCGGACCAAAAGCCAGGGAGGCCGCGCCGCGCACCACCTCGATGCGTTCAACAGCAGCCATGGGCGGCGTGTAGTAGGCCTCGGGGTAGCCGAACACATCGGCCGAGATATCGAAGCCGTTCTGGCGGGTGTTGAACTCCCAACTGCGGTTCGGGCTGAGGCCACGCGCAGCAATGCCCAGTTGCACCCCGCTCCCATCGTTCTCCCACACGGTGATGCCCGGCACCTTGGCAAAGACCTGCCGGGCTTGGTTCTGCGAAAGATCCGCGTCCGTGGCCGAGAGCGTGATCACCTCCGTGCGCCGACCTGCCATGATCGTGGCGCCGAGGGTGTCGCTGGCGGGCTTCACCCCAAGCTGCATGGGGCCGATGATCTCATGCACCTTCAGGTTGATCGTGCGGATGCTGTCCGGGCGCTGGGCCTGGGCCTGAAGACCGGCAGCGTGGATGATGATGACAAGAACGGTACGTGCGAATGAGCGGCTCAGGAAGATCTCCAACATGGCCGCAAAGGACACTCGGAGCAGCCCCTCGGCACAATACCGCGATCGGGGTATTCGGCCCCTTACATCCGCTCGGGCACCTCGATGCCCAAACACCACATCGCCTTCTTCGTGGCGGCGGCCACGGCAGCGCTCAGTGCCAGGCGGAAGTTGCGCTTGACGGCATCCTCCTCCTTCAGCACGGGCACGGCCTGGTAGAAGCCATTGTAGGCCTTCACCAGCTCGTAGGTGTGGTTGGCCAGCGCGGAGGGGTCCAATTTGGTGGCCGCTTCGTCCAGCACGGCAGGCAGGTGGTGCAGCAGCTTGATCACCGTTCGTTCTTCGGGAAGCAAGCCCCCGGCTCCGAGCCGATCATCTGATCTTCTGATCATCTGACCATCTGATCCTTCCGCCTTTCGCAGCAGGCTCTTGATCCGCGCGTAGGTGTACTGGATGAAAGGTCCGGTGTGGCCCTGCAGGTCGATGCTGGCGGCGGGGTCGAAGAGCATGCGCTTCTTCGGGTCCACCTTCAGGAGGAAGTACTTGAGCGCGGCCAGGCCGATCATCTCGTACAGGGCCGCCTTTTCCGCCTCGCTGAAGTCGTCCAGCTTGCTGAGCTCCTCGCCCATGCGGCGCGCCTCGCTCACCACTTCGTCGATGAGGTCGTCGGCGTCCACCACGGTGCCTTCGCGGCTCTTCATCTTGCCGCTGGGCAGGTCCACCATGCCGTAGCTGAGGTGGAAGAGCTCATCGGCCCAGGCGAAGCCGAGCTTCTTCAGGATGATGAACAGGACCTTGAAGTGATAGTCCTGCTCGTTGCCCACCGTGTAGATGAGCTTGCTGAGGCCGGGGTATTCCTCGAAGCGCTTGATGGCCGTGCCGATGTCCTGCGTCATGTACACGCTGGTGCCATCGCGGCGCAGCAGCACCTTCTCGTCCAGGCCCTCGGCGGTGTTGTCCACCCACACGGCGCCATCCTTCTCGTAGAACACGCCCTTCTTCAGCCCTTCGAGCACATCGGCCTTGCCCAGCACGTAGGTCTGGCTCTCGTAGTAATTGCGGTCGAAGTCCACCCCGGCGCGGGCATAGGTGGCGTTGAAGCCTTCGTACACCCAACCGTTCATGGTCTCCCACAAAGCACGCACGTCCGCATCGTTGGCCTCCCACTGGCGCAGCATCTCCTGTGCCTCCAGAAGGATCGGTGCGTTCTTTTCGGCCTCCTCCTTGGCGATTCCCCCGGCCATCAACTGCTCGATCTCGGCCTTGTAGGCCTTGTCGAACTCCACGTAGTACTTGCCCACGAGCTTGTCGCCCTTCAGGCCGCTGCTCTGCGGGGTCTCACCCCGGCCGAACTTCCGCCAGGCCAGCATGCTCTTGCAGATGTGGATGCCGCGGTCGTTGATCACCTGGGCCTTGATCACCTCATGGCCAGCGGACTGCAGGATGCGGCTCACGCTGTAGCCCAGGAAGATGTTGCGCAGGTGCCCCAGGTGCAGCGGCTTGTTGGTATTGGGGCTGGCATATTCAACCATCACCTTCTTACCGGTCGGCGGGAACGCGAGGATGTCGCGCTCGCCGGCCTCCCGCAGGAAGCCCAACCAGTAGGCATCGCCGATCACGATGTTGAGGAAGCCCTTCACCACGTTGAAGCGCTCCACCACGGGCACGTGGGCCACCAGGTGCTCGCCCATGGCCTGGGCGGTCTGCTCGGGGCCCTTGCCGCTGAGCTTCAGGAAGGGGAATACATTGATGGTGACATCGCCCTCGAACTCCGGTCGCGTCTGCTGGAAGCCGATGACCCTGGCATCAAGATCATGGCCGAAGAGGTCCTTGAAGGCGCTTTGTAGCGCTGGAACGAGCTGGGAACGGAGTCTGTCCTGGAACATGAGCGGGGGTGCAAGTATAGCCCGCGCGAGGCCTTAACCCCGAGGGTCAGCGTATGCCTTCTTGTGGCAAAAAATTCTCAGCAAGCATGCACCGTACACTGCCACCACCCACGGCTTCAATGGTGGGAATGGCCACCGGAACAAGCTGTGCGAAGCGTTCCAGGGTACGGCGCTGTTCGGGGTGCAAGGCAGCGAACGCCGTCGCCGAAAGGAGCACGCATGGACCGCGGCCACCCTGTAATTCCAGCGCGTTGCCGAGGTATTGATGCATCTGCTCCAGGCTGAATGGGATCAGCGTGCGACCGGTCGCTTCCAAGGCGGCCTGCAGAAGGCGTCGCTCCTTTGGAGCGGGAAGGGCATCGAGGCAGACGAGGGCCCAGTGCGTACCGAGGGCCATCACCACGTTGGTATGGTAAATGGGTGCACCAGCCGCGCTGCCGTCCATGGTGGCATTGAAGGGCACAGCGCGAAAGCCGAAGTGGGCACACCAGAGGTCCACCGCTTCAGGGGTGGTACGAGGCGAAAGGCAGGCGTAGGCGATATGACCACTGCGGTCCAGTACCAGACTGCCTGTCCCTTCCAGTATCCGCCCGTCCCGTTCCCACGCGCTGAGGTCAACCACGCGTTCCACGCAGAAGCCCTCCGCCTCCAGTAGACTGCGCAGGTGCGGATCGCGCTCGCTGCGTCGGCTGGGCGTGAGCATGGGGTACACCACCACCGTGCCATCGGCGTGGGTGCTGAACCAGTTGTTGGGGAACACTGCGTTGGGCGCGGCGGGATCCACCGGATCGAGCACCGTGGTACGGATGCCACAGGAACGCAAAGCCGCCAAGAGCGTATCGAACTCCTCGGCCGCCCGCTCACTGATGTCGCGCTGTACCACCGGGCGTTGGAAGGCATTGGTGGCGGCCGTTCCGGGGTCGTAGCCGAAGCCGGTGGGACGTATGAGGATGACTGCTGAAGTGGCGTGCATCGGCGATCGTTCGGAGGGTTCAGCCAATGCCAGCGCCGCACATCATCGTGCACGGAGGATGGGGAACAGGGGCTCCAGTACACCAAGCACGGCCTCGGCCATGGCGTTGTTGGTGTCCAGCGCGGGGTTGATCTCCACCACGTCCAAGGTGGCCGTCTTGGGATCGGCACAGAAGCCGCTGAGCAGGGCGCGGGCCTCCTCCAGGGTGAGCCCGTTGGGGACAGGTGTACCGGTGCCTATGGAGATGGACGGGTCGAGGCTGTCCACATCGAAGCTGATGTGCAACTTGTCGCAGGCGCTCAGGTGGCCCAGGGTCTCCTGCACCACGGCATCGGCCCCGCGGGCACGCAGTTCCTCCACCGTGATCACCTTGATGCCGTACTCCTGGATGATGGCCTCTTCTTCCGGCTCATAGTCGCGCAGTGCGATGAACACCAGGTCGCTGGGCAGCAGCTTGGGGCTGCTCACGCCGATCTTCCGCAACCGATCCCACGTGTCCATGGTGTACACCTGGGGGCGGTTCTTTCCCTTCTTCTCGATCTGCATCAGCAGTGCCAGGGGCATCCCATGCACGTTGCCGCTGGGGGTGGTCCAGGGTGTATGGAGGTCGGCGTGGGCATCGATCCATACCACGCCCAAGCGTTGCTCGGGGAAGGCCATCTTCGTACCGGACACCGAGCCGATAGCGATCGAATGATCACCTCCGACAACAATAGGGAATATATTGTTCCTTAAGTACTTATACACCTCATATGCCAGGTCGCTTTCAAAGCGGATAAGGCCGTCGATGTGGTGGGCATTGGGCGAGGTGTCATCCTCATAAAGCACATCGTTCTCATCGCGTAGGATGCTCTCCTCTGCGTGGCCGAACAGCTCGCTTCCCAACTTCCAAGCCGCCACACGGAGGGCCGCCATACCCATGCTTGCGCCGCGTTTGCCGGCCCCGATCTCAGAGGCCGCTTCGATCAATCGTAGTTCCATGCGTCAGTCTCTAGGACCGGCGCGAAGGTAGCGCACCAACGGCAGGCAGGTTGCATGGTCCGGACCGCTGGCATCGCAACCAATGGCGACGGAGCTGCGTAAAACGGCGGACGAACATGCATACAGAACCGATGAAAGCGTTCCATTCCGTCATCTTCTACACCCTGATCAGTGGCATGTGCAGCAACTGTAGCAGCGGTCTGCTTGACCAACGTGTGGCAGAAGGTGTGATCGAGTATGCGCTCAGCTTCCCCGACTACGACCCCAATGGGTTGATGGCTGGCATGCTGCCCGAGCGCAGCACATTGACCTTCAAGGAGGACAAGCAGGTGGCGGAGCTCAGCGCGGGCATGGGCGTGTTCCGCACCACTATGGTCACGGACAACAGCGATCGGGCCATGGATTATCACCTGAGCCTGATGAGCAAGAAGATCGTGGCCCACATGGCGCCTTCCGATCTGGAACTCTTCAATCCTTCTGCGAACAAGCCGACCATCCTGTACACCAGCGAGGTGGACACGATCGCCGGTTATCCATGCCGCAAGGCGGTGGCCATTTTCGACTCCTTGGACCAGGCTGAATGTGAGCTGTGGTACACGGACCGGATCCAGATAGCCGACCCCAATTGGTTCGGTCCTTTCGCGGAGATCCCCGGCGTACTTCTGCGCTATGACGTGGTGCAATATGGAATGCGGATGAGGCTGAACGCCATCGCGGTAACCCCGGCAGACGTGGATGCAACGAAATTCGAGGCGAAACGGGAATTCGAACAGGTGAAGCCGGAAGTGCTCCACCACGAACTGGCCGAGGTGCTGAGCACCTTCAGCATGTAACGGCTGGTCGCAGGTGCTCAACGGCGGCCGCTTCCATCACGGAGCGGCCTTGCTGTTCCCGGTGTGCCGGGCGAACGGACCATTGTTGATAATAGCAGTGCCCGGCTCCGCGTTGCCCCTCCTGCACCCCGCTACTTTTGATCGTCCGCGCATGCAGCGCGAAGATCCGTATTGCCCGTGGCCAAGACCAACCGTATCCGAGAGAGCGCGCGAGAGGAGGAGCCCGCGCCCAAGCGCCGCCGCCGCGCTGCTGAAGTGTCCGCCGCTGAAGGACGCTGGGCTCGCTTCAAGGCCCTGCTGGCCGATGAACGCACGCACAAGGTGGTGGGCCTCTTCCTCGTGCTCAGCGGCTTCTACCTTGTCGTAGCCTTCATCAGCTTCCTCTTCACTTGGCGCATCGACCAGGACCTGGTGGGGCGTCCGTGGGGGGCCATCTTCGACCCCAGCATCCGTGCCGAGAATTGGCTGGGGAAGTTCGGCGCACTGCTCAGCAACAAGTTCATCTACACCTGGTTCGGGCTTGCCGCCTTCGCGCTGCCGCTATGGAGCTTCCTGAGCGGGGTTCGCCTGTTGCTGGGGACCTGGCTTCTGCCGGTGCGCCGCACGGTGGGCTGGACGGCCATGGCGCTTGTGTGGCTGCCCGCTCTCTTCGGCTTCTTCTTCCGGGGCGAGTACATGTTCCTCGGCGGAGGTGTGGGCTTCGCCATTACCCGTCACCTCACCGCCTTGTTGGGCAATTTCGGCGCTGGCGCTCTGCTCATTTTCAGCGCCACCGCCTTTGCCGCTTACACCTTCAACCTGCAGTTCAATTGGATCGGCGACTTCTTCCAGCGCCTCAAGGAGCGAGGCAGCAGCATCACCGAAGAGGACGATGAAATGGATGAGGCCCCTGCGCCTGTCAGTGGCGTGCGTGTGAAGACCACTGAAGTTCCGCCCCCTGTTTTGACCGCTGATGTGGAGGAGTCGGTTGACGTGGAGCAGGAAGTGGAGGACGCCATGGATGACGAGGTGGTCAGCGAGGATGAGTTCGCTGAAGAAGAGGTCGAAGAGGAAGCGCAGGAGGAAGAACCGGCCGAGCTGGAGCTGGAAACATCCCCCTTTGAGGTCGTTCGCCCCATGGTGTCGCTAGTGCAGGAATTGGCCGGTGACCTCAATGGAATGGACGTACAGGTGCCGCAGACCGAGGAGGTGTTGAGCGAGGATGAGATCGAGGCCAAGCTGCAGGAGTTCGGGGAGTACGACCCCAAATTGGACCTGAGCAGCTACGAGCAGCCGCCACTGGACCTGCTGGTGGACCACGGCACGGGCGAGATCACCGTGACCAAGGAGGAACTGGAGGCCAACAAGGACCGCATCGTGGAGACCCTGGGCCACTACAACATCGGCATCGAAAAGATCAAGGCGACGATCGGCCCCACGGTCACCTTGTACGAGATCATCCCGAAGGCCGGGGTGCGCATCAGCAAGATCAAGAACCTGGAGGACGACATCGCGCTGAGCCTGGCGGCCCTGGGCATCCGCATCATCGCGCCCATCCCCGGCAAAGGCACCATCGGCATCGAGGTGCCCAACAGCAAGCCGCAGGTGGTGGGCATGCGCGCGGTGGTGGCCAGCGAGAAGTTCCAGAACAGCAGCGCCGACCTGCCCATTGTGCTGGGCAAGACCATCAGCAACGAGACCTTCGTGACCGACCTGGCCAAGATGCCGCACCTGCTGATGGCCGGTGCCACGGGCCAGGGCAAGTCGGTGGGCCTGAACGCGATCCTGGTGAGCCTGCTCTACAAGAAGCACCCCAGCCAGATCAAGTTCGTGCTGGTGGACCCGAAGAAGGTGGAGCTGACCCTCTTCAACAAGATCGAGCGCCACTTCCTGGCCAAGCTGCCCGGCGAGGGCGAGGCCATCATCACCGACACGAAGAAGGTGGTGGCCACGCTGAACAGCCTGTGCATCGAGATGGACGAGCGCTATGAGCTGCTCAAGGATGCGCAGGTCCGCAACATCAAGGAGTACAACGCCAAGTTCATCAGCCGCCGGTTGAACCCGGAGAACGGCCACCGCTACCTCCCCTACATCGTGCTGGTGGTGGACGAGTTCGCCGACCTGATCATGACGGCGGGCCGCGAGGTGGAGACGCCCATCGCCCGCCTGGCCCAGCTGGCGCGCGCCATCGGCATCCACCTCATCATCGCCACCCAGCGCCCCAGCGTGAACATCATCACGGGTACCATCAAGGCCAACTTCCCGGCGCGCATCGCCTTCCGGGTGACGAGCAAGATCGACAGCCGCACCATCCTGGACGCGGGCGGCGCCGAGCAGCTCATCGGCCGGGGTGACATGCTGCTGAGCACGGGCAACGACCTCATCCGCATCCAGTGCGCCTTCGTGGACACGCCGGAGGTGGAGAAGATCACCGAGTTCATCGGCGGGCAGCGAGGGTATCCCGATGCGCTGCTGCTGCCCGAAGTGCCCACCGAGGAAGGCGAGGGCGGCGTTGAGCTGGAGGACGGCGAGCGCGACAGCATGTTCGAGGAGGCGGCGCGCCTGGTGGTGCAGACGCAACAGGGCAGCACCAGCCTGATCCAACGCAAGCTGAAGCTCGGCTACAACCGCGCCGGCCGCATCGTGGACCAGCTGGAGGCCGCCGGTGTGCTGGGGCCCTTCGAGGGCAGCAAGGCCCGCCGCGTGATGATCCCCAACGAGGCGGCACTGGCCGCGCATCTGAACCAGGGTGTGGCCGCGGGGCCGGGGGTGGGGGGATTCTGATCGGAACGAACACGACCAGCGAAGGCCTTCGGATGATCCGGGGGCCTTCGTCATTCAAGCATCTCCCCTACCCCATCAACCGCCACACCAAGCCCAGTACCACGCCCATGATCACCGAGTAGATGGTCTTGTTGTGGCGGGCGAGCCACTCGGGCAGGTAGATGTCGAAGTTGGCGCGTTGCGAAGCGGAGTACCGGCGGGCCACCACGGTGAGCGGGCAGCTCATGCGGAAGAGGACCAGCGTGGCGATCTCGAGCCCGACGAGGCCCAGGCCCCACCAGAACCAGCGGTCGATGCGGTCGGTGATGACGGCATAGAGCAGGTGATAGATGACCGCGCTGAGCACCACCCAGATCACGGTGTGCAGCAGCTTGATGCCGACGAGCTTGGCCGAGGCGGACATGGGGTGAAAGTGTGAAAGAAGACCGGGCAGAGGCCATGAGGATGGTCAGGTGGCCTGAGGCTGCGCTTAGTTGGCGATAAGCCAGCATATCAGCTTTGCCCAAGGTTCCATCAACCCGTGCCCAGTTCGATGCTCCAGGCTTGTCAACCCACCTGTTCCGCGACCATCCTGAACTCCGGGTTGTCCATGAACAACTCACGCCCTTGAGCCATGACCTTCCGGGCTTCACTGAACCTGCCCGCTTCCATAAGGTGCCGAGCGCGTCGCATCATGCTCTCACGCAGCAGGATCTTCTGATCCCTGGATAGGCTGTGCAGTTCCATGGAGGCCATGAGGTCATGATAACGCTGCTGGCTTTCCGCCGCATCACGCTGCAAGCGCTGCATGTCCTGGACCAGGGCCAACATGTGCCACGCACCCGGGTTCTCAGGCTGGTACCCGACCATTCGGGCGAACACCTGGCGTGCCTTGCTTATCTCACCGGCGTCCACATGATTGAATCCCATTTCCATGGCCTTCGTGTTCAGCTCCTCCCAATAGTCCGCATACTTGTGAACATGCGCGTTCGCCTTGTCCTTCCGGCGGAATTTCACGGCATACTTCAAGGCATCGCGGGCCGCATTGCGGAACTCGTTCTCCCGGGCGTACCGGTCCATCCCCCCCATTTCATGGAAGCACATGCTCATGTACAGATAGGGTAATGCATCTCGACGTGTGCTTTCCTTTTCCGTGTATCGCTCCGCCTTTGCGATGCACTTCACATACTCCTCATCCACATATAGGACCAACAGGTCGTCATACGCGCGGTCCTGGGCCGGTGCAAAGGGTGTAAGATGTGTCAGGATGAACAGTAGGAGCAATAGTCTTTTCATGTGTCTTGTGATAGTGGTTCTTCGTCATCAGTATCCAGATCTGGAACGGGGACAGAGCGAAAAGGTCACATTCAGATTGGGCGGGCCGACGTGGCCAGAGGATATCTGAACGGCCGTTCAAGTGGAGCCTGTTCCGAACTCCTCCACCCCACGATGGCTTGGAACCCGAAGTACAAATGAGGACCGGGAACTCACATGAACCAGAAGATCAGAAACCAACGATCCCGGTCGCTGTGCAGGAACTTCGCGTACAAGGTTCAGCTGCGACCAACCGGGGCGGGTGCATATCGAAGTTGGCGCGCTGCGAAGCGGAGTAACGGCGGGCCACCACGGTGAGCGGGCAGCTCATGCGGAAGAGGACCAGCGTGGCGATCTCGAGCCCGACGAGGCCCAGCCCCCACCAGAACCAGCGGTCGATGCGGTCGGTGATGACGGCGTAGAGCAGGTAGTAGATGACCGCGCTGATCACCACCCAGATCACGGTGTGCAGCAGCTTGATGCCGACGAGCTTGGCCGAGGCGGACATGGGGTGTAAGGTCTAACGAGTGAGGGCTCTAGGCCATGATCCGGATCAGGTGTTAGGACCTGAAGGGGGCCAGATGCAACATGACCTCCACGCTTCATCTGCGTGCCTGATGCGTAGCCCCTGTCGCAACCTCCCCCCGCCCCCCTCCGTTCAACGCACTGACCCATGCCGTACCGCCATGATCCGGTCCCACATGTCCCCCTGCCAGGTGGCCGCTGCCGCCCGCAAGGACGTGGGCCAGTTGCTGCGGCATGTGGAGGACAAGCACGCCGAGCTGGTGCGCACCTGCCCACGGGTGGGCGATGACCGGCTGCTGCGGCGCAGCGGCCATTTCACAACGCGCAAGGGCCTGCAGTGGGTGTATGTGATCACCGCCACCGATGGCCGCATCACCATCTATCCGCTGCTGTGGTACGCCACCACCACGGGCATTTGCGCCGTGCAGGTGGATGCCGAGGGGCCCGCCTCCTTCTTCCAGGAGCATGTGATGGACCGCTACCTGGGGCGCTATCTGCGACAGGGCGATCTGCGCAATGCCCTCCGCGAGTTCCACCTGAAGAACTACGACAAGGTCTACCTGCGCGACACCTACAAGGGCGATGACAACGCCTGCGCGGCCGTGATCGACGATGGGTACGTGGCGGGCGAGCTCCAGCAGAAGGGCGCGCTGGTCTACTTCCGCACCTTTTACGACCTGGTCACCGGCCATCGGCGTTTCGGGGAAATGCGGTCCGCGCTCACCTGGCGGCAGGCCCTGTACAAAGTGCAGTTCGACCATGTGGGCCGACGACAGGCGCCGCACGAGGCCTGGGGCCGCGGCTATCCGCGGCCCTGCAGTGAACGGAAGTTGGCGGCGTGAGCACTTCGCGTGCCGCGGTCGGCTGCTCGTCCGGCGTCCTGCTTCAAGTCGTGGGTGGTAACGGCTGCTTTGCAACGAATGCTTGAAGCAAGCAACAATACCGCACCAGCCGTCAACCACGAAGCAGGTGCAGTACTGTGGCTGCTATGATCCGGAGGTCGAGCAGCATGTTCTGTTCGCGCACATACTGCAGGTCCAGTGCGAGCTTGGCGGGCATGACCTCCTCGGTGTAGGTCCGCTCCGGATCGTCACTGCGGCCCAGCACTTCGGCTTCGTTGATGTAGGCGATGCTCGCAAGGCTGGTAAGTCCGGGCCGAACGGTGAGCACCTGCCGCTGCTCAGCTGTATACAACGCCACGTAGCGGGGAACTTCAGGCCGGGGGCCTACCAGGCTCATCTCTCCCCGAAGGATGTTCAGCAGCTGAGGCAGCTCATCGAGCTTGGTGCGCCGCAGGAAGTGACCGATGGCCGTAATGCGTGGGTCGCGCACGCCCACGGTGATCTGCCCGGTCGCCTCGCTACCAGGATGCATGCTGCGGAACTTCAACAGTTGGAAGGTCCGACCTCCCCGACCTACCCGGGTCTGACGGAAGAACACCCCACCCGGAGAACCCGTTCCGACCAGCAGCACGAGCAGGAAGAGCACGGGAAGCAGCAGGAACAGCGCAAGACCTGCGAACAGGAGATCGAACAGACGTTTCATGCGGCCCCCATCACCTCGTCCACCGCCGACCGTACGGCCGATATCACCGTATCCACCTGCGCATCGTTCAGGTCGTAGTAGACCGGCAGACTGATCTCCCTGCTGTAGTGTACATAGGTGTTCGGATGGTCTTCGATCCGATGGCCCAGGCCTTTGTAGAAGCTCAGTAGCGGCAGCGGGATGAAGTGCACGTTCACGCTCACGTTATGGCTGGCGATGGCTCCGATGATTGCATCCCGCTGAGCTTCGCTCGCATGCCGTACGCGTAGCATGTACAGATGGTGGCAGCCCTGTCGTTGGCCGTCGCTCAGCGTCGGGGTCAGGAAGCGTTCATCATTGCCGAAGGCGGCATCATAGCGCGCACAGATGGCCGCTCGACGGGGTAGCGTTTCGCGCTCGTAGCGTTCCAGCTCCACCAAGCCGATCGCCGCCTGCAGGTCGGTCATGTTGCACTTGTAGCCAGGTTGCTCCACGTCATAGCGCCAGGCGCCGGGCTGTGTCTTGGCCAATGCATCCTTGCTTTGGCCATGCAGGCTCATGGTGTTGAACCAGGCATACAGCTCGTCCGAACGGAACGGTTCGGGCAGGTTGAACGCGAGTGCTCCTCCTTCCGCGGTGGTGAGGTTCTTCACCGCATGGAAGCTGTAGCCAGTGATATCGGCCTGACAGCCTACAGGTCGACCATCCACACGCGCGCCGAACGAGTGCGCCGCATCAGCGAGCACCAGGGCCCGTCCCAGGCGCATCTGGGGATTGCTGCCCGCCACGCGCAGGTTCACCTTGGGCGTGAACAGAACCGTGGCCTCCTCCGCGACCCGCATCAAGTCGTTCACACGGGCCGGCAGCCCGCCCACATCCACCGGTATAATGCACTTGGTGCGGTTGGTCATGGCCCTGCGCACCGCCTCGGGGTCGATCGTGAAGTCGTCCAGTACATCCACCAACACCGGCTTCGCACCCACATGCATCACGATGTTGGCGGTGGCGCAGTATGTATAGGCAGGCAGGATCACCTCATCACCGGGGCCGATGCCATACCAGCGCAGGACCAGTTCGCAGGCGTTGGTCCAGCTGTTGAGGGCCAGCACCCGTTCCACACCGATGTAAGCGGCCAGGCGACGCTCGAACTCCTTGGTGCGGGGGCCTGTGGTGATCCAGCCACTGCGCAGGACCTCTTCCACGGCTTTCACGGTGGCGTCATCGATGCGGGGCGGACTGAATGGGATCATGCGGGCGAAGGTATTTGCTGGTGCAAGGCGGGACGCGGGCTTCCGTTGACCGGTACACCTGCCGCTTGCAGCCACCCGAAGAAGGCCACGAAGACCACGCCGGCCTGCACCTCGGCCATGCTCTCCACGCTCCAGTTGAGCAGGACGATGATCCAAAAGACCTGTGCCGATCGATCCCCGGTCTTGAACGCGATGAACAGCGGCAGGAGCACCAGTATCAATACGAGGACCAAACCCGGAAGACCAAGGGCCGCAGCACTTTGAAGGAACTGGCTGTGTGCGTTCATGCGTTTGGCTTCGGCATGCACGTAGCCTTTCTCATGATATTGCTGCATCAGATCGTCCTTGATGTCGCCGGTGCCCGATCCGGTGAGCGGTTCCCTGCGGAACAGTTCCAGCGCCGAATCCCATGCCATGCGTCGCAGGGCGGAGCTTTGGTCGGAGGTGGGGTCGATTGCACCGGTCGCGCTCAAGGCTTGAACGAATTTGCCGCTCACGGTGGGGAACGAGAGGAATAAGGTGATGAAGAGCGCCGAGCCAATGGCCGCAAGGAGGATCAGCCGACTCCGTAGACGGGCATCCTGCCAGTTGCCGAGCAGGGCAAGGGCCAGCACTGCAGCTAGGGTCAGCCAGCCCATCTTGGAATTGCACAACATGACGCCAAGGGTGAGCAATGCAGGTACGGCCTGGTCCAGCCAGGGGTGTGGCTGTGGTCCTGTGCGCTTCAAAAGCACCATGGCAAGGGAAGCGCATAGATACATGGCCATGTAGCTCGGATGCAGGAAGAACGAGAAGCGCGATTCGAAGAAGTGGTTCGTCCATGCCGGATCCTCCGGCAACAACCCCTGTTCGCGGAGGTACACCTCATGAATGAAGCGCCACATGGCCGCGCCCAGGCAGATGACCACCGAACCGACATTGGCCCATGTGAACGCACGCCACGCCAAGGAAGGGTCCAGGGCCTGGTTGGCCGGCAGTATCCAAAGGAGCATTGGGAACAACAGGAAGGCCGCCTTCACCTCCAGGTCGAAAAGACCGAATCCCGTGTTCGAGGACCACCCCATGCCCAGTGCATGGTACAGGTAATACAGTGCCATCCAGAGCAGCGGGCCTTTCCACGAAAAAACCCGCCAGTTACCTCCACCCTGTTGCATGCGAACACCCAATACCCCCAGGGCAACAAGAGCTATGCAGAGCGGTATGACCGGTGCAGCGAATGGCAGTGCGACGGCAAGGAGCACGGTCGAGACCCTGAGCAAGCGGTACCACCCCCCCCGGGTCTGTGGCGGATATGTCGTGCCCTCGTGCATCACCTGCTTGTGCGTGTGCTGCTTTCCGCTGGCCTTCCCCGCAGGACCACGAAGCGGAGAATGCCCTGCCAATATCCAACGCCATAGGCCGAATGGAGCACCACGAAGGCCAGTACGATCCCGGGTATGTCACGCATGTCCTTGCTGGTGCTCCATGCGCAGGCGATGGAGGCGGTGAGGTACAGTGCCAACCCTCCGATAAAGGCCCACCTGAAAATGTCGGTCAGCGGGGATAGCAGAGCGCCAGCCAGCAGGAACGCCACCCAGGCGGCCGGCACCAGTTGCCGAACGGTGGTGATGGCACCATGGAGGCGATTGACGTACACCTTCCAATAGCCGTACTGGCGATACTGTCGGAAAAGCTTGCTGTATGAAGCCCGCACATGATAACGCGACCGGATGGTCGGGTCCAATTGGATCTTGAAGCCAGCTCCGGTCACCCTGTAATTGAATTCATCGTCCTGGTTGCGAACGAGTTGCTCGTTGAACCAGCCGATCCGCTCGAAGACCTCCCTGCGATAGGCTCCGAAGGCAACGGTATCCACATGACCACTGCGCATGCCGGTCCTGAAATGCGCATTGCCCACACCGAACGGATGGCCCATCGCTGCCCCGATCCGGCGCGAAGTGCTATCCCCGTACACATTGGTGATGACGCCCCCGGAACAGCCTGCGGTCCGATCGACGGCCAGCGCGGCAAGGTTTCGCACCACGAAGTCCGGTTCCACTTCCGCATGGGCGCCGAGGATGATGCCCACATCGAAGGGCGTGTAGCGCAACCCCAGGTTAAGTGCCTGCGGCGTGGTGCGGGCCGTGTTGTCCAGCATGACCATCCATGGAAGGCGCTGCGTGAAGCCCTCGACCTCCTGTCTGGTTCCGTCATCGCTCATGCCATCGCAGACAAGCACCGTCGTCTTCTCGCGGTCAAGTGTGGCGCCCTCCAACGAGGCGAGGCAGCGTGTAATGTACCCTGCTTCGTTCCTGCAGGGTATCACGATGCTCACGCGGGGATGCTCAGGCAGCGGAGGGAGCGTCATCGGCACGAAGGTCGCGATCATGGCGCTTCGCCACGCGCAGGATGTACAGCAGCAACAACAGCAACGAAAGGGATTCCACGAACGCAAGCCCCTGCAGATAGCGGGAGGGCGTTCCGGCGGGCAGCAGACTATAAAGGAGCACGGATGAGAAATAGAACAACTGCCAGAGGCTGAGTCCCTTGATGCGTCCCAGCGGTGGCAACAGTACAGTGAGCGGGGTGGTGATGAAGTGCAACGCGATCGGGACCGCAAGGATCCGCGCGAACAGCCCTGCCTCCGTCCAGTCACTGCCGAACACAAGGCCGAAAAGGAACGGCCCGGCTACGATGAGCGTGAGCGCGATCCCAACTGCCAGACCGGAAAGGACCAGCAGGCTGCGATGGAGGCCAGGGAGCACGGGTATGCGCTCACTGACCGTATGGCTCGCACGTTGCGTGTAGACCTGCATCCAGGTAGTGGCGAAAAAGGTCACAGGGAGGAATACGGTCTGCCGGCAGAGGTTCAACTGTCCGGTGGCATCCTCACCGAACAGGCGTACCATCACGAACACCGGAACGCTCAGTGTGAGCGTCTGCAACAGGGCGGGCAGTGTATTGTAGAGGGGGAAGTCGCGGTGCTCCCGGCTGGCTTCGCGCATGGCTGCTACTTCCAGTGGACGGAAGTGGAAACCCGTGCGCCGCACTTGCAGCACTGCCAGCAGGACATAGCCAAGCCACCCGCCCAGGTAGCCCCAAAGGAGACCGTGATGCACTGCGCCCCAGCCAAGCGCCAGGGAAAGGAGGGTGATGCCTGAGGTCTGCACAATCTTGTTCACGCCCATCGCCCGGAAGGCCTGCTTGCGGATCAGCCAATTGTTCAATGGTTGGAAAAAGCCCATCATGCCGAACAAGGCCGGTGCCAGCAACAGCGGCCACAAGGCCCCGTCCCCGCCCAGCTGGTCCGCAAGGGGCCTTCGCAGGGCGATCAGAAGAATGCCCAACGTGAGGGAGATGACGATGGTGAGCAGAAGGCCGAAACGGGCGAGCAGGTTGGCTTGCTCGTCGGACCGGGGCAGCACCACGGTGAGCTCGTAGCGCCCACCGACCACCAGGCTGACCGGGTTGGCCACCGCCAGCAATAATGCCAGGGCACCGAACTGCTCCGGTGTGTACATCCGGGCCAGTACGGGCGCAGCCAGCAAAGGGATCGCCTGTGCCATGGCCGTGCCCCCGAGCAGGGTGAGCACATTGCGTCGGAAAGCATGAG
The DNA here is from genome assembly GCA_041391845.1 of Flavobacteriales bacterium. Classification (GTDB taxonomy): domain Bacteria; phylum Bacteroidota; class Bacteroidia; order Flavobacteriales_F; family PHOS-HE28; genus PHOS-HE28. The sequence continues at coordinate 190,336 of JAWKNG010000001.1, read as the reverse complement.
CGGATCTCGTATCCATGGTCGTTCATATGCGAACTTTCAGCACGCGGTGCGCCAGCGCACGCAGCAGAAAGGTCATGGCTACGAAGGCCAGCGCGGTGGCAAGGGCGGAACCGTATACGCCCAACAAGGGGATGAGGAACAGGTTGAGGAGCAGGTTGCTCAGGAAGAACCCCGCGATGAACACGGTCTGGGTGCCGGGATGGCCCACCTGACCGAAGAGCATCTGGAACGCTTGGTACCCGCTCGTGGAGGCGATGCCCACCGCGAGGGTCGCGTAGAGCGCCCAAACGGTCAGGGGCTCCTCATTCATGCCCAGGACCCACAGCACCGCGGGAAAGACCGCTGCGGATAACAGGATCAATGGGGCGAGCAGTTTGAAGAAGGCCCGCCGATTGCGGTCGATCACCTTGGCGAGCAGCGTTGGTCCGCCGGAGTGCCACGCTCGTGAAAGCACGGGATTGATGTTGTTGCGGAACAGCACGGGCAATTGAAGTACCCCTTCCGCGATGGTCGCAGCGAAACTGTACAGCCCGATCGCCGTCTCATTGGTGAAGAGTCCCAGCAGGAAAACGTCCACGCGGGTGTTCACGTCCAGCAGGAAGTTGCCGGCCAAAGCCCGGTTGCCGTAATGCCAGTTCTCCCTTATCACCGGCATCAGACCCGTGCGCTGGAGCGGGTCCCAGTACCGCAGACTGATGGGCAGCACCAAGGTGAACAAGGCCGCCTCTGACCAGAACAGAGCTGCCGGTAGCCGGGATACGGGCGCCTCCGTCCATGCCAGATAGGTCACCGCACAGAACAGGAATACGAAACGAAGCAATTGCATCAATGCGAACAGCTTCATCCGTCGGGCTCCGTTGTGGTAGCTCAACAGAACTTTGTTCCAGGAGAAGAACAGCAGCCCTGGCAGCACCAACGGGAAGCCATCGCGCACGGCCTGGCTGTTGAACCATTCGCCGGGCAGATCACGAAAGAGCCATGCAACGATGATGACCGCCACCGAAGTGAGCGTGCTCAGCAGCATCGAGGCTGATACCTGCGTGTCGGCGATGCGACCCGCCGCGAGCTCGCGCGGAACGAAGGCCTGAACGGCCAGATGCACGCCGCCTACAGCAAGCTGGCTCAGCAGGATGTAGACCGCATATACCAGATTGAACACGCCCAATGCGGCGGCGTCATAACCCCGTACGATGGCCACGTTCACCAGGATGCCGAACAATGCACCCAAGGCAAAAGCTCCAGCGCTCCATATGAGATCGTTGCTGAATTTCCCGCCGGGCACGCGCATGGTCACCGTCCAAATGTACCCTTCAGGGCGTGGAGCGTATGCCCCTTGTCATCTGCTGCGATGAGCGTGCAATGTGATTCAAGGAACCGCTCAAAGCGCGGATCGTAGCGCGACAGGTTGCGGTCGCTGAATATGTAGCGTGTTCCCAGTGAGTCCGCCAGATAGCTGACCACGGCATCGTCCGTACGGGTCCGGAAGATCGGCTCCTCCCCTTTCGGCCCGAAGTATTGGTCCGCGCCGCACCAATAGTAGAGACCCGGCCGATCCGTGAGGTAGAAGTACACCGGCAGGTTGTTGACGAGCACCCGGTCGTGGCGCTCCACTCCGGCCGAGGTGAACCATTGCTCGAGGTTCTTTGGCCCCGTATCGAACTTGGTGTAGAACGGCCTATCATCTTCCATTCGTGCACGGTCCACAGGGTCTTCCAACGCCATGCGCTGAGATAGTTCGATCGAGAGCCAACTGTTCGCCAGCGTGGCCAGCACGAGCAACACATGCACCACCGTGCGACCGCTGAACGGCACACCCGCTCCCGCCATGCCCCGTTCCAACAGCAGGAACACCAGTACCAGCAGCGCGGGCAGCAGCGTCAAGGCATACCGATAGTTGAAGCCACCCGCCCCACCGATGATCAATACGGCAAGCCCTAGGAACAACACGGTCCCACGCAGCCAAGGTTCCAGCTGCCGCCAACGCATGGCCAGGACCATCAGGCCAGGCAGCGCCCAGCAAGCCGTGTTGCCCAGGTAGCGGAGACCAAAGAACGGACCAAGATAACCGTTGAGCACCTTCAGCAAGGGACTGCCAATGCCCCGTTCGAACAAGGCCAGTTCACCGGGAGCGGCCTTCACTGGCATCAACAGAAGAAAATACACCAACGACAATGCCATCGACCCGATCGGGACGAGGAGCCAGGGAAGGAGCGTGCGGCGCTGGGTCATCCTCTCAGAACCACGTGATATCCTTCAACAACCAACCCGTACCCACGGTCATGTCCAGCACATAGTGGAACCCTCCCGCCAGCAGGAAGGGACCCACAACGACCAAGGACCAGCGGAGGCGCTGCGCCGAGGTGCCTTGGGCGCTTATGAGGAAGCACAGGACCATGAACGGCGACAGGATCATGCCCAGTGAATGGGTGAGCGCATGCGCGCCCAGGACCACTCCCCAAAGAAGCAGGATGCGGGGTTCCGGCTGGCGAAGCACCGCAATGAACAGGGCCATGGATGCCGAGAACAGGAACAACCGAACAGGGTCCACGTGATAGATGGTGTTCAGGTAGAGGAACCCGAGCGTGAGGGTGAACGCTCCGGCCACCCAGACAGCCAGCCATTGGTCCCAGCGACGGACCCATGCCCAGATGAAGCTTACTGTGAGCCAGGCTGTCCAGGGCGTTTGCATGCGCACCCACGCATCTCCCTGGTCGTTCATGAGCCCACGAAGGAGCCCTTCCCACGTGAACAGGAGCGGGAAGGAGAACCCATGGAGACCCACATAGTAGAACCCCGTGGAAGCATCGTAATGGTGCCGTTCATAGCGGATCGCCATGTCTCGCAGGAACCGCTTTCCCTGCGTACCGTACTCCAGGATATCATGGTCCACCAATGGCTTGTAGGTGATCATGAGCGCGGTACCGAAGAGGATGGCTGCGCTGAAGAACAGGTACGGCCAGAGCGATCGATGGACCGATGCGGCCATGGCACTTCGCATGACCGACAACAGCCCCTGCCATCCTGTGCCCGCTGCAGAAGCCAGCGCGGTGAACGCCACCAGCACCGAACCGATCGCCATGGCGTGGGACTGTCCGGGCAGGACCAGCAGCGCTATGTTCAGCACCCAACTGATGGTGAACGGTGCAAGCCCAAAACCGAGCATGGCGGTAGCCACCGGTCCGAGCGCTCCGACCCCAGCCCACCGCAACAGGAACGCCGCCAACACCGCCCCGAAAAGCAGGTTGCTCACAACAAATACCAGGATGGGGGGCAACATCCCGTTCATGTTCAGCTCCGGTACAGGCGCGGCATGGCGTTGATCGCCTTCAGCGCGCGCTCCATGTCCACACCGATGGTCTCGAAGTACCACTGCATGCTCTCGAAACGCGGACGGTTCTCGCGCAGCACATGGGCCAGGCCCTCCTCGCGGGTGATCATGCCCTCGCGGATCTGGTTGCTGCGGAAGGTGTCGAACTCGGTGAAGCCGGCCACCAAGCCGTAGACGTAGTTGTAGAAGGCGGCCGTACCGTCACCGATCCGCCAGGTGCTCGTGGTATCGGGCGATATCTCCCAATTGTACTCGTCCTTCAGCGTCCGGTCCAAGGTCTCCTCGTTCCAGGGGATGTAGTCGAAGAGCAGCAGGTACACCTCGCGCGGTTCGGTGTAGTAAGCCTTGAAGGCGCTGTAGGTGTCGGGCAGGCTGGCGTTGAGGTAGCCGGGATTGGCCAGGAAGTTCCGCATGTAGTAGAGCGGCATCTGCAGCTTGGCCAGGGTGGTCTGCTTGTCGATGCGTTCCTTCTCGAAGTTGGGCTTGATGCCTGCGAAACCGGCCTTGAAATCGGTGTTCTCCAACTTGTTCTCCATCCAGATGTCGCAGTGGATGCCCGTCTGCCGCCGGATGTTGTTCACATGCACGAAGAAGTGCTTGTCGCCCGCCATGAACAGGGGGATCATGCCCAGGCGCGGTTGCTTCAGCCAAGCCTCCATGTTCAAGCGCACGTTGCGGCGCTTCATCTTGATATCCGCGCTGATCAGGATGTTCTCCACCCCGAGCTTGCCGGTGATCCGAGCGACGTTGCGGCGCGCCAGGTCGGTCACCAGGCCCCAATCATAGGTGAAGGTGAGCGGGGTCATGCCGAACTCCTTCACCAGCAAGTGCAGGCCGTAGCTGCTGTCGCGGCCGCCGCTGAAGGCCACGATGCAGTCCTGCTTGCCATCGTTGCGGCGGTACTTGGCAAGCACCTCCTCGAACTGGGGCCGTTTGTCCACCTTCAGGCCCTTCGGCTTGTAGCTGTGGCAATAGTTGCATACGCCTTGCGCATCGTAGGCGATGTAGGGGAACGTCTCGGGCAGCAAGCACTTGCTGCAGCGCCGGATCGTGCGCATCACCTCCTCGGGGAACTCGATGAGCTTGCGCAGTCGGCCCTCGTCGCTGGTGGCCACCGCACGCGCTGCACTGCCTCCGCCTTGGGAATGGTCGGTGATGGCGAAGGGTGCAACAGGTTCCAAGGAGGGGCCGGCCGCAGTGGCTTTCAGTCCGAAGTCCGTGATGGACCAAGCCCCCAGGTCGACCAGCTTGCCGGTGAAGGGCTGCAGCCATTGCACATCCCTCCCGGCATACCGCTCCTTCACGCCTTCGCGCTGCGTAAAGGTGCGCGCGATGTAGGCCTCGCTGGCGAACACGAGGCTTCCAGATTCATCGGTGATGGTGTAAAGAGACCCGGTATTGGTGGCCATCAGCACCTGTTGTGCATCACTGATCAGAATGGCCACGCTGGCGGCCCCTTCCATCTCCTGGAACACGCGGCGGATGGCCTCCACGGGTCCAAGGCCCTCCTTCAGGAAGAGCCGGAAGAGCGCGGCAAGCACCTCCGTATCCACCTCATAGTTCCGCTCGACACGCCCGGCATACTTGGCCCACAGCGCATCCACGTTGGTGACGATGCCGTTGTGCACCATCACCAGGCCGTCCTTGATGCAGGGCTGGTTGTTGAAGTTGTGCTCCTGCGTGCCGTTGGTCACCAGGCGGCTGTGGGCGATCACCGCCAGCTCCCGTTGCCCGGAGTCGAAGGCAGGTGCCAGGGCTTTGTCCAGGAAGGAGCGATAGTCCGGAGAAGCGATGAGCTCGCTGGCCGGTATATCATCCTTGGTCACGTGCAAGGTTCGGTCAGCCGCATTGCGCAGGGCGATGCCGCTGCTCTCCTTGCCACGCGTCTCGCTCAATAGGAAAAGTTCGCGGATGACGCGCTCAGCCAGGGGCTGGGATAGGCCCGCCTCCGCTTTGGCCAGGATACCGAAGATGCCACACATGGACGGCAAAGATATCCGGGGGCGTGCGCCGGACTTCAGCTATGGACCACGGAACCGCTGGTCCCGAAATCTCGGTCGGACGTGGATGGCTCAACAAGGTCCGCCTCGAGCTCGACCAGTGCCCATCCAACCATGGTTTGAAATGAAGGACCCGATGAAAAGCGGGGACGCATCAATAGGCATGAACGGTCACTTGTACAACCGCTCGTTGTCCTGCATGTCCATCCACATGGCGAAGATCAGCGCTTGGAACCCGCTGGTCGCCAGGAACAGGAAGGCGATCAGCGGCTCGGTGTTCACCACGCTGCCGGTCACAAAGGCCTTGCCGATCTTCCATGCATAGGGAAGGCTGACGAGCAGGGCAAGGAAGCTGTAATTGTAGAAGATGAAGAGCGGGTGGAAGTCCTTGAACAGGTACTTGCGCCACAGGCGGATGAAAAAGCTCTTGATGAGCAGGCGGCTCACCCGGGGGATCACCTTCATCACCTTCATCTTGCTCTGTTCGCCAACACGGTACACCGGCTTGATCTCCACCTCGCGCAGCGTGCACTGGGCGATGTTGAGCTTCACCAGCATGTCGTTGGGCATGCCATAGCTGCGGTAGATCTTGTGCAGCTTGATGGCCTGCATGGCGCGCAGCCCGATGGCGGTGTAGCCGGTCTGGGTATCGCTTACACGCCAGTATCCGCTGGCCAGCTTGGTGAGGATGCTGAGGATGCTGTTGCCGAAGAAGCGCACGCGCGGGATCACCAGCCAGGCGCTGCGGTGGATCAGGCGGTTGCCTTTCACGTAGTCGATGCCCTCTTCGATCACCGGCAGGCAAATGCGCTCGAGCTCGTTCGGGTCCATCTGCCCATCGCCGGCCATCACCGCGGTGCAGTCGATGGCGTGGTCCTGGCACCACTTGTAGCCGCGTGCGATGCCGGCGCCCACCCCCCCGTTCTGCAAGTTGTTGATGAGGATGATGCGGTCGGTCTCCGGCTGGTCGTTCACCACCTCGCTGGGCACATAATGGGCCATTTGGCGTGCACTCTCCTCCTCCATCACCAGTTCGGCCTCGTTCCATCGGGTCCGCTCCACCTTGTGGGGCGGGATGCGCCTCCCCTCCCCTTTGGCGCGGTCGCGTGCGATCAGCTCCTTCACCACCTCGGCCGTCCGGTCGGGGCTACAGTCGTTCACCACCACGATGCGGTCCACGAAGTCGGGCATCGTGTCGATCACGAAGCCGATCTGGCTCTCCTCGTTGTAGCAGGGCACTACGACGGCGACGGTCTTGCCTTTGAGCATGCGGGCGCGGTTTGTTGCGCAAAGATGATCGTTCGTTCGGGATGGGGCCGGCTGGGGGGATGGGCTCGCGGTCGCGCTACCATTCGACCTGCGCCTCTTCCCGTTCATCATTCCAGTGCGGTCGTGGTCGTCCGGCTCCGGTTATCTTCGGAGCGAACAACGAACGACCATGGAATTCTTTCAGTGGCATTGGTGGGCGGGCTTGGCCATCCTGCTGTTCATCGCCGAGATCTTTGTGCCGGGCTTCTTCCTGCTCTGCCTGGGCGTGGGTGGTGTCGGGGCAAGTATCGCTGCTGCGCTCGGCCTTGGCTCCAGCGTACAACTGGTGGCCTTCTCCGCATTCAGCCTCCTGGCCTTTTTCACCATCAGACCTGTGCTGATGAAGCGCATGTGGAACGCGCCGGAAGTGCGGACCAACATGGATGCCCTGGTAGGCCAGCGAGGCCGCGTTTCGCAGGACTTCGACCCCGGGCTGCGCCTTGGTCGGGTGGCCGCTGGTGGTGACGACTGGCGCGCTGAATGTGTGAACGACCGCGTCCTGCGCGTGGGCGACCTTGTGGAGGTGGTCCGTGTGGATAGCAATACGCTCATCGTCAAACCGCTCGAAGCAGCCTGAACACTTCCTACGAACTCCCTCAACCTGAACCACTCATGAACGCTGGAACATTCATACTCATCCTCCTTGCATTGCTCATCGTCTTCATCATCGTGAAGGGCGTGCGCATTGTACAGCAAAGCGAAGCCATGGTCATTGAACGGCTGGGCAAGTACCGTACCACACTTACCGCAGGCTTCAACGTCATCATCCCCATCTTCGACAAGCCGCGCGAGATCGTGTTCCGCTTCACCCGCGACCTCCCCGATGGCAATAAATATGTGCAGTTCGTGAAGCGCGAACGCATCGACCTGCGCGAGACCGTGTACGATTTCCCGCGTCAGAACGTGATCACCAAGGACAACGTGATGACCGAGATCAACGCGCTGCTCTATTTCCAGGTGATGGACCCGGTGAAGGCGATGTATGAGATCGAGAACCTGCCGCTGGCGATCGAGAAGCTGACCCAGACCACGCTCCGTAACGTGATCGGCGAACTGGATCTCGATGAGTGCCTGACCAGCCGTGACACCATCAACATGAAGCTTCGGACCATCCTGGATGAAGCCAGCAACAAGTGGGGCGTGAAGGTGAACCGCGTGGAACTGCAGGACATCAATCCGCCGCGTGACATCCGCGAGGCCATGGAGAAGCAGATGCGTGCCGAACGCGATCGCCGTGCGCAGATCATCGATGCCGAAGGCAGCAAGCGCGCCGCGGTGTTGCAGGCGGAAGGTGTGCAGCAATCCGAGATCACCACGGCCGAAGGTCAGAAGCAGGCCCAGATCCTCGAGGCTGAAGGTGATGCCCAGTCCCGCATCCGTCGCGCCCAGGGTGAAGCCGAGGCCATCCGCTTGGTGACCGATGCCATCAAGGGTTCCAACGCGGACCCCACCAACTACCTCATCGCCATGAAATACCTGGAAACGCTGAAGGAGATGACCAGCGGCCAGAACAACAAGGTGATCTACATGCCCTACGAGGCCACTGGCGTGCTCAGCAGCGTTGGCGGCATCAAGGAGATGCTGGAGGCGAACAAGAAGGGTTGATCACGGACCACAACCATAAAGCCCCGCTGGTCTTGGATCGGCGGGGCTTTTTTGTGGGCTCCGTCGTGGTGCCTGAATGGATGGGCCGGAACCTTCTCCCGGGTTTCCCGTATCTTTGTGCCGTTCACCGGTGAGTGAACATGCCCCACGCGCCCAGCTCTCGCTCTTGAGCTTGTGTCCAGGCGCCTTCCACCAGCGGCTCATTGAACGCCGGACCGATCGTAGGGGCACCCCACACCATCACAGGTGTGTCCAGGCTCAATGACCTGGACCTGCCGCCCTTACCTCCCGCGCCGGGAACACCACTGCGCACACTGTTCATGGAACGTACCACGTTCAACGATCTGGGGCTCATCGAGCCCATCTTGAAAGCCCTTCAGACCGAAGGCTACACCCACCCCACCCCCATCCAGGAGCAGGCCATCCCGCATCTGGTCAAGGGCCGCGACCTGCTCGGTTGCGCGCAGACCGGCACCGGCAAGACCGCCGCGTTCGCCATCCCCATCCTGCAGACCCTCCACGCCAAAGGGCCACAGGGAGCGCGTCGCAAGATCAAGACGCTCATCCTCACCCCCACCCGCGAACTCGCCATCCAGATCGGCGAAAGCTTCGCCGCTTACGGACGTAATCTGCACCTGAAGCACACGGTGATCTTCGGCGGCGTAGGCCAGAAGCCCCAGACCGATGCCCTGCACAGCGGGGTGGACATCGTGGTGGCCACGCCGGGTCGCCTGCTCGACCTGATGCAGCAAGGCTATGTTCACCTCAATGACCTGGAGATCTTCGTGCTCGATGAGGCCGACCGCATGTTGGACATGGGCTTCATCCACGATGTGAAGAAGGTCATCGCCAAGCTTCCGCAGAAGCGCCAAACGCTCTTCTTCAGCGCCACCATGCCGCCGGAGATCGCCAAGCTGGCCAACAGCATCCTCACCGATCCTGTGAAAGTGGAAGTTGCTCCAGTGAGCAGCACGGCGGAGACCATCGATCAGCGCATCTTCTTCGTGGATCGCACGGATAAGAACAAGTTGCTGCTCCACCTGCTACAGGGTGATGCCATCCGCGAGGCACTCGTCTTTTCGCGTACCAAACACGGCGCCAACAAGATCGCCAAGGTGCTCACCCAGGCCGGCTTCGCTGCTGAAGCCATCCACGGCAACAAGAGCCAGACCGCGCGCCAGAACGCCCTCAAAGGCTTCAAGGAAGGCAAGCTGCGTGCTCTGGTGGCCACCGATATCGCCGCACGTGGCATCGACATCGATGGGCTCACCCACGTGATCAACTTCGACCTGCCCAACGTGCCGGAGACCTACGTGCACCGCATCGGTCGTACGGGTCGTGCCGGTGCCAGCGGCAAGGCCCTCTCCTTCTGCGATCACGAGGAGAAGGAGTACTTGCGCGATATCACCCGCCTCATCAAGCGCGACATTCCGGTGGAGACCGAGCACCCTTACGTAATGGTGGGTGGCCCCAAGAAGGCCGAACCCGAAGTGCGTGAACCCCGCCAACCCCGCGGTCCCGGCCGTGGACAAGGTCAGCGCAGTGGTGGCCGTCCGCAGGGTGAACGAGGTGGCAACGGTGGTGGCCGCGATGGGCAACGCCGCAATGATCGCGGTCCACGGGAACAACGGCCGGCCCAGGCAGCAGGCGCGCGACGCGATGATCGGAGTGCCCGGGAACAGCGTCCCCCGCAAGGCAACGCCCCCCGCCCTAAACGTCGCGACGATCGCGGTCCCCGTGAGCAACGCCCCGCTCAAGGACAGCGCAACGACCGCCGCAATGACCGCCCCCGTCAGGAGCAGCGCCGTGACCAACCACGACCCGAACGGGATCAGCGCCCGCGCGAACCGCAACGCGAACGCGCCCCACAGACCGAACGCAGCACCAGCGCTTCCAAACCGGATTATGCCGCACTGACCAAGGAGCTCTTCGGCGAGGATCTCGAGCGCTCCAAAGGCAAGGAACAGCAGAAGGAGAAGAAGAAAGGCTTTGGTCTCGGCCGGCTGTTCGGCCGGTGATAGCCGGGCTGTTCAGATCAAGAGAAGCCGGGAGCGATCCCGGCTTTCTTATGCCCGGGCGGCTTCCACCCCCAGTGTGTCCTCCGTCCGAAGCGCCTCCTGCAGTTGCCTGCTGGTCTGGCTGCTACCGTCGTGGCTCCAGCCCGGGGGACCGAAGATGTACATCAGTTTGTTGCGAAGACCCGGTGCACGTTTAACGTCCCGCCAGATCTCCTGGTACTCGAACAGATTGTGCTTCAATGGGTCGTAGCTGTCCGGGTCATGGCTGATGCCGTATTTGGGTTCCACACCGGGGAGCGGGTCCTGCCAGGTGCCGTAGAGCCGGTCCCAGACCACCAGGATACCACCGTGGTTGCGATCGAGGTATTCGGTGTTGCTGCTATGGTGCACCACATGCACAAAGGGGGTGTTGAACACCTTCTCGAACCAGCCCAGGGATGGAACCAACTGGCTGTGTAGAAAGAACTGGTAGAACGAGTTGATGATCAAACACGTCGCGATCATGATGGGCTCAAAGCCCAACAAGGGCATCCACAGCCAATAGACCGGCTTGAACAACGCAATGAACCAACCATTGCGAATGCTCACCGTGAGATTGAACATGCGTCCAGAGTGGTGTGGCAGGTGGGCTGCCCAGAGAATGCGCACGTTGTGGCACAACCGATGGTGCCAGTAGAAGTTGTGGTCGTCCGCAACGAGGCAAATGAGCCACACGTACCAGGCCCACCCCAGGCTTTCATAGCCGAACAAGGCCTCCCGGAAGGGTGCCGACCACGCGAAGAGCAGCATGTAGAGGGTGATCTCAAAGACGTTGACCACCACTTTGATGATCGTGGCCACGGAGCCCATTACGAAGCCTGCCAAGCTTTCCTTCAGATCGTACAACTCCTTCGCACGGAAATACTCAAACACGATCAGTGCTACGAAGAACGGGTAGATGTAGCGTGCCCCTATCCCCTCGATCGGCAGCTCGGGAAGCTGCGCCTTCAATTCCATCCAAGCCTCGATGATGTTCACGTTCGGTCGAATTCCTGCGTGCAATGTAATCAAAGGACCGAGGGCCGTCCGCCGGGGGATGCCCGGCACGCGTTGGACCGATCAGGACCAATGCCGACGGTCGTGCCATGATGATGTCCTGCTGGGCACCGCGGCCATGCTTCATATGATCGCCCCCTGTACTGGCAGGAACAGCGCCACCGCGGCATCGCCGTTGTGTCCATCTTTGCTCCATGCGCCGCATTCTTCCGCTCCTTTTCACCACGCCCGTGGTCGCCACCGCACAAACCGCTGTGAACGGACCCATGGTGGGCCACTGCGATATGTTGGAGGTCACGATCTGGATGCAATGTGCGGGGCCATGCGAGGCAGCTGTTGAGTATTGGGCCATCGACCGGCCGGACAGCGTCCTTCGAACGACCACCGTCCGGTCCAAGGCGGAGCAGGCGCATGCGTTCGACATTGTTGTAAGCAAGGTCCTGCCGGGTACCACGTACGGCTATCGACCGGTGATCGATGGCACAGGGGTGGATGTGGGCCAGCCCCTCACCTTCCGCACACAGCCGCTCTGGGCGCATCGTACCGATCCACCACCTTTCCGTGTGGTGCTGGGAAGTTGCGCATACATCAATGAGCCGGCCTACGACCGGCCCGGTCGACCCTATGGTGGCGATCTGGGCATCTTCGCGAGCATGGCCGCACGCAAGGCCGAACTGATGCTCTGGCTGGGGGATAACGTCTACCTGCGTGAGCCGGACTGGGGCAGCAGGTCCGGATTCCTGCACAGGTACACGCACACCCGATCGGAGCCAGCCTTGCAAACCCTTCTCCGCACGGGTGCTCATTTTGCCATATGGGACGATCACGACCACGGCCCGAACGACTCCGACGGGAGCTTCGTGCACAGTGCCACAGCGCGGGAGGTGTTCGATCTGTTCTGGCCCAATCCGACCTGTGGTGTTCCGGGTGTGCCCGGGGTCGGTACCGACTTCAGCTATGCTGATGTGGACTTCTTCCTCCTGGATAACCGTACCCATCGGGTGCCTGGCGATGTTCGGACCTCTTCGCCGGCCATCCTGGGTGAAGCACAGCTGGACCGTCTGATAAGGGCGCTGAAGTATAGCCGCGCCTCGTTCAAGGTGGTGGCCGTGGGAGGCCAGGTGCTCAACAACGCTGCCGTATTCGAGAACTACGCCACGGTGCCAGGGGAGCGTGAGGAACTGCTGAAGCGCCTTGCGGAAGAGGACATCCGGAATGTGGTGTTCCTAACTGGTGATCGGCACTTTACGGAGCTGAGCTCCCTCGTGCTCGGGAACGGTGCCCGGGCATATGACCTCACCTGTTCTCCTCTGACCTCTTCAGCTTATGTTCCCAATGAGAACAATGACAACCGCGTGGACGGTACCCTGGTGACGGAACGCAACTTCGCAGAACTGTCCTTCACCGGTCCCAAGGCGGAGCGCATGATGACCATCACCGTGTTCAATACGGCAGGTGAACAGCTCTGGAAGCGTTCGATACAGCGGGAGAAGTAGGTGTGTCGAGAAGCCATCTCAGAATGATCCTTCGGGCTGCGCCTGGGCCTTTTTCAGGCTCCCGTTGTTGCTCAACCCTAAAAGAGCGTCCGGTTATGCACGGGCCTGCCTGGCCGGTAGGCAGGTTTCACGCCTAGGCTGCCTGAAAAACGCCTCCGGCCTGCCGGCCAGGCAGGCTCGCTCCCGAGGTCTGGGGGCAAAAACTAATTTGAGACGGCTTCTAGTGGAAGCGCCCGCGGAGTACCAGTTCATCCAGCGGTTTGCGCATGGAGCGTTGCTCCTCACGTGCACGGAGGTCCTCCGGTAGCACGCTCGACCCGTCAGGATACCCCAGTGCCAGCACGCTGACCAGGTCCAGTCCTTCCGGGATCCCGAAAGCTGCGCGCGCCATATCGCTTGAAAATCCGCCGAGCTGGTGGACGCCGATGCCCAGGGCGGTGGCCTGGGCCGTCAATTGGGCCACCGCGTTACCGAGGTCGTGCCAGGCATGATGGTTCAGCTGACCGTTGCGAGCGAACGATCGGTTCACCATGGCCAGTACGAGCAGCGCAGCCTTATCCGCCCAGCGGGCATTGCTGGGTGCCAAGGCCGCAAGCAGTTCGGCGTGGCCTTCACCTCCCCGCTCGGTCACCAGAAATCGCCAGGGTTGTTCGTTCATGCTGCTCGCCGACCAGCGCGCCGCCTCGAACAACAACTCCTGCTCGTCCCGTGGTATCGGTGCGGAGCGAAAGGCACGCGGGCTGTATCGGGCACCCAGAACAGGGTGGATCGGAAGATGGGAGCGGTTGTCCATGGTTCGGTTCGGCGTACCCTAAACATCCGAAGCTTGGAAGGGTTCAGCCACGCATGCGGTCCAGTACGTCGCTTATCGCGCGAGCCTCCTGCGGGGCGATCCGTCCGGTGAGTTCGCTCATGTCCTGCTTGTTCACGTCGTCGATGCGCGCCAAGAGCTCAAGGCCCTTGGGGCTGATACGGACGTAAACCACCCTGCGGTCCTCCTCACAGCGCTCGCGTTCCACCAAGCCCTTGGCGATCAATTTATCCGTCAGGCGGGTCGCGTTCGGTGCCCGGTCTATCATCCGCGACTTCACCTGATGCATGCTCATGCGTTGTCGCGCACCACGGAGGATCCGGAGAATGTTGTACTGCTGGGGGCTCAACCCAAAGGGCTTGAACAAGGCGATCTGCCTGTTCCGCAACCAGTTCGATGTGAACCATATGTTCAGTATCAGTTTCTGCTGCTCGCTCTCAAAGCGGCTCTGCAACTCTTCGTCGATACTGGTCATGCTCCAAAACTACAACATGCAAATAGTTCCATGGAAAAGAACTTGCAGGGCGCGCTATCCAGCTTCCCGGTCCCCTATGTGTCATCACGCCAGCAATGCATTGACCTTGCACGGGACCAGGGCCTTATTTTTGGGCCATCATGCGTACCCTTTACGTTGCTTCCATACTGTTCGGATTATCTGTCGTGTCCTGCAACAACGGCCCGTCCGGGCCGGAGGAGAAGCCCGTACGTGCGGAACGGCCAGCCGCTGACCCTTGGCGCGAACGTGACGTGTGGCAGAAGCCGGAGGAGGTCATTGCCTTGATGGGACAGGACCTGAGCGGCATGACCGTTGTCGACCTTTTTGCCGATGACGGCTACTTCAGCTTCAAGTTGGTGGCTGCCGGTGCACGGGTGATCGCCGTTGTGAACGACCCGGCCAAAGCGGAGACCATCGAGGCCAGAAGGAAGGAGATGCGTGTGAGCGAGGAGCAGTTGGTGGTCCGCACGGTGCCGACCGGCGATCCTGGCGTGGGGCCCAATGAGGCGGATATGGCATTATTGGTGCACGAGTTCCTGCGCATCGCCGACCGCAAGACCTACTTCGAACTGCTGCGCAGGGGGCTGAAGGAACCACGTCCGCTCTTCATGATCGAATGGCAGGACCGCCAGACGCCGATGGGACCTCCCGTGAGCGAGCGCAAGAGCGTGGAGGAGATCATGGACATGGTGCCAGAGCTGGGATACAGCGATGTAGGCGCCCATTCTGCAAAGATCCCTGACCAGGTGATCTTCATCATCACCGACTACGTCGACCTGGAAGGCCAGGGCATGTAGGCCGCTGTTCAGCGGGCCGTGCGGGCCGCGTTCTCCGCGATCTCCTTCTCCGTGAGGGCCACGCCCTTGTAGCTGAAGAAGAGATTTGCCCAGATGATCTTCGAGTACTTGTAGAGCACCGGTGCAAGGACCAGCAAACCGCCGACCACACTGATGATATAGGTCCACATGCCCGCCTCTGGGAAGAGCACCAGGATCGCCACATAGATGCTGACGAACAGGGCGACACCCATGGCATAGGACACGTACATTCCTCCATAGTAGAAGCCCGGCTCAGGTGTGTACCTCCTTGCACACACCGGGCATCTGTCGAGCAGGTCACCAGCCTTGGCCAAATTGAACGGGTTGGGGTCCACGAAGAACTGTCCCTCGTGGCAGTGTGGACATTTGCTGTTCAGGATGCTGTAAAGCTTCGTGCCTTTGCTGAGCATGCGCCAAAGGTATCCGTCCGAACCTCGGTGCTGGGTGACCGCGGTCACAGCCGTCAGCGATGTAGCGACAGCGTAAAGCCATCCGAACGTGATCCTTCGGGCTACGCCGGTGTTCTTGCCGGGGATCCATCGTTGCTCCACCTCTTCATTGCTTCCGGTGTACGCGGACCATCCTCCCGGAAGGCAGGTCCCGCGCACCTGCATGGCGCGCGCCAGGTGCGCTGCCAAGCCGATCCCCCCGGCTCGCTCCCCGGGGTCTCGGGACAATACCTGTACCGATGCTTCTAACGCTACTTGAGCTTTTCAGCGAAGACCTTGCGGAACTTCTCCAGCTTGGGTCGGATCACCATCTGGCAATATCCCTGCTCACCGTTCTGCGCGTAGTAATTCTGGTGATAGTCCTCTGCTGGATAGAATGTCGTGGCAGGCACGATCTCCGTTACGATCGGACCACGGAACGCACCGCTCGCATCGAGTGCGGCTTTGTAGTGCTCGGCCTTCTTTTGTTGCTCAGGAGAGTGATAGAAAATGGCTGACCGGTATTGCGTGCCCACGTCCGCGCCTTGTCGGTTCAGGGTGGTGGGGTCGTGCGTCTGCCAGAACACCTCAAGCAGTTCATCCACGGTGATCAATGCGGGGTCGAAGGCGATCCGTGCCACTTCAGCATGGCCCGTGCGTCCAGTACAGACCTCCTTGTACGAAGGGTTCTTCACAGCTCCCCCCATGTAGCCCGACACCACCGAATGGACGCCCTTCAATTCCAGGAACACGGCCTCCACGCACCAGAAGCAACCGGCGCCAAGAGTGATGGTATCGAGCGAAGCAGGTGCGGGTTGCGTCATGGCCGTGGTGGGACTTACAGCGTTCTTCGGGGTGGCTACAGTGGAGCAGGCTGCAAAGGTGGTCATCACGCCGAACAGCGCAGACAGGCTCGCGATGGGGTTCGTGTACATCATGGCCATAACAATGTAAGATGCAAAAGGATCATTTTGCCGGATTGGAGGAATGACACGAGCGTGACCCGCGGAAGCAGCAATGCGGACAATGGGATCAGGCCCGCGCCCTTCAGCTTGGGATGCGCCGCATGGCGGACCACCAACTGAGCCTTTTCAGGAGAGCGGGAGACGGGATTCGAACCCGCGACATTCAGCTTGGGAAGCTGATGCTCTACCAACTGAGCTACTCCCGCTTGGACTGCGATGGCAAAAGTAAGGGGCGCTTCAGAACTTGTGGTACGACCCGGCTCGGGTGTGAGGGATGATCAAGGCGCGTGGAGTGAACAATGCCTCGGCGAGGGGCATCACACTGCATGTCCAGTGCCGGGTTGCTGTGCTTAACCTACATTTGACCGAGGCTTAACACCTTGCCAGCGTGGACTGGACGACCTTTGCCGCGCAACCGCAACACAACCTGATGAGCGCCGCACAAGCCCCGAAAGTGCTACTCGTGGACGACGAGCAGGACATCATCGACCTGCTGAAGTACAACTTGGAGCGCGAAGGCTATCAGGTGGCCACTGCGCTCAATGGCCGGGATGCCATCAAGCAGGCCAAACAACACCGCCCCGATCTGATCGTCCTGGACATCATGATGCCCGGCATGGACGGTGTGGAGGTGTGCAACCAGCTCAGGCAGATGCCCGAGTTCAAACAGACGCTCATCACCTTCCTCTCTGCGCGGGCTGAGGATTATTCACAGATCGCTGGGTTCGAGGCGGGTGCGGATGACTTCATCACCAAGCCGGTGCGCCCCAAGGTGTTCATAAGCAAAGTGAAGGCCCTGTTGAAGCGCAGCGGATCGGACCGGCCCGAAGGTCAGGTGTTGGAAGCCAACGGGGTGCGTGTTGATCTGGAAAAAGTTTTGGTGCAGGTGGGTGACCAGGAGCTTCAATTGCCCAAGAAGGAGTTCGAGCTCCTCACCTTGCTCATTGGCAAGCCCGGCAAGGTGTTCAAGCGCGAGGAGATCTACAACCAGATCTGGGGCAACGAGTTGTTCGTTGGCGACCGCACCATTGATGTGCACATCCGGAAATTGCGCGAGAAGATCGGTGAAGAGCGTATCAAGACCATCAAGGGCATCGGGTACAAGTTCGATGCCTGATGGCGATGCTTGGCACGCAGCATTGCGTTCGTCCAAGACACCTATATTTGCGGCCCTTGTTGGACCCTACGGGTCTTCGGGGTGTGGCTCAGCCCGGTAGAGCGCTACGTTCGGGACGTAGAGGCCGGAGGTTCGAATCCTCTCACCCCGACAAGATCGAAGTCCCTGCCCTCGGTGGGGATTTCGCGTTCCTGAGCCGTTCGTTCGCCGGAACGCTCCGTTCCTGAAACATGTCCGCAGCCCTCAACCGCAGGAGGCATCCTTTTTCAGGCCGCTGGCGTCTAGCGTATGAAGACCATGTCACGCTCCTACAAGATAGCCCTTATCCTGAAGAGCCGCAGCAGCCTGCCCGTCTATCGGGACCTGGCCAAACTGAGCGACCGGGAGTTGGATGAGCAGGTGATGGCCCTGATCCGTCGCATGCGCACCAACGAAAGTGCCACCATTGCACGCATGGTGCAGCGCACCCCAACGTTCAGCTTGAACTGAACGCTGTTGGCAGAACCAAGGTGAGCTACCCGCACAGCCCGGGAGGACGCGCTTATATTTGTGGCCTATTCCTACCACGATGAGCGACCACCACTTCGATGGCCATTTCCCGGAAGAAGCAGAACAGAACGAGATCGGTGGGCCCGTGCTAGTGGCCGTGATGTCCCTGGCTTTGGTGGTCCTGTTGATCTGGATCGCGAGCTAAGCCTCGGCGGCTCCCGCCTTTTGGTCGCCCGCACGGTCAAGGTATTCGTCCCGGCGCACCAACATGTACCAGTTCTCGCCCAGCTCCAAGTAGCCCTGCTCAAAGCAGAACACGTAGGTGTTGCCTGCCTTGGTGCGATGGGTGTTCGTGTGGTACATGAAGTTGTAGCCGCGCTCCAGCAGTTTGTCGCGGTGGACCTTTTTCTTTCCGTCAGGACCGTTGTTCAGCTCGCTGAGTATGCGCCGGTTCCGTTTTAGTGCATTCACCACATTGCGCACATAGTTGATCGGCGCACTGTTGGCGTGGTAGTGGTAGATGTTCCGGCATGCATCGCTGCAGAACCGCTTGTCGGTGCGTCCCAGGATCTTTTCCCCGCATTGCAGGCAGGTCTTGGCTTCGGCGGCGCTCATGGGTTGAAATATACGAGCCTTGTTGAACATGCGTCCGTGCCGTTCGTTCCCTCACTGCCGAACAGATACCTTGGGAAACCGAACATGACGGCTCTTCTGTCATTCACCCCGCGCGGGATCTGGTGCGAACAGGCCGACGTCTACATCGACCCTTGGCGTCCAGTGGACCGCGCCATCGTCACCCACGCCCACAGCGACCACGCCCGGCGCGGCAGCCGCCACTACCTCGCCTCCCCCATTACCAAGGCCCTTATGCATGCCCGCCTGGGCGACGACCTTCACATCGATACACTGCAGCCCGGACAGGCAGGCACCATCAACGGGGTGAAGTTCTCGCTGCACCCCGCAGGTCACATTCCTGGAAGCATGCAGGTTCGGGTGGAGCACAAGGGTGAAGTGTGGGTGGCGACCGGCGATCACAAGCGCCATGCGGACGGCATCAGCGAGGCCTTCGAGCCGGTGCGTTGCCACACGCTCATCACCGAATGCACCTTTGGGCTGCCCATCTATCGCTGGAAGGAGCCAACGGAGGTCTTCGCTGAGGTGAACACCTGGTGGCGCAACAATGCGGCCAATGGCATTTGTTCGGTGATCAGCGCCTATAGCCTGGGCAAGGCGCAACGTGTGATGACCGGCGTGGACCGGAGCATCGGCCCCATCCTGGTGCATGGCGCGGTGGCCAACATGAACACCGTGCTGCAGGACTGCGGGCTGGACCTGCCGCCTTGGGAGCACATCACGAAGGATACGCCCAAGGAACGCTTCCGGAACGCATTGGTGATCACGCCAGGTTCGGCCTTGGACACCCCGTGGATGAACCGCATGAAGCCCTACCGCACCGCCATGGCCAGCGGGTGGATGCAACTGCGCGGCTGGCGCCGCCGCAGCAACATCGACCGGGGCTTCGTGCTGAGCGACCACGCCGACTGGGACGCGTTGCTGCTGGCGGTGAAGGAGAGCGGCGCCGAACGCGTCATCGCCACCCACGGGTACACGGACCTGTTCAGCCAGTATCTGCGCAGCGTGGGCATGGACGCGGCAGCGGAGACGACCGAGTTTGGGGAGGAAGAAGGCAAGACACAAGAAGCTCGGGAGGAAGACTCAAGTCACAAGGCACAAGACACAATAACCAAGGTCAACCGCGATGCCGATCGCTGACCGATTGGACCGCCACAGGACAAACAGACCCCAACCCCATGGAACCCAAGATCTACGACCTGGAAGAACGGCTTATCGTCTTTGCGGCGAAGGTGGTGAAGTACGTTGACCGCATGCCGACAAGCGTCGCCGGCAAGTACTACGCCGGCCAGTTGCTGCGAAGCGGAGGCTCTCCTGCACTTCACTACGGCGAGGCTCAAGCAGCGGAATCCCCGGCGGACTTCATCCATAAGAATAAAGTAGCCCTGAAGGAGCTCAAGGAATCGCGGGCCAACCTGCGAATACAAGCACTATCCGAGTTGATGCCCGCCACGGATGCCGACCTCATTTGGTTGACCCAGGAGTGCTTGGAACTCGTCAAGATCATCGGCAAGATCGTATCCACGGCGAAGCGCAACCAGTCGAGAACTTGAACTCATTCACGAGCAGTTTCGCTCCGATGGCAACCTTGACGTTTGGATCTTGAGCCTTGTGTCTTGGATCTTGTGCCTTGTGTCTTGAGCCTTGTGTCTTTAGCCTTGTGTCTTGAATCTTCGTTCACCGCATGCAACGCGAATCCGCCCTCTTCGACGCGCTCGACACCACCACCAGCACCACCGCCAAAGTGGAGGCACTGGCCGCGTATTTCCAGGAGGCGGAGGACGCCGACAAGCTGTGGGTGATCGCGTTGCTGAGCGGTCGACGGCCGAAACGCCCAGTAACGAGCACGCAGCTGCGGCAGTGGGCCGCGGAGGTGAGCGGCATCCCCGACTGGCTCTTCGAGGCCAGCTACCACGTGGTAGGTGACTTCGCCGAGACCGTGACGCACATCGCGAAGCTGGAGCAGCGCATGGAACGTTCGCTGGCGGACTGGGTGCGTTATGTCGAAGAGATGAAGGATGTGCCCGAAGCGGAAAAGGCAACCCGGGTGAAAGCCGCGTGGGCCGGACTGGAAGGAATGGAGCTGTTCGTGTTCAACAAGATCATCACCGGAGGCTTCCGCATCGGCGTTAGCCAGAAGGTGATGGTGAAGGGCCTGAGCAAGGCGACCGGCCTGGGCGAGGATGTGCTGGCGCACCGGCTCATGGGCGCTTGGAGCCCGCACCACACCACCTTTCACGACCTGGTGCTCGGTGCCAACGAAGGCGATGACCATAGCCGGCCCTACCCCTTTTACCTCGCGTATGGTATCGAAGGACCGGAAGGAACGGCGGCCGGTGCGGGCCTACAGGACCTGTTGCCGCTGGGCGATCCGCGCGAATGGCAGGCCGAGCACAAGTGGGACGGCATCCGCGGGCAGCTCATCGTGCGCGGCGGCAGGCACTACGTGTGGAGCCGCGGGGAGGAGTTGGCCACCGACAAGTACCCGGAGCTGGAGGCGCTGCGCGAGGTACTGCCGCACGGCACCGTGCTGGACGGGGAGATCCTCGCTTGGAAGGACGGCGCTCCCCTGCCCTTCGCCGAATTGCAGAAACGCATTGGTCGCAAGAGCGTGGGGAAGAAACTGCTGGCCGATGTTCCGGTGGTCTTCATGGCCTACGACCTGATGGAGCATGCCGGCGCGGACATCCGTCAGCGGCCCTTGAACGAACGGCGCGAACTGCTGGAGGGCATCGTGGCCTCCGCGCAGCACCCGATGCTCACCCTCTCGCCCACCCTGCCCTTCACCACCTGGGAGGATATCGTGACGCACCGTGAGCATGCCCGCACCGCCAGCATCGAGGGCCTCATGCTCAAGCGCCTCAGCAGCACCTACGAAGTGGGTCGTCGCCGCGGCGACTGGGGGAAGTGGAAGGTGGACCCACTCAGCATCGACGCCGTGCTCACCTTCAGCATGCAGGGCCATGGCCGTCGCGCCGACCTCTACACCGACCACACCTTCGGGCTTTGGCACAACGGCGAACTGGTCACCTTCGCCAAGGCCTACAGCGGCCTCACCGATGCGGAGATGAAGGAGGTGGACGCCTTCGTGAAGAAGAACACGCTGGAGCGCTTCGGTCCCGTGCGGCAGGTGAAGGCCGAACTGGTCTTCGAGATCGCCTTCGAAGGCGTCAGCCCCAGCACGCGGCACAAGAGCGGCGTGGCCGTGCGGTTCCCAAGAATTGCACGTTGGCGGAAGGACAAAAAGCCAGCGGATGCGAATACGCTGGATGACCTGAAGGCGATGATCCGATGACGGTTCTTGCGAGACCACTGAGTGCCTGGTTCACCGCCCAAGGTTGGGCCGTCCAGCCCTTCCAGCGCGAGGTATGGGCGCACATGGCCGATGGCCGCAGCGGCCTGCTGAACGCACCCACCGGAACGGGAAAGACCTATGCGGTATGGGGTGGTGTGGTGAACCATGCGCTGCTGAACCCATCGAAGGCCCATGGGCTGCGTGCGATCGGATAACGCCCCTCCGAGCCTTGGCTGGCGAGATCGCCGAAAGCGCCCAACGGATGTGCGACGGCGTGGGCCTCGATTGGAAGGTGGGCGTACGCACCGGCGACTACCAGCACCAAGGAACGTGCTGCGCAGAAGAAGGCCCTGCCCCAGTTGCTCGTCACCACGCCCGAAAGCCTGCACGTGCTGCTGGCCACCAAGGGCTACGCGGACCTCTTCAAGCACCTCGACTGGTTCATTGCCGATGAGTGGCACGAACTGCTGGGCAGCAAGCGCGGCGTGCAGGTGGAGCTGGCCCTGAGCCGCCTGAAGGCCCTGCGCCCGCAACTGGGCATATGGGGCATTAGCGCCACCATCGGCAACCTCGATGAGGCCATGGATGTGCTGTTGGGCACACAAGACACAAGACACAAGGCACAAGGCACAAGGCCTCAAAGTGGCGGCGCTGTGCTGGTGCGATCCACCATCAAGAAGCCCATCGAGGTCCGCAGCATCATCCCCGAGGAGGTGGAGCGCTACCCATGGGCCGGGCACCTGGGGCTGAAGCTGGCGCACCGGCTGTTGCCCATCATCGAGCAGAGCACCAGCACGCTGATCTTCACCAACACCCGGGCCCAGAGCGAGATCTGGTACCACCACCTGCTCGACATCGCACCGGAGCTGGCCGGCACCATCGCGTTGCACCACGGCAGCCTGGACCGCGACGTACGCGAATGGGTGGAGAAGGCGCTGGACGAAGGCCGCCTGAAGGCCGTGGTGTGCACCAGCAGCCTCGACCTGGGCGTGGACTTCCGTCCGGTGGAGACCGTGGTGCAGGTGGGCGGGCCGAAGGGCGTGGCGCGCTTCGTGCAGCGTGCGGGGCGCAGCGGCCACCGCCCCGATGCCGTGAGCCGTATCTGGTTCCTGCCCACCCACGCGCTGGAGCTGGTCGAGGCTGCTGCGCTGCGTCAAGCTGCTGAAGAAGGCAGTATTGAGGCCCGGCAGCCACTGTTCCGTTGCTTCGATGTGCTGGCGCAATACCTGGTGACACTGGCCGTGAGCGACGGCTTCGCCCCCGCCACATTGTACGATGAGGTGCGTTCCACCTGGTGCTTCCAGGACATCACCCACGAGGAGTGGGACTGGCTGCTCACCTTCATCACCACTGGGGGCAAGAGCCTTACCGCCTACGAGGAGTTCCGCAAGGCCGTGGTGGACCCCGACGGCATGGTCCGCGTGCACGACCGGCGCGTGGCGCTGCGGCACAAGCTCAGCATCGGTACCATCGTGGGCAGCGAGAGCTATGCGGTAAAGCTCATCAGCGGCGGGCGCATCGGCACGGTGGAGGAATGGTTCATCAACCAGATGAAGCCTGCCACGGCAGGCAGGCCTGGCGATGTATTCTGGTTCGCGGGGCGTAGCCTGGAGTTCGTGCGTGTGCAGGGGCTGGTGGCGCAGGTGCGCAAGAGCCGCGAGCAGAAGGGCAAGATCCCCAGCTGGCAGGGCGGTCGCATGCCGCTGACCAGCTACATGGCCAAGGTGCTGCGCGCCCAGCTCACTGCGGGGGAAGGGAACGCGGAGATGGCCGCCGTGCAGCCCATCCTGGCGCGCCAGCGCGAAACGAGCATCGTGCCCACCGAGGACGAACTGCTCATCGAGCGCTTCGAGAGCCGCGAAGGGCACCACGTGGTCATCTACCCCTTTGAGGGGCGGCTGGTGCACGAGGCCATGGGCTCGCTGCTCGCCTTCCGCATGAGCCTGCTGAGGCCCATCACCTTCAGCATCGCCATGAACGACTATGGCTTCGAGCTGTTGAGCGACCAGCCCATCCCCATCGAGGAGGCGCTGGACAACGACCTGTTCAGTCCGCAGGACCTGCTGAGCGACCTGCAGCGCAGCCTGAACGCCACCGAGATGGCGAAGCGCAAGTTCCGCGACATCGCCAGCATCGCAGGGCTGGTGTTCAAGGGCATGCCCGGGCGCCCGCTAAAGGAGCGGCACATGCGGGCCAACAGCGGCCTCTTCTTCGACGTGTTCCGAGAGCACGAGCCCGAGCACCTGCTGCTGCGCCAGGCCTACGACGAGGCCTTCGACGTGCAGATGGAGCTGCCGCGCATGCGTGAAACGCTAGAACGCATCCAGGCCCAACGCAAGGTGCTGAAGGATCCCGGACGCTTCACGCCCTTCGCCTTCCCCATCCTGGTGGACCGGCTGCGGGAGAAGTTGACGAGCGAGCAGTTGGAGGACCGGATCAGGAAGATGACCGAACACCTGGAACAAGGGATCCGGCCTCGCTCCGCCAAGGCTTCGGCGGCGAAGCGAAGATGACGGAGGGGTAGAGTGGAAAGGAAAGCTCACGTCACCACCACCAGCAACCACGCCGGCACCGACCCATCCACGGTGAGCACGATGTCGCTGCTGTTGGTGTAGCGGCCTTTATACAGGTGTTTTCCATCCCAGGTGTACAGGATGTCGCTGCTGTTGGTGTAGCGGCCCTTGTACAGGTGCTTGCCATCGAAGGTGAACTGCACATCGCTGCTGTTGGTGTGGCGCCCCCGGTACAGGTGCTGGCCATCCCACGTGTACAGCACGTCGCTGCTGTTGGTGTAACGGCCGCTGTAAAGGTGCTTGCCATCCCAGGTGTAAAGGATATCGCTGCTGTTGGTGTAGCGGCCCTTGTACAGGTGCTTGGCATCCCAGGTGTAAAGGATGTCGCTGCTGTTGGTGTAGCGACCCCGGTACAGGTGCTCACCATCCCAGGTGTACAGGATGTCGCTGCTGTTCGTGTATCGGCCTTTGTAGATGTGGGTGGACATGGTGGCGGGGTGATGGTCGAAGATAGCTTGGGCCCGCAGGACTTGCGGTAGGCAGGCGTGCGCCGGCAGGAACAGGACAGCGAGCAGACCAGCGGCGATCAGGCCACTGTAGCGAGGCATGGCCGTAAGAGTTGGGTGAGCCTGGGCAACGGTCCGTCATCCGAACAAGATGGCGAGCATCATGGTAAGGATGGCGATCAGCAGGAGCAAGTCAATGGTGTGGTCGGGTTTGCGTTCGGGCACTTGTTCATTGATACCATTGCGCCCCCTGAGGTAACTTGGACTGGGTTGAGCAAAAACGTCAGGGGAATCCAAGACCATGGCATGCGTTGAAACGACCGCATCATCTGCAACTACACCCTCCGGCTGCGCCGCTCCAGGAAGGCGATCTCCCATTCGTCCAACGAATCAAGGCCGTTGGCGGCGATCTTGTCCAGGATGCCATCCACATTATATTCCATCGTCTCGAAGAAGCACTCCAGCAGCCTCTCCTCCTCCTCGGGCGATCTCGGCTCCGGGGGGCGAATGGCAGGAATAGCCACGATAGCATCCCGCACGCTCCGGGGCACGGGCCCGTAAGCATCATCAAAGAAGATGGCCTTGGGGTCGGGCGAGTAGCACAGGGCTACCACATCACATTCCGATCGCCGTATGTAGAGTACGGCGACCTCTGAACGCGCGGAGATGACGGCATCGGCATCCAGGTGCAGCTTCCGACATATCGCGCGCAATTCATCATCGTTGTTCGAGCGAACATCGATGCGCACGATGTCCGCCGGATCCAACGGGATGGGGTCCTGCATCTTCATGATAAGTGCTGAACGGAAGCCCATGCTGCCCTATTACATGGAACAGTGGCGGCAATACTGGAGCACGCGTTACAGCGCATTGCGACAGCCTTAGAAAGGAAGCTCCTCCTCCTCTGCGCATACCCGCGCAAGCAGGGCTCGCAGTTCCGCGTCCCCGCGCAGCAGGGCCTCCCCGGCATGCCGCACATGGGCAATCTCCCGCGCACAGGCCTCCGTTACGATCTCCGCGTTGTTCCGCAGGCGTTCCGATAGATACTGCAGGGCGGATCCGTGCGTGCGCACTGCACACAGGCCCACTTCCTCATCATCGACCCATGCCGGCAGCCAGGCCAGCACTTGGGGCAGTTCCGTCACCCAACGCACAACGCGCGCACGCGTGGCTAACCCGCACTGGTGCAAATACGCTGCACATGCGGGTGCGCTGCGCAGGGCTGCCAGCATCACCTCCTCATCCCGGATCACCAGGGCATCCAACTGCTCGATGGCCTGACCACGGGTCCGGACGATGCGCAGCACATTCTCCCGATGCTGAAAATAGCCAGGGGGGGCGGCGTGCACATCATGGGCAAAGGCTTCCGGATGCGTGGCACCCGCCAACGCCACCAGTTCACGATCGATCAACCCGTCCGGCAGCGCATGGATGGTGCGTGGCGCCACCTGCACCAACTGCCGCACGAAGGGGCGGTCGGCGAGCAATTCCTCCGGGAAAAGACGGACCACGTCCGGTCTCATGCTGGCTGCGTGCAGCGCCAGTGCCCGGTCAGATCGACGGTTAGGCGGTAAATGCGCGTAATTCCATGCTCCCCGGGCGACGGCCGCATGGGCCACCTCCGGGTCATCCTTCAGGCGGTCGGATAACGGCGCCAGGTCATGAACACCTGGGTGTTGCAGGCAGCGCAATACGACATCCCGGTCATCCAACAGCCCCTGATCGAGGTCCTGCAAGCACCAAGGGATCTGGACCGCATCGAGCTCATCCAGCTGGGCCATGGTGGACAGCAGCACAGGCTTCAACACACCCGCCCCAGGCCGGTACACATGCAGCCAAGGGCCGTTGTGATCATCGCCGCCGGCCAACACAACAAGGCCCGAAGGCAGGAAGTGAACGCGGGGCGGCCCCTCCCTGTTGATAGTGGACCAGGTGGCGCTCACGCCCGTGTGAATGCCCTGCGCGGTATGGATGTGCACCGATCCAGGAGCATAGAGGGCCGCCCAACCCGCGTAGGGCGAAGGCGTGCATCCGGTGAACAGTAGCGGAGCGCTCCCTGGTCCCACATCGGATGAATCCAAATCGGCAGGGCCGGCACCGAAAAAGAAGAACCGCTCGGGGAGCGGGAGCCCGGATCCCCTTTCGTGAAGCGCATACAGCGGCTCAAGGCCCAGCTCATGCTCCATGCGGAGGCAAGTGAACAGGACATGCATCGGTACGGCGGCCATGTCCTGCTCCCATCCAGGCGCCTGCTCGGTCAACGCGTTCCGATCCACATGAACTCCTGCGCCGAGGGTCGGCGAGGTGCAGAGCTGCCACAGGTGCATGTGCAACAGGTGCTCATTGGTAGCGATGCTGTGCAGGATGGCCATCTTTAGCAGGACTACGTGGTGCCCGAAGTTAGGGCTGCACCGCTGCCTGATCCATGTCGGAACATGGAACGACCGGCCCACAGGATCCACACCGCTGCATGCTGGTTACCCATTGGCCCGCAGCGGTATTAACTAAATGGAACCCACGTCCTGGAGGCATCACCAGGGGCCTACACAGGGCCTCAACCAGCGCGCATCACCACCAAGTGCGATCCATGCCAACCGAGGCATACCCGATACATCTGTCATCGATCACGGCCTTTCCCTCGTTGCGGGAAGGCGTCCCTGATGCGGCATACGAACCCTTGTGCCAGCAGCCCCCTCACCCCATGAGCGACAACACCGCCCCCCTCGAGCACGACGACTTCTCCTGGTTCCACCCGGGGCCGTTGCTGCATGCCAATGGCTCACCCGCCTTTGACCGGACCACCTTGAGCTTCCACCATGACAATGGCACCCTGGCCTACAGCTATGCCACAGGCGCATTCCACCACCACAACGGGCAACCGGCCTTTGACACGCGCACGCGCGTGCTGCGTCACAGCGACGGCAGCCAGGCCTTCGTGATGCCCGAGGACCATCACGGATCCTGCCTGTGTGAAGGCCGCTGCCCCGATGGCGGCACCCTGCTGTACTGGGCCAAACGCATGCGCATGCCGCTAGGCTCCGGCTTCAGCCTGGAGGTGGGGTGGTACGATGACCTGTGCGACTGCATCACCCTGCGCTTCGGCGAGATCAAGGTGGCAGATCTCGGGAACTACGTGCGCATGTGACCACCGACAGCATGACACACGCAGCGTCGCACATCCACTGCACTACACCCACCCTGCAACCTGTCCATACCGTACTGCCATGATGAACATTTACGCCCGCCCCGGGCAATTCGTGATCGCAACGTCGGAAGGCCTGCGTTGCGGCACCGAGGAGGATATCGCACATGCCCGCCAGCACCTGCAGGTGGGCCGCCCTTACTGCGTGGAGTACACGGTGGTGGGCCGCTACCGCACCATGGTGTACCTCAACGAGTTCCCTGGCCTGGGCATTAGCATGGCGCACTTCGAGGTTGCGGGTCCCCCCCATCCTGCCACAGTTACACACCCCTACTTATGCAACGACGGCCCGTACTGCCAACCCGCATCGTATGCACATCGCTGGGAGGGGCTGAGCCACCATGCGTGAAAACAAGAACACGGATAAAGGAATTTTGGTCGCACAGGTTACCTTTCGTTCGTGGATGGTATTTTACTCATAGCAGCCATCCTACCAATTAAGTGCACCAAGACATGGAACTGATGTACGGCAAGAATAGGCTTGCACTCTACGACCGCAACATCAATTGGACCCTACCCTTGGATGACAACGATGTCATCGTATTTTACGAAGCCTCCACAGGTCGGATATTCCATCGGGATGGCTCCGTGGCCTTCAGGCCGGAAGACCTCGGCGTGTTCTATTCGAATGGATGGTGCGCGTTCTGCGAGGATAGCGCTGCAATACTCGATCCGGAAGGAAAGAAACTGTTCCGCCTTCCTGATGATGCCGATACCGAGACCGGCATTACCTATGATGAAAACGGCAAGCCGGATCGGGAACTACCCTTTATCACAGTGGAACTTGGTTCGGACCTGTTGTTCGATATCGGCCCGCACACCTTCCGGCTCTGGACGGAAGACCAGATCCTCATCACATCCAATCCGTTGGATCTGTATTTGTGAGGACGATGCACTCCAAGGTGCCCCGAATCGGCCGGTCATTACTGGAGTTGAAGGGCGGCCTGGACCTTGGGGCCCCACGTTGCCTTCGGTAGTCCACGGGCAGCTTTCAACCGCAAGTGGCAGTGCAAACGAACACGTTCACCGAACTCCAGGACGGCGCCATGCGCTGCGGAGCATGAAGCGCACGGAAGGGCGGCAGACCTGTCCGCCGGTTAACCGATGTGATCAGCAAGGCCACCATATTCCAGTGGAAGGCCAACTGCCGCGACTTGGAGTCCCACCACCGAGAGCAGCGGAAGGATCGACAGGCGGAGAGCAGCCACTGGACGGTATTCAGCAAGGGCTGCCGGACATGATCGCATGAGTTCACCCGCACCCTGACCTGGCCTTCAACACGGCGCATTTCGAGGATGCCGGGAATTTCGAGCCCATGCTGCCGCAGTTCCACCTCAGCTGAAGCGCCCCCTCGAACGAAAAATTCCTACTCCCCAAGGTTACCTCACGGTGCCGACCGGTATAAACCTTATGAGGACCCCACCCAGGTTGGGTGAAATGCCACCCCCAAGCGGCCAAGGAAGCCCCGCACCATGCCCATCCACAGCACCCCAGACCGACCGGACCGGAACGCCACCACCCCTGTGGGCGAAAATTTTTTCTCCGGACAGGTTACCTCCGCCTCGGCAGGGGTATCAATTGGATACAGGCATCTCCTCCGGAGGGAACACTTCTCCCCGTTGGCCTGCCTAGCCCAGACCATTGCCATGACCAACCCGCTCGCCGCAGAAGCCTCCCCAACCGAAGGCCAACCCGGCGAACGCCACCTATAGGCGGAACCCGAAAAGCCTTGAACAGAGTAGGGAAACCAAACAACAAGTACGACGATGAAACGTATTGTGAAGATCGTGGTGGAGCGCCTCACCGGTGCCAAAGTGCATGCTGATCACACGATGATCAAGGGTAAGAAGAGCAGTGGGAAGGAAGACAGCTTCTCCAATGATAAAAATTGGAAGTCACTTGGCGGTGATAGTAATTGATGCAAAGATTGCCAGTCTGCGCCACGTCCTAAAGACGTGGCGCAGACTAACCATCACCATCACCCACAAATGACCGGCGAATGAAAGATTACATTCTGCACCGCAATTTTTTGGACGATAATATTTGCAAGCTACTCGCTCAATGGATTTTGAAAAATAAAAATACGAACATTTTTGATAACGCGAACATGAACGGAAACCGAATGACGACCCGTTACTCCACTAACTTTTCATTTCCTGTGACTGCTTCTAGAGTACAATCACATGTCATTGGTTTTCTTGGCCTCTCAGAATATATTATAGCACCTTTCAATCAAGGCATGATAGCTGACATAGCTCTCCCGGGTGACACCTGCTATATGCATACCGATCGTGTTTGGAAAGAGGGCTTTATAACTATGCATTGCAATATCTACTTATCCAATTTTACAGGAGGAGAAGCGATTGTTGAAAATACTGTTATTAAGCTAAGTCGAGGGGATATGTTGGTTTATCCCGTCTCGATTGTGAATCATGGCTCTCTTAAGGTGCAACCTCCAGATGCACGATTACTCTGGACATTTGGATTCTGCATTAGCGATTCGGAATACCAGCGTATTTTCAGCATTCTTCCGCAATGTCGCGCAACCAATTCTCCGATTCAATGAACCCTATAAATATTAAAGATAAGTTTCTTTGCACAAGTGATTTTATTAATCTCCACGACGCAATGCTGGCATCTGATTTTGAATGGTATTACTCATCTAATATCACAAATTCATCTAACAATTCTTTTCAATTTTGCCACTCGTTTTATAAAGATGGCATACCAGGGCCGCGTTTTGATTTACTCATACCGTTACTACAAAAAATTCAACCATTTGCATTATTTAGTATAAAAGCTAACCTAATAACACGGACATCTTCTCTAGATGTTCATGATTTTCATGTAGACATTAACCGACCCGACATAACCACTGCTGTTTTCTATATTAATTCTTGTGATGGATTTACGCTATTCCGTAATGGAACGAAAGTTGAATCGGTGGCAAACCGATTTGTTTCATTTCCATGCCAAACTGAACACACAGGGACATCATGTACAAACAGCAAAGTACGTATATTAATTAATCTGAACTACTTTAAATAATTTCAATAATGTGCAGTATAAGAATTTATAGTATACCCATCCTAATCAATGATAAAATATTCCTATTTAATGCCCTATTGGGATTTCTGATGATTAAGGATAACCATCTAATCAATATGACGGAATTTGACGATTCTAAAATTCATCCTGGCGTAACCAATCCATACCTCTTGAAGCCACATTCCGAGAATTTAGAAAGGCACATCCAAATCAGTATAGCTACAAAATTATACGCTCATTTGCTCGTATTATCATGCCGACATTCATTTATATTGGCTCGTTTAATTGCGCATCTAGCTCCGGTTCGATTTGAAAACACATCGGCATCTATTGAAATATTCCATCGATTGTACAGCAGCGCACTTCATCGTCGCACCTTTTGCCTGCCAAGAACTCTATTCGCCATTTCAACATCAAAGACCTTTGCTCATTCGGGTACTGGATATATTGGAGCATTCCTACCAAGTAAAAAACTGCATGCGTGGATTATTGAGAACGATATCAATCCCGATCCGAAAGATGATATTTGGATTTGTTATCAACCCGTTGCGCAAATATCAAAACACGTATAATTATGTCAATAGAGTTCCACAATCTTCATTTCTTTAATACTACTACAAAGTTATTTCAATCTGACATTTGGCGCGAATTGAAAAATGGCATGTGGAGAAGCCTGAATATATCAAATCATCTCCAGAATAGTCATGTTCCCATAAATGAACCTCATAATGCCCTTGACTTGTTCGACGGATTCAAGATTATACAACCCGGCTCGTTCTATGACATAGCATATGATAATATAAAGCCTACATTATATTACCCTAATTACATTGAAACAAACAAAGAGGAGTTCTACCATAAACTCGAATCATACTTTCGTGGTTATGAAGGTAAAACAATAGGTGTCCATCTCAGCGGGGGGTTGGACTCCAGTATTATTATTGGATTATTAAATCACTTTGACATACCATTCTATCTAGTCGGCCTAATCAGTGATCGCTTCGAGTTTAGAACAGAACGTACTGTACAAGAAAAATTGGCCCGATTTGGGAGGGATTCTGTTTTAATCAATATGGATTCATATCCAGCATATAGTAACCTCTCAATGGCACCTCTCACGCAACTCCCAGACGCTACATTCAAAGGTTGGGCAGCTTCCAAGGCGGTTGCCGCGACTTTCGCTTCACTCGGCGTGCAGGTTGTCTTCACGGGGCAAGGTGGTGACACCATCTTTGTTGACCGCATTCCAAATCACGAAGAAAAATGTTCTTTCAACATTGATAGCGAATTTTACTTACATTTTGATGCGACTGTTATTTATCCAGAGTACCAAATTAGTTTGGTATCACCTTTCGCAGATAAAACATTCATTAATTCTATATATAGCCTCAGGCAGGGAGAAAACCAAGATTATTTGAAAAAATGGGCTCGTAGGTTTTTTGCGGATGTGCTTCCGCGAGAGCTCGTTGAATACACCTACGCGGCGGATTTCTTTGGAACCAGCATGAGCGGTCTTGACCGGGCCAAGCCAGAAATAGAAAAGCTATTCAAGATTGCGCATAAGGTGAGTGGTCATGCGCTATTCGCTCCGGCCTCAACAAAGGAGTTTCTCGCAAAGGACGTATTCAGCTTCGAATATCAAGACTACATTGAGTACTGTGATCTCCTGGCGCTGGCCGTTTGGTATAACAGCCTTGCACGTGAGGGTTATGTTCAGTAATGGCTTCCAACTGGTGTATCGGGCAGATGATCGCGACCCGAACGATTTCCATTTGCTGTGGAAGGAGGAAGCCCTAACCATGCGCAGGATGGGCATCGCTGTGCATACAACACCTCTCGCAGAGAGCAGCCTGCTCATGTTCAGGGGAGGAAATGATCTCGTGAAAGCAGCCTATGAGCAGGATGTGCGCTACATCAACGGCTACGCGCAAATGGTGCAATACCTGAAGATGTCAAGCTACCTTCCGCTTATCCACGACCTCAGCATCCCCACCTTTTTCACCGATGAGCTGGATCGCGAGGTGATCGTGGAGATCGAGAAACGAGGCTGGAAGAAAGC
Source organism: Flavobacteriales bacterium (assembly GCA_041391845.1). GTDB lineage: Bacteria > Bacteroidota > Bacteroidia > Flavobacteriales_F > PHOS-HE28 > PHOS-HE28. Next base: position 157,166 of record JAWKNG010000001.1, on the reverse strand, counting down.
TTTCATCAAAAAGGATGTGAAGGCTCTGGAGCACATCGAGGAAGGGAAGTCCGTATGGCCCCTTACCGCTTTCGAAGAAATGAAGCGGCTTTATGCGGAGATGCAGATCGAGGGCCCCTTTGCCATCCGCCAGTTCGTGGAGAAGGAGGTGATCGAGGAGGAGGAGCGCTACTGGGTGCTCAATGGCAACATCTATCACCGCCACAACACGGTTCCTGATGTGGTGAGGGAGGCGGCCCGCAGGCTGAACAAGCTGGGCAGCCGATACTACACCATTGATGCCACGCCGCAGTTCGTGGTGGAGGTGAACCCAGGGGAGTCCTCGGACCGCCACGCGGTGAACAGCGCCGAGCTGTTCGCCAGCTGGATCAAAAAGGAGTTCGCCTCATGAGGGTGCGCAAAGGCACGGCCACGGTGCAGGCCGCGCCAGCCCGGCGCTGGAAGTACCTGCTGTACCGGGATGGCGATACGCCGCCGGAAGGCATGCCCCTGCTGTTGTACCTGCACGGCTCGGGGCAGTGCGGCAACGACCTGGAGCTGGTGCGCCAGCACTGGCCGCCCGCCTATTGCCCCCACATCCCCATGCTGGTGCTGGCGCCGCAATGCCCGGCTGATGTGCCCCTGTGGGAGCCCCACGCGGTAATGGCCCTGCTGGATCAGGTGGTGCAGGAGCAGCCCGTGGACCGGCGCCGCATGTACATCACCGGCATGAGCATGGGCGCCTACGGCATGTGGGAGACCCTGGTCCGCTACCCCGATGTGTTCGCTGCCGCCGCCTCCGTATGCCACGGCGGCTACACGCAGCGTGCCGCCCGCATCAAGCACATCCCCACCTGGCTGTTCCACGGCCTGCGCGATACCCTGGTGGACCCCGCACTGAGCCTGCGCATGGCCCAGGCACTGGCCGCCGAGGAGGCCCCCGACCTGCGCATGACCCTGTACGCCAAGGCCGACCACGACGCCTGGAGCCTGGCCTACGCCGAACAGGACCTCTACCTGTGGATGCTGGGGCAGCACAATACCCGCGTTACCGGTTGAACCCGCAAAGCCCGAGCCGGCACATGGAAGCCCCCCTCCTCATCACCCACAACGGCACACCACTGGGCGTGGCCGCGCAGGATGCGCCCTCATCGGCCTGGGAGTCCGTGCGCCCCCCGGCCCATCACCGGCTGCCCAGTATTGACGAGCTGGAAGGCATGTACCACCAGCTGCACGCCTGGGGCCTGGGCAACTTCCAGCCCGCTGTGTACTGGTCAGGAAGCGCGTTCAACGATACGGTGGCCTGGTACTTCGACTTCCGCACCGGAACGGACGGCACCGCGCTGAAGCGCTTCACTTGCCATGTCCGGTTCGTTTCCAACACCCCCCCTGCACCATGAAGTTCATTGCGTTCGGAGACATCCACGGATGCCCTGGGGCCGCCACCAAGGCCGTGACCCTGGCGGCCGAAAGCCAGGCACGGGCCATCTTCCTCGGCGACTATGTGGACCGGGGCCCATCGGCCGTGCGAACCCTTCGCGTGCTGATGGAGGCCCGGGAGCGTTACCCGGACTGGATCTTCCTGCGCGGCAACCACGACCAGATGCTGCTGGACCTGATCGAAGGGCGTGCCCGTGTGGAGGACCTGGGCAGCGGCCCGGGCGGCCACTACGACTACAAGCAGGCGGCCCGCTCCTATGCCGAGTGGCAGGAGGCTGACGCAGCGGAGCAGGAGGCCATGGTGGCCTTCCTCAATGCCACCGGGCACTTCCACGAGACCGAGCATTTCATTTTCTGCCACGCCATTCTCCGCGACACGAAGGAGGACCTCCATGCCAAGGCGCCTGAAGAACTCATCTGGAACTACAGCTACGCGCCTGCCTGGCCGGGAAAGCGATTCGTGCACGGCCACCTGCCGGTGAAGGAACTGGACCTTCGGCCGGGCTCCATCAACGTGAACACCTCCTGTGGATACGGCGGCAGCCTTACCGGTGTGCTGCTCTGCGGCCTCTCCGGTGCGGTGCTGGGCCACCACGCCATACCGGAACAGGGATGAAGCACACCACCATGCAAGCCGAACACAGCGGTGAGCGCCCCGCCCCGCGTGCCACCTGGCAACGGGCCATACATACCGTGTGCGGCATGGCGTTGCTGCTGCTCACGCTGCAGGCCTGCACCGGCCGCACCTACCGCGATGGACCCGCCATCATCGTGAAGAAGCAGCAGTCCATGCTTCCGGGCAAGTGCCTGTATACCTACGAAGGCTTTGGCCGCGAGGAGATGTTCGATGACACCTGCGACAAATACAACGTGGGGGATACCCTGAAGTAGCATGCACACCGGCAGGACACGGGAGCACCGGTACACAGCGGCGCAATGGGTGGACGTGCCGCCCTGCCGTGCCGTAACAACCACACGGTGATGGGACGCTACGTGGACCGCAACCTGGTGAAGGACGAACGCGTGGTACACGAGACCACGTACCACTGGGTCACCTTCATGAGCTGGCGTGCCGTGTTCACCCTGTTCCTGGCCCCCTTGATCGATGTGCTGGCGGATGAGTTCGCCATCACCAATGAACGGGTGATGATCAAGACGGGCCTGATCACCATCCGCACCTTCGAGGTGAACCACTCGAAGATCGAAAGCGTGCACGTGGACCAGGGCCTGCTGGGGCGGATACTCGGCTACGGCACCATCACCATCGTGGGATCGGGCGGCACCCGCCTGGTGGTGGAACGCATCAGGCGCCCGGTCCTCTTCCGGAAGAAGTTCCATGAATGGTCGGTATGAGCGGCGGATGAATGGCACGCACGCCCTGCGGGCCGCAGGCCTGCTGCTGTGCTGCGCCCTGTGCTGGCGGCTGGCCGCGCAGGGCACCGCCATGCCCACCACCGGCACGGCCATCATGGACGTGGGCAACCGGCGCGACATCCACCACCACCGCAATCAGGAGGCCCGGGAAAAGCTGAAGCGTAAAGCGGTGCAGGATGCCGTGGAGCGCGTTGCTGCCGTGGACATCTCGGTGGTGACGGAGCTGCGGGTGCGCGAGGAGCGCAATGGCGGTTACCGATCGTTCTCGGAAAGCTACCTGAACCAAGTGCTGGAGCAATACCACGTTAGCTGGTCGCGCGCGGGTGACTTCACGTTCCAGCGCGACCCCTCGAGTCCGCGTGCATGGCTGTGCTCCGTGTCCGGCACCGTTCGGCAGCTGCCTAATACCGATGCAGCACCACTACGCAAGGCTCGCGCGCCGGAGGAGCCCCAGGTACTGGCCAAGCGCGGGCCTCACCTGTACGTGGCACCGGGGCGCCAGCAGCAACTGCAAGCCTGGCAGCGCTACGCGGTGGTGCGCACCACCCATGCGGCATCGCGCGTGCCCGGGCAGCGCACGGCCGGGCGCATCGTGGTGCTGGCCGATGAGGTGGACGGGCGTGCCCGCGCGCAGGTCATCAGCGGGCGCTATGCCATCCGCGAGGGACAGCACCTGGTGCCCGCCAGTTTCCCCCTGGTGCGCGGCGGGGTGGGCTACGGCAACTTCCAACAGGGCACACCGGGCAGCGCGGAAGAACCACCCGCCGAACAGGTGCAGGGGCATGCCTTGGATTACTTCGAGGAAAGCCTGCTGGACGGCGTTGGCCTGCTCGTGGGCATGGACTTCCTACAGGTCTACGCTGGCGATTCACTTACCTACCGCAGCTTGGCACCGCGGCTGGGCGCCACGTACCGCCTGCCCCTGCTACCAGAGGTGCTCCACCTGCGTGGCACGGGCAGCTTCGGCATGAACGTGCCGTACCCCGAACAGAACGAGGAGAGCCAGTTCATGCTCCTGGGCAAGGTGGACCTCTGCCTGAACCTGGGGCCTGTGGAGCTCTCCACCGGCTTTCGCTACAACCAAGTGTTCAATTACGCCCTGCTCAGCGGTGCGTTCACCTCCATCGGCATCGCGGTGGACCTCTATCGCTACATCCCGGGCACGCATCACCGGCGGTACCCGGGGCTGCGCGACATGCTGGGAAAATACTGAAACGCCGGCCAACCCTTGAACGCCCCCGCTTCGCCCACTCAACTGTAAGGTTCCACGGACACGCCTGCCCCGTGGTTCTGCCAGCCAGCCCAGTGAATGGGCAACTTGTCCTCGTAATCATCGCTCTGCTCCAGGTAAGCGAGCTTGCCTCGTTGCAGAGCCCCATCGGCGGGGTGGCCGGCCACCAGCTCCTCGCGGTACAGGTCCACCAGGCGGATGGCGGCGCCCTCGCCGGTGGGCATGGTGGTGCTGAGCACGCTGCGCACCCCGGCGAATAGGAATGCACGGGCGAAGGAGAAGGCGTTTGGGCACCGGACCTTGCGACCATAAGGGATAAGACATTCTGCCAGAGCATGAATATCGTTACCTATGGTACCGCTTTTCAACCTGGAGCGCCGGCCTCCCGGGGCGCGAATGGAGAAGGGCCGCAGGGCCGCGCTCACCGCCACCGCCACCCCCACACCACCACCAGCCCACCCAGCAGCACCGCGGCCAGCAACCACCGAAACCAAGGGTTTTGGAGACCTCCACGGTCAGTTGATCACTAGCAGACCGGTCTGGTCGTCCGCCTCGAAGAGGGCGATATCCTTTGTGTGCGAATGGATGATGGCCAGCCGCTGGGTGGTGGTGCGATTGCCCATGGCCAGGTGGATGACCTTGGGTGGATGGCCTTTCAATGTGCTGATCTCCACGAAATCGTCATCCTCGGTAAGGATGCTGAACCCTAGAGAGCGCGCTCATTCCCAAATGTCAATATCGGTCGAGGCGTGGAGCCTCAACTGCTTCACATACCCCGAACCTGGGTATTGATCCGACAGGCGTGCGACGAGTTTGTCGAACAGGTTCTCGTCGATCAGCAGCTTCATGCCGCCGAGGAGACGATGGTAGTGTAGCGCTCGCGGTCCGCAGCATACGCCAAGCAGGCGCGGATGTCCTCCTCGGCCAGTTCATCGAAGTCCTCCAATATCTGGGGTATGGTCATCCCGGAGGCCAGGTAGCCGAGCACATCGGCCACGGTGATCCGCATTCCCCTGATGCACGGCTTACCGCTCCGTTTACCCGGCTCAATCGTGATGTTCTTCCGGTAGTCGATGAGAAATACGTTCAGCAGCACGATGTTAGGGGATCACGGCGGTAAATGATCCTTGGCCGCCTGGCCTCACACTACGGTGGTCCAGGGCCGTGCATGGATACGGCGCGTCAGTACGCAACACGGTGCGGGCCGATCTGATGCACTGCCTTTCCTTTCTGAGCGCTTCGGGAGAGTTCACCTGCTCTTGGGGGATCTCCTCCCCCATCCCCACAGCACAACCATTCCCATGATCAGCACCACAGCCAACAGCCACGGCCACCAGAGGCGCGGGGCTTCCACGGTCATGCCTTCCCCGTGGATCTGCCAGCCGGCCCAGTGCATGGGCAACTGGCCCTCGTCATGCTCGCTCTGCTCCAGATAAGCGAGCTTGGCACGCTGTAGGGCGATGTCCGATGGGTGGCCGGCAGCCAGTTCGGCACGGAACAGGTCCACGAGGCGTATGGTGGCGCCCTCGTCGGTGGGCACGGCTGTGCTGAGCACGCTGCGTGCCCCGGCAAAGAGGAAGGCGCGGGCGAAGGAGATGGGTCCAGCGTTGCGGTCCGGCTCGAAGAAGCCGCTCGCACAAGCGAGGTGCACCACCAACGGGGCCTGCAGATCCAGCGGCAGAAGGTCGCTGGGCTGCATGTACGCACTGCTTCCGGCCGTGTCGGTACCGAAATAGTGCCGAGGCTCTTGGTCGAGGCCGCTGATCCCAGCGCCATGGCCGCTCAGATAAAGCACACCTGCATGAGGGATCGACCCGACCATCCGGCTCCATGCGCCGCTGCTGTCCACAGTGGCGTCCCCACCCCATCGGCGCATGGCCGCGCGCACCCGTTTCAGGTCCGTGAGCGAACCGGGGCCGGGTGCTGGTGCCAGATAGTACTCTCTGCCGGTGTTGGGAACATCCCTACTCTCCATAGGAAGCAGCATCAGGGGATAGCTGAAGGCGTGTCGCTCCACCAGCGGGTGCCAGGAGGAAATGTCAGGGCCGATCGTATCGGCGAGCAAGGCATCGAAGGCGATGTAGGCCATGGCTCCGCTGGGAAATACGCGCACGCGGTCCACATCCTGCAACAACTGCGCGATCGGCGCATACAGTTGGCGGTGCAGGTCGTGATAGGTGCGCCTGAAAACGATCATATCACGCGAGTTGATCTCCGAACCTGTGGTCGGCTCGAATCCGCGTTCCAGGAACCGGAATGAAACCGAGTCGCGCGTAACCACCAATACCGTGGAGAAGGACCGATAACCGGCCCGGCTGTCCTGCACGCAGAGCAGAACGGCTTCGCGGTCGTGTAGCATGCGCCTCACGGCTTGCAGCATCTGCGGCGGCGGATCGCCCAGTCGCAGATCAGGCCGCCCCCTAAGGTCCTGGGCGATGTTCCACGCATCACGGCGTGTCTTCTCGACCATCCAGAGCGCGTTGTCCACGTAGGCGGTATCCCTGGTGAGTTCCCACAAACGCGCACAGAGCGTGACCGTGCTCGCGAAGGGAGAGTACCAGTAGGTGTCCTGGAAGAACAGCCCTTGCGCCTGTGTCCGCTCCGTCGCAAAGGCGGTGAAGCGCCCTTGGGCCTGTTGTAGCCTGGCCAGATGCCGTTTAAGTAGCGGTATATCCGACCAATGCTCCGGGCGGTCGAGCAGGAAGGTCTGCCACCTCAGGCTGCTGAACCAAATGGCCAAGTGAGCATCTTGGGTGCCGGATGCCATCATCAACTCCTCGCTACGCCTGAGCCAAAGCCAGGCACTGTCCGGCCGGTCCGCATAAATGTGATACAGGCCGCGCAGGTTCTGGAGCATCCCGATCTCCGCCACTTGCCCCGGATGGTGCTTCTGCAGGATGGCGAGCGCGGTGCGTTGTTCCCGGTCACAGAGCGCGGCAAATCGCTCCCGCTCCGGTTGTCCGGGGCGCATGCGGTCCATGGCCGCATTGGAGACCGCCTTGTGCAGAAGGGCCCTCCAGAAGGGCAACAGCTCCGGCCGACGGGCGAGCAAGATCTGTGCGGTATCGAAGTAGGCCATGGCGGAATCCTCCCCACGCGGCCAGTTGCGGTAGACCGTGCCTTGCGCTTGGTAGATGAGGTGCGCGTACTTCCAGGAAGCGCGGTCCGGCGCCCGGCGAAAAAGGGCCAGCGCTGCGGTTCCATGCTTGTGTGAACGCGCGGTCTGTGTGAAGTAGGCCGCGTGGCGGCAACGGTTCACTTCCACACGCGCCCTACGCTGCGCATCATTGCCTGGGATGAGGGTGGCCGCGCTATCGGTGGCGACCTTGAACCGCTCCAGGTTCATGCGTTGGAGCCAGCATTCGGCTTGGAGCATCCAGGCATCGAACCGCAGACTGGCCGGACCGGAAGGGTCGCGCAGCACCCGCTCCAACTGATGCAACACGCTGTCGGTGGCCCCATCGGCAAAGGCGCGCTCCAATCTGTCGATCAACGGAACCTGTGCGAAGGCCCCGGTCAGGAGGAAGCCCAGTGCAAGGACCAGCAGCGGACGTAAAACGGGACGCTGGGAAGTGGTCACGGCTTCCATCCGGTCTCCGCAGCCAGTGCCTCCAAGCGTTCGCGGTAGGGGTGCCTGGGTAGCGCCAGTTGGATGCGCCAAAGTCTTTCGGCCAGCGCGGAGTCGTTGTTGCGCATGGCCAGGATCATGCGGTGATACAGGGCTTTGGCGTGGTAGGGAGAGCCGGGGCGGGCGATGATGGCATCCAACTCTGCTGCCGCGCCCTGCCCGGTCCGCATGTGCACCAGAGCAGTGTAGAACAGGACCGTATCCGACGCGGGAAGGTCGGCGAGGAGTTCCAGTGCCTCGGCATCGTGGCCCATGTCGTAGGCTTGCATGACTTCATCGAGGACCACGCTTGACGCACGTTCGGCTGACATGAATACCGGCAGTGGCGCTTCCTGCACGGCGAAGTCGGCTGCGAGGCGGGGCAGTTCCATGGGGCGTAGCAGCCACCATGCGCCTACGGCAAGCACCCCAGTGACCGCTGCAGCAATGGACCAGCGCAGGCGATGCGATCGGCGCAACCGCCCGGCCTCTCGGCGCTTCACCTCCAGCAGCAGGCTACGCACTTCATGGTCGATGCGATGCCCATCCTCTGCACCTCGCTGTTCAACGCCCTTGAGCATGGCGCGCACATGCTCATCAGCGAAACCCTGCTCGATCGCCCTACGGGTGTCCCGGTAATTGGCCAACCGCTCCGCCAAAGCGGTATCGGTTCGCAGCCGTTCCTCGAACAGCACGCGGTCCGCATCGCTCAGGCGGCCTTCGTGATAGGCCTCCAACAGATCCTGAATAGCGTCGTCACCGCTCATGCTGTACCAACTGGGGAAACTCGGCCAAACCGATGAACTCCGCCAACTTTTGGAAGCTGACGTGCTTCATCTTCTTGGCCACATCGGCATTCTTATAGCCCATCAGCGAAGCGATCTCAGCCATGGACCGTTCCTCGAAGTAGTACAGCCGGATGATCTCCCTTTCCCGGTCGGAAAGCCGGGCCATCCCGTTCCGGACCAGGTATTGGTGGTGTTCTTCACGCATCAGTTCATCGAGGTCGGCCGGAACGCTCAATAGCTCATCATCCAGCTCCTCCGGCGCCACCGTCCGCTTGCCATCGCGAAGGCGTTTCAATGCCAGGTTCCGGCCGATGGCAAAGAGGTAGGTGACCGGCGTACAGGACACAGGGTCAAGCCTTCCGACACGGACACTCCGCACGAACACAACGACCGCATCTTGATAGAGGTCGAGCGCATCCTGAGCACCAAGTCTGAAGCAACGAACTGCCCAACTGCTGAACCGAGGGCGGTGTTCCAAGTAAAGCTGTTCGATCTCCCGATCGGTCATGTCGGCAAGTTAATGAGCGGCAAGAACAAGTTTGACACCGCGCCTCGACTTGCTCACAGAACCATGAACACTGAAGATCCTTGTCAATGGCGTGAATTCCATCGATCTGCCGGAGTGCATTGAGTGCGCACGAGCCTCTGGGCAGTTTTGAGTTTTTTAAAGTTGCACTTTAGGAATCTCAAGAACCGCGGTTTGATGATCTGACCCTCCAGGCGTTAGTTCCAGGTGTTGAGGAAGCTGGTCAGCACCCCAAGGATCGGCGATCCCAGCCCCCTCCATTCATCCATGAACCCTCATCTTCGAGCCGATCCGCTTACCATGCGCATGCGTCCCTTCGCCCTCCTGTCCGCGCTCAGCCTGTTCACCGCCCTTCACGCCCAAGGCCCCGACCTGGTGGGCTACTGGCACAACTGGAACGACGGCAACGCGCCCTACCTGGAACTGAGCCAGGTGGACCCGCGCTACACCATTATCGAAGTGAGCTTCGCAGTTCCGGCGGCAGGCAGCACGTCCGACATGGTGTTCGCACCGGCCGAGACCGCGCCCGCCACCTTCATCGCCGATGTGGCCGCGCTGCAGGCCCAGGGCAAGAAGGTGCTCATCAGTATCGGCGGGGCCAACGCCACCGTGCACCTGGACAGCGATGCCGACCGCGACCAGTTCGTGAACAGCATGCTCGGCATCCTCGACACCTATGGCTTCGACGGCATCGACATCGACCTGGAGGGCGCCTCGGTTGCCATCAGCGGTGGCACCATCGCCAACCCCACCGATGCCCGCATCATCCGCCTGATCGATGCGGTGAACAGCATCGCCGACCAGTACGAGATAACGAACGGTGTGCCCATGATGCTTACCATGGCGCCGGAGACGGCCTATGTGCAGGGTGGCATGAGCGCCTACGGCGGCATTTGGGGCGCCTACCTGCCCATCATCGATGCGCTGCGCGACCGGCTGGACATCCTGCAGGTGCAGCTGTACAACAGCGGCAGCATGTACGGCATCGACGGCGGCATCTACACCCAAGGCACGGCCGACTTCATCGTGAGCCAGACCGAGGCGCTGCTGCAGGGCTTCCAGACCAACGGTGGCTTCTTCGCACCACTGCCGCCGGAGAAAGTGGCCATCGGCCTGCCCGCCTGCCCGCTCGCTGCAGGTGGTGGCTATGTGTCGCCCGCGGTGCTGGAGCAGGCGGTGGACTACCTGCGCGGCACAGGTCCGCAGCCAGGCAGCTACCAACGTGTGACCACCTACCCCACCCTGCGCGGGCTGATGACCTGGAGCATCAATTGGGATGCGGAGAGCACGTGCGCAGCCGCGGATGAGTACGCCCAGGCCTTTGAGGACATTTTCGGGATCACCACAGCGGTGCAGGAAGCACCAGCTGATGGCCTCACCGTGTGGCCGGTACCGGTGGATGCGGGCGTGCTGCACATTGGTGGCCTGCGGGGCGGCGAGGATCTGGTGTTGGTGGATGCCATGGGCCGGTCGGTGTTCGCGGAGCGCGCCTCGTCAGACCGCGTTGAGCTGGCCTTCGACCTACCTATGGGCGCGTATGTGCTGCGTGTGGAGCGCGATGGAAGCCCGGTGATCAGCCGACGCGTGGTGGTGGTGCGCTAGGGGCTTCCGGACGTGCAAGGCCCGACCACAGGGCATACTCCAGTTGCTGGTAATGCCTTTCAACCACAGACCTCGCTTCGCCGAAGGCTACGCGAAGGCGCAGTGGACGCAGATGGACACAGATGCGTTCTCCACGCCTTGGCGTCCCTGCGGCCATATGCCCTTCGCGCCCTCCTACCCCGCCCGCCTGGAGAACAGCTTCTCCACCTCCACCCCGATGAAGACCACGGACGACAGTGCCGTGACCACGAGGAACTCCTGCAGCGTGAGCGCCTGCGTGTGGAAGATGCCTTGGAAGACCGGCACGAAGGTGACCAGCGCCTGAAGGCCGAAGGTGAGCGCCACGGCCGCGAGCAGCGCGGGGTTGGAGAAGAAATTGGTGCGGAAGAAGGAGCGTTCGGAGCGGATGGCCCATACATGGCCCATCTGGCTGAGGCATAGCACGTTGAAGGCAATGGTCTGCCAGTGGGCATGACCGGTGCGGATGGCCCAGGCCTGTGCGGCCAACGTGACACCGCCCATCAGCAGGCCCACCAACAGGATATGAACGCCGAGCCCATGCGCGAAGATGCTCTCCTTGGGATGGCGTGGTTTCCGCTGCATGAGGTCGCGCTCGGCCGGCTCCAGGGAGAGGAAGATCCCAGGCAGTCCGTCCGTGACCAGGTTGATCCACAGGATGTGCACAGGCAGCAGCGGGATCGGTAGTCCGATCAGCGGTGCCAGCGCGATGGCCCAGATCTCTCCGGCATTGGCCGTGAGGATGTACTTGATGAACTTCCGGATGTTGTCGAAGACCCTGCGCCCTTCGCGCACGGCGTGGGCCAGCGTGGCGAAGTTGTCGTCCAGCAGCACCATGTCGGCGGCCTCGCGGCTCACGTCGGTGCCGGTGATGCCCATGGCCACGCCGATGTCGGCGCGCTTCAGGGCGGGCGCATCGTTCACGCCATCGCCGGTCATGGCCACGAAGTGCCCGTGCTCCTGCAAGGCGGCCACGATGTCGAGCTTCTGCTCGGGCGAGACGCGAGCGATGACGCGCAAGTGATCGACCCGCTCGCGCAAGCCCATGGCATCCAGCTTCGCGAGCTCGGCACCGGTGATCACGCTACGCGGGTCCTCGGCCTCCGCAGGCCCAAGCAGGCCGATGCTGCGTGCGATGGTGCGCGCGGTGACCGGGTGGTCGCCGGTGATCATCACCGTGCGGATGCCGGCGCCGTGGCAGTCGGTGATGGCCTGTGGCACCTCGTCGCGCGGCGGGTCCTGAATGCCGGCCAGACCCAGCAGGACGATGTCGTGCTCAAGCCGGGCCGGATCGTCCGGCAAGGGTCCTGTCGGGATCTCCCGCCATCCGATCGCGATCACGCGCAGGCCTTCCGAAGCAAGCCGGTCCGACTCGGCACGCCACCGGGTATCAGGCGTCAAGGCCCGTTCCCACAAGGCTTCCAGCGCGCCCTTGATGAAGAGCAGGTGGCGGCCATCGGGCAGGCGGTGGATGGTGCTCATGCACTTGCGCACGGCGTCGAAGGGCACTTCCGCCACGCGGGGCAGTTGCTGTTCCGCTTCGGACTTCGTCGCCCCGGCCGCTTCGGCGTGCTCGAACAGCGCGAGCTCGGTGCCCTCGCCCACCGGACCATCGGGTCCCGCGAGCACATCGTTGCTGAGCGCCATGGCCTGGAGTAGGCGCTGGCGCTGCGCCTCGTCCAAGAGCACCAGCTCCTCCACGCGCATGCGGTTGCGGGTAAGGGTGCCGGTCTTGTCGGTGCAGATCACGGTGACGGAGCCCAGCGTCTCCACAGCGGCCAACCGGCGCACCAGGGCCTGCTGCTTCACCATGCGCGCGGCGGAGAGCGCGAGCGAGACCGACATCAGCGCGGGCAGGGCCTCGGGGATGGCGGCTACGGCCAGCGAGATGGAGGTTAGCAACAAGGTCATCGGATCGCCACCGCGCAACCAGCCCACGGTGAAGAGCACCGCGCAGATGGCTAGCACGGCCACGGCCACCACCTTGCCGAAGGCGGCCATACGTTTCTGGAGCGGTGTGGCGGTGGTGCCTTGGTCCAGCAACTTGGCGATGCGGCCCATCTCGGTACGCATGCCGGTGGCCACCACGATGCCCTCGCCGCGACCCTTGGCCACCACGGTGCCCTTGAAGCCCATGTTGCTGCGGTCACCAAGGGGCAGGTCCTCCCCTTCCAGTTCGCCGGCCTGCTTGGCGGTGTCGAGCGATTCGCCGGTGAGCGCGGCCTCCTGGATGCGCAGGCCGTGGCAGGTGGTGAAGCGCAGATCGGCCGGTACCACCATGCCAGCCTCGAGCAGCACCACATCGCCAGGCACCAGTTCGCGGGCAGGCACGGTGCGTAGAACGCCGCCACGCCGCACCGTGGCCTGCGGAGCCGCCATCCGTTGCAGGGCCTCGAGGGCCTTCTCGGCCCGGAACTCCTGCACCACCCCGATCACGGCGTTCACCAGTACGATGGTCAGGATGATGATGCTGTCGGTGAGGTCACCCACCGCGCCCGCGACCGCTGCGGCTGCCAGGAGCACGATGATCATCATGTCCTTGAACTGGGCCAGCAATAGTCCGAGGACCGTGCGCCTGCGCTTTCCCTCCAGCTCGTTCGGGCCGTGCTCGCGCAGGCGTTCCTCGGCATGAGCTTCGGTGAGACTATGCTCGCCAACTCCCAGCGCTTGGCGCAGTTCGCCGATCTCGAGCAGGTACCAGCGCATGGTTCAGGAGATCCGGAACAGAAGCACAAGGTTGATGGCATACACCACCGCGATGAGGAAGGTGTCCCAAGCGAGCAGGAAGCGCTTGGGCGCCGTGCGGAAGGTGAGCCCCACGATCACGATGGCGCTCATGATGATGGTGCTGAGCACGGAGAGCAGGTGCCCCTCGGATGCATCCTTCAAGAGGAAGCTGCCTTGGTACACCAGGTCGTCGATGGCGAGGATGACGATATTGAAGAGGTTGCTGCCGAGCAGGTTGGACACCGCCATGTCCAATGCTCCGATACGAAGGGCCGCAATGCTCACGGCCACCTCGGGCAGTGATGTGGAGGTGGCCAGCAAGAGGGTGCCCACGAAGGAGGCCTTGAGGCCGGTCTCCTCGGTGATGGTCTCGGCGAAGCCCGGCAGGAAGAGTGCGGCGACGATGACCACAGAAGCGTGCACGGCATACCAGAGCACTACACGCCGGAGGTCCGAGCGGTCGGTTGCTTGTTCCTCCGTCACCGGGGCCTGCCCAAGATGCTTGTACACCATGCGCATGGCCACGAGGTATACCGCCACGAAGACGATGCTGAGCGCGCCCACCCAACCCATCACCACGTATTGGTCGGGCAGAAAAAGGCCGAAGCCCACCAGGGCCAGCAGCACGATGCCCAGGGTGGCGCTGAGCACCTGCTTGGGTTCGACCGAGTGCAGCAGGCCCGGCCCGCGGTGGAAGGCATCAAGGACGGAGAGGATGAGCAGGTTGAACGCGCAGCTGCCGAGCACGTCACCTACGGCCAGGTCAGCATTGCGGTGGAGCCCGGCGGAGCTGATGCCCACGAACAGCTCGGGCAGGGAGGTGACCGTGGCCATGAGCACGAGGCCGAGCCAGGCACGCCCCATGCCCGTGATCTCGGCGAGGCGGTCGCCAAGACGGGCCAAGTGCCAGCCGCTGAAGGTGATGGCTGCCGCGCAAAGGGCGAACCCGGTCAAGGCGATGAACAGATCCATGGTCTTCGGCAAGTTAGCGCTGAGAGGTTGCGCGCAAAAGGACATGAGTCCGATCGAGTTAGTTTCACGGCGTGATATCCTTGGAGCTGTCGGTCGCAGGTGAACACCTCTTGCTGCACCCCCACCGCGCACTGTATTGGCCGCGGATGCGCTGGCTGGTCTTGAGCGATATGCACCTGGGCAAGGCGGCGCACCTGCGCAAGGGTGGTATGGCCCTGCCTGAAGCGCACGATGAGCGAACCTTGCAACGGCTGGACGAGCTGGTCGCCACCTTCCTTCCGCAGCGGGTGGTGGTGCTGGGCGATCTGTTCCACAGCAGTGTGAACGCCGCGTGGGAGCGGGTGACGCAATGGACCGCCACACTTCCGTGTCCCCTGCACCTGGTGCCCGGCAACCACGACGTGCTGGCCTTGCGGAGGTATCACGAAGCGGGCATTGCGATCTGCGACGACCGCGTGGAGGAAGGGCCGTTCTGCTTCACCCACGATGGCACCAGTGAGGGCAGCGGCTACGTGATCGGCGGCCACCTGCACCCAGGCATGGTGTTGCGCGGCCGTGGCTTGCAACGCTTGCGGCTGCCCTGCTACTGGTTCGGTGCGCGCAATGGCTTGCTGCCCGCCTTCGGAATGGGCACCGGCCTGTACATCATCGATCCCAAGCCGGGTGAACGCGTCTACGCCTGCACGGAACAAGCCGTGCTGGACGTGAGCTCCACCTTGGCCGGGCATGCTTCTTCGCGGCGCATGAAATAGCCGTGCATTTCCTGCGTTCCATGACCATCCCACGTCCATGATCCGCACGGCCCGCTGGGCGCCCCTGTTGCTGGTACCCGCCGTTGCCTGGGGCATCCTGCGTCCCGTTGCACCGGAACCGGTGGTCATCCCTTCGGCATTCCGCTGGAAGAACAGTTCCTGGCTGGATGGTGGAGAGGAACAGGCGATCACGCGAAATGGCATCCAGCGCGTGTACCACAAGCTGCTGGATATTGACAGGAACGCGGCACATGGTGCGCATCCGGTGTCGGTGGTACGCATCCCCTACCAATGGCGGAACTACAGTGAGCGCAACGGCCAGTGGACCGATCGGGTGGAACTGGTGCCCTGCATCTACATCACCAACAACACCTTTCTGCAGATCAGCGACAAGGAGGTGGACCAACTCGCCTGCAACCTGCTGCGGAAGTTGCGGATGGAACTGCCTGAACGGGTACACGGCGTGCTGCTGGACTGCGACTGGAGCGCGAAGACCAAGGACCGCTTCTTCCGTCTGACACGTATCCTGAACGACAGCCTGGATGTGCCGGTGACCGCGACGATACGCCTACATCAGTACGCACGGCCTGCGAAGACCGGTGTACCGCCCGCCGATCGTGGCATGCTGATGCCCTACAACGTCGGTCAGGTAACAGCGCCGGGTGCCGACAACTCCATCTTCGACCGCGCCACGGCCGAACCCTATTTCGTCAATGCCAGGCCCTATCCCCTACCGCTGGACATCGGACTGCCAGCCTTCTCGTGGGGCGTGCAGTTCCGGAACGGGGCCTTCGTGGGGGTGCTTCAGGACCAACAGGTGCAGGACGCGCTTTCACTGGGCCTGCTGAGCGGCGAGACCAACGGCACCATGCAGGTGACCCAGGAGAACAACGAACACATGCCCCAGCTGCACTTGGGCGATGTGGTGCGCGTGGAACGTATGACGCCTGATGCGATCGCCGAAGTGGCGCAACTGGCGCGCACCACCGTGAACAGCGACACCCTCGCGGTGGCCTACTTCGAACTGGGAACCAGCGCCTTTCAGAAGATGACCACGGAACAGGTGGCGGCCGGCTTCGATCGCTTCGGGTCGGTCCGTGCAGCGGCCTTTCCGTTCCATGAACGGCAGGCCGAACCCGTAGTGGGCGATGCGGTATCGGTCGGTGTGGACACCACGGTACTGGAACCCGTGGATACCGCCGCGCCAGTGATCGAACCCCAACACTTCAAGCGCCCATGAAGCGTCTCCTGCCCTCCATCGTGGCCGTGTTGCTGGTCACACGCCCGGCGACGCTCAACAGCTGTGGTCCGGACTACACCACCGGCGAGGACTTCCGCTTCTGGCTGCTGCAACCCGAACTGGCCGCCTCCAGGCCCTTGCATGCCTTCTTCTTCACCACGGAAGTGCTATACGCCACGGACTACGATGAGATCACGTCCCTGCCCTACGCTGCGAACATCGCGGAATGGCAGGCGGTGGTGGGTCCTTCGGTCCCGGCTGATGCGATCGAAGCGATCCTCTACGACATGGAACCGGCGGACTACTTCGCGCAGGAACAGGAGCTCTTCCGCAGCAATGCCTTCCTGCGTCGCCTGGCCCAGTTGAAGAACGGGTGGCCGGCCTACATCGCCTACGCCAAGCGCTGCGAGCAACTGGTGAACAGCGAGGACCCGTGGGGCTTCATCGCGCACGATGGCGATGGCATTCGCAACGCATGGAACCGTGGTGTGGAGCAGCTCCGTAAAGCCCGGCAGCCGGCCTTGCAGGCACGCCTGGCCTTCCAGCTCGTGCGCCTGGCGCACCATGGTCACGATGCGGAGCGGCCCGCGTTGGAGGCACAGCGGGTGTACGACCGCCACCTTGCTCCCTTGCGCGGCAAGAGCTGGATGGAAGCCTCGGCGGCGTTCTACCTCGCAGCCATGCTGCCCAACCCGGCACGCGACCTTGCCTTTGCGGAGATCTTCGACCGCGCGCCTGACAAGCAGTTCCGCATGGTGCAGTTGTTCGTGAGCCGGGAGGTGGAACACTATCTGCCCTTGGCGAAAGATGACCGGCAGCGTGCCATGCTCCTGGTGATGCGCGACCTACAGCATCCCGGTCGTGCGTTGGAGGATCTGGAACGCATCGCCGCGTGGGACCCGAGCAACGAACATCTGCCGCTGCTGCTCACCCGCGAGGTGAACAAGCTGGAGGACTGGCTGCTCACACCCGCGGTAACGGAATACGACGCGGCCATCCGCATGTGGACCGAAGGGGAAGAGGGCGTATCGTATGAGGCTGTGTTGCGAACCGACCTGGACTACCTGGGCCGCGTGCAGGAGTTCATACGCCGCATTGCACCGCAAGCCGATCCCGAAGATCGCCCGCTGCTGAACCTGCTCGACGGGCACTTGAGCTTTGTGGCCGGCCGGTTCCCGTCCTGCGAGCACCTTTTGGAACGGCTGGTGGATCACCCGGCTGCGGCTCCCTTGGTCAAGTTGCAGGCCCGCATCGATCTGCTGCTGTGCAAGGTGATGAGCAGCAATACACTGGTGGAGCGCACTCAGCAGGACATCCTGGCGTTGGTGGAGCTGGTGAACACCGAGCCGGAGCTCTTCCCCTACCGCCGTATCGTGCTTGGGCAACTGCACCTCTACCTCGGTCAGAAGCTCATTGAACGCGGCGAAGTGGCCGAAGGTGTGTTCCTGCTCGCACGCAGCGAGCGCCACTTCGGGAACATGATCACATGGCAGGGCAAGAACGCCCGCCATGTCGCCTTTGAAAAGGCCGCACCGGCCGACCATGACCGCATGATCGCGTTACTGGACAAGCCGGAGAAGACAGCGTTCGAGCGTTACCTGACCGCCACCGATGAACGGCCGGCCGACCGGGAACCCACCGAAGAGACCTTCCACAGGAATGAGCTGACCCGCGAGAAACTGTTGGACTACAAAGGCATGTGGTACCTGCGCGAAGACCGGCTGGAGGAAGCCGCCGCCGCATACCGCCAGATACCCGATGCGTTCTGGGGCAACTACCCGTACGACCTGTTCGCGGACGACGACCCCTTCGTGGTGAACATCGAGGACCCGCACAACTACAGCCACACCGACAGCGCACGATACACCCGCCGCACCATCGTGGAACGCATGATCGCCTTGAAGAACGAGGCCGCCCGCGACCCGAAGAAGCGCGCGCTGAACCATTACCTGCTGGGCAATGCGTACTACAACATGAGCTGGCACGGCAAGTACTGGGGCCTGTCGCGCATCGCGTGGAGCATGTGGGAAATGGACCAGTGGCGCGACCGCGAGGACAGTGGTCCGGGCGATGACGACTACTTCGGTAACAAGCGCGCGTTGGATCAGTACATCCAAGCGATCGAGCATGCGAAAGAACCGGTGCTGAAGGCCCTGGCGGTGCGCATGGCAGGTGAATGTGAGCGCAACTGGCTCGACTATGCTGGTGAAGGTGGACTGGACGAATGGCAGAACCCGTGGGCCGAACAACTCACCGACGGCAAGAGCCGCGAGGCCTATCGTCGCATTGAAGAGTGCATCAGCTATTCCGACTACGTGCGACGGTACAAGTGATGCAACGATAGCTTCGCAGCATGAAGTTGAGCTCTTCCACCAAGGCCCTGCTCATCGCGGCTGCCGTTATCGTGTTGCTGTTCATCATCGGTGACCGCTTCGGCTTGCGCAGCAACAGCAAGGATCCCAGAGTGACGGTCATTGAGCTGGATACGGCCGCTGTGGTCGCCATCCACTTCGAGGACCGCCGGGAACCGGGCAACACTCGCAGTTGGCAGCGCCTGCCGGGCGGCTGGATGCGTGCGCCGGGGGATGGCAGCGACGCCACCAGTGAGGCGACCGAACTGCTGACCCGCTTCCAGCGCGTTCCGGTGAAGCGCGACATGGGCATGATGCGCTTGCTTGCCGAGCGGTACGACCTGACCGACAGCACCCTCTGCCGTATCCGCTTCGTTGCAGTGGATGGTGGGGAGCATGCACTGAACTTGGGCCGCAACACCTTCGCCCCGGGCAAGGTGGGCAGCTGGACCTACGTGAACGTACCCGGTGAGAAGGAGGTCTATGCGGTGGAAGGGCTGTTGATGGGCGACCTCCGTTGAGCGGATCGTTCTTCCACAGCTGATCGTGGATCTCGGGTGGTCCCAAGCCCGCCGACCCTGCTGCGCACCGCGGGATCTTTGCCGCTTGATGGACCAAGGGCTGTTGATAGGCCGTAGGTTCGCAGTACAGCGATCATGAACAAGCAACGCCGCACCCGCAACGTGGATGCCATCGCCTTGGCGGTGGACCTGTGCGTGGTGGACCGCACGGACAGGCGGCCGGTGGCGCTGGCTACGTGGGCCTTGCAGCAAGTGGCCTCGGCGCATCCGGATGTGAGCTGGTCATGCGAGCGCTGGGAACATGTGCTTACGCTGGCATTGACGAAGCCTACCAAACGCCCGGCAACACAAGCACGTCGGCTGAAGGCCGAAGTGAAGACCATGAACGCGCTGTTGGCCACGCGCAACGCCCTATTGGTGCCGGTGGCCGCACACCCCTCCACCCAAGGCGATGCGCTCCGACTGCGAGCAGAGGATCCCGCCCAAGCCGTGCTCTCGAAGGTGTTCGACATGCAGCAACCGGGTTGGTGCAACAGTCAGATCAGCGCAGTGCGTCTGCCCTTCAGTAACGATGACGAGTTCAGTCGGTTGCATGCTTCGGTACGGCTCCTGCTTCCGCTGTTGCCTGCCATCAGCGCGGCCTCTCCCTATTTGCGCGGTGCTGTTGTGGGCGCCATGAGCGGGCGCATGGATGCCTGTCTGCACCACGTGGACAGCGTGCCCGAACTGCTCGGCCCGGTGATCCCCGAAGCGGTGTTCAGCGAGGAGGACTATTACCGCGCCGTGTTCAGCCCGATGGCGCAGGCCTTGGTGAAGGTCGACGGCGCACAGGCCCTCGACCACTTCAGCATGAACGCACGCGCCGCTGTGGCCCGCTTCGACCGCGGCGAGATCGAGGTGCGTGTGGTGGATGTGCAGGAGTGCATGACAGCCGATCTGGCGTTGGCGGAGATGATCCTGGTGGTGTTGCGTGCAATGGGAAGCGGCCGTTGGGTCAGCCCCTACCTGCAGCGCGCATGGAGCGAGGACGACCTCTATCCCATCTTCCAGCAGTCGGTGCGCGACGGTGGTCAGGCAACGATCTCGAACCGCGACTATCTGCTGATGTTCGGCCTGATGAAGCAGGAGCACATGAGCGCTCAGAAAATATGGCAGCATCTGTTCGTGGAGCTATATGGCGAACTGAGCGAAGAGTGTCGCCGTGTGATGGCGCACATCCTTGAGCACGGATGCCTTGCTCAGCGCATGCTTCGTAGGACAGGCCGGGACCCTTCGCCGGAGGCGCTTGCCGCGTTGATGGATGAGTTGGCCGGTTGCCTTGCGCGCGAAGAGCTTCTACCCTGATCCGAGAGCGGCGACCGGGCCTTGGTCCATCGTCGTTGTCGCTTGGTCGAAAGCCGATAACGTTGTCCGGACGGCGGGCGTACTCAAGCGCAAATGCCGTGCGCCATGGAACGTTCGTTACTCCTCCCTGCGTGCCTCGCCTTCATCGGCAACGTACAGGCACAGGCTCCGCCCTTGTTCCACTGGCCGTTGGATGAGGCAAGTGGCGCTGTGGCCATTGACATCCGTGGTGGTCAGCATGGATCCTTGCAAGGCGGGGTGGTCTGGGCGCCGGAAGACGGTCACCACCAGGGAGCTGCGCGCTTCGATGGCGTGAACGACCGCATCCTGCTCGGCGCCTGCGATATCACCAGTGGCGGACCTGGGTTCAGCATCTCCATGTGGGTGAAGCCCGACTTCGTGACCGGGATGGAGCGCACGCTGGCCATCAAGGCGATCGGTCCGAACGCCGCTGACCACATCTGGTCGCTGGCCTTCGTGAACGCCACGGCTCTGCGCTTCCGCCTGCGCACGGGCGGATCCGCCATGGAACTGCTCAGTCCTCCCGGTACGCTCTTCTCAGGGATCTGGTACCATGTGGTGGCCTCCTACACGGGTGCACAAATGCGCATCCACGTGAACGGTGCGCTGATGGCGTCCACGAGCGCGGCAGGCGCACAGGGCTTCCATCCGCAAGCGCCCGCCAGCATCGGCGCCACACCCAGCGGCACGGCACCTTTCAGTGGCTGGATCGACGATGTGCGCATCTATGACCACGGGCTCAGCGATGGCGAGATCACCGACCTGCTGTTCGAGACCCTTTCCACTGCGGTGCAAGAGGAGCGCGAAGACACGCCGTGGCCCTGGGATGCGCACGCTGTGCTTGAGCTGTGGGACCTCGATGGCCGGTTGATCCGCGAGGTGCGTGCCGATCTGTTGATGGCTGGGATGCCGGATGCTGGTCCGCGTCTCGTGGTGGTCCGTTACCCGACCGCACAAGGCTTACAGACCCGAAGGATGCTGCTTCAATAAGTGGACTCCACGACCAGGCCATCGTACGCCAACTCCACCCCGGGGGGCAGTTGGTCGCTGACATCGGCGTGCAGGCCGAGCAGGTGACTGATGTGGGTGAGGTAGGTGCGCTGTGCGCCGATGCGTTCCGCCAGTTCCAACGCTTCCTCGAGGTTCAAGTGTGAGGGGTGTGGCTGGAGGCGTAATGCATTGATGACCAGCACATCAAGTCCTTGGAGACGCGCCAAGGAACGGGGGGGTATCGTCTTTGCGTCCGTGATGTAGGCCAGATCACCGAAACGATAACCCAGCACAGGAAGGTGCTGATGTGCAACAAGAACGGGCACGACATCAACCCCTGCCACCTTGATCGGTCCGTCCTCCAGCGGATTCAGTTCAAGGACCGGTGTACCAGGGTACCGTTCCGCTGTAAAAGCATAGTGGAACATGCGCCTGACAGCGTCCAAAGTGCGCGGCAGGCCATGGATGTCCATCGCGCAGCCCTGACTGAAGTTGAAGGAGCGCAGCTCGTCGATGCCTCCAACATGATCCATGTGCTCGTGGGTGAGCAGAACGGCGTCCAACGCCTTGACGCGGCTTCTCAACATTTGCGTGCGCAGGTCGGGACCGGCATCGATGAGAAGCGTGCGGCCAGCGACCTTGACAAGTGCGGCACTGCGTAGGCGGGCATCACGAGGGTCGTTGCTGGCGCACACGGCACAGTCGCAAGCGATCACGGGCACGCCCTGGCTGGTACCAGTTCCGAGGAATTCAAGGCTCAGTGATGCCACGCCGTAAAGATCGGTGGTGCATAGTGTATCCGCGCACTACTTTCGCGACCGGTAAAGGAGAGGTGGCAGAGTGGTCGATCGCGGCGGTCTTGAAAACCGCTTTACCCACGGGTAACGGGGGTTCGAATCCCTCCCTCTCCGCAAATGAAGCCCGACGGCATCCCGTTCGGGCTTCTTCGTTCACACGGCGCCGCATTGGACCAACGGGTCGTTCGGCTTCAGCAACGATGCCGGAGGACGTGCGAACGGGACTAACTTTGTGTTGATGTTGCGCCCACTCCCCTTCCTGCTGCTCAGCTTGTTGTTCCCTCTCCTTGCGGTCGCGGGCACCGAGCTGGTCATTGAGACCAGGGTCTTTCATGTTCCTCGACGTGGCCCGCGCGTGGAGGTGAACATGGCGGTCCTGGCAGGTTCGTTCCAGCGCAAGGCCAATGCGCATGGCTTCATGCAAGCCCGGGTCCAGGTCACCACCATCGTGGAACAGGAAGGTCGCATCGCTTCGTTCGCGAAGACCGAGCTGATGGGGCCTGAGAGCTTGGACACCCTCTCTTCGGACCTGCTCCACCAGGAGTTCTTTGAACTGTCACCGGGTAGTTACGACCTCACCGTGGAGGTCATGGACATGAACGGAACGGATAGTCTGCCTTCGACCTATCGGTTGCCACTGGCCGTGGGCGCACTTCCGGCAGGCGTCAGCATATCGAACATCCTGCTGGCCGAGCGCATCACCCCAGGTGCCTCGGGGGCGGTCGCCAAGTACGGATACCATCCGGTGCCGCTCCTCAGCGACTACTATCCAAGGGAACTTACCGAAATGAGCTTCTATGCGGAGATCTATGGGACCCGCGACCATTTCGGGCCGGACAGTCTATATCTATTCAGCTACCAGATCGAGAGCTTCGAGAAGCGCACCGTGTTCGGTGGTTTCAAGCGGGTGGCGCGCAACGTTTCCCGGGAGGTGGAACCGGTGATCGCCAGCTTTGATATACGTGACCTCCCCAGTGGGAACTACGTGCTGGCCCTCGAGGTCCGGGACAAACGCGGGGAGCTGATCAGCCGTGCCGAACAGTTCTTCATGCGGAACAACCCCATCGAACGCACCTATGATCTGCAGGCTTTGAACAGCCTGGACCTGACGAATACCTTCGCGGGTGCCATGAACGATGTGGACTCCTTGGTGGAGCACATCAGCAGCATGCGCCCCATCGCGGACCAGTTGGAGCGCAAGATCATTGACGATCGCATCAAGGACAAGGACCCGGACCTTATGCGACGTTTCTTCTACAGTTTCTGGGCCAACCGTTCGGTGGACCCCGAACAGGGCTGGCGTGACTACCGCGAACAGGTGATCAAAGTGAACAAGCTGTTCAGCTGCAGGGTGATGAAGGGCTACGAAACGGACCGTGGCATGGTGTACCTGAAATATGGTGCGCCCAATACCATGATGGACCGGTTCAACGAGATGGGCACATACCCGTATACCATCTGGCACTATTACCGGGCAGGGCGTTACACGAACCGACGGTTCGTCTTTTACCAACCCGACCTCGCCAACACATGCCTCGTGTTGCTCCACAGCGAGGTGCCCGGCGAACTTCAGAATCCGCAATGGAACAACATCCTGCACCAACGCAATGTGGCGCTTCCCGGTGTGCAGACGGTTCAGCCCGGTACCATCGAAAGCGATCGGGTGAATGAATTCTTTAACGATCCGCGATAAGGCCGGTCGCATCCGTTCGTGCACCTTTGCGCGTCCATGCGCACAGCCGTCGTCATTCTCAACTGGAACGGAAGATCCTGGCTGGAGCGCTTCCTGCCCGGTGTGCTGAGCTGCAGTGAAGGCGCCCAGGTCGTGGTGGCCGATAATGGCTCCACGGACGAAAGTCTGGCCTGGCTGGAGCACCACCATCCACTGGTCCAGCGCATCGCATTGGGCGCCAATCATGGATTTGCCGGCGGCTACAACAAGGCGCTGGCTCAGGTCGATGCGGAACGGTTCGTGCTGCTCAATTCCGATGTGGAGGTCACTCCGGGCTGGCTACAGGCCTTGAACGGCTATTTGGACGCGCATCCGGACATGGTCGCTTGCCAGCCCAAGGTTCGCTCTTACAACGCTCCCGAACGCTTTGAGCATGCCGGTGCGGCAGGCGGTTTCATTGATCGCAATGGCTACCCCTTCTGCCGGGGTCGCATCTTCGACATGACCGAGGAGGACAAGGGCCAGTATGATGGTGAAGCGGAGGTGTTCTGGGCGACGGGCGCCTGTCTGCTGATCGATGCTGCCGCCTTCCGCTCGGTGGGCGGTTTTGATGCGGACCTCTTCGCTCACATGGAAGAGATCGACCTTTGTTGGAGGTTGCGGCGAAGGGGCCATCGCATCGGTTACACCAGTGCTGCCGTTGTATACCATGTGGGTGGCGGCGCATTGGGGTATGGAAGCCCGCACAAGACCTACTTGAACTTCCGCAACAGTTTGATCGTATTGACGAAGAACCTGCACACCGGGGCCTTCTGGTACTGGTTGCTACGCCGGCTCGTACTCGACGGTTTCGCAGCGATGAAGTTCCTGTTCGAGGGCCACGGCGCACATGCCTGGCAGGTGGCCAGGGCACATTGGCACTACTTCGCCCGCCTTCCCCGTGTCCTGGCACAACGGCGTGCCCTCCTGACCGAAGAACGTGCGCCTGACCTCTGCGGCATGTACCATCGCAGCATCGCTTATGACCGGTTCATTCTGGGATGGACCCGGTTCGATCAATTGGATGGCTCCGCCTTTGAACGGAGCAGATGATCCAGTGCCAGACGGTACCCATCGGTGCCCAGGCCCATGATGCCACCCTTGCAGACCTCCCCCACCAAGGAGCGATGACGGAACGGCTCGCGGGCCAGAAGATTGGTGATGTGCACCTCCACCACCGGAACAGCCAATGCGGCCACCGCATCGCGCAGGGCCACCGAAGTGTGGCTGTAACCACCCGCGTTCAAGACCACGCCATCCCGATCGCGGGCTTCCTGGACCCAGGTCACAAGTTCGCCTTCCACGTTGCTTTGGCGCAGTTCGATGTCCACCTTCGGGAATGCACGACGCAGCCCGCTCAGCACCTCTTCCATCGTGCGGGTCCCGTATTTCTCAGGTTCACGTCCGCCGAGCAGGTTGAGGTTGGGCCCATTGAGGATGAGGATGCGCATGGGGTGGAGCTTTGCAGTGCGAAGTTCGCGCACGCACTTGGTTCCACGATCGTTGGTTCATAGCGACCATTTCACCGGTGTGGCAGGGCCGTCTGGCAGGGGCACCTTTGTGTCATGACCTGGGAGCAGGCGCTGGCGGAGTTCAAGATGCATTTGAAGCTGGAGCGCTCGTTGAGCGATCGCACGGTCGAAGCCTATCTGCGCGATCTGGGCAGATTGCGGGACCATGCTCGTGCGCAGGTGCCACCCTTGGCACCGGTGGACCTGGAACTTGAGGATATCCAGCAGTTCATCACACGTACGGCGAAGAGCGGTGCCGCGGCGACCAGTCAGGCTCGCTACCTGAGCGCGCTGCGTACCTTCTTCAAGGCGCTCAAGCGCGATGGGCTCATCCGCAACGATCCTGCCGAATTGGTGCAAAGTCCCCGGGCGGGCCGCAAGTTGCCCGTGTTCCTTTCGGTCCAGGAGATCGATGCAATGCTGGCCGTCATCGACCGAAGTGCACCCATGGGCCATCGTGACGAAGCCATCATCGAAACGCTCTATGGTTGCGGTCTGCGGGTCAGTGAGCTCTGCGGACTGCGGATCTCCTGGCTGCATTTCAACGAGGGCTTCATCAGGGTCTTCGGCAAAGGGGACAAGGAACGGCTGGTGCCCGTTTCCAGCACGACCATCAAAAGCATCACCCGCTACCTGCGCGAAGTGCGTGTCCACCAGCCGGTCCGGCCCCATGCTGCGGATGTCGTCTTTCTCAATGTGCGGGGTGCGGCACTGAGCCGGGTGGCGGTCTTCAACCTGGTGAAGGAACTCGCGATAAGGGCCGGCATAGGACGCAGCATCAGTCCGCATACCTTCCGCCATTCCTTCGCCACGCATCTGGTGGAGGGCGGTGCAGATCTGCGGGCCGTACAGGAGATGCTGGGACATGCCAGTATCACCACCACTGAGATCTACACACATCTGGACCGCGAGTACCTGCGGAGCAATATCCTGCAGTACCACCCTCGGGCACGACGTTGATCACGGCGCCACGTATGGCAGGGTCCAACTGCCCTGTGGACCCACCACGCGTACCAGCCGGATGCCGGCGCCAGGCACTTCCGGCAATGGGAGTTCGGTCGTATGGGCCGCCATTACCATGCGTTCAAGAATGCGCCCTTGTGTGTCCAGGATCGTCAGTTCTTGTTGTGTGGGGCTACCACCGGGTACGAGGAGATGGACACGACCCGTGGCATCCATCCATGTGCGCATGGCTGCGACGGCCTCCGTTCCAGTGCTGAAGTAGGGGTACGCCGCGGTCCGGACCCTGCAACCGTTCGTGAGCTGCACTTCCGCCTCATAGGATCCGTTCCCCGGTATGGGCAGGTACGCATCGGTGGCCCCTGATATGGAAGTGTCGTTCAGATACCATTGGAAGTCAAGTCCTTCCCCAGCGAACAACGAATCCCCCACCTGCACGATCTCGGCGCTCGCATCGGCACAGCGATCGACCAGTTTGTACAGGATACCATCGATCAGGCCCGTCACATAGAGCTCGCCTGCCAAGTCCGCGCCAATGGAGCTAAGGCCCAGCAGTCCGGTGCTCACAAGAAGCTCATCCGTCCAGCCACCCGTTCCATCCGGCGTAAGAGTGCGCAATTCGCCCGAGCAAAAATCGGTGTAGACATGACGGCCGAACAAGGACGGGTGAGCTGAGCCGCGGTACACCTCTCCGGCCACCACGGCGCACGCAGTGCCGCCAAGCGTTCCATGTGCAAGTGCGGTTACGGGGAACACCAATGAGCCGATATCGGGGCAATCCGTCGTGTTGAACGGCATGTTCCCTTCATAACAGCGCCAGCCGAAGTTGGGGCCTGTGTTGAGCCCTCCCGGCCAGTGATCGACCTCCTCGTAGCTGGCCTCGCCCACGTCGCCGATCCAGAGATCGCCATTCTGTGGATCCAACCCGATGCGATATGGATTGCGCAACCCGTACGCCCATATCTCCGGAAGCGTATCGCCTTCTGCACCTGCGAAGGGATTGTCTGTAGGGATGCTATAGCTTCCGTCCGCCTCCGGCTTGATGCGCAGGATGGTGCCGAACAAGCTGGAAAGGTCCTGGCCTTGATCGTTGGGATCCTCGGCCCCTCCGCCATCCCCCAAGGAACAATAGAGGTAGCCGTCGGGACCGAAAGCGAGACCTCCGCCATTGTGGATCGGATGGGGTTGCGGAAGGCTCAGCAGCACCACCTCGCTCGAGGGGTCTGCAACATCGGGGTCACTGCCTACGGTGAACCGGGATATGCGGGTGACCCCGTTCCCTGTGCCGGTCACGTAGTTCACATAAAAGTGCCCATTTGTCTGGAAATCAGGATCGAACGCCAGGCCCAGAAGGCCGCGCTCTCCATTGTTCAACACCTGTGACGCGATGTTGAGGAACTCCACATTGGAAACGTCGCCGCTGTCGCGAACGAGGAACACGGCACCGTACTGCCGGGCCACGAACAGGCGTTCATCCCCGCCGTGGGTAACATCCGTGCCCAGACCAAGCCCTTCTGCCCAGGGGATCAGTTCGAATTGCGGAAAAGCCTGCCCGAAAAGGGAGCAGGCAAGACCTGTTGCGAACAATGATATCATCGAGCGGGCAGATACCATGGGGCGTTCCATTGAGCGCCACAAAAGTACCGCGCTCAGAAGACCTTCACCTGCCGCTTCCCTCCCACGTAAACGCCTGCGGGTACATCACCCGTGACCGGTCGTCCGAGCACATCGAACCAGGGACCGGTGTAGCGCTCTTCCTGCTCCGTCACATCCTCGAGCCCGGTGCTCAATTCACACGGCGTAGCAACGATGCGCACTTCGTCAAGGTACCAACCGCCGCTACTGCTCCCGAAGGGTGTGAGCATGAGCTGGAATGAACCGAATGGATCCTGCGGCGTGGTGGTCAGGCAGCCCAGGTCGGTGATGACGTCGGTGTGGAAGTTGTGCTGTATGGGCAGTTCCGCCACTTCCATCGCGGGCTCCATGGCCGATCGCGCATAGGATACCTTCAATCGATCGGGGCCGTTGGCGCTCCGGGCATGGCGAAGAATGATGCTGTCGATCTGGACAGGTGTCACGGATATCCCTGAGAGCAGGATGTAGCGGTCACTGGTGTACGCCTCTTCCCAGCCGAACGAGCCCACGGCGTTGTCGCCACTGACCACCGGATGTGGACAAACATCCACCCCGATCCAGGCGACGTTGGTGCCGAAGAACTGGGCACTGGTGCTGCCGGGCAGGTTGCACGCCATGCAGCCCTCATCGCAGTCGAGCACATTGCTGCACCACTGGTTGAGCCATTGGTAGGAGATCACCTGGGTTTGTGGAAGCGCCTCCTCGATGAACATGAAGAAGGCGGCGAGCACGGCGAACAAAGGCTTCATACGCATGGTCTGTCGGAACTTTGGTCGGTTCCGGAGAGCCGAAACGCCAGCCTGTCGAAAAAGGTTACAGACCACCTCTGAGGTGAGCGGCGGATCGAGGCCGGGCAACCGAACGCAAGCGCCGGTTCAAACGCCCAGGCAGGTGATCAACTGCGCGCGGAGTACCTCCCCCATGTTCTTCAAGCCATGGAAACGGTCGGTGCCGTGCAGGCGCCCCAGGCCCTCTGCGAGTTCCATGGCCTGTTCCGTGCTGCTGATCCTATCGGCACAAAGCACTTCGACCAACTCGTTGAGAACTGCTTCGGATAGCTTGTAGCGACGCCGCAACAATGCCCGTTCCTCATGGCGGTACTGTTCGACGGTCTCGGCACCGATGACCCGTTGGGCGAACTGGACGAACGGGAGATTCTCCTTGTAGAACTGGGGTAGGTAGATCCGGACCCGGCCCTCGTGGCTCTGTTGATCGAAATCGATGCTGCGGATACGGTACTGGACCTGGTCGAAATCGTGGATGACATCCACCACGAAATTGTAGGCCCGCATATCGCCCAGCAGGCGAACGAAACAGCGTTCATTGAACTTGACGAACTCCTTGCTCAGGCGCACCTCGTTGAGGGCGCCGCCGAAGCGTGTGGGCTCCTGGATGAACACATCCCCTGGTACACCGATGATGTGTTCCTCGACCAATGTTGCACCGTCCACCAGGTAGCTGATGCGGTTGGGCGAGAGCAGGTGCTCCAGCTCCAGGCCGTAGACCCGGCTGGCATCGGCACGTTTGATGTAGAAGTAGTCGTGGTTGTCGTTGATCCGGTTGAGGATCTTGATGCGGAAGGGCTGAGAGTTGCCATACACACAGAACTCCACCCCTGCCACCTGCAAGTGCCCCACCTGTCGGCCACCGGCCGTCAATGTCTGGTAGGTCTCCACCAAGCGCTCGTACAGGTCCTCTTGTTCGCCTGGGCGATGGAGCACCGCATTCCAGTGGGTGGGCCGTCCGTGCGCATCTGTTCGGGGCAGGGCACCATCGAATCGCAGGAGATCATCATAACTCACCCGCAAGGGGGCCAGCCGTCCCTGACCTTCGAGGAAGCCCATGAGCGGGGCCCCGATGGGGACCATCGGTTTGCGCTGGTGGATGGTGTTGAAGGCCATCCCTTAACGCTCGATCACGAATCGGCGTGATGCGATGCGAGTTCCCTGGGCATCAGAGCAGGACAGCAGATAAGTGCCTTGTGCCAGTTCGGCCACCGACAATTCGGCACGCCCATCCACCAGGGCACTGCGGAAGGCGCGCATGGCCAACTTGCCCTGTGCATCGATCACATCGAACCGTACGCGCCCACTTGTGCCGTCGGGCAGTCGCAGCTGCAGGTGCTCGTTCGCCGGCACTGGGAACAGTTCCAAGGCACCCATCTCCTGCACATCGCCGGTATGAAGGATGATGCTGCTCTTGGCGAAGGCGTATTGTCCCCTGCGCATCACATCGAGGTTGACGATACCGCTTCCGTTGAACAGGTCGCCTGCCAGCACGGTCTGGTCGGGATAGGGCGTCCAAGGGTCGAGCGGAGTTCCGCGATATACCATGAGCATTCCGGTCTCATCCCCGCTCACCAGGTCGAAATCAAGCTTGTCATCTGTGGCGCCCGCATACGTGAACCGTCCACGCAGGATGGTCCCTTCGGGCCACAGCCCACCGATATCCCAGTAGTGCGTGTTGGAAACCTGGGTGACATCCGGTGTCGCGTCCTCCTGATCGGCCCCGCTCCAGATATGTTCGATCCGGACCAGGGTCGTATCCACCAGCGCGGTCTGGTACATGATCATGTCCACATAGGGCTGGGTGCTGCCGAAAGAGACTCCCGGTATCAGGATGCGCTCATTGGTCGTGCGGGCCTGGTTGATGCGGTCGTAGCGGTTCACAATGACCGTTGCAGGGTCGAAGGGGACGGTGATGGTGTGCGTACTGAACTGACCACCGGCCATGACCTGGGCGATGTACTCGTTCCTATTGACATCAAGGAAGGAGATCTCCAAGGGCACGTCCTGATGCAGGATGTCCGTACCGCGCAACTTCTGCTGGAGGTCAAGCTCCACCAGGAAACTGTCGTTCTGTGCAACGCTTGTCCAGGACCGCAGCACGAAGACACTGTATCCTGGCGCAAAGACCCAGGCGTCGAAGAAGGCATCGAGCTGCACACCGGTGGCCGCTTCCAGGGAGTCACGGAACTGCTCCGGGGTCATGGTATTCTCACCCAGCGACTGTTGCACTCCGCGCATGCCCTGGCGGAACAGCTCGTCACCCAGATAGCCCCGCAGGTTATGCATCACGGATGCTCCCTTGTAGTACGTATGGGTGCCATAGATGTGCGGATCAGGCATGGGCGACAGCGGCTGGAAGCCATCATCGTCCAAGTGCGCTTCCCGCAATACACGGTAATGGTTGTTCTTGACCGCCGCCAGCAACCCCGCCTGACCACCGATCCACTCCTCGATGAGGTGTCCGCTGTATTCCGCGGGTCCTTCCTTCAACCACATATCGTTATGCACGAACGGGGAGACCTTGTCCCCCCACCAATGGTGGCCTAGCTCGTGGGTGTAGAGTCCTCTGTTACTGGCATTGGTCTGACCTGTCATGAACTGGGGGTAGGCCACATTCGTGGGGATCTCCAGCGCACCGTCCGTGGTGAGCACGTAGCCCACGCGGTCATAGGGATAGGCTCCGTACCAATACTCGCAGGCATCGATGGCATCCACCAGGTTGCCGAAGCGGGAGATCATACCGGGCAGATCGGCCGGCTTGGCCCGCAGGGTGACCGGGATGTCGGCCTGTGCCCCGCTATGGGTGAAGGCGTGTTCCTGATAGTTGGCCACTGCGATGGCGCTGATGTAAGTGGGGATCTCCTGGGGAAGATCATAGGTCCGGATCACCGTATCCCCGGCCAGCTGAACTTCCTCGATGAAATTACCCTGACCCAGGAAGCGGTACGTGCCGGCGCTCTTCACATGGTACGTATACGAGGCCCGCTCCACGAAGCTGTCGAAGCAGGGATACCACACCTTGCCGAAGTTGGGCGGAATGGTGCTGATGCCGATGCCCAGATTATAGATGTACTGGCTCTCGAAGTAGAACCCGCCCCACTCGGGATCTTGATGTGGGTCGCCATGGTAGTACACGCTGAGCGCAGCCTCATCACCGGTGTTCATCACATCAGGCAACGTGATGTCGAGGAACTCCCCGTCATATGCGAAGGGGACCGGTGCTCCATCGGCCCGAACGCTGTCAACGGTCAGGTCGTACAGGTCGAAGCGGATGCGGTCCAGGCCATCCATCTTCGCCGCAAAGCTCACCGTGGTGCCCCCTTTGATGGTACCACCGCCGTAGTTGGTAACATCCAAATGGATATCGTAATGGCGGATGTCGAACGTATCACTACGGGCGATCGTTTCCGCGATCTGGGTCCGATCGGCTGCGGAGGCTTCCGGCACCGGTCTTCGACCGCTCCGGAAATAGTGGCATCCGTAAGAAGGGGCTTCCTGGGCGATAAGTGCCGCGTTCGGGATCAGCACCAAACCAAGAATGATGCGTAGCTTCAACTGCTTCATGGGAGTCGTTCGGCTGTGAAAATAAGACACGCGGCCCGGTGTTCTGACCGTGGGGTGGGGTCCTTACACTTCGACGACTTCCGAAACGAACCCTAGGCAACGTCCTTCCGTATGAGAATGCGTCTTCCATGTGCAACTTGGTACCGAAAATAGTTCACGGGAGCGCCCCCGGTCCTCATTTCCCATTTCATGAACAAGGAGCCCGTACGTGTCCTCATCGTTGAGGACGAACCGATCATCAGCCGCGACATCGCACACCGCTTGAAAGCCAAGGGCTACGAGGTGGTCGGCTTTGCGCGCTCCAAGGCCGATGCCGTGGCGCAGGCCAGTGAACTACGGCCCAATGTGGTGATCATGGACATCCATCTGATCGACGGGCACAGCGGTGTGGATGCTGCCCGTGAGATCCGTGAGGAGATGGACCTTCCCGTGATCTTCCTGACCGCCAACAGTGACGCTGACACCCTGAGCAAGGCGAAGATCGCCGAGCCCTACGGCTTCGTGGTGAAGCCCTTCTCCGACCAGGCCCTGCACACCGCCATTGAGATCGCCTTGAGCAAATATGCCGGCGAACAGGAAGTACGCATGGAAATAGACCGCCTCTACGACCTGGTGGAGGAGAGCGACAATGTCGACCACTTCTTCGTGAAGTACAAAGGCCGCCAGGTGCGTCTTCGCTTCAGTGATGTCGCCTTCGTGGAAGCACTGAAGGATTACGTCGGCATCCATGTGGGAGCGCAGCGGTACGTTGTACATGCCACCATGCAGGATATGGAGGACCGCCTGCCCGGACGACAGTTCATGCGGGTCCATCGCTCGTTCATTGTACGACTTGACAAGATCCAGGCCGTTGAAGAAGGAGAGATCACCGTGGAGCAGAGTGGGCGCAAGGTGCCCATCGGAGGCTCCTACCTGGGTAAGGTGCGCGACCGGCTAGACCCGATCTGAGCGGATCTCATTCCTTGATGAACCGCAGGCCGGAGGTCCGGTCCGTGCCAACCTGCAGGGCATACATGCCGGGTGCCAGCCGCTCAATGGCAATGGACGTTCCTTCGATCCGCCCGCCCTGCACCACCCGCCCGGTCCTGTCCACCACGCGATAGGGCGTTCCATCCGCAGGAACCATACCGCTTAAGTGAACACGATCCCGTGCCGGGACAGGATACAGCCCGAAGCCCTGTTGTTCGGACACGTCCGTGAGCGCGGTCGGTAGCGGTTCAATGGCCAGCACAGTGCCGTTGATCCCCACCTGGTCCAACACCTGCTCTACGCCTGAAGGCCATCGGATAGTGATCTGTTCCACCACCTCATCCTGGCCCAGGCCGAAGTGCGCCGAAAGGCTGCTCATGTAGCGGAACCCATCGCCACTGCGGATCTCGCGGATCTGCTGACCGGAAGGCGTCTGTACGGTGATCCGTGCGCCGATGCCGTCGCGATTGCTCTGTGTGCCTTGTAGTACCACACGCAACCAGTTGTTCCCGTTGGGTACACCATACTGCAGGCCTTGCTGACCAAGGATATCGAGCGCGCCGTCGTTGTTGAGGTCCCCTACCCCGCCCACTCCCGGCGACCAGGTGTTCCAAGCGAAGTGCATGTCGCCCTGATTGACCAGTACCAGTCCTGCACCAATGATGTCCAGCAGCCCGTCGTTGTTCAGGTCGTGCGTGGTCCATTCGATCCCCTGCACGAAGAACTCGTCCAAGCCTGAGCCTTCCGTGACATCGGTGAACTGGCCACTGCCGCTGTTCGCGAAGAGGTGATGTACCGCACCCGCGCTGGCACCGATGACCAGATCCATATCGCCATCGTTGTCATAGTCGCCCCAGGCACTGCTCCAGCTCTGGTGTACTTCCCCTTGACCCAACGGTGGCGTCATCGGAGTGAACTGGCCGTTGCCATCGTTGCGCAACAGGATGTCCTGTGCATCACAACCGCACTTGGCTACGAAGAGGTCCATGTCCCCATCGTTGTCCACATCGGTCCAGATCGAACCGTAGTTGCCACAGGTGCTGCCCAGCATCCCCTGCATGAACTGGAGCTGTTGTCCACCCTGGTTCATGTAGCGCACGTTGGCCGCCACATCATGGCAGACGAAGGCGTCCAACAGCCCGTCGTTGTTGATGTCCACCATGTTGGAACGCTGGCTGAACACGTACTCCGGGCCCGACCGCTCGGTGAACTGATCGCCGTCGTCGGAGGCGAACATGAAGGTGACCCCGAAGCCACCGCCATAGAGCAGGTCGCGCTTGCCATTGTTGTCCAGATCACCGGCGCACAGGCTCCAGGATGCTGGGTACTGCGTTTGGGTGGTGGGGATGGTCCGTTGCAGAAAGCCTCCTTCCGGCAGTTGCTGGTGGATGTCGATGACCGTTTGGGTCACGGCCAGCGCATCGTCCAGGCCATCACCGTCCATGTCCACGATGCCCAATGGATTCCCTTGCACTGGTATGAACGAAGGATTGAACGTGACGTAGGACTCAACGTTGGCCACCCGGTAGCTCAACTCTTCCAGCACGAAGCTGAAGGGCGCTGCGGACCACCGATCGTCGAATACCAGCCAGTAGGTCTCCCCTTCCGTTGCGTTGAACGAGCAGCGAGAAGTACCACCGAAGCCACCGTTGTCGTTCCCAATAACGCACTCCAGAGCGCTGCAACCACCGCGATAAACGTGGAACCGGGTATCCACATTGGGAACACCGCTCACGCTCGTGTTGATGTGGATGATGGTATCGTTGGCGGCGGTGAAGCGGTACCACGTGGCGTGCGTAGCAGGTCCTTGATCGTTCTGGGCACAGCGCGGTGCGGTAGGCACCTCCCCCGCGATGGCGGTCACTGCGTGCGTGCCGAAACCGATGGGTGGCGCATCCGAACAGGTGTTCTGAGCGTGGAGGAGATCCGTCCACAGGACCAGCGTGAACGTAGCGTATAGGCAGTGCTTCATGGTTACCTGACGCAACAGCATCGAAGGAAGGTTGCTTGAGGATCTGGACGGAAGTCCGGTCCGATGAAGATCGGGTGACCCACATTCATTTCCTCTGGACAGGTTGACGTTCCTCAGGTGCTGTGTCCGGTCGGATAAGAACCTTGGCGCTGTATCCACGTAGAACGTCGCGCGAACGACCCTTGCAAAGCGAACCTCCATGGCACATTCCCCCTACCTCAAGTGGCTTCACGAAGTTGAACTCAGTGACATCCCTACCGTTGGGGGGAAGAACGCCAGTCTGGGTGAGATGATCCAAAACCTCGGGAAGCTCGGGGTGCAGGTGCCCGGCGGATTCGTGGTGACCGTGGCGAGCTATGAAGCCTTCATCGCACACAACGAACTGGACCAGAAGATCCGCGACATCGTGGCCAAGCTGGATGTGGACGACGTGGAGAACATCCGACGCACCGGCCTCGCGGTACGCACCCTGATCAAGAACGGCAAGTTCCCTGAAGAGATCTGGAAGGGCATCCTGCAGCGGTATGACGAGATGAGCCAACAGTATGGACAGGAAGCCACCGACGTGGCAGTGCGTTCCAGCGCCACTGCGGAAGACCTGCCTGATGCCTCCTTCGCCGGGCAACAGGAGACCTTCCTGAACATACGCGGGCATCAGGACCTGATCAGCGCCGTGCGCAATTGCTTCGCTTCGCTCTTCACCGATCGCGCCATCGTCTACCGCGAAAGCCTTGGCTACGACCACTTCCAGGTGGGACTGAGCGTAGGTGTGCAGAAAATGGTACGCTCCGATGTAGGCAGCAGCGGTGTCGCCTTCAGCCTCGATACCGAGAGCGGGTTCAAGGACGTGGTGCTCATCAACGGCAGCTACGGCCTGGGCGAGATGGTGGTGCAGGGTGCCGTGAGCCCCGATGAGTTCCTTGTGTTCAAGCCCACCTTGGCGGAAGGCTTCAGCAGTATCATCGAGAAAAAGCTCGGCAACAAGGACCGCAAGATGGTCTATGGGGTGGAGCCCGGCAAGCCCACGCTCACCATCCCCATTGAACGCGCCCAGCGCAACCGCTTCTGCATCAGCGACGAGCAGGCCCTGGAGATCGCGCGCAGCGTGGCCGCCATCGAGCAGTACTACAGCAACAAGAAAGGCCATTGGTGCCCCATGGACGTTGAATGGGCGGTGGATGGCCTGACCAAGCAGCTCTTCATCGTTCAAGCCAGACCTGAGACCATCCACAGCCGAAAGGCCACCGACCGTGTGGTGGAATACAAGATCAACAAGACCGGCAGCGAGAAGGTCATCACCACCGGCATCGCCATCGGTGACCGCATCGGCAGTGGCAAGGTGCGCATCCTCTTCAGTCTGGACGGGCGCGGTGGCGAGACCGACGGCAAGGACTTCCAACAGGGCGATGTATTGGTGACCGACATGACCGATCCGGACTGGGAGCCGATCATGAAGAAGGCCAGCGCCATCATCACCAACAAGGGCGGACGTACCTGCCATGCGGCCATCGTGGCGCGCGAGATGGGTGTGCCGGCCATCGTGGGATGCGGCAATGCCACCGACCTGCTCGACACCGGCATGGAAGTAACGGCGAGCTGCTGCGAAGGCGACACGGGCATCGTGTACAGCGGTATCATCCCCTACCACAAGGAGGAGACGATGCTGAGCGAGATACCAGTGACCCGCACGCCGATCATGCTCAACGTGGCCAGCCCCGACCTCGCCTTCAAGTTCGCACACCTGCCCAATGCCGGTGTGGGACTGGCCCGCGAGGAGTTCATCATCAACAACTACATCCAGGCCCATCCGCTGGCCCTGCTGCAGCATAAGGAACTGGGCGATGTGGCCCTCAGTGGCAAGATCAGCTACCTCATCCACGGCTATGAGGATGAAGAGACCTTCTTCGTGAAGCGGCTCAGCTACGGTATCGCCAAGATCGCCGCGGCCTTCTACCCCAACAAGGTGATCGTGCGCTTCAGCGACTTCAAGAGCAACGAGTACAAGGGCCTGCTGGGAGGCGAACACTTCGAGCCCGATGAGGAGAACCCCATGATCGGCTGGCGAGGCGCATCCCGCTACTACAGCGATGCCTACAAGGAGGCCTTTGGTCTCGAGTGCAAGGCCATTCGCCGGGTTCGTGAGAAGATGGGCCTGAAGAACGTGGTGGTGATGGTGCCCTTCTGTCGAACGGTGGAAGAGCTGAAGAAGGTGAAAGGCGTGATGGATGAGTACGGCTTGAAGCGCGGCAAGGAAGGGCTGGAGCTCTACCTCATGGCCGAAGTGCCCAGCAACATCATCCTGGCCGAGGAGTTCAGCGAGTACATCGATGGCTTCTCCATCGGCAGCAACGACCTTACCCAGCTTACGCTCGGACTGGATCGCGACAGCGCCCTGGTCTCGCACATTTACGACGAACGCAACGAGGCCGTGAAAGGCATGCTGCGTATGTTGATCACCACTGCCAAGAGGACCGGCACCAAGGTTGGTATCTGCGGTCAGGGCCCTTCGGATTTCCCGGACTTCGCGCAGTTCCTGGTGGAGCTGGGCATCGACTCCATCAGCGTAACCCCCGACAGTCTGCTGAAGACCAAACGGGCCATCAGCGAGGTGGAAGCGAGCATGGCGACGAAGGACAGGGTCACGGCCTGATCAAGCTTCATGAACGTGTTGGAACGCCCGGGCTCTCCGGGCGTTCTGCGTTCGCGCTCTTCCACTGAGCGGCTCAGGTACGCCGTGAGCCGGGGATGGTATGGCGCTGCACGATGCGGCGCGCGGTGTGATCGAAGGCCAGCCCCTTGCGGAAGGCGTACACCCGATCGCGTGCTTCGGACAAGGCCGTCGGATACGGGACCACCGGCTCCGGATAGTCCAGCCTGTAGGCCATGCGCTCCAGTGGGGTCAGCGCCCACGGCGTATGCACCAGCGGGCCGCGCAATGCACGCAGCTCGGGCACCCATGTGCGGATGAAGCTTCCCTCGGGATCGTGGTCAAGGCCTTGCTTCACGGGATCGTAGAGGCGCAACGTATGGATGGCGGTGGTCCCGGCCTGCATCTGCACCTGCGGATAGTGGATGCCCGGCTCGTAGTCGAGGAACTGTTGTGCGAGGTGCAGCGCAGGCCGCTTCCAATGCACCCCGAGCACCTGGGTGGCGAAGCTCACGAGCATGGCACGCATGCGGAAGTTGAGGTAGCCCGTGGCGATCAGGGAACGCATGCAGGCATCCACCATCGGATAGCCCGTGGTGCCCGTCTCCCAGCGTCGCAACGGCTCTTCTTCGGCGCTCCATGGATAGGCCTCGAACGCCGGGTGCAGGTGTTCGTGCTCCATGCGGTCCTCCATCTCGAACTTCTGGATGAAGTGGTCGCGCCACCGCAAGCGATCGGTGAAGGCGCGGAAGTTGCGGCCCTCTGCGCTGCGCAATACCGCGCGCTCCTGCGCTTGGTACACCTGCCGCGCGCTGAGGCAGCCCCAGGCGAGGTAGGGCGAAAGTCGGCTGCACCCACTGCGGCTGGCGGCGGGCTTGCTGATGCTGGCCGCGTATCGGGATATCCGTCCCTCCACCCACGAACGCAGCCACTGCTGCCCTGCATGCTCCCCACCAGCCTGGAACGCTTCATCCGGCGGGAGCGGATCCTGCGGTGGGAAGGGATTGTCCAGCTGCTCCGGTGGAAGCATCCGCGCCGCGAGCAACGCACGGTCCACGTGGGCCTTCGGCGCCTGCATGGTGTAGTGCCATTGCTCCATCCACCCCTGGCGATCGCGCCGACCACGCTGTACCCCATCGCGGTCATGCTCGCTCCAGCGCACCCCGTTCACCTGGCACCAGGCGGTCAGCGCCCTATCACGCGCGTAGGTGTCGGCGAGGCCGGTCTCCCGGTGGCTGTGCAGCGTATGAATGCCCCAGCGTTGGTGCAGAAATGCCAGTACTTCGGCCATCTCCGCTTCGCACACCAACATCGATCGCCCGTGCGGTACCAATTGCTGCTGGAGGTCCACCAAGCACTCCTCCACGAACCTGCGGTGGCGGGGCGCATGGTCCGGCAGGTCCCAGATGGACGGCTCATGCACGTAGAGCAGGATCAATGGTCTACCCTGGGCGACCGCCTCGGCCAAGGGCGCATGGTCCCGCAGCCGCAGGTCGCGCTTGAACCAGACCACATCCACTGCCATCGGGACAGGAACAGTGTGGGGGTTTGGTTGGTTCCGGGGGGAACGCAAGTTGAACGGCAAGGACGAGGGGTCCCGGTGGCCGGTAGCTCCAGATGTTATGCCTGGCGTCTCGCCAAAGTCATTGCC
Source organism: Flavobacteriales bacterium (assembly GCA_041391845.1). GTDB lineage: Bacteria > Bacteroidota > Bacteroidia > Flavobacteriales_F > PHOS-HE28 > PHOS-HE28. The sequence continues at coordinate 117,478 of JAWKNG010000001.1, read as the reverse complement.
AACGCATCCATGCTATCGCACCAGCCGCCAACGTGGCTATCGCGCGAGGCTTCGGTGATCAGACCGGTCTGACGGAATTCGAGCCGTGTACGTTGGCCATCCTCATACAGGTCGACGGTGACGAACGTCTGGTGGTGTGCCGGATTCACGTCCACAGGCGCCTTCTCCCACAGGTGCGTAAAGGCGAGGTGATCGATGGGGCGAACAGCCGTGTACCTCCCGTAGATCGGGATGTCCTCACCGTCCGGGTTACGCAGCACCACACGGTAGGTCCCGCCTTCGCGTACGTCGGCCTCCGCGCTCACCGTGCTGAACGCTGCGCAGCCGAACCAATGAACCAGCATCGCCGGTGTGGTCCACGCATTCCAAACAAGGTCGCGCGGCGCATCGAAGACCCGCGTGATCCGGATCTCGTCAGCAGCGGGTGTAGTGACGTTGTTGCGCTGGCGTTGGGCGGTATGGTCCATGTGATGAAGGTTTTCACATCGACAGTCTCCTACTTGGCTGCGGCGACCAACCGCCTGTAGTGAAGCGCATAGGCCCACACCAGCACCCCAACGAACAAGAACATCGGCGCCCATTGGGACAACGGGTCACCCACCGCAGCGAAGGACACGATGGCCGCCACGAGGTCCACGAAGAAGCCGAAGTAGGCCCACTCCTTCACGCGGGCCGGTACCATGGGTAGCAGGATGGCGATGGCCCCCACCACCTTGGCGTAGGAGATCAGTTGGATGAAGTACAGCGGATAGCCCAGGTGGTCGTGCAGCATGGCCACAGCCTCTGGCATCAGCGTGATACCGCCGTAGCTTGAGAAGATCATGAAGGCGCTGAAGAGCGCGGTAACGATCCAGTAGGTGATATTGAGTTTCTTCATGGTCGTTGCGGGATGTTCCCCGCCCGTTCGGGGTTCAGCATGAGTTCGAGCTTGTCGAGGTTCTCTTCGTTCGCTTTGGCGATGAAGCCCCTGATCGGTGCCAGTTCTTCCGCTGTGTCGAAGCGCATGATCCAATTCCACGCGCGTTCCTTCATTCAAGGCGGTGAAGGTCACCATCGCTTTATAGAAGTGCATCTCCTTCAGATGGTCGAATTCCAGATAGCCTGCTGGTTCGATGCACTTGAAGATGCACGTGTTGTGGAAGTCACCGTTCGGCCCGTGCATGGTGAAGTCCCAAACACCTTCCGGTCCCAATTCGTACCGATGGAAGGTGTTGGTGAAGCCCTGTGGCCCCCACCACTGCGCCAATTGGCCGGGATCGGTCCATGCGGTGAACACGCGTTCGCGCGAGGCATTGATCACGCGTGAGGTATGTATCTCGTGGTCGTTCATTTCTTCTTCGCTGCTTTCCTGGCCGCTGTTCCAGCAGGTGTTCGCTTGACCTTCTCGGGCCACCGCACCTCGATCTCTGTGCACTTCGCCTTCACAATGTCCGACACCACAGCTTTTGGTAAAGGCTTCTCCGGCGCGAACTGAATGGCGCCCTTGCTGGTCTTGTAGCCGTTCAGCTGCTCCGAGAAGCCAGGTGGCACTGAGCCGTATAACGCACAATGCGTCTTGGCCGCTCCGATGTACAGGACCGGATGGCCGTTGTACTTGAAGGCCGGCATGCCATAGCCGAAATGTTCTTCGATGTTGGGCACGGCGGCGAGGATCTGCTGTCGCAGTGTTTGCAAGGCCTTGCGCTGGTCCGGAGGAAGCGCTGCGAGATAGGTGTCCGTATTGCTCATGTCCCCTTCCGGACCTATTGGTGAAAAGCCTCTCCGCGTTCCATCATGGCAATGAACAACGCGAGGCGTTTGGTGCGGGTCTCCTCCTTCTTGGCAGCGTGCAAGCGATGCAGGAAAGCATAGCGACCGCTGCTCTTCAATGCGTCGAAGAACACCTTGGCCTTCCTGTTCTTCTTAAGCGCGGCCGCCAGGTCGGGTGGCACTTGGATAGTGCTGGCAGGGGCATAGGCCTTGTCCCATTGACCGTTGGCCTTGGCGGCTTTCACGGTGGCAAGTCCGGCCGGACGCATCAGCTTTGCCTTCATCAGCTCCTGCACCTTCTTCTTGTTGATCGCGCTCCAAACGCTGCGTGGCGAACGCGGGGTGAAACGCTGGAGGAAGGTCTTGTCATCATGGCTGCGTTTTACGCCATCGATCCAGCCGTGGCAGAGTGCGATCTCCACCGCTTCGGCATAGGTCACTGATGGAATGCCACTCCCCTTCTTGGCGATGCTGATGTAAATGCCGGGTGATCCGGACCCGTTCTTTTCCAGCCAGGCATCGAAAGCCTGCGCTGAGGCAAAGCTCATGATCGGACGGTCGTTCGGTGGTGTGCTCATGGTCTTGGGCAGGATGGGGCCGGTCCACTTCGATCGACCACCCAGTTGAGCTCCGTGAGGTAGTCCTTCGGGTCCTTTACTTCGTCCGGGTTGTTCATGTAGCGCTCGAAGAAGCGGCCGGTCTCGGGTAGCTTCTGCTCGCGCACCCAGCCCTGCAGTGCGCCCCAAGCTTCGCCCAATTGCTCGTACGGCCCTTGGTACACTGCGCGCGCCACCTTCGCCGCAGGCAGACTGCTGTTCTTCACGCGCCCTTGCTCCTGCACGGTCGTTGAGACCGGGAAACCGATCTCAAAGTCGAAGGTGTCGCTCGGACGCCTGTGGTGGTAGCTGAACATCGGGCCGGTGATGTGGATGCCCTGTTCCATGATGACCTTGATAAGCTCCTGGATGGCGGGGTCCATGTAGCGGCCCATCTCCATGGCGGGGATCACCAAGTGGATGGAGGCGGTGGCCTGTTCGGTGGTGGTGGTGACTTCGGGGGTGGTGATCATGGTCGATGCGGATCGGACGATCAGCTGATGGGATGTTGTGGTATCAAAGGAGCTCGATCCATGAACGGAGGATGGACCGCAGCACATTTCTCTTCGACGGAATGTCCTCCAGGTCCCTGAGAACGATCTGCGCGCGGTCGTTGCCCATCCAGGTCAACAGACCTTCGGTATCCGCGATGCGGTCCTTCAGCACGATCTCCTTGGCCTTGGCCCCGGCATGCAGGATGACCATGGGCGCTTTCACGTGCTTCGGCCCGTTGAGCGTGGCGAACCACTCCGTGGTCCTGTAACTGGCCGTGTTCCACTTCACCCCTTCTTCGATGGAAGGGTCCACACTGAGAATGATGGTGCGCAATGCGTCAAGGTCCTTGCGCAGCGGGTGCTTGTGTGCATCCAGGAGCGCACTGGTGGCCGGATCAAAGCGCTTGTTGCTCATCGGCTCAGCTTAGCGAAGCAAGGAGTACATCGAGGTGGTCGTAGCTCGAATTCAAGCCCACGGCCATCGGGCCAGCGAGGACGCCATCGCGCGCCTCGGCGCTTTCGTAAGTCACGGTAAGGCGCATGGTGGTAGTGCCGTTCTCTTCGGTGAGTTCCATCGTATTCGTTGCCTCACCTGAATACCACGCATCGTCGAATAGTTCAGTGGTCACCAGTCGAACGGGTGGGGATACTTCCAGTACGGTACCTCCCATGCCCATTTCGCGACCATCATCATTCTTCCAGACCCAGCGGTATGTGCCACCAGGTCGGAGATCCATCTCGCAGGTGGACATGGTCCAACCCGGAGGTCCGTGCAGCCATTGGCTTACCATCTCAGCCTTGCTCATGGCATCGAAGACCAATGTGCGCGGAGCATTAAAGCTCCGTGTTATCAAGATCGATCGGTCGCCTGATGATACGACTTCGACTTTGGGTCTACTTCTGGGCAGCATGGGGCCAGCGTTCTTGTTCAGTGGTCAATGAGATTCCGCGTATGCCTTGAACCGGTCCAGAATGGCCTGCCAGCCGGCGCGTTGCATGTCCACCGGGTTCTGGGTCTCGGCATCGAACGACTCGGTCACTTCCGTGCCGCCGGCCGCTTCCTCGAAGCGGATCTCACAGGTGCGGCCATCGGCCATGGTGTACGCGATCCGCTTGTGCAGCTGGACATCGTCGTACACCCCCGCGAATTCAAAGCTGAAGCTACCGTCCTTGGCGGCCATGGTGGAGCTGAACGAACCTCCTCTTCGCAGGTCGTTCTGGGCCTTGGGGCAATGCCAGTCGTCGTTGGCCGCGTTCCACTGGGTGATGTGAGCGGGCTCGGTCCAGGTGGTCCAGACGTGGGCCACGGGGCGATGAACGGCCGTGGTGATGGTGATGCGGGTCTTCGGGGACATTAGGTAATGTATTGATGTGGTCCGTCAGCGCGATGATGCGGCCAGCATCTCGTCCAGCTGCTGCAGCCCCATGGTGAATCCTTCCTTGAAGCCCATTTGGACGATGTTCTCCACGTCCTCGGCAGTATCGAAACGGATCACGATGCTAACCACCGTGCCGCCATCACGCTCGCTGAAGCTGTTCTCCCAGGTGGAGCGTGGCATGCCCATGTTGATGTTGCCTGCCTCGTCACAGAAGCCGTCCTTGCCTGAGTAGTACTGCCTGGGTCGCACCTCTGCATAGTCGAAGAAGCAGTAGTGGCGGTCACCTTCGGGGCCTTTCATATAGTAACTCCATCGACCACCCGCGCGGAGGTCGAGGCCGGTGACGATGCATTCATAAGGCTTCGGCGCCCACCATTGGCAAAGGATGTCAGCTTCTGTGAAGGCGGCCCACACGGCAGCACATGGTGCCTTGAAATAGCGTTCCACGTTGATCGTTCGATCGTCCTTGGAAACTATGAAATTGAAGAGTTCTGGTCGGCTCATTGTTCTGAATGGTCAACGGTTCTCGGTGTACGCTGCCAAATGCGCCAGCGTCTGCTTCCCACCTTCTATCGCTCCCACCTGTTCCACAGCCTGGTCGCGCATTTCCTTGCTGGGGAACACGGTGCGAAGCGTTACCAGCGTTCCGCCATCCTGTGTTTCGAAGCGCAGCTCGCCCTCGAACCACTTGGGGTTGGCCGGGTCGCCATGGTCATAGGCCATGCGTGTGATCGGTTCGATCTCGCGATAGGTGATCAGGTTGGGCCATACCGTGCCGTCGGGACCGGTCATGGTGTATTCCCACTGGCCTCCCACACGGAAGTCCATGCGCAAGGTCCGGTTGGTGAAGCCGTCAGGTCCCCACCAGCGATCGACATGCTCCGGCTTGGTGCAAGCCGCCCATACCAGCGCTTGCGGAGCTCGCATTTGGCGCATTATGATGATCTCGCGTTCAGCGTCTAGATGCACGGAGCTTTCCATGGTTCAGGTGGTCAGTACATCAGCGAGCATGTAGAGCAGCTCCTCCCAACGGTCAGCATATCCAGCCGAGATCAGCATTTGGCGAGATAGCGGTTCGTGCGGCACGATGGTCAACTTCAACGCAGTGAGGTCATCCGCCGGGCTGAGGAGCAACTCGATACGCGCGGAGTGAACACCATCCGCAATGTGCGCCTGAAGCGAGGTCGGGAACACATGCGCGATACAGATGAAGCGTGCATCTGATGGAAGAGACAGCCACTCCGCCCTGCGTGCCGGCTCGGACCAGCACTGCATGACGCGCTCTGGAGCGGCCCGGTAGGTCCTGGTGAAGACCAGTCCTCCATTGGGCACGAGCTCCGTGCCTTGACCCGGCAGCACGACTTCCGGCAGATCGACCAGGAGTGGCTCCATGTGCATTACTTCCTGCTTTTTTTCCCTTGCAATGCCTGCAAGTACCTATCCAAGCGATCGAAGCGCGATTCCCACATGGCCCGATACTGTTCGATCCAGGCATCGGCCTCGCCCAGGGGGGCCGCCTCCAATGTGCACGGCCGCCATTGCGCCTCCTTGCCACGCGATATCAACTGCGCGCGTTCCAATACCTTCAAATGCTTGCTGACCGCAGGCAGGCTCATGCTGAACGGTGCCGCCAGCTCGTTCACCGATGCTGGCCCATCAGCCAGCCGCGCAAGGATCGCCCTACGCGTAGGGTCGCTCAAGGCATGAAAGGTCATGCTCAAGCGATCGGGAGCAGGGGTCGGTCGCATCATCGGATGGTATCAATGCGTTGCAAACGTATTAAACCATTAGGTTAATTATTGGGTCTGGCGTGAACGTTCCATCACAAGGCCGAGCCCTTGCATCATCCCGACCTCACGGCCACGCACCCAACTCGTGCAACAATTCCATGGTGATCGTTCTCCGCGCTGCGCCGAACGTCGGGTGCTTGGGGTCGGTAGTGAACAGACGGGTGGCGAACACATAAGGACCTCCTCCGCTCTTCACCTCCACCCAACCTACATACCAACCGATGTCGGTCGTATCGGTGATCGCCCAACCGGTCTTGGCACGGATTACATGACCCAGCGTATCGCGTTCGATCATGATGTCCTTCACCACGGCCATGGTGCGTTGGGAGAACGGAAGATCTTCGGCGATCAACCGCTCCAGAAAGCGGAGCTGCTGGTGCGGTGTAATGCGTAAACCACCGTTCACCCAGCATCGATCAAAACCGCCGGAGGTATCTGCGTTACCATATGCGACCGTATCCAACCAGTGTTTGAGCCTGGCCGCACCAGCCTTCCGGGCAATGTCGCGGTGGTACCAATAAGCACTGCGCTGGTAGGCTTCCTTCAGCGTGAGGTCGCGTTCCACCTCGGTCCTGCCGAAATGGCCTCCGGGAAACCTGAACAGATGATCAGGCCCTGTTACCACACCTTCTTCCAGGGCATACAGACTACTGAAGATCTTGAACGTACTGGCCGGAAGTGTGGCGACATCCGCGGCTGCGCGGTCCACGTAGATCCAGCGATCCTGCCCGAGGTCGTGTACCACGATGGAACCCGATACGCGTTGCTCTCTGAACCAACGGGCCAAGGTGTCCAACTCCTGCACCTGCTCTGGTCCTTCTTTGACCGCGATCGGGATGTGCTGTTCGCCACATGCGCCGAGCAGCACGGCTGCGATCACCAGTATCATCGAACGCATGTCGAAAGCTAATGGTCCTTCGCGTTCCAGTTACAGAACAGGTTCCGATACCTTCGGCCGTGATCCGCTCCCTCCCCATCACGGAATTCCTCGGACCTGGGCGCACCTCGCCCATTCTGGATGTTCGCTCACCCGGTGAATTTGCGCGCGGTCACATTCCGGGTGCGGTGAACATGCCCTTGTTCAGCGATGCGGAACGTGCTGTGGTGGGCACCATGTATAAACAGACCGGTCGGGACGCAGCCGTGCTCGAAGGGCTGCGCATCGTGGGACCGAAGCTGGCCGCGCTGGTGGAGCACGCCAATGAACTGGCACCGGACCGCACAGTGCGCGTGCATTGCTGGCGGGGCGGCGAACGCAGCGGTAGTGTGGCGTGGCTCCTGGACAAGGCGGGCTTCACCGAGGTACACACGCTGAGGGGTGGGTACAAGGCGTTCCGTGCTTTCGTGCTCGGGTCCTTCGAGCGTCCTCCCGGATTACATGTGCTGGGTGGCTACACCGGCACTGGCAAGACCGAACTGCTGCGGGACCTGAAGGGGCTGGGTGAACCGGTGATCGATCTGGAGGCACTGGCCAACCACAAGGGCTCTTCGTTCGGCATGCTGGGCGAAGCGCCACAGCCCAGCCAGGAGCACTTCGAGAACCTGCTGTGGGCGGCGTTGCGCGATGTAGGCAGCGCACGTAGGGTGTGGTTGGAGGATGAGAGCCGGAAGATCGGCCGGGTGTTGCTACCCGCTTCACTCTACGATGCGTTGCGTGCGTCAATGCTCTTCTTCGTGGATATGCCCCAGGAAGAGCGGGTGCTTCGGCTGGTGAAGGACTATGGTCGTTATCCAAGGGAGGAGCTGGCTGCTGCCGTCCAACGCATCGCCAAACGCATCGGACCCCAACATGCCAAGGTGGCGCTGGAAGCGCTGTCCGCGGGCGATCTGGCTTCCGTAGCGCGCATCACCTTGAACTACTACGATCGCACCTATGCACACGGTCTCCTTCAGCGCGACGGTTCCAGGGTCGTCAAGGTGGAGGCGCAGACCCACGATCTTCGCGGCCTAGCACAACGCCTGAAGGAACATGCCGGCACTACAGACTCCGCCCAGTGATGGTCCCGTCCGACTGACCCGTTACAGCCACGGCGCAGGCTGCGGCTGCAAGATCGCCCCCGCCGTGCTCAACGAGATCCTGGCAAGCGAGCTCGGCACCTTTCCCGACCCGCGTCTGCTGGTAGGTTACGGCACGCGGGACGATGCAGCTGTCTATGACATCGGTGATGGCCGTGCGCTCATCAGCACCACCGACTTCTTCAGCCCGATCGTGGACGATGCGTACGATTTCGGCCGTATAGCAGCCACCAACGCGTTAAGCGATGTGTACGCCATGGGTGGTAGACCGTTGATGGCAGTGGCGATCCTTGGGTGGCCGGTCGATAAGCTTCCGGCCTCGCTCGCCGCACGGGTGCTGGAAGGTGGCAGGCAAGCATGCCACGATGCAGGGATCGCCTTGGCAGGTGGCCACAGCATCGACGCTCCGGAACCTTTCTTCGGGCTGGCTGTGACCGGCGAGGTAGCCATTCCGAACATCAAACGGAACGCTGGCGCCGAACCAGGGGACGTTCTGTTGCTGACCAAGCCGCTCGGCACAGGGATCCATAGCACGGCACAGAAACGCGACCTCTTGGAACCGGGCGATGAGCGGCTTGCGATCGATGTGATGCTCAGGTCGAACAGGATCGGCGAAGCCCTCGGGCACCAACCCGCAGTTCATGCCATGACCGATGTGACAGGCTTCGGCCTGGCGGGTCACTTGTTGGAACTCTGCGATGCCAGTGGCACTGCAGCGGAGATCGCACTCAGCGAACTCCCTGTCATTCCACGAACCGCCCATTATATCGGTAAAGGCTGTTACCCTGACGGCGCCTTTCGGAATTGGCGCAGCTACGGCCAACGTGTTGCAGGTGCCAACTCGACCGAAGGCATGATGATCCTGGCCGACCCGCAGACCTCAGGCGGACTGCTCCTGGCCTTGGACGCACAGGAGGTCGATATGATCCGTCGATCATTTTCCGACTCCCATCATCAATTATATATCATTGGTCGTATGGTCCGGGCGAAAAAGGACGGTCCCACTGTGCATTTGGTCTGATGTCTGTTGTGGTGCCCCATCAACGGGGCTCATGATGCGCTCCATTCAGCGATGGACAAGCCTGTCTTACCATATTTTTATTTGTGGTAATTTCGCAGTGCTCAGATCACCACCATCCAGCAAACAACCCAGCAATGGCAAGGAAAAGGCTCAGTCCCAAGGAAGTCACGGAACTTCTCTCACAGTATCGCAGTGAACGACGTCGGCTCATGTACCAGCTTGAAACGGTGCGCGAAGCCATGCGTGAACTGAAAGCGATGAACGGCGACACCTCGACCGAGGATGACGATAAGCCGGTGAAGCGCGGGCCAGGAAGGCCGCGCAAGGAAGGTACCACCACCGCCCGCAAATACCGCCGTAAACCGGGCCGTCGTAAGAAGCGTACCATCAAGAACGGTGGCTATCGCTTGAACGAGTGGGATACCGTCATTGTGGAGACCATCACGAAAAAGGGACAACTGCTCCCGAAGGAGGACCTCCGTAACCACCTGATCTCCTGGGCGCGCAAGAACGAACCGGCGATGAAGGAGGCGGAGATCGACCTCGCGCTCACCCGCAGCCTGCAAAAGCTTAGCGGGAAACGCGGCGTATTGAAGACCTACCGCTCCGGTCTGCGGCGTGGATACCACTATGGCTTGGCCGAGTGGTTCTTCGCCAGCACCGGCAAGCTGCGGAAACAACACCTCGATCGGCTGGTGCTGACCAACGACTGAAAGTAGATGCCTGGCATCAGGAAAGGGCGGCAGTGAGCCGCCCTTTTTGTTGCCGGTCCGATCGCCGTGATGACCTTGCACATCGGAAGGCGTCCTGGGCTGGTGTATCTTGTTGCCACATCCGACACCATGGAACACATTCTTCTGGCCTTGGAAATGGCCCCTTCCGACACCGTCGTGCTTAACAAAGCGCTCGCGCTCGCGCGCGCCACCGGTGCGCGCCTTTCCATGCTCCATGTTGCCGCCCCGGAACCCGATTTCGTAGGGTTCGAAGTAGGGCCTACGTACATCAGGGACCATCTGGCAACGACGCTCCGCAGCGATCACCGGCACATCCAGTCCCTTGCGGAACAGGCCGAAAAGGCAGGTGTTGAAGCCATCGGCAGACTGGTGCAAGGCCCCACTGTCGAAACCCTGCTCCAGGAAGCAGCGGAGTTGCCGGCAGACCTGATCGTTCTTGGCAGTCATGGGCATGGTGCGCTTTACAAAGCATTCCTCGGCAGTGTGAGCGATGGTATTCTCCGCGCCCGCCAGTTCCCCGTGCTCATCGTGCCTGTCAACGATACGGATGCGTAACAGAGCGCTCTGGATACTGCTGGTGGCATGGCCGCTCTATGGTGGTGTTTGCCTCCCCCAGATCGCCGGTGGCGATCCACGTATCCAGGACATCAAGCTGCCGGACGGTTTCCGGATGGATATGGTCGCACGTGGTGTGACCAATGCCCGCGCCATGTGCTGGGGCGATCAGGGGACCCTGTTCGTCGGAACCAGGAATGAAGGAGTGGTCCATGCCCTGCGTGATACGACCGGAGATGGGGTGATGGACCAGCATTTCATCATCGCGAAGGACCTCAACATGCCCGCAGGGGTCGCTTTCCGCGATGGCGACCTGTACGTCAGTGCTGTGGACCGGATCCTCAGGTACCCAGCTGTAGAGGGCCGTCTGGCCGAGCCGCCCCCACCCGAAGTGGTCACGGACCACTACCCGTCGGATACCCATCATGGATGGAAATTCATCGCGTTCGGGCCGGACGGTCAACTGTACGTGCCTGTAGGCGCCCCCTGCAACAACTGTTTGAGCGAGGACAGTCTCTACGCCTCCATCACCGCGCTGGATATCAGCACGGGTGCCATCCGTGTCATTGCCCATGGCGTTCGGAACAGCGTCGGTTTCGATACCGACCCTCGCACCGGAGAGCTGTGGTTCACGGACAATGGCCGCGACCTGATGGGGGACGATGTTCCAGATTGCGAACTGGACCGTCTGGCATCGGAAGGTCAGCATTTCGGCTACCCCTTCTGTCATGCCGGTGATGTACAGGACCCGGAATACGGCGCGCTACGCGCATGTACGGAGTTCGTACCGCCAGCTGCCAAACTTGGACCGCATACGGCACCGCTCGGGATGCGCTTCTATACTGGCGACCGGTTCCCGGAGCGCTATCGGAACGCCATTTTCATCGCGCAGCATGGCAGCTGGAACCGGTCCACACCCATTGGATACCGCATCATTGCAGCCTTTCCCCGACCAGATGGCAGTGCAGCAACAGAGGTTTTCGCTGAAGGATGGTTGAGCGGGAACAGGGCCTGGGGACGACCTGCTGACGTGCTCGTGGCCGCTGATGGCTCGCTGCTCGTGAGCGATGACGCGGCCGACCTGATCTATCGCATCCGGTACGAGCCCTGATCGAAGGGCGACAGAACGATAGTATTGCTATCGATTAAGATTTTTTTACCATCGATCGTGCGTGTTTTGGAACAATTCTTGATGCGATGTGTTCCAGTGACACCATTCGACCTTTCATGCAACGATTGATGCAGGTGAACGTGCAGGTGACCGAACCGGTCTATTTAAAAGACCCTCAGGCCACCGAGCTGGGGCGTCGTATCCTTGAACAAGGTGTGCGGCTCATTGACGAGCTGGGCCTGGAGGCCTTCACCTTCGGCAAGTTGGCGACCGAGCTGGGAACGGCGGAAAGCAGCATTTACCGCTACTTTGAGAACAAGCATCGCCTGCTCATCTACATCATCGGGTGGTATTGGAGTTGGCGTGAGTACAAACTCGCCTTTGATACCGCCAACATTGCTGACAACAGGGAGCGTCTGGCCCGGGCCATCCGATCGATCACCGAGCCGGTCACCGATCGTGGCAGCTTCTCCTACCTGGACCTGCGCGCGCTTTATCGCATCGCCGTCAGTGAATCGGCCAAGGCGTACATGACCAAAGGGGTGGATGCAGAGCACAGGGAAGGCTGCTTTGGCTCCTTCAAACGGATCTGCGACCGCTTGAAGGAGCATATTCTGTTGGTCCGTCCGGACCACCCATTTCCCGCCATGCTTGCGAGCAACGTGGTGGATGGCAGCATGATCCAGCGCTTCTTCGCAGACCATCTTCCATCGCTCACGGAGAAACAAGCCCGCACCAGATTGTCCGAGTTCTTTGTGGAACTGGTCTTTTCCACCGTCAACACCCCACGCTCATGAGGGCCGACCTGTACACCCGACCCTTCAAGCGCCTGGTCGACCTGCTTCGGCTTGACAGGCGCGACATCACTTACATCTACCTGTTCGCCGTGGTGGGTGGCGCCATCAACCTCACCCTGCCACTGGGCATCCAGGCCATCATCAACCTCATTGGTGGCGGGCAGCTGGCCACCTCGTGGGTGGTGCTGATCGTATTCGTCACCGTCGGGGTCGGCTTCACGGGAGCCATGCAGGTGATGCAGCTCATCCTCAGCGAACACATCAAACAACGCCTGTTCGTGCGCTCATCGCTTGAGTTCGCCTTTCGCCTGCCCAACATCCGGCCAGACCAGCTGGAAGGACGCTACCTGCCCGAACTGGTGAACCGCTTCTTCGACACGCTCACCGTGCAGAAAGGCTTGGACAAGGTGCTCCTGGACATCCCCGTAAGTGCGTTGCAGATCGTATTGGGACTCATCCTCCTTTCTTTCTATCACCCGTTCTTCATCGCCTTCGCGCTCTTCCTTATCCTCCTCTTGTGGGCGGTGTTCCGCATCTCGGGCACACGAGGCTTGGAGACCAGTCTCCAGGAGTCGAAGTATAAATACGCTACCGCCTACTGGCTCGAGGAGCTCGGTCGTTCGAACAGCACCTTCAAACTGGCCGGAACCACCACCCTGCCCTTGGTGCGTGCCGATGAGCTGGCGACGAACTACACGAAGGCCCGTAAGAACCACTTCAAGGTGTTGCTCGGCCACTACTGGGCCATGGTCGCATTCAAGACCATCGTCACCCTCTCGCTGCTCATCCTCGGTGGTCTTCTGGTCATGAACGAGCGCATGAACATCGGTCAGTTCGTTGCGGCCGAGATCGTGATCCTGCTGCTGCTCACCGCGGTCGAGAAGGTGATCATGGGCCTGGATTCGATCTATGACGTGTTAACGGCACTCGAAAAGCTGGCGAACGTGACCGACCTGGCCTTGGAGCCGCGCAGTGGGCTGGAATTGCCAATGACCATCGAGCAGGGTGGTCCCATGGCGGTGGAGCTGCGCAAGGTGAACTTCAAGAGCCACTGGAGCGGCAACCCTGTCATCCAACAACTGGACCTCAAGGTTGCTCCCGGTGAGAAGGTCTGCATAAGCGGCCCGAACGGATCGGGAAAAAGCACCCTGTTGCACATGATCGCTGGCTTGATCGAACCGGATCAGGGTACCATCCTGCTCGACGGCCATGGCCTTCAGAGCTTGAACCTGGAGCATGTACGCAGCGCCATGGGCGACAGCTTCACGCACGAGGAGATCTTCAGTGGAACGGTGATGGAGAACATCATCATGGGAAGACCATGGATCAGCGAGGACCAGGCGCGTCAGGCCGCTGTCCGCACGGGCCTTATCCCCATGCTCGCCGATCTGCCAATGGGTCTACTTACCCAGCTCGACCCACTCGGTTCGCGCCTGCCACAAAGCCTCGTGCGCCGGATCATCATCGCGCGTTGCCTGGCTGGTCGTCCGCGGCTAGTGCTGTATGAGGACGACGCCTTACCAATGCCCGCCAATGAGCACGCCGTGCTGCTGGACCTGCTCACAGGCACGGATGCGCCGTTCACACTAATTGCCGTGAGCAACGATCCGCTGTTCCAACGTCACTTCCAACGTGTGGTGCGCCTCGCGGATGGCGGCCTCCAAGATCAACTGAACCGCTGACCGGCCATGCTCAACATCTCTGACGCACCTGAATGCGCCACACCGGCGCTCGATCGCGGCACGTACAAGGCCTTCAAGATGGTGGGTGCTTCGCAGGCGGCCACCCGCTTTGGGCGAATGGTAGCCGTCGTGGTGGTGGTCTTCCTGCTCGCCCTCTTCCTGCCTTGGACCCAGAACATCCGCGCCCGCGGCACCCTCACCAGCCTCAGCCCCGACCAACGCCCCCAGACCATCCACGCGGTGATCCCCGGTCGCATTGAACAGTGGTATGTGCAAGAGGGGCAGCTCGTGGAGCCAGGCGATACCATCCTGCGGATCAGTGAAGTGAAGCAGGAGTATTTCGACCCGCAACTGTTGGAACGGACGCAGGAGCAGATCACCGCGAAAGAGTTGACCGGCCGCAGCTACCAGGAGAAGGTGAACAGCCTCGATGCGCAGATCGATGCCCTCTCCCAGGCCATGCGCATCAAGCTGGAGCAGGCGGCCAACAAGATCCAACAGGCCCAGTTGAAGGTGCAGAGCGATAGCATCCGCGTGGTGGCTGCGCGCACCGAGATCAAGGTGGCCAAGGACCAGTTGCAGCGCGGCGAGGAACAGTTCAAGGAAGGCCTCATCAGCATGGTCGAGCTGGAGCGCCGCCGGGTGCAGGAGCAGCGTGCCAATGCCACCTTCATCGATGCACAGAACAAGCTGCTCGAGGCGCGCAATGAACTGCTCAACGCGGAGCTGGAGATCGGCGGTATCCGCAACGACTACCGCGACAAGCTCTCAAAGGCAGAGAGCGAGAAGTTCGCCAGCCTGAGCCAGATGTACACCACCGAGGCGGAGGTGACCAAGATGCAGGTGGACCTCGCCAGCTACACTGTCCGCGCTGGCAATTACATCATCCGTGCCCCGCAGAAAGGCTACATCACCCGGGCCGTGAAGAGCGGCGTTGGCGAACTGGTGAAGGAAGGCGAGCCGCTGATCAGCGTGATGCCCGCCCGCTTCGACCTGGCCGTGGAACTTTACGTGGAGCCCATGGACATGCCACTGATCAACCTCGGCCAGAAGGTGCGTTTCATGTTCGACGGATGGCCGGCGATCGTGTTCAGCGGGTGGCCCAACACCAGCTATGGTACGTATGGTGGCACCGTGGTGGCCATCGACAACCTGATCAGCCCCAATGGAAAGTACCGGATCCTGGTGGGGCCAGACCCGGATGACAAGCCCTGGCCCGAAGCGCTGCGCGTGGGTGCTGGTGCGGTGGGCATGGCCTTGTTGAAGGACGTGGCCATCTGGTACGAATTGTGGCGACAGCTCAATGGGTTCCCGCCCGACCTTTACCAGGACCCCATGCGTGTGGGCACCGACAAGGCCAAGCTATGATCCGATCCATCGTCCTCCCCTTCTTCGCCCTGGCGATCCCGGCCGCTGCGCAGCTGGACACCCTCCAGGTGCTCTCGCGGAAGGCCTTGGTGCAGCTGGTCACGGACAACCACCCGGCCGTGCGCCAGGCCATGCTTCGCAATGAAATGGGCGAGGCCACCGTACGCACGGCCCGAGGCGCATTCGACCCCAAGGCCGTGGCCGGCTACACCGAGAAGACCTTTGAGGGGAAGGACTATTATTCCCTGCTGGACGCAGGCCTGAAGGTACCCACTTGGTTCGGCGCCGAACTCTTTGGCGGTTTCCAGAGCAATAGCGGCATTTATGTGAACGATGCTGATATCACTCCGGAGGCTGGTCTGCTGAAGGCCGGAGTGTCCGTGGCGGTCGGACAGGGGCTCTTCATTGACAAACGACGCGCGGAGCTCCGCAAGGCGCAGGCCTTCCAGGACATGGCCGAGGGCGAGCGCTTGCGGCTCTTGAACGACGTCTATTACACGGTACTGAGCGATCATCTGGAATGGATCGCGGCCTATCAACGGCTCGGCATTGCGCGCGCTGCAGTGGAACAGGCGAACATCCGCCTCACCGGTATCCGCGGCAGTTTCCGTGGCGGTGACCGACCTGCCATTGATACCCTGGAAGCCCTTCTTCAGGTCCAGGACCGTGTGATGCGCCTTCGAGATGCCGAGGTGGACTACCGCAACGCCACGCTCGTCCTGAGCAACCACCTGTGGGACGATGTGCTCCGCCCGTTGGAGATCGGTCCCAACGTGGTGCCCGATACCACAGACCTGCGCGCACCTGACGGCCTCATCGATCTGAACGCCTTTACAGAACAGGCCTTACGGGAGCATCCCAAACTGCTGGAATTGCAAGGCAAACTGGAACAGTTGGAGGTGGAGCGTCGGCTGCGCAACGAATTCCTCAAGCCCCAACTGGACCTCTCCTACAGCCTGCTCGCCAACGGAGGCCTGGTGAACAATGAGGTCGGCGTGACCTACGATCCCGCGGACCGCATGCTGGGGGTGGGTTTCTCAATGCCGCTCTTCCTGCGCAAGGAACGCGGTGAACTCACGCTGGCCACCCTGCGACGCACCGAGGCCGAACTGGGCATCAACCGCGAACGACAACAGATCAGGACCACCATCGGGCGCAGCAACAACGATGTGGCGCTGCTCGATCAGCAGGTATCGCTCTCGCGGAACATGGTCACCAATTATGGCGCCCTGCTCAACGGTGAGAACCGACGTTTCCAAGCCGGCGAAAGCTCCCTCTTCCTGGTGAACCAGCGCGAAGTTGCCCTGCTGGACAATCAATTGAAGCTTGTTGACCTGGTGGCCAAGCTGCGCAAGGCCCATTTCGCATTGGACAAGGAGGCCGGTATCCTCTGGCGCACCGTCAACGCCGCTTCGCAACCGTGATCCCATCACCATGGTGAACGTCTCCTTCCTCACACTCACAGAACGTGACGCCATTGCCTTGGCAGAAGCCCTTCACCACGAGCGCTTGCTCATGTTCGATACCATCGAGGAGCATACGGACCTGCTTTGGGACAGGACGGGCCCGCAGCGCCGCACCCTCACTCACCTTAGTGGAGCCACCAAGGCACTCCTCTACACCCGCGTGGAACGGTTGGCCACGGAGGTGCTTGGCGATCGCCTCGTGCGCATGTGGGCACAGCCGGTCACCAGCTTCGACAAGCGAAGCACACAGGCCCTGATGGAAGGACTTGCACCCGCCTAGCGGGCGGAACACTTGACGAGCACGGTTGTTGCTCTGGGTGATGGACCTTATCGGCATTGACCTGGGTGCTCGTTTCGCAGGGACGACCGTGTTGTGCACGCGCGAACGCGGTCTTTTCGTGTTCGAGCGGGTCGCGAAGGGAGAGGATGTGGACCAATGGCTGGAGCAGCGCATCAAGGAACTGGCCCCCCAAGCCATCTATATCGATGCCCCCCTCAGCCTGCCGGCTGCTTATTTCGGCAAGGGCGACGACCACTTCTTCCGACGTGCGGACCGCCTTGCTGGCGGAATGAGCCCGATGTTCCTGGGTGGCCTTACGGCACGGGCCATACGGCTGGCCGCCCAATGGCGTGGTCGGGGCATTGCGGTGCACGAGGTGTACCCCGCCGCGCTCATTCGTCAGGAGTGGGACTACCTGAAAATTCCAGCGGGCCGTTCGATTCCTCCCCATAAGCTCAGGCTGATGGCTGGAATGTTCGCACTTCCGCCGCCTTTTGCGCGAGACCGGCATGAGGCCGATGCCTGGCTTTGCTGGCTGAGCGGCTTCCGGCATCGCAGTGGCATGGCCAAACTCATTGGCGATCAAGAGGAAGGAGCAATTCTTGTATGACGCGCATATTTTTTCGGTGACCCCGCGCACGATGTTGCGTCCCAAGCTTGGTACGCGACGGAAAGGAAGGGAGAGTCCGGACCGCAGTGGACCCGAAGGGCGCCGTCAGGCGCCTTTCGTCATTCAAACGGTCAATGCCTGAGCGCTTCGGGCTCGGCGACGGTGGTTCAATACGTGGAGGGCCGCCAACAGCAGGGAAGCACCGATGCCGAGGTATGCGAACAACACATGTACGTGCTCCAGCACAATGCCGACCGTGAAGAGCGCCCAAGCGCCCCACATGGCGATGCCCAGTGATCGTGGAGCCTGTTGGGCGGCCGATCGCACAGCGATAAAGGCGAGCAGGATAAAGAGATGGACGATGGCATGGCCGGTCAGGAACGTTGCACCCAGGCTCAACAACAGTGGCATGGCGAGGCAATGCAACGCGCACGTCAAACTGGTGATGGCACCGAGCACACGGGCAATACGCAGGAACATCCGGTTCATCCGATCGTCACGGTTCGTGATCCAGGGAGGAGGCCACCGGACCGACCGGGCCGGTCGTTCAACCCCAAAGCCCCTTGGTGGAAGCCTCCTCCCTCGGACCGTTGGCTCATTGAATGACCACGGGCAGGTCCACAGCGATGTCCGTTTCGCCGCCCGCATTATCGATGAGACCTGAAGAAACGCCAGCCGCTGCCTTCACGGGCTGGTGGATAAGCGTGACCCGCAGGCTCCCCGAACTTGCTGCTCCCGTGATCGCCGTGTTGCTCAGGCCTACGGGCATTCCATCCGCGTCCGCATCGGCGTAGGATATCTGGAGGTCGGCTCCCGTAACAAGGAAGAAGAACTGGTGCTCTTCATCCTCTTGCAAGATCTCCGTTGTGATCTCATCCGCAACAGGTCCGCTCTCATCCAATACCCGGATGGATAGTTGATAGGTGGCGCCGGCGGCAAGTGTATCTCCTGTGATCACCGGTGGGTTCCCACTTTCACCGTCCAGGTCCGTGAACCGCAATTCATAGGTATTGGTCGGTGCAGTTGTATCGGTGAAGGTCAAGATCAGGGTCGTTATTAGCTCCTCCTCGTTCACCGGGGTCGGTGTGGTGATCGGGCCATCCTCTTTGTCCTTCTTGCAGGCAGCAAGCGATGCGACGAACAAGCCAAGGAACAGAACACGCCCCACGCAGGTGGCAGTAGTGGTCAAAAGACTCTTCATGACACTCGGTTGTTAATGCTATTGAGTTGCAAATATAGAAGGCGCATCCTTCATGCAAGTGGGTTGCATGAATTATTTTTGTCCCATGAGCAATGAACAGCTCCTGCGGTCCCGGGGATTGCGCGTGACCAACACCCGCAAGGCAGTGCTGCAGCTGCTTCAACACAGTGGCAAAGCCCTTTCGCAGGCCGATGTGGAACGTTCACTGCCCGAACTGGCCGACCGGGTGACCCTGTTCCGCGTATTGCAGGCCTTCGAGGAGAACGGGCTGGCCCATCGGGTGCAGGACGCCCATGGTGTGTCACGCTTTGCCGTGTGTACTGGAACGTGCACTGGCGGACATCACCACGATGTTCACGCGCACTTCCGCTGCCTTGAGTGCGGCGATGTGTACTGCCTTGACCCCGTTTCGCTGCCAAAGGTGAGCATCCCCAAAGGCTTCAAGCTGAAGGCAAGCCAGCTGCACCTGGAGGGCTCGTGCAGCGCCTGCAGCTGATCTGAACAAGGTGCACCGGCCGGTGTTCCTTCACCGTGCCCCTACACCGCCCACCCAGCATCCGCCCTTCGCGCACCTGCACGACCTGCGGGAAACCGTTCCAGTGGCGCAAGAAATGGGAAAAGGTATGGGAGGAGGTGAAGTACTGCAGCGAGCGATGCCGAAGGAAGAGGAACCACGCCCCGCTGAACGTGTCCGCCTGATCCTGGGTGATCAGCTGAACGCTGCACACTCCTGGTACACGGAGCGTGATCCCCGCACGCTGTACGTTCTTATGGAGGTCCGCCAGGAGACCGACTACGCCTGGCACCACGTGCAGAAGGTGCTCGGCTTCTTCGGCGCCATGCGTCGTTTCTCAGAGCTGTTGAAGTTGCAGGGGCATCGCGTGCTCCACCTCACGCTCAACGACCCGCGTAATACGCAGTCCGTTCCCAACAACCTGAGTTGGATCCTCGACCGGACACATGCCACTTCCTGGGGCTACCAATTGCCCGACGAACATCGGCTTGACCAGCAACTACGTGACTTCGCTACGCGTTGCGGACGTGTGGTGGAGGTGGCCGATACGGAACATTTCCTCACCACCCGCGAAGAACTCGGCGCGCTCTTCGTGGGCAAGAAGCAGTACCTGATGGAACGGTTCTACCGGGTGATGCGCGAACGCACCGGTCTGCTGATGACCGGGAACGCTCCCATCGGAGGGCAGTGGAACTTCGACAAGGAGAACCGCGGACGCCCGCCGAAGTCACATGTGGCCCCACCTCCCCTGCTCTTCGACCACGATCTGCGGGACATTCAAGGCATGGTGGAGCAGCATGGCGTGAAGACGATCGGCACGGTGGATGCGCAGCACTTCACTTGGCCGCTGGACCGTGAAGAAGGTCTGGCCTTGGTGGCGTACTTCTGTGAGGTGCTGTTGCCTCACTTCGGCACGTACCAGGATGCGTTGATGCCCGGACAGTGGGCCTTGTACCATGCGCGGGTCAGCTTCGCGCTCAACGTGAAGCTGATCTCACCGTTGGAAGTGTGCGTGGCGGCGGAGGCTGCGTGGCGCGCCGATCCAGAGCGCATCACCCTGCCACAGGTGGAAGGCTTCATCCGGCAGATCATCGGTTGGCGCGAATACATGCGCGGCATCTATTGGGCGCACATGCCCGGCTTCGCCACGCTCAACTTCTTTGGACACGACCGGCCGTTGCCCGCGTGGTTCTGGACCGGACGTACCAAGATGGCCTGCCTGCGCGAAGCCATTACGGGTAGCCTCACCAATGCCTACGCCCATCATATCCAGCGTCTGATGGTCACGGGCAACTTCGCGCTGCTCGCGGGCATCCATCCCGATGAGGTTGACCGCTGGTACCTCGGCATCTACATCGATGCGCTGGACTGGGTGGAGATCACCAACACCCGTGGCATGAGCCAGTGGGCCGACGGCGGTATCGTGGGTACCAAACCATACGTAAGCAGCGGTTCCTACCTGTACAAGATGGGCCACCACTGCGCCGCTTGCTACTATGACGTGAACGACCGCACCGGTCCGCGCGCCTGCCCGTTCAATGCGCTCTACTGGCACTTTCACGCCCGCAACCGCAACCGGCTTGAAGCGCCTGACGCGCGCCCCGGCACCATGATGCGTGTGGGCATGGTGTACCGCACTTGGGAGAAGATGACACCCACCGTTCGCCAAGCCTTGCTGGACAAGGGTGACGAACTGCTCGCCCGCATTGAAGAACTGTAGAAGCCCTTCACCTTCGGATGGCCCGTTCACTGCTCTGGTTCCGCCACGACCTCCGCCTGGAGGACCACCCAGCACTTCATGCCGCCCTTGCTGCTGGGGGCGAGGTGTTACCCGTGTACATCATCGACCCGGACCAGGAGCGCACCGGACCGTACGGCATCCCGCGCATGGGCCCCTACAGAGCTCATTTCTTGCGCCAGTGCATCACCGCGCTCGACCAGCAGTTGCACACCATCGGTTCAGCGCTTCAGGTGCATGAGGGCCGACCCGCTGAAGTTCTCCTTGCGCTCGCTGCGGAACACCAGGCAACAGCGGTGTACGCCCAAGCCCACCTGGCGTGGGAGGAGCAGCAGCAGGAGCAGGCGGTTTCAGCGGTGATCCCGCTGCACCTGAGCACACCTGGAACACTGCTGCACCCCGACGATCTTCCCTTCGAGCTGGAGCGCTTGCCCAAGGTGTTCACTGCGTTCAGGCACAAGGTGGAAGCGCGATGGGCGGTGCGTGCAACGGTTCCCGCACCCACCTCACTGCCCACGCCAGCAGCATGGACCGCACGACCGCTTCCCCCCCTCTTCACCGAACACGCCGCACCAACGCAGGATCCACGCACAGTAATGCCGATGCATGGGGGATCCGGGACAGCGATCGAGCGCCTGGCACACTTCACCGGTGCTTCGCGCGCCCTGGGCCATTACAAGGACACGCGCAATGGCATGCTCCATGCGGATGAGAGCAGCAAGCTGAGCCCGTGGTTGGCGGTCGGCGCCCTGTCGCCACGCACGGTGTACGAAGCGGTCCGCAGCTACGAGGCACGCCACGGGGCCAATGAAAGCACGTACTGGCTCATCTTCGAACTGCTCTGGCGCGATTTCTTCCATTTCACCGCTGGGCGTTACGGCGCGGACCTGTTCAAGCGCGGCGGAATTGCACAAGCCACACCGCGCGGCGTGTACGACAGGCGTCGCTTCGAGGCTTGGTGCGAAGGACGGACCGGTCACCCCTTCATCGATGCCAACATGCGTGAGCTTGCGGCCACCGGCTGGATGAGCAATCGGGGAAGGCAGAACGTGGCCAGCTACCTGGTGCATGACCTGGGACTGGACTGGCGACTGGGTGCTGCCTGGTTCGAGCAGCAGCTCATCGACTACGACCCATGCAGCAACTGGGGCAACTGGCAATACCTCGCCGGGGTGGGCAACGATCCGCGGGAAGGCCGACGCTTCAACCCCGACCTGCAGGCCGAGCGATACGACCCCGATGGGCACTACGTTCGACGGTGGATCGTTGATGAAGTGTGAGCACAGCGGTCCGCGAACGGCATATCCACTGCGGATATTTGTTGCATGAAGCGGATCAGCATCCTCCTGTTCACCCTGTTGGCCGCCGGCACCTCATTCGCACAACGCGATGGCTTCGGTATCGGTATCATGGCTGGCGACCCCACCGGGCTCAATGCCAAGTACTGGTTGAGCGGTGACCGCGCCTTGACCTTCGGCCTGGCCTGGGGCCCTTGGGGACGCAACCTGCATCTGCACGGTGACTATACCATACAGAACATTGACCTGCTGAACGAGGGTGACGTACGGCTGGACCTTTATTACGGCCTTGGAGTGCGCATGCGAAGCTGGAACGGTCGGGGGCGCTATTGGCGCAATGGCCGTTGGTACGAGGATGGCAGCGGGAGCATTGGGCTTGGCATGCGCATACCTGTCGGTGTTGCCATGACCGTGGATGGACTGCCCTTGGACTTTTTTCTGGAAGTGGCACCCACCCTGGAACTCGTGCCGGCCACCTACCTCGACATCGACCTGGCCATCGGAGTACGCTATTGGTTCTGAATCAAGGCCAGCGACGGTCCAGCCAGGAGCGGTTGTGGAAAGAGCTGCGGTAGAGCCAATGGTACACCGCAAGACCCGTCAGCACGCCGATAATGGCGCCTGCAATGATGTCCTGGGTGAAGTGCTGTGACAGATACACCCTGCTGTATGCAAGGAGCGAAGCCAGCATGGCCAGTACCAGTGACCAGCTGGCCCGGCCGATAATGACCGCGAGCGCAAGGCACATGGCCCAGGCAGCCGTGCTGTGTCCGCTCGGAAAACTGAAGTGGTGGTGCAGCTCCACTCCTTCCACCCACGGCACGCCGGCCAGCTCATCGCGGAACATGGTCGGACGATGTTGGTCGGCGAAGAACGATCGCTTGAGCACCTGTGTAATGATCGCACTGATACCGCAGGAAAGCGCCATCTGCAGAAAGCTGCGAAGATCCTTTCTCCACCAGAGGAAAAGGGCCAGAGCCGTCGGCACCAGACCGTCGGCAAGATGGGTGAGGTATGCCATTGCCACATCCGCCCAGTGCGGGTGATACCCGTTCGCGAGCCGGTGAAGTTCCATTGGTCCATGCACCAATAGGCTCACAGCTCCGCTCATTACGAAGAAGATCCACACCGTCAGGAAGGACCACAGGGAGCGATCGCGTTGCACGGGGTAAAGGTATCAGCGTGCCTGTCCACCGCGGAAGGCTATGCCACGAGGTGCACGTCGTTCAATGATCGTCGTCAGGTGGGACCATGGATCATCCACCACCGATCGTGAACGATGGCCGAGGGGAATACCATGATCGTAGTATTGGCATCCTGCGTGGATGGACGGTGCTTTGTGATGAACAACATGCAGCATCATGAGCACCACAGGTAAGCGCTATCTCGAACGCACGCAGGACCGAAGCACAGGCCGCATTTTGGACGCGCGCACAAAAGCGATCCTCAACACCGTGCTGAAGGAGGATCGTGGTCGGGCGTTGAACGGCTACCTGCGCGCACTGGTGCTGGAGAAGGAGCAATGAGCGGACGACCGATCTTCGCGGACAGTACATGCGAAGTGAAGCGAACACCTTGCGCCTGTTCATTGGCTGTGGGCTGCAACCCGCTGATGCAGCCTCTGTGGCATCGCATTTGGAACACGCTTCCTGGCCCAGCCAATGGCGCATGCTCGAGCAGGCCTCATGGCATGTGACCGCCCTCTTCCTGGGCGAGCGGCCGGCCAGTGCATGCGACCACCTGTTCACTGTTGTGCAGGCCTGTGCATCCTCCTGCGCACCCATCACCCTGCAGCAGGGTGCGCTTCACAGCATTCCTGAACCAAGGCCCACCATGCGCTGGATCCGGTTCCTTCCGCATCCGGCGCTGACCTCATTGCATCACACGCTGGCCGATCGCCTGGGGTTGCAACCATCGCCGTTCAAGCCCTATTGGCCACACATCACATTGGCACGTTCACCCCGCGGTGGTACGCGCGCCTTGGAGGACGAAGGAATGCTGCTGCTACCGACCCTGCGGCTCACGAGCCTCAGCCTGTACCGCTCGGATGTGAGCGGGACAGGTCGTATCCATCGACCGATGGACACGTGGTCCTTCACTGGAACAGGTCCAGCTGATCCTGAGGTGGCGGTCTGAAGTGACCGCGGTCCAGGGCCGGCATGCTGCGGTCGGCGAAGTACCTGCGCTTCATGACCTGGAACATGCGACCGATCGCCTGGGCGCGGACGCCCTCCCCTTTCATCCTGCGCCCGGTTCGATGGTCATGCAGTTCGCCGCCGTGCAGGTCCCGTGTGGCCGACAACACCTTTTCCGCACGATCGGGGAAATGAATGCGCAGCCATTGGGAGAAGATCGGAGCCACGGCCCCATTGGTTCGAAGGATGGTGTATCCTGCGCTCCGCGCTCCTGCATCCGCAGCGGCCTTCAGGAGCGCGGGAACCTCGGGCTCATTGAGGGCTGGGATGATGGGTGCGATCATGGCATGAACAGGGACACCGGCGGCCGACAAGCGCTCAATGGCCCGCAGACGCAGCACGGCACTGCTGGTGCGTGGTTCGAGGACCCGGCGCAGCGCTTCATCCTGGGTGGTGAAGCTGATGGCCACACTGGCGAGGTTGCGCTGTGCAAGGGTGGCGAGCAGATCGAGGTCGCGGAGCACCAAGGCGTTCTTGGTGATGATACTGACCGCCTGACCATATGCGTTCATCACTTCCAGCAGCCTGCGCGTGAGGCCCTCCTTGCGTTCCACGGGCTGGTAGGGGTCGGTCGCGCCGGAGATCACGATGGGAGCAGCGTCCCAGTTGCGGGCGCGCAGCCGGGCCTCCAGCAGTTCAGGGGCATTGCGCTTCACCAGCACCACGCGCTCAAAGTCAAGCCCTGCGCTATATCCCCAGTATTCATGCGTGGGCCGCGCATAACAGTAGCTGCAGCCGTGTTCGCAGCCTTGGTAAGGGTTCAGGCTCCAGGTGAAAGGCAGATCGGGGCTGTTCACCGCATTGACGATGCTGCGCGGATGCGTCTCGATATAGCGCGTGGGCGTGGCCTCGTGCTCCACTTCATCCAAACCTTCCTCTTCGAACACGCCACGCTCCTGTGCCAGGAACCGGTTCTGCACCTGCAGGCCAGTACCACGTCCTTTGACGGGCCTTTCGTCGATCATGACCTGCACAAGCTACGACCAGAAATCCGCCCCGGGCACTGGCCCATGAATGAACCGCCCGATGGAGGGAGGGGAAGCGATCCTGACCGTGACCTGACGATCGCCTCGGTACCTTCGCACCCTCATTCACTGAAGCACCATATGCGCTCCCTTCCCCTGCTCGCCCTGGCCCTTGTGGCCTGCACCTCCCCCGCCCCCAAAGACCCTACCGGATCCACCGCGGCCAGCACGGACAGCACCCGCACCGACAGCCTCATCCACCCCGAGGAGAAGCACTTCCGCACCTTGAAGCAGCTCACCTTCGGCGGCGACAATGCCGAAGCATATTGGAGCTTTTCCGGCGACCGGCTGATCTTCCAAGCCACCAACCCGGCATGGGGTGAGAGTTGCGATCAGATCTATGTCTTCGATCCGTTCACCGATGATCTTCGCAGCACACCGCCAACGAAGCTCAGCATCAACGGAGGACGAACCACCTGCAGCTACTTCCTGCCTGGGGATTCGCTGGTCCTGTTCGCCAGCACGCACGAAGGGGGTCACACCTGTCCAAAGGTCCCCGAGCGCCGGACCGATGGCAAGTACGTATGGCCCATTTATGACTCGTTCGACATCTATGTGAGCGATCTGAACGGGACGATCGTTCGTCCGCTGACCACCACTCCGGGATACGATGCAGAAGCGACCGTGAGCCCCAAGGGTGACCGCATCGTCTTCACCAGCATGCGCGACGGCGACCTTGACCTCTATACCATGAACATCGATGGCAGCGATGTAAAGCGCGTGACCAGCACCCTTGGCTATGATGGTGGAGCCTTCTTCAGCCCCGACGGCAGCAAGCTGCTGTGGCGCGCCAGCCGGCCTGCGAGCGATGAGGAAGCTGCGGAATACGAACAACTGCTGAAGGAGGGCCTGGTGATGCCCACCAACATGGAGCTTTACGTGGCCAATGCGGATGGCAGCGATGCACGCAAGGTGAGCGACCTGGGGCAGGCCAATTGGGCTCCGTACTGGCATCCAAGCGGTGAAAAGATCCTGTTCGCAAGCAACCACAAGAGCCCACGTGGCTTCCCCTTCACCCTGTTCATGGTGAACGTGGACGGCACCGGACTTGAGCAGGTCAGCTTCGGAGATACGTTCGACGCCTTCCCGGTGTTCAGTCCCGATGGCCGACACTTGGTGTTCAGCAGCAACCGCAACAATCAAGGTACCCGGGAAACGAACCTCTTCCTGGCAGAGTGGGTTGATTAAGGGGCGCCAGCATGTCCGCACCAGAGCCCTCTTCATCCAGTTGGACGCAGCGCCTTGCGACCCGGTGGGGCGTCTCGCCCAAGCGGGTGTTGGTGATCCTGCTCGTCTTCGCCCTCACCGGCACCACGGTGATGCTGTTGAAGCGCCCGGTGTTGGACTGGATCACGGGTGGTGGCCAGCAGGGCTGGGGCGCGAGCTTCCTTTACTACCTGCTGATCCTTCCGGTGTACAACCTCATCCTGCTGATCTACGGCGCATTGTTGGGGCAGTTCAGCTTTTTCTGGGCGTTCGAGAAGCGCTTCTTCAACCGATTGCGCGGACGGCGGTGAGGTCGGTCAATGGGCGAGCACCGCACTGACCCTTGTCGCCTCTTGCGCTGCATCGGCCTTGATGCGACATTCCCAACAGACCAGCACGGTCCAGCCGAGGGTCTCCAGTGCCCGTTGCTTGCGGGCATCGCGCGCCTGGTTCGCCTTGAGCTTGGCGCTCCAGAAGCGCTGGTGGCTCTTGGGACGCGTTGGTCTGCAATATGGACAGCCATGCCAGAAACAGCCGTGAACGAGAACGGCCACCTTCCGACCCACGAAAGCGATGTCGGGACGGGCGGGCAGGCGTGCCACATGCAAGCGGTAGCCGCTATGCCCCAAGGTTCGGAGGGCTTTTCGCAGCATCAGTTCAGGCCCCGTGTTCTTCGCACGGATCCGGCTCATGGTGGCGCTGGTCCGAGGGTCAGTGGGAACCGGTGCCCGGCCATCGCGCTGGTAGCGATCATCCGCCATGGCACAAAGATGGGCCCGGCGAGGGCCTGTCAGCGCGTACTTGTGCCGGCCAGCTGCTCAGCACGGGCCTCCTGCTCGTAGGCCAACTGGGTGCACGGTGCCCCATCCTTGAAGTAGAACGTACCGCCCCACTTGTGGTACACCTTGCGGAACTCGGTCACCACACCACCGCGGTCAAGCTTCACCACGGTGGTGACCTTGTTCGGTTCCACGATCAGTTCTTCGTCGCGCACCACTTCCTCTGCGGCACCGGCGTTCGCAGCCAGGTCGCTGCCATTTCCGGTGCGGTCGGGCTGGGCCTCCTCCACCACAGTAGGCGAACTGGCGCGGCGTTGGTCCTCTCCCACCACGGCCTTGGCCAGGTTGGGTCGTGGAGCGCTGGTGGGTGGCGCGGACTTCGTGCGTGGCGATGGTGCCGGTGCAGGTGGTCGCGGAGGTTGTGGCGCGGGCTTCGCAACGCGTTCTGCACTGACAGGTGGCGGCGGCGGCTCGCTGGCCTTCTCCGCTGCGCGCCTGGCTTCGGCTTCCGCTTTCGCCCGCTCCGCCTGTCGTTGCTGTTCTTCGCGTTGGGCTGCTGCCGCACGGGCCTGTTCATCACGGGCGGCTTGTTCAGCAGCCCGCTTCGCCTCCGCCTCGGCTTTTGCCGCAGCCTTGGCCTCCGAAGCCCCGCGCTCCTTCTCCTCCTTCTGCTTCTTCTCCACTGCTGCCAAGGCCTCCTGCAACTGGGACTGAATGGACCTTGTGTAGTCGGTGTCGTAGTCGAAATCCCCGGTGGAGGACTCATAGCGGATGATACCCACCGGCTGATTGAAGACCACGATGTTCACATCATCGTACTGCTTGAAGATGGAAACAGCGAAGTCGAACGGAATGAAATCATTGCCGACCGCCGAGCCTGGCACCTTGGTATTGAAGGCGATCTTCTTTGAAACGAAGCCATCCTTCTCGAAGGAGAGGATGTAGTTCTGCTGCAAGTCAAGGTCGAGGCTGAACTTGGCGAGGTTCTGGGTGATGGTGCGCTCCTTCACACCGTTCTTGTAGACCACGACCCGCGCTCCAGCCAGGTCACCGGCTTCCACCTTCATGCGTCCGTTCACCGTGAAGCGCGACTGCGCGCTCAACAGGGCGCTGCTGAAGCACCAGAACGCGAGCAGGATCGTTCGTATGGACAGTGGCATTCCCATCAGGGCTGTCATACGGCTCAGCGAACGATTTGGTTGCTCCGCCATGCGCGGACGTCACCCTCATCGAACTGTTGGTAACCTTTTTCTGGCAGGGGCGTAGCACCCGGACAACCTCAGGACCTTCGCCTCTACATGCTCCGTTCGTCGGTTCACCGCCTTTCATTGCCGGTCCTTCGCGACCGGGGGCCACATTGCCCCGAACAGCGATCGGTGATCGCCACCCGGCCTGCATGGATCGGCAGCCGGTCCTTGGCCCCTACCATGACCGCACCTCGCCCATGATCACAAAACGACTCCTGCTGCTCATTGTTCTGATCACCCTTGCGTTCTGGGCCGGCGCACAGGACCGCGACCATACCGCATGCGTGGTGAAGGTCTCCAGCCAATGGGGTGCCGTCTGCGAGAAGTGCGAAGTATATAAGGATGGCTACAAGCGGGACTACAGCGGAACCTACCAGGTGCTGCTTCGCAATGACTGCAATGAACTCATCGAAGTAAAGGTGGCGATGCAGGAAAAGAACGGTCAATGGCGGACCTTCCCGTTGAAAGCCCTTGCCCCGCAGGAGACAATGAAGGCATTTGCCTGCGCTGGTACCGGCCGCTACATGTACTGGGTGCGCCGCGTCAATGACACGGAGATCATCATCCCGAGCGACCAGGAGATCATCACTGAATATCGCGGTCGCTGAGCGGTCTTCCTTATTCACGCCCACCTGTTCATGCTTGTGCCTTCCCGGGCGGCGGTGGCGACCTTTCAACGGGCATCTTTGCCTACCGGGCTCCGCCCCGGAATGGCCATGTCCACCAAGCGCTTCCACATCGACCGGACCGAAACATCACCGGAGATCGACCTTGATCTGGAACGGGGTGCCATCCAATTCGTGGGGCGCTCTCTGCCGAGCAACTCCGAACAGTTCTACGCCCGGGTGCATCGTTGGATCGATGAGTACTTGCAGGAGCCTCGCGAGGAAACCACGGTGACCATGCGGCTCGACTACCTGGACACCAGCTCCAGCAAGCACCTGTTCAACATCTTCCAGCGTCTCGAATCGGTGAGCGAGCGCGGCCGTAAAGTGCATGTGAACTGGCACTACGAGCAAGGCGATGATGAGATGGCTGAGACCGGCAAGGATTACCAGAGCTTCTTCCGGATCGACTTCAACTTCATCGAGGTGGACTCCCTCTTCTGAAGGGGATCAGCTCGGCCGATCCCTGTAGCTTCGTGGCTTCCTGCATGGAGCCTCGCCGTCATTACTCCCTTCATCAACTCTGTTCTTCCATCCGAAAACGGTTGGAGGAGGCCACTGGTGGCCGCCGTTTCTGGGTGCGTGCCGAGATCGCCGGGGTGAACGTGAACCGGCACATGTATCTGGACCTGGTGGAACATCAGCAGGGGCAGCGTGTGGCCGTGTTGCGTGCTGTGGTGTGGAACACATCCCTCGGCGTCATCCGCGAGGCGCTTGGAGCGGAGTTCGGCAACATCCTCAAGCAGGGGGCCGAAGTATTGCTATGTGGCACCGTTCATTTCAGTGAAGTGTACGGGCTGTCATTGCATGTGGAGGAGGTCGACCTATCCTTCAGCCTCGGGGAGTTGGAGCGTCGCAAACAAGCCACCATCGCCACCTTGCGAAAGGAAGGTCTCTTCGACCTGAACCGCGCACTCCCGGAACCGATGGTGGTCCAACGGATCGCGCTGGTCGCGTCCATCGGATCAGCCGCATATGCCGACTTCATGCAGCACCTGTCGGCCAACGAATATGGCTATCGCTTCCATGTGCACGAGTACCCCAGTGCGGTGCAGGGTGACGATGCACCGCGCCAGTTACGTGCCGCACTGGCAGCCATCGACCCAGCTCGTTATGACGCCGTGGTGGTCATCCGTGGTGGTGGATCGAAACTGGACCTTGAGGCCTTCAACGACCTGGACCTCTGCCGCGCGATCGCGCGCATGCCCATCCCGGTGATGACCGGCATTGGACATGATGTGGACGTGAGCGTGATGGACATGCTCGCCAAAAGTCCGCACAAGACGCCCACGGCCATTGCCGATCATTTGGTGGACAAGTGCGTATTCTTCGAGACGAGCCTCAGCGGCTTCCTGGTGGGCATGCAGCGCGTATTGGGTGAGCGTTCGAGCCGTCAGAAGCAGCGGCTGGCCACACACGTTGAAGCATTGCGGACGAGACCGCGCATGCTTTACGAACGCCGTCGTTCGGCCCTGCAACAGGAGGGCGCAGCGATCGGTCAGCATGCGCTGAACGCCTGCCGGACGGCCACCGAACTCCTCAACGAGCGGTACACCCTCCTGGCCACACTGCCTCTTCAACGCCTGCAACTGGTGGAGGCCGTGCGCGTGCAGGCGCACCAGGCGCGCTTGCACCAGTATGCGCAACGAGGCCTGCGTACACTTGCTGCGCATCTGGAAGGCATGCAGCGGACCGTGCAGCTCCTCGCTCCCGAACGCATGCTCGCCCGTGGTTTCAGCATCACGCGCCACGCCGGTCATGCGATCACTGCGGTGGATGGCCTGAGCTTGGGACAGGAGATCGAGACCACATTCAGCAACGGTACCACCACATCCATCATCCAGCGCATCGAGCACCATGACTGACACACCCACCACCTACGAAAAGGCCTTCGAGGAACTGGAGTCCATCATGAGCGACCTGCAGGAGGACCGGATATCCGTGGATGAGCTCACCGCGAAGGTGAAGCGCGCGGCAGAACTCATCACCTTCTGCAACGAGATGCTCCGCAGCACGGAGGCCGAGGTGAACAAGATCGTGAAGAAGCTCGGCCTGTGACCAGGCCCCAGGACCAGCTGGACGCCTTCGGACAGTCCCTTAGAGCAGTTCGTTCGCCAGGTTGGCCAACGGGCTGCGTTCGCCCTTCTCAAGGGTGATGTGAGCGAAGAGCGGATCTCCTTTGGCCTTGTCGATCAAGTAGCTCAGTCCATTGCTCTCCGTATCGAGGAAGGGCGTGTCGATCTGGTGCACATCACCAGTGAACACGATCTTGGTCCCCTCTCCCGCACGACTGATGACCGTTTTGATCTCCAGCGGGGTCAGGTTCTGCGCTTCGTCCACGATGAAGAAGATGTTGCTGAGGCTGCGACCACGGATGTAGGCGAGCGGCGCAATGGCGATCTTCTCGTTCTCCAGCATCTCATCGATGCGCTTGGGCGTGCTGTCGTGTTTTTCGAACTGACCCTTGATGAGCTTCAGGTTGTCCCATAGCGGCTGCATGTAGGGGTCGAGCTTGCTCTGGATGTCGCCGGGCAGGTAGCCGATGTCCTTGTTGCTGAGCGGCACCACAGGGCGCGTCACGTAGATCTGCCGGTACTCGCGCCGTTGCTCGAGTGCGCAGGCCAGCGCCAGCAGCGTCTTGCCTGTGCCTGCAGCTCCTTGAAGGGTCACCAACTTGATCTCCGGATCGAGCAGTGCAGCCATTGCCAGCGTCTGCTCCGCATTGCGGGGACCGATCCCGAACACACTGCGTTTCTCGACGCGGTCCACGTGACCGGTCCGGGGATCGAACTTGGCAAGGATGCTCTTCTTCTTGTGCTTGAGGATGAAGAAGTGGTTCCCTCGTGGGCGTTCCATGCCCAGCTCCTCCACGGGAATGCTGCCTTCGGAGAAGAGCTTGTCGATGCTTTCTTCCGGATGATCATCCACCACCGTTCGTCCGGTGTAGAGCTTCTCGCGCACATCGCGCACCTTGCCCGTGAGGTAGTCCTCCGAGAGGATGTTGAGGCTCTTCGCCTTGAGTCGCAACGCGATGTCCTTGGTGACCAGGATGACCTTGCGGTCCTTGTTCTGGCGCTGCAGGGTAAGCGTAGCGTTCAGGATCTGGTGATCGTTCTTGGCATCAGCGAAGACCTTGGTGGCATCCACGCCGTTCAGGTCGTGCTTGGCCACCACCATGAACTTACCCATCGCCGGACCGTCCAGCGGCTGCCAGTCGTTCAGTGCATCACGCTTGGCGAGTTGATCCAGCCTGCGGATGAACTCGCGGGCCTCATAGTTGATCGTATCATTCCCTTTCTTGAACGTGTCGAGTTCTTCAAGGACTTGTATCGGAATGGCCACATCATGCTCTTCGAAGCATTCGATGGCCGAGTGGTCGTAGAGGATCACGGAGGTGTCCAACACGAAGATCTTGCGGTCTTTTTTTCTCATCCTGAAGGAAGGAACGGTGATGACCAAAGCTATCCGCATGCCAGACGGCACGCCGTCCTCTGCGCTCCGCACTTATCCACGATCGATCGTGTTCATCAACCGATGGTGAAGACCGTGTGAACTGTGCGCTTCCCCGGTACCAGTTCCATGGAACGAAACAGGGACCGCCGTCGGGCAGTCCCTGCTTCCATCCGTTGCGGGCCATGGCTTGCAACGCATGCCTCCGAAGCGCCTCACGGAACCTTTCGGTCCATGCGTGGAACGGACCTTGTGCACATCTGGCATGCACATGACCCATCGCGATGCAAGACTTCTTACCAAGCCTCGCGCATCCTTTCGGCTGCGCCCGCACCGATGAGTCCGTCCTTGTGGCCCACGTCCGGGTATTCCGGCATCAACCCTTCAAAGGTGCCGTGAAAGTATCCTCCTGGACCGGTACAGCGGGTCTTCGCGGCACCGCTCCTTTTGCACAAGTTGTGAACGATCCGGACCGTCAAGGCGTCTGTACGAACCGCACGATCTGCCGAAGGCCGTGATGTTCAAAGGTGAGCATGTAGGTACCCGCCGGTAGCAGTTGCGCACCGAACGATCGCAGGTCACCGCCTCCCTCCCACTGTACCGATACCCATTGGCCTGCTGTATTGTACACGTTCAAATGCCGCGCATCAGGAGGCAGTACAAAGCGCTGCAAGCCCTGTTCCGCTCCGAGCCAGCGCGCCACCTGGGCATCCTGTTCTTCCACGCTCAAGCAGGGGTCGATCACCACCGCCACGAAGGCTTCATCATTGGTGCAGGGCGCCGCACCGACCACCGTGTACGTATAAAGGCCGGAAGATGCTTGCGCCGGCACGAGCACACCGCTGAAAGGTGCATTGAACGGATCGGTCCAGCTACCGGTGGTCTGCGCACCGTTCAGCAAGGAGATGAGTGACACGGGATCATCGTTCGCACAGAGTGTGAGCGTCGTGCTCGTGCCAGCGTCTGCAGCCTGGTTCACCAGCAGCTCCATTCCTGCCGTATCGTTCGGACACGGGCCGACCCCGTACACCACGTAATCGAGCGTGTAGGAGCCGGGAACGGTGAGATCGGGCTGGGGGAAGACCGACCCGTTGTAGAAGAAGATGCCTGTGAGCTGAGCACCGGAAAGGAAGGGCAGCAATGTGGACGGTGGTGCATCGCTGCAGAGCGGCACGGTCACGTCGTTGCCCGCGTTCGCCGGGTCTTGCAGAATGATGGTCAGTGCTGCGACATCTGCAGGGCAGAGCACACCGCAGTTGGTGGTGTACGTGTATACGCCTGCCGGGTCGGTGGCCGAATTGAAGATGCTGCTGACGGGCAGACCGTTGGGGGACGTCCATGTTCCGCAGGGATCGGCATTGTTCACCAGATCGAGGAGCGCGTAGCCGCCGCTGTTCTTGCAGAGGGTGACCGCAGTGTCGTTGCCCGCGAACGCCGGCGCCTCCACGATCAAAACGATGTTGAGCGGGTCGGTGGTCTGTACCGGTGCACTGCTTCTGATGCGAACGAAATACGTGCCCGATACGGTGCCCGCAGGCACGGTGGCTTGAATGGCCCCGGAACTGGTGGACGTGATGGAGCCGAGCTCCACCGGTGCATCGAACGTGCCGTCGGCACCGGAAAGCTCAGCAGTGAACACATTACCGTTCTGCCACGGTCCCGAGGCAGTGTAAGGAATGGCGAAGGTGCTGCCCGCACAAGCCTGCAGCGTGGCCGGTGCTCCGGTGTTCAGCACCAGCTCCTCCTGCGCCAGGGCCTCGATGCGCACATCGTCCACACCGAAGGCCGGATCGCTGGCACTGAGGGCGGTGCCATTGACAAAGCGGAAGCCGATACGCAGGGTGGTGTGGCCCGCAAGGGTGGTACTGGTGATCACCTGCTCGCTCCAGGTGCTGCTGTTGCGGTACTGACCGGCCCCATCGCTCAGGAGCGACCATGTGGAGCCACTGTTCGTGCTGTACCATACCTCACCATAGTTCGCCGCACTTCCGCCGCAGAGCCACCAGAAGGATAAGGCAACCTCGGAAGCTGTGCTGGTGTTCACGTCCGTAGTCATGGCAGCGAAGTGGTTGGCCGGCTGGGTGCAGAAGCCATCAGCAGCCGCGAAGTTGCAGTTGCTGATGTTGCTGTTGAGGCCGGCCTGACTGGCGATGTGCATGTAGTTGCCCCCAGGTGAGGTGATGCCTGCCGGCTGGGAAGCGGTGGGCGGTATGGTGAAGGTGAACGGGAACCCCAGGCAATCGATGGTGCCTTCACCACCGGTATACTGGGCATTGATGAGCCACCGGTTGTCGCCTGCGGCGGAAGAACCGGCCACCGATGCGTTCAACAGGAAGGTAGGGGTAGGCCCTTCGAAGTCCTCTGTGAACAACAGCTGCTGGGCGTGGATCGCAGGTGCGATGGCCAGCAGGCCCAGGATAACGGCCAACGGGTGGATGGAAGAGCGCATGCGAACAGGGTTGATGCCTTGAAAGATAGGAACTTAGACCAGACCTGCAAGTACCGCCGATCTAACCTACAATTCACACAGGAGTCCGACCTTTGCTGTCCCGAAAACCCAACGACCATGAACGAACGACCCTTACGATCCACGCACGGCCTGCTCGCCTTGGTGGCGGCAACGCTGCTTACGCCGGCAGTCAGCGAAGCGCAGGTCACCATCTTCTCGGAGAACATGGGGACCGTATCGGCGACCACGGCGATCGCCACCCATGATGCCAACAACGGCTTCCAGAACTCAGCCGCCTATGACTTCACTGGCACTGGTGATGTACGCACCAGTACGGCCTCTTCCGGATACACTGGAGCATCCGGAGCTGGCAACATCTTTCTCACGAATACATCGAACCCACGCACGTTCATCATCACTGGGATCAATACCGAAGGATTCGTGAACATGACACTGTCCTTCGGCGCGAACAAGAGCACCACAATATCGGACATGTCCGAGCTTGTGGTCGAGGTAAGTACGGACGGCATCGCCTGGAATGCGCTCACATTCCCCGCGCAACCGACGGGCTCCGGCACCACGAACTGGAGGCTTGTCACCATTACCGGTGGCATCATTCCGTCAGCTGCGACCGTCAGCCTTCGTTGGTCGAATACAGGCGGACCCCAATTCCGCATCGATGATATCACACTCGCTGGAGAATTGGCAGGTGGTTGTGGAATCACCCTTGGCGCGGTGAATACCAGCTGTGTCACCATCACCCCTGGCGACGCCGACACCTACGACCTCACGATCGCCTACTCAGGCGTTGATGCCGGTGTAACAGTGAACAACAACAGCGGCTCCGGTACCATCGGAGGTGATGACCCCGCCGTAACCGCCGACGGAACCATCGTGATCAGTGGCATCAACGAGACCGACAACTATAACGTGACCTTCAGTGCTCCCTGCGATGCCTTGACCGTTAGCGGGACTGCACCGGACTGCGACCCGCCCCCCTGCGGCATCACCTTCGGCACCGCCAGCACCGCCTGCGTGACCGTTACACCGGGGCTGAACGACACCTATGACCTGAGCATTCCCTACACGGGTGTGCAGGCCGGCGTCACGGTCGTGAACAACGGTGCGTCCGGTACCGTGGCTGGCGATGACCCCGCTGTGACCGCCGATGGAACCATCGTGATCAGCGGCATCAGCGAGGCGGATGACTACAACGTGAGCCTCAGCAGCCCCTGTGACGCTGTGACCGTGAGCGGTGCTGCGCCGAGCTGCACCCCTCCCTTTGCGGGTGAAGTGATCGGCTTCGACGAAGCTGCCAACTGGACCGCAGGATCCGTTGCGATCACCTCCTATGCGGTGGACCACAGCTACGTGGAGAACAACTGGAGCTTCACCGGAGGTCCTGCCCTGCGCAACGGTACGGCAGCACAGGACGGCTTCCCCGGTGCATTGAACACCTTCAGCTGGCGTCTCCGCGACGTGGCCACCACCGATTGGCGAGCCACCTACCAGGGTGCTGCTGCAGTGACCGAATTCGGGTTCAAGGCGCGCCGCTGGGATGCCAGCCCCACCCCCGACTACAGTGTGAGCTACAGCACGGACGGAGGTACCAACTGGTCCGCCTCGGTGTTCGATATCAACAACACTTCACTGAACGGTGCGTCCGATTGGGTGCTGTTCACCACCACCATCCCCTCGCCTGCTGCTGTGGCACCCGGCCAGTTCATTGTGCGCGTCCTTGCCAACGCAGTGGGCGAGCGCATCATGATCGATGACTTCCAGTTCGATGTGGAAGCTGGATCCTGCGGACTGGGTATCGGAGCGGTGACCACCGCCTGCGAAACACAGACCAGCGGAGTGGACACCTACACCCTGACCATTCCCTACACGGGTGTACAAGCTGGCGTGACGGTGACCAACAACAGCGGCTCTGGCGCGGTGGGTGGCGATGATCCGGCAGTAACGCCCAACGGCACCATCGTCATCACCGGCATCATCGAGAACGACGCCTACAATGTGAGCTTCACCGCTCCCTGTGAGGCCATCGTGGTGAGTGGCAATGCTCCCGCCTGCCTGCCTCCCCCCACTCTCGTGATAAACGAGATAGACTATGACCAAAGCGGAACCGACCCCGCGGAGTTCATCGAGTTGAAGAACACGGGCACCGAAACCGTGAACCTCACCGGCATGCGCATCGAGCTCATCAATGGATCCAATGGTTCGCTCTACAACACCATCAACCTTGATCCCGTGCTGCTCGCCGCTGGTGACTACTATGTTGTGGGCCATGCCATCGTGCCGAACGTGGACCAGGTGGTGTTCACGGCGAACGGCTCCATTCAGAACGGATCACCGGACGGCCTGCGCCTGATGACCGGCGACAATGTGGTGATCGACCAGATGAGCTACGAGGGGGTGATGTCCACCACCGAAGGCACTTCCGCCGGTGCTGACACCAACGACGATGTGCTCGGCCTGTCCCGTGTGCCCGATGGACAGGACACCAATGACAACGGCGTTGACTTCGTGCTGGCTTGCATCTCTCCAGGTGCAGCGAACAGCGTGAGCGATGCCGACAACGACGGCACACTGGACTGCCTGGACGTATGTGCCAATGGTCCGGAGCCCGGCACGCCCTGCGATGACGGCATTGCAGCCACCGGCAACGACGTCATCCAGCCGGATTGCAGCTGCGCAGGTGAGGCCACGGACTGCCTGGGTGTGGTGGGTGGCACCGCGTTGCCCGGCACGCCCTGCGACGATGAAGACCCGGACACCGTGAACGATGTGTACCTGAACGACTGCAGCTGCCAGGGTACTCCGCTCTGCAGCACGGACCTGGTCATCGAGTTCCAAACGGATGGTGCTCCACAGGAGACCACGTGGGAGATCCGCGCAGCGAACGGGCTTGATCTTGTCCAGAGCGGCGGTCCCTTGGTGGCCCCCAACGGCATCCAGACCG
Organism: Flavobacteriales bacterium; assembly: GCA_041391845.1. Taxonomy (GTDB): domain Bacteria; phylum Bacteroidota; class Bacteroidia; order Flavobacteriales_F; family PHOS-HE28; genus PHOS-HE28. The sequence goes on along the minus strand of JAWKNG010000001.1, from coordinate 79,101 downwards.
AGTTCACCTGCCTGCCCGACGGTTGCTTCACCTTCTTCGTATTGGACGCAGCGGGTGATGGCATGACCACCGGAGGTTATATCCTGCGCACGTTGAACGATGGTTCGCGGATCATCGACAACCGCAACAACTTCAGCAACGGCAGCGTGAGCGCCATCAGCGGTGGCCAGGGCTTCTGCCTGCCCATGAGCAACGACAAGCTGGTGTTCACCAGCTGCGACAAGCTCGATTGGGTCAGCGGCCAGTACGTGGTGGCAGCACCCAACGCAGCGGTGAGCGCCGAGTGGATCCCCAACGCGGCGAACAACCTGCAGGACAACAACAGCGGCTACGAGTTCTGGATCTTCGACCCCAATGGCAGCTACAGCTTCCGCCGCTTCCGCAGCCACAACGTCAGCGACGGCTTCGGCCCGGCCAGCGCCACCCGCGCCTGCCACATGAAGCTCAACAACTGGGCCCTCGCCAGCCAGGTGCCTGCCAACGTGCTGATGAACGTGCGTGTGCGTGCCCGTGTGAACGGTGTGAACGGCGCCTTCGGTCCAGCCTGCCGCATGGAGATCGACCCGGTGCTGGCAGCCTGCCCGCGGACCAACCTGATGGACATCCCGGACAATCAGTATCTGAGCTGCGGTGCGACCCGTCAGTGGGGTATCGGCAACTACGTCCATGCCCGCCCAGTGGCCGGTGCCAACCGTTATCAGTTCCGCTTCCGCATCCCTGCTGAAGGCTTCACGGTGGTGCGCCAGACGACCACCTACTTCCTGCAGCTCAACTGGCCCACCCTCCCGCTGGAGGTAGGCAAGACCTATGATGTGGACGTGCGTGTGAGCAAGGATGGCGGCGCCACTTGGTGCAGCACCAGCGATCCCTGGGGCAACGTGTGCCAGCTGACGATCGGAACCATCAATGTGAACGCGATGACCACGATGGTCGAAGACCGTCGCGGTGAGCAGGTCACCAATGAACTGCGCATGTTCCCCAACCCCAACCGCGGTGATGTGCTGACCTTCAGCCTGAGCAGCGTGGAGCAGGGTGTGAGCACGGTGAGCGTGGACATCTACGACCTCACTGGCAAGCGCATGAGCGCCCGCACCGTGGCAGTGGCCGGCAACAGCGTGAATACCACCATCGACCTGGGCGGCGAGCTCGCCGCGGGCATGTACCTGGTGAACATCACCGCCGGTAACACCAGCTACACCGAGCGACTGGTGATCCAGCCGTAGGAAGGAACGTAGCATTCAAGGGAACGCCCCGGGCTGAAAGGTCCGGGGCGTTCTGCGTTCCAAAGGCCTCGATGAACGGCAGACCGATCCAGGCCGCACCAACGAGTGTCTGTGTTGGAACGGCCCGCAGGAAGGTTCGTCGAGCCTTCCTGTTCCGTGCCATGTAGCGCCGGGATCATCGAACATGGATGGGTGAATGGCAGGTTCCGGGAACCTTGGATCGGGCAGCTCAATGCTCCCGTCAGGCCGTTCACCCCAGGCCTGTTCCCATAGGTGCCACCTGGGTCGGAAGATGAACAAGCGACATCAGGCCTGGGTTATCTGAGCGATCGTGTTGGTGAACGCACCACACCACTTCATCAACTCAACGTCCCGGTCCGGTCGTACCCTGCCTGCGCCTGGCATGCTCCTCCAAAATGCGCCGCTGGATCTCGCGCATCCGATACGAGTGATCCATATCCCAGGTGAAGTTCCCGTCACCCGCGTCGTACCGCGCGATAGCGTAGGGCTCGAGCTCGATCAGGGAATGATCGACCCCGTCCAACCGTTGGACCAGCGGAACGTCGATCTCCATACCGTGTCCACCTTCCTGATCCGAACGGGGTACACCGCGCAGGTCAAGCTCCACGATCTTTGTTACGTACCCCGGCCCTCTGAACTTCACCCAGCACAGTTCTCCATATGCAAGGTTGAACGAGTACCTGCCTCCATCGCCAACGGGATGGCTTATCACGTGGATGGAGTCATTGATACCGACAACGTCGATCGCCGCGTGCTCCACGATCCGCTGGGTCTCCATATCCAGGATCGCCCCGTAGACCAGCACATTGTTCTGGCAAGGACAGGTCAACGCTGCCGAGATCGCGCCGATGACCATCATTGAACGTGTGGCGCGCATGTGCGTCGGGTAACTCGGTCCGGCGAACTTCCACCAACGTTAGAGATCGCCCGCCTCAGCGATCAACTCGGCCACGTCCTTCACCAGCACTTCCCCCTCCTTGTTGAAGTGCTTGACACCATCGGTGAGCATGGTATTGCAGAAGGGACATCCGGCGGCAATGATGGCGGGCGATGCGGCCAGTGCCTCTTCACTGCGTTCGTGGTTCACCTCACGGGTGCCGGGTTCGGCCTCCTTGAACATCTGGGCACCACCAGCACCGCAGCACAATCCGTTCTGCCTGCTCCGCTTCAATTCCACCAAGGCCGCATCCAACTTGAGCAGTACCTCGCGGGGCGCCTCATATTCGTTATTGCCTCGTCCCAGGTAGCAGGGGTCGTGGAAGGTGATACGCTTGCCCTTGAAGTCGCCACCTTCCACCTTGATGCGACCTTCTTTCAAGAGCGAATTGATGAACTGCGTATGGTGCAACACCTCGTAGGTACCTCCCAGCGCAGGATATTCGTTCTTCAACGTATTGAAGCAGTGCGGACAGGCCGTCACGATACGTCTCACGCCATAGCCATTGAGGACGGTGACGTTCTGCAGGGCCTGCATCTGGAAGAGGAACTCGTTGCCCGCACGCCGCGCTGGATCGCCGGAGCAGGTCTCCTCCATGCCCAGCACGGCGAACTTCACGTTGGCGGCATTGAGGATACGCACGAAGGCCTTGGTGATCTTCTTGGCGCGGTCGTCGAAGCTGCCTGCGCAGCCGACCCAGAACAGCACCTCGGGCACTTCGCCAGAAGCGGCAAGCTCGGCCATGGTGGGGACACGAATGGGTTCCATTGACTTCTGGTGTTGTCTGCGGGTCAGGCTTCCATGGTCCAATCCATGCGCTTGTCGGGTCCAAAGGCCCAGGGCGCACCGTTGTTCTCCACGTTGTTGAACATGCTGGTGAGCGCCGGCCGTGTGCTGCTCTCCTCCATCACCTTGTAGCGGCGCATCTGGGTGATGATCTCCACCGGATCGATGTTCACCGGACACGCCTGGGTGCAGGCGTTGCACGTGGTGCAGGCCCACAATTCCTCTTCGCTGATGCGGCTGTGCAAGCTCTGTCCATCATCCTTGAAGATGCCTCCGTTGGCATCGATGTTGCGGCCCACTTCCTCGAGGCGGTCGCGCGTGTCCATCATGATCTTGCGCGGGCTCAGCAGCTTGCCCGTCAGGTTCGCGGGGCACTCGCTGGTGCAACGGCCACACTCCGTGCAACTGTACGCGTCCATCAGGTTCTTCCAGCTCAGGTCGAACACGTCCTTCACGCCGAAGCGCTCGGGCACTTCCACTCCGGCCACGGTGCGCGGGGCTCCCGGTTCCGGTGGGGCCTGCGAAGGGTCGAGCATGGAACGCACTTCACCGGTGATCCGTGGCATGTTGCTCATCTCCGTGCGGGCCACCAGCTTGCTGTACCACACGTTGGGGAAGGCCATCATGATGTGGAAGTGCTTGCTGTACGGCAGGTAGTTGAGGAACGCCAGGATGCCCAGGATATGGAACCACCAGGTGGCACGCTCAATGGCGATCAATGTGGATGGCTGCATGTCGGAAAAGCCCAGCCAACTGGCAAGTCCAGCGCTGACCGGATAAGCCCCGGCTTGCACATAATGTTCGGCACCCATCCCCTGCAGGGTATGATCCGCAGCGTTCATGGTGAGGAAGGCGCCCATGAGCAGGATCTCCACCACCAGGATGATCATGGCGTCACGCGATGGCCAGCCCTTCATCTCGGGCTTGTGGAATCGCGGCAACTGCAGCACTGAACGGCGGGCGATGAACACCACGCACGCCAACAACACACCCACGGCCAGGACCTCGAAGCTGCCGATGAGGAAGTCGTAAAGCGGTCCCAGGAACGCTCCGACACGGTGCGTGCCGAAGAGACCGTCGATGATGATCTCCAGCACCTCAATGTTGATGATGATGAAGCCGACGTAGATGAGGATGTGCATGAAGCCTGCCACCGGCCTGCTCACCATCTTGCTCTGCCCCAGCGCCACCCGCACCATTTCGCCCCAGCGCTCACCCGGACGATCGTTGATGACCTGCTCACGGCCGAGGCGGATGTTGCGGATGACCCGGCGGATGTTCCGCGTGAACAGCGCCACAGCGGCCGTCAGAGCCAGCGCGAAGAGGATGTTGCTGATCATGGCTTGTCGGCCTCCTTCAAGGCTTTGGCAATGCGCTCCACGTCACTGTCGGACAGTTGCGGGAGCCGGTCCTTCCGACCGAAAACAGACAGGTGTACGTATCGGTTCGGATTGAGGCGCATATCCTCCAGCAGCAGGTCCAGCTCCCGGCTGGCCTGCTCCATGTTGGTGTAGAGCGTGTCGTTCTTCAGCAGGGCGCCGAGGGAGCCCTCTCCGGCGTTGAGCGAGGCCATCAGGTCATTCAGCTGCGCCGTGCTGCTCGCCAGATCCCCCACCGCCTGCTTCAGCTGCTCTCCGGCGAGGGTCGCCGAAACGCTGTCCATGTTCGTCAGGATGCCGCTGATCCGCGCATTGTAGGCGACCAGGTTGCGGCTCACCTGACCCAGGTTCTCCAAGATCAGGTGGATGGCCTGTGCTTCCGACGCCACGATGCCGTCCAATCGCCGGGCGGTGCCGTTGAAGGTCTCGAGCGTGGACCTTATGCTCGAGAAGCTCGCATCGATGTCGCCGATGGCCGAATCGTTCAACAGACGGTTCATCGCTGTCAGCACCGAGTCCACATTGGCGATCATCCCTTCCGCCTTCCGCTTCAGTGGGTCGATCTGCTCGCCCACCGCATCGGTGAGGCTGAGCAGTGCATCGCCCTGCAAGGTGTCTCCCGCCATGGCCAGCGTACTGCTCTGCCCGATCTCCAGCTGCAAGGCACGCGAGAACAGGTCCGCGCTGTAGATCTTCACCTTGCTGTCGCGCGGGAGCTTCAGTTGATCCTCGTTCAACTGGAAGCTCACTGCGATGCCTCCCCTCCCCGCGTTCACCAGGTCGGTGGAGATCACCTGCCCCACCTTGTACCCGTTGTAATACACGGGACTGGCTCCAGTGATGCCCGAAATATCCTGGTAAACCACGTGGTAGATGTTCCTTTTCTGGAACAGGTCCAGGCCTTTCAGAAAGTTGAACCCGAAGATCAGCAGCCCCACCGCTGCTAGGACGAGCAAGGCAATGGAATACTCTCGGCGAATGGTCATGTACGGTCTGTGGGGTCAACGGCCACGGGCCAATTTAACTGCTTCCTGAAGATCGATGCGCTCGCCACCCTTGAACGCCACGATGAAAGCACCCTCGATCCCCCGCTCCTTGCACTCCTGTTGCTTCCGACGTGCCGCTTCCAGGTCCGGTTCATTGCCCACTGTGTACTTGAACAGGCCGGCACCCTTGTGCTCCTCCACTCCGGCAAGCCCTTTGAAGTTGTCCGGGTCGAGGGCGATCCGCTTGCTGCTGGTGGCGATCTGCACCTTGAACACCACCCCTGCCGTGGTGACCACCGGCGGCTGCCCGACCGGTGCGACCGGCTTGTTCTGTTGTGTCTCCTTACCCGTTTCAGGCTGCTCTTTCGGGGGGGGTGTTTCGCGAGGTGCCACCGCGGTGTCCACACCTTCCACGATGCCCTTGTACTCCTTGAAGGCACGGTAGATGGCGCTGGCCATGTAATCCTGGCCCTCGGCGGTCTGCAGGAAATCCTCCTCCTTGGGATTGGTGAGGAAGCCCAGCTCGATGAGCACGCTGGGCATGGTGGTGTAGCTGATCACCAGGAAGCCCGCCTGCTTCACGCCCCGGTCGGGTCGGCCCACGCGTTCCTTGAACTGCTTTTGGATGAGCGCTGCCAACAACAGGCTGTGGTCGAGGTGGATGTTCTGCCGCAGGCTCAAAGCGATCATGCTCTCGGGATCCTTCGGGTCATAGCCGTCATACTTCAGCTCATGTCCCTCCTCGAGCAGGATCGCCTCGTTCTCTTTCTGCGCCACACGCATGTTCGCCTCGGTCTTGTGCAGACCCATCACATAGGTCTCGCAACCGTGCGGGTCCTTGTTGTCGTTCGCGTTGCAATGGATGCTGATGAACACGTCCGCCTTTGCACGATTGGCGATGTTGGTGCGTTCCATCAGTTCGATGAAACGATCGTCCTCGCGGGTATAGACCACCTTGGTCTCCGGGAAACTCTCACTGATGTACTTTCCCACGAGCTTCGCCACATTGAGCGAAATATGCTTTTCGGTGGTCTTGTACCGGCCTGTTCCCAGGTTGCCGGGATCCTTGCCACCATGCCCGGCATCGAGGACCACGGTGCGGATGCGGTTGGGGTCCCTTGCCGCGGACTGGGCGAGCAGCAGGACCGGCAGCACCAGGGCAAAGAGGCAGGAGACCGAACGGAGGTGTTTGTGGCGTTCCATGGATCGCGGCGGGCGAGTTGGTAAATTCGGCCCGCTTTTCCCTGTGGAAGGCAGGAACATGACGCACCCGCCACGCATCCGGCCTTCGTGGGGCGAAACTACCGGCCCTGATGGGCGGGGGCTTCGATGGTGTGCTGCACTTTTCATCACGGCACTGTTGATGTGGGGCGCTGTCCCGCTCCAGGCCCAGCGCTTGGAGGCTCCTGTCAAGTATCAGGCCAGGGACAGTATCCGGTATGACCTGGGCTCCGAGACCATTCACCTTTTCGGCGCCAGCACGGTCACCTACGGCGATGTGGAACTGACCGCCGAACGCATCATCCTCGATATGAAGAACGAGGAAGCACAGGCTTTTGGTGCCCCGGACAGCGCAGGCACGGTGGTCGGCAAGCCCAACTTCGTGCAGGGAGGGCATACCATCGAGGCCGACAGCATCCGGTACAACTTCCGCAGCAAGCAGGGCCTGATCCGCGAGGTGCGAACGCAGGAACAGCAGGCCTGGGTCCATGCCTCCCTCAGCAAGCGCCTGGCCAACGAGGAGGTGCACAGCAAGCGCGGGATGCTCACCACCTGCGACCGCCCCCACCCCCACTTCCATTTCCGCGTCACCCGCATGATGGTGTTGCCCGACGACAAGATCATCACCGGGCCTGCCTACATGCGCATCGGCCCGGTCCCCACACCCCTCGCGGTGCCCTTCGGACTCTTCCCCAACAAGAAGGGCGGGAGCAGCGGGATCCTCATCCCTGTATGGGGCAACAACGACCAACTGGGCTACTTCCTGCTCAATGGCGGCTACTATTTTCCCATCAATGACAAGGTGGATGTCCAATTGACCGGGGACATCTACAGCCGGGGCAGCTGGGCGCTGCGGGGTGTCACCCGCTACCGGAACCGCTATCGCTACAGCGGTGCACTCGACATCAGCCGAAGCACCCTGCTCAATGGCGACCGGGAGTTCCCCGACTTCAGTCAGCAGAACAATTTCTTCGTGCGCTGGCAGCACACCGTGGACAGCCGTGCGAGCCTTACCGACCGCTTCAACGCCAGTGTGAACCTCGGTACCAGCCAGAACTTCACGAACAACTTCAACAGTTCGTTGAACGATTATCTGAGCAACACCTTCCAGAGCAATATCAGCTGGACCCACCTGTGGCCCGGCAAACCGTACAACCTTACCGCCAACCTTCGCCACAGCCAGAACACGCTGAACAGGACCTTCGACCTCACCCTTCCATCGATCACGTTCAACCTCACCCGCATCATGCCGTTCCAGCTGCTGCGCGGTGCCAGTGCACGTCCGCGGTGGTACGACCAGTTCGCCGTGAACTACGCGGCCAACTTCGACAACCGGCTCAGCACCACCGAGGAGCGCCTCAGCTTGGAGAACCTGCCCGGCCTGGCCCGTGAAATGCGCAATGGCATCCGGCACAGCGCTGCGGTCTCCACCACCATCAAGAACAAGTACTTCACGCTGAACCCCGAGCTGCGCTTCACCGACCGCATGTATTTCGAACAGTTGCGCAAGACCGTGATCAGCGATGCGGACACCTCTTTCATCGTGACCGATACCGTCCCCCGCTTCAGTGCTCCGTTCGAGTACAGCATGGGGGCCACGCTCACCAGCAAGATGTATGGCATGTACACCTTCTTCGGCAAGCGGTTGAAGGCCATCCGACACGTGATCACCCCCACGGTGGGCTTCAATTACCTGCCCGAGCAGAGCACGGAGATCGAAGGGCCATTCGGCCCCAATGGCACGCCAGGCCGCTACTCACCATATGACATCGGCATCTTCGGGAAACCCAACAGCACCGCCAGCGGTAACCTCAACCTGGGCCTCATCCAGAACATCGAGGCAAAAGTGCGTGATGGAAAAGCCCTTCGCGACAGTACAGCCGCGCCCGGCGCCGATCCCACCAGGAAGATCAAGCTGCTTGACTTCCTCGGCGTTACCACCAGTTATGACATCCTTCGTGATTCGCTCCGTTGGAACCCGGTGAACATCGCCGCGCGCACCTCCTTCCTCAACACCTTCAACCTGAACCTTGTGAGCCTGTGGGACCCGTATGCGGTGAACGAGAACGGTCAGCGCTATGAACGGGCCCAGCGCGATGTGAACGGCCAGTTGGCCCGCATGGTCTACACGAACGTGGCCCTTGGCTTCGACCTCAAGAGCAAGCGCTATGGACAGTCCACCGGCAGCAGCTCAGCTGATCCCGAAGTGGTGAAGGACAGCGACCCCACCAAGGGTGCACCTGTCAACTTCAGCCTGCCCTGGCGCCTGAGCGTGAACTACAGCTACGATGTGAACCGCAACTACAGCGGCCCCACCGAGTTCACGGACACCGAGCGGCAGAGCGTGCTCTTCAATGGTGACGTGAACGTGTTGAAGTACTGGAAGCTGGGCGTGAGCAGCGGGTATGACATCGTTGCCGGTGAATGGACCCCGACCGCCTTGAACCTGTATTGGGACCTTCACTGCTGGGAATTCAACTTCAACATCATCCCCATCGGGCTGCGCAAGAGCTTCATGTTCCGCATCAACGTGAAGGCCAGCATCCTCCGCGACCTGAAGTACGAGCTGCGGCGACCCTATGGCCAGCAGCAGACCCTGCTGTTCTGATCACGCCGCGACCCAGTTGGCGATGAGGCGTGCGCCCAAGGGCGTGAGCACGCTCTCCGGATGGAACTGCACACCATGCAAGGGTAACGTGCGATGCCTGACCGCCATGACCACATCCGCGGCGCTGACGGCGGTCACCTCCAGCACCTCCGGCATCTGCGCTGGATCGGCGGCCCAACTGTGGTAAAGGCCCACCTCGAACGTGCCGGGCAGACCTTGGAACAGCGGGTCATGGGGCGCGTGAACATGGCAGGCTACCGGAACGCCATGCATCACCTGCGACTGGTTGTAGAGCCTGCCGCCGAAGAGCTCCACCATCGCCTGCATGCCCAGGCATACACCCAGCATCGGATGGCTTCGATGAAGATGCTCCAGCACCGCCACCATGACCCCCGCTTCCTGCGGCAGACCAGGCCCGGGCGAGAGAACGATGCGATCATAGCGGGCCACCTCCTCCACCGTGATGGAGTCGTTGCGCCGCACATCCACCTGAGCGTGCTGCACCAACAGGTGCTGCAGGTTCCAGGTGAAACTGTCGCGGTTGTCAAGCAGGAGGATGCGCATCACCGTTCATCGACATGATCGACGCAGGGGAACACGTGTTCACACGCGTGAGGTCCGGCGTTCCCACCGATCGTAAGAATGGCCGCACCGGAGCATGTTCATCTCATCTCCGTTCTGTCCGATCGCCATCGCACTTGCCATGATCTTGGAATATCCAGGTCCGCAGCGGTCCAAATGCCGCAGGGACGGGCCGCAAAGGTATCGGGCGACCGCCATCCGACCGGTGCACTTGCAGGAAGGGCGGAAGTACCTACCTTGGTTGTACCACCGAAACCCAGCTCTCATGAACCGGACACTTACGCTTCTCATCACCGGCTGCATGGCCCTCCCGCTGTCAGCCGCCACAGGCGGGCCCGATGCCTATGGCTACACCTGGATCGACAGCAACGAACCCGGCGGCCCCGTCTTCGAATGGATCGATATCAGTCTCACCGGACAGACCGTCACCGGATTGGGGGATGACAACCTTGTGGGGCCCTTCGTCATGGCGACCGACATGCCGTTCTATTGGTACCTGCGGAAGTTCGTCTGGATCGGGAGCAACGGCTACATCTCATTCAATGGGAATGGCAATATGGCCTCACCATTTCCCACCATTCCTGCGGCCACCGGGGTCAACGACTTCATTGCCGGCTTGACGGCCGACCTCAACTTCGCTGGAGCGGGGAATAATGGGAGGTGCTACATCTACGACGACATCCAACGCACCATCGTCAGCTATGTGGCGGTCCCTTTCTGGCAGGCAGCAGCCCCCAGCTACACCGGTAGCAACACCTTCCAGATCATCCTTGACAAGCAGGACAGCAGCATCACGGTACAGGTTCTGGAGCAGAACGGGCTCACGCTCAACAATGACCTCCTCATCGGCATCGAAAGCGTGGCGGGGACGATCGGTCTGCAGCACTCCGCGGATGCGTATCCACTCGCGAACTATGCGATCCGCTTCGAGATGCCACCGACGGCGCTGCTGGAGGTGAACGATGGAGCCGCGAACTGGGTGGGTGCCCCCGGCAGTGGAGGTATCTTCCGCTCGCGCAATGGCAGCCCGGTGGACCTGGTGGCCAACGGCCTCAACACCGGCAACACCACCCTGCAAGGCATGCTCATCCAAGGTGCGGTGCTCAATGCCACCGGCACTGTGCTCAATTCGTTCCAGCAGTCGGTCGGCAACCTCGTACCCAGTGACGATACCACCGTCACCTTCGCCAGCGCGCTGCAACCCACCACCGCAGGCACCTTCCGTTTCCGCAATACCGTGAGCAACGTGGCCAACGACCTTGCGGCCGATAACAACGTTCGCGTCCAGGAGGTGGTCATCGTGGATACGACCTCCGTCACCCATGACCTGCGTTTCCATGGAACCACGGACGATGGTGTGGGTATTGGCTGGAACGGCGGCAACGGCGGAGTCGGGGTGTATATCATTCCGCCGTACCACCCCGCACGCATCATCGCCACCACCATTCGCATCGCCAGCAACACCGGCAACACCCCTTTCACCATGAAGCTCTATGCGGACGATGGCCCCGGTGACAGCCCCGGCACACTGCTCGACAGCGTATATGTGGATGGCGCTGATGCCGTACCCGGGGACAAGGTCATTCCTCTGAGCGCCCCCCTGCAACTCGCCAGTGGCGGGGTGTACGTGCAGTGGTACATGCTCGGCCCCAACATCAACATTGCGGAAGACATCGCACCACCCTTCTCCAACCGCACCTTCGAGGTGCTCGACGGCACCTGGGCACCTTACCGTGATGCAGAGATCAGCGACTTCCACCTTGGCATTCGCCTGGAGCAGCTGCCGGTATATGATGTGAGCTGCACGGGCTTCTTCGGACTTAGCGATGGGCAGACCGTTGCGAGTTCCACGGCAGTACGGGTTTGGCTGCGCAACGACGGGAACCAACCCCTTACCGGCTTCCCCATCCGTTACCAGCAGGGGCAAGGTGCGGTGATCAGCCAGACCTTCACCGGTACGCTTGCCATTGGCGAGGAAGAGCTGGTGACCTTCAGCACCGCCTTCGTTCCGAACAGCGATGGCGAAGCCCCCTTGTGCGCCTGGGCCGACCTGGATACCGATCTGAACGCGGCCAACGATACCGTTTGCGTGGACCTTGTGACCTGGGTGGGTGTGGATGAGCTTGCCGTACGCACGGTGGAACTGGTGCCCAACCCAGCCATCGATCAGGTGGCGCTGCGTGGATTACCGGCGGGTCTCCTCGACCTGCTCCTGTTCGACGCGCATGGTCGCGTGGTGCGGTCACTGCGTCAGCAGCATGGGGGTGGAGATCTCGTCCTGGCCTTGCACGGTCTTGCGGCGGGTGGCTACCAGCTAAGGCTCCTATTGAACGACCAATACTTCCAAAGCCGATTGACCGTGCTACCCTGAGCACTTCCGCCACAGGGGTTACTTTTGGACGCCCTTCCCGCTTGGGAGGGGCGTTCATCGTTACACATGTCCAAGATCCCCACTCCCCTGCTTCTCGGTTGGAACGTCCTGCTCACTGCAGGTCTTGCTTGGGCCCTTTGGCCCGCTTCCAATGACGCAGTGAGCGCCGCGACCACTGAGCAGGTTGCTGCGGCGGACACCGCACTGGCCATCGCCCCCAGCATCACCGCCGACAGCCTTAAGAACGCTGTGGCACGCATCGCCTACTTCCACATGGACAGCGTGAAGGAGCGGTATGACCTGATCAAGGAGAAGGATGACAGCTTCAAACGGGAAGGCAAACGGTTGGAAACGAACCTGCAGGGTGAACTTGCCCGGGCACAGGCCCGCTATGAGGAGCTGATGAAGAAGGACCACACCTACAGCACCCAGGCGGAGTTGAAACAGGATGAAGCCGAGCTTCAGGGCCTGATGGGACGGATCCAGCAACTCCAGGCCCAGGGGGAGGAACGCCTGATGCGCCTGGAGGCGGAGATGCTCCAGGAGATCACAGGAGAGATACAGGCCTTCCTGGAAGCTTACAACGAGCAGGCCGGCTTCGACTATATCTACAGCATCCAAAGCGGTGGTCAGATCTGGGTGGGGGACCATGCCTTGAACATCACCAGCGACATGGTGAACGGACTTAATGCACGCCACCGGGCCGGTCGGAAAGCCACGGGCAAGTGACCATGGACCTCCTCGCCCACCGCAAACAGGATAATGCTGCGGCCTATGTCATCAGCATGTGGCACCTGGAGGACCTGCTGCGTGCCAACGACCTCGATCTCCATCGTGTGGTGGACCAGTTGGTGCAGCCCATGGACGCCGACCCGCACACAAAGGCCTCGATCGCCACTTGGTATGCAGGTCTCATTGACCGTATGAAGGCGGAGGAGATCACCCGCCATGGGCATCTGGCGGAAGTGGACGAAGTGGTGAACGAACTGGAGTTCCTGCACACTTCGCTCGTGGAGGTAATCAATGACGAGACCTACGACCGCCTCTTCCAACAGGCACGGCCCGCCATCCGCGACCTGCAGGAAAAGGCCGGTGAGGACGCCGTGGGGACCGTGGAGACCGCCCTGACGGCCATCTACGGCGTGATGGTGCTCCGTGCGGCCGGCAAACCGGTGAGCGAGGGGACCGCTTCAGCCGAACAATATATCCGGCGCATGCTCGAGCAGCTCAGCGAGCACTACCGCCAGATGCGCAAGCTGCCCGGCGTCTCCCTCAATTGACCGATCCGGCATGGCGCTTGCCCCGATGACCTTCGTGTTCCGCGCCCGTACCCTGTTCATGCCCGTCCTCGCACTGGCCCTGCTGCCCGTCACCGCTCAGGAGCGAACGGGTGGACGGGTGGAGATCCGCAGTGCTGATACGTGGGAATACGATGATGCGATCGCTCCCGGAGCGCAGCGCCTGAAAGGCAACGTTCAATTCGCGCATGGCGATGCACTGATGCGTTGCGACAGCGCCTACCTCTTCGAGGATCAGCGGATCGAAGCCTTCAGCCACATCACCGTGCAACAGGGCGACAGCCTCTTCATGCAAGGCGACCGGCTGCATTACCGGGGAAGCGATCGCACCGCACGGATCGAGGGCAACGTGCTGCTCCGGGACCGGTCCATGACCTTGGAGACACCGGCCCTGGATTACGACCTCCGGAACAAGCGGGGCAACTACGCAAATGGCGGGCGCATCACCTCCAGCGATGGATCGGTGCTCACCAGCGATGTCGGGGTCTATCTCGCGGGTCCCCGCCTGTTCCAGTTCAGCCGGAATGTGCGCAGTGACCACCCCGAACGCAGCATCGTGTGTGACACCATGCACTACGCACCCGGAACCAGCAGCGTGTACTTCTTCGGCCCCAGCATCATCACCCTCAAGCGCGACAGTACCGTGATCCGCACCACCCGTGGCAGCTTCGATACCGCCAACGACCGTGCGCTCTTCAGCCGTCGCTCCAGCGTGGCTACCAAGGGACGCCTGCTCGAAGGGGACAGCCTGGACTACGACAAGCGGCGCGGAATGGGCCGTGCCTGGGGGCATGTGCAACTGACCGACACTGCCGCGGACATGATCACCCGCGGCGACCATGGCACCTATGCCGAGCAGCGGGATGAGGCCATTGTCACCGGCAGGGCCGAGCTGATCTTCCTGCTCGGCGAGGACTCCCTGTTCCTCCATGCCGATTCGCTCATCGCACGACCCGACAGCAGTGGAGGCCCTCGTCGCGTGACCGCCCGGCGCGGGGTACGCTTTTACAAAACTGACCTGCAGGGCACCTGTGACACGCTCATCTACAGCGAAGCCGACAGCCTCATCCGCATGTTCCACAGGCCCGTGCTCTGGTCGGGTGACGACCAGATCACCGGCAGGCACCTGCGCATCCAGCTGCGCGACGGAGCGGTTCACCGGCTTTACGCCGAACAGGACTGCTTCCTCATGAGCCAGGTGGACAGCAGCCATTACGATCAGGTGACCGGCACGGAGATGACCGGGTACTTCGTCAACAACGACCTGCACCGGCTGCTGGTGGAGGGCAATGCACGCACCATCTACTTCGCACTGGAAGGTGAAGTGGAGGAAGAGCGCCGCATCACCGCGGTGAACAGGGCCGATTGCAGTCGCATCGCCGTGGGCATGCGCGATGGCGAAGCCAACACCATCACCTTCATGACACAGCCTGATGCCACGCTCTATCCCCTGGAGCAGGTGCCGGCCGAGGAATTGCGGATGCAGGGAGCCGATTGGCGGTCACCTGAGCGCCCCACCGACCGCGTCGACATCTTCCGGACGGTCACGGAATGAAGCGCTCGCCGCTCCGCACGGCTTCCATCAACGTTCCTACTTCGTTCACGGACGAATCGGCATCCACCTCGCGGTCGCGGCCATTGTCCTGGAAGCTGTTGCGGTAGAGCACCACACGGCTGGATCCTCGCACAGAACCTGCACTGCTCACGCTGAACACCAGATCGTTCTTCCGGAAGCGCACATCGTCCACATGCACCGTGGCACCATCGCGCACCTCCAACCCGATCGCACACCCGTCGATCACCGCACCGAGCAGCAACACCTTCGCTGCGCTTGAGCAGCGCACGCCTGCTCCCTCCTGCCCCATGGTAGCGCCACCTTCGATGCGCACCAGACCGCCTTCCACCACCACACCACCCGCTCCCCGTCCTCGTGCCGCGCCACGCAACAGCACATCCTTCAGCAGGGCCTTTGTCTGCGTCAGCTGAACGGCACCGCCTTGCATCATTCCACCGCGCAGCTCCACCTCGCCACCCAGCACATGCAACAAGGTGCCACCCGATGCACCTTCCAACACCGAGCCTTGCACCACGACCTGCGCCATGCCCTGCATGCGCACCAAGGCCCGGTCAGCCCTTCCGCCGCTCATCTGTAGACCGCTGATGTGTGCAGCGTCACCCGCACCACCCACCACGTCCAATCCCTGGTGCGGCATCCCCTTCTCGGCAGGCCGAACGAACACTGGATTGAGCTTGGTGCCCCGCACCTCCAAGGGCCCGCGCACCTGCAGCTGTGCATCCGCCCCCAGTTCGATCCGGGCGCCCGGTAGCAGGATCACACGGTGCCCTTGGGGGAACCGCAGTGCTCCATTGATCCGGTATTTGCCACGCGGAAAGACCACGCTGTCACCTTCGACCACCAGCTTGGTCGTGCGCCTGAGCTCGGCCAACGCATCCGCCTCCTGCACTTCGGAACCGGACAGCAACGGCGCATGCTCGCTTGCCAGCAATGCATACCCCGGCCAAGGCTCCACTGGAAGCCCCAGACGACCGACCAGCTCACGGTCCTGCAGGGAGCGCAGCAATTCATCGATGAGCGCCTCCGCGCGCGCCATGTGTACATGCACCGCCTCACCGGTATGGAGCATCGGCACCCACGTGGTCGCCACCAGCAGGAGCCGCTCACGCAGTTCGCCGCGCTTGGTGGTCAGCCGGTCCTGCGCGGCGCGGAACGAACGGACGAACGGCTCGGTCCCCACCAGGGCCGTCACCGGCCCGCTGCGCATCGTTCGCGCCGGACCGCGCAGGTCGGGCCGTGGCGCACGGAACACCGGTATGAGCTGCTGCTCGGTGGCCATGAACGCTGATGGATGCTCCCCGCCCCAGGGGTCGTCCGGTGAAGCGAGCATGCGCAGCAACGACCAATGTGACCATGCCCCGACGCCGACCGCATCCCCGTGCCGGCCCGAACTGCTCCACAACGCGCGCAACCTTTCGTTCGCCAGGCTATCCCCCTTCACGCGCGGCACCAGGTCATGGCCCAGGCGCGGGTCGAACACGAGCTCAATGGCGGTGGCACCCGATACGCCGTGACGCGCGAGGAAGTGGCCGTCCGGCACCTCCTCCTTCACGTGGATGCCCAGGTCCTTTCCGCAGGAGATCACGCGTATCAGGGAGAGCTCCGGGGCGAGCACCTCCAGCTCTGTGGCCAGCAGCTGCACGAAGCGGGCGCGTAACAGCTCATCCGTGGCAGGGCGCAGGGTGAAGGAGCGCTGCCCGCGCAGCTCCGAACCCGGACGCAGCCGCACATGCAGCCCATCCGCCTCGCTCCGCAGTGGCCGTACGTCCACACTGTCGCCGAAGCCGTTCGTCTCCATCCAACGCGTATCCCGACCGCGTCCACGATCCGCCGGCCAGCAACTGCCGCTGCGGCGGGTCGGGCCGAGGTACAACACGGGCACCCGGACACTGTCCTTCTCCGCGAACGGAAGAACGGCGACCGCGGCATACGCGTCCACCTCGGTACGGTCCACCCCGAAGGGCCAGCGCCCTGCCAGCCGGTGCGGATCCACGAAATGGAACACGGCCCACGCGCCACCCATCACCAACACCAAGGACACCGCCCAAGCACGCAACCCGATGGGACGCTGTTCACTCGACCGGCGCATGCGTGATGGCATTGGTGATCCGGACGGATGCCGGGATCGACGGAACGAACGTGAGGGTGGCCTCCAGCGGCTCCACCTTGAACTGCTGGTCCTGCAGATAGATGTCGGGCTGTGCGCTGCTGTGCGCCACGTTCCGGTGGATCACGGCCCGGTGGTACCCGCCCTGCTCAATGCTATGGAGCGGTGCTCCGTTCAGCAGGACAGCCACCTGCGTACTGTCGTTCGCCGCCCAGCTCAGCTCCAGGGGGCACTCATCCGTCGTGGACAGCACCAGCTCGTTGCCACGGTGCTGAACGTTCACGCGGCACTGTTCAATCCGCGTCAACAGTCCATCCCAGTATGTGCTGGCACGCTGCTGAATGCCCTGCCCGGAGCGGATGGCATGGAGGATGGAATACCGATGCACATCCTCCGCCCTCAGTGTCACGTTCGCGAACTTGTTCCGGTCCGCAAGCAGATGCGGTCGTACACGGTCCTGCACCTCATCCCATCTGGCCCGGAAGAGCCCATCGCGTTGAAGCTCCTTCAGCGCCTCCCATGCCAGTCGATCCCGTTGCAGTCTCCACTGTGGAACCTGGAGCACCCGGTAGGCGAGCGCATCATGGATGAAGTAGCGGGGCGCACCGGCCTGATCGTACATGAGCAAGGCATCCCACAACACCGGAACGAAGCGTCCGTCCTTTGGGTCCAGCACGAGGAACTGGTTGTGGTATTGATCGATGTGCGAGGTGTTCACCACCCACAGCGCCGCCAGGTAGCGCAGGTAGATGTCCATGTTCAGGAGCCGGGCAATGCTGTCGGCCCTGGCTTCCACGGACAGCCCATGACCGTTCACGGCCCTCACCAACGCGCCCAGCCGCGCATGTGCTGTGGTGGAGTCTGCGCGACCCACGAACTGCCAATGGCCCGCATCCTGCCATAGGAGGTTGCGTGCACCCAGGGTCCGGTCGCGCACGGGACCGAAGTCTCCTTTGTACAGTGCCACGCGGTCGTCCGAAAGGCCGCGTGCGCGAAGGAAGTCATCACCGGGCTGCTCGTAGAGTTCCATCACACCCCAGGGCGTTCCGTTCACCTCCACCCGCACCAGTTCATCGTGTGGCACAGGCACACCCATCCGACCTCCGATCCACAGGCCCATGTGATTATTGAGCATGTTGAAGGACTTCGGATTGATCACGTTCACCTTGCGGTATGGGAACTGCGGCGGAGGGTCGCGGAAGGTCAGCCGGAACGAGCGCTTCTCCCCCAGGAAGTGCGATGGCGTGAGCGCCCCCCGGTACCGGAACCGCGCAGGGTACTCCACGCCGCCAACTTCCACGGTGGAACGGATGTTGGTGCCACCGCTCCATGGCAGGTCGCTGTTCAAGCTGTCCAGCGCAGCAGGCGATACCGTGATGGAGAGCAGCGGAAGACCTCCTTCGGGATGACCTTCGTACAGATCGTCCACCAATGTGGAGGTGATGGAGGCCAGCGCAATGGATGCTGCGCGTCCAGGGCCCAGCAGTGCGGCGAACACCACAGTGATCGCAATCAGTCCGACGGCCACCATCCAGGCACCTGCTCCGCCCGATGTCCGCCTGCCGCTCATCGCCGTTGACCTGGACTGAGCAGAAGCGCGAGGAGGCACAACAGCACGAACAGCAGCGCGCTCAAATGCAGGTGCAGACCCAACAGCGTGGCCGCGATCCCCAGCAACCACCACAGGCCCAGGGGGCGTACCATCCGGGACAAGGCACCCGCGACCAGCACGGCCGCCGCCACCACCAATGCAGCGCGCACATCAGCCTGCATGGAGCGCAGCAACAGCACCACGCCAAAGGAGCCCAACAACATCGCCACGTTGATCGCCGGCCCGCGGTCGGCAGGGCGCAAGGCACGGCCCCACGCCCAGCCCAGCAGCAGCACCACCAGGAACAGCACGCCGAACAGGGACAACAGTTCCACCCAGCCGTGGAACAAGGCACCCAGCCATCGATCGGAGGAGGTACGCATGGGTCGTGGTGGACCGCAAGATGCCGATACCGGCGCAGCCTCCGACCATCATGGGCTCGGAGTTATCAAGGACCGATCGGTGATGACGTGCTGTGAAGCCCCGTAGCCTCGATGCTTATTCGCGAACGCTTCGCGCGAAGCTCAGAGGAAGCGCTCCATCCAGCTGGTGCGCAGGGGCACCCTGAAGCGTTCACGCAGTTCGCCGACCGTGCTCACCAGGTCATCGAACACAAGGGTGTCAGCGGTGATCGCGCCGTCCTTCAACAGGCCCGCCAACTGCTGCAGCCTGGCACTATGGACCTGGCCGTCCACCTCATAGGCCACCACCATGCGGTCCGTGAGCATCACCCGGAGGTCGTGCTCCAGGGCCTTGATGAACGCGATGCTCTTGTCGATGCTGCATCCGCTCGCCCGGGCCTGTTCCTCATCCACGGAGATCACCACATAGCGGTCGATCACCACATCCACACAGGCGTCGAGCGGCATTTCATGCGCCGACCAACCGGCGGTGAAGACCGCGCCGCGCTCGCGCACGAGCCGCTGTTCGGCCTGGCTCAGCGCGCGCGGGGCCTTGTACAACCACACGCGTGCATGTGCAGGCATGTCGTGGATGGTGCGGATCGGGCTGCTCGTTTCCATGGCGCAAATATTCAACGCAAGTTGCAGACGGACGGTTCACATGTGTGACGGACCGGGACGCGTTACCCCTTACTTCGCAGACATCATGCCAACCTACGCCCCTTTTCGTTCGGCCTGCGTGGCCGCCGCGCTGACCGCCCTGCCGCTGATGGCCCAGGAGCAGGCCCTTTGGCTCCGCCAGCCCGCCATCTCACCCGATGGCAGTACCATCGTGTTCTGCCATCATGGCGATCTGTGGACCGTGTCTGCCGCCGGCGGTGACGCCCGGCCCCTCACCACCACCGAGGCCCACGAGACAGCGCCGGTGTGGTCCCGCGACGGTCGGTCCATCGCCTTCGCCAGCGACCGCGCAGGCAACTATGATGTATACCTCATGCCCAGCAATGGCGGTCCTTCCACACGGCTCACCTACCACAGCGCGGGCGACATCCCCACCGACTTCACACCGGACGGTTCGGCGGTGATCTTCGCCAGCGCGCGCCTCGATGCCGCCGCCAACCGACAGTTCCCGTCCGCCGGCATGAGCGAGCTCTACAGCGTATCGGTCAAGGGTGGCAAGGCCCGCCAGGTGCTCACCACCCCCGCCCATCGCGCGCGCTTCGCCCCCAACGGGAACATGCTGGTCTTCCACGACTGGAAAGGCTATGAGGATGAGCACCGCAAGCACCACCGCTCCTCGGTGACCCGCGATGTGTGGAGCTACGACCTCAACACCGGCACCTACAAGCAGCTCACCCGCTTCGAAGGCGAGGACCGCGATCCGGTGGTGAGCCCCGATGGCCGGACCCTCTACTACCTCAGCGAAAGCGGCGTCGGAGAGGTGGCCGGAGCGGAAGGCTTCAACGTCCATAAAATGAGCATTGAAGGTGGCATACCATCGCAGGTCACCTTCATGAAGCACCATCCCGTGCGCCACCTGTCCATCGCCAACAATGGCACGCTCTGCTTCAGCCACCATGGCACCCTCTTCACCACCATCGACGGTGATGAGCCGCGCCCGGTGAAGGTGCGCATCGCCGTGGATGCACGCCATCTGCCAGAACGAACGGTGCCGGTGAACGGCCAGGTGAGCGAGTTCGCGGTGGCTCCCTCCGGCAAGGAGGTCGCCTTCATCCACCGCGGCGAGGTGTTCGTCACCTCCGTGAAGGAAGGCACCACGCGCCGCATCACCAACACGCCGGAACAGGAGCGCAACGTAAGCTTCAGCCCGGACGGCCGCACCCTGCTCTATGCCACCGAACGCAATGGCAGCTGGGACCTGTACACCAGCACCATCGGCCGCAAGGAGGAGCCCTACTTCTTCAACGCCACCGTGCTCGAAGAAAAGCCCCTGCTCACCACCCCGGCGGAAGAGTTCCAACCGGCCTACTCGCCCAATGGCAAGGAAGTGGCCTTTCTGGAGGAACGCACCACCCTGCGCGTGATGGACCTTGCCACCAAGGCCGTGCGCACCGTATTGCCCGGCGACCGCAACTACAGCTACAGCGACGGCGACCAGCACTACGAATGGGCGCCTGACGGTCGCTGGTTGCTGGTGAACTTCCTCCACCGAGAGCAATGGATCGGCCAGGCCGGACTGGTCAGTGCCAAAGGCGATCAGGAGGTGATCGATCTCTCCATGAGCGGCTACGGTCACTACGGACCCACATGGTCCATGGGCGGCAAGGCCATGCTCACCCTCAGCAGCCGCGACGGTATGAAGAACCACGCCAGCTGGGGCGCACAGAGCGACATCTACGCCACCTTCTTCACCCAGGAAGCCTTCGATCGCTTCAACCTCAGCAAGGAGGACTTCGAGCTGCTGAAGGAGGAGGAAGAGAAGAAGAAGAACGAGGAGGACAAGGACGGCAAGGGGGACAAGAGCAAGGACAAGAAGGGAAAGGAGGAGAAGAAGGACGATGTGGAGCCCTTGCGGATCGACCTGGCGCACATCACCGACCGCCGCGCCCGCCTTACCATCCATTCGGCCGACCTGGGCGGCGCCGTGCTGAGCAAGGACGGTGAGAAGCTCTACTACCTCGCCAGCTTCGAGAAGGGATACGACCTCTGGGTGACGGAGCTGCGCACCAAGGAGACCAAGATCGCCACCAAGCTGGGCGCGGACTGGGCCACCAACCTGATCATCGACAAGGAAGGCAAGAACCTCTTCTTCCTCCGCGATGGTGGCATCGGCCGCTTCGACCTGGAGAAGAACGAAGCCGCCGGTGTATCCATCAGCGGCGAGATGACGCTCACCGAAGCCGCGGAACGCACCTACCTCTTTGAGCACGTGTGGCGCCAGGTGAAGAAGAAGTTCTACGACCCGGCCCTCCATGGCGTGGACTGGGACTTCTACAAGGCCGAGTACCTCCGAGCGCTCCCTGGTGTGGACAATGCGCGCGACTGCGCCGAGCTCTTCAGTGAGCTGCTCGGTGAGCTCAACGCCTCGCACACCGGATCGGGGTACCGCTCCGGCATGCCGACCCCCGACATCACCGCCTCCCTGGGCCTGCTCTACACCAACGACCAGGGGCCCGGGCTAACGGTGGCCGAAGTGCTGAAGAAGGGGCCCTGTGTGAAGGACGGCTCGCGCATCGGACCGGGTGTGGTCATCGAACGCATTGACGGACAGGTGCTCACGGCGGAGGAAGACCCCAGCCGCCACCTGAACCGCAAGGCCGGCAAGCCCACCCTCCTTTCCCTCTACCATCCCACCACCAAGGATCGTTGGGAAGAGACCGTGAAGCCCATCGGGCCGGGCGAAGAGTACCAATTGCTCTATGAACGCTGGGTGGAACGGTCGCGCGCGCTGGTGGACAGCCTCAGCGGCGGTACGCTCGGCTACGTGCATGTGCGCAGCATGGGCGACCAAAGCTTCCGCACCGTGTACGATGAAGCGCTCGGCCGCTACCACGACAAGCAGGGTCTGGTGGTGGACACCCGCTTCAACGGCGGTGGCTGGCTCCACGACGACCTCGCCACCTTCCTCAGCGGCAAGACGTACATGCGGATGGAACCCCGCGGCCAGAAGCTTGGCACGGAACCCCAGTTCAAATGGCAGCGGAAGAGCGTCGTGGTGATGAGCGAAAGCAACTACAGCGACGCGCACCTCTTTCCCGTCACCTACCGCGCCTTGGGCATCGGCAAGCTCGTGGGCATGCCCGTGCCCGGCACCGGCACCGCCGTATGGTGGGAAGGGCTCCAGAACGGCATGTGGTTCGGCATCCCCCAGGTGGGAATGATCGACAACGAAGGACGCTTCATGGAGAACACCCAACTGGAACCCGATGTGAAGGTGCCCAATGAGCCCGGCGCCGCAAGCAAGGGGCGTGACCAACAGCTGGAGGAAGCGGTGAAGGTTCTCCTCGCTCCCTGAACCAACCACCCGCTTCAACAAAGAAGCCCCGCCATCCCGAGGTCTCGGGAGGCGGGGCTTCTTTGTTCGTGTCGGAGAACGGACTACCGTGCCACGCTCACCTGGCGGCGCAGCAGGGAGGTTCCATCCGTGCTTACCAGGTTGAGCACATAGGTGCCCACCTGCAGCTCGGCGACCGGGAGGACCGCAAGGCCACCATCCACCAACAAGGCCCGGTCGAGCACCAGCTTGCCCACGGCATCGAAGAGCTGTGCGCGCTGCACGCCGCGCAGACCACCACGCAGTTCCAACACATCCGTGGCTGGCTGGGGTGCGATGACCAGCGCAGCGGCATTGGCAGCGGTAATGTCCGTGGAGATCACCGTGATCGGCTCCGACGCGAGCAGGCAGTTCGGTCCCAAGTTCGCCACTACGTAATATGAACCCTCTTCCAACGCCTCGTAGGACTGTTCGGTCGCGTCCGGAATGGCCACGCCGTCGAGGTACCACTGCCAGGAGTCCGCTTCGCTCGCCGTGAGGACCGCACCATTGTCCGTGATCGTTGGCTGCTCGCTCTCGCACACATCCTTCAAGCGGTACAGGATGCCGTTGTTCTCATTGCCCGCGAACAGCTCCAATGCCGCGTTCTCACCGATGCAGGTGAAGCCGAACAGCCCCGACGCCAATACCTGCTGCGGGACCCATGCCCCTGCATCGTTGCGACGCAGGGAGTAGTACTGTCCGCCGCAGTAGTCGGTGTAGAAGTAGAGCCCGGACATGCGGTAGTACTCCGCGCCGCGATAGACCCGACCACCGATCACCGAGCACCAGCCCTGCGTATTGTGGTTGATGGCCACGGCGGGTGCCACGTACTCCGAAGCGGCCAGACAACCGGTCTGACTCACGTTCGGGGTGGGGACGTTCGCCTCGCGGCAGCGCCAGCCATAGTTGGGGCCGCTGTTATCGCCAGCAGGCCAGTAGTCCACCTCTTCCCAGGCGTTCTGGCCCACATCACCGATCCACAGGTCCCCGTTCTGGGCGTCGAAGCCGAAGCGCCAGGGATTGCGAAGGCCCCAGGCCCAGATCTCCGGAAGTGCCGTGGAGACACCCACGAAGGGGTTGTCGGCCGGCACCGTGTAGCCCTGCTCCCCGCTCACGTCAATGCGGATGATATCGCCCAACGGATCGGTCAGGTCCTGCGCATTGTTCTGCGGATCGTTGGCACTGCCACCATCACCGAACCCGACGTACAGCATGCCATCGGGGCCGAACTCCAGGTCCCCGCCGTTGTGGTTGGTGAAGGGCTGTGGCCAGCTGAAGAGGATCTCCTCGCTGTCCGGGTCGGCCACGTTCGGATCGGCCGTTACCGTGAACCGCGAGATACGGGTGGTGCCCGCACCGGAACCCGCCGTATAGTTCACATAGAACCGGCCGTTCACCGCATAGTCGGGATCGAAGGCCAGGCCCAGCAGCCCTTGTTCGTTGCCGGAATCCTGCACCCTGGCCTGGATGTTCAGGAACGGTGTGGGGAGCACGGTGCCATCAGGCTGTACGATGCGGATGGTACCCGGCTGCAGCACGGCGAAAATGCGGTCGTCACCAGCGTGGGCCACATCAACAATACCGGCGAGACCCGTGGCGAAGGTCTCCAGTTCCAGCGCCAACGGACTTTGTGCCGCCGCTGGCAGGCTGGCGCCCAGCAAGGCACCGAAGAGGATCGTTCTTGTCATGTTCCGTTCAGGTTTGTGGCAAACATAGGGACCACCACCCCCCTTCCGTTGTTCATTCGACCAAGGGTTACCTTTGCCAGCCTGACCGGACGGCCCTGCCGCTCCAGCCCACACACGCCTTTCGCGCAGCCCGCCATCATGTCCGCCATCCACGAGATCGAACGTCGGCGAACCTTCGCCATCATCAGTCACCCCGACGCCGGCAAGACCACCCTCACCGAGAAGTTCCTGCTCTATGGCGGAGCCATCCAGACCGCCGGCGCCGTGAAGAGCAACAAGATCCGCCGGGGCGCCACCAGCGACTTCATGGAGATCGAACGCCAGCGCGGCATCTCCGTCACCACCTCGGTGATGACCTTCGACTACGGCGACAAGCTCATCAACCTCCTCGATACGCCCGGTCACCGCGACTTCGCCGAGGACACCTACCGCACCCTCACCGCCGTGGACAGCGTGATCCTGGTGATCGACTGCGTGAAGGGCGTTGAGGCCCAGACCGAACGGCTCATGGAGGTGTGCCGCATGCGCAACACCCCCGTGATCGTCTTCATCAACAAGCTCGACCTCGAAGGACAGGACCCTTTCGACCTGCTCGATGAGCTGGAGGAGAAGCTCTCCATCAAGGTGCGCCCCCTCAGCTGGCCCGTGGGCATCGGCGCCACCTTCCAGGGCGTGTACGACATCTTCAGCAAGGGCCTGCGACTCTTCGACCCCGGCAAGACCCGCGTGGAACAGAGCGCCGTGCAGATCGAGGACCTCAGCGATGCCCGCCTCGATGCCGAACTGGGTGCCGACCCCGCCGCCAAGCTGCGCGAGGACATCGACCTCATCGAAGGCGTGTACGACCCCTTCGATGTGGACTCCTATCGGTCCGCCCGCATCGCCCCCGTGTTCTTCGGCAGTGCCTTCAACAACTTCGGCGTGAAGGAGATCCTCGACGCCTTCGTCGCCATCGCACCGCCCCCCGGCCCCCGCCCCACCGACCAGGGCGACGTGTCCCCGACGGACCCCAAGTTCAGCGGCTTCGTGTTCAAGATCCACGCCAACCTCGACCCCAACCACCGCGATCGCATCGCCTTCATCCGCGTGTGCTCCGGACGCTTCCAACGCAATACGTACTACCACCACGTACGCCTCGACAAGCAGCTGCGCTTCGCCACCCCCACCAACTTCCTCGCCGCACAGAAGACCATCGTGGACGAAGCCTGGCCGGGCGATGTCATCGGCCTCTTCGATACCGGCAACTTCAAGATCGGCGATACCCTCACCGAGGGAGCGCGCTTCAACTTCCGCGGCATCCCCGCCTTCTCCCCCGAGCTCTTCCGAGAACTGGTGAACCAGGACCCCATGAAGACCAAGCAGCTCGACAAGGGCATCCGCCAGCTCACCGACGAGGGTGTGGCGCAGCTCTTCACCCAACAGCCCGGCAACAAGAAGATCGTGGGCTGTGTGGGCGAACTGCAGTTCGAGGTGATCGCGTACCGACTGGAGCACGAATACGGGGCCAAATGCGCCTTCCAGGGCATCTCCGCATACAAGGCCTGCTGGATGACCACCACCGACCAGGACGAGCTCGATCGCTTCATCCGCGCCAAGGCCCAGCAGATCGTGTACGATAAGGACGAGAACCCGGTGTTCATGGCCCCCAGCGCCTACATGCTCGATCTGGAGCGGCGCAACAACCCGGCCATCAGCTTCCACACCACCAGCGAGTTCAAGACCGCCGTTCACGAATATTAACGGTGGGGCCGGCGGTCATCTGCCAACAGCCGATCGTCACTTTCCGGAACGGTCCTTGCTGAAGGCGCCGTGCCAGCGATCCTAATTTCGCGCCCATGATCCGCAGAACCTTCCTGACCGTCACCCTGCATGCCTGTGCACTGCTCGCCATCGCACAGCCCAAGGCCGAAGGCAACGCGCCACGCCGCACCCTCGATGTGACCATCACCGGCTGCAGCAAGGACACTCTCTACCTGGCCAATTACTACGGCAACAAGCTCTACTACGCCGATACCGCCGTGGCCGACGCCAAGGGCCGCGCCGTGTTCAACAGCGAACGCGGCTACAAGGCCGGGGTGTACGCCGTGGTCACGCCCGGCCCCAAGCTCTTCGAAGTGATCCTCAACGAACCCAAGGTCGTGCTCTCCACCACCAAGGACGACCTGCTTGGCAACCTCACCATCAAGGAGTCCAAGGAGAACGAGGTCTTCCTGGCGTATATCCGCTTCCTCAACGAGCGCAAGGCCGATGGCGATCGACTGCGCGGACAGCTCGATGCCAACAGCGACCCCCTCGCCAAGGCCGGTATCCGCAAGCAACTGGAGGACCTCGACACCCGCGTGAAGACCTACCAGCGCGAGCTCGTGAGCACCCACAAGGGGCTGCTCGCCGCTGCGTTGGTGCACATGAGCATGGCCGTGGAACTGCCCGAGCCGCGCAAGGCCGATGGCTCCCTGGACAGCGCCGCCGCCTACTACCAGTACCGCGCACACTTCTGGGACCACTTCGACCTTACCGATGACCGTCTGGTGCGCGTGCCCGTGTTCGGCAACAAGTTCGAGGAGTGGATCTCCAAGGTGGTGCCCCAGGTGCCCGATACCATCACCCGCCTGGTGGATGAGCTCGTGGCCCGCACCGGCGAAGCGAAGGAGGTGTTCCGCTACATCGTGCACGGGGTCACCCACAAGTACGAGACCAGCGACATCATGGGCATGGACGCCGTGTTCGTTCACATGGCCCTCACCTACTACTGCCCCCGCAACGGCCAGCCCAACCGTGCGGACTGGATGGAGCAGGACAAGCTGGACAAGCTCTGCGAACGCGCCCGCAAAATGTCGCCGTTGGTGCTGGGCCGCAAGGCACCCTACCTCTGCCTCACCGACACCACCGAGGAGAAGTGGATCAACTTCCACGACCTGCCACAGGACTATGTGGTGATCGTGTTCTGGGACCCCCACTGCGGCCACTGCAAGGAAGAGCTGCCCGAGATGCACAAGGTCTACACCGAGAAGCTCAAGCCCATGGGCATCGAAGTGTTCGCCGTGGCCAAGGCCGTGGACGAGAGCCTCATGCGCGATTGGAAGAAGTTCATCCGCGAGAAGAAGCTCGATTGGGTGAACGTGGGCCTCACCAAGACCGTGTTCGAGAACGCCAAGAAGGATCCGCGCCAGTACATCCCCAAGTTCACCACGCTCGAAAGCCTCAACTACGCCGATACCTACGATGTGTACAGCACGCCGAAGGTGTTCCTGGTGGACAAGGAGCGGCGCTTCGCCGGCAAACAGCTGAGCGCCGACCAGATCGCCGACCTGGTGACCAAGCTGCGCGAACGGCAGGCGAAGAACTGATCGGTCTTCATCCATGACGAGCCCCGGGGTGTACTGCGCTCCGGGGCTCTTCGTTCAGGGCGTACCGCCTTCACGCAACACGGCGCATGGCTCGTCCGATGGATCGCTCAGCACTTCATACCGAAGCGCGCACGCGATCATGAACGGCCTTTCAAAGCAGCTTCAGAAGCACGCGCGAACGGCACCGCTCCCCACCATCCGTGAGGCCTACTCCCCTTCCGTCTCCTTGGTCCAGATCTGGCTGGTGATGCTCTGGCCGTTCTTGAAGTAGAACGTGCCCCACTTGGCGATCACCTTGCTGTACTCGTCCGCCCGGTTGCCGTTCACCACCACGCGCCGGATGATGACCTTGTTGCCTTCGGTGTAGCTCTCCTCGGTGACCCCTTGCGGATACTCCATGGCCAGCTTGGAGCGCGTCTGATCGGCGAAGGATCGCGGCTGCACGCGCGGCGTGTTGTCCAGGGCCTCCTTGGCGCGCTCACGCTGGTCGGCCGCGGCCTGTTGGCGTGCTGCCTCGCGCGCCTGGGCGGATTGCTTCTCCGCCTCCACCTGCTGCTGCTTCACGGCCAGCGACGCATTGCCGCGCATCACCAATGAAGCGTTCGCCTCGCGCTGTGCATCCACCTCCTCTGCACGCTGCTGGCGTTGGGCCGCGCTCTGTTCCACGCGCTGTTCCTCGGCCCGCAGGATCCGCTCAGTGGAGGCCGTCACCTGATCCACCTGTTGTGTATGACGCTCGGTCCAGGTGCGGTCGCGCTCCTGGATGCGCTCCTCCACCCGCTGGGTGCTCTCATACGTGGCTGCGCGCTTGTCATCGCTGGCCTCGCGGCGCTGCGCCTCCTGCTCAGCGATGCGTTCCTTCTGGCGGGCCATCTCCTCCGCGTTGCGCATGCGGTCCTCCTCACTGCCCACGTAGAGACCGGCACTGGCCTCCTGCAGCCGCTCCTTTTCGGTCACCGCACCATCGCGACGCTCTGCGGCCGCCGTGGCATTGTCCTGCTCCTCGGCCTCCAGGTCAGATCGGAACTTCTTGATGCGCTCGTACTTCTCGGCCTCCTCGCGCTCGCGCAGGGCACGCAGGAAGCTCTCCGCCTCCTCTTCCTTGCGGGCGTCGATGGTGCTGCTGCTGCGTGGCTTGGTCTGCTCCTTCGCCTCACGCGCCTTCTGCGCCGCCAGTTCCGCTTCCGCCCGCGCCCGCTCCTCCTCGGCCATCAGCTTGTCGATCTGGTCGATCTTGGCCAGCGGATAGGTCTCCTCGGGCTTCAGGTCGCTCGCTTGGGCGTACAGGCCACGCGCTTCGGTGTACGACTTCTTCGCCAGGGCCTCGTCCGCTGCCAGGATGGCCGCGCTGTACCGTTCCTCCAGCGCCTTGCGCGCCTCGCGGTCAGCACGCTCCCGCTCCTCTTCGCTCTGGCGCATGCGCGCCTCCTCCGCCTCGCGGCGACGGCGCTCCTCCTCCGCGCGCAGCCGTTCCGCCTCGGCCGCCTCCGCCGCCAGACGTGCCGCCTCCGCCTCTTCCGCCTCGCGGCGCTTGCGGTCCTCCTCCGCCCTGCGGCGCTCTTCCGCCAGACGTTCCGCCTCACCCATCGCATCCTGCCGGCGTTGTAGTTCGGCATCGATCGCAGCGATACGCTCCGTGGGATAGGGCGCTCCAGGCTTCACGCCCAGCGCCTCGGTGAACTTGTCCCGGGCACGGTCCAGTTGGTCCTGCGAGAAGGCCAGATCGCCGGCCGCCACCAGTTCGCGGAACTGGCTCTCCAACGCCGCCGCATCGGCCTCGCGCTTGCGCTGTTCCTCCGCCAACCGTGCCTGTTCGGCAGCGGCGAGCTCAGCGGCCAGGCGGTCCGCTTCGGCCTGCCGTGCACGTTCGGCCGCATCCTGTTCGGCCTTCAGCCGGTCGGCCTCCGCCTTGTCCGCCTGCTCCTTCAGCAAGCGCTCGATCTCTTCCAACCGCTGGGTGGGGTGCGCCTCGCCCGGCTTCACACCCAGCGCCTCACCATAGCTGGTGCGCGCCTCGTCGTAGCGCTTCGCCGTGAAGGCCTTGTCCGCCGCCGTGACCAGATCGGTGTAGCGCTTGTCCCGCTCCTGCTGTTCCCGCAGCAGCCGCTCCTCCTCGGCCTTGGCCTTGGCGGCCGCATCCAGCTGCTGCTCGATGGCCGCGATGCGGTCCTGTGGATGACGCTCCGATGGCTTCAACTGCAGCGCGTCCTTGTAGTCGTTCAGTGCGGCGGAGAACTGCTGCCCGTCGTAGGCCTTGTCCGCGCTGGCGATAAGCCCGGCATAACGCGCCTCCAGCTCCTGCCGCTTGCGCTCCTCTTCCGCGACCCGTGCCGCTTCCGCGATCAAGCGGTCCAGCTCCTGGATGCGCTGCGTGGGATGGGCCTCGTTGGCTTTCACCTTCAACGCCTCCTGGTACTTGGCCTTGGCCGCCTCCAGCTCCTTCCGATCAAAGGCCCCATCCGCCTCGGCTACAAGGGCATTGTAGCGCGCATCGATCTCCGCCTGCCGCGCTTGTTCGGCTGCTTCCGCAGCACGACGGTCCGCCTCGGCGATGCGGTCCTTCGGATACTGTTCCGCAGGCTTCACGCCGGAAGCCTCCGTGTACCTGGCCTTGGCGGTCGCCCAATCGGACTTGTCGAAGGCGGCATCGGCCGCACTGATCGCCGCCTGGTAGCGCGCGTCCAACTCCTGCTGCTTGCGCTCGTCCTCGGCGCGCTTGGCCTCCTCCTCCCGCTTGCGCGCCACGGCCGCCAGCTGGTCCTTCGGGTACTTCTCCGCTGGCTTCAGCCCGCTCGCCTCCGTGTACTTCTGTTCCGCTTCGTCCCAACGGCTGCTGTTGAAGGCCCCGTCAGCGGCGGTGATGGCGGCCTGGTACTGGGCGTCAAGGGCCCTGGCCTGCTCCTCCTCTGCCGCCTTCTTCGCCAGCTCATCGCGCTTGCGCCCGATGGCGGCCAACTGGTCCTTGGGGTACTTCTCCTCCGGCTTCATCCCGGAAGCCTCGGTGTACTTGCCCTCCGCCTCGTCCAGCCGCTCCGCCTTGAACGCCGCATCTGCTGCGGTGATCGCGGCCTGGTACTTCTCCTGCAGCTCCTTCGCCAGGCGCTCCTCCTCCGCCTTCCGTGCGGCCTCATCGCGCTTGGTGGCAATGGCCGCGAGCTGGTCCTTGGGGTATTGTTCCTCCGGCTTCAGGCCCGAGGCCTCCGTGTACTTGCTCTGCGCCAGGTCCCAATTGGAGGCCTTGAAGGCCACGTCGGCCGCACCGATCGCCGCGAGGTATTTCTCCTGCAGCTCCTTGGCCTTGCGCTCCTCTTCGGCCTTCTTCGCCGCTTCGTCCTTCTTCACCGCGATGGCGGCCAGCTGGTCCTTCGGGTACCGCTCCTCGGGCTTGAGCCCCACGGCTTCGTTGTACTTGGTGGTGGCCTGGTCCCAGTTCTCTGCCTTGAACGCCGCATCGGCAGCCGCAATGGCCGCCTGGTACTTCTCCTGCAGCTCTTTGGCCTTGCGCTCCTCTTCCGCCTTCTTCGCCAGGTCGGCCAGGATGGTATCGATCTCCTTCACCCGCGCCTTGGGATGCGCTTCGTCCTTCAGCTTCAACGCATCCTGGTACTTCGCCTTGGCCGTCTCGTACTCCTTCTTGCCGAACATCCCGTCCGCCTCCTTGATCAGAGCCGCGTAGTCCGCATCCAGCTTCTGGTCGCTCTGCTGCTGCTCCAGGCGCATGCGGGCATCGCTCAGCTTGGCGGTGGCCACCGGCTCGTTCGGCTTCAGCTCCAAGGCGCTCGTGAACTGCTCCACCGCCTTCTTGAAGTCACCCGCGGTCATCGCCGCACTGCCAGCGGCCATGGCCTTGGCGAACTCCGCCTCCGCATTGGCCTCGCGCTTCTTGCGGTCCTCGTACTCCTTCAACAGCTTCGCCTGGGCATCGCGCATCCGGGTGGTGTACTCGATGTCCCACTCGAAATTGCCCGTGGCCTTGTCGTACTTTGCCTTGCCGAAGGGCTCCAGCAGGATGGAATAGTCCACCCCGCTCAGCTCCGCCATCATGGTGAAGTCGATGTTCATGCCGTGGCCGCCGCTGCGCTCCTCCTCCGGCACCTCCTTGGTGTTGATGGTGATGTTCTTCCCTACGAACCCCGGCTTCGAGCACATGATCTTGAAGTCCGAGCCGTAGTCCAGGTTCACCTCGTACTTCCCGCTGGCGTTGGTGCTCACATCCACCAGCTTCGCCCCGTTCTTGAACACCGTCACCGTCACGCCGTCCAGCTTCTTCGCCGTGGTCATGTCCTTCACTGTGCCGTACACCATCACGTTGTCCACCTGCCCATGGGCAAGGCCCACAACGAGCAGGAGCACGGTGATCCACAGGCTGCGGAGCCCGCGGTGCAGTGGACGGACGGCCGCCCTGTCAGGGTGCTGGTAGCTGATCATGCTGGAACGCCGCAAAATAAGACATCTTTGGGCAGTCCGCCGGACCGTTCGCCGAAGGGCCACCCGCCACCATGCTCAGCATCTGGCAACGCACCGCCTTCCATTCCGACCCACACCTCGCCGTGGTGGGCGGTGGCATCGTGGGGCTCTTCACCGCCCTGCACTATCAACGCCGCCATCCGGACCATCGCGTGCTGGTGCTGGAGCGCGGCCCCTTCCCCAGCGGTGCCACCGTGAAGAACGCCGGCTTCGCCTGCTTCGGCAGCCCCAGCGAACTGCTGGCCGATCTGGACAAGGAAGGGGCCGATGCCATGCTGCGCCGCGTGGAGGAACGCTACCGCGGGCTGTGCGAACTGCGTGCCGAACTGGGCGACGACGCCATCGGCTTCGAGCCCACCGGCGGGCATGAGGTCTATCCGCTCCACGACCCGCTGTACACCCAGGTGGCCGAGCGGTTCGATGCCCTCAACGCGCTTCTCAGCCCGCTCTTCAAAGCGCCCGTGTACCGCTGGAACCCCACAGGCTTCGCCGCCACCGGCATGCAAGGCCCCGCACACATGGCCAGCAACGACCTGGAAGGGGCCGTGGACAGTGGCTTGCTGGTGCGTGCGCTCCTCGCCAAGGTCGCCGAGGCGGGCGTGCTGGTGCGCACAATGTCCGAGGTGGTGGGCTTCGAGGAAGGCTCCCAGGCCGTGCTGCTGCGCCTCGCCGATGGCACCGAGATCCACGCCGCCAACGTGGTGGTGGCCACCAACGCCTGGACCCGCCAGCTCCTGCCCGACGTGGAGGTGGCGCCCGCCCGCGGGCAGGTGGTGCTCACCGAGCCGATCCCCGGCCTGGCCCTGCGCGGCACCTTCCATGTGAAGGAGGGCTTCTACTACTTCCGCGACCACCACGGCGCCGTGCTGCTGGGTGGCGGCCGCGAGCTCGACTTCGCCGCCGAGACCACGTGGGAGGAAGGCTTCACCCCTGTGGTGCAGGACGCGTTGGAGAATCTGCTGCGCACCCTCATCCTGCCCGGCCGCGCCGTGCGCATCGCCCACCACTGGAGCGGCATCATGGGCATGGGTCCCACCAAGGCCCCCGTCGTGCAGCGCTCTTCACCCCGCGTGGTGGCAGCCGTGCGCCTGGGCGGCATGGGCGTGGCCATCGGCATCCGCGTGGCACGGCAGGCGGCAGAGCTCGTGGGGGATCGAGCGGAAACGGTCAGCGCGTAAGCAGAGTGTGCATGAGCTGAACTGGCCGATCACCACAGATCCACAGAAGCGGTGATCCTTAGGTACTCGCGCGCCTGATCAGAGGAAGCCTACACGGCAGCGTGGTGAAGAAGACCACGGATCGCAGATCCGCGGGAGCGATCGGGGGAGCTTACACGGTAGCCTAAGATACCGTTAGCCGACCAGAGATCGGCGGTAACGTTCTGGTCGTGACCGTTGATCCAGAAAGACCACGGATAGCAGATCCACGG
Organism: Flavobacteriales bacterium; assembly: GCA_041391845.1. Classification (GTDB taxonomy): domain Bacteria; phylum Bacteroidota; class Bacteroidia; order Flavobacteriales_F; family PHOS-HE28; genus PHOS-HE28. The sequence goes on along the minus strand of JAWKNG010000001.1, from coordinate 45,086 downwards.
GAGCGACGAAAATTACCGAGAGCGGGGATCCGACCTGCCCACTGATCGTGTGGCTGCTTACCTTAGCGTCATGCCCGTGGTGAACGACCGTACACAATTACTGCACACCCTGGAGGCGCATGGGCCGTTGATCCGTTCCTTCGGCGTGGAACGGTTGGGCCTGTTCGGGTCGTTTGCGCGTGATACCGCTACGGCCAAGAGCGATGTTGACCTGTACGTGGAGTTCGATCCGGGTCGGAAAACACTGAGGAACCTGGTCGGACTTTCCCGTACGTTGGAGCAATTGGTGGGCCGCAAGGTGGAACTGGTCACACCCGAAGCGCTCAACCCGTTCATTGGGAAATACATCCTCCAAGAGGTCCAGTAAGTCGCCCTCGCTGCTTGATTTCCTGCGGCATATCGAGAGCGAGTGTGCCTATTTGATGCAACTCATGCAGGGTCGTGATCGCGCGACACTGCTGGATGATCCGACCAACAGCCGAGCGATCGTTCCCCCCGCTCGCGCGGATCTGCGATCCGTGGGAGCGGGAGAATGCAGCTCCTCCTGGTCGTGTATCTAGTAGTTGCGCGACACAGATCGAAGGTAATGGTGGTCGCTCGCAGATCGGCGGGAACCTAACGGCTTCAGTTCGGCGAGGGAAGAAGACCACGGATCGCAGATCGGCGGGAGCGCATGGGGGAGCTTACACCGGTGGCCTAAGATTCCGATAGCCGATCAGAGATCGGTGGTAGCTTTCTGGTCGTGACCGCTGATCAAGAAAAGACCACGGATCGCAGATCTGCGGGAGCGCACGGGAACATGTGCGGGAGCGGGGGAACGAGCCTGGCTGCCGCAGGCAAGGGGGACCCTGAGCTCCGCCAACCCTCACCCCAAGTACTCCTTCACGAACGCCTTCGCGTTCATGATCTTGGTGCGGCCGTGCGTCTCTAAAACCAACAGATCCCGGTCACCAGTAAGCAACACATGGGCCTTGGCGGTCTTGGCCAAGGCCAATAGGTAGTCGTCGTCGCGGTCGCGGGATATCGCTTCGATATGCAGTCTGTCCGGGATCATGGTCCCATCCTCCCGCAACCGGTGCACTATGCCATCGACCACCTGTTCAGGGAAGTATTTGCGGAACTTCGTTCGCCGCGCTACATCCTCGAACTCCCCCAACAATTCATCGTGTACCACCACCTCAAAGCGCTGGTCCTTGAAGATGTCCAGCATTGCCCTCACCCTCTTCCCGATGAGCATGCTGACGAGGAGGTTGGGGTCAATGACGACCCGTATCCGCTTCACGGCGCAGGCGTGCTTGGCGTTTGGCCCTCACCTTCTTCACCACGCGGTGGATCTCACGCTGGTGGACCTGTCCGGGTTTGATGGCGGCGAATATCTCGTCCCAGTCGGCCTTGATGCCATCCTTCATCAGTGACTCGGCCAAACGCTGTTTCTCTTGGGCGTCGAGTTGCGAGACCAACTCCTCCACCTGCTCGTAGGTGAGGCTGATGCTGGGGCCTTTGGTGAAGGACATGGTGACCTGGTTGTATGCCCCCCAAAGATACGTTGGCAGGGGTGTGGTGTGTTGATCGTGGACCGAGTTGACCTCCGCTCCCGCGGATCAGCGATCCGTGGCTCCCAAGCTGCTTCATCCTTCGCTGATGGTTCGTTGGGATCTGTGATCCCCTCACCCCAGACATGCGCAAGTTCCAACATCCCCGGTAACCCCGCCTCATCCCGAGCACTGGAATACAGGTAGTGGTGCGGCTCCTCCACCAACCCTTCCTCTACCGGGTTGCGGTGGATGTAGCGCAGCTTCCGCCGAATGATGTCCGTTCTGCGCAGCCAAGCCGGATGCAGGTCGTGCTGCCAGAGCTGGATACCGCCATCTGACGTTCGAAGGTGGGCAAGCAACCACGTGCGACGACTCTCCTGCGGGTTCTCCTCGATGGCCTTCACCACGGCTTTGGCCGTGAACTTCTTGTGATCCCGCAGGATGTCCTGCAGATTGTGGCCCGTCCTGGCGATGAGATCAGAGCCCATCTCAAAAAAGCCTTTCGGGCTCCACATGGGCCTTTCTCGTTCATGCGTCGTTCACGGAGACCTCACAGAGTAGCCGACTATGCTCGGTTCCGGCGTCTCGCCTGAACGAGAAACTCTCCATGCTCGCTGCCGAAAACAATTTTGAGACGGGCTCTAACGTGGTTGCTCATGATGCACCACGCAAAAAGCTCCAAGCCCTTGGCCTGCTGGCAGTACCGAAGGCTCTCCACTAGGATGTCCTTATAGCTTGGGCGGGTGAAGACATCCACCCAGCCCACCGTGGCATAGGTCAGGAAATGCAGGTCCTCCTGGTCGTGTACCTTGTAGTTGCGCGACACAGAACGAAAATACCGATGGCCGATCACAGATCGGCGGTAGGGTTCATGCCGTGACCGCGCAGGCTAGCAAGACCACGGATCGCAGATCCGCGGGAGCGCTAGGGAATATTCGCTATAGCGGGGGTGATGCGGTTGTCGGACTTACCTTAGTGTCATGAAGGTCAAACTGACGCTCACCATGGATGCGAAGCGGGTGGCCAAGCTGCGTGCATTAAGCCGCCGCCGCCGGATGACGGTGGCCGCCTTGGTGGAGGACCTTACCGATCGGGCCCTGAGCGAACAGGAAGGGGACCTGGACTGGGTGGAAGGCCTGAAAGGAGCGATCACGGGCAAGGTCAGCAAGGCCGATATCGCAAAGGATCCGCGTCTGGCTAAGATCATGGGCCGATGAGCGCAGTGCTGCGTGTGTTCCTTGATACGAACGTGCTTATCGACCTGTTCGATGTAGAGCGGCCACAGCACGAGGCGAGCACCGAGGTGATGCGGACCATTCAGCGAGGCAGTATACGTGCGTGCATTTCGCCGATCTCCATCGTGAATGCCATTTATGTGCTGCGCAAGGTGATGCGGTTGTCGGCATCGTAGCTGTAGCGGTGGTAGAACTCGTCCGGCTGGTCGCGTTGGTAGTTCACGCGTTTCATTCCTTCGCAATAGCCTCGGGACAGGCTCAGCCACTGATGAGGTCCTGTGTTAAAGTGGATCTTGGTCCATGTTGGCCGCCTTAACGGGCTGTCCGCTGTGGTGTCCTCGTCCTGGCCTGCGGTCGCGGGGCTGCGGGGTCCTCCTTACGTCGGCCTCCTCGCTCCACGCGTTCGCCGGGCCGGCCCTTCGGCCAGCCGCCGCTGCCATCCCGGGCGGGGGCTTTTCCCCACGGCTCCCTCAAGGGGGCCATTCCATTGGAGCGCTACCTCAACCCCGGCTTCACACCCGCACCACCCGACCTCAAGGCCGCGCGCGCCCAACGCATCGAAGAGAACCGCAAGACCAACTGCCGGTTGGAGCGCAAAGGCTCTGAGTGCCGGAGCTGAACCCGAAAGAGCCCTGCAACGGGCTGTTCACGAGCAACTCGGTACTGAAAGTTCCAAGCTGCGAACCAGAAAAGACAGAGCTGAACAAAGATCCGTTCGTTCTCCGCCGGGCATGTGAGGAACCCGTGCCCTGCGAACCGCACTTCGAAATTTCGAAGGCCGCATTCCGGGAGCATCGTGGAACCTGCCCAGCGGGTGATGCCATGTCGAGGGCCCCAAGTGATGTTCTGTAACACGACCGGCTACAGACCCGCGTGAGCGGGGTCCGGATCACAGATCCGAACCAGCGTACATCCGCGTTAGCGGGGGTTCGGGTAGGGCCGAACGAAGGACGGGAGCACGTCAGGGAACTCTCTTGAACTCATAGCCGGTATCGAGATACACGGATATGATGCCGCCGTGCTCCATCGTAGGCGCTACCCAATAGACATTGCTCATCGTGCCTTCCCGTGGCTCGGGAAGCATCTTGTTCACTTGTCGCATTTCGCAGAACTCAAGCCAGTGATAGAACTGGAACTCTGAGCCCGAGTACGACCATGATCCGGAGTTCGTGTACAGCGGGGCCGCTTCGCTCTCAAAGCCATGCCGGTCTTGGTAAAACTTCTGCGTGTAGGTAAGGTCTTCATTCAGTCGAAGCGATTCCACCTGTCCTGATGGGAATTGGAAAACATACTCGCCTGCAACACTAGCAGGCGACTCAATCGGACTAGACCGCTGTCCACAGGCTGTCAGTACGCAAAGAGTCACCACAATAATCATCAGACCTGAACTGAGCCTCATGACTATCATCTAGGGGTGACGTGTACCGGACGCAATAGAACGGTCACTTGCATGCGGTACTGGACGTCAATCGTTCGGAATTGTCCGTTAGTACCGTACGGATTCTCGTCCTTGTAGACGGCTGTCGGATTCACCGGATCATACCCGCCGACTGTTCCTGACGCACGAGTGCCAGACTGGGCCGTCATATGATCGGACAGATTCACATTCATGGTAACAAGAACGCCGCGTTCTCCTTGGTCGACCACATCGAGCGCGGTAACTGTTCCAGAGAAGCTACCATGAAAACCACGAGCTGGATTGCGACCTGCTACATCCCTTGGGAAATCATTCAACGCGTAGTTGACGGGGTTCTCGGTCTCTAAACGTCGGGCGAATTCACGCGGGGTGCAATTGCCTTGTATGGCATCACAGGCAGCCAGGTACATCTCATTCTGTACCTCAGGTGCATTCAGCATACCCACACCCATGGTACTGTTCTCGTCAAATGAGCGTGAGTCCGGGCCTGTCCCATGTACCCACTGGTAGAAAAACTGGTAAGGCGTTACGTCACCATCGGATGCGCTTTGCGCCCACTGGCCACCACTCAACAAGTTCCCCGCATTGGCCGCTCCTGTGTAGGCCGTTCGCGTGGCTTTCTGTAACCCGGTTTCTGGATAGGCCCATGCTCCGTTTGTTACCCCGGTAGCCGTTCCCATTTGCGCCAAGGCTTTCGTGCCGGTTGGGGCCGGGCCGACATTGTTGAGGTCCTCGTCGGGTTCGAGACCTTCCAATTCACGCGACGTGATCACTTGGTTGCCGCTGAACACATACGGAGACCATTGCGGGTACTTCGCGGCCAGCGGGTCGATGCTCAAGAACCTGCCCACCCTGGGGTCATGCATTCGGTACTCGAACGCGTAGCTCGTTCCCGTGGCTCCATGTATCTCGTCGTCCTTCTCTTGTCCCTGGAATCCGAAGCGGTAGGAGCCACTGCTGTAATTCCGTCCGGGCAGCAGGCTACCGAACGCCTCATACCCCTGCGCGCTCACCAATTCCGCCTGTTTGGGCGTACCTCCCCCATTGCCGTTCAGCAGCCGGCCGGTAACAACGGCGGTGACATTGCCCAAGTGGTCGGTCAGCTCGTAGTTCAGGTCCACGGGCTGCACGGGGTCGGGGGCGGGGGTGCTTACCACCGGGTGGTCGTAGAGCTCCTCCCAGCGCGCGTAGGTGCCCAGGCGGCTGCTTCCATATACAGGCCGCTCCGTCACCCGCAGGCTCGCCGCGTAGCCTTGCGGCTCCGGGGAGGGGACGGTGATGAGTTGGGAGCGGTACGTCGCCATGATGTTCCCTTGGGCATCACGAATATAGTACTCCCGGTAGCCCGTGTCATCCAACACCGGCGGGCTCACCTCTTTCCATAGGCGCTGGCCGTCGGCGCCGTACGCGAAGGTGAGCACCGTGCCATCGGTCTTCTCCACCTGCTTCACCTTGCCCGCCACGGTCCACTGGATGTTCGCAATGCCCTCGCGGTCGTCCTTGATCAGGTTGCCCAGTTGGTCGTAGCGGTAGTTGTAGTCGTCGTTGATGTTGGTGGCCTCCGGAGCAAAGGGCACATCCCCGGTGTACGCGATGTCCTTGGCGCCGTTGGGTTCGTTCACGTACAGGTTACCCGCGTCGGCCAGGTCGTTCAGCTGGTAGAGGCGGTTGCGCTCCAGCCGGCCACCGCGCTGCTCATACTTGTAGCTGAACTGGTCGTACTTGTTGCCGTCGCGGTCCCAGCGCTCCGCAGTGGTGATGTTGCCGTTGGCGTCGTAGGTGTAGGTGCTGCGGTAGCGGTTGGCCTGTGCGTCGGTCACCGTCTGCCAGCGGTTGTTGGTGGTCAGGCCCTCCACCCCGCGCGCCTGCTTCAGGCGGTTCAGCTGGTCGTACCGGTACACCTGCGCCAGCACCTGGCCTTGGGCACCGTTGCCGCTGTTCCACAGGCCGAAGGGCTTTAGGGCACCACAAAGCACCTCGCTCCGACGGCGTTCATGGCAAGGTGGCGTGCCTTATTCACGGGCTAATGATCGCTCAATCTTCGTTGCTCCTCAGTCGGATACTTCGTTCCAGTATCCTCTCTTCGGAGCGCCTCGCCTGAGCGACCATTAGCCGCGTGCGCCATCCGTTCGAGGTGCTTCGTGGTGTCCTGGTGTTCACGGTGTGCGCGATGTTGCCGTTGTACAGCGGCCGGTGCTCATCGCTCAGGGTGCCGCCCGGCCCGATGGGCGCAAAGGGACGACCGTCGATGTTCGCCCACTGGGGGCCGATGGCCTTGTAGTCCTCCGCGCCGTAGTAGCCCAGGCTTAGGCCGTAGGCATCGCGGCCGATGAGGTCGTTGCTCGGGTCGGCATCGGTAAGGTCGCCATCGCGGCCCATGTCCACCGTAGGTGCCAGCAGGTTGCTGTTGATGCCCTTGAGCCAGCCTTGAAGGGTGTAGGCGTAGTCGATGCCCTGGACCTTGTGGGCGCCCAGTTCCACCCGCTGCAGTGGCCGTGGGCATCCCTTCGACCCCGCTCAGGGCAAGAGTAGAAGTACCGCGCGTCGGTGTGCCAGTGGTTGCCATCGGCACTGGTGCGCACCTGGGTGATGCGGTTGTCGGCATCGTAGCTGTAGCGGTGGTAGAATTCGTCGGGCTGGTCGCGCTGGTAGTTCACGCGTTTCATTCCTTCGCAAAAGCCTCGGGACAGGCTCAGCCACTGATGAGGTCCTGTGTTGAAGTGGACCCTGTTCCATGTTGGCCGCCTTAACGGGCTCCCCGAGGCCTCGGGGCGCTGTGGTGTCCTCGTCCCGGCCTGCGGTCGCGGGGCTGCGGGGTCCTCCTTACGTCGGCCTCCTCGCTCCACGCATCCGCAGGGCCGGCCCTTCGGCCAGCCGCCGCTGCCATCCCGGGCGGGGGCTTATCCCCACGGCTCCCTCAAGGGGGCCATTCCATTGGAGCGATACCTCAACCCCGGCTTCACCCCTGCACCACCCGACCTCAAGGCCGCGCGCGCCCAACGCATCGAAGGGAACCGCAAGACCAACTGCCGGTTGGAGCGCAAAGGTCCTGAGTGCCGGAGCTGAACCCGAAAGAGCCCTGCAACGGGCTGTTCACGAGCAACTCGGTACTGAAAGTTCCAAGCTGCGAACCAGAAAAGACAGAGCTGAACGAAAATCCGTTCGTTCTCCGCCGGGCATGTGAGGAACCCGTGCCCTGCGAACCGCACTTCGAAATTTCGAAGGCCGCATTCCGGGAGCATCGTGGAACCTGCCCCGCAGATCAGCGGCAGCGTTACAGATATGCGCTAGCGGGGGGGGCTTGTCAAGGAGCCGCGCTAGCGATTCACCCTGCGGAGGTCTAAGGTTTCAACTCGACCACGAAGCGCGGTTCGCTATATGCGGCCAAGCTGTCCAGTGTGTGTGCGATCTTCTCTGCCCACCGCGCTTGTTCCTCCACTATGGTGCCGTGAGAGGTTTCCAAGTCATAACGCGCCTCAATGTTGAGCCATGAAGCGTGTACAGAGTCGCGCAGTACCTGAAGGCGCGCATTACAGTCTTTGATTGGCACCCTTTCCTTTTGTAGGCTGCTCCGTAGCGCACGAGCCGAGCATTCTGCAAGATCGAAGTGCAGACGCTCGTGATTCAACAATGCAGAGTCGGCTCGGTGTTCCGGCTTGACCCAAGACCTGTTCTTGATCATTACACATGTAACCTCATAGCTGACATGGGTCCAGTTCGGAAATGTGTTCGTAGAACGTACTTCATAGGCGGTCACGGCACCATGTTTCGTTTGATAAGGAACATGGCCCTTGTAGTCGGACCATTCCAACGGTCGCGTGGCGCTCCATTCAATAATGTCCACACCGGGGGCCGCCCCAATCAGAAAGAATGCCAATAAAACACGGTTGGGAAGGAAGTTCAACGGCGTAAAATTGGTGTGACTACTCTATTGGCGGGATCGTCACCACCAACAGTACCAAGACCTATGTTCATTCGATTCGGATCAATACCAGTTGCTATCAAAACGTTTCGCACAGCGCTTGCTCGAGCAAGGGCCAAATCAGCCAATGTGCCACCGTCAAAAGTAGGCTGGGCCCAGGCGGCAGGTGAATTCCCCATCATCAAGCTGTTCGGTACACCAACACTCCCTTGGAGCGTGATATTCGCTGTAGGGTTATTCCTCATATAGGCAACAAGTGGTCCAAGCATAGCGCCAGCTTGTGCGGGATCGACAAAGCGAGCCGTCCTGTCAACGAATGGCACCTGAATCCCTGGCATAACCGGTTGCCCAGCTTGAACAGGAGGGCGAGCTTTTGGATTGTTGTTGTTCGCGTTTGGAACAACTATAACGGGCCGATTGGGATTGTTTGCGGGCGGTGGTGGGGCTCCGTCCCCAGCAGGTGTGCTACCGGGCGCTCCAGTATTGCCTGCTGGTAGCGGCGCTTGAGCGGCAGCCGGTTGTGGTGGAGTGTACTGGTACATGAGCGGACTGTCCTTCCTTCCAGAAGGACCAACGCAATCCGTGCACTTGAAAATCTCGAACTCCCGTCCCGCGTCGTTTCTTCCTTTCCAGTTGGTGGACTCGTTTGCTCCCCATGCTGCTGGGCCAGAGTGCCCCCAGTCAACTCCTGCTTGGCCTTGGAACTCACCTCTGTTCCTGGCCGTTTCCAAGCCCTCGAGCTCGATGAATTGTATGACTTTGTTCTCGGCGAATGAATAGGGTGAGTTCCAAGGGTACTTCGCCGCGAGCGGATCAATGCTCAGGAACCGCCCGACCCTTGGATCATGTACCCGATACTCGAAGGCGTAGCTGGTTCCTACACCACCGTTGATCTCGTCGTCATGCTCTTGTCCTTGAAAGAGGTAACGGCTTGACCCCGAGCTGTAATTCCTCCCCGGCAACAGTGACCCGAACGCCTCATACCCCTGCGCGCTCACCAACTCCGCCTGCTTGGGCGTACCTCCCCCATTGCCGTTCAGCAGTCGGCCGGTCACCACCGCTGTCACGTTCCCTAAGTGGTCCGTCAGCTCGTAGTTCAGGTCCACGGGCTGCACGGGGTCGGGGGCGGGGGTGCTTACCACCGGGTGGTCGTAGAGCTCCTCCCAGCGCGCGTAGGTGCCCAGGCGGCTGCTGCCATATACCGGCCGCTCCGTCACCCGCAGGCTCGCCGCGTAGCCTTGCGGCTCCGGGGAGGGGACGGTGATGAGTTGGGAGCGGTAGGTGGCCATTCCATCGACTACGCTCAGGGAGGCCTGGGCATGACGAAGATAGCCCCCCAACAACAAAGGGACCACCCTACCGGATGATCCCTTCCTGAGCCTCCTTTCGGATTTGAACCGAAGACCTGCTCATTACGAATGAGCTGCTCTACCGCTGAGCTAAGGAGGCCAATGCCCCGCCGGTGGTGTCCCGACCGACGGGGCGGCAAATGTATGCAGTCGCCTCGAACTGGATCACTCCTTGGTAAAGCGCGCCACGCCACGGCCCGGCACATCCACCGTGTACACGCCAGCGGGCAGCGTCGCAACGCTCACCACGGTGCGCTCCTGCGTGCTGCGTAGCTGTTGCTCCAGCACGGTGCGTCCGGTGGCATCGAGGATGCGCAGCAGGCCCTGGGTGGCGATGCCGGTGATGGTGAGCTGGTCCTGTGCAGGATTGGGGAACACGGCCAGTTGCACCCCGCTGCGTTCGGCCACTGCGGTGGTGCTGCGGATGTCCAGGGCCAGGTTGCCCGGTGCCACCCCCACGGCCACGGTGCTCTGCACCTGACCGCTGAGGCTGAGCACGTGCAGGTCGCCGGTGCTGAAGTAATCCGTGGTGGTGCCGTACAGCACACCGTTGATGGGATCCTCGATGAGGCCGTACACGCTGGGGCTGCCGGTGAGCGTGTCGGCCACCAACGCGCTGGCGAGGTCGTAGCGGGCCAGTTCGCCCTGGTCGTACTCCATGTAGTAGACCTGCTCGGTGGCCTCCACCAGGGCCGAGGCAGCGCAACCGGAGTTGAGCGAGACGTTGTTGGTGTAGGTGAGCGTGCCGGCATCCACGGCGATGCGGCTGATGCTGCTGCCCGTGAAGTCCTTGTTGTTGAAGGCCACGATGTCGCCATCATGCACCATGAGCCGTTCGGGGTTGCGCCCCTCCGGCCCCAGGTCGATCTCGGTCCCGTACGTGCCGGTGGCGAGGTCCAGCACACCCACACGGCCCACCACGTTCTCCCAATCGAAGGAGTTGTTCACGGCCAGGTAGGCCTTGTCATCGAGCACAAGCACATCCTCCGCCGAATGGATGAGCCCATCGGCGGGGGTTACGGTGTAGAGCAGCGCGAGGCTGTTCTTGTCGCGCACTTCGAGGTAATGGTCCAGCCCACCGAGCTCTCCGCGGGTCACCAGCAGCTGGTCGTTCCACACGGCCAACTTGCGGGCACCGGGCAGCAACACTTCACCGGTCTGCACGTAGCTGTCCGCATCGAAGCGCAGCACGCGGTCATCGGCGGCCACGTAGATGCTGCTGCCGTCCACCAGCACATCGCTGCCGAAGCGCGGTCCGCTGAGGGTGGCCACAGTGGTGTAGGTGCCGGTGGCGGGGTCGTAGCTGCCCAGGGTCACGGGCACCACCTGTTCGCCGGTGCCGAAGTAGTCGAAGAAGCCTTCGTTGAGCACCAGCACGCGGTGTACGTAGGACTGCGCGCCCGCATGGAGCGCAAGGGCCAGCAGGCCGGCCGAGAGGAATGAACGGTACATGGAAAAAGGGGTTGGTGTGCTGCGTTCACCGCGCAGCGTTCAAGAGGGTGAAACCCCGGACATGGTCAGGTGCCTGTACCGCAAGCGCCCTGGCCCTGTCCCGGGGCCATGCTGTGGTGCGCTGCGGCAGGTCTTCTGGCTCACCACCCTACCCTGGGCGCCTTCCCGCCCGCCTTCCGGCGGACAGTGGCACGATGCCCAAGGCTTCAGCGGTTCACAGCTGCGGGAACAGCTCCCGGTTCACACGGGATTCCCTCTTAGCCTTCGTTCCTGGACAGATGGTGCACCTGTGCGGGGACGACGGACCGAAGCGCCCGGCGAAGGTAGCATCTGTTCACACGAGCGATCAGAACCGCAATGCCAACGAGGCTTGCAGGACGACACCGCGGGCGAGGAGCTCGGCTTCGTACAGGTCAAGCGGTATCTCGGAACCGTTGACGCGGTAGTCCTGGAGCGTGAGCCGGTTGGTGAGGTAATTGGCGTGCAGCTGCAGGCCGATGAGGTCGGAGAAATGGAAGGCCACTCCGGTGCCCAGCCCGAAATGCCCACCGCGGTAGCGTGCCTCTGTGCGGAGGAAGGGTTCCTCCCGATCGATCTGCAGGGCGCTGCCGCCAAGGCGCAGGGAAGCCATCCAAGCGAAGCGGTCCTTGTTCACCAGGTAGAAGCGCGGCTGGAAGCCCACCATGGCCAGGCCATTGGATTCGGTGGCCGAGGAATCGAGGTAGCTGCCGGGCTCCACGTACAGCCCCAGGCTGAGGAAGTCGGCCACCCCCACCCCCACTTCGATCGGCACGGTCACCGTGGCGGCCCCATCGAGCGTCTTGCGCGACAAGGGGATGCCGAGCACGGTGCCCGTCTCGGTGTATTCGGTGCCGTGGGCGCCGGCGGCCAGGCCCACCGCCACATGGATCCGGCCGGGACCGTTGATCTGTGCAGCGAGCAGCATGGGGGCCGCGGAAAGGGTCGCGGCAAGCAGAAGGGAGGTGGTGCGGGTGCGCATGGTGTGGCGAAGATCGTGCTGTTCCTGACCGGGTGCGGCGGGGCTGCTCCCCAGGTCATACCCCCCATGTCCAACGACCGTGCCGAAGGGTGTACACCCACGTTCGATGCCGCTTGGGATCCCCAGCGAGCGGGCCATCGGTGCGTGGGGCCTTGCCTTGCGGTGGCCCGGCGTTCTATCTTCGTCGCGCAGTCGAACCCATTGGCACAGTGCGCTGTTCCATAGGCAACGAGCAAGGAACCCATGGACCAGCACACGAACCGCTCGCAAGAGCCGGTGACCACGGCAGCGAAGGAAGAGGGCAAGGACGGCAACACCGACGCCTATGGCGAGTACGGTGCGGCCAAACTGGACTTCGACCCCCTCAAGGACCTGAACCTGCCTTCCAGCTACGACGAGGTGACCTCCCGTTTCCGCAGGCTGCAGGGTGACCGCTCGGCCTCGTTGTTGAACTGAGGCTTCCACCTTCCCCTTTCCTACCGGTGCGAACGCGGGGCGACCTGCGGCGATAGCGCGCATTCTGTTCCACCTGACGATCGCTCTTTGGCATCGGTCGGGCGCTGACGTATCTTCAACCCATGCTCCGCGCGTCCCGTTCCCGGTCGGCGTGATCATGAGCGGGACCTCCACGGTGGCATGTGAACCATGTCCCACCCAACCCCTGTCCCATCATGAACACCTACGATGCGAAGCACATCAAGAACATCGTTCTGCTCGGCTCCCATGGCAGTGGCAAGACCACGCTCGCCGAGACCATGCTGTACGAAGCAGGCCAGCTACCGCGCCGCGGCCGTGTGGAGGAGCACAACACGGTGAGCGATCACCACCCGCTGGAGCACGAGCGCGGCAGCAGCGTGTACAGCACGGTGCTCCACACCGAGTGGCGCAACTACAAGATCAACATCATCGACACGCCCGGCCTGGACGACCTGGTGGGCGAGGTGATCCCGGCGTTGCGTGTGGCTGACACCTGCGTGCTGTTATTGCACGCCAAGGACGGCGTGGAGGTGGGCACCGACCTCATCTGGGAGCGCATGCAGCAGTACCAGCGTCCGGTGATCATTGCGGTGAACCAGCTGGACCATCCGCACGCCGACTTCGACAGCGCGGTGGAACAGGCCCGTGCACACTTCGGTAACGCTGTCACGGTGATGCAGTACCCCGTGGAGCAGGGCGATGGCTTCCACCGCATCATCGACCTGCTGAAGATGACGATGTACGTGTTCAAGAACGCCGGCGGCAAGCCCGAGAAGCAGCCCATCCCCGATGCCGAGCGCGCGCGTGCCGAGGCCCTGCACAAGGTGCTGGTGGAGAAGGCCGCCGAGAACGACGAAACGCTGATGGAGCACTACTTCGAGCGCGGCGAACTGGACGAGGACGAGATGCGCCAGGGCCTGAAGCAGGGCATGATGCAGCGCAGCTGCTTCCCGGTGTTCTGCCTGAGCGCCCTGCGCAACATGGGCAGCGGCCGATTGATGGGCTTCATCGACAATGTGGCGCCCGCCGCCGTGGAGATGCCGCCGAAGCCGCTCGCCGATGGCGGCACCCTGGCCTGCACGGCCGATGGACCCACCGTGCTCTTCCTCTTCAAGACCGTGCTGGACCCGCGTGCCGGCACCATCAGCCTCTTCAAGGTGATGAGCGGTGAGCTGCGCGAAGGCATGGAGCTGGTGAACGACAATACGGGCACCACCGAGCGGATCGGCCAGCTGTTCATCGTGGACGGCCGGGAGCGCCACCATGTGCAGCGCCTTGCCGCTGGCGACATCGGCGGCACCATCAAGTTGAAGGACAGCGCCACCGCACACACGCTGCACACGGCCGGGGCCGCCATCAAGTTGCGCCCCCTGGAGCTGCCGGAGCCCCGCTTGCGCCAGGTGGTGCGTGCGGCGGACCAGCGCCAGGAGGAGAAGCTGCACAGCGCCCTGCTCGAGATCCAGAAGGAGGACCCCACCGTGGTGCTCCAGTACGACCGCGAGACGAGCGAACAGCAGGTGGGTGTGCAGGGCGAGCTGCACCTGAGCCTGCTGGGTTGGAAGCTGGCACATCTGCACAAGGTGGAAGCCGTGTTCAGTGCTCCCCGCATCCCCTACCGCGAGACCATCCGCAGGGAGGCCGCCGCCAGCTATCGCCACAAGAAGCAGAGCGGTGGCAGCGGGCAGTTCGCCGAAGTGAGCCTGCGCATCGAGCCTTGGTACGCGGACATGCCCGAGCCGGAAGGGCTCGCCATCCGCGGCAAGGAGGAGGTGGACCTGCCCGGCGGGGGACGGCTGCAGTTCTACAACTGCGTGGTGGGCGGCGCCATCGAGAACAAGTTCATGCCCAGCATCCTCAAGGGCATCCTCGACCAGATGGAACGCGGACCGATCACCGGATCGGCCGTGCGCGATATCCGTGTGCTGGTCACCGATGGCAAGATGCATGCAGTGGACAGCAACGACATCAGCTTCCGGATCGCCGGTCAGCAGGCCTTCCGCGAAGCTTTCCAACAGGCGGCACCGCTGCTGCTGGAGCCCCTCCAGGAACTCACCGTGCGCGTTCCGGCCGACCTGATGGGCGATGTGATGACCGACCTGCAGGGCCGCCGCAGCCAGGTGCTCGGTGTGGAGGGCAGCGGCCGGTACCAGGTCATCCGCACCCTCACCCCCCTCGCCGAACTGGACCGGTACAGCACCACCCTGCGCAGCCTCACCCAGGGGCGCGGCACCTACAGCGAACGCTTCCACAGCTACCAGGCCGTATCACCCGAGCTGCAACAGCGGCTGGCGGCGCGGCAACAGGAAGCGACCGTGGCCTGAGCGGAACGGCGGGGCGTTGGATGCGGCCATGCGTTCGACGCCCCGCCCCGGTTCAGGGCCGTACAACGCCGGTGCTTCCAACGGGCAGCTCCACCGCGTCGTTGCTTCGGTCCATGTCCGCTGTGCGCTGCAGGGGATCCAGGGTGATGGCGCGCACCTGCGGCAAGGCGTAGGGCAGTTCCACGCTGTACACAGGGTCGGTCCACTGCCAGGCGGGCAGCACCGTGAAGGGACCCGCATCGCCGTCCAGGGGCATGTGTCCGCGCTGCAGGGAGAGCGGGATGTGGTAGCGTTGGCTGCTGCCGTCCACCAGGTCCACCCGCAGGTCCACCGGCATCAGTTGTTCGCCGCGCCGTTCCACCTCCACGGTGATGGCACCCTCGCGCCCGAGGACCGACCGCAGGGCATGGTCCAGGGTTCGCGTGCTGTTCAGCCAGCCATCGAAGTACCAGTCCAGCTCCAACCCGCTCTCCTTCTCCAGCACGCGCTCCAGGTCGATGGGCTCGGGATGCTTGAACTTGCAGACCTCATAGTAACGGCGTAGGCCGTTGGCCAGGGTGCGCTCCCCCACCACGGCGCCCAGCTGGTCCACGAAGAGTTCGCCGAAGCTGTAAGCCGTGGCACCGTAGCCCCGGTTGGTGCGGAAATGGTCCGCATGCATGCTGGGTGGCTCGTGGCGGCCGCTCTCCACCAGCGCACGGTAACCCTGGTAGGCGCCGGCATGGGGGTCGCCCTCCTGCTGGAACAGTTCCTTCATCACCGCGCTGCCCGCGTATTCGGTCATGCCCTCGTCCATCCACGGGAAGCGCCCTTCATTGCTGGCCAGCACGCCGTAGTACCAGCTGTGCACGCTCTCGTGCACGCTCACCCCCACCAGGCTGCCCGCTCGGCGTTTGCCGGTGATGAGCGTGAGCATGGGGTACTCCATGCCACCATCGCCGCCCTGCACGAAGCTGTACTGCGGCCAGGGGTAGCGACCGAAGTGCTCGTTCATGTAGCGGAAGCTGCGTTCCATGTACGCGGGCAGTTCCTTCCAAACGGCGTCCAGGTCCGGATCGTCCTGGTAGAAGTAGTGGAGCTCCGGGCCGTCGGGCATCGGTCGCACCACGTGCTTGAACTTCTTGTCCGCGGCCCAGGCGAAGTCGTGCACGTTGCGCGCCACGAAGCGCCAGCGCAGGCGGCCATCGGTGGGGCGCTTCAGGGGCTTGCGGCCGGGGTAGCCATGGCCGATCTGCTCGGGGTTCTGCAGCACGCCGGTGGCCGCTACGGTATAGGCACTGTCCAGGTCCAGCGTCACATCAAAGTCGCCCCACACCCCGTGGAACTCGCGGCCCACATACGGGATGGCATGCCAGCCGCGCTGATCGTATTCCGCCAGCTTGGGGTACCACTGGGTCATGCTGTAGGCCACACCTTCGGCATTGTCCCGCCCGGTGCGACGGATCTGCACGGGCACCTGGCCTGCGAAGCGGTAGGTGAGCGTGGTGCTCTTGCGCGGCATCAGCGGCCTGTGCAGGCGCACGCGCAGCACCGTGCCGAGGGGTTCCAGTTGTGCGATGCGCCCATCCTGCTCCAGGTCGGTCACCCGAAGGTCGCCCACCTCGTGCGGCGCCAGGGACGCAATGCGGTCACCCACACGCGGGTCGGGGTCCTCGATGGTGCGCGAACGCACGTCCATCTCGCTGCCCGGCTTGAAGGCATTGAGGTAAAGGTGGAAGAACACCTCGCGCAGCGTGTCGGGGCTGTTGTTCGTGTAGACCAGCTTGGAGGTGCCTGTGAACCGATGGTCGGCATCGTCGAGGCGCACATCCATGGTATAGGACACACGCTGCTGCCAGCGATCGCATTGGGCGTGGGCCAGGAACGGGAAAAGTGCTGCGAACAGGAACGGAACGAGCAGGTGCTGCATGGCACAAAGAAAAGCGCCCGCAGGGGTGCGGGCGCTGACGTACGGGTGGATGGGACGGCTCAGGAAAGGAGCCGCTGGCGCAGGGCGAACTCGAGCTGGCGGTTCGCTTGCTCCAAGCGCTTGGTGTAATCGGTCCGCTGCTCCTCGGCGCAATAGTCGGCATGCGCCTGTTCCACAGCCTGCAGGAGCTGGTCGTGCACCCAGGGCTTGGCGAAGTACTTGGTCACGCCGCCCTTGTTCACAGCTTCGATGATCGCATCGAGGTCGGCGTAGGCGGTGACGAGCATGCGACGCACCTGCGGATGGGCTTCGCGTACACGGGCCAGCAACGCGCTGCCGCGCACGGCTGGCATGCGTTGGTCGGCGATGAGCACATGGATGGTATGGCGTGCCAGCAGGTCCAGCACCTCTTCCAACGTGGCAGCGGTATGCACCTCGAAGGCGTGGCGGAAGGCCGCTTTGAAGGCTTGCCTGTTACCGGCATCGTCGTCCACGAAGACCACTGAGGGTCGTGGAGCGGCTTCTTGGAGGGGGCGTGCGGCGTTCATGGGGTGCGTTCTTTATCGGTTCGGGTGTTCCTACGCAGCGATCGTCGAAAAGGTTGCACTGCCCGATCGTTGATAACTTGTTAATAAAAAGAGGTTGACTACATTCGCCCCGGATGGGGTACTTGCTGCCCCGGACCACCCACCATGAACGCGCTACGGACCGCGCTGAAGGGAGCGCCAGCCATCGACCGGACGAGCTACCGGGCGCGGCTGTTCAGGCTACCCGCCGATGCGCACGCGCTGGAGGAACTGCTCGCCGGCACCGAGGCGGTGGAGGTGCATGATCACCTGCTGGGCCAGCTGAAAGAGCTGGTGCGCTCCCTGAACCCATCGGTGCGCTACACGCCGGAGGAACTGGAAAGTGCTGCCCTGGCACACCTGGGTGGCACCGACCCGCTCCAGTACGGGGTATGGGCCTATTTCCCCTGGTCGCGTCGCCTGGTGCATCTGTTGGACGAACCGGAGTTCGCGTTGGTACGGACCGATCGCAACCGCAACAAGATCACGCGCGAAGAGCAGGCCGTGCTGGCCACCAAGCGGGTGGGCGTCATTGGCCTGAGCGTGGGGCAGAGCGTGAGCCTCACCATGGCCTTGGAACGCAGTTTCGGCGAGATCCGCCTGGCCGACTTCGACGAGCTGGAACTGAGCAACCTGAACCGGATCCGCTGCGGGGTGCATGAAATGGGCATCCACAAGGTGATCAACACCGCGCGTGAGATCGCCGAGCTGGACCCCTTCCTGAAGGTCACCTGCTTCACCGAGGGCATCACCCGCGCCAACATCGAACGCTTCCTCACCGAGGGGGGCAGGCTGGACGTGCTGGTGGAGGAGTGCGACAGCGTGGACGTGAAGATCTACGCGCGGCAGCACGCCAAGGCGCTGGGGATCCCAGTGGTGATGGATACCAGTGACAGGGGCCTCATCGACGTGGAACGATATGACCTGGAGCCGGAGCGTCCCTTGTTGCATGGTCTGCTGGAAGGGCTCGACCTTGCGCAGGTCGAACGCCCCATGACCAACCAGGAAAAGCTCCCCTTCATGGGCCGCATCGTGGGCATGGAGACCATCAGCAAGCGCATGCAGGAGTCGCTTCCCGAACTGGGTCGGACCATCGTTACCTGGCCGCAGCTGGCGAGCGGCGTGGTGCTTGGTGGCAGCATCGTGGGTGAAACGACCCGCAGGATGATGCTGGACCAGATGCGCCATTCCGGACGGTGGTGGATCGATACGGAGGCTCATCTATCACAGACCTCTTCAGACATTCAAAAACCTTAGGACCATGGACAAGGTTACCCTTAAGGCTTTTCGAGCACCTGATGAACCGGAACTGAGCAAGGAGTTCCTGCGGGAGCATCGGCAGGTGCTGGCCGACTTCGGCATTGAGAACGTCAGCACCAATTCCGAGGATTGGTTGAGCGACCCCAATGCCTTCATCATCGTTGCCCTGCATGAAACGCTCGGCATGGTCGGAGGTATCCGGCTGCAGGTCGCCGCTCCGGGCGTTCCGCTGCCCATGGAAACCGCGATCGGCAAGCTCGATCCACGCATTGCGGAGGAACTTGAACTGCTCCGTGCGCATGGCAATGGAGAGGTATGCAGCCTGTGGAACGCCAACCGGTATGCCAACAAGGGCATCCCGGTGCTCCTGAGCCAGGCGGTCACTGCCATGGCGAGCATGGCCAATGTGAAGCGGATGGTGTGCCTGGTGGCCCACTATACCCAGCGTCATCCTCGTCGGAATGGCTTCGTGGTGATGGAACAGGTCGGGGACAAGGGCTGCTTCTCCTATCCGATCCCTTCGATCAAGGCGATCGCGATGGTGAACAAGGACACCATGGTGCTGCCGGATGCCTCGAACGACCAACGCCACCTGATCTACAGTCTGCGGTTACGACCCCGGCAAATACGCATCGAGGCACCGAACAGCACCCCGCTGGAGATCCACTATGACATGCAGTTGCAGCAAGGTGTTGTTGACCTCCTGGCCTACCAGAGCATCCAAGAGCAGCTCCTGGGGCTGTCCGCGTAGCTGCTCCGTTGAAACCGGACCTCCCATCCTCCCGTAGAACGGCGGGATGTTGAGAGCGACCCTCCTGTCATTCGTCCTGCTCGTCCCATTCGTGGCGGGCGCAACCGACAAGGTCTTTCTGGTGGACGGAGCGTCCAATGGAACCTATCTGGGCCGGACCATTGAAGTGACGGATGAACTGGGTGAGGCGTCAACGATCGAGGACGCGCTTCAGGCCGTTGGCTATCGTAGACCGGGGATCGATGTACCCAATCTCGGGCTGTCCGCTTCCACCTATTGGGCCCGCACCGCCATCCAGAACAACACCGGGGTCGTTGACCTTGTCATCAACATCGGCCACCCGGATATAGACCACATCGAGGTCTATCAGGTGGGCACGAACGGCACCATCAAGTTCATTGGCCTCAGCGGCCTGTCGAACGATCGGACCGATCGTGTTCAGCGGGACGCCGAACAGAGCTTCTCCTTCAGCCTCGCAGCAGGGCAGCGCACCTATCTCTACTTCAAGCTGCGGAGCACCAAGCAGCTCTCCCTGCCGATCAGCATCAGCACACCCAAGAAGTACTCCGACCAGCGGATGCGCAGGAACCTCCTGCTCGGAGGCTACATCGGCATCATGCTGGTGATGGCGCTCTACAACCTGTTCATCTTCATTTCGATGCGGGACTTGAGCTACCTGCTCTATGTTGTTTACATCGTAAGTGTAGCCCTCACCCAGCTTGCCTTTACGGGCATCGCACCGTTCTATATCTGGCCTGAATGGACCTGGTTCAGCCAACGTGCCACCGTCCTTTTGACCATTACCACCGCGATCCTGGCCGCAGAGTTCATGATCGTGTTCATCCGTACCCGATATGAAGTACCCAGGCTCCACAAATATGTAAGGGCCTTCTATCCGGTGTTCTTTGTGATCATCGCGTTGCTATCGACCAACGCGCCTTACATCGCTTACAAGGCCACCCAGATCATCTCGGGCGCTTTCGCTACCTATCTGATCGTGATGGTCGTCGCCGTCTGCCGGAGCGGCTCGCGACAAGCGTGGTACTTCCTCATGGCGTGGAGCGGTTTCCTCGTCGGCACGGTGCTGTTCGTACTAAAGGACATGGGACTGCTCCCATACAATGAGTTCACCGTCTACACCATGCCCGTGGGCTCCGCCATCGAAGGCGTTCTCCTCTCCTTCGGTCTTGCGGACCGCATCAACATCCTGCGACGGGACAAGGAGCGCTCGCAGGCCGAGGCGCTGGCCGTGCTACAGGAGAACGAGCGACTGACCCGCGAGCAGAACGTGCTGCTGGAGCAGAAGGTGAAGCAACGCACCGCTGCGCTCCAGGAAAGCAACGACACCCTCAAGCGCACCCAGGCCCAGCTGGTGAACGCTGAGAAGATGGCCAGCCTCGGTCAGCTCACCGCCGGCATCGCCCACGAGATCAACAATCCCATCAACTTCATCTCCAGCAATGTGCCGCCCCTGCGACGCAACATGCAGGACCTGCTGGAGGTGCTGCAGCGCTACCAACAGATGCGACCCGGGGACGGCCCCGAGGTGCTGGCGGAGATCCGCGCATTGGAGCAGCGCCTCGACCTGGCCACCACCCTCGAGGAAATGGAGGACATCGTGGCCAGCATCGCCGAAGGCTCCTCCCGTACGGCCGAGATCGTCCGCGGCCTGCGGAACTTCTCGCGCCTCGACGAGGACGACCTGAAGGAGGCCGATCTCAACGAAGGGATCAGGTCCACCCTCGCTGTGCTGGCCCCCCAGTACCGCGACAAGGTGGCCATCGAACTGGACCTCCAGGAGCTCCCCAAAGTGGAATGCTTCCCGGGAAAGGTCAATCAGGTGTTCATGAACATCATCACCAACGCCATCCAGGCCACGGTGAACCGGCCCGGCGATCGGCCACGGGTGGTGCATGTGCGTACGGCACGAGCCGGTGACCGCGCCCTGGTGAGCATCAGCGACAATGGCGTGGGTATGACGAGCGAGGTGATCGAACGCATCTACGACCCCTTCTTCACCACCAAGCCGGTGGGCGAGGGGACCGGCCTCGGCATGGCCATCGTTTACGGGATCGTACAGGAGCACCAGGGTGATATCCGCGTGGAAAGCAGTCCCGGCATCGGCACCACCTTCCACCTGGAACTGCCCGTGCGACACCTTCGACAACAGAGCAGCCCCGCAGAAGCAGCATGAACACCTCCCGCATCAAAGTCCTCTTCGTTGACGATGAGGAGAGCAATCTGAAGGCCTTCCGGTCGGCGTTCCGGCGTGAGATGGACGTGCTCATCGCGCACTCCGGTGCCGAAGGCCTGGCACTGCTGGAGCGCGAGAGCGTGCACGTGGTGATCTCCGACCAGCGCATGCCGGAGATGAACGGCAGCGAGTTCCTGCGGCATGTGCGCGACAGGCACCCGCGCAGCATGCGCATGCTGCTCACCGGCTATGCCGACCTGGAAGCCGTGGTGGCCGCCGTGAACGAGGGGGGCATCTACGCCTATGCCACCAAGCCGTGGGACGAGAACGATCTGCGGCTGCGCATCCAGCAGGCCTTCGAGATCCACCAGCTGAAGGATGAGAAGGAGCGGCTCCTCCAACAGTACCGACAGATCTTCGACGCCAGTGGCGACCCCATCGTACTGGTGGACGGCAAGGGCTCCATCCTGGAGGCGAACCACGCCTGTGCCAAGGTCATGGGTGTCGACCGAAAGGACCTGCTCCGCTCGCGCTTCACCGACCACATCGACGACCCGCGGCACCTGGTGCGCGCGCTCCGCAGCCAGCGCAAGGGCAACACCTTCGTGAACGTTGACCTCACCATCCGCACCCCCGCCGGCAAGGTGCTCGACTGCCTGATGACGGCGACGTACCTGGGCCAACAGGCCATCGGCAAGGACGTCTTCCAGGCGATCATCAAGGACGTGTCGGACCGCAAGCAGGAAGAGGAGCGCCTGCGCAAGTTGAACCACGACCTGGACCGCCGCGTGGCGGTGCGCACCTCCCAGCTCCTGGAAGCGCTCGAGGACCTGGGATCCTTCTCCTACTCCGTGGCCCACGACCTTCGCTCCCCTTTGAAGAACATCGTGGCCATGAGCGAACTGCTGCACGGCCACTGTACCGAGCGGAAGGATGACGAGGCCGTTGCGTTCACCGACCGCATCCACAAAGGAGCGCAGCGCCTGATCGACCTGGTCGACGACATGCTTCGCTTTTCCCAAACGAACGGGCGTGAGCTGGAACGGCGCGAGGTGGGCTTCGCTGAACTGGCATCGGAGGTCATCGCCGAGGTGGTGCCCGAAGAGCGCAGGCCGCACGTCCACCTTGTGGCTGACGCGGAACATACCATCCTCGCGGACGCACCACTGCTCAAGGTGGCGCTTCACAACCTGCTCTCCAACGCGCTGAAGTTCACGCGGGAACGCGACCTGCCGCGCATTGAGGTGGGGTTGCTGAAGGAGGCCGAGCGGGATGTGCTCGTGGTGCGTGACAACGGGGTGGGCTTCGACCCACAGCACAAGGACCGGGTCTTCGGGGCTTTCCAGCGCCTCCACCCCACCGACCAGTTCGAGGGAACCGGGATCGGACTTGCCATTGTCTCCCGCATCGTGCGGAAGCATGGCGGCAGCGCCTGGGCCGAAAGTGTACCGCACCAAGGGACCAGCTTGTTCCTGGGCTTCCCTCGGAGCAACGCAGCATCCAGCGACATCCCCTTCATCAAGGTGGCCTGATGTAACCTCCCGACGTGACCTCCGTATACATCCTCAACCGATACGCAACATGAAGTCCCTCCTCCCCTCCTTCATTGACCGCGCGCCGCTCGGACTGCTCGCCTTTGTGGCATGGTTCTCCGCGGCGGATGTGAACGCCCAGGGTCGGCTCGTGGACCGACGGGACCAGGCCGAAGGCTGGTACGTGCCTGTGCATGGCCATATCCTCATCGATGGCAAAGGAGCCTCGGACTGCACCATCGAGCTCTACAAGGACAACGAACACCTCGGACAGGTGGCCGTGAAGAAGAACGGTCGCTTCGAAGTGAACATGGACATCGACAACCAGTACTCCATTCTCGTGCGCAAGGAGGGGTTCGAAGCCAAACTGATCCACATGGACACCAAGCTTCCTGAGGACCTGGTGACCTACCCCGATTATGAATGTTTCGTGTCGCTCGTGCCCCAGGTCGCTGGTATCGAAGCCAACTTCTACCACGACTTCCCCAGTGCCATCGTCCGCTGGGATCCCGAAATGGGGGGATTCTACCATAGCGACAACTACCTCGCGCACATCCAGAACAAACTCGGCAACATCGCCAGCGCCACGTTCTGACCCTTGAACCTCTCCTTCCCGCCTTTACAACAACATCACCAAAGGCTGGAAATCAGCAAGGCGGGCCCGTAAGCCCGCCTTGATCTTTTCGAGGTCCTTGTCTCAGTGCTGGTCATAGTCCACCACAACGCGTGCCGAGCGGGGATGTGACTGACAGGTGAGCACATAACCGTCGGCCACCTCGTCATCGGTGAGCGCATAGTTCATCACCATCTCCACCTGCCCTTCCACGATGCGGGCCTTGCAGGTGCAGCAAACCGCCCCTTTGCAGGCGTAAGGCACGTCCACCCCACCTTCCAGGGCCGCGTCCAGGATCGCATCGCCGGTGGCGGGCAACTGCAGCACGGTCTCGCGCCCGTCCATGATCACCACCACCTCGGCTGTGCCGGTGAACGCTCCAGGTCCAGCGGGCTGTGAAGGGCGCTCGGCCTCGGATGTCACCGGGGTGGTGAAGAGCTCGATGTGGATGCGCCGCTTGTCCACTCCCCGCTGCTCCAAGGCTTCGCTCACGTTCACCATCATCTGTTCGGGACCGCAGATGAAGTACTCCTGTTCCAACTCACCGCCCACGAACCGGTCGAGCAACGCATTGGCCTTGGCGGCGGTGATGCGGCCGTTGAAGAGCTGGTCCGCATCGTGTCCTTTGGACAGGATATGGTGCACACCCAGCCGGTCGCCATGCTGCGCCTTCAACTCGTCCAGACGCGTTCGGAAAATGATGCGGTCCACGTCGGTATTGCCGTAGAACAGGGTGAAGCGGCTGTTGGGCTCGGCGCGCAGCACGGTCTTCAGGATGCTGAGGATCGGTGTGATACCGCTACCGGCAGCAAAGGCGACGAAATGCCGGCTGCGTCCTGCATCGAGGGCCGTTGTGAAGTTGCCCATCGGTGTCATCACCTCGATGCGCATGCCGGGCTTGAGCTTCTCCACGAGCTGTGTACTGGCCCTGCCACCCGGCACTTTCTTCACGGCGATGCGGAAGCCTCCTCTATCGAGCGGTGAACTACAGATGCTGTAGGAACGACGCAATTCCTCTCCGTTCACAGTGAGCTTCAGCGTCACGTACTGGCCGTGCGTGAAACGGAAGTCCTCCTGCAGTGAGGCGGGCACATCGAAGCCGACCACGATGCTATCGGTCGTTTCCGGATGGACCTCGGTGACCTCAAGACTATGGAATCGCGCCATGCGTGTGGTGTTCATGATAAGGGCGGCAAAAATAGACGATGTGCGTTGTGCGAGAGTTGGAGCGGCATGGTGACCGGAGGTCGGCGGTGGTACGGAACCCGCAGGCCGTCCGTTGACACCGTTCAGCATTGGTCGTTGTGCCTGGCAACAGAGATCCACGGGCTTTCGGCCCGCCAAGGAACCATTGACCGGGCATCCTTGTTCAACGACTGACGGAGGTCAGCACGGACGGCCCCCTTCCTCCTATCTTAGCCACCCCACACAACGCCATGACGGATATCGCCAACTTCGAAGAACGTTTCCAAGCCAAGATCGACGCCGAGCAGAAGATCGAGCCGAAGGACTGGATGCCGGACGACTACCGAAAGACCTTGGTGCGCCAGATCAGCCAGCACGCCCACAGTGAGGTGGTAGGCATGCTGCCCGAAGGCAATTGGATCACCCGCGCACCCAGCCTCAAGCGAAAGGCCATCCTCTTGGCCAAAGTGCAGGACGAGGCCGGCCACGGGCTCTACCTCTACAGCGCCTGCGAAACGCTGGGCACCAGCCGTGAGAAGACCATCGATGACCTGCTGAGCGGCAAGGCCAAGTACAGCAGTATCTTCAACTACCCCACCCTCACTTGGGCGGACATCGGCGCAGTGGGCTGGCTGGTGGACGGCGCCGCCATCATGAACCAGGTGATGCTGTGCCGCACGAGCTACGGCCCGTACGCCCGTGCCATGGTGCGCATCTGCAAGGAAGAGAGCTTCCACCAGCGCCAGGGCTATGAGATCATGGCCGTCCTGGCAAAGGGCACACCTGAACAGAAGGAGATGGCCCAGGATGCCCTGAACCGCTGGTGGTGGCCCAGCCTGATGATGTTCGGCCCAACCGACGCCAACAGCCCGCACAGCGCACAGAGCATGAAGTGGAAGATCAAGCGCCAGAGCAACGACGAGCTGCGCCAGACCTTCATCGACCGCACCGTGCAGCAGGCCGAGGCCATCGGTCTCACCATCCCAGACCCGGACCTGAAGTGGAACGAGGCTACCCAGCACTATGACTGGGGTACCATCGACTGGACCGAGTTCAACAATGTGGTGGCCGGCAACGGTCCCTGCAACAAGGAGCGCCTTGCCGCCCGCAACAAGGCCCACAACGACGGTGCATGGGTGCGCGAAGCAGCCGTGGCCTATGCAGCGAAGAAGGCGAAGAAAAAGCAAGCCGCGTGAAACGGTCGGCGATCGGCACTAGGCAGTTGATCTCCGTCTAGGTGGTCAACTGCCTGTTGCGAACCGCCAACTTCCTGAATTCCTTTCGCAACGAACGAGATCCGACGCCTATGAGCAACACGAACGAACAAGGCTGGCCCCTCTGGGAGGTCTTCATCCAGAGCAAACGCGGCCTGGACCACAAGCATGTGGGCAGCCTGCACGCCGCCGATGCGGACATGGCCATCGAGAACGCCCGCGACGTGTACACCCGACGGCAGGAAGGCAACAGCATCTGGGTGGTGAAGAGCGAACACATCCACTCCTCGCGCCCTGAAGATGCCGAAAGCCTCTTCGACCCGGCTGACGACAAGATCTACCGGCATCCCACCTTCTATACTGTGCCTGAGGGGGCGAAATACATTTAGTGAATGGTGAATGGGAGTTGGTGAATAGCGCCTACGCGCTTTCCCCATTCGCCATTCGCCAACTCCCATTCACCATGAGCAACTCGTTATTCCAATACACCCTCCGCCTCGGTGATGACCTTCTGATCCTCAGCCATCGGTTGAGCGAATGGTGCGGCCATGGGCCGATCCTGGAAGAGGACATCGCCTTGACCAACCGTGCACTGGACCATTTGGGCGAAGCGCGGAACCTGCTCACCTACGCCGGTCAAGTGGAAGGCAAGGGACGCACGGAGGACGCCTTGGCCTACCTGCGGATGGAACGCCAATTCACCAATGTGAAGCTGGTGGAACAGCCCAACGGCGACTATGCGCATACGATGGTGCGCAGCTTCCTCTTTGATGCCTACCACTTGCCACTGATGCAGGCCCTGCTGAAGAGCAGCGACGAACAGCTTGCTGCCATTGCAGGCAAAGCCGTGAAGGAGGCCACCTACCACTTGCGGGCCAGCAGCGAATGGATGATCCGCTTCGGGGATGGCACAGAGGAGAGCCACCAGCGTGCACAGACCGCACTGAAGGACCTATGGACTTACACCGGTGAGCTCTTCGAACACGATGCCGTCCTGGAGGAGATGACGAAGGCTGGCATCGCACCGGACATGGCCGCCGTGAAGGCCGCATGGAGCAGGACCGTGGACGAGGTCCTCGCGGAAGCCACCTTGGAACGACCCGCTGACGGCTTCATGATGACCGGGGGGCGCAAGGGTCTGCACAGCGAGCACATGGGCTTCATCCTCGCGGAGATGCAGCATGTGACGCGGGCCTATCCGGGGGCGGAGTGGTAGCGGATACCTTCGGATCCTGCCCTCCTCGATCGAAGCACCTGTATCGTCGACCCCATGGGTCGGAATGCTTGAATGAACGCCCAGGAACACATCTCCAAGGACCGCATCCTCGAGCTCCTCGACTACGTGAAGGACCCGGAGATCCCGGCCATCAACGTGCTGGAGCTGGGCGTGGTGCGCGGCGTGGAGGTGGAGGCCGACGGTAAGGCCATCATCACCATCACCCCCACCTATACCGGGTGCCCGGCCATGGACGTTATGGCGGCCGACATCAAGAAGGAGTTGCTCGAGGCCGGTGTGCCCGAGGTGGAGGTGAAGATGAGCCTCTCCCCCGCTTGGACCACCGACTGGATCACGGATGAAGGCAAACGCAAGCTGAAGGAATATGGCATTGCGCCGCCCGAGAAGACCGCTGACATCCGCGCGCTGAAGGGCGAACAACCCGTGGTGGCATGCCCGCAATGCGGTTCCACGAACACAGTGATGCTCTCGGCCTTTGGCAGCACGGCCTGCAAGGCGCTGTGGAAGTGCAACGACTGCCTGGAGCCCTTCGATCAGTTCAAGTGCTTGTGAGCGATCAGATGATCGGGCGATCAGATGTTCAGATAATGGAAATGCCTGCTGCCGAAGCGATCATCCGATCGACCGATCTTCGCTTCATGTCCTACACCAAGATCCTCTACACCGTCGCCGACGGCGTCGCCACCATCACCCTGAACCGTCCGGACAAGCTGAACAGCTTCGACCGCGAGATGGCGCTGGAGACCATTGATGCGCTGGACCAGTCAAAGGACGATGCCAGCGTGCGTGCAGTCCTGCTCACCGGCGAGGGTCGTGCCTTTTGTGCGGGTCAGGACCTGGCCGAGGCCATCGCGCCGGGCACCAAGATCGAGGAGATCATCAGCACGCAGTACAACCCCATCGTGCGGCGCATCCGCAGCCTGCCCAAGCCGGTGGTGGCCGCGGTGAACGGGGTGGCTGCCGGTGCCGGGGCCAACATCGCCTATGCCTGCGACCTCACCCTGGCGGCCGAGAGCGCCAACTTCATCCAGAGCTTCATCAACATCGGCCTGATCCCGGATAGCGGCGGCACCTTCACCCTACCGCGCTTGGTGGGCATGCAGCGCGCTTTCGGACAGATGATCCTAGCGCCCAAAGTGAGCGCCAAGGAGGCCGAGGCCCAAGGCATGATCTGGAAGGCCGTGCCAGACACCGAACTGATGAACGAGGCCACCGCACTCGCGAAGAAGCTGGCCACCATGCCCACCAAGGCCATCGCCCTGACCAAGGAGGCTCTGAACCGCGCGCAGCACGCCAGCCTCGACACACAGCTCGACCACGAGAACGAGCTGCAGAGCATCGCCGGCCGCAGCCACGACTACAACGAGGGCGTGAAAGCCTTCCTGGAGAAGCGGAAGCCGGTGTACAAGGGGGAGTGATCAGAAGATCGGTCGATCAGATGATCAGACAATGAAAATGCCTTATTCCGCCTCGACCCTCTGATCATCTCATCATCTGATCTTCAGATCACCTCATTTTCTGATCTTCTGATCGCCCTCCCGATCTTCGCCGCATGGATACCTCGATGAAGGTCGCCGTGATCGGCGCAGGGACGATGGGCAGCGGCATTGCCCAAGTGGCCGCACAGGCCGGTCATGATGTGGTTCTGTTCGATACGCGCCGCGAGGCCGTGGACAAAGCACTTACCGGTTTGCGGAAAACGCTGGACAAGCTGGTGGAGAAGGGCAAGTTCACCGCCGAACAGGCTGATGGCATCCACGGCCGCATCACCCCGGCCAGTGACCTCAAGGACCTCTCGGGCAGCGGGCTTGTCATCGAGGCCATCATCGAGGACCTCGGCATCAAGAAGCAGCTCTTCGGTGAATTGGAAGGTATCGTGCCGGAGGATGCCATGCTGGCCACCAACACCTCCTCCCTATCGGTCACGGCCATCGCCGGTGGCCTCAAGCACCCGGAGCGCATGGTGGGCCTGCACTTCTTCAACCCCGCCCCCCTGCTGCCCCTGGTGGAAGTAGTGCCCGGGCTGGCCACGGAGGAAGCGCTCGCTCCGCGCATGACGACCCTGATGCAGGCCTGGGGCAAGGTGCCCGTAGTGTGCAAGGACACGCCCGGCTTCATCGTGAACCGTGTGGCGCGACCCTTCTACGGCGAGGCCATCCGCATCTACGAGGAGGGCATCGCCGACATGCCGACCATCGATGCGGCCATGAAAAGCGCCGGCTTCCGCATGGGGCCCTTCGAGCTGATGGACCTTATCGGCAACGATATCAACTTCACCGTGACGAAGACCGTGTGGGAGGCGTTCTTCTACGACCAACGGTACAAGCCGAGCTTCACGCAGCAGCGACAGGTGGAAAGCGGAAGGCTGGGGCGTAAGAGCGGAAGGGGCTACTACCAGTATGACGCGAACGGGGCGATCGTTCCGCGAACCTCCGCAGGGTCTCTCGCAGAGGACCCTGCGGGAACACGGGGCAAGACCGCCGGGTCCCCTCCTTCGTCGGGAGACCCTGCGGAGGTTTCAGCGGTGATCGTGGAACGCATCCTGGCCATGTTGATCAACGAGGCGGCCGATGCGCTCTTTTGGCAGGTGGCAAGCGCCACCGACATCGATCTGGCCATGACCAAGGGCGTGAACTACCCGAAAGGCCTGTTGGCTTGGGCGGAGGAGAAGGGCGCGGCCCATTGGCTGGGTGTGCTGGAGCGTTTGCAGGCCACCTATGGGGAGGACCGCTACCGCCCTTCCCCCCAGTTGCGCCGTATGGCAGCCCGATGAGGGTGTGCCGCACACCGATCGTTCAAAACTTGCTGTCTTCATTTGTTTCCATGGAAAATTTCCGTCTATCTTTGTGCCCCAACACAACCTCTGAAGACCGACCATGAAAGCCCTTTCCCTCTCAGTAGCTGCATTCGCAGTTCTTTCCATTGTAGCCTGTGGCCCGAGCGAGGCGGAGATCGCCGCGCAAAAGGAGAAGGCCACCGCTGATAGCCTGGCTGCACTCGCTGCCATGGAGAAGACCTACATGGTGGATGCCGCCGCCAGCACCGTGAAGTGGACCGGCACCATGCTGGGCGTGAAGAGCCACTACGGCACCGTGAGCCTCACCGAAGGCAAGCTGGCCATGAAAGGCCCGCAGATCACCGCCGGTGGTTTTGTCGTGGACCTGAAGAGCATGGCCCCGATGGACAGCGCCTATGCTCCCGATGGCAGCAAGCAGGGCACCAAGGCCATGTTGATCGGCCACCTGATGTCGCCTGATTTCTTCGACGTGGAAACCTATCCGACCGCCACGTTCGACATCACTCGCGTGGAGGGTAGCACCGTCTACGGCAACCTCACCGTGCGTGGCAAGACCAACGAAGAGAAGGTGAGCGATGTGGTGGTGACCGAAGATGGTGGCGTTGTAAAAGCCTCCGGCAAGCTCGCGTTCGACCGTCAGAAGTACGGCGTGGCCTGGAGCACCGGCGCGAAGGACATGATCCTGAACGACAACATCGAGCTCGACATCACCCTCACCGCCAAGGCGCAGTAAGGGGAACCGTTTGGTGAAAGGAGGGGCGGCCGCGCGAGTGGTCGCCCTTCTTCTTATCCAGCAGCACTGCTTGGCACCGGCCCGCTGCTAGACCACCTTGCCCAAGGCCTTCGCGAAGAATTGGTTCAGCGGCCGCATAGCCTGGTAATGCTCCATGACCGTATCGAGCAGCTTGGCGGATGTGACCAGTGAAGGCGGCAACTCGGCCATGAAGTAGAACTGCTTGTTGGCGATGTACGGCTCGTCCTTCACCAATTCTTTGAACTCAGCCGGCAACACCTTGTTACGCTCCCCTTGGATCTCGCCGAAGAGCTGCTGGAACGGCTTGGCCTGGTACAACTTGCGGAACTCCTTTCCGTGGCTCGCGATGTGCTCACGGATCTGCTGCACGGCATCCCGCTCGGGCATGTACTGGCCGCCATAAATGCCGACGTTCTCGGGGCCCAACTCAAGGTAGATGCCCGCTGCAGAGTGGTCGTGGCGCCCGGCCCGGGATACGATGGCCGACATGCGGGTCTTGTACGGCGTCTTGTCCTTGCTGAAGCGCACGTCGCGGTGCAGGCGGAAGATGGCTTCCTTCGGGGTGATCTGCACTCCCTTGTCCACCTTGGCCACTGCTGCGATGAGGTCACCGACGAATGCCTCGAACGGCTCCTTCGCGCTGCGGGTGTAGCGGGCCTTGTTCGCATCGAACCACTCCTTGTTGTTGTGCCGCGCGAGGTCCTTGAAGAAGGCATTGAAGTCTGCGGTGAACCAGGCCATCGTGCTTATTTTGTCCGAAGATATCCATGTCGCGCATGGCACGCATCACCAACAATGCTCCCACCCTCTTCGCGCCGTTCCACGTAGTGGTGGTCAACAGCCCCATTGGGAAGCTCTGGGTGGAGAGCGACGGCGCCTTGATCACCCGGCTCTCCTTCGACGCGTTGCCCGTGCGGTCCACCAAGCCGCCTGCTGTGCTCAAGGAAGCCGAGCGGCAGCTGAACGCCTACTTCGCCGGCACCCGGAAGCGCTTCGACCTGCCCGTGCAGCAACTGGGAACGCGTTTCCAGAAGCTCGTTTGGGACGCGCTGGTGGACATCCCTTATGGCAAGACCAAGAGCTATCAGGCGATCGGCACCGTGATCGGCGGCCGTGCTATGGGTCGCACCGTGGGCAATGCCTGCGGCTCCAATCCGATCCCCCTCATCGTGCCCTGTCATCGGGTGATCGCTACGGATGGACTGCTCACCGGCTATGTGGGCGGCTTGTGGCGCAAGAAATGGCTGTTGGAACATGAAGGAGCGCTGCCGAAGGAGTTGTTCTGAGGGGTGAGGGACGTTGTTCGTTGTTCGTTGTTCGGTGTTCGGTGTTCGGTGTTCGGTGTTCGGTGGTCGGTGGTCGGTGGTCGGTGGTCGATGTCCGTTCTTCGATCTTCGGTGATCGGTGGTCATGAAATAGTGTGTGGAGCGATATCGTAGTTTCGGTGCTTATCAACATTCAATACGATGAGCGAACTCCCGTTCAATGGCAAGGTCACGTCGTTCGAAGACCTGGATGCATGGAAGAATAGCAGAGCGGTAAAACTGAGGGTGCGGGAATTGGTCCTTACGTGGCCCGATGACGAGAAATACCGCCTTACGGACCAGATCATCCGTTCTTCTCGTTCCCCCGGAAGCCAACTGGCTGAGGGTTTTGGCAGGTTCTACGAGAAGGATAACGTTCGTTTCTGTAGGATCGCACGTGGTTCGTTGTACGAAACCAAAAACCATCTCTGGGACGCGCTTGATGAAGGCTATATCGACCAGAAGACACACGAGGAAACGTGCGAACTCATTATTCGTGCTATCCAGACCGTGAATGGTTACATCCGTTACTTGCTATCCATGGGAAAGCGCTATACCGTAAGCGAACCTGGCGGTCCTGACCCCGTGACCGACCCGGACCTACCCTAGAAGTTCGAGGTCTTGGGACGAGCAACGACCATCGAACAACGACCTGCGACATCCGCTCCACCCAATACCTTCGCCCCCATGTCCGATCTGGCCCAACGCGTGGTGGCCCGCATGTTCGACCATGATCCGTTCAGTCAATGGATGGGCATGGAGCGTGTGCTGGTGGAACCCGGTCGCTGTGTGTTGCGCATGACCGTCAGGACCGAACACCTCAATGGCTTCGCCATCGCGCACGGGGGCATCACCTATGCCCTGTCGGACAGTTGCCTGGCCTTCGCCGCCAACAGCCACGGCATCCAGAGCGTGAGCGTGGAGACCTCCATCAGCCATACCAAGCCGGCCAAGGAAGGCGACGTACTCACGGCCACCAGCCAGGAGATGAGCCTGTCGCGCAGCATCGGCATCTATCACATCACCGTCACCGACCAGCACGGCACGACCGTCGCGCTGTTCAAGGGAACCGTCTTCCGCACCGGCAAGCCCTGGTTCCCCGAAGAAGACCGCACCAACCCATGAGCATTCCCGCCGCTTACATCATCGACGCCGTTCGCAGCCCCATCGGCAACTTCACCGGCAGCCTTTCACACCTGCGGGCGGACGACCTTGCCGCCCATGTGTTGCGCGCGTTGATGGAGCGCCATCCACAGCTGGACAAGGCCTTGGTGGACGATGTGATCATGGGTTGTGCCAACCAGGCCGGCGAGGACAACCGCAACGTGGCCCGCATGGCCCTGTTGCTGGCCGGGCTGCCCGTGACCGTGCCCGGCGAGACCGTGAACCGTCTCTGTGCTTCGGGCATGAGCGCCGTGGTGCAGGCAGGGCGTGCCATCGCGGCCAACACTGGCGACCTCTTCATTGCCGGCGGTGTGGAGCACATGACGCGTGGTCCCTGGGTGATGAGCAAGACCAGCACCCCCTTCGGGCGCGATGCCCAGCTCTTCGATTCCAGCTTCGGCTGGCGATTCGTGAACCCTGCGATGCAGCAGCAGTATGGCGTGGATGCCATGGGCGAGACCGCCGAGAACCTGCTCGATCTGCCGCGCGAGCAAGCCATCACCCGGGAGGACCAGGACCGTTTCGCCCTGTGGAGCCAACAGAAGGCCGCCACCGCACAAGCCAGCGGACGGCTCGCCGAGGAGATCGCGCCTGTGAGCATCCCGCAACGCAAGGGCGACCCGCTGGTGTTCGCGCAGGACGAGTTCATCAAGCCGCGCACGACCCTGGAAGGGTTGGCCGGCCTGAAGCCCGCTTTCCGCAAGAACGGTTCGGTCACAGCGGGCAATGCCAGCGGGCTGAACGATGGGGCGGCCGCCGTGCTGGTGGCCAGCGACAACGCCGTACGCGACCATGGGTTGAAGCCGCTCACCCGGATCGTGAGCAGTGCTGTGGTGGGTGTGGAGCCCCGCATCATGGGCATCGGTCCGGTGAACGCCACCCACCTGGCCCTGAAGCGCGCCGGGCTGCATCTGCAGGACATGGACATCCTGGAGTTGAACGAGGCCTTCGCAGCGCAGGTGCTCAGCTGCACCCGCAGCCTGGGCGTGGCCGACGATGATCCGCGTATCAACCCCAACGGTGGTGCCATTGCCTTGGGCCACCCGCTGGGCATGAGCGGAGCCCGCCTGTTGCAGACCGCCTCGTTGGAACTGCAGCGCACCGGTAAGCGCTATGCGCTGTGTACCATGTGCATCGGTGTGGGGCAAGGGTATGCCGTGGTGCTCGAGCGCTGCTGACCCGCATTACAATGCCGTAACATTGACCCGGCGGAGGTATTAGCTTCGCCCTCTCTGACGCCTTCTCCCATGCACGTCCAGGAACAGATCAACCTCTTCATTGCTGAGCAACCCGAATGGCAGCGCAAGCTGTTGGTGCGTCTGCGTCAGCTCATCCATGCGGCAGACAGTGACATCGAGGAGACCTGGCGCAGCAACGCGCCCTGCTTCGAGCGCCACGGGGTGGTGGTGAGCCTTCACCCGTTGAAGACCTGCGTGAGTGTATGGTTCCACAAGGGCGATCAGCTGAAGGATGCCCATGGCCTCTTCAAACCGAACGAAAAGGATGCCGCCCGCGAGGTGCGGAAATACAAGCTGGAGGAGGGTGATGCGATCAACGAAAAGGCCTTCACCGACCTTTTGAAACAGGCGCTGAAGGCCGATCGCCCTGCGCGTGCCGAGGCAAAGACCCGCAGCGCGGCCAACCTCCCTGATGAATTCGCCTGTGTACTGGAGAAGGATGCCAGTACGCGGGAACAATGGGAAAGCCTCACCGCCGAGGCCCGACAGGAGTTCGTGGAATGGGTGAGCGATGCCAAACAGGAGGAGGCCCGCAAGCGACGTGTGGCCAAGGCCCTGGAGCTGATCCGCGCTGGGCAGCACATGGGCGATGCCTTCAAGGTGAGCTGACGCCATCGGTGCCGACCACCACACAAGGGCCCTGGCGCATCGCGTCAGGGCCCTTGTCGCTGATGGAGAAAGGCCACCTCGGTCGTATTCGGATGAGGGTGACGCGTGAAGGGCCCGGTACCAACGCGAAACCCCGGGGGGCTACCCCGGGGCTCACGAACTCCAGACGAACGGGTGGGCCGTTCAGCCTTTCTTCTCCTGGTGACGGGCGAAGCGCTTGTTGAACTTGTCCACACGACCGGCGGTGTCCACAAGCATCATCTTTCCCGTGTAGAAGGGGTGCGAGGTGTGGCTGATGTCCAGCTTCACCAGCGGGTACTCATTGCCATCCTCCCAGGTCATGCTGTCCTTCGTGTTCGCACAGCTCTTGCCGAGGAACATGTATTCGTTGGACATGTCCTTGAACACGACCGTACGGTAGTTGGAGGGGTGGATATCCTTCTTCATGACAGAACTTCCGTTAAGGGCCGCAAAAGTAACGGAAAGTTCCTGTTCCACCAAGGCCCCTGCTCCACTTGTCCAGAGCCGGGCAATGATCGGGCGCTTTCCGCGTACAAAGGTTGGCCCGAGCGGCCCATCTTTGCACGCCTTGAGAACCCTCCTCCCCATCCTGTTGCTCGTGCTGCTCTTCGGCCCCGGCTGCCGCAAGGAGGGCCTGGTCACCGACCAGGGAGGCATCTCCTTGGAATTCAGCCAGGATTCCATCCTCTTCGACACGGTCTTCACCACCGTGGGCACGGTCACCAAGCGCTTCACCGCCCGCAACCCGAACAACCGTGCCGTACGGGTGGACATCGCGCTCGAGGGCGGTGGTCCCTCCCCCTATCGCATCAACGTGGATGGCGTCCCCGGCACCAGCTTCAGTGATGTGGAGATATTGGGCGGGGATAGCGTGTTCGTGTTCGTGGAAGCGACGTTGGGGCCGGGTGGTGTCAACACCCCCTTCGTGCTTACGGACCATGTGGTGTTCAACACCAACGGCACCGAGCAGAAGGTGCTGCTGGAGGCGTGGGGACAGGACGCCCACTTCATCCGTCCCGACAATTTCCTCAACGGCCTTCCTCCTTTCAGCTACGTGGTGGGCGGCTTCGACGAGAACGGCACCCAGATCTGCGGGCAGACCGCGATATGGACCAACGACAAGCCTTATGTCATCTATGGGTACGCTGTTGTCGACAGCTGCAATGCACTCATCATCGAGGAGGGTGTGCGGGTGTACGTGCACAGTGGTGGGGGGCTGTGGGTGTACCGGGGCGGTCAGGTGACCATGAACGGCACCATCAACAACCCCATCGTCTTCCAAGGCGACCGGCGTGAAGAACTGTACGCCGAACTGCCCGGTCAGTGGGACCGCATCTGGATCAATGAGGGGGCGCCCGGCACGCAGAACGTGGTCCGCAACGTGTTGGTGAAGAACGCCCTGGTGGGCATCCAATGCGAGACCTGGCCCTTGATCCCCGACCTGCCCACCAGCGAGAACACGCTCGTGCTGGACAATGTGCGCATCCGCAACTGCAGCGCAGCGGGCCTTCTCAGCCGCAACTACCGCATCACCAGTTACAACCTGCTGGTGGGCGATTGCGGGCAATACAGCGTGGCGCTTACCGGCGGTGGGCGATACGACTTCTGGCACACCACCGTGGCCAACTTCTGGAACTACGAGGTGCGGCAGACACCGGCGTTCTACCTGACCAATGCCTACCAGGATGCCTTCGGCACGGTGCAGGTGCGCCCCATCGAGGACAGCAACTTCAGGAACGGGATCATCCATGGGAACATCGAGCGGGAGTTCGAGCTGGGCTTCAATGCACTGGCACCGCCCACCGTGCGCTTCGCGCACATGATCCTGCGGACCGATGTTGCCACGAGCGATCCGAACTACTTCGATGTGGCCACCGTCTGGCGCAACAGTGATCCCGGCTTCGTGGACGTCGCAAGCCGAGACTTCAGGCTGAGCGCAGGGGCCTTCGCGCGGAACAGGGGGCTTCCCAGTCCGACAGCGTCACTGACCGACCTGGTGGGCAACAACCGGAACTGCGATGGGAACGGCTTCGACCTCGGCTGTTACGAGTATTGTCCTTGACCCACGCGCTTCGAGCCCTCACTTCAACCCCACGAGGAACTGCAGGGTATCGATCCCGTCGGCATAGTCCGCCAAGGACGGTTGCTGCGCGGTACCGAAGGGCACGTCCCGCTGTGACACCACGCACTGGAGCTGGTGCCGATCCGCTGCCAACCGTTCCGCCAGTGCGGCCGGGTCCTGATAGCGTTCGTAGAAGAGCGTAGCCACCGGACTGGCCATCTGTTCATCCTCTTTCAGCAACAGGAAGCCGTTGTCCAGGAAGGTGACACCGTCCAACAGCCACAAGGCCCGGGTGTATTCGTAGTTGTTACCGTACTTGTTGTGCTGCGCGATGGTGTGCCAGGGATAGAGCGCCTCGAACAAGCGGTCCAGTACGAAGTCCTGCGGCACGAACACCTTCGACACGTTGCGGCAGCCCAGGCCGAAGTAGCGGAACACATCCTCTCCCAAAGCCTGCAGTTGTTGCTCGCTTTCCGTTCCATCCAACACGGCCACGCTCACCCGGTTCTGGCGAACGATGCGTGGCAGGTGACCGAAGTAGTGCTCGAAATAGCGCGCCGTGTTGTTGGAGCCGGTCGCGATCACCGCATCCACGGGGCCCAGCTTCTCAGGCATGAACACCACCTGGCCGGCGCTTTGTGGTGCGAACCGCTCCAGAATGCTCACGAGGTGTGGCAGCAACTCCGGTTCCTGGGCCGAGGTCTTCACGCGCGCCGCGTGACCGCTGAGCCAGATGCAGAGCACATCGTGCAGGCCCACCATGGGAACGTTACCGGCAAGGATGGCGCCGACGGTGCGCACCGGCTCGCGGGTAGTGAGCAATACAGGATAAGCCGCCAGCCAGGTGCGTAGCGACTCCTCCTGCAGTGACCGGCCCCACGCGCCGAAGGCATGTCGAACGTTCTCTTCGGTGGACCATCCGTTGTATTGCTGGGCGCTGCGCACCACCCGGTCCAAGGCTTGGAACTCGGCTTCATTGAGCCCGACACCATGCCCCGGCCAGGTCGGTGCTTCGGCCACTGCGGTCATCACCCGGCCCAGTTGCACCAAGGCGGCCATGCGTTCGTGGAGCGGGAGGGTGAAGGGTGCTGTCATGTGCTTAGTGGTGCCGGAAGCTATCTTTGCGCCGCTCGGGCGGAGCTGTTCCGTGCCGGGCGCAAAAGTAGACCCGCGCGCCATGGCCATCATGATCACCGACGAATGCATCAACTGTGGTGCATGTGAACCGGAGTGTCCGAACAACGCCATCTATGAAGGAGGCAGTGAATGGCGCTTGAGCGACGGCACCTCCCTGAAGGGCATGCAGACCACCCCCATGGGCAACAGCTACGATGCGGAAGCCGCCAACAAGCCCGTGGCCATGGACGTCTACTACATCGTGACGGACAAGTGTACCGAGTGCACGGGCTTCCACGATGAGCCGCAGTGCGCCGCCGTATGCCCTGTGGATTGCTGTGTGGACGACCCCGACCACCGCGAGACCAAGGAGCAGTTGATGGCGAAGAAGGAGTTCATGCACTTGTGATCCTGCACACGTTGGTACGCCGGTTGCACGTTCTTCAGGCAGCCATGGTGAACATGCGTACCTGCTCCTTCGCTGCACTCTTCCTGCCCCTGCTGTTGTCCGCCGGCCCGGACGAGCTGGCCACACGGGTGCGCGCGCACCTGACCGGCATCCAGGATGCACCGGTCGCGGTCCAGGACAGCCTCAGCCAGCTCATCAGCCAGGCACTGCGTGCGCGACTGCTGGAAGCCGATGCGTTCACCGCCGACCTCAACGCGGTGCCTTTGACGCGCGTGGATGCTCCGGACGGCAGCTTCCGGCTGTTCACCTGGAACCTGCCCAGGACCGATGGCAGCCATCGCTACCACGGCTTGCTGTTGCACCGCGGACCACGCGGTGCCGTGGTGCAGGAGTTGAGCGATGCCACTGAACGGATCCCATCACCGGAAGTGCCCGAGCTCGCAGCCGACAAGTGGTATGGTGCCTTGTACTATGCGGTGGTGCCGGTGAAGAAGGGGGGGCGTATGCTCTATACCCTGCTGGGCTGGAAGGGCTATGACCGCAGCGAGACACGCAAGGTCATCGAGGTGCTGCACTTCAAGGGTGGCAAGCCGCGCTTCGGGGCGCCGGTCTTCGGCAAGGGGCGCATCAAGCCCATGCGCCGCGTGTTCGGCTTTTCGTTCCAAAGCACCATGACCCTTCGCTACGACACCGACCTGGAGGCCATCGTGATGGACCACCTCTCCCCCACCCGGCCCGACATGAAAGGGCAATGGGCGTTCTATGGGCCTGACATGACGCACGACGCCTACTTCTGGCACCGGGGCGAATGGTGGTTGGGCGAGCAGGTGGACCTGCGTGCTCCGCGCAGTAGTGTGCGTCCCGGCCGGGAGCGTTGAACGGCGCCTCTGGGATCCCACGCAGGATCGTGAACGAATGGTGGCGCGCAGCCCCCCACCCGTGCCACACCTCGTACCTTCGCGGCACCGATCAACAGTCCCATGAACGTCGCCACCGCCAAGAAGGTCCACAACTACAGCGCTGGGCCATGCATCCTCCCACCGGAAGTGTTCCAACAGGCCGCGCAGGCCGTGCTCGACTTCGAGGGAAGCGGCCTGAGCATCCTGGAGATCAGTCACCGCAGCAAGCCCTTCGAGGCCGTGATGGCCAAGGCGCAAGGGCTGGTGAAGGAACTCCTTGGAGCGCCCGAGCAGTATCAGGTGGTGTTCCTCGGCGGCGGTGCCAGCCTGGGCTTCCACATGGTGCCGTTGAACTACATGAAGGTGGGCGGCAAGAGCGCCTACGTCAACACCGGTGAGTGGGCCACGCGTGCCATCAAGGAGAGCAAGCTGGTGGGCGACACCCAGGTGCTGGCCAGCAGTGAGGACAAGAACTTCAGTTACATCCCCAAGGGCTTCAATGTGCCAGCTGATGTGGACTACTTCCACTTCACCAGCAACAACACCATCTTCGGAACGCAGTACAAGCACTTCCCGAAGAGCGACGCGCCGCTGATCTGCGACATGAGCAGCGACATCTTCAGCCGACCGGTGAACGTGGCGGACTTCGCGCTGATCTACGGGGGGGCGCAGAAGAACATGGGCCCTGCCGGTACCACCATGTACCTCTTCGATCCTGAGCGGTTGGGCCATACCGGCCGCACCCTGAGCCCCATGCTCGACCTGAAGAACCATGGGGCCAAGGAGAGCATGTACAACACACCTCCTGTCTATGCCGTGTACGTGAGCATGCTCACGATGGAATGGATCAAGAACATGGGCGGAGTGCAGGCCATGGAGCGTCGCAATGGTGAGAAGGCCGCGCTGCTCTACGGCGCCATCGACCGCCTTCCGCTCTTCAAAGGCACGGCCGCTGTGGAGGACCGGAGCGTGATGAACGCCACCTTCGTATTGAACGATGCCAGCTTGGAACCTGCGTTCGATGCCCTCTGGAAAGAGGCCGGCATCAGCGGCATCCGTGGCCACCGCAGTGTGGGCGGCTACCGCGCCAGCATGTACAACGCATTACCCATCGAGAGCGTCCAGGTGTTGGTGGACGTGATGGACCACTTCGCACAAAAGAACGGTTGACCCATGCGTATCCACGCCAATGATGGACTGGCCGCCAGCGCGGTGGCCGCACTGAAGGAGGAAGGATTCACCGTGACAACGGACAATGTCGCACAGGAGGCACTGGCCGACCACTTGAACAAGGAGCATATCGATGTATTGCTGGTGCGCAGCGCCACCAAGGTGCGCAAGGACCTCATCGATGCCTGTCCCGGGCTGAAGCTCATCGGACGCGGCGGTGTGGGCCTCGACAACATCGACGTGGCGCACGCCAGGAGCAAGGGGATCCCCGTGATCAACACCCCGGCATCATCGTCCATCTCCGTGGCCGAGCTGGTGATGTCGCACCTCTTCACCCTCATGCGCAGCCTGCACCTGGCCAACCGCCGCATGCCTGCCGAAGGTGCCACGAACTTCAAGACCCTGAAGAAGGAGTACGAGAAGGGCTTCGAGCTGCGCGGCAAAACGCTCGGTGTGATCGGCTTCGGTCGCATCGGCCAGTGGACGGCCCGCTACGCCTTGGGCTGTGGCATGCGGGTGCTCTATGTGGACAATCACGCGACCGCTGAGGCCCTGGAGATGGAGATCGGCGGGGTGAACGTGCGCGTACCGGTGAAGATGGTGACCCTGCGCGAGCTGTTGGAACAGAGCGATGCGGTAAGCCTGCACGTTCCGGCCCAGAAGGATGGCCGCCCTGTGCTCGGTGCCACCGAACTTTCATGGATGAAGGACCATGCCGTGCTCGTGAACACGGCGCGCGGCGGGAGCGTGGACGAGGATGCCTTGTTGGACGCGTTGAAGAGCGGCAAGCTGCATGCTGCGGCGCTCGATGTGTTCGTCAATGAACCGACACCGCGCACGGACCTCCTTGCCCAGCCGAACATCAGCCTCACGCCCCACATCGGCGCGGCCACGGCCGAGGCACAGGGTCGCGTGGGTGCCGAGCTGGTGGAACAGATCGTGAGCTGGCGCGAGACCGTTCAGGTGCAGGGATGATCGAGCTGCGGCCCTTCCGCGCCTGGCGGCCCACGGCCGACAAGGCCCATCTTGTCGGGTCGCGTTCCTACATCTCCTATTCCAAAGAGGAGCTTGCGGACAAGCTGGCCGGCAATCCCTACACCTTCCTGCACGTCATCCATCCCGAGGAAAGCTCGCACCATCAAGGTACGCGTACCGAACGTTTCGAACGCATCCGATCGGCCTTCAAGGGCTTCTGCGAGGAGGGCATCCTTGAACGCGACCCGGAACCCTGCCTGTACGTGTATGAGCAGCGCATGCGAGGAGGTGTCTCGCGTGGGCTGATCGCCGGAGTGAGCATCGCCGCCTACCGCGACGGGCGTATCAAGGTGCACGAACAGACGCTCACGGCGCGCGAGAACCTTTTTGCGGAATACCTCGCCCACACGGGCATCAACGCAGAACCTGTGTTGCTGTGTACGCCGGAAGGCACCGAATGGCACCGGCTCCTGGAGCCCATCGCGGCCACGCGTCCGGACCAGGACTTCAGCACCACCGATCGTGTGCGGCACCGGCTGTGGGCCGTGACCGATCCGCTGGTGCGGCGCAACCTGCAGGAGGTCTTCGCGCAGGTGCCCGCGCTCTACATCGCCGATGGGCATCACCGCCTGGCATCGAGCGCGCGCCTGGCCGAACAGACCGGCGCGGCCGATGTGGACCCACAGGCCTGGTGCCTCGCGTTCATCGTTCCCAAGCCGGACCTGCACATCTACAACTTCGATCGCCTGGTGCTGGACCTGGACAGTGCTGCACAGCGGCGGGTGCTCGAAGCACTGCGGGAGAACTTCGCGCTTGAGCCTTGCGAAGGGCCACAGGCCGCCCCCGGGACCGTAGGGATGCGCTGTGGTGAAGGATGGTTCCGGTTCAAGCTCAACCCGGCCGCCCATCCTGACCCGGTGGCGCAGCTGGATGCGGACCGGCTCAGCGCTCAGGTGCTCGCCCCCCTGCTGGGCATCACCGACCTGCGCAGCGATCCGCGCATCCGCTTCATTCCTGGTGCCGACGGGCCGCACCCCCTGGACAAGGCCTGCAATGCACCGGGACGCATGGGCTTCCACCTATATCCGGTGGACTTCGCCGCCCTGCAGGCCGTGGCGGACACCGGTGGCACGATGCCCCCCAAGAGCACCTACATCGAGCCCAAACTGCGCAGCGGACTTGTCATCTATTCCCTGGAGGATGTCTGACCACACGGCCACCCTCGCCGAACGATACGCTGTCGTACGTGCCGGGATACCTGCGCACGTGCAGCTGGTGGCCGTGAGCAAGACGCGGACCGTGCAGGAGGTGCAGGCCCTCTACG
This sequence comes from Flavobacteriales bacterium, assembly GCA_041391845.1. GTDB lineage: Bacteria > Bacteroidota > Bacteroidia > Flavobacteriales_F > PHOS-HE28 > PHOS-HE28. The sequence continues at coordinate 2,075 of JAWKNG010000001.1, read as the reverse complement.
ACCTCGGCCATCGGGCCTTCGGGGAGAACTATCCCCAGGAGCTGCGCGACAAGCAGCCCCTGTTGCCGGCGGATATCCAATGGCACTTCATCGGTCACCTGCAGCGCAACAAGGTGAAGTACATCGCTCCCTTCGTACACCTGATCCACAGCGTGGACGGGACGGAGCTGTTGGACGAGATCCAGAAGCGGGCGACGGCTGCGGGCCGACACATCGGCGTGCTGGTCCAGGTGCACATCGCCCAGGAGGAGACCAAGCACGGGCTGGACGTGCAGGAAGCCCGTGCCCTGATCACCGACTGGGACGCGCAGCGATGGTCTGCCCTGGCGTTGCGCGGCCTGATGGGTATGGCGAGCAACACCGAGGATGTCGACCAGGTGCGGGAAGAGTTCACCGGGTTGGCGGCCCTGTTCAACGACCTCAAGCAGAGTGCGCGGTCGGGTCATCCGGAGTTCGACACCCTGAGCATGGGCATGAGCGGTGATGCCGACCTGGCCATCGCAGCCGGGAGCACCCTGGTCCGGATCGGAACGTCCATCTTCGGTCAGCGGGGTTGAACAGGCAACCTTGGTGGGGGATCGCGTCTTACACGTACCTTGCAAGCATAATTCGCGGAGCACCATGCGCGGAACCATACTCCTACCCCTGCTCGTCCTGTTGCCGGCCACCTTGGTCGCGCAGCGTCATCTGGAGATCGGCGTAACGCCCTTGGTCACGCACTACCACGGCGACCTTGGCAACTACGACCAGGCCATGCAGTGGAACGGCCTGCGGCCGGGCATGCAGATCACCTTCCGCGACTTCCTCAACAACCCGAAGCGGTACGTGACGCGCTCGCTCACCTGCGAAGCGCGCCTCAGCTGGTTCAGGGTGGGGTACGATGAGCGTGCTCCCATCGAAGGGGTGGACGTGAAGGACCTGAAGAACTACGGCCGGGGCCTGAGCTTCCGCAACGACCTCATCGGCGCGTCGGGCCACCTGGTGCTGAACGCCTATCGCGAACCCTTCACGCCCCTGTTCCAACAGCGCTTCTTCATGACCTTCCAGATCGGTCTGGGGGTCTACCACGGACGGCCGAAAGCCGACCTCTTCCGCGGTGACGTTGCCTTGGAGAACCGCTACTACAGCTGGAGCACCGGCGAACTGGGCAATGCGCCGGAAGGCACCCCTGGTGCTGTAGCTGTGGAACGGGACGGGGACTATGAGACCGATCTGTACAGCTGGATGACCGAAGGCGGTGCGGGAGGTCCGGAGACCGGGCGCACGGAGCGCATCAGCCCCTGGCACATCGGTGTTCCCATGGGCATGGGCATCCGGTACATGCTCACCAAGCAGATGAGCGTGGGCATGGAGTTCAGCTACATCATGTTCCTGGACGACATGATCGATGATGTGAGCGACCGCTACGCCACCTACGATGAGATCGATGCGGTCTATGCGGGGGACCCCACGCAACAGGCGTTGGCACGGTACATCAGCGATCCCACAGGGCGCGGCACCAACGGCACCACCAACCCCATCTTCACCAGCCCCCGCGGCAATCCCGGCCTGCTGGATTCCGTGAGCTTCCTCAGCGTGGAGGTGAGCTACAAGTTCAAGCGGCGCCCCGGCCGGCGCAGCTTCGTGAGCCTGTAACAGGTGGCCGGTGTGCCCTTCATGGGCGTGCGTGTGAAGGATCGCGTCCCGGACAACGGCCTGCCTTGAACTACCGTTCGCGCCCAGATGCGACCTTTGTGGCATGAGCGAACCCACCACCCGCAAGAACAAACTCGACCTCGCCTACGCCGCGCTCTTGAGCGAGGATGACGCGCAGGTGTTGGACGCGCTCTCCCGCATCGAGCGTGCGGGTGACGCACGTGCCATTCCGCATCTGTTGAACGCCCTGGTGGCCACGGAGAGCGAAGCGGTGCGAACGCGCATCACCGAACTGCTCTTCCAGGTGAAGGCTGCCCATGCTGCAGAAGAACTGCTCGCCGCGTTGGACCGGGAGGACCTGCATACCGTGCGCCGGACCATCGTGGCCTCCTTCTGGAACGCGGGGCTGGACGTCCGCGACCACTTGGATGCATTCATCA